>OY970376.1:0-2572500 GCA_963718755.1 uncultured Solirubrobacterales bacterium
ATCGGCGTGCCCGCGGCCATCCGCTTCTGGAAGTCGTCTCGCTCCAGCAGCCTGGCGACCGTGGTCTGGGCCAGGAGTCCCAGCAGCTCCTCTGGTCCCATTCGCAGCCATTCGCTATTGAAGCGGACCTCAGTGCGCTCGCGGTCCAGCACCTTGAAGGCCTGCTCCTGATAGGTGCCGGCGTTGACCCAGATCTCTTCCGGCGAGGGCAACGGCCGCTGCGTGGAACGCCCACTGGGGTCCCCGACCCTCGCGGTGAAGTCACCGATGATGAGAACTACCTGGTGACCCGCGTCCTGGAATTCGCGCAGCTTGTTCAGCACGACCGTATGACCGAGGTGGATGTCGGCCGTCGTCGGGTCGATCCCCAGCTTGACCCTGAGCGGGCGGGCGCCCTCAAGCTGGTCGGCGAGCATGCCCTCGGGCAGCACGTCGACCGCGTTACGCGTCAGGTCCGGCATGCTGGCAATGCTAGACTGCCGCCTCCGCTCAGCGGGCTGTGCCACGCCGAGCCTCGATCATTTGATGGCGGCCATTGGAACAAAGCCCCGCCGGCCGGGCGGCGCAGTTCCGCCCCCGCCGTCGGCACCCCCAAGCAAGCCGGCTCACCCACGGCTGAAGAAGCTGCGCATTCTTTTCGTCCTGCTCGGCCTCGGCGTCCTCGCGGTCGTCTCGATGGTCTTCGGGATGATGATGGCGGTCTCGAGGAACCTGCCCGCGGTCTACGACTTCGCCGCCTACCAGGCCTCCCAGAACAGCGAGGTATACGACGCGGCCGGCGAGCCGATCGGCACCCTGACCAGCAACGAGAACAAGATCCTGCTCGAGTCGGGTGAGATCTCGCCCAACGTCAAGAACGCCGTGGTCTCGATCGAGGATTCACGCTTCTACGAGCACGACGGGGTCGACTTCCAAGGCATCGGCCGCGCCCTGGTCCAGGACATCCTTTCGCTCAGCGCCAGGCAGGGTGCCTCGACGATCACCCAGCAGTTCGTCAAGGACGCTCTCGCCGCGCAGAGCAACCGGACCGTGCTGCAGAAGTTCCGCGAGGCGGCGCTGGCCTACCGACTCGAGCAGCGCTGGAGCAAGGACAAGATCCTCACCGAGTACCTCAACACGATCTATTTCGGCGAGGGCGCCTACGGGATCGAGGCCGCCGCCAGAACCTTCTTCGGCGCCGCCCACCCAGGCTGCGGCACGGAGAACGAGCCGTGCGCCTCGGTGCTCGAGCCATGGGAGGCGGCGACGCTGGCCGGGATCATCTCCTCCCCTTCTGCCTATGACCCGAAGATCTACCCCGAAAACGCCCTGACCCGCCGCAACATCGTCCTCGCCAAGATGCAGGAACAGGGCTACATCACGGAGACCCAGTACCAGGAAGGGATCGAGCAAGCCCTGCCGGCCCCCGACGACATCGAGCCGCCGTCGCTGGACTCGGAGGCGCCCTACTTCACCGCCTGGCTGCGGCAGCAGCTGGTCGACCGCTTCGGTGCCGCCAAGACCTTTTTCGGCGGGCTGAAAGTGAAGACCACGCTCGACTTGCGTCTTCAGGCAGCCGCAGAAGAAACTGTCTCCTCCTACCTCAGCGGCCTGCCGCCGACCTCCGCCCTGGTCGTGATCGACAACCGCAACGCCGGGATCAAGGCAATGGTCGCGGGGCCCGATTTCGAGGAAAAACCGTTCAACCTGGCGACGCTCGGCCACCGTCAGCCGGGCTCCTCGATCAAGCCGATCATCCTCACGACCGCGCTCGAACAGGGGATCTCACCGGAAACCGTCTACGAATCGGCTCCCCAGCTGTTCACCTTCGGCAAGAAGGACCAGGAAGTCTTCGAGGTCAACAACTACGCGGACAGCTACCTGGGCTCGGCCTCGCTGGCCACCGCGACGACCTACTCCGACAACGCGGTCTACGCCCAGGTCGGCCTGGAAAGCATCGACGGCGGCACCAAGGCGATCGCCGGCACCGCCCACAAGCTCGGGGTCCAGACCCCGCTCTCGACCAACCCGGCGATGGTCCTCGGCGGGCTCAAGGAAGGCGTGACCCCGCTCGAGTGGACCTACGCTTTCTCGACTCTCGCCAACGACGGCGACCGGGTCAGCGGCACGCTCGCGCCGAGGCCGGGCGACAGCCCTGTCGCCTACACCGAGGTCACCGACCCCGACGGCGACGTGATCAAGGGCGGCGACAACGACTCGATCCACACCCAGGTGCTCGACCCCGGTGTGGCCGAAGAAGCGAAGGGGATCCTGCGCTCGGTGATCACCACCGGGACCGGCACTCGCGCCGACATCGGCGATGAAAGCCAGTGGGGCAAGACCGGCACCACCGACGAAAACATCGACGCGTGGTTCTGCGGCGCCACCGACGAAGTCACCGCCTGCGTCTGGGTCGGATACGCCGAAAGCGCCACGCCGATGGAAACCGAGTTCTCCGGCGGGCCGGTCGACGGCGGGACCTTCCCGGCGCTGATCTGGGCCGGCGTAATCTCGGCCTGGGAGGAGATCGCCGCGGATCGGGCGGCCGAAAGGGAGAGCGAGAAGGACGCAGAGGATTCTGAGTCCAGCGGCGATTCCTCCAGCGAAGATGAAAGCTACGTGCCGCCGCCAAGCGAACCAGAAGAAGCCGAACCCGCGCCGGAGCCGGAAGCTCCCGAACCCGCGCCCGCGCCGGAAGCAACCCCTGAAGCTGCCCCTGAATCCGGTGGCGGCGGCGGAATCACCGCTGGATAGAGGCCGCCCCTACCGGGGCCGGCCTTGGCCTTGAGACGAATTCACTACTCGCCAGGCTGAAGCGCCAGGGGCGCTCTACGGCTTTGGTGATGCCGACGCGAGGGCTGGTGACGATCTCGCCCCGCCAGCCGTCCTCGCACGGGAGCAGCAGGAACGGGTCGGCGCTGAGATCGGCGCCGTTGTCGGCGAGCCGGATCCCGAGCGCTTCGGTCAGCTTGCCGGGGCCTGAACAGAGGTCGGTGTCCGGGCGCTCGCCTCGTCGTGAGCGCATGTCATCGAGACCCGCGGTTGGCTCAAGCGCTCGGATCAACACTGCAGCGGCGTCGCCCTCCGGTTCGGCGACCGCGTTGAGCAAACTATGGATCCCGTAGGAGAGATAGACGTAGGCTCGGCCGGGCGGCCCGAACAGCGTCTCGGTGCGCTTGGTCAGACCGACGTAGGCGTGGCAGGCGGGGTCGTCGCGCTCGTAGCTCTCGGTCTCGACGAGCGTGCCGCCGCAGCCTTCGTAGAAGAGGCGGCAACCGATGAGCTCGCGGGCGACCGCGTGGACCGAGCGGTCGAAGAAGCCAGAGCCCAGCCGCTCTGCCGCGGCCGCCTTCACGAGCGCTCGTCGAGCACCCGCGCCTTGACCGCCGCCAAGGTCTCGTGAGCGTGGGCGATCTGCTCGGCCAGCGGCGCCGAGCCGGTTCCACCCTCGATCCGCTTCGACTCCAGCCAGCTCTCGCGCCGCAGGACCTCGTAGAAGGATCCGTCGAGGTGCTCGGAGCGCTGTTGCAGATCCTCCTCACTGAGCTCGGAGAGGGCGACGCCGCGCTCGACCGCGTCGCGGACCAGACCGCCGACGATGCCGTGCGCCTCGCGGAACGGCACGCCCTTGCGGACGAGCAGGTCGGCGACCTCGGTGGCCGCCAACATCTCATCGCCCGAGGCATCGGCGAGCCGATCGCGGTCGAAAGAGATGCCGGCGAGCATGCCCGCGGTGGCGTCGAGGCAGGACTCGACCGTGTCGATCGCGTCGAAGAGCGGCTCCTTGTCCTCCTGCATGTCCTTGCCGTAGGTCAGCGGCAGGGCGTGCATCGTTCCCAGCAGGGCGAGGTAGTCGGCGGCTACCCGCGGCGCCTTGGCGCGCAGCAGCTCGGCTGAGTCAGGGTTGACCTTCTGCGGCATGATCGACGAACCCGAGGAGAAGGACTCGTCGAGCTCACAGAAGCCAAACTCTGAGGAGCTCCAGATGACGATCTCCGAGCCGAGCCGCGAGAGATGCATCGCACAAATCGAGGCAGCAGAGAGGTAGTCGAGGACGAAGTCGCGGTTGGAGGCGCCGTCGATCGAGTTGTGGCTGACGTGTTCGAAGCCGAGGTCGTCGGCGACCTCGTTGCGATCGAACTCCCAGTTGACCCCGGCGAGGGCGCCGGAGCCGAGCGGCATCACGCTGGCGCTGTCGAGCGCGAATTGGAAGCGCAGAACGTCCCGCGCCAGCATCCAGAAGTAGGCGAGCAGATGGTGGCCGAGATAGACCGGCTGAGCGCGCTGGAGGTGCGTGTAGCCCGGCATCGGCCAGTCACGGTGGCGCTCGGCAAGGGCCAGGATCTGTTCCATCGCCCCAGCCGCCAGCTCGATCGCTTGCAACGAGTGCACCTGGACCGCCATCGCCACGTCGGTCGCGACCTGATCGTTGCGAGAACGGCCGGTGTGCAGCTTGCCCGCCAATGCGTCGATCTCCTCGCCGAGCAGACGCTCGATCGCCATGTGGATGTCCTCGTCGGCGGCTTCGAACGCGAAGCCGTGGGCGCCGATCCGCTCCTGGACCCGGTCCAGCCCGGCGAGCATCTGCGCCAGCTCGTCCTGGTCGAGCACGCCGATGTCGCGTAGAGCCCGCGCGTGAGCGCGCGACTGGTCGAGGTCGTAGGGCGCCAGCGCCCAGTCGAACTCGAGCGAGCGGTTGATGCGCCAAAAGCGCGGATCGGGGTCTTTGCGAAAGCGGGACATCAGCGCAGGGATCGGGCGAGAGCCTCGCATACCCGCGTGACGTTCGCCTCGGTCATCGCCGGGAAGAACGGCAGCGCCAGCGAGTGCGCCGCGGCGGCTTCAGCAACCGGGAACTGTCCCTCGCGATAGCCGAGCTCGCGCAGGTGCGGGAAGAGATGGATGCAGGGCAGGTAGGCCTTGGAAGCGACGCCCCGCTCGGCAAGGCGGGCGATGACGCCGTCGCGATCGATCCCCTCGGCGAGGCGCACGGGGTAGACGAACCAGCTGCGCTGCTCTGCGCTGCGGGATGCGATCGGGGAGCTGACGCCGTCGATCGCCGCGAGGCCCTCCTCATAGAGAGAGGCCACCTTTGCCCGAGCGGCGAGCATCGTGTCGAGCTTCTCCAGCTGGGCGACTCCAAGCGCCGCGGCGAGGTCCGAGAGTCGGTAGTTGAAGCCGAGCCCGGCGTGGTCGAGCCAGCCCATGTCCGGCGCCCTGCCCTGGTTGCGCTCCGAGCGCAGCCGCTCGGCGACCTGTGAGTCGGAGGGAATGATCATCCCGCCCTCGCCGGTGGTCAGCTGCTTGTTGGCGTAGAAGGCGAAGGTGGCCAGGTTGCCGCGGGCGCCGACCGCCCGCCCCTCGGCGTCGACCGCCCCGAGCGCCTCGCAGGCGTCCTCGAGGATGCTGAGGCCGCGCGTGCTGGCGAGACCCTCGAGCTCGGCCATCGCGGCCGGGTAGCCGAAGATGTGGACCGGCAGGATTCCCACGCTGCGCTCGCCGAGGCTCGCCTCGGCGAGCGCCGGGTCGAGATCCAGCGTCACCGGATCGACGTCGCAGAAGACCGGGCGGGCGCCCTCATAGAGCAGGCAGTTGGCGGAGGCGACGAAGCTGAACGGGCTGGTCAGGACCTCGTCTCCGGGTCCCCACCCCAGCGCGCGCACCCCGAGGTGCAGGGCGGTCGTCCCGCTGGAGACGGCGACGGCGTCCTCGACTCCGAGCCAGGCCGCGAAGGCGTGCTCGAAGCGCTCTCCCATCGGGCCCAGCGAGAGCCGGCCGGAGCGCAGTACCTCGAGTGCCAGCTCCTCCTCCCGCGCGCCGACCTCCGGCTTGGCTAGTGGGATCGGCTCGCTCATCTGGGTTGGAAGGCGTACTCGAGCGAGTCGACCAAGGCCTCCCAGGAGGCCTCGATGATGTTCTCCGAGACGCCGATCGTCCCCCACTCCCGCTCGCCGTCGGAGGAGTCGAGGAGGACGCGGGTGATCGCGCCGGTGCCGTGGCTCTCGTCGAGGATTCGCACCTTGTAATTGGTCAGCTCGATGTCGGCGAGGTGCGGATAGCGATCGGCGATCGCGCCGCGTAGGGCGCTGTCGAGTGCGTTGACCGGGCCATTGCCCTCGGCGACCCGAACATAGCGCTCGCCGTCGACCTTGACCTTGATCGTGGCCTCGGTCTCGACCGCGCCGTCGGCCCGCTTCTCGACCAACACCTTGAAGCTCTCCAGCTCGAAGAGCGGCTGATAGCTGCCCGCCTCGTGGCGCAGCAGCAACTCGAACGAGGCTGGGGCCGCCTCGTAGTGGTAGCCGCGATGCTCGCGTTCCTTGAGCCGCTCGACTGCGCTCGCCGCCTCCCCCTCGCCGAGATCGAGTCCCGCCTGGGCGGCCTGAGTGCGGATAGTGGCCTTCCCCGAGAGCTCCGAGGCGAGGATCTCGCGCTGGTTGCCGAGCACGGCTGGGTCGAGGTGCTCGAAGGTGCGGGCGTCCGCCTCGACGCCGGCGGCGTGCATCCCTGCCTTGTGGGCGAAGGCGTTGCGGCCGACGTAGGGCTGATCGGGGTTCGGCGTCATGTTGCAGAGCTCGTCGAGGTAATGGCTTGTCTGGGTGAGCAGCGCCAGCCGCTCCGGCTCGACCACATCGAAGCCCATCTTCAGCTGCAGGGCGGGCAGGATCGTCGCCAGGTTGGCGTTGCCGCAGCGCTCGCCGTAGCCGTTGACGGTTCCCTGTACCAAGCGCGCCCCGGCTTCGACGGCCGCAAGCGAGTTGGCGACGGCGCAGCCGGCGTCGTCGTGGGTGTGGATGCCAACCTCGACGCCGTCGCCGAGCGCCTCGACCACGGCAGCCGTTGCCTCGGCTACGAAGGCCGGCAGGCTGCCCCCGTTGGTGTCGCAGAGCGTGACGTTCTCAGCGCCTGCCTCGGCGGCGGCCCGCACGCATTCCAGGGCGTAGGCGGCGTCGTCACGGTAGCCGTCGAAGAAGTGCTCGGCGTCGAATACCGGGCGCTTGCCGCGCGCACGGCAGAAGGCGATCGAGTCGGCGATCATCGCCAGGTTCTCCTCGGCGGAGACCTTGATCACCTTCTCCAGGTGCAGACCCCAGCTCTTGCCGACCAGGCAGACAACCGGGGCGAAGCTCTCGACCACCACGGCGAGCGCCTCATCGTCCTCGGCGCTGCGATCGCGGCGGCGGGTCATGCCGAAGGCGGCGATCGTCGCCTGCTCCAGCTCGAGCTCGGACAGCAGCTCGAACAATTCGACTTCTTTGGGGTTAGAGCTGGGGAAACCAGCCTCGATGAACTGCACCCCGAGCCGGTCGAGGGCGTGCACGACCTTCAGCTTCTCACCGACCGAGAGCGACATGCCGGGCCCGCCCATGCCGTCGCGCAAGGTGGTGTCGTAGAGCTTCACCTGTTCCATCTGATGCCTTTCGATACGAGAATGACCTGGGAGTGCGCGCAGCGTTGCGCCAGCCGCTAAGCGGCAGGCGTAATTCGCCCGGCCGGCGCCTCGACGAAGTCGAGCCACTCCAGATACTCCTCGGCGCGGCCGTGCAGCGCGTCCCGGAACTTGGCCTGGATCACCCGCGTGATCTCCCCCGGCTCACCCAGCGGATGGTCGTCTGATCTCCCGCACCGGGACCAGCTCGGCAGCGGTGCCGGTGAGGAAGACCTCCTCGGCCAGGTAGAGCTCGGAGCGGGCGACGTCCCGCTCGACCACGGTGTAGCCGAGGTCGCGGGCGATCTGGATCACGGATTTGCGGTTGATCCCGTCGAGAATCGCGGCAACATGCGGCGGCGTGACGATCTGGCCGTCACGAACCAGGAAGATGTTCTCGCCCGAGCCCTCGCAGACGAAACCGCGCTCGTCGAGCAGCAGCGCCTCCTCATAGCCGGCGTTCTGCGACTCGGTCTTGGCGAGGATCGAGTTCAGGTATTGGCCAGACGCCTTGGCATGGGGAATCAGCCCGCCTGAACCGATGCGGCGCCAGCTCGAGACCTTGGCCCGGATGCCGTGCTTCTGACCCTCCTCGCCCAGGTAGGCGCCCCAGGGGAAGGCGGCGATGATCAAGTCGATCGGGGCGTCGGTCGCGTAGAGGCCGAGGTCGCCATAGCCACGGAAGGCAAGCGGCCTGATGTAGCAGGAGCGCAGCTCGTTGCGGCGGATCAGCTCGCGCGTCGCCTCGGCGATCTCAGCCGTGGAGTAGGGCAGCTCAAAGTAGTAGAGCTCGGCTGACTTGGCCAGCCGGTTCAGGTGGTCCTGATGGCGGAAAACCGCTGGCCCGCGCTCGGTCTCGTAACAGCGGACGCCCTCGAAGACGCCGGTGCCGTAATGCAGCCCGTGGCTGAGCACATGGGTGGTCGCTTCGTGCCAGGGCACGAACTCACCGTTCTGCCAGATCAGCTCTGCCGTCTCCATCCCGGGAAGTATGCCCGAAGAGCGTCGAGCGGTCGAGCTAAAGCTCCGCCAGCACAGCCTCGGCCATCTCGTCCGTGCCGACCGTTTCCTCGCCGTCCGCGGCGAGGTCGGGCGTCCGCAGACCGCGCTCGAGCACGGCATCGACCGCGGCCTCGATCCGCTCTGACTCGGCGGGCCGGTCGAGCCCGTGGCGAAGCAGCAGGGCGGTGCTGAGAAAGGTCGCCAGCGGATTGGCGATGCCCTGGCCGGCTATGTCTGGAGCGGAGCCGTGGACGGGCTCGAACAGGCCGGGTGCGCCCGCCTCGCCGAGACTGGCTGAGGGCAGCATGCCGAGCGAGCCGGTGAGCATCGCCGACTCGTCGCTGAGGATGTCGCCGAAGAGGTTCTCGGTGACGATCACGTCGAACTCCGCCGGTCGCGAGACGAGCTGCATCGCCGCGTTGTCGACCAGCAGATGCTCGAGGGTCACGTCCGGATAGTCGCCGGCAAGGCCGCTGACCACCTCGCGCCAGAGCCGCGAGGTCTCGAGCACGTTGGCCTTGTCGACCGAGGTGACGTGTGCGGCCCGATCGCCGCCCTCGGCGCGTCGCTGGGCAGCCTCGAAGCCGGCGCGGGCGATGCGCTCGATCTCAGCCGTCGAGTACTCGCAGGTGTCGTGCGCAGAGTCGCCGTTGCGGCCGCTGTCGCCGAAGTAGATGCCGCCGGTCAGCTCGCGCACGACCAGCAGGTCGGTGCCGGCGATCCGCTCTTCGCGCAGGGGGCTGGCGCCGATGAGAGCCGGGCTGGGCCGGACCGGTCGCAGGTTGGCGTAGAGGCCCATCCCCTTGCGCAGCCCGAGCAGTCCCTGCTCGGGCCGTGGGGCATCAGGGTCGGTCGTGTCCCATTTCGGGCCGCCGACCGCGCCGAGCAGCACGGCGTCGGAGTCCCTGCAGGCCGCGAGCACCTCGCCGGTGAGGGCGACGCCGTGGGCGTCGATCGAGCAGCCACCCATCAGGTGCTCTTCGAACTCGAAATCGCCAAGCGCTTCCAGCAGACGCCGGGCGGCGGAGATGATTTCCGGCCCGATGCCGTCGCCGGGCAGCAGGACTATTCGGGGCACCTCTCTCATGGGCGCCGCACTCTAGACGTGCCGGTGCGGCGAGGTCCCATGGGGCACCGGAGCACCGGCACGTCTATGCCGTCGCCTCGATGTTGAGGCGGACGTAGTCGAGCGTCAGTGGCTCCCCGGAGAGCTCGAGCACCGCTTCGGCGAATGGGCGGCGGAGATCCTCGGGAAGTCGGTCCAGATGGGGACCCAGGGTGACGGTTTCGGTGAATTCAAGTGGGTGCTCGGGCGTAACCGGCTTCGGCTCCAACCAGCAGCGCGCCTGCGAGAATCCCGCCCCCCTTAGCCGTTGCTCGGTCTCCTCCGGCGAGGCAAAGTTCCACATCGCTTCCATGCCCTCGAAATGGGTCGCGAACTCGGGTCGCGCCGCCGCGCCCGTGATCGCTTCCGCGTGCTTGGCGACATTGCCCTTGCCCCCGCACTGGGCGACCAGGCGCCCGCCCCGTCTCAACGCGGCGTGCAGGCGCTGAAAGAGCCGTTCGTGGTCGGTGATCCAGTGGAAGGTCGCGGTCGAGAAGATCAGGTCGACGGGCTCGGCGATCTCCAGCTCAGAGAGGTCGACGACCAGATAGGTAGCGCCGTCCCCAAGTCGCTCTCGCGCCTTCGCGATCATCGACTCCGAACCGTCGACGGCGAGCAACCTCCCGTCCGGCAACTTCGCCAGCAACTGGGCGCTGACCCGACCAGAGCCGCAGCCGGCGTCGAGTGCCGTCTCACTGCCGCTCAACTCGAGCCGGTCCACCACCTCGACCCCCCAGGCAAACTGCGGAAAGGCAAGCGCGTCGTAGGTCTCCGCGTCCCACTCGCGTGGCCCCTTGTTGATCGATCGCGCCATGCCCGACCGCTCAGAGCGCCGTGGTGACGGGGCCGGCTGCGACTCCCTGTGCCGTCTCAAACCCGTCTATCGCCGTCGCGCTCTCCATGGTGATGCCGATGTCGTCGAGGCCGTTCAGCAGCCGGTGCTGCACGTCGGGCTCGATCGTGAACTCGAAGACGCCGGCAGCGCTGGTGACGGTCTGATCGTCGACGTCGATCCGCGCCTCGCCCGCCTCGGCGACGGCCCGGCAGTGCTCCTCGTCGAGCTCGACCGGCAGCAGCCCGATCTTGGTGCAGTTCGAGTAGAAGATGTCGGCGAAGGACGGCGCGATGATCGCCTCAAAGCCGAAGTCCTCCAGCGCCCAGGGGGCGTGCTCGCGCGAGGAACCGCAGCCGAAGTTGCGCCCGGCGACGAGGATCGGGTTCGGCTCCAGCGAGATCTCGCCCGAGCGCAGCCAGTCGTAGAAGAGGAACTCGCCGAATCCGGTCCGCTCGACCCGCTTGAGGAACTGCTTGGGGATGATCTGGTCGGTGTCGACGTCGGCGCGGTCCAGCACCGACACCTTGCCCTCGATTACGTCAATCGGCCTCATCGTTAGCTCCATTCCCTGATGTCGACGAAATGGCCCTCGATCGCGGCGGCGGCCGCCATTTTCGGGCTGACCAAGTGGGTGCGCCCGCCCTTGCCCTGGCGGCCCTCGAAGTTGCGGTTCGAGGTCGAGGCGCAGCGCTCGCCCTCGATCAGCGTGTCGGGGTTCATCCCCAGGCACATCGAGCAACCGGCCTCGCGCCACTCGAAGCCGGCGGCGCGGAAGACGTCGTGCAGGCCCTCCTCTTCGGCGGCGAGCTTGACCTGGTGGGAGCCGGGGACGACCATGGCGCGGACCGAGCCGGCGACCTTGCGGCCGTCGACGATGGCTGCGGCCTCGCGCAGATCCTCGACCCGTGAGTTGGTGCAGGAGCCGATGAAGACGCGTTCGGGCGCGACCTCGGTCATCGGCGTGCCCGGCTCGAGCCCCATGTAGGTCAGTGCCCGTTCGGCCGACTCGCGATCGGCGGGTGAGTCCATCGCGGCCGGGTCGGGGACCGAATCGGTTACCTCGACGACCATCCCGGGCGTCGTGCCCCAGGTGACCATCGGCGAGATGCCGGCGGCGTCGATCTCGACCTCGCTGTCGAACTTGGCGCCGGCGTCCGTCGGCAGCCCTTGCCAGCGCTCGACCGCGGCGTCGAAGTCCGCAGGGGCGGCGGCGCGCCCCTTTACCCACTCGAAGGTGGTCTCATCAGGTGCGATCATCCCCGCCCTGCCGCCGGCCTCGATCGTCATGTTGCAGATCGTCATCCGCCCCGACATCGAGAGCGACTCGATCGCCGGGCCCGCGTACTCGACCGCGTGCCCGACCATGCCGCCGGTACCGAGCCTGCCGATCGTCGCCAGGATCAGGTCCTTCGGCGTTACGCCAGGACCAAGCTCTCCGGTGTACATGATGCGCATCGTCTTCGGTCGCTTCTGAACCAGGCACTGAGTGGCCAGAACGTGCTCGACCTCGGAGGTGCCGATGCCGAAGGCAAGCGCGCCGAAGGCGCCGTGGGTCGAGGTGTGGCTGTCGCCGCAGACGATCGTCATGCCCGGCTGGGTGACGCCCAGCTCCGGGCCGATCACATGGACGATTCCCTGCCGCTCGGAGCCGAGCGAGTAAATCGGAATGCCGAACTCCTCGCAGTTGCGCTCGAGGGTTTCGACCTGTACGCGGGAGAGCTGGTCGGCGATCAGCCGCGCCGCCTTGGTGCCGTCGGTGGGCACGTTGTGGTCGGCGGTGGCCAGCGTCCGGTCGGGGCGCCGCACCGGCCTGTCGGCCAGACGCAAGCCGTCGAAGGCCTGCGGCGAGGTGACCTCGTGGACCAGGTGCAGGTCGATGTAGAGCAGGCCATCGGAGACCTCGTGGGCGCTCCAGATCTTGTCGAACATCGTTTGCGGCATCAGGACCTCCTCAGCCCGGCGGCGATCACGGCGAGGAAGCGGGTCGGCCCCTCGCCCTCGTTCTCGAAGTGGTGCGGCAGATCGGCGTCGAAGGTGACGCTGTCCCCGCTCGAAAGGTCATGGCGGGCGCCTTCGACGAAGAGGGCCAGTGCGCCCTCCAGGACGACGGCGGTCTCACGGCTCCCCGGCTCGTGCATCGGCGGGTCACCCGGCCCCCCGGTCGTTGCGCCGGGCGCCAGCGTGTGCAGGGAGACGTCGGCGCGCTGCCCGGGCAACGGCGGCGTCAGCTCCTCGAAGCGATGGCCGCCGCGCTCGTAGCGCCGCCGCTGCCCGGAGCGGCTGATCGCGACATGCTCACCCTCATCGAGGCGCAGCAGCTGCGAGAGGGTTAGCTCCAGCCCCGCGGCGATCTTCTCCGCGACGGCCAGCGTGGGACTGGTCTCCCCGCG
This sequence comes from uncultured Solirubrobacterales bacterium, assembly GCA_963718755.1. GTDB lineage: Bacteria > Actinomycetota > Thermoleophilia > Solirubrobacterales > 70-9 > VRUE01. The sequence goes on from OY970376.1 coordinate 12,741, forward strand.
CTCAACCTGGGACAGCATCGGCGCGCTGACCCCGCTGCGCTCGGCCAAGTCGCGCAACGAGAATCCCATCGCCTCGCGCAAGGCGCGGATGCGGCCGCCCACTGCCGCGGGTGACGCATTCTCGGTCTGCGATCGGACTACTACGGGTGCCATTACGCTCGTATGTTATCACGTACACCCTCGGAGAGGGGGTGCCGCGGCATGCACCGATGCTGGCGCTTGCGGACGCGCCGATGGCGCACTGAATGTGAATTCTGCGTATCGGCTTAGGGGCCTGGAGTGCGTTCCACGGCAGCCTCGGCGGTTGCCGCCTCGGCCTCGCGGATCGCGGCTCCCTCCAGGGCGTTGGAGAGCGCTCGCACATAGGCCCGCGCCGATGCCTCGAGGATGTCGGTGGCGACCCCCTGGCCGGTCGCCAGGCGCCCCGCGGCGCGCAACATCACGCTGACTTCGCCGAGCGCGTCCTCTCCGCCCGTCACCGCCGCCACCGTGTACTGACGCAGGTCGCACTCGGTGTCGGTGGCCTTCTGGATCGCGTGGAAGATCGCATCGACCGGTCCGTCGCCGCTGGACTCGCCGACCGACTCCTCGCCCGAGGGCAGGGTGACCGCGACCCGAGCCAACGGCTCGCGTCGCGAACCGGCCTCGACCTCGAACCAGGCCAGCTCGTGGGCGTCGGCGCGCTCGCGCATCTCGTCGGAGACGAGCGCCTCCAGATCCAGCGCGGTGACCTGCTTCTTGCGGTCGGCGACCTCCTTGAAGCGCTTGAAGGCTGCGTTCAGGGCGTTGCCCTCGATCTTGAAGCCGAGCTGCTCCAGGGCGTCGCGCAGTGCGTGACGGCCGGAATGCTTGCCCAGCACGATCGAGTTCGACTCCAGGCCGACTTCGGTCGCGTCCATGATCTCGTAGGTGGTGCGCTCCTTCAGCACCCCGTCCTGGTGAATGCCGGACTCGTGGGCGAAGGCGTTGCGGCCCACCACCGCCTTGTTGGGCTGGATCGCGTAGCCGGTCAGGCGCGAGACCATGCGGCTGGTTCGCGCCAGCTCGCGGCTGTTGAGGCCGGTCGTGAGGCCGTGCACGTCCTCCCTCGTCTTGACCAGCATCACGATCTCCTCCAGCGAGCAGTTCCCCGCTCGCTCGCCGATCCCGTTGACCGCGCACTCGACCTGCCGGGCGCCGGCCAGCACACCCGCGTAGGAGTTGGCAACGGCCAGACCCAGGTCGTCATGGCAATGAACGGAGGTCTCCACATCCCGGAGACCTGGCACCAACTCGTAGAGGCGGCGGAAGTACTCGGCGTACTCCTCGGGAGTGGTGTAGCCCACCGTGTCGGGGATGTTGATTACGCTCGCCCCCTCCTCGACAGCTATTGCGCAGACCTCGGCGGTGAACTCGATGTCGGCGCGGGTCGCGTCCATCGGTGAGAACTCGACGTCGTCACAGTAGGAACGGGCCAGGGCAACCGCCGCCTTCGCCTGCCCCTTGACGTCCTCACGATCGGTCTGCAGCTGGTGCTCGATGTGGATGTCGGAGGTCGAGATAAAGGTATGGATGCGGGGGCGGCCGGCATCGCGAATTGCCCCCCAGGCGGCGTCGATGTCCGCTTTGTGAGTGCGGGCGAGCCCGCAAATGGTCGGCCCCTCAACCTTGCGCGAGATCGCCTCGACCGCCTCGAAGTCGCCCGGCGAGGTGATCGGGAAGCCGGCCTCGATCACGTCGACGCCGAGCCGTGCCAGCTGCTGGGCGATCTCGACCTTCTCGGCCGTGTTCAGCGAAATGCCGGGTGACTGCTCACCGTCACGCAGGGTGGTGTCGAATATGTGGACGCGGTTCGCGTCGGATGCGGTACCAGCGGCGCTGCTCATGCGACTGCCTCCTTCTCCAGTTCTTCCGAATGACCTTGTCTCTCGCGGCTCACGCGCCGCCCAGCGCTATTCCCCCCGAAGGGGGAGGAGAAGGAGTAGCGACAGGGTGTCGAGCCGGTCCGTCATTCGCGTTTCAGCTTAGCGTAGGCTGCGCCGATCGCAAGGCTCGACCGCACCACCGTCCTGGCGCTTTTTGCGATGAGCATGAGTGTGCTCGTGATCGCCAATGACTTCTCGGCGGTCAACGTCGCGATCCCAACGATGGAGGAGGACTTCTCCACCGGGGTCAACACCATCCAGTGGGTCGTCAATGCCTACGCGCTCACCTTCGGCGTGATGATCGTCACCGGTGGCCGCCTCGCCGACATGTTCGGGCGCCGCCGAGCCTTCTTCCTCGGCACCGCGATCTTCGCCTCGATGTCGGCGCTGGGCGGCGCCGCGCAGTCGGAGGCCTGGTTGATCGCCACCCGGGTGCTGATGGGGATCGGCGGGGCGCTGATGTGGCCCGCGATCCTCGGCATGACCTTTGCCCTGCTGCCCGCCGAGAAGGCCGGGCTTGCCGGCGGCATCATCCTCGGCGCCGCTGGGCTCGGCAACGCGATCGGCCCGCTGATCGGCGGCGTCCTCACCGACGCCCTGAGCTGGCGCTGGATCTTCTTCCTCAACGTGCCGATCGCGGCCTTTGCGGTGCTGGTCACCTACTACCTGGTCGACGTCAAGGAGCCGGAGGTCGAGAGGCAGCGAATCGACTACCCCGGCATCGCGGCGATCTCGGTCGGCCTGGTCTCGCTGCTGGTGGCGCTGGACCAGGTCGACGATTGGGGCTGGGGCGATCCCCGGGTGGTCGCGATGCTGGCGCTGGCCGCCGTTCTGATCGCTGCCTTCGTGCCGATCGAGCGCCGCGCCGGGATGAGCGCCCTGGTGCCGCGGGCGGTGATGCGCAACGAGAGCTTCCGCGCCTCCTGCGTGGCGATCACGCTGATGTCGGCAACCTTCTTTGCGGCGTTGCTCTACCTGCCCCAGTTCATGCAGAAGCACCTTGGCTACTCGCCGCTGGAGGCCGGGGTCGGGGTGCTGCCCTTCCTTGGCACCTTTGCCCTCGTCTCCTTCATCGCCGGTCCGCTCTACAACCGGGTTGGGCCGAAGCCGCTGGCGGTTGTCGGCGCCGCCTGCATCACGATTGCGCCGTTTGCCTTCTCACAGGTAAGTGAGGGCTCCGGCTACAGCTCTCTCGTCGCCGGCATGCTGATCCTCGGCATCGGCATCGGCAGCTTCTACCCGACCGCGACCACCGCCGGCGTCACTTCGGTCGACGAATCCCAGAGCAGCCTCGCCGGCGGCATCCTCTACATGTGCCAGATCGCCGGTGGCGCGATCGGCCTCGGCCTGACCACCACCGTCTTCTCGGCCCAGGATTCGTTCGTCGACGGCATCCAGGCTGCCTTCCGACTCGACGCGGGGCTTTCCTTGCTGGGCTTCCTGGTCGCCCTCTTCTTCGTCGGCGGACGCATGCTCGGCCGCCGGGCACAGAAGGCCTAGGGCTGGCGGATCACGTTTTTACCCGCCCCGGCCACCAGCCGGTCTTTGCCGACCCCACCATGCAGAATGTCGGCGCCTGGACCACCGACCAGGACGTCCACCCCCGGTCCTCCATAGAGCAGGTCATCGCCACGCCAGCCGACGAGGCGGTCGTCGCCATTGCCGCCGATGAGCTTGTCCGGGCCGCCGCCGCCGACCAGGAGATCGTCACCCGCGGCACCGCGCATCGTCACCGGCGCCGTCACGTCCTTGGCCACGCTGACCTCGTCATCCCCGCCGCCGGCGTTGACTTCGAAGCCGGCAATCGCGGGTGCGTCGCAGAGCAGCTCGTTGGGGTTGTCTTCGGGGTGCGAGCAGACGGTGCCGCCGACGTCTAACTGAACTACCGAGTCGATGACGTACAGGCGCCCGTCGGAGCTGAGCCAGACCTTGATCACGTTGTCTTCCTGGCCGCCGGCCAGCAGCACGGTGTAGGTCTTCGTCTCGGCAAGGGCCGTGCCAGGCACCAGCAGGGCCAGAAGGGCGAACGAGATGAGTAGGAGCTTCTTCATCAGCAAGGCGTCCCCGCCACCGACCGGGTCGGAGCGTCTATGAAGGGAACAGCACGACCTTCCCTACGTTGCGGCGTTCGGCGATGAATTTATGCGCGTCGCCGGCACGATCGAAGGGGAACGCCTCGGCGACGACGGGCTGCAGGCGGCCGGCTTCGAGGTCGGCCATCAGCGGCTCGACCACGCGGTCGAGGTTGCCCTCGGTGTCCCACCACTTGAGCATGTTGAGCCCGAAGACGCCTTTGTTCTCGTTCATGATCAGCAGGCTCTTCCACCACGGCATCGTCGCCCTGGGCATCGCAGCGAGGCTCTTCAGGGTCAGCGGGATGTTGCGCTTCCCTTCCTTGGAATTCTCGGAGAGCCCGTACATGACCAGCCGCCCGCCGGGTCGGAGCAGGCGGTAGTCCTTGCGGAATGAGGTCGGGCCGAGCGCGTCGATGATCAGGTCCACCCCCTCCCCGCCGGTGATCCGCATCGTCTCAGCCTCGAAGTCTTCAGAGCGGTAGTCGATCGCATGCGCAACGCCCTGCGCCCTAATCGCCTCGTGCTTGAAAGGGGAGGCGGTGCCGAAGATCTCAGCCCCTGCGTTGCGGGCGATCTGCGTCGCCGAGATGCCAACGCCACCCCCTGCCGCGTGGATCAGGACCCGATCGCCCTCTCTCAGGCTGCCCATCATGATCAAAGCCGCGTAGGCGGTGCCGTAGTTGACCGGGAAGGCAGCACCCTGCTCGAAGCTGAGCTCGTCGGGCAGCGGCAGTGCCTGGTCGGCGGGAACCGTGATCAGCTCGGCCTGGCCGCCGAAGCGGGTGCCGGCGATGACGCGGTCGCCGACCTTGTGATCGGTGACCCCGCCGCCCAGTGACTCGATCTCACCGGCGACCTCGTAGCCGAGCACACAGGGGGGTTTGGGGGCATCGGGATAGAGGCCGACGCGAGCCATCGTGTCGGCGAAGTTGATCCCCGCCGCCTTGACCGCGATCCGCACCTCGCCTGGGCCCACTGAAGGGTCCGGACGCTCCTGCACTTGGAGCACGTCGTATCCCCCGGTCCCCGTCAACACCACAGCTTTCATGGATTGAGCCTACTGTCCGCTAGAGATCGACGGAGCGGCCGACCGAGAAACCATCGAGCTCGAGGATCTTGGCGATCGTCTCCGCTCGTACCGGCGCATCCGTCGTCAGCGCCATCACCGCTCTCTCCCCCCCGGCTGCGGCGCCAACCGCGGCGGAGATGATGTTGACGCCCTCCTCGCCGAACATCGAGCCGACCCGGCCGATCATGCCCGGCCGGTCGGCATAGCGGAAGACCGCAATGTGGTCGGCGAAAGGCAGGTAGAAGCTCTCATCCCAGACCGAGACGAGGTATGGCTCGTTGCGCGGGCCAACGCCGGTGCCGGCGACCTCGACCGCGTCCTCGCCGGACCCGAGGCGCACGGTGATCAGCTCGGTGAAGTCCTCGGAAGCGGTCTCCTTGGTCTCGGCCAGGTCGATGCCGCGCTCCTCGGCCATCTGTGGAGCGTTGACCAGGTTCACCGGCTCCTCGGTGTGGCCGGAGAGGATGCCGACCAGGACGGCGATGCCGAGGAGTCGCGTGTCGTGAGCGGCGATGCGACCGCGGAACTCGACTGTGACGCCGTCGATCGCGCCCTCGCCGAGCCCCTGGGCGAGACGACCGAGCTTTTCGCAGAGTGGCACGAAGGGTGCCAGCGCCTCCATCTCCTCGGGGCGGACGGCGGCGATGTTGACCGCGTTGGTGACGACGCCGCCGCTGAGGGCCGCGATCACCTGTTCCGCCGTCACCACCCCGGCGCGGTCCTGAGCCTCAGCAGTCGAGGCACCCAGGTGCGGGGTAAGGACGACGTCCTCGCGACCGAAGAGCGGGTGCTCGGTGAAAGGCTCGAAGGGGAAGACGTCGAGAGCGGCGCCAGCCAACTTGCCCGACTCGAGCCCCGCCAGCACGGCGTCGAGATCGACCAGCTCGCCGCGGGCGCAGTTGATCACCTGCGCCCCCTCCCTCATTTTCGCGATTGCCTCCGAGTCGATCAGGTCGATCGTCTCCGGGGTCTTGGGCAGGTGCAGGGTGATGACGTCGGCCCGGCCGAGAAGATCATCGAGCTCGTCGATCCCCTCGACGCCGAGTTCGCGGAAGCGCTCTGCGGAGACGAACTTGTCGAAGGCAAGGACCTCCATCTCGAAGCTCTGAGCGCGCCTGGCGACGAGCTGGCCAATCCGGCCGAAGCCGATCACGCCGAGGGTCTTGCCGTAGAGCTCGGTTCCCTTGAACTTCGGCCGCTCCCAGGCACCACCGATTAGCGAGGCGTGCGCCCGGGGCACGTTGCGGCTAAGGGCCAGCATCAGCGCCAGCGTGTGCTCGGCCGCCGCGACCGAGTTCGATTCGGGAGCGTTGGCAACGACAATCCCGCGTCGGGTCGCGGCGGGGATGTCCACGTTGTCGACGCCGGTGCCGGCACGGCCGATCACTTTGAGTCGGTCGGCCCGCTCGATCAGCTCAGGGGTGACCTGGGTCGCGGAGCGGACCAGAATTGCGTCGTAGTCGCCGATCGCCTCGCGCAACTCGTCGTCGGACATCTCCAGCCCCAGGTCGACCTCGAAGCTCTCGCGCAGCAGCTCGACGCCGGAGTCGGCGATCTTCTCCTTGACGAGGACCTTCACGACCGTACCTCGGGCACGTTCTCGATCACCCAGTCGACGCAGGCGGTAAGCGCTTCGACGTCGGCCGGCTCGACCGCCGGGAACATGCCGACGCGGAGCTGGTTGCGTCCCAGCTTGCGATAGGGCTCGACGTCGACGACGCCATTGGCGCGCAGCGTCGCCGCCACCGCGGCGGCATCGACCGTGTCGGCGAAGTCGATCGTGCCGACGACGAGCGAGCGCTTCGCCGGATCAGCGACGAACGGTGTGGCGAAATCGTGCGCCTCGGCCCAGCCGTAGAGATGACCGGAAGAAGCGCTGGTGCGCTGCACGCACCAGTCGAGGCCACCGCCGGCGAGCATCCACTCGACCTGGTCGGCGAGCAGCAGCAGAGTGGCCAACGCCGGCGTGTTATAGGTCTGGCTCTTGCGCGAGTTCTCGAGCGCCGTTTGCAGCGAGAGGAAGGCGGGCTGCCAGCGGCCGGCGGCGCCGTCGAGCCGCTCGATGCGCGCGATCGCGGCGGGACTCAGCGCCGCTAGCCAGAGACCGCCGTCGGCACCGAAGGCCTTCTGCGGGGCGAAGTAGTAGACGTCCGCCTGGGATGCGTCGAGCGGCAGGCCGCCGGCTCCCGAGGTCGCGTCGATCAGGACAAGCGCCTCGCCGGCGTCGGCCGGGCGCTGCACGTCGACCATTACCCCGGTTGAGGTCTCGTTGTGCGCCCAGGCGACCACGTCTGCGGCAGGGTCGGCAACCGGGTCAGGCGCATCACCAGGCTCAGCCTCGACCACGATCGGATCGGTGAGGAATGGCGCGCCGGCAGTCACCTTGGCGAACTTCTGCGAGAACTCGCCGTAGCTGAGATGGAGGGCGCGGTCCTCGACCAGCCAGGCAGCGGCGGCGTCCCAGAAGGCGGTCGTGCCGCCGTTGCCGAGGGCGACCTCGTAGCCATCGGGCAGGCCGAGCAATTCAGCGAGGCCATCGCGGACGCGGCCGACCAGCTCGCGCACGGGCGCCTGCCGGTGCGAGGTGCCCATCAACTCGGCGCGCTCGGCCAGCCGGGCAAGCGCCTCCGGTCGAACCTTCGACGGCCCACAGCCGAAGCGGCCGTCGGCCGGCTTGAGCTCGGCGGGGATCTGAACTGTTTCCGTCGCGGCGGTCATTGCGGCGGCCAAGGTTATTGACCCACGCGGGTGGACCTTCCGACGCCCACTCGAGCGCGTCGCGTACGATCCCACCAATGTCGGAGACCGGTGAGCAGGGAGTGACGAAAGGCGACGGCTACGCGGTCGCCAACCTCGCTGACCTTGGCGAGGGATATGGCTTCCGCAAGATCCGCAAGGAGCTGGGCGTTACCGCCTTCGGCGCCAACGCGATCGTCATCCCGCCTTCTTATGAGACCGGCAGCCACCTCCACGAGGAGCAGGAGGAGCTCTACTTCCTGCACAGCGGTCGCATCGCGATCGAGTTCGGCGACGGCTCCAGCCACGAGCTCGAGGCGGGCGGCCTGGCCTGGGTCGATGCCCCGACCGTACGCAAGATCCGCAACCTGAGCGACTCCGAGGATGCCGTCTACGTCGTCGTCGGCGGCAAAGACGGCTACGTCGGTCGTGACGGCAAACTGCCGCCCGGCGAGGAGTCCCAGCTCGGCAGCAACGGTCCTCCTGGGGCTTAGCCGGCTGTGGGCGGGAGCCCGGTTGTTCTTTTTTCGAATTGATGTGGCACGCGCGCTTCGCGCGCTTAGCCACTGTGTTTGAGCGCGGCTGCGCCGCGCGGAAACAGATTGCATTTCGCGGCCTTCGGCCACATTCGAAAAAAGAACAACCGGCCCCCCGCCCACCGCAGCTGACTCAAGGAGCAAGAAGCTTCCGCGACAAAAGCGGGGACGCCTCTGGAGCTCAAAGCTGGGAGAGCCGCGACCTCGGCGAGGAAGCTGGAACAGCTCGCGAGATGGAGAGCTGAAACGCGCTCGCGATTGGAGTGGGAAGCTGAAACGCGCTCGTGAGCGAGCTGGAGAAGCTGAAAACGCTCGTGAGCCGAGAGGCGGTATGCCTTCCCCGGAATGTCGCCGAAGGCGGCGATATGCAATCTGTCAATCGCGCGGCGATAGCCGCGCTCAACCTCAGTCGCTAAGCGCGAAGCGCGTGCGACATCAATTCCGGGGAAGGCATACCGCCTCCCGGCCTACAGCGACTTAGAACTCGGTCTCGATCCAGGGCATCATTTTGCGGAGGTCGCCGCCGACCTCCTCTACTTCGTGCCCCGCCCCCTCCTCGCGCATGCGCGAGAGGTTCTCGCCGCCGGCCCGGTTCTCGGCGATCCACTCTTTGGCGAACTCGCCCGACTGGATCTCGCCGAGGATCTGCTTCATCGCCGCCCGCGACTCCTCGCCGATGACGCGTTTGCCGCGGGTCATGTCGCCGTACTCGGCGGTGTTGGAGATCGAGTAGCGCATCCCCTGGATTCCCTTCTCATACATCAGGTCGGCAATCAGCTTGAGCTCGTGCAGGCACTCGAAGTAAGCGAGGCGAGGGTCGTAGCCGGCCTCGACCAGGGTCTCGAACCCGGCCCGGACCAGCTCGGAGGCGCCGCCACAGAGCACGGCCTGCTCACCGAAGAGGTCGGTCTCGCACTCGTCTTTGAAGGTCGTCTCGATGACCGCGGCGCGGCCACCGCCGATCCCGGAGGCGTAGGCGAGAACGAGGTCGTGGGCGTCTCCGCTGGCGTCCTGGTGCACGGCCATCAAGCAGGGCACCCCCGTCCCTTCCTCGTACTGACGGCGGACCAGGTGGCCGGGGCCCTTGGGGGCGACCATGCCGACGTCGACACCCGGCGGCGGCGCGATCTGCTCGAAGTGGACGGCGAAGCCGTGGGCGAAGAGCAGCAGGTTGCCGGGCGCAATCCCATCGGAGATCTCCGCATTCCAAAGCTCAGCCTGTTTCTCGTCGGGGAGGAGCACCATGACGACGTCACCGCGGCTGGCGGCTTCGGCGATATCGAGCACCTCGAGGCCGGCCTCTTCCGCCTTGGCTCGACTGGAGGAATCGGGGCGCAGGCCGACGACGACGTCGACGCCTGAGTCCTTCAGGTTGAGGGCGTGAGCGTGGCCTTGGGAGCCGTAGCCGAGGATGGCGACGGTCTTCCCCTCGAGCTTGGAGAGGTCGGCGTCCTTGTCATAGAAGATGTCGTCGGTTTTCATGGCTGGTGAGGCTATCGGAGGGCTCTGCGCAGCAGCTTGCCCGAAGGCGTGCGCGGCAGTGCCGCCGCCAACTCGACCCGCTTCGGCACCTTGAAGCCGGCCAGCGACTCGGCGCAGTGGCGACGCAACTCGTCGGGCGTCGCCGTCGACCCGTCCCGTAGGACCACCACCGCGGTGACCGCCTGTTGCCACTCGGGGTCCTCGCGGCCGACGACAGCTGCATCGGCGACCTCGGGGTGTCGCAGCAGGACCTGCTCGACTTCGGCCGGGACCACGTTCTCGCCGCCGCTGACGATCATGTCGTCGATCCGGTCCTCGACGTAGAGGAAGCCGTCCTCGTCGATCCGGCCTAGATCCCCCGTGTGCAGCCAGCCGTCGGCATCGACCCGGCTCGGCGCGACGGTCGGCCCCTGGACGAGGATCTCGCCGTTGCTGATCCGCAGGTGCGTGGTGAGGAGCGGCCGGCCGGCGGAGCCGAGCTTGCGCTGGGCCTCCGCTGGGGCAAGCGTCGTCACCTGCGAGCAGGCCTCGGTCAGGCCGTAGGTCTGGACCACGGTGGCGCCTCGCGCAGCGGCTTCTTCCAGCGGCTCCTCCGGCACCGGCCCGCCGCCGACCAGGATCGCCCGCGGACCGGAGAGGTCGGCGCCAGCCTCGAGCAGCCGAGTCAGCATCGTCGTCACCAGGGAAACGACGGAAATCTCATCCCGCTCAAGTGCAGCCGCGACCCGATCGACGTCGAAGCCGTCGTGCATGACCGCGGTCGTCCCGTAGATAACCGAGCGCATGACGATGCTGAGCCCCGAGATGTGGCTGAGCGGCACACAGCAGAGCCAGCGGTCGCTGGGCTCGACCCCGATCGTGAAGCCGGAGCCAACCGCGCTCCAGAGGAAGTTGCCGTAGGTGAGCTCGACCGGGTCCGGCGTGCCGCTGCTGCCGCTGGTCAGCACCCGGCAGCAGGGCGCGTCCATATCGTGCTCGCCGAGCAGTGGCAGGTCGGCCTCGGTCTGGGTCAGCTCGCCGGGATCGCTGAGGTCGACGGTCGGCTCCTCGGACGCGATCACCGCCGCGCGCTCCGCCGGGGCCAGGCGCGGGCTGAGCGGCAACAGCACCGCGCCGACCTTCATCAGCGCGTGGACGAGGACAACCTGCTCGCGGCGCGGCTGCATGGTCAGGGCCGCGACCGAACCGCGGCGCACGCCGTGCGCCTCGAGCCGCCGCGCAACCCAGGTTGCCTCGGCCTCGAGCTCGGCGTAGGTAACCTCGGAACCGTCCGCAATCAACGCGGTGCGGTCCGGGCAGGTCTGGGATCTCTGGGCGAGCCAGTCGTCGAGCTTCATCGGCCGGATATCGTGCCCATCATGCCCCAACGCCACAAGGAAGCCCCGCCCGCGGAGGAGCTCTACGCACCGATCGAGTGGGTGGCGGCCGGCGAGTACGAGGACATTCGCTACGAGAAGGCCGATGGGATCGCCAAGATCACGATCGACCGCCCGGAGGTGCTCAATGCCTTCCGCCCGCAGACGCTGATCGAGGTCTCGGCCGCGATGGAGCTGGCCCGTGAGGACACCGAGGTCGGGGTGGTCGTCCTCACCGGGGAGGGACAGAAGGCATTTTGCTCAGGCGGCGACCAGTCAGTTCGCGGCGACAGCGGCTACGTCGCCGAGGGCGCGTCGATCGGCCGCTTCCACGTCACCGACCTGCAGGTGCAGATGAGGCGACTGCCGAAGCCGGTGGTGGCGATGGTCGCCGGCTGGGCGATCGGCGGCGGTCACATCCTGCACATCTGCTGCGACCTCACGATCGCCGCCGACAATGCGCGCTTCGGGCAGACCGGGCCGCGGGTTGGGTCCTGGGACGGTGGCTTCGGCGCCTCGCTGATGCGCGACCTGGTCGGGACCAAGAAGGCAAAGGAGCTCTGGCTGCTGTGCCGCCAGTACGACGCCGAGGAGGCTTTGGAGATGGGGCTGGTCAACACGGTCGTCCCGCTCGACGAGCTCGAACGCGAGACGGTCGCCTGGTGCCGAGAGATGCTCGCCCTCTCCCCCTTCGCCCTGCGCCTGGTCAAGGCCAGCTTCAACGCCCACGAGGACGGCTACGCGGGGATCCAGCAGCTGGCCCACGACACCAACCTGCTCTTCTACGGCAGCGAGGAGGCCCGCGAGGGCCGTGAGGCGTTCAAGGAGAAGCGCCGGCCCGACTTCTCGAAGTTCCCGAAACGCCCATGAGGATCTGGCTGATGGCAGCGCGGCCGCGCACGCTGCCGGCGGCGATCGCGCCGGTCCTGGTCGGCACCGCCGCCGCGGTCGAATGGTTCGGCAGCCTGCCGCGGCTCGGCGCTTTCATCGCCGCCATGCTCGGCTCGATCTTCATCCAGATCGGCACCAATCTCGCCAACGACTACTCGGACGCCAAGCGCGGCGCCGACACGGTGGATCGACTGGGCCCGGTGCGGGTGACCTCCGCCGGCCTGGTGACCCCACAGCGAGTGCTGGTGGCCACCTGGATTGCTTTTGCCGTCGCCGTCGCCTGCGGCATCTACCTGACCGTGGTGGCCGGGCCCGTCATCCTGCTGATCGGCGTCCTCTCGATCGCTGCCGGTGTTCTCTACACCGGTGGCCCCCGCCCCTACGGGTATGCCGGCCTCGGCGAGGTCTTCGTCTTCCTCTTCTTCGGCCTGGTCGCGGTCAACGGCTCCTACTACGTCCAGGTCGAGCAGCTCGACGCGCTGCCCCTCGGCCTCTCGATCTCGGTTGGCTTTCTCGCCACCGCCATCCTCGTCGTCAACAACGTGCGCGACATCGAGACCGACCGACGGGCGGGCAAGATGACGATGGCGGTGCGGGTGGGGCGCCACAACGCGGTGGTGCTCTACCGGTTGCTCGTACTCGGCGCCTTCGCCGTTCTACCGATCTCGCTGGTTGGTGCTGATGTCAGCCTGCTGCCCTTGATCGGCCTGCTCGCATTGCCGCTCGCGATCAAGCCGCTGCGGACGATGAGCAACCGCACCGATGGCCCAGCGCTCAACGCCGCGTTGGCCGGTACCGGCGCGTTGCTCGGGGTCTTCAGTCTGCTCGTCTCGGCCGGACTGCTGCTCGCGGCGTAGGCTCCCTGCATGCGCATCGCCTCGCTCGAGGTCGTCCCCTACGCGCTTCCGTTCCGCGAGCCATACGTGACCGTCGCCGGCAGGCTCGACCGGCGTGAGATGGTCCTGCTGCGGATGCGCTCCGAGGAGGGTCTCGTCGGTCTCGGCGAAGCGGTTCCGCTGTCCCTGCGCGGTGGCGCGTCGCTGCCTCGGGTCGTCAGGGAGCTGACCGAGCTTGGCGAGCGGGAGACCCTCGACGAGGCGACTCTGCGAGGTGACGCGCTCTCCCTGTCGGCGCCGGCACGTTGTGCGGCGCTGACGGCGCTGCTCGACCTGCGTGGGAAGAGGGTCGCCGCGGAGGGAACCGCTACGGCCGGGGTCTCGCCCCCCGTCCGCTGCAACGCCACGCTGGTCGCGGGCGACCCCGCCTCGGTCGTGGGTGCTGCTGAACGCTGGGCGGCGGATGGCTTCTCCAGCTTCAAGCTGAAGCTCGGCGGCGGTGACGAGGCGGCCCAGGTGCGCGCGGTGCGCGAGGCGCTTGGTCCGCCCGCTCGGATTCGGATCGACGTCAACGGGGCTTGGGACGTCGAGACGGCAAGGCGGACGCTGGGCGAAATCGAGCCATACGAGGTCGAGCTCGCCGAGCAGCCGGTGGCGAGCTTGGAGGAGTCGATGGAGGTGGCGAGATCCACCTCGATCCCAATCGCCGGCGATGAGAGCATCGAGAGCCGCGCCGACGCCGAACGGGCCGCGGCGATGGAGGCTTGCCGGATGACCGGAGTGAAGCTGTCCAAGGTGGGCGGCCCCGAGGAGGCGATCGAGATCGCCGAGGTCCTCCCCGCCTACCTCTCGAGCGCGCTGGATGGCCCGGTGGGCATCGCGGCAGCGGCACAGGTTGCGGCGACCCTGCGCGAGGCAGCGGTTGGAGGCGGTCCGGATCTGGCGCACGGCCTTGCCACGCAACGTCTCTTTTCGTCGACGATCGCCTCGATCGAGTGCAGGCTCGAAGGAGACATGCTGCAGCCCCCCGACGGCCCCGGCCTCGGGGTTGAGATCGACGAGGCGGCCCTAGACGCGCACCGGATATGACGGACCCCCGGCGACTTACCGTCGTATACCGGGGGGTAAGTCGCCAATAGGCTCTGGCCATGGACTCGACCAACGCCAACACCGCGCTCGCCTCGGCCTTCGCCGAGGAGCTGGCGCGTTGCGGGTTGCGCCACGCCGTCATCTCCCCCGGTTCGCGCTCTACGCCGCTGGCGCTGGCGCTGTGGCGCCAGGCCGAGATCGAGACGACGGTGATCGTCGACGAGCGCTCGGCGGCCTTCTTCGCCTTGGGAGCAGCGCAGGCCAGCGGTCTCCCAGTCGCCATCCTCTGCACCTCCGGGACCGCGGCCGCCAACTTCCACCCCGCCGTCTGCGAGGCCGATCATTCCGCTGTGCCGCTGTTGGTCCTGACCGCGGATCGACCGCCCGAGCTGCGCGGCGTCGGCGCCGGCCAGGCGATCGACCAGTTGAAGCTCTACGGCTCCTCGGTGCGTTGGTTCCGCGAGGTCGGCACCCACGAGGCTGACGACGACGGCTTGCTCCACTACCGCTCGACGGCCTGCCGCGCTTTCGCCACCGTCCGTGGCGACTCGCGCCCCGGCCCGGTCCACCTCAACTTCCCCTTGCGCGAGCCCTTGGCTCCACTGGCCCAGGAGGGTGCGGTGACCGCGACCGACCCGCTGGCGCTGAACGGGCGCGACGGCCGGCCGCTGACCGCGGTGACGCCGGTCGACATGGAGCCGTCGCAGTTCCTCCTCGACGAGGTCGCTAAGCACATCGCCGAGGCCGACATCGGCGTGATCGTCGTGGGCCGACAGCTCGATCCTGAGCTGCGCGAGCCGGTGGCCCACCTGGCGCGCGTCGCCGGCTTTCCGATCCTTGCCGAGCCAACCTCGCAGTTGCGCTGCGGCCCCCATGATCGTTCTTACGTAGTGACCGCCTACGACCTCCTCCTGCGCAATGAGGCATTCCGCGAGACCGCCTCGCCAGACCTCATCTTGCGCTTCGGCGAGATGCCCACCAGCAAGCCGCTGCGCTCATGGCTCGCGGAGTCAGGTGCCGATCAGATCGTCGTCGATCCGCTGGGCGACTGGAACGAGCCGACCCGCAGAGCTGCGGCCCTGCTGCGCACCGATCCGACCGAGCTGGCGTCCGGTTGGGCCGCACGCCTTGGTGAGGACCGCCCCGCGCCGGCGATGTGGCTCGAGGCAGAGCGCGCCGCACGCGAGGCGATCGAGGCAGAGCTGAGAAGCATGAACGCAATAAGCGAGCCCGCTCTGCAACTGGCCCTCGGAGCCGCCTACCGAGACGACGAGCTGATCTACACCGCGTCGAGCATGCCGATCCGCGACCAAGAGGCTTTCCTGCCCTCCACCAAGACCGACGCCACCTTCCTCTGCAACCGCGGCACCAACGGGATCGACGGCCTGATCTCATCCGGGATCGGGGCGGCCTGGGCAACCGGTAAACCGACCACGATCGTCACCGGCGACCTCGGCCTGCTCCACGACCTCGGCGGTCTCGGCGCCCTGCGTGACGTCTCGACCCCGGTCCGCATCGTCGTCATCGACAACGACGGCGGGGGGATCTTCCATTTCCTGCCGCAAGAGGGAGCACTTGGCGGCGATGAGTTCGAGGCGCTCCTCGGAACTCCACGCGGGGTTAATGTGTCGAAAGCGGCTGCGCTCTTCGATTTGCCCCATCATCGCCTTGACTCCCTGGGCGAGCTCACGGAGGCGATGGCGAACGGCACCGGCGTGATCGAGGTCAAGACCGACCGCCAGGCAAATGTCGCCTGCCACCGGCGCTTGAGCAAACGAGTGGAGCAGACGAGCCCGAGCCGGGATTAGGAATTCTTCCAGCGGGCGACCTCCAGGCCCTCGGCCAGCTTCGTGGCGAAGGTCCGGTAGCGCTCGAAGACCGGGGTGATCCGCTCCAGCTCGGGGGTCTGAGTCCGGGCGCGGAGTGCATCAAGAATCTCCTCCAGCCCCTGCTGAAAGAACGCTACCCCCTGCGCTATCAGAGCAGCGGGGACCACCAGAGAGATCAACCAGAGAGGGCTCGCGCCCACCGCGAGAATCAATGCCAACGCACAAAGAGAAGGCGCGATCGTGAAGCGAAAATCGGCCTCCGCGTGGAGCCGCTCGATCTGAGCACCGGTTGCCTCAGCCTCCTCGATCAGGCGCGTCTGCAAGAGGGAGACTTGCCCGAGGATGTCTCGGGATGGCAACAGGTGAGGTATGACGTACTCGACCTGGGCCAACCCTTCGCTTGCGGGCATATTCAGCTGGACGACGGGGGTGCGGGCGTGCATCCCAAATGAGCAAACCGCAGAGGCTCGGACCCGCCGCTGGATTGCCCTCACGACCAGCTGAAGTTGTCGGAACGACTCGATGAGCTCTCGATCGGCTATCTCCCAAACCGATGAAGCCATCGAGGTATCGCTGAGGAACGGCCGCCCTAGCGATACCTCGTGAAAGGGATCGGCCACCTTGAGAATGATCCCTATGTCGAGAGGCTTGTCGCTGGAGGCGAGATCGTCAAAAAGTTCGTGCTGCTCCTCGTCGAAGCGCAATGGACCGAGATCTCTCGTCATTTGGCGCCAGCCCCATCGAACGGCGGATTGGATCAGCGACCCGATTAAGTAGGCAGCAACCGACGCGGTGACCGCCAGGCCCAGCGGCCCGACGATCTCGCCCACTGCGACCAGACGTTCGTAGATCTCGTTGTCCTGTGGAGACGGCACGGCCGGCTCGAACAGCAGCCACGCACAGAGAAGCCAGAGGTAACCGGAGATCAGCGGCGCACGCACTTCGCGAAGACCTGGGACTAGAGAGCTGAACAGCGCCACCTGGGCAGACTCTAATCAATAGTGAGGACAATCAGAATGATCAATGACGCTAGTCCGCAATCAGCGGCAAAAGCGCCTGCAGCTTGACCTCGGTCTCCTCCAGCTCCGCCGCCGGGTCGGAGCCGGCCACTACGCCTACGCCGGCGAAGAGGCGGGCCTCGCGGTCGCGGAGGAGGGCGCTGCGCAGGGCGACGCAGAACTCGCCGTCCTCGGTGGCGTCCATCCAGCCGACCGGGCCGGCGTACCAGCCACGGTCCATCCGCTCCAGCTCGGGAATCGTGCTCGCCGCGTCGGGCCAAGGCTCGCCGCCGACCGCCGGCGTCGGGTGCAGCATGCCCGCCAGCTCTACCGCCGAGTGCGATTCGGCGAGCTGGGCGATGATCGGGGTCGCCAGGTGCTGGATGTTGGCGACCTTGACCACCTCGGGTTCCGGCGCCGTCTGCACCCAGACCGAGTGCGGGCGCAGCCTGCGGACGATGCGCTCGGCGACGATCCGTTGCTCGCGCCGGTTCTTGTCGCTGCGCAGCAGCTGCTCACCGAGGTGGTCGTCGACGGCGGGATCGGAGCTGCGCCGGGTCGAGCCCGCCAGCGCCACGGTCGAGGCGCCGGCGCCGGAGCGGCGGATCAGCAGCTCGGGGCTGGCGCCGAGGAACGCCGCCTCGGGCGTGCCGTGGCAGAAGCAGAAGCAGGAGGGGAACTGCTCGCGCAGGGCGCCGAAGATCGCCGCCGGTTCGTGGGCGGCGGAGGCCTCGACCGCGACCTCGCGAGCGAGGACCACCTTGCTCATCTCCTCGGCCGCGATCCGCTCTGTCGCGGCCTCCACTGCGGCTTCGAAGTCGCCCGGCGGCAGCACACTGCGGATCTCCGGCCGGCTGGTCGGCTGCGGGTCGAGCATCGGCAATGGGTCAGGGCGCAGGCCGGCGAGCCGCGCCGCGACCCGATCGGCGGACGCTGCGGCGCTATCGCCCGGGCGCACGATCAGGTTGACGGTGAGGAACGTCTGATCCCCGACCCGGCAAATCGATAGCTCCGGCAGGATCATCGAGGCGGGCGCGAACGATGACCACGGTGGGGATCCGGCTCCGTGGGGGTCGAAGGCGAAGCCCCCGGTCCAGACCGGTCCAGCTCCCGATGGCAACCCGGAGGGCTCGTCGAGCACGGCGCCCTCGTTCATGCGCAGGCACTCGCGGGCGGTGTCCTCGAAGCGCCCCTCACCTCGCGAGGTCGCCTCGTGGGCGACGCCGAGGGCGGCCAGCGCGAAGCCCCTGTCCGGCTGCTCCCAGCAGAACCAGTGGTCGGAGGCCAAGCGGGAGGCAAACGCCACCGCGCAGGGATCAAGCCCGTCGACCGCGGTCGTGACGCTGACCAGCGTGCGCCGCGATCGTTTGACCGCCAGCTCCGCGCCGTCGCGCAGCCGGCTGTGCAGCCCGCTAGTCGCCGCCTCGAGCAATCGCTATCTCGCCAGTCCGGACCATCTCGATCAGGCCGTGCGGTCTGATCATTCGCTCGAAGGCCTCGATCTTGTCGGCCGACCCGGTCACCTCGATCGTCATCGTGCGCCGTGAGACGTCGATGATCTTGGCCCGGAAGATCTCCGCGAACTGGATGATCTCGGCCCGGCTCTCGACCGCGGCCGAGACTTTGAACATCGCCATCTCGCGGGCGACCGTCTCCTCCGGCTCCATGTCGCGGATTTTCAGCACGTTGACCAGCTTGTGCAGCTGCTTGGTCACCTGGTCGATCGGGTGGACTGCACCGTCGAGGGTCAGCGTGATGCGCGAGATGCTGGGGTCGTCGGTCGGCCCGACCGCGAGCGTGTCGATGTTGAAGCCGCGCCGCGAGAAGAGGCCGGCGATCCGCGCCAGGACGCCCGGTTTGTTCTCGACCAGGATCGAGAGGATGTGTTTGCGCCCGCTCAGTTGTCCCGGGACGTGGAGATCCTCCAGTCGGACCGCTTGCGGGGTCCCCGCCTCCATCAGCTCACTGCCTTCGGCGCCTCGACCATGTCTCTCGCCGCCTGACCCGGGGGGATCATCGGGTAGCAGTTCTCCTCCTGGGCGACGCGTACGTCGAGCAGGACCGGCCCCTCGGTCTCCAGCGCCTTCACCATCGTCCCCTCGAGCTCGTCGGCGTTCTCGCAGCGCATGCCGGTCGCGCCGAACGCCTCCGCCAGCTTCACCCAGTCCGGGCTGGCGCCCATCTCGACCGAGCTGTAGCGGCGGTCCCAGAACAGCTCCTGCCACTGGCGCACCATGCCCATGTAGCCGTTGTTCATCAGGAAGACCTTGACCGGGATGTTTTCGGTGACACAGGTCGCCAGCTCCTGGCAGTTCATGATCAGGCTGCCGTCGCCGGCGAGACAGACGACGTCGTCGTCGGGGCGGGCGACCTTGGCGCCGACCGCGGCGGGCAGGCCGAAGCCCATCGTCCCCAGGCCGCCGGAGTTGATCCAGTGTCGGGGCTGCTCGAAGCCGTAGTACTGCGCTGCCCACATCTGATGCTGGCCTACGTCGGAGGTGATGATCGCGTTGCCGTTCGTCGCCCGAAGCATCGCTTCGACCATGAACTGCGGCTTGATCTCGCCGTCGACGCCGGGCTCGTAGCGCAGCGGGTGCTTCTCCTGCCACTCGCGCAGCTGTTTCCACCAGGGATCGAGCCGGGTGGCATCGGTCTGCAGCGCCCGGTACTCGCGGGTCAGCTCCGGCAGGACCAGCTTGACGTCGCCGACGATCGGGATGTGGGCGCCGACGTTCTTGGAGATCTCCGCCGGGTCAATGTCGATGTGGATGACTTTCGCCTGCGGCGCGAACTCGGCGAGTTTGCCGGTGATGCGGTCGTCGAAGCGGGCGCCGATCGCGACGATCAGGTCCGCGTTGTCCATCGCCCAGTTGGCGGTGACGGTCCCGTGCATGCCGAGCATCCCCAGCCAGTTCTCACCCGACGCCGGGTAGGCGCCCAGCCCCATCAGGGTCGAGGTGATCGGGAAGCGGTCGGCCGCCGCCAGCTCACGCAGCTCCTCCGAAGCGTTGCCGTTGACCACGCCGCCGCCCGTATAGAGAATCGGCCGCTTGGCGTTGGCGAGCGCTTTGGCGGCGATCCGGACCTGTTTGATGTTGCCCTTGCCCATCGGTTTGTAGCCGGCCAGTTCGACCGGCTCGGTCCGTGTCGCGTACTCGATCTCGGCGCGCGAGAGGTCCTGCGGGATGTCGAGCAGGACCGGACCCGGGCGTCCGGTCGAGGCGACGTGGAAGGCCTCGTGCACATACTCGGGAATCTGGCGCGGATCGGTGACCTGGAAGGAGTGCTTGACGAAGGGCAGCGTCGCACCGAGGATGTCGGCCTCCTGGAAGCCGTCGGTGCCGATCAACTCGGTCCGCACCTGACCGGTGATGAACACCGTCGGCACCGAGTCCATCATCGCGTCGGCGATCGCGGTGACCAGGTTCGTCGCGCCCGGGCCGGAGGTCGCAAACGCAACCCCCACTCTGCCCGACGCCTTGGCGTAGCCCTCGGCGGCGTGACCGCCGCCCTGCTCGTGACGGACCTGGATGTGGCGGAAGCCGGCGTCGACGAGCGCGTCGTAGGTCGGCAGGTTCGCCCCGCCGGGGATCCCGAAGACGTCCTTGACGCCCTCCGCCTTGAGGCTTTCCATCAGTGCGTCCGCGGCTCTCATGACAAATCCTCGCGCTTCGCTCCCGGCGCAAAGAACCAGATATGCATGCTTGGTCGCTCCGCGCTCATTAGAACGGCGATGGTACCAGCGGGACTATGCCCGGCCAGCAGGCGATTTGGCGGGATTCCAACGCGTACGGGGATCGATCGAGCCCTCGATCACGTTACCCTTGTGGCGCTCGATCGTGTGGATCATCGACTCGACCAGCTCCTCGCCGAGCAGGGTCGGCTCGAGGCCGAGGTCGAGGAGCTTGGTGTGGATCGCGTTGTAGTAGTGCTCTTCCTTCTCGACCCGCGGGTTGTCGCAGTGCTGGATCTCGACCGAGTAGCCGAGGTGCTCGCCGGCCGCTTTGACCAGCTCGGCCAGCTCCAGCACCGAGAACTGCTCGGTGAACTGGTTGAAGACGCGGAACTCGCCGCCCTCGGCCGGATTGGTCGCCGCCAGCTCGACGCAGTTGAGCGTGTCGCGGATGTTGAGGAAGCCCCTGGTCTGGCCGCCGCTGCCGTAGACGGTCAGGGGGTGGCCGATCACCGTCTGCAGGCAGAAGCGGTTTAGCACCGTGCCGAATACCTCGTCGTAGTCGAAGCGGGTGATCAGTCGCTCGTCGCGCACCGTCTCGTCGGTCTCGATCCCGTAGACGACACCCTGGTTCAGGTCGGTCGCGCGCAGGCCCCAGGTGCGACAGGCGAAGTGGATGTTGGTCGAGTCGTGGACCTTCGAGCAGTGATAGAGCGAGGCGGGCAGCTTCGGGTAGGGAAGGGTGTCCTTGCGGCCCTTGTGCTCGATCTCGATGTAGCCCTCCTCGATATCGATGTTGGGCTGGCCGTACTCGCCCATCGTGCCGAGCTTCACCAGGTGACACTCGGGAACGTGGTCGCGAATCGCGAAGAGCAGGTTGAGATTGCCGATCACGTTGCCGTACTGGGTCTCGACCGCCTGCTCGCGGGAGGCCATCGAGTAGGGCGCCGAAGCCTGCTGCCCGTAGTGGACGACGACCTCGGGCCGCACCTCGGCGACGACGCCGTCCAGGAACTTGCCGTCCTCGACCGAACCGACGAAGCTCTGTATCTCGCTGCCGCTGACCTCCCGCCAGGCGGTAATGCGCTCTTCGAGCGAGCCGATCGGGGTCAGCGAGTCGCTGCCCACACCGTCCACCCAACGACGACGGACGAAGTTGTCGACGACGGCAACCTCGTGTCCGCGGGCCGAGAAGCGCAGGGCGGTCGGCCAGCCCAGGTAGCCGTCGCCCCCAAGGATTAGGACGCGCATAGGTCGCGGCAGAGTAGCTGACAGGGGCGACATAGCATCCGAAGGATGAAGGGACTCGCGGCGCGGAATGGCGGTAGAGCTGGCTTGCTCGCGTTGGTCGCGATCTTGCTGCTGGGCCTGGGGCTGCGTGGCGCCGAGGCCTGGGACGGGCGCTCGCCGGTCTACGACGCCCAGGGCTACGCCGCGATCGCCGCCAACTTGGAGCGCGGCGAGGGGTTCACCCTTGGTGCCGCCGCAACCCAGCCGGCGAGCAACTACTCGCCGGGCCTGCCGCTGCTGATCAGCGGCTTCTACGAGCTCAGCGGCGGTATCCACGAACGCTCGGCGCGACTCCTCCTGGCCCTGATCGGCTCGCTCGCGGTCCTCTTCGCTTACCTGATCGGCCGCCGGCTCTCGGGCCCGGCCGCGGGCCTCGTCGGTGCGGGCGTCGTGGCGATCTACCCCGCGCTCGTCGAGTACCAGGGCATGCTGATGAGCGAGCCGCTCGCGGCCACGCTGCTCTCGGGGGCGGTGCTGGCGGTGCTCTGGGCCGCGGACGTGAATCGAGCGGGCGGCTGGTGGCTGCTGCCGGGGGCGCTGCTCGGAGCGCTGGCGCTGACCCGCCCGGAGTACCTGGCGATCTCGCTGCTCGTAGCTGTTGTCGTGTTTGCGCGTAATGGACGGGATGGGTGGCGCGAGTGCCTGCCACAAGCCTTGATCCTGCTTCTCGGACTGGTGCTCGTCGCCGCCCCGTGGACGATCCGGAATGCGGTCACCCTCGACCGCTTCGTGCCGATCTCGACCGGGGGCGGCCAGGTGCTGTTCGCCGGTTCCTACATGCCCTCTGGTGGCGATCCGGAACAGGTCGGCGAGGAGGTCCTGGAACGCCACCCCGGACTTGCGGCGCGACTGCCGGTGGACGCGAGGCTGGAGCAGATCCTCGCGGCGCTGGCCGCGCAGCGGTATCCGGGGGTGGAAACCGACGCTGCGCTGGCGCGGATGGGGCGCGAACGGCTCGGGAACGCGATCGCGGAGAAACCGCTGGATTACGCCGGCTTCCTGGCGGCAAAGGTCTGGCGGATCTGGGCCTTCGGGTCGCGGGACGTGATGCGGGCACCGGTCTGGAAGGCGATGCACTGGCTGCTGGTCACGCTCGGGCTGCTCGGCCTCGGGCTGCTGGCCCGCGAACGGCGCTGGGAGGCCCTGTTGATCGGGATGCTGCTGTTCGCGGCGACGGCGACCGGAGCGCTGCTCGTCGCCTCTCCGCGGCGGGTGCTGGTGACGGTTCCGGTGGTCGCGGCACTCGCCGGCACCGCGACCACCTGGATCGTCAGAGCTTGTACTGAATCGCGAAAGTCAACTTGACGAAGGTCGCGGTGTCGGCGCCTTTGAAAGTGCAGATGTAGCTGACGAAGTCGGGTTCGGTCGCGAACACGGTGGGCCGGCAGTAGAACCCGCTGACGTCGCCGCGCGGCTTCTCGAGGCCCAGTTCGGCGACCTTCTTCATCACCCGTTTGGCGTGCCCGCAGGTGGCGAACTGAGCCTGTAGAGGGTCGACGTTGCTGGAGCTGAGCTTGCCGTGGATCTTGCCGCCGACGACGTCTGACGAGGCGGTGGCGCACTTCGATTCGGCCGGCGCAGCGGAGGCGGCGGGGGCAATTGCGAGTGCCGCGCAGGCCAGGGCGCAGAGCACGAGCAGGGGTGAGCGGGGCATCTGAGGGCTCCTTCCGGGAACGGGTTTGCTCCGCCCTCTTCGACGCGCTCGCCCCGCGCCCTTGCGCCGGATAGCCTCAACCGACCTTGAAGGCGCTCGGCGAACGGATTCGCAGCCTGCCCGAGCGGCACGGCCGCAAGACGCTGATCATGCTGGCGCTGATCCTGGCGCTGGGCTTCGGCCTGCGCGCCTATCGCGTGGTCGAGCCGCTGCAGACTCCCGGTGATGACGCGCGAGCCTACTTCGCGCTTTCCAAGGCTCTCTACGAGGAAGGCAGCTACGGCGGGCCGAGCTTCGAGGACGCCAGCGACTGGTCACCGGGGGCGCCGCTGCTCTACGCGGCCGCCTTCTACGCGACCGGCGGCGCCCGCGAAGGCACTGCGCGAATCGTCGAGCTGCTGCTCGGCCTTGCGGCGATCGTCATCGCCTACCTGCTGGGCAGGCGGATCAACTGCCGCCCGGCGGGTCTGATCGCGGCCTTCGGCGTCGCTGTCTATCCGCCCTTCATCCACTCGACCGGTGCGCTCTTCAGCGAGCCGCCGGCGATGTTCACGCTGCCGGCCGCCGTCCTCGCTTTCTTGTGGGCGGCCGAACAGGAGCGCTTACGCGCCTGGCTCATTCCCGGGTTTCTCTTCGGCCTGACCGCCTTGATCCGGCCCGACTACCTGCCGGTCGGGATCGCCTTCGCCGTTCTGGCCGCGATCAGAGTCGGCCGAGAGCGGGGTTGGCAGCCGGGCCTCGCCGGGGCGGGCCTGCTCGCCGTCGCGCTGATACTCCCGATCGTCCCCTGGACGATCCACAACCAGGTCACGCTCGACCGCACCGTGCCGATCTCGACCGGCGGCGGCAAGGCGATCTACGTCGGCACGTTCCTGCCCGCCGACGGCGAGTACAAGCGGGTCAAGGCAAGGCTGGCCCTGCGCTACCTGAACCGCGACCTGCCGCCCGACTCCGAGGCCCTGGAGCGGGTCAACCCGACGCCGCTCTTCGATCGGGTGGCAGAGCGTTACCCCGAACTGCCGCGGGACGAGGCGCTGGGCAGGATCGGCAAAGAGAACTTCTCCAAGTACTTCGGCGAAGCCCCGTTTGACTATCTGGCGATGACCGCGCGCAAGGTCTGGCGGATGTGGAGCGCCGGCATCGGCGAAGCGATGAGCAGCACCGCGGGCCGGGTCGCCCAGGGCCTGATCGTCCTGCTCGGCCTCGCCGGTCTCGGGGTACTGGCGCTGCGCCGGCGCTGGTGGGAGCTGGTCGCGATGGCAACCCCGATCCTCCTCGTCACCGCGGTCGGCGCCGCGTCTCTGGCGGCTCCGCGGCGCAACGAGATCCTGATGACGCTGATCTTTCCGCTTGCCGGCGTGGCGCTTGCACGGGTGGGTGCGGCCATATCCTCCAGCGGTCGATGGTCTCCCAAGCAGGCATCTTCCCCGCCGAACTGACGGCGCTACGCGCCACCGGCCTTCTGGTCGCGATTGCGATCGGCGCCTTCGCGATCGCTCGACGTCGCACCCTGCGCAACGTCGACGTGCTGATCCTGCTCGGAGCCGCGATCGGCCTGGCGATCGTCTCCGGCACCGAACTGACCGACGCGCTGCTATCGGCCTTCTCCTTCGAGCAGGGCAACGGCGGCCGCATCCTCGGCCTCGCCGTCTTCTCGATCTTCATCCTCTTCCTGCTGATCCTGCGGGCGCTCTCGCAGACGGCCCGCAACTCGCGCCAGCTCTCGGCGGTGCTCGAGGGGCTTGCCTGGGAGGAGTTCCGCCAGGCAAAGCTGCCGGAGCGCTTCCGCGGCAGGATCGCGATCCTCGTTCCCGCATACAACGAGGCCGAGAACGTCGGCCAGGTCCTCGACCTGATGCCAAGCGAGGTCTGCGGCGTGGAGACCGCGGTGCTCGTCGTCGACGACGGCTCGCGCGACGGCACCGGCGACGTTGCCGCCAAGCACGGCGCGATCGTCGCCCGCCATGTGATCAATCGCGGTGGTGGCGCTGCGCTGCGCACCGGCTATCGCCTGATGGTCGACTCCGGGGCCGAGATCGTGGTCACGCTCGATGCCGACGGGCAGCACCTGCCGTCGGAGATGGAGCGGCTGGTCAAACCGGTGCTCGACGGCGAGGTCGACGTCGCCCATGGCTCCCGCGTGCTCGGCGAGGCCGATGACAACCACTTCGCCCGTGAGTTGGGGATCGTCTTCTTCAACCGCCTCGTCTCGTTCATCACCCGCACCAAGGTCAGCGACTGCTCCAACGGCTACCGCGCCGTCCGCGCCGCCGTCCTCCCCCAGCTCGTCCTGCGCCAGGAGCAGTTCCATACCTCCGAGTTCATGATCGAGGCGATCAAGCGCGGCATCCCCGCCAAGGAGATCCCGGTCACCGTCGCCAAGCGCCTCCACGGCCACTCGAAGAAGCCCGCCGTCGTCCGCTACGGCCTCGGCTTCGCCAACGCGATCGTCAGGACCTGGCTGCGCTGAGCACCCCGAGGTCAAGGCTGCGCCAGAGATGGACGACGGCGTAGGAGCGCCAGGGTCGCCAGCGCTCGGCGAGCAGCGCCTCGCCCGCCCGGTCCCCCCGATGCCCTCGCTGCTCGAGGGCACGTCGCAAGCCGGCGTCGCCGAGCGGATAGGCGTCGGGATCGCCGAGCGCTCGCATCGCCACGTACGACGCGGTCCACGGGCCGACCCCGGGAATCGAGAGCAGGCCGGCAACCGAGGCCGCGGTGTCGGCACCCGCGTCGAGACTCAGCTCGCCCCGGTCGACCATACGGGCCAGCTCACGCAGAGCCCGCGCCCGACTGCCGGGCATCGGCAGGCTCGACGGATCGATTTGCGCCAGGGCCCAGCTCGTCGGGAACCGATGCGTAACCGTCCCGACCGGCTCTTCCAGTCGCTCGCCGTAGCGCTCGACCAGCTTCGCCGCGATGCCCCGGGCCGCGACAACCGAGACCTGCTGGCCGAGAATTGCGCGGACGGCCAACTCGAACCCGTCGGCGCAGCCGGGCACGCGCAGGCCCGGGCGAAGCCGGACGAGCTCGCCCAGGCAGCGGTCCTCGCCGAGCTGGGCGGAAACCGCCTGCGGATCGGCATCGAGATCGAGTAGGCGACGGCAGCGGGCAACCGCGGCGGTCAGGTCGCGCAGGTCGTCGAGCCACAACCGGCAGCGCACGGCGCCGTCCTCCGGTTGCAGCGCGACGATCGCACCGCCGCGCTGCAATGAGAGCGAGCGACGGTAGCCATCCTCGTCCAGCGCCTCGACGCCGGGCACCGCCCGCGCGGCGAGAAAGCGGAGCGACGACCCGCCGTCGAACGGCTGCCGGCAAGCGAGCCTCAGCTCGATCGCCCCGGGGGTCGCATCGCTCGCACGACGCCTGGCCCGCCGCCTCAACTCGGTTGGGGTACGTCCATAGACGGCTCTGATCGTGTCGTTGAACTGCCGCACGCTGCCGAAGCCGGCGGCCAGCGCAGCCTCGGCAAACGTGATCGGCGTCGACTCGATCAGCAGCCTCGCCGCCTGCGCTCGCTGAGCCCTGGCCAGTGCGACCGGGCCGGCGCCCACCTCGGCCGTGAGGATGCGCTGGAGCTGGCGCTCGCTGTAGCCAAGCTGCGCGGCTAGACCGGGGACGCCATCGCGGTCGACCGCTCCCTCGGCGATCAGGCGGAATGCCCGTCCGGCGACATCCGCGCGGCGGTTCCAGGCTGGAGAGCCGGGGGCCGCATCGGGATCGCAGCGCTTGCAGGCCCTGAGGCCGGCCTCGTGCGCAGCGGCGGCACTCTGGAAGAGCCGGACGTTGCGACGCTTCGGCAGCCGGGCCGGACAGCTCGGTCGGCAATAGATGCCGGTCGACAGCACGCCGACGAAGAAATAGCCGTCGTAGCGCGGGTCGCGGCTGCGCATGAACCGGTAGCAGGCCTCGAAATCCGCGATCACATCGCCCATCGTGCCACGACCGCAGCTTGGTCTCTGGCGGTTTTCGGACAGGTGAGACAACGGCCGTGACCGTGGCGGATTTCCGCGAGACAGAGCCTGGCAGCGAGCCTATCCTCGCCGCCAGCCAATCCGTCAATCGAGAGGAGCCCCGATGCAGGACGTTGAGCGATTCATCCAGGTGTATGAGGAAATCTGGCCCAGCTTCGACGCCGCCCGGCTGGAGCAGTTCGAGATGGTCCACCCCGATGCAACCATCGACCACTCCGGCATGGAGCGGCCAATCCGCGGCGACGAGGAGCCCGACTACGTGCGCGGAATCAAGGCCGCGATGCCCGACATCTCACTCGAAACGCGAAACTGGGCCGCGCGAGGAAACGTCGTCTTCGTCGAGTACGCGATGGAAGCGACGGTGAATGGCGAGCGGCTCGCCTGGGACGGCATCGGGCGGTTTGTGTTGCGCGATGGCAAGGTGATCGACGCGATCGGGCGCTGGGACACGGCGGTGATCCAGGCCGCCTTGGGAGCTCAGCCGTCGACCGCGGGGTGACGCACCGCGGCCGGATCGGGCAGGAAGAGGTCGGTGCCACAGCGGGGGCAGACCTGGACGTAGAGCTTCACCGCCTTGCCGCAGGCCGGGCACTGGCGTTCGGGTTCGTCCTTCTCGCGGCGGTAGAGGATGACGGCGATCAGGCCCAACGGCGGCAGCATGGTGCCGATCAGCAACCAGAGCCAGAACGAGCTGCCCTTGGCGCGGCCGATGATCGCGGTCGCTAGCCCGAAGAAGAAGGCGATGATGAGGTACTCGAATCCCACGGCTCCATTGTCGCGCCCAAGCGCTGCGGATGCCCAATCGAGCCGACCTCGGCCAGGTCACGGCGGAAGGGCAGGCTGGCGGTCCAATCGATTACGGCTCGCGCCTTTCGGGCGACCCCCGGGATCTGACTCATGTGGTAAGTCCGTGCCATCCACCAGGCCGGGAAGCCGCGGAACTTGCGGCCGCCGACCCTGCCCACGGCCTTGTAGCGGCCGAGGTTGACGAAGGAGGCGTTGCCGCGGTACTCGAAGCGGCGAGCGCTGCCGACGCCCAGCTCGGCGGCGATGTTGCGGGCGGCGACGGGACCCTGGCGAACCGCGTGCTGGGCCGTCGGCGGGTAGTGGCCGCCGCGTGGATCGGGCGCAGCTGCGCAGTCGCCGATCGCCCAGACCGAATCCGACCCCTGCACGCGCAGATATTCATCGACCGGGACGCGACCGCGCTCGTCGAGCGGCACGTTCAGATGGCGCAGGGTGGGATGCGGCGCCACCCCGGCGGTCCAGACCACCGTTCGCGTCGGCAGCAGCTCGCCGCTTGAGAGGCGCGCGCGATCCGCACTGACCTCCTCCAGCGTCGTCTCCAGCCGGATGTCGATGCCACGGCCGCGCAGCTGGCGCAGGGCGTACTCGGCGAGGCCGGCGTCGATCTCCGGAAGCACCCGATCAGAGGCCTCGACCAGCACCCAGCGCATCCCGTGCAGGCGAGCACGGGGGTAGCTCTCCATCGCGTCAGCGGCGAAGTCCTGAAGCTCGGCGAGTGCCTCGAGACCGGCGTAGCCCCCGCCGACGAATACGTAGGTGAGCAGCTCTTCGCGGCGGTTTGGGTCATCGCTGGCGTTGGCGGCCTCCAGCGTTTCGACCACATGATTGCGCAGCCAGATGGCGTCGGCGAGCGTTTTGAACCCAACCGCGTGCTCGGCAAGGCCGGGCACCGGTAGCACCCGTGAGACGGAGCCAAGCGCAAGCAAGAGCTGGTCATAGAGAAGCCGCTCAACCTCGCCTTCGCGCGTGCGGAGCTCGACCGTGCGCCCTTCGGGATCGTGGCCGGAGATCGTCCCGAGCCGCAGGTAGGTGCGATCGAGGATCTCGCGCAGCGGCGTCACTACATGGCGCGGCTCCAACGTCCCCGCGGCCGCCTCCGGCAGGAACGGCGTGTAGAGCAGGAAGTTGACGTCGTTGACCAGCACCAAGCGTGCCGACTGCTTCGGCATGATCCGCTCCAGCTCCCGCGCCGCCATCGCTCCACCGAAACCTCCACCGGCGATGACGACGTTCCAGGCCATGAGCCCAACTTAGCACTTTGTAACAACGTGTTACAAAGTGCTGGACCGCACTTTCGTCCGCGGGACAGCATGGTTCCGGATGTAGCGCTAAAGTTTCAGGCGGTTTGTGGTATTCACAAATTTGAACGGCCCCGGGGTGCACCCGGGGCCGTTTCTTTTTGCGGTGCGCCCTCCTGACGCCGGTCAGGTCGCACTTTCAGCTCCAACTCTGGCCGCCCGCAGCGTCGCTCTCGTGGGCTGCGATCCGGGGAGGTCTCGACGGAGCCTCCCCGCTGTTGCTCCGGCGAGACCTCCCCGGATCGGAGTCGGTTAAAGCCCGAGCTGCTGGCGGATCAACCGGTTGACTTCGCCGCCGTCGGCGCGGCCCTTGGTCTCCTTCATCACGGCACCGACGATCGCCCCGATCGCCTTCTGGTTGCCGGAGCGGATCTGCTCGGCGGCGGCGGGATTGGCTTCGACGGCGGCCGCGACGATCGCCTCCAGCTCGCCGCTGTCGGAGATCTGGGCGAGGCCCTCGCGCTCGACGATCGCCGTCGGGTCCCCGCCCTCGACGACCAGGGTGGCGAGCACCTGCTTGCCGCTGCCGTGGGAGATCTTCTTCTCCCCCACCATCGCGACGAGCGCCGCCAAGGCCGTTGGCGTGGCCTTCGAGTCGGCCGGATCGACGCCATCGGCCTGGCGCAGTGCCGCGGCAAGCTCGCCGGTGACCCAGTTGGCGATCACCTGCGCGTCAATGCCGGCCGCGCTGTCGCAGGCCGCTTCGAAGTAGGTCGCCGCCTCGGGATCTGCGGCGAGCTGAGCGGCGTTCTCCTCGGAGAGCTTCAACTCCTCCTCGTAGCGTCGCATCCGCGCCTCTGGAAGCTCCGGCAGCGACTCGCGCGCTTCGCGCAGCATCGCCTCGGTCGGCGCCAGCGGCACCAGGTCGGGCTCGGGGAAGTAGCGGTAGTCGTGCGCTTCCTCCTTGGATCGCAGGGGCGTCAGCGAGCCGTCCTCGGGATGGAAGTGCAGGGTCTCCTGGGTGACGCTCCCCCCCGTCTCGATCAGCTCGCGCTGGCGTGCCAGCTCAGCCTCGATTCCCCGTTCGAGGAAGCGGAAGCTGTTCATGTTCTTCAGCTCGGTCTTGACCCCCAGCTGCTCGCTGCCGACCGGGCGCACCGAGACGTTGCCATCGACCCGCAGGCTGCCCTCCTCCATGTTGACGTCGGAGACCTCGAGCTGGCGCACCGTCGTGCGCAGCAGCCGCGCCCAGGCTCCGGCCTCAGCGGCGCTGCGAAGGTCGGGCTCGGTGACGATCTCGACCAGCGGCGTGCCACCGCGGTTGAAGTCGACCAGGGAGGCGCCGGAGCCGTGGATCCGCCCCGACTCGCCGAGGTGGATCGTCTTCGCCGCGTCCTCCTCGAGATGGGCGCGGTGAATGCGGATCCCGCCGAGCTTGCCGTTGACCGCAAGCGGTTCGTCGTACTGGCTGATTTGGTAGGCCTTCGGGTTGTCTGGATAGAAGTAGTTCTTGCGGTGGAAGGTGGAGCGGCCAGCCACTTCGCAGTCGAGCGCAGCGGCGATCTTCAGCGCGTAGCGGATCGCCTCTTCGTTGGGCACCGGCAGGACACCGGGATGGGCGAGGCAGACGGGGCAGGTATGGACGTTGGGCTCGTCACCGAAGGAGAGCTCGCAGCCGCAGAACATCTTCGTCCTGGTCGAGAGCTGGACGTGGATCTCCAGCCCGATCACTGCCTCCAGCTCAGCCATCACCGCTCTCCCCAGGTTTGGCGTCGAACCCGATCGCCTGCTCCAGCGCATAGGCGGCATCGAGCAGACGCTGCTCGGCGAACGCCGGTGCGGCGATCTGGAAGCCAACCGGCAGCTTGGGGCCCCCGCCCTCGGGCTCGGCGAGACCTGCCGGGATCGAGATCGCGGGGATGCCCGCCAGGCTCATCGGCACCGTGAAGAAGTCGTTCATGTACATCGCCAGCGGGTCGGCCGTCTTCTCGCCCAGGCCAAACGCGACCGAGGGGGAGGTCGGCGTGACGACGAAGTCGAAGCTGTCGAAGGCGGCGGCGAAGTCCCCGGCGATCTTCGTACGCACCTTCTGTGCGCGGCCGTAGTAGGCCTCGTAGTAGCCAGAGGAGAGGGCGTAGGTGCCGAGCATGATCCGCCGCTTGACCTCGTCGCCGAAACCGGCGGCGCGAGTCGATTCGTACATCTCGACCACGTCGCCCTCCCCATCGGCTCGCATCCCGTAGCGGACGCCGTCGTAGCGGGCGAGGTTGGACGAGGCCTCCGCCGGGGCGATCACGTAGTAGGCGGAGATGCCGTGCTCGGCGTGCGGCAGCGGCACCTCGGCGATCTCCCCGCCGAGCGCCTCGATTCGCTTCAAGGTCGCCTCGAAGACCTCGCGGACGCCGGGCTCGATCGCGTCATGGGCAAGCTCGGCCGGGACGGCAAAGCGCAGTCCGCTCAGATCCTCGCGACTCGGCGCCTGGACCCCGCCCTCGATCCCAACCGAGGTCGAGTCGCAGGGGTCGCGCCCCTGCATCGCCTCGAGCAGCAGGGCGGCGTCGGTGACGTCGCGCGTCAACGGCCCGCACTGGTCGAGCGAGGAAGCGAAGGCGATCATCCCGTAGCGGGAAATCGCCCCGTAGGTCGGCTTCAGCCCGACGATCCCGCAGAGCGAAGCGGGCTGCCGAATCGAGCCACCCGTATCGGTGCCGATCGCGCAGGGCGCAAGGCCGGCCGCGACGACGGCCGCGGAACCGCCTGAGGATCCACCTGGAACCCGCTCGCGATCCCACGGATTGCGCACCGGGCCGTAAGCGGAGTTCTCGTTCGAGGACCCCATCGCGAACTCGTCCATGTTGGTCTTGCCGAGGACGCCGGCGCCCGCCTCGCCGAGCCGACGCACGGCGGTCGCCGTGTACAGCGGCCGGTGCCCTTCGAGGATGCGCGAGCCGGCGGTCGTCTGCACGCCCTCGGTGCAGAAGAGATCCTTGACCGCGACGGGAACGCCGGCAAGCGGTCCCTCGCCCCCGACCCCGTTCTCCTCAGCCCGCCAGAGGTACCCGTTCAGCTCATCGCCCGCCGCGGCCCCCCGCCAAGCCGCGAAGTACTCCTCGCGCGAGATCTCCCCCGAAGCGATCTTCGCCGTCGCCTCGGCGACGGTCAGCTCCAGCAACATGGTCATCAGACCTCAGCCTGGGGCGAAGGAACGCGGAAGGCGCCATCTGCTGGATCGGGCGCCTGCTCGAGCACGGCCTCACG
The DNA here is from genome assembly GCA_963718755.1 of uncultured Solirubrobacterales bacterium. Lineage (GTDB taxonomy): Bacteria > Actinomycetota > Thermoleophilia > Solirubrobacterales > 70-9 > VRUE01. The sequence goes on from OY970376.1 coordinate 45,432, forward strand.
CGGCCAACTGGGTCGCGGCTCGTCCGGCCGCAACACGTTCTCCAGGTCGACGACGTGGGACGTTGGCGACACGTCGTCGAGCTCGAGCTCTCCGATCCGGTCGACGTGCTCGAGGATGCCGGAGAGCTCGCCGGCCATCTTCTCCACCTCGGCCTCCGATAGCCGCAGCCGGGCCAGCTTGGCGACGTGAAGTACCTGCTCCCGCTCGATCACGCGCGTGATTCTAGGGCCGCGGGCGCTCCAGCGCGGCGGCTGCCTACGGCGCGGTGACGGTTCGCGAACGCGCCCCGAGGCATTCCACCGGCCGGCTGGGCAGGTGGTAGGTCGACACCTCGGCGTAGACGCGTGCCCCGCGCAGGGCGGGAGGGGACTTCATGTGCCATTCGTTGCCGTAGGGCGTAAGGCGCCCCACGACTTTGTCGTGCCCCGGCATCGCTTTCCTGATCCGCACGGTGCTCAGTTCGCAGAACAGCCCAGGGGCATCAGAGGCAACGGTGCCGTCGATTTTGTGGGCCTCCCGGTCCACCGAGATCGTCAGCGTGACCGCGTAGGTGTGGGTGGTCTCGCTGAAAGCCGACGGCGCAATCGCGAGGATCGCCGCTATCGAGGCGACCAGCACCCCCAGCAATCTCTCCTTTCCCATCAGTCCAAGGTAGCAGCGGGCTGGCTACTCAGCCAGTTAGAGTGCCGCCAACCATGCGGGACGGGAAAGCAGAGGCGTTCGTAGTCCTGAGCTTGCGCCTGATGGCGGTCAGCTTCGCCGTCGTCGGCATCCTCTTCATCGCTGTTCCCAGCGGTGTCCTCGACGTCATCTCAGACCTTGGCGATGCAATCGGGAGCTTCCCCCGCGCCCCCCACACCGAGGAGAAGCTCTGGCTGGCCCTTGCCTTCGCCTACATGGTTGTGATCACCGGCATCTGCCTCGTCGCCCAGTCGGACGTGGTTCGCTACCGGCCCCTGCTGTTGGTGCTGGCCGCAGGCAAGACCGCCTCCTCGCTCGGCTCTCTCGGCTTCTTCCTCTTCGACCAGGACGTCTTCATCTACCTGCTCAACTTTTTGGTCGACGGCTTCCTGGCGCTCGCGGCGCTCTGGCTCTGGTCGCTCAGCGGCAGGGTCGAACGCCACGCGGCCCCCGGCTGAAAGCGCCCGCCGGGGTTGTCGGCCGCCGAGCAACGCACCCTCAGCTCGATCTGCGAAGCGATGGCGCCGGCGGTCGGGGGGCTGCCCGCAGCCGAGCGTGAGATCGACGTCGCCGGCCCCGTCGGCCAGTTCCTCACCTCGCTCTCGCCTCGGGTTTTGGCCCGAGTCCGCCTCGGCCTGCGGGCCTTCGAGTGGCTGCCCTTTCCCTGGCGCTTCAGCCGCCTCGACCTGAGCGCCCGCGAAGACTTCCTGCAGCGCATGGAGCGCTCGCGGTTAGGCCTCTACCACGAGCTCTTGCTGATGGCCAAGACCTTCACCACGCTCGGCTACGCGATCGACCCCAAGGTCGAGGAGCACCTGGGCCTGGAGACGAGCTGCCGGGTCGCCGAGGGCTCGGCGCCAGAGCCAGCCGGGCCGCTGGGAAACACCGAACCGGCCGGCGAGGGCGAGGAATGCGACGTCGTCGTCGTCGGCTCCGGCGCCGGCGGCGCGGTGGCCGCGGCTACGCTGGCCGAAGCCGGCCTCGACGTGATCGTGCTCGAGGCCGGCGACAGCTACACCCGCGACAGCTACCCGAGCGACCCGCTCGACGCAATCGCCTCGCTCTACCGCGACGGCGGCCTGACGATCGCCGAGGGGCGGCCGCCGATCCCGGTGCCGGTGGCGAAAACGGTCGGCGGCACCACCGTGATCAATTCTGGGACCTGTTTCCGCGCGCCCCAGCCGGTGCTCGAGGAATGGCGAGAGCGCTACGGCGTCGCCTGGGCCGATCGCCTCGACCCCGATTTCGCCGAGGCCGAGGAGTTCCTCCACGTCACCCCGCTCGATCCCGAGCGGATGGGTCGCAACGGCCAGCTGGCGATGGAGGGAGCGGCGGCGATTGGCGCCAGCGGCGGCCCGATCTCCCGCAACGCAGGCAAGTGCGTGCAATGCAGCTCCTGCCCCTTCGGCTGCCGGATCGACGCCAAGCGCGGCATGCATGTGAGCTACGTCCCCCGCGCCGTCGCCGCCGGCGCGCGGCTGCGGACCGGGGTCGAGGTCAGGCGGGTCCTGGTCGAGAACGATCGCGCCGCGGGCGTGCACGCGGTCACCGCCGCGCCGGGCGCGCAGAACGGCAATCGTCGCCCCTACACGGTTCGCGCTCGCCGGGCGACGATCCTCGCCGGCGGCGCCTTCGGCACGCCGGAGCTGCTCCTGCGCTCGGGCCTCGGCGGCGACCAGGTCGGTCGCAACCTCCATATCCACCCGGCCTGCTGGGTCGGCGCCCGCTACGAGGAGGAGGTGCGGGGCTGGGACGGCGTGATGCAGAGCTACTACGTCGACGAGTGGGAGCACGAGAACGTCCTGCTCGAGGCGACCTTCACGCCGCTCCCCTTCGGCGGCGCTTGGTTGCAGGGCTCGGGACGCGAGCACCAGAACGCGATTCTCGACTTCGGCCACGTCAGCTCGATCGGCGTCCAGCTGGCGGACGAGACCAGCGGTCGGGCCTCGATCGCCCGCGACGGCTCGCTGCGCGCCAACTACAACCTCACCGACCTCGACGCCCAGCGGGTCGTCTTCGGCATCGCCCGCGCCGCCGAGATCCACTTCGCCGCAGGTGCCACCGAGGTCCACCCCAACATCGGCCGGGTTCCGGTGCTGCGTCCCGGTCAGGTGGCCGAGTTCGAGGCGACCCGCTTCAAGCCCTCGGAGCTTCGCCTCGAGGGCTTTCACCCCCAGGGAACGACCCGAATCGCCGCCGACCCCTCGGAAGGCGTCTGCGCAAGCGACGGCTCAGTCCACGGCGTCCGCAACCTTCATGTCGCCGATGCCTCTCTCTTCCCGACGGCCGTCAAGGTCAATCCCATGATGACCATCATCGCGTTTGCGAAGAGGGTCGCCGCCGAAGTCGCAGAAGCGACCCCGGCGGCGTAGTGCCGCGCTACTGCGCCGGGGGTGGCGGAGGCGGAGGCGGGGGGTTCTGCGGAGGTGCAGGCGGAGGTTGCTGCGCAGGAGGTGGAGGCGGCGGGGGCGGCGGTGCGCCGCCGGCCGGTGGCTGTTGGCCACCACCACCAAGGCGGTCGGCGGTGTCGCCGAAGGTCATCCCTTCCTCACGCATCGCGCTGTAGCCGCCGTAGGCGATCCCGGCCGAGGCGAGCAGGCCGAGAAAGACGCCGAGCTTGAGCGTCGCGTCGACCTCGACCCCGCCAAAGGAGCCGAAATCGGGCGGAAAGATGATCCGGAAGAGGATCAGCAGCACGGCGAAGCCGCCGAGCACTGCGACGATCGCGTTGAGCGAGACCGGCAGCTCGATGTCGGCATCGGTGAGTCGGATCACAGCGACGCCGATCGCGGCCACGATCGCCAGCATGAGGAAGATCGGGATCACGTCGAGCGCGTCCCAGGCGCTGCCGCCGCTGCCGGACACGTCACCGGAGAATCCGGGGACTCCGGAGATCTCGACGCCGAACCAATCGAAGAACATAAAAACGAAGAGGAGAATCGCGGAAACAGCGGCGATCCTCTCTCCCATGCTCAGCTTGTCAGCTTCCATCTGCACATCCCTCCGGGGAATTAGGGGTCTGGAGCCGACACTACACCCGGGCTCGGGCGGCAGCCAACGTATTTACGAGCAGCATCGCCCGCGTCATCGGCCCCACACCCCCGGGCACCGGGGTGATCGCCGCAGCGCGCTCGCTGGCCGAGTCGTAGTCGACGTCCCCGACCAACCCGCCGTCAACCCGGTTGGTACCGACGTCGATCACAACGGCACCCTCGCGCACCATCTCGCCCGTGACCAGACCGGGCTGGCCGGCTGCCGCGATCAGGATGTCGGCCTCCTGGCAGACCGAGGCCAGGTCCCGGGTGCGGGAGTGGCAGTGGGTAACGGTCGCGTTGGCCGCGAGCAACAGCGTCGCCAGCGGCTTGCCGACGAGGATCGAGCGGCCGACGACCACGGCGCGGGCCCCCTCGACCTCGACGCCCGCCTCGTTCAGGAGCTCCATCACGCCGGCCGGCGTGCACGGGGCCATCGCCTCGTTGCGACCTTGAGCGAGCAGGCCGGCGCTCAGCGGGGTCAGCCCGTCGACGTCCTTGAGCGGATCGATCGACCCGATCAGCGGATCCTGGTCGAGGTGATCGGGCAGAGGCAGCTGAAGAAGGATGCCGTGCACCCGCTCGTCGGCGTTGAGCGTCTCGATCAACGCCGCGAGCTCCTCCTGGGAGATACCGCCTCCGGGCTCGTGGTGGAAGGACTCGATCCCAACCTCAGCGCAGTCTTCGCGCTTCATCCGCACGTACACCGCCGAGGCGGGATCGTCGCCGACGAGGACCGTCGCCAGACCCGGCGGCGTGGCCATGCCGGCCACCTCCCCCCGGACCTGCTCGCGAATGCGCGCTGCCACGGCCTTGCCGTCGATCACTCGGGCCGGCACCGCTAGCGCCTCCGGATCGGCGCGTAGTCGGCCATCAGCTTGCGCTCAGTCCCATCGCCGGCGAAGCGGACGACGACCACGCCACCGGGCTCGACGGCAGTGACAACACCGTCGCCGAAGCTGGCGTGGACGACGTCGTCGCCGGTGCGCAGCTCCAGGGTCGGGCCGGAATCGACGGGGGTTGCCGGCTCGACCGTCGATCCTCCCCCCCAGCTCATGCCGCCAGCCCCCACGGCGCTCGAGCTGCGCTCGGTCAGCTCCTCCGGCAGCTCGTCGACGAAGCGCGAGGGCAGGTTGCGCTCGGATCTCCCGAACAGCTGCCGTTCGCGCGTCCAGGTCATGTAGAGGCGGCTACGGGCACGGGTGATGGCGACGTAGCAGAGGCGTCGCTCCTCCTCCTCACCGCCCTCTTCGAGCGCTTTCATGTGGGGAAAGGAGCCGTCCTCACAGCCAACGACGAAGACCGTCTCGTACTCGAGCCCCTTGGCGTTGTGCAGCGTCATCAGCGTGATCACCGACTCGTCGCCCAGATCGTCCTGCTGCGTGTAGAGGGCGATCTGCTGCAGGTACTCCTCCAGCGGGGGCACCTCGCTCTCGCCCTCCTTCTCACGCTCGATGTCGAACTCGGCAGCGCCGGCGACGAGCGCCTCGAGGTTCTCGGCTCGCCCTTCGGCCTCGATCGTCCTCTCCGCGGCCAGCGCTTCGAGATACCCCGTCTCGTTGAGCACAGCCTCGAGCAGACCGGCGACCGGCCCTTCCTCTTCGGCGCGTTCGCGCAAGCCGGCGATCATCTCGAAGAAGCGCGAGACCGACTTGATCGCGGCCCCGCTCAGTCCCGGCACCTCCTCGACCCGCTCAATCACCTCCCAAATCGGCGCCCCCGTCGTATTCGCATGCGAGGCGAGCCTGCCCTGGCTGGTTTTGCCGATTCCGCGCCGCGGCGAGTTGACGATCCGCGCGAAGGAGACCTGATCGGCGGGATTGGCCAAGAGGCTCAGGTAGGCGACGGCGTCCTTGACCTCGGCGCGCTCGTAGAACTTGGTCCCCCCAATCACTTGGTACGGGACGTCGAAGCGGTTGAGGGTGTCCTCCAGCACCCGGCTCATCGCGTTGGTCCGGTAGAAGACGGCGACGTCCTCACGTCGCACGCCCTCCTCCTCGCCGAGGCGCTCGATCTCCCCCGCCACCCAGCGCCCCTCCTCGTGCTCGTCGGAGAGCTCGCGCAACTGCAGCGGCTCACCCCCCGCAATTTCGGTCCACAGCTGCTTGGGACGACGTTCCCGATTGCGTTCGACGACGGCGTTGGCGGCCGAGAGGATCGTCTGCGTCGAGCGGTAGTTCTGCTCGAGCTTGATCACCTCCGCCTGTGGGAAGTCGCGCTCGAAATCGAGGATGTTGCGGATGTCGGCGTGCCTGAAGCCATAAATTGATTGATCCTCGTCGCCGACCACCATCAGGTTGCCGTGCTCGGAGGTGAGCAGCTGCAGCAGCCGGTACTGGGCGTGGTTGGTGTCCTGGTACTCGTCGACGAGGACGTGGCGGAAGGTGCGGCGCCAGCGCTCCCGCACCTCCTCGAACAGCTCCAGTGCGTTCACCGTGCGCACCAGCAGGTCGTCGAAGTCCATCGCGTTGGCCTCGAGCATCCGCTTCTCGTAGAGGTTGTAGGCGCCGGCGACCGTTTCCTCGAAGACGCTGCCCTGCGCCTGGGCGTAGGCGTCGGCATCGACGAGCTGGTTCTTCGCGCCCGATATCTGCGAGCGGATCGCCCGCGGCGGGTAGCGCTTGGGGTCGATGTGGAGCTCCTCCATGCAGCGCTTGAGCATCCGCAGCGAGTCCGACTCGTCGTAGATCGTGAAGCCGCGCGAGTAGCCGAGACGCTCGGCGTCGGCGCGCAGCATCCGCGCGCAGGAGGAGTGGAAGGTGGTCACCCACATCGCTCGGGTCGCGCGGCCGACGAGCGATTCGACCCGCTCGCGCATCTCGGTTGCCGCCTTGTTGGTGAAGGTGATCGCGAGGATCTCCCCCGGCCGCGCTTTGTCGGTCGCCAGCAGGTAGGCGATGCGATGGGTGAGCACGCGGGTCTTACCCGAGCCCGCGCCGGCAAGGACGAGCAATGGCCCGTCCCCGTGCCGGACGGCCTCGCGTTGGGGCTCGTTGAGGCCCGCCAGCAGGCGCTCGGCGCGGTCCGCGCCCGGTTCGGTCGGGGCTCCCCCAACCTCTTCGGGAGTGTCTTTCGCCGCCTCTACATCTGCCTCTTGGAGCACTCTTCGAGCATAAAGAGGCGAGCGGCTGCCCCCCTGGCGACTTACCCCCCGTATAGCGCGGGTAAGTCGCCAGTCAGCCGCCAGCGGAGGAGCGACCCGTGCGCGGCCGCAGCTTCTCGCCGTCCTCCGGTGTCGCCTCGGCGCCGTCGAGCTCGGCGAGCCGCTCTTCGAGCTTCGATATCCGCTCCGCCAGGGTCTTGATCGCCTCGGCGATCGGGTCCGGCAGATGGATCCAGTCGGCGTCGGGCCCCTCTGGGCGCCGGCCTTCGACCTTGACCGGGTGGCCGGGGTTGCCGACCACGGTCGAGGCCGGTGGCACGTCCTCGACGACGACCGTGTTGGCCCCCACCTTGGCCCCGTCGCCCACCGCGATCGGACCGAGCAGCTTGGCGCCGGAGCCGACGGTGACGTTGTCGCCCAGGGTCGGGTGCCGCTTGCCGCGCTGGAAGCCGGTCCCACCGAGCGTGACGCCTTGGTAGAGGGTCACCCGCCTGCCGATTTCAGTCGTCTCGCCGATCACCACCCCCGAACCGTGGTCGATGAAGAATTCCGGGCCGATCTTCGCCGCCGGGTGGATCTCGACGCCGGTGATGACTCGACTCACATAGGCAATCCCGCCGGGAGCCAGGGGGACGCCCGCGTCGCGCAACGCATGAGAGACGCGGTGGGCGAGCAGCGCCTGCACCCCGGCCCATCCGGTCAAGATCTCGAAAGAGGAGACACCGTGCGTCGCCGGGTCGCGATCGCGAGCGGCGGCGATATCCGCCTTGATCTCCTTGGCGACGCGGCGCAATAGGTTCACGGTGCAAAGAAGGGTAGGGACATGTAGCGCTCGCCCGAGTCGCAGACCACGGTCACGACCCGCTTCCCCTCCATCTCGGGCCGTGCCGCAACCGCCAGCGCCGCCTTGATGTTTGCCCCGGCAGAGATTCCCGCCAAGACCCCCTCGCGCTTCGCGGCAATCCGTGCCGTCTCCAGCGCGTCCTCGTCGGAGACCGCGATCGTCTCGTCGATCACCGAGCGATCGAGCACCTCGGGAATGAAGCCGGCGCCGATGCCCTGGATCTTGTGCGGTCCCGGGGCGCCGCCGGATAGAACCGGCGATGAGGAGGGCTCGACCGCGACGACGAGCGCCTCCGGGCTGCGGTCGCGCAGGAAGCCGCCGACGCCGGTGATCGTGCCGCCGGTCCCGACGCCGGCGACGAAAGCCCCCACCTCGCCGTCGGTATCCCGCCAGATCTCCTCCGCGGTCGTGCGCCGGTGCACCTCGGGGTTGGCGGGGTTGGAGAACTGCTGCGGCATGAACCCCTTGCGCTGCTCACGGATCTCTTCCGCCAACCCGACCGCCTCGGTCATCCCCCCCAGCGAGGGCGTCTCGCGCACCTCGGCCCCGTAGGCGCGCAGCAGCTTCGCCCGCTCGCGGCTCATCCCCTCGGGCAGGGTCAGGATCAGCTCGTAGCCGCGCGCCGCGCAGACCATCGCCAGGGCGATCCCGGTATTGCCGCTGGTCGGCTCGACGATCACCGAGCGTCCCCGCTCGACCAGGCCCGCCTCCTCGGCCGCGTCGATCATCGCCACGCCGATCCGGTCCTTGACCGAGCCGCCGGGGTTGAAGTACTCGAGCTTCGCGCAGACCTCACCGGGCAAACCCTGGCTCAGCCCCCGCAAGGCGACGAGCGGCGTGTTGCCGACGACGGCCGAAGCCTCGGCTCCGATCCGCATCAGTTGGCCTCTCGTGCTCGCACATGCGGACTCTAACCCGAGGGGCTAGGGAAACGGCCCGCATCGACAAGCCTGGTCCAGGACGAGCGCTACCGTAGGCCGATGAGGCGTTGGGGCATTCCCCTTGTTGTCCTGGCGATGTTGTCCCTGTCCTCCGGGGCTGCCTCCGCGGCGACGCTGATACCGCTTGCGCCGGGCTCAGCCTGGGACAGCACCCCGATCCATGCCGCCTCCCCGCCGGGGGACCAGCGGCTGTTCGTCGTCGAGCGCGGCGGCGGCGTGCGAATCGTCGAGGACGGCGTCCTGAGGCCGACCCCGTTCCTGACCGTGCCAAACGTCGACACCTTCAACGAGCGCGGCCTGCTCTCGATCGCCTTCGCCCCCGACTACGCAACCAGCGGACTGTTCTACGTCTTCACCGTGGCTGCCGGCTCCGACGCGCTCGATCCGTCGGGCGCCACCGGCGATCTGCGCATCGTCGAGTACAGCCGCTCGGCCGCGGATCCGACTGTCGCCGATCCCAACTCCGCGCGACTCGTCCTCAAGCAAGCGCACGGCAGTGCGGCGAACCACAACGGCGGTCAGCTCGCCTTCGGACCCGAAGGCCTGCTCTACGTAAGCATTGGCGACGCAGCAAACGGCGCAAACGCACAGGACCTGGCCAACGATCTCGGCAAGCTGCTGCGGATAGACCCGCGCGAACAGGCCGGCGGGGCGAGCTTCGGCGTCCCCTCCTCCAACCCCTTCGTCGCGACCGCCGGGGCGAGGCCCGAGATCTACTCCTGGGGGCTGCGCAACCCTTTCCGGGCCTCGTTCGGCCCGGAAGGTGAGCTCATCCTGCCGGACGTGGGTGCAACCACCTGGGAGGAGGTCAACGTCGGACGACCGACCGGAACCCCCGTCGCAACGACTCTCGCGGGGGCGAACCTCGGCTGGCCTATCTGCGAGGCCGCCTGTCCGTCTCCGAATCCCTCCCTCATCGACCCGATCTTCCAGTACGGCCATGGCCCGGCACCCGGCACGACGACCGGCTGCGCGATCATCGGCGGCCACGTCGTTCGCGACCCGGCGCTGATCGGCCTCACCGGCCGCTACCTGTACGGCGACCTGTGCCGAAGCGATCTGCGGACGCTCGATCTCGATGCCTCCGGAGCCGACCCCCAGCCCGCCGGTATTTCGACCCCGAGCCAAGACAGCGGGCCGCTCGGCTTCGGCGAAGACGCGCGCGGCTGCGTCTACGTGATGGCCGCAGAAACGGCTTTCCGACTGGCCGAGTCCGCAGCGGCGGGCGCGGCGTGCCCACCATCCGTCGCAAAAAGCTCGGGTGGCGAGGTGCAAACCATTCGCGACGCGAAACGTCCCAAACTCTCACTCAAAGCCCCGCGCCGCCAGCGCCTGCGTCGCTTCGTGACGATCTTCGCCGGCTGCGACGAGCCCTGTGCCCTGCGGGCGAGCGGCGCTGTCGGCTTCTCCGGGGCTACGGCTTCGCGTTCGCTCCGACTGATTGCCGCAACCGGGTCCGGACGGGCAGGACAGCGAATCCGCCTGCGCTTGAAGCTGAGGCGGAAGGCCCTGAAGCACGCCAAGAACGCCCGGCGGCGAGGCACGAAGGTCAGGGCTCGCCTGAAAGTCAAAGCAACGGACCGCAGCGGCAACGTCGCAACGAAGTCGATTCGCCTCCTCCTGCGCTGAATCGCCGAGTCGCCGCCTTTGGCGGCATGGTCCGCTGCTCAGCGCCTCAGCGCGACGGCAGGCCCTGACGGGCCAACAGATACCGCACGACCCCGTCCTCGTCATTGGAGGCAACGACCCGCGTGGCACTCTCCAACACCTCGGGATGCGCGTTTGCCGGGGCGATGCTGTGGGCCGCGACGGCAAACATCGAGAGGTCGTTGAGGTGATCGCCACAGGCGATGACGTCACCCGCGCTCCCGCATGCCGCGAGCAGCGCCGGGATCGCAGCGCCCTTCACCGCGTCGCGGTGTTGGACCGTTATTTCGGTCAAGACACATTTTGCTGCGCTGTGCACGATTGCTCCGTCGCCAACCACCATGCAAAGCCGCTCCGTCAGCGCCAGGACCTCCTCATCGAGGGCGAAAGTGGTGACCTGGGCGACGTCCTCCTCCCGCGCGATTCCAGTAGGTCATCGCAGGGCACCAGTCGCGGATCGCGATGCTTCCGCTTCTCCTCCACGTACCAAGTGGTCGACTCGTTCGTGCGCGAGCCGAAGTAGACACCGTCTCGCCTGCCGTTCCAGGTCGAGATCACAGGGTCGTTGCCGGACTCGAGGATCACCTCAACCTCCTCGCGGCGATCGGACCGTTGGCCGAGGGGTTTCACCCGACTGCCGTTGCTAGCATCGAAATATGAGCCGCGCCGTGGAGGTTTCCGATCCAGAGCTGGCAGATCTCCTGCAGCGGGAGGACGAACGACAAGCGCAGTCACTGTGTCTGATCCCCTCGGAGAACTACTGTTCCGCAGCGGTTTTGGAGGCCAACGGAACCGTCCTCGTCAACAAGTACTCCGAGGGATATCCCGGGCGGCGCTATTACGAGGGGAACGAGGTGATCGACGAGGTCGAGCGTCTCGCTATTTCGCGCGCGAAAGAGCTCTTCGGCGCTGAGCATGTGAACGTGCAGCCCTACTCGGGATCGCCGGCGAACCTGGCGATCTACCTCGCGTTCCTCGAGCCCGGCGACACCGTCATGGGCCTCTCGCTCCCCGCCGGTGGTCACCTCACCCACGGCTGGTCCGTTTCGGCGACGGGTATCTGGTTCAACGCGGTGCACTACGGCGTCGACCGCGAGACCGGCCGAGTGGACATGGACGCGGTGCGCGACCTCGCGCTTTCCAGCCGCCCGAAGATCCTGTTCTGCGGCGGCACCGCGGTTCCCCGCACGATCGACTTCGCAGGCTTCGCTGAGATAGCGGGCGAGGTCGGTGCCCTGATGGTCGCTGACGTGTCTCACATCGCGGGCTTGATCGCAGGTGGCGCGCATCCCTCACCCATCCCCCACGCGGATGTGGTGATGACGACTACCCACAAGACCCTTCGCGGTCCTCGGGGGGCGTTGCTGATGTGTCGTGAGGAGCACGCGAAAGCGATCGACCGCGCTGTATTCCCCGGGCTCCAGGGAGGACCTCACCAGCACCAGACCGCGGCGATCGCTGCGGCCCTGGGAGAGGCGCTGGCCCCGGAGTTCAGCACCTATGCGCACGGCATCGTCGCCAATTCGAAGGCGCTCGCCGAGGCGCTGATCGACCGCGGGTTCGACCTCGTCTCGGGTGGCACCGACAACCACCTGATCTTGCTGGACGTGACCACGAAGGGGCTGAGCGGGAAGCAGGTGGCCGCCGCGCTCGCCCGAGCGGGGATCGTCACCAACGCGAACTCGATCCCCTTCGATCCCCGCAAGCCCTTCGACCCGTCAGGGGTCAGGATCGGCACCCCCGCGGTGACGACCCGCGGTCTCCAAGAGGACCATATGGTGCAGGTCGCGGAGTGGATGAACGAGGTCGTCGCCTCCGCTGACGACGACACGGTCGCGGACAGGGTGCGGGCAGAAGTCCACGAGTTGATGGGGCGCTTCCCGGCGCCCGGCTGCCGCACGCTCACGCTCAGCGGCGAAACCGTTTAGCCCCACCCGCCCCACCAGGAACGCGACTGCTCTACCAGGAAAGGTCGCTCCGTTCCCTGCAAGCCGGCGAGGACCATTTTCAGATTCTCTGGCGTGAGGCCCCGCATGATCGCGATCCGCGCTTCACGATTGATCTTCACGGAGTCGAGGCTAATGCTCCCTGGCGCCACTGGTGCGCCAGTCGTGCGCCAGTCAGATCGGAAATAACCGGATTCAGCCGGACAGCGCTCCGCTTGAACAAGCGGAATCCCAATGCCGATGCGGCCCGATCTAGATGAAGTACATCCCCGAGCCGGCCTCCTCGGCCTCGCGACGCGCCACTTCGGCGATCGTGGTCTGGCCGAAGACCTTGCGCAGAGCGCTGACGCCCTCGGCCCAGATCCCGCCGGCCTCGTCGGCCTCCTGGCCCACTTTGCCGTCGAGGGCCTGGACGACCTCCAGGACGGTGATCTCATCAGCCGGCCGCGAAAGCGTGTAGCCGCCTTTCATGCCGCGATGACTGGTTAGCAGGCCAGCCCGGCGCAGGGTCGAGAAAAGCTGCTCGAGGAACTGCTCGGGGATCCCGCGGCGCTCGGCCAGCTCTTTGATCGGCACCGGGCGCTCACCCGAGCGAGCCAACTCCGCCATCGCGACGACCGCGTAGCGAGACTTCGAGGTAATGGAAATCACTTTGCCCTTTCTACCGCACGATGCGGACTTCGACGGGTATAGGATCGAATGGTCCCTAGCGAGCGCCCACATTGCCTTGTGATCGACGCCCAGCCGCTGGTCCGGTTGGGCATGCGCCAGACGCTGGCCAGCGATTTCGAGATCCACGAGAGCGAAACCCGCGATGAGGCGATCGGGTTGATCCAAGACATCGGCAGCGTCGACGTCGCCATCGTCGATCTGCGGCGCGGACTTGGCGACGCCGACTGCACCCTGCATGGCAACGAGACGATCCGGACACTGCACAAGACGGCTCCTGGCATGGGAATCGTCGCCCACGGCGAGCGCCCCGAGCGCCACCTGGCCTCGGCTGCCATACAGGCGGGGGCCAGCGCCTACGTTGCCCGCACCGCCGATGCCGAGCAGCTGGCTAAGGCAGTGTGGGCGGCGCTCGAGCAAGAGCGGTTCGTCGACCCGGCGGTACCGCCGAGCGGCAGCCACGGCAAGCTGACCCGCCGGCAACGCGAGATCCTCCAACTCCTCGCCGACGGTGGCTCGACCGTGGCGGCAGCACGCGAGCTCGGGCTCAGCGAGGAAACGGTGAAGACGCACACCAAGAACGTCCTCGCCCGCCTTGGCGCCAGGAACCGCACCCACGCGGTCGCGATCGCGTTGCGCGAGTGCCTGATCGACTAGCCGCCCCCGGACGCGGGAGCGAAGGCAATCCATTTCGGATTCCTTGCCCTTCGCGGGAGCAGAGGAGGCGGCGCCTTGTTTTTAGATCCAGCCGCGGTCGCGCGCGGTGAGCACGGCCTGTGCCCGGTCCACCGCGCCGATCTTGCCGTAGACGTTGTGCAGATGGGTGCGGATCGTCGATACCGAGAGCTGCATCTCACCAGCGATCTGCTTGTAGACCATGCCCTCGGAGAGGTGCCGTAACACATCGAGCTCTCGGTTCGAAAGCGGGCAGGGCTCGCTGACCCGCGATTCCGCCTCGTGCGGATAGGGAAGTTCGTAGAGCAGCTCGCGCAAGCCCTCGGGGCCGAGGCCACAGCGCTTCGCGGTCTCGCGCAGGCGCTCAGGCGTCACCGCCTCGCCTTGCGCGTAGTGGGCGACCATGTCGGCGGTGGCGACGATCGCGGCGAGGCCGTCGGCGTCCTCGGCGTGGTGACGCTCGATCGCCACGGCGATCCGCTGCGGCACGTTCCAGCGCCGCGCCAGCACGCCACCGACAAGAGCGTGGTCGATGCCGAGCTGATCGCGTTCTTCACGGATTCGCTGCTCGGGCGTGCGAGAAGTCGCGTCGAAGTAGGTCCTGCGGCCGGGATGCAGCTTGGAGATCACCAGGCGACCGATGTCGTGCAACAGCGCGGCAACGATCAGCTCGTCGCGGTCGGCCCAGCCGATCTCACGCCCGATGCGGGCCGCTGCCTGCTGGGTGGCGAGAGCGTGGACCCGGAATTGCTCCGGGCGTAGCTCCCAACCACCGTTGGACTCGAAGAAGTCGAAGACCGGCGCCGTTCCGGCAATCGCAAGCACGCCAGAGGACTTAAGGACGTCTACGGCCGCTGGCACCCCGCCGATGTTGCCGCCGCCGCTGGTGCGGTTGGCGAAGCGCAGGACCGAGATCGTCAGGGCGACGTCGGCCTCGACCGCCTCGACCAGCTCGCCGACGCGCGCGGTCTCAGCAGTCGCCGCCTGCATTACGCGGGTGCGGGACTCGATCAGGGCGGGGAATTTCTCCACCGCCTCAAAGGCGGCGGCGAGGCGGGCTCCGGGTGCGGGGGCGGCTGCGCCGCGGGGCGCATCAGCCTTCGCAACCTTCCCATTGCTTTGTGTTTTGCTCGACGCCATGACCAGGTCGCTCCGCCCCCCTCATCGGCAGCAGAGGACGCACGGTTTAGCTCTGGCCTCCTCAGAATTAGGTGTTGTTATGCGCGGAGGCGTACGAGGGCAGCGTCGATGCGCCGCAGCGATTCCTCGCGTCCCAGCACAGCCAGGGACTCGAAGATTCCCGGCGAGACCGTGCCACCGCTGATCGCGACCCGGATCGGCTGGTAGACCCGGCCGGGCTTGATCCCCAGTTTCTCCGGCAGCGGCGACAGCGCCGCCTCGACCGAGACCGCATCGAAGTCGTCGGCGGCAGCAAGGGCCTCGCGGGCCGCCTCCAACGCCGCCGGCGCCTCGTCCTTCATCGTCTTGCGCCAGGCCTTCTCGTCCTCGACCGGCGACTCGAAGAGGAAGCGGATCAGCGGCCAGACCTCCTCCAGCGTCTGTGCTTTCTCCTGCGCGATCTCGCAGGCCGCCCGCAGTCGCTCGTCCGGCGTGCGCCCGAGGTGCGTCGCCACCGCGTTCACGTAGTCGTCGAGCGACATCTCCCGCATGTAGCGACCGTTGATCCAGCGCAGCTTCTTCTCGTCGAAGATCGCCGCCGCCTTGCCGACGTCGGCGACGCGAAAGCGCCTGACCAGCTCCTCGGTCGAGATCAGGGTGGCGTCGTCATCGGCCCCCCATCCGAGCAGGGCGAGATAGTTGCGGACCGCCGCCGGCAGGTAGCCCGCCTCGCGCAGCTCCTGCACCGAGGCGGCGCCGTGCCGCTTGGAGAGCTTGCGCCCGTCGGGCCCGTGCAGCAGGGGCAGGTGCGCGTAGCGCGGCGGCGCGAAGCCGAGCGCCGCGAGCACCAGCAACTGCTTGGGCGTGTTGGAGAGATGATCGTCCCCCCTGACCACGTCGGTAACCCCCATTTCGGCATCGTCGACGGCGACGGCGAAGTTGTAGAGCACCGATCCGTCGCCGCGGGCGATGACGAAATCGTCGTAGCTGCGATTGGGGAAGCTGACCGGGCCGCGAATCAGGTCCTCGACCACGGTCTCGCCCTCCTCCGGCACCCGCAGCCGCACCGCCGCCCCCTCCTCGTCGCTCGGCTCACCCCGGTAGCCGCTGCCGGCCCCGTGCTCGGCCTTCCAGGCCTCGACGTCCTTTGCGGTTGCCGAGTCCCGATAGGCAGCGCCGCTCTCGAGCAGGCGGCGCAGCGCCTCTTGGTGGCGATCCGAACGCGAGGCCTGGAAGACCGGCCCCTCGTCCCAGTCGAGCTCGAGCCAGCGCAACGCGTCGAGGATCTGCCCAACGTTCTCCTCGGTCGACCGCTCGCGGTCGGTGTCCTCGATCCGCAACGCCAACGAGCCGCCGCCGTGGCGTGCCGCCAGCCAGTTGTAGAGCGCCGTCCTCGCACCACCAATGTGCAGGGCACCGGTGGGCGAGGGAGCAAACCTCAGTCGAATTGTGGAATCGGCGGTCATCGAGTCGGCGCGGATGTTTCCACAGTGGTCGGAGCTTGACGCCGGCCCGGGGTCTCACGGGGCCGGGTGTACGCTCACCTTCCAGACGTAAACCCCGCCGAAGGAGGATGTATGTACGCAAGAGTCGTGCGCTGGGAGGGCTCCAATGCAGAGGCGATGGAGCAGAGCTCCAGCGAGATCCGTGCCCGAGCTGAGTCTCAAGGAGGACCCCCGGAGGGTGTCCCCGCAAAGGGCCTGCTGATCCTGAACGACGGCGAGAACGGTCGCTCGCTCGCAATCAGCCTCTTCGAGACCGAGGATGACTACCGCGAAGGGGATGCGACCCTGAACTCGATGTCGCCGCCCGGCGAGGGCCTGGGCAAGCGCGTCTCGGTCGAGAAATACGAGGTGGCGGTAAAGCTGGAGGCCTGAGGGGCCATAGGATGCCTCGATGCTAGTCGGGGCGCATGTATCGACCGCCGGTGGTCTGGAGAAGGCAATCGAGCGCGGCACCGAGCTCGGCTGCGAATCGATTCAGATCTTCAACCAGAGCCCGCGGATGTGGCGGCCGACCAAATACGGCCCCGACGATTTCGCCGCTTTTCGCGAGGCGATGGACGACTCGCCGGTCGAAGCGGTGGTCATCCACGCCGTCTACCTGATCAATTGCGCGACCAAAGACAAGGAGATGCGCGGGAAGTCGCTTGACTCGCTGACCCATGCGCTGCGCATCGGCGACGGCATCGGCGCCGCCGGCGTCGTCCTCCATCCCGGCGCGCAGAAAGGCGAGCCGCACGGCCCGTCGATGAAACGCGCGGCGAAAGTGATCGCCGCTGCGGTGAAGGACAGTGAGAGCTGCCCGCTGCTGCTCGAGCAGACCGCCGGCCACAAAGGCCTGCTCGGCCGCGACTTCGACGAGACGGCGGAGCTGATCGAGCTCGCCGGCAGCGGCAAGCGCCTCGGCCTCTGCCTCGACTCCTGCCACCTCTTCGTCCAGGGCTACGACGTCACCGACGCCGAGCACCTAACCGCGATCGTCGACGAAGCCGACGAGAAGGTCGGCCTCGACCGTCTGCGCTGCCTGCACGTCAACGACGCAGCGGCCCCCTTCGGCTCCAACCGCGACCGCCACGCCAACCTGGGCAAGGGCGAGATGGGCAAGCAGGGCCTTGCCGCCTTCCTTTCCGAGCCCCGCTTCGAGGGCCTGCCGGCAACGCTGGAGACGCCGGGGCCGAATAAGAAAGGGGCCGACAAGAAAGAAGTCCGGGAGGCGAAGCGGTTGCGCAAAGCCGGCCTCAAACGCCGCAAAGGGTAGGGACGCCGATCCGCTCTCGCGGGAATTGATGTCGCACGCGCTTCGCGCTTAGCGACTGAGGTTGAGCGTGGCTGACGCCGCGCAGAGGACAGATTGCATATCGCCGCCTTCGGCGACATTCCCGCGAGAGCGGATCGGCGTCCCTCATTCTCCGTTCGTTCTCGGTGAAGCTCGGACTACGTTGCGCCGCGGTTGCGAGACTCATCGCTGATCGCGCAAGCTGGGGTGCCTCCTGGGAGTCGGTAGCGGTTGTCCGCAGTCAGGCGGTAGGCCCTTGCCGCAAGCCATGAGATTCCGGGCAGCGTGAGCGTACGGCCGATGAGCTTCCAAGGCGGTCCAGCAGCGCTCAGCGCCGCGGCAATCGCCTCGTGGCCAGAGCGAACCGCTCCGTCCACCTGAACCCACTGCACAGCATCGCTCGCCTGCTCCGCGGTTATCCCCAGCTCATCCAGATCAGTGAGCTGCCAGGCAACGATCTC
Source organism: uncultured Solirubrobacterales bacterium (assembly GCA_963718755.1). GTDB lineage: Bacteria > Actinomycetota > Thermoleophilia > Solirubrobacterales > 70-9 > VRUE01. Next base: position 63,329 of record OY970376.1, read on the forward strand.
GGCATCCGGCCCAATCCTCTCCAGCGCATGTGCGCAGTTCGTACAGAACGCACAGTCCCCGTCAAAAACAAGCACCGGACGCCCACGCAAGCTCATGAACCCATTCTCGCTGTTCGGAGCACCAAGCGGTCCTAGAAAGGAGCCCGGTCGTCCCGCGGGCGAATGTGGCCGAAGGCAGCGATATGCAATCTGTCTCCCGCGCGGCGCAGCCGCGCACCAACTCAGTCGCTAAGCCCCGAAAGGGGCGTGCGACATCAATTCGCCCGCGGGACGACCGGGCTCCCTGCCCTACAGCGCTTGAGCAACGCCGCTATTTGATGTGAACGCCAGAAATCGAGCGCGAGATGACCAGCCGCTGGATCTCGGAGGTACCCTCGAAGATCGTGTAGATCTTCGCGTCGCGGTGCATCCGCTCGACCGGGAACTCGCGCGTGTAGCCGTTGCCGCCGAGGATCTGAATTGCCCGCTCGGTCGCCCAGACGGCGACCTCGCCGGCCTTCAGCTTCGACATCGAGCCCTCGGCGTTCTCGAACTTGTGGCCGTTGCGGCCCATCCAGGCAGCGCGCCAGACCAGCAGCCGGGCGGCGTCGATCTCCATCTTCATGTCGGCGAGGGCGAAGGCGATCGACTGGTTCTCGATGATTGCCCGGCCGAACTGCTGCCGCTCTTTGGCGTACTCGAGCGAGTACTCGTAGGCCGCGCGGGCGATGCCGATCGCCTGCGCGCCGACCGTGGGCCGGCTTGCCTCGAAGGTCTGCATCGCCGCCTGCGATTTGGCGCTCTTGCCCTCGCGCACGCGGGCGAGCCGTTCGTCGAGCTTCTCTTTGCCGCCGAGCAGGCAAGCACCCGGAATGCGGCAGTCGTCGAGGTGGACGTCAGACGTATGCGAGGCACGCAGGCCGTGCTTCTTGACCTTGGCGCCCTGCTCACAGCCCTTGGTCCCGGGCGGGATCACGAACGCGGCGTGGCCGCGGGAGCGCAGCTCGCGGTCGACCGAGGCGATCACCACATGGACGTCGGCGATGCCGCCGTTGGTCGCCCAGGCCTTCTGCCCGTTCAGCACCCATTCGTCGTTGGCCTCGTCGTACTTGGCGGTAGTACGGATCGCCGCCACATCAGAACCTGCATCAGGCTCCGAAGAGCAGAAAGCAGCCACCTTCGGGTCATCCGCAGTGCCGAAGCACTGCGGAATCCACTCGCCCATCTGCTCCGGGGTCCCCTGCCCGAAGATCGCGGCGACGGCAAGCGAGGTGCCCATGATCGCCATACCGATGCCCGCATCGCCCCAGAACAGCTCCTCGTTGGCGATCGGCAACGTCAGGCCGGTGTCGTCGGCAAAGAACTGGCCCAGCGCTTCGAAGCTGTAGAGGCCGATCTTGGCGGCCTCCTGGATCACCGGCCAGGGCGTCTCCTCGCGCTCGTCCCATTCGGAGGCCGCAGGCCGTACGACGCCCTCGGCGAAGCCGTGGACCCAGTCGCGGATGTCTTGCTGGTCCTGGTTCAGCTCGAGCGTGAACTTGGGGCCCTCGGCCCCGCCGCCGTCTGCGGCTGCGTCCGTCGCGAGCTGCTCTGCCTCTGCCACTGCTGAAGAATCGCTCATCGCGCAATCCTACACGGAATCATGTCGTCTTAGCCCGGCTCAGACGCGGGGGACTCGGAGGCGAGGTCGCGCAGGTCGAAGGCGCGCAGGCCCTCCGGGCCGCCGTCGGCGTGGTCGAAGAAGCGGCGGTTGACGCAGTCGTACTCCTCGCCGGAGCCAACGTACGCCCGCTCAACCGAGAAAGGGCAGTGGGGAAGCGCCGTACCGGTCATCTTGATCCCGCCAAAGCCACCGGGCTGCAACACCGCGTCGAGCTCGACCTTGGCACCGAATACCTCCTGCATGCAGCCGACGTACTGGGTGCCGGTCAACGAGTCGACGACGCTGTAGAGGTAGCGGCAGCCGATCTCGACGCAACCCCGCGGCTCGACCATCTTGTCGCAGAAAGAACGGCACTGACGGCACTCACCGGTCTTCTGGCGCGTAGCGGGCATAGCGAAAGTCTAGGGACCGGCGCGCCGGTTTCTCACGCGGCCAGGGCGTTTGCACCAAGCACATGGTCCAGCTCGGCGAGCAGCTTGCTCGAGTGCCGGATCCTGAACTCGTCGCCGAGCTTCCACTCCCGCGCCACCCCGTCCTCACCTGGGATCGCCAGGTAGACGTCAGCCTCGCCCTTGTGCCCTTCGAAGACAGTCTTCAGTTCCTCGATCAGGTGGGGGTTACCGAGGCTTGCCGAGGCGATCGTCACCCGCAAGGGCTCGGAAGGCGCGCTGGCGGCGGCGCTTGCCCGGGCGATCTCCTCGTTGTCGGGTTCGAAGCGCTCCGCCTCCTGCACGACGAGCTTCGTCTCCCCCCGGTCCTTGTGGTCGATGCGGCCCCGGACGACGACGATGGCGTCGGTCTCGATCGTCCTCGCGCTCTCGGCCTCATCTGCCTTGAAGACCAGCATCTCGACCTGACCCTCGACATCGTCGAGGGTGGCGAACATCATCTGGCTGCCGCTCTTGGTGCGGATCTTCTTGCTCTCGGCGACGATGCCGCCGACCGTGACCCAGGCCCCGTCCGGCTTACCGGCCAGCTCGGCCAGGCTGCAGTCGACGCGGGCACGCAGCGCCTCCCGCACTTCGGAGAGCGGATGCGAGGAGAGGTAGGTGCCCAGCGTCTCTTTCTCCATCGCGAGCAGCTCCCGGCGCTCGAACTCAACGGCGGAGATCGGCGGCCGGTGATGGGAGCTCGCAGCCCCCTCCCCGCCCCCGCTCGCCGCCGTGTCGCCGAAGTCGAAGATCGAGCCCTGGCCCAGTTGCGCGTCTTCCTGGGCTTTCTGGCCCGCCGACTGGGCCGCCGGCAGCGCCTCCAGCATCCCTTTGCGGGTCGCCCCGGTCGAATCGAGCGCGCCGCACTTGATCAGGCATTCGATCGCCCGTTTGTTCACCGCCCGCGAGTCGACGCGCTCGCAGAAGTCCCAGATCGAGGCGATCGGAACGTCCTCGCGGGCGCGCAGGATCGCCTCTACGGCGCTGTGGCCGACGTTCTTGACCGCGTCGAGCCCGAAGCGGATCGCCTTCTCGGAGACGACGAAGTCGTGGTCGGAGGAATTGACGTCGGGGGGCAGCACGTCAATCCCCATCTCCTCGCAACGGTTGACGAAGAAGGGCACCTTGTCTTTGGTGTTCATCACCGAAGAGATCACGGCGGCCATGTACTCGGCCGGGAAGTTCGCCTTGAGGTAGGCGGTCCGGTAGGCGATCAGCGCGTAGCAGGCGGCGTGGGACTTGTTGAAGGAGTAGTCGGCGGCGGCCTCCATCAGCGACCACATGTCGCCGGCGACCTTGGCCGCGGTGCCCGAGGCCTCCATCCCCTCCTTGAATTTGGCCTTCATCGTCGCCATCAGGTCGCGCTTCTTCTTGCCGATCGCCTTGCGCAGGTCATCGGCCTCGGCCGGGCTGAAGCCCGCCATCCGCTTGGCGATCTCCATCAGCTGCTCCTGGTAGAGGACGCAGCCGTAGGTCGGTTCGGTGATCGGCCGCAGGCGCTCATCGGGATAGGCGATCGCTTCGGGGTTGCGCTTGCCCTTCGCGTAATCGGGGATGTAGCGCATCGCCCCGGGCCGGTAGAGGGAGACGAGGGCGACGATGTCGTCGAACTCGGTCGGCCGCACCTTCTTCATCGCCTCCCGCATGCCCTCCGACTCGAGCTGGAAGACGCCGGTGCCATCGCCCCTGGCGAGCATCTCGAAGGTCGTGGCGTCGTCCATCGGGATCTCGTTCATCTCCAGCTCGACCCCGCGCGAGCGGCGGATGATCTCGACCGCATCCTCGATCACGTCGAGGTTGCGCAGGCCGAGGAAGTCCATCTTCAGCAGCCCGATCTCCTCGATCGGGCCCATCGAGTACTGGGTGACGACCTTGTACTGGCGCTCGCCCTTACCGCCGCTGCCGTTGGCGGGCGCACCGCGATCCTCGGCCAGCTGCAACGGGACGATCTCCTGCAGGGGCCGGTCGGCGATGACCACCGCCGCGGCGTGGATCGAGTTGTTGCGGATGATCCCCTCCAGCCCCTGGGCGACGTCGAGAATCCGTTTCGCATCCGGCTCGGAGTCGTACGTCCGTTTCAGCTCCTGCCCCGGCTGCAGGCATTCCTCGAAGGAAGGATTGCGACCGAGGATCGGCTCGGGGATCTGCTTGGCGAGCCGGTCGCCGCTGCCGTAGTCGAAGCCGAGCACGCGGGCGGCGTCGCGGGTGGCGGCGCGTGGCGCCATCTTGCCGAAGGTGACGATCTGCGCGACCGACTCGCGCCCGTATTTCTCGCCGACGTAGCGGATCACCCGCTCGCGCCCGCGCACCGAGAAGTCGATGTCGATGTCCGGCATCGATTTGCGCCCCGGGTTGAGGAAGCGCTCGAACAGCAGGTCGTTGGCAAGCGGGTCGAGGTCGGTGATGTTGAGCGAGTAGGAGACGATCGAGCCGGCCGCCGAGCCGCGGCCAGGGCCGACCGCGACGCCGTTCTCCTTGGCGTAGCGGATGAAGTCCCAGACGATCAGGAAATAGGAGGAGAAGCCCATCTCCTCGATCACCCCGAGCTCGAACTCGAGTCGCTCGACCGCTTCTGCGGGAGGCGGGTCGCCGTAGCGGGCGCACAGCCCCTCGGCGGCGATCCGGCGCAGCATCGCCTCCGGCTCGGAGCCATCGGGGGTTGGGTAGCGCGGCAGCAGCAGCTTGCCCAGCTCGATCTCGATCTGGCAGCGCTCGGCGATCTCCAGCGTGGTCGGGATCGCCTCGGGCCACTCGGCGAACGAGGCGGCCATCTCTTCGTTGCTCTTGAGGAAGAACTCGTTGGTGTCGAAGCTCATCTTCGGCGCCTCGAGCGTCGACTTGGTCTGCACGCAGAGCAGCGCCGCGTGGTTGTCGAAGTCCTCGCGGCGCAGGTAATGGACGTCGGCGGTGCCGACCAGCGGCCGCCCCAGCTCACGGGCGAAGCGGACGATCCCCTGGTTGGCCTTCTCCTGCTCCTCGATGCCGTTTTTCTGCACCTCGAAGTAGACCTGCTCGGGACCGAAGGCCTGGATCAGGTCATCGAGGTGAGCGCGGGCGTCATCGGCCCGCTCTTCGACCAGGCGCCGGCAAAAGCGCGAAGCGAGGCAGCCGGTGAGGGCGATCACTCCGTCGGAGTGGGCGGCGAGCATCTCCATGTCGACGTTGGCCTTGCCGCGCGAGAAGCCCTCGAGGAAGCCGGCCGAGGTGAGCTTGACCAGATTGGCGAAGCCGGTGTCGTTCTCGGCCAGCAGGGTGAGGTGGTTGCGCTCGTACTTCGGCTTCTCTTTGATCGTCTTGACGTCGTCGACGAGGTAGGCCTCGAGCCCTGCAATCGGCTTGATTCCGTGCTTTTGGCAAGCCTTGTAGAGGTCCACCGCGCCGTTCATCACGCCGTGGTCGGTCAGCCCCAGCGCCGGCTGCCCGAGTTCCGCCGCCCGTGCTGCCATCGCGTCGATCTTGCAGGCGCCGTCGAGCAGCGAGTACTCGCTGTGGGCGTGCAGATGGGCGGCGGCAGACGAACTCAAGGTCGCGTCCGATCATGCCAAGTGAGGCAGATGGCAACTGCCCCAAAACCCCCCGCTTCCCCGCTATCTCCGTGCCTAAATTCGCGCTAAAAGAGCTAGAAACGTGTCGGTGCCAGGCTAACATCGCTTCGATGCCTGCAAATGCGAACGGGGGCGATTCGATCGAGGGGCGCGTGCTCGTCGTCGAGGACGACGAGGAGATCGCCGATGTCCTGCGGCGCTCGTTGCGCAACGAGGGCTACGAGGTGCGCACGTCCCCCGATGGCGTCGATGCGCTCGACGTCGCCTCCGGCTTCGTACCCGACTTGGTCGTGCTCGACTTGGGCCTGCCGCGCATGGACGGGATCGAGGTCTGCCGGCGCCTCCGGGCCGAGGGCGACGTGCCGATCCTGATGCTGACCGCGCGGGTGGGGACCGAAGATCGCGTCGAGGGGCTCGATAGCGGCGCGGACGATTACCTGGTGAAGCCGTTCGAGCGCAGCGAGTTGCTGGCCCGGATCCGCGCCCTGCTGCGGCGGCGGCCACCGCGGGGCTCCGCTTCGCTGCAGGTTGGCGACCTGACGCTGAACGCGGACACTCGCGAGGTACATCGCGGCGAGCGAGAGATCGAGCTGACCAACCGCGAGTTCGAGCTGCTCGAGTACCTGATGCACAACGAGCGCCTCGTCGTCTCACGCGAGCGCCTCCTCGACGAGGTCTGGGGCTATGACCCGATGGCGGCGACGAACACGATCGACGTCTTCATCTCGAATCTGCGCCGCAAGCTCGAGGCCGGCGAGGAGACGCGGCTCCTGCACACCAAACGCGGCGCCGGCTACGTCCTCAAGGCCTAGGTGGGCGGCGTGCTCCGCCCACGTAATTGGCCGGTGCGCTGGCGGCTCGCCGCCATCTCCGCCGGGCTGACCCTGGGGATCCTGCTTCTGTTTGGCGCGATCGTTGGCAACCTGGCCGCCGATCGGGTCCGCGGCGACTTCAGCCGCGAGATGAAGGGCGCCGTCGCGACCCTTGCCTCGCAGGTGCAGATCGTCGACACGATCACCAACACCCTGATCGTCCGCGAGCCTGACCTCAGCGACTTCGTCAGCCCCAACGACGCCTCCGTCCGTATCTACGACGCCCGTGGACAGCAGCTCGACGAGAGCCCGAACGCAGCCGAGCTCGGCCCGCCGGTGCCCGGCGTCCACGAGGTCGGCGAAATGCGGGTGGCGACGGTCGTCCTGCGCAGTCGCCAGAGCGGGCGTATCGCCGGCTACGTCCAGTACGGCCGCAACGAGCAGCACGTCGACTCGACCATCGGTCGCCTCTGGCTGTTCATCGCGGCCGGCGTGATTGGCGCCACCCTGCTGGCCAGCCTCGCCGGCGTCGCAATCGCGCGCCGCGCGATGCGGCCGATCTCCTCGCTGACCGTGACCGCGCGAACAATCGCCGAGACCGGAGACCCATCCAGCCATATGCCGCAGCCACGCGCCGATGACGAGGTTGGCGAGCTGGCGAGGACGCTGGAGCAGATGCTGCGCTCCCTCGACGCCGCCCGCGCGGAGCGGGAAGCCGCCCTGAAGCGACAGCGCGAGTTCGTCGCCGACGCGTCGCACGAGCTGCGCACGCCGCTGACCAGCATCCTCGCCAACCTCGAGCTGCTGCAGACCACGCTGCGGGGCGCGGACCAGGACGAAGAGCGGGCGATGGTCGACTCGGCGCTGCGTTCCTCCGGCCGCATGAGCCGCCTCGTCGGCGATTTGCTGCTGCTTGCACGCGCCGACGCGGGCCGGATCGCCGCCCGCACCCGCTGCGACCTGGCTGAGGCGGCGGGGAACGCCGCCGCTGAGGTGGCGCCGACGATCGGCGAACGGGAGCTGCGGATCGAGAACGAGCGGCCGCTTCCCGTCGACGGCAACCCGGACGAGCTGCACCGCATGGTCCTCAACCTGCTCGACAACGCCGTCCGCCACACTCCCCCGGGCTCGGCGATCGAGCTGCGGCTTCGTGCCCAGGGCAGCGATGCCGTGGTCGAAGTCGCCGATGACGGCCCCGGGGTGCCAGCTGAGATGCGCAAGCAGATCTTCGAGCGTTTCGTCCGCGGCGACGGGCCGGCCGACACCGCAGTCGGTGGTGGCAGCGGCCTCGGCTTGGCGATCGTCAGCGCCGTCGCCAGATCTCACGGCGGCGATGCCGAGGTGGGCGAATCCGAGCTGGGCGGTGCCCTCTTTCGCGTCCGCCTCCCGCTGCGCAGCGCAAAGTCTGAGCAAGGAATTAATTCCGCTTTAGACCGGCTTTAGCGCTCCGACTTAGCGTCCCCAGCGGACGAGACACAATGGGGCCCGCCGGTTCTCCCCAACGCAATCGGCGGGCCTCCTTTTTGTTCGCTGCGGCTAGACCTCAACTACAACAGGCAGGATCATCGGCCGGCTGCGCAGCTTCCCGTAGATAAGCTTGCCAATCGCGTCGTGGATGTCTTCCTGGATCAGGTGCAGCTCGCGGGTACCCGCCTCTGCCGCCTCCTCGAGCGAGTCCTCGACCACGTCCTTGAGCTCTTCGACCAGCGCTTCCTCGCCCCCAGGTAGCGACACCCCGCGGACGATCACCTCCGGGTCGGCGACGACGCTGCCGTCCTCGGCGGAGATCGTCGCGACGACGATGAAGATCCCATCGGCGGAGATCTCGCGCCGGTCACGCAGCGCAACGTCGTCGGGCTCGCCGACGTTGACGCCGTCGACGTAGACGACTCCAGCATGGACCTCCTTGCCGAAGCCGGCGCCGCCGGCATCGATCTCCAGCGGCAGTCCGTTGCGACCCTGGAAGACGTTCTCCGGATCGATTCCGACTGAATGGGCGAGCCCTGCGTGCAGGCGCAGGCGCTGATGATCGCCATGCACCGGCATCACGTAGCGCGGCTTGGTCAGGTTGAGCATCAGCTTCAGCTCCTCCTGCCAGCCGTGTCCTGAAGCGTGGATCGGCGCCGTCTTAGCGGTCACGACCGAGGCACCGATCTCGTAGATCCGGTCAATCGTTTCGTTGACCGCACGCTCGTTGCCCGGCACCGGAGTCGCCGAGAAGACCACGGTGTCGCCGGAGTGCAGCTCGACGTCTCGGTGGTCGTTGTTGGCCATGCGGCGTAGCGCCGAGAGCGGCTCGCCCTGGCTGCCGGTCGAGATCACGACCACCTTCTCGTCGGGGAAGTCCTCGATCTCGCGCGGCTGGATGAAGAGGCCCGAGGGCGCGTTGGCGATGCCGAGGCTGGAGGCGATGTTGAAGTTCTTGCGCATCGACCGACCGACCAGGGCGACGCGGCGGTCGAGCTTGATCGCAGCGTCGATCACCTGCTGCACACGGTGGATGTTGGAGGCGAAGGAGGTGACGATGACGCGGCCCTTGCAGGCGGAGAAGGTCTCCAGCAGCGCCGGGCCGACGCTCGACTCCGACGGTGCGATCCCCGGCCGGTCGGCGTTGGTCGAATCGCCGCAGAGCAGCAGCAGGCCTTCGTGGCCGAGCGCCGCAAGCCGCGAGATATCGGCCGGGCGACCGTCGACCGGGGTCTGGTCGAACTTGTAATCGCCGGTCATCAGGACCCTGCCCACGTCGGTGCCGAGGATGACGCCGCGCATATCGGGGATCGAGTGCGAGAGGTGGACCAGCTCCAGCTCGAAGGGCCCGAGCTGGACCTTCTCGCCGGCGGGCAGCTCCTCCAGCGGAGCATCCTTCAGCTTGTGCTCGTCGAGCTTGGAGCGGACCATGCCGACCGTCAGCAGGCCGCCATAGATGACCGGCGGCATGCCGATCTCGCGCAATACGTAGGGCAGCGCGCCGACGTGGTCCTCGTGCCCGTGGGTGAGGACGATCGCTTCGATGTCCTCGGCGCGGTCGCGCAGGTAGCCGAAGTCCGGCAGGACCAGGTCGATGCCCAGCATCTCCGGGGTCGGAAACATCAGGCCGGTGTCGACGACGACGATCCGGCCCTCGTACTCGATCACGGTCATGTTCTTGCCGATCTCACCCAGGCCGCCCAGCGGCAGCACTCGCAACTTCCCCGCCATGACTTAGGAGGCCACCGCGACGCCGGCGGCGTCGAGCGCCTCGCGCACGGTGGCGCGCTGGTCTGCGTCGAGCTCGAACAGGGGCAGCCGCAGGCCGCCGTGGGGGATCAGCCCGGTCATCTCCAGGGCCGCCTTCAGCGGGATCGGGTTGGTGACAAAGCCCATCACGTCGTAGGCAGGCCGCAGCTTGGCATCGATCTCACGCGCTCGCTCGAGGTCGCCCGCCCGGGCGGCCTCCCACATTTCCCGCAATTGCGGACCGACCAGATGCGAGGCGACGAGGATGCCGCCGGCTCCGTCGAGTTCCAGGGTTCGCAGGAAACCGTCGTCATTGCCGGCCAAGAGAGCAAGCCCCTCAATCTGTTGCAGCTCCTGATTCTGGGCCTGCTTGACGGCGACAACGCCGTCGATCTTGGCCAGCTCCGCGAGCTCAGCGGGGCTGACGTTGATCACCACCCGCGAGGGGATGTTGTAGGCGATCAACGGCAGGCCGGGGACCGCGGCGGCGATCGCTTCGAAATGAGCGCGGATGCCGGGGAAGGTGGGCTTGTTGTAATAGGGCGTGACGACCAGCGCACCGTCGGCGCCGGCCTCCGCAGCGGCCTTGGTCAGCTCGACCGAGTGGCGCGTGTCGTTGGTGCCGGTACCGCAGATCACCGTCGCCTCGCCGCCGATCTCGTCGACTATCGCCGCCAACAGCGCGATGTGCTCCTCGTCGTCCAGGGTCGCCGCCTCGCCCGACGAGCCGGCAATGACCACGCCGTGTGAGCCGTGCTCGATCAGGTAGGACGCGAGTTGACGTGCAGCCGCCTCATCAACGTTTCCCCCCTGGTCAAAGGGGGTTGCCATCGCGGTTAGGACTCCTCGGATCTCGCTCATCGCAGGCAGGGTATCGGGGTCGTCAGGCAGCGAAGGTCGGAGGGACGCGATCGGCCCAGGGCCAGGCCTGCTCGAGCTGGGACGCGACCCGCAGGAGGACGTCCTCGCGACCGAGCGGGGCGACGAGCTGGACACCGATCGGAAGGCCGTCCTCGCTCCAGTGCAGCGGCAGCGAGATCGCGGGCTGGCCGGTGGCGTTGAAGGCAGCGGTGAAGCAGCCGCAGAGGAAGGCGCGCTCGAAGGCCACCATCGGATCTGGACCTGAGTCATCGAAGCTGCCCAGCGGCGGCGGCGGCTCGCCCAGCGTTGGCGTCAACAGCAGGTCGAAGCCCGACTCGTAGACCGCCGCGATCATCCGGCTCAGCACCTGGTGTTGCCCAACCGCCTCCAGGTACTGACCGGCGCTGCGAGCGCGCCCGATCTCGGCCAGCGCCCAGGTCAGCGGCTCGACGTCGTCAGGGCCGATCGGCTGACCGCCAACCATGCCGAGCTGCTCGAGCGCCTGCGCCTGGCCCGCCGCCCAGCGGACGAGGAATGGCTCGACCATGTCGATGCTCTGCAGGGCGCTCATGTCCGGCTCCTCGATTACGTGACCGAGGCCCTCCAGCAGCTTTGCCCCCGCCCTCGCCGCGGCGACGACCTCGGGGTCGGCGTCCTGCTCGATCACGGTCTCGGTCCAGAGGGCGATTCGCAGCTTGCCCGGGTCAGCGCCCACCTCCTCGGTGTAGGGACGCAGCGGCGGCGGCGCGACGTACGGATCGCCGGGCGCCGGACCGTGCACGGCCTCGAGCAGCGCCGCGGTGTCGCGCACCGAGCGTGAGACGCAGAGCTCCGCCGTCAGCCCCGACATGAAGTCGCCGGCCAGCGGCCCCTCGCTGGTCCGCTGCCGGCTCGGCTTCAAGCCGACCAGGCCGCAGTTGGCAGCGGGTATGCGAATCGAGCCGCCCCCGTCGTTGGCGTGAGCCATCGGCACCATGCCGGCGGCGACCGCACCCGCGGAGCCGCCGCTGGAGCCTCCGGTCGAGTGCTCCAGGTCCCAAGGGTTGCGGCTGGGCCCGTAGGCGCGCGGCTCGGTCGTCGGCAGGATTCCCAGCTCGGGGCAGCTGGTCTTGCCGATCGTGACCAGGCCGGCAGCGCGGAAGCGCTCCGCCAGGTAGGTGTCGATCGGGGCGCGGAAGTCGCGCTCCTTCAGGTAGTTCATGCCGAGGTGCAGAGGCTGCCCGGCAAAGGCTGCGCCGAGATCCTTGAGCAGGAAGGGGACACCCTTGAAAGGCCCGTCGGGAAGCTCGCCACGCGCAGCCTCCAACCCTTCCTCGAAGAGCGGGTGGATCACGGCATTCAGCTCGCCGTTGACGGCCTCGACCCGCTCGATCGCGGCTTCGACCAGCTCCACCGGGGTCGCCTCGCCGTTTCGCACCAGCTCAGCCTGCGCGGTCGCGTCAAGGCGCGCCAGCTCCTCGCTCATCGCATGAACCTACAGCAGCTTCTCAAGGCCAACCGTGAAACGGTCAGGTAGCTCGGCGACCCTGCGCACGGCGAGCAGCACACCGGGCATGAAGGAGACGCGGTCGATCGAGTCGTGGCGCAGCGCCAGCGTCTGGCCCTCGCCGCCGAAGATCACTTCCTGGTGGGCGACCAGGCCGGGCAGGCGCACCGAGTGGATCGGCTCGTGGACGTTGCCGCCGGCCGCATCGATCAGCTCGGCCGTCCGCTTCGCGGTCCCGGACGGGGCGTCGAGCTTGCGGTCGTGGTGGAGCTCGACGATCTCGCACTCGGGCATGTGCTTGGCGATCGCCTGCGAAGCCTCCATCAGCAGGACCGCGCCGATCGCGAAGTTCGGGGCGACGAAGCAGTTGGCGCTCCCCGCCTCTGCCGCCACTCTCAGCGCGTCCATCTCAAAGCCCGTGGTGCCGAGCACGACGTGGACACCGGCGTCGAGGCAGGCCCGGGCGTTGCCGAGCGCGGTTTCGGGAGTCGTGAAGTCGACGACCATGTCGACTTGGTCGAGGACGCTCGCCAAATCGACGCCGAGCGCGGGATCGGCCTTGGCCGCGAGCTCCATCCCCTCGGCGGCATCGACCGCATCACAGACGGTCTGGCCCATGCGGCCGGCCGCGCCTGAGACGCCAACCCGGGTCATGCTGCGGCGAGCTCCTGGCTGACCGGCGCCAGGGCCTTGCGGAAGCAATCCTCGTCGCGGCCGATGCAGGCTGCCGAGAGCCGCTCGGCGCCGTAGAGCTCGGCCGCGAGCGCGCTCAGCTCGTCAACCGCCACCGCATCGACTTTGGCCAGCATCGCGTCGAGGCTTTCGATCGGCAGGCCAAACAGGGTTGCCCGCGAGATTCGCGACATTCGCGCCGCAGTCGACTCCGAGGAGAGGACGAGACGGCCCTTGACGTTCTCCTTCGCCCGCGCCAGCTCCTCGGCCGAGACGGGCTCAGAGCGCAACCGTTCGAGCTCAGCGCCGATCACGGCGCACGCTTCCTCGACGTTGTCCTCGCGAGTGCCGACGTAGGTTGCGACCATGCCGGAGTCGGTGTACTGCTCGTTGTAGGAGCCGACCGAGTAGGCGAGGCCGCGCTTCTCACGCACCTCACGGAAGAGGCGCGAGGAGGTCGAGCCACCGAAGATCGAGTCGAGCACCGCGAGCGCGTAGCGCCGCTCGTCGTCGCGGACGATCCCGGGCGCGCCAAAGCAGATGTGGTACTGCTCGGTGTCCTTCGGGTAGAAGCGCAGCCGCGCCTCGGCGGGCACCTCGACGGGCGCCGCGCCATTGCCACCCGCGGGTGGCGAGACCAGCCGCTCGGCCAGGGTGACGATCCGTTCGTGGTCGAGATGTCCAGCGGCGCCGACGACGACATTGGCGCCGGTGTAGCGAGCACCGCGGTATGCCTCGATGTCGGGGACGGGGACCGAGGAGATGACCTCGGCCTCGCCCAGCACACGCCGCCCCAGCGGGTGGTCGCCGAAGACCGCTCCGGCGAGGATGTCGTGGACGCGATCCTGCGGCTCGTCCTCATACATCGCGATCTCCTCCAGCACGACCTCGCGCTCGGAGTCGATTTCGGGGTAGGTCGGCGCCAGCAGCATCTCCGCCAGCAGGTCGAACACCTCCTCGGTGTGCTCGTCGAGGAAGCGGGCGTGCAGGTGAGTGGTCTCCTTGCCGGTCGCCGCGTTGACCGAGGCGCCGAGCCCGTCGAAGAGCTCGGAGATCTCGATCGCCGAGTAGCGCTTGGTGCCCTTGAACAGCAGGTGCTCGAGGAAATGCGAGACGCCTGCCTGGGCCTGCGTCTCGTTCCTCGAGCCGGTGCGAACCCAGAGCCCCAGCGCCACGGATCGGACCGAGGGAACCTCCTCGGTCACGACCCGGACGCCCGAGCCCAGCTCGCTGAGCTTTGCGCCAGTCAACGGCTAGTCGCGCCGCTCGCGCTCGCGCCTACGACCGCCACCGCCGCCGCGACCACCGCGGTCACGGTCGCCACCGTTGCGCCGCGGGCCGCCGTCACCGGAGCCGACCGAGGCCAGCTCCTCAGGCGATTTGCCGGCCACCGATGGGTCGTCGGAGAGACGCAGGCCGATGCGGCCGCGCTCGCGGTCGACCTCGACCACGGTCACGTCGATCTCATCACCGGAGCTGAGCACGTCGTCGACCGAGTCGACCCTCTCCCCCGGCTTCACGTTGGAGATGTGGAGCAGCCCATCGGTTCCCTTGACCAGCTCGACGAAGGCGCCGAAGGTGGTCGTCTTGACGACCTTGGCGGCGTTGTAGCGATCGCCGATCTCGGCCTCCTTGGTCATCGACCCGATTCGCGCCACGCAGGCTTCGACCAGTTCGCCGGTCGGTGCGTAGATGCGGATCGTGCCATCGTCCTCGACGTCGATTTCGGCCTCGAACTCCTCGCAGAGAGCCCGGATCGTTTCGCCGCCTTTGCCGATCACGGCGCCGATCTTCTCCTGGTCGATCTTGATCGCTTCGATCCGCGGCGCGTGCTGGGAGAGCTTCTCGCGCGGGCCGTCGATCGCCTCGGCCATCTTGCCGAGGATGAACTGGCGGCCCTTGTTCGCCTGCTCGAGCGCGTCGGTGAGAATCTCAAAGGTGACGCCGGTGATCTTGATGTCCATCTGCAGCGCGGTGATCCCGTCTGCGGTGCCGGCGACCTTGAAGTCCATGTCGCCGAGGTGGTCCTCGACGCCGGCGATGTCGGTGAGGACGATGTAATCGTCGCCCTCCTTGATCAGGCCCATCGCGACGCCGGCGACCGGGGCAGAGACCGGCACTCCCGCCGCCTGCAGCGCCATTGAAGAGGCGCAGACCGAGCCCATCGAAGAGGAGCCGTTGGACTCCAGCGTCTCCGAGACGACCCGGATCACGTAGGGGAAGTCCTCCTCGTTCGGAACCGTCGCCACCAGCGCCCGCTCGGCGAGCGCGCCGTGGCCGATGTCGCGGCGCTTCGGGCCGCGCATGAAGCCGGCCTCCCCGACCGAGAAGGGCGGGAAGTTGTAGTGGTGCCAGAATTTCTTCGAGGTCTCCAGGCCGAGCGTGTCGATCCGCATGTCCATGCGGGTCGTGCCCAGCGCGACGTTGGAGAGGATCTGGGTCTCACCGCGGGTGAACAGCGCCGAGCCGTGCACGCGCGGGGAGATGTCGACCTCGCACTCGATCGGCCGGATCTCGTCTTGGGCGCGACCGTCGGGGCGCTTCTTGTCGACGGCGATCGCCTTGCGGATCGTGTCCTTCTCGATCGAGCCGAAAGCAGCCTTGACCTCGGCCACGCGCTTCTCATCGGTCCCTCCGTCCTCGGACTCGGGCGCGTACTTGGCGACCACCTCGTCCTTGACGTTGTCGATCGCCTCGTAGCGCTCGAGCTTGCCCTCGGTTGCGATCGCGTCAACCAAGGCTTGGCCATGGGAAGAGCGGATGTCGCTTAGCAGCGACTCGTCGATCGAGGGCGCCTCGACCTCCATCTTCTCCTTGCCCGCCTTTTGCTGCAGCTCCTCCATCGCGGCGGTCAGCTTCTTGATCTCCGAGTGGGCGATGTCGAGCGCGTCGAGGATCTCCTGCTCGGTGACACCGCTGGCGCCCGCCTCTACCATCAGGATCGCCTCGTCGGTGCCGGCCACGATCAGGTCGAGGTCGAGCTCCGCCAGGTCCTCCTCGGAGGGGTTGACGACGAAGTCGCCGTCGAGCTTGCCGATCCGCACCGCGCCGACGTGGGCGGCGACGGGGACCGGGGAGATCGCCAGCGCCGCGGAGGCGCCGTTCATCGCGAGGATGTCGTAGGGGTGGACCTGGTCCACCGACATCGGGATCGCGACGAGCTGGGTCTCGTAGTGCCAGCCCTTCGGGAAGAGCGGCCGGATCGGCCGGTCGATCATGCGGGCCGTCAGCGTCGCCTTCTCGCTTGATTTGCCCTCGCGACGGAAGAACGAGCCGGGGATTTTGCCCGCGGCGTACATCCGCTCCTCGATGTCGACGGTGAGGGGAAGGAAGTCCACGTCGCGCAGGCTGCCGACGGTTGCGGTACACAGCACCATCGTGTCGCCGGCCTGGACTACGACCGCGCCACCCGCCTGCTTTGCGAGTTTTCCGGTCTCGAAGGAGATCTGGCTGTCGCCGATGTCCGCCGAGACGCGGGTTACGTCAAACATGCTCATTTAGTTTTCCTAC
Organism: uncultured Solirubrobacterales bacterium; assembly: GCA_963718755.1. Classification (GTDB taxonomy): domain Bacteria; phylum Actinomycetota; class Thermoleophilia; order Solirubrobacterales; family 70-9; genus VRUE01. The sequence continues at coordinate 79,504 of OY970376.1, forward strand.
CTCCGGCCGCCCGGATGACGGCCATCTGCATTCAGAACTCTCGTTCTCTTTCAGCTGGGAGAGTACAGGGCGGGAGTGCCAATGACACCGGCGCGGATTCCCGACTCGAAGTCACGGCGAACCCGAGCCTCGACCTCCGGCGAGCGACGGTCGGCCTCGAAGCGCTCCAGGTCCAGGCCGAGCCGGTTCGCCCGCTCCCAGAGATGCGGATCATCGACCCGGCCACGATCGGCATAGAGGGAGTCGACCATCTCGAAGAACCGCCCCTGCTTTCCCGCTGCCTCGGCGGCGGCGTGGAGGCTCGGCGCGCGCGGGTGCTTGCTGGCGACCGGGAAGTGCCGAAAGGCAACCGATGCCTGCCGCTCGCAGATCTTTTCCCAGGCGGCGGCGCAATGAGGGCAGGCGAGGTCGGCATAGACGATCAGCGTCTGGCCCTCGCCGCGCAGATGGTCCTGCGGACCGAGCGGCGGAACTGCGGCGCTGGTCAGGTCAGGTGCCAGACCCGACGGCCTCCAGCGCGTCGAAAATCAAGTTTGCACCTGGAATCTCGAGCGGGGATGGCGACTCATGCACCCACTCGACCGTACCCTCCTCGTCGATCAGGACAAGCGAGCGGTTGGCATGGCCGACCTTCTCGATGTAGGCGCCGTAGGCACGCGTTACCTCGCCCTTTGGCTCGAAGTCGGAGAGCAGCGTCGTGTCGATGCCGAGCTTCTCCTGGAAGGCCTTGTGAGCCCAGGGGTGGTCGATGCTGATCCCGACCATCTCGACTCCCTTCAAGGCGATCTGCGGCTTGACCTCCTGGTAGACCGAGAGCTGGTCCGAGCAGACCGGGCTGAAGTCCTGCGGGTAGAAGACGAGAAGGACCTTGCGGCCGCGGTACTCGGAGAGCGAGACCTTCTCGCCGTCCTGATTACGCAAAGTGAAGCTAGGGGCGGGTTCCCCCGCGGAGATCATCTCCGCAGGCCGAGCTCGGCGACCAGGGCGCGGTAGCGCTCGAGGTCGGTGCGCTCCAGGTAACGGAGCATGCGGCGGCGCTTGCCGACCAGCATCAATAGGCCGCGACGCGAGTGGTGATCTTTGGCATGGGAGCGGAGATGCTCGGTGAGCTCGTTGATTCGCTCGGTGAGCAGCGCAATCTGGACCTCGGCCGAACCGGTGTCGCCGTCGGCGCGCCCGTATTTGCCGATCAGCTCGGTCTTTTTCTCCTTGGCCAGGCTCATGCGTCGGTGAAGCTAGCACAGACCCGCTTCGCGTCCTCGACGTCAATTCGCATCTGGGCGATCAGCTCCTCGACACTGGGGAAGCGCTTCTCGCCACGCAGCCGCTCGACGAAGGCGACACGCAGGGTGCGGCCATAGAGGTCTTCGGTGCGATCGATCAGGTAGGTCTCGATCAGCACCCCGCGGCCGCTCTCGAAGGTCGGTCGCACGCCGACGTTGACGGCGGCGGGAACACCGTCGGCAAAGGCGGCGAAAACCCCGTGGCCCGGGATCACGAGGCGGTCGTCGGGGACGATATTTGCCGTCGGGAAGCCAAGCTCGCGACCGCGCTGATCGCCCTCGACCACCGTTCCCTCGACCATGAAGGGTGCGCCGAGGCAGTGTCGCGCGCCCTCCATGTCCCCCGCCGCCACCAGAGCCCTGATACGGGTCGAGGAGACCGTCTCGCCATCGACCTCGACCAGCGGCACGACCCGGGTCTCAAACTCCTCGCGGGCGGCGAGCATCGCCGGGTCGCCTTTTGCTTTGGCGCCGAAACGGAAGTTCTCGCCAACCGCGACGCTCTCAGCCCCCAAACGCTCGATCAGCACCTGCTCGATGAACTCCTCGGCGGAGAGCGCCGCGAACTCGCGATCGAACGGGATCACGACCAGCTCGCGCACGCCAAGGCCCTCGATCACGTCGCGCTTGACGCCGAAGGGCATGATCAGTTTCGGCAGCGCCGAGGGATGGATCACCTCGAGCGGGTGGGGGTCAAAGGTGAGGACGGTGTCCGCCCCCTTGATCACCGCCTGGTGGCCGCGGTGGACCCCGTCGAAGGTCCCGATCGCGACCTGGCGCGGACGCGGCTCAGCGTCGGGCAGCCTCGTGACCTCCATCTTGGCCATCAGCGCATCGCCTCCGCCGCGGCCGGGATCAGCTCGCCGACCCGTTCCACCGAGACCTCCTCACCGGCATCCTCGACCCGGAAGGGGCCGATCGCGGTGCGGCGCAGCTCGGTGCAGTAGGCGTCGCCCAGGGTCTCGATCAGCGTGCGCACATAGGTTCCGCTGGAGCACTCGATCTCGTAGCGGGCCGAATCGGCGTCATGATCGAGCAGCTCCGCCCGGTAGACCTCGACCTCGCGCAGCGGCGTCACCACCGCCTCGCCGCGGTGCGCCTTGCGGTAGAGGCGCTCGCCGCCGACCCGCACCGCCGAGGTCATCGGCACCCGCTGGCGCACCGTGCCGGTCGGCAGCTCGAGCGAGCTCGGCGGCTTGCCGGTCTCGGTCAGCTCACCTTCAGGATCGCCGCTACTCGAGCGCCAGCCGAGGCGGGCGGTCGCCCGGTAGGTCTTCGGCAAAGCGGTGAGGAAGCGCTGCAAGCGGGTCGCGCTGCCCAGCAGTACCAGCAACAGGCCGGTGGCGAATGGATCGAGCGTGCCGGCGTGACCAGCCTTGCAGCCTCGCTCGCGTCGCACCCGCTGCACCACGTCGTGCGAGGTGACGCCAGCCGGCTTGTCGTAGAGCAACACCGTCAAGGGTCGAGCTGGCGGGATACCTCGCCACAGAGGAAGGAGACCAGCGCCTCCAGCTCGAGGTCGGTAGAGAAGCCCGCGGCTCGCTTGTGGCCACCCCCACCACGCTCCCGGGCAATCGCGGAAACGTCGACCTCGCCGTCGCTGGAGCGCAGGCTGACCTTGCGGGCGGCGCGACCGCGGTCGCCGAGGTCGCGGATCAGCGCCGCGACCCTGGCGCCCTCGACCGAGCGCAGGTGGTCGATGATCCCCTCGGTCATCTCCTCGCTGGCGCCGCTTGCCCCGTAGTCCGCAGCCGAGATATAGGCGAGGACCAGCCGGTCCCCGCAGTAGTACTGGATTCCTTCCAGGGCGCGGGAGAGCAGGCGCAGCTTCTCGATCGGCACATACTCGTAAAGGCGGCGATAGGTCTCGTCTACCTGTACGCCGGCGTCGATCAGGTCGGCGGCGATTCGGTGGGTGCGAGCGTTGGTGTTCTCATACATGAACTTGCCGGTGTCGGTGACGAGGCCGACATAGAGCGCCGAGGCCATCTCCGGCGTGATCCGCGCTCCGAGCAGGACGGAGAGCTCGTAGACGATCTCGGCCGTGCTCGAGGCATCGACCTCAACCAGGTTGACGTCGCCGAAGAGCGTGTTGTCGTGGTGGTGATCGATGTTGATCGTGAAGACGTCCTCGGCGGCGAGGAAGTCGACCGGCATGCGGTCGATGTTGCCGCAGTCGAGGAAGACCGCCGTTCGGTCCGCCATGTCGGCGGGCGCCTCGTGGAAGACCTCCTCCAGGGGAAGGAAGCGGTACTCGATCGGCAGTGGGAACTCCTTCGAGGCGAGGAACATCACCGAGTCCTTGCCAAGCTGTTTGAGCAGGTGGTGCATGCCGAGCAGCGAGCCGAGCGCGTCGCCATCGGGACCCTCGTGGGCGGTCAGGATGAAGCGGCCCCGGGCACGGATCTCGGCTGCGACCCGCTCGATCGCGGTAGCGCCTATATCGGTGGTCTCACTCATGGATCTTCTTCTTCGAGCAAACGGGAGATCCTCATTCCCTGCTCTACCGTCGGGTCGTAGTGGAAGGTCAGGGTCGGGGTGCGCTTCATCCGCGTCTCGGCAGCGATCTTCGACTGCAGGACGCCATGTGAAGAGCGCAGCCCCACAAGCGCACCCTCGCGGGCGTCGTCGTCGCCGAGCACGCTGACGTGCACCTTGGCGCTGCGGAGGTCTGGGCTGGTTTCGACCGAGGTCACGGTGACAAAGCCGATGCGGGGGTCACTCAGTTCGGCTATCGCTGCGCCGACCACCTCGCGAAGCACCTCGTTGATGCGGCGCATGCGGGAGGTGGGCATCCTAGTCCAGCGTCTGCTCGACCTGCTTGGTCTCGAAGAACTCCAGCACGTCGGCCTCCTTGACGTCGGCGTAGCCGTCGAGCACGATGCCGCACTCCTGGCCCTCCTCGACCTCCTGCACGTTGTCTTTGAACCGTCGCAGGGAGCCGAGCTTTCCGTCCCATATGACGGTGCCCTCGCGGATCAGGCGGACGCTGGCGGTGCGGGTGACCTTGCCCTCGTTGACGATGCAGCCGGCGATGCGACCGACCTTGGAAGCCTTGAAGGTCTGTTTGACCTCGGCCTCGCCGAGGATCTCCTCTACCTCGACCGCCTCCAGCATGCCCTCCATCGCGTTGCGCAGGTCTTCGGTGATTTTGTAGATGACCGAGTAGGTGCGGACGTCGACGCCCTCGCGCTCGGCGGCGCGCCGAGCATCGGCCAGTGGGCGCACGTTGAAGCCGATCACGATCGCTTCAGATGCCGAGGCCAGCATCACGTCGGACTCGTTGATGCCGCCGGTCTGCGAGTGGATGATGTTGATCCCGACCTGCTCCTGCGGCACTTTGGCGATCTCGTCCTGGAGCGCCTCCAACGAGCCGGCCACATCGGCCTTGAGCACGATGTTGAGCTCCTTGATGTCGCCGGCCTGGGCCCGGGAGAAGACCTCCTCGAGGCTGACCTTGCGCGCCTGGCGACGGGCCAGGGCCTCGGTCTTCAGCCGGTTGCCCCGCTCCTGGGCGAGCTGGCGGGCGCGGCGGTCGTTCTCGACCGCGCGCACATGCTCGCCGGCCTCGCAAACGCCGTCGAAGCCGAGCACCTCGACCGGCATCCCAGGCCCCGCCTCCTGCACCCGTGCGCCGGTGAAGTCGTGCATCGCCCGCACCCGGCCCCACTGCGCGCCGCCGACCAGCGAGTCTCCGACCCTGAGGGTGCCGCGCTGTACGAGGATCGTCACGACCGGGCCACGGCCGGGGTCGAGCTGGGACTCGACCACCGTTCCCGAGGCGGGAGCATCGGGGTTGGCGCCGAGCTCCTCCAGCTCAGAGACGAGCAGGATCATGTCGAGCAGGTTGTCGAGGCCCTCGTGGGTCTTGGCCGAGACGTCGCAGTAGACCGTCTCGCCCCCCCAGTCCTCGGGCGTCAGCTCATCGGCGGCGAGCTCATTGCGGACCCGGTCCGGCTGCGCCCCCTCCTTGTCGATCTTGTTGACCGCAATCAGGATCGGCACGTCGGCGGCACGGGCGTGGTCGATCGCCTCTTTGGTCTGCGGCATGACGCCATCGTCGGCGGCGACGACGACAACGGCTATGTCGGTGACCTTGGCGCCGCGGGCGCGCATCGCGGTGAAGGCGGCGTGGCCGGGCGTGTCGAGGAAGGTGATCGTCTTCGCCTCGTGGTGGACCTGGTAGGCGCCGATGTGCTGGGTGATGCCGCCGGCCTCGCCGGCGGCGACCTCGGTCTCGCGGATCGCATCCAGCAGCGAGGTCTTGCCGTGGTCGACGTGGCCCATGATCGTGACTACGGGCGGCCGGTCGACGAGGCTCTCCTCGGCGTCCTCGAACTCGGGCGCCTCGGGCTCCTCATCGGCAGCGGTGACGATCTCGATCTTGCGGTCGTACTCGTCGGCGATCGCCTTGATCGACTCGTCCGTGAGGGTCTGGGTCAGGGTCGCCATCTCCCCCATCGTCATCAGCTTCTTGATCACCTCGGCGCTGCCGAGGCCGAGCAGCTCGGCAACCTCGCGCACCGTGGCGCCGGAGTTGACCTTGGTCGCCTCCGGCTCGGCCGGCTCCTCAGTTCTGACCGGCGGCTCCTCGAGCAACGGCCGCCGACGCCTGCCGCCGCGGCGGCGGGGCGGACGCTGGGGCGGCGGGCCGCCCATCTGGTCGCGACGCGCTGCCTGCGAGTCGATGACCACACGGCGTTTCTTCGTCGAACCGGAGGGTTTCTTCGCCGCGGCGGCTGGTTTGGCGGCGGCTTTTGGCGGTGCAGCGGCTGCCTCTTTGGCCGGTGCAGCGGGCTTGGCCTCAGCTTTCGGCTGAGCCTTGGTCGCCGCCGCCCCGTTGCCAGAGAGCGCCTTCAGCGCGTCAGCCTCCTCCACGCTCGAAGCCGCTGCTTTAGCCTCGATCCCGGCCTTTTTAAGCGCGGCGAGCAGCTCTTTGCTGCTCAACCCTTGAGCTTTGGCAATCTCATGGACGCGCTTTTTAGCCACTAGGCCTGCTCAGCCTCCTCGGGGACAGCCTCAGGCGCCTCGTCTTGCGCAGCCTCGTCGGAAGAGGCCTCGTCCCCCGGTGCTTCTGCCTCAGGCTCCTCTTCGACCGGCTCCCCAGCCTCAGGCTCCTCTTCGACCGGCTCCTCGTACTCCGCTTCGGCCTTGGCGACGATCTCACTGACCTGGCCACCGTCAGCTGCCGGGTCGGCGAGAATCGCCACCTCCGCCTCCTCGAGCGGCGAGAGGACAATGATCTGGTTGGTTTCGAAGCGACTCAACGCCTGGTGGGTGGGCAGGCCACAGTAGGAGGAATCGCCAATCGCGGCGTTGGGGCAGCGACGGCCGTTGGAGAGCACCGCCAGGCAGTGCCCGTCGGACTGCTCCTCGCCCTCGTACTCGACCTCCTCGTCCTCGGAGGCAAACTCGGTCTCGGACTTGATGTCCACCCGCCAACCGGTCAGGCGGGCCGCCAGGCGGGCGTTCTGCCCATCGCGGCCGATCGCCAGCGAGAGCTGGTCGTCGGGGACGATCACGGTCGCCTGGCGCTCGTCGTCGTCGACGATCACCTCGCGCACCCGCGCCGGCGAGAGTGCCTTGGCGACGAAACGAGCGGGCTCGTCGTTGTGGGGAATGATGTCGATCTTCTCGCCGCGCAGCTCGGAGACGACCATCCGCACGCGCGATCCGCGCGGTCCCACGCAGGCGCCGACCGGATCGACGCCGTCGGTGTGGGAGACGACCGCGATCTTCGAGCGGTAGCCGGGCTCGCGGGCGACGCCGACGATCTCGACCAGTTTGTCGGCGATCTCCGGCACCTCCATTTCGAACAGCGACTTGATCAGCTCGGGACTGCGTCGCGAGACGACTATCGCGGGCCCTTTGGTCGAGTCCGAGACATCGGTGATCACGGCCTTGACCCGCATTCCGTGGTCGTAGCGCTCGTTGTAGACCTGCTCGGACTTGGGCAGCAGCGCCTCGACCCGCTCACGCAGCTGAACCAGCGTGTAGCGCTTGTCGGACTGCTGGATGATCCCGGTGATCAGCTCTCCGACCCGGTCCTGGTACTCCTCGAACATCATCATCCGTTCCGCCTCGCGGATCCGCTGCAGGATCACCTGCTTCGCGGTCTGGGCGGCGATCCGCCCGAAGTCTTCGGGGGTGACGTCGCGGGTCTCGATCTGATCCTCGTAAGGGGCGATCATCTCGGGGTCGAGCTCGGGCTCCTCCGGCTCTTTCAGCTCACCCGTTTCCGGGTCGATCTCGCGCTCTTCCTCCTCCTGGGCCTCCGCCGCCTCGGCCAGGAGCTTCTCCTCCAGCTCGGCGGGCAGGATCAGTTCGAAGACGCGGAAATCGCCGGTTTCGTGGTCGAGGTCGACCCGGGCGTACTTGGCCGCCCCCGGCGTCTTCTTGTAAGCGGAGAGCAGGGCGTCGGCAAGGGCGTCCATCAGCTTGTCGGCGGAGATGCCCTTCTCCTGCTCGAGCGCCTTGATTGCTTCGACGATCTCTTTGCTCACGGCTGCTCCTCAGTCGTCTCGGAAAGTTGGTCGGTTCGGCGGTACTTGGGCCCCGGTGAGGAAACCTCGAGCGCATACTCGACGCGGAGGTCGTTGAGGTGCTTGGTGACGCGTTCGCAGAGGGCCAGATCGACACCGCCTGGGTGGTCGATGAAGAGCCGCAGGGTCTCGCCCCCCGGCTGCTCGAGAGCAACGAGGTCGAGCTCGGAATCGAGCTCTGCGAGCTGCTGCTGAATGCTGTCTTTGAGGTCTTCCATGCCTTCTCTGGGGCGAAAATGCCTGGTTCGGGGCGAAAAAAAAGTGGGCCAGGCCCACTTCTCGATGCTGCACTAGGGACAAAAAGCTTGGGGTCAGTATAGCCCGCGCTGGTTGTGGGCGGGCGGGGGTGTGTGGGGGCTTGCTGGGTTTTTCGCCAGATACGGCTGCGCCACTCGCTGGGTCGGTGGGGCGAAAAAGAGGACGCCGCCGCGCCCCCACACACCCCCGCCCGCCCTCACGGAACGCCGGTTAGCTTCGGGAGAGGTCGGACTGAGCCCGCAGCTGGTCGACTCTCGCAAGGATCGCGTCCGCGATCAGGTCCTTTGAAGCTCGTGGAACGGCCGTATCGCCGTCCGCGCTTACAAGCGTCACGGCGTTTTCTTGGCTCTCGAAGCCGATCTCGGGGTTTGAGACGTCGTTCAGGACTATGAGGTCGGCGCCCTTGCGGGACAGCTTTTCTCGGGCGCGGTCGATGTCGTTGCCGTGTTCTGCGGCGAAGCCGACGATGGTCTGCTGGTCAGTGCGTGAGGCGGTGAGGCCGGCGAGGATGTCCTCGGTGGGCTCCAGGTGGAGGTCGAGGCTGCCTTCGCGCTTCAGCTTGTCCTCAGCCGGCTCGCTTGCCCTGAAATCCGCCGGGGCGGCGGCCATCAGCAAGACGTGGGTGGGGCCGAACTCGGCGCGGGTCGCCTCAGCCAGCTCGGCCACGGTTTCAACGTCGATCCGGCGCACGCCCGCCGGCGCGGGCAGGGCGACGTTGGCGGCGACCAGAGTCACGTCGGCGCCGCGCCGAGCGGCTGCAGCGGCGAGCGCGAGCCCCATGCGGCCGCTGGAGCGGTTGCCGAGGAAGCGCACAGGGTCGATCGGCTCGCGGGTTCCGCCTGCCGTAACCAGCACTTGCAGGCCATCCCAGGGACGCTCGCCCAGCGGCAACACGGCTTCGATCCGCGCCAGCAGCTCGGCTGGGTCGGGTAGGCGCCCCTTGCCGAACTCGCCGCGCGAGGCGAGCCGGCCCTCGCCGGGCTCGATCACCTCGACGCCGCGCTCACGCAGCGTGGCTAGGTTGGCCTGGGTCGCGGAGTCCGCGTACATACGGTCGTTCATCGCCGGCGCGACCAGGCGCGGCGCGTTGCACGCGAGGAAGGAGATGGTCAGCATCGAGTCCGCCATCCCACCCGCCAGCTTGGCGAGCGTGTTGGCCGAGGCCGGCGCAACCAGGTAGGCGTCGCAGTTGGCGGCGACCTCGAGGTGGCCGATCGGGTCGTGCCCGGGGCGCGGGTCGCCGGGGAAGGCGCCGCCCAGCGGATCGCGCTCGAACTCGGAGGTGAGAACGGGGGCGCCGACGATGCCCTCGAAGGAGGCGGCGCCGACGAAGCGACTGGCGGCCTCACTCATCACCACCCGTACGCCGTGCCCGGCGACGGTCGCGAGGCGGGCCAGCTCGAGCGACTTGTAAGCGGCGATCCCACCGCTCACACCGAGCAGGATTTTTGCCATGTCTCCTCCTGGAAAGCGGCTGCGCTAGGCGCGGTACTCGTATTTGAGCTTGCCCTCGGCAAGCTCCTCGAGCGCCATCGAGAGGTAGTTGCGATCTCCGCGGGTCTCGACCATCGGCGGCGGGTACTCACCGAAACCACCCTCGCCGAGGTTATGGAAGTAGCTGTTTATCTGGCGGGCTCGCTTCGCAGCGACGACGACTGCCGCATAGTGGGAGTCGGCGTGCTCGAGGAGCTTGTCTACGCGTGGATTGATCATTCGGCTGCGGAGTCTACTGGCAGCCCCAACTCGGCGCGCACGATCCGCTCCAGATCTGCCGCGGCCCGCTCCAGATCGGCGTTTACGACCAGGTGGTCGAAGTCACCCTGGGCGGCCAACTCGACCTCGGCCACCTTCAGCCTCGCGTCGATCGCCTCAGCCGAATCGGTGCCGCGCGACTCCAGCCGCTTGCGCAGGACCGCTGGATCGGGCGGGACGATGAAGACCTGGACCGACTCGCGCATCGCGGCGCGCACCTGGCTTGCGCCCTGGACCTCGATCTCGAGCACGACCGAGTGGCCGACATCGAGGCGCTTGCGGACCTCGGAGCGCAGGGTGCCGTAGCGATGGCCACTGTAGGTGGCGAACTCGAGGAAGTCTTCATGCTCGATTCTCCGGTCGAACTCCTCCGCGGTGAGGAAGTGGTAGTCGCGCCCATCGACCTCCCCCGCGCGCGGCTCGCGGGTGGTCGCCGAAACCGAGAGCTCCAGGTCGGGCACGCGATCGAGCAGCCTGGAGATCAGCGTTCCCTTGCCGACCCCGGACGGTCCAGTGATGACGAAGACTTTGGCCATGACAAATGTTCCGCTTCACTCCCGGCGCGAAGAATCAGATATGCACGCTTGGTCGTTCCGCGTCACTGGGCCGGAGATACTGACCGCCGCAGCGGTCGGCTTCGCTACCTGCGAAGTTGAGAGACGAGCTCCGCGCGCTGCCGCTCCGAGAGACCGCCGATCGTCTTCGAAGGCGAGATGCGGCACTGGTTGAGTATCCGGTTGGTCTTCACCCGGCCGTACTTGGGAACCGCGAGCAGCATGTCGAAGACCTTGGCGGTCATCACGTACTCGGGCGGGTCGAGAAGAAGCGCGTGGATGCTTGCCTTGCCCGCCTTGAGGTCCTTCTTCAGCTTGGCGCGGGCGGTGCGAATGTCGTTGGCCCGCTTAAGCGCGTCCATCCGCTGGTCCAGCGACCTCTCGGGGGCCGCTGCAGAGGTCTTGACTGGGGTGGGCATGTGGGCGGCGAGTATAGCCGTGGCACGCGGGCGTGCAAGGGCATCCGGCCCCTTTTTTGTCAAATTCACCTAGACCTCGACTCTAGGTTGAGGCTGGACCGCGCTTTGGATACCACTCAGAGAGCTCTGCGGCAATGCGCGCTCCTGCCCGCGGGTCCCGAAAGCTCTCGGTCCCCACCGCCACGAGGGTCGCTCCGGCAGACAGCATCTCGAACGCATCGTCGCCAGATGCGACCCCGCCCATGCCGATGATCGGAAGGCTGACCGCCGCCGCGACGGCCCGAACCTGCCCGACCGCCACCGGCCGAATTGCCGGTCCAGACAGCCCCCCCTGCCCCACCCCGATCCCCGGCTCGCCGGTCGCCGGATCGATCGCACTCGCCTTCAGGGTGTTGATCAACGACACCGCGTCCGCCCCACCCTCTTCTGCCCCTACAGCCACTGCTGCGGGGTCGGCGACGTTGGGCGTCAGCTTCACGATCAGCGGCTTGGAGGTCAGCGGCCGCAGCGCTTCCAGCAGGCCGGCGGTCTCCGCCGGTTGCTCGCCCACGATCAAGCCCGAATGGACGTTGGGGCACGAGACGTTTAGCTCGATCCCAGCCACCCCTACATGCTCGTCGAGCGCCGCAACCATCCGCTTGAAGTCATCGCGCCCGGTGGCCATCACCGAGACGATCAGCGGCACCGGCAGCTCCCCCAACTGCGGCATGTCCTCCGCCAGAAACCCCTCCAGCCCCTTGTTGGGCAGCCCAATCGAGTTGATCATCCCGGCCGGCGTCTCCCAGATCCGCTGAGGCTCATTGCCGACCCGAGCCTCCAGCGTGATCGTCTTTGACACAAACGCTGAAAACGGGAACTGCGCCAGCAGCTGATCTCCGTAGACACGGCGTGCAGCTATAGCGTCGAAGGTGCCGGACGCATTGATCACGGGATTCCGCAACCTCAGCCCGCAGAAATCGACCGCGGCGTCGGATTCCGCGGCGAGGGTCGGGTGTCCCCCTCCGAGAACTTGTGAGCCGGCGAGATCAGCGCTCTGGCCATGCGATCGTCGCGGGTTCGCGGGGGGGGACACCCGACCCTCGCCCGCACTCCGCACCACCGGGCCATCAACACAAAGACGCGCATACCCGCCGCCCGTCTTGGGGACTGCGCAGCCGAAGCAAGCCCCGTAGCCACAGGCCATTGGGGACTCCATGGCGAGCTCGCAGGCTACGTCGTGAGCTGAGCAGAGAGCAGCGACTGCATCGAGCATTGGCGGCGGGCCGCACGCGTAGACGGCGGCGCTGGCGGCGTCGTCGCCTTCGAGCATTGCTGCCAGCAGGTCGGTGACGTAGCCGTGGTGGCCGATGTGGCCGTCGTCGCTTGCGAGGCCGACCTCGCAGCAGGCGAAGAGGTCGTCGAGACCGCCAGAGTGGGCCTCATCGCGAAAGCCGAGCAGGACTCTGGCGGGGATGTTTCGAGCTGAGAGCCGGCGGCGCCAGAAAGCCAGCGGCGCGATACCGATACCGCCGCCGACGAGGATCGCGCCGGCGGAGCCGGGAGATAGTTCCCTCGGCTCCGAGAAGCTGTTGCCGAGCGGGCCGTTGACCCAGACGCGCTCGCCAATTTCCAGCTCGCAGAGCCGGTCGGTGCCGGGGCCTATTCCCTCGATCAGGAAGTCGAGGCGGATTCCGTCGTCAGTTGGACCGACGTCGGCGACCGAGAAGGCTCGGGGTAGATAGGGACGACTGCCCTGCTGCTCCCAGTGACGCTCCGTGGCCAGCATGTAGAACTGGCCCGGCTGCGGTTCGGGCCCATTGAGGTCAAGCAATGAGAAGACCCGGTAGCCGCCAGATGCACGACTCTCGGTTACTGCGCAAGCTCGGCGCCCGAAGGGCGTGCATCGAGTCTCAGGCATCTGCCGCAGCGGAGGAAGCGGCGGTGCGATGGATCTCCTGCAGGGACAGGACCCCCGGCTCACCCTGCATCTGGGCTGCGATCGCGCGCACCGCTGCCGATGCGCCGGTCATCGTCGTCACGCAGGGAATGCCGTGCCGGACCGCGGCTGTTCGGATCGCCTGACCGTCGACGCGGGCGCCCGAGCCGGTCGGGGTATTGATCACCAGGTCGCAGCGGCGCTCGCGAATCAGGTCGACGACATGCGGCGAGCCCTCGCCGATCTTGTTGATCCGCGTCACCGGCACACCCATAGAAGAGATCGTCTGCGCGGTGCCGCCGGTCGCGATCAGCTCGAAGCCGAGCTCGTGGAAGCGTGCCGCCATCTGGGTCGCTGCAGGCTTATCGGTGTCGGTGACGGTTATGAAGACGGTCCCCTCTGTCGGCAGCAGGACCCCGGCCGCCGCCTGGGCCTTGGCAAAGGCGGTCGGAAAATCGGCGGCGATGCCCATCACCTCGCCCGTGCTCTTCATCTCCGGGCCGAGCACCGAGTCGACACCGGCAAAGCGGGCGAAGGGCAGCACCGCCTCCTTGACGCTGACGTGCCCCTTTGGTGGCTCCTGCAGATCGAGCTCGGCGAGCTTCTCGCCCAGCATCAGGCGCGCCGCGACTTTGGCCAGCGGCAGGCCAGTCGCCTTTGAGACGAAGGGCACCGTGCGCGACGCCCGCGGGTTGGCCTCGATCACGTAGAGGCGCCCCCCGGCGATCGCGTACTGGATGTTGAGCAGGCCGATCACGCCCAGCTCAAGGGCAATCTGCGTCGTCGTCGCCCGGATCTGCTCCAGCATCTCCTCGCCGATGCTGAGCGGCGGGATCACGCAGGCGGAGTCGCCCGAATGGACGCCCGCTTCCTCGACGTGCTGCATGATCCCGGCGACGTGGACGTCGGTGCCGTCGGCGAGGGCGTCGACGTCGATCTCGATTGCGTTCTCGAGAAAGCGGTCGAGCAGCAGCGGATGCTCCTGGTCGGCCTTGACATGCGCCTGCAGGTAGGCGTTCAGGTTCTCGATCGAGTAGCAGATCTCCATCGCCCTGCCGCCGAGCACGTAGGAGGGGCGGACGAGCAGGGGGAAGCCCACCTTCTCCGCGATCACCGTCGCCTCCTCGGCCGAGAGCGCGGTGTCGTACGGAGGATGCTCGATGCCGAGGCGGCGCAGCAGGGCGCCAAAGCGGCCGCGGTCCTCGGCCAGGTCGATCGCGTCAACCGGAGTGCCGAGCAGCGGCACACCCGCCTCCTCGAGGGCGCGGGCGAGCTTCAGCGGCGTCTGACCGCCGAACTGGACGATCACTCCCTCGGGGTCCTCCTGCTCGCAGACGGCGAGCACGTCCTCTGTCGTCAGCGGCTCGAAGTAGAGCCGGTCGGAGGTGTCGTAGTCGGTGGAGACGGTCTCTGGGTTGCAGTTGATCATCACCGCGTCACGCCCCAGCTCGCGTGCGGTCATCGCTGCGTGCACGCAGCAGTAGTCGAACTCGATCCCCTGGCCGATCCGGTTCGGGCCGGCGCCGAGGATGACTACCGAGTCGCGCTCGCCGCAACGCACCTCCGAGGCCGCCGCACCCCCCGGGCCTGGGCGCTCGTGGGCCGAGTAGTAGTAGGGGGTCGCCGCCTCGAACTCGGCCGCGCAGGTATCGACCGCCTTGTAGGTACGCATGAGACCCTCGGTGCCGTCCCCATCGAGCGCCAGGGTTTGCAGCTCACGCAGGAACCAGCGGTCTACCTGGCAGCGTTCATACACAGCCTCTACCTCGAGCCCGCGGCGAAATGCGTCGAGCACCAGGTCGAAGCGGGCGGCGCAGGGCACAGCGATCGCCCCCAGCAGCGCCTCCTCGGTTGCCGGCGGCTCAGCTGGCGCGTCGAGCTCGCGTGAGCGCATCGCCTTGGCGAATGACTCACGGAAGGTACGACCGATCGCCATCACCTCGCCGACGCTCTGCATGTGGGTAGAGAGTCGGCCCTCGGCACCGGGGAACTTCTCGAAGGCAAAGCGCGGGATCTTCGTCACCACGTAGTCGATCGTCGGCTCGAAGGAGGCGGGCGTGGCCCGGGTGATGTCGTTGGGGATCTCCTCCAGGGCGTAGCCGACCGCCAGCTTCGCCGCCATCTTGGCGATCGGGAAACCGGTCGCCTTCGAGGCCAGTGCCGAGGAGCGCGAGACCCGCGGGTTCATCTCGATCACGACGATCTCGCCGTCCTCCGGATTGACGCCGAACTGGACGTTGGATCCACCCGTCTCGACCCCGACCGCCCGGATCACCCGGATCGCCTGGTCGCGCAGCTCCTGGTAGAGGCGGTCGGTGAGGGTCTGTGCCGGTGCGACGGTCACCGAGTCGCCGGTGTGGACGCCCATCGGGTCGACGTTCTCGATCGAGCAGATGATCACGACGTTGTCGTTAAGGTCGCGCATCACCTCGAGCTCGAACTCGCCCCAGCCGAGCACCGACTCCTCGACCAAGACCTGGTTGATCGGACTCGCCGCGAGACCCTCGGTGACAACCTGGCGCAGCTCGGTCTCGGTCTCCCCCACGCCGCCGCCCTGCCCGCCCATGGTGAAGGCTGGCCGGACGATCGCCGGCAGCGTGATCTTGCCCTCGGAGAGGGCCCCCTCGACCTGACTGAGCGACTCGACCGTAATCGACCACGGAATCCGCAACCCGGCCTCGGTCATCGTGCGGCGGAACTCCTCGCGATCCTCGGCGCGCCTGATCGCCGCCTGATCGGCGCCGATCAGCTCGACATCGAAACGCTCCAACGTGCCGTCCTCGTGCAGCGCCATCGCCAGGTTGAGCGCGGTCTGTCCCCCCAGCGTCGGCAACAGGGCGTCGGGCCGCTCCTTCTCGATGATCTTCGTCACCGGGCCGGGCAGCAGCGGCTCGATGTAGGTCGTCGTGGCGAACTCCGGGTCGGTCATGATCGTCGCCGGGTTGGAGTTGACGAGCACGACCTCATAGCCCTCCTCGAGCAGCACCTTGCAGGCCTGCACCCCCGAGTAGTCGAACTCGGCGGCCTGGCCGATCACGATCGGGCCAGAGCCGATCAGGAGGATCTTCTCGATGTCGGTGCGCTTAGGCATACAAATATTCGCTCCGCTCCGGTCGCAGAGAATCAGATATGGATGCTCCCTCCGCTCCGCTCATGCGGCAAGCTCGAGGAAGTCGTCGAAGAGGTGGCGGGCGTCGTGCGGACCGGGGCCGGCCTCGGGGTGGTACTGGACGGTCGCCGCCGCAACGTCCCGGAGCACCAAGCCCTCGACGGTGCGGTCGTAGAGGTTCAGGTGGGAGAGCTCGGCAGCGCCGAAATCGGTTTCCCAACGGACCGGCTCGTCGGTCTCGATCCGGGGCTCCCCGCCCGGTCCCTGCACGGCAAAGCCATGGTTTTGCGAGGTGATCTCGATCCGCCCGCTGGCCAGGTCCTTGACCGGGTGGTTGGCGCCGCGGTGGCCGAAGGGCAGCTTGAAGGTCTCCAGCCCGACCGCGCGGCAAAGCAGCTGATGGCCTAGGCAGATGCCGAAGAGGGGCTTCTTTCCGACCAGATCGCGAACCGTGTCGACGACGTAGCCGAGCGCACCGGGATCCCCCGGCCCGTTGGCGAGGAAGACGACGTCGGGGTCCTCGGCCAGCACCTCCGCGGGGGAGGAGGTGCAGGGAAGCAGGGTGAGACGGCAGCCCCGCTCGCGCAGCTCACGGACGATGTTGAGCTTGACCCCGGTGTCGATTCCGACCACATGCGGCCCGTCGCCCTCGAAGCGGACGGTCTCCAGCGGCGTCACCGTGCGGGCCAGGTCGGCGCCGTCCATCGAAGGCTCGGCGGCAATGCGTTCGCGCGCCTCCGATTCCTCGCTGGCAGCAGAGAAGATGCCGCCGCGCATCGCTCCCCGATCGCGGATATGACGGACAAGCGCCCGCGTGTCGACACCGCCGATTCCCGGCACGCCGCAGTCGTCGAGCCAATCGAGCCAGCCGCCCTCCGCGGTAGCGGCGTCCTCGCCGTTCTTCGGATCGCGCATGACGACACCGCGAGCGTGGACGCGGTCAGACTCCATCGCCGCAGCGTCAACGCCGTAGTTGCCGATCAGCGGATAGGTGAAGATGATGATCTGACCGGCGTACGAGGGGTCGGTGACCGACTCCTGATAGCCGGTCATCGCGGTGTTGAAGACGACCTCGCCGGTGATCTCGCCGTCATGTCCGCAGAGCTCGCCGTCGAAACGGGTCCCGTCCTCGAGCAGGATGTAGCCGCTCATGCCGCAACCTTCCACAAATGGGTCGTTGCAACGTGACAGCCGATAGGAGCCAGAGATGCTTCGGCTGTCACGTTGCAACTCCCAGCGAGAAGCTGCGCAAGCGGTAGGCGACCTGGCCGCCCGCCAGGGTCATGACGACGCGTCCGGTCAGCTTGCGGCCGGCGCACCAGGAGTTCTCGGAGCGGCTCTCGTAGCCGTCCTCGCCCACCGTCCACTCGGCGCCCAGATCGCAGAGAACGACGTTGGCCTCGCTGCCGGGCGCCAAGCTCGGGCGCTCGAGATCGAAGGGCGTGGCGCCACCCGCCATCCGCTCGACCAACAGACCGAGCTCGATCGTGCCCGGCCGGACCAGCTCGGTGTGCAGCGCGGCAAAGGCCGTCTCCAGCCCGATCACTCCCATTGCCGCCTGCTCGAAGGGGACCTCCTTTTCCTCGGCCGCGTGCGGGGCATGATCGGTTGCGATGCAATCGATTGTGCCATCGCGCAAACCCTCGATCAGCGCCTGTCGATCGGCCTCTGAGCGCAAAGGTGGGTTCATCTTGAAGCGACCTGGATCGAGGCTGCGCACTTCCTCGTCGGTGAGGCATAGATGGTGCGGGCTTGCCTCGCAGCTGATCTGCACGCCGGCGGCCTTAGCGGCGCGCACCGCCTCAACCGACTCGGCGGCTGAGAGGTGTTGAACGTGGATCCTGCCTCCCTCATAGCCGGCAACAGCCGCATCGCGGGCGATCATCGTCGACTCCGAGACAGAGGGGATTCCGGCCAGGCCGAGCGCGGCCGAGACCGGGCCCTCGTGCATCACGCCGTCGCAGGAAAGCTCGGGGTCCTCCTCATGGAGGGCGATCGTGCCGCCGCAGAGCTGCTGGTACTGCAGGGCGCGACGGAGGACACGGGCGCTGCGGATCGGCAGGCCGTCGTCGCTGAAACCGGCGGCACCGGCATCCCGAATCGCCCCCATCTCGGTCAGTTCCTCGCCTTCCATGCCGCGAGTCACCGTGGCGAGAAAGCCGACCGGCACGCACGCGGTCTCGCGGGCGGCCTCGCGCAGGGCCTCCACATCGGCGGGGGTGCTGACCGTGGGCTCGGTGTTGGCCATCGCCAGGATGCCGCAATAGCCGCCGGCCGCGGCAGCACGGCTGCCGGTCTCCAGGTCCTCTTTGTGCTCATGCCCGGGAGTGCGTAGGTGAACGTGCGGGTCGAAGAAGGCGGGGAAGGCATGCAGGCCTTCGGCGTCGACCTCCTCCAGGCCGTCGAGTTTTGCCCCGGGTGCCGCGAGCTCCTCGATGCGGCCGGCGCGGATGACTACGTCATGGACGCCGTCGATTCCAGCGACCGGATCCAGCACCGTAGCGCCGCGCAGAACGATCTCCGCGCCCTCGCCGGAGCGCATGTCGAGCGCCTGGGCCAGGCTCACGCGGGCTGTCCGATCGGCGTCGGACTGTCCTCATGCTCGCCGGCCGCGTGCACTGGGCGCTCGGGGCCTGCCGCGAGTAGCTCGTAGAGGATCGCCATCCGCACCACCAAGCCGGAGGCAACCTGCTCGGTAATCAGTGACTGGGGCGAGTCGATCACCTCGCCGGAGAGCTCGACCCCGCGGTTGACCGGGCCAGGGTGCATCAGCAACTGGCGCGGGCCCAGTCGACGCGAATCAATCTGGAACCGCGCCGCGTATTCGCGGATGGAGGGGACGAAGCTCTCCGCCATGCGCTCTTTCTGCAGGCGGAGCGCGTAGACGACGTCGGCCTCCTCGAGCCGGTCAAGCGAATAGGAGACCTCGCAGCCGAGCTGTTCAATCCCGCGCGGGATCAACGCCGGCGGCCCACAGACCGTCACCTTCGCACCCATGGCCTGGAAGGCGATCAGGTTGGAGCGGGCGACGCGGCTGTGGAGGACGTCGCCGACGATCCAGATCCGTGCCCCGTCGAGGCTGTTGAGACGGCGACGCAGCGTGAAGAGGTCAAGCAGCGCCTGGCTCGGGTGCTCGTGCTTGCCGTCGCCGGCGTTCACCACCGCCGCCTCGGTCCAGCCGGCGACGAGCTGCGCGGCACCGGCGTAGGGGTGGCGAATCACGATCGCTGCCGGGTCATAGGCCGAGAGGGTCGCGCATGTGTCCTTCAGCGACTCGCCCTTGTCGACCGAGGAGCCGGCGGCCTTGAGCGAGATCAGGTCGGCCGAGAGGCGCTTGGCCGCCAGCTCGAAGGAAGCGCTGGTCCGGGTGCTCGACTCGTAGAAGAGGCTGACCACCGTGCGACCGCGCAGCGTCGGCACCTTCTTGATGTCACGGCGGCCGACCTCGGCGAAGCTCTCGGCACGATCGAGGATCGCTTCGATGCCGTCGCGGTCGAGATCCTCGATCGCCAGCAGGTGCCTCATGCAACCACCTCTGCCGCCTGCTCAGAGATCGTCACCTGATCTATCTCGTCGGTCTCCTCGAGCCGCACGTTGACCCTCTGCGCGCGCGCGGTCGGAAGGTTCTTGCCGACGTAGTCTGGCCGGATCGGAAGCTCGCGATGACCGCGGTCGCAGAGCACCGCCAGCTGTACGCGCTGTGGCCGGCCGTAGTCGAAGAGGGCGTCGACCGCGGCGCGCACCGTACGCCCGGTGAAGAGCACGTCATCGACGAGGATGACGGTGCGCCCGGTGAGGTCGAAATCGATGTGGGAGGCATGAACCACCGGCTGGGTGGCGGGCGAGTGGGCCCCGACGTCGTCGCGGTAAAAGGAGATGTCGAGGTCGCCAATCGGCGTCTCGGCCTCGGTCAGCTCACCGAGGAGTGCGTGCAAGCGGCGGGCGATGATCGCTCCACGGGTATGAACGCCGACGATCGCGAGACGCTCGGGCTCTGGATTGGCCTCGGCTATCTCGTGGGCGATCCGCCGCAGCGTCCGCCTCAAGTCGTCGTGCTCGAGCACGACCTTCTCGCTCACTTCGTTGCTCCTTCCTGGCCTCTCTGGACCCGGTTAAAGGACGGCGCTCAGAGTAGCAGCGTGTTGGGACGCGTGGGGGTGGTCTCGGAGGTGCCCATCACCGCCTGACGGCGGTGAAACCTGGACCCCTTCGGGGAAGACTCACTCCGCGGTGCCGGGGGGAGGCACTCCGAGACCACCCCCACGCGTCCCTTCATGCAACTCATCACTCAAAAGCTTCCGGGACGAATCCTCCCCCCTCTCCCGTGCTCCGTTTTGAACGAGCTTGGGTTCTCCGCGCTCTGGGAAGGGAAGGTCGATCACGTCGAAGTCCCGTGGCGCTACAACGGGCTCGAAGACCTCCTTCGCCTCCTCCAGGACCTTGCCGACGTGGTAGCGGGACGAGATGTGGACTAGGGCTAGGAGCTTGACCTCGGCCTCCCGGGCAACGGCAGCCGCCTGGCCTACGGTTGAGTGACCGGTGTCGGCGGCTCGTTGGGCCTCCTCCTCGGCGAAGCTGGCGTCGTGGACGAGCAGGTCGGCCCCCCGCGCGGCATCGACGGTAGCCCGGCAGGGAGACGTATCGCCCGTGATGACGAGGGTTCGACCTGGGCGCGATTCGCCCATCACGTCGCCTGGCTCGACCGGGCCCGCGGCGCCCGGGACCGACTCGCCCCGCTGCAGGGCGGCGAAGTCGGGGCCTTCCTTGACCCCGAGCCGTTGTGCCGCCTCGGGGTCAAAGCGCCCCGGTCGCTCCTCCTCGATCAGCAGGTAGCCGAAAGCCCGCACGCTGTGCTCGACCGGGAAGCTCCGCACCTCTGCATCCTCGAGGGAAATGGCGTCACCGGCGTCCAGCTCGACCAGCTCGAGCTTGTAGCCGACCCTGCCAATCACCCGCGCCATGCTCTGGAAGAGGTCGCGCAACCCGCGCGGGCCGTAGATCGTCAACGGCTTCTCGCGCTCCGTGAGGTCATACGTTTTCAGCAGGCCGGGCAGACCGAGGAAGTGATCGGCGTGGAAGTGGGTGAAGAGGATCGCGTCGACCTGGACCAGGCCCAGCGAGCGCTGCATCTGCCGCTGAGTGCCCTCGCCACAGTCAAAGAGCAGGCGTTCCCCGCCGCGCGCAACGAGCACGCTTGCGGTATTGCGCCGGGCCGAAGGCACAGCGCCACCCGTGCCGAGAAATGCGACCGAGAGGTCCATGGCTCGCGAGCCTACGCGACGCCGATCGCTGTGGACACCCCGCCGAGACCGACGATGACAGCAACGCGGTTGAGGTTTGAGTCGCATAGCGGTTCAAACCTCAACCGCACTCGGAGACCCGCTCAGCCCCGCGTCGCCCAAGTCGTGCGGCAGCCCCTGTGGGCGGGGAACTAAGCTCCAAACCAAGCGCCCGTAGCTCAGCTGGATAGAGCGCCGCCCTCCGGAGGCGGAGGCCGCAGGTTCGAATCCTGCCGGGCGCGTCATGGATCGGATCATGGAGACTCGCCCGCCGCGGGGGGCGCTGGCGGTGGTCGCCGTCGGCCTCATCGCCTGCGTGGCCGCGTGGCTGCTGTCGACCGACGAGGTGGGCGGTAGTTCGGTCGAGATCGAATGGGTGGTGCGTGCGCCGCTCCCCGACTCACCGCCGGCGGCGATCCCGGGCGGTGGGTCGATGCGGCTCGAAGACGGCGGCCTGAGAGTCACGGAAGCCAACATCAACGGCGAACGGATCTACCGCGCCACGTCGGTGCTGAGCATCGCGGCCGGTTCGGCGGTCGGACAGGCGCGGGTCAACTGTCGTATGAGGGGGGGCTCTGGGGCCGAACTGGGCCGCACCGTCAACAGCCGCGGTGCCTTCCCCCGCTCCAGCGGCGAATACAACCTGACCAAGCAGGAAGTGCCGGGCAGCGTCGGCGTCAGGTTGCCGATCCAGGGGGCCGAATACGCGTCGCTGGAAATGGAAGACGCCTTCTCGACCTTCACCGACCTGCCCGGGGTCGTCGTCAGTTGGCTGCCGTATCGAACCGACTCCCAGGAATGGCAGTGGGGGCTCCCCGAGGGTCGCCCAACGGAGCCACTCGCGCTTGGCTTCGCGACCTTCTGGCGAGCTACGGGCGAGCCCGAGGTCAGGGTGCTCTGCACGTTGGAGACGGGTGGCGGCAAAGCAGCTGTCCGCACGGCAGGCGCGCTCAGGCGCTAGGCGCGACCAGCAGCTCGGGCCCCTCGATTCCTTTGCCGACCTTGTTCAGCTTCGGGTTGGCCGGAGTGCCTTCCATCCTCGAAGCCGGCAGCGGCGCGCACATCGCGATCGCGTCCTCGGTCTCGAGGTCGGGGCGCAGCCAGGCCGCCTCAGCCTCGGGGCTGGGCAAGATCGCCGGCATCCGGTCGTGGACCTTGGCGACGACGTCGTTGGGGGTAGTCGTGACGATCGTGCAGCTGTAGAGCCAGCCGTCCTCGAAACCCCGGTCCTCCTCGTCCTCCCACTCCTTGCGCGTGCAGAGGCCGGCAAAGGCGAAGGGCTCGCCACCGTCGACCGTGAAGCGCCACGGTTGGCGCGGCTGCTTGGGATCCTCCGCCACCATCCACTCGTAGAAGCCATCGGCGACGATCAGGCAGCGGTGGCGAAACTTGCCGACCAGCGGCGAGTAGGCGCGGCTCGACGTCAGATTCTCGGCTTTGGCGTTGATCATCCGGTAGCCGACCTTGAGGTCCTTGGCCCAGCGCGGCACCAGGCCCCAGCGCATCAGGCGTGCCTCGCGCTCGCCGGCAGCCGCCTCCTCAGGATCGGGCGAGGCGCGCACCGTCAGCACCTCCTGGGTCGGCGCCACGTTGAAGCGGCTCAGACCCGATTCGGCTTTTTTCACCCGCTCCCTGCTCGGCGCCGGCGCCTCGCCGGAGGAATTGCGCTCCAGCGAGCGTTCCAGCTCTACCTGGAAGCGATCGGCAATCGTCTTCGTATCTTTCGCCGTAACCGTGAAGCGTCCGCACATGGCGAATCAGCCTAGAGGGGTCGGGCCGCGGGGTGGTCCCGGTACCACTCGAGGGTGCGACGGAGGCCGTCGCCCAGCTCAACCACAGGTCGCCAGCCGGTCAGCTCGCGCAACTTGGTCGAGTCGACGAACTGGCGGTCGATCTCGCCGTCGGGGTTGCCGGTGCCCTGAAAGTCGGGCTCAACAGCGCCACCGGCGGCCTCGGCGATCAGCTCGACCACCTCGCGTACCGAGTGCGGCCGCTCGCCGCCGGCGTTGAAGGCCTCCCCCACCGCGCCGTTGCCGAGCGCGCCGGCAATCGCCAGATAGGCGGCAACCGCGTCGTCGACGTGTATGAAGTCACGCTCCGGACTGCCGTCAGAGCGGATCACCGGCGGCCTGCCCTCGAGCAGCGCCACGGCGGTCTCCGGGATCAGCCTGGAGAAGTTGAGGTCGCCGCCGCCGTAGACGTTGGCGAAGCGGGTCACCGCCAGGGGCAGGCCGTAGGCGGTCGCGTAGCTGCGCGCGATCATGTCGGCCGCCGCCTTGCTGGCGTCATACGGATAGGCCGGGCGCAGCGGGAAGTCCTCGCGGTAGGGCAGCTCGAGGCTCGAGCCATAGGCCTTGTCGGAGGAGGCAAAAATGACTCGCTCGACTTCGTGGGAGCGGCAGGCCTCGAAGACGTTCCAGGCGCCCTGCACGTTGACCTCGAACGTCTCCAGCGGGGACTTGCGCGCGACGCCGACGATCGTCTGGGCGGCGAGATGGAAGACCGAGCTCGCCCCATCGACAGCGCCCGCAACCGTCTCCGCATCGCGCAAGTCGGCCTCGACCAGCTCCACCTCACCGCGGATCCCCAGCAGGTCCAGGCCCGAGCGCCGCTCACCACCGACATCGGCCAAGCGCGGGGACGGGCGGTCCAGCACCCGCACCGCCTCGCCACGCGCCAGCAAGGCCCGCGCCAGGTGCGAGCCGACGAAACCGTGGGCGCCGCTGACAAGGACCAGGCTCATCGCGCCCCCGTCTCGGCCAACGCCTTCCAAGGCGCCTTCCCGGCGGCCCAGAGGTCGTTGAGGACGACGGCGTCCTTGTAGGTGTCCATGCAATCCCAGAATCCCCGGTGGCGATGCGCGAAGAGCTGCCCGTCGGCGGCCAAACGGGTCAGGGGCTCACGCTCCAGCACGCTCTTTTCGTCGAGATAGCCGAGCGCTCCCGGCTCAAAGCAAAAGAAGCCGCCGTTGATCCAGTGCTCGCTGCGGGGCTTCTCGGCAAAGCCATCCACCCTTCCGTCTTCGCCGAGCTCCGCAACCCCCCACTGCAGGTGCGGCCGCACCGCGGTCATCGTCGCCAAGCCACCGTGCTCGTGATGGAAGTCGAGCAGGGCGCCAAGGTCGATGTCGGCGACGCCATCGGCATAGGTGGCGCAAAACGTCTCGGAGGCGAGCCGGTCCTGGAGACGGGCGAGCCGGCCACCGGTTGGCGTGTCCACCCCGGTGTCCACGCACTCGACTGTGACACCGCTCGGCCACGCCTCGCCGGCGACGAACTCCTCGACGGCCTCACCGAGGTAGCCGGTGGCGAGCAAAAAACGCTCGAATCCCTGCGCGGCGTAAATGCCGATCACATGCCAGAGGATCGGCATGCCGCCGATCTCGACCAGCGCCTTCGGCACGGTCTCGGTCCGCTCGCGCAGCCGCGTGCCGCGGCCGCCGCAGAGGATTGCCACAGGAGGCACCATCGGCGGGGATTATGGGCCATGTGCCCTCAGGCTTTGTCGTCGAGCTCCGTCCAGCTCATGCCGGCAGCTCCCAGCTGCCGGCGGCGGTCCAACGAAGATCGTCTTCCAGGGGCGGGTCGGTCTCCTGGTCAGCGCACCCGGTCGCCGCGAAACAGCGAATGCGCACATCGCCGGCTGCGGCGTCGATCCTCAAGAAGCTCTTGAACAGCGGCGGCTCGTTCCAATCGAGCCACTCGGAGAAGGGAATGTGCAGGGAGCCGCGGCCGCGGCCTGGCAGACCCATCAGGGCGTCGGCCGAGCGGATCGCACCCGAGCTGATCGAGGCTTCTCTGGCGCTCCTACGCGTCGGCTCGATGCCGAGCCGCTCTCCAACGATCGCTGCGGCCTCGTCGGGGGGAATCGGCCGTGCGCCGCGCAGCCTGCCCAGGAGCTTCGCCGAGTAGAGCTTGCTGTAGAGCGAGAGCGAGTCACCCCGCAGCGGATAGCAACGGAAGTCCTCCTCGCGGACCCGAGCGGCGATCTCGGTCTGGTCGATGTTGGGCAGCGTGTGGGTGGCGTGCATGAAAGCCCCTCCGCCGCCGGAGACGAGGTAGAGGATCCTGCGCCCGTCCTTTAGATCGATCGGGTAACGCTGGTAATTGTGGATGTCGCCGCCGATCGCGGCGATGTAGTGGTTGTCGGCTGTGGTGACGATGCCGTCGACCGTCTCGTCGCTGCCCTCGATCCTTCCGGGCCGGTGCGTCCCGTCGACATAGATTGGCTTGCCGGTGAGCAGGATCTTCGGCTGCTCGGTTGCCGAAATCAATTTCAGCCAAGCGGCTTGATCGGCGTCGATTTCACCGGTTATGCCGGTGTCGATGCAGACCAGCAGCAGGGGGCCCGTGTCGATCGCGAAGTAGGACGCCGGCTGGCCCGTGGCTGGGCGCCTTGCCGCCAGCGCCTCAGCCTGCGGCGAGCTGGTGTGGCGCGGGCGGCGCCAGAGGACCCGGCGCAGCCACTCTCTCGGCGAAAACCCGACGCCCTCCTCTGCCGGCGCCCCTTCTGCACCACAGAAGCAGCGCATAAAGCCGGTGCAGTCGTCGTACCAGTCGTGGTTCCCAGGGATCGCGAAGATCGGATTCGGGTAGCTTTCGTAAGGCTCGAAGAATTTCGACGGGTACTCCTCGATACCGCCGGCGGGGTAGATGACGTCACTGCAAATGAACATGAAGTCCGTGCCCTCTGCCCGTCCCCGTAGAGCCCGTGCCACAGCCTGTTGGGATTCATCTCCCTCGCCGGTGTCCCCCATCAAAAGAAACGCGGTCGAGCCACCCCTGCTGGGGCGCTCGAGGATCAGCTCGGGCAACTCCCCGTGCCCCAGCTGCCTCATCCAGGCTCGTCGCCGGTCGTTGGTCGGGTCGCCAAGCAGTCGGGCCAGCCGGTCGTTACGCGACCGCCACAGCGGCAGAGGGTTGAGCCAGGTGAACGGAATCGATCGGCGCCCCGGCAGAGCGCCGCTCTCACACTCCCAACCCGCTCCGGCCACCGAGTCGCGCGATCGCTCTGCGGATGCCGTCTGTCCCTCCACCTCGCGTCCCACCTCTCAGCTCGTCCTTAACAGTCAATGGAACTGCGCTAAACCTAAGCCGCGCAAGCGGTGACAGTCAAGCCGGGGGCGGAATGGAAAAAACCGAGATCGCCGTGGAGATGCGCGCGCCGCTCAGCCGCCGGCGACGGCAGGGAGGATGGTGACCTCGTCGCCCTCGCTGATCGCAGTCTCGAGACCCTGCTGGAAGCGGATGTCCTCGCCACTGACGTAAACGTTGACGAAGCGGCGCAGGTCGCCGTCTTGGGTGATCCGCTCGCGCAGGTCGGTATGCGCCTCGAAGACGGCGTCGAGCACCTCGCCCACGGTCGAGCCAGACACCTCCACCTCGGCATCGCCGCCGGTCGCGGCGCGCAGTTGGGTCGGGATCTTCACGGTGACGGCCACTAGACGGTTACCTCCTGGTGCTCGAACGCGGACTCGAAGCTTTCAAGATCGGGGTCGATCTCGTGCATATGGAAGCTATCGCGCGCGGCGTCGAGCGTCTTCAGTCCCTCGCCGGTGATGTAGACGACTACCCGCTCGCCGCTGCCGATATCGCCCCGCTCAGCCAGCTTGGCGAGGACGCCGATCGTGACCCCGCCCGCGGTCTCGGTGAAGATCCCCGTCGTCTCCGCCAGCAGGCGGATGCCGGCCCGGATCTCCTCGTCGTCGACCGAGTCGATCGCGCCGCCGCTGCGCCGCGCCTGCTCGATTGCGTAGGGGCCATCGGCGGGGTCGCCGATCGCCAGGCTCTTTGCAATCGTCTCCGGCTTCTGCGGCTTGCAGACGTCCCAGCCCTCGGCGAAAGCGGTCGCCACCGGGCTGCAGCCGAGCGCCTGAGCGCCGTTGAAAACCGGCTGCTCCCCTTCGACCAGGCCAAGATCGGTCCACTCCTGGAACCCGCGCGCGACCTTGGTGAAGAGCGAGCCGGAGGCAATTGGGCATACCACCCGGTCGGGCAGCTCCCAACCGAGCTGCTCCGCCGTCTCGTAGGCGAGCGTCTTGGAGCCCTCGGCGTAATAGGGGCGCAGGTTGACGTTGACGAAGGCCCAGGGGCGGGTTTCGGCAAGCTCGGTGCAGAGCCGGTTGACGTCGTCGTAGTTGCCGCGCACGCCGACCAGGTTGGTGCCGTAGATCCCGGTTGCGAGCAGCTTCTGCTCCTCGAGGTTGGCGGGAACGAGGACGTAGGACTCGAGCCCCGCGGCGGCAGCGTGGGCGGCAACGGCGTTTGCCAGATTTCCGGTCGACGCGCACGCCACCGTCTTGAAGCCCAGCTCCTTGGCCTTCGCCACAGCGACCGCTACGACCCGGTCCTTGAACGAGTGGGTCGGGTTGGCAGCGTCGTTCTTGATCCAGAGCTCGGCGTCGAGCCCGAGGCGCTCGGCGAGCCGATCGGCGCGCACCAGCGGCGTCAGGCCCGGCTCCAGTGGATCGAGTGGGCGCCCGCTGAAGGGAAGGAAGTCGCCGTAGCGCCAGATTCCCTGGGAGCCGGCCTGGATCCGCCGCTTGACCTCCGCCGCGTCAAGCCCGGAGAAGTCGTAGGTGACTTCCAACGGGCCAAAACAGTTTTCGCAGGCGTAGCTGGCCCCCAGTTCGTAGGTCGCCCCGCACTCCTTGCACTTCAAGCTCTCGACTGACATCCGATCCTCTTTTCTCGCCTAGAAAAAAACCTCCGCCTTGTGGGGCTGAGGTCCGATCGGACGTCTTCCCCACATCTTCCAGGTCCCCGAACGATCACGGCGAAACCTGCTGGAGTTGGCACCTCCCCTCGAACCAATGGTCCGAGGTGGTTGCCGGGGCTTCTGCGGGCCAGTCCCTCCACCCCTCTAGATGTGGCGCTTATGTAAGGCACAGCCTACCAGGGGTGGTCAAAGGGAAGTTTCGTTCACTGCGCCGATGCCAGGGCGTCTAACCTAGTGCGCGATGCCCGACCAGACCGCAGAGACGCTGAGCGCGAGCGATGCCGAACCTTCCGAAACCGAGGCTGCGTCGGGCAGCGCGGCAGGGCGAGGGGATCTCGCCCACCCAGCAGGTCGAGCCTGAGACCGCCCGCGTCGAGCAAATCGACTCCTCCGGCCTGCGCTGGGTCAACATCGAGCGCCCCGGCGCCCTCGAGCGCGCCTGGCTTGAGGACAACTTCGACTTCCATGCCCTGGACCTCGAGGACGTCCTCTCGCGCAACCAGCGGCCGAAGATCGACGTCTACGACGACTACCTCTTCATCGTCCTCCACTTCCCGATCTTCGATCCCGCGGTCGGCCGCCTCGGCACCGGCGAGCTCGACCTCTTCGTCGGTCCCGGGTACGTAGTCACGATCCCGAACCAGCCGCTGCAACCGGTCGAGTACCTCTTCGAGCGCTGCCGAGCAAAGGAGGAGCTGCGCGAGCAGCTCTTCTCACGCGGCTCCGGCTACCTGCTCTACCGCCTCGTCGACGACAGCTTCGACTACTGCTTCCCGATGCTGCGCAAGATCGGCAACAAGCTCGACGCGCTCGAGGACGACATCTTCGAGGGGCGCTCGGAGGAGGTCGTGCGCGACATCTCCAACGTCAAGCAGGAGATCATCAACTTCCGCAAGGTGATCCGGCCGCAGCGGCCGGTCCTGCGCGACCTGGAGAAGGTCAAGCAGCGCTACCTGGCGACCGACCTCGACCTGGAGATCTACTTCGACGACATCGTCGACGCCCACGAGCGAATCTGGGACATGCTGGAGAACTACAAGGAGGTGGTCGAGGCCCTCGCCGAGACCAACGAGTCGGTGATCTCGCACCGGGTCAACGACATCCTCCGCGTCCTCACCTCGATCAGCGTCATCGTCCTGCCGCTGACCCTGATCGCCAGCATTTGGGGCGCCAACGTGCACGTCCCCGGGGAGGGCGACACGACCGCGTTCTGGATCCTGCTGGGAGCGATGGTCGCGATGCTGGTCGGCATGGTCGGCTACTTCCGCAATCGCGGCTGGCTATAGCCTCCAGGATCAGTGGCAAATTTCCGCATCTGGGCGCCCTGGCGCCTTGCCTACGTGAAGGACGCGTCCAAGGACAACGAGCAGGAGTGCATCTTCTGCGCCAAGCCGGCGGCGGACGACGACGCCGCAAATCTGATCGTGCACCGCGGCCAGCGCTGCTTCGTGATCCTCAACCTCTTTCCCTACACCAACGGGCACCTGATGGTGGCGCCCTACGACCACGTCGGCCGCCTGCAAGACCTGCCGGCCGAGACGACCACGGAGATGATTTCGCTGGCCCAACAGGCGATGTCGCGGCTGGAGGAGGTCTACGACCCGCACGGGTACAACGTCGGCTTCAACCAGGGCCGGGTCGCCGGCGCCGGCGTCGAGCACCACATCCACCTCCACGTCGTCCCCCGCTGGGGCGGCGACACCAACTTCATGCCGGTCATCGCCGACACCAAAGTCATGCCGCAAACGCTGGACGAAAGTTACGAAGCGCTGAAGGGTGCGTTCTGATGTGGCGCGCCGCCTCCGGACGCGGGAGTCGGGGCCAATCCATATCTGATTCTTTGGCCCCGACGGGAGCAGAGGAGGCGGCGGTTGATGTCGATCTTTAAGGCCTACGACATTCGCGGCCTGTACGGCTCCGAGATGGACGAGACGACCGCACTCGCGATCGGCCGGGCCTTCGCCAGGGTGCTGGCTCGGCTGCGGAACAAGGCGCCAGGGGAGCTGCGGGTAGGCCTCGGCCGCGACATGCGGCTGACCGCGCCATCGATGGCGGCAAAGCTGCAGGAGGGCCTGGTCGCCGAGGGAGCAACCGTGCTCGATGCCGGCATGGTCGCCACCGAGATGCTCTACCACCTGGTTGGCTCGCGCCGGCTCGACGGCGGCGCGATGGTCACCGCCTCGCACAACCCGAAGGCCTACACCGGTGTCAAGCTCGTCCGCGAGGGGGCGCTGGCGCTCTCCGGCGATGCCGGCATCGGCGACGTCCGGCGCGAGATCGAAGCCGGTCTCGGGCCCGCTCCAGGGGGTGGCTCCCTCGAGCAGGTCGACGTCTGGGACGAATATCGGGAGCACACCCTGTCGTTCATCGATCCGGATGCGATGCGGCCGCTCAAGGTCGTCGTCGACGGCGGCAACGGGATGGCGGGGCCAATGGTTGGTCCGATTTTGCGCCGGCTCGGAATGGAGCTCGAC
This sequence comes from uncultured Solirubrobacterales bacterium, assembly GCA_963718755.1. Lineage (GTDB taxonomy): Bacteria > Actinomycetota > Thermoleophilia > Solirubrobacterales > 70-9 > VRUE01. Next base: position 109,806 of record OY970376.1, read on the forward strand.
GAGATGTACTTCGAGCCCGACGGCGAGTTCCCCGACCACGAGCCGAACCCTCTCTTGCCAGAGAATCGAAAGCTGATCGAAGATCATGTGCGCTCCGCCGGGGCCGACCTCGGCATCGCCTGGGACGGCGACGCCGACCGCTGCTTCTTCATCGACGGCGAGGGCTCCTTTTGCGACGGCGACTTCATCTGCGCCCTGCTCGCGCGCGCTGCGCTGGTCAAGAACCCTGGAGCGACGATCCTCTACGACCCTCGCTCCAGCCGCGCCGTGCCGGACCTCGTCGCCGCCGAGGGCGGGCGTTCCGACCTCTCCCGCGTCGGTCACGCTTTCTTCAAGATCCGTATGCGTGAGGAGAGCGCCATCTTCGGTGGCGAGGTCTCGGGCCATTACTACTTCCGTGACTTCTGGTGTGCCGACTCGGGCACGATCCCCGCACTGCTGATGCTCGAGCTGCTCGCCAAAGATGGACGTTCACTAGCTGAACTGATGGCCGAGTTCCGCTCTCGTTACTTCATCTCGGGCGAGATCAACTCGGAGGTAGCCGATCCAGCGGCGAAGATCGAGGAGATCGCCGAACGCTATTCGGATGGCAAGCAGAGCCGACTCGACGGGGTCTCTGTCGACTATCCCGAATGGCACTTCAACGTGCGGCCCTCCAATACCGAGCCGCTGCTGCGCCTCAACCTCGAGTCGCTCGTCTCCCGCGAGGATATGGAGGCAAAACGCGACGAGGTCCTGGGGTTAATCCGGGCGTGACGAAATTGACTCCGGAGGGTGCGCTGGAGCAGGCCGCCCTGGCCGGCATCCACCGCCTCCGCATCCCCACCCCTTTCGCGGTTGGACGGGTCAACTGCTACCTGCTGGAGGACGAACCGCTGACCCTGATCGACACCGGGCCCAACTCGGGCAAAGCGCTCGACGAGCTGCAGGGGCAACTGGACGAGCGCGGCCACTCGATCGACGACCTCGAGCTCGTCATCCTCACCCACCAGCACATCGACCACCTCGGGCTGGTCGAGATCATCGTCGAGCATTCGGGCGCTGAGGTTGCCGCGCTCGGCCTCGCCGCCGAGCGGCTTGCGAACTTCACCGACGACGCCGAAGAGGAGGATCAGTTCGCGGTCGAGCTGATGCTCCGCAGCGGCATCCCCCAGGAGGTCGCCTTTGCGTTGCAGAGCGTCTCGCGCAGCTTTCGCGGCTGGGGCGCAAGGGCTGAGGTGACGCGGCGCCTCGAGGATGGCGAGAAGCTCGCCCTTCGGGATCGCACGCTGCAGGTTCTGCACCGCCCCGGCCACAGCCCTTCCGACACCGTCTTCTGGGACGAGCGGCGTCGCATCCTGATCGCCGCCGACCACCTGATCGCCCACATCTCCTCCAATCCGCTGATCACCCGTCCCCTCGACGGCTCCTCCCAGCGGACGCAGGCGCTCGTCGCCTACATCGAGTCGATGAAGAAGACCCGCGAGATGCCAGCCGAGATCGTCCTCTCCGGCCACGGTGAGCCGATCACCGACCACGTCGCCCTGATTGACGACCGCCTCGCCAAGCACGAGCGCCGTAAGGAGAAGATCTACGGCCTGATCGCCGAGCGGTCGCGCACGGGCTACGAGATCGCCCAGGCGATCTGGGGCAACGTCGCTGTCACCCAGGCCTACCTCACGCTCTCGGAGGTGATCGGGCACACCGATCTGCTGCTCAACGAGGGCCGCGTGCGCGAAGTAGAGGACGGGGAGGTGGTCCGCTATGAGGCGACCTCGGGTAAAAGGTCGCCGAAGCCAGGCACAGCCTCAGGCTAATGGTTCCGAGGTCGCCTAGTGAACGTCGTAAGGGTCAGTCATGGCACGTCTCATAGAAAGAATTCTACATGTCGTACCCCGGGTCTCCGCTTTTTTGCCGACCAGCGGTAGCCTGCGCCAGCGATGACCCAGCTCGCTGTCGCGCCTTTCTTCCAGACGAACATTGCCGAGGCGCTTACCGCCGCGGCTGCGGTGCTCACCTTTTTCGCGGCGCTGAGCGCGATCTACTACGCGCACCGGCAACTGTCGGCCGCCAAAGACACCGCCCGGGTCGACCTCACTTTTCGCCTCTACGAACATCAGCTCAATCCGGAGTTCGCCAGGCACATCGCCTTAGCGGCTGATTTCATCACGATCGACGAGAAGGGCGCCAAACAGAAGGGGATCGCCGACAGGCGCTGGCGGAGATGGGAGGCAATGGATCGGAAGGAGGCTACGCAGCTCATCCTTTACCTCAACCACCTCGAGGCCGTTGGGGGCCTATACGAGCAGAACCGGCTCGACGAGACGGCGGCGATGCGCCTCTTCGGCCAAGCCGCCGCCGCGTACTGGAAGCGCGCCGATTGGTTCGTCACGCGGTTGCGGACGGCGAGCGGCGCTGCCGCTTTCAACAAGTGGGAGGCGCTGGCAAAGGCCTACGAACCCTGGAAGCGGAAGGGGGCATGACCAACAGGATTCGCTCCAGAAGACCGCGGCGCTCCGCCAAGAAGCGGATGCTGTTGATCGTCAACCCGTACGCGACGACGGTCTCCGACCGGCTCAAGAACCTCGTCGTCTATGCGCTGCAGGGCCGCTATGAGGTCGAGACCGTGGCCACCGAGGCGCAAAACCACGCCACCGAGATAGGCCGCGAGGTGCGCGACCACGGCTACGACATAGTCGTCGCCTTCGGCGGTGACGGCACCCTGAACGAGGTCGCCAACGGGCTCGCCGGAACCGACGTTCCGGTCTCGGTGCTGCCGGGCGGCTCGACCAACGTCGTCTGCCGCACCCTGGGCATTCCCAATGACGTCGTCGACGCCACCGAGCATCTGCTGGCGCTGGTCGACGAGTGGGCGCCGCGCAGGATCGATCTCGGCATGGTCGACGAGCGCCACTTCGTCTTCTCCTGCGGGGTCGGGATCGACGCCACCGTGGTCAAACGGGTCGACGCTCACCCGCGGCTCAAGTCACGCGCCGGGCCCTACTACTACAGCTGGGCTGCGATCTCAGCCTTCTACCGCAACTACATCGTCAACCCAGTCAGGCTGCGGGTCGAGGTCAACGGCAAGACAAGCGAGGGCATCACCGCGCTGGCCCAGAACTCCGATCCCTTCACCTACTTCGCCAGCCGCCCGGTGCGTGTCTGTGAGGGGGTTGAGATCGACGACGGCTCGCTCTCGCTCGGCGTGCTCAAGCGAGCGGCCCAGCGCGACATGCCGACCCTGATCCCGCGCCTCTTCAGCGAGAATCGCCCGGCCGCCCGCCACCGCCAGATCGAGCACTTCGAAGGGGTGAGCGCGGCAAGCGTCAGCTCGATCTCGGAGACCAAGGACGGTGTCGTCCGCCCCTTTCCAATCCAGGTCGACGGCGACTACATCGGCGAGCACACCCACCTGGACTTCACGGTGGTCCCAGGGGCCTTGACCGTTATCTCCTGAATTAAGACGTTGGGGTAATGCGGTACGCGTCGAAGACGCTTTCGACGTTGCGCAGGCGCGAGATGCACTGCTTCAGCTGCTCGGTGTCGCCGACCTCGACCACGAAGCGGTTTTTCACCATCGGGTGCTTGGTCATGCAGCTCGCACCGAGGATGTTGATCCCGGCCTCCGAGAAGGTGCGCGAAAGATCCTCGAGCAGGCGGGTCCGATCGTAGGCATCGATCTGAAGTTCGACCCGGTAGGAGGACTCGTTCTCGCCCTCCCAGGCAACCTCTACGAAACGTTCCGGCGACTTCATCAGCGCCTTCACGTTCTTGCAGTCGGCGCGGTGGATGGTGATGCCACGGCCGAGCGATACGTAGCCGGCGATCGTGTCGCCGGGGACCGGGCGGCAGCACTTGGCGAGGCGCACCGCGATGTTGTCCGCGCCCTTGACCCTGATGCCGTAATTCGAGGCGTCCTTGGTCCGCCGCGCCTTGTCCTCGCGCGCGCCCTCGAAGCCGATCGGCTGCTCCTCCTCGACCGCCTCGCCCTCTTTGAGGCGCTGCATCAGCTTGTTGGCGACGGCCTTGGTCGAGACCTTGCCCTGGCCGAGGGCGATGTAGAACTCGGTCGCCTTGCGGAAGCCCATCTCCTTGATCACCTGGGCGAGCAGCGGCGACATCACCAGCTTCTGCATCGGCAGACCGCGCTTGCGCAGCGCCTCCTCGAGCGCCTCGCGGCCCTTCTGCTCGGCGTCCTCGCGCCGTTCCTGTTTGAAGAAGGCACGGATCTTGTTGCGGGCGCGGCTGGTCCGGACAAGTTTGAGCCAGTCGCGCGAGGGGCCGCGGTTCTGCTTGGCGGTCAACACCTCGACGATGTCGCCCGAGCGCAGCTGGTAGTGCAGCGGCACGATCGAGCCGTTGACCTTCGCCCCGACGCAGCGGTGGCCGACGTCGGTGTGGACCGCGTAGGCGAAGTCGAGCGGGGTCGAGCCCGCGGAGAGGTTCTTGACCTCGCCCTTCGGCGTGAAGACGAAGACCTCGTCCTCGAACAGGTCGACCTTGAGCGACTCGAGGAACTCGGCCGGGTCCTGCTCGCCCTCGGCCTCGACCAGCTGCCGCAGCCAGGTCATCTTCTCCCGCTGCGGGTCGCCGGCGCCGCCCTCTTTGTAGGCGACGTGGGCGGCGATCCCGTACTCGGCCAGCTTGTGCATCTCGCCGGTGCGGATCTGGATCTCCAGCGGCTTTCCTTCCGGCCCGATCACCGTCGTGTGCAGCGCCTGGTACATATTGGCCTTCGGCATCGCGACGAAGTCCTTGAAGCGCCCGGGCAGCGGCTTCCAGAGCGAGTGGATGACCCCGATCGCGCCGTAGCAGTCCTTGACCGAGCCGACGATCACCCGCATCGCGGTCAGGTCGAAGATCTCGTTGAACTCGCGACCCTTCTTGGTCATCTTCGTGTAGATCGAGTAGAAGTGCTTGGCGCGGCCGGAGATCTCGGCCTCGATGCCGACGGCCTGCAGCTCCTCACCGAGGAACGCGCCGGCCTCGCTGACGTAGACCTCGCGCTCGTCGCGCTGCTGGGCGACGAGCTGCTTGATCTCCTTGTACTTGCGCGGGTGCAGGGTGGCGAAGGCCAGATCCTCGAGCTCCCATTTGATCGCGTGGATGCCGAGCCGGTGCGCGAGCGGCGCGTAGATCTCCAGCGTCTCGCGCGACTTCAACATCTGCTTCTGCTTCGGCAGCGCGCCGAGGGTGCGCATGTTGTGGAGCCGGTCGGCCAGCTTGATCAGGATCACCCTGACGTCGGTGGCCATCGCCACCATCATCTTGCGGTAGTTCTCGGCCTGTCGCTCGTCGCGGCTCTCGAAGGTCATCCCGGTCAACTTGGTGACCCCGTCGACCAATTGCGCGATTTCCTCGCCAAACTCGGCCCTGATCTCCTCCAAGCTGGCGCTGGTGTCCTCGACCGTGTCGTGCAGGAGCGCCGCGCAGAGCGTCTCGGTGTCGAGCCGCATGCCGGCGCAAATCTGGGCGACGCCGACCGGGTGGGTGATGAACTCGTCTCCGGAGCGGCGCAGCTGATCGGCGTGCCGATCGCAGGCGAAGTCGAAAGCACGCGCCAGAGCGGCACGATCGATCGCCGCGACGGCGGTCGCGGTCCCGCCACCGTTGGATCCGGACTCGGGCTCCGGCGCAGAGTCGAACTCCTCCACCACGGCGAGGAGGTCGGCGAGGAGCTCGCGCTGCTCTAGGGATTCTTTCGTCGTTCGAGGTATTGCAAGCCCTCCTGGTGACGAGCACCGTAGGCCACATAGGCAGCCGAGCGCTCCAGATCTGTCTTCTCGGAGGATACGACGCTGACACTGCCTGCACCCGCGGCAGTCGAACCCTGGGCCAGGCCCAGCTCCGTCAGCACCCGAAAGCAGTGAGCAGCGGCCTCCGGGCTGCGCGGGTGCTGACCGGTGCCTCGTAGGGCTGCGAACAGCTGCGGTCCGTTCACCTCGCCTGCCTCGCGCAGGTCCCTGAAGAGCGCGATCAGCGTCGGTCGGCGGGCGAGCTGCTCATCCAGCATCGCCAGTGCGAAGCGGTGCTCGGCCTCGCCCCAGGCAAGGTGGGCGTAGCCGCCCTCGCGCGGGGCGCGGCTGGCCAGGGCCTCGATGTGGGCGAAGGCCGGCGGATCAACGAGGACGACATGCTCGAATCCGGCGGCGAGATCTGGCTCCGCCTCGAGCGCCGCGGCGTCGGCCACGACGACCCCCTCACCGCAAAGGGCCGAACGGCGCTCGCGATCCGCAACGACCGCAAGCACGTCGCCGCTCCCGCACGAGCCGAGCTCGGCGATCACGGCCGCGGGCGAGCTGCGCGGCCGCACCACCTCCCTGCCGACGGACCTCAAAGCGTCCATATCGTCCACTTTCAGGCCCGTCGGCGGCCAGGCGGCGGGGTTGGCTGCCAGCTCGCGCTCGAAGCGCTGCCACCAGAGCACGTCGGCATCGGCTTCATCGGCGCCGCCCGGCTCGCGCGGATACAGCTCGCGCAGCACCAGTCGTGGCTCGACTGAGCCATTCCACCGATTGACCTCGAGCCGAACCGTGGCATCGACCGGGTCGTCCTCCCCCACCCCCAGCGTCGCCCGCCCGAAGGCGACACCGAGCGCGCGGTGGGAACCGCTGTGGAGGCTGAACCTCGCGTGCTTGCCTTCCCCCATCGCGCGCACGTCGCGCACCCGCGCGGCCGGGACCAGCAGGCGGACCCCAGGGTTGCCCATCCCGAACGGAGCAAGCCGTTCGAACTCCTCGGCGAGATCCAGCCCAAGGCCGGCACCCCCCACCGTCGCATCGATGCGCTCAGTACGGCGCAGATCGTCCGGCCCGAGGACAGAGTCCGCGTGGGCGGCAAATGCGGCGCGGAACGAATCGAGATCCTCGGCGCGCAGCTGCAGGCCGGCGGCGGCCCTATGCCCACCGAACCCGGCCAGGTGCTCGGAGCAGGCCTCCAGCGCTGCCAGGAGATCGAAGCCGGGAATACTCCGCCCAGACCCACGCCCCTCCCCCTCGCCGTCAAGCGAGATGACGACCGTGGGCCGGTGATGCCGCTCGACCAGCCGCGAGGCGACGATCCCGATCACGCCGGGATGCCAACCCTCACCAGCCAGCACCAGGCCTCGCGCATCCCGAAGCCCCTCTGGAAGCTCACGCAGTACAGCCTCCGCAGCGGCATCCACCTCCCGCTCCCTGGCCCGCCGCTCGCTGTTGGCCCGACTCAGCTCGACCGCTATCTCGGCAGCACGCCCCTCGTCCTCGGTCAGAAACAGCTCAACCCCGGCGTCAGCTCGATACAGGCGCCCCGCCGCATTGATCCGTGGCGCCAACCGAAACGCCAGATCCCCCTCGTCAACCTGAGTCGGCTCACATTTAGCCGCCTCCAGTAACGCCCGAACCCCCGGCCGCTTCGCCCGCCGCACCTCAGCCAGCCCTCGCTTGACCAGCGACCGGTTCTCACCAACCAGCGGCACCACGTCGGCCACGGTGGCCAGCGCAACCAGATCCAAGTCCGCTGAGGAGGGATCGGGTGCCCCTCCCGCGGAGGCTCCTGGGACCGCGCCTGGACCCTGGCCCGCGATCGGCTGCGCGACGGTCTCCGGGGGAGGGGCACCCGATCCCTCCCTCAACGCGCATGCGAGCTTCCAAGCAACAGCAGTCCCACACAACTGCTCAAAGGGGTAGCCGTCGATCGCCGGATGAAGAATCGGGCAGTCAGGCAGCTCCGCTCCCTGCTGGTGGTGATCGGTGACGATCACGTCCATCCCGAGCGACCGGGCCAGCGCCACCTCCTCGACAGCGGTGATCCCGCAGTCGACGGTGATCAGCAGCTGGGTCCCGCGAGCGGCAAGGTGTTCGATGTTCGGCGCGCTGAGCCCGTAGCCGTCGGCGATCCGGTCCGGGATCAGCCAGTCGCACTCGGCGCCGAGCCCGCGCAAGGTGCTGACGAGGATCGTGGTCGCGCAGACGCCGTCGACGTCGAAGTCGCCGTGGACGGTGATCCGTTTGCCTTCGGAAATCGCCGCGTGAACCCGCTCCGTAACGACGCCCATCGATTTGAACTCGTTGGGCGAATGCGACTCGTCCGCGTCGAGGAACGCACGGGCTTCCTCGGGGGTGCGGTAGCCGCGCCGCACGAGGGTAATCGCCACCGGCTCGCTCAGCCCCAGCTCCTCGGAGAGGGCGCGCGCCTCGTCATATGAAAAGGGCTCAGCCTGGTATGCGTGGATCGTCTCCGCCACGCAGCCAGGCTAAGAAGCGCCTGGGACGGATTTTGGCCAGATTCAGGCCGCTTGTTCCGAACGAACGCCGATCGCCCAGATCACAGCCAGGCCGATCGCCGTGCCGGGTACCGCGATCAACGCGGTTCCAAGGTCGGTCTCGCCGATCCCTTTGCCCAGCGCCACCTGAATCACCGCGCCGACCAGCACCGCGCCGATCGTCGCCCCGAGCAGCGCGCCGACGATTCCCTGCCAGAAGCGATCGGGCAGGAAGACCGTGAAGTGCCATAGGGCGATCCCCATCGTGAACCAGACGACCAGGGCCATCAGCGATTCCTCCCGTGCTTGCGGCGCTGTTGACGGCGCTCGCGGCGGCGGGCGTTGCGCTCGCGGCGCTCCGCCGTGGCGGGGTCACCTGCATGCTCGCCATTCGAAGCGGGGTCGGCACCGTCGCCGCCCGGAGGCTCTACCGTCGCCACCGCCTGCGGCGCCGGCTGTGGCTCGCCCTCGGCGGCGAGCGCTTCCTCGATCTCTGCGTCGGTCTCCACGTCATCGCCAAGCTTCGCCAGGGCGATTTCGTCGGCGAAGGGGGGAATGCTGCCGTCGAGCTCGGAGATCTTTTCGCGGCGGCGGGCGAAGCTCGGCTCGCGTTCCTTCCACGCGGTCAGCACCGGTGAGGCGATGAAGATCGAGGAGTAGGTACCGGAGAAGATGCCGACCATCATCGCGAAGGCGAAGTCCTGCAGGGTGGCGCCGCCGAAGATCAGCAGCACGGTGACGAGGAAGACCGAGGAGAGGCCGGTGATCAGCGAACGGGTGAGGACCTCGCTCATCGAGCGGTTGACGATCTGCGAGAAGGCCGCCCGCGGCATCCGTGGCACGTTCTCGCGGATACGGTCGAAGACGATCACGGTGTCGTAGAGCGAGTAGCCAAGGATGGTGAGGAAAGCAGCGACCGTGCCGCTGCTCACTTCTTTGCCGAGCAATGCGTAGACACCACCGGTGATCAGGATGTCGTGGGCGACCGCGATCAGCACCGGCACCGCGTACTTCGCTTCGAAGCGGAAGGCGACGTAAGCGGAGATCAGCAACAGCGAGAAGATGATCGCGAGGATCGCGCTGCGCGCCACCTGCTTGCCGAAGGTCGGCCCAACGCTGGTGCTTTCGAAGCTGCCCGGCTGGACCCCGAACTCCGACGTCAGCGCCCCGCGCACCACCGACACGCCACCGGGCTGCAGTTCCTCCGCCTGGATCTGGAAGCCGCTGCCGAACTGGGGGTTGTCGGTTTCCTGGATCTCCGCGTCGCCCAAACCCTCTGCGTCGAGCGCATCGCGCACCTGATCGGTCGTGATGCTCTGCTCAGGCGCGAAGTTGAGCCGCGTCCCCGACTCGAAGTCGATGCCGAGGTTGAGTTGGTTGACCGCCAGCGCCAGGGCGCCCACGACCAGGATCGCGCCTGAGATCGAGAAGAACCAGCGACTGGCGCCGATGAAGTCGAAGCGCCACCTGACCCGCTCCTCCCCCGCCCCCATGAAGCTCGCCGAGGAGAGCAGGCGACCGCGACCGAAGACGCCGAGCAGCGCCTGGGTGAAGGCAACGGCGGTGAACAGGGAGACGATCGTGCCGACGCCGAGGACGAAGGCAAAGCCTTTGACCCCGGCCGTGGCGAGGACGAAGAGGATGAACGCCGTCAGCAGGGTGATGACGTTGGCGTCGATGATCGTCGCGATCCCTTTGCGGTAGCCGACCGCGATCGACGCGGACATGCTGCGCCCGGCGCGCACCTCCTCCTTTATTCGCTCGAAGATGACGATGTTCGAGTCCGCGGCGACGCCGATCGTCAGGATCAGGCCGGCGATCCCCGGCAGGGTCATCGTGATCGGGATCAGCTTGATCAGGGCGAAGAAGACAACGGCGTAGACGGCGAGGCCGAGCGTCGCCACCACCCCGAGCCCGCGGTAGTAGAAGATCAAGAAGAGGACCACCAGCGCCAAGCCGATCAAGCCGGCTTTGAGGCCCTGGTCCAGCGCTTCTTCGCCGAGCGTCGCCGAGACCTGGGTCTGGCTGATCAGCTTCAGGTTGACCGGCAGGGCGCCGATCTGGAGGAAGGTCGCCAGGTCTTGTGCTTCGGTGATGCTGGTAAAGCCGCCGGAGATCTGGGCGCCGGTGCGGCCGTCGATCCCGTCGGGGTTCTCGGCGAAATTGATGATCGGGCGGGTCTTGACTTCGTTGTCGAGGACGACGGCGAAGCGACCGGAGAGCTGTTCGGCCTGTTCTCCGGAGGCGGGCCCGATCGCGCGTGCCTGGCCCCGCTGGGCGATCTGGCGCGTCACCTGCTGGAACGCCTCCTGGCCGTCGTCGGTGAAGCTAAAGGTGACGTTTGGCTGGTTGGTGATTTCGTCGAATTCCTGCTTCGGGTCGGTGATGTCGGTGCCGGAGAGCGCCGGCCGGTCTTTCAGCGCGTACCAGCCCGGCTCGGCATCCTCGATCACCTTGCCGCTGGCGTCCGAGGGCAACTCGGAGACGACGACCGTCCCCGGCGGCACCGTGAGCACCTCCTGGCAAGCGGCGACCACGCCCTCTTTGCAATCTTTTTTATGCGGCCGTTTCACGCCCGTGGCGGAGATGAAGAGGTCTTTTTCGGCGAACTCCGGGCCGGCGATCAGTTTGCGTGGCTCCACACCTTCGAAGAGGTAGTAGCGCGGGCGCGAAGTCGAGCAATCGGTGCAGTCGGGTTCCGGGGTCTGTTCGGTCGCCAGCTGGACCGCGGCGTAAGCAGTGGGGAAGGCGCCGGAGAAGATCAGCTGCTGGTTCTCCTGGCTGCTCGTGCTGCGGCCGGCGGCAGTCCATTCTTTGTTCGCTTCTTCAACTACAGCAGCCGGCGCTTCCTGTCCGGGATTGCCGCCGATCGTCTTCTCGCGCCCGATCAGGTTCGGTTCCCAGTCGTAGAAGAAGAGCTGCGCCGTCGTCCCAACCTGGTCGATCGCCCGTTGCGCGTTGGTGACGTCTGGAAGGCTGACCGAGATCTCGGCAGTGCCCAGCCTGGAGACCTCGGGCTCGGCTACGCCGAGCTTGTCGATGCGCTCGCGGATGATCTCAATCGCGCGTTCGATGTCATCCCCGCTCACCTCTTCGACCTGGCTGGTGGGCGTGCCCTGATAGATCAGTTCGACCCCGCCCTTGAGATCGAGGCCGAGCCGGGTTGGCTTGCTGACGACGACCAGGCCAGAGACGACGATCAGCCCCAGGACGAAGATCAGCACGAAGGCGTTGAGCCGGCGGCGACCCATCGCTCAGCCGTCCGGGGTAAGGACGATCAGCAGGCCGCCGTCGTCGTCGTAGGCCGGGAAGACGTCGGCAACCGCCTCAGCGGGAAGATCGCCCTCGGCGTTGACGGAGACCTTCTTGCCGAGCGAGCGCACGCCCCACTCGAGCGAGGTCTCGATCGGATCGGTGACGCCATTGCCGTCTTGGTCGGCGCTCTCACCGCCGTCACCGGCCTGCAGCCACTGCAGGCCGAGGACCTCTTTGACCGGGCGGCCGATCACGTCCTCGTCGGTCAGCCCAGTCAGCTCGAAGCTGCCGCGGCCGGCGTCGATCACCCGTGCCTGCTGATCGCAGACGAAGAAGGCCGCGTTCGGCGCCGGGTAGTAGTCGTCGAGCAACTCGAAAACGAAGCCGAACCCGCATTTCGAGCAGCCCTTCGGGCGCGAGCTGAAGCCGGCTGTCCGGTCCCCGCTCAGCTCCCTGTTCCCGCAGTTCGGGCAGATGAAGAAAGGCATCCCTGCTCAGGTTACTCAGAACAGGCTTTTCGTTCCTTCGGGCGCGGGCATTCCGAGGTGCTCATAAGCACGCTCGGTCAGCACCCGGCCGCGGGGGGTGCGATGCAGCAGGCCCTGCTGCAGCAGGTAGGGCTCGAGCACGTCCTCGATCGTGTCCTGCTCCTCGCCGATCGCAACCGCGAGGGTCGAGAGGCCGACAGGACCGCCACCGAACTTGCTCGCGACGGTGTCGAGCAGGTTGCGATCGCTGCGGTCGAGGCCGCCGGCATCGACCTCGAGCATTGCCAAGCCGGCGGCCGCGGTCTCCGCATCGACGCCGCCGTTGCCCTTGACCTGGGCGAAGTCGCGCACCCGCTTCAGCAGCCGGTTGGCGACCCGGGGCGTGCCCCGCGAGCGGGCCGCGATCGTTCGCGCCCCCTCGGCGTCGATCTCGACTTCGAGGATGCCCGCCGAGCGCTCGACGATCTCCGCCAGATGCTCGGGGCTGTAGTGCTCGAGCCGGTGGCAAACGCCAAAGCGATCGCGCAGCGGCGTCGTCAGCAGACCGGCTCGCGTCGTTGCGCCGACCAGCGTGAACGGAGGCAGCGGCAGGGTAACGGTGCGGGCACCGGCGCCCTGGCCGAGCACGACCGGCAACTCGCCGTCCTCCATCGCCGGGTAGAGCGTCTCCTCAACGGCACGGCCGAGCCGGTGGATCTCATCGACGAAGAAAACGCTGCCCGGCTCCAGCGAGGTGAGAAACGAGGCGATATCGGCCTTGCGCTCCAGCGCCGGCCCGGCGGTCTGCACCAGCGGCACTTCCATCTCAGCGGCGACGATGTGGGCGAGCGAAGTCTTGCCGAGGCCAGGCGGGCCGGCGAGAAGCACATGATCCAGCGGCTCGCCACGGCGGCGCGCGGCCTCGAGAAAGATGCCGAGCTGCTCGGTCACCTGCGTCTGGTTGACGAAATCGGAGAGGCTCGGGGGCCGCAGCGAGCGGTCAAGGTCCTCGTCGGGGGCCTCTGCCCGTGCGTCGTGGACGCGAACCTCGGCATCCACCGGCACCGGCTCCTCATCGACTCCAGGAGTGCGTATTCGCTTTTCGCTCATGCTGCTTTCCTGCCGCCGGCCTTGCGTAGGGCGGTCGCAAGCAGGTCCTCCGGGTCGCTGCCCTCGATCCCGTCGAGCAGCTGCTCGGCTTCCAGCGGCGCGTAGCCGAGGTTGACCAGGCCATCGCGGGCAAGCGCGCGCGGATCGCCGTCGCTGGTGGCCAGGATCACCTCTTCCTCCAGCGCCCCCGCGACCTTCTCGCGCAGCTCGACGATTATCCGCTCGGCCGTCCGCTTGCCGATTCCGGGCACCGCCTGGAATCGTTTCGCATCCCCGGCGGCAATTGCCCGCAGCAACTCACGCGCCGGGCCGCCGGAAAGCGCCGCGATCGCCACTTTCGGCCCGACGCCGCTGACCGAGATCAGCTGGCCAAAAAGGTCGCGCTCCTCCTCAGAGGCGAAACCGAAGAGCGCCAGCGAGTCCTCGCGCGCAATCAGCTCCGCGTGCAGGAAGGCCTCGCGCCCGGTCGCCGGTACAACCTTCAGCGTCTCGGCCGAGACCGTCAGCCGGTAGCCGACTCCGCCGGCGTCGATCACGACGTGATCGGGGCGCCGCACCATCACCTCGCCCCGCACAGCGGCGATCACTGGGCGATTCCTTCGGCCAACTCGACAGCTTCGCGCCGGCCGGCGCCTCCGCCATGGCAGATCGCCACCGCAAGGGCATCGGCGGCATGGTCGGGAGTCGGCAGCTCGGGCAGCCCAAGCAGCGTCCCAACCATCCGCTGGACCTGCTTCTTGCCGGCCGCGCCGCTGCCGCAGACAGCCATCTTGATCGCCTGCGGGGTGTAGGTGAAGCAGCCGACTCCGGCCTGAGCAGCCGCCAGCATCGCCACCCCGCTTGCCCTGCCGACGGTCATCGCCGTCTGCACGTTCTTGCCGAAGAAGACGTCCTCGAGCGCCAGCGCCGCCGGCTCGTGCCAGGCGATCAGCTCGACCAAGGAGCCGTGGATCCGCTCGAGCCGGCGCTCCATCGGCAGCTCGGCCGTGGTTTCGACCACACCGCCATCGAGCGCAACCATGCGGTTGCCCTCGACCCGGACGATGCCGAATCCGAGGTTGGCGGCGCCGGGGTCGATCCCCATCACGACTTGCATAGAAAGTGATTCTGGGAGAAGCCCCGGATGCCTTCGTCCGCGGGCGGCTAGGCGGCTAGTTTCTGGAGGACGTCGTCGGGGATGTCGAAGTTGGCGTGGACCTCGTTGACGTCATCGTCGTCTTCGAGGGCCTCAATCAGGCCCAGCAACGATTTCGCGTCGTTGCCCTTGACCTCAACCGTGCTTTTCGGCTCCATCGCTATGTCAGAGGATTGGATCTCGACGCCGCCCTCCTCCAGCGCCTCGCGGACGGCGCTGAGGCTCGCCGGCTCGCAGAGCACCCGCAGCAGCTCGCCCTCCTCGCGCACGTCCTCGGCGCCGGCGTCGATCGCCGCGATCAGATCGTCCTCGCCGTAGCGGGCGCCGTCGACCGCCAAGACTCCGCGCTTCTCGAAGATCCAGGCGACGGAGCCGGGCTCGCCAAGGCTGCCGTCGTGCTTGCTGAAGGCGTGCCTCACTTCGGCGCTGGTGCGATTGCGGTTGTCGGTCAGCGCCTCAACCAAGACCGCGGCGCCGCCCGGCCCGTAGCCCTCGAAGATGACCCTCTCGATCGCCTCCGCATCGGCGCCGACGCCCGTGCCGCGATCGATCGCGCGCTGGATGTTGTCCTTGGGCATCGAAGCGTCGCGGGCCTTCTGCACCGCGGTCGCCAAGGCTGGATTGTTCTCCGGCTCGCCGCCCCCGTCGCGGGCCGCAACCGTGATCGCGCGCGCGAGCTTGGTGAAGAGCTTGCCGCGTTTGGCGTCGGCGGCGCCCTTCTTGTGTTTGATCGAGGACCACTTCGAATGCCCAGACATCGTTTTGCCATTCTATGAGCAAGGGATGCGCTCGGAGACGATCACCCATCCACATGGCACGAGCCCGGTTCGAGGCTTGGCTGCAAGTGTCGTCTTCGTCGTGATGCTGTTCGCCGCCCTGGCACTATGGACCGCGATTCCCCTGGGCTGGATCTGGATCGGCTCAAAGGTCGCCACGTCACAGTTCCCGGCGGAGGGCCCCTACGCCGTGGTCGCGGTGGGGATCATCGTCACGATCCTGGCCGACGCCTGGCTGATCGGCCGCCTCAACGCTCTCTACGAACGGATCACCGGGACCAACCGGCTGACGCCGATGCGGCCCAGCTGGCTGAAGAGCATGCGCGACACCGGCTCCACCGCCTCGACCACCGTGGTCGAGGCGGTGATGATGGGCTCGGTACTGCTCGCCGGCTTCGTCTTCGTCGCCTGGTTCTTCCTGCTGGCCGGATCCCCCCTGCCAAATCAGTAGCTGGCGACGCAGCGCTTAGACGACGAACTTCCCGTCTTCCTGCATCACGGTGCCGTCGACTTCGAGCTTGCCGCCGAGTCGCAGGTCGCAGACCAGGTCGGTGTGGACCGCCGACTCGTTGACGCCGCCGGACTCGGGGTAGCTCTTGCCCACCGCCATGTGGACCGTGCCTCCGAGCTTCTCGTCGAGCAGGACCTCGCGGGTGCCGCGATCGATCGCGTAGTTGGTGCCGATCCCAAGCTCGCCGAGGCGGCGCGCGCCGGCGTCGGTGTCGAGCAGCTCGACCAAGAACTCCTCACCGCGCTCGGCGCTCGCGTCGACGACCTTGCCGGCCTCGAAGCGCAGGTGTACGCCGGCAACCTCGCGGCCGCCGATCGTCGCCGGCAGGTGGAAGGTCACCTCGCCCTCGACCGAGTCCTCGATCGGGCCGGTGAAGAACTCGCCGTCGGGCATGTTGTGGCGGCCGTCGCAGGGGATGAACTTGCGCCCGGCGATCCCCAGCTTGACGTCGGTCCCCGGCGCGGTGACCCGGACCTCCTCGCGACCCTCGATCCACTCCGCCAGCCGCGTGGTCTCGGCCGAGGCCCGCTTCCAGGCCGTCAGCGGATCGTCGTCGCCGTCGGCCAGGCAAGCGCCGTAGTAGAAGTCCTCGTAGTCGGCCAGGCTCATCTCCGCCTCCGCCGCATAGGCGTTGGTCGGGAAGAGCGTGTAGCACCAGCGGAACTCGCCCTTCGCACTGCGCTCCATCGCCCGGTTCAGCAGCTCTCCCGTGGCCGCCTGGCGTCGCGTCTGACGCTGCGGCGGCACTCCGGAGAGCTCGCGGGTGTTGGTGCTGGCGCCGACCGCGATGCGAACGTCGGCGTTGTCGAGCAGCCATTCGGAGGTCGGCGGGATCCAGTCGAGCTGCGCATCTGAGGCGTGCTTGTAATAGAGCGCGCCCTGGCCGTCGAGGGAGACGTTCATGATCGGGTGGGCGCCCGCCTTCAGCACCTCCTCGTAGATCGCCAGCAACAGTGGCTCCGCGGCGCTCTCACCGTCGATCGAGACAACCTCCCCCTCCTTGACCTCGGTCGAGTAGCCGACCAGGATCTTCGCCAACCGTTCTGCTCTGGGGTCTCTCACTTCTCCGCCCCCTCCCGCGCGTTGCTCCGCGCCCTAGTGGTTATGGCCATGAACAGTGCATGCAGTCGGGGGTCGTCGGTCAGCTCGGGATGGAAGGCGCAGGCGAGGAAGTTCCCCTCGCGCACTGCCACCGGGTGTTCGTCGTAGCTGGCGAGGACGTCGACCCCGGGGCCGTACCGCTCGACCCACGGCGCGCGGATGAATACCGCGCGCAGCGGCTCCTCGCCGATCCCGTCGATGCGGAGGTCTGCCTCGAAGCTCTGCAGCTGACGACCGAACGCGTTGCGCCTCGTCGTCACGCCGAGCAGGCCGAGGTGATCCTCGTCGCAGACGATCATTCCCGCACAGGTGCCGAATATGGGCCCGCCCTCCGCGTGATGAGCGCGGATCGCTTGCTCCAAGCCGGCCAGCTCGATTCCCTTGACGATCGTCGTGCTCTCGCCCCCTGGGATCACCAGGCCGTCGAGATCAGCCAGGTCCTGCGGGACCCGAACCTCACTGACAGCGGCGCCGAGCTCACCCAGCATCGAAAGATGCGCTTCGAAGCCGCCCTGGATCGCGAGGACTCCGATTCGCAGCCCGGCGCTCTCAGGCACCGCGGTCCTGCAAAAGGGCGTCGGCCGCGGCCAGGTCGGCGATCTCCAGCCCCGGCATCGCCTCGCCGAGCCCGATCGACGCCGCCGCGACTCGCTCCGGGTCGTTGAAGTGCGTGGTCGCCTCGACGATCGCCCGTGCGCGGCGCTCGGGGTCGGCGCTCTTGAAGATCCCCGAGCCGACGAAGTTGCCCTCGGCGCCGAGCTGCATCATCAACGCCGCGTCGGCCGGCGTGGCGATCCCACCGGCGCAGAAGAGCGGCACCGGCAGGCGCCCCTGCGCCGCGACCTCCTGGACGACTTCGAGCGGTGCCTGATGCTCCTTGGCAGCGCCCGCAAGCTCCTCCGGGCCGAGCTGTGCCAGCCGCTTGATGCCGCCGATGATCTCGCGCATGTGACGCACGGCCTCGACCACGTTGCCCGTCCCCGCCTCGCCCTTGGAGCGGATCATCGCCGCTCCCTCGCCGATCCGCCGCAGCGCCTCACCGAGGTTGGTTGCACCGCAGACGAAGGGAACCTCGAAGGCGAGCTTGTCGATGTGGTTGCGCTCGTCAGCCGGGGTCAGCACCTCGGACTCGTCGACGTAATCGACCTCGAGCGACTGCAGGACCTGGGCCTCGGCGAAGTGGCCGATCCGCGCCTTTGCCATGACCGGGATCGTCACCGCCTCCTGAATGCCCTTGATCATCGCCGGGTCCGACATGCGGGCGACGCCGCCGTCGCGGCGGATGTCGGCGGGAACACGCTCCAGGGCCATCACCGCGCAAGCACCCGCCTGCTCGGAGATCCGCGCCTGCTCAGGCGTGACCACGTCCATGATCACCCCGCCTTTCAACATCTCGGCGAGGCCGGTCTTGACGCGAAACGTTCCCCTCTCGGCCATCGGGCCGAATATTACGGGGGCGGTCCCCTACTTCAGTTTGTAGGCACGGATACGGTCTTTGTGGGCGGCTTCGTCGCGGGCGTAGAGACCATGGGCCAAGCCCTGCACGAGAGCCATCAGAGCGGTGTTGGAGCGGGCGAAAGAGGGACTGTTGGAGGAGAAGTAAAGGGTCTGTTCGGCGTGCTCGCCGACCTCTGACATCGAGGCATCGGAGATCGCCAGGGTGCGGGCGCGCCGATGCACGGCCAACTTCATCGCCCGCAGCAGCAGCGGGTGAGCGCGGCCGCAGGAAAGGATGATTACGAGCGTCTCCTCGTCGATCCGGCCGAGGCGTTGAAGCGACTCACCGCCGGTGCTGGCGACTATTTCGGCTCGTATGTCGAGCAGGCTGAGGATGTGGCGCAGGTAGCTGGCGAAGAAGGCCATCTGGTCGACGCCTACGACCACCACGCGCTGGGCTTCGGCAAGTGCGGCGACGGCTCCGTCGACCTGCTCGCGGGTCAGGTTGCGCGCGGTTTCCTCGAGGTTTGCGTAGTCGGCGCTGAGCGAGCCCTCGAGCTCGGAGTGGTCGAAGGAGAAGAGCGCCGCCCCGCCGCTACCGGTGCCGCTGCCGGCAACGGTTGCGCTGCGGTACTCCTCGATCGCGGCCTGCTGAAGCTCGGGGTAGCCCTCGAAACCGAGGGCCTGGGAGAAGCGCACCACCGTCGATGAGGAGGTGCTCGCTCTCCGGGCCAGCTCCTCGGCGGTGAGGAAGGCAGCCTCGTCGAGATGGTCGACGATGTAGCGGGCGACGTCTTTCTGTGAGCGGGAGAACTCTTCGAAGCGCTCCTGGATGTACTCGGAAAGACTTTTGAGCTGGGGGGATTTGGTTGCGGTCTTAGTCACGGCGGTCCATTTCGCCGGTTCGCATGCTTTCCCTTCTGATCTGGTTGGATGTGGAGCGAAATGACCCTTGAGCAGGCTCTTCGCCTCACCAACCGCAACATGATCGCCTTCGACCTACTGCTCGGCAGCGCCTCGATCGCGGCACCGCGACAGATGCTGACGACGTTCTTCGGTCATGACGAGCCCTCACCCGATGCGGTGCACCTGCTGCGCCGTTGCGGCCCGATCTGGCTCACCTTCGCCGCTGCGCACCTGGTTGCAGAGCGACGCGGCGAGCAGCGCGACTGGTGGGCGCTGGCCTGGCTGCGCGGCACCGAGATTGCGACCGACGCGATCTGGGCCGAGTCTCCGGCACTCAACCGGCCGGGGGCCAAGGCCGCCCTGCGCCTAGCTGGAGTCGCGAACGTGGCGATGGCCGCCGGCTTCGCCTGGCTCTCAAAGCGATGAACGAGAGCGCCGGGCTACCCAGCAAACGCTGGAGCCTGCGCGGCTACGACGACGAAGGCAACGAGGTCTGGCTGATCCGCAGCTTCGGGCAGAAGCTCTATCGCTGCCCTGGCTGTCACGGCGACATCCCGATCGGCACCGAGCACACCGTCGTCCAGTACGTGCTGCGGCTGGGCGGCACCGACCATCACCACTGGCACCGGCGCTGCGCTGAAGAATTGCTGGTGCCGGATTTACGCGAGGTCAAGAAGGTGCCCGCCTCGCAGTCTTCGCGCTCGAAGCTCGAGGCGCGCGGCCGGCAGCCTTCCGGGCGGCGGCGCCGGTAGCCGGATGGACGGGCAGCTCGGCCTCTTCTCGGTTTACGGGCGGATCATCCGCACCTACTTCGCCTGGGCGCGCACGTTGCTGCCACTCGCCTTCTGGGTTTTCGTCCCGCTGGGACTGATCCACGCGATCCCGGTACACGTCGAGGCGACCTCGCTCAGCTTCGGCAGTGGGACCGAGATCGCCGGCGCCGCCCTCGCCTTGGTGCTGCTGGCGACGACCGGGCTGCTCGGCGAGATCTTCTACACCGGCGCGGTGGCGATCGCCCTCACCCATCCACGGGATGCCAAGGGCAAGCCGCTGCCGCTGCGCAAGGTCGCGCGCACGATCGACTACCGGGCGCTGATCGTCGTCGACCTGATCTTCGGAGTCCTCGTGGCGGTCGGCACCCTGGCCTTCCTCATCCCGGGCGTCCTCGTCTTCGTCTACCTCGGACTCGCCGCGCCGGTGGTCGAGATCGAGCACCACGGAGTGCGCGCCGCGCTCACCCGCAGCGTCCGCCTGGTCCGCGGCCACTTCTGGCTGGTCTTGGCGGTCCTGGTCCCGATCGAGGTCTTCAGCGACGCGGTTACCGGCGTGGCGACGCACCTGGCTCACTCCCTGCTCGGTGACTCACTGATCGCCGCGTGGGTCACCGACACCGCGACCAACATCCTGCTGACGCCCTTCTACGCGGTCGCCGCGGTGCTGCTCGCGGTCGGCCTGATCGCCGCCAGGGATGGGACGAGCCCGCGTCTACACTCGACCCCACCCAGCCCATGATCGAGGCCACGATCTTCAGCGACTTCTGGAACGACCAGATCCTGGCCGAAGAAAAGCAGGGGCTGTTCCTGGTCCTGGCCGGGTTCATCCTCTCCTTCGCCTTCATCCGCATGAGCACGCGGCTGATGCGCAGTCCCAGGGTGCCGTGGTGGCCGGGCAGCGTGGTCTCGGAGAGCGGCGTTCACCTCCATCACCTCGTCTTCGGCATCGTCACGATGATGATCTCCGGGGCGGTGGGGTTCACCGTCCTCGGTGATGGCCCTTGGACCGAAATCTGCGCCTTCGCCTTCGGCATCGGCGCCGGCCTGACGATCGACGAGTTCGCACTCTGGATCTATCTCGACGACGTCTACTGGGCCGAGGAGGGCCGCGTCTCGATCGACGCGACCGTGATCGCCGCCGCGGCGATGGGCCTGATCCTGCTCGGCTTCACCCCGTTCAGCTTCGAGACCGGCTCGCTCGACGAAGCGATCGGCAGCATCGTCACCGCCCTCATCGTCTTCGGCCTCGTCGCCCTCTGCTTCGCCAAGCAGCGGCTGCTGCACGGCACGATCGGCTTCTTCGTCGTTCCGATCGCTCTCTACGGCGCCCTGCGGATCGGCAAGCCGGGCTCGCCGTGGGGACGGCGTCGTTATGGCAATCGCGATCCGGCGAAGCAGGCCAAGGCCGAAGAGCGCTTCGCCCCCGAGCGGCATACCGAGCGCTTCAAGAACGCCTTCCGCGACATCGTCGGCGGCAAGCCCAGCGAGGGCGTCAGCGCAGTCACCGAGGAGGCGCTCGCCACGACCCGTGAGGCGGTCGAAGAAGTCCGGCAGCGGGCCGAACGGGTGACTCGGCCCGGCGGCAAAGACGGTGACTGACCCCGCGTAATGATCGACCGGGCCGGCGTCGAAGCGTGGATCGCGGCATATCAGCGCGCCTGGCGAACCGCGGGCACCGACTCCTTGGCCGAGCTCTTTCACGAGGACGCCAGCTACCGGATGTCGTCCTATGAGGACGCCGCGCGTGGCCTGGAGGCAATCGGCGCGCTCTGGGAGCGAGAGCGCGCCGGCCCGGATGAGAAGTTTGAGATGAGCTCGGAGATCGTCGCGGTCGAGGGCGATACGGCGGTGGCGCGGATCGAGGTCGCCTACACCAGCGGCGCCGAGTACCGGGACCTCTGGATCATCCGCTTCGGCGCCGACGGTCGCTGCCGTGAGTTCGAAGAGTGGCCGTACTGGCCGGGCCAGCCGATCCTGGCGCCTACTCCCCCATCGCCTTGATCACAAGGCGCTTACGCCGACGGCCGTCGAACTCGCAGTAGAAGACCTGCTGCCAGGGGCCGAGGTCGAGCCGGCCGGCGGTAACCGGAACGATCGCCTGGTGGTGGACGAGCAGGTTCTTGAGGTGGGCGTCGCCGTTGTCCTCTCCACCGCGGTGGTGGCGGTAGTCGCCGCCTTCGGGCAGCAGCTCCTCGGCGACCTCGTTGGCCGCTGGCTTCCAGCTCGGCGGCGCGACTTTGTCGAGCCACTCGAAGACATCCTCGTGCAGACCCGGCTCGTCGTCGTTGATCCAGACGCCGGCGGTGATGTGCATCGCTGAGACGAGCACCATGCCCTCCTCAAACCCCGCCTCGTCGACAGCCTCCTGCACCTGCTCGGTGATCCGAATCAGCTCGCGTCGCTCCGCGGTCTCGAAGGTCATGTAGGCGGTGTGGGACTTCACGGTTCCTCCTCAGGTCTGGGGCGTGCTACAGACGTTGAACCCGATCTTCTGGGCCAGGCTTTCGCGCATCGCATCCTCGGCATCTCGTTGATCGCGCGCCGCTTCAACTCCGGCCGCATCGCCTTGCCTCGCGGCCGCGAGCGCCTGCTTGTCGGTCGTGTAAACCCTCTTCTGCGCCTCAACGTATTCCTCGTAGGGGCCGGCGAGTCCCCGCGGCGGCGTCAGTCTGCGCAGCTCCCTCACCCGCGTTCGCGCAGTCCGAGCAAGGGCTTCCGCGTAGGGGACGTCCGTTGAGTACTCGCTTTCAAGATCGCGGATTTCGGTGTAGCGGCGCTGGCTGTCCTTGCAGATCGCGTCCGCCTTGGCAATCAGCTGTGATCTGGTCAGCGGCTCGGGGACGGTTTCCTCTTTGGCGACTTTCTTTGCGCCCGCGCCGGCTCCGTTCGCTGCGGTCGAGGCGACCGTGTCGGTGCCTGGATCTTCATCGCCCCCGCCGAGGGCGATCACGGCGACGACGATGCCCACGATTGCCGCCAACCCTGCCGCGCCGATGAGGGCGCCGCGGCGCCCTCCCGTCAATCCCCCGTCTTTCGCCGGCGCGAGTCGCCGGGTAGCCGCGGTCGGCCTACTGGGAGGCCCGGCCCGGGCCGCCGGCGTCTCGGCCGTCTGCGTCGCCGCCGCCCCGGTCGCCACCGTGCGCTCCGGCAGCTCGGGAGTTGCTCCGCTCAGCGCGGCAATCGCCGCCCGGCCCAGATCCCCCGCCGAGGGATAGCGATCCCCGGGAACCTTCGACATCGCCCGGATCGCGACGTCGTCGAGTGCCATGGGCACCGCGGCCGCGTGTAGCGACGGCGCCGGCGGTGGGTCGTTGAGGTGGGCATACAGGCGCGCCGCCTCTCCATCACGCGGGTAGGGCACGTCGCCGGTGAGCAGCTTGAAGAGCAGGCAGCCGAGCGCGTAGACGTCGGCGCGCGCATCGACCGCACCGCCAGAGATCTGCTCGGGCGCGACGTAGTCGAGGGTGCCGACGAAGCGCCCGGTCTGAGTCAGGCCGGACTCAGTAGCGACGTTGCGGGCGACGCCGAAGTCGGTGATGTAGGCGTGGTCGTCGCCGCCGCCCGCCTCGCTGAGCAGCACGTTGGCGGGCTTGACGTCGCGATGGACGAGGCCGGCGGCGTGGATCGCGTCGAGCCCGTTGCCGACCTGGGCAATCAGCGCCGCCGCTGCCGCCGGCTCGAGCCGGCCCTCGCGCGCCAGCCGCCGGCCGAGATCCGATCCAGAGACGTAGCGCATCGCGATGAAGGGGATGCCGTCCTCTCCCCCTGCCGCATAGATCGGCACCACGTTGGGATGCTCGATCGAGGCAGCGATCCTCGACTCCTCGGCAAAGCGGCGAGCAAAAACCTCGTCAGCCGCTGCCTCGGGTGCGATCAACTTCAGCGCGACATGGCGCTCCAGGCCAGGCTCGACCGCCAGGTAGAGGACGCCCATACCGCCACGACCGAGACTGCGCTCGATCCTGTAGCCGGCAAACTCGTCGCCGGCGGACAGGTTTACCCCGCGGTCTCCGCTCTGCATGCCCGGACTCTAGCCAGGCCACCCCGCAGCTCGTTCCGGCAACTCGACCCTTAACCCAACCTCCGCGGGCCGGCGTGAGTGCCCGCCTAGACTCTTTCTGGGATCGAATGAGGCGCATGGGTTTCATAAGCGTGTTGCTCGCCACGGTGCTTTTCGGCGCCACGATCGCCCATGGCGAGGTTTTCGGAGGCAACGGCTTGTTCATCAGCTTCGGCGGAGGATTCACCCCTCGGACGCTGCCGCGAGATCGCGACGTGCCGGTTACGGTCAATCTCGAGACCGCGATCAAAACCACCGACGGCAGCCGTCCCCCCCAGCTTCGGCGAATCTCGTTTGCGGTAAATCGCTACGGCCGGATCTCCACCAAGGGCCTGCCGACATGCCGGCCCGCGCTGCTCGAGTCGACCGACCCCCAGGTTGCCCTCGCGCGCTGTCGCCCGGCCTTGGTCGGTTCGGGGCATTTCGGCGCCAACCTCGAGTTCCCCAACCGGGCGCCGTTCCCAGTGGAGGGACGAATGCTTGCCTTCAACGGCCGGGTACACGGACGGCCGGCGATCCTCCTGCACGTCTACGGCTCCAACCCGGTCAAAATCACCGTCATTCTTCCCTTCACCATCCGGCATCCGGCTCGCGGAAACTTCGGAACGGTGCTCTCAGCGAAGATCCCGCGCCTCGCTGCCGACCTCGGCTACGTCACCGACGTCTCACTCACCTTCAACCGGAAGTACCGCTATCGCGGCAAGGAGTACAGCTTCCTCAGCGCCCGTTGCGCCGCCCCCGCGGGCTTCCCCGGGGCGATCTTCTCTTTCACCAGGGGGACCTTTGCCTTCGCCGGCGGCAAGCAGATCGTCACCACGCTGATCCGCGACTGCCTGGTCCGTTAGCCGCCGCCGAGTTTCGATCAATCGTCCGCTGCCCTTGCCCTTGGCGCGGTGGGGGCCGATGAGACCAATCATGCGTTTCATCCAACGCCTGTGGAATGCCGTGCGGGGGCCGAGTGGATGGCGCTCCGTCATCGGTCCCATCGCGTTTGCACTGGTCGGGATCGCCCTGCTCGTCTACGACCACATCAACCAGCGGGTACCAGCACTCGTCTTCTGGCTGACCCTGGGCCTGATCATGACGGTGTTCGGTCGCATGATCGAAACGAATCGACGCCAATCGCGCGCACTGGCGATTCAACACCACGATGCGGTGAACGACCGAGTCACGGGTCTGCGCAATCGCAGCAGCCTCGAAGCCGACCTGGGCGCCGCGGCAACCGCGCCTGGCAACGGCTGGGTCCTCGTCCTGCTCGAGCTGGAGGGCCTCGAGGCACACAACGACCGCCTCGGTTACGCGGCGGGCGATGCAGTCCTCCGCGACTCCGCTCGGCAGCTCGCCGACGCGGTCGTGCCGCTCAGCGGAATTGCCTACCGGGTGGCGGCAAGCAGGCTTGGCGTACTGGTGCCCGCCGGCGATCGGCAGCTTGGGGAGATCGTTCTCGCCGCTACCGGCTCGCCACAGGACGCCGACCCGGAGGCGTCTCTCGGTCGCTCCTACGGGGAGGTGACGATCCCAAATGAGGCAACGGATGCCGAGACTGCGATCCAGCTCGCCGGCAGGCGCCTGGCAGCCCACCGGCAAAGCCGGCAGCGCTCCGCCAGGCGCCAGGCTCACTCGGTTCTGATGGCCGTGCTCGACGCTCGCCACCCGGAGCAACGGGATCACCTGCGGATCGTCACCTACCGGGCGATCTCGTTGGCGCGCCGGTTGGAGCTTGGTCGCGAGGAGATCGACGACATCGCCCTGGCCGCCGAGCTGCAGCAGATCGGCCTGCTGGCCGTGCCCGAAGCGGTGCTGGAGAAGGAGGCCCTCGATGAAGCCGAGCGGGCGACCGTGCGCAGCCACACCGCGGAGGGGGCCAGGATCGTCGCAGCGGCGCCCGGATTGGCCTCGGTCGCTCGCCTCGTGCGCTCGAGCGCCGAGCACTTCGACGGCAGCGGCTACCCAGATGGCCTGGCCGGCGAGGCGATCCCGCTGGGCGCACGGGCGATAGCCGTCTCCGTTGCGTTCGCGGCGATGACCCAACCGCGGCCCTACCGTGAGCCGGTGGGGCCCGACGAAGCGCTGGCCGAAATGCGCCGCAGCTCCGGCAGCCAGTTCGACCCGCGCGTCGTCGAGGCTCTGGCCAAGGATCTGGCCGAAGAGGCCGCCCCGGCTCCCACGCCCGCTTAGGGCGCGTATTCCTCCGCGTACTTTTCCGCTTCTTCGATCCCCTGCTGCGCTTCCTGCTTACCCTCCTTGAGCCTTTCCTGGGCTTCTTCCTTGGCCTTTTCGACTCCCTTCTGCGCTTCGGCAGAGCCCTCGTTGACGCCCTTTTCGACTTCCCTTTCAGCCTTTTCGAAGCCCTTCTTGAGCTCTTCCTTGCCCTTTTCGAGCCCCTGCTTCGCTTCGTTGGCGCCCTGTTCGATTTGTTCCTGGGCCTCGCTGGTACTCGTATCGCTGTCGTCGCCGCAGCCCGTCCAGGCTGCGCCTGCAACCGCGACCGAGAGCGCCACCAGAAGCGCCGGGACCCGCCGCGTCCACCTTTGCTTCAAACCTTCATCCGACACATCGACTCCTTCTGTAGAGGGGACCGGCTACGAGCAAGGTCAATTCTCGCGCAGAACTCGGATGCCCGCTGCGGCGCGCGAAACCCCGCCCTAAGATCGGCCGGTGCCGACTCTGCACGTCCTCCGCGTCTTCGTCAACGAGGACGGCGAGTGGGGGAACCGGCTCGGGGTATTTCTCGAGGGCGGGCAGGTACCCAAAGGCCAGCGCCAACGGATCGCGGCCGACCTGGGGTTCAGCGAGACCGTCTTTGTCGATGGCCACGACCGGGGGCTGCTGCGGATCTATACCCCGTCAGTGGAGCTTCCCTTTGCCGGGCATCCCAGCATCGGGGCCGCCTGGCTCCTCGCGCGAGAAGGGGTGACCCTGGAGACGCTGCGGCCACCGGCCGGAGAGGTCGCGGTGCGCCATTCCGAGGGCACTGCCTTCATCGCCGCAAAGCCGGGATGGGGACCAAGGTTTAAGTACCGCCGGCTGGACTCATCGGCGGAGGTGCGGAGCCTCGATGCTGCAGCACTGTCCAGCAACACCTACGCCTGGTCCTGGATCGACGCGGCGGCGGGGACGGTTCGCGCCCGCTCCTTCGTTCCGGAAGCCGGCATCGCCGAGGACGAGGCGACGGGATCCGCCGCCCTTGCGCTCTGCGCCCAGCTCGAACGCCCACTCACGATTCACCAGGGCCACGGCTCGGTCCTCGTCTGCCAACCCCTCGACAACGGACAGGTCGAGGTCGGCGGCAGTGTCGTTCTCGACGAAGCGCGCCAGTACTAGGCGGGTCAAATCACACTTCGCCGCAACGATCTATGGAGCTGCCTCTAACGGCATAGCGTCGGCGGCGGTGAGTGCGCCGAGCAGCGTTCCAAGCAGAAGATCGCGCAGCTCGTCACGGGAAAGATCGCGGCGCTCAATCCAGTTGAGGCAGGCCCCGTCCATGAACCAAAGCCAGCCGTGTACAGCGACGCGCGCCTTGGGCGGCGCGTCGCTCGGGTAGAGGCCCTCGAGGATTCGTGCGGCCGTTTTCGTTCGGATCTCATCGACGATCTCCCGCACCTCGGGGACGCTGCTGACGCTCTGCATCAGCTTGCGATAGGCAAGCTCGTTCTCGTCGATCAGCTCAAGGAAGGCCTCGAGGCTTCCCCGCAGCTGATCGAGCGGCGGCAGGTTCGGGTCGGGCTCCGTCCGCGCCCGCAGCTCCGCCGCCGCCTGGGCAAGCGTCGCCTGGAAGAACGCGCGCTTGCTCGGAAAATAGTGGTACAGCAGCGGCTTGGAGATCCCGGCCTCGCGGGCGATGTCCCGCATCGAGAGCTCGTCGTAGGAATGACGGGCAAACAGCTCGGCGCCGCGCTCGAGCAGCTGGCGGCGCCGTTCTTCGGGCTGAAGCCGGCGATAGGCGGAATGGGCCATGCGATCGCATTGTAGCGGCTTGTTGACCGCCGGTTGACAAGCCTGTTACTTTGTTGACCGTCGGTCAGCAAGCAAACGAAAAGGAGGAGTCATGACCGAAGGAGGAGTCGAAGGCCAGCCGGAGTCGATCGAGTCACGGCTGGGGGATCTGACGCGCCGGCTCGAGCGGATGGAGCGCCGGGTCTTCCCGCCCGCCACCCCAGAGCCACATCACCACCAGGCACCCGCCGACCGCCCTGCTGCAGCACCCGCGCGACCGGCCCCACCCCGGCCTGGCCCGAGCCTCCCCCAGCGCAGCCTCGAGGAGGTTCTCGGCGGCCGCGTCCTCGCTTGGGTGGGCGGGGTCGCAATCCTGTTCGGGATCGTCTTCCTGCTCGGCATCGCGATCGATCGCGGTTGGATCGATGAGCCGATGCGCACCGTCCTCGGCCTCCTCGGCTCCACCTCCCTTCTACTTGCCGGAGTCTGGCTGTACGAGCGCAAGGGGCAGACCGAGGCGGCCCTGGCAGCCGTCGCGAGCGCTCTCTCCGGCCTTTTCGCGACGCTCCTGGTCGGGACGCAGATATATGACCTCCTCCCTGCGGAGGTCGGGCTCGCCTGCGCCGGCCTGGTCGGGATCGTCGGTGGGGCGCTCGCCGTGCGCTGGGATTCGACGATCGTTGCCGGAGTCGGGATCCTCGGCGCGCTGCTGGCGCCGGTCCTGGTCGACGCCGGGACCTCCGGGCTTTCGCTCGCCTTCATGGCCATCGCCCTGACGGCCGCTGTCGGGGTTCTGCTTTGGCAGAAGTGGGACTGGCTCGCACTGGGGGCCTTCATCGTCTCGGCGCCACAGCTCGTGGCTTGGTCGGCGGAGAACTACGACGAGCGGCTGCCGGTCACGCTGGCCGTGCTGGTTGGGTTCTGGGCGCTTTACGTGGTTGCCGCGATCGGCTACGAGCTGCGGGCCAGAACTGCGGATGAGCTTCCGATCGCATCCTGGCTCCTGCTGCTCGCCAACGTCGTCCTGGTCGCAGGCACCGGCTACTTCGCACTCGAAGGTGCAGACCATCCGAACGCTGCGGTCGTGTGGCTTCTGGGCTTGGCCGCCAGCCACATTCTGCTCGGGGGCCTTGCCCTCCGCAAGGCGATCAATCGCGAGATCGGCATGCTGCTCGTCGCCGTCGGCCTGGGCCTGTCGGCGCTCGGCTTCGCCGATGCCCTCGATGGGCCCGCTCTCGTCGTCGGCTGGGCCGTGCAGGCGATCGCGCTCGCCTACCTGGCGACCCGGGCGAGCAAAGATCCCAGGCCCTACGGCTCAAACGCCGAGCGCCTCCTGATCGCGGCGGGCGCATACCTAGGTCTTGCCCTCGGCCATGTGCTCGCCTTCGAAGCGCCACCTAGCGCGATCCTCGCAGGGGTTGAGAACCTCAGCGATGCGCTCGTCGGCCTCGGCGTGTGCGCAGCGGCTGCGCTCTACGGCCGGTTCGCCCTGCGCGACTTCGATCCCCGCTTGGTTCAGGTGTGCGAGGCAGTGGCCGCCGTTGCGCTCGTCTACCTCGCTTCGGTGGCGATCATCGACACGGTCGGCGTCACCAACGCCGGCGACTCGCGGCAAACGGGGCAGGTCCTGCTCTCGGCCTTCTGGGCATTGACCGGCCTCGGCGCGATCGTCTACGGGCTGCTGCGTGACGTCCGGCGCTTCCGTCTCGGCGGGCTGGCCCTTCTCGCACTCGCCGTTGCCAAGGTCTACACCTACGACCTCGCGGAGCTCGAGGAGCTCGCGCGGGTGCTCTCCTTCATCGCGCTTGGGCTGCTTCTGCTCGTGGGCGCCTTCGCCTACCAGCGGATTCAGGTTGGCGTGGGAAGTGACACCGAGGGGGCGACCCGATGAAACGCATCGCTGTCTCTTTCGCCCTTCTGGTATCGCTCGCGGCCGGCGTCCAGCCGGCCGCCGCCGCCGAGGTCGACCGCAGCGACTTCCGTTACATGCAGCCGCTGGTCGCAGACCCCAGCGGCAAGCCCATCCTCGTCGAGCCCAGCGGAGCTCTTTTCGAGCACTCGCTGCCGGGCTTCACCGATCTGCGGATCGCGGACGCGCGTGGGCGCGAGGTGGCGTGGCGGCGGGCCCGAAGTGGACGGAGCGCCGCGCCGGCAACAGTGCCGGTCCTGAACAGCGGCCACCAGGGGCGCTTCGCCGTCGCCCTCCTCGACCTCGGGGCGCAGCGAACAATCCGGGACCGCGTGGTGCTCGAGACCCCTGACCGGGACTTCGTCGGTCGTGCGGTGGTCCTCGGAGCCGACAATCGACACGGTCCGTTCACGCGGCTCTCGGCGACCGGGATCTACGACGTCCGCGGTGCGCAGCCGGCGCGCAGCATGGCCGCCGTCTTCCCGCCGAGCGACTTCCGCTACCTGCTCGTCAGGGTCACCGGCGTAAGCCGCATTGCCGGGGCAAACGTGTCCGGGAATGGCGAGCGGCCGCAGCTCCTGCGACGCACCGCCAGGTCGGTATCGCGGCGCCAGGATGGGACGCGCACGATCATCACCCTCGATCTCGGGTCCCGCAACATTCCAGTCGACGAGCTTCAGATCGCAGCTGAGACCGCGCGCTACGAGCGCCCCGTGGCGATCTTTGGTTCGAACTCTGGGCAGCGGTTCGTGCCACTTACGGCGGCCAGGATCCTCCGTTTCCCCGGCTCTGGCCCAGCGCCGATTTCAATCGGAGCGCATCACCGGTACATCCGGATTGAGGTTGACAACGGTGACGACCCGCCGCTTCGCGGAATCAACGTCTCGGCGTGGAGCCGCTCACGCGCCCTCTTGCTCGAGGGCGGGCACCCACCCCCCTACACCGCCTACTACGGAAGCTCCCACGCGAGCGCTCCCAGCTACGACTTCGCCCGCCTTCCGACCGGCACCCTCGGGGTCGAGCGTGCTGTACTCGGGCGGCTGAGGTCTGAGCGCGAAAACCCGGCTTTTGAGCCACCTCCAGACAGGCGCTCGTTCGGGGTGCGCAATCCGGGAATCGTCACCGGCGCCCTGGCGTTGGCCGCCCTCGCCGTGGCTGCGGTGGGCCTGCTGGCGTTGAGGAGACGGGTCTGAGTCGCCGTGTCATCGCGTGCGGCCGTGCGCCGAATGCCCCACATCGTCTGCCTCATCCTCCTCTGCGGATTGACCGCCTGCGGCTGCGGTGCGCGTTACGCGCCCACGTTGAGCGAGGGCTCCCGGGAGGCGAAGATGCGGGAGATGAAGAGGTTTGATGCGTTTCCCGTTTACTACGCGGGGGAGGAAGCCGCTGGGCTTCCCCTCACGGGAATCTCGGGGGAGGAGTGGCAAAGAAACGGGTGGCAGCGCAGCCCGGGCCCGAACTTTGGGTACGGCAACTGCGAGCTGCCCAGCGGCCTTTTCGCTGAGGGTGGCTGCCACCTCCCCCTTTCGATCCAAAACTGGAGCCGATGCTCTCGCTGGCCAGGCCAATACCCTCGCGGTCATAGGCCGCGCGTATTCGACTTTCGCGGGGCGAAGGCTGCCTGGGGCGGGGGCGGGCTGGAAATCTTCACGGGCGCGACGACGACCGTGATCTTTGGTTTCCGCAAGCGCGACATCATCGCCGCCGCCCGCCAACTGCGCGACGTCCGCGAGACCAAACCGCCAAGGCGTCTCCCCCGTTCAGCTCCAGGCTCGCTATGGGGCAACTGGCCCTGCCAGCGCAAGCGCCGGCTGAACCATTCTCGACCACAGCCCGGCAAGACGATTACTCCTTAATCGGCGGGCTGGCCTGAAGAGCCTCAGCCCAACGTCACCCTAGGGTACGCAGAGTCAATGGCGCACCTTCGCTCAGATTGCCTGCCGTGAAAGCTGTCCTCATAGCCCTGGCCCTGCTTGCGCTCAGCTCTATCTTCGTATCTGAGTCCAGCGCCACCGAATGGCAGGAGCTGCCCGTCGCGCCAACGCTCGGCCCAGCCGTCGGTAGCCATCTCGAGAAGATCGCAGGCCGCGGAGAGCGACTCGGCAACCATCCGGGGGTCGTCGCCAAGATCGGCGACAGCATCACCGCCTCGCCGTCGTTCCTCCAGGCGCTGGCGTGTTCGCCGCCCCAACTAGGCCAATGGGACGAGCTGCGCGGGACGCTCGGGTTCTTCGGGCAGGACGCTGTGCCCAGGGGCTCCGAGGAAGTTCAGTGCGCGGTCAGCAACAGCTACTCGCGCTTGGGCGTGGCCGCAGTCGGGGGATGGCGGGCAGCTGACGCCCTTTTGCCACGCGAATCCTTCCCTGAGTGCCAGGGCCGGCCCGCCGTCAGCTGCGAACTGCAGTTGCTCCAGCCATCGATTGCTCTGATCATGTTTGGAACCAATGACCTGGAGGAGATCACGGCGGTCCAGTTTCGCCTCGACCTCGCTCGAGTCGTTCGGCTCGTGTCCAGGGCGGGAACCATCCCTGTGATCAGCACGATCCCGCCCCGAGCAAGGCAGCCATTCTCGCTACGGGTCGCGCGGTTCAACGCTGAAATCGCCGGTTTGGCGGAGAACCGGGCGCTGCCGCTTTGGAACTACTGGCGCCAGATGGTCGAGCCGGGGGTTCCCAACGCGGGGCTGAGTCGCGATGGCGTCCACCCGAGCGTTCTCTGTCCACCCTGCACCGCGATTGACTTCCGGCCGGTGGGAATGCGAGGGGGATATGCACAGCGCAACCTCGGAGCCCTGCGTGTCTTGGATCGCCTGCGCCGTGAAGTCCCCCTGGTGGACAGTCAGTAAGTACCTATCGGTCTAGCCGGGGGCGCCGCGAGGGCGCACATGCTTCCTCGTCAGCTTGCGAGCCCAACCGATCAGGGCATACGTTCCAAGAGCCAATGCAAGAGTTCCGCTGACGGCGAGTCCCCAGCGAACGGGGATTACCAGGTCGGTCGTCGAGAGGGAGCTCTGCAGAGCGACAAGGAATGGGATGTGAACGAGGTAGATCCAAAAGCTTGCGTCCGATAGATAGCGCAGCACGCGCGACTCCTTGCGGATGTGCCGCGCCAACACTCCCCAGATTCCAAACAGGGTGAGCCAGCAGACCAGGCCAACGGTGAACAGCCCGTAGAGGCGCAGCTCGTCGATTTCGGCCAGGATTCCCGGCGTGCCGACATTGCCGGTGAAGTCGCCATTGTCGTAGAAGAGAAGGAAAGCGGGCACGGCGATCAGCACCCCGGCCCCAAGTCGCAACCAGGCTCCACGCTTGAGGTCCTCCAGCAGGTCGGTCTGCCCACTGAGAAGCCAGCCGAAGAAGAAGAAGAGGCTGTAGTACGCGAAGAGGGTCGGGGCGGGAACCAGCGAGTTGGATGCGGTTCCCCCCGCCACCCAGCCGGTCTTGGTGATCAGGATCGCTGCGCTGATCGACGCCAGGGCGGGAACCGCCCACCATGACCTGATCAGGTTGCGAAAGCCGCGGTTGATCGCCGTCCCCAACCCAGGTGCACGCTGGATCGCCAACCAGGCTCCGATTGCGATCACGGAGATCATCAGCAGGTAAGCAATGAACCACAGGTGCCTCGGCGAGAGGCTGAAGACGTTGGCGATGTCCAGTTCTCGCTTCGGCGGAAGCTCGCCTTTGCGCGGCCAGAGAGCCGCCGCACCGATGACGAGGAAATTCGCCAGCGGCACGACCGTCAGCATTCCCACGGCCAGCGGCAGGCCCAGTCGGCGAAACCGGGCACGCAGCTGCCGCACGGCGGTGGACCGTCGCAGCGCACTGGCGGCCAGGAACCCGGAGATGGCGAAGAACAGGGGCATGTGCCAGGTATGGACGAACCAGACGACGGCATCGACGATCTCGGCACCTCCGTCGCCCTTCTGGACATAGCGGGCAGCGTGGTAGGGAATCAGGAGGAGGATTGCCGATACACGAATGGCGTCCAGGTGATGCCGACGCTGCTGGCTTACACCTTGAGGCATAAGGGCAGGGTAGGCGGTTCGGGCGGTTGGCTGGCCCAGGAGTCGCGGGCAAGGCCGTCTATAGAGCCGAATCTGGCTCGATAGAGCGAATTACGTCCAAGGGAGTTCGGCTGAGTTCGGTGGAGTCGGGGACCAATTTCGGGACCAAGTTTCGCCGCAAAGCACAGGCTGGCTTGAGGTCGCGCCAACCTGTGCTCTGAAATCGGGCTTAGTAGCCCGCGACTTCCGCATGCTCTTTGACCTCGGCGGCGCTCAACGCGCGGTCATACACGGCCGCCTCGTCAACGACGCCTGACCAGGAGCCGGCGAAGTCCGAGCGAGCACCGACGGTGAAGTTCGACGGCGCCGTTATCGACCCTTTCGAGGTGGTCGAAGCCACGGAGGTCCCATTCACGTACAGCGCCAGCGTCGTGCCATCGTAGGTGGCGGCAACGTGCTTGGCCACTCCGGATGCCGCCGCGCTCGTCGTCGCGCAGTCATAGCTGCCGCTCGGGATGCGGCACACTTGGAGTTTGTTCACAGTGCCATTGTTCCAGAGGCCATAGCCGTTGATGACGCTTCCTCCAGAGAGCACCTCAGAGGAGAAGATTCGCCGGCTGGTTGAGTCGACCGTGCTCGGCTTGATTACCGCCTCGACCGTGAAAGCGCTGGTCCCGGCAAAGCCGTAGCTGCTGGTCGACGCCAACATGCGGTTGCTGCTTCCGCTGAAGGAGACCGCCGGATCGGAGCTTCCGATCAGGCCCGGCACACCCAAGGTGGCCGAGGTGTAGGTGCCCGACACCGCTTCCATGTCGTCGGCAGCCGTCGTTCCGCTCGCCTCGCCCAGTCGCCAATAGCTCTGCAGGTCCGGCGTCGATTTCATCGTGGCGTAATAGCCGTTCGGTGATTCGGCGAAGAGCGGGTGGGGCGAGACGAAGAGCTCGGCGCGGTCGTAGCCATTTTCAGCGGTGGAATATGGCTTGCCGGCGCCAACCAAACCGAGCTGTTGGAGAAAAGCGTCTCCCTCTGCCTTTGCAACCCGCCTTTCTGCCCCGGGATCGACATTGCTAATCGTGAAGGTCTCACCAGGAGCAATCTGCACTGGTGCGCTAAGCGCGTCCTGCTGCAGTCCGCTACCCAGCACCCCCGTTTTCGCGGTCCCGGCTTTCGCGGTTACCGTGACGGCGCCAACGGTGGATCCTTCGGGTGCATAGCCGCCCGCTTCCGTGACGGTCGCGGCGTGCGGACCGTTGGTAACGCTGAGCGTGTACTCGCCAGCTTCGGTGTATGCGTAGTACGGCTGATTCGATTCCAAGGCTTCGAGCGAATTCGTTTGCCACCCGTACCAGGGCAGCTTCACGTCGGAATCGCCCGAACCCGTGTAGTCGCCAAAAAGTGGCCCTTCACCGACTTTGTGCCCCCAGCCCCACGAGGTTCCACCGTTCAACGACCAGGCGACAGCCTCGCGTGGGTCGAGGCCGGCGATCGCCCCAGTCGCATCCGGGTCGAGCGTGTTGGTTCCATTCGGGCCGGCCACACTGGCGTTCGTAACCGGCGAGTTGAAGCTGACGTAGTTGAATTCTGGTTTGGCGGCGTTGTTGGTGTAGACGACGAAGTAAGGCGTGTTGGCTTCGAGCGCCGCGCCGCCGAAGTTGACATAGAGCATCCCCGACTTACCGGTGATTTTGTAGGTCGACTTAATTTCGTTGTAGCGATCAACCGGATTGAATTCCTCTTCGGCAATCACGCTCGCGAGGTTGGGGGTGCCGTCTTCTTTCATCCCCACGATGCGGGCTAGGATCATGCCGCCGTCTCCATGCGCGTAGCCAACCTTTGCTTCGCCGGTCGTCCATCCTTTTGGCAGAGATTCAGGTGGCGGCTGGAAGGAGGCGTTCGCTTCTGGGCAGGGGCTCACGCGCTTGTCCTGGCATTTCGTCCGGATCTCAGCCGGAGCGGCGGCTCCGGCGCCATCGGTGTAAACGCCATCGAGTTTGAAACCAGAGAAGAAGCGATAGATCGTCTTCGGTTTGTCAAGCACAATACGGATCGCGTAGAGGCGGTTTTTCGCCAGCGCGTCATGGCCTTGTGCATCGTTGACGTTGTAGATCCCGATCGGGATCTCTCGTGCTGCGAGCGCGCTGCTTGCCGGCATCGCCATTGCAACCGCGCCGATCAGCGCGAACAGCGCGGTCCAACCCGGTCTACTTATTGCCATTTGGCTCTCCCATATCGAGGCAATCCGCACCCAGCAACCACTATGGCTGCGCAGGTATTGACTGCTCAGTCTATGTAGATAAGAGCAAGAACACAATCTCAAGCGGGCGCCCGCCGCGTGAACCTTGGGCTACTGTCGGAAGTGGCGGTGCTGCCTCGACACGGGGCGGGAAGGACTCGGGTATCGACAACTATTCGGCGTCGGGGCTCTTCGCGGGTTTCACGTAGGCAGCTCGCATCCCTTGTCCGGTTACCTTTAGCTGGACGTTGTCGGGAAGATTGGTCACCTTGACATCCCACTGGAAACTGATTTGTGCCTCCCCCCCAGTTGACTCGACCACCGTAGGCTGACCCCCCGTCCATGAGAGATCGATTGCCCCAACGTCAAGCTCCGGTCGGGGATGCTCGGAATCAATTAGCGATAACTCTCCCCTCACAACATTGAGCGTTGGCACAAGCGAACGAGGTTCGTCGTACCGCTGAGACAGCAATCGATCGACGGAGGCGTCGTCCACGCCCGCCGCACGTAGAAGTGCAGGTCGCAAGCAAGCAAATGATCGCTCAAGAACGGGCTCAGCCAATGAAAGAGCCTCTCCCGGCGCCATGTAGCCGTGCTCGAAGCCGTTGCTCGCCCGTTCCAAGCCCACAAGGGCATCTTCGTCCCCATTAAAGATTTCGCGCAGATAGCTCGCCCGAAGCTTTTCCTCTTTATTAAACCCATGGAGCCTCGCGAGATTCTTCGTGGAAATCCCCCGTGTTCGCGCTTGGCTCTTCACGAGAAACCGACTGAGAGTCTCGGCGGCGATATAGAGGAACTCTGCCGAAAGCAAACGCTCTTCGGGTATCCAATGACCAAGAGCATGGCGATACGCTTCTATAGCACGTCGAAGTAGCTCCGTCTCAGGATGATTCCCGACGGCCCCCATCAACGCTTCGGTGGCATGGAGGTCAATTCGCCGTTTGCCGGGAGGGAACCAAGTCCTTGAATCTGGCGTTCGATAGCCGAGGAATGGTTGAGGTCTCGTGAGATCAACGCCATACGCGGCAACGGCAAGTGGGGTTGCGATCGCCGCATTAGACGCGAGAGCAAGCGTAGGCAGCGTTTCTCCAATCAAACCGGATAGTCGACGCTGCGCATCCTCCAGCGACTCGTCTTCACCCCGGATCTCGCCATGGATCGTGACAGGGTAGGCCCGGCCGTGATCACCACCCGTGTACTCGCTCTGGAGAACGCAGACGGCGTTTGGCCAGGTCACCGTGAGATGGTCGTCCCACTCAAAGTGAGCGGCTGCGTAGGCCCGGATACGAAAGGCGAACATTGAGCTCACGGCATACCTATCATGAGCCTGCCGGCGGCGGGATTCCCAGTTGCCTACAGATCGCGCGGGCAAGTGGGTAGTGGATCTCACGGTGGCGAGGCACCGATGCTGAGCGTTCGGCGTCCAAGCCCCAGTAACTGTGCAGGCCACCCTTCCGAAGCAAACGCGCGCCGGGCTTCGTCAGGTGCCGCTCAAGGTCCCGACGCTTCACGCCGCAACTATGTTGAGTGACTCACTTCCAACCGACTTGCCTTGCGGCTCATGCTCCGCTGCCCGCAACTCCAGCATCCCCGCCAGAGCATCAAGCGCCATTTCGCGGGCCTCCTCCTTGGTTCGGCCCTGGCTGAGCACGCCAGGGACCTCGGGGATCGAAGAGACGATCCAACCATCGTCTCCCTCCTCGTAGAGGATCGTGAGGTGCAGAGGGTCGCTCATCAGGGTGAGTGTGGCGTCCGCTCCCGCGACTATTTCGGGACCAAGTTTGAAATCGACTCAACAAGCCTGGTAGAAAAGAACCCAATTTGCAGGCACTTCCATGGGGCGGGAAGGACTCGAACCTGCGCTCCACGGATTCTGAGTCGAGCTGGAGCCCTCTACAGAGCCGCGTCTGGCCCAGTAGAGCAAAACAGGTCCCGGGGAGTCGGTGACAAATTTCGGGACCGGGGCCCGCGCCCCTCTTCAGCAACCTTAACCTTGGTCCCACTCAAGTTCGATGCCCGCGTATCGGTAGGAGGCGCTGGCTCAGTCATAGGCCTAGACCTCCGGTTCCTCTCTCATCCCAGCCGAGGTGGTGAGCAAGCTCATGACGCAAAGTCTGCTCGACCTGGCGGGCAAGTAGGCCACGGTCATGGCCGAAGTCACGCTCCAGCGTGTCACGGTAGATGACGATCCGGTCCTCATAGCTTTCGCGTGCGACACCGTCTCCGAAGTACTGGCCATACGCATGTACCTCGTCTCCAAGATCGGATACCACGACCGCGACGTTCGCCAATACCTCCTGGAATTCAGCCGGCAGCCGATCGATTGCGTCGACAACCAAAGACTCGAACTCGTCAAGCTCAGGAGCATCAGGCATGCCTCCACGATAGAGAGCCGAGTGCCTCTTCTATGGGGCGGGAAGGACTTGAACCTTCGACCGCCGGATTACGAGTCGCGCCGAAACCCTTCTACAGAGGCGAATCTGGCCTGATGGATCCAATCACGCCAAGGAGTTCAGCTGAGTTCGGCTGAGTCGGGGACAAATTTCGGGACAGAGTTTGAGCAGGGTCGAGGCATGGCGGCACTTGCTCCTGGCGATAGCTGCGCCGCCGCCGGTGGCTGCAAAGACTCGCGACGGGCGCTCGGCGGCGGGCGCCTCAGCGGGGAGGCCTACCCTGAGTGCAAAGCAGGGGAAGCCAGGCAGGGCAGGCGATCCGGGTGCGATTGTCCACTACGCTTCGTGGATGAGTCCCCCTGCGACCCTTCTCATGTGGTTTCAGCTGCGCTCGCCGGAGCTGGCCGAGGACTTTGAGCATCTGATGGCAGGGGATCGCGACATCGTCCGCGGGTCGCTGGACACCGTGTCGGATTGGCGTCTTACGCAGCCGGCGGACGTGCCCGGACAGTCGATCGACCAGGCCGATTACGTGCTGATCGCGGAGATCCACGGAGTGGAGCGCTTTGAGCAACAGGCAAGCGAACACGTCCAACGCTTGGCGGATGATCTGGCGCATCTCGTTTCGAGCCGGGGGATGCTCATCGTGCGTCCCGTCCTTTGAAATCCGCGTCGGCGAAGGGAAATCAGACCCGGCCTCGGTCTGAGTTTGAAATGTCCCGGGTTCCGCCAAGCCACCTGTGGCGGACGGCGATTGAGGCGTTGATCGGCGGCCAGAGCGATCGCAGGCAACGGGTTAACGGCGTCGAAGAGAACTTCGACCGCCGCGGGGCAGGCCCGTCGTCGACGCCACAACGAAAACCCCGCTTTTTCCGGGGCTTTCCTATGGGGCGGGAAGGACTCGAACCTTCGACCGACGGATTATGAGTCGCGCCGGAACCTGTCTATAGAGTCGGATCTGGCCTGATAGAGCGAATCACGTCCAAGGAGTTCGGCTGAGTTCGGTGGAGTTGGGGACCAATTTCGGGACCAAGTTTCCGAGGTCACCCGGTACGCAAAGGTCGCCGACCAAAGCAGCGCCACGATGAAGCCGAATTCGAGGACTAAGGTCAGTCATACCTTTCGTCTTCGACATTCCTCGCCGCATACGCCAAGTGCCTACCGTTCGGCGACCACAGCAGGCGCCTCACTTCCCGATCCGGTATGGCACCAATCGTTTCGCGGCCGCGGCTGTCGGGGCGAATGCGCCAAATTTTTCCATCGAAGTCCGCATAGGTGATCCAGCGCCCGTCTGGCGTCCAGGCCAACCCTTTCGTCGGGTTCTCAGCACCGGCCAACCGACGGGACCCTCTACCCGCGACGCTTGCGACGTATAGGTGTTGCCCAGATTGACTGGAGCCAGCCACGGCAACGCGCTTGCCGTCCGGAGACCAAGCTGCGGCCGATAGCCACAGGCGGCGAGTCAACTGACGAGGATTCGATCCATCGGCATTTACCACCCACACGTTTCTCAAGCCCTTGTGCTTCCGCGCATAGAGGATCTTCGTGCCATCCGGGGAGAATTGGGGATTGATCTCCGTACCTTGCGGGGCCAGGATCTTGTAAGGCTCTGCGTGAAGGGCGTCAAGGCGCCAGAGGTCAGGTTCTGGATTGCTACGTGCTGCGTCAGGGCCGTAGACGCCAGACCTAGGTACGAAAACCATTGGCCAGCCCTGAGGCGACCATGTGGCGCTCCCCACCGGAGCGGGGAGCGGCTCCCGCCGAAGAACGCCGCCTAGGCCGATGGTCCCAACGATGGCGGTGCGATCGGCGGAGCCAGGCGTCAGGAAGAGAATCCGGCGCCCGTCCCTGGACCAGCCCAGTCTGCATTCACACGGCCAGATCGAGGGCCGAACGCCGCGAGCCCTGAGCAGCCGCCCGACTGAACCGTTGGAATCGATTAGCTGGATCTTCCCCCGGCCCGGTGCCGCTATCAGCTCGCCATCGCGCGACCAAGTCGCCGATTCGCCTCCCAGCCCGACCGAGATCGCCCCAGCAGGTGGCGATCCTCCACCGCCACATCCAGGCAGCCATATCGCCAGCGCGGCGATCGAAGCCACGACCAGTGCAACGCCCATATTCGGATGGCCCCTGCGCACGCGACGATCGTAGTGGGGCCCTTCTACTCCAGGTTCTCTGATGCTTGATGTACCCCGACCTCCGCAGTGGGGCGGGAAGGACTCGAACCTTCGACCGACGGATTATGAGTCGGGCTGGAAACCGTCTATAGAGCCGAATCTGGCCCGGTAGAGCGAACTACGTCCAAGGAGTTCGGCTGAGTTCGGTGGAGTCGGGGACCAATTTCGGGACCAAGTTCTCGGAGGTCTAATCACGACATCCCGCGCTGTCGCTTTTCACGCGAAAGCAGTAGCTACGTCGACGAGAGCGACATTCCGATTGGGATCGCCTGCGGGATGCTGGACGGGCGAAGGCTTGGGAGGCGACATCGTCAGCCGCGGAAGCACCGCTTTGCGCGACGTATGCACTAGGCTCGATTGGGCGGCTACACGAGGAAGGGTGACTCGATGGCGACGACAGCACCTGGCGGCGGCGCGGATAGGTCGGTCGCGGACGAGCTCCGCAGGCTCGGTGTGAAAGGTGTCCTCGTGCAGATGGCCGAGCGCGGCCAGCTCCTCGCCGTGAAGTGCGAGATGCCGCAGTGCTACCACCACAAGGGGCGCGGCGAGTTCGATCAGGTCACGACGCCACGCACCAAGTGGGCCCCCTCGCCCGACCACTACCCGATCCTCAAGTCGGCCGGCGGGCACCTCCGCCCCGAGAACGTTCGACTTGCCCACATCTATTGCAACAAGCGGGACTATGGATGGCGGAAGCAGATCGGAACGCTGCTCGCGAAAGGCAAGTCCCTCGCCGAGATCGCCGAGGTCCTGAACACGAAGGGTGTCCTCCCGGCCCACGGTACGAACCGATGGACGGCCGCGATGGTGCGCAAGGCCTACGTGTCCTAGGCCGGCCGTAGAAAACACTGCTGTTTCGCGCGAGGAACAGCTCAGGCCCCGTGGAGCGCCCTCGCCTGCCGTGGCGCCTTGCGAAGGCGCAAGCCCGTTGTGGGCCTCGAATTCCTCGCCGACGGACGTGACGAGTCGACGGTTCGCCGAGCATGGTCATCGAGTTCTGCGAGTGCGACGAAGTGGGGCGCCTCGTCGGTAGCGGCCTCTAGGCCGGCGAGGAGTCGCTTCCGTCGATCCGATGCAATGGTCACATGTCGACGGTCACGGTCGCTTCAGGGTCGTCCACCGATTCCCGAATCGTCCCCGGCCAACGGAACCGCGATCACGCCGTCAGGTCGCTCTCTCGCTCGATGACCACTCCCCGCGGGGCAATTCGTCAACAAACCACTGCCGGCACGTCTCCCGGAACACTCGGTGTGCGTTATGTCGGAATTTGTTCTGCTCGCTGTCTTCTGCCTGTACTTCCGGGGCGCGATTGTCGTTTACCCCTTTCAGGAGGGCGTTATAGAACTCGAAATTCAGGCGTCTGCACTCTTCGAACTGCTCATATATCGGATGACCCGCACCGAATCGGACATAGAGGTAAATACCCTCGACGGCGAGGTTCTGCACGATTGGCGTCGTCGCGTCACGCTGTGAACCTAGATGCGCGGTGATTTCCTTTTCGAGTTTCGCGAGCTGGTCTTTGTTGCTTGGAGTGGGAGTGGCTGCAGCGACCTTCCGCTGTTCGGTGCGGAAATCTTCGAAGGGAGTCAGATGGCTGAGGAAATCGCCAACTGCCTCTTGACCGCTCGTCGCCGCCGCCAACGCGCTGTCGATCCGATCGCGGACGTGTTCCAGACGCTTTATGTAGCGGTCGTTGGCGAGGGCGCGCCTTCTGTCGAAAATCGTGACCGCCGCAGCGACAAGAGCAGCGACGGCCAGCACAAGCGACCCCTGATATTCGGAGATCCAGCTCCTGCCAGAAACGAGTTCGACCTGCTGTACAGCGAGTTGTAACAGGGGGATAGAAATATTCGAGAGTCCCAAAAGCTGTGCGGGCAGCCTACCTGCGCTATCAACGCTGTCAAGGTCGTGGTTGCCTGTCGCCACGAGAGTAATGCTGATTTGCCAGCTCGAAACAGTTCGGGCGTTTCGAGGCCGGTGTGACCGGGTCCGAAACACATGCGCTCGGCCCCCCGCGCCCCGATGTGCTCTCCACTGGCCTTGACGGGCGTCCAGCTTCTTGAGGATTGGGCGCGTCACCAGGTGACGCCCAGGCCCCGCCATGCGTCGATGATTGAAGTCACTTCCCTTCGACCGAAGCGGGGTGTGTGAGGCCAAACACGTTCGCTGCTGCCTTGCGCGAAAGGTGACATCGGTTCGTCCTATCGGGCGGGCAGGACTCGAACCTGCGCTCCACGAATTATGAGTCGCGCCGGAATCTGTCTATAGAGTCGGATCTGGCCCGATAGAGCGAATCACGTTCGGCTGAGTTCGGTGGAGTTGGGGACCAATTTCGGGACCAAGTTTCAGGCCCAGCAAAATACAGAGCCAAAGTCACGAGGGCGAAGCGCCTAAGACTCCGCCGAATCGTCGTCTGGGGGCGGCGTTACCTCCACAACCAATGGTTTTGGGGGCTCGAAATCACCGACGGGAATACCGCCTTCCTGGAGCCGCACAAGCATCCGACGCATCCATTCAGCATTGTTGGGATCTGCTTGCACCCATGGCAGACTGAGTACGAAGCGGTCTCCGAGCGCAGCAAGAAGGACGTCCATGAAGCGATTCACTTGCCCCTGACGCTTTTTCCAAAGAATTCGGCTGAGCTGATCGTCGTCGTAAGGTGCCACCGTTTGGTCGACATTGCCAAGAACCCGGAATTCGAGTCTTTTAAGAATCCGGGCAGCCCATTCATAACTTGCTTCGGACACCCTCCCGTCGGGGCCGTATTTCTCATCTAAGTAGGCCTTGAGGGCGTCCGACGTAATCTCAACGTCGTCCAAAACGCCTTCTTTAATCAGGTTACGGGCGTTGAACCGCCGCTCTCGGTCCTCGGTCGAAATTGCTTGGAACTCGCGGTCCGCAATCTCAACGACCCCAGCTAGGGAGGCAAAGCGCCTCTTGATCGAAATAGTCGTCTCGCGGGACTTGTATTGAATGTCGTGCTCGATCTCGGCCCAAGCGTGCTGGAGGATGGTCCGGACCTGAATCTCAACCACTAGATCCTTGAAGCGCGCGTACTCGACGAGATCACACCTCGGACTCGCGAAGCGCACTAGATAGTGAATGCTCTGGTAGCCGAGGCGTTCCCCCTCGTCTAGCAAACCCGATCGCGTCGACTTCTCCACAATCTCGAACTCGCGCTCAACGATCTCATTAACCCGCTCTACGTCATCGAGCAGGTAGGTGATCACTCTCACGGCAGCTAGATCGGTGATTTCGGCCATTGGGTCCGGATATTTTGGTTTTTCCGGATTGTCTTCCGACGGAAAGGCAGCCTTCCGACCAAAGCTCTCGGCCGTCTTCGCACGAGCTTCCAGAGACTGGTGGAGAACGCGCTCGTCCCTCAAAAGAGAGGCGATCACCGAACGAACCGCCTGGGCGCATTCCGCGAACTCCTGCCGGCAGGGCTCATATGCATCAAGCGCCTTCTGGCGGTGGGCGTCGAAGTCGAAGGGCTCATCAGACTCAGGCTCGCCCTCTAGCGGCGGGACGGCCACACTCTCCTGCCGGGGCTCATCACCGGCCGTCGCAACGGTGTCTGATTGATCTACCTCACTCACCCGGTAAAGGCTAACGGCAGTCAGGATTCTCGTGTCCAGACCAGGGCAGACCCACTCAAACTGGACGCCCCACACGAACGACTTTAGGCGGCTAATGCCTGCCTACGCGAGGTCATCGTTGAGATCGAAGGCTTCGGCCATCACGGCAACGAGCAGGATGATCCTAAGCGCATTTTGCTCACTGCCATAGCGCCTCGCTGCCCCATGCAGAATCGCGTGTCGATTAAGGGATCTCGGCTCCCCCGGGCCTCCATAGTCTGCTTGATCGAACCCATCGAAGAGGGCAATGTTGGCCCCTGCGGAATGCAACATGGTCTCCAGCGTGTCAACTGCAACTCCAAGGCTCGCGTTTTCCCGTTCTCGTAGCGCTTTGAGGGCCTTCTCAGTTCGTCGCCACTGAGGAGCGGGAGCAGCTTGGTACGCGTAATCGATGAGTACTCCCTCGACCAGCGGGAGCAAACCGTTGACAACCAAGTACCAATCTCGCCGTTTGTAGGCGGAT
The DNA here is from genome assembly GCA_963718755.1 of uncultured Solirubrobacterales bacterium. Classification (GTDB taxonomy): domain Bacteria; phylum Actinomycetota; class Thermoleophilia; order Solirubrobacterales; family 70-9; genus VRUE01. The sequence goes on from OY970376.1 coordinate 154,310, forward strand.
AGCGACTGCTTGATCAAAGGGCGACGAGATTCGAGCTGGGGACTGCGCAGAAGCACGTCCCTCGTCGACCTAAAGACACGAGTTCCAGGGCGAAAGCTTCGCGTCATTAGTCGATTCACCTCTCTTTTTCCCGCGTCCGCCATTCCAACAAGCCGGCGGTACGCCCTAATTGGCAAGCTGAGTGGAACAGGCCATCCATGCGTCTGAACGAAATCGTTGGTTCTCTCGTCAAGTCTTTGCTGCTCCTCAACGAAGCGATCGAGGCCCAACCCAAACCCTTGCAGGGGGCTTTTCCAACGATTGAACAGTTTCCCAATTCCGCTCTGCGCTCCATATAGCTCGGCGATTCGGAGACTCCCGAACTGCAGGCCATAGCCTGCGATATTCAGGCGACCCGCAGAAAGGGCGGCCGACGAGCCAATGCCACGGCCGAGCATGACCGCGTTGGTCCTCTCGAGGGTGTCGCGGAGCTGAGAGCCAATGAAGTTCGCGCCTACAGACCGCCGGAGTACCTCGTCGTCGAGGGGGGACACGACACTGCGCAGGGCGGTGACTTGCGGATACATGTTGCCCTGTAGATCACTAAACGCTTTGAGCGTCTTGGAGAGACCGTTCAGAGTGCCAACACTGACGAGCTGCCGGAGCGGATCGGTCTGAGGGAGTTTGGCCATGAACCCAAAGTAGACGAGCCACCAGATGCCCGTCGATACGTAGAGGACCGATTAGCTCGCGTAGTTACGGCCCTATAGAGTGGCTTCCTCCACCAGCGAGCGAGCCAGTATCCTCTTCGATTTGAACAATTTGCCGTCTGAGGTCGCGATCTGAGCGCGGACCTTCCTATCCAGTTCCAAGCCGAGGAGGTCGGGCTTCGTCCAGACGTCCTGAGAGTCTCTTGGGGCGATCACGAATCGGAAGCCTTAGCTCCAGTGGCCACGGACGTACGATCACAGATGCTGGGCCCTTCCGCTTCTGCGGGCCCCAACCTACCGAGGTGACCTTCACCGCATGCCCGCTGTGATTAATCATGCGAATGAGGACGACGGGCTCCGGCTCCGCACCGGCACTCATGAGGTTGTAGTGCCCGCACCTGACCTCGACTCGCGTACTCCATGATCGCAGCCAGGCGAGCACTTGAAGCCAAAGGCAACGGTGCCGACCAAGGCGGCATACCCGGCTACGACGACGGCGACAATTTCAAGTGCGGTGGTTTCGTTACCCATCCGCTTTAAGCTTCGCCATCAAACCGGCGGAACGACGATGGCAACAGGATGGCATTCGAGCCATTCCGCCCCCTTTACCTGGCATACCCCTCTCGGGACCAGGACATGTGACGCGAGAAATCTAGGTTCCTGAGGGAAGAGCGACAGATCGACGTCGTTGCGCGCCGATTTCGCCTCGCTGATCGACAGTGGACTCCTGGCAACCTTCTCGCGACCTCAGTTTGCCGGGTATCGCGCCTTCGCCCCCTGTCGCGACAAAATTTGCCGCCGGTCCGCCGGCCGTCCGAATCCGATCCAAGGCCCCGATATGCCGTATAGGCCGGGGTTAGCCCCTGTCGCCCCTCGCGGGCCATTTTGCAGCCAGGGCTACTCCAACAGCCAGCCCCCGTCCACGTCCTTAGCCCGAAGTTGAAGTCGCATCCGCGCCAGGTTCCCAACCGCGCCAGATGCCAAAGCTCGGTACCCCGAAACGCTCGCCTACCCGTCCCCGCCCTCATCCTTCTTCCATCGCTCCGTGCGCTCGTCTAGCTCTTCACGGCTTTCGCGGATCAACCTGACGGCTTCGCTCTTCTCTTCGATCTTGAACCCTCCCGCTTGAGTCGTGCCGGGGGTCCAAGTGATGCCATCGAGGAGGGCGCAGTCGATCCGCACGCCGAGTCCGGTCGCGATCTTGATCAGCGTGTCGATGCGAGGGACCCGCGCCCCTCGCTCCAGCAGACCGATCTCAGTCCGATGAAGCGAGGAGCGCAAGCCCAGCTCTTCCTGCGATATGTCGGCCCTTCTGCGGAGGCGGCGTAGGTTCTCGCCGAACCGCTTCGCGACATCCACTACTCCATCTCCAGCCGAGAGAAGCAGAGCGCGGCGCGGGACGGGACGGCGTAGCCGCCATCGCAGTGAACAAGGCCCGCGCTGTCCAACTCACGCAGCGCTCGCTCTACCGCGTCCTTGCTCTCGAAGTCGCCGGGATGGGCGTAGAGCGCTCGGCATACCTCAAAGACTTTGAGCCGAGCTGGATGCACTTCGAGCAGAAAACCCAAAACGACGCGTTGGGCCTCTGCCTCTTCGGCAGCGTAGGCATTGAGACAACTAACAGCAGAATCCGTAGGGTTCTCGCCAGCCATGAGGGAGGTGCGCCTCCTTTGTGGTCAGGCGGCCCGTCGTGTTCGCTCACGGCGGGTCGCCGCATCGTTATGTGTTCGGCGAGATTAGCAGAGTCGAAGGGGAAACCCCAACAGCAGCTTATTCTCCTCGGAGGATTTCCCTGACCCGAGTTGGGTGCAGGCCAACCGCCTTGCCGATATCACGCAGCGACGATCCGGCCTTCTGCGCCCGCTCGAAGCTCTCGCGTCGGGCTTTGCGAGCCGCGGCAACATTGCGCTTGTAGTCGAGCTGTACGCGCTTCGCCTCGGCAAGGGCCTTCTCCTTCGGAGTATCCGCCATTGGTGGAGCCTATTTGTCCCCGCTGTCCGCCTCACGTGTGAGCCTGTCCGCCGTGCCCTACGAGCGGACAATAGATATCGAGATTGCCGAGGGGGTTCTCATCCGATTCAGTCAGTCCGGAAGGCCAATCGAGCGCTACTCGGTCCTCCTGCTCCTCTTCGAGGACGGCGACTGGCAGACCGTCCGCATCTACGACAACCATCTGGGCACCCACCACATGCACCGCTACACTCGAAAGGGCGGCAAGCAACCCGAATCCGCGTTTCACGAGGGTTCGACCAATGAGGCCATCCCGACAGCAATCGACCACCTGAAAGCGCACTGGGAAGCGATAATCGAATCATGGAGAAGCTAGCTCGCAGCAAGAACACCCCTGGCACCGATGCCGCCTTCGACCTCCTGAGCGAAATCGCTGTCGATCCCACCAGCGACGAGCGCTATCCGGATGGGACCGTGCTGATCCCTGCCGACTCGCCCGACGCTTCGGTGTCGATGTCTCGGGCCATCGAGAAGCGGAGGCCGATTGCCATCGTCTTCCCGGACGGCTCGGATGTCGTCGCTCGACCCCCTACTGCGTCTGGGCCGGTCCTTGCGGTCGTTGTCGGCCTCCTGTGGCTCGCCGAGCACATCCGGCGCAAGCAAGACCGCCCGACTTTCGTCCCGCGCGAGTGGGTGACTGAGTTCCATGCAGCAGGCACGGCGAGCGGCCACAAGCTCGCTGCGTAGATCGTGGAGAAGCTAGAGCGCAGCAAATTCACCCGAGCCGGTGAAATCGCCAACGAGCGATTGGTCGAGGCTGTGCTCGACCCAGATCGCTACCCGGAGGGAACCACCTTCATCGCTGCCGATCAGGAGAGCTTCGGCGCGATACTCGCCGAGGCTGTGGCAGAGCATCGGCCGGTCGCAATCGTCTACGCCGATGGCCGCGAGATCGTCGCCGCCCCCCGAGGCGGCGCACTCGCTTTCTTCGAGCATCTGCTGAGCCGCCGATGCGAGCCCAGACACGGCGCTCCGGCTGTACCGCTTCCCGCCGACTATCAAGTCGAGATCAGGGACCCCGAGGCGCTCGCCGCCGCCTGATTGCTGCGCTTCAGCGCCACCCCGACCTACCCGCAGAACCAGCGCCGGGAGGGCGAATGCCAAGGGCGCGGAACGCCCGACCCCCGCAGGGGGTTGACCTTCGCCCGAGCGGTGCTTCAATCGCCGGTGGGTCGGGGGTGGGGTCACCGACCGATGCTCAGCCCTCTGCCGAACTGGCGCGCTCTGGCCGCGTGCTGCCCGAGTCCAAGGGCTCGCTGTGACTCGCGGATTCTTCGCCACGTCGCCTCCTGCCGCGCTCGCTCGGCCCCTCGTTTCGCCTCCCGGCCAAGGGCTCTGTTCGGGTCCTGGATGCCGTGCTCCTGGCGATAGCGCTCGATCTGCGAGACGCCGCGATCCCATGCCTTCCGCAAGGCCGGATCGCTCGGCCTCTCCCCCAGCTCGTTCTTGACGTAAGCGGGCGGGGAGATCCGCGCGGCGATGATCGCCAGCTCTCGTCGCTGCGCGAGAACCTGATCGGCGACCGCCAGCTCGCGGCGGGCGGCGTTGCCGACGACGGGCATGTCCACCAGCTCAACCTCAAGGCGGGCGGTCTCGCGGCGTGACCTCGCCTCCCAGGAGTCGATGCGGGCCAGCTCCTCACGACGCTCGCGGCGCGGCAGGGCTTGGGCTGCCTCGCGCTCGGCCCCGAAGCCCTCGATGTGCTCGCGGGCTCGCTCGATCCGCTTCTGCAAGCCACTCCGCCGTTCTGCCAAGACGCCCTCCCGGTCTGCGGCTGCCCACAGCTCGGCGCGGCGGGCGACCAGCTCCTTGGTCGGCAGGCCGGAGAACTGCGAGCGCAGCGCCTCATCGTGAGCGGCAAGCTGGGAACGATCGCGCTCGGCCGCTTCGGCGATGTGCGGGATGCCCTCGCGCAAGTGGGGCGAGTCGGGCGCGATCTCCTCGCGGTGGGCCTGAATCTCCGGGGTCGCGTAGATGAAGGTCTCCTCGCGGCTGCGCGAGGCGGCAACGTAAAGCTCCTGCTTGTCCATCGACGGATCGGCCACGACGAATGCCCGGTCAACGGTCGTGCCCTGTGCCGAGTAGGTCGTGACGGCGTAGGCGTGTTCGAGTGCCGGGGCTTCTGAGTGCGGATTGGTCCGCGCTAGGTAGTCCTCGCCGACCTCAACCCGCTTGGGCTGGTCGATGCCTTCGAGGGTCATGCGCCGCTCTGCGGCGTCGACCTCGGCGATGCGCCAGCGCTCGCGGTTGAAGATTTCTGCCGGCCGGTCGTTGACTCGGGTGATGACGAGATCGCCGGCGGCGAAGCTCGCCTCGCCGACTTCGATCTCCTGGGCTCCGAGCTGCCCAGACTGACGGCGGACCTCGCGGGCAATCTCGTTCAGCTTCCTGACCTCGGCGTTTTGCTTGGCGACCATCACGGCGTCCTCGTCGCGCTCGAAGGACTCGTGCCAGTCCCGCACCATCGCCTCGCGGCGCTCCTCGGCGTTGGGGGCGACCGTGACCCTCTCCTGCGACTGGTAGAGGGCAAGCGCCTCTCGGCCCTCGCCCTCGCGTATTCGCTTCGCCGCATCGCGGTCGAGCTCGTGGCGGTGGCGGATCACCTCGTCAAGGTGGATCGGATCAACGCGCTTGGCAAGCGCCCGGAACATGCCGCCCGCCTCGATCTCGCCAAGCTGCTCGGGATCGCCGACGAGAACGAGCTTTGCTCCGGCCGCCTCGGCGTGGGAGACGAGCCGCGCCAGGGTGGCCGAGTCCACCATCCCGGCCTCGTCGATCAAGAGGACCGATTCATGCGGCAAGCCCTCGCCGCCTTCGTGCTCGGCGCGGTCGAGCTGCAAGAGCAAGCTGGCGATGCTCGAAGCCGGCAAGCCCTCGGCTCGCATCACGTTCGCCGCTCGCCAGGTCGGCGCTGCCGCTCGCAGCTCGATCCCAGCCTGCGCCCAGCCCTCGGTTGCGGCGACGATTGCGAAGGTCTTACCGCTGCCTGCCTCGCCGATCACCACGGCGACACCCTCCGGGCTCGCCAGCAGACGGCGGATCATCTCGCGCTGGTCGTCCTTCAAGGTCGGGCGGGCGTGGATGACGCGAGCCGCGATCAGCTCGCCTGCCGCGTCCGGTCCCTGCGCTCGCATTCGCTCCATTGCGGCCAGGGCTTCGCGCTCAAGCTCCCAGATACGCCGGGTCGTATAGCGGGGTCCTTTCGCGCTGTCGCCGATCTGGATCACCGAATCAGACGCAAGGAAGGCATCGGCCAGGCGCTCGACCTGGGCTCCCGGTGCTCCCTGCGGGAGCAAGTCGGCGACGGCCTGGATCGCCGCGCGGCGGTCGAAGTGGGACGCCACCGCCGTGACGGCGCGACCGAGCTGCGCTTCCGAGACAGTGGGAGCATCGGAGCGGTCGATCCTCAGCACCGCCTCGGGGTCGAAGGTGCGCCCGATCGCCTCACGGTCCAAGCCGATCTCCTGCGCCCTCGATCGCCAGCGCGCCAACAGCTCGCCGTGGCCGACGTCGCGCTCCTTCGTCTTGCGGGTGGCAAGCGTGGCGACCTGCATCGAGCGCGCCGAGGCGTCCGCGCCCACCGCCTCGAGTATTTCCGCGCGGCGAGTGGAGAAGGCACGCAGGTGCTCGTCCGCAAAGCCGGAGACCTCGGCGATGCCGTTGCGGACCTGCTGCCACTCAACTCCGAGGCGGCGGGTCAGCTCGTGGCGCAGGTGGGCCTCGTAGATGTAGCCGGCGGCTTTGGCGTGTTCATAGATGCCGGGGTGGTAGAGCCGGGTCCAGCGACCGTCTGGGCCTTTGGTCGCGTTGGCGATCAGAACATGGGTGTGCAGCTGGGGATCGCCGTTGCGCGAGGAGCGGTGAACGTAGCCGGCTGCCAGGTAGCCGTTGCCCTTGACGAACTCCGTGCCGCCCGCGCCCCTGCGGGTCCAGCACGCCTCGCGCTGCATGTAGTCGAGGGCGGCGTGGACGGCTTCGCGGTGGGCGGCCGAGACCTCCGCGGCGGCAACGGGCCCGCCGAGACCCCAGAGCAGGGAGACGGACTTGGGAGCCGAGAAGGTGAGATCGAAACCGGGGACTCCGCCCTTGGCGGGGACGCCGTTCATGCCGAGAAGCGGCTCGCCGTTCGCAGGGTTGCAGCCGGTCAGCGTCGCTTCGAGCTGCGCGGCCTCGACCTCGCCCGAGAGGCCCAAGTCCTCGGCGGCATCGCCGAGCCATTCCCCGGCGACCTCGCCCTCGCCGGAGTAGTAGTCCTCCGCGCCTTCCGCGACCTTGTCGAGGTAGTAGCGCTCCTGGCCGATCCCGAGCTTGCCGATGGTGAGCATCTTCAACCCTCTTGTCGCCCGGAAGGGCTGAATGCATCGGGTGGCGATAGAGCGCTCATCGCCTGAGACATCAGGCCGGAGGCGCAAACGCCCCCGGAAGTTCACCGGAGGGCAGTGATAGTGCGTGAGGGGTGGTTGCCGTTGGCTGTTAGGGCTTCGGTCTGGGTGGCTTTTCATGGCTGCATGACTGCCATGAATGCCTGGCTTCTTGTCGTTGGCTCTTGCCTGGCTGATGGCCGTTGGCTAGTTCTTCGCCGATGAGTCAATAGCCGATCGGCGGCAGGGCCCGGCGGGCCGGCCGTGCCGGTCGCAAATTGCGAGAAGGCTCTGCTCGACCCGGCGAAGGCCGTCGGCAGACTGATCAGGCGCCGTCGTGCGGCAGGTTCTTCTTTGCGCCGTAGGAATGGCCGGCGCGGGCGGGCGGCAAACTAGATTGCGCCCTCGCGGGGCATAGCTGTAACGCCGTCACCGCCCACGCCGATGCCGAGTCCGAGCGTAGCGCTCCTCGTCGAAGGGCTGTTGAGTTCGAAGCATCCGGTGGCAGAGCCGGCAGGCATGGCGGGCGAGGGCGACCCGGGCCTCGATCGGCCGCATGCCGCGGGCGCGCAGTTCGCGGTCGCGCTCTTTGAAAGCCACGCAGTGTTGGGAGAGTCCCCAGGCGATCCCCATCAGCGCATCGCGCCGCTCGCCCGGGGCCTGGCGGGAGATCGCCCTGGCTTTGCGGATCGTCGCCGACTCATAGCGCGCCGGAGCAAGGCCGGTGAAGGAGTAGAGGTGCTCGGCGGTGGGGAAGCGCTCGATTGGCAGGGCATGGACAGCGAAGGCCGCTGCCCGGGTGCCGGCGACCCCCGGCAACGTCGTCAGGATCTGCCCGGCGCTCTCGGCCAGCAACGCGGCGATCTGGGCCTCGACGGCCATCACGTCCGCTTCGAGCGCCCGCCAGCGGGCGACATCCCGCCTCAATCGCTCGGCTCGCAGCTCGGCGTCGGGCGGGGGTGCCAGGCAGCTGCCCCAGCGCTCCGCCCAGAGCTCCGCCGTGGCACGGGAGAGCCGACGCGGCGCCCTGGCGATCAGCGAGCGAGGCGCCGGTGCTCGCCCGGCGAAGTCGACCGCGCAGGCGAGCACGGCCTGACCCGTCGGGGTCTCCAGGCCGAGGACCCGCCCGTGGCCCGCCGGGGCTGAGAGCCCGGGGCAGAGGCCGTTGAGCTGGTGGTGGAGGTGCTGGCGGACGATCGTGCGAGCGGCGATCAGGCGGCGCCGGTGGCGCACGGCGTCGAGCAGTGCCTCCAGGGTCCCGTCCTGGACGGGACGGCCGCGGCCCTGACGGGCGAGGGAGACGAGCGCGGCGCAATCGCGGTCGTCGTCCTTGAAGCGGCGCGAGCCGAGCTGAGTGCGCGCGGCCTGGGTCTCTGAGGGGGCGAAGAGACGGGTCGAGCCAGGTAGGCGTCGCTCGAGCTCGGCGACCCACGGCAGATGCAGCGAGCCGGTCGCCTCGATTGCGATCACCGTGTCGGGCGCGCCAGCGTCCTCGATCAATGCGCAGAGCCGCTCGATTCCTTCGCGCAGAGTCGGTAACGAAACGGGCTCCCCGATCAGTCCCTGTTCGCCGTTGGCTAACAGCACCCGGTTGGTGGCCTTGCCGGGGTCGATCGCCACCACCAGCGTCTTTGCAGGAAGCTCTGCGCTCACCAGGTCCATCGAACAACCTCCCTCTTTATAGAAAGAGAAAGACCCTCTCCGACCGGCAGAGAGGGCCTTATCTCAGGCCGGTTGTTCGACGGCTATCAGCTGGTTGATCTGGCTTTGGAGTTGTCTGGGCTGGGAGTTCGTGGCTGTCCTCGCCGCCCCGCCGTCGAGCATTGGCGCGAATTCCCGGGGGCGTTCGCGGAAGTTTTCGGATGTACCCGATGCAAATGGCCGATGCAAACGACTACATAGGTGGACAACAGGACTAGACGCAGATGCCCGACGCTCCGACCCGAACCGAGTCCTTGCTGACCGCCGACGAAGCGGCACAGCTCCTCCACGTCCCGCGCAGCACCGTCTACGAGCTCGTCCGCTCGCGGGGGCTGCCGCATGTTCGGATCGGCGAGCGCGGGCTGAGGTTCACCCGCTCCGACCTAGGGAGCTGGATCGCCGAGAACACCTATGGGACGCGACGCCGCCGATAGATCGGCGTCAAGCCGCAGAGGCCGATGTCGGCGACCCTTGCGGCTCCTCCAGCCTGAACGCTTCCGAGACTCGTTTGGCGGCGTCCTCGCGGTCAACAAAAGCGAGATAGCGCCGGGTCGTCGTCAGGTCCGCGTGCCCCATCCACTCCATGACCTCGCGCGAGTCGGCGTGGCGGATCACGGTGCTGCCGAAGGTGTGGCGCAGGTTGTGGAAGCGGAAGTCCTCGCGGAGGTTCGCCGCCCGCAGCGCGGCGCGGTAACGCTCCTTCAAGGACTTGTACCCGACGTGCTGGCCGCGCGGCGTGCAGAAGACGAGATCATCGTCGGCAGTGAAGTGGTCGCGCTGGCCGAGTCGCGCCAGCCGTTCGGCGACCTCCTCGGCCATCGGCACGGCGCGCTCGGTTCCGCCCTTCGGCGTCGTCGTCTCCCCCTGGGTCCAGTTCTCGCGGACGTGGATCGTGCGGCGAGTGAAATCCACGTCGCGCCAGCGCAGCGCCAGCAGCTCGCCCATTCGCAGACCGGCGAATGCCGCCGTGTGAAAGATCGCTGCGTCCTGCTCAGACTCCGCCGCCCGGACGAGCGCCAAGACCTCCTCCGGGCGCAGCACGTCGATCTTGGCCGCGCGGCAGACGCGGGGGCGCTCGACCAGATCGGCCGGGTTGCGGGGCAGGCCGTAGACCTTCATCGCCCGCTTGAAGATCGAGCCGAGGCAGACGAGGTACTTCTGCCGCGTCCGGTTGGAGCCGCCGTAGCCGCTGATCCAGAGGTCGATGTCCTCGGTCGTGATCGTCTCGATCTTGCGCTTGCCGAACTCGCGGTCGAGGACGCGAACCATGTTGCGGTAGTCGCGCATCGTGGACGGCTTGCAGTCGCGGACGTTCTCGCAGTAGGCGAGCCACTCGGCCGTCGCGTCCATGAAGGTCTTGCCGGTCTTGATCAGACCCGGAAGCGAGCCGTCGCGCGCCTGTCGAAGCAGCTCGTCCAGATGCGCCTGCGCCTTGCCTTTCGTGAAGTAGCCGTCGGGCGGCGCGGTCTTCTCCGTCCAAGCCGGCCCGAGTCGCTTTTTGGCCTGGCGGCCGTCCGGCAGTCGGTACTTCGCGTACCAGACCGAGCCGCGCTTCCCCTTGCGCTTGAGGACGTGACCGGAGATCGGGCGGGGCGCTGGCTGTCGCATCGGCCCCAAATTCTAGCGCGTTTCGGGACCAATTCGGGACTAATTTCGGCACTTTGTATCGAACGGCTCTAATCTATTTGGCTCTCTAGAGCCATTTTCTTAGTGGGGCGGGAAGGACTCGAACCTTCGACCGACGGATTATGAGTCCGCTGCTCTAACCAACTGAGCTACCGCCCCTCGGGTCCCGATTATGGCTTGCCGGTGCGGGTTGTTGCGTTGGCGCCGCTGGACCGCGGACACCCCTTGGATCGTCGGGCCTCTCGATTCTGCCCATTTCTGCCCATTGCAGCGCCGAGTCGAACGCCGCGATGTAGGCGCCGGTCAGCCGGTCGCGGCGCTTCACGGCCCGCTGGTAGACGCGGAAGGTAAAGCCGGGGTCCTCGTGCCCGAGCTGTTCGGCGATGTACACCGGGTGGTCGCCCGCCGCGGCCCGGATGCTCGCGTAGGTGCGGCGTAGCGAGTGAGGCGACACGCGCTCGCTGATCGGCTCGATCCCGGCCTCTGCGAGCTGCTCGTTCGCCGTTCGGATCGCCACCTTCAAACGATGGTCGATGTTCGTCACCGTCTGCCGACTGCCGGTGCGGGTGACGAGCACAGGATCACCGGGGCCAGCAGTGCGCCGAAGGGCCTTCCACTCGCTGAGCGCCTCGATCAAGCCACCGGGCAGATCGACCTCCCGGTAGGTGCCGGCGTCCGTCTTGGCCTCGCCGACCGTGAGCGTTCCCGCGGCGAGGTTCACGTCACGCCAGTCCAACGCGACGGCCTCTCCCACTCGCAGACCGGCCCCGGCGAGCGTTGCGACGACCGGGCGACAGTAGGTATCGGCTCCCTCGACCAGGGCTAGGAGCTGCTCCGGCTCCACCCAGGTCCGCTGAGGCTTGGGCGCCTTGACCCGCCTGCGACGACCGCGGGCGGGATTGGCGCGGTCGATCAGCTCGTACTCGATCGCCACGTCGAGCACCATCGCCAGCACCTTCAACGTCTTGTTGATCTGTGCCGCTCCTAGCTTGCCCTCCCGGAGCTTGGCCGTTTTGTAGCGATCGACCTCGGCCACCGTAATCCCGGCCAGGTCGTGACCCTTGAAAAAGGGCAGTAGGTGGTAGCTGAATGCCCATTCGTAGTCGGCGATGGTGCGGGGGCGCAATTCCCCGCGCCGCCCGTCCAGCCATTCCGACGCGAACTCGTGGAAGGTCGGGACCTCGACCGGCGAGTCTGCCGGCGCGGTTGGCTCCTTCGCCTTCCAGATCCCCCGCTCGACGTCGGCGAGGACGTGGCGTAGCTCGGCCTCGGCACGCTCCCGGTCCCACCCATCCTCCGGCCTGCCCAGCGTCACGAACCGCCGCTTGCCGTAGGCGCGGAATCGAATCGCCCAACTGCGCTGCTTCCCATCCGGGGGGATCACCTGGCCAGTCGCCTTGCGGGCCATCAGCACTCACCCCCATCCAGTGCGAACAGCGGCGGAGCTGCTTGCAGAGCTGGGCCTGGTGCGAACCGACCTAGGAGCTCCCCAGTCGAAGCAAGCGCGGCCTGCGCGTAGACCGGCAGGGAAGCGCAGCTAGCAGCTCGCCTCACCGCGACCAGGGCCTCTCCCAGCGTTGTTTCGTCTGCGGGCGTGATCTCCCCTGCCTCGACCACGGCCATCAGGTGACGGCGAGGGCTACCGTTGCCGCCGGGCTGCGGCGATGCATCGTCGAGGTGGCCCTGCAGCCTGCCCATGACTCCGGCAAGGCAGGGAGGCACATGCTCGATCCCCCGCAGAGCGAAGTACACACTCCAGAGCTGGGCGCGGGAGTGCTCAGATTCCGTCGCTCGCGCGGGCATTAGTTGTCCGCCCTTCTCGGCGTCAAGTCGAGGTCCCCACCGTGCCACTCGCGGAAAGCTGCTTCTGCCGATCGCATGGCGCGGGCGCCGACGCTCTCGACCGACTCGTAAGGATCTTCGCCGCGGGCGATGGCGAAGGTGAGGCCGAACATCAGCCCCCAGTCGTGGATGTCAAGCTCGCGCTCGGGGAGCTGACCGTTGGGTATGCCGGGGTGGGTCCAGGCCCAAGTGCTGGGGCTGGTGTCGGGGGTCAGGAGGCCATAGGCCTTCTCGGCGAGGGCGTCGAGAGTACAGCCGTCAGTGGGCGTAGCGTGTGAATCAGCCATTGGAGGTTGTGCTCCTTTGGTCAGGCCCTCGGTCAGGCGCGTCAACGCCTCCGAGGGCCGCTTTCCGAGGCCGTCGCACGGGATACCCTTCCCCTCGCGTCCCGGACCTTGGGTACTTGGCCGGGGCGCCAGGGGCCGGGTGTTAGCGCACGCCGGCCCCGCTTCTATGCACCGGAGCATAGGAGCGTGAGCGCGGGAGGTCAAGGCTGCCCGGCCCCCAGGTTCTCGATCGGCTCGTAGGGGTAGTCGGACCCGAGCGTCCTCTCGGCTGAGAGGTTGGCCAGCCTCTTGCCCTCCTCGAGCAGGCCCAGATCCGAGAGGAGGCCTTCCAACCTCTCGACCCTCTCGGCGGTTGGGAGGCCCGCCGACCGCTCCACCTCGTCGGCAATTTGCCGGCTCTTGGTCCGGGCCTCTTCGTGGTCGGGGGTGACTTCATCCTCTTCCAGCAGCAGCCGAGGGTCGACCGCTCGTGCCAGCCACCGGAAGCGACGACGCAGGTCGTCCTCCTCGCACTCGTCGGAGAGGTCGACGGCGTCGGGCTTCGTACGTCGAATCACGGCGCTACCCCGCCCTCTGACGGTCGCGGCGGTTCCAGCGCGTCCTCGCAGCCTTCTGCGCCCGCTTGGAGGCAGAGGACCGCGGCTCCTCCTCCTCATCGGGAAGCGCGAGCTGGCCGATGAGGCGATTAACGGCGAGGCGACCCTGCCGCGCCTCGGCGATCGCGGGGTTTAGGACCGGCTGCCCGGTCGAGCCCTTCACCATCAGTCCACGTTTCTTTATCAGCGTTTCGAGCTTCGCCACATCGTCGGCCTGGTGCGCGGCGAGGGCGAGGATCTCAAGGCCTCGCTCATCGAGCTCCCAACCGTCCGACAGCGTCGCGACGACGGAGCGCCACAGCGCTTTGCCGCGGTTGCCGAGACCCTTGGGGATGGCGGCGGGCACAGCGGCCTACCCGAAAACCAGACGCTGGGGCATTGCACGCAGAAAAATCAACGGGGCTGGCGGTGTCCCAGAAGGTGCCGAGGGGGTGGTACCCCCACCCCCTGCAGCTCGGGAGTCAGCTTCCATCGCCGACCAACTGTGCCTTTGGCCACAGCGGCGACGCCGGCGGTCCTTCCGCGGGCGGCTCGGGCGGGGTGAACACATCGAGCAGCGCAGCTATGACCTCCTGGAGGCTGGCGCCTTCGCCGTTGCGCTTCGTGATGTTGAGCCTCCGAGCGGCGAAAGCGCTGGGCCGATAACTGCTCGCTGGATTGCGCAGCCAGTCTCGAAGGGCCATACGCACCCGCAGCTCATCGGTATTGGTTGCAAGCAGCTCGGCCGTTTTCCGGCACTCGGCTCGCTGCTCGTCGATGTCCTGCTGCAGTTGGTCACCGTGAGTATCGACGTACCCTTCGGCCATCGCCGCCAGATCGCGTTCGGCATCGCCGACAGCAACGGCGAGACCTTCGAGAGTGGACTTCTGCTGCTCGATCGCCTTCTCGACTTTCGCGGTTGCTTTGCGGCCGGGGTCGGGATTGCCAGCGCGGAGGGCATCAGCGCTGGCCTGCACATCCTTCTCAGTCGCGCCTCCCACGCTGTCTTCCAGCTCGTTGAGGGAGCGATGACCCTCGGCTTGGCGCTCTCGCAAACCAACTACCTCGGCGGCAGCTTTGACGAGATCCTCGGGAAGGCGGGCTAGTTGCTCAGCGGGGGGCGGGGTGATCGTGTCTCGGGGCATTCGGGGGGGTCCTTTCCTATCGGGATTGATGGTCGAGGTCGTGAGCGATCTCGTGGCGGCGCTCTTGCTTCCTGATCTGCTCAGCGCGGATCAACGACCCCATCGACGGCGGGCCAGGCGGTACGGGGGCGCGGGCGCCGCCCTCGAAGTCGACGATCGGCTCGGGGGGCTCCAACTGCGTGAGGGCGCCCGCGAACTCACGAGCGTCCTGTAGCAATGCAGCCGCGCCGTCGCCTTCTAGTCGATCCCCCAGGCCGACCGGCAGACCTGCCGCTCTGCAAACGGCATCGCGTAGCGCCGCGTCATCGCCGGAGTGCTCAGCTTCGGCCATCGCCTGTATTGGATCGGCGGTGGGCTCTGCGGTGGAGTCGTTGTTGTCGAGTTCGTTGGTCATTGATTCCCTTCCTGTCTGTATGTTCAGTCCCGAACCGGCAGCAATTTCGCGCCGGTTGAGGATCTCCGTAGTAAGCGCTGGGGCGGTGCCTCGGCCTTCCGCTCCGACGCGGGCAGCAACGCCCGCTCGACCAGCTCTGGCCGGAAGCGGAGCCGAGCCCTACTGCCTGTTCCCAGCCTGATCGCGCCGAGCCGCTCGCTGTGCTCGTAGACGTAGTCGCGGCTGAGGCCGAAGCGGTCAGCAACCTCCGCCGCGCTGAGAAGGCGCTGATCGTTCCCCGCGGGCAGGGGCTCGGGTAGCCGAGCGCTCAGATCGTCGATCTCCCGCTGGAGGCCCGCCATCCTCCGCAGCAGGTAGGGCAGCGCGAGTTCTAGAGGCATCGGAAGCAGCTCGCCACAGTGGTCGCAGTAGCTAACCCCGTCGCCGTCGATCTCTGCCGCTGGTCTCTCGCATCTGCAGAACTTGGCCGCGGTCATCGCGTAGCCCCCGCGCTCTGCCTGCGGGCGCTTTCCAGGCCGTTCTCCGCCACTTCTCCCCCGCAGACGAGGTGGCAGAGGCGACCGGCGCGAAGAACGCGAGGATCGCAGCGGCGCGCGGGCCCCTCGCAGTCCGGGCAGTCCCCGACGATCTCCGTCAGGAAGGAAACGATCGGCTCGCGGCGATGCTCGGGGAGCGGGGCAAGGTAATCGTGGAGCCGCTGAACTTCACCGGGAGTAGCCGCGTGCCTCATGCTGCCCCCGCCCGCAGGTGGCAGACCCCGCAAATCACACGACCGCCATCGCCGGTGTAATCGTGCTCCCGGTGCTCGGGATACCGGCAGGGCGCGGCCTCTGACCCCTGATCGTCCGCGGGTGCCATCCCGACCCCGCCCCCTATAGGGACCTCGGCACCCTGGCACCCCTCGCCGTTTCCGCTCTCTAGAGCCGTTTGAGAGGGTGCCAACCCACTTGGCACCTTGGCAGCTTGAAGGCACCCATCGGGGCGCTTCTCCAGCTCCCCGGACGTGAGTAGGTCATCGCGCAAGCGGCGGGCCGTGCCGTCCTTCGGCTCGCGCCCAACCGCCCGTGCCAGGTCCGGCCAAGCGATCGGCTCGGCAGCCTCGGCGAGCATCGCGGGCGCCAGCTCAGCTCGCACCGGCCGAGCCTGCGTGGTCGCCTCTACGTCGCCGTCATAGGCGCTCGCCGTATCGACGTACACGCGGCCGCGCTCGACGTGAAGGCGCAGCCAGCGGCGCTCAGGCTCCGGCGCCGGTCGGCACTTGTAGCAGTCGAGTTTGCGCCGGTCGGCTTTCTCGGGGTCCTCGGGTGCCCTGGTCAGCTTGAATCCCAGCTCGATCGACGCCCCTATCGCCGTCGAGCCCCTGTAGTCGCCGGCACCCTTGGCGAGGTGGTGCAGAAGGAGCCCAGCGGCCCCCTCGGCGCGTAGGGCGTTCCTCAGCGGGTCGAGCGCAGCCGCAGCCGCAGCCGGGTCGTTCTCGTCGCCTCCCGGCCACAGGGAGCGGAAGGAGTCGAGGACGACGAAAAGCGGGCGCACCTGGCGGATCAGGTCGATCAGCTCGCCGAGGTCCCGGCCGAGGTGGAAGCCGTCCGCCTCGACGACCTCGACTCCTTTGGTCGGCAGGCCGAGCGAGTGGACGCGGCGGTGAATCTCGTGCTTACCGTTCTCCGCATCGACGATCAGGGCGGTGCCCTGCAAGCAGTTCATGCCCGCGAGGCTCTCGCCGGCGGCGACGGCGCCAGCGAGGGAAGCCGCCAGGAGACTCTTGCCCTCGCCCTCGCGGCCGGTCAGGAGCGTCAGGCAGCCGCGCACGGCCATCCCGTCGATCACCCAGGGCACCGGGGGCGGCAGCTCCCGCACCATGTGGGCTACGTCGAGCCGATGCAAGTACTTAGCCGCCGCCGTCCGCTCAGCCGCGGGGGGCGGCACGACGACCTCCTCAGCCGCCGCCTGCGAGTCCGTCAGCAGGCCAGCGAGCCAGGAGCCGGGGTGCTCAGCCGCCGCCGCGGTGTCCGCCAGGTCGGCTCCCTCGGGCAGCTCGACGGGGATCGGGCGAAGGCCAGCGGCGACCAGGGCATCGGCAGCCTTACCGGTGTAGCCCTTGCCAGCGTCGTCGGCGTCGAACGCGAGCAGGGCATCCCGCACTCCCGCGGCCCTCAGACCCTCGGCGAGGCGATTGACGGGGTATCCAGTTCCCGGCACGGCGAATACCGGCAGCTCGCGCAACTCCTCGAGCGGAGCCTCGCGCAAGGCAGTCAGGGCGGCGAGCGCATCGCTCTCGCCCTCGCAGATCAGGGCAAGCTCGCCCGTCCGGTCGATCGGCTGCCAGAGGGTTAGGCCCTGCCCGGCAGGCTGGCGAGCGCGCGGGCCACCGTTAGGCGACAGCGCATACTCCCGCTGGTAAGGCGACCCGTCGTCGGCTCGGTAGGTGTAGACGAGAGAGCCACCGCGCTCGGCAACGCCAACCTGGGCGGCGACCGCAACGTCGATCGCGTGCTCGCTGAAATACCCGAGTGCGGCTGGGCCGTAGGGAGCGCTACCTGACCCGTCGTGTCGGGGGCCTGCGCTAGCCTGCTGACCCATCGCCGTCTCCTCGGCGATCTTTGGCGGCGGTGCCCTTTGCGGGGGCGTCGTCGCCGTTTTCTAGGTGCCGGCGGATAGCCAGGCGCAGCTCGCCGCTCACGCTGCGCTCCGAGGCTTCCGCGCGCGTCTTTAGCTCGTCTGCGACGGCTGGATGAACGCGTGCCTGTACAAGTTGCGATTCCAAGGTGGCCTCCTGTAAGGAGTGGACGGCTACTTCGTCCGTGCCCGACCTCCGAATCGCTCGGCGCCTATGAGGGGTCGCCCCTCGCTAGGTGTCGGTGCGGGGGCCTCGCGCCCCCCTGGACTGCGTATGCAGATTTCCGACATTGTATGCGGCGTCGTCGGATGGACTGCGAGAAGGGGGGCCGAAACGCAAGCGACGCCCCGGAAGGCGTCGCGAGCGGCGATGGTAGAGGGAGGCCCAAAGCGGACTCCAACTTGACCCGAGCCTACCGCGAGGCGCGGCGTCGGCGAGGGGCTACCGGAACCCGTACATCCCTCAGCCGGGCGCGGCGGCGGTGTCGATGAGAGCCGCCAGCTCATCGACCAGCAGGGATGCGGGAAGCGGGCCAGGACGCTGCTTCGCCAGGCGGCTAAACGTGCCCTCTACCTGCTTGCGCGTCAACCCGTACGTCAGCGCTTTGTTGCAGATATCGAGCAGCGGGATCAGAACATGATCAGCGACGTCGTCAGTGCGCCCTACTACGGCGCGGAACTCTTCGAGGCTCCAAGGGGCGGCAGTGGTCATCCGGGATCGAGAGGCAGCTTAGAGGCTTAAGCGGTGGCGGCCTCGTCCTCAGCAACGCTGGCAACGGTCTCCGCGATTACCCGCCCGTCGAGGACCGACTGGACGACGACCGTCCGCACTCCGGCCATCAACGACCTCGCGTTCATCGGGGCCGGGTCGAGCGGCGTCACACGGGCGGCGGTCGGTAGCTGCAGCATCTCCGGCCCGCGCTCGCCGACGACCACCGCGCCACGGCGGGAGATGTTGCCGCCGTGGGCCAGGTGGGGTAGGTCGGGGAAGTTGATCGTCTGCCCGCCGATCGAGCCCAGCGGGCCGAGGTCGACGCTGGGCACCGAGAAGTGCAAAGCGTTCCAGCGGTCGATTACCCAGTTGATCGCCGAGCGGAAGCCCTCCTTGACGAAGTTGAAGATCCCGCTGCCGACCGCCTTCATCTTCCCTGGGACGCTGGCGATGAAGGAGACGAGGCCGTTCCACTTGGCGATCACGAACTGCACCGCGGCCTGTGCTGCTCCCTTGATCTGCCCCCAGTGGTCGAGGATGAACTTGGTCGCCAGGCCGATCGGCCCCGCCAGGATCGCCACCATCGTCTTCCAGTGGGAGCGGACGAAGCCGATCACCGCCTGCACGGCGTTGGAGACGGCACTCTTGATCGTGCCCCAGTACTTGATGAGCAGGGCCACGGCAATGCCGACCGGCCCGGTGAGCGCGATCAGGATCAGCTTCCAGTTGCTCTTGACGAAGCCGATCACGGCGCCGACCGCGCCCTTGATCCAGTCGAAGCCGACCTTCAGCGCGTTGGTCACCCACTCGATCGTCGGGCCGAGGAAGTGGAACTTTTCGTTGAGCAGGATCAGCGCCGTGATCGCGAGGCCGATGCCGGTCGTCATCATCACCCCGCGCAGGGTCAGGCCAAACGCCATGAGCGCAATCCGGGCGGCACCGATCACTCCCTGCCCCGCCATCAGGCCAGTGCGGAAAAGAGCCCAGAACTTCACGAAGCTGTTGACGACAAGGATGGTGCGGCCGACGCCTCCAGCGAAGTAGCCGAGCAGCGAGGTCAGCGGGCCGAGGGCGGTGGCAAAGAGCAGCGTTCCGATCGCAGCCGATTTGATCGGCCCTGGCAGGCGACCGAATGCCTTGGCCGCGCCAGCGATCTTCGGCGCGGCGAAGCCGACGAAGTCCATGAGGGGCGGGAGGAGCTCCTGGCCGATCGTGACGCCGAGGTCGATCACCTGGTTTTTGAGGATCTGGAGCTTGGAAGCGACGGTCCTGTAGCGCTTGCTCGCCTCCTGGGAGAGGGCGTTGTTTTCGCGCCACGACTTGACGCCGAGGCCGAGGCTCTGATGCAACAGCTTCCCGGCGCCCGCCGCGCGCAGGAGCGTGTCTTGGATGCGCGACCCGCGCAGTTTCGGGCTCAGTTCTCCCAGCAGCGCCGGAACATCCTTGCCTTCGTTTTTCAGCCGCGTCAGGCCTTCGATCCAGGCGACGGTCGCCCCCGCGGCGTCCTTCTTCCACGACGCCGCGAACTTCGCGCCCGACATACCGGCTACCGAGGCGAAGTCTTCGAGCGCGGGGCCACCGGCAGCGACGGCCGAGTTGAGCGATTTGAAGACCTGCGACATCGCCGTACCGCCGGCCTCCGCCTCGATCCCGACCGAAGACAGGGCGTTAGCGAATCCCAGGATCTGCGGCTCAGACATCCCGACGTAGGCGCCGGCAGCGGCGAGCCGGAGCCCCATCGCTGCGATGTCTTTCTCCGTCGAGGCGCCGGCGTTACCGAGCGCCACGATGGTCGAGCCCAGCCGGTCAAACTTCGGCTGGGGCATCTGGGTGATGTTGGCGAATTTGGCGAGCGTCGAGGCGCCTTCATCGCCCGCCAGGTTGGTCGCCACGCCGAGATCGGCGACCGTCCGCGTGAAGCCCATGATCGCGTTCCGTTTGATCCCGAGCTGACCGGCAGCCTCGGCGATTTCCGCCAGGTCGTTGGCGGCGACCGGGATATGGGTCGACATCGAACGCAACCCGCCTTCGAGCGCTTTGAACTGTCCCGGCGTCGCGTTGACCGTCTTTTCGACGCCTGCGAATGCCGATTCCCAATCGATCGCGGCCTTGACGGCGAGCCCGCCACCCACGGCGAGCGGGAGAGAGACGTTGCGGGTCCAGTTCCGGCCGAAGTCCTTGAGTCGCTGACTCTGCCGAGCGAAGCGACTCAGAGCCGCGGCCCCTTTGATGCCCATCGCCTCAAGGGACGCGCCTGCCTCGGTGACTTCGCGTTTGAACTGGCGCTGGCCGCGAAGCCGCATTCGCACGCTGATGTCACTCGCCGCCACCGCCATAGCCAGGAAGGTTCGCTGGCCTTGCGGCGCGGGCCGCCCCATTGGGCAGAATGCCTCCCCTCTGCCCAAACCCCCCCGAAATGGGCCTATTCAGCCCGAATCCGCGCCCCGTCGAATGCGCTTCAATCCCTATTCCAGAGCCACAAACCCCGGATTTGCCGTGACGATTATGAGTCCGCTGCTCTAACCAACTGAGCTACCGCCCCTCGGGGGCTGAGGGTAGCGGGGCGTCGGCGATCTCGGGGCGCTTGCTAGGCGCTGAAGAGCTGGGCGAGGGAGCGGCCGACGTCGGGTGGCTCTTCCTGGCCCTCGGCGGCGGCGTTGGCGCCTTCGGAGAGGGCCTTGGCGGCGTCGGCGATCTGGTGGGAGCGGCCGCCGCGCAGCTCGCCGGATTTCTTTGCTTCGGCAAGGTCGGATTCCATCAGGCCGGCCAGCTCGGCCAAGCGGCGGAGACCCACCGCTCCGGCGGTTCCCTTCAGGGCATGCGCTTCGGCCCGCAGGGTCTCGAAGTCTTCGGTCTCGGTCGCGAGCCCGGCCGCAATCACGTCACAGCGCCGTTTCGCCTCTTCGGCAAACGACTTGAGCAGCTCCGGATCGGGCGCGGTTTTCTCGCTCATTCGGCGGTCACCTCTTTCACCACGCTGGTCAGGCGATCGACGCCGAAAGCCCCCTCGACCTCCGCCCGGACCACCCCCTGGCGATCGATCGCAAATAGCCACGGCTCGCTCGGCAGACGGAAGGCCCGCACCTGCGGCCGCACGCCCTTGCTCGGATCGTTGTCGTTGTAGATCTCCATATGGATGAACGCAGCCTCGTCGCCGTACTGCTCTTTGACCTGCTCGGCCACGTCGACAACCGGGCCGCACACCCGACTCTGGCAGAACTGGGGGGTCGCAAACAAGAGGATGATCGGTTCCTCGCCGAGTGCATCGGCGTAATCGACACGGTTCTGGGTGTCCGGCGGCAGGCGGGTGGTGATTTTGGCGAGGTCACCGCCGGCATCATCTGCGGTTGGCGTGCTGATCTGCGGCGCCTTTTCGCCCACCTTTGGCACACCCTTGAACTCGCCGACTACGGCGCTCGGCAGGAGCGTGGCGGCGAGTTCGTCCCCCTGCTTGACCAGCGCCGCGATCCGCCACTCTCCGTTGCTGGTGAAGTCGAGCTCGGTCGTATAGACAACCGTTGCCGCATCGGGATCGCTGGTCGTGGTCTGGGCGCGGTAGGCCGGCTGCGTGGCGAGGCTTTCGATCGCCGCCGGGAAGGGGCCCACCGCGGGCTGTTCGAGCGCTTCGGTGCGCGCCCGCGCCACCGCACCCTTCTTCTGCTTGCCGTTCTTGGCGGTTTCCCCCCCGACACTGACTCGCGGAACCTTGGCCAGATAGAGGGCGACCTTGACATCGGCGATCTGGCTGCGATCGGGCTCGAAAACTCCAAACGGATAGCGGTTCTCCCCCTTGAAGAAGGCGAGGGCGGCAGGCGAGACGACGACTTCGGCATGGGAGTCGGCGGCTTTGACGATCTCACCCAGGGTCCTACCCGCGGCGCTCGGAAACTCGCTTTTCGGGGGCGCCGGCACGCTCGCAACGGCCCCTGCCGTCGAGGTCGTCGAATCGGAGTCCTCACCGCAGCCTGCCGCGAACATCGCGGCGGCGAGCAGGCAGGCAAGAGCACTTGTGGCACGGCGCCGAGGCATGCGGATCGGTCATGTTATTCGGCGGCGAGCTTCAAGCGCCATATAGGGTGCGTGCCCGGCGACTGAAAGGACGAGGAGGGAGCGGTGGCGGAGCGAGCAGCACTGATCACGGGGGCCTCGAGCGGGATCGGGCTGGCGATTGCCCGCACGCTCGGCGAAGAGGGATACGCGCTGACGGTCTCGGCCCGGAGGCCAGAGAAGCTCGAGGCGGCTGCCGAGGAGCTGCGCGGCGCCGGACTCCAGGTTCTGAGCGTGCCAGCAAACATGACCGACGAGGAGGACGTCGTCGGCCTCTTCGCCAAGCACCGGGAGGCCTACGGCCGCCTCGATGCCCTCGTCAACAACGCCGGCGTCGGGATCGGCGCCGTGATGGACGAGATCAAGACCAAATATCTCGACATGCAGCTCGATGTCAACCTGCGCGCGCTGATCATTGGCACCCGCGAGGGCCTGCCGATGCTGCGCGAGGCGGGTGGCGAGCACCGCAAGGCCTTGATCGTCAACACCGCGTCGATCGCGGGCAAGGGCGGCCAAGCCTGGCTCTCCGTCTATGCCGCGACCAAGGGCGCGGTGATCAACTTCACCCAGTCCACGCACCGCGAAGTCGGCGACTCTGGCATCCAGTGCACGGCGCTGGCACCGGGCTTCGTCGACACGCCGATGACCGAGTTCGCCAAGGAGCAGGTCCCCGGCGAGGAGATGATCCGGCCGGAGGACATCGGCGAGGCGGTGCGCTTCCTGTTGCATACCTCGCCCAACTGCCATGTGCCCGAGATTGTCTTCACCCGACCCGGCGAGGGCCTCGATACCCCCTAGGCGATTCCTGGTCGCCGCTTTCGGCGATCCGGGCCACGTCTTTCCTGCGATAGCCCTGGGCAGGGCGCTTGCCGGGCGCGGCCACGAGGTGACGATCGAGACCTGGGAGGAGCGGCGGGCCGCGGTCGAGGGGGCCGGGCTTGGATTCGCCGCGGCCGAGGAATACCGCATGTTCCCGCCGCCCGACCCGGACTCAGCGGAGGGAGCGCATGCCGCGGAGGCCGCGCGAGCGCTGCTGCCGCTACTGGAGAAGATGCGTCCAGACGTCGTCGTCAGCGACATCCTCACCCTCGCTCCGGCTCTCGCGGCGGAGGTGGCGGGCGTGCCGCGGGCGACGCTGATCCCCCATATCTACCCCGTGGTCGAGCCGGGACTGCCCTTTTTCGCGGTCGGCCTGCAGCCACCCCGGACGCCGCTCGGTCGAACCGTCTGGCGAGCCGGGCAGCGGGCGCTGAACATCGGGCTCGAGCAGGGCCGCGACGACCTGAACCGTCAGCGAGAGCGACTCGGCCTGCCCCCCACCGAGCGCTTCCACGGCGGCATCAGCGCGGATCTGGCGCTGGTCGGCACCTTCCCGCAGCTCGAGTACCCGCGGCGCTGGCCGGCGGGGGTCGAGGTGACCGGGCCGATGAGCTTCGAGGTGAGTCATCCGGAGATCGAGCTGCCGCCAGGAGACGACCCGCTCGTCCTGGTCGCGCCGAGCACCGCGCACGACTCTGGCAACCACCTCGTCCGCACGGCTCTCGAAGCGTTGGCCGCCGAGCCGGTGCGAATCGTCGCGACGACCAACCGGGTCGTGCCCCAGAGCCCGATCGAGGTTCCCGACAACGCCGTCCTGGTCGACTGGCTCAGCTACAGCCAGGTGATGCCGGCAGCCTCGCTGGTGATCTCGCACGGGGGCCACGGCACCGCCGCCCGCGCCCTGGCCGCCGGCACGCCGCTCTTGATCAGCCCCTTCATCGGCGACATGAGCGAGACGGCGATGCGGGTCACCTGGGCGAAGGCCGGGCTGTCGCTCCCCTGGCGCCTCTGCCGCCCGTCGCCGCTGCGCTGGGCCGCGCGTCGCATCCTCGACGATCCATCGTTCGCCGCCCGCGCCGGCAAGCTTGCAGATTGGGCGCGGCAAAACGACGGTGCCGAGCGCGGGGCACAACTCGTGGAGAACCTGGCCCGCACCCACTCCTACGCCTGAAGCTCCGGGGGTGGGACTCGAACCCACAACAACTCGGTTAACAGCCGAGTGCTCTACCAATTGAGCTACCCCGGAACGAGGGGTGGAATTTAGCGACTAACCCCCGACACGCTCGGTGCGGGCTATCCGCTCGACCAGCGCGGCGCGTTCGCGGCTGAGGGCGGCGCGGCGCTCGTAGTCATCTGCTTCGCCGGCGGCGGCGATCTGGGACTCGAGGCGGCGTTGCTCCAGCAGGAGGTAGTTGAGCTCCATCGCCTCGATCGATGCCGGCTCGTCGTGGGCGAGGATGACCAGTTCGGCGATCAGGCCGGCGAGCTGATCGTCGTCGTGCGGAAGGCTCGAGGCCGGGTCCTCCGGATGCTCGCGCAGCCAGGCCACGGCGCGGACGCCGGTCGGCGAAAGATGCTCGTCGGTGAGGCGGGCCAGGTACTCCCGGCCCTCATTCGGCAGCGCGATGCACATCGCCAGCAGGGCGCGCTCGCGCCGTTCGCGCGAGGTCAGCTCGCCACCGCTACGACCTGAGGCCGGCGCCGGACCGCTGCGCCGGGACGGCTCGGGGGAGCCGCCGCTGAGCGGGCGCACCGACGTCACCCGCCCCATGACCAACGCCGGCTCCAGGTCCAGCGCCCCCGCCACCCGCCGCACCAGGTCGTCGCGACTCGCGGTCTCCCCCATCCCGGCCAGGATCGGCGCCACCTCGGTCAGGGCCCGGTCACGCTCGGCCGGAGACGAGACGTCGGTGCCGTCCAGCACCAGCCCGACTTGAAACGCGGGCAGATCGACCGCCCCCTCGACCAGCGCCTTGAAGCGCTCGGCCCCTCCCTCGGCGACCATCATCTCGGCTGGATCCTCGCCTGCCGGCATCGCCGCCACCCGCAGCCTCATCTTGCGCCCGGCGGCCACGCGCTGGGCGCGCAGCATCGCGTCCTGTCCGGCGGAGTCGGCGTCGAGCGCGAGGACCACCTCGTCGACCATCCCCGAGAGCGCCGCCACCTGCTCCTCGGTTATCGCCGTGCCCATCACCCCGACCGCTTCGCCGATCCCGGCTTGATGCAGCGCGAGCACATCGGTATAGCCCTCGACCACCACGACCCGGCCGCTCTTCGCGATCGCCTCCTTGGCGAGATCGATCCCGTAGAGCATCTGGCTCTTGTGGAAGAAGTCGGTCTCGGCCGTGTTGACGTACTTGGCGCCCTGGTCGGAGCGCATCGCCCGCCCGCCGAAGCCGAGCGTGCGGCCACGGCGGTCACGGATCGGGAACATGATCCGCTCGCGGAAGCGGTCGTACTCGCCGCCGCTGCGCCCCTTCTGCGCCAGCCCAACCGCGCGCAGCTCCTCGACCTTGAAGCCCGCCCGCTGGCCGCGCAGGAGCACCGTGTCCCAGGCGCTCGGCGCATAGCCGACGGCGAAGGCGCGCAGCGTCTCCTCGCCCAAGCCGCGCTCGGCAAGGTAGGCGCGTGCCTTGCCTGCCTCCTCCGAGTCCCAGAGGTACTGGGCGTAGAAACCCCCGGTGCGATCGAGCAGCTCGCCCAGGCGGCGGCGCTGTTGACGCCGCGCCTCGGCACGCGGATCCTCTTTCTCGCGCTGCAGCTCAACCCCGTAGCGGTCGGCGAGCAGCTCGACCGCCTCGGCGAAGCCCAGCCCCTCCTTCTCTTCGACGAACTTGATCGTGTCGCCGCCCACGCCGCAGCCGAAGCAGTGGTAGAGCTTTTCCTGGGCGTCGACGGAGAACGAGGGAGTGCGCTCCTCGTGAAATGGACAGAGGCCGACCCAGCGGGCACCCTGGCGGCGCAGATCGGTGTGCGCGGAGATGACCTCGACGATGTCTGCCGCCTGCTTGACCCGCTCCAGGCTCTCCTCGGAGATCAGCGCCATCAGAAGCGCGCCGCCTCGGGGATCGTCAGTTCCGAGAAACGGGCGATGCAAAAGCGATCGGTCATCCCCGCCAGATAGTCGGCGACCCGCTGAGCGTCCCCCACCCCCGGCTCACCCTCGGGCACCTCGTCGGGGTGCTCCATGTAGTGGTCGAAGAGCCCCCGCAGGGCGCGCTGCGCCCGTTCGTGCTCGGCACGCGCCGCCTCGCCCAGATAGACGCGCTCGAACATGAACTTGCGCAAGCGCAGCATCGCTCCGCCCACCTCCTCGCTCTGCTTGATGTCGCCGGCGGCCTCGGAGCGGTCGACTATGTCGCGCACCAGCGTGTCGATCCGCGCCGAGCCGGTCGGGCCGAGGAGCTCGATCTCGGCGGCGGGAAGGTCATCGGGGCGCAGGACCCCGGCGCGCAGCGCGTCGTCGATGTCGTGGTTGATGTAGGCGACGCGGTCGACGAGCTTGACGATTCGTCCCTCCAGCGTTGCCGGCCGGTCCGAGCCGGTGTGGTTGAGGATGCCGTCCCGCACCTGCTCGGTCAGGTTCAGGCCCTGGCCGTCGCGCTCGAGCACGTCGACCACGCGCAGCGAGTGGACGTTGTGCTTGAAGCCCCGGTCGCAGCGCTCGCGCAGGGCGGCGTCGAGCGCCTCCTCGCCGGTGTGGCCGAAGGGCGGGTGGCCGAGGTCGTGGCCGAGCCCGATCGCCTCGGTCAGATCCTCGTTGAGGCCGAGCGCCCGGGCAACCGTGCGGGCGATCCCGCACGCCTCGAGCGTGTGCGTGAGCCGGGTGCGGTAGTGGTCGCCTTCAGGCGCGATGAAGACCTGCGTCTTGTGCTTGAGGCGACGAAAGGCCTTCGAGTGGACGATCCGGTCGCGGTCGCGCTGAAACGGCGTGCGCAGCGGGCTGTCGGGCTCCTCGACCTGGCGTTTCGCAGGGTAGGACCTGGTGGCCTGCGGAGCGAGGAACTCTTCCTCCCAGGCGGTGACGCGATCCTCGAAGGTGGCCGTGAGAGACACCTGTCGATCATAAGGAGACGGGGAGGGACTTGACGGAGCCTCCCCGCTGTTGCTCCGGCAAGCCCCTCCCCGTCTCCTCCTAAGCCGCGGCGCGTAATTGCACATGGGCGTGATGCTCGAGCGTCTCGCCGATCGCCCGCTCGACCTGGCGCAACTCGCGCTCGCCGGCTTGGGGCGCCTCCGCCAGCGGCCGGGCAATCGACTCGACCATGAAGCCATGCGCCTCCTCGGAGAGCGGGAACGAGCCCGCTTCGCAGCTGGCGCAGACCACACCCCCGGCGGCCCCGGAGAAGCCGACCAGGTGCTCTGCCTCGCCGCAACTGGTGCATGAACCGAGCTCGGGAGAGAAGCCAGCGGCAAGGGCCAGCTTGAGCCGGAAGGAAAGCGCGGTCCGCAACGAGTCCGCCCCAGCCGCTGGGTCGTCGAGCAACGCGAGGTAACGGCAGAGCAGGTTGTACGCGGGTGGGTTCGGCTCGGCCGAGTCGAGCAGTCGCAGCACCGCGTCACAGGCGCGGGCGCCCGCCGTGAGCGCCGCACCGGAGGCGCGCAGGCGCGGATAGCCATCGACCGTGGAGGCCTGGGTCACGGTGAGCAGCTCGCCGCGCCCTTCGTGCAGCAGCAGGTCGAGCCGGAAGAAGGGCTCGAGGCGACCGCCGAAACGCGATTTGGGGCGGCGAGCGCCCTTCGCGATCGCTCCCACCCGGCCCCGCTTCGCCGTGTAGAGGTGGAGGATGCGATCTGCCTCGCTGTAGCGAATGCTGCGTAGCACGATCGCCTCCGTCTTCAGCGTTTTGCCGGCCATCGCCGTTCTACGTTGAACGAGGGACCGGACGGCGACGGCGTCGCGGTTTGCGGCGCAGCTTCACCTGGCAAGCGGGACAGAAGTAGGTCGAGCGACCGGAGACGACGATCCGCTCGACCGGTCCGTCACAACGCGGACAGGGCTTCCCCTCGCGGGTGTGGACTAGGAACTCGTCCTGCATCCGGCCCTTCTCGCCGCGCCCGTCGCGGTAGTCGTCGATCGAAGCGCCACCGCCGTCGATCCCCGCTTCCAGCGCCGCGACGACGGCGTCGCGCAGCGCCTCCAGGTGCTCGGGCTTCATCGAGCCGGCCGGAGAGAGCGGATGCAGCCGAGCACGGAAGAGCGCCTCGTCGGCGTAGATGTTGCCCACCCCAGCTACCCCCGACTGGTCAAGCAGGAAGGACTTGAGCGGCGCCGTGCGGCCGGCCGCCATCTCCCCCAGGGCCTCGGGCGTGAACTCGGCCGAGAGCGGCTCGATCCCCAGCCGCTCGAAGCGCGCCTCCAGGCCGGCGTCCTCGATCAAGAAGGCCTCGCCGAAGCGGCGCGGATCGGTGAACCAGACCTCGCGACCATCGTCGAGGACGAGGCGGGCGCGCAGGTGACGCTCGGAAGTCGAACGCTCACCCTCGTAAAGACGCATCCCCTCGGAGGGATCGAGCTTGTCTTCTCCTTCGACCAGGACCAGGTTGCCGGTCATGCGCAGGTGCATGACGAGCGTCTGGCCGCCGTTGAGGTCGAGCAGCAGGTACTTGCCGCGGCGACCCAATCGCTCCATCGTCCTCCCCGACACCGCCGCCTCGAGCTCCTCCGCGCGCACCGGCCGACACCAGCGCGCATCGAGCACCTCCAGCGACTCGATCCGCCGTCCTTCCAGCTCGGGCTCGAGTTGGCGACAGACGGTCTCGACCTCGGGCAGCTCGGGCATCGCGCCCGGTTCTATCAGTCGCGTGGTTCCTTAGTTACGCAGTAGGCGAATAAAGAACCACGCGATGAGAATCAGCCCTCCACGGCCCGGGGGTGCGCCTCGAAGTAGACCTCCTTGAGGCGCTCGCCCGAGAGGTGCGTGTACATCTGCGTAGTCGCGATATCGGCGTGGCCGAGCATCTCCTGCACTGCGCGCAGGTCGCAGCCGCCCGCCAAAAGATGAGTGGCGAAGCTGTGGCGCAAGGTGTGGGGACTCATCTGTCCCGCCAAGCCGGCCTCGCGGGCGTGACGCTGGACGATCTTGTAGAGGCCCTGGCGGCTGAGCGGTCCGCCGCGGAAGTTGACGAAGAGTCGCGCCTCGTGACGTTCGCCGACGAGCTTCGGCCGGCCACCGCGCAGGTAGGCGGAGATCGCCGCGATCGCTTTGCGGCCGAGCGGCACGATCCGCTCCTTGGAGCCCTTGCCGCGCGCCCGCAGCAGGCCCTCGCGCAGGTCGAGGTCGGACATCTCCAACCCGATCGTCTCCGAGGCACGCAGCCCGCAGGCGTACATCACCTCCAGCAGCGCTCGGTCGCGCAGCGTCGTCGGCTCACTGCCGCGCGGCGCCGCGAGCAGCTTCTGCACCTCGGAGTAGTTGAGGACCTGGGGCAGCTTCTTCGCCCGCCGGGGGGCGCTCAGCGCGGCGGTCGGGTCGTCACCGATCAGCTCATCGCGACGCAGGTGCTTGTAGAAGGAGCGCAGGCAGGCGGTCTTGCGGTGCACGGTGGCGGCAGAGCAGGCTGGGCGACCGTTGCCGGTGGCGAGGTCGGCGAGAAAGTCGCCAACGTCGGCCGGGCGCACGGCAAGGGCATCGAGATCGTGCTCGGCGAGGAACCCCCCGTACTGGAGCAGGTCGGTGCGGTAGGCGTTGAGGGTGTTGCGGGAGAGGCCGCGCTCCAGCTCCAGATAGGAGAGGAAGTCGAGGACGAGGCCCTCGAAGCGGGGATCGACCGGCGAGCCCGATTCGGGCTTGGGAGGAGAGGTGACCGCGATCGCCATGCGGCCAAGTTCTCCCGCGCCTGCCTCATTCCTCGCGACGCAAGGAGGCGCCCGCGGCGAGTGGAGCGGCAAAGAAGAGCGGATCCTCATCGATGCCCCGCCCCATAGTGCGAGCCGGCAGACCGGAAGCGGCGTAGCCCTCGAGGTCGGCCGGAACCTCGTTGAGCCGGTGACGACCCGCCGCCACGTTCGCCAGCTGCGAAGCCACTTCCGGATTCCCCTCGGGAAGCGGCACCTCCACCCCAGCCAGCAGCAGCTCCATCACGGTCAGAGTGTGGTGACTGACGACCCGGTGGCGCTCGCGCGGGTCGGTGGCGGAGAGGCGGGGCGAGAGAAGGGTCGGCAGGCCGAGCGCCAGCGCGGCGTGGGCGCTGTCGAGAGCAGCCATGCCGCCGTGGCCCAGGCGGGTCTCGGAGCCGATGATGCCGGGCCCGGGTCCAACGAGCGCGGCGTCCCAGCCCAGCCCATGCGCAGCGCCGTCCAGCGCTCCGGCGACCGAGAGCGCCTCGTGCTCGCCGCCGTAGGAGGGGGCCGCGGTGATGTGGCCACAGAGCAAGCCGCGCTCGCGCAGCTGCGCGACGTCGCCGCTAAGCGAGCCGGGAAGTGCGCCGCCGGCCGTTTGCACGTAGCCGACCCTCAGTCCCGGCACGACCCCTACCGCCGCCCAGGCCGCGGGCGCCAAGTGCCCATGCAGCGGCAGGACCAAGACCGGCATCGATGAGCCGGTCGATTCCGTGGTTCCTTTTTCGCGTATATCGCTACTAAGGAACCACGGGCGCTCCACCGGCTCAACCGGGTGCTGCAGGGAGGTGTAGTTCAGCTTCATCACATGCTCGCCCGTCTCGCCCTCGGCGCCCAACCCGCGGGTCAGGTTGACGTGGACGACATCGAAGCCGCCCGAGCCGAGCTCCAGGTCCAGGGCGGCGACGTTGACGACTACCTCGTCGCCCTCGCGCATCTCGCCGAGCAGCACTTCGTCTGCCCATGCACGCCGGCGCTCGCCATCGACCTCGACCGTCAGCGGGTCCTCGCCGACGACGACGCCTCGGCGCAGCTTCAGCCGGCCACTCACCCCGCCGGCGTCTCGGCGCCGGCCAGCGCGACGATGCCCTCGCAGACCTCGAGCATCGCATCGAGGTTGCGGGCCGAAACGCTCTCGTCCGGCGTGTGGTTGGCCTCGGTCCCGTTGGCGAGCAGGACACAGTCGAAGCCGGCGCTGATCAACGCGTTGGCGTCGCTGCCGCCCCCGGTTGCAGTCCGCTTCGGCTCGAACCCGGCGCGGGCAAGGCCGGCCTCGGCAAGGCCGAGGGACCGAGAGCCCGCGGGGATCTCATAGCCACGGAAGAGCTCCTCGACCCGCACGTCGACGTCGCAACCGTGCGCGCTGGCGCCCCAGGCACAGGCCTCGGTCAGCTCGCCGGCGACAGCGGCGGCACGGTCGGCCCCGAGGCTGCGTGCCTCGGCGACGATCCGGCAGTGGCCGGGGACGACGTTGCCGGAGGTACCGCCGGCGATTACGCCGACGTTGGCGGTCGTCTCCTCGTCGAGCCGTCCCAGCTCCATTCGGGCGACCGCTGCGGCGGCGGCGGCAATAGCGTTGTTGCCGTCCTCGGGCCGGATCCCGGCGTGCGCCTCGACCCCAGAGAAGTCGGCGAGGATCTGTTGCTGGGTCGGCGAGGTGACGATCACCTCGCCGATCGCGCTGGCGTGATCGAGGATGAAACCGCAGTCGGCACGCAGGGCGCTCGGGTCGAAGGCTTTCGCCCCCCGCAGCCCCTGCTCCTCGGCAACGGTCAGCAGCAGCTCGATCCCGACGGGCGGCGGGTCGGAGGCATGGCGGGCGACCAGCTCGAGGAAGACCGCTACGGCTGCCTTGTTGTCGGCGCCGAGGATGGTCTCGCCGCGACTGCGGAAAACGCCCTCCTCGTCCACGACCTCGATCTGGCCGGGGTGCGGCACGGTGTCGATATGGGCGCAAAACATCACCCAGCGATCGGTTTGCCCCCGGAGGCGGGCGACGATGTTGCCGGCGCCGGCTGCAGCCGGACCAGCCGCGCCGTCCTCGCTCACCTCCAGGCCGAGCGCGCGCAATTCGGCGAGCAGCGTGTCGGCTACCTCGCGCTCCTCCCCGGTCGGACTGCGAATCTCACAGAGCCGGACAAACGTCTCGTGCAGCCGGTCCACGATCGGACAGGCTAGATGGTCCTAGCTCTGGTGGGCCACGGACGAATCCTCCACCTCGATCTCGCCGCCTTCCGCCGGCCGCGCGCCGGCATGGTGAGCGGCGGCGCCGACGAACTCGCGGAAGAGCGGCTCGGGCCGGTTGGGGCGGGAGTTGAACTCGGGGTGGAACTGGGAGGCGACGAAGAAGGGGTGGTCGGGCAGCTCGATCATCTCGACCAGCCGCTCGTCGGGAGAGGTACCGCCGCAGACAAGGCCCTCGTCTTCGAGCCGCCGGCGAAGCTGGACGTTGACCTCGTAACGGTGACGGTGGCGTTTGTAGATGACCGCCTCCCCGAAGATCTCGCGCGCTCGCGTGCCCTCATGCAGCTTCACCGGGTCGGCGCCGAGCCGCATCGTCCCCCCCATCTCGGAGACCTCCTTCTGCTCGGGCAGCAGATCGACGACCGGGAAAGGCGTCTCCGGATCGAACTCAGAGGAGTTGGCGCCCTCCATCCCGGCCACGGTGCGGGCGAACTCGACAACCGCGATCTGCATCCCCAGGCATATGCCCAGGTAGGGAATCGACCGTTCGCGGGCAATCCGCGCCGCTGTCACCTTGCCCTCGATGCCGCGCTCGCCAAAGCCGCCAGGGATCAGCACACCATCGACTTCCTCCAGCTTCTCGGGCTCGAAGTTCTCCGAGTCGACGAGCTCGACCTCGACCTCGACGCCGTGATGGAAGCCGCCGTGCTCGAGCGCCTCGATCACAGACTTGTACGCGTCGGCCAGCTGCACGTACTTGCCGACCAGGGCGATCCGCACCTTGCCCGAAGCAGCGTCGGCGCGACGCACCATCGCCTCCCACTCGCTCAGGTCCGAGGCGGGCGCCTCCATGCCGAAGTGATCGAGCACGAGGTCGTCGACACCTTCGGCACGGAAGACGAGTGGAACCTTGTAGATGTTGTCGACGTCGTGAGCGGAGATCACTCCCTCGACTGGGAGGCTGGCGAAGAGGGCGATCTTGGCGCGGATCTCGTGGTCGAGCAGGCTCTCGGAGCGACAGACCAGAGCGTGCGGCTGGATTCCGATCCGGCGCAGCTCGTTGACCGAGTGCTGGGTCGGCTTCGTCTTCAGTTCGCCGGCGTGTCCGACGTAGGGGACCAGGGTCAGGTGCATGAACATCGCCCGTTTCGGACCGAGGTCGGTATAGAGCTGGCGGATCGACTCGAGAAAGGGCAGTGACTCGATGTCGCCGACCGTGCCGCCGATCTCGGTGAGGACGAAATCGACCGACTGCGACTCGGCGACGATCAGGATGCGGTTCTTGATCTCGTCGGTGATGTGGGGAATCACCTGCACGGTGGCGCCGAGGTAATCGCCACGCCGCTCGCGGTTGATCACCGTGTTGTAGACCGAGCCGGCGGTGACGTTCGAGGCGCGCGAGGTGTTCTCGTCGGTGAAGCGCTCGTAGTGCCCGAGGTCGAGGTCGGTCTCCGCCCCATCCTCGGTGACGAACACCTCGCCGTGCTGGAAAGGGCTCATCGT
Organism: uncultured Solirubrobacterales bacterium; assembly: GCA_963718755.1. GTDB lineage: Bacteria > Actinomycetota > Thermoleophilia > Solirubrobacterales > 70-9 > VRUE01. The sequence goes on from OY970376.1 coordinate 187,662, forward strand.
CCCCGGGTCGACGTTGATGTAGGGATCGAACTTCTGCAGCTGCACCCGGTAGCCGCGTGAGACGAGCAGGCGGCCGATCGAGGCAGCGGCGATTCCCTTGCCGAGAGCCGAGACGACGCCGCCGGTGACGAAGATGAAGCGCGTGTCTCCGCTGGTCCTGCTCATTGCGCGAGATCGAATCCCGGTCGCATCGCAATCTGATTCTCTGCGGACGGGATTCGGTCGAAGCCTTTGCTCATCTGCCGAGCGAGTCTAGCCAGCGCAAGGGCGGAACCGATTCAATCGTCCGCGAAATAGATCGCAACTCGCCGAAAATGGTCACTGCAAGGACCGTCGCCAGGGCAATCAGGCGCCCCGTCCCGCCCAACGTCGTGAGTAGCCAGACGCCGCCGATCGCCCCGACCAGGTTGGAGCCGGTGTCACCCAGCATCGCCCGCTCGCGCAGGGTGAACCAGGCGCCGACAAGCGCCGGCCCGGCAAAGATCCCAAGCAGCTCAAGCGGGGCGAGGGTCCAGGCGCCGAGGCAGAGCCCAAGGCCGAGCAGCACCAGGCCCTTCTCGGCCCGCCCAGGCCGCAGGTCGAGCAGGTTGAAGGCGTTGGTGGCGAGGATCAGCAGCGCCACGTCAGCCAGGTAGCGCCATGACTCGAGGCCGCGGCCGGAGACGACATAGGCGGCGAGGGCGAGCGCCCCGATCGCCTTGATCGCACCGGTCGAGAGCCGCCCTTCGCGCAGCGCCCGGGCGTGGCCGCGCCAACCGCGCGGGCTGTCCGCCGCCTCGCCCTGACCCAGCGAATCATCGAGGAAGCCGAGGAAGGCGACGCCGATCAGGTACGGAAGCCAGCGCCGCAGCTCGGGATCGAGCAGGTCCAGGTCGCCCCGGTCGTCGAGGAAGGCGAGTGGCGCCAGCGCCACCAGCGCCGCGGTCGCCAGCACCGCGCCGAGCGGGAAGGCCAGCCGGGCGCCGCGGAAGTTCTCCCGCGCCAAGCCGGCGTCGAGCAGGCCGCGGACACCGGCCGGAACGACCAGCAGCGCAACCGCAACGGCAACCGGAAAGCCGATCCAGCTCATTCGTGCGGCGCGAGCAGGTCGGGCAGCAGGCGATCGGCACTGCCCTTGACGCCGAAGCTGCCCTCGGCGCCGAGCAGGGCGAAGACCGTCGCCAGCCGCCCGGCGACCAGGTCGATGTCATCGACGCTGGCGAGATCGTTGCCGACGAAGAAGGAGACCGAAGACGTCTCGGCGTCGCTGGCCTCGACCCCAACCGCCGGGGCCCGAGTGGCGGTGATGCCGCTCACCAGGCCAGCCTCGACCCGGCCGGCGCTCGCGCGCTGCTGGGGGCCCATGTCCCCCGGCTGGTCGCGGACGACGATGACCCCGTCCAGGGCGCCAAAGTTGCCGCTCGCTCGAGAGAAGAGGTGGCCGCGGACCGGCTCCAGCAGGGTCCCGCCCAGCACCAGCTGACGACCGACCCCGACCCCGAGGGCGGTCTGGCTATCGGGATTGCGAGCCAGGTCGGCAAAGCGAGTCCTGTCGAGATCGCCGGCAATGGCGCGGGTGTCGACCGGCTCGCGCACGACCCCCACCGCCACCAGGCGCGCTCCGGTCGGCTCGAGCGCGTCCTCGATCGCGTCGAGCACGTCCTGCGGCAGGTCACCGAGAGCGAGAACCCCGATCCGGCGTTCGCGCAACTGGTCGCGCACCAGCACGGGATAGACGCGACTGGAGAACTCGTTGGCGCGACCGAGCTCGGCGTTCAGATCGTCAGCGCGGTCACGCGCGTCCTGGAGATTGCCGGTGAGGCTCTGCTCGAGGTCCTTGCGGGTCTTGTCGATCGTGTCGCCGCCCAGTGCGGCTCCGATCACGATCCCCACCGCGAGGGCAAGGAAGACAGCGATCAGGGAGGTGGCGTGGTAGCGGCCGCTGTAACCCATGGCTGGGAGAGGCTAGACCCTGCCAGCCCCTATCGCTACAGGCCAAGCCAGATCTTGATCTTGAGCCAGACCAGGTCGACGAGGTCGCCCAGCGCCGGCGAGGCGATCACCAGGATCGCAAGCAGGATCGCGAAGGCGGCGAGAAAGAGTGGCAGCGGGCCGAATGCCGAGCCCGGGTTGTAGAGGCGGCTGACGCCCTTCGCATCGACCAGCTTCTCGCCTATGCGCAGGCGGGTGAGGAAGGTCGAGGACATGCCGGCGCGGTTGCGGTCGAGGAACTCGATCAAGTTGAAGTGGGCGCCGACGCTGACGATCAGGTCCGCACCCTTCTCGTAGGCCATCAGCATCGCCACGTCCTCACTGGTCCCGGCTGCGGGGACCAGGGTGTGGTCGAGCCCCAGCTCGAGCAGGCGCTCACGCCCCGGGGCGCGGCCATCCGGATAGGCGTGGACGATCAGCTCGGCACCGCAGCCGAGGGCGTCATCGCCGGCCGAGTCCATGTCGCCGAGGATCACGTCAGGGCGCAAACCGGCTTCAAGGCATCCATCAGCGCCGCCGTCCACCGCGACGACAAGCGGCCGCATGTCGCGGACGTAGGCGCGCAACGCCTTCAGGTCGCTGCGGTGTCCTTCGCCGCGGACGACGATCAGAACATGGCGGTCACGGAAAGAGGTCCGCGTCGGCGGAAACTCGATCGCGCCCGTCAGCAGGTCGGTCTCCTGGCGTACGTGGGCAACGGTGTTCTCGGCGAACTCGGCGAGAGCCTCGTCGATCCGCTCCCGCTGCGCGGCGAGCCTGCTCTCGAGCTCCTCGACACCGAGCTCCCTGCCATTCAGCTCCTCGTCGCCGCTGCGGATGGTGCCGGCTGCGATCGTCACCTCCGTCCCGTCACTGAGCAGCTCGAAGGGGTCAGCCGCGATGACATCGAGCACGGTCACGCCCGCGCGAACGAGCAGCAGCGGGCCGGTGTTCGGGTAGCGACCGTCGCTGGAGGGCGAGGCGTTGATCACCGCGTGCACCCCGGTGGCGATCAGCTCCTCCGCGGCGATCCGATCGATGTTGACGTGATCGATGACCGCGACGTCGCCGGGATGGAGCCGTTTGACCAGGTGCTTGGTGCGCCGACCGAGCCGCGCAGTGCCGGCGATTGCCTCGCCCGCGGACGCCCCGTTGCGACGCGATAGAAGCGCAGGAAAGCGACGGCGACTGGCGGTGGCCATGCACTGAGACTAGGACAAGCGATGACCGGCAGGCAAGACCTCAAGGTCGCATGACCAAGCAGATCAAGGAACTCGCGCTAAACGCGCTCGCACCCTGCCTTCGGCGGGGGTCGCGTGGCGTGCTCCGCACGCGAGCGACCGAGGACGCCGATATGCGCCGGTCAGGCGGCCTTGAGCAGCTCGCGGGCGTGGCGGTCGGCCGCCTCGTCGGAGCTCTCGCCACCCAGCATGCGGCGAATCTCCTCCACCACCTCCTCGCCATCGAGGCGCTCGACTGTGGCGGCGGCGCGCTCGCCGCCGAGGTCCTTTTGAAGCCGGAAATGGGTCGGTGCGAGGGAGGCCACCTGTGGCAGGTGGGTGATGCAGATCACCTGGCGACCCTCGCCGAGAACACGCAGGCGCTCGCCAACGACCCGCGCCGTCTTGCCACCCACGCCGGCATCGATCTCGTCGAAGACCAGCGTTCCCGACCCGGCGCCCTCGCCAAGCCCGCTGAGAGCCAGCATCACCCGCGAGAGCTCGCCCCCGGAGGCGGCGTCGCGTAGCGGCGCGGCAGCCATGCCGGGGTTCGGTGCCAGGCGCAGCTCGACCGCCTCCTGCCCAGTCGGGCCAAAGCCGCTGGGGTGCGGTACGAGCTCGACCTCGAGGCTTGCGCCGGGCATCGCCAGCCGCTCGAGCTCCTCTGCCACCCGTGCCTGCAGCGGCTTCGCTGCAGCCGCACGTCCCTTACTCAGCTGCTCGCCGAGCTTTCCCCGCCAGGCCTCGGCCTCGCCAAGGCCGGCCTCCACCTCGGCGCCGCGCGTCTCAGCGCCCTCCAGCCGCTCGATTTCGGCCCGGCAGCGCTCGGCGTGGGCAAGCACCGACTCGACACTGCCACCGTGCTTGCGCTGGAGGCGATCGAGCGCTTCCAGCCTCTCCTCGACCGCGGCGAGCCGGCCGGGGTCTGCCTCCAAACCGTCGAGGTAGCCGCGCAATCCAGCCGCAACGTCGCCCAGCTCCACCGCAAGGACGTCGAGGCGCTCGGTCAATCCATCGAGCCGGGAATCGACTCCACCGACGCCCTGCATCAGGGATTCTGCCGCCGCCAGGGCGCTGGCCGCACCGCCGCCGTCCTCCTCCGCGCCGGCCATCGCATTGAGCGCGCCGATGGCGGCCTCACGCAATCCCTCTGCGTGACGCAGGCGCTCTCGCTCGGCTGTCAGCTCAACCTCCTCGGCTGGATCGGGCGCTACCTCCTCGATCTCGGAGAGCTCGTAGCGGAAGAGATCGAGGTCACGCTCGCGCGTCCCGTCGCGCTCGCGCAGCTCGGCCAGCTCTGCCCCCAGCCGGGTGCACGCGCGGTGCACCTCCTGGTATCGCTCGCGCAGCGCCAGATGATCGGCGCCGGCAAACCCGTCGAGAACGTCCGTCTGGGCCGAGGAGATCATCAGCTTGCGATGCTCGTGCTGACCGTAGAAGGCGAGCAGCCGACCACCGAGCAGTTTCAGGTCGGCGGCGGCTGCGGCGCGACCAGCGACAAACGCTGCGGTCCGACCCGAAGCCGATACACGGCGCCCCAGGACGATCTCCTCCGCGCCATCAGGCAACCGCACGGCAAGCTCGGCCATCTCGGGCTCGTCGAGCAGCCCGTCGGGCAGGTCGAAGACGCCCTCGACCCAGGCCTCCTCGGCTCCCGGGCGGACGATCTGCGGTCGGGCCTTGCCACCCATCAGCAGGTCGAGGGAGTGCGCCAGCACAGTCTTGCCGGCGCCAGTCTCGCCAGTGATCGCGTTCAGCCCCTCGCCGAGCCGCAGCTCAGCCCGCTCGATCAGCAGCAGGTTCTCGATCCGGAGCTCGCGAAGCACGCCCTCTGTGTACCAAGTGGTGCGGCGGGTCCTATGCCGCTACGGGCTCCGCGGGCTCGGACTCTGCGGGAACTGTCACGAAGTCCTTGGAGCGAACGAGGGCGAAGCCCATGGCGGCGCCTATGAATGCAACCGCGGCACCGATCAGGAGGATCTCGTTGAGGCCGCTGACGAAGGCGACCTTTGCTGCGTGGACGACCTCGACACGCTGACCGGGCGGTGCGGCCGCAGCGGCCGCGCGCGAGCCACCGGAGGAAACGGCTTCGGCGAGACCGGGCGGGGCGCTTGGCAGCAATCCGGAGAGCTTTGAGTCGACCTGGGACTGGAAGACGGCGCCCAGCGAGGCGACGCCGGTTGCGATCCCGACCTGGCGGAAGGTCGTGTTGATCCCCGAGCCCATTCCCGATTTAGCCGGGGGGACGACGGCGATCGCAGCCTGACCGATGCCGGGGTTGGTTATGCCGATGCCGAGGCCGGCGACGAGGAAGCCGGGCAGCAGGGCCGATATCCCGGAATCCGGGCCGAGCCCGCGCATCAACACCAACCCGAGCCCGACCAGGCCGAGGCCGAGGCCGACCAGGACACGGATCGGGACCCGGTCGGAGAGTTTGCCGGCGATCGGCGCGGCGACAAAGGAGAGAACCGTCAGCGGCAGGAAGTGCAAACCCGTCTCCAGCGGCGAGTAGCCGAGCACGCCCTGCATGTAGATGGTCAGGTAGAGGAACATCGCGAACATCCCTGCCGAAAGGCCAAAGGCCACGGCGGAGACGCCGTTGAACGCGGGCTTGCGGAAGAGGCTGAGCTCGAGCATCGGGTGAGTGCTGCGGGCCTCGACCGCGACGAAGGCGAGCAGCAGGGCCGCCGAGCCGGCGAGCGAGGCGACGATCGGGGGGCTCCCCCAGCCCTCGGCGTTACCGCGAATCAGGCCGAAGATCAGCAGGAAGAGCCCGGTGGAGAAGGTCAGCAGGCCAGGAAAGTCGATCCGCTGCGGATCCTGAGCGGCAACGTTGACCAGCCTGGCCTCGGTCAGGAGGATCGCGACGGCGCCGATCGGGATGTTGACGAAGAAGATCCACTCCCAGCCGAAGTGCTCGGTGATCAGGCCGCCGACGAGGGGGCCAATCGCGACGGCGCCGCCGACGGTCGCCCCCCAAACGCCGAAGGCGGTTGCCCGGTCACGGCCGTGGAACTCCTGGCCGATCAGCGCCAGCGAGGTGGCGAACATGGCGGCGCCGCCGACCCCCTGAAGGCCGCGGGCCAGGTTGAGCAAGGTCGGATCGCCGGCAATGCCGCAGAGGAACGAGGCGAGGGTGAAGAGGCCGAAACCGAGCGAGAAGACACGCTTGCGCCCAAGCCGGTCGCCCAGCGACCCCGCCGTCAGCAGGAAGGCCGCAAGCATCAGGGAGTAGGCGTCGACGACCCACTGCAGGCTGGCAAGGCTGGCATCGAGGTCGCGCTGGATATCGGGCAAGGCGACGTTTACGACCGTGATGTCCAGCAGCAGCATGAACGTCGCGATCGAGATCAGAGCCAGGGTCCACCACTTGCGCTCCATCGGCGAACACCCTAGATAACCAACGGCCTCGGCTCGCGAGGCTCAGACTGCCAGGTGCCCGAACTTCTCCCGGATACGTTGGTAGAAGCTCGTACCCGGCAGCTGGGTGAGTCGGCCCACCCCCTCGACGAAACCGACATCCAGCGCAGCCCCTGACTCCAGCGTGCCCGCGAGCTCGCCGTCGATCGCAACGTCGACCGGCTCGCCGGCGCCGGCGTTGCCGACGTGGAGGATGTCGCTGGGTGCGACAACGAGAGCGCGGGCGGTCAACGAGTGAGGTGCGACGTAGGAGACGACGTAGCCCTTCACTCCCCAGGCGAGGATCGGCCCCTGGTTTGCAAGGTTGTAGCCGGTGGATCCGACCGGGGTCGCGGCAACGAGCCCGTCACAGCGAACGTGGCCGACCTCCTCGCCGGCGATCTTGTAGCTCAGCTCAGCAACCCGCTCGTGCGGCCGGCGCAGGAAGCTGACGTCGTTAAGAGCGACCCGCAGCTCGTCGCCGACCTTGACCTCGAGGCCCGGCAGGTCGATGGTCTCCGTTTCACCTGCGAAGGCACGACGCATCCCCTCGTTAGCGTCCTCCCGCTCGACCGCCGCGAGAAAGCCGACGGTGCCGAAATTGACGCCGAAGACGGGCACGCCGCTGCCGGCGAAGTGGCGCAGGGCGTAGAGAATCGAGCCATCGCCGCCAAGCACCAGGCAGAGATCGGCTTGGCGCGGAAGCTGATCGACGGTCTCTATTCCCGCCGCAGCGGCGCCATGCTTGGCCAGCTCCTCCGCCGTGGCGACAAGCCGCCACTCGGCCTCCAGGGCAGCCGCAATCGCCAACGCAACGGCGTCGGTCGTGGCCGGGGGGTGCCCATGGGTAATCAGCGCGGCGACGCGCCCACTCATGGCTCAACCTCGGCGATGGCAGCCTCGAGGTTGCTCAGCGGCTCCCCTCTTCCGCCGCACCAGACGAAGGTCTCGCGGTTGCCCTTCGGCCCCGGCAGGCCGGAGGAGGCGATGCCGCGCACGGTCAGCCCCAAGTCAGCCGCGGCGCGGGAGACCGTGTGGATGGCCTCGCGCCGATCGCCGGCGTCGCGGACGACGCCCTTGCGCACACGCTCCCGGCCGAGCTCGAACTGGGGCTTGACCATCGCCAGAATCTCGCCGTCGGGCTTGAGGCAAGCAGCAACCGCGGGCAAAATCTTGGTCAGCGAGATGAAGGAGACGTCAACCGTGGCGAGATCGGGCCGGAACGGCAGGTCGGCTGAGGAGAGAGCGCGGGCGTTTACGCGCTCGAGCACGGTCACGCGGGGATCCTCTCGCATGTGGAGGTCGATCTGGCCATAGGCGACGTCGAGCGCGGCCACACGGGAGGCTCCGCGCTGCAGCAGGCAGTCGGTGAAGCCGCCGGTCGAGGCTCCGACGTCGAGGCAGTCCAGCCCGGAGACGTCAAGGCCGAGGGCGTCGATCGCGTTGTCGAGCTTGATCCCACCGCGGGAAACGAAGCGAGGCCCCTCCTCGAGCCGGAAGTCGGCGCCAGGGTCGACGAGCTGGCTGGGCCGTAGCGCAACCGGGCCGTCCTCGCCGACCCTGACCTCGCCGGCACGGACCGCACCAGCGGCAGCCGAGCGCGACGGGAAGAGACCCCGCTCGGCCAAAACCGCGTCTATTCGCGCTCTGGAGCCCGCCTTCGCCACGCACGAACCGTACAGCGGTCCATCGTGCGTCCAAGAGAAACCCTTGCCAGATGTTTACCGGGTCATTAGAATTGGGTAGAACAATCGCTTCACGAGACTCAGAGAGACCGGCGATAGGCCTCTGTGACTCGGCTCACACACAAATCGCACGTATGTTCGTATCTTGATTCAAGGATTCGCGAGAGAGGATCGATAAAGGGCAAACGAAACTTCCTGGTCGGGCCTGGCGCCGCTCATATGGCAGTTGACTCCCATCGACTCGCCCCGCGGCACATAAGGGCCCACCTACCTCCCACGGATCCACATATATAGAGATACATATCTCTCCTCCCTGTAGTAACCCCAGAAACGCCTCGCCTCCCCGGCGGGGCGTTTTCTGTTGTGGAGCCAAATTCCGGGGGTCGGCCGCTTTCGGTCAACGTCGCTCGCGCACTCGTGCGCCAGTCCGTGCGCCAGGTCTGCAGATCCGGCGCGGCCCCGAGGGCTGCGCCGACACTGACACTAAGCTCGAATCGTGACGAACTGGACCGACTCCTTGATTCAGTTGCCGAGGTTCTCGGAGCGACCAAGCGGGTTGCTGGTTCCAGTGAACCCTGCCCGGCCGGTGGTTTCGCCTGGGGGCAACCGGACCGGAGACGGAATGCCCATCTCCCCCGGCGCGTTCTTCGTCATGGCAAACCCGCCGTCAGCGTTTGACCAGATGCGCGTGGTCGTTGACGAGAGCAGCCTGAAGCAGAGGGTCTCGACTCCCGAGGAGCTCAAAGCGATGGCCGCCCACCTCGGCTTCGAGAACGCGATGCTCGCAATATCCCGTCTCGCCTCGCACGCCTGGCATATTCGAGGCGATATCGAGGCCCAGCTCCAACTAGCCGGGCAGGTGTTCGGCGAGCCCAGGCTAGCGCCAGCGATCGCGCACCTGGCCAGCTCGGTCCCGGAGCTGGAGATTTTCCCCGAGCAGCACGCAGCAGTCCTCCAGCGGCTGCTCGTGCTCTATGGGTGTGAGGCCGTCTTGGGCGAACCGCAGGAGGGCGAACAGACGGTCTTCGACCGGGCCTGGTTGGCAGCCGCCGTTCCAGCCGGCGAACTCGACCGAGACACGCCGGACGGCCCGGATGGCCGAAGGGATTGGATCGCCTACCTGATCCAGAACGGCGCTTACAACCGAACCGAAGAAAGCCTTGCGGCGATGGTCCGGCCTCAGATCCTTTTTCGAGATATCGCCGAAAGCGATGCCGCGAGGGGTCACCCGCACTTCTGCCCCATCGACGAGTGGCACCAAGACAAGTTCGGGCTCAGCCTTGCCGAGCAGTTCGCAGTTGGGATCGCGATCGCTTCGAGGGCCGACACGTTCGATGAGGGAAAGCCGCTGGAGGAACGCTCGCTTGTCGGGGCCGCGTACTTGGCCGATGTCGCCGCCAAGCTCGGATACGAGCCGGAGGTTCTCCTGGCGCTACTTTCTGCCGATCGTGGCTGGTACAGGCGCGAGTTTGAGAAGCGCCCCGACACGCTCCCGAATATGGCCTGGGATCGAATCCCGTTTGAGGTTCGCCCATTCCTTCAGCTCTCGAACGGCGAGCTGCTCGCAATATCCCCACGAGCCGTGGAAGCATGGCTCGGAGATGGCTTCTACCACCGGTCCCTAGCGGCGGCACGCGCGAAGGGGCAGGCAGAGAAATTCCTGTCCTTCTACGGTACCTCGTCGAGGAGCACGTCTTGCGGGTGCTGCGCCATGCGCACCCCGAGCGCGGCGCGCTTGCCTCCTGCCGGGTTTTTGGTGAGCAAAGGCACGGCCGCGGCGGCGGCCGGCTAAGCCCCGATGTCGCCGTGGACTGCGGCCCCGATCTCGTCCTCTTTGAGGTTTGCGGCGGGCGGTTCACGCTCCAAACCGTGGTTGAGGGCAAGGCGGACGCTGCGCTTGAGGAGCTGGGTCACCTCGTCTTCGACAAGGTCGGCCAGCTCGACACGCGCATCACCGAGCTACTGAATGAGGAGTGGCAGGTCCCGGAACGAGCGATTGCGCAGGTAGAGCGAATCTGGCCGGTGGTGGTCACTGCCGATGTCCTCCAGAACGGGCTCCTCTGGGACGAGATCCGGGAGCGCCTTCCTGGCGTCTTCAATCAGCCCAAAGTTCAGAGGCTCACCTTGCTAGATGTCTCGGAGGTTGAGCAGCTCGCCGCTCTGGTCGAACAGGGTCACAGCGTCGTTGACCTTTTGAGGAAAAAGGCGAGCGGTCCATATGCCGAGCTTGATTTCAATCGGTACGTCTTCGAGGAACCGCTACTCACTCATGAAGTCCGCTCCTCCCTTCTCGATCAGTGCTGGATGGCAGAGGTCGACCGGGCTGCGGAAGCGTTCGGCTTCGACCCCAACAGCGCCGAGGCCCTGGAGGCAAAGAAGCGAGCCCGCGGATCCGACTAGGTAGGCGGCATCGCAGCCAGGTCCTCGGCGTCTTCGCCTGCCCTTCCTCGAATGCGGCATCATCACGGCCGTTTGATCGAAGCCGGTCTGATTCAGCAGTTGACCGTGTTGCCTAGGACGCTGAGAATCGCACCAACGACGAACAGCGCAGTGCCCCACGCTTGCAATGTCACCGAAGCTCGCAGGGATGTCTTTCCTTCTTCCTCCTTCTGGCGGCGTTCCTGATCCAGCTCGGTCCGCATCCTGCTGAGGCCCTCACGCACCTCCTCGATGTCCTTCGCAAGCCGCGCCCCCCGCCGGTCAATCTCGCTTTCAAGGCGGCCGAGATTCTCTTCGAGCGCCTCAACACGTTCGTCCAGCGTTTCCCCTGGACCCCGGCGAGCAATTCCTTCGGCTCGCACCGTCCCGCTCCCCGAAATCGTGGCACTGGCCTCCGCGGTATGCGTTGCGGAACGGCGCAAGAGTCGTCGCAGCCGCGCGCGCAGGCGCTGAAGAAACTCCGGCTCGCCGAATTCTCGGCGCTGAATCCGGGCCAGCTCGTAGGCGACCAACGCGAAGCCCGCGATCTCCAGCACTCCTCCCGCGATGGTCAATCCGCCACAGCCCACCATCGCGACGTTAGCGATACGCCAAGGAGCGCCGCAATGGCCGTTACCCTCTCCTCATGGCTCAGGCCACCAAGCTCACCGATTCTGAGATAGAGCGACGCCGCGCGGCGGCTTCGCGGCTGCGTGGCTTGTTCGCTGACGTGGCCCCAGGCGAGAGCTTGGTTGACGAGCTGATCGCGGATCGCCGCGCGGAAGCGCGGGCTGAAGGCCGCGAGGGCAAGGCCGTCAGGCGTGCCCGAGGCTGAAGTCGCGGCGGTCCTCGACGCCTCCGCGTTGATGGCCGTCCTTCATGATGAGGAAGGCGCCGATGCGGCTGCGGAGGCAATCGCGAACGGCGCAGCGATCTCCGTCGCCAACTGGGCAGAGGTCCTGACCAAGCTGGCGGAACGAGGCCGTGATCCCGAGCAGGCAGCAACCGAAGCCCGCAAGGCCGAGGGGTCCAGGCGAGCGCTGTCGATTGAGCCCATGACCGCGGCGGACTGCATCGCGGTCGCTCGCCTGCGACTGACGACCAAGGCCCAAGGGCTTTCGCTGGCAGATCGAGCCTGCCTGGCGCTGGCGGAACGCCTTGGTGTTCCGGCCGTGACGGCGGACCAGGAATGGGCCAGGGCAGACGTTGGGGCCGAGGTTCAGCTAATTCGCTGAACCTTCCGGTGCGCCAATCGTGCGCCAGTCAGACACCGAAACAGCCGGTTACAACCGGATTCAGCCGGCCGGGATTTCGCTCTGCCATGCGGTTCTCCGCTCCCCGATGCGGACACCTGCCGGACTCTCTCCCTGTAGTAACCCCAGAAACGCCTCGCCTCCCCGGCGGGGCGTTTTCTGTTGGGCTTGGGCTCTAGCAAGCCGAAAACGCGACACTGGCGCGACAGCGGAAGCGCCTGCCGGTGTTATACTGCCGGTATGACTCACAAGGTTGGAATCAAAGGGCAGGTCGTGATTCCGAAAGCCATTCGTGAGGAGATCGGGATCAACCCCGGCGACGAGGTGACCTTCCAGCCGGATGGCAAAGAGGTGCGTGTCCGCCGCGTTGCCGACGATCCACAGTCGCGCGAGAGGGAGATCAAGTCCCTGCGCGGCATCTGGAAAGACACCCCAGGAGGCGGGACCGCCGCTCTGGAGGAAGAACGCCGCAAGGAACGCGAGCTAGAGGAGCGCAAGGCCCAAAGGCGAGGCGTTGGTAGTCCTCGATAGCTGGGCGGTCCTGGCGTATTTGAAGGACGAGCCTGCAGCCGCCCGGATCGAAGCCGAGTGGCTTTCACAACCGCCAACGATCTCCTCAATCAATCTCGGAGAGACGCTGTATATGCGAATCCGAGAACGTGGCGAGAAAGCGGCTGCGGCCGATATCGCGACGATCCGCAGAAACAGCATGGTCATTGACCCGGATTGGGAGCTGGTCTCTGCTGCTGCGCAGATCAAGGCGGCTGGCGGACTGTCCTATGCCGACGCCTTCTGCGCCGCAACCGCCGCGCGCCTAGACGCTCCCCTTTGGACCGGCGACCCGGAGATCATCGACAGGGCGCGCGAGTTGCCCTGCGAGGTGGTAGACCTTCGGCCACAGAACGCCTAGCGCCAGTTGTAGTAACCCCAGAAACGCCTCGCCTCCCCGGCGGGGTGTTTTCTGTTGGGCTGGCCCACCTACAGATTTCGGACTCGGCGACCGATGTCGTGGTCCTGCGGGTAGCCGGCGGACTCCCAGAATGCCCCAGCTGCCTCATCCTCGAAGGCAACCAGGGCAGTTATACGACGGGTGCCACAGCTGCGCAGATACTCCTCACCGGCCCGCGTCAATGCCATCCCAATGCCCTCGCGCCGATGCCCTTCGCAAACGGCGAGCCGATACAGGTTCCCTCGCCATCCATCCCAGCCGGCAATAAGGGCACCGACGATCTCGTCGTTGCGCTCAGCGACAAGAAGGGCCGCCGAGGAGCTGTCAATCAGGCGCTCGACGTCATCCAGGCGGTCAGCCGTACTTGCGTGCCCACTCCGTGCTTGGGCCCACAGATCCAAGACCGCTCGCGCGTCCTCGTGCCAACACCGACGTATCGTGATTTCCTCGCCAGTCAAGCTGGCAGTATCGCGAAAAGGCGGCTGGGGTCGGCCAGGGCAGCCAGTCCGGGCTCGGATGCCCACCCGCCGGTCCTCGCCGACGAGTGGACAAGAGCCAAGCGTGGTTCTAGCCGATTCCGTATGTGCCGTTGTTGGCGCCTTGGATCGTGAGCGAGCCGAAGCTTCTGTACGTCTGTTTCCCTTCGGAAAGGATTTTGCCGTCGAAAATGAGATCGGATATTTCGGTGGTGCTCGGTTCGAGCGTCACTGTCATGCTCGCGATCGTTTTATCGAGTTCGGGTTCTTTGCACGAGGCACCTTTGAAGCTGTGTTTGGTGCGCCAATTTGTGACCGTCAGATCCGTCGCGTTGACGTGGACTGTCCAGGGCAGGCCGCTCCCCGAGGCGGTATTCAATTCGCATTTTGTGGTTTTAAAGCTGCCAATGGGTTCCGTGCATTTTTTGATTTCGAATTTGGTGATTTTCCCGTCGCTCCCCCCTTCGGTCGTGAGGGTTGCATGGATTTCACACGACATGCCATTGCCCGGGGTGGTTTCGAAGATTTCGCCGCCGCTCATTGTGAGTTCGACGAGTTTGCTGACATTCGTTCCTTCGTGTTTCCACACGGCCGCCAGGGCCAGCGCCGGAACCGCGAGCACTACGAGTGCGGCGATCACTCCGGCAACAAGCAGGCGCGTTTTGCCTTTCATCTCTCCATCCCTTCGTCGTTGGACTGGTGCCGCTCGTCCGCTTGGAACGAGGAGCGCCACTAGACAAAGTGGATGATTATAGTCAGATTAATTAGATAGATGGGATAAACGCAGCAGGACTGGCACAGTTGCCGTCTCGGCCGAGCCCCCGACCGGCATGAAGGTCACCGCCACCTTGACGCGCAGCCTGTGCCGCCGCCTCAGGATCGCCCGAGTTCCCAGCGTCGGCCGGAGGTGGATCGTCACGGTCTTCGCCACCCCGATCGGGATCGTCACCGGCTCGATTGGGTTCTGCCTTCGCGTCCGCCCAGCCAGGGAGGCGTTCGCCGAGTCCGACGCGCCTTTCGCCCTCAACAGGCCCGGCCCCGAGACACTCACCCGCAGGGTCGCGGTTCCCCTGCCCCGATTTGCAGCGAGCCTGCCGAAGCTGAACAGGACAGGACCGCCCTTCCCACCCCGGGCTGGGGATCGCCGGGACGCTGAGGTCGCGATCGAGACGGCGTCGACGCCCGCGTTGAAGACTTCCTCGGTCACGGCATTGGCGATCCGAATGCGCACCGTCTGGCCCGCGAAAGCACTGAGGTCCGCGGTCAGCTTCCTTGGCGTCATCCTCAGAGGCGCACCTGGCTTCGTCGCGAACACGGGACGAAGGACGTCGGCCGGGTCGAGCGAGTCGATCGGCGCCTCGGGTCTGATCACGTCGATCCGGAACTGCTGGTTCTGCTGAAATTTCCCGTCGGGGAGCCTGAGGACTTCGTCGGCGACCGAAATGGTGTCGGGGCTCGGGACGGCAATTGGCCTGTAGGCGTCGTAGTAGGCGAGCAGGCTGAGTTGGTGACTGAGCCCGGCCTCGAGCACGACGTCCTGATAGAGGATCAGGCTGTCCGGGTTGGCCTGGTCGGTGATCGCCGCAAAGGCGCCCTGTGGAGGAGGCTGAACGGGATCGGCCGGGGTGGGCCGCTTGCTTCCGATCGGGGCGTTCGTGCCGGTATAGGCGAACCAGCTGCCGGCCCCGGTTGCCTGGGCCACGTTCCAGCCTCTCAGCGTCCCAGACTCAAAATTGCCGTTGACGACGTCTGCCGCTGCGGCGTTGCTCAGCGCCGGCATTGCCACGAGAACGACGACGAGAAGGGCTACCCATCCGATCTCGGACCGCGATCCCATGCTCAGCCGGGGACTACGAACTTCTTCTTCGCCGGGCTCAGATCGACCCGCCCTCCTGGATCGATCGCGCGCACCCAGAAGACATGCTTGCCGGATGCCAAGCCCTCGTATCTCTTCGGCGACCTGCAGAGATCGAACGGCTTGCCGTCGAGCTTGCAGAGGAAAGTCGAGTTGGCCTGGTCGGAGCGGAACACGAAGCGGACGGTGTGGTTGCGTGCCCGGCCCCCGACGATTTTCGTCCGTGGCCGGATCCGCGTTATCGCGCTCTCGAGCGAGCTCGATTCCCCGCTTCCGAAAGCCCCGCCAACGCCTCCCCCGGCCGCACCTTCCGATCCAGGGGTCGTCGCGATTGCAAGCTCTGAGGTGGCTCCGTCTTTCGTCTGCGTGGCCGCGATGATCGTCCCCGCCGGAACCGCGGCGTCATAGGTGAGCTCCCAACCGCCGGCGCTGTTGGCGACGGCTTCGCCGAGGAACGATTCGAGCTCCCCGGCGGCGGGGAGCTGCTTGCGGAAGATGCGGACCGTGGCTTCTTTTTCCGCGCCGCCGCTTGCTCCGGTCTCGGTCGCGGTCGAGACAGTGGGGGGTTTGATCCCTATGTTGGGCCCCACTTCCGTGCTCGGAGAGGCGGCGACCAAATCGATGAAGGGGCCCCCGTTGCCGGTTCCCCGGTTGCGGGCCACCTCGTTTCGGGTCGCTTGGACGTTGGCGATCTCGATCGCCGCGCCGCCGCTGCCGTCGATGACGTTCTCGTCGCTCGACGTATCGCCGCCGATCAGGTTTCGGATCGCTTTTGAGGGCAGACCTTGGATCCAGATTCCGGCAGCGCCAGCGCCAAGGATCTCGTTGCCGAGGATCTCGTTGAGATTGTTTTCTACCTGGATGCCGCTGATCGCGGACCCTTTAACCAAGTTCCCTTCGATCACATTGCCGTATGCAGCAGTGGATTTGGAGGTTTTGATTCCGATTTGCGAGTTGAAGATCCGGTTGCCGAGGATCCACGCTCCCTCGCCTTGCTGAGCGATCGCAACACCGTCCTCCATCCTGATCTCGTTGCCGAAGATCTCGGCTTCGGCGGCCCGGCTCGGCAGATCCGCCGAGTTGACGACGATTCCGTCGTCGGGCGGGGACAGGGTCCCCAGGCCGGTCACGTCGGTCCCGATGAAATTGCCGCGAACAGCAAGATCGCCGGCAGCCGGGCCGGCGAGGACGCCGACGCTGCCGCCGTTGATGCGATTGGCTTCACCCCCAGATGACCCGCCGACGATCGTGTGAGCCGCTTCGCCCACGCGTACACTGGCGCCGGCATTGGGAACCGCCGCGCTTCCGTTCGCGTTGAGGCCGATGTAGTTGCCGGCGACGGACGTCGACGCGGCCTCGGTCTCTGATCCGCCGTCCCCTTCCAGGTCTATGCCGTTCAAAGCCGCGCCGGAGATCACGTTGCAGCCTCCGTCGCACAGTGGGCTCGAGGCCGCTTCCGAGCTCACCTTGGTGCCGATCGCCGTGCCGGTTACTTCGGAGCCTGCGACCGAGACGACCTCCATGCTGTCGCCGCCGTTCGCGGCCGGAGTAGCCCCGTCCGGCTCGACCCCGAAGTAGTTGCCGAAGACCCTGACGTCGTTGCCCCCGTGGACGTCGAGCCCATTGGCAGAGTTGCCGGCAAAGACGTTCCCCTGTTCAAGCCCTTCCCCGCCGATGAGGCTGAGATTCGATCCCAGACCGACCAGGACGCCGGTCCCGTTGCCGGCGATGGTGCCGTCGAGCGAGACGCCGAGCCAGCTGCCTTGGATCTTGGTCCGTGGCGAGCCTTCGAGACTGATCGCCGTCTGCGCGCCGGTCATCGCCAGGCCCCAGATTTCGACTCCTTCGGCGTTGGAGACGATCAGCGCAGGTTCCCCGCTCGGGCCGTCGATGCCGACGCAGGGCCCCCTGACTTCGGCCCCGGTTTCGCAGGTCCGCCCGTTGATGAACGCCGGCACGGTGACCGCGGGCAGGCTTTCGCCCAGCGCGATCGTGTCGGCAGCCTGCCCTTCGAAGATTTCCTCGTCGAAGTCGATACGGGTGGATTCCCCCAGGCTGACCCCCTCTTCAATCGCCGCCCGCAGCGTGCACTCTTCGGCCGCGGTCTGGCAGCTTGCGTTGCCGGGCAAGGCATCGACTGCGTCAACGGTGCTGTCGACCATGAATTCTTCAGCGCTGGCAGGAGAGGGGCCTGCCAGCACACAGGCGAGCACGATCAGGGCCACGACAGAGACCCCGCCTCGACGCCTCCCAACTACCTCGCCGGACAGCACACCAAGACTCTAACCGCCCCAGGGCAGTTGGGCAAGCTTTTTCGATCTAGTCGGCCGTCAAGCAAAATAAACAGAAGGATTCCCAAACTCGATGTTTCAATCTCTAGAGTGGTGCAGCAAACTTCAACCGGAGGTGTCATGGCTGCCCGCTGCTCTGCTCTCGCCGTCCTCGCTCTCCTCGTTGCGCTGCTTCCCGCTGGCTCAGCCTCAGGTGCGAGCTACTCGACCAAGGTCGTCGTCAGCCTCAAGACCCCCGCCTTCCACGGAAAGCTGAAATCGAGCAGGAGCGCCTGCGCAACGAACCGCACGGTGAAGCTCTTCCGCAGGAAGCCGGGAGCGGACAAGCTTCTGGGCAGCGACAAGACCAGTGCCAAAGCCAAGTGGTCGATTCCGATCGGCAAAAGGCTGCCGTCGGGCGCCGCCTACTACGCCAAGGCCCCGGCAAAGGGCAGCTGCAAGGCGGCAAAATCAAAAGTGCTCACGATCGGTTGATAATGCGCGGGTGACGCGCCGCCGTGGACTGATCGCAACCGCCGTTGCCTCGCTGCTTCTGCTGCTGGCGATGTCGCCCGCGGAGGAGCGAATGCAGGACGCGGGCGGGCCGGGGATGGTCCCCTTCGAGCTGACCGGAGGCGAGGAGCGGGCGGATGAGATCCTGGCCGAATGGGGTGAGGACGGACAGGATGCCGCGCGCGAGTCGCTCTGGATCGACTTCGGCTTCCTGCTCGCCTACGGCGCTTTCCTCACGCTTGCTCTCGCGGCGACCCGCGATCTAGCCAGGAAGCGAGGCTGGGATCGCCTGGCGGCGATCGGCGCCGTCGTCGTCTGCTTCGGCGCGCTTGGTGCTGCCTTCGACGCACTCGAGAACATCTGCCTTCTGCTCACCCTCGACGATGCCGGGGCGGCACTCCCCCTCCTGGCGACGATCTTTGCGAGCTGCAAGTTCGTTCTGCTCGCCGTCGCGATCGCCTACCTGCTCACCGGGCTGGCGATGCGGCTGCGTGGGCGCGGTGCCGCTACGCAGACGCCATAGCGTCGCCTGGGCGGTCGAACAGCTCGCCAGCGCTGATCCGCTTCGCCATGTCCGCGGACTCCTCGCGATAGGCGCTGCCGTCCTCGAACTCAATCGTCGGGTATTTGCGCTGGCCGGAGATGCGCTCGAGCTCGTCGCGCTTGCCGGACCGCGTGGGGCCCTTGACGACCTCGTACTCGATCCCCTGCTCGTCGAGCGCCTTCTGCACGCGGTGGCACGGGTGAGCGCCGACCTTGGCCCACGTCGCCGAGCAGCGGTGAAGCTTGATCGCCATGACCACCACCTTATCCGGGCTATCCAATGCGGACAAGCCCGGCCCTCCCCCTCTTCTTGACAGGTGACTATTTAGTCACCTATTATCTGCGCCATGGACGAGGTGTTCAAGGCACTGGCAGATCCGTCGCGGCGGACCTTGCTCGATGCCCTCTTCGCGGAAGACGGGCAGACGCTGAGCGCACTGGAAGCACGCCTGCCGATGACCCGGTTCGGCGTCATGAAGCACCTCAAGGTGCTCGAAGGGGCGCGCCTGGTGACCAGTAAGCGACGCGGTCGCGAGAAGCTCCACTTCCTCAACCCCGTCCCGATCCGGCTCATCCACGACCGCTGGGTGAGCAAGTACGCCGAGCCTTGGGCCGCCGGCCTGAGCGAGCTGAAGAAAGACATCGAGACCAAGGAGTGAGTCAAATGGAGAAAGTGTTCGAGATCTACATCAAGACGACGCCGGAGCGCCTCTGGGAGGCGATCACGGATGAGGAGACGCGGCAGAAGTACAACTTCGGGGTCGGGGTCAGCTCGGACTGGACGTCGGGCTCGCGCTATGAGTCCGTCCACCCGCAGGCGGGCATTGCGATCGCCGAGGGCGAGAACCTCGAGGTCGAGCCGCCGCAGCGGCTGGTCCAGAGCTTCACCGCGCTGTGGAGCGATCAGGTGAAGGACGAAGGGGTGTCCAGGGTGACCTGGGAGATCGAGCCGGTCGGCAGCTCCTGCCGGCTGACCGTCACCCACGACCAGCTGCGCGAGGGCGCAAACGACGAACTCTTCGGTGGCTGGCCGATGATCCTCTCCGGCCTGAAGACCCTGCTCGAGAGCGGCGAGCTGCTCGACACCCCAGGCTCGCTGCGCTACTCGGCCGCCTCAGCGGACACGGAGTAGCTGGGTGGCGTGACCTATGCCCGATCCCCGGGCATAGGTCCGCCTGCCCAACGGACCCTGCATATCTAGAGATACGCGCCTCCTCTCCCTGTAGTAACCCCAGAAACGTCTTCGCAAAAGCGAGGCCGATTCGGTGCAACCAAGGAGGCCGCCGGGCAGGCTAGCCGATTGAGCGCTTTGGTGCAAGCACAGGTAGAAATCTGGTGAAGCAGCTAGTTGAGGGCGGGCTCGCCGCTGCGCAGCGCCGCCAGCACTCGCTCGGCCACCGACTCACCGGTCAGACCGACCTCCTCGCGCAGCAGCGCCGGCTTGCCATGGGTGACGTAGCGATCGGGCAGGCCGATCCGCATCACCCGCGCCCGGTCCCCCGGGCGATCGGCGAAAGCGTCCTCGAGATGCTCCAGCACAGCCGAGCCGAAGCCGCCCGGCAGCACGTTCTCCTCGATCGTCACCACCAGGTCGTGGCCGAGAGCCAGCCGCTCCAGCAGCTCGGCGTCGAGCGGCTTGGCGAAGCGGGCATCGGCGACCGTCGGCCTCAGATCGTGATCGGCGAGCAGCTCGGCGGCCCGCAGCGCCACCGAGACGCCGTAGCCGTAACCGACCAGTGCCACCCGCTCACCACTTGCCAGCAGCTCGCCGCTGCCGATCGGAATCTCGGCCGGCTCGGCCGGCAGCGGGACCCCCTCGGCCGCCCCGCGGGGGTAGCGCAGGGCCGCTGGACCGTCGTGTGCGATCGCGGTGCGCAGCATGTTGACCAGCATCGCCTCGTCGCGCGGCGCCATCACGACGACGTTGGGCAGCGGCCGGAAGTAGGAGACGTCGAAGGCGCCGTGATGGGTGGGACCGTCGTCGCCGACCAGCCCCGCCCGATCCATCGCGAAGGTGACGTCGAGCTCCTGCAGGCAGACGTCGTGGACGATCTGGTCGAAGGCGCGCTGGAGGAAGGTCGAGTAGATCGCGCAGACCGGCTTCGCCCCCTGCAGGGCCAGGCCGGAGGCGAGCAGAACCCCGTTCTGCTCGGCGATGCCGACGTCGTAGTACTGCTCGGGAACCTCGTCGGCGAGCTTCTGCAGCCCGGTCCCCCCCGCCATCGCCGCGGTGATCCCGACCACGCGCTCGTCGCGCTCGGCCTCGGCGACGATCGCCTCGGCGAAGACCTGCGTGTACTGGGGCGGCGCCCCGGCGACCGGCGGCTTCTCCAGCCGCTCCGGCGCGATCGCCTCCGGCGAGTCGGACTCCTTGACCGGAACCGGCTTCGGCGCCGGCGCCCCGTTGACGATCGACTTCGGCTTCGCCGCGTGCCACTTCTCCATCCCCTCCAGGCCGCCCTCCTCGGCCGGGGCGAAGCCCTTGCCCTTGACCGTGTGGATGTGGACGACGACCGGGCGGTCGGCCTCGAACGCCTCCTTCAGCGCCGCGCGCAGCGCATGCACGTCGTGGCCGTCGATCACGCCCATGTAGGCGAGGTCGAGCTCCTCGAAGAAGAGGCCGGGCGCCCAATAGGCCTTGATCGCCGACTTGATCTCCGGGCCCAGCCGTTCGATCCGCTTGCCGAAGCCGAGCGGCAGCTTGGTCAGGCGGTCCTCGACTCCCTCGCGGGCGTGGTAGAGGCGCGGGTTGAGCCGCACCCGGTTGAAGTAGCGCGAGAGCGCGCCGACGTTGGGTGAGATCGACATACCGTTGTCGTTGAGCACGATCACGACCGGCGTCTGCAGGCCGCCGGCCGCGTGCAGCGCCTCGTAAGCGACGCCGCCGGTCAGCGCGCCGTCGCCGATCACCGCGGCGACCTTGCCGTCTTCGCCGATGCCCTTGCGCATCGCCTCCTTCAACCCGACCGCGTAGCCGATCGAGGTCGAGGCGTGGCCGGCGCCCATGATGTCGTGCTCTGACTCGAAGATCGAGCAGAAGGGCGCCAGGCCCTCGTACTGGCGGATCGTCGGCAGCGCTTGCCGTCTTCCGGTGAGGATCTTGTGCGGGTAGGCCTGGTGGCCGACGTCCCAGAGGATCTTGTCGCGTGGCGAGTCGAGCAGGCTGTGAAGAGCAACGGCCAGCTCGCAGGTGCCGAGGTTGGCGCCGAAGTGGCCGCCGATCTCACCGATCGTGTCGATGATGTAGGTGCGCATCTCCTGCGCGACCAGCTGCAGCTGGTCGTCGCCGAGCGGGTGCAGGTCGACCGGCGAGTCGATCCTCTCGAGCAGGGACTCCTCCCCGCCCCTCGTGCCTTCTGGCTTCTGTGCTCCGTTGCTCATTCGTTCCTGGTGAAGATGTAGTCGGCGATCCCTCTCAGATCACCGGTTTCGCCACTGGCCCCGGCCAGCGCCGCTGTCGCCTTGGCGTGCGACTCGGCGGCCAGCTCGCGGGCGCGCTCGAGGCCGAAGAGACTGACGTAAGTGAGTTTTCCATGCCTCTCGTCGCTTCCGTGGGGCTTGCCGAGTTGCTCGTCGCTTCCGGTCACGTCGAGGATGTCGTCGACGATTTGAAAGAGGACGCCGACCTCGCCAGCGAACCGGCGGTAAGCGATTGTCTCAGGTTCGGCCACTCCCTCGAGGGTTAACACGACACCGACGCCGGCGGCGATCAAACGACCGGTCTTCAGCCCGTGCAGCGCGCGCAGCCCGTCCGCATCGTGCGCCTGGCCGGCAACGTCGACGTACTGACCTCCAACCATGCCGTCCACCCCGGTCGCGGCAGCCAGCTCGGCAAGCGCCGCGAGCACTCGGTCCGGCTCTCCGGGCTGCTTGCAGAAGAGCTGGATCGCCTCGGCAAAAAGACCGTCACCGGCGAGGATCGCGATGTCCTCGCCGTATTTGACGTGGGAGGTGGGCAGACCGCGACGCAGCTCGTCATCGTCCATCGCCGGCAGGTCGTCGTGGATCAGCGAGTAGGTGTGGATCAGCTCCAGCGCCGCAGCGACGGGCAGGTAGCGCTGCGGATCGGCGCCGAGGGCATGTGCGGTGGCGAGGGCAAGCACCGGGCGAACGCGCTTGCCCCCCGCCAGCAGCGAGTAGCGCATCGCCTCCTCGAGACCGGCGGTTGCCGGCTGCGCGGCGAAGCGCAGCCGCTCCAGCTCGGCGTCGACCAGAGCGCGCAGATCCTCGGGGTAGCTCACAGCGGCCGCGGCCGGCTCAACGCGAGCCCTCTGACTCACGGATGCGGCGGTTCGCCTCCTCGACCGCCTCGCTCGAGAGCTCGGCGGCCTCGCGGGCCAGCTCGGCGGCTCGCTCGTCGCTCGCCTCGGAGCCCTCCAGCTCGGCGGCGATCGCCTGCAGCCGGGCCGAGATCTCGCGCAGCCGCCCGCTCTCGCTCACTGGACCGCGTTCCCCTGGCGCTCACGCACGATCGCGCCGAGAATGCCGTTGACAAACCCGGGGGCGTCGGCTCCGCAGTACTCCTTGACGATCTCGACCGCCTCGTCGATCGCCACCTCGTCGGGAACGTCGTCGCTGTGCTCGATCTCGTGCAGCGCCACGCGCATCACGTTCAGCTCCAGCGGCGCGATCCGCCCCAGCTCCCAACCGCGCGCGTGGCTGCCGATCGTCGCGTCGAGCTCGTCGCGGTGGGCATCCACCGCCTCGGCCAGCTCGCGGGTGAACGGCCGCGCCTCAGCCAGCAGCTCGGCCAGGGGGCGCCCGGTGACGTCGCGCTGGTAGCAGGCAAAGACGGCGTCGCGGCGCTGGTCGGATCTGCGCATCGGCCTATTCTCGCGCTTCGGCTCTCGCCGCGCTCAGGCGCGCGAGATGTACTCGCCGCTGCGGGTATCGACGCGGATCGTCTCGCCCTCGTCGATGAAGAGCGGCACCTGGACGACAACGCCCGACTCCAGGGTTGCCGACTTGTTGCCCCCACCCGAAGCCGTGTCGCCCTTGACACCAGGTTCGGTCTGGGTCACCTTCATCTCGATCGCGCTGGCGACCTGGACGTCGCTCGGTTGTTCATCGACGAAGAGCACGTCGACCTCGCCGTTGGGCAGAACCCACTGCATCGTCTCGCCGACGATCTCGGTTGGAATTTCGATCTGCTCGTAGTCCTGGCTGTCCATGAAGACGGCAGCGTCGCCGGAGTCATAGAGGTACTGCATCTTGCGCGACTCGGTGCGAACCGGCCTGAACTTCTCCCCCGCCCTGAACGTCTTGTCCTGCACCGACCCGTCACTGAGCTTGCGCAGCTTCGTCCGCACGAACGCCCCGCCCTTGCCCGGCTTGACGTGCTGGAACTCGAGGATCTTGAAGACGGACCCATCGATTTCGATGTGGCTGCCGTTCTTGAATTGGTTGGTCGAGATCACGGCGGCGAATCCTAGAGCCTTGCTCGCCGACCGCAGCCTCTACCCTTGTCGTGCCTGGGAGATGAAGAGACCGCTGGGGACATTCGCTGTGATCGTCGCCGTGCTGCTTGCCAGTACGGCACTTGCGCTTGGCGCAGAACAGACGCGGGAGACCTACAAGGCCCAGATCGAGCCGATCTGTGAGGTGAACCGAGCCGCCAACGAGCGGATCATGAGCGGCGCCCGCGAGCGAATCAACAAAAACGAACTGGAGCCCGCCGGCAAGCAGTTCATCCGCGTCTCGGCATCCTTCGGCGGGCTGATCAAAAGCCTCGCGACGATCCCGGCGCCGCCCGCCGACGCGCACCGGGTCGATCGCTGGTTCGAACAGATGCGCCTGCTGAAGACGCGTCTGCGCAACGTCGGCAAGTACTACAAAGAAGGCAGGGAGATCAAAGCCACGCACGAGTCGATCCTGGCCGAACGCAGCGGCATCGCCGCCAACAACATCAGCATCGTCTTCAAAGTCCGCTACTGCCGCTTCGGCCGCATCAAAGGGGCCTAACTCCCGGCCAGCGTGGCTACTCCGCTGATTCCGCGGCGGTCTTCGTCGTCAGTCCCGAGGCGGTTCCGCCGGAGAGGACACGGCGAACTAGGCGCGGGAAGAGGATGCGGGCGATCGCGGCCAGCGCGTAGGGGCGCGGCACGTAGCGCTCGGCCTTGCGGCGGGGACCGGTGTCGACGATCGCCTCGGCGACCTTCTCCGGCTTGGAGACAGTCCACCGGGTTAGGACGCTCTGCCGCAGCTCGGTGGCCGGAAAACCCTCGGTCGCGATGAAGCCCGGCAGGACCATGCCCACATGGACGCCGTGCGGTCGCTCCTCGGCAAAGAGCGCGTCGGTCCAGCCGATCAGGGCGAACTTGCTGGCCGAGTAGGAGCCGGTCCGCGCCCGGGCCACGCGTCCGGCGGTGCTGGCGACGTTGACAATCGCGCTCGGTGCCGAGGCGCGCAGCAGCGGCAGCAGCGCCTCGGTCAGGCGGACCACAGCGTCGAAGTTGAGCTCCATGTGGCGGTGGACGTTGTCGTAGCCCGCCTCAGCGAAGGAGCCGCGCCAGGAGGCGCCGGCGTTGTTTACGAGCAGCGTGAGGCGGCCACCGTGGCGCTCGCTGAGGTGTGCGCGGACGTGCTCGGGGGCGTCGGCGTCGGTCAGGTCGACGGCGAGCCAGCTTGCCTCACAGGGCAGCGACTCGGCCAGTGCCCGCAGGCGCTCCTCCCGCCTGGCGACCAGAACCAGCTCCGCTCCCGGCTCGCGCGCCAGACGTTTCGCCGTTGCCTCGCCGATGCCGCTGGATGCGCCGGTGACGAGATAGGTCTTGCTCGCATCGCTCACGGGTAGGAAAACTATTCGAATCTGCTTATTGCGTACGTCTGTTCGACTCGGCATACTGCTGCCTTCCCGATGGCCGAGACTCCACCGCTGCTAGACAAACTGCTGCGCGCCGGCGCGCCATCCGGCCACGAGGGGCCCGCCGCGGCCATCTGGCGCGAGGAAGCCTCGTTTGCGACGGGCTCGGCCGACGGGCTCGGCTCTTCGATTGCGCGGGTCGGCGACGCCGCACCACTGCTTGCGGTGGTCGGCCACATCGACGAGATTGGCCTCGTCGTCACCCACATCGACGAGAAGGGCTTCCTTTGGTTCGCCCCGATCGGCGGCTGGGACCCGCAGATCCTGGTCGGTCAGCGAGTCGAGGTCCGCGGCCGGGAGGGGCTCGTGCCCGGCGTCGTCGGCCGCAAGCCGATCCACCTGCTCGAGCCCGACCAGCGCAAGAAGGTCGTCGAGCTGAAGGGTTTGCACATAGACGTGGGCGCAACTGACCGCGAGGAGGCCGCCGAGCTGATCCGCGTCGGCGACCCCGTCGTGATCGCCGCCGAGCCGGTGGCGCTCGCCGGCGACCGCCTCGTTTCGCGGGCAATGGACAACCGTCTCGGCGCCTACGTCGCCTTGGAGGCGCTGCGTCGCTGCCACGAGCGCGGCTCGCTCAGCGGTAGCTTCGCGGCGATCGCCGCGGTCCAGGAGGAGATCGGCCTGTTCGGGGCGCGGACCTCGGCCTTCGAGCTCCGCCCCGACCTCGCCGTCGCCGTCGACGTCACCCACGCCACCGACGCGCCGGGGGTCGACGAGAAGGAGGTCGGCAGCCACCCGCTTGGCTCCGGCCCGGCGATCGGCCGCGGCTCGACCCTCTCGCCGAAAGTCTTCGAGCTGCTGGTCGAGACCGCCGAGGAGGCCGGGATCGACTACTCGGTCAGCGCCAGCGGCCGCTCCACCAGCACCGACGCCGACGCAATCCAGATCTCGCGCTCGGGAATCCCGACCGGCCTGGTCTCGATCCCGCTGCGCTACATGCACTCGCCGGTCGAGCTCGTCGACCTCGGCGATCTCGAGGCGACCGTCGAGCTGATCGCTGCGTTCGCGGCGCGGCTCGAGGACGGAATCGACCTCACTCGCTAGTCCCCCTAGTTAATGCAGACCTCGACCCGGTTGCGACCGCCCGCCTTGGCCGAGTAGAGCGCCGCATCGGCGAGTTCGATCAGCTCGTGGGTGTCTATCGGCCCAGGCGAAGAGACCGCGACGCCAACGCTGATCGTCACCTCGACCCCGCCCGGGCGACGGTCGCGCACCGCTCGGCGCAGTCGCTGGGCCACCCCCACGGCGTCAGCCTTGGCCGCTCCCGGTAGGACGACGAGGATCTCCTCGCCGCCGATGCGGTAGATCGAGTCTCCGGCGCGGAGGACGGCGCGCATCGTGTCGGCGACCTCCCGTAGGACAGTGTCACCAGCGGCGTGGCCGAGCTGGTCGTTGACCCGCTTGAAGTGGTCCAGATCGCAGAGCAGCAGCGCGTGGGAGCGGCCCTTCTCGGCACCGCTCGGCTGTCCATCGAGCTCGGCCAGGCGCTGCTCCAGCGCGTTGCGGTTGAAGAGGCCGGTCAGCGGGTCGAGCGTCGAGCGGCGGCGGTGGGCGCGGTCGGACGCGACCAGCGCACCGGAGAGGATCACAGCGCTGAGCACCAGCGCGGCCGCTGCAATCAGCTCCTGATGGTGGTCCGAGGCGGTAGCCGGATCGAGGCCGACCGTGGCGACCAGCATCAAGGCCAGGATGTAAGCGGTGCCGATGGCGGTTCCCCGCGGCTCGAAGCGGGCGCCTAAGGTCACAGCGGGAAGCGCGAACCACATCAGCACCGGGCTGGCGGCGCCGCCGGTGATCACGACCGCGTCGGCCAGCAGCAGCGGCAGGATCCCCCAGGCCGTCGCCACCCAGAGCGCTGGGTGCTCGCTGCTGCGCATAAAGCTGTCGGCGACGGCGAAGCCACCGAGGCCGGCGAGGAGCGGAACGATCCACCACCAACCGATCTCGGCACCGACTGAGGTCAGCGCCAGCGCGAGGATCCCGAAGCAGGCAAAGCGGTAGGGCCGTAGCCGCACCTCCATGTCGAGCAGGCGCTCGCGTCGGGCATCGTCGCGGATCGACATCAGGGACTCGGCGGTCGGCCGAGCTGCTTCTTTGCTCAGTTTCACGAGAGGCGCATCGACCGGGTGGCGCGGAGACCTTGAGCTTGCAGCTACTCGACCAGCTGGAGATCTTTCGGTAGCGAGCTGAGATTGCGGCAGCCGTCCTCGCTGACGACGACGAGGTCCTCGATCCGCACCCCGAGCTTGCCGGGCAGGTAAATGCCCGGCTCGATCGTCACCACCTCGCCGCTTTCCAGTATGTCGTCCGAGCGGGGCGAGACGCGCGGCGCCTCGTGTACCTCGAGGCCTACCCCGTGCCCAAGGCCGTGGCCGAAATGCTCGCCGTGACCGGCCCCGGCAATCGCCTCGCGGGCGACGCGGTCGAGCTCTTCGCCGCCTACTCCGGCGATGACGGCATCGAGTGCCGCGGCCTGGGCCGCCCGCACCGTCTCGTAAACCGCGCGGCCCTCCTCGCCCGGCTCGCCGATGGCAAAGGTCCGGGTGCCGTCGGAGCAGTAGCGGTCGAGCTGCGCGCCCATGTCGAAGACGACCAGCTCACCACTGCCGATCCGGCGCTCGCCGGGCTCGGCGTGGGGCAGCGCCCCGTTCGCCCCGGTGGCGACGATCGTCGGGAACGAGGGCTCGGCGTCGAGCTCCCGGATCCGCGCTTCTGCCGCTCGCGCCACCTCGCGCTCGCTACGCCCGCCGAGGCCCCGTTCAAGGCTCCAGGTCCAGACTTCGTCGGCCATCGCCGAGGCGGCAGCGATCGCGGCCAGCTCGTCCTCGTCCTTGACCCGTCGCAACTTCTCCACCGCGCCCCCGGCCGCCACCGGCTCGACGCCGTCGGCGAGTTTTCCCTTCAGGCGCTCGAGCACGCGGACCGGGACGTGGTCGTCCTCGAAGCCGAAGCGGCCCTGCAGGTGGGCCGCGATCCCCTCGAGCCAATCGTCGCTGACGGTGATCGTCTCCCAGCCCTCGACCTCCGCCGCTGCCCGCTCGGTGTAGCGAAAGTCGGTGAGAAAGAGGCGGGTGTCAGGGCCGCAGATACAGGCGCCGTTGGTGCCGGTGAAGCCGGTCAGGTAACGGACGTTGGTCAGATTCGTGACCAGGATCAGGTCGAGCTCGCGCCCGGCCAGCGAGGCCGCGAGGCGATCGCCGCGGCCCCGCATCAGGGAGCCGAGACCCCGAGGTGCTGGGCCAGGGCGGCGAGTGCGTCGCGGTAGCCGTCCGGCCCCTTGCCGGAGATCTTCGCGAGCACCAGGCCGTCGAAGACCGACTCCTTGCGCCAGCCCTGGCGCGACTCGACGTCGGAGAGGTGGACCTCGACGGCGGGCAGGCCGGTCAGCTCGAGCGCGTCGGCGATCGCGCGGCTGTAGTGGGTCCAGGCGCCCGCGTTGATCACGATCGCATCGGCCAGCTCCGGCGCCCGGTGCAGGTATTCGGCGAACTCGCCCTCGGCGTTGGTCTGGAAGAAGATCGCTTCCAGGCCGAGCTCGCGGGCTGCCTTTTGGATCCGCATCTCGAGCTCGCTCAGGCTGAGCCCGCCGTAGACCTCGGGATCGCGGCGCTCGAGCACGTCGAAGTTGACCCCGTGCAGGACGGCGACCCTGTTGTGTGCCGAAGTCATCGCGCGTAGAGCTCCCCCACCGCCACCTCGACCTTAGCCGGATCGACCAGCTCTCCCGTTCGCGGGTCCCCCGGCTCGGAGAGGAGGACGAACCCGACCCCCGCCGCGGTGCGCTTCTTGTCCCGCTGGAGGGCGTCGAGGATCGCCCCGGCATCGATGGACCCATCGAGCACCACAGGGAGACCGTGGCGGTCCAGAAGGCCCTCAACCTCCGTGCGCAGCTCGGGCGCATCGGAGAGCCGCAAGGCCGCGAGCAGCCCGAGGCCCACCGCCTCGCCGTGCCGGTAGCGCGCGTATCCGCTCGCCGCCTCGATCGCGTGGCCGACCGTGTGGCCGAGGTTGAGGGTGTGCCGCACACCCGCATCGCGCTCGTCGGCGGCGACCACTTCGCACTTGTGCCGCGCGCAGGCAAAGACGACATCGCCCAACCCAGAGGCATCGAGCGACTCGATTCCACGCACGCGCTCCCACAGCGCACCGCCGGCCAAGAGGCCGGTCTTCAGCACCTCGACGAACCCCGCTGCGAGCTCCTCGGGGGGGAGCGTGGCCAGGGTCGAGGTGTCGGTGATTACTGCCGCCGGCAAGTGGTAGGCGCCTGCGTAGTTCTTGCCCTCAGGCAGGTCGACGCCGGTCTTGCCACCGTAGGCCGAGTCGG
This sequence comes from uncultured Solirubrobacterales bacterium, assembly GCA_963718755.1. GTDB lineage: Bacteria > Actinomycetota > Thermoleophilia > Solirubrobacterales > 70-9 > VRUE01. The sequence goes on from OY970376.1 coordinate 217,379, forward strand.
CCTGGGCGACCACCGTAGTCGGCACATGGATGACCGGCACACCGCGTTGGTAGATGTGAGCACAGAAACCAGCCAAGTCACCCACGACCCCCCCACCCACCGCGACTACGTGATCCTCACGGGTCATCCCGGCGCCGGCCAACTCGTGCAGCACCCGCTCAGCTTCCGCCCAGGACTTCTCCTTCTCACCGGGCTCGACTTCGATGCGGACACCGAGCGGCTCGATGTGATCGGCGTACTCGCCGGGCACGGCGGTATGCGTGACGCAGTATCGCCGCCCCTGCATTGGCCACCAATTCGAACCCAAGAGGTCCGGCCCGACGAAGACGGGATACTCGCCCGAGCGGCTCGCCGCCCAGAGCAGCTTGGTACCGGTTGGCAGGTTCGCCAGCGCCTGGATCGACGGAAGCGCCCGCGCGGTTTGACCGGGATCGCCGGCCGGCAGGACCGCGTCCGCCAGCTGCTCGTACAGCGGCAGGCGAACCTCGAGCAGCTCGGCGACGTCGGCGGCGCTGCGCGCCAGCGGTCGATCGCTTCCCTCGATCCGCCGCCAGGCCTCCTCGGCGTCGATCTGAAGCCAGGCGACGATGTGGCGGCCGAGCGCGTCGCGAACCCGCTCGGAAAGGATGCTGCCCCCACCAAGCGCGATCGCGCCGCCGTCAGTGTCCTCGAGCAGCTTGCCGACTACCTCCGCCTCGCGGGCGCGAAACCCCTCCTCGCCGAGACGCTCGAAGGCCTCGGTTATGGGCATGCCGAGCTCGCGCTCCATCAGCTCGTCGATCTCGATCGTCTCCAGGCCGGCCTCGCGCGCGGCGGCAAGCGCCGTCGACTTCCCCGCTCCCATGAAGCCGATGAAGACGATCGCGGGGCGGCTCACGCGGTCACCCGCGGAAATCGATGCGCTGCTTGTAGGAATCGACCGCGGCGAGCGTGTCGTCGATGTGATCGCCGCCGAACTTTTCGCGGTAGCAGCGAGCGAGCACGAGGCAGACCATTGCCTCGGCGACGACCGCGGCGGCCGGGACGACGGTCGAGTCGGTGCGCTCGCGCAGCGCCTGGGCCGGCTCCTTGCTCTCGGTGTCGACCGAGCGCAGCGGCTTGGTCAGGGTCGAGATCGGCTTGATCGCCGCCCGCACGGAGAGCGGCAGGCCATTGGTCATGCCGCCCTCGAGGCCGCCGGCGTGGTTGGTCTCGCGGTGGTAGCCACGATCCTCGGACCAGAAGATCTCGTCGTGGGCCTCGGAGCCGGGGCGGGTGGCGACGTCCCAGGCCTCGCCGATCGCGACCCCCTTCACCGACTGGATCGAGGCAACGGCGCCGGCGAGCTGGCCGTCGAGGCGCTCTTCCCAGGAGATATGGGAGCCAAGTCCGGGAACGAGGCCGAACGCCCGCACCTCGAAGCTGCCGCCGAGGCTCTCGTTTGCCTTGCGCAGGCGGTTGATCTCCTCGACCATCGCCGCGCTCGCCTCCGGGTCGAGACAGCGAACGGGATCCTCGTCGACCGCGGCAAAGTCTTCGGGCGAGGGATCGGAGCGCTCGGCCTTGACCGAAGCAATCTGCGTGACGTGGCTATGCACGCTCACCCCAAGCGCGGTGAGCAGGCCGCGGGCGAGCGAGCCGGCCGCGACCCTGGCCGCGGTCTCGCGGGCGCTGGCCCGCTCGAGCACGTTGCGAATGTCGCGGTGGCCGTACTTTTGGGCGCCGACGAGGTCGGCGTGGCCGGGACGCGGCAGGTGCACCTCTTCTGGCTCGAACCCCTCGACCAACCAAGGGTTCATCCGCTCCTCCCAGTTGGCGTAGTCGCGGTTGGCGACGAGGACGGCGATCGGGCTGCCCAGGGTGCGGCCGTGCCGCACGCCTGAGCGGATCTCGACCGAGTCGGTCTCGATCTTCATCCGCCCGCCCCGACCGTGGCCGAGCTGGCGGCGAGCCATGTCGCGGTCGAGCGCCTCGCGGTCGAGCTCGAGACCGGCCGGCATGCCCTCGACGATCGCGACCAGGCCGGGGCCGTGCGACTCGCCTGCGGTGGTGAAGCGGAAGCGGCTGCTCATCTCGCGCCTAGGCTATCTGCGCGCGGCAGAGCGCATCGCCTCGAGCGACGGCTCGCGCCCGGTCCAGATCCGCAGCGAGAGCGCTCCCTGGCGGACCAGGATCTCGATCCCGTCGACGACGTTCGCCCCCGCCGCCTCGGCCGCCGCCAGCAGACGGCTCGGCCGCTCGCCGTAAACGAGGTCGACGATCGTCTGCCCAGGCAGAAATGCGGCGGCCTCGAGCGGCAGCTCGGCGAACGGATCCTCGCCGCGCAGGCCGGCAGCGGTCGTGTTGACGATCAGCTCGAAGCCGCCCTGGTCGGGCGACTCCGTCGCCACCCCACCCAGCTCCTCGCAGAGGTGCTCGGCGCGCAGGGTGGTGCGGTTCCAGACCGCTACCTCGGCGCCCTCCCGAGCGAGAGCCCAAACGGCGGCACGCGCGGCGCCCCCGGCCCCCAACACCAGCGTCCGCTTCCCGGCGGCGGGCCCCGGCAGGGCATCCAGCAGTCCCTGCGCGTCGGTGTTGTCGGCGTGGATCTCGTCGCCGTTGAAGCTGAGCGTGTTGGCGGCGCCGATCTCGCGCGCCGTCTCGGAGAGCGAGTCGGCGAGGGCCAGGGCCGCCCCCTTGTGCGGAACGGTGACGTTGGCGCCCGCGAACCCCTCCTTCGTCATCTCACGCACCCGCGACTCGAGCTCGTCAGGCGCTACGTCGATCGCCGAGTAGCTCCACTCGCCGGACAGCCCGAGCTCGACCAGCGCCGCGGTCTGCATCGCCGGCGAGCGCGAGTGCGCGACCGGATGGCCGAGGACGGCGAGCCTCCTCATTCTTCGCAGGTGTCGGGGGATTCCCCGCCCGCCGCTTCGCGCGCTTCGTTGTAGCGGGCGACGTCGGCCTGGAAGTCGGCATCGCTGGAGGAGAAGGCGTGTTCGCCACAGGTTCCCGGCTCGACTACGTAATAGAGGTAGTCGGCGTCGGCGGGACGAGCGGCGGCTTCGATCGAGGCCAGGCCCGGGCTGGAGATCGGCCCAGGTGGCAGCCCGGCGTTGAGGCGAGTGTTGTACGGCGAATCGACGGCGAGCTCCGATTCGGTCAGCGGCGCTTCGAAGTTGCCGGTGGCGAAGCGGATCGTCGCGTCGATGCCGAGCGGGATCCCTTCACGCAGGCGGTTGTAGATCACCGCGGCGATCAGCGGACGCTCCGAGTCGAGCTGCGCCTCCTCCTCGACCATCGAGGCGATCGTCACCACATCGCGGGTGTTGAGGTTTTTGGAGCGCGCGTACCCCAGGTCGACCCCGCCGACGCGGCGCTTGAAGTCCTGCAGCTGCAGCTGGACCAGGTCGGTGACCGGCGCGCCCCGCTCGAGTTCGAAGGTATCCGGGAAGAGGAAGCCCTCGTGTCCTTCGCTCGCCTTCATGTAGTCGCCGCGCAGGCCGGCTTCGCGGGCGAGCTGCGCGGTCTGCTCGCGGCTGTAGCCCTCGGGGATCGTCAGCGTGATCGTGCGCAGCGGCACCTCAGGCGGCGGCGCCTCGTCGCGGCTGGCGTAGACGATCGCGCCCGCCATCAGAACCACGGCGAGGAGCAGGAGCCCGACGATCGCGACGACGCGCCGGCGTCGCTGCCGCTGTCGCTCGCGCAGCAGCCGCCGCCTGTCGGCGCGCAGCCTGGCCGGATCCTCACCCATCGTCGTCGCTGCCCTCGATCGCGGCCTGGCCGGCGAGGTAAGCCTGGAGCAGATGCGCCGCCGCCAGGGAGTCGGGAGGTGCGCTGGCGCCTTCGCGCTTGCTGGCCTCGGCCATCCGCGTCGTCAATCGCTCGTCGTAGGTCTCCACCGGCACGTCGAGCATCGCTTCGAGTTCGACGCAGAAGCTGCGCGCCAGGGCGGCCTGGGAGCCCTCCTCGCCGCTCAGGTGCAACGGCAGTCCGACGACCACCCGCTCGACCTCGTGCTTGGCGACCAGCTCGGCAACCGAGCTCGCCGCCGGCGGCTCGATCACCGGCAGCGGCGTCGCCAGGGTGCCGCTCGGGTCGGAGATCGCACAGCCGATCCGGGCCGTGCCGTGGTCGAGGGCAAGAACGCGCATCAGGCCGGCGCCGTCATCCCAGACCGCGCTCGATCGCCTGCCGCGCCACGTCCAGCGCCTCACCCAGCTTCGAGGCATCCTTTCCTCCGGCCTGCGCCATCTCATCGCGACCGCCACCTCCGCCGCCGACCAACGGGGCAGCCTCGCGTACCACCGCGGCAGCCGAGACGCCGCTGCCGGCGGCGCCCTTGGAGACGAGAACGACGAGGCCTACCTTCGCTCCCTCGGCCCCACCGAGGGCGATGGCGGAGTCGCCACCCAGCTTTGATTGGACACGGTTGGCCAGCTCGAGCAGCTGCTTCTGGTCGGCAATCGGCACCTCCGCCGCGACGACACTGACGTCGCCGACTTTGTCGGCGACGTCGACCAGACGCTCCGCCTCCTCGCCGAGCTGCTCCTTCGCCGCCTGCTTTGCTCCCTCGCCGGCCTCGCGCAGCTGCTCCGCGGCACGGCGGGCGCCGCGGAGGGGGTCCTGCGGCGTGCCGAGCAGCTCGCCCACCTCGCTGAGTTGCCCCTCGCTCTGGCGGAACCAGTCGATCGCCGCCGGCCCGGTCAGCGCCTCGATCCGCCTCACGTTGGCGGCGCTGGAGCCCTCCGATGCGAGCTTGAAGATCCCGACCTCCGCCGTGTTGGCCACATGAGTGCCGCCGCAGAGCTCGCGCGAGACGCCGTCGACCTCGACCACCCGCACCCACTCGCCGTATTTCTCGCCGAACAGCGCCATCGCCCCGAGCCGTTCGGCCTCGCCGCGATCCATCTCCAGCCAGCGCACCGGCCTGCTCGCCTTGATCCACTCGTTGACCCGATCCTCGATCGCAGCCAGGTCATCGGCGCCGAGCGACTGGCCGTGGGTGAAGTCGAAGCGCAGCTTGTCGGGGCGGACGGCGGAGCCGGCCTGGCGCACGTGGTCGCCGAGGCGCTCACGCAGGGCCGCGTGCAGGAGGTGGGTCGCGGTGTGGTTGCGCATCGTCGCGTGGCGCGCCTCGTGGTCGACCAGGGCCTCTACCGCGACCCCGCTCTCGATCGAGCCGCCGTTCGGCTCCACCTCGAGCGCCTGGTCCTCACCGACCCTGTAGACGTCGAGGACCCGTGCCTCTCCCCCCTCCCAGCGCAGCAGGCCGGAGTCGGCCACCTGGCCGCCCCCCTCGGCGTAGAAGGGGCTCTCCTCGAGCTTGACCAGGGCCCGGCCGTCGTCTGCCGCGACCGCGGCGAGCCCGGTCGTCGCCCGCAGGGTCTCGTAGCCGACGAAGCGGGTCGGCGGAGCATCGCCGGCAAAGGCGATCACCTTCTCGTGACGATCCTCGGAGCCATGGGCGGTGGCGGAGCCGACGCGGGCACGTTGGCGCTGCTCCTCCATCAGCTCCTCGAAGCCGCTGTCGTCGACCGAGAGGCCCTGCTCGGCGAGCAGCTCCTTGGTCAGGTCGTATGGGAAGCCGTAGGTGTCGTGCAGCTTGAAGGCATCGGCCGCGTCGATCCAGGAGGTCCCGGCGTCCTGCGCCTCGGCGATCAGACGCTCAAGCAGCTCCGTACCGCGCTCCAGGGTGCGGCCGAAGCTCTCCTCCTCGTCGCCGACCCAGCGAGCGATCGTCGCGCGCTCCGCCACCAGCTCGGGATAGGCGTCGCCCATGACCTCGATCGTCCGCTCGGCGAAGCGGCCGAGCCAGGGGGCCTCGAGACCCAACGCGCGGCCCTGCTGGATCGCCCGGCGCATGATCCGGCGCAGGATGTAGCCGCGATCCTCGTTGGAGGGAACGACGCCGTCGGCGATCAGGAAGGCGGCGCCGCGCGAGTGATCGGCGACGATCCGCATCGCGCGGGTGATCGCGCCGCCCTCGCCGTAGGAGTGCCCGGAAAGCTCCTCCGCAAGGTCGATCAGCGGCCGCATCAGGTCGGTCTCGAAGACCGAGGGCGCGTCCTGGAGGATCGCCGCCATCCGATCGAGGCCCATGCCGGTGTCGATGTTGCGCATCGGCAGCTCGGTCAGCACCCCCTCGCTGGAGAGGTCGTAGGTCATGAAGACGTGGTTCCAGAACTCGAGGAAGCGGTCGGTGTCGTCACCGGGCCGCTCGCCGGCGGCGCCAAAGTCCTCGCCGCGATCGAGGTAGAGCTCCGAGCAGGGGCCACAGGGGCCGCTTGGTCCGGCCTGCCAGAAGTTGTCCTCGCGGCCGAGCAGGACGATCCGCTCCGCGGGCATGCCCTGGCCCTTCCAGATCTCGATCGCCTCCTCGTCCGGCCCCAGGCCGAGCTCCTCGTCACCGCCGAAGACGGTTGCCCAGATCCGTTCCGGATCCATCCCGAACCCCTGCGTGACCAGCTCCCAGCCCCAGGCAATCGACTCCCCCTTGAAGTAGTCGCCGAAGCTCCAGTTGCCGAGCATCTCGAAGAAGGTGAGGTGGCGGGCGGTGTTGCCGACCTCCTCGACGTCGGTCGTGCGGAAGCATTTCTGCACGTCGGCCAGGCGTGGCGCCGGCGGCTGCTCGCGGCCGAGGAAGTAGGGCTTGAAGGGCTGCATGCCGGCGGTGGTGAGCAGCACCGAGGGGTCGTGGACCGAGGGCACGAGCGACGCGGAGGGCACGATCCGGTGCCGGCGCTGCTCGAAGAAGCTGAGATAGGTGTCGCGGATCTCCTCGGCTTTCATCAGCCACGAAGCCTAAGTGACGAGCGCTGACACCTGAGCCGCCGCGCCGTTGAAGCATTGATGGACATGGGCCTAATCTTGACCAGATGGCATTGCACGACGAAGCGGGGCGGGCATGAGCTCCGACGAGCGCTTGGTCAAGCGCGTTGCGCGCGGAGACCCGCGCGCCCTCGAGGCGATCTACCGGCGCTACCACCAGGAGCTCTACCGCTTCTGCCTGGCGATGGTCGGCAACCCGCAGGATGCTCAGGACACCCTGCAGAACGCGATGGTCAAGGTGCTGCGGGCGCTGCCGGGCGAGGAGCGGGAGATCCAGCTGAAGCCCTGGCTGTACAGGATCGCCCGCAACGAGTCGGTCGAAACCCTGCGCAGGCGCCGCGACAACGCCGAGCTGGAGGAGCATCACGACATCGCCAGCGGCGTGACCGAGACGGCGGAGATCCGAGAGCGCCTGCGAACCCTGCTCGCCGACCTCGATCAGCTTCCAGAGCGGCAGCGCGCGGCGCTCGTCATGCGCGAGCTCTCAGGCCTCGACTTCGACCAGATCGGCGACGCGTTCGGGACCTCCCCTGCCGTTGCGCGCCAGACGCTCTACGAGGCGCGGCTCAGCCTGCGCCAGCTGGAAGCGGGACGTGAGATGCGCTGCGCCGACGTGATGCAGGAGATCTCCAACGCCGATGGCCGCGTTACTCGCCGGCGCGAGATCAGTGCCCATCTGCGCAGTTGTGCGGACTGCCGCGCCTTCCGCGACGGCATAGGGCGGCGGCGCGCGGATCTCGCCGCGCTCACCCCATTGCCGCTGGCCGCTTCTGCCGCCCTCATGCAGGGCGTGTTCGGCAGCACGGCGGCGACCAGCGGCGCGGCGGTCGGCGGCGGTGGATTGGCCGGCGGCGTCGGCGCAGGCGCCGGCAAGGCGATGGCAACCTCCGCGATCGTCAAGTCGGCCGCAACCGTGGCCGTCGCGGCGGTCGTCGGCGTCTCCGCGGCCGACCGGGGCGGGCTGATCGATCTGCCCCTTCCAAGGAGCGGATCCGACGCAACGGGGAAGACGGCTGAGCCAACCGACCAGGCTGGTGCCGTCGATTCCGCCGTGGGTGCCGGCACGGCCTCGACCACGACCGAGAGTGCCGCGCGCCAGCGCGCCAACGGTGCGACCGGTGCCCAGGGTGACGGGGGCGGAGAGGGCAAAGACGGCACGCGGTCGCAGCACGGCGATGCGGCAGCTCACAACGACTCGTCCAACTCGCAGGCCGGCCAGAACCCGCCGGGGGGTGGCCACGGCCGCTCAGCCTCCAAGCAGAACGGCCGCGCGGATGGATTGCCGAGCGCAGCTGAGCATGGCCAGCAAACCGCCGCGGCCCATAAACCCGCCCACGCGGCATCGCCGCCTGGCAAGGGTGGATCCGCGGGAAGCCAGGGGGGCAACTCCGCCAACGGCGAGGGCGGCGGCAGATCGGCGGCAAAGCCTGAAGCGCCGGCGAAGGATCCTTCGGCAACCACCGCTCCGCCGCCGTCCGCTGAAGCCCCTTCCCAAGCAGATAGCGGCCCCAAGGAGCAGGGTCCCAAGGCCGTGCCGCCTGGACTTCAGCGCTGAGAACCTGGGACATCCGTCCAGGGCCAACCGCAGGACTGCCGGATCCCGCCTGACAAACGGAGCCCCTGGCTCGTTTGAAGCGATGAAAGCCCCGGCCTACTCAGCGCCGCAGGGAAAGCACTCGAAGGAGGCACGATGAAGCTCATGGTGAAGATTGCGCTCGTGACCGGTGTCCTCGCGCTGGCCTGCGGCAACGCTGCGCTCGCCGCCGGCCAGCCGGAGGGCGTGCCGCCGCACGGCAAAAATGCCAAAGGCAAAGGCCCCGTATACACCCCGGACGAAGGAACCCCGGGCCCCAAGAACGGCCTGCCCGCCCAGGCGAAAGCCTACGGCCGCCGCTGCAAAGGCGAGAGCAAGAAACACGTCAAAGGTGAGAAAGGAACCGCGTTCTCGCGCTGCGTGGCGAACCTGAAGCAGGCTGCCAACAACGAGAACAAGGCACCGGGGCAGATCTGCAAGGGCGAGAGCAAGGAGCACGTCAAAGGTGAGAAAGGGACGGCCTTCTCACGCTGCGTGAAAGGCGTCGTCGACCTGCGCAAGGAAGAACGGGAGAAAGAGGCGGCGAGCGTCTAGGCGATCGTGCCGTGACCGACGATCGCCTCGCGGCTGAGCAGGACCGCCGCCTGGCCTGGCGAGGCGGCGTCAAACGACTCGCCGAGCTCGAGCTCGAGCTCGGCGTGGTCGCCTCGCTCTGCGTCAGAGATCGAGGCGGGCACGGGCTTGGCGCGGTAGCGGAGCTTGACCGCGTCGACCCTGCCTCCGTTTCGGTGCAGGACGGCGTCGCGGATCGTTAGCCGGCTGGTCGCCAGGTCGGCCCTGGTGCCGACGGTGACGGTGTTGGACGCGGCGTCGGTGGCGACGACGTAGAGCGGCTCCGGCGCGGAGACCCCGATCCCACGCCGCTGGCCGACGGTGAAGTTGTGGTGGCCGCGATGGCGGCCGATCGCCCGCCCCGAGCGGTCGAGCACTGCTCCCTCCCGCTCGCCCAAACCGGCGTGACGGCGCAGGAAGCGCTCCTTGCCCTGGCCGGCGAGAAAGCAGAGGTCCTGACTCTCCGGCTTCTTGGCGACTGAGAGGTGGTGACGAGCGGCGATCTCGCGCACCTCGGGCTTGCTCAACTCGGTGAGCGGGAAGCGCAGTCGGTCGAGCATCTCGGGCGGCAGGGCGGCGAGCATGTAGCTCTGGTCCTTGTTCTGGTCCGACGCCGCGGCCAGCAGGGGTCCCGCGTCGTCCTCGACGATTCGCGCGTAGTGGCCGGTGACGAGATAGTCGGCACCGAGGCGCTGGGCAAGGTCGACCATCGCGGCGATCCTCACCTCGCCGTTGCAGACGATGCACGGGTTGGGAGTGGCGCCCGCCCCATACCCGTCGAGGAAGGTGCCGACCACACGGCGGCGGAACTCCTCCTCGAGATCGAGAGTGAGGTGCGGGATCCCAAGTGAATGAGCAACCGCCCGGGCGCCGAGCACCGCCTCGGGCGAGCAACAGGCCTTGGCGCCGTCGGTCTCCGGATCGGCCCAGAGCTTGAGCGTGACCCCAAGCACCTCCGCCCCCCGCTCCCGCTCGAGCAGGGCAGCGACAGCACTATCGACCCCGCCCGACATCGCGACCAGGACCCGACCCTCAGTCGGCGCCGCCAGCACCTGCGAGGACGCAGCGGCACTCGCCAGCGCCCGGTGCAGCGCATCTGCGGCGAGCTGGGCGGCATGCCGCTTGGCGGGAGTGAGCCCACCAACAGCCTCGTTCACCTCATCGATCCCGATCTGCGCAACGTCGATCACGGGCTCTCCGTCAACCATCTCGGCCACAGCCGCGGTAGCAGCCCGAGTGGCACCACATCCCTCAGCGTCGAAGGCAACCGCCGCAATCCGCCCATCCGCGATCACGACCGAGACCCGAGAGAGATCCCCGCAAGCCGCCCCACCGGCAGCCCCGGTGAAACCAGCGTCGAGCGTCGGCCCACGCCGCGACTCGTCATGCAGATAGTGCTCCAACAGCTCCCGGCTCACACGAAAAGAGTAGCCACCACCACGAGCGTCACATCGACCCCCTATTACGTGGTCAATATCGAAAGGGGGTCGGTCACCCTCTGCGCTTCCATCTCGTTGAGCGCTCGCTCGACCTCACGCCGCGACGCGACCGCGGCCAAGTCGAGGATCGTCCGGGGCGCAGTCGTAACCGGAATCCCGTCGATGACGGTCCGCTCATCCTCTGAAAGCCGAGACCGATGCCCACGAATATGCGGATGCTGGCGGAGACGATTGGGGCGCGTCACTTCGACTGCGTGCCCCGATCGCGGTGCAAACCTCCATAGCTGAGCCGCGCTGCGGTGACTGAGCACTGCGTCGGGACCAGCCATCAGCACAGCCGCGATCCAACGACTCTGGATGCGATCCGACCGGTAGCCGACCGCATAAACACCCCGATGGATCGGGTGCAGCCCCGCGACCCATCCGCCCATCGATCACACGCCTGCTCACGCCCGCAGCCGGCAACTGCCACCGCGCAACCACCCCGTGCTGCCGTCCAGCCAGTCGCGCAAGCAGCCCATCCACATCACCAGAGTCACATTTACCCCCAATTCCGTGGTCGATGTGACGTTCGTCCGTCCCGCCTTCGCCCATGAAGCGATGATTAGGAGACGGGGCGCACGGGTGGCGCGCCAAATGTAAAAAGAGGCTCCAACCCGCCGTTGCCGCCCCTGGCTTTGATCCCTTGAAGAAAAGGGTGGGCGCCTCCTCCGGATCCCGCAGGACCAAGAGAGATCGGCCCCCGCGCCGTTTGTGTTGGGTCAAACGGTGGGACGGCTCTCGCACGGGCTCGAGCCTCGGTTGCCACCGTACCACCGTGGGCGCTGGCCGGCGAGGGCAATCAGTCCAGAGTGCTCCCCTCAATCGAGGTTGGAGAGAAGGAACTCGGCCTCGCTCCAGTCGTCCCCCCGCACCCGTAGCGCTATGTCGCCACGGCCGAAGCGATCGATCGGCCAGTCCGCGGTGAGGGCGGCTTCAATCCCCGCCTCTTCCAGGGCCTGGTGCCAGGCCCGCGCAGTGCGTACGTCGCCGAAGTCACGCACGACCTCCCACCTGTCGAATTGCGGATCGTCGACGTGAACAGGCGTCTTCCCGGGACCCGGGCCCCGGCGCGCAAATCGAAAGCGATCGAGGAGGCTCATCGTTCACATCTTGACCGCTCCTCAACCCTTTTGGGCGAATCGAGCTAGAGCAAATCGCGCTCAGTGCCCAGCGAGACCGCGACGGTGCAGCGCTATCCCAAGCTCTTTTAGCTGCATCTCTCCGACCGGAGCCGGGGCGCCGGTCAGGGCGTCGGCCCCCGAAGCGGTCTTCGGGAAGGCGATGACGTCGCGGATCGAGTCCGCCCCGGCGAGCCGCTGGACGATGCGGTCGAGGCCGTAGGCAATGCCGCCGTGGGGCGGCGCGCCGTAACGCAGCGCCTCGAGCAGGAAGCCGAAGCGGGCCTCCGCTTCCTCGGCGTCGATCCCAAGCGCGGCGAAGAGCTTCTGCTGCACGTCGGCGCTGTGGATACGAATCGAGCCGCCGCCCATCTCCTGCCCGTTCCAGACGAGATCGTAGGCAAGCGCTCGCGCATCGCCAGGATTGTCCGGATCGAACTCCCCGGCCGGTGCGGTGAAGGGGTGGTGCAGCGGATCCCAGCGCTCCTCGCCCGGGCTCCACTCGAGCAGCGGCCAATCGACGACCCAGGCCAGACGGTGCTCGCCGGCCCCGATCAGGTCGAATCGCTCGGCGAGCTCGACCCGCAACTGCCCGAGCACTGCATCGGCTACGCGCCGCCGATCGGCCACCAGGAGCAGCAGGTCCCCCTCCTCGGCGTCAAGGCGACGGTTGAGCTCGGCCAGCTCTCCCTCCGAGAGGAACTTCGCGGTTGGCGAGCGCCAGCCATCTCCCTCGCGGAAAGCCCAGACCAAACCTTTCGCCCCCAGCTCCTGGGCGCGAGAGATAAGTGCGTCGAGCTCCGAGCGCGGCAGCTCGTGACGGCCGGCGTTGAGCCCGCGCACGGCGCCACCGGACTCGATCGTCCCCCGGAAGACATTGAACTCGGTCTCGGCCAGAGCCTCGCTGAGATCGACCAGCTCGAGACCGAACCGCAAGTCTGGCCGGTCGGTGCCGAAGCGGCTCATCGCCTCGTCGTAGGAGATTCGCTCGATCGGCAGCGTCAGCGAGGGGCCGCCGACCGCTCCGAAGACGTGGGCCAGCAAACGTTCGTTGACCTCGATCACGTCATCTACCCCGACGAATGACATCTCGATGTCGAGCTGGGTGAAGTCCGGCTGGCGATCGGCGCGCAGATCCTCGTCGCGGAAACAGCGGGCGATTTGGTAGTAGCGCTCGAAGCCAGCCACCATCAGCAACTGCTTGAAGAGCTGCGGCGACTGCGGCAGCGCGTAAAAAGAGCCCTGCTGGAGCCGGCTAGGGACGAGGAAGTCGCGAGCGCCCTCGGGGGTCGAGCGGGTCAGGACCGGGGTCTCGACGTCGAGGAAGCCCTCGCGGTCGAGGAACTCGCGCATCGCCGCGGTCACCCGGTGGCGCAGGACAAGCGCCTCTCGCATCGGCTCGCGTCGCAGGTCGAGATAGCGATGGCGCAGTCGCGCGTCCTCGCCCACCTCGCCGGAGAAGCCCTCGATCTGAAAGGGCGGCGTCTCGGCATCCGCCAACAGTCCGGCGCCGCTCACTGCCAACTCGACCTCGCCGGTTGGCAGATCCGGGTTGACCGTCTCGGGCGAACGGCGAACGACAGCTCCAGACGCGCTCAGCACGTCCTCGGCGCGCAGCTTGTGGGCCAGCTCGAATGCCTCGCCCGAGGAGTCGGGGTGGAAGACGAGCTGGACGATCCCGGTGCGGTCGCGCAGGTCGATGAAGATCAGGCCACCGTGGTCGCGGCGGCGATGGACCCAGCCGGCAACTCGCACCGTCGCGTCGACCCTTTCGCCCAGCACCTGACCGCACCAGGTGTCGCGGAACTCGTTGGCGCTGAGCGCGGGTGCCTCGCTCACGATGCTTTCCTGACCTCTTCAACGATGCGAGTAGCGTCGATATCGCGCTGTTCCCCAGACCGCATGTTGCGCAATCGGGGCGGTCCTTCGAGGTCAAGAAGGAGGACCTGGGAAACGCCAAGCCGATCCGCATGGGCTAGAGCCTTTTTCGGTAAGCGACCGGCTAATTCCAAATGCGCCGAGAAACCAGCCTGGCGTAACTGCTTGGCGAAGGTGACGGCCTGGCGGGACCTTTCGGTGTCGGCAATGATCATGAGCACGTCGCCGCTCGGGGCTTCGCCACCGATCATTTCTGGATCTTCACTCAGCGCCAACAGAATCCGCTCGACACCAACCGCCCAACCGACTGCGGGCGTGGGCGGCCCACCGAGTTGCTCGATCAAACCGTCGTACCGTCCTCCACCGCCGATCTCGGACTGCGCCCCGAGCCGATCGCAGACAAACGAAAAAACCGTTCGCGAGTAGTAGTCAAGCCCGCGTACAAGAGTCGGGTCTACTTTGAAGTCAAGGCCTGCGGCGCCTAGAAGCCCGCACACTTCTCGAAAGTGCGCGGCGTCCTCCCCCTCAAGACCTGCGATTAGCGTCGGCGCTCGGGACATCACGTCCTGCACCGCTTTGTCCTTCGAGTCGAACGCGCGCAAGGGATTGGAATCGATCCTTTCGATGACAGCGTCCGGGAGTTCCGATTCTTCTTCGCGTAGATAGTCAGCGAGACGAGCTACGTAGGCTCGGCGAGCATCAGCCGAGCCAAGACTTCCGATCCGTAACTCCAACCCCGGAACGTCAAGCTCGATCAGGAGCTCGGAGAGCAACATGATGACCTCGGCGTCCGCGAGAGGAGAGCTAGTCCCTATTGCCTCGATGCCGAGCTGATGAAACTGGCGATACCGCCCGGCCTGCGGACGCTCATGTCGAAAGAATGGGCCGGCATAAGAGAACTTGACCGGCTGTGGCAGTTTGTGCATCCCATACTCCAGATATGCGCGACATATCGGAGCAGTCCCCTCCGGCCGCAGCGTAATGCTGCGGTTGCTCTTATCCTCGAACGTGAACATCTCCTTACGGACGATGTCGGTGGATTGACCGACCCCGCGTTCGAATAGCTCGGTGTCCTCGAAGATCGGGGTGGCGATCGTCTCGTAGCCGGCACGATCGAAGATTTCCGCGGCTACACGTTCGATCCTGGACCTGAGACGAGCCTCTGGGGGCAGGACATCAAAGGTCCCTCGAGGTGCCCTATAACGACTCTTGGCCATGGTTGGGCGACTCTACTTTGCGCGCCAAGTCTTCAACTCAGCGGGCCAGCTCGGCAAGGAACGGATTGGTCGCCCGCTCGACGCCGAGTGTGGTGACGTCCATGTGACCCGGATAGACACCGGTCTCCGGCGGGTGGGAATCGAGCAGCTCCCGAATCGAGCGCAGCAAGGTCGGACCGTCGCCGCCCGGTAGGTCGACCCGGCCGACCGAGCCTTTGAAGAGCACGTCGCCGGAGAACATCGCCTCCTCGTCGCGAACCGAGTAAGTGACGTGGCCTGGGCTGTGTCCAGGGGTGAAGATCACGTCGATGGTCATTCCGGCCAGCTCCAGCGTCTCTCCCCCCTCCACCGTCTCATCGGCCTCATAGCTCTCATAGGGACCGATGCCGGGGACCGGGATGTAGGCCATGATGTCGGCGAGCACGGGGCGCTCGAGCGCTGGGCAGTAGACCGGCGCGCCGGTCACGGTCGCGACGGGCGCCACCGCGCCGATGTGATCGAAATGGCAGTGGGTGATCAGGATCGCCTCGATCTTCGTCCCCATCTGCTCGACCGCGGCGAGGATGCGATCAGGCTCCTCGCCCGGATCGATGATCAGGCCGCGCCCCGAGCCTTCACGCCGCACGATGAAGCAGTTCTCCGCGATCGGACCCACGGTGAGCATCTGCACATCGAGGCTCATTCCTTCTCCCGGGCGCGAATCCGGGCGCGCTCGCGCCTGCGCCACATCATCGTGTCGATGTAGTAGCCGGCGGGGACGTAGAAGGCAAGCATGAAGCCGCCCAATCCCAGTGCCGAACCGACGGGGCGTTTGAAGATCACCATCAGCAGCACCGTGAAGATGACGGCCGCGACCAAGCCACGGGTAATCGCGCTGCGCCAGGTCGGCGGCGCGTCGGTCCGTGCCGCTGGGCTCTTGCGGCCCGAACGGGCCCGTGCCTTCGCCTCCTCACGACTGCGGGGGCGACTGGTGCGCCGGTTCGGGTCGACCCGGCCTCCCTGGGTGCCTCGGTGCTTGCGACGACGCTTCTTCCTCGTTGGGGCCATATGCGGAATCTAGACGAATAGCGAGCGCGGCTCAGGAGAGCTTCGCCAAGCGCTGCTCGATCGTCCGCAGCTCGGAGTCGAAGTCCCGGATCGGCACATCAGTGGGATAACCGATGAGCGCAGCGGCGGGGATCAAGCCTATGAGCTCTGCCTCGACCGGCCGGCCGCCCAGTGGCGCGGCGAGCGAGCGGATCCGCTCGACGACGACCCCCAGCGGCACCGAGACCGGGTCATGAACGTTGGTCGAGATCTGCACCTGCCCCGTGGATAACGGCAGGCCGATCGCCCGCACTCCGGGCAGGCCACCGCCGCTCTCGCGCAGGCCGGCGGCCACGGCCCGCGCCAGCTCGAGATCTTCGCTGTCGAGTTCCACGTTGAACGCCCCCAGCGGTGGTCTGGCGGTAACCAGGGTGGCGCCGGCCGTGCGATGGGGTTGCCCCGGACCTCGATCCGCTTGCAGCTCACCTGCCTCCATCCGCAGCCACAGCTCCGCCAGGCCGCCGTTGCGAAAGTAGGCTCGCTCGACCCGCTCGGGCCCTTCGGCAAGCCCGCCGTAGAGGAAGACGGGTACCCCGAGATCACCGATCCCCGTGGCGACGTTGCGTGCCGTCGCCCGAGCCAGGCCACGATCCGCCGGGTCGATCCAGACGACCGGGCAAACATCGAGCGCCCCAACCGCAGGGTGAACGCCGCCGTGCGCGTTCATGTCGATCGAGCCGACCGCCTCCGCGGCGCCGCGCGCCAGGGCCGTCGTCAACGCCTGCGGGTCCCCGGCAAGCGTGAAGACGGTTCGGTTGTGATCGGGATCGCTGTGGCGGTCGAGCAGCTCCACACCCTCGGAGAAGGCTTGCGCGAGGGCTTCAACCCGCGTCGCGTCGCGACCCTCAGAGACGTTGGGAACGGCAAGCAGTGGCGCCGCCACCGCTCAGACGACCAACTCTCCGGCCTGCACGACGGGGGCCCCGTCGATTTCCACCGTCGGGCGCAACATCACGCAATCGAGATGGACCGGAACCTGGACCGTGCCACCGATCGCGGCCGAGGCACCGAAGGCGACGTGAGCCGTGCCGAGGATCTTCTCGTCCTCGAGGATGTTGCCGGTGAGGATCGCGCTTTCGTTGGTGCCAATGCCTAGCTCGGCGACGTTGGTTCCGTCGACGCCATGTTCGGTGAGCAGGTTCATCAGTTGCGATCCGTCGGCGCCGGTCGCCTCGGTCAGATGACCCTCGCGCACGGTCAGCTCGACTGGCTCGGCAAGCTTGCCGATCGCAGCAATCGAGCCATCGACGACGAGCGTCCCCTCCGCCGTTCCCTCGAGCGGCGCGATAAACGCCTCGCCGCAGGGAATGTTGCCGAAGGCACCGCGCATGGTCAGCGCCCCAGCGTCGACAATCGCGGTCCGGTCCATCAGGCCGAGCTGCAGGTCGGAGCCACGCTCGCAGGTGATTCTCGCCTCGGCGCCGGCGCCGAGGGTTCGACCGACAGAGGCACCCCGCTTGCGCAGCAGCCTCAGATCGGCACCCATCACGCGGGCGAGCATCTCGCCGGTCACGCCCGGCATCGAGGCGATGCGAACACCGGCTTCGGTCGCCGCGCGGCGCGCTTCGGTGTGGGAGATCGATTGGATCGTCGGCGCCACGACGATGTCGGCGGCAAGCATCGCCGCCGCAACCGCCTTCGGCGGCTCCGCAGCGTGCGATTCGCGCTCGGAGATCACCGCCAGCGTCGCTTCGCCTCCCTCGCCCTGGGCGTTGATTCGCAGCAGCGCCCCAAGCTCTTCGGTGATCGGATTACAGATCACGAGAACCTCTTCGGAGGGGTTCAGATCCAGACAATCCCGGATCAGCATGCTGACTGCCCTATCCAGAGCGCTCCCCATCACAAGAGAAAGGCTAACCGGAGGCGCGGCGTGCGTGCCTCCCCCGCCTTTCGCACCGCTAGCATCCTGGTCCCGGCCGGAGTAGCTCAGCTGGTTAGAGCAGCGGAATCATAATCCGCGTGTCGGGGGTTCGAGTCCCTCCTCCGGCATCGCAGCGCCAAGCGGAATGCGCCGCATCCCGAAGTCAGAGAGGATCGATTTGGCAGGGGGGTGGCAAGGGATTCTCCCCATCTCCCCACACTGGCTAGGCTGCCGGTAAATGGCGGACGCCTAGGGCAAGGCACGGCGAGCTAGTTAGGCAGCCCACCAGCCCCGCTGACCCTCCACGTCTTCCCGCGGATTCTCGCCGAGATTGGGCGCGCCGATGACGAGGATCTCGAGGCCCTTCGGCCCGGCCTCGTAGCCTCGCCACGTACCGGGCGGGACGCGCACCGCGTCCCATTCCTTGAGCTCGACGATCTCGTCGTCGAGCTTGATCCGTCCGCTCCCGCCCACGACCACGTACACCTCCTCCTGCTCCTTGTGCGTGTGGCCGTACGGAAAGCGATCGCCGGGCGGGATACGCTGGTAGCAAAGCCCGGACTGCTCGAGCTTGAGTGCCTTGGTTGCGAGGCGGAACTCAAGGTCCGGCGCGCCGTCGAAGTTGGACCCGAGATCCTCCAGATCCTCCTTCAGGTTCCTGAGCGTGAACGACACGGCCGCGATTCTACTCCGACGAGACTGGCCGACCCAGGTGTTGCGCACCCTCACTTTGTTCTTGAGATATCTCGATCAGACTCAAGCCGAAACGCCGTCGGCAACGCGGATCTTGTCGCCACTGCTCGCTGCACGCGGACTCAGAGCAAACAGGAGATCGGCCGAAATCAAGGCCGGATCGGCGCTTTCTTGCGCTTGCGGCGCGCACCCAACTCCGACGGGCTCGCCGGAACTGGGAGCCCCTCCCCCGGCATCGCTTTCAAGTCGCCGCGCACTGCGGTCGATCCACCCGGATGCAACGCTCGAAGCCGTCGCAACGAATCGCCTCTCGTCGCTCCGCGCTCACCCGGCAACATCCCCACCGGCTCATCGATCTGCTGCTGGGCGCGTTCCTGCTCGCCGGGGTCGCGATCGGAATCGGGTCGCTGAGCCCGGTACTGGCGATCGTGCTGGTCATCCTCGTAGTCGGCGCCTACCTCGCCGGCCTTCTCCGCCAGGAACGACAGCGGCGTCGCCGCATCCGGGCAACGGCTGGGCAGCGAGCGGACTGATCCCAAACGCCCACCACGCCCGAAGCGCTCACTTCCGCTTCAGCGGGGCAACGGCGCCGGGACGCCGCGGAACTGGGAGAGGGTTTCCTCCATCGCCTCGACCTCGGGGGTGACCATCTCGGGCCAGGGCTTATCGGGGTGCTCGTCGAGGGTCTTGTAGCCGTTGCCGCTGATCACCGCAACGACGGTGTCGTCGGGGCCTAGTTTGCCCTCGTTGGCCAGCTTCATCGTGGCGGCGATCGTGGTGCCGCCGGCCGGCTCGGTGAGGATTCCCTCGGTCGCGCCAAGCAGATCGAGGGCCTCGAAGATCTCGGGGTCGGTCGCGGTCGCCGCCGAGCCGCCGCGGGAGGTCACCGCGTCGACGACGAGCGGGCCATCGCCGGGGGCACCGATCGCCAGCGAGTGAGCAACCGTCTGCGGCCGCTGCTCCACGATCTCGCCGCTGCCATCGAGCACCGCGGTGGCGATCGGCCCGCAGCCCTCGGCCTGGGCGATGTGGATCTTGGTCGCGGCGGTCTCTGCCATTCCCACCCGCTCCATCTCACCCAGTCCCTTGTGGACGCGCGAAGAGAGGGTCCCGCCGGCGGCCGGGATGACGAAGTGGTCAGGCGAGACCCAGTCAAGCTGCTCAACGACCTCGAAGGCCATCGTCTTCGCCCCCTCGGCGTAGAACGGGCGCAGGGTGATGTTGGCGAACTGGACGCCGGTCTCCAATGCCAGCTCGCGGCAGGCACGGTTGGCTTCGTCGTAATTGCCGTCGAGCTGGATCACGAACGCACCCAAGGCTCGGCAGGCACGCGCCTTGCCGCGCTCCAGGTTGCTCGGGTAGAAGACGTAGGCGGCGACGCCGGCCTTGGCCGCAAGCGAGGCGACCGCGGTGCCGACGTTGCCGGTCGAGACACAACCGATCTCCTCCTTGCCCAGCTCGAGCAGACGGGCGACCGCCATCGAGACAACGCGGTCCTTATAGGAGAGGCTCGGGCGCTGGGTGCTGTCGTCCTTGAGGTAGAGCTTGCGCAGGCCGAGCTCGGCGCCGAGCCGATCGGCGTGGATCAGCGGCGTGCGACCGCTGTAGCGGCCGACCCGCGCCTGCGCCTTGGCGTCGACGATTGGCAACAGCTCTTCGAAGCGCCAGATGTTGAGGTGGCGCTCGGCGATCGGCAACTCATCGATCCGCGCCTTGGCCAGCTCGTAGTCGTAGTCGACGTCGAGGGTCTGACCGCAGCCGAGACACCTGGAGGTGGTGTCGAGCAGAGGGAGCCGAAGCTCACAGTCGTGGCAGACCAGCTCCGTCGCGCAGGAGCGGGTGCGCTGGTCGGCCGAGAGGCTCATCGCCCCTCAATGCCCCCAGCTAGCGACGGCAGGCCGCCCGCCTTCGCGAATCTACCTCTCCGCTTCCCGGTGATGCGCCCGATCATGAGCGACGGTGTATAGCAGTTGCGGGCATATCGATCAATTATTCCTGGCTATGGCAGAGAGATCGGCTCTCCTCCGACCGGAAATCCTACAGAGGCGTCCCGCCCGAGCGCGATCAGCAGCTCCTCGGCGATGTGTGGCGCGAACGGCGAGAGGGTTCTCGCCAGCAGGACCAGAGCCTCGAGCAGAGCCTCGTAGTCCTCGCTGCTGAGCTGCCCGCGCCGCTGCACAGTCCGCTTCTCGTAGTCCTTGATCCGCTCCAGCAGTCGGGTGATGTTGCGCACCGCCTTGTGCATCTGCAATTCCTCTAGATCGGCGGTGATCCGCTCCAAGCCGCTGTCGCACCATTTGCCCAGCCGCTCGCGGATGAACGCGGTGTCGGCTGCCGCCTCCGGATCCTCGGCTGCCCCGGCGGCAGCGGCGATCGAAGCGTGGGTGTAGTCCCAGAGGCCGCGCAGGAAGCGCGAGGCGAAGCGCATCGCGCCGTCGGTCCAGTTGAGGGCCTTGGCCGGACCGGCGGCATAGAGCACCGCGAGCCGCACGGTATCGGCGCCGTGCTCGGCCACCAGCTCGTCGGGATCGACGACGTTGCCCAGGTGCTTGCTCATCTTGCGCCCGTCGGCGATCACCATCTCGTGGAAGAGGCAGCCGGAGAAGGGCTCACCGTCCCCGAGGAAGGCGAAAGGCCCGATGTCCCGCAGGGCCTTGGTCACCACCCGCTGGTCGAAGACGAAACCGCCGCTGTCGTTGCCGGCGACGAGCCGCTCGGACGGCAGCCAGTGCTGCAGATCGGGGTGGGTGAACATCTGCTTGTCGCGGTCGGCCGGCGGCACGGCGGCCGGAACCCACAGCCAGAGGGCATCGAAGTGACAGTCGAGCGTGTCGGTCTCCCGCCTAGCCGGGCCGCCGCAGGTCGGGCACGTCGCCTGCAGGAAGTCCGGGCGCTCGGCCAGCGGGTTCCCCTCGCCGGTTGGCTCGACGTCTCGAGGCAGCACGACAGGCAGATCCTCGATCGGCACCGGGACCACGCCGCACTGCTCGCAGTGCAGAACCGGGATTGGGGTGCCCCAGTAGCGCTGGCGCGAGATCGAGAAGTCGTAGGCGCGGTAGCGCGTCGCCGGCCGCACCTGCGAGGAGGCGGGTGAGCTGCCGCCAAGCGACTCGCCGGCGGTGCGGGGCATCCGTGCCGCGATCGCTTCGTCGGCCTCGTCGACGGCGGGGATGCCGAGCGCCGCCGTGGGGCCGAAGCGGGCGTCGACCAGCGGCGAGACGAAGACCGGCAGGCTGCCGCCGCCGTCGACCTCGACTGAAGCGCCGGTGTCGATCACCGGCACGGCGGCCGCGTCGCGAGCGCTGCGCTCCCAGCCGCCCGAGCGCAGCTCGTCGAGCTGCCCGGCGACCGCGGGGTCGGTCGCCCAGCGCTCGACCTCGGGGTGACGGGGCGAGAGCAGCACGAAGCTCGCCTGCTCGACCGCATCCGCATGCGGGGTGAAGACCTCGAGCTCGTCGCCGTTTCGGCCCCCCAGGGTCAGCTCGACCCCATCGCTTCGACCGAGGATGTAGCGCTGGGTCTTCAACGAGAGCTCGTCCCAGTTGTGGAGCCGCTCGAGGTTTCGGTCGTTCTCCTCGAGGTAGGGAGACAGCCGCAGAAACCAGGTCGGGCGGCGTATCAGCCGCACCTTGTTGTGGCAGCGCCAGCAGCGCCCGTCCTCTACCTGAAGTGCCGCCAGCGTCGTTTGGCAGGTGTCGCACCAGTCGACCGTTGCGTTGTCGCGATAGACCAGCCCAGCCTCGAACAGGGTCAGGAATAGCCACTGGGACCAGCGGTACTGGGACTCGTCGGAGCTGTAGAAGGCGCGCTCGTAATCAAATGAGAAACCGAGACGCTGCATCTGAGCGAGCATCCGCTCGCCGCAGCGCTCGACCCACTCGGCCGGCCGCGCCTGGCGCTCGATCGCGGCCATCTCGGCCGGCAAGCCAAAGGCGTCGAAGCCGAAGCCGAAGAGCACTGCGTCGCCGTGGGCGCGCCGGAACCGGGCATAGGCATCGCCAATCGAGTAGTCGCGAACATGGCCCATGTGGAGGTTGCCCGAAGTGAACGGGCTCGACGGCTTGACGTAGACGGCCGTCTGCCCGGGCGCCGGAACGGGGGTCTCGAACGCGCCTCGGTCCGCCCACCCGGCCTGTCGCTCAGCCTCGATCTGGGCCGCGTTATAGGTCGGCTTGGCGCTGCTCATCTGCCTGAGTCTGCCACGGAACGTTGACCCCGGGCCAATGGGGTCCTATGCTGGAATCCAATGATCAAACACATTGAAGTATTCGAGTGACATACAAAAGTGTGCCGGTTGTGTCAAAGAAGTGGGAAAAGGCGCAAATGGGAGGTGTTTGGGCGCTTCGGCGTCCGGGTGCGGACTTAGCGTGATCCGCGAAGAGATAAGGGTGGCCCCGGCGGCGCTTGCGACACCCCGGGGCCCGGCCGAGACCTGAAGAGGGGGTCCCAACATGAGTGAGGGTACGAAAACCGTCTCGCCGATAGAAGGGCGGCTGGACGAACGAATTGCCAGGCGGGCAACTGCCGTCGCCCGGGAGGCACCGCCTGAGGACCGGGTCAGAGCCGGGCTGGAGGCTGCGATCGAGATAGCCGAGACCGATCCCGCCGCAGCCCGCTCAGCTTTGCATGAGCTGCGATCGGATCATCTCCGCTTGGGCCAGATCGAGGCCTGGCTCGGCGGCGATCCCGACCGGACGACATTTGGCCTCGGCGCGGCTATTCAACTTGCCGACGCTGAGCTGGCCTCCTCGGCCCCGACGCTCGGGGACCTCGTCCCCGAGCTGCTGCGGTGGCTGGAGGGCGATTGGTAGACCCTCAACCGTCGGGCTCCAGGGCGCCGACTCGCCCCCAGATGCCGCAGCGCCGGAGCTGTTGACGCGCCGGCTCAAATTCGTGACCCGCTGGTTCAGTGCGGTGACACGGGAGTCGATTGCGCCGACTTGATTTTCCAGCAAGCCGACGCGCCTGCTCAAATTCGCCGTGCTCTGCTCGTTGGCTTCCAACGCCTTCGTCTTGCGCTCGGGCTTGGCGAGCCTGTTGGAGAGGTTGGTCACCGCCGTCGGACGGAAGTGAGGGCCTACTCAGCGAAGGTCCAGAGCTTGTTTCCGAGGAAGTTGAACGGCATCGCAACCGCAACGGCGATCGCCTGAGCCGGCAGATCGCCCATCGAAGCCCCGGAGATCAGCGTTTCGAGCACAACAAGGTTGACCAGCAGCGCCGCGATGCTGACGGCGAGGAAGCGCACCGCTTGGAAACCTGGATGGCCATGACCAGCCTCAAACGTCCAGTGCCGGTTCCAGAGGAAGTTGTTGGCCAGCGCAACGCAGAAGGCTCCAACCGCGGCGGCGATGTGGTGCAGGCCGAGATTGCCGGCGAGAACTGCGAAAACGGCGAGATTGATCAGATATCCGGAACCACCGACCATGCCGAACTTGAGCAGCTGCATCCAGCTCGCGGGGCGCCGCGCCGCAGCACCGATCCTGTAGGCGAGTTCACTTGCCGGGGTCATGTCTGTCGAGGGGTAGGCACTGTCGGTGCGTAATGTTCCGGCCCCCATGCGGCTCGGAATCGGCATCTTTGCAGCCTTGGCGGCGGCTATCCTCGCAGTCATCCTTGCGCTCTCGCTGAGCGACGACGAGGGCACCGCCGGCGCCGGGGGGCCGACGGCGCCGGGAGAACCGAGTGTAGAGATCGTCTCTCCCCGCAACGGCGCCCGCCAGACGAGCAGGGCGGTCGTGGTCAAGGCCAAGGTCCGCAACTTCACCCTGGCGCCGCTGCGGTTCGGCGGCGAACCGCAGCTCGGCGAGGGCCATATGCGCTTCGGCCTCAACCGGGTGCCCGACTGCGTCGACCCGGTCAAGCTCAAACGCGCCGAGGAGAGCCCGCTTGGGCGCGGTCGCCTGGTCGGCGCCTCCTTCGACTTCTCCCGCTACTCGGGTCCCAACGGCGTGCTCGCCGCGCGCATCGGGTCCAGCGGCAGCTACTCGCCGGCGACGCGACCCGAGATCTACTACCGCGATCTGCCCGCGGGCTTCTATCGCCTGGTCGTCACCCTCGCTCGCAACAACGGTGCCACCACGCCCTACCACGCGGTCACCAACTTCCAGATTCTCCTCCCTCCCGGCCACGATCAGAAATCCTGCCCGCGGGGCAAGGTCACCAGCGCCAAGGCCGCCGTCTTCGACTGACCGCCCAAGAGGCTGGGCTAACGGCCTCGGGCAGAACCGCGCAGGTCGAGGAACTCGATGGCGCTGGAGAATGCGAAACCCGGGGCCGGTCCACCCTGCAGGGCGAAGATGCGGTTGCCCAGGGCGGCCCCGCCGAGCCCGTGGCGGGGCGTTCGCATCGGCGGCAGCGTCCGCCAGCGACGAGCGCCGGGGTCGAACAGCTCGACCGGGGCGATCGTCGCTCCACCGGGAACCAGTTCCTCGCCGCCGAAGACGACCGGCCTGCCGGCGACCACCGCGGCGGCAAAGCCGCTGCGGGCGTGCAGCAGGGACGGCAGGCGCGACCAGCGGTTGAGCTGTGGATCGAAACGCTCGACCGCGCTCAAGTTGCGGCCCTCGGAGCGACCGCCGAACACGTATATGTCACCGCCAGCCGCCACCGCGGCTATGTGCTCACGGGCAACCTGCATCGGCTTGGCCTTCCGCCAGCGCCGCGCGGCTATGTCGTAGACCTCGACGGCTCGCTCGACCCCCTCCTCGCCCGCCCCGCCGACAGCAAAGAGCTTCCCACCCAGCGACACGAGTCCAGCCGCGGCGCGCGGGGTCGGCGAAGGCTGCAGCAGCTTCCAGCGTCGCGTGGACGGGTCGTAGCGCTGCAGGGCCGCGGTCAGCGCGCCAAACCTCGAATCCGTATAGCCGCCGTAGGCATAGAGCCGTCCGCCCTGCGCGGCAACCGCGGGGTGATTGACCGCTATTGGCATATCCGGGATTCGATGCCAGCGGTCACGATCGACCTCGTAGCGCTCAGCGGCTGCCGTCGTCCGGGATGGCCTGACAAATCCCCCGACCACATAGATGGAGCGTCCGATGCGCGCCGCGCCGACCTCGGTGCGCTCGAGGTTCGCGCTCTGCAGTGGCCGCCAGGCGTTGGTCGCGGCAGCCGTCGAGCTAGGCGACTCGAAAGCGCCGAGCGCCAGCGAGATCAGTGCGGCGGCAAGGACGGCCACACCCGCAGTATGCCTTGCCATCCCTGCGCGGAGGCCCATACTTCACTTTGTATAGTGGCCTAGATGGCCACTTATCGCCGCCTGATGGGTTTTCTACGGCCCTATCGCCGTCAGCTCTGGGGTTCGCTGGTCTTCGCCTGGGCGGCGATGGGGATGACCGTGCTGATTCCTTGGCTGATCGGCCGCGCGATCAACGCGATCGAGGCGGGTGATCGGCCCGACCTGCTCCCCCTTGCCATCGCCATCGTCGTTGCCGGCGTCCTGCGACTGGGGCTGACCATGGTGCGCCGGGTCGTCGCCGGCAAGGTCTCGCTGGCGGTGGAGTTCGATTTGCGCCAGCTTTTCTACGCCCACCTGCAGCGGCTCGAGCTGGGCTTCTTCGATGGGCAGCAGACCGGGCAGCTGATGTCGCGGGCGACCGTCGACCTGCAGTCAATTCGCTTCTTCCTCGGCTACGGGCTGATCTTCATCACCCAGAACCTGCTGACGATCGTGCTCGCCAGCGCGGTGATGTTCGCGCTCGAGCCCTGGCTGGCACTGGTGGCCCTCGCCCCGGCGCCGCTGGTCATCTACACCGCCTCCCGCTACAACCGCGTCTCCCGACCCGCGGTGCAGGAGGTGCAGCAACGGCTCGCCGAGCTCACCGCCGAAGCGGAGGAGAACGTCTCCGGCGTCCGCATCGTCAAGGCCTTCGCCCGCGAGGAGCATCAGCTGCATCGCTTCCGCAAAGCGGTGACGAGAGTCTTCGACCAGAGCATCTACTCGACCCGCCTGCAGGCCTTCTTCTCCCCCCTGCTCGGTCTGCTCCCCCAGCTGGGGATTGCCCTCGTGCTGCTGATCGGTGGCCGTCAGGTGATCGCCGGCAACCTCAGCCTCGGCGCCTTCACCGCCTTTTACACCTACGTGGCGATGCTGGCGGCGCCGATGCGGATGCTGGGCATGGCGCTGGGGATGGCGCAGCGGGCGATCGCCTCCGGCAACCGGCTCTTCGAGATCCTTGACCGCGAGCCAAAGATCGAGAGCCCGCCGGGGGCCCAGCCGCTGCCGGCCGGCGGCGGTCGGGTCGAGATGCGCGGCGTGTCGCTCCGGTACGGCGAGGCGGCCGAGGCCCTGAGCGGAATCGGCCTGGCGATCGAGGCAGGGCGCACCGTTGCCCTGGTCGGCCCTTCCGGCTCGGGCAAGACCAGCCTGGTGGCCCTGATCGCGCGCTTGTATGACCCGAACCAGGGCGAGGTGCTGATCGACGGTGTCGACGTCCGCAAGGTCGACCTCGTCTCGCTGCGCTCGGAGGTTGCCTTCGTCGGCGACGACAGCTTCCTCTTCAGCGCCAGCATCGCCGAGAACATCGCCTATGCGCAGTCCGACGCGACCCGTGAGGAGATCGAAGCGGCGGCGCGGCGGGCGCAGGCCGACAGCTTCATCCGGGACCTGCCGGATGGCTACAACACCGTAGTCGGCGAGCGCGGGCTGACCCTCTCGGGCGGGCAGCGCCAGCGGGTCGCGATCGCCCGTGCCCTGCTTGCCGATCCCCGCATCCTGATCCTCGACGATGCCACCTCCTCGGTCGATGCAATGACCGAGACCGCGATCAAAACCGGCTTGCAGGAGGCGATGGCGGGCAGGACCACGTTCGTGATCGCCCACCGCCTCTCGACCGTCTCGCTCGCCGACGAGGTGGTCGTGATGGACGGTGGCCAGATAGTCGACCGTGGCACTCACGCCGAGCTGCTGGAGGGGTGCGGCTTCTACCGGGAGATCGCCGAGCACGGCCTTGCCGATTCGGTGTTCCTCCAGCGCGACCTCGAGCAACGCGAGGAGATGGCGAAGCTATGAGGAGGCTTTGGCAGATCGTCCGCGGCGAAGACCAGCGCGGCCGCAAGCTGCGCTGGATGATCGGCTTGCTGCGCCCCTATCGCGGTCGGGTGGCGCTGACCTTCGTCGCGATGCTGGCCGCAACCGCTGCCGGCCTTGCCCCGCCGTACCTGGCCGGGCAGGCGATCGACGCCGGCATCATCACCGGTGACAACGAGGCGCTGACCCTGATCGTCGTCGCCTTCCTCGCCGTCGCCGTTCTCTACGCCATCGCCACCTACGCCCAGACCTACCTCGTCGGCTGGGTCGGCACCCGTGCCCTGCAGGATCTGCGCGAGCGGGTCTTCTCCCACCTGCAATCGATGTCGATCGGCTTCTTCACCCGCCGCAGCCCGGGCGTGCTCGTCAGCCGCATGACCAACGACATCGAGGCGCTCAACCAGCTCGTCACCAGCGGCGTCGTCACCCTGATCTCCAGCGGTCTAACCCTGGTCGGGGTGGTAGCGATCATGCTCGTCCTCGATTTCAAGCTGGCCCTCGTCACCTTCCTCACCTTCCCCCTGGTCGCCGTCGCCAGCATCGTCTTCCGCGTCGCCTCGCACGGCGCCTACCGGGCGACGCGGGAGCGGATCGCCGCGGTCACCGCCTACCTGCAGGAGACCCTGAGCGGGGTGCGGGTCGTTCGCAGCTTCGGCCAGGAGCCCCGCCACACCGCGGCGATGACCGAGCTCAACGAGGCCAACCGCGAGGCGAACATGAAAACCGTCTACCTCAACGCCTCCTATTTCCCGGCGGTCGAATTACTCGCCGCCGCCGGCACCGCGGCGATCATCCTCTATGGCGGCGGCCAGGCGATCGACAAAGCGATCCAGATCGGCACGATCGTCGCCTTCATCGGCTACCTGCAGGTCTTCTTCCAGCCGATCCAGGAACTCTCCCAGCTCTACACCACCTACCAGCAGGGAATGGCGGCGCTCGACAAGATCTTCGAGCTGCTCGACACCGAGCCCGACATGGTCGACGCTCCCGGTGCGATCGACCCCGGCGAGCTGCGCGGCGAGATCGAGATGGACGGGGTGTGGTTTGGCTACACGGATGGGGACTGGGCGCTGCAGGAAGTCGACCTCCACGTCCCGCCCGGTCAGACGCTTGCCCTGGTCGGCGCCACGGGGGCGGGCAAGTCCACCTTGGCGAAGCTCGTTGCTCGTTTCTATGACCCGCAACGCGGGCGCGTGCTCGTCGACGGCCACGATCTGCGCGGAATCCAGCAGGGCGCCCTGCGCCGTCAGCTCGGGATCGTCCCCCAGGAGGGATTCCTCTTCTCCGGCAGCGTGCGCGAGAACATCGCCTTCGGGCGGCCGGAGGCGGCCTTGGCGGAGATCGAGGCGGCGGTCGCCACGGTTGGCGCCAGCGAGTTCGTCGCTGCGCTGCCGGAGAGGATCGAGACCGAGGTCGGTGAGCGCGGCGTGCAGCTCTCGGCCGGACAGCGACAGCTGGTCGCCTTTGCCAGAGCGCTACTCGCCGAGCCCCGCATCCTGATCCTCGACGAGGCGACCTCGAACGTCGACGTGCGGACCGAGAAGACGATCGAGCGGGGGCTGGAGCGGCTGCTGGCCGGGCGCACGGCGATCGTCATCGCCCACCGCCTCTCGACCATCCGCCGTGCCGGCAAGATCGTCGTGCTCGACGGCGGCCGGATCGCCGAGGCCGGCACCCACGACGAGCTGATCGAAGCCGGCGGCCCCTACTCGCGTCTCTACGGCGCTTGGCAGAAATCGTCAGCGGCCTGAGCGGGCAGAGAACCAAGCAGTTCGGCGGACGCAGGGAAGGATGGTGAGGGGAGCGGACTCAAGTGCGTGACCCGAACCGGCCGACCGAGGACTCCGAGATGCGCCGGTTATCGGCCCGCTCAGCCGGGGCCGACGCCGCCGGAGCTACCGCCGCCCGTACCGCCGCCGCCTTCGGTCCCCCCGCCCACGCCCGCTCCACCACCGGCGCTTTCTTCTTCGACCGGGGGAGCTTCTTCGGGGGCGACTTCGACTTCTTCTTCGGGCGCAGCTTCTTCGACTTCTTCTTCAATGCCCCCGGTGGCTTCTTCGCCCGTCGCTTCGCCGCCGGCGCCACTCGCCACAGGCGGGGCGGGCGCTTCGGCGCACTCTTCGAGGCCGAAGGAGGAGGCCGCCGACTGAAAGGCGGTGAGCGCTGAGGAGGCTTCCGTTTCAGCGCTCGCCAACCCTTCTGCGTCTTCGCGCTCTGAGGCAAGCTCGACGTTCTCCTCCGCCTGGGCCAGCGCGTCGGCGGCGGCGATGAATTCGGCGTAGCCGGCGCTGTCGTCGCTGGGGGCGCCAAGGCCGTTGAGCCGCTCGACCATGCCGCCGTAGAGGCCGGCGACCTGTGAGGCCTGGCTTTCGGCATCGACACTGGTGGAGCCGACCGTTCCGACGGCGGCGTTCACCTCCGCGCAGATCCCATCGCCCTGGGCGATCAGCTCTTCCTTGCTCAGCGCCGTGGTTTCGGCAGTCTCCACCGGCGCCGCAGCGGTCGAGTCGCCATCGTCACCACCGCCGCATCCGGCGAGGGCGAGCGCGGCGAGGCACGAAACTATGAGAAGGCGCCTAGGGATCCCCATGCGACGCGAAGGTAGCAGAGCCGCTAGACAGGCTTTGCAGGGAATTTTTGCTGTTGCACTGACGCTGACTGCGGCCCAGGGATTCGAACCCCAACTACCTCGTCCAGAGCGAGGCGTGCTGCCATTACACCAGGCCGCAAGGAAGACTCAGGATATCGACCCAAGGTCGCTACCGGGGTCGCCGAGCTTCTCGCGCGCGGCGGAGACGTCGACGCCGTCGGCCAGTAGGCGTCGCGCTTCGGTGAGGTCTTCGGAACGACCGACGCTGAGCGCGCCGGCGACCTTGCCGCCCTTCAGGTACCAGAGCGAGAACTCCTCCCCGTCGCGGTCGCCACGCCAGATCTCCTCGTCCCAATCCACCGCCGGGCCGACGTACTCGAGGCTGGCCCAATCGGCGAGGTCGCTGAAGAAGTAGGGCACGACGTCGTAGTCGCGATCCTCGCCGAGCATGTTGCCGGCCGCGTGCATCCCCTGCTGCATCGCCACGTCCCAATGCTCGACCCGGATCCGCCGACCGTGGACGACGCTGTCGTAGGAACAGCAGTCGCCCGCCGCGTAGATGCCGTCAACCGAAGTCGCCAGCTTCGCGTCGCAGACGATGCCGTCGTCGACCTCGAGCCCGGCGCGCTGGGCCAGCATCGCGTCGGGGCGCACGCCGGCGCCGACGATGGCCGTGTCGCACTCGATCGCCATGCCGCTCTTGGTCAGCACCGCCTTGACCCGGCCGTCGCCCTCGAACGCCTCCAGCTCCTCGCCGCCATGAACGCTGACGCCGTGCGCTTCGAGCCGCCGCTGGAACCAGCGGCCGGCGTCCTCGCCGAAGGTCCGCGAGAGCGCCACGTCCTCCATCATCACGATCGAGCACTTGACCCCCTTGGCGGTCAGCGAAGCGGCGACCTCGGTGCCGATGTAGCTGCCGCCGATCAGGACGACGTGCTCGGCCGCCTCGGCGTCGGCTCGGATCGCATCGGAGTTGCCGAAGGCGCGCAGGTAGTGGATCCCCTCGTTCTCGGCGCCCTCGACCCGCAGGATGTTGACCATCGCCCCGGTGGCAAGCAGCGCCTTGCCGAAGCCGACCTCCTCCCCGCCCTGCAGCTTCGCCGTGCGGGCGGTGGGATCGAGCGACATCACGTTGACCCCCGTCCGCAACTCGACCCCGTTCTCCTCGTACCAGGCGGGCGAGTTGACGTAGGCATCCTCACGCCCAGCCTCACCGCGCAGGTACTCCTTCGAGAGCGGCGGTCGTTCGTAGGGTGGCTCGGGCTCGCGCCCGGCGAGCAGGATCGAGCCCTCGGCGCCGCGCTTGCGCAGCTCGGCCGCGCACTGGGCGGAGGCCAGGCCGCCGCCGACGAGCAGGAAGTCGACCTCGCGGTCGGGCACGTCAGCCGGTCCCGTTACCGCCGGGGGCCGGGCCGAAGAGCTCCTTGATGTCCTCCTCGCGACCCGGGTCGAGCACGGCGAGCACCTCGTCGCCCACCTCCAACACGGTGTCGGCATTGGGCACGAAGCCCTTGCCTTCGCGCAGCACCGAGATCAGCAGGCTGCCTTCGGGCATCGAGAGGTCTCCGACCCGCCGCCCGGTCACGCTCGAGTCCTTGCCGAGCAGCATCTCGATGATCTCCAGCTGCTCCTCCTGCAGGTCGAGCAGGTGGACGAGCCCGTACTCCGGAATGTCGTGCTCGAGCAGGCGCAGGATCAGGTCGGTGGCCGAGACCGAGGGCTTCACGCCAAGCAGGTCGAAATGCGGCCGGTTGCGCGGGTTGTTGACCCGGGCGATGATCCGCTCGACCTCGTACTTCTCGCGGGCGACCTGGCAGATCAGCATGTTGTCCTCGTCGTCGCCGGTTACGGCGATGACCATGTCGGCCCGCTGGATGCCGGCCCGCTCGAGGACCCAGAGCTCGGAGGCGTCGCCGTAGGTGACGTTGTGCTCGAGCTCCTGCTCCACCGTCAGGTAGCGGCGCCGGTTGCTCTCGATCACGGTCACCTCGTGGTTCTTTTCGAGCAGCTCGCGGGCGAGGTTCCAGCCGACCTTCCCGGCGCCAACGACGATGATGTACATGCTCAGGCCACCCCGCGCGGGACGCCTTCGCGGACGGCGCTCTCGAGCATGTCGATCGCGACCCGCGTCGGGCAGATCGTGTGCAGCCCCTGCTGGCGGTACCACTCGGCGCGCAGCGGGTCGAGGATCCGTGCGATCACCGTCGGCACCTCGTAACGGCGCTGGGCGATTTGGGAGATAACGATGTTCGTGTTGTCGCCGTTGGTGGCAGCGATGAAGGCGTCGGCGTTCTCGATCCCAGCTGCGAGCAGGGCATCGGTCTCGAGACCGGTGCCGACCGTGAAGCGGCCACCGAGATCCTCCCAGCCCTTGTCGAGACCGACCTCGAGCCTGGTGTGGGACTCGGGATCCTCGTCGAGGCACGAAACATCGTGGCCCTCGCTCAACATGGTTCTGGCCACGGACGAGCCAACGCGCCCGCAGCCAACGATCAAGATGAACATGTGCCGGATACTAGATGGAGGGCGCGCCCTCCGGAGGGGCCGTGAGGAGCACTTGACAAGGCGCCTTCATCAGCACGTACTCGGTCGCAGCGCCGATCTCGGCCGGCTTGGCGGCGCCGATCCCGCCCAGCATCGCGCCACCGCGGATCTTCGTCGGTGGCTCGCCGCCGATCACGATCGCCTCTGCGGCACTTTGCCGCGCCGCCTCGACAATCCCGGCTCCGACCTGACGAGCGCGGATCGTCTCGGTGCTGACCGCCACGTCCTCGTACTCCTCCGCCACGTCGCGGGCACGCTCGAGGGCCCGCCGCGCTTCCTCCTCGCGCTCGGCGGGCAACTCCGCTTCGAGCGATACCGATAGCGGGACCTCAACCACGTAGACGAGCGCCAGGCGCGCTTTTTCCTCGTCGCCATCGGCGTTTTCGCTCTCGGCGGCAGCCAGGCGCCCCGCGGTGGCGACGATGTCGTCGTCGAGCTCGGTGCCGAATACCGGCACGAGCAGGCTGCGGTAGGAGATCTCGGGCACCTGCTTGGTCAGCGCCCGCTCGGTCACCGACACGCGGCGGGTCAGCGACGTGCCCTCGAAGACCTTGCGGTAGACGACGTAGAAGAGCAGGCCGAAGACCATCCAGCCGCCTCCCACCCAGCGCGCCGTGTCGTGCAGGACGAGCACGCTGAGAAAGGCGAGCATGCTGAGCAGGGCGGCGAACAGCGTCGGCAGAGGGATCTGAGCGTTGCGCCAGGTGAAGCTCCAGGGGACACGGAAGGGCCGCGTCCGCTCGGGCTCGGTCACCCTCAGTTTGAGAATCGAGAGGTGGGCGATCGTGATCGCCAGCATTGCCCCAAACGCGTAGAACCCTGCCAGGAGCTTTACGTCGGTCGGCAGAACCAGGCCAATGGCGATCAGGCCCGAGAGGACGATCGCCACCTGCGGCGTCGCGTAGCGGCTGTTGAGCTTGCCCAACCAGCTGGGGATCTGGCGGTTGATCGCCAGCGTGTAGATGTGGCGCGAGACGCCCAGCATCGACGTCGTCGTCGCCCAAAAGAGGACCGGCGCCGCAACCAGGGCGACGATCCAGCGCATTGAGTCCGCCACCCAAGCGGGATGGTAGGCGGAGACCACCCCAAGCACCGGTGCCTCTACAAACTCGTTGCCGAGTGCGGTCTCCGGTCCCCCTGGGCCAGCGACCACTGGCACCGCCATCAACGCGATGGCGGCCATCCCGGCGTAGACGAGCGGCACCGCGACAGCCCCCACCGAGACGATCCGCTTCAAGTCGCGGGGGTGCACGTCGATGTCGGGGGCGAGGTCGGAGGCAGCCTCGATGCCGGCGTAAGCGAGCATTGCGATCACCGAGGCGTAGACGATGTCCTTGATGCTCGGGTCGGTGAAGAGGTGGATCTGGTCGGTGAGGCGGTCCGGGTGCAGGACGGCGAGGGCGCCAACCACGATCACCGCGATCTGCAGGGCGATGTCAGCGAGGGCAAGGACACTGAGCGTGCGCTCGCGGCCACGCCCGGTCACGTTGAAGATGCTCAGCCCGCAGGCAGCGACGATGACGATGATGGCGACGGCGACCTGGCGCCAGCCCGACGAAAGGTCCGATGCCACCGGTTCCAGGTAATGAGGCACCGAGAGCGCCGCCAGCGCGGCGACGATCAGGTAGTCGATCAGGATCGCCCAGCCGGCGATGAAGGCGATCAGCTCGTTGAAGGCGTGGCGAGCGAAGCTCGAGGAACCGCCGCGTTCGCGGATCATCGCGCCACCCTCTACGTAGCTGAGCGTGGTCAGCACGAACATCAGGCCGGCGGCGAGGAAGATCAGCGGCGTCAGGCCGAGGCCACGATCGGCGACGACGCCTAGGGCGAAGTAGATCGAGAAGCCAACCGCCGAGTAGACGGCGACGAAAAGGCCCGGAACGCCGACGCCCCGCCGCAGCAGCGGCTCCAGCCGCGAGCGCGGCTGCCCGCCCTCGCTCACCGGCCCATCCGCGCCGCGAGCCAGAGCCGGCCGCCACCTACGGCGAGGAAGGCGATCCCCATCAGGAACCCGACCGAGGCGGGGCCGCCACCCGCAGCGAGGGTGGTGACGAGCAGGGCGCCGCCGAGGGCGAGGAAGACGAGTGAGAGGAGCTTGACCGAACGCTGGTACACGCAGGCGATTCTAGGCCGGAGCCTAGGCGAGCGACGGGGCCACCTCGGCACCGCCCCGGAGGCCTTTCTCGGAAACGACGATCACCCGGCAAGGCCGCTCTCCCAGCACCGTCTGCAGGGTCTTGTCGTAGAGCGGCTTGCCGTCGCGATAGCGCAGCCAGACAACGACCGCTGCCGCGTTGATCAGCTTCGCCTCATCGGAGATCGAGTAGCCCGCCTGACCCGGCCGCACCCGCTCGACGTGCCCGGTCACCCGCTGCCCGCCGATCAGCTTCGCCTGCTCGATCTTGCTCTGCGCCTCGGCTTCCCGTTCGCGCATCTCGGCGCCCAGCGGCAGGTTGGTGGGGACGGTGAGCAGGGCGTGGATGTGGATGCCGCGACGGCGCTTGGAGGCGAGCTTGACCGCGGTGGCGACCATCTCCTCGGAGAACGGCTCGTCGTCCTCGAAGGCGACCATAACGCTGCGGTACTCGATCTCCTCGACGCCCAGCGGCTCAGGCGTGACGACTTTTACGGTCTGGGTCAGCGGCAACTTCTGGTTGCGGCGGTAGAGGACGTAGACAGCAATGCCAAAGGCCATCCAACCGAGCCCGACGACGAGCGTGCGCGGGTTGAGCGCCATCACGACGATCCAGGCGCCGAAGGTGCCGAGCCCGCCCAGCACCGCGCTCAGCGGCACCTCGACTCCGAAGGCACGGAAATTGAGGGGCGGCTTCCACGGGCGCTCGTCGGCCGAGTGACGGCGCCGCAGCTGGATCACGGAGACGTGGGCGATGGTGAAGGAGAGCATCGCGCCGAAGGAATACATCGTCGCCAGGAAGTCGGTCTGGCCGGGGACCAGGGTGATCATGGCGATGCCCGAGAAGACGAAGATCGCGATGTACGGGGTGCGGTAACGCGGGTGGACCTGGCGCAGAGCCTCGGGGAGCTGGCGATGCTGACCCATTGAGTAGGTGAGGCGGGAGACGCCGATCAGGCCGGCGTTGGTGGCGATCAGCAGGATCACGGCAGCGAGAATGCCGACGTAGAAGCGCAGCGCTTCGGTCATGCCCGAGCCGAGGCCGAGGTTCTCAACGATGCCGAGGATCGGATCGTTGGCGAACTCCGACCCAAGCGCGGTCGCGTAGTTGCCGGCGGCGTCCTGAGTGACCGGCATCGCCGAGAGGGCGACGACCGGGATCAACAGGTAGAGGGCGAGCACGGCGGCAACCGTGAGGCCAACGCTGCGTGGGATCGTGCGCGCCGCGTCCTTCGCCTCCTCGGCCATGTTGGAGATGGTCTCGATCCCGGTGTAGGCGATCATCCCGACCGCGATGCCGAGAGCGAAATCGCTCCAAGTCGGGGCGACACCCAGGTGGATGTTGTCGATCAGGATCTCGGGGTTGAGCACCAGCACGACACCGATCGCGACCAGGACGACCTGGGTGGCGAGGTCAGCAATGGCGAGGACGAGGTTGAGTTTGGCCGACTCCTGCGAGCCGCGGATGTTGAGCAGTGCAAGAGCAAAGATCACCGCGGCGCCGGCGATGATGTCGCCAGGGCTACTGCCCAGTGGCTCCCAGAAGACGGCCAGGTAGTGGGGCACGAAGTAGGCCGAGATCGCGACCGTGATCGTGTAGTTGAGCATCTGGCCCCAAGCGGCGACGAAGCTGACCAGCTCGTTGAAGGCGTGGCGGGCAAAGCTGGAGGAGCCTCCCGCCTCCGGGTACATCACCGTCGCCTCGGCGTAGGTGGCGGCGGTCGCGGCGAAGATCAGGCCGGAGATGACGAAGGCAACCGGGGTGAGGCCGAGGGCAAAGGCCGCGGTGACGCCGAGCGCGTAATAGATCGAGGAGCCGACATTGCCGTAGGCCGCCGAGAACAGCGCGCCGACGCCGTGGACGCGGCTCAGCGATTCGTCTCTGGGAATCCGCTGCGCCATTGATTCAGGTGGAGGAAGAGGTCACTCAGCCCGAATATACGGACGCCGCCGGTGCCCGCTGCACATGGGCGCGCGTCAGTGCACCGGGCGATGCACAGCCGCAGAGGGCAAGCGTGAGCTCGAACTCCTCGCGCAGCAGCTCGAGCACCCGGCGGGCCCCCGCCTCGCCGCCGGCCGCGAGGCCCCAGAGGGCGGGTCGCCCGACGAGCACGGCATCGGCGCCCAGCGCCAGCGCGATCGCTATGTCGACGCCGCGGCGAATGCCGCCATCGACGAGCACGGCGCCCCGACCTTCGACCGCGTCGACCACCTCCGGCAGGGCATCAGCGGTTGCGAGGCAGCGGTCCAGCTGGCGAGCGCCGTGGTTGGAGACGATGACCCCGGCGGCGCCGTGCTCGATCGCAAGCGCCGCATCCTCGGCGGTCAACACCCCCTTGACCAGCACCGGCACGCGACAATCGGAGGCGAGGTCCTCCAAATAGGACCAGCTCAAGGCGGGCTCCATCAGCTCGAACGTCTCCTCGATCGTGATCGCACGACCCGAGCCGAGCGCAGCTTCGACGTTCGGCACGCCGAGCTCCGCTGGGATCTTGAAGCCAGTCCGCTGGTCGCGCTCGCGGTTGCCTCCCCTTGGCGCATCGACGGTGACCACGATAGCCTCATAGCCGCACTCACACGCCTCCTCGATCAGCGCCCGGGTGACGCCCTCGTCCTGGAAGCAGTAGAGCTGAAACCAGCGCCGGCCGCCGGGCGCTGCCTCGGCAACCGGCCGCGGCCGCATCGTCGCCAGGGTCGAGAGGCACATGACCGTTCCGACAGAGGCGGCAGCCCGAGCCATCGCCGCCTCCCCCTCCGGGTCGACCAGGCCCTGGTAGGCGACCGGCGCCACCAGCACCGGCATGGAGACCTCCGCGCCCAGCACCTCCACCCCAGTCTGCCACTCACTCAGCCCGGCCAACATCCGAGGCCGCAGCCGCCAATGCCCCCAGGCGGAGACGTTCTCCCCCAGCGTCAGCTCATCCCCGGCGCCGCCAAAGAAGTAGCCCGCGACGCCTGCGTCCAGCTTCTCTTCGGCCGCCCGCTCGAAATCGGCGACATTGACCAAGTCCTCGATCACGAGCGCGACCCTAATCGAGGCGGCAGCGCCCTGGCTGGGCGATCAGCGTTTCGCCGGAGCTTTGCCGGGAACGGCGAAGCGGGCAACGGCAGGCGATTTGTCGACGTTGCCACTCGGATCGACCGCGCGCACCTTGAGCGTGTGCTTGCCAGGTTTGAGGCGTTTGAACGTCTTCGACGACCGACATTTCTTGAACGGCCGTTTGTCCAGCTTGCATTGAAAGGTCGATCCGGGCTCGTTCGAGCTGAAGCGGAAGACCCAGATCGGCGGCATGCGCTTGAACACGGTCTTCGAAATCGTCGTCTCCGGCGCTACCTGGTCAGCCACAGGGGGCACCGATTTAAGGGGGATGCCCGTCTGAAGGTCGGGCTGGGGAACGGCCAGATAGATCAGGAAGGTGAGCTGACCCATCGAAGCCATCCCCGCCCCACCGTCGAAGATTCCGTCGACGGCGATCCGATAGACGGTGCCAGCGGTGACCTGCACGTCGACTTCTCCTGAAAAGTATGTTGGCGTCGCAACGGGAGTCAACTCACCCAGCGAGGTACCGGTATAGACGCCGAGCACGGCTTCGAGTGCGCCGGAGGCGGCGACCACCGACGCCTCGCCACTCACTGGGGCGGTCCAGGAGTACCAAACCGAGGCTCCCCCCTGGTCACCCGCGTGCGCGGGCTCACCGAGCTCCTTGGTGGCGTTCCAGTTGAAGCCGGGAACGTCAACGCGATAGAAAGTCCCGCCTTCGAGCGATTCGGCCGTCACCGTCTGCGCGTCCGCGAAGTCGTCGTTGGCCGGCGCCGGGGTCGAGGCTATCTCGAGCGTGATCGAGCCTTCGGTGGCCGTCGGAGGCTGGGGGGAGAGGTTCCCGTCCACCCTGATCTCGTAGTTCGTGCCGGCGAGCGCCCGGAAGGTGACCTGCTGACCGCCGGGCCCGCAGTCGAACCGGGTTCCTTCCTTGCCGGGTACCACCTTCTCGAGAAGGGACAACGAGCTGCCGCTGTAGACGCCCAGCAGAGTGTCGAAGTCGCTCCCGCAGGTCGAAACCGTCACCCATTCGGTGTCCTCCGCTTTCCAGCTGAACCAGACGGAATGTTCGGCGGGTTCGTAAAGAAACTCGTGCGGATGCTCCTCTACCTGTTGGGTCGCGGCAACGTTCGTCCCGGTCTCCTCGATCGGCAACGGCCCACTCAGGTCGATCCGGTTCGCAAATTCGTCATTGGCAGGCGCCGCAGCAAAGCCGAAGGGGCCAGCAGCATCCCAGCCACGGCGATGCCGAGTACGCCACCGAGCACTTGCCAATGGCGCACCCCAGGCGCCCGCGAGGAGGGGCAGGGTGCCCCTCCCGACACAGCGGCGTCCTGTTTTTCGCCCCATCCGCCTCCACGGACGGCCGCAAGCGACCCGCGGCGAAAAACCCAGCAAGGCGGGAGGGGCACCCTGCCCCTCCCGTTGCTGAATGCTTAGAAGTGGACAATCGGGATGATCAGGATGGCGACGATGTTCGCCACCTTGATCATCGGGTTGATCGCCGGCCCAGCCGTGTCCTTGTAGGGATCGCCGACGGTGTCGCCGGTGACGGAGGCGGCGTGGGCCTCGGAGCCTTTACCGCCGTGGGCACCGTCCTCGATCAGCTTCTTGGCGTTGTCCCAGGCACCGCCGCCGGCGGTCATCGAGATCGCGGCGAAGAGACCGACGACGATGACGCCGATCAGCAGGCCGCCGAGCGCGTTGACGCTGAGCAGGCCGACGACGACCGGAACCGCGATCGGGATCAGCGCGGGCAGGATCATCTCTTTCTGCGCCGCCAGGGTGACGATGCTGACCGTCTTCCCGTAGTCAGGTTTTTCGGTGCCCTCCATGATCCCCGGGTGCTCGCGGAACTGCTCGCGCACCTGTTCGACGACCTGGCCGCCGGCGCGGCCGACTGCCTCGATCGCGAATGCCGCAAAGAGGTAAACCATCATGCCGCCGATGATCAGCCCAACCAGCACGTCAGGGCTGCTCAGGTTGAAGAGGGCATTGAGGTCGAATCCGGCCGGCGCCTCCTCGGCCAATTCGCTCTTGAAGGCGGCGAACAGCACCAGAGCGGCAAGCGCCGCGGAGCCGATCGCGTAGCCCTTGGTGACCGCCTTGGTGGTGTTGCCGACCGCGTCGAGCGGATCGGTCACGGCCCGCACCTCCTCGGGCAGATCCGCCATCTCGGCGATGCCGCCGGCGTTGTCGGTGATCGGCCCGAAGGCGTCGAGCGCGACGATCAAGCCGCAGAGCGAGAGCTGTGCCATCACGGCGATGCCGATGCCGTAGATGCCCGCCAGGTCGTTGGCCGCAAGGATCGCCAGGGCGATGACCAGCGCCGGGGCCGCAGTCGACTGGAAGCCCTGGGCCAGCCCCTGGATGATGTTGGTCGCGTGGCCCGTCTCCGACGCCTTGGCAATCGACTTGACCGGGTGGAAGCGGGTCGCGGTATAAAATTCGGTGATGACAAAAAGTAGCGCCGTCACGGCGACGCCGATCACCGCGCAGAGCCAGAGGTCGGTGACGGTGACCGCGTCGGCGGCGGTGCTGAGACCGAGCCGCACCGGGTCGCTCATCATCCAATCGGTGATCGGGTAGAAGGCCGCGATCGAGAGGATCCCGGCGGCGATCACCCCGGTGTACAGAGCCCCCTCGACCCGGTCCGTTTTGGTTCGCACCAAAAGGGCGCCGATGATCGAGGCGATGATCGCCACCCCGCCGATCACCAACGGGAAGAGCGCCACCTCGCGCGAGAATTCGCCGCCTGAGCCGGTGAAGGTGAGTACGCCAAGCAGCATCACAGCGACCGAGGTGACCGCGTAGGTCTCGAAGAGATCGGCCGCCATGCCGGCGCAGTCGCCGACGTTGTCGCCGACGTTGTCGGCGATCACCGCGGGGTTACGAGGATCGTCCTCGGGAATCCCCGCCTCGACCTTGCCCACCAGGTCGGCGCCGACATCGGCCGCCTTGGTGAAGATGCCGCCGCCGAGCCGAGCGAAGACGGAGATCAGCGAGCCGCCAAAGCCGAGACCGACAAGCGCGTCGACGGCCTCCTTGTCACTGCTGCCGGTGGCAACGAGGATGCCGAAGTAGCCGGCGACACCCAGCAGCGCCAGGCCAACGACGAGCAGGCCGGTCACCGAGCCACCCTTGAAGGCGACGTCGAGAGCCGGCGGGACGCCGCCGCGCGCTGCCTCGGCAACGCGGGAGTTGGCGCGCACCGAGAGGTTCATCCCGATGAACCCGGTCGCGCCCGAGAGGACGCCACCGATAACGAAGCCGATCGCGGTCTTCTCGTCCTGCAGGAGCCAAAGCACGATCGCAATCGGGACCGCAACCGCGGCGATGATCGTGTACTGGCGGTTGAGATAGGCCTGGGCACCCTCCTGCACGGCGCCTGAGATTTCCTGCATGCGCTCGTTGCCCGGCGACTTCGCGAGCAGGCGCTGCGTGATGATCAATCCGTAGAGAACTGCCGCGCCGGCGCATACAAGCGCAACGACGACTCCGTAATCGGTCAAGAAGCTGGTCAAGTTCGAATCCTCCGGCTGGTTTTAGCGGCGCGGGAGTCTATATGTGGGCGCGGCGGCGGCGTCCCGCCCCTGGCCGCAAACGCACTCAGGCAGCCTGTTTGGCTGCCGTGTAGGTGCGGTGGGTCTCGCGCACCGCATCCCGATAGATGTCCTCGATCGCGACACCTGCGTCGAGTGCCTCGCGTGCCCGCTGGGCGCCGTTGCGCTCGGGCAGTTGGGGCTCGATGCCCAGGGCCGAGCGCGCCGGCTGCGTCCACTCGAGCACCCCGTCGAGCACCGCCCGCGCCTCGACCTCCTCACCGCGGCGGAAGTCGATCAGCTTGCCGCTCATCCCGTGGCGAATCGCCCGCCAGAGGTTCTCCTCGATCTCGCGATCGCGCAGCGGCGCGCCGGCGCCTTCGTAGCCCTGCTCGTCGTAGTCGAGCGCGGTCTGGGCAATGCAGGCGGCGATCAACGCCGCCAGCCCGAAGGACTCCTCACCGCGGGTCTGCGCATCGCAGATCCGCACCTCAACCGTGCCGAAAGCGTGGTGGGGGCGGACGCTCCACCAGAGCTGGGTCGACTCCTCGGCGCTACCGGTGCGCTCCAGCATCGCGACGAACTCGGCGTAGCTGTTCCAATCGACGAAGGGGCTTGGAACGCCGCAACGGGGAAAGGTGCGGGTGAAGATCTCGGTTCGGATCGTGTGCAGGCCGGTGTCGCGGCGGTCGAGGAAGGGCGAGTTGGCCGAAGCGGCAAGCAGCAGGGGCAGCAGCTCGCGCATCCAGTCGCAGACCGCGATCGCACGGTCGGCGCCGCGCACACCCATGTGCACATGCATGCTCCAGGTGTTGTTGCGCTGGGCGACCCAGCCAAGTTCGCGCCGCAGGCGGCTGTAGTGGGGCGTGTCGATGATCCGCTGGTCGAGGTAGTTGGCCCAGGGGTGCGTTCCCATCGCCGCCAGGCCCAGGCCCATGCCGTCGGCAAGATCGAAGAGACGCGTGCGCCGCTCTCGCTGCGCCTCCATCGCCGCCGCAAAGTTCTGCGACCGCCCAGAGCGAATCTCGATCTCCGACGCGATCAGCTCGCCAGCGGCCGACTCCGCCAGCACGTCGTCCTTCTGGCAGGCGGCGTAGAGATCCTCGAAGCGATGCTCCAACTCCAACGTGGCCGGGTCGAGGATGGCGAACTCC
Organism: uncultured Solirubrobacterales bacterium; assembly: GCA_963718755.1. Taxonomy (GTDB): domain Bacteria; phylum Actinomycetota; class Thermoleophilia; order Solirubrobacterales; family 70-9; genus VRUE01. The sequence continues at coordinate 259,677 of OY970376.1, forward strand.
TCCTCGAGCCCGATCGTGAAGTCGGTAGATGACTCGAATCGCTCCCGAGCCAGGTCGAGGTCCATGGACAGGGTCCAGCGTCTTTCTAGGTCAGATAGAAGTAGAGCGCGTAGAGCAGGTCGACGGCGGGGCTGGAGGTGTGAACCGTCACCTCCGGTGGCACCTGCAGCAGCTGCTCGGAGTAATTGAAGATGATCTTCACCCCGGCCTCGACCAAGCGGTCAGCGACGGCCTGCGCCGAGGCGGCCGGAACGGCGAGGACGCCAACGACGATCTCCTGCGCGGAGACAACCGCCTCGAGCTCGCCGAAGTCACGTACCTGCAGACTGCCGACCTCGCTGCCGACCACCTCGGGGTCGATGTCGAACATGGCGACGACCTCGAAGCCATGGTCGGCGAAGATGTCGGAGCTGGCGATCGCCTGGCCAAGGTTGCCGGCGCCGAAGAGAGCGATGTTGTGCTGACCCGAGGTGCGCAGGATTTTGCGGATCTCCGCCACCAGGGAATCGACGTTGTAGCCGACCCCCCGCTTGCCGAACTTGCCGAAGCCGGAGAGGTCGCGGCGGATCTGGGTCGGGTTGATGTGGGTGTAGTCCGAGAGTTCCTGCGAGGAGATCGTCTCGCGGCCCATCTTGCGCGCCTGCGTGAGCACCTGCAGGTACCGCGAGAGTCGTGCCGCGACGCCCAGCGACAGCCGCTCGCCGTCGCCGATCAGTCCACCTGGCACCCCGAGCTCCTCCACGGCCTCCTCAATCATTGGCCCCCACAGTATCGAGCCGCGCACGAACGGAGGTTTGGTCCACGACCAACTCCGCGACGACCTCCCCGTTCAGCTCGAGCACGGGTATGCGCTCCAGCATGCCCCGCAACAGCTCTTCATCGCTCTCGATGTCGACCTCGTGCAACTCGAAGCGGTAGCCCTCACCGTGCAGCGCGACGAGCTCTTCGAGCGCCTGCTCGCAGAGGTGGCAGCCCGGCCGCGAGTAAAGGACAAACTGAGCGCTCATGCTGCGAGTGGCGGCCGGCTGCTGGGGAAGGCGTCGTAGGCCAGATAGTCCGGATACGGAAGTGCCGTCGCGTAGCGGGCAGCGGAGCCGATCATCGCTGCGTTGTCGGTGCACAGCTCCAGCGGCACCAGCTTCAGCCGCACGCCCTGCTCCTCGCAGAGTGCGGCGACCGCCGTGCGCAAGGGTCCGTTGGCGGCGACACCGCCTCCGAGCGCGACCGCCTCCCACTCGCCCCGTTTCAGCGCCCGCTTCAGTTTCGCCGTCAGCTGTCCGACCGCCGCCTTTTGGAAGCTCGCGGCGAGATCGACACGCCGCTCACTCACTCCCTCCGGACCAAGGTCGCGGCAGAGATAGACGAGCGCCGTCTTCAGCCCACTGAAGCTGAAGTCGAGGCCGGGGTCGCGGGCCATCGCCACCGGCAGCTCAAAGGCCTCGGGATCGCCGTCCTCGGCCAGCTTCTGCAGCGCCGGCCCGCCGGGAAAGCCAAGGCCGAGCAGGCGGGCGACCTTGTCGAAGGCCTCACCGGCCGCGTCGTCGAGGGTCTGACCGAGCACCTCGTGGCCGGCGTGATCGCGGACTCCCGCCAGCAGGGTGTGGCCGCCGCTCGCGACCAGACAGAGGAAAGGCGGCTCGAGCGGCTCCGGGGCGAGGAAGTTGGCCGCCACATGCCCCTGCAGGTGGTCGACTGGGATCAGCGGCAGCCGTCGCGGCGCCGCGATCGCCTTGGCAGTGCTGAGCCCGACCAGCAACGCCCCGATCAAACCAGGGCCGGCGGTGACCGCGACGGCGTCGATCTCGTCAAGCGAGAGGCCGGCCTCGCCCAGTGCCGCATCGACCAGCGGCGCCGCGAGCTCGAGGTGGTGGCGCGAGGCCACCTCGGGGACGATCCCGCCGAACTTCGCGTGCGCCTCGTCCTGGGAGGAGATCAGGTTGGAGAGGATGTCCGCGCCGTCGACGACGGCGGCGCAGGTGTCGTCACAGGAGGTCTCGACGGCGAGGATCACGCGTGCGCGGTCCCTAGCCCAGCCACATGATCAGGGCGTCCTCACCGTTGTCCTGGTAGTAACGCGGTCGCACGCCGGCCGAGCGGAAGCCGAGTTTCTCGTACATCGCGATCGCGTCACGGTTGGAGACCCGCACCTCGAGGGTGAAGGGAAGCTCGTCCCCAGCCTCCGTGAGCAGCTGCGAGATCAGCCTGCTGGCGACCCCCTGGCGGCGGCGCTCCGGTGCCACGGCGACGTTCATCACATGCCACACCCGGTCGTAGCGAGAGCAGACGAGGTAGCCGAGCAGCTCGTCGCCCCCGGTCGCGGCCAGGCATATCCCGCTGGGCTTGGAGAGCTCGAGCACGAACATCGCCAGCGACCAGGGCGCCGGGAAGGAGCGCCTCTCGATCGAGATCACCGCCGGCAGATCGCTGTAGGCGAGCCGCCGCACCGGCGGATCGCCGCTCAGCTCACTCGGCTGCTTGGAGAGAGTCTCGCTCACGCCACCGTTCTGCATCGGGGGGCCTCAGGTAGTTCGGCGCCAGGGAACCGGATTCGTCCTCGTCCGGCATCGCAGCCGCAAGAGCGCAGATGTGCCGCGCGGCGACGCGATGCACGGGGTCGGGGTCGTCCGGGATCTCGACCTTCCGACTCGTTAGCTGCTGCCGAAATCGTACCGCGCCCGATCCGCCGCACAGCACGGCCTGGGACAGCGACGCGATCCGTTCACCAAGCTCCTCGGGCGAGCTCAAAGAGGGCCCCCAGAGGCGTTCGCCGCTCGCCGCGTAGAGCGCCGCGGCCACCTCGCCCCGGCGAGCATCGAGAGCGACGAGGCACCCCCTGCCCTCAGCGGCCACGCCAAGCCCGCGCCCCAGCGTGTCCAGGGTGCCGACGCCGCTCAGCGGCAGCCCCTGGCTCAACCCCAGCGCACGCGCCGTCGCGATGCCGACCCGCAGGCCGGTGAAGGAGCCAGGGCCGACCCCAACCGCGATCCGCTCGACAGCCCCCCAGCCACCGGCTGCCTCTGCCGCACGCTCGATCTCCGCCAGCAGCGCGGTGGTGTGCTGGGGACCCCCCTTCTCGGAGGGGCCGAGCAGCGCCTCATAGAGGACCTCGCCATCGCGCACCGCCGCGACGGCGGTGTCGCTGGTCGCGGTGTCGAACCCGACTACGGTCAGCGGCTGGGAACGAAAAAGTTGAAGACGCCAACCCGCTTGCCCTGCACGAACCAGGTGACGCGGTGCTTGCCGGGGATGTTGGTGGTGATCTTGTTGACGTAGAGCGTTCCCCGTTTCGCTTCCTGTTTGGGCGCGCAGAGGTTTTTTTTCGTCGGGAATTTGACGCAGACCGTGTAGAAGACGTTGCCGTTGTTACTGCGGAAGAAGGCGCCCTTTTTGCGCGGCTTCTGGCAGAGGTGCGACGGTTTCGCTTTCTGAGAGAGACCGCAGGCCACGTAGTGCTTGAACGCGGCGCCCTGCGCCGTGGCGGGAGCAGCACTGGCGAGAAGTGCAATTCCCAGCCCGACCGCCAACAGCGTTTTCAGTCCCTTCATCTGGCGCCTTCCTCCTTCGGTTTGCGTGGTTGGGCGATGCTACAGGGCGGCATCCCCCTCCAAAACACGTTTATCTGGGTGGTGATGCGCTGCCGATCTCGATCTGGCGCCGATCGTCACCAAGATGGGTGATGCGCACCTCCAGCAGCGCCCTCCCGGCCAGCTCCGGCTCGGCCGTCGCCGGCCACTCGACGAAGGCGACGGAAGCGGCGTCGAGGTAGTCGTCGAGCAGGGCCGGGTCCTCACCCTCGAGACCAGCGAGGCGGTAGAGGTCGAGGTGGGAGACGGGAATCCGGCCGCCGTAACGCTGCCCGATCGTGAAGGTGGGGGAGGTGACCGGTCCCTCGACCCCGAGCGCCCGGCAGGCACCGCGGATCAGGGTCGTCTTACCCGCGCCCATCTCACCGCTGATCACGACCACATCCCCCGGGCCGAGAGTCGTGGCGATCTTCTCCCCCGCCGCTTCGGTTTCGGCGGCCGAGCCGCTGCGCACGGTCTCCACCGCTCTCAACCGAAGAAATCGAGCTGGTCGGCCGGAGGTTGTGGCGGCCCCGGCGCCGGCGCCTCCTCGATCTCCTCCTCCGGGTCGGCGCTACCCGGCGGTGGGCCGGCGAGGAGCTGTGGCAACAGCTCCAAGTCAGACCGCAGGGTCTCCTTTACCGCCGGAGTGCGCAGCGCCGCCGCCGGGTGGAAGAGCGGCAACAGGAAGACGGTGCGGCCGCCCAGCTCGTGCACCTGCGGCGTGCCCCGCACCCGGGTGATCCCGGTCGGGTTGCCGCTGAGCAGCTTGGTCGCGAAGTTGCCCAGGGTGCAGACGACCCGCGGCTCGATCAGCCGCACCTGCTCGAACAGGTACGGGCGACAGGCCTCTATCTCCAGCGGCTGTGGGTCTCGGTTCCCCGGCGGCCGGCTCTTCAGCACGTTGGCGATGAAGACGTCCTCGCGGGAGAGACCGATGCCTTCCAGCATCTGGTTGAGCAGTTGCCCGGCGCGACCGACGAAGGGCAGCCCCTGACGGTCCTCTTCGGCGCCGGGCGCCTCGCCGACGAACATCACCTCGGCGTCAGCGTCCCCAGCCCCGAACACCGCCTTGGTCCGCGTCTCGTGCAGGGGGCACTTCGTACACCCCTGCACCTCTTTGTAGAGGTCGACCAGCTTGGCGCGTCGTTCCTCGGCCGTGAGGCTCATCGCCGAGGATGGTACGAGCTAGGGCAGCGGCTCCCACTCCCAGGCCTGCTTGGAGGCCAAGCCGTCCTTCTGCTCCATATAGAGGCGGAACTCGGTCAGCTCTTCGGGCTCGATCCCGTAGACGTGCTCGGCCTCGGGGAAGCGGTGCGAGCGCACCTCCTCCGCGTAGCGGCCGACCCCCTCGACCATCGCCGCGTGGATCTCGGCATAGCGCTTGACGAATTTGGGCGAGCGGCCGGTCGTGATCCCGAGCAGGTCGTGGTAGACGAGCACCTGGCCGGCGGTGGCCGAGCCGGCGCCGATGCCGATCGCCGGGATCTCGAGCTTCTCGACGATCGCCTCGGTGATCGCCGCCGGAACCGCCTCGAAGACGATCGCGAAGCAGCCGACCGACTGCAGGGCGAGGGCGTCCTCGAGCAGCTGAATCGCACCCTGCGCGGTCTTTCCCTGGGTCTTGTAGCCACCGAGCGCGGTCGCGGTCTGCGGCGTCAGGCCGACATGACCCATAACTGGGATGCCGGCGCGGATGATCGCCCGTGCCCGCTCGACCGAGGTCCCCCCCGCCTCGAGCTTGACCACCTGGCAGCCCGTCTCCTTGACCATTCGCTGGGCGCTCTGCACCGCCAGCTCGTTGCTGGCCTCATAGCTGCCCATCGGCATGTCGCCGACCATCAACGGAGTCTTCAGGCCGCGGCGCACAGCCTTGCCGAGCATGATCATCTCGTCCATCGAGACCGGCTCGGTGCCGGGGTACCCGAGCACGACCATCGCCGCGGTGTCGCCGACGAGGACGAGGTCGACGCCGGCTTCCTCGGCAACGCGGGCCGAGGGGAAGTCGTAGGCGGTGACCATCACGATCGGCTCGCCGGCCTCCTTCATCTCGGCCAGGCGCGGCAGGGTGACGGGCTGGCGATCGCTCATGACAGGACCTCCTGTGAGAGCAGCACCTCGGGGTGGCTGTCGACCGCCACCGAGCGGTTCCCTTCGTCGACGTGGACGACGACCGGTGAGTAGGTCTCCAGGTCGCTCTCGTCGTAGGCGCCGAAGGAGGCGACGATGATCTTGTGGCCGGGTTGGGTCAGGTGGGCGGCGGCCCCGTTGACCTGCATCGTGCCCGAGCCGGGCTCGCCGTCGATCACGTAGGTGACGAAGCGGGCGCCGTTGTCGATGTCCCAGACGTGCACCTGCTCGTTGGTGATCAGGTCGGCCTGGGCCATCAACTCGGTGTCGATCGTGATGCTGCCGATGTAATCGACGTCGCAGTCGGTCACGGTCGCCCGGTGGATCTTGGACTTGAGCATCTGCCTCTGCATCAGGTTCCTTCCCCTCTCCCGGCGTCGCCGGCGATTGTCACGTTGTCGATCAGCCGCGCCGGGCCGACCCTGGCCGCAACCGCGATCAGCACCGGCTGGCCATCCATCTCGGCCACCGGCTCCAAGTTCTCCGTGTCGCGGGCCTCGAGGTACTCGGCCTCGACTCCCGCCTTCTCCAGCTCACGGCGACCGGCTTCGATGCCGGCCGTAAGCGAGCCCTCCTGGACGGTCCGCTCAACGACCCGCAGCGCTCGCGAAAGCGCGGCTGCCTGCTGCCGCTCGGTCGGGCTCAAGTAGGCATTGCGCGAGCTCATCGCCAGGCCGTCGGGCTCGCGCACGATCGGCAGCGCCTCGATCCGGACCGGGATGTCGAGGTCACGCACCATGCGGCGGATCGCCGCCACCTGCTGGGCGTCCTTCTGGCCGAAGTAGGCGACGTCTGGCTGAACCGAGTTGAAGAGCTTGGCGACGACCGTGGTGACGCCGCGGAAGTGCTCGGGGCCGCGCCGGCTCGGGTCGCCGCAGAGACCCTCGGTCACGCCGGCGACCTCGACCGTGGTTGAGAAGCCGTCGGGGTAGACCTCCTCGACAGCCGGCGCGTAGATCAGGTCGACGCCCGCTTCGCCGGCCAGCTCGGCGTCGCGCTGCTCGTCGCGCGGATAGCGCTCGAGGTCCTCGCCGAGACCGAACTGGGTCGGGTTGACGAAGAGGCTCATGACGACGACGTCGCACTCGGCGCGCGCGGCGCGCAGCAGCGAGAGATGGCCCTCATGCAGGAACCCCATCGTCGGCACCAGGCCGATCGAGCTGCCCTCCGCGCGCGCGGCGGCAAGCGCGGCTCGCAGCTCGTCCGTGGCGCGGACGAACTTCACGCCTGCTCTTGCATGCGGTGGCTCAGTCAGTGCGAGGTTCATGATGGTCCATGCCCGGGGGTCACGGCCGAAATCCGATTATAGGCACGTTCCGGCGGAACTAAGCTGGTTTTCGATGGATCGCCCTCTTCGCCCATCGCGGCGTCAGATCCGACGACGCCGGCAGACGGCGCTCGCCGCATTGACCCTGCTGGCCCTTGCCGCCATCTACCTCACCCTCGCTGCGACGGTTCTCGCCCCGGTCGACAGGCACGGGGCGCGCGTTTCCCAGCTGACCGTCCACAGCGCCGCCGTCGACGAAGACCTCGACGTCACCGTGTTCGAGCCCTCCGGCAAGGCCGGCGAGGGCGAGAAGCGACCGTTGCTGATCTTCCTGCACGGGCGCAGCGGCTCGAACCGGACTTTCGCCGAGGACGAGTCGGTCTTCGCCGGCCTGGCAAAGCTCGGCCGGCGAGCGCCCGTCATTGCCTTTCCGGACGGAGGTGACCACGGCTACTGGCACGACCGCGCCGAAGGGGATTGGGGGGCGTATGTGATGCGGGAGGTGATTCCGCAGGTGACGAAGCGCTACGGCACCGATCCGAGTCGCCTCGCGATCGGTGGCATCTCGATGGGAGGCTTCGGCGCCTACGACCTGGCCCTGCTGCACCCCGGTCGCTTCTGCGCCGTCGGCGGCCACTCCCCCGCACTCTGGTTCGACGGCGGCGAAACGGCCCCAGGGGCCTTCGACAACGCCGCTGACTTCAACCGTCACGACATCGTCGACGCTCTGCAGGGCGACCCCGGCGCCTTCGGCGACACCCCAATCTGGAACGACTATGGGAAGGGGGACCCCTTCAGGGTGTATGACGAGGGCTTCGTCGCCACGCTCCGGTCCGGTGGCGCCGATATCCGCGCGCATACCTGGCCCGGTGGTCATGACAGCACCTACTGGAATCGCCACTGGGCCGCCTACCTGCGCTTCTACGCGAACGCGTTGGCGCACTGCCCCTGACGATCTCGACCGCCTCTCAGTGTTCGGGAGCGCCTGCGGGCGGAGTTCCGGGAGGCGGCGCCGGCCCCCAGCTCCTGCGCCCATCGCCGTCGATCGGGATCGGCGGTCCGCCGACCGCCGGGGTGTCGAGCGTCACATCGGCGATCGCCTTTACCCGAGAGAGGACCTCGCGCACTTCGCTCTTGTCCCCCTGGAAGCCCCATTGGTGCAAGTCTGCGGTGAGGCCCGATGCGTCGATGCCGGCGGCATCGGCGAGAAAGAGCGCGCGCGGCATGTGAAAGCCCTGGGTCACGACCACCGCGTCGCGAACTCCGAAGACGCTGCGCGCCCTGATCATCGTCGCCCAGGTGTCGAAGCCGGCGTGATCCTCGAAGACATCGTGAGCCGAGACGCCGGCGCGAACCAATGCCTTGCGCATCGTCCCCGGCTCGTCGTAGGCCCAGGCGTGGTGATCGCCGGAGACGAGCACCTTCTCGACCTTGCCGGCGTGCCAGAGGGACGCGGCCTGGCGGACCCGATCGGCCAGCATTGAGCTCATCGATCCGTCTGGATTGACCAGCGCACCCGGGACGATCGCCACCTGCGCGTGTGGAACGTCGGAGACCTCGCTCGTCGCGTGCCCCTTCTCGCTCAAGAGCACATAGGCGTTGGAGAGCACGGCGGCTAGGACCAGCAGTCCTGCGACCGACACCGCCGACCTCGACAGGCGCGGCCAGCGCCGTAGCGGCGCGGTCACCTTTCGCCAGACCCTGCTCAGCAGTTGCATCAGCGGAAATCTATGGGCTTGATCACGCGGGCAGGGGCGCCGGCGGCGATCGAGGCCGCGGGCAGGTCCTTGGTGACGACGGAGTTGGCGCCGATCACGCACCGGTCGCCGATCGTCACCCCGCTGGTCACCGCGCAATTGACGCCGAACCAGCAGTTGGAGCCGATCTTCACCGGGCCCTTGCTGGTGAACCCCTGCCAGGTGATCGGCGTGTCCGGATCGTCGAAGCGGTGCTCGGCGTCGCCGACGAAGCAGCCGTTGGCGAACATCGTGTGCTCGCCGATCTCGATCCGCTCGTGCGCGGCCAGCATCGTGTTGCGGTTGAGGAAGCAGCCGGCACCGATCTCGATCTCGGCCTCGGGCGCGAGCGTCAGCCAGCAGCCGGGCTCGAACAGGGTGCCCTCGCCGATCAGCAGGCGGCCCTCGTCGAGCGCCTCCAGCAGCTCGCCCTCGACCGGCTGGCGGATGAAGAAGCCGCCCCGCGCCGCGTGGCGCGCCAAACGCAGGCGCCGCAGGGGGCGCCTGTTGCGCTCATACCAGCGCCGCTTCTGCCACCAAAGCCTCCAACCCGACTCACTCATCGCCGCCCACCCTACGAAACCCCCGCCGACGGGCCTACCGGTCGTCCATCGACCGGAATCGGCCGTCGGCGGAATAGACTCGCGGCGTGGCTGACCTGCGCGGCGGCATCGACCTCGGCGGCACCAAGATCCAGACGGCGATCGTCAGGCCGGGCGGCGAGGTGCTCGGCGAAGCGCGGCAGCCGACGCCGACCTCTGGGGGCCCCGCGGACGTCGCCCGGGCGATGGAGGATGCCCTGCGCGAAGCGGCCGCAGCTGCCGGCATCAAGCCTGAGGAGCTCGAGGGCGTTGGGGTTGGCTCACCCGGCGACGCCGACGAGAAGACCGGCGTCGTCTCCACCGCCCGCAACCTGCCCGATTGGGAAGGCAGCTTCCCGCTTGGCGAGACGCTGGCGCAGGCGCTCGGAACCGAGGTGCGGGTCGGCAACGACGTGCAGGTCGCCACCGAGGCCGAGTTCCATCTCGGCGCCGGCCGCGAGTTCCAGAGCCTGATCGGCGTCTTCTGGGGGACCGGGGTCGGCGGCGGCATCATCCTCGACGGCAAGCCCTGGCTCGGCCGCGGCGCCGCCGGCGAGATCGGCCACATGGTGATCAAGCGCGGCGGCGCCAAGTGCCCCTGCGGCCGCAGGGGCTGCATGGAGGCCTACGCCGGCCGCGCGGCGATGGAAGCCGAGGCCCGGCGGGAGCACGAAGAGGGCCACAAGACCGACCTCTTCAAGCTGATGGAGAAGCACGAGAAACCGCGCCTGACCAGCGGCATCTGGGAGCGCGCGATCGAGCACGGCGACCACCTCGCGACGAAGCTGGTCGACCGCGCGATTGAGGCGCTGGGAACCGGCGTTGCCTCGGCCGTCAATCTGCTCGATCCAGAAGCGGTGATCCTCGGCGGCGGCCTCGGCATCCGCTTCGGTGACCGTTACATGGAGCCGCTGAGCAAGGAGATGGCCAAGCACCTCTTCGTCGACGAGCGGCCTCCGGCCGTTCGGGTCGCCTCGCTCGGCGACCTCGGTGGCGCGATCGGCGCCTCGCTGCTCTTTGCCCGGTAGGCCGTCAACTCGGTTGCATGACCTTCAGGCCCTGCCCCTCGGCAGCGTGACCAAGGCGCTCGTCATAAGTGACAAACACGCCAACCTCCTCGCGAACGCTGAGCGCAGTCGCGAGGTGGAGCGCATCCAGGCTGCGCAGAACGGTCGGCTCCAGCTCCGTTGCCTTGTCGAGGATCGGATCGTCGAGAGGTAGTAGCGAAATGCTCTCCAGCCACGCTCGAGCTTCATGGGCGTCCTCGGCGCCGCGACGAGCGCAAGCTCGAATTGACTCCACCGCCAGCAGCGCACTCGACACGTATCCGTCCCACTCAGCCAGCTCAGCCATGAGAGCGGCCTCGCCTACCTCGCCAAGCACGGCCTTCACATAGGCGGAGCTGTCGAGGTAAGCAATCCGAGCGGCTATAGCCGCTCCTCCCGCTCCGCATCAAGCAGTTCGAGGCTAGAAGGTCCCCTTGCGCGTCTCAGCGAGGACGACCTGGCGAGTTCGACCAGATTGGCGGTGGGCATCGTCGCGCCGCGCTCCGCCACCAGCCTGGCTATCGCCGAATCCGCAGGGCCCGACGGCACGAGCCGAGCAACCTCTCGCCCCCGCTCGGTGACCCTGAAGCTTCCACCCTCCTTGACGTCCATGAGGTACCGGGAAAGGTTCTGTCGCAGCTCGCGAACGCCTACCGAGTCCATGTGCGCCACGGTAGCACAACGATTCGAATTCCGCGCTGTGTTGTCTACACCCGTCCGGCGGCCTGCCGCTGTTGGCGGGCGATCGCGTCGACGAGGACGGCGAGCAGCAGGACGCCGCCGGTGACCATGAACTTGACCGCGGAGGAGAGCGCCAGCAGATCCATGCCATTGGAGATCGAGCCGATCACCAGGGCGCCAAGCAGGGCGGTCCAGACCGAGCCGCGGCCGCCGAAGAGGCTGGTGCCCGCGATCACCGGGCCGGCGATCGCGAGCAAGAGCAGTTCGCTGCCTCCCGAGCCCTGGTTTACCGCGAGCAGACGCGAGGCGGCCATGATGCCGCCGATAGCCGCCATCGTGCCGGAGATGGCGAAAACCGCCACCCGCACGCCGTTGATGCGAATTCCCGCGCGGCGAGCCGCCTCGGCGTTGCCGCCGACGGCGAAGATGTGACGGCCGAAGCGCGTTCGCTTGACCACGTACTCCATGCCGACGACGAAGGCGAGCAGGATCAGCAACGCCAACGGCACGCCGCGGTCGGAGTTGAGGACCGCCACGGCAACGATCGAGATCGCTGCCACCAGGCCCACTCGGAACACGAGCGTCGGCACGCTCTCGGCGGCGAGGCCGGCGGCCACTCGGCGTCTATGGCCGATGAAAACGACGGCGACAAACGCAGCGATGACGATCGCGCAAAAGATCCAGCCGACCGCGTCGGAGTAGAAGATGTTGGCGAGCCCGGTGATCTTGGGGTCGGTGATGTTGATCGAGCCGGTTGAGCCGAGCACCTGCAACAGCGCTCCCTGCCAGGCCAGCAAGCCGGCGAGGGTGACGACGAACGAGGGGATGACGAAGCGGCTGAAGAGCGAACCCTGCAGCAGCCCGATCGCGGTGCCGACCAGGACCGCCGCGACGATCGCCAGGTAGGGGCTCCAGCCGTGCTGGACGTTGAGCACCGCCATCACCCCGGCGGCGAGGCCGCTGACCGCGCCCACCGAGAGGTCGATCTCACCCAGCAGCAATACGTAGACGACGCCAACCGAGATCAGGCCGATCGCCGTGATCTGCAGCATCAGGTTGGTCAGGTTCTCGGCAGAGAGAAAGCGGTCGTTCTGGGACTGGAAGATGATCCAGATCAGCGCCAGGCCGAGGACGACGCGGACGGATGCGAGATCGCCCTGGACGAGGCGACGCAGGGACTCCCGACTGAGCAGGCTCGAACCGCCGGACCCCTCGGCCGCCGCCGGCGCGGTCGCGCTCTCGCCCCTCATCTCTCCTCCCCTCGCTCGTTCCCGGCGTTTTGGCCGTTGCCGCCCTCGCCGATGCCGGTGATCGCCGAGACGACGTGCTCCTCGGTCGTCTGTTCGGCCTTGAAGTCCCCGGCGGCTCGGCCGAGGCGCAGGACGACGATCCGGTCGGCGACCTCGAAGACGTTGGCGAGGTTGTGGCTGATCACGACCACTCCCAACCCCCGCTCTTTCAAGCGGCCGATCAACCCCAGAACCTGCTTGGTCTGCGGCACCCCGAGAGCCGCCGTGGGCTCGTCCAGCAGTACGACCCGGGGCTCGCCGAGGAGGGAGCGCGCGACCGCTACCTGCTGGCGCTGCCCGCCGGAGAGGGTGCCGACCTCCGTGCGAACGCTCGGAATCGTCACCGCGAGGCTGGAGAGCAGCTCCCCGGCGCGGTGCTCCATCTTCGCCTCGTCGAGCTGGCGCGAGACCTCACCGGTGCCCGGCGATATCTCCTCCTGTCCGAGGAAGATGTTGGCGACGACGTCGAGGTTGTCGCAGAGGGCAAGGTCCTGGTAGACGGTGGCGATTCCGAGCCGGGTCGCGTCCTGCGGTCGTGAGACCTTTATCTCGTTGCCGTCGAAGCGCATCCGGCCGGCGTCGGCCGAGTGGATGCCGGCGATCGTCTTCACCAGCGTCGACTTGCCGGCCCCGTTGTCCCCGACCAAGCCGACGACCTCGCCGGCGTGGACGGCGAAGTCGACCCGGTCCAGAGCCTGGACCGGGCCGAATCGCTTGCTCACCTCATCGAGCTCGAGGAGCACCCCGTTTGAGCTCATCGCCCGCGCCCCCGCGCCCTAGGAGATCCCCGCTTCTTTGCAGGCTTTCGCATAGGCGCCGGTGCAGAGTTCGTCGGCAGTGATGAATTCGTCTTTGATCACGGTGTCTTTGACGTTTTCCTTCGTCACCGCGACCGGTTCGAGCAGGACCGACGGCACTTTGGTTTTGCCGTTGTCGACTTCTTCGGTGATCTGACCCTGCGGGAATTCTTCGCCTTCGGCGAGCGCGACGGCGATTTCAGCGGCCACTTTCGTCTGCTTGTCGGTGGCCTTGTAGACGGTCATGTACTGCTGCCCGGCGATGATTCGCTGCACGCCGGCGACCGTCGCGTCCTGGCCGGTGCTCGGCCTTTCTTCCGGGTTGATGCCGGCCGATTTCATCGCGGCGATCGAGCCGGCGGCCATTTCGTCGTTGGCCCCGTAGACGCCTTCGAACCCGCCATTGCCGAGCGCGGTGATCGCCTGCTGCATCTCGTTCTGGGCATTCGTCGCCGACCATTCGGGCGTGTCGTATTCCTTGGCGACTTTGACCCCGGCGGCTTCGAACCCTTTGTTCGAGCCTTCCTTGAAGAGCGCGGCGTTGCTGTCGGCCGGGTCGCCGTTGATCTTCACGATCGGGCCCTCGGGGCTGCCGTCTTCTTTCAGTTTTTCCGCAAGCGATTCCGCCTGCAGTTCGCCGACCACGACGTTGTCGAAGGAGACGTAGTAGTCGACTTCGGCGTTTTCGATCAGCCTGTCGTAGGAGAGGACCGGGACATCCTGCGCTTTCGCCTTTTCGACCATCGCCGCGGCCGATTTTGCGTCGACCGGGTCGAGCACCATCACTTCGGCGCCCTGGGTCAGCGCCGCTTCAGCCTGACTCTGCTGTTTGGACGCGTCGCCGGTCGCGTTGCTGTAGAGGATTTCGCAGTCTGGACATTCCGCTTCGACGTTTTCTTCGAATTCAGGACGGTCGTGCGCTTCGTAGCGCGGCGTCTCGTTCTCGGGCAGCAACAGGGCGATCTTGGCACCACCGCCACCGCCGTCATCGCTGTCGCCACAACCCGCCGCCACCGCGACGAGCGCCAGCAGCACGCCAACCGCGACCGGGATTCGCTTCAGAGCTGATCGGGACATGAACTCCTCCTTTTTCCGCCCCTGCTCTTACCCGCTTGCCGCAACTTTCACTCTCCAAGGTAGCGCCCGCGAACAGTGGGCGCCAGAGCAAATATGCAAGGAGGAAAGCGTTACGCGGCGACCGGCTCACGCCGTTTGCGCGTGCGCTTCGCCCTAGCCGGCTTCGCCGGTGCGACCAGCTCGGCGAGGAAGCGGCCGGTGTGTGAAGTCGCGACTGCGGCGACCTGCTCTGGAGTGCCGGTGGCGATCACCTCTCCCCCCTCTTCGCCCCCGTCAGGGCCGAGGTCGATCAGGTGGTCGGCGGTCTTGATCACGTCGAGGTTGTGCTCGATCACGACCACGGTGTTGCCCGCGTCGACCAGGCGGCCGAGCACGTCGAGCAGGCGCTGCACGTCGGCGAAGTGGAGGCCGGTGGTCGGCTCGTCGAGGATGTAGAGGGTGTCTCCGGTAGCGACTTTCGAGAGCTCGGTCGCCAGCTTCACCCGCTGCGCCTCGCCACCCGAAAGCGTCGTCGCCGGCTGACCGAGCCGAATGTAGTCGAGGCCGACGTCGTGCAGGGTGCGCAGGCGGCGGGCGATCTTCGGCACGTTCTCGAAGAACTCGACCCCCTCCTCGACCGACATCTCGAGCACGTCGGCAATGCTCTTGCCCTTGAAGCGGACCTCGAGCGTCTCGCGGTTGTAGCGTTTGCCGTGGCACTGCTCGCAGGGGACATAGACGTCGGGCAGGAAGTGCATCTCGATCTTGATCTGGCCGTCGCCGCGGCAGACCTCGCAGCGTCCGCCCTTGACGTTGAAGCTGAAGCGACCGGGCTTGTAGCCGCGCGCCCGCGCCTCCTGGGTCTGGGTGAAGAGCTGACGAATGTGGTCGAAGATCTTCGTATAGGTGGCCGGGTTGGAGCGCGGCGTACGGCCGATCGGCGACTGGTCGATGTTGATGATCTTGTCGATCTGGCTGAGCCCGTCGATGCCGTCGTGGGCGCCGGGACGCAGCTTTGCCTGGTGCAGGCGGTTGGCGACCGCGTGGTGCAGGGTCTCGTTGACCAGGGTCGACTTGCCAGAGCCGGAGACGCCGGTTACGCAGCAGAAGACACCGAGCGGGATCGCAACGTCGATCCCCTTCAGGTTGTGTTCGCTGGCGTTGCGGACGAGGAGGGCGCCGCGCGGCTCGCGGCGCTCGACTGGGACCTCGATCATCCGCACCCCGGAGAGGAACTGACCAGTGAGCGAAGCGGGGTCCTTGGCGACCACGTCCGGGGTGCCGGCGGCGATCACGTAGCCGCCGTGTTCGCCGGCCCCGGGGCCGAGGTCGACCAGGTGATCGGCAGCGCGCATCGTGCCCTCGTCGTGCTCGACGACGATCACCGTGTTGCCGAGGTCGCGCAGGCGGTCGAGCGTCCCGATCAGCTTTTCGTTGTCGCGCTGGTGCAGGCCGATCGAGGGCTCGTCGAGCACATACATCACCCCGACCAGGCTGGAACCGATCTGGGTCGCGAGGCGGATCCGCTGCGCCTCGCCGCCGGAGAGCGAGCGCGCCGAGCGCGCCAGCGAGAGGTAGCCGATGCCGACGTTCTCGAGGAACGCCAGCCGTTCGGAGATCTCGCGCACGATCAGGCGGGCGATCGCCCGCTCGGTCTCGGTCAGCTCCAGCGTCTGGATCCACTCGCTCGCCGCGCGCGCCGAGAGCTCGGTGTACTCGGCGATGCTGAGGCCACCGACGGTGACCGCGAGGGTCTCGGGCCGCAGCCTCGCCCCCTTGCAGTCGGGGCAGGGCTGCTCGGCCATGTAGCTCTCGATCCGCTCGCGGTTGGTCTCCGAGTCGGTCTCCTCGTAGCGCCGCTCGAGGTTGTTGACGATCCCCTCGAAGCGGACCTTGTAGGAACGGCGGCGGCCGAAGCGGTTGGTGTAGGTGACCTGATGGCGATCTCCACCGGTGCCGTAGAGGAAGATCTCTTTCTCCGATTTCTTCAATTTCGCCCACGGCTTCTCGAGATCGACGCCGTACTCCTCAGCGACAGCCGCGATCAGGCGCTTCCAGTAGGCGCTGATCCCCCGGTTCCAGGGCTGCAGCGCACCCTCGCCGAGCGAGAGGGTCGGGTCGGGAACGACCAGCTCAGGATCGATCACCCGCTGAAAGCCAAGCCCGTGGCAGCGCTCGCAGGCGCCGTGGGGAGAGTTGAAGGAGAAGATCCGCGGCTCCAGCTCGGGAATCGAGGTTCCGCATTTGAGGCAGGCGAATTGCTCGCTGAAGAGCATCGTCTCCTTGGAATCGTCGACGAACTCGACTTCGACCAGGCCGGCGGCAAGCCCGGCGGCGGCCTCGACCGACTCGGAGAGGCGGCGGCGCAGGTCGGTCTTCATCACCAGCCGGTCGACAACCACGGAGATGTCGTGTTTGTACTTCTTGTCGAGGACTATCTCCTCGTCGAGGCGGCGCAGCTCGCCGTTGACCTTGACCCGTGAGTAGCCCTCGAGCCGCATCTGCTCGAGCAACTTCCCGTACTCGCCTTTGCGCCCGCGCACGACCGGCGCCATCACCATGAACTTGGCCCCCTCCTCGAGGGTCATCAGGCGGTCGACGATCTGCTCCTGGGTCTGGCCGGTGATCTCCTCGCCGCAGGTGGGACAGTGGGGCACGCCGATCCGCGCCCAGAGCAGGCGCAGGTAGTCATAGATCTCGGTTACGGTCCCCACGGTCGAGCGCGGGTTGCGCGAGGTCGTCTTCTGGTCGATCGAGATCGCCGGCGAGAGGCCCTCGATCGAGTCGACATCGGGCTTCTCCATCAGGCCGAGGAACTGGCGCGCGTAGGCCGAGAGGGACTCGACGTAGCGCCGCTGCCCCTCGGCGTAGATCGTGTCGAAGGCAAGGCTCGACTTGCCCGAGCCGGAGAGCCCGGTGATCACGATCAGCGCGTCGCGGGGCAGCTCGACGTCAATGTCCTTCAGGTTGTGCTCACGCGCACCCGAAATGACGATTCGCTCAGAAGCAGCCACTACCAGTCGAGTCTACCCAGGCGAACAGATGTTCCCCCGGCTTCTCGTACCGGTGTTCGCGCACCCACCGTGGATTGGATGGACAGGTAGCAGAACTGCTACCGTTTTTTCGTGGCAACGATCCCCCAGAAAGAGTTGCGCAACAACGTCGCTGAAGTGCTGCGACGAGCGGAAGCCGGCGAGGAGTTCACGATCACCGTCTCCGGGCGGCCGGTGGCCGAGCTCGGCCCTACGCGCAAGCAGCAATGGGTCGACACTTCAACTCTTAAGGATCTCTGGGCGCTGCCGCCTGATCCGACACTCATGCGCGAATTGGAAGAGTTCGGCGGAGACCTCCAGGATCCCTGGGAGACCTAAGGGGTGCGCATCGTCTTCGACACCTCTTCCCTGATCGAAGGTGACGAATTGCCCGGCGGTATCGAATCGTCGATTAGCACCGTCTCGATCGCTGAGCTGCACTTCGGGCTGCTCGCCGCACCGGACGAGCAAACCAGGGCCGAACGGGCGGTGCGTCTGGGCTTAGTGGAGTCCCGCTTCCCG
This sequence comes from uncultured Solirubrobacterales bacterium, assembly GCA_963718755.1. Taxonomy (GTDB): domain Bacteria; phylum Actinomycetota; class Thermoleophilia; order Solirubrobacterales; family 70-9; genus VRUE01. The sequence continues at coordinate 277,377 of OY970376.1, forward strand.
CAACCCCTGCCCGTGGACGATCGAGTGGCCCGAGAGTGGGGTCGGCTGAAAGCTGCCGTCCGACAGCGGGGTGGTCAACCCCGCAAGCGCATTGCCGACCTCGCAATTGCCGCAACGGCAATCACCAGCGGCGCGGAACTCGTCACCCACAACGTCAAGGACTTCAAGATCATCGAAGACTTGGTCGACCTCCGCACCGCCTGAGCCGCCTCAGGGTTACCGGCCAATCGACTGCTGGTACAGCGTGAAGCCGATGCCTGAGCAGACGGCGGCGATGATCCAGAAGCGGAGCATGATCTTCGTCTCCGACCAGGCCATCATCTCGAAGTGGTGGTGCAGGGGCGCCATCAGCAGGACGCGGCGGCGGAAGGTCTTGAAGGAGAAGACCTGGATCGCGACCGAAAGCGCCTCGATCACGAAGATGCCGCCGATGATGATCAGCAGCACCTCGGTCTGGGTCATCACCGCCAAGGCGCCGATCGCCCCTCCGAGGCCTAGAGAGCCGGTGTCCCCCATGAAGATCGACGCCGGAAAAGCGTTGAACCAGAGGAAGCCGACACAGGCGCCGACCAGGCAGGCCGAGAGCAGCGCCAGGTTCTGCTCGCCATTGGTGACGAAGCAGATCGCGGTGTAGGCGAGCAGGACGATCGCGCAGGAGCCGGCGGCGAGACCGTCGAGGCCGTCGGTGAGGTTGACCCCGTTGGAGGTGCCGGCGATGACGAGGAAGACGAGGACGAAGTAGAGGACCGGGCCGAGATCGAGGCTGGCGTCGCCGATGCGAAAGAAGAGAGTTGGCTCGAGGCCGACGCTGTGGCGCGCCACCCACCAGAGGACGAGAGCAAGCAGAAGCTGCACGACCAGCTTCCAGCGCGCCGAGAGGCCGAGCGAGCGGCGTTTGACGATCTTGGTGAAGTCGTCGGCGAAGCCCAGCGCCGCGCAGCCGATGGCGACACCGAAGACGGCGAGGCTCTGGGCGTCGCGATCGGAGAGGACGAGGAAGGGGACACAGATCGCGGCAAAGACGATCAGGCCGCCCATCGTCGGCGTGCCGGCCTTGGCGTGGTGCTCCTGGGGCCCGTCCTCGCGGATGTGCTGCCCGAACTCCTTCACCCGCAGGTACTCGATGAACTTGGGGCCGAGGAAGATGCAGATCAGCATCGCCGCCATGCCGGCGATCAGGACCTCGCCCATCAGCGCAGCTCCGCCAAGGTCTCGGCAACTGCCTCGAGCCCCGCCGAGCGCGAGCCCTTGACCAGGATCGTGTCCCCGGGCTCGAGCTGGGAGGCGAGTAACTCCGCCGCCTCGGCCGGGTCGCCGACCAGCTCGTCGGGGTCGTACTCGCGGGCGGGCTCGCCGACCCCGATCAGGAGGTCGATGCCCTCGCGGCGGGCGTGGGCGCCGATCTCGCGGTGGTAGGTAGCTGCACCCGGACCAAGCTCCGCCATCTCGCCGAGCACGGCGATCCGGCGCGTTCCCTCGATCGAGGCGAGGTGATCCAGCGCCGCGCGCATCGACACCGGGTTGGCGTTGTAGCAGTCGTTCACCAGGACGATCCCCTCACCAAGCTCGAGGCGCTCGCCCCGGAAGCGGGAGAAGCCTATGTTCGCAGCGCGGTCGGCCATCTCCTCGGGGGAGGCGCTGAGCGCGACGCCGGCGGCGATCGCCGCGAGGGCGTTGGTCAGGTTGTGGCTCTCAGTAAACGGAAAGTGGAAGCGCGCCCGGCCGTTCGGGGTCTCGATCATCGCTTCGGTAACGCCCTCGGCGACCCGGACCTCAACCGCCTCAACGTCTCCGCCCGACCCGAAGCGGAGCAGTTTGGGGGCGGTACCGAGGTGGGGCTCGAGCTCACCCGCCTCAACAGGGACGACCGCAATGCCATCGCCCGGCAGAGACGTAAGGATCTCGGCCTTCGCCGCTGCCACCGCCTCGACCGAGCCGAGCAGCTCGACGTGGACGGGGCCGACGTTCGTGATCACGGCGACCCGCGGCTCGGCGATCGTCGCCAACTCGGCGATCTGACCCGCCCCGCGCATCGCCATCTCCAACACCATCAGCTCAGTGTCGGCTGGAGCTTCCAGCAGCGTCAGCGGCAGCCCGATCTCGGTGTTGAGGTTCTCACGGTTGGCGTGGACCTTGCCTGGCAGCAACGCTCGGGCGATGTCCTTGACCGAGGTCTTGCCGACCGAGCCAGTGACGCCGACAACCGGGGCACCGAGCTCGCGCCGCCAGACGCGCGCCAAGTCCTGCAGCGCTGCCAGCGGATCGGCCACCGCAAAGGCCCAGCCCTCGGCGACGCGTTCGTCCTTTGTACCGCCGTGAGGGACAAAGGACGAACGCACAATCGCCGAGCCGACCACCGCACCCCAGGCACCGGCCTCGAGCGCTGCCGGTGCGAACTCGCCGCCGTCGACCCGCTCGCCGCGCAAGCCGAAGAAGAGGTCCCCCTCCCCCGCCGCAGACGAATCGATGACCGCGCGGCGCGGAGAGCCAGGCTCCCCCTCGACGACGATCTCCGCACCCATCGCCACCGCGATCTGCTCGGCAGTGAGGTTCAAAGCCGACGTATCTCCTCGCGAGCCACCTCGCGGTCATCGAAGGGAAGCTTGAGGCCATTCTCGAACTCCTGACCCTGCTCGTGCCCCTTCCCGGCAATGACGACCGTATCGCCGGCAACGGCCTGGGAGAGCGCCAATGCAATTGCGGCACGGCGATCGACCTCGACCTCCACCCCGTTCCCCTCGCCAGCCCCCGCCTTGACTTCGGAGACGATGGCCTGGGGATCCTCGGAGCGCGGGTTGTCGGAGGTGATGATCACGAGATCGGCGTTCTCGGCACCCGCCCGGCCCATCTTTGGCCGCTTGTCACGATCCCGATCCCCGCCCGCGCCGAACACAGCGAGCAATCGCCCCGCCGTCATCTCCCGTGCCGCCCGCAGCACGTTCTCCAGGGAGTCGGGAGTATGGGCGTAGTCGACGAGGACTGAGAACGGCTGCCCCTCGTCGATCGGCTCGAAGCGACCGGGCGGGGCCGCTGCTTCAGCGAGCCCAACCGCAGCGACGTCTGGGTCAACGCCCATCATCGCGGCGGCGGCAAACGCGGCCAGCGCGTTGGAGACGTTGAAGTCGCCCGGAAGCGGGGTGCGCAGGCGCGTTTCGCGCTCATGGTTGGTGACGACCGTGAAAGTCGAGCCGCTGGCGCCGGAGGTGATGTCGCGGGCGGCAAAATCTGCGTTCCCATCCTCCGCGGAGAAGACGAGACAATCGAATTCAGTCGTCAGGATTCTCCCGTACTCATCGTCCACATTGACGATCGCCGTCCCCGGTCCCATCTCGAACAGCAGCCGCTTCGATGCGAAGTAGTCCTCCATGTCTGTGTGGAAGTCGAGGTGGTCCTGGGTCAGGTTGGTGAAAAGAGCGACGTCAAAATGAATCGCGTCGCAGCGGTGCAACACCAGCGCATGCGAGGACACCTCCATAACGCAGGCAGCGTCGCCCCCCTCCACCATCCGCCGAAAGGTCCGCTGAAGATCGATCGCCTCTGGAGTGGTCCGCTCAACCTCCTCCTCGACCCCGCCAACTACCTGCTTCACCGTCCCCAGCAGCCCGCACTGAACGCCGGCCGCCTCCAGAATCTCCCGCAGCAGGAACGCAGTGGTCGTCTTTCCATTGGTTCCGGTGATCCCGACAACCTTCAGATCCCCAGTCGGGTCTCCGTAGAACCGCGCGGCAACCGAAGCCATAGCCGCGCGCGCGCCGGGAACCACTACCTGCGCGACATCCACCTCAAGCTCCCGCTCAACCACAAGCGCCACAGCTCCGGCCTCAACCGCAGCGGCAGCAAACTCGTGCCCATCAACCTTCTCCCCGGGCACGCAGAAGAAAAGCGTCCCGGGCTCAACCCGACGACTGTCATACACAAGCTTCCCGACCTCAATCGAGGGGTCGCCGACGATTCGGGCATCGCTGACCGCGTCCGCGAGCTCTTCCAATCTCACAGCGGCGATTCTAGGCCTGGGATCGGGTGCTCCTCCGACGCAGCGGCGTCCTGTTTTTCGCGCAGACCGCTTGGCGAGCGATGCATGCTCCACGGCGAAAAACCCAGCAAGGCGAAGGGGCACCCGATCCCAGGCCCCTCAACCGCCCTATTCCTGCGGCACACCGAGATACGGCAAAGCGAAGCTGGCGATCTCGCCAAAAGCAGGCGCAGCAACGCTGCCGCCGTAGTAATCCCCCTGCGGCTGATCGACGATCACCGCAACGAGCAACCGCGGATCCTGCGCCGGCGCGAAGCCGATGAAGGATGCCACGTATTTGGTCTCCGAGTAGGTCCCATTTTCGGCCACCTGCGAGGTTCCCGTCTTGCCGGCCAGCGTGTAGCCGGGCACGCTCACCTCCGACGCGGTTCCGCCGGGGGCCAGCACCCCCTCCAGCATCGTCCGCACCTCAGCGGCGACGCCAGGCCGGATCACCCGCCGGCCATCGGGTACCTCCATCGCCTCGTCGCCAACCCGGTCGATCAGCCGCGGCTGGCGCAGCAAGCCACCGTTGGCGATCGCCGCGTAGCCGGCCATCATCTGCATCGGCGTTACCGCCAGCCCCTGCCCGAGCGGCAGGTTGCCCATCGTCGAGCCCGAGTATTCGTCCAGCTCCGGCACGATGCCCTGCTCCTCGGCCGGATAGGGGACGCCGGTCGGGCGGCCGAAGCCGAGGCGGTTGATCCAGCGGCTGAACTTCTCGCTGCCGAGGCCGAGGCCGATCGTCACCGCGCCGACATTGGAGGAGTGGGCGAGGATTTCGGCGACCGACATCGTCGCCGTGCCGCGCGCGTGCGACTCCTCGATCACGCGGTCGGCGACCTGGAGCGTCGGCGGCAGGGTGAAATAGCTCTCGGGAGTCACTTCTTTTTCCTCGAGCGCCGCCGCCACGGTGAATGCCTTGAAGGTCGAGCCGGGCTCATAGGTGAAGCCGGTGGCGCGGTTGAGCAGGTCCTCGGGGTCGGCGCTCTCGAGGTCACCGGGGTCCACCGGGGGCCAGTTGGCCATCGCCAGGAGCTTCGAGTTGCGCGGGTCCATCACGATCGCCGTCGCGCCCTGCGGCGAGTAGGTTTCGCCCACCGCACCCAGCACTTCCTCGGTCCGCTCCTGGATCGCCGGGTCGAGGGTCAGCTTCAGATCCTCGCCGTCGCTCGCCTCACTCACCGTTTCAAGCCGGATCGGCTCGCCCAGCGCGTCGTTGATCACCCGCCGTTCGCCGTCTGAGCCGTGCAGCGCCTCTTCCTCACCGGCCTCAAGACCGGTGAGTCCTTGATTTTCATCGCCGACGGCACCGATCGTCTGCGCCGCCAGCGTGCCCTGGGGGTAGGTGCGACGGCTATCGGGCAGCTCGCCGATGCCTGGTAGCTCGAGCCGCGCGACCCTGGCCGCGCTCGGCAGGTCGACCTTGCGCGCCACGTAGGCGAAGCCGGAGTCTTCGGTCAGGCTCTCGAGCACGTCTTTCTCGTCGAGGTCGAGGATCGAGGCCAATTTCTCCGCCGTCTGGCCCGGCCTCTTCACCTGGTAGGGCGTCGCGTAAATCGTCTTCGCGTCTTCGGAGACAGCAAGCGGGTTGCCGAAGCGGTCCAGCAGGCTGCCGCGCAGCCCGGGCACGGTGACCACGTCGGTCTGCTGGTAGGCGGCCTCGGAGGCCAGCTTTGCGCCCTGCACCCCCTGCAGCCAAAAGGCGCGGGCGGAGATGACGAGGAAGCAGAGCAGAAAGCCGGCGAAGAGGAGGCCGATCCTGCGCTCGATCGTGCGCATCCGCGCCCTAGTAGGCCGTTCCGGCGGCAGCGAGGCGCTGCGCGGCGGTCTTGACGTCGCCAGGGCTTGCCTGTACCGAGCCGACCTGATCGAGCGCTGCCGCGCTCAGGCCGAGCCCAGCCGCATCGTGGCGGATGCGGCTGGCCCCTGAGCGCTGGGCGTCGAGGCCGCGCAGGAACGAGTTCTCTTCGTCGAGGGCCATGATGTTCTGATCGATCTGACCGGCGCTCGCGGCGAGGCTGAGCGTGACCACGTTGAGCCCGACGATCCCGACCAAGAGCACACCAAGCACCGCGATCCAGGCACGGCCGCGCGTCATTCGCACGATCAGGCTGGAATCGGGAAGGTTGCGGACCGCGGTCGCGGTCCCAACCGCGATCGGGATCAGCTGGCCCGCCGGGTGACGGGCCGGAGCTCTGCGGGGAGCGGGCTTGCGGGTAGGCGCCTTGCGTGCCGGAGCTTTGCGTGCGGGCGCCGTGCGAGCCGGGGCGGCGACCAGCTGCGGGCGTTTGCGCGGCCGCGCTGGAACCGGTGCCGCCTTGCGTGCGGGTGCAGCAGCGGCCATCAGGCGACGCTCCCGGCGCTCTGCGCCTCGGCGATCTTCGTCGCGGCACGCAGGTGGGCTGATTTGGAGCGTGGGTTCGTCGCCATCTCGGCCGCCTCCGGCGCCACGGCGCGGCGGGTCAGCAGCTCGGCTTCCGGCTCACGACCGCAGACGCAGACCGGCAGCTCGGGCGGGCAGACGCAGCCGCGGGCACGGTCAGCGAGAAAGCGCTTGACCCGGCGGTCCTCGAGCGAGTGGAAGGAGATCGCCGCCAAGCGACCGCCGACCGGCAGCATCGACCAGGCAGTTGGCAGGGCGTCGTCGAGCGAGTCGAGCTCGCCGTTGACGGCGATCCGGATCGCCTGGAAGGTCCGCTTCGCCGGGTGGCCGCCGCCGAAGCGGGCCGATGCCGGCATCCCCGCTTTGACCGCGGCGACCAGCTCAGAAGTGGTCTGCAACGGCCGCCGCCGCGCGATCTCCCGTGCGATGCCGCCGGCGTAGCGCTCCTCGCCGAAACGGCGCAGAACCTGCGCTATGCGGGACTCGGGCCACTCGTTGACGAGGTCCGCAGCGCTGAACTCCTGCCGCGTGTCCATCCGCATGTCGAGCGGTGCGTCGTAGGAATAGGAGAACCCCCGCTCCCTGGCGTCGACCTGCATCGAGGACATTCCGAGGTCCATGAACACCATGTCTGGGCGGACGCCTTCGCCGCTCAGGGTGCGAAGACCTTCCGAGTAGTCCGCGCCGAGGAAGCGGGTTTGGCAGATGACCTCATCCGCGAAGCGCTGGAAGCGCGCCTCGGCGGCCGGGTCGCGGTCGATGCCAATCAGCGTCCCCTCCGGCCCGATCGCGGCGGCGATCCGCCGCGCGTGGCCACCTCCTCCAAAGGTGCAATCGACGGCGATCTGCCCCGGCTGCGGGGACAGCAGCCCGGTCAGCTCTGGGGCGAGGACTGGCTCGTGCTCGGTGGGCATATAGATAAGGGTTGCGTCGTTGGCAATGGATATGGGCGCTTGTGCGGCATGGGCCTGCATCTCACGCAGCCGCTCCGCTCGAGGCCAGGCCCTCGGCGATCTCCGGCGCGGAGGCATCCAGCTCTTCCTCCTGCTTCGCCCAGGCCTCGGCGTTCCAGATCTCCAGGTACTCGCCGGCACCGATCACGACGCAGGCGCCGCTGAGGCCGGCGTGCTCGATCAACGGCTTGGGCACACGGATGCGGCCGGCCGAGTCGAGCTTCTCGTCGAAGGAGCCGCCGTGGAAGCGGCGCCGCAGGCTGCGCGCGTCCTTGCCGAAGGGGCTGTGGGGCGAGAGGAAGCGCTCGGACAGTTGCTCGAACTCGCCGGTCGTGTGCACCCAAACGCAGGGATCGAAGCCTTTCGACAGAACGATGCCGTCGGAGAGCGCGGCCCGGAAGCGAGAGGGAACCGTGAGGCGATCCTTGGAGTCGAGACTGTGCTCGTAGAGACCCCGAAATGCCATCCCCGTGGGTTCCTTTCTGCGGCCTGGAAAGAGTTAGGACCGGAGTGATGAGGTGGGAGGAACCTCACCACCCCGGTCCTGGGCTTCAACTCGAGCGCCACAGTACCCCACTTCTCCCCACTTTGCAACACGACCTCCCGAGATGCCCTCCTTCCGCAACCTCGCTTGCAATCCCCCCGCCCCCCGTGTCTGAGTTTTCGGACGCATATGCACCCGAAAACTCGGACACGCCCTGAAATAGGGTTGGCAGCTCGATGAGCAGCCCTCCAGTCACCTCGGGCCTTCCCGACGACGCCGACGACCTGCGCGGCTTCTACTTCCGCGAGCTGCTGGGCAAGTCGCTGACCAAGGTGCTGCTCGCGGTCGGGGTCCTCGTTGCCGGCGTCGCAGGCGCAGTGTTCCTCGGGCCCGCGATCGGCGGGGCAATCGCGGTGGGTGCGCTGCTGCTCGGCCTGCTCATCGTCTTCGCGCTCGCAGACTCGCACTCCGAGGACGCCTTCTTCAACGTCTATGGCGAGCAGCGCGGCATGGTCGTCTACGGTCGCAGCCGTCTACCGGAGGCGACGCCGCTGCTGAAGAAGGGTGATGACCGCTACGCCGAACGAACACTGGAAGGCGAGCTGGGCGACGGGGTCAGGGGGATGCTCGCTCTCTATACCTTCGAGGAGGAATCCACCGACAGCAAGGGCAACCGCCAGACCAACTACTACCGCTACACCGTCGGCCTCGCCCAGGTGCCCGAGTGCGCCGGCTTCCTCCCCGAGCTCTACTGCCAGCGCAAGTCCGGCCTGCGCGCCCTGGAGAAGCTCGAGGACGTCTTCCGCCGCTCCAAAGAGCGGGTCGAGCTGGAGAGCGAGGCGCTCGACGAGCGCTACGAGATCTTCTCGGCGACCGGGCAAGACCCGAACGGCCTGCGCCAGCTCTTCTCCCCCACCTTCATCGTCTGGCTAGCCGAGTCAGCCCCGGAGAAGTTCGCCTTCGAGCTCGTCGGCGGCAACCTCTGCTGCTACGTCAGCGGCCACAAGAAGAAGGCTGACGAGCTGGACACGATGCGAGCCGCCGCGGCCGCCGTCGCGACCCGCCTGCGCGAGGAGTCGCTGGAGTAGATCGGCCGGGCTAGAAGCCGCCGAGGAGGACATCGGCGTTGGCGATCAGGGCGGCGGCGATCATCAGCAGGACCGAGGGGACTAGGACGAGGGCGACGACGAGCTGAATCTTGGGAGCGGCGCGGGCGGCACCCTCCTCCACGGCTCGGCGCTGATCGCGGCGCAGCGCAGCAGACTGTCGGCGCAGCTGATCGGCAAGTGGCGAGCCGAGGCGGCGCGAGCGCTCGATCGAGGCGCAGAGGGTCGCGATCTCGCTGCCGGGGATGCGCTCGCGAAGAGCGGCGAGCGCCTCGGCGAGGGGACGGCCGCACTCCAGCTCGGCAACGATGACCCCTAGCTCGTCGGCGAGCGGGCCACTCCCCGCGTGGGCAATCTCGGCAAAGCCGGCCGCCGGACTGCGGCCGGCGGCGGAACCGATCGCGAGCAGGTCAAGCGCGTCCGGAAGCGCGGCAAGTAGACGGCGATGCCGGCGCCGCGCCTCGCGCTCCAGCAGCGCATCGGGTAAGACGAAACCGGCTGCGGGCATCGCCACGGCAACCAGGAGGGAGGTCCGTCCCGGCGCCGCCGGAGCTGCCACCAGCCCGACCACGCCGCCCGCGATCGCCGCGGCCAGCTTTACCCACAGGCCCGCTCGGGCTCGCCTCACTCGACCACCTGGGCAAAGCGGCGGATCGCGACAAAGCCGGCAACCTGCAGCGCCGCCGCCATCGCCAGCAAGACCGCCGAAGCAGGCGCGCTCAGCACCTTGACGAGGAAGCCCGGCTGGATCAGCTCGGCGAAGAGGGCACCGCCACTCGGCATCGCCACCACCAGCAAGCCGGTGAAACGTGCCTGTGCGGTAGCCGAGCGAGCGTCATCGGCGGCGCGATCGCGCTCCGCGGCGCCATCGGCAAAGCGCCGCAGCAACCCCGACAAATCACCGCCCGCCCGCCGCTGGCTGAGCAGCGCCGCCACGAAGGCATCGACCCTGGGGGACCGAATTCGCCGCCGCCATCGCTCGAGTACGGCGACCGTTGGCGCGCCTAGGTCCAGCTCGGCGCCCAGGCGTGCCAGCTCGACCGTGGCTGGGCCGTCGACCGAGAAGGCGGCAGCCGGCAGCGATGCGCGCAGTGAGCGACCGGCGGCAAGCGAATCGGCAACCGCCGCCGCAACCTCGGGTAGAGATCGTTCGAGCGCGCGCCGATAGCGGCGACGCCGGCTCGACACCGCCCAGCCCGCCAGCGCCGGGCCCGCGATCGCCAGCGGCAGCGCGACCGCGGCACCGCCCAGGAACCAGCCGCCGAGCAACGCCGCGCCGGCGCCGACGGCGGCGAGCCGGCGCCGCTCCAGGGTCGAAGGCGCGTAGCCCTCCTCCCCCGCGCGTCGTAGTGGCTCCAGTGCCAGCCGCAACCAGCGGGCGACCGCCGGGCTGGCGAGAACGGCTTCGCGGGCGGCGAGCGCCGCCAGGCCCCCGGCGAACGCCCCGGCTAGAGGCAGAAGTGGACCCGCGGTTCCGCTCACCTCAGTGTTGCCACGTCGGCGATCTCGGTGACGCACCGGGAGCCGTCGGCGAGGCGCTCGAGGTGCACGACTACATCGATCCCGCGGCGAACCTGGTCGGCAATCGCCTCGTGCGGAAGACCCAGACCCGCCATCAACGCGAGCGTCTCGAGCCTCGCGAGGGCATCCGTGGGCGAGTTGGCATGCACGGTCGAGAGCGCACCGCGGTGACCGGTGTTGAGCGCCATGAGGAGATCGAGCGCCTCGGCACCGCGAACCTCGCCGATCACGATCCGGTCGGGTCGCATCCGCAAGGCGTTGCGAAGCAGGTCGCGGATCGTCACCTCGCCCCGACCCTCGACCCCGGCCGGCCGGCTCTCCAGCCGCACCACATGGCGCCTCTTCAGGCGCAACTCGGCCGCGTCCTCGATCGTCACCAGGCGCTCCTGCGGCGAGACGAATCCAGAGAGGGCGCCCAGCAGTGTCGTCTTGCCCGACCCGGTGCCACCGCTGATCAGAACGCTGCGACGCTCGGCGACGGACTCCTCGAGCGACGCCAGCTGGCCCTCGCTAACCGTGCCCAGCTCAAGCAGCTCGCGCGGGCCCGGGCGACTGGCGCCAAAGCGCCGGATCGAGAGAGCGGGGCCGTCTATCGCGAGAGGCGGGATCACCGCATTCACGCGCGAACCGTCCGCCAGCCGCGCGTCGACCATCGGGCTGAGCTCGTCGATGCGGCGACCGAGCGGCGCCAGGATCCGCTCGATCGCGTTGCGCAGCTCCTCCTCATCAGCAAAGGCCGCGTCCACCGGCTCGAGCCGCCCCCGCCGCTCGACGTAAACCTGGCTCGGTCCGTTGACCATCACCTCCTCGACCGTGGGGTCGGCGAGCAGGTCCTCCAGCGGTCCGAGCCCGACCGTGTCGCGCAACACTCGTGCCGACAGCGCTTCCCGATCCCCAGAGCCAAGCAGTGCCGCCTCCCTGTCGACCAGCTCATACACCTGCCCCGCCAGATCCTCGTCCGGACTCGATCCTGACGCCGCCGCCTCGCGGCGTGAGTCGATCAGTCGAGCGCGGAGCGAGTTGGCGAGCTCCTCCAGGTGACGCTGCCTCGCCTCCAACTCAACCCCCGGACAGCAGCGTGACCTTGCGGGCGAAGCTCTCGGCGGCGATCAGTCGCAACGCCTGGCGCTTCGTCAACCCCAGAGTTGCCGAGGCGCTCGCCGCCGGCCCCGGCCCTTCGGGCCCGGGCCGCAGAGCCAGCAGCGGGACCCGTGTCGCGGCAATGTAGGTCCGACCGGTGCCGGTGCCGGCCGGTTCGCTTGTCACGACGACGTCCACATTCGATCCGGTTGGCCCCTGACCTGTAGCGAGCAGGGCGTCGGCGCCGCTGACGACGATCTCGACCGGGCGGCGATCGGCGCCGAGATTCCTCCGCTCAACCTTTCCCTTGCGGGCCACCCCGAGCTGGGTGCCGAGCAGATAGGAGCCCGCCGGCAAGGGCGTACGGACGACAAGGCCCAGCGCTTCCTCGGGAGCGGCCAGTGCACCTGGGGGCGCAAACTGCGACGGCACCCTGCGGACCGTGAGGGCCGAGGCGACCTCGCGAGGTCCGAGATGCAGCCCTGCGGCAACCTCGGTGCCAACGACCACGACTGGCCGCAGCGGCCCGTAGCCACGCACCGCACTCGCGCCATAGCGGTCGGCGATCGCCGCCGCCCCGGCGGCGGCGATGAATGCCAAAACCAGGAAGCCCAGAGCCCGCCTGCGCCTGCTCATGCTGCGAGTGAACGGTCGCCCGCCAGGGGAAGCTCGAGCAGGGCGAGCGAGCCGCGCTCGGACCGCCGCAGGGCAAAGCGCCCATCGTGGGCCGCGGCAACCTGCCTGACGACTGTCAGTCCATGACCACGCCTACGGCGTCCGGAGAGACGGGCGATCACCTCAGCCGGCGTGTCGCGACGAGCAGAGGGGCGTGCGCCCCAGCCGGAGTCGGCGATAACGATCCGCACGCGACCTTTGTGTGGACGGGCGTCGACGGAGATCTCGGGACCGCCATGCTCGATCGCATTGACGATCAGGTTGTCCAGCGCTTGGGCGAGCTCGACCCGGTCGCCGACCACGACCGCCCGCCCGGCTCGCCAGCGCAACTTCAACGAGGCGTCGCTGAGGCTCGCCCGCGCTTGCCAACGCCGTACGGCCGCCTCCAACAGCGACCGCAGCTCCACTTCCTCGGGCGGGCGCGGCAGACCGCCGCCGTTCACCTCGTGGTCAAGTCGCTCCAGCGCTGCCGCAGCCAGCCGCACCGAGCTCTCCAGTACGGGCGGCGAACCGGCAGTGGCGGTGCCCGCCAGGGCGATTGCCTGCAGGGGCCGCCGCAACTCGTGCAGCGCCTCGTTGAGGGCACTGCGCCGCCGGCCGGCGCGCAGGCTCTGGGCAGCCGCCACGGCCGCCAAGGTTGCAGCGAGGGGCCAGCCGACGACGATCTGGGCGAGCTCGATCATCCGTCGAGGAGGCGATATCCAACGCCCCAGCAATTGATCACGAAGCGAGCTCGGTCGGGGTCCAGTTTCCGCCTCAGCCGACTCGCGTGCGAGTCGAGGGTGCGGGTCTTCGTCGGGGTGCGGTATCCCCAGACCTCTCCGAGCAACTCGCGCTTGGAGAAAACCCGGTGGGGATCGCCCGCCAGGGTCCGCAACAGAGAGAACTCCTTCTTGGAGAGCTTTACCTCTCGCCCACCGACCCAGGCCAGCCACCGCGCCGGGTCGACGACGATCTCACCGACCCGGATCGGCCCGCTGCGGCGTTGCTCTACGCGGCGCAGGATTGCCATGATCCGCGCGCGCAATTCGGCGTGCACGAACGGCTTCACCACGTAGTCGTCGGCGCCGAACTCGAGCCCCCGCACGCGGTCCTCGCTGGCGCCGCGCCCCGTGAGGACGATCACCGGCAGCCGCGGGTCGAAGCGCGAGACGACTCCGTCGGCTTCGCGGATCTCCTGCAGCACGTCGAGCCCCGAGGCGTCAGGCAAGGTCAGGTCGAGCAGCATCAAGTCCGGCTGCTTGTAACGGCAGAGCCGCAAGGCGTCGGAGGCCGTGGGCGCCGGCAGCACGCCAAAGCGATCGGCGAGCAGGTTGTCGCAGAGCAGCTCCAGCGTTGTGGTGTCGTCCTCGCAAACGACGACGCTGGCGATTTCTCGTCTCTCCGGCAGCATGCACCCACTAAGGGCACAGCGACGAGAACTCTCCCCCGTCTCGGCGACATCGCAAGATGTCACTCCACGGCGGCAGGCAGCTCAAGCACAGCGCTGGCCCGGCGATCCGAGGCGAGGCGGCGCGGCGGAACTTCTCCCCTGATCGAGCAGGGCCTGCCGTCACGATCGAGGAAGACGAGGTCAAGCGGGAAGCGCATGCCGAAGGTGTGGACGCTGGAGCAGCAGGGGATCAACAAGCCTGGGCCGGCTTCGTCGCGGTCGAGCCGGGCAAGGCCGAGCAGGCGGGCACGGAGGCTGGATGCAATTGGGACTTCGCGGCCGAGGACGCTGGTTGACGGCAAATCGCGGAGACGACGCGAGGGCACCGTCCGTAGAGGGCTCAGCCGCCCCGTTTCCTCCCCCTCTAGCCTTCCTCCATGCCAAACGGCGGCGGCAAGGTCGCGATCTTCGGTCCGCACCCGATGCTCTCGATCACGGTCGAGGCGCTGACCGCCGACGGCGGTGACGACATTCACGTCCACGCTGCTGGACAGGGCGTCTGGGTGGGGCGAATGGCGGCCGAGCTGGGCGCCACGGCGGTGCTCTGTGGCTTCCTAGGTGGCGAGGCAGGCACCGTGCTGCGGCCGCTGCTCGAGCAGCTCCCGATCGAGCTGCGTCTGGTCGAGACCTCGACGGCCAGCGGCGCCTACATCCACGACCGTCGCAGCGGCGAGCGCGTGCCGCTGGCGCAGAGCGCCAGCATGCCGCCCTCCCGTCACGAGATCGACGACCTCTTCTCCATCACCTGCGCGGCAGCCCTCGATGCCGACGTGCTGGCGCTTTGCGGTCCCTATCCCGGCGAGGCACTGCCGCTGGAGATCTACGGCAACCTGGTCGCCGACGTAAAAGCGAACGGCACGCCGGTGATCGTCGACCTCTCGCCGCCGCGCCTCGACAGCGCCCTGGAGGGCAAGCCCGACCTGGTCAAGATCAACGACTGGGAGGTGGCTAAATTCATCGAGGGGCCGGTCGACACTCAAGCGCGGATGCGGGGCGCGGTCGAACGCCTGCTCGAGGCCGGGGCCGGGGCAGCGATCGTCACCCGCGCCGAGGAGCCGGCGATGGTGGTGCGTGGCGACGAGGCATGGGAGCTGACCCCGCCACGCTTCGAGCGCGGCGCCCGCGAGGGCTGCGGGGACTCGATGATGGGGGCACTCGCCGCCTGCATGGCGGCAGGGCGCGAGTGGGAGGAGACGCTGCGGACCGGCGCCGCCGCCGGCGCCGCCAACTTCCTCCGCCACGGCCTCGGCAGCGCCGACCGCGCCGTGGTCGATGACCTGGCGCGGCGGGTCGAGCTGCGGCCACTTGACTGATGCCCTGGCGACTTACCGTCACATGGAGGGGGCTAAGTCGCCAAGGCTCGCAAACATGCCGAGTTAGACGTTTGGGCCGAAGGGCAGCTCTAGCTCGGCGCCCTCGACGATCGCTCGCGGCGCCGTCTCCCGCATCCACTCGATGTGTGGGCGGACCGGCTCGACCTCTCCGAGGCGCTCGAAGGCGGTGGCCATCTTCGCCGGCCGGCCGCCGTGGGAGGAGTGGGCGTCGCTGCTGAGCACATGGATCAGGCCCGCGGCTGCAAGCGCCACCATCCCCTCGACAAAGCCCTCGCGCAAGAAGAAGTCGGCAGTGGCCTGAACCAGCGCGCCGGCGGCGACCAGCTGGCCGATGCGCTCGTACATGTCGGCGGATACGTGCCGCTCGGGGTGGGCGATCAGCGCCCGGTGGCCGCGCTCGGCGAGGTGTTCGACCCGGTGCAGCAGAGTCTCGGAGAGCGGCCCGGGCGCCGGCTCCAGCAACACCCAGCGTCCACGCCCGAGCGTGACCCGCCCCAGCTCCTCCTCGCTCAGGTCCTCGACCACGGTCTCCGCGACCTCCCCGCCCTGCAGCACCGTGACCGGAATCCCCTCCTCGCGGAGCCGGCGATTGACCGCCTCGACCCGGCCCGCCAGCTCCTCGATGCGGACGTCGTGATCGTGGCGGATATGGGGCGTGGCGCAAATCGCCTCGATGCCGTCGACGGCCGCCTGGCGAGCGAGGCCGGCGCTGTCGCGGATGTCGAGCGCGCCGTCGTCAACTCCGGGAAGGATGTGGCAGTGCAGGTCGATCACGAGGTCTCGGAGCGCAAAACCTATTTCAGTGGTCGGCCCCAGCAGGCACGGGGCTACGATGACAGGCATGATCCAGCACCTGCCGTCGCTGGGCTGCGAGGGTGGATTGGCTTCAACTCAATGAATAAGAAGACGACCCGCAGAGGAAATTACGAGTCGGGCTCCGACTACGTGCTCGAGTACGGCGAGCTCCGCTTCGCCTTCAACGAGGAGGACTTCGGCCAGCGCGTCGAGCAGGCCGCGGTCAAACTCGGCTTCGTCCAGCAGGGATTGAGCCGCGAGGAGCTGGACGACCTGCTCGACCTCGCCGTCAACGGCGAGATATCCGAGCCGGCCTCGCTGCTGGGCGAGCACATCAACGAGAACTGGGAGGACCTGGTCGGCCCCTCGAACCGCAGCCTCGTCCACTGGCTGCGCCGCCTCGTCTTCCGCGGCGCCTGGCTCGACCAGCGGGTCAAGGAGGGTGAGCTGGACGTCGTCTTCGACGACACCACCCAGACTTTTGGCTACGTCCAGCCCGACCGCAGCAACGAGCTGATCGAGCTCTCCAAAGAGCCGAGCTGGCGCCGCATCGCCTACCGGCGCTAGCGCGCGCCGCTAAGCGGGGCGCTCGACCGCTGCAACGACGGTGAGTGAGCCGCCGCTGGCGCCGAGGCCGGCGTCGAAGAGCTCGCGGGCCTCATCGGTTCCGGCGAAGGACTCGGCGAAACGGCTCAGGGAGTCGATCAGGACGATCACGTCCTCGCCGGTGCCAGCCCGGGTCCGGGCCTGGGCGAGGGCGTCGCCGGCGTGGTTGGCCTTGCCGGCGGCGACGATCTCCGCCTGCGGTGCCTCGCGCTTCCAGTCGGCGAGCTCCTCCGGTGTCGGATCGATCAGCAGGGCGATCGGGTCGGGACCGTTGGAAGCCTCGGACAGCTCCGCGGCGATCTCTCGCAGGAGCGCCGTGCAGCCGGCGCGACTATCGGCATAGACGATCGCCTGGCGTCCCGGCGCCGCGGGGAGCAGCAGGTCGTGAACGCGGACGCCCTTGGGGCGGCGCCCCCAACGGCGGCGGCGTTTGCGTTTCGGGCGGGAAGCGGACGGCGGAGGCGTCGTCGCCGGCGCATTCGAGGGCTCGGGCTTGCGCTCGGAGCGCTCGGGCGCCTTTGCCTTGGGCTCCCGGCGCGACTCCGGCTTGGGCTTGGCCTGGGAGCGTTGCCGCTGGCGCGACCCGCGCGGTTTCTGCTCGCGCTGGCCAGAGCGGCGCCCCCCCTGCGGCCTCGATTGGGCTTTCCCGTTGCTTCCCGCAAGCTTCTCGATCAGCTCGGCGCGGGACAGCATGCGGTAGCGCTCGACGCCGGCCTCGGCGGCAAGCTCGTGCAGCTCGGCGATGTGCTTGGACTCCAGCTCGGATTTATTCACGGTCGGCAGGCTATTCAACCGGCCAGTCGGGCGGCCCCGCCGGCTGCCGCGGCCGGATCGATTCCCGCCTCCTCAGCGGCCGCGGGCCATGCCTCAGCCTCGCGCTTGACCTGTTTTCGCGACCAGCCCAGCTCCTTGCCGAGCAGCTCGGCGACCGTGCGGACGGCGCCCGCATCGCGAAGTTGCGGCGCCGCAAGCAAGGCAAGCCTGGTGCGACGCAGCAGGACGTCGGCGACGCAGCGGGCCTGCTCCCGGCGCGCCGCGATCACGACCTCGGCCAGCAGATCGGGACGGCCGGGGACGATCGGCGCCGCCAGCTTTGGATTCTCACGCGCCAGCTGGAGTACGACTCGCGCCGCGTACCCGTAGCGAAAGGCTAGCTGGGCGACCGCCTCCTCCCCCACGCCCTCGGGCGCGTCCAGCTCCTCGGGCTGCGCCTCCCTCCCCAGCGGCAGCTCGGCCGTATGGCAGGCCGCCTCGCGGCCCTCACGCTCAACCAGGCGGTCGACCGTCTGCTTCGCCATCCGTCGCCAGGTGGTGAGCTTTCCGCCGGTGATCGTCAGCAACCCCGATGAGGTCTCATACAGCTCCGCTTTGCGGGAGATGTCGACCGACTTCTTCGGGTCGCCGGTGGAGAGCAGGGGTCGGACGCCTGCGTAGGCGCCGACCAGGTCTGAGTCGCTCACCGAGGTGCCGAAGAAGGCGTTGACCGCGTCGAGCAGGTACTCGACGTCCGCCTCGGCCGGCTGTGGGTGGTCGATGTCGCCGTCGTAGTCATTGTCGGTGGTGCCGATCAGAGTCCTGCCGTACCAGGGCAGAGCGAAGATGTGGCGACCCTCGCCGGCGGGGACGATGCAGGCAGCGCTCCCGGTCGAGAGGTCGTCGCGGTCGAGCAGGACGTGGGTGCCACGGCTCGGCGAGATCCGCGGCACGTCCTCCTCGTCGGCAACCTCGGCGCCGATCCGGTCGGCCCAGACGCCGGTCGCGTTGACGACGCTCTCCGCCTCGACCTCGAAGCGCTCGCCCGAATCGGCCTCGACCGCGGCGACGCCGACCGCGCGGCCATTGCGGGTGAGCACCTCGGTCACCTCGGTCCCGTTCAGCATCACGGCACCGAAGCGTTCGGCCTCGCCGAGGATCGTCAGCACCAGCCGCACGTCGTCGGTCTGGCAGTCGTAGAAGAGGTAGGCGTCGTTAGGATCGCGCGGCTCCAGTGAGGGAACGAGCTCCAGCACCTCGTCGCGGTCGATCGTGCGATGGCGGTCCGGCGACCAGTAGAACTCCTCGTCCTCCTGCTTGGAGGAGCGCATCTCGCGACGGCTGCGACCGACCCGCGTGGTCGCCATCACGTCGTACATGTTGAGCCCCATGCCGAGTTTGCGGTCGCGGCGCTCCTCCGCGAAGGAGGGCACCAGGAACGGCGTCGGGTAGACGAGGTGCGGCGCCAGCTGCACCATCAGCTGGCGCTCCAGCAACGCCTCGCGAACCAGGCCGAGGTCGAAGTTCTGCAGGTAGCGGAGCCCCCCATGGATCATCTTCGAGGAGCGGCTGGAGGTGCCGACGGCGTAGTCGCCGCGCTCCAGCAGAGCCACCGAGTAGCCGCGCGCGGCGGCGTCGAAGGCGACGCCGGCGCCGGTGATGCCGCCGCCGATCACGACCACCTCGAAGCGCCGGCCGGCGATCTCCTCCAGGGCTGCGGCGCGGGTGAGCATCAGTCCAGGTAGGTGGTGGTCTGCTCGACCGGCGGGCGCTCCGGCGGCTCTTTCTCCTGCCGCCGGCGACCGAGGTGGAGGAGGCCGACGAAACGCTCGTCGCCGGGCAGGCCGACGGCGGCGCGACCCTCGCTTGAGCGGAGTAGCCCCGGGGTGCGCCAGTAACCGGCGAGACCGCGAGCGTGTGCGGCAAGTAGGACGATGTAGGAGGCGACAGCGGTGGCGTGCAGATCCTCCTCGGCTTGGACCGGGTCTGCGGCGAGGGCGCAGGAGACGACGATCAGGGTTGGGGCGCGGTCGAGCTTGGCGGCTCCCTCCTCCCCGGCGGCCCCCTTCAACCGCTCGAGCGCCTGCGGCCCGATCACCCGGAAGCGCCAGGGCGCAGTCAGGTGATGGTTGGGCGCCCAGCGCGCCAACTCAAGCAGCTCCTCGATCTGCTGGCGCGAGAGTGCCTCCGGCCCGAAGGCCTTGTGGGTGCGGCGAGTGCGGATCGCAGTCTCGACGTCCATGACAGTGAGCGAGCGTAGTAGACCGGCGGTTACCAGCTGAAGCGACGGCCGAGAAATAGCACGCCGCCAAGGGCAAGCCCGCTGCTGGCGAGTCCGATGCCGAGTGGTGCCCACGGCTTGGGACCGGGGTTCTCGCCGGCCTCGAAGGCCGGCGCCGGCGCCTTGCTCGGCACCGTTTCGGCTTCATCGCCCTCGGGGACGGCGCCTGGTGGCGGGGTGGGAATCGCACCGGCCCCTGGCGCCGTGGTCGGGGGGCCGCCGCCGGTGGACGGCGAGACGCCACCCTGGCCGAACGATTCGGGCAGGACTGGAGAGGCGGCGCCGGCGACTGGTGGCACCGCCGAGCCGGCACCGATGCCGGGCACAGCGCCCGACTCCGATGGCGTCGGCTCTGGAGCACGCGCGACCGGGGATATCGGAAAGGACTCGCCGGCCACGGCGGGCAGAACCTGGGCGGTTACCCAGACCGGCGTCTCGTCGCTCGTGGCCGAGCGGCGGTAGTGGCCGTCGGCGTCCTGGCGCGCGGCGAGATAGTCGAGGGCGTTGTTGCCGCCATCTCGCACCGAGGCGGGATCCTTGCCCACAGCGAGCATCCCCTGCACCGCCCACGCCGTCGACTGCGAGTTGACCGAGCCATTGCCGCCGAGGGGGAAGCCGCCGTTCGGTCGCTGTGCCTTGCGCAGATAGTCGAGCCCGTCGTCGGCGGCCGTCGTCTCGGGCATCGCCTCCATCACCGCGGCGGTGCTGTCAGCGTTGCTCGGCAGTCCGGGCTCGTCCCCCCAGCCGCCGTCCGCGTTCTGGACCTTGGCGAGCCAGGCGGTCGACTGCGCGACGCCGCCACCGCCAACGCGCAACGCCATGACCGCAAAGGCGGTCGAGTTGGGCCAGCCTTCGAAGGAGCCGTTGTTGCGGCGGTGCGCGGCCAGCTCCTCGACGAGGTCGTGGCCGCCGAAATCGCGCGGATCGACCCCGGCTCCGTGCAGGGCAAGGATCGTGCGGGCGAGGTCGCCGGGGCTGCTCAGTTCGTCGACGTGGGCGCGCAGGTAGCCGACCGGGTTGCGGCCTCCGCTCGAGACGTCGAGCGGGTTGCGGCCGGTCGCCTCCAGCCCGAGCATCGCCCAGGCGGTCATGTCGGGGGCCGATTCGTCCTCGGGCGAGGATCCCCAGCCACCGTCGGAGTTCTGCGCCGCGACGAGCCAGTCGGCGGCGCGGCCCGCTTCGGAGGCCTGGGCGCTCGCCGGCAGCACGGTGACGAGCGCGAGAACGACGAGCAGGGCAGAGGCCATTGCGGGAGTGCGCCACTCGAAGCGCCGGCGAAAGCGGGCCAGCATCCTCACCATTGCCGGTCCGGCGACGAAGGCGAGGGTGGCGTTGCCAATCGCGTGGGCGGCGTCGAACGGAATCGCGCGGGACTCCAGCGCGAGGAAGCGCTGCAGCGAGAGGTCCCCTCCGTAAGTCGCCATCAGGGAGAAGTTCAGCAGAGCGCCGTAAGCGATGCCGGCCAGAGCGCAAACCGCGGCCAGGGTGAAGCGACCGGCACGGGGGCGGACGACGGCCAGCGCCGCGCCGAGGATCCCGCAGAGACCCCAGCCGGCCATCTGCCAGGGCGTCCAGGGACCCTGGCCGAACCAGAAGTTGGAGACGAGCGCGGTGAGGGCGCCGACCGCGAACCCTGGCGCCGGCCCGAGCGCATAGCCGGCGAGGATGACGATGTCGGTGGTTGGCTTGACGTTGGGGAAGGCGGCAAAGGCGATCCGGCCGGCAATCGCAAGCGCGGCCAGGGCGGCAACCAGCGCGACCACCTGCGAGGTCGGGCGTGAGCGCTCGTACCAGGCGAAGCCCCCGAGCAGGACGGCGCCGAGGATGAGGAAGCTGGCGAGCTCCCAGCTCATGGCCGCCCCTCGAGGGCGAGCGCGGCGACGCCCTGCTCGGGGGTGATCACGCCGGGGAGGTCGAGGACGCGGGCAATCTCGGTGGCGAAGTACCAACCGCCGGAGAGGATCTCGGTCGCCTCGCCGTCGGCGATTACGACGCCGTCGCCGAGCAGGATCACCCGCTGGGCGAAGGAAGCGGCGAACTCGACGTCATGGGTGGCGACGATGACGCCGGCCCCGCCGGTGGCCAGCCCTTCGATCAGCTCCTGGAGATCGTGCTTGCGCGCGCGATCCATGCCGCGGGTGGGCTCGTCCAGCGCGACTAAGCCTGGGAGCTCTCCTCCCTCCATCCGCCCTGCAAGTGCGACCGCCAGCGCCAATCGCTGTCGCTCGCCACCGGAGAGATCGCGGGGATCTGCGTCGATCGCGAACTCCAGCCCGACCGTCCGCAGCACCGCTACCCCCTCGTCACCCGGAAGCTCATCCCCGACCCGCTCGCGCACGAGGTAGTCACCGGGATTCTGGCTCAGCAGGGCCATACCGCCTGGGGCTTCGACCTTGCCCCTCACGGGCTCAACCAGCCCCGCTAGTGCCCTCAGCAGCGTGCTCTTGCCGGCGCCGTTGCGACCCATCAGCGCGACCCGCTCTCCCCTACAGACCGTCAAGTCGATGCCCTTCAGCACATCGTGGCGTTCATCACCTCGACTCAGCTCAACCCAGAGATTGCTGACAGCGGCGGCGGGCGGGTCCTGTCGGGGGGCACGGGTCCGACCGGGCGCTGGGTTTTCCGCCAGAGAAGTCGGTGGCCGTCCTCGCTGAGCCTTCGGGGCGGAAAAGAGGACGCCGCTTCCGGTCGGACCCGTGCCCCCCGCCACCCGCCCGAGCTGCACTCCAGATGGAGCGAGGATTCGGCGCGCGTCGCGGACGCCGACTGGGAGTGGCTCAATGCCGGCCAGGGAGAAGAGGCGTGCGGCGGGGGTCTCCAGAGCAGCGTCAGCTTGTTGTGCCCAGGCGAGGAAGTCCCGTGGGGCCCCGTCGAAGGACACAGCGCCCGACTCCATCGCGATGATCCGGTCGGCCGCAGCGAGGCACCGCTCCAAGCGATGCTCGGCGAGGAGGATGGAGACCCCCCACTCCTCGTTGAGTCGCCGCAAAAGCCAGATCAGCTCGTCGCCGGCCACGGGGTCGAGCTGGGAAGTCGGCTCATCCAAGAGCACGAGCTTGGGGCGCGTAACCAAGGCGGCAGCAAGAGCGACGCGTTGAAGCTCCCCGCCGGAAAGCGTGTCAACCGTGCGGGCGAGGAGGTGCGGGATCGCGAGTGCTAGAGCCACCTCCTCGACGGCACGGGCGCGCGATGCAGCTGGGTCGCCGCGCATCTCCAACGGCAACTCGATCTCGGCGGCGACGGTGGTTGAGACGACTTGGGTCTCGGGGTCCTGGGCTACGTAGCCGACAGCCGCCGCCAGTTGACCCGGGCCGCTGGCGATCGCGTCCATGCCCGCGACTCGGATGCCGCCTTCGATCTCACCACCGTGGAAGTGCGGCACGAGGCCGCAGGCGGCGCGCAGCAGGGTCGTCTTGCCGCATGCCGAGCGTCCGGCGAGCAGGGCGAACTCCCCTGGCGCCAGGGTCATCGACACGTCGCGCAGGGCGAGTGTCACATTTGCCCCCGTATGCGTGGTCGATGTGACGCGCGTGGGTCGATCCGGGGTCGGATAGGCGTAGGTGAGGCGCTCGATCTCCAAGGCGGGCGTGGCGCGGGGCGGCGAGGCGAGCTCAGGCATCGGAGCTCCTCGGGGCGAGGCCGGAGAGGACGATCAGCGCCGATACGACGAGGGTCGCGACGCTCGTCCCGACCTCGATCGTCGGATAGGCCTGGAAGCCGTCCGCACCCAGCAGCTTGCCGACGATCGCCGCCACCAGCACCAGACAACCAGCGAGGTAGAAGCGGCGATCGAACCGGGACCGCCGCGCGATGGACGCTTTTACCCCCCCGGGGGGCCACAATCGTCCATGAAAGCCTCTTCTGCGGGGCTCAAGTGAGTAGCCGCGTAGCTCCAACGTCGCCGCCACGTCGACCGCCCGGTCCAGCGAGCCGGCCATCAGCCGCCGGATCAGCGCGGCTCGGCCAATCGGCGCCGCCGCCGGTCCGCGCAGGCGGCCGGCGTCGCGCAGGCGCGAAGCGTCGGCGGCCGCGACCGGGACCAGGCGCGAGATCAAGGCGGCGGTCAGCGCCGAGCGACCGGCGAGAGGTCGCAGCGCTCGCAGCACCCGGTCGGGGTCGACGCAGGCCGAGTAGACGGCGAAGGCGATCATCACGACGACCGCCCGCAGGCCGAAGACAGCGCCGTCGGCGATCGCCTCCGCGGTGACGTCGACCGGGCCGAACAGGGGCCACTCGCCGAGCCGCAGCAGGACCGTTTCGCCGCGGTCGACGACCAGGGCGTTGACGACGACGATCGGCAGCGCGATCACCAAGCCCAGCTTGATCGCGGCCCGGACCGCACTGCCGGCGCCCGCCAGGGCCCCAGCGAGGCCCAGCGCAATTCCGACTGCGCCCAACACCAGCGGGCTCGAGTAGAGAAAGGCGACGACGAGCAGGGCACCGAGATAGGCGACAGCTGCACCGACGGAGGCCGCCTGCAGCGGCCCCCGCCGCGGTGCGTAAGCGAAAGGCGATCTCATCGCGATGGCAAAGGCAGGGGCGTCGGCGTCTCCGCGCCGCCTTCGGTTGCCACCGCGTAATGGTCGCGCAGGTGGGTGGCGCTGAGCAGGCCGGCCGCGGCGAGGGCACCGCGCGCCGTCGCACCGGTGATGAGCCATGCGGGCGGCGCTTCGTAGCGGCGCGTTGCGGCAACCAGGCCGGCGCCCGGGCCAAACCTCCGCCCAGGCTCCCCGTCTTCGCCCAGTCCCTCGAGAACGTAACCGCCGTCGCCCTCTTGTGCGAAGTCGGCGAAGACGCCGCTTGCCTGCGGGCCGTCCTCCAGCTGCGCCGCCGCCGGATCGTCACGAAGTTGCGCCCAGGGCCCAACAAGAACCCGGATCGCGTCGTCTGGGGAGCCCTGCGCGGGCGTGACGCCGGCGTCGTTCAAGCGGCGGCGAGCCGTGGCGCAAGCGCTTGGCGCGCCACGGCACTCGAGTGCCACCGGGTGAACCTCGCCTTCGTAATCTCCGGCCAGCGGTTGCGGCCACGAACCGACCACCGCCGGCACACGCGAGGCGGCCGACCAGTCCCGATAGTCCCACCAGATCGCCTCGCCACCATGCAATGCGAAATCCGCCGCCCCCACCGGCGACTCGACCCCGTTGACGTAGAAGAACCAGTCGTAGCGACGACCACCTTCTGCCGCTTCGGCAAGGCCCTCGACTGAGCTGACGAAGCCGCCGCCGAAGCGGGTCTCAATCTCGGCCCCGCGGTCGAGGACGCGCATCACCGTGTCCGATTCCGAGGCGTCGTCGGTTACTTCTGGCAGAACGGCCTCGGCGCCGTAATCCCGGGTCACGGTGAGGGAGACCTCGCCGACCTCCTCGCCCGGACCGACACCGCAGCCGGCGGTCGCGACGCCTGCCCCGAGGAGCAGCGCAATCGCAACCGCCACGCTGCGGCGTTGCGTCACCCGATCAGCCCTTCGGGCATTTCCCGCCGACGCAAACAGCCACCTGGTTGGAGGGGATGTCCTTGCCGTGACGCGCGATCAGCTTCTGCGGTTTGGCCAGCGTCACCGTGGTCCGCCCGTCGGCGGCCGTCGGCACGCTCGCGCCGCTCACCGTCACTCCGGCGGCTGGCTTCTTCTTGCCTTTGTCGTCATAGGAGTAGACCCGCACGCCGAACGGCTGACCCGCCGTCGCTTTGGCCGGTGCGCTCAACGCCAGCTCAGCGGGGTAGGGGAACGCCGCCAGCGCCCAGAGCACTTCGTCGCCAGCCTTGACCTTGACCGCGTCGCCACCGACTTCGGGCGCCTCGTGGTTCACCTTGAGGTACCAGGAGAGCGTTTTGGTCGCCTTGCTGCTGCCGATATCGCAGAGCCCGAGGCCGAACGAGAAGGCATCGGTGATCTGGAGCGGCTTCAACGTCGCGGTGAACTTCGACGCCTGGATCAGCATGCCGAGCGCGGTCGGGCCGTTGACGGTGACCGTTTTGCCGCTGCCGCCGGTACCGGCGCCGAAACAGGTCGCCTGAGGGCTGGCTTTGATCGATGCGGTGGTGGCGCCGAATGAGTCTTCGGCAAGCACCTTGCCACCACTGCCGATCACCCGCAGGTCGGCAACGGGACCCTTCGCCACTGCAAGAGCAGCGGTCGAGAGCACCAGGATGAGGGCCAGCGCGCACGCAGCGACCAGCCGGAACAGGGAGAGTCTTGGCATTTAAGCCACCCTTTCCTCGAGGGTTGTCATGGCTGGCCGGGGACAGGTCTCCTGGCTTCCGGGAATCGGTCGGCCGCACCTTCCCGGGAGCTCTGTGTTGCCCCCAGTGGCTGACGCAACTCGCGCCCGCAGCTTCCTTCGCCCCGGTCACAGTGGCGGGACCGCGCCGGTTTCACACCGGACTTCCCTTGACCACCGACCGTATTTACACGGGCGAGTCTATCCCGGGACCGGGACTAGGGCTGTTTCTCGGTGTCCCTGGGTGACTCGAAGGCGGCGAGGGCGGCGGTCATCGGGATCGGCTCCTCGCCGCTCTCGGCCATGCGGGCATCGGCGTCAGTCTGCTCTTCTAAGAGGAAGTGGAAGACCGCGTCGACTCGGGCGATCACGTTGTCCCAGCCCTGCTGGTCGAGGCGAAGGGGCATCCAGCTGAAGTGGCGGTCATCGCGGGCGTCGATCGTGCCCGCCTCCATGGCCTCTCTTATGCGCTCGACGAGTTCTTCGAAGATCCCCCCACTGATCATTTCCTTCATCGATGCGGGCAACGGAACCCAGACGTCGTCATAGAACACCGCGGTCTGCGTCGCCCGGTAGAAGTGCTCCACAGCTCCGCGTCGCCTCCCCCCGGTCTCCGTCCTCGTCTGATAGAGCCAACCGAATTCGGCAAGAAGATCAAATGCCCGTGAGACCCTCGAGATGGAGCCGCCACCAAACTCGTCGTAGAACCCCTTTGGGCTCATCTCTCGCCCATTCAGCTCCACCACGATCTTCATGCGCAGCTCGTCCGCCATGAGTTTCGCCAGACGTTGCGTGTAGGGCACATTGAGCTGGGGGCCCATTGCTTGGCGATCCATCATTCAAATCCTTCCAGTGATCTTCGTACGCCGAGCGCTACCGCAAGTCTATGTGGTCTTGAACGGAACTGTCCGAGGCTCTTTTAAGTTCGGGCGGCTCCAATATTGCTCGAATTTCCTTGAGCATTTACTTTAGAGGGGGTGACAAGATGAGGTTCGCAGCTGTCGAGGCCGCCACGCCGGTGTACTCGATCTCAAAGAACGGCTAGCGGCAAAGTCGTCGTCTGCCCGGGCCGCCGCATACGCCGCGCGGCTCGGGCTCACCGCCCCTCGAACCAGTGCTTTCCTGCGCTTGATGAATCACTTTGGTCTCAGGATTCGAAGTGAAAGTGTCGCTAAGCATTCCTAAACTATCCCGCCAATTCCTTAACGCCCTACCTGTTTTGGGCCTACTTAGTGAGGAGAGGGTTCGCGAGATGACAGTCCAGGGCGGGGAACCGGAGGAGGGCAAACCCAGGCGGAGGAAGCGCACAGGAGGGAAGGGCGCCGGCAAGCCAAAAGGGTCGCGGCGTCGGAAAAAGGGCGGCCAGCCGCGGGGCGACATGCTGCTTGCCATCGCCCACCCGCTGCGGCGCCAGATACTGCGCAGGCTGGGTGAGCGGGGTGAGCCGACGAGCCCGATTCAGCTCGCCGAGGAGCTCGAGGGGCCGCTTGGCAAGATCGCCTACCACACGCGGGTGCTCTGGCGCTTGGGGGCTCTGGCGGCGGCCGGTGAGCAGCAGGTCCGCGGGGCGGTCGAGCACTTCTACACGAGCACAATCGAGGACGACCCGCCGATCGAAACACTGCTCGAGGAAACGAGGAAAGAGGACGAGGAAGGGGAGTAGTCATGCTCGCCTGAACGTTCGTCCAGCTTTCTTTGGCGGCGCAGGTGCCCGGCGTAGGCTCGCCGCCGCATCTGGAAACCAGCACGTTTATGGGGGAGCACATGAAGCAGGGGATTTGGCGGCACTCGCCGGCGCTGGCGATCTCGGCGATCGCGCTCTTCGTCGCGCTCGGCGGCAGCGTCTACGCGGCGAAGAAGGCGAAGCTCGACGGCAAGGCGATCCGGGCGAAGTCGATTCCAGGCAACCGCCTGCAACCACGCTCGATCGCCGCCAACCGGCTCAAGCCGGGCGTTCTGCAGAGCGTGGTGAGCACGGCGCCGCTGACCGGTGCCGAGATCAACGAGCTGACCCTCGGCCAGGTCCCGAGCGCGGCGCACGCCGACTCGGCCGACACGGCGCAGAGCGCGGTGGACGCTCAGACCGCGCTCAACGCGGTCAACGCCGTCGATGCGCAGACGGTCAACGGCCACGGCGTCGGCTGCCTGCCGAGCACGCAACCCTTCGCCGGCGCCTGCTGGGAGAGCTCGCCGAACAGCCCCGTCAACGCCCCCACCGCGGCACGCAAATGCGCCGGCCACGGCGGGGTGCTGCCGGAGGCGCTGCAGCTCGCCGCTTTCGCCGAAGAGCAGGGGGTGAACCTGGATGCGGGCGATGAGTGGTCGAGCGATATTCCTGTGTTCACTGGTTTGGACACGTATGGCGTGGCCACGGTTTCGGCCGGAAGCGAGATCAGCTCCACCCTCTCCACCACAACCCACGCCTACCGCTGCGTCTTCCCACTTCTGCGATGACTCTATGCTCGTACCGATGCGAAGTGGCCCGCACAGCGCCTGGCCTCGCGCCGCGGGCGCAATGCTTGTGCTCGCCTGCCTGCCGGCAATGCTGCTTGCCGTGCCGGCCGGCGCCGCCGCCTCGGACCGCCTCCACCCTGTCGCCGCCGCCGGCAAGGGCGAGGTCGCTCGGGTCGCGCGCTACTGGACGCCGGCGCGGATGCGCTCGGCGCTGCCGCTGGACCAGCCCCGCGGCGAGCGCCTCCTCGCCCTCCCCAGCTTTGCCCAGATCGCCGAACCGACCGTCCCTCCCAACGCCGTCAACGGTCGTCTCTTCGTCCGCCAGGGAAGGGAACGCGGCTACTGCTCGGCGACGGCAATCAACTCGCCGAGCCGCAAGCTCGTCCTTACGGCCGCGCATTGCGTCAACTCCGGCCCGCAATTTCCCAACGGCCGCAGCGTCTGGTCGAGCTTCCTCCAGTTCGTCCCCGCCTACAGCGGCACCACCGCCCCCTTCGGCGCCTTCATCGCCCACCGCAGGTCGGTCTTCGCACTGCGGCAGTGGGTCGAGTTCGGCAATCCCAACTTCGACGTCGGTGCGGTCGTCGTCGGCCCTAACGCGGAAGGCGTCAACGTCGCCGATGCGGTCGGCGGCGGCGCCGCGATCGCGACCGACCTCAGCCGCCGCCAGGACTTCCAGACCTTCGGCTACCCGGGCAAGGTGCGCTGGATGCAGGGCTGCGACTCGCCCTACGTCGGCGACGACGCCTCCACCTACCGCATCCCCGGGCCGCCGACGATCGCGATCCGCTGCCACTGGGCCCCCGGTGCCAGCGGCGGCGGCTGGCTGATCGAAGGTGGGACGGCGATCAACGGCGTGACCAGCTACGGCAAGCGAAAAGACCGCCTCCACACCTTCAGCCCCTACTTCAGCAAGCGCAACGTCGGCCGCCTCACCGCCGGGCTCTAGGTCCCAAGCAGCTCGCGGTAGAAGCGGTAGTCGCGGCGGTCCGGGCGCAGGTTGGCAGCAAGCGCCAGGTGGTGGCGGGCGCGCTCGGTCTGACCGGTCTTGGCCAGGGCGCGGCCGAGGCAGAAATGGGCGAAGTCGTTGACCTGGTGGGTGTCGACCACGGCCTCGAACTCCCGAGCTGCGGCGGCGAAGCGGCCGCAGCGGAAGTAGGCGCGGCCGAGCGCCTCGCGCACCGAGGACTTCTCGGGGGCGCGGCGGGCCGCCAGCTCCAGCGGCTCGGTCGCCTGCTCGAAATCGGCCTCCTCGAGCAGCTCGATCCCCCTCCTGTAAAGGACGAAGGTCGACTCCCTCTCGCTGACAGTCACGTCACCGAGTTTAGGGACCTAGGTAGCCCGTACCGCGGCGATCGTTTCGCGCAGCGTTTCGCGGGCGTCGTGGTGTGGCATCCAGTGCAGCTTGCGGCGCGCTCGCGAGGTATCCATCAGCACGGGACGGCGCACCGTCTCGATCCAAGCGGCCTCGGCCGGCAGAAACGGCAGAAACGGCGCCACCGCCTCGGCCGCGACCCCAACCGCGAGCTGCGGTGCCGGCACCGAGTGCCAGCCCAGCTCGTGAGCAAGGTCGGCAACGGTCAGCTCGCCGGGGCCAGCGAGGTTGTAGACGCCGGGCTCACCGTGTCCGAGCACAGCGGCGCAGAGGGCGGCGGCGACGTCGTCGTGGTGGACGAGCTGAAACGAGATCCCCGGGTCGGGCAGCACCGGTCGCAGCGAGGGCGTCCTGCCGAGTGCCCAGCGCACCGGCCCGGGCAGCTTCTGGCCGAGCGTCAGCAGCGGCACCAGCTCCAGCAACAACGGCGCTTTCGGCCCGGCGACGATGCAGGGGCGGAAAACGTAGGCATCGGTGGCGGAACCCTCCAGCGCCTCGGCCAGCACCGACTCGACCTCGGCCTTGTCGGCGGAGTAGGGATGGCGGGCGGTCCCCCGCACCGGCTCGTCCTCGCTCAGCAGCCCGGGCAGGCTGCGGTGAAAGCCGTAGGCGGCGACCGAGGAGGTGTAGATCAGTCGCCTGACCCCGGCAGCCGCCGCCGCCTCGAAGACATTGCGCGAGCCGGTCAGGTTGATCTCACGGCTCTCGCCGCGCCCGGCGACGATGACGAAGGCGAGGTGGACGACGGCGTCGGCATCGGCGACGAGGGCGTCGACAGCCTCACGGTCGAGGATGTCGCCGCGCCTGTATTCGGTCTTCTCCCAGCCCTGCGCGCCGAGGTCGAATGGGCGGCGCGCCATGCCGATCACCCGCTCCACCTCGGGCGCCCGCTCCAGGGCGGAGATGAACGACTTGCCGATCTCCCCGGTTGGGCCGGTGACTGCAATCGTCAACATGCGATCAATTCTCCCGAAAGTGCGGGATAGCTGGCCCTCACGGCTGGCTTGGCAATGCAAAGTTGTCGTGATTAAGCAAAGATGCCCGATCGAGCAGTTCCATCAATTGCATTCAGTACAAGAGGAGAACTCGTGCCAACCCAAGAGATGAGAGCGCTCTGGCATCCCACCAGGGCTCGGATCCTCGAGCTCCTCAAGACCGAGCCGGCGACCCGCTCCCACCTGGTCGAGGCGGCAGGTGCCCCCTACGCCGAGGTCGCCTACCACTGCCGCGCTCTCTGCCGCTCCGGCTGCATCCAATACGCCGCGTCGTCGGGCCCCGAGGCCGTCGACCCGCTCTTCGAAGCCGTCTAGCCCGGACGAAAAATCCCCGCAACCGCCCGACTCGGGAGGTTGCGGGGATCTTCGGCTGGACATGACTTCAGTTCCGTTGTTACACTCCAAAATTATTGAATAGTTACTCTGCTATTCGATAAATAAATACGCACCAGTACCTCAATCGGTTAGAGGATCGGGTTTGTAAGCCGAGGATCCGGGTTCGAGCCCCGGCTGGTGCATCGGCGCTGGGTTTCGCCGGGACTATGGACATCAATCTCTTCGACTACTTCGACGAAGCGGGAGGCGGGGGTGACGCCCAAGCGCACTGGACGCTGCGAGCGCCCTACCGCCCGAACGAGCGCCATGACCTGATGCTCGTGCCGCGGGTGGACGGCTGGCAGGAGAACCGCGACGCGCTGGCGGCCCTGGAGGAGATCGAGCGCCGGCCCTGGGTGGATTCGGTCGCCCGCGAGGGCAAGCAGGCGTGGCTGCGCCTCGATGACGGCTGGGTGGCGCAGCGGGGAGCCGCGCTGGAGGAAGGCGAGGAGGCGGTTGCCGGCTGTGGCGATGTCGCCTCCGGCCGGCGCTTCGCGCTCAACTTCTGGGACGCCAACTCGACCAAGGCCCTCCACATCGGCCACCTTCGCAACCTGGCGCTGGGCAACGCGTTGGGCAACGCCCTCGGCGAGGCCGGCGGCGAGGTTGAGCGCCGCAGCATCATCTGCGACATCGGCCGCAGCATGGGCGAGGCGATGGCCGGCGTCGTGCGCAGCGGCAAGTACCCGCAAGGGTCCAGCGAGGCAGGCGGCGTCAAGAGCGACCACTTCGTCGGCTACTGCTACGCCGATTACGTCAAAAACGGCGCCAACGGCGCTGCCCTGGGCCTCGCCCAGGACCACCCGGCCGACTCGCTCACGCGCGAGGTCGACGTGCAGGAAGACAGCGCCGATGAGCTGCTGCAACGGGTGCTGAACGGCGATCAGACGGCGCTGGAGCTGTGGTCGCAGACGCGGGCCTGGGTGATCTCCGGTCAGCGCAAGACCCTGGCCCGGCTCGGCATCCACTTCGACCGCGTCTTCTTCGAGTCCGACTTCCTGCCCGAGGTCGTCGAGCTGACCGACCTCGGCCTGCAGGAGGGGACGCTGGAGAAACGGGTCGACGGCACGGTGATCTACATGACCGACCGCGAGGAGCTGGAGGAAATGCCGCTGGTGCGCTCCGACGGCGTGCCGACCCAGCACATGCGTGCCCTCGCCTACTGGCTGGCGGACACCGGCCTCGACGGCACGACCTCGGTCCAGGTCTGTGGCCAGGAGTGGTACGCCCACGTCACATGCCGCCGGCAGCTGATGGCCGAGCTGGTCCACACCGACAGCGGCAACGGCTTCCACCCCTACCACGACATCTTCCACGGCATGGTCGCGCGCGAACGCGAAAAGATCGCCTCCTCGAAGAAGGACGCGGTGCTGATCGACCACCTGGTCGAGTGGATCGATGAGCAGATAGAGGCCGACCCTGAGCGCGAGGCGGTGCGCCGCGGCCACCCCTCCCCCGACCGGGTCGCCTCGCAGGTCGCGCTCGGCTACTTCCTCCTGCACACCGCCACCAAGCGGGTCGACTTCGAGCCGGAGAAGCTGCTCGCCGACGACAAGGCGCTCGGCTGGGACCTGGTGCGGGCGCGCTCCCGCGCCGGCAACGGCGCGGCGCCGGCGGACGCACCCGAGCTCGACCCCGACTACCGCTTCGCCGTCGTCCAGGCGGAGACCTACGGCCGCCTGCTGGGCCGCGTCACCGAGAGCTTGGAGGTGGCGCCACTGGCGCGCTACGCCTCCCACCTCGCCCGCTGGCAACTCGCCGAGGAACGGGCGCCGCATGTGCAGCGGGTCGTCCAGTCAACCCTCGACCGGACCGCGCGCGGGATCGGCCTGGAGGCGGCGGCATGAGGACGCTGCTCGTCGACAACCACGACTCCTACACCTACAACGTCTTCCACCTGCTGGCCGGCGTCAGCGGCGAGGAGCCGATCGTGGTCGACAACGACGCGGTCTCTTGGCGGGCGCTCTCGCGCTGGGACTTCGACGCGATCGTCCTCTCCCCCGGCCCGGGCAGCCCCGAGCGCTGGCACGACTTCTGCGTCTGCAACGACATCCTTCGCTACAGCGAGATCCCGGTGCTCGGCATCTGCCTCGGCCACCAGGGGCTCGGCCACCTGCTCGACGGCAAGGTCTCGAGCGCGCCGGAGGCGATGCACGGCCGGCTCAGCCGCATCCACCACTCCGACGACGGGCTCTTCGCCGGCATCCCGCAGGACTTCCCGGTCGTCCGCTACCACTCGCTGCAGATAACCGGCATGGGCCCCGACGGCAACATCACCGCCTGGGCCGACGACGGCGTCGTGATGGGAATCGAACACCGCCGGCGGCCGATGTGGGGCGTTCAGTTCCATCCCGAGTCGATCGCCACCGAGCACGGTGCGAGGCTGGTCGAGAACTTCTACGACCTCGCTCGCCGCCTGCGCTCGCCGCGCTGGCGCGGCGCCAAGCGCCCCCTGCAGGTGCCGCCGCGCACGAAGGTGAGGCGCAGCCGCAGCGGCGGCGAGAGCGAGCTGCGCCTGCGCACCCTCCCTGGCGAACCCTCGACCGAGGCGGTCTTCGAACGGCTCTTCGGCAACGCCGAGCACGCCTTCTGGCTCGACAGCGCCGACGCGCCGACCCGACTCGCCCAGCGCTCGTTCCTCGGCACCAGCGCCGGGGCGGGCCGCTGCGTGCTCGAGTACGACGTCGAGTCCGGCACCGCGCTTCGGCACGGTGCCGAGGCGACGACCAGCGAGCGCGCTTCGATCTTCGACTTGCTCGACCGCGAGCTCGCAGGGCACGCGATCGAGCCTCCCCCGGCCGACCTCCCGCCCGGACTGATGGGTGGCTTCGTCGGCTATCTCGGCTACGAGCTCAAGGCGGACTGCGGCTCGCCAAACGTGCATCGGTCGGACACGCCCGATGCAGTGATGATGCTCGCCAACCGCCTCGTCGCCGTCGATCACTTGCGTAGACGGACGCATCTGGTCGCGCTCTGCCACGGCGACGAGGCGGAAGCCGAGAACTGGCTCGACGAGGCCGAAGAGGCGGTGCTCGAGATCATCGCCAACCCGCCCGAGCCGGCTGTCCCACTCGCGCTCAGCCAGGGCCCGCTCGACTCTCATGTGGGCTTCAGGTGCGGCCGCGGGCGCGAGCAGTACCTGGCCGATATCGCCCGCAGCCAGGCCGAACTGGCGGCCGGCGAGTCCTATGAGGTCTGTCTAACCGACCAGATCTCGACCGACGCCAGCCCCGACCCCTTCGACCTCTACCGCCTGCTGCGGCGCCGCAACCCGGCTCCCTTCGCCGCCTATCTGAAGCTGGGCGAGATGGCGGTCGTCAGCTCCTCGCCCGAGCGCTTCCTCTCGGTCGACCGTGACCGCCGCGTCGAGGCGCGCCCGATCAAGGGCACGACCTCGCGCTCGGAGGACCTCGAGCGCGACGAGGCCCTGCGCGCGGAGCTGACCGAAGACGAGAAGACCTATGCCGAGCACCTGATGATCGTCGACCTCCTTCGCAACGACCTCGGCCGGGTCTGCGAGGTCGGCAGCGTCGGCGTCCCCGAGCTGATGATCGTCGAGGACTACGCGACCGTGCACCAGCTGATCTCGACCGTGAGCGGCGTGCTCGACGGCGAGCGATCAGCGGCCGAATGCGCGCGCGCCTGCTTCCCCGGCGGCTCGATGACCGGCGCGCCAAAGGAGCGCACGATGGAGATCATCGACGACCTCGAGGACGAGGCGCGCGGCGTCTACTCGGGTGCGATCGGCTGGTTCGGGATCGACGGCGCGATGGACCTCAGCATCGTCATCCGCACGATCGTGATGCGGCCCGGCCGGACCACGATCGGCGCCGGGGGCGCGATCGTCATGCAGTCCGACCCCGAGGACGAGTTCAACGAGATCCTGCTCAAGGCGCGGGCACCGATGGCGACGATCGCCGAGGCCGTCACCGGCGATAGGACGCCGGAGGCCTGGTCGGTCGAGCTGGAGCCGCAGGCGGAGGCCGCCGGGGCGCTATGAGCGCGGAGAGTCCGAGCGTGCCCGAGGCGCCAACCCGCCCCGACGCGGTCGCGAACGCCCGCATCCGAGCGGCGACCGAGGACGACGCGGCAGCGGTTGCAGCAGCGGTCGAAGCGCTGCTGATCGAGCTTGGCGGTGAGCGCCCCTCGGTCACGGCGCTGCAGGAGGGCGCTCGGACCCTGGCCGCGGACCCGGGAGCCGGCGCCCTGCTCGTGGCGGAGTCCGAGGGGTCGATCGTCGGCATCCTCGCCGCCAGCTGGCAGTACGCGATCCATGTGCCCGGTCACTACGGCACGATCCAGGACCTCTGGGTCCATCCCGAGTGGCGCAGCCGAGCGCTTGGCCGCGAGCTGATCCTTGCCCTGGTCAGGCAGGCGACGGAGAAAGGCGTGCCGCGGCTCGAGGTCGGCCTGCCGCAGGAGAGCTTCGCCCAGCTCGCCGCCACGGAACGCTTCTACCGCGAGAACGGCTTCACCCCGCTCGGCCCGCGCATGCGAAGGCTGCTGTCATGAGCGCGCGGTTCCTTATTCACCTATGTCTTGAAAAAGGAACCACGCGATGACGAGCGCGACCTTGCTGATGGTCGAGCAGCGTGGTGGCCACCGCGACGGCGCTCCCTGGATCCTCGAAGGCGGCCGCAGGCTGCCCGGCATGGATGATCGGCGGCGGATCGCGGAGCTGCGCAACGGGCTGGTCTGCCACGCCGGCGTGCGTTCCTGCGGCGCCGATGCGGAGACCGAGGAGGTCGAGCAGACGCTGGCCGAGCTGCACGAGCACGACTACCTGCAGGCCCTGCGCGAGATCAGCTCCGACGAGCTGGTGGTGATGCCGGAGCTGGCGGCTCCCGGCCTGCCGCCCGACGTCCCCGTCAGCGCCCGGCTCGTCGCCGCCGCTCACGAGGGTGTGCGGACGGCGATCAGCGCGGCCAACCGGCTGCTCGAGGGCGCCCGCTTCTCCTACGCCCTCTGCCGTCCGCCCGGCCACCATGCCGGCCCCGACTGGTTCGCCGGCTACTGCTACCTCAACTCGGCGGCCGCGGCGGCACTGACCCTGCGCGACGGCGGCAAGGAGCCGGTCGGCATCCTCGATCTCGATCTGCACTACCCGAACGGCACCGCGGCGATCGTGGCGCGGATGGCGGACACCAGCCTGCACTCGCTGCACGCCTGGCCGGTGACCAACGTCGCCGCCCGCACGGTCACCCCGAGCAACGAGCGCGAGCGCGTGATCGAGTTCAGCGGCAGCCCCGACCCCGCTAGCTACCTGGCCGCGGTCGCGCGCTCGGTCTCCTCGCTCGCCGGCAGCTCCCAGGCGCTTGTCGTCTCGCTCGGCTACGACACGGTGAAGGGCGACCCGCACGGCGACTGGGCCTTCTCGCCGACGATCTTCGCCCAGATCGGCCGCCTGCTCGCCGCCTCGGGGCTGCCGATCTGCGTAGTGCAGGAGGGCGGCTACGCCCTGCAGACGCTGGCCGCCTGCAGCTACGCCTTCGCCGCCGGACTGCTCGACGAGGCGCGCGACGACGCCAGGCAGGAGGTCCTCATATGAGCCCCGGGCTCGAGCCCTACCGCCGCCGCCTCGACGGCCTCGACGACGAGATCGCCCGCCTGCTCGGCGAGCGCTTCGAGGTCTGCCGCGAGATCGCCCGCTACAAGCGCGCGCACGACATCCCGATGATGCAGCCAGACCGCGTCGTGATCGTGCGCGAGCGCTACCTCGCTCGCGGCGAAGAGGCAAAGCTGCCGGCTGAATTCACCGCTGACCTCTTCGAGCTGCTGATCGCCGCCACCTGCAGGGAGGAGGACGAGCTGATGGCGGTACTTGAGACTTCCTCAGAGGGTGGGGACGCATGAAGGGAGATGGGAGATCCATCCGTGGGACCGGGGGGCGCTGGGGGCTGCCCCCCGGTCCGCGGATGCCGAGCGCCGTGCAGGCGATCGGCTGGGCGCGGCGGCCCTACCCGTTCATGAAGCGCTGTCAGGAGCGCTTCGGCGACGTCTTCACCCTGCGCATCCTGCACTCTGGGACGTGGGTCTTCCTCTGCGACCCCGAGGACGTGAAACGGGTCTTCACCGCTCCTGCCGGCAGCCTCGGCATGGCCCTCGCCAACCCGCTGCTGCTGCCGGTGCTCGGTCCGCGCTCGGTGATGCTGATGGAAGAGCCCGACCACATGACCCGGCGTCGCATGATGTTGCCGCCGTTCCACGGCAAGCGGATGGGAGCCGACGCCGAGATGATGGCCCGCGTAACGCGCGAAGCGGTCAGGAGCTGGCCCTTGGGCGAGCCCTTCGAGCTGTGGCCGCACATGCAGGCGATCACCCAGGAGGTGATCATGCGCTCGGTCTTCGGCCCCGAGGAAGCCGAACGGCTGGGGCGGCTGCGGAAACTCCTGCACCAGCTGACCGAGGCGCTCAACGACCCCGGCAGGCTGAGCACGGCTGCGGCGTTCGGGCCGCGCTGGCTGTCCCGCAATCACGGCTTCCGCGCAGCGATGGCGCCGGTGGAAGCGGCGCTGCTGGAGGAGGTCGACCGGCGGCGACGGGCGGGTGAGAACGGGCGCCAGGACATCGTCTCGATCCTGATCGAGGCCCGCTACGAGGACGGCTCGCCGCTGGGTGACGGAGAGCTGCGCGACGAACTGATGACGCTGCTCACCGACGGGCCGACCTCGTCCTCGCTGGCCTGGGTCTTCGAGCGGCTGCTGCGCCACCCCGAGAAGCTGGCGCGGCTGCAGGACGAGGTCATCGCCGGTGAGGAGGACACCTACATGGACGCCGTCGTAAAGGAGACGCTGCGGCTCTGCCCGCCGGTGCCGGTCGTCGTCCGCCGTTTGCTGAAGCCGATGGAGCTGGGCGGCTACAGGTTGCCTGCGGGGACGACCGTCGCCCCCTGCGTGTACCTGATCCACCGCAACGAGGAGATCTATCCCAAGCCGCGCCATTTCCTGCCGGAGCGCTTCCTCGGACAGCCGCCTGGCACCTACACCTGGATCCCCTTCGGCGGCGGCACCCGCCGCTGCCTCGCGGCGAGCTACGCCGAACTCGAGATGAAGCGGGTGCTGCGCACGGTGCTCAGCGAGGTCGACCTGCGCCCCGCCGACTCGGACTCCGAGCGGGCGCGGCGCAGCGCGATCTCCTTCAGCCCCGACAAGCGCGGGCGCGTCGTCGCCGAACCGCGTACCCCCGCCCCCTCCCCCCGCAGCGCCGAGCCATGGCAGCCGAGTCCGATCTACTCGTAGTCGGCGCCGGCGCCAAGGCAGCGGGCCTGGCGACCAAGGTGCACGCGTTCAATCTGCTCGGCCTCGGGCCGATCTCGATGCGGATCGTCGAGGGGACCGAGGTCGCCGCCTCCTGGAAGGGCCGCAACGGGATGACCTCGGGCGAGGAGCCGCTGGCGGTGACGCCGATCAAGGACGTCGGCTTCCCCTACCAGAGCTTCAGGGAGTTCGGCGAGGCGGGAGAGGCGATCGACGAGCGCGCGATGCAGTTCTCCTGGCAGAGCTACATGGTCGCCAAACGCCGCTACGCGCGCTGGATCGACGCCGGCTCGCCGTCGGTGCGGCACCGCGACTACGGCGAGTACCTGACCTGGGTGCTCTCGCGCGCCAACGAGGGCATCAGTCACGCCGAGGGCCAGGTGACGCGGGTCTCGCTCGAGGACGGGGAGCGCTGGACCCTCGAGGTCGCCGAAGCGGCCGGCAGCTCGAGCTACTCGGCCCGGGGGCTGGTGCTGACCGGACCGGGGATCCACCGCGCCTTCCCACACGAGCCCGGCATCGCCGAGCGGGTCTTCCACTGCGACAGCAGGCGCGAGGAGTTCGCCCAGCTGCCGGAGGAGGAGCCCTGCGACGTCGCGATCGTCGGCGGTGGCGAGAGCGCGCTCAGCTGCACGATGTTCCTGCGCGGCTTCCGCCCCCACAGCCGCTTCACGATCTACACGCCGATGCTGCCGATGAGCCGCGGCGAGAGCTTCCTCGAGAACCGCGTCTTCTCCAAC
This sequence comes from uncultured Solirubrobacterales bacterium, assembly GCA_963718755.1. Lineage (GTDB taxonomy): Bacteria > Actinomycetota > Thermoleophilia > Solirubrobacterales > 70-9 > VRUE01. Next base: position 316,208 of record OY970376.1, read on the forward strand.
CCCGACGAGGTCGAATGGACCGCGCTCGACCAGAGGACGCGGCGCGACTTCGTCAAGCACTCCGACCGTGGCGTCTTCGATCCGCCCAGCCTCGCAGCGATCGCCTACGACGACCGCTGCCGCTTCGTCACCGGCCGGGTCACCGACGTCGCCGCAGCGCGCGACGGCGCCGGCGTGCGCCTCCGGCACGAGTCACCCGAAGGGGTTGCCGACCCCGAGCACGACTACGTGGTCAACTGCACCGGCTTCGACCTGCTGGCGCAGCTGCGCAGCCTCTTCGACGAGGGGACCCGAGCCGAGATCGAGGGACAGGTGGGACCGCTGTGGGACGCGCCGGCCGGGACCGAGGTGCCGATGGGAAGGAACCTGGAGCTGCGCGGCATGCAGCCCCGCCTGCAGATCCCCGGCCTCGCCGGGCTGAGCCAGGGGCCGGGCTTCGCCAACCTCGGCGCCCTCGGCCTGCTGGCGAATCGAGTGTTGCAGCCGTTGCTGCAGGAGCGGGCGCCAGCGCTACTTTCAGACAGTATACCTACGAATACTTGACAGGTTTTGTCCTATCCAATAGGGTCATCCAGATGATGGTCAGCACCGGCGGGCGGGGGTACCACGGGGTTGTCGCAACGCTCGTCGCCACGCTTGCCGCGATGGCGCTGGCGACGGGCTGCGGCGACTCTTCCTCGGGTGAGGAGGTGACGTTCAACGGCTCCGGTTACGCGAACGGCGACCTCGCCAACACGCGCAACGAAGAGTCGACGATCAAAGCGGCAAACGTCGACGAACTGGAGACGGCGTGGACCGTGCCGCTCACCGCCGAAAGCGCCTTCGGCGCCTACGCCTCCTCGCCGATCATCAGCGAAGGCGTCGTCTACTCCCAGGACCTGGAGTCGAACGTGCAGGCGATCGACGCCGACAGCGGCGAGGTTCTCTGGACGAAAAAATACGAATCGCCCGATCACGGCCCCAACGGCGTGGTGGTGCAGGGCGGAATGGTCTTCGGCGCGACCTCGACCGCCGCTTTCGCGCTCGATCAAGAAACCGGCAAACAGCTCTGGTCGGTAACCCTGATCCGCAATGAAAAAGAGGGCATCGATATGGCCCCGGGGTTCCACGACGGGCTCGTCTACGTGTCGACCGTGCCCGTCAACGTGAGCGAATTCTACGGCCCGGGTGGGGTCGGGATTCTCTGGGCGCTCGACGCCAAAACGGGCAAAAAAATGTGGAGCTTCGACACCGTGCCGAAGGGCCTGTGGGGCAGGCCAGACGTCAACTCGGGCGGCGGTCTCTGGTACCCGCCGGCCTTCGACGGCAAGAGGTCGATGTACATCGGTGTGGGGAATCCGGGGCCCTTCCCCGGCACCGACAAAGAATCGTGGGGCTCCAGCCGGCCCGGCCCCAATCTCTACACCGACTCTCTGGTCAAGCTCGACGCGAAAACCGGCAAGCTCGATTGGTACCACCAGGTGACCCCCCACGCCCTCTATGACTGGGACTTCCAGAACCCACCGATCCTGGTCAAAGCCGGCGGCAAGGAACTGGTCCTCGGGGCCGGCAAGTCCGGCATCGTCCTGGCCCTCGACGCGAAGTCAGGCAAGCCGGTATGGGAGAAGGCAGTCGGCAAACACAACGGCCACGACGACGACGGCCTGCTCGCGATGCGGGGCGAAACGTCGAAGCTGAAGCTGCCGATGCTCGTCTACCCCGGCTCGCTCGGCGGCGTGATCTCCCCCATGGCCACCGACGGCAAATACGTCTTCGTGCCGGTGATCAACTCACCGCTCGAAGTCACCAGCCAGACCGAACGCCAGGAACCGGGGCCGCTGAACGGCGAACTCATCGCGCTCGACGTCAAGACCGGGGCGCTCAAGTGGAAACACGAATTCCCCACCGCACCCCCCTTCGGCTTCACCACCGTCGCCAACGACCTCGTCTTCTCGACGACCTACGACGGCAAAGTGCAGGCGTTCGACACCGGCAGCGGACGCCTCACCTGGCAGGAAACCCTGCCGGCGGGCACCAACGCCGGGGTGGCGGTCGCCGGCGACATGATGGTCGTGGGCGCCGGCCTCGCAGCGGCCGAAGGGCAGACGCCCCAGCTCGTCGCATACCGCCTCGGCGGCTAGACCGTCGCCCACCTCACTCCGGTTGTAGCGATCAGAGGACCGTCGCGCGGCGCAGAGTCTAGGCTTTGCCGATGCCAGCGACGCAGCCATCGACCGAAGCCGGGGCTGTCGCGCGCTCCTACTTCGAGGCGGTCGGAGAGCGGGATCTGGAGCGAATGGTGAGCTTCTACGAGCCCGGCGGGACGGGCGAGATACACGGCCTGGTCTCGCTCACGGCGCCCGACACCTACCGCGCCTGGTTCGCCAACCTCTTCGCCGCCTTCCCCGACTTCCGCTTCGAGATCCTCGACGTCGTCGCCGAGGGCGAGCAGGCGGCGGTGCGCTGGCATGCCACGGGCACCTTCAACGGCACCGCTCGCTTCGAGGGGATGGAGCCGACCGGCGCCAGGGTCGACCTGACCGGCTTCGACCTCTTGACGATTCGCAGCGGCAAGATCCAGCGCAACGACGCCTACATGAACGGCGCCCAGATGGCACAGCAGCTCGGCGCCCTGCCTCCCGCCGGCTCGATGCCGGAGCGAGGGATGCTGGCGGCACTGAACCTGAAGACGCGGCTGACGCGGGCGCTGCGCCGCTGACGCGGGCGCTGCGCCGCTGAGGGCATGATCGGCAGCGACGGCTCGGTCATAGGATCGACTCGATGTCAGCGAGTGAGCAGCGCCTCCCCCACCTCGACGAGCACGCCACGGAAATCGCCGCCAGCCCCGACGCTGTGTGGGAAGCGTTGCTGCGCGTGGTCGAGGGCTCGTTCGGTTCGGCAACGACCGGGCGGGTCGCCCGCCTGCTCGGCTGCGCGGACGTAAGCGCCTCCGGTCCACGTCCACTTGCAGCCGGCTCGGCCTTTCCCGGCTTCCATGTGGAAGCGGCCGAGCACCCGCGCGAGCTGGCGCTCGTCGGCAGCCATCGTTTCTCCGACTATGCCCTGATCTTCCATCTCGACGAGATCGACGACCGGCACACCCGTCTCCGCGCCGAGACCCGTGCCTTCTTCCCCGGCTTCAAGGGAGCCGTCTACCAAACGGTGGTCATCCGCACCCGCGGCCACGTTCTGGTGACCCGACGTCTACTCGGCGCCGTCAAACAGCGAGCCGAGAAGTGAACGCAGCGGACCCATCTCAAGTCGTCGCCTCCCAGGCCGACTGGGACGAATTGAACGAGCGGCTTCGGGATCTGGTCGACGAGTTGCTTGCGGCCGACTCTTTTTGTGCCGCCGACCCACCCGACAGCAACGGACGTGGAATCTATTTGTTCAGCGAAGGGGAGCGGCCGATTTACGTTGGGCGGACGAGCATTACCGCCCGTTCTCGCAAGGCCGAAAGGCCCCCGAGCACGAGCTTCTCTACGCGATGGAAACAGCACTGCAACGAGAAATCCGCCCCCAATGCAGCGTCCCTCGCGATGAAGATCGCACGACAGGTAGCGGACCACTTTGGGGTTGCAGATCCCAAGGAGCTCAAAAAACAGGGAGGGATCAAACGCGTCGCAGACTGGTGGGACCTACGCAATACAGATCCGCCTCCCGACTTCTTCCTTGTATTTCAAGCGGCCAAGGAATTCGTGAGGGAGAATCTCGACTTTCGGTTTGTGGCTATCAGCGACGACATCCGGGGGGTACGCTCCCACGTCGCAGAGGTATATGCCGACGTCGTCCTGCAAACCGAGTACGGCGATTTCTCAACTTCTTAGCCGGGCACTTGCGGCCTATTTACCGCTTGCACTGGATCTCTCCCGCCGGATCAGGTTCTAACGTTCTCGCTCTCATTCGCCTCTCTCCACCCCGTCAACTTGGATCGAGCTTGAGGACCTTGCGCAGCGGGACGTTGATCGTCGGCTCATGCCTGGTCCTGGCGCTGATCCTGGCGGCGGGCTTCCGCTTCGACCTCGGCAACTTCGGAAGCAACGCCTTGGCCGAGCTGGCGGGCGTCGTGGCGAGCGTCGTGGCGGCAGTTCTCGTGATCGAGCGGCTGGTCGACCGCGACCGGCGCAGTCGCTGGCAGTTAGTCGAGGCCGAGACGCTGAAAACTCTCCGCTTCGCCCTGGTCAAGGGGGCGCTGCCGCTGTACCTCCACCTGCCCTCCCCACGACCCCCAAACGCGGAGCCCTACGGCATGAACGAGGACGGCAAGCTCGGCGAGGCCCTGCGCAACCTCGGCGCGGCCCTGCGCGAACACGAGGACCTGAGCTTCAAGCCCGATCGCCTGCGCCCGGTGCTTGACCGCGTCGCCCCGCACCTCAACTTCATCAGGGACAGTGTCATGCAACGGCTGCTGACGGTCGGAACCGAGCCCGAGCTGATCAGGCGACTCGCACTGCTGGAGTCCACCTTCGAAGACCTCGACTTCGACGCATGGCTCGACGAGGAATTTAGCTCGCGGCCGAACGAGAACGCACAGCGGATGGCAGGGCTGGCCGACTCGATGGGTGAAGTGGTCGATTACCTCGACTGACCGGGCGTGCTCTCGTCGTCCGGGGGTCGCTGCGTCTCCATGATCTTAAACATCGCCTGCGTAGCGGCATCGGCCCAGATCGACACTCCCTCCCGCAGGTAGGACTGCATAGCTTCTTCGCGGTCCCCCATTAGCTGTTTGTCGACGATCAAGACACCATGGGCGGCCGAGGCGGTTGCGCGAACCAACTCCTCGGGCGGATTGCGGACGAGCCATGAACCGACTCGTTCGCCCTCGACGCTGCAGTCGAGGCGGGCGAGCGGGCCGTCGTCCGTGGCCATCGTGGACCATCTTCCGTCGAAGTACGGATTCGACCCGAGCCGGTAGTTCAACGTTCCCGCCCGGGGATCAACCAGGGCCACGATCGAGGGATCGCCGGCAGTCACCTGGATCGCCGCGACGCTGACCGGGGTCGCGCCGTCGATGAACTCCTCGACGCTCGCGACGACCTCTTCACCTTCCTCCTCCGGTGCCTCCGATCCCAACCCTTTCGATGGAAAATCCAGGCGCTGGAGGAGCACCCTGAGGAGAGGATTGGCGTCCTCCACAGTGAACTTCATCGACTTGCCGTGTTTGAAAGCCTCGAAGGGGCCTTCGGAATTGAGGTGGCGGTACTGCTCGGCATCGACGATCATCACATTCTTCGTCTGCGCCGCGACCCTCAGTCCCTTGGCGTATTCGTCGACCACGATCGCGACGTAAAAGCCGAGGCCGATCTCCGGCAGCTCCAGGGCGAGCATCGCGACCGGCGAATCGAGTTCGGGTGGCTGCGAAATTCCCCAGGCGGTCACCGTGTCGAACTGTTTCCCCCTGGCATTGCGATCGACCGCCTCCTCCAACCCGGGCACATCGTCGAGGTCGAGAACGACCACCATTGAGACGGCACGCCCGTCCCCTCCGTCCCCCTGGGCCTGCATGACACCGATGGTGTAAGGAACGATGATCGGCCAATCGGGCAGCGGCGCATCCCCCTCCCCAAGCCCGGCCCCAGACAACCTGCTTTCGATCTTCCCGCTCTTGTCCTTCGCCATCCACCCACTCTACGGCAGCAAAATGAAAAATCTGGAGTAACGCAAAGTACGTTGCACCTTGGGAGGTTCACTGAGTTCGAAGCCTGACGCTTCTTCCGCGCCCGGGAAGGGTCGAGCACGGCGGTGAGGCCGAACCCCCACTCTCTCCCCTAAGGCCATGCCGCTACAGCGTTTCGTCCCTAACGGAGAGATCATCGTGCCCGTAGAAGCGGCGCTGGATTTGGCTCCACAGGCGAGAAAGAAGCCCCGTACCTACGGGCAGATCAGGATACCCCGAAGAGACATCTGAAAAAGTCGCCTTGACTTCGGCGGCAGCGGAGCTACCTTCGCCGACGCCAAAAGACATAAGTGGCCCCGGCGGCGCGCTAACGCCCCGGGGCCTGGCACCGAAGATCAAGCCTTCGATGCGCGACCGATTCTCCCAGAGCTTTATGCGTGCGGGAGATCGACGGCCACCGACCGAGGCGGCTTCGGTGCCCTACCGAAAGGAGGGCGCCATGCCCCGGAAGACGATCAAGATCACCGGCGAGGAACGCGACGCGCTCTACGACCAGGTGCGCAACCACCTCGCCGCCCTCGGCGACGTCTTCGTCGCGATGGAGTGCCAGAAGGACTACGCCACCGCCGAACGCCTCGGCATCGAGTTCAGCGAAGACTTCCGGCTCCTCCAAGACCTCGGCTGGCCCGAGGACGACGACCGTGATCGCGTCGAGCTGACGATGACCTACGAGGATCTGACCGAACTGATGCGGCGCCTGCGCGAGGAAGCGCAGGGCGGGCTGGCCGACGCCCGAAAGGAGCGCGAAGCCGTCGCCGGAGCGAACGTGATCGAGGGCCTCGAATCCACGATCCAGACCTGCAAGGAAGTCATGGAGGCAATCGAGCTTCAGGAACGCGGGCCGCAGGCCCAGCGGACCTAACGAGCTTCGCCGCAAGGCGAAGGCTCCCGCACCCTCGACTCCCATGCAACGAGGGTGCGGCGAGCGAGCGGTAGGCGACCGGGAACTAAGGCACAGGAGGGACCCGGTCGCCGATCCGCTCAGGTCGGCCGGGGAGGAGCACAGGCCACCGAGGACTCCTCCCCGGCCCGGCCGTCCCACTACCCCTCTCCGTCAGCGGGCAGAAACGGGCCGTGTTCGATTTCTACGGCTGTGATCTCCTCGACGGTGGCGTCCCGCTCGTCCTCGTCGAGCATCTCCTTCCACAAAGTCGGATTCCCTTCGCAGCCCTCCATTGTCAAACCTTTACAGGACCGCGCAGTCGAGCATCAAACCGCCACTTTCGGACCCCGGCACTCGCCACGTACCTGACGCCGACCTCGTGGGCATAATCCTTCGCTCCATTTATGCCCGAGCACTCAGCAACCCAACATGTGGACTACCTGCAGCAATGCCTGCGTCAGGACAAGGCGCCAATCGGGTTCTTCCTAAGCGCGGGCTGCGGCGTCTCTGTCCAAGTCTCGAACAGCCCGCTTATTCCTGATATTGCGGGAATGACCGAGCGGATCACCTCGACGTTCGCCGACTCCTCGCTAAGCACAGAGTTCGACGCGCTACTTGCCACCTTTTCTGGGACAACGCCAAATGTCGAGGATCTTCTGAGTCGCATCCGGGCGCTATCTGCCGTTGCCGACGCTGGGCCGGTCCATGGACTTGACGCAGAATCCCTTAGGCAGCTAGACATCGCGATGAGCGATTCCATAGCGAATCTAGTGGGCGTCGATTTGCCTGAAACGCCTACGCCACATCGCAGTCTTGCCGCATGGGCCAGCTCAGCCGTGCGAGCGGCGCCCATTGAACTCTTTACGACCAACTACGACCTGCTGTTCGAGCAAGCCCTCGAGCGGGTCGGCGTCCCCTATTTTGACGGCTTCGTAGGGTCAAATCGCCCGTTCTTCGACGCCGCAGCACTAGACCGCGATGAACTTCCAGCTCGCTGGTTGCGCCTCTGGAAGCTGCACGGCTCCATCAACTGGCGTAGGGACGATGACGGAGGCGTGTACCGCACGTTTACCGGGGATAAGGCCTCCCCAACCCTCATTCATCCCTCGCATCTCAAGTACGACGAGAGTCGCAAGATGCCGTATCTCGCGATGATCGACCAGTTGCGAAGCTTCCTCCGCAAGCGCCGAGCCACGATAGTCCTCTGTGGCTACTCCTTCGGAGATGAGCATCTTGAGAATGTGCTCCTCCAAGAGCTAGAGGGAAATCCAACGGCTGCTGCGTTTGCGCTGATGTACGGCAATCTCAACAGCCACCCGAGGGCCGTAGCCCTTGCCGAACGTCGACCCAATCTCACCGTGATCGCCAAGGATGCTGCAGTTGTTGGCACGCAGAGGGGTGATTGGAGCCCCGACAACGACGGCAAGCCGACCACGGTAGAGATCGGAGACTTCTGCAAACTTGGCGAGCTGCTCGCCGAAATGAGCGGAGAACCACCCTCCGAGTCAGCAGATGCGACCTGATCCAACTCTCCTCGGGCTTGTTGAGGATGTGCGTGGGGCAACCGTCAGCGTCACGCTCGACGCCGACACCGTGTCCGGTCTTTCAGTTATCGAGGGGCACGCCTATCGCGTTGGCCAGATTGGAAGTTTCGTACGAATTCCGATCGGATACGTCGATCTCTACGGAGTCGTCTCACAGGTAGGCGCGGGCGCCGTCCCCGAGAACCTTCGTGACGAGGAGCAATACGGGCGCCGCTGGATGACCGTTCAGCTAGTCGGCGAAGCCAGCCGTGGGGCTGCTTTTCAACGTGGACTCGCTCAGCACCCGACGATTGACGACCCTGTCCATCTTCTCGCCGAACGTGACCTTGAGCTTCTCTATGGGTCAACGGCTGCACCTGACTGCCTTGAGGTTGGCCGTCTCGCAAATGCCGACTCCATTCCAGCGCTTGTAAACATCGACAAGCTCGTGACCCGCCACAGCGCTGTTGTTGGTGCCACTGGTAGCGGTAAGTCCAATACCGTCGCGCGCATACTCGATGCGATTGTTACTCGCGACCGCTTCCCCTCCGCACGGGTACTCGTTTTTGACATTCACGGCGAGTACTCCAACGCCCTTCCAGATACCGCATCAGTCTTTTCAGTCGGAGCGAGTAAAGACGCGCTTGACGTTCCATATTGGGCTATGACGTTCGATGAGTTGATGCCCCTCACGACCGGCCTCCTTGAAGGAGCAGAGCGAGCCGCCCTACAGGACAAGATCGTTGAACTGAAGCGACAAACCGTCGAACGGTATCCATGCGAGGGCATAGTCCCGCGGACTCTGACGGTTGATTCTCCGGTTCCCTTTAGCATTCACGAGCTGTGGTTTCAGCTCCACAAGCTCGTCAACGCGACGCACACTGCGGCAGGGGGAGGTCAGAGCGAAGAAACTGAAGCTCTACTAAAGGATGACACTGACAACGTCATCGAGCCGGGCGATGCGCTCAAGGTGATTGCTCCGCGCTATCTCCCTCAGGCAAATGGAAAGATCTTCCTCAGCTCCTCCAATCTCAATCTCCGGCGTCCGCTTGAGACCCTGGCTAGCCGCCTGCGCGACCCGCGTCTAGCGTTCCTGTTCCAGCCTGGAGCCTGGTCCACGGAGGTAGATGGCAAAGCCAAGTCCGACCTAGACAGTCTTCTTGAAGGCTGGCTGGGTGGGGAGCGCCCCGTAACGATCCTTGACCTCTCGGGGGTTCCACCAACGATCATGCGCACCCTGGTCGGAGTGCTTCTACGGATTGTGTATGACGCCCTTTTCTGGGGACGGAAGCTGGCAGAGGGCGGTCGTGAGCGTCCGCTGCTCGTCGTTCTGGAGGAGGCACATGCCTACATCCACGGTAACGATAAGGGTCCTGCCGCAGAGGCCGTGCAGCGCATTGTCCGAGAGGGCCGTAAGTACGGCATCGGGGCTATGGTCGTGAGCCAGCGCCCGTCCGAGGTTGATTCAACGGTTCTGTCTCAGTGTGGAACCCTGTTCGCCCTCCGCCTGGCCAATAGCCAAGACCGAGGTCATGTGACCGGTGCGGTAAGCGACAACTTTGGCGGCTTTCTTGATGCTCTGCCGCTCTTGCGTACCGGTGAGGCAATCGTCGTTGGCGAGGCGGTGCATATGCCTATGCGCATGCGAGTCGATCTTCTACCTGATGATCGACGTCCCGAAAGCAGCGATCCACCGGTGTACGAGCCGCGTGGACCTGGCGGCTGGAATCGACCCCGAGAGCCTCAGAACTGGTCCGAGCTTGTCGTTGCATGGCGGCTTCAGGGCCTCGAAGAAAGGAAGTCCATGAATCGCGACCCCGTGATTTCTAGCAATGTCGCCAGCGTTGGATACGACCCCCAAACGATGACCCTTGAGGTCGAGTTCCTGGGCGGTTCCGTTTACCAATATTTCGATGTGCCCGAGAGCGAGTATTCCGGCCTGATTGGCGCTGACACCGTTGGCGGATACCTGAATAGCAACATCAAGGGGCGCTACCGCTACGCCCGAATCTAGCTTGAAGCAACAAGAGCGTGCCCCCGCACTAGGAGAAGGGGCGGCCGCCCCTGACTCATGGGGTAAATCAGGATCGGAAGGTGGACCAGGATGCCGGTGCTCGAGGCAAACGGACCGCGCGGGCCGTTGTGGATACGCCGAGGCGGTCGGCAGACTGTGAGCATGACCGTTGCCCAGGTAGTCGCCCAAGCTGCGGAGCTATCGCCAGCATCTATCCGGTTCGCGGAAAGAATCGACCACGCGAGCAGTGGAGACCGGCTGGGGCGGATCATGCGGCAGACGATGGAGGAGAACGCCGGCGCCTTCCCCCCAGTGCGGGCAGCCGTGCAAGCGAAGGTCGATGAACTCGGCGGCGCCGGTCAGGCCATCGGCCTATTCATGCTGGCGACCGACATGGCAACGACGGCGGCTCTCGGCGGTGATCTTCTCGAAGACGGAGACCGCCGGGAACTGCGGCGGCTATGGGATGACCTGCGCTCCCAAAGCTAGGTTCGACCCATAGAACTTCACCATCTAAGTCCGAAGCTCGCGCCGGTCCCTCCTCTACCTTTGGCACATGACGGAGCGTGACATTCCCCGGGTCTGGGAGGTCGATTGGGCAATTCCACCCGCTGAGGGCGGCACGCCCTGGGAGGCATATGACTGGCTGCTGGAAACGGCAGACCAGCTCGGCGCCACCGAGGTGAGCATCGTGGCCTCTACCTACGACTCACTCGGCCACTTGAACTGGGCGATTGGCGCTTCTGCGGCTCAGTGGCTACGTGTACAGCCCCACGAGTACCGGGTCGGTGGAATCACCGTGCGGGGAGTCTCGCGCCGTGGCTTCTGGCATGTCCGGGGCCCGGTTCTTGTTGCCTGGCCCGACAATCAAGTTATGGCGGAGATCGAGGGGAAGAGACCAGCTGCCATAGCAGCGGTTGCCCAATGGCCCGACGACATCGCCACCTGGCGGTCTGTGTATGGGCCAACCCGCATCGGCCAAGTCCGGCCGGAGCAGGAGGCCGAGTTCGACACTGCGACCATCGGCGAGCTTGACCCACAGGTGGGCCGAGATCATCCGAAGCGCCACCGCAATCGTCAACGAGAACCACGCGGTCCTTTCGACCCACGAGAGAGAAGCGATGGCGGGCGCGCTTGTAGCGCTACGCAATGCGGGCATCCCGGTCGACAAAGAGGCGCTTCGCGCATACCTGATGGCGGCTCGATGGCAGGGGCGACTGGTCAGCCAGGTTCTTGAACTAGTTGACCGCATCGACCGGGGTCAGACCCCGCGTCATTCGCATTTTCAGCTCACCCGCTGACGAGCGGATTCGTCACATAGCCGTCACATAAGGGGGGCCACTTTCGCCCCTCGCGCCTCCGTTAAGTAGATGGCACTAGAACCACAACCGGGCGCAGGCGTGAAAAAAGCTGCCGGATTCGGCTGGCTCGTTCGACAGGTAGGTAGATGACGAGCTTGCCGAGAGCCTGTTTGCGCCCGCGCGTCCTTGCCAATCGCCCTCAACCCGACTGGCAAGGCAGGCAACGCTCATTCCGCACCGTGGTGCGGAATCCGCGCCCCTCCCCCGCACCCGAGTCTCTACCCCCTTCGTTCGCGGTCAAATGACGGCGGGCCGATCTCGATCTCGTGTCCTCCGCTGCGCACCGGCTCGCGCCCTTCGCCATCGTCTCCGCGCCGACTACGCGGCGCTCGCTCGCACCATCGGCTGCTCCGATCGCGCTTGGCTCGACCGCAATCGCCTCGGCGCTGGCGACTCAGCGGCTCCTCTCCTCCGCGCTGGAAGCAGCGCCTTCGCGCCGTCCCGCCGCGCTCGTCCCGCCGCCTTCGTCGGCGGCGGCATCACCGCAGGAGCGGGCCGCTCGCCGACAGCCGCGGCCTCTGCGTGTCAGGAGGGCGCTTGACCAAAGGCCAATCCTCACGCACTGCCGCCTCGCTCTCCGACCTCGATCGTCACATCCTCGACCTGCTCTCCTCCCTGCGGGTGCTGACCCTGCCGCAGCTCGCCAGCCTCTCACCCGAGACCCCGCCGCGAACGCTTCGCTATCGAACCGCTCGCCTCGCCAAGCATGGCTTCCTCGGTCGCACTCGGCCTTACCGCGAACGCGGCTCAGCGCCGCATCACCTGTGGCCGACGCGCAAGGGCGAGGCAATCGCCAATGGCGAACCACCACCGCGCGGCGGCGAGCGGCGCGAGCCGAACCCGCTGTTCCTCGCTCACGCCGCTGGGCTGAGCGAGCTGTACGTGGCGCTGAAGACCGGGCTGCCCGAGGACACCCGGCTGGCGGGCTTCGAGCGAGAGGCCGAGGCGCGCGAGACGTTCACCACGCTCGGCCGCGAAAAGCGGGCCATCGCGCCCGATGCCTGCATCCAGATCGCCGACACCGATGGCAGCGAGCTGATCGGCCTCGTCGAGCTGGACCTCGGCACGATGTCGCACCGCCAGCTCAAAGCAAAGGCGGCGGGCTACGGCGAGTACGCCCAGCGCGGAGCCTGGCGCCAGCGCAACGCCTACTGCCCGCCGTTGTTGTTCATCACCACCAGCGAGAAGCGGGCACGGTCCTTCCTCGCCGCCGCCGACCGGGAGATCGACAGCGCCCGGATGCTGGTCGCCTGCGTCGGGCTTGCCCGCGACCTTCTCCGCTGCATCGCCGCGCCGGAGTGGATGGTCGGCGATGCCGAGCAGGCCACCAACCTGCTCGGCATCCTTCGCGCCGCGCGGCGGCCCTACGACGAAGCGAACGAGCGCGAGGAAGCCCAGCGCCGCGAGGAAGAGACCGAACGCGAGCGGCTGCGCTCTGACCCCGAGGCCCTCGCCGAGTGCCTGCGGCAAGAGCTTCGCTACGCCTGGGGAGACGATCAGTTGGGGCGGGCGGCCACCGATGCCCTTCGCCTCTCAGTCGAAAGCGAGGACGGACTGAGCGAGGTCGAGCGCGCTGCCCTGAAGGCAGTCGGCGGGATGCTGGCCGAACCGCTTGCCGCTCGCCTCGCCGACCGCGAGCCGACGCCTTCCGAGCGCGAGGCGTTGGCCGCCCTGGTCGCTCACCATCACGCGAGCCAGATCGAGCGCTTGAACGAGGCGGCGAAGCGATTCGGCGAAGGGCCGAAGCTGCGTCGGCGTCGACGCTGGCTTGAGGACGGCGATCTCATCGGCACCGACTCGCTGGCGGAACTGACAGACGATGCCGAGCAGGACCGCGAGAACGCCGCCGAGCAGGACCGGCTGCGAGAGGACTACCTACGCTGGCGCGAGACCAAGGCCGCGCGGCTCGGCGAGAGGCATGGCTTCATCGCCCGGCACCGCATCGGCCACGATGCCTTTCTCGCCGAGGCCGACCGGGAGGCGCTGCGGCTCTGCGAGGGCTGCAAGGAGATCGTCTATCCCGACCCCGACCGCGAACACGGCCCCGCTCGGCGCGACGTTGCCGCCTACTGCCATTTTTGCGGGTCCGGAGTGCTGAGCGAGCTTCCGAGCGAGGGGGTCGAACCGACTTGAGATCCGGGCGCGACGGAGCTACACATGGTGGACGGATCGCAGCCCGGCGCCGCCGCGATCACGAAGGCAGGCAGCGCAAGGCGGCCCCGGTCGGTGAACTCGAGGCCACCATGTCGATTGAACAGACCAAGCCCGGATCAGCGCTGGACGATCAGCTCCGGCGCGAGCAGGCGAAGGCAATCTTCGACTTGCTTCGCTCGACCTCGCACCCACGCCCCGCCAAAGGCTGCGACCGATGATCGCCGCCGCCCTACAGCTCGGACGGGGTGACGACGAAGCCCAGGCGGTCGGCTCCTCTGCGCAACCTGCCATCGACGGTTACGAGGCGGCAATCGCTGATCTTCGCCAGCGCGACGTACTCGGCGTCGTAGGTCTTCGCCCAACCGAAATCCTCGGCGACTTCCCACGCAGCCATCGCCAGCCCGTCCGGCCGTTGCTCGCTGATCGAAAGCTTCCCGGCGAGGAACCGCTGCACGGCCAGCTCGGCAAGGGCGTCGGAGATATCGCCCCGAAAGGCCATCTCGTGAAGCACCGAGGGAACCTCGCTCCACAGCAGCGGCGGCGCGATGAGCTGGCCTCCATCATCGAGGGCTGCGCTTGCCTGCTCTCCGGCCCGGTCGAGCGACAGCTCGACCGCCAAGCTCGCGTCTACGACCAGCACGCTCAGTGCGACTCGCGGGAGCGCCGCACGGCAGCCGCGACGTTCGGCATCGGCTCGCCGGTCAGGGTCTCGCCCCAGCCTGCGGGCAATGCAGCCATCTCCGGCTCATCGACCGACTCGTCGGGAATGACGATCCGCGCACGGGCCGCCCTGGCCTCATCGAGGTCAAGCACCTCTCGCAGCAGCTTCTCCTTCGCGGTCACGCTTCAAGCGTACCGGCCGACCCCGCGTAAATCCGAGGAAAGGAACCGATGATGCGACGCTTTGCCTGGTACGGACGGCTCTCGACCAAGGACAAGCAGGACCCGACCCTCTCCTTTCCCTCGCAGCGCGAGGCCTGCGCGACGAAGGCTGCTGAGCTGAGCGGTGAGATCGTCTGCGAGTTCACCGATCAGGAGGCCGGTCGCCGCGACGACCGAGCCGGTTGGGCCGACCTGCTGCGCGAGGCGAAAGAGCCCGACGCCCGACGCTTCGACGCGGTGATCATCTACTCGACCTCTCGCCTCAGCCGCGACCTCTTCCACGCGCTGACCTACGAGCGAGAGATGACGCGGGCTGGGATCGAGGTCTTCTACGCGCTGACCGCTGGCGATCAGACCAGCCCGGAGGGGCGGCTGATCCGCCACATGTTCCAGGCGCTCGACCAGTTCGAGGTCGAGAAGCTGGGCCGCGAAGTTCGGCGCGGTCAGAAGGAGAACACGCGACAGGGATACCGCAACGGCGGGCGGGCGCCCTACGGGTATCGCTTGCAGCACGAGGCGCATCCCGACCCGGCGCGAGCCAAGGCGGGCGACACGAAGTCGCGCCTCATTCCTGACCCCGAGCGGGCACCTGTGATTGCGGAGATTTTTGACCTCTTCCTCTCCGGCTCCGGCTACAAGGAGATCGCCAACCACCTGAATCGGCCCGGTGGCCCGCCGACCCCCAACCACGTCGATTCCAAGCGAAACACCTCCGGCAAGTGGGCGAAGACGACGATCAAGTCGATGCTCGAAAACCCGACCTACACCGGTCGCCTCTACTGGAACCGGCTCGACTCGCGCGCCCACAAGCAGGGCGTCGGGCCGGTAGTTCGGCGCAGCCCCGAGGAATGGGTCGAAGCCGACGAGCGGCACGAGGCCCTGATCACCGACGAGCAGTTCGAGCGTGCGCAGGCCGAGATGAAACGCCGCAGCAACGGCCACGGCGGTCGCCGCCGTCGCCCGCAGAAACGCCCCTACATGCTGCGGGGCATCGTTCACTGCGCCACCGGCCATAACCCACTGCGGATGCAGGGCCGTGCCCGCAAAGGGGAGCCGACCTATTACACCTGCGGCTACCGCACCTCCTACGGCGACCGCGCGGCCGAGGCGGTCGGCCACGGCAAATGGCAGTACGTCCGCGAGGACAGCCTGGTCACGTTGATCGACACCTTCTTCGCCTCACGGATCTTCGGCGCTGATCGCCTCGCCCACTTCCGCGCTCAGAGTTCGATGCTGGCGAGCGAGGTGGAAGACCGCGACGACGACCAGCGCGCGCGGATCGCCAAACAGGTCGGCGAGGTCGAGCAGCGGATCGAGCGGCAGCTCGCCGCAATCGAGGCTGGCGTCGATCCGGTCCTAGTCGGCGAGCGTATCCGCAACCTCAAAGCTGAGCGCGAGGAAGCGCAGGCCGCCCTCGGCCAACTCGAAGCCTCACATACAGACAGCCCCGCAGTAGACCCCGCCGACGCGCTGGCGGTTCTCGACGCTCTGCCCGACCTCGGGAAGTCACTGATCGCCGCCGACCCCGAGGTACGCCGTGCGGTATTCGACGCCTTCCGCCTGCGGGTCGAGATCGACCGCAACGATGGTCGGATACGCCTGAAAGCGCTGGTGTCGAGCGCGTTCGGCGAGGCGAGGAATCTGAGTGACCTGGGAGAGGCGGGTGATCCTTCTCTCTCCGTTAAGGCCATACCGCTACGGGGATTCGAACCCCGGTTTCCGGACTGAGAATCCGGCGTCCTAGTCCCCTAGACGATAGCGGCGCGGAGGCGACATTCTAGCGATAGGTCGGGTCGAGCTGAAGCGCGGCTCGGCAGTCGGGAAGATGGCCGCAGGCGTTAGATTGCCTGGTCCCGCGGCTGTGGCGGAACTGGTAGACGCGCACGGTTCAGGTCCGTGTGGAGGAAACTCCGTGAAGGTTCGACTCCTTTCAGCCGCATTGATAGGCCCGCGTTGGAGCTCAGGCGGTCTGCCGGGATCGCATGGGCTTGCCCGCCCTGGCGGCAACGGCACTGATCTCCTCGACGAAGTCGGGCCAGAGCGCCGGCGGCAGGTCGTGGCCCATGCCCTCGAAGATGCGCAGGCGTGAGTCGCGGATCGCCTTGGCCGTGGCGCGGCCGGCCGCGGGCCGGATCAGCGGGTCGCTGCCGCCGTGCAGGACGGTTGCCGGCAGGCGCAGCCTTTCCAGCGCCGCGGTGCGATCGCCCGAGGCGGTGACTGCGTGCAGCTGGCGGGCAACGCCGGCGCGGCTGTGGGAGCGATCGTAGGAGGCGCCGGCGAGCTCGCGAAACCTGGCCTCATCCATCGGGTAGCCGGGCGAGCCAATCGTCCTGAAGGTCCTCACGGTCTGCTCGATCGCACCCTCCCGCCCCGCACTGGGCCGCACGAACAGCGTCCCGAACGCCTTCCAGGCCGGGATCCCGAGCCAGCGGTTGCCGGTCGAGGACATCATCGAGACCAGCGAGCGCACCCGCTGCGGGTGTTCGATAGCGACGGCCTGGGCGATCATTCCTCCCATCGAGGCGCCAACCAGGTGTGCGGACTCGATCTCCAGATGGTCCATCAGGCCGGTGGTGTCGGCGGCCATGTCGCTCAGCAGATAGGCGGCCGTGCCGCGGCGCCCCAGCAGCATGTCGGCTCGCTTCGGCACCCCGGCGGACGCGATCTTGGTCGAGTGGCCGATGTCGCGGTTGTCGAAGCGGATGACGCGGAAGCCCCGCTCGGCCAGCATCGCGCAGAGCTCGTCGTCCCAGGCAAGCATCTGCGTCGCCAGCCCCATGATCAACAGCAGAGGCTCGCCGCCCGGATCGCCGGTCTCCTGGTAGGCGAGCTCGATCCCGTTGGCGGGAGCGAGTCGCTCGGCGCTGAGAACGCTCATCTGGGGAGCTTAAACGGGCTCTGAGCCCCGCCAGCTAAGTTGCCAGGCGATGCGCACGGCGATCATCTCCGACCTCCACCTGGGCAGCGCCTTCGGCGAGGACCTCTTGCGCGACGCCAAGATCCGCGATGTCCTGCTCGCCGAGCTGGGCGCCGCCGACCGCCTGATCCTGCTCGGCGACACGTTGGAGCTGCGCGAATTGCCGCTCTCCACGGCTCTCCTCAGCGCCCAACGGTTCTTCGAAGAGCTGGGCGAGGCGATGGGCGGCCGGCCGGTGATCCTCGTTCCCGGCAACCACGACCACCGGCTCGCCGAGCCCCTGCTGGAGCAGCTGGCGCTGGCGGGGCGGCCGCTCGAGCTGGAGCATCACGCCGGGCCGGCCGACGAGCCGGCGACCCGGATCGCGAGCTGGCTCGGAGATGCCGAGATGCAGCTCGCCTATCCGGGGATCTGGCTGCGCGACGATGTCTACGCCACCCACGGCCACTACATGGACTGCCACATGCGACTGCCGCGACTCGAGTGCATCGCCGCAGCCGCGACGATGCGAACGCTGCGGCCACTCCCCGAGCGGCCGGCCCCCGCCGACTACGAGCGCATCCTGCGACCGGTCTACGGCCTCACCTACGGGCTTGCCCAAGGCGGCGTGGCGCGCCGGGCGGCGCGTCCGTCCGAGCGCGTCTGGCGGGCGGTCGCGAGCAGCAACAGAGCCGGCAGGCGGGTCGGTCGCGCCGCTCTGCGGGCGGCGGTTCCGGCCACGATCTGGGGGATCAATCGCCTCCTACGTGCCGAGTTCGACGCCAGCCTCGACGCGGGGTCGATCTCACAAAGCGGGATTACCGCCGCCACCACGCTCGCCGGCAAGCTTCAACTGCGAGCGGCGCACACGATCACCGGACACACCCATCGCAGCGGCCCGCACGAGACCGAGGCAGAGTGGCCGCTGCCGGGTGGCGGGCGGCTCCACAACACCGGCAGCTGGGTCTTCGCCTCCGCCTTCCATCACCCTGGAACCCCGCCTGGCCCCTACTGGCCGGGGACGATCACCTGGCTGGAGGACAGCGGTGCGCCGCGCCGCCAGCGACTGCTGCTGGAGCACTCGCGTGACGAGCTGGGCGCGACGGTCGACCGCCTCGCCGCCTCGATCTCCTAACGGCTGGAACCGGCGCCGAGCCACTCGGCGATGACCCCGCCGATCTCCTCGCCGGCGTCCTCCTGGAGAAAGTGACCGGCGCCCTCGATCGCCCGCGGCGCCGGGAAGTTGAGCTGAGAGGCGACCCGCTCGCCGACCGAGAAGGGGAGGATCGGGTCGGAGTCGGCCCAGAGGACCAGGGTCGGCCGCTCGTCGACCCGCAGCGCATCGGCGACTCGTTTGCCCTCGCTGGCACCGGGCGCATCGGGCTCGGTCGGCAGGATCAGCGGGAAGGCGCGAGCGCCCGCCTTCGACTCCGGGGTCGGGTAGGGAGCCTCGTAGGCAGCGATCACGTCGTCGCCGGGATCGTCCGCGCAGCCTCCGCGAACCAGCATCCCGATCGGGATGTCGGCGTTGTCGCGTACGAACTCGCGAAATTTGAGCCAGGCGTCACTCATCCGCTGGTGGCCGGTGAAAGGGCCCGTCTCCATGATCACGATGCGCGAGAAGCGATCGGGATGCTCGACGGCGAGCCGCAGACCGATCGGTCCGCCCCAGTCGTGGACGACGGCAGTCGCGTTACGCACGTCCAGCTCCTCCAGCAGCGTCGAGATCAGTTCGACGTGACGGTCGTAGGTGTACCAAGCGACGTCGGTGGGCTTGTCGGAGCGACCGAAGCCGGCGTAGTCGGGGGCGATGCAGCGGTAGCCGGCATCGCGCACCGGCGGGATCACCTTGCGCCAGAGGAACGACCAGGTGGGCTCACCGTGGAAGAAGACGACGGGGTCCCCCTCCCCCTCGTCGAGATAAGCGAGGCGCACTCCATTGACCTCGCGGTAGCTCGACTCGAAGGGAAAGTCGGGCAGCCCCTGCAGGCTCTCCTCGGGCGTCCTCGCCACATCGCCGCTCACGCGGCGATCATGGCAGCTGGCGCAGGACATCGCGTCCCACGTTCAATCGGGTGTCGCTCCTCAGTGGCGCGAGTTGGTTGCAGACCGTGATCCGGTCGAAGACAATCGAACCATCCCAATCACCCGCAGGAAACACGCCCAAAACACCGAAGGTCCTGCCGAATCACTCCTCCTCCTGTAACGAAAGGGTTGCTATGAATGACGACAGCTTGATCAGCGGCTGGTGGGTTTTCGCCGGTGTGCTGCTCCTGGTCGCCGGTGTGTTGAACATCATCTACGGCATCGCCGCGATCGGTGACTCGAAGTTCTTCACCGAGAACGCCACCTACATCCTCAGCGGCCTCAACACCTGGGGCTGGATCATCCTGATCATCGGCGTGCTCGAGCTCGTCGCCGCCTTCTCGCTCTTCTCCGGCGGGGAATTCGGCCGCTGGTTTGGCATCTTCATCGCCTCGCTGAACGCGATCGGTGCGCTGCTCTCGATCCCCGCTTACCCGTTCTGGTCGCTGGCGATCTTCGCCCTCGCGATCATCATCATCTACAAGCTGGCCGAGGGCCCGGAGGGCAACCCGGTCTCCTAGCCGGGGCTCAGCCGCGCAGCGGCGAGCCCGATACCTGCTGTGGACGAAGGCCCTGGGTTCCCGGGGCCTTCGTCGTTTCCGCCTCCATCACCGCGAGCGACTCGGGTGCCGCGAGGGTCGACCAGGGGGCCGGCGTCTGCTCGCGCTCCTCGTAGAGGACATCGACGCCGGCGAGGCGGTCCTGCCAGCCACGCCGGCGCGGGTCGAAGAGGATGCCGAGAAAGCCCAACCCGAAGGGGATCGCGGCGAGGAAGAGCCCGACCAGCCGCTTCAATGACCTGCGCGGCTTCAGCCCGCGTCCCTCTACCCCCAGCCTGATGCCGAAGAAGCGCATGCCCGGCGTCTGCCCGGCCAGCGACCAGAAAGTGACCATGTAGAGGCCGGCGAGTGCGATCCAGGTGGTGCCACCGAGTGCCAGGGCGAAACCGGAGACGCCATTGCCGGTGCCCGAGAAGAAGGAGCCGATGAGGGCGACGATCGCGGCCAGGCCGGAGAAGACGAGGTTGACGATCAGCAGGTCGAGCCCAAAGGCGAGCGCCCGGGTCAGCGCCCCGGCCCGTTCGGTTGGCTCGCTGCGACGCTTGCGGAAGGTGACGCCGCGGGCGACCCCCTCGACCACGTCATCGAGGCGGCGGGTCGTGTCGCCGATCGTGTGACCGATGTCCTCGATGAAGCCGACGCTCTGGGCGCTGATCGCGGCGCGAATCTCAGGTGCCTCGGCGATCCGCTCGACCAGCCGCTGCGCCTCGTCACTGGCCAGGAGCCGCCGCCAAACCTCGTCGACCATCTCGCTGTCGAGGGCCTCGACCAGCGCTTGCTTGACCGTGTCGCTCTCGAGCGCGCCGCGCGCCGCTTCTTCGACCAAGGGCCCCTGAAGCACCCGAGTCAGGGCGCGTTCCACGGCCTCGCTCTCGACGGCCGCGACCATCGCCTCCTCGGCGGCAACCTCCACGGCCCGGTCGATTCCGGTCGCCTTGCCGACCGAGCGGGCACCGCGCACGCCGGCGCCGAGCAACCTCACCGAGAGCGGCAGCGGCTTGCCGGCGGGACCTTCGCCGGGCCTCGAATCCTGCTCTGGAGCGGGTCCTTCAGCCATGCGGGCGAGTATACGACCGGCTGGTGGGTGGACCGCTACGGCGTTGCTATGCCCAGCACCTCGAGCAAGCGGTCCAGCAGCGCCGCCTGCGCGGGGTTGATCCTGCGGCGCGCCTCCTCCGACTCGAACCACTCGGCCCGGTCGACCTCGGGGAACTGGCGCGTGTTGCCTGAGCGGGGCGGCCACTCGAACTCGAAGCTGTTGCTGTCCAGCCTGGCTGGGTCGAAGTCGCCCTCCGCGGCCCAGGCGTGGACGAGCTTGCCCCCTTTCTGGCGGATCGAGCCGAGCTCGATCAGGTCGGCCGCAGAGAGCGGCGGGGCGGCAGGCCCCAACTCCTCCCCCAGCTCGCGCAGGGCGCACTGGCGCTTGTCCTCCCCAGGATCCGGTTCCCCCTTCGGGATCGACCAGGCGCCGAGGTCTTTCTTTGACCAGTAGAGACCGCCTGGGTGGATCAAGAGGACCTCGGGCTCGGCGCGGTTGCGGAAGATGAGGATCCCGGCGCTCTCCTTCCCGGCCACGAGTGCCTCAGGCGACGGCGCGCAGCCGGCTCTTCGCCTGCTGGGCGATCACGGCGGCCCATTCGGAATCGTCGATGTGGACGGGAGCCGTCGTCGCAAGGAAGTCGGCGAGGGTCGCGGCGAGGCCGTCGGGGTCTTCGAGGTGGGGGAAGTGGGCCGCGCGCGGCAGCGTCTCGAAGCGGCAGTGCGGGATCGCGTCGCTGGCGGCGCGGCCGTGCTCGATCGGGATCGTCCGGTCCCGCTCCCCCCAGACGATCAAGGTCGCCATGTCACCGAGCAGGTAGAGCCGATCGGCGGCGCTGACGTGCTGGCCGTGGACGTCGATCACCGAGCGCAGGGTCTGCAGGAAGGCGCGTCGCGAACCTGGCTCCTGCAACGGGCGCAGCGCCCGCGCGATCGCCTCCAGGTACACCCCTTTGGAGTTGCCCCGTGCACGCAAGCGCCCGCCGGCAGCGTCGATCGCATCGACCAGCCGGCGCTGCGCCGCAAGGCGCAGCAAGGGCGAGACGCCGGGCAGCGCGGCGCCGCGCAGCAGCGGGCTCACCTCCCGCCCGAGCCCACCGCTGGAGATCAGCACCAGCCGCTCGGTGCGCTGGGGGAATTGGTAGAAGAACTGCATCGCGACGCCGCCTCCAAGGGAGTGACCGACGATGGTCGCTCGCTCGACGCCGATCGTGGTCAGCAGGTCACGGATGCTGGCGGCGTGGGCACCGAGCGAGTAGTCGCCCCGCGGGGTCGCTGAGCCTCCGTGCCCGATCAGGTCCGGGGCGACGACCCGGTAGGAGCCGGCGAGCTTTTCCGCCACCGGCTGCCAGTGCCGCGAGGAGTTGATCATGCCGTGGATCAGCACCACGGTCGGCCCGCTGCCGGCGACCCGGTAGATCGCGCGGTGACCGTGCAGGTCGACCTCGTGGGCCTCGAAGTGGCCAGCCACTTCCACGCAGAGACCCTAGCGCCGGTGACGGAGGACTATCCCGGTGCTCATGACTGGCCGCCGAGGTGCTGGGCGGCGCGCTCGCGAGCCTCGGCCTTCCGCTCGAGCGTCATCGCCCCCGGATGGCCGTCGCCTGGCCACGGCGTGAGGATCAGTAGCAGGCGAGCATCGGACCGGGCCGAGACCGTATGGCGCTCGCCGGGGTCGAACTCGAAGAGATGCCCGGTGCCCGCCGCCACGGTTTCGCCCCCGAGCGCCGTCACGTCGACCTCGCCGTCGATGACGACCAGTCGCGCCCGCTCGTGCACCTCGTGCTCCTGCAGCTCCTCCCCCGCCGGCAGGTGCAACACGATCGTCCGTGCATCGTCGGCCGAGGCCAGGATCTGTGGCTGGTGCGGCTCAGCATCGACGGTCTTTAGATCCCAGCTCTGCATCTCCGCCCTCCCTCTTTCCCTAAAACTTTCTGGTCGCGTCGCTGCGATTGTTGTACCAGGCCTGCCGCTGATGAGCCAGTGCGCGAAGATGCTCGCCGCCATCTCTGGGCCACACCCGGAGGCCAACGCGACGCACCGCTCTCCCGAAAGGAACAGCCCCCCTTGCGACACAAGACCCGGCTTGCAGCATCGATCGCCCTCACCAGCCTCGCCCTCTTCGTGGCGGGTTGCGGGAACTCCAGCTCAGATGAGGGCAGCTCGGACGCGTTCCGGGTCGGTCTCGAGGCGCCGCTGTCCGGCGAACAGTCGGTCCTCGGCGAAGGGATGCTCAAGGGGGCGGAACTGGCCGCGACGCAGCTCAATGAAGACGGCGGGATCCTCGGCAAGGACGTGGAAGTCGTCGCGATCGACGACGCCGCCGACCCCGCGACGGGCGTGACGGCCGCGAAGTCCGCAATCGACGCCGGCCTCGATGGCATCGTCGGCCCATACAACTCCGGGGTCGGCATCGAGACCCTGCCGCTCTACATCAAAGCCGGCCTGGTCCCGATCCGCCTCACCTCGGACGCCTCGACCAACGGCATGGGGTTCACCCTGCAACCGATGACCTACCAGATCGCCCCAGTCGCCTCGCAGGCCCTGACCCAGTGGCTCGACGCCAAGACGGTCGCGATCGCCTACGACCCCACCCAGAACTACACCGTCTCCGTGTCCAAGAAGCTGAAAGGCTCGCTGGAGGCGGTCGGCGTCACCGTGACCGCTTACGAGCAGGTGCAGCCCGGCAAGAAGAGCTACGCCGACGTCATCGACAAGCTCGCGGCGGCGAAACCGGATGTCATCTACGCCGCGGTCTACTTCCCCGAGGGCGGCTTGATCGCCAAGGAAATGCAGCAGGGCAAGGTGGAATCCCAGTGCATCGCCGACTACGCCTCATACGACACCGGCTTCGTCGAAACCGCGGGCATCAGCGCCGCGCAGGCCTGTCCGGTGGTCGGCGTGCCGGCGCCCGGGGACTTCTCCGGCGCAGCGGCCAAGGTCGATGAGTACAACGACGAGTTCGATCAGGATCCCGGCACCTGGAGCCCATACACGTATGACTCGCTGAACTTCCTCGCCGAAGGAGTCAAGAAAGCCGGCGGTACCAACGCCAAGAAGCTCACCACCGCGCTCAACGGGGTCAAGGACTGGAAGGGATGGACCGGGTCGGTCACGATCGACCCCAGCAACGGCAACCGCCAGCCCGCCACCGTGGTGATTGTCGAGACGGACGCAGAGGGCCGGCTCCGCGTCGACAAGGACTGGGCGAAAGCGGTCGGCGCCCCGTATTAGGCCAGGCCGACCGGACCCGGGCGCAGCGCGTCCGGGTCGTGGCCGGGGATGACGCGAGCGCCGGCGTCCCGCAGTACGCGGAGGCGCTCGGCTGAGTCGCGCTGCACGGCGTGGTCGTCGGCGAAGGCCGGGAAGCGATGGTCATCGAGGCACGAGGCAAAGTAGGCGACGTCGGCGCCGAGGACCAGGTCCTCGCCGATGCGGACCGACTGGTGGCCGGGAGTGTGCCCCGGCGTCAGCAACAGCTCGATCGATCCGTCACCGAGAAGGTCCTGATCGCCGTCGACGAGGATCAGCTCGCGCTCGTCGTCGACATAGTCGCGCGGGAAGAAGAAGTTCCGCTTGATCGAGTCGGGATTGCCGCCGGCTTCCCATTCGCGGCGCTGGACGACAACGGGGATGTTCGAGGGCAGCAGCGAGAGGCCACCCGCGTGGTCCCAGTGCAGGTGGGTGAGGACGATCTTGGTGATCGTCTCCGGGTCGACCTGCTCATGTATGGGCTGGTCGAGCTCGAAGGAGAAGAGGCGCATCGTCTCCGCGCCGTCGTAGAACGTCGAAGCGTCACCACAGATACCGGGGTGCAGGCCGGTGTCGATCAGGATCCGCTCGCTGTCGGTCTCGACCAGGTAGGCGGGGACCGGGAAGCGGATGCTCTTCTCGGGATCCTCGCCCTGGCGCCAGATGGCCGCCGAAGCGGTCATCCAGCCTACGTTCAGCATCTCGACCTTCACCAATAGCATTCTGCCGGTGACCGAGCTCACGCGCTCGTGGCGTCCTCCGCCCCTACATGTCTTCGGTCTCGCCGCCTGCGCCTGCATGATCGCCGCCACAGCGTTCGGAGCCCTCGTCGAGCTGGTCTCCGCGGGTGAGCGAACAGTGGTCGGGCACTCGGTCCGCGGCCGTCCGATCACCGCCACCCTGAAGGGTGACCCAAGCGCTCCAGCGCGGGTCCTGGTGGTCGGCTGTGTTCACGGCAACGAGGCAGCGGGAATGCGAGTCGCGCGAAGGCTGATCGCCGGTGCCCCGGCCCGAAACGCGGCGCTCTGGGTGGTTCCGTCGCTCAACCCCGACGGCGTGGCAGCAAACACGCGTGGCAATGCCCGCGGCGTCGACCTCAACCGCAACTTCCCCTTCGACTGGCAGCCGTTGGACGGGCTCGAATACTCCGGGCGACAACCCCTCTCCGAGCCGGAGTCGCGCACGGCCCGGCGCCTGATCCTGCGGATCAAGCCCGACATCACGATCTGGTTTCACCAGCCCTTCGACCTCGTCGATCGCTCGGGCGGGGATCCGATGGTCGAGCGCCGCTTCTCGCAGCTGGTCGGCCTGCCGCTGATTCGCCTGCGCCGCTATCCCGGCAGCGCCTCGAGCTGGCAGAACCACGCGCTGCCCAAGAGCACCGCGTTCGTCGTCGAGCTGCCGGCTACGGTGAGCGGCGATCTGGTCGGGCGCGCCACGAAGGCGGTGCGAGCCCTTGCAAACGAGTACGGCAGCCCCCGCGTCGATGGCGCAACCGCAGTGAGCTCAGCCGCCGGCGCCTGACTCGTGCGCGTCGAGCTGGACGATCGGGATCGTCCGGTTCGCCTTCGCCGCTTCGCGACGGTACGCGGCGTAGGGGGCGAAGACACGATCGGCGAGCGCCCAGAGCCTTTCCCGCTCCACTGCGTCGCCTACCACCGTCGCCCGCATCGGGATACCGCCGAAGCTGACGTCGGGGTGAGCCTGAAGGTTGTGGAACCACGCGGGATGTTCTGGGAGGCCAAGCTTCGAGGCGACGATTGTGACCCGGTCGCCGTCGTGGAAGTAGATGACCACGTTGCGCCTCAGCTCACCGCTCTTTGCGCCTCGTGTTTCGAGCAGCGCGGTGGGCATGACCAGGCCCAGCCCGAGCCGACCGCGGGTCGCCCGCATCAGATACGGATCGACCCTCCAAACGATGTGAACCGACATGAATCTTCCCAGCCGGGTGTTGGCAAGTGACGCGTAGACGCGGCTGAACAGGCTGGGTGATCGATTGGGGTCGACGTACCTGAGCCGAGCGGGCATCGCAGCAGCTTCCCAGGTACCCGAGCCCGTCGGGAGCGAGGGTGAGATGCGGCGGTGGATCTCGGGCCAGCTCGTCCTATCCGACGTTGATCCGCTGCAACGGCTGGGTGCTGGGCCCCGAGTCTCCAGCCACCTGTCCAAGCTCGGCCCGGCGAAGAGCCGCCTCCCATACCGCATCCTGCTCACGCCAGCGAGCCTCGAGTCGTTGTCGCTGACGGTGCCGCCTGAGGCGGACATAGGCATAGCCAAGGATGACGCCAAGCACGAGGATGACCAACAGCAGCGGCAGGGCATAGGAGCTCGTGGACGAACCATCACCCGAGTCCGTGAACGGTGCAGCGGCCGCCGTGGGCGCAGAGTCGATGTCGCCGCCTTGGGGCGGTGCGGAGTGAGCTACCGCATCTGCGGCGCCGACCCCGACATCGATGGTCTGGGACGCCGTCGTCGTTGCCGTCGGTTGCTCCGTTTGCTTTCCGTTGCCCGCCCGAGGCGTACTCGCGGGCTCCTCGAACGTCGATGGGGACGGAGACGAGGTCTGGGGCGAGGTCGACGGTTCCGGCTCGTAGGACCCACCTGATTCGGGGCTGTAGGAGGGCGCTTCGTTCTTCGGCTCGGCCTTGCTGGGAACCACGCCGCTCCCGACCGAGCTTCCGTGCTGCAGCGGCGCGGCGCCGCCGCTGGAAGCCCCTCCGCCAGAGCCCTGCGGGGACCATTCCGTCGAAGGCGGCGCGGTAGGTTGCGCTGAGTCGCCCGAAGGCTCGACAGCCGCGCCACCCGGCGCAGACCCGCTACTGGATTCGTCACCCGCCGCAAACGCACCCGCCGGTGCGGCAACGAGCAGGACAAGCGCGGCGGCGATCATCGAAAGCACAAAAGAACTGCGGCAATTGAGCTTGTTCATCTCCCGGCTCGCTCCGTCAGGGTGAAGTGGATGGACGAATTAATGGGGTCAATGGACGGATAGTCTAAGTTGGGGCCGAATTTTGCCACGAAAAAGACGCTGAGAGCGAGAAAAGCTTGACCTGGGGAGCTGAAAAGGCAGTTGAGGTCACAATCGGGAGGGTTGGCTGAAGATGTGGCCGTCCCGCCGATCCGCGTTTGGGGCACTGGCTGGCGCCGGGCTTTCAACCGGCCTCTGCCTGCTACTTGCAGTCGCGTCATCAGCTGCCCCGCCGAGTTTGAGCATCGTGGCCACCGACGCAGTAATCGGGCAAACGATTCAAGCAACGGCGCAACTCTCGGAAAGCCCGAACGCCGAAGGAGAAATCTCCTTCGAAGTCTTCGGGCCCAACGACCCCACCTGCTCCGGGCCTGCGCTGAGTCCCACCCCAGCTTCAGCCTCAGTAAATGGCGAAGGCGAATATCTCTCGGGAGAGTTCACCCCGCCTGAGGCGGGCGTCTATCACTGGAGCGCCCACTACTCAGGCGACCTCGCGAACCCCGCCGCCGACTCCACCTGCTCCGCAATCTCAACGGTAGGCAAGGAGAGTCCCGACTTGACGGCGACCGCAAGCGATGGCGTCGTCAATAGCGGGATACACGACGAAGCGACCGTAACTGGAGGCTTCTCTCCCACTGGTGAAGTGATCTTCCGGGTCTACGGACCGGCCGACGCCACCTGCCTGACGCCGCTGGAAACGGATGCCGTTCCGCTCGATGACGGCAACGCCACCTCCGCGGATTTTCTTCCTCAGCAAGCCGGCGAATTTCGCTGGACCGCTGAATACGCGGGCGATGCGAATAACGATCCGGTCAGCCTGCCTTGCGGGTCCCCGAATCAGGCTTCAGCCGTCAGCAAAGCCTCGCCGGGCCTCGTCGGCGTGGCGACCTCCGCCGTGGTGGTCGGCTCCCCGATCACCGACGGAGTGACGCTGTCGAGCGGGTTCGAGGCCGGTGGCCAGCTCGTCTTCAGCGCTTATGGCCCGGGTGATGCGACGTGCTCCACCACTCCGAAATACGAAGCGACGGTCGCGGTCGACGGCAATGGCTCCTATTCCCCGGCCGGCTTCTCACCTGCGGCGGGGCTGTATCGGTGGACCGTGGTCTACGCGGGCGATGCGAATAACGATCCGGTCAGCCTGCCTTGCGGGTCCCCGAATCAGGCTTCAGCCGTCAGCAAAGCCTCGCCGGGCCTCGTCGGCGTGGCGACCTCCGCCGTGGTGGTCGGCTCCCCGATCACCGACGGAGTGACGCTGTCGAGCGGGTTCGAGGCCGGTGGCCAGCTCGTCTTCAGCGCTTATGGCCCGGGTGATGCGACGTGCTCCACCACTCCGAAATACGAAGCGACGGTCGCGGTCGACGGCAATGGCTCCTATTCCCCGGCCGGCTTCTCACCTGCGGCGGGGCTGTATCGGTGGACCGTGGTCTACGCGGGCGATGCGAATAACGATCCGGTCAGCCTGCCTTGCGGGTCCCCGAATCAGGCTTCAGCCGTCAGCAAAGCCTCGCCGGGCCTCGTCGGCGTGGCGACCTCCGCCGTGGTGGTCGGCTCCCCGATCACCGACGGAGTGACGCTGTCGAGCGGGTTCGAGGCCGGTGGCCAGCTCGTCTTCAGCGCTTATGGCCCGGGTGATGCGACGTGCTCCACCACTCCGAAATACGAAGCGACGGTCGCGGTCGACGGCAATGGCTCCTATTCCCCGGCCGGCTTCTCACCTGCGGCGGGGCTGTATCGGTGGACCGTGGTCTACGCGGGCGATGCGAATAACGATCCGGTCAGCCTGCCTTGCGGGGCTGCGAATCAGGCTTCAGCCGTGGGCACGATCACCGCGACCCTTACCGCCAGCGCCACCAACGCTATGGTCGGGAACCCGGTGACGGCCACGGCGTCGATCCAGGACGGGGCGATCCCTACGGGGCAGATTACGTTCCAGGCGTTCCCGCCCGACGACACGAATTGCTCCGGCGCCGCAGCCTTCAGCTCGACGATCAACGTCTCCGGGAACGGCTCGTATCGCTCGACCGCATTCGTGCCTTCTCGGGTCGGCACGTTCCTCTGGACCGTCAGCTACTCCGGCGACCCAAACCACGCCCCTACGAGTGCTGGTTGCGGCAAAGCAACGTCCAGCGTCTCTCCAGCAAGTCCCTCGATCGCAAGCGACGTCACGCAACGACTTACGGTTGGGACCTCCTTCAAGGTCACGGGGACGCTGCAGGGGGGCTATACGCCCGGCGGCACGATCACCTTTGAGATCTACCGTCGGATCGGGGCAGACTGTGCCGCGCCGGTGGTTGTCGGCACCGTTCCGGTGGCCGGGAACGGCACGATCGACTCGGGTCCCCTCGTTGCACGACAGCCGGGCACCTACAGCTTCGGGGCCAGCTACTCGGGCGATGCGGCGAATCAAGGTGCAACCGATCCGTGCGATCCATTCAGCGCAGCAGTCCGGGTGTATCGGCGAACGCCGCAAGTGAAACCACACGCGCGCTTGGAAGAGGGCAATCAGATCTCGATTCGTGCCCGCCTCTCCGGCGCCGCCTCACCCTCCGGCACGATCAACTTCCGGCTCTACCGCCCGGGCGACAAACGGTGCAAGCGCAAGCCCGCGTTCAGCGGCGGCGTCACCGCGAGGTCAAACGGCAACTACCTGCTGGGCCAGTACTTCGCGACCAAACGGGGCGTCTACCGCCTCGGCGTCGGCTACTCGGGCGACCGGCGCAACCGCCAATACAAACCCACCTGCCGCGGCGCACAACGGATCCGAATCGGAGCTCGGTGAGATGGCCCAGCACCACCACCGAAAGAAACGCACCGAGCCTGTCGACTACGGCTGGGTGATCTCGTTCGGCTGCAAGTCCACCGGCACCCTCCGGCGCCTCAAGGTCGATGTTGACCCGGCCACTGATACCCGCCCGATCGAAGTCCCCTGCCTCTGCGGCGAGATCCACCGCGTGACCGTTTCCCCGTACCGGCGTCGCCGCTCCGCCGACGAACCGTTCGACCTCGAGGTCGCCTCGCTCGACGAGCTGCGCTGATGGTGGTGCGACGGCAGTGCGCTCAGCTGCTGGCGTCTGACTCGCACGCGCTGAGTCGGACGGTCAGGATCTGCCGTCAGTTTCGCCCATCGAAGACGAGGCCAAGCTGAGAAGAAGTTGCCGGAGTTTCTCGGTATCGGCGTAGATCCGCCGGGCGAGACATTCCTGCTCCGCGAGAGCCTCCAGCACCGCCCCGAGCTCGCGCCCGTCGTCGCGAGGAAGAAGGGGGATTTCCAGATCCCGCAAGCGAACGCTTGCGCGAGTGGTCCCCGTGAGCAGGCGGCGGTTTCGGGGGCTTTCCAGGAAGGCCGCCACCAGCCCTGGCGCCATCGACCCGTCGAGCAACCGCAGGCCTTGCAGGGGTGCAGCAAGCACGCGGCCGCCGGTGTCATCGACCCGCGCCGCAACACGGTCGCCGGATGGCGCCACGATGATGTCCCCGGGCTTGGTCAGCATCGGCCGCGGCTTCATCGACGCGGGGTCGACGAAGCACGAGACTTCCGAAGCCATGCCGCCGATCACGTCTCGAGGTCGGATCACCGGACTTCCAGCCGGCAAGCAGTCGCCCTCCTTGATCTGAACGCCTCGGACTATCTGTGCGACTTCATCGGTCAAGAGTTGGTCGACCTCAATCCATGGCCGCGGCGCGGCGGCCACCAGCGGACCGCGCAGTTCCCGGGCCCCAACCAATGCCTTGCGCGACGCCTCGAGCGCCTGAGTCGTTTGCTGAAACGCCGTTTCCTGGCGAATTCGGTCGGCGGGGGTCAGGTCGGCACTCAGCCAGCGCAGGGGATCCAGATTCGCGTCTCGTCGCAACAAGTCGAAGACGGGCACCGATGCGGCGACGACACGATCCTGCTCCGGAACGGGATCGCCAAGGCGCCACCGCGCCAAGATCTGGGCGATCCGGTCGATCGCTTTCTCGTCCAGCGGATTCCTCGTCGAGGAGCTGAGCGGGGTCGCGTCGAGCAGGAGAACCGAGTCCGTGTCACGATCCCGGTGGGCGCGGCGAAGTATCCAGAGCGCGATGGGGACAGACGCGCGAGGCGAGCTTCCCGCAGGGAGTTTCACGATGGCCTCGATGACGCCCTCGGCAAGGAGCTCCCGCCGCAGGTTCGCATCTTTCCCTCTGCTGAAGAGAGTTCCGACCGAAAGGAAGAGGTACCCGCGACCCCCCTCCCTCAGGTGGTAAACGGCGTGCTGGAGCCAGGCGAAGTCGCTCATGCTCGGGGGACGACCGGCGATCCAGCGAGGATCGCTGCTCGAGTTGGGCGGCCAGGTCTTCTTGACTCCGTAGGGGGGGTCGGAGACGATCACGTCGGCGCAAAGCTGCGGCCACTCGTTGTCGGTGAGACTGTCTCCCTCTGCAAGGGTGGCCGGAATGCCTTCGACGATGAAGCGCTGCTGGGCGATGGCGGAGGCGGAGGCGTCGAGCTCCTGGCCAAAGAGCTGCGGCCGCCGGCGCGTTTCCCCTCGCTGCCACGAGGCCAGAAGGAACCCTCCCCATCCGGCAGCTGGGTCATAGACGATTCCCTCCACATCGCCCGCGATTGCGTCGATCAGCGAGGTAAGGCTGTTGCCGCTGCCGCCCTGGGCCTCGTACGGCTGTTGGCTGCGCGACAAAATCCAGTCGAAGCACTCCGGGAGCTGCGTCTCCTCGATCCCGAGCACGAACCGGAGTACGTCTTCAGCGGTTCGCGGATCGATATCCAGAAGTGGCCGAAATGCCCGATCGAGATCAGGCCTTCCCGTGCCCGTCGCGGCCCGCAACAGGCTTTCGGGGTCTGCCGCTGCGGCGGGAGCCACCCCCTTTCGAAGCTCATGGGAAACCAGTGCGAGCGCGCCCCCGATCACCTCGATCATCTGCCTTGCCGAGACCTCGGACCGAAGCTGGTCGGCCGCGGCGAAGAGGAGACGCTTGCTTCTGTTCTCGCCGAGGCGCCCATGTCGAGCCAGCCAGTCCTCAACCGCTTCGAGCTCAAAGAGGTCCCGGCCTCCAGGTGCCGCTTGAACCGCTGGGGGAAAGTCGTCGAACCGCTTGCGCCAGTTGCTGACGGCAGATGCGCCGACCTCCGCCAGGGCGGCGATCTGGCTTGCGGTCACAAGTGGGGCTCGGCCTCGCTCGGTCATGCAGCCAGCCTCACCTCGTCCACGCGCGCATCTCTCCCCGGCTCGAGGTAGGCGATGTCGCGAACGGCAAACGCCAGTCGGCGCGAGACGCTCCCCGGGCGTGCGACGACAAGCACTCTGCAGCCGAGAGCCTGCAGCCTTGCCGCCGGCTCGGCGAAGATGCCGTCGCCCGAGGCGAGAACCACCGTGTCGAAGCGATGCGCAGGATCCTCCTGCTCGATTACATCGACCAGAGCTCGATCGGCGCCGCTCGGCCCGGACCGGAGGAGACGCCGGGTCGAGGACCAGCCGAACCACGTAGCTTCCGCGGCTCTATGGCTGGAAGCCAAGACGACGTGGTCGCGCTCGGCCACCGCAACCAGCTGTCGGTATCGATTCTCGAGGTCTATGACGTCGAGGAAGTCGAAGGATGTGCCCCCCAAGAGGTTCTCCACGTCAACCAGGTGGAGAGTGCGGTTGAGGCAATCGGCCGGCAGTCTCGACATCGAAGGCCGATTATGAAACGAGATCTCGCGCTTGTCAAGGTGTGAATTGTTTTCACAGTGGCCAGGTGAGACCGGCTGTGCGTGAGTCATCGACGTCACCGGAACCGTCCCTCGACTCGCCCTGGGGCGGTGGATAATCCCGGCCTTGGACTTCGAAACTAAAAAGCAGCTGCTCGTCGACCTCCTGCACATCGCTGAGGAGACCAAGGAATTCGATCCTCCATATATCCCCAGCCGATACGTGCAGGACGTTGCCAACAGCGACCCAGCGGAGCTCGTCTACAAGTACGTCCTGGCAAAGAACCCAACCGACGGATACGAGCGCCTTTGGCGCGAACGCAGGCTTGACTTGGCGGTGGAGAACGTGGCGTGGCGCTACCGGCGCCGGTTCCCGCCCGCGGTCGGGAAGGCAGCACGGACCCGCTTGGAAGCGTCCGGATTCGACGTTCAAACGCAGAAGATGAGATAGTCCCCCCGGGGGGGCTCAAAGTTCTAAACCAAAGTCGGGGAGACAGGATCAATTCCGCTTGACGGTGCGGGAACTTGGTCCGCCCCATACCACGGAAAGATCACGGACTCGCGGCGACCGTGTCCAGCTAAGCCAGGCGCTGCGTCACGGGCCGGTGGCACCGGGCGTTGTCACGCCTACGCCGGGAGACGCCATCTCATCCGCGACATCCTCGGCTTCCCAGCGCAGCAGGTCGCCCGGCTGGCACTCGAGCGCCTCGCAGAGCGCGGCGAGGGTTGCGAAGCGCACCGCCTTGGCGCGGCCGTTCTTGAGGACCGCCAGGTTCGCGGGCGTGATCCCCACGCGGTCCGCGAGCTCGCCGACGGACATCTTGCGGCGGGCCAGCATCACGTCGATGTCGACGGCGATCGGCATCAGATGACCTCGTTCAGCTCGGCCTTCAGCTGCGTTGCTTCGACGTCGCGGGTGACGGCCTGGGCAAGCAGCATTCGCAGCACGAGCACGATGAGTGCGACGCCGAGGATGGCGACGCCGATGCCGCCCATGATGAGGGTGACACCGGGGTCGTCGCGCTGGTCGGGCGCGTTGATGACGGTGACCGTGAACCACACGAGGGCGGCCGCCACGATCGCGCCGATCACGATGTCCACGTAGCGGAAGGCGGCGTGGGAGAACACGGTTCCGCGGCGCACCATCGTCACCAGCCGCCACACACAGACGAGGGCGACCTGGACCGTCACTATGCCCAGGATCGTGATGAGTCGCAGCGAAGTCAGCGGGAGCGAGCCGTCCTCCGGGTCGTTCCCGCTGATCAACGTCCACACCATCAGCACCTGGATGAGCACGGTTCCGGTGAGCACCACCGCGAGCACGGTGCGCAGGGCACGCACGGTCAGTTTTCCCATCACCCCTCCTATCGATTTGCGATGGTAATCTATCGAACTTCGATAGGTAAACAAGCCCAAGCCGGCGTTACACGCGAGTCGACTGCAGTTCAGTTGGCAGAGCACTTCCCCTCGCCGCGCTCCATATCACTCAGAACGAGGTCGCCGTATCTCTCTCGTATCACGGATCGCCCCGCATAGGCTCGCGGGCCGCACTTGATCCGGCGCCCTGCGTGGCTATGCGAAGCCATGCGGGGAAACCGTGCAATCGGGGAGACAGGATCAATTCCGCTCCCTGACTAGCGTTGCAGCGGGGCGAATATCACTCTCGTATCCCGGATCAGATTCTATCGGCGCGTCGGCGCCGTTCCTTCTAGCCGAAGTCCTGCGAGCGAGCACCATGCCATCGGCGCCGAAGACGGTCACCTCGCGGCCGGGCCGATCCCGATCGTCGTCGCCAGCGTCCCGATACGTGAACTCCACGATCAGGGCCCCATCGGGGAAGCCGCCGAACTCGTCGCCGTCTCTCAAGACGCGGAGCCCGATCAACTCGACTTCATCGTTGGCGGCATAGTTCCCCTTCGACTCGCCGATCCCAACTCGCTGCTTGTCGGTGCAGTCGAAGGCAGCGGTGCCGTCGAAGCCGTCGATCAGTTCGACATCGGCGTAAAAGGCCGCCGCGATCCGCTCGGTCGGCGAGCCGGGGAAGTGCGCCGCATCGTCAGCCGCGTTTCGCGGCCTCAGCCACGCGAACAGGAGGCCGATAAGTTCAGCGAGGATCGACCTCGACCTTATCGCCCTGGTAGTGAACGTTAGTCCAGACCATGATTGGCACGGCAACAAATGCAAAGTAGACCGTTTCTGGACCCGGATAGAGCGACCAGTCCTGCGAGATAGCCGTCAACCCAGCTGCCAGCAATAGCAGTGCCCCCCCACAGGCAAGGAGCAGAACAGGGCTCTGAGTGCCTTGCCCCTCGCCATGCCGGCGATCTACCTCCGGCCGCCCAGCCCGGACTAGAAGATAGTTCCATGCAAGCAGCGAGGCTATGAGAACGAGCCATTGGAGTAGCTCCGACGCCGTGGTCACCCAGACGAGCCAAAGAACTACGAGCGTTAGGAGAACGGTGAGGCCTAACGCCAGCCAGCTTAACGATCCACGAGGCGTCTTTGAGCTAAAAAGCCGTCTGACTCCTCCATCTGACGAAGCCTGCATCCGTCTACTTTCTGCTCGAAGCTAGGTTTCCGCACCTACCTTATCGCAAGCACTCTGATACGGCGCAGCTCACCTTTATGGGACCTGTGGTGTGGTTGTTATTCCTCCGCAGCCATTGCATATCCCATCACGCATCCGCCGCCAGCAGCGACAACCGGGATCCAGACCGTCTCCCAAAATGCGACCACCTGTAAGACGGATTTGATGGAACCTTTAGCACAGCCGACAAGTTCCTTAGTGTGCTCACCCTGAAACGTCTCCCGTACCCATTGAGTTACCTTGGGAATGAGAATCGCTCCGAGCCTTGCTATGGGGGTTCGGCCAAGCCGCGCCCCTACCTCGTCAATGACTTTACCTGCAATACGCACGCCCGCTGGTCCGACGGAACATAGGACGCATACCGGCGAGATACGCGATGCTGCGGCGACTCCCGCCGTCCCCCGATTGCTTGCCTGGGCTGCCCTCCGGGAAGACACGCCCACGCCGCTGCGGCGCCTTGCGCGCGTTCCATCCAGATCAAAGTTATTGATCGGGTCGCCCGCCGCATACTCGTAAGCGTTCGCCGATCCTCCAAGCACAGGATCGATCGACGTGAACCGCCCGATCGCGGGCACGTAGCTACGGGCGCCCATCTGAATTACTCCAGATGGCAGCTGGGTCCGTCGCTGTTTCCCGCCAAGCCATCCATACTGCGGCGTGGCGGCTTGTTTGGGATTGCCGTACTCGTCAAACTCGAAGGTGGCCAAGAGTTTCGTTGCTTCCGGGTCCGTGCTCGCGGTTGCGACGACATCACCGTGGAGATTGGTGAGCTGGAGGGTCGTGCCTTTCGAGCTGTGTTGGATCGCGCCAAGACCACCTCCGAGCCCTGCAATGCTGCGCTCCCAACTCGAACCACGATCAATCCATGCGGGCGAATCCGAGCCGTCGACGTAGTGATATATCTCGGTGCCGGGACTCGTGCCACCTGCTTGGATTCGTTCGCGCACCCGCAGTGCTCCGTCTAGTTCGTAGGTGTTGGTAACTCCGTCCTGCGTCTGGGTTTTGACGAGATCGTTCATGTAGTAGGTGGTGGACAGTGCCCCACCGCCTGAGAACGCCGATGGGAGGCTGGTTATCCGACCGTAGTTGTCATACACGACACCGGTCCCCAGGAGTCGGTCCGCTTTATCGTAGGTGTAGGACTTGGTGGTTCCAGCCGAGGTCGTATCGCAGACTCCCCCGATCCCAGGCGCACGAGTGACGAGGGTGGTGCGGTTGGAGTTTTTGTCGAAGCTGTATGAGCGAGTCGTGCAACCCCCGCTCAGCGGCGTGTCCTTGACCAAAGTCAACCTGCCGGCCTTATCGTAGGAGTACTGCTGACCCGAGAGGTTGCTGGAGTGCGTCAGCCATTGACCGTGGATGGACTCTTCGACATCGAAGTCCAACCACGTACAGCTGATCGAGCAGAAGCTGGTCTTGTCATAGCTGAGGTGGACCGGCGCACCGGTCTCGTCATAGGTCGTTTTGGCAACTAGCCCATTGGGCAAACCCTGTTCCTTTAGGTTGCCGTCGGCGTCATAGCTCCCGGTAAAGGTGCCTGCTCCGGAGTCTTCGAGTTTGACGAGCAGACCCGAGATCGGATCGTAGGTGCGGGCTTGGATTCCTTTGCCGTCGCTGCTGGTAACTGGACGACCCAGCAGGTCATAACTCGTGCCGGATTGGTTGCCATCGGCGTCTTCGTAGAAGGTCGGCCTGCCGAGGGTGTCATAGTACGTCGTCGTTTCTAAACATGTGGCGCCGCCGCAAGTAAAGCGCTGGACTTCCGGTCGACCGGTTTCCGCGTTATAGAGAGTTTCCGTGGGGAGCAGGGCTGCTCCACCGCCTTCCAGTATCCGACTTTTCGGACGCCCTGCGGAGTCATACGTCGTAAGCGTTTTGCGGACGTTCGCAGCGCCACCACCAGGGCTTTCGCGCACTTCGGTGGGCGCACCAAGCGGGGAATAGCCCGTATACCGCGTCACCAAGGTTTCGGGCTGGCCGGCGGTGCCGGGTTGCGCGGCTGGAGTGATCTTGCAGACCCAGCGAGTCCATGCAGCGTTGTTGCCACACTCGGAGTCGGCTGGATTGGGGTGAGCGCCCGGCGTGTAGTACGCGATTCTCGTTGAGTGCGCATCGCCGCCGCTCGGGTTTGCCGGCAGCCTTACTTCCGCCTCCAGGCCGGTCGTTTCGTTGTACTCAGTGTGGGTTATTAAGTTCAGACCAAGGGGATCGACGATCACGTCGGTTGGTTTGCGCAAATTCCAGTTGTATTTCGTTTCGGTTACCCGCTGATCGGCATCGATGCCCTGGCCGGGAACACTGGCTCCAACCGTCTCTCGAGTAGGCAAATGCGGCCAAGGAGTGCCCGTCGGCGGCGTTGGCGCCCCTTGGTCATACTGGATAACCCGATGCAACCGCGCCTGTTTCGTTTCACCCGACTCCAGGCGCACCTCGTGAAGCGGCCCCCATTCCTCCTGTATCTCAGTGCCATCTGCCGAGTAGTTGCGTTTCGTCTCCAGTTCCTGGGAACGTTTCACCGATTCTGAGCCCGCGGCAAGGGCGCGAAGCCTGTTCTGAGCAGTTAGCTCACGCACAACGTTGCCGAACTCGTCGTGTTCGGTCGTCGTGATCGATGCTGCGCTGGTGCCGGCCCCGGCAGGAGTGGCCATATTGACCATCTGGCCTTCAGCGTCCATGTAGTAAACGGTGGCGCGGGCATAGCTCGATGGAGGACTACTTGGAATTTCGTCAGGAGGAAAGATCGCGGTAGCGTCGAGGGGAATGTCCTGCTGACCCCATTGCGCAACGTTCGCTGGACTCATTTCATATGGGGCGCCCGATCCACTGATCGGAACGCCATAAGCGATCGTCGTCTGGGCTACGGAGGGGCTGGCAAGAAGACTTGAACGTTTCACGCGGACCAGTTTTCCCGAGTCGCCAGGACCACCTGCACCGCAATTACAAGGCGCGTACTCAAACGTCCACGGCTGCTCGCCAGGGGGGGTCAAGGTCCCCAGCGCTGACGTGGGTTCAGAGCTATAGGTATAGGCCTCTTTGAGTGCCGGAGAGATTCGGGGGTCCCACTGGGCAACAAGCTGCCCTTTGGAATCGTAGCTGTACTGCGAGACATCCCATTGCCCCATCGCGGAAGCACTTGCCGGTCCGTAGTAGGTGATCTTTTCTAGCCTGCTGGCGTAGTTGGAGGGTGCGCCCCATTTGGTCGCAGGCTGGTAGGTAAACCAGAGCGAGCGGCAGCCAAGGGTCGTTTTTACAGTCGTTTCGTTGCAGGTCACTGATTCCGTATTCGGCGCAATCACCGCACGGAGTCGCTTGGCGTTGTTCACGAACTCGTAGACGAACTGCGTTTTATTCGCCGTGCCACCCGGCTGCGAAATCGATGACGGCAGGTACTTACTTCCGCTTGCTTCCTTTTCAAAGGTGGTGCGATTCCCACCGGGATCGACCAAGACTAGATGCGTGGCATCCTGACGCGTCAACGACCAGCCAGCCGACTCTGCACCAGACACGTATTTCCCTTCAATGAGTTCGAAGGGGTACTCATTGCCAATCAAATCGACGAGCTCGACGTACGTGCTGTGGTCGGTAATCCTGCGCCAGACTGCCCCTCCGGCTTGTTCGACCGGAGCCATTGGCTCCCAACCACGTCCGAGAACTCCGGTGTCACTGCCTGGCGACGTCCGGGAAGCGGCTGCGCGAGAGAATTCCAGGGCGGTGCTGAAAACCGGTATCGAAACATCGGTACGCGCGATTCGCAAGTTGCCGGTGAGAAGATCGAGGCTTCCCGGCCCGACGTTCGTCGTCGCGTCTCTGGCATTGCCGGCAGTCGGACTCCAGACAGCAGTTACAGGAGCGCTATAGCCCGCAGCGCCAATTGGTCCCTCAAACAAGGCGCGGAACTGCACGTCCTGCGGTTTGGCAAGGTCCGGATCGAAGTAGACCGATGGGCTTTCTTTACCTTCAACGGCCAACGGCCACGTCACGGGATTTCCTTTGGCGTCCATCGCCTCGTTCCCTGGAACCGTTTGCCAGCCCACTTCGGCGCTTGCGTACTGAAACGTCACTCCGGTAACGCCTGCCGCGGTCCATTTGGCCTTCAGCTTGAATCTCTTGGCGGTCTGATGGCCCTCGCCCGGCGACGCCATCTTGCTGCTGCTCGGAGCGGCGGGGTAGTAGGTGACACTTAGGTACGGCCGCTTGCTCTGGTCAGCCGCCGCGCTCGAATCCCAAGGGATCAAGCGTTCGTTACAACCACTTCCGGTGCAATCGGGTTCTTTGTCGTCCCGCAACCGCACGATGACGCCCCAGTTGTATGCGGGGTATTCAACCCAATTGCGAACCGCCAGAAGAAAGTTGCCGCCGGCGGGCGAAGAGAAGC
The DNA here is from genome assembly GCA_963718755.1 of uncultured Solirubrobacterales bacterium. Lineage (GTDB taxonomy): Bacteria > Actinomycetota > Thermoleophilia > Solirubrobacterales > 70-9 > VRUE01. The sequence continues at coordinate 356,110 of OY970376.1, forward strand.
TATTGAAATGCCACCACCCAGGCTGCGTTCCGCGTTCGCTGGTGAGAATCGTTGGGCCATATTTTTCGAAATCGCCGCCATAGTTGGTCCATTTGTTGGTGCCGTCGTACTTTTCCCAGTTAAGGGCGCTGGTCCAGGGTTTGCTGGCGCTGCGAAGGTCCACTCCGCTGGTATTCCGGGGTTTCCAAGTGGTATGTAGCCCTAGGGTGGCCGACGTTACGTAGGACGTTTTCGGAATCGCGCTTACATCGAAACGGAGAGCAGCGCGTGCGTAGGCGTGGGGCCCTGAGAGGCTGTAGAGGCCGCGCGTGTAGAGCTGCGATCTCCCTTCAAAACCGCAGTCGTGCCGACCATTCGACGCTTCATAGCCGCTGAACTCGCAATCGAGCGTTGGGGCCGGCAGTGCCAGAGTTGGGTCGATACGCACGGGAAACTCCCGCTCGGGGCTTCCCAGCCAAGCGGGATCGACTTCAACCGTCAGTAGCCACTCATTCTGGCCGGAGGACTCAAGCTGATACTGCACTGGGTCTGAGCTGGCCGATGCTTGCGAGCTGTCCGCGACTACCGGCGCTGGGAGCGTCGCAACTAGCGTGTCGCCTGCATCGCGAAACTCGATTGATCCATCTGCCGCCGGAGAAACAGAAATGCCGGCTGACGCAGCGAACTCAAAGCGGTAGCTGCTGGGCTGGGAGGAATCTGCGATCTCGATTTCCTCCTTAAGACCATTTGCGAGAGAGGAAAGTTCAAAGGTCGTTCCCTCGTCATTAGTTTCGTAGGTGACGATCTCGTCCGATGAGAGCTCGGCCGGCGCCGTCTCCGTTCCTAGGAGTCGCTCCGTGATCCAGTGATCACCGACGCTTAAACGAACGGGACCGGTGCCTAGCCTGTTGGGAAGACTCACGTCGAAGGCATTGGCGCCGTTGGTGAGCGTAGATCCTCCAGCTGGCTCGAATCCTTCGTCTATCGGCTTCCATTCGCCCGTGGAATCGCGATAGTTGACGCGACTCTCATAGATTCTCGTTTCAAAGGAGCCGTCAGGGAAGCGGAAGGTCTGAGAGGTGGCGGTTCGTTTCCCGGCAAGTTCAACCCCCTCGGAGTCTTGGAGGGGTGCACTTAAGAGGTCGGGATCTGCCGTCTCCGAGCTGCTGGGCTCAGCAGTCGATGCAGCCTGCCCGATGGCAAGGAACGTGATTACTAGGAGCCCACAAAGCCCGATAAGCCAGCTCGCGCGACTTGCAATTGAATCCCTGCGAGAACCCATTGACAAACCCCTCCCCTGCCGGTTGAACCTCGAATGGCGGGTTGTCTATCACAGGGATTAGTCGGTTTACTACCCAAAATTTGAACGATATGTAAGACGCTTCTCCATTAATGGAGGCTTGCCTTACAGAGGAAACGCAGCAGCAATCAGGCCGCCAGCGCTGCGATGTACACGGCCTTGACGTGATCGTCTTCATCGAGCGGCTGCTTCATCACCACATCCTCATGGTGTCCAAATACCGCGAGGCATCGGAGACCGGCCGCGATTAGGGCCGCACGAATGTCAGCCTCGGGGAAATGACGCTGCCGATGCTGGTGCGACTCCACGGCTGTTCCTTCCACTTCAAATCTGGCCTCACTTATTGAACGCGGAGGCGTCTTTGAATCTGATTGACCGCGCCAGATCAGACGGCAGCCGTGGCGCTCTATTACGACCGTTTCAGCGAAGAAGCCGCGATAAGTCGCCAAGGTATTAACGTCAAACATCAGTAGGCCGTTCGCCGCCAGGTTTTTCGCCATACCCTCGAAGGCGCTGCGCAGCTCCTCAAGGCTGAGTAGATAGTTCACGGCATCGTCCAGGGCCCAGACGAGATCGAATGAGCCAAACGCCGGCAGGGCGCGCATGTCAGCCAGCTCAAGTCGAACCTGATCGCCAACCTTCGCTGCAGCCTTACTCAGCATGGCGGTCGAGATGTCGCATCCAACGACGGACCATCCCCGGTCGATCATCGGCAGAAAGCTGTTTCCGGTTCCGCAGCCAACATCGAGCAGGCGATTCCCTTGGAGCCCGCATCGCTCTAGCTCAGGAATAAGCTTTCCAAGCCAGAGTTCGGTGTCGTAATGCTCCGTGAAGCTGTCATAGACCGGCGCCATTGCCTCATAGCTGGCTTTGGCCGAGTCCCTGCCGAGGGTGGCTTCAAGCATAATCAGGAATAATTTAGCAAATGAGCAAGGAACTACAGGGTGGCTCGCCTGGCTGTTGGGACCTCTTGGCGAGCCACCCCGGACAAGCTGAGATGCTGATCGAACCCGTCTTGGATGTCCTCCTGGTCGACCGTTCGAGTGGCGGAGAAACTGGGAGGTCGCTTCCCCACTCGGGCTCAGCAAGTCCTAGAAAATTCTACGGGCGAATTGACATCTTTCATTTGACGAAGTTCAAGTAAACAGATCGAGCGGCGCGCCTGAATCGCTAGACCGTCAGCAGACCCAGGCGCCCTGTCCCGCTCTTTACGTTGCGCGCCTATCCGTGCTTCCGCACCTGGACCACGGGCGCGACTGCATCCGTCGTGATCAGCTTCACAGCGCTCACCTCCCTCCTTCCACAGCCGCCGCCCCCGGCGACTGATTGATGGATGAGCACTTGAGGTTATTCAAATAATAGAACTATTTCATTCAATGATCGCCCATTGAATGACCAAAGTAGAAAGTTCCTGCAAATGGGCAGGTCTTATGTCAAATAATCAGATAAGGTCCAGCGGGCTGCGCGACCAGGAAATCGATCTACGACCTGCGGGAGGGACCTAGAGGAAATGGCTGCTGGGGAGAACGAAGCGCCGGGGAACGAAGCGAGTAGCCAGGGAGAGAACTCGCAGAAAGCAGGGAAAAAGCGAGGGCCTCGCAGGAAGAAAAAGACCAAGTACTTCACTGGCAGCGAGGAGCAGCGGCTGATGAAGGCGTACCAGGACCCGCTCCGGGTGAAGATCACGGCAATTATGAACGAAATCCCGGAAGCCAGCGCGAAATCTTTGGAGAAGCTTCTTCCCGGCGAGGACTACAACCAGATCATCTACGCGGTTCAGCGCTTGAAGTTCTTTCGCATCATCGTGCCGACCAAACAGGTCAAACGCCGTGGTGGGACTGAACAGTGGTATCGGGCGGTGTCGCGGGCAATGATCCCAGCCGAGGTCTGGGGCAATGTTCCCGACCAGGCGCAGCACGAAATCTCGGTCGGCATCCTGCGAGAGCTTTGGGCAGACATCTACGACGCGATGGCGGGCGGGACCTTCGAGAAGCCAGAGAGTCACCTCAGCATCACGCCCTTCGTCCTCGACCGTCGCGGGCTCCTCGAGGCAAAGGACGTGCTGAACAACGCGCTCGACACCTTGCTGGCGATTCAAGAGCAGGCAAATTCCCGAATGAAGAAAAATGGAACGTCGGACTCGAAGGGAGTCTCGGCGACCGTCGGACTTGTGGGCTTTGAGTCGACGCGCGACCCGGCGTTGGGGATCAGGGCATCCCAGACGAAGGCGATCTAGAGGCGAGACATTCGTGGTCCCCAAACGACATGGCCACGTTGGGGCGTTAGCTCGAATCGGCAGCCGCCACGTCCTCGGCCCGTTTGGCGAGCTCAGAGACCTCCAGATCCAATCCGGACGAGAGCTTGCCGAGAACGACCCAGGTTGGATTCTGGCGCTCGGCGCCGCGCTCGATCGAGGACAGGTACTCCCACGAGATGCCGGCAGCGGCTGCAAGCGCTTCGATGCTGGTTTCGCGGGCCTCGCGGGCCTGTCTGATCGCAGTTCCAAGGTGACGAGTCGTCGGCGGCACGGGCAGGAAGCCTCCCGCCGCCGCATTGCTTTGACCATGAACTATAGTTCAGGTCATCAAGGTGGGCCAGGGAGGCGGGAATGAGGGTGCGGGCTTCCGAGCGATGCCATAGCGGCAGTGCTCCGGAACGCCGCCGGCCGAGAGGACGGGGAGGTCGAGGCAGCGCCTTGAAGGCGGCGCTCCTCGATCGCTCCGGTCTCCGCGAAAAGGCACCGCGACAGCTGGTGCTTGCACAACTGACGTCGACCATCGGAGATCTCATGGTTCTGACGGCGTTGCCGTTCGCCGTCTTTGCGGTCAGGTGCGGTCTCGGCCAGCTCGGACTGGCCCTCGGGGTTCAGTCCCCTGCATAGCTTGGAGCGTTTCCATCCCAAGGCACCGGCATTGCCGAAACTTTTCCGGCGGCGATGAGGCCGAGGTCCCATATCACGGCCGCCCGAAACCTCGTATCACGCTCATATCACGAATCGCCGCGCATCCCCCCGCATAGCCTCGCGCAGGCAATTCGATTTGGCATGGCGCGCGGCTATGCGAAGCCATGCGGGGAAAGCTCTGCTATCGCCCTAACTGGACGGTATTTGAACCGCGTTGAGAATCTGATGGGCCTTCAGACCGCTGCTCATGACGGAAGCGCCGTGACGTAGGTCTTGAAGGCCTTCTCCAAGCGGACCATGGCGTCGATCATCGCCTCTTGGATCGCATGCCAGGCCGATTCCTCATTGCGGTAGCCGCCAGCGGGCAGATTCTTCGTAATCGCGCACTTCTTGCGCCCCTCGACCAGGCTCCAATTCAACGGCTCGCCGAACTCCGCCTCGATCTCAGGGCGGAGCTCCTCCAATGCACGAAAAAGGCGGTGATTGTCGGCTTCGTCGGCGCCCTCGATCCTCAACTCGACATCGCTGTCGTGCTGATGCAGGACGTAGGTGTAATGGATGCCACTGCGCCCGGAGCCCGCGCTGAGCCAGGTGTCGGTGTTGGGTGAAACACCGGCATGAAGATTGGTCCGCTGTTTCGCCCGCTCGATCAACGCCGCCCAGAAGGCTTCGCGAAGATCGTGTCTCTCAACCCGGTCCTGCTTCCTGGCACCGACCTCCCGCGTCTCGGGGCTCGGCCCGGTGATTAGCGTCAGCAATGGAGCTGGAGGAGAGTCGCCGATTCGCACTGCCTCAGCCTGGAGAAGGTAGAACCGGGCCTCCACAGTCTCATTGAGCCAAGTGATCGCCCCGACATGCTCGGGCCGCGGCTCGCTGACGATCCAGATCGCGCTTTTCGCTTCCAGCGCCGACAGGTAGGTGATCAGCTTGCCGAGGTGGTCGTGATCACTCTTCTCAAGCTGGTTCTCGATTACCACGGTTGCGCCGGAACTGTCTTCGGCTACGAGGTCAACGCTGAAGCTGCCGGCACGGCGCTCGCGCTCCACGCTCTCCAGCGGATAGTCGAGAAGGTCGCTGAGAACATCTGGATTGCGCTCAAGCCACGTCGTGAAATCCCAAGCCTCGTGCGGCCAAACTTCCCGAAGAGGAACCCGTCGCAGCTTGCCGATCTCGCCAATGTTCGACACGGCATGAGGCTATCCGAGCATTGAGCTGGTCGGGGAAACGGCTCAGTCCCAGTGGCGCCATGGCCTCAGAGGTACCTTCGCGCAGTTCCTTGTGTTTGACTCATGCCAGTGACGGATGGGGCACGAGCGTTTGTCAGCTACGCGGGCGAGGACCGCGGCGTTGCCGAGGCTATTGCGCGGGACCTAACGCAGATGGGGATTCCCACCTTCTACGACCGCGACTCGCTGCAGCCCGGCGACAGCATCGTCGAGCGCATTCATGAGGCCTTGAATCAAGCGGATTTCGGCGTACTGGTCGTATCACGCGACTTTCTCCAGAAAGATTGGCCACGCCAAGAGACCCGCCAGCTCGTCCGCGATTACATAGAGGGGCGCACTCGTTTGCTCCCTGTTTGGCACAACGTGTCGTCTGATGAAGTGCGCGAGAAGCAACCCGCGCTTGCCGATATCTGGGCGGTGAACACGGAGAACGGACTGCGGGCAGTTGTGCGAGCACTGGCGGCACAAATGGTTGAGGCGGCAACCATTGCCGTAGTTCCGGTCTATCAGCGCCCGGTGGAGAGGTTCCGGATGGGGGTGGGCGATTTGACGGAGGGAATCGAGGGGCCTGCTTTCAGCGCCTGGGAGGCCCTGATGCATTTTAACGCCGACCAATTCCCGATCTTCGTTGAAGGCGAGATCATTGAGCGGTCTGAACTGCTTGGCAGGGCGGCGGAACTGATTGCTGCCGATGAAGGGGCTCTCGAAGTAAGTGCGTCAACCCTGCGAGAGCTAAAGAGGCTCTGCAATACGGAGCTAGGATTCGACTTCCCCATTGAGGATCCACCATGAGCCGCGAGTACCACATCGTCATCAAAGGCGACGGCTGGAACGTCGTGAAGCGCGACGGAAACCGGATCGGCGCCTCGCATAAATCGAAGAAAGAGGCGGTCCGCGCTGGTCGGATCGCATTGCGGAAGGCTGGCGGGGGACAGCTTGTGGTCCACGGCCGAGATGGCCGCATCCGTGACAGCGACACGGTGTTTGGTTCAGGCCAGGATTAGCGAAGACCCCTGCTACTGCTTCGGCCGGTGTCATGTTCGGGCCCTTCGGCGGTGACCGTCGAAGCGATTGGTAGCCAAGCTAAAGACGAGTCTCGACCGATCTTCCTGCCAGGGTTTCTCTCGTGGCAAAGGCGATCCGAAGCTTGAGCTCGGCCCAGCTCACGCAGCTAGCGCAGCTGCTCGACGGACCGACGGGCGGGGAGTTGAACCGAATGCTTCAGGAGGCGCGCATCCCGATCGGAAGCGAAAGCACCAAATGGCGGCGATTGCGGGAGTCCTTTGATCTTGTTCAGCGCCAAGCAGGGTGTGGCAATGCTGTCGCCAGGTTTGTGAAGCTGGCCCTCAACCCGGCCAACTTCATCGGCGAAAGGCAGGCATTCGAAAGCCTGCGCCACGATGTAAATCAGGTGCTCGGTTTTTCGGGAATTCGAATTGAAGAGACCGGGACGCTGGTCCTAGTCAAGAAGACGAGGACCCTTACGGAAGCTGAGCAGCGTGCAGACCGCCTCCGTGCACGACTCGTGGAGCGAGGGGTCCACTCCGATGTCCTCGGCTACTGCCGAGCAGAGCTGATGCAAAAGAACTTCTTTCACGCGGTTCTAGAGGCTTCAAAGAGCGTGTTCGAGAAGATCAGAGAACGAACGGGACTGGCGGGAGATGGCGCGGACCTGATCGATGAAGCGTTTCGCCTTGCTAATCCGGCACTGCTCTTCAACGATCTCTCGAACAATTCCGAGCGGAGTGAGCACACTGGCCTAGCGACGTTGGCAAAGGCTCTTTGCTCGATTTACCGAAAGCCGGCCGCCCACGCCCCCAAGGTCAAATGGGCGATCGTTGAACAGGAGGCGCTCGATGTGTTGACGATTGCATCGATGCTGCATCGGCGGATTGATCAGGCACGACTGGCACCTGGTGCTCCGAACTTCCTCTCCGCGGCGGCCTAAGACATGGAGGGTCGCAAGCTGAGGAAACCGATCCGTATGTCTCTCAGGGAGAACGCTTACGACTTCCTTAATGAGTCGATCCGAAGCGCCGCCCGCGCTCGCGATGAGCCAGCCGCATGGAAGTTCGCCGTCCTCAGTGTGGTTCAGGCAATAGAGCTTTTGCTGAAGGCTCGGCTTTACGAGGCACATCCGGTCTTGGTCTTTGAAAACGTCGACCGCCCTAATCGGACGGTCTCACTGAGCCAGGCAGTCAAGCGGATAAAAAGCGCCGCCGAGATTCATCTCACCTCCAGGGAGGAGAGGTCTATCCGCAAGGCCCAGCAATGGCGGGACCAGATCATCCACCATGAGTTTGAGTTCTCCGCATACGAAGTAGAGAGCGTTTACGTCCAGCTCTTCGAGTTCCTCGTCCATTTCCACGACGAGCGGACGGACTTCGGCCCCCTGCACAGCCATATCGACCCAGAACTCTGGCCCATGGAGGCAGAGCTAATCGAGTTCTTCCGTCGGGAGTTTGTCGCTTACAACGGTGCTCAGATGATCCGTTCCTGGCCGGCTCAGATCGTTGCTGCACAGACCGAAAAGACCATCGATTTGCACAGACGGGAATACCATCGACTCCCTTATGGAGTTGAGCCGGGGTGGGAGATGAGTGCGGATGCTCCGTGCCACGACTGCGGCGTGAGGAAAGAACAGCTCCACGTTGCCAATTGCGACGTCGAGGCTTGTCCGAGGTGCTTCGGACAACTCATCACCTGTGGGTGCTTCTGGGACGAGGGCCCATCTGACTCGGACCTCGAGTCCCTAGACGTGCTCGTGCAACGGTATCGGCAGAGCATCGAGCGCCGAGCGGAAGACACCGGCTAGACCTATCGACGCTCCGTGTAATCCCGCCCATCCGCTCGCTTCTGCCGCGCAGCAGAGCTAACGTCCGCGAGCAATCGAAAAAGCGCCCCGGCGGCGGTGGAACGCCCCGGGGCATGGCACCGAAGGGATTAGCTTCGATGCAAGCGAGAAAGTACTCGCCGAAGTCCTCGCACGCGAGGACGCATCCGGCCCTCCTCGGTGCTCTGCCGAAAGGAGGGCACCTTGCCCCGCGAAACGATCAGGATCACGAAGGACCAGCGCGACGCGCTCTATGAGCAGGTCCGCAATCACCTCGCCTCCATAGGCGACCTCTGGCTTGCGCTGGAGCCCAACGAGGACTATGCGACCGCTGAGCGGCTGGCGATCGAGTTCTCCGAAGACTTCCGGCTGATGGCCGACCTCGGCTGGAGCCCGGAGGACCAGCGCGAACGAGTGGCGTTGACCATGCCGCCGCACGACCTAATGGAAGTCGTCAGGCGTCTGCGCGACGAAGCGCAGGGCGGCCTCGCCGACGCAGAGGCGGAGCAACGCTCGCACGAGGTCGAGAGCCAGGCCGCAGGCTTCCAGGCGGCTTGGCAGACCTGCGAAGTCATCCTCGACGCTCTTGCCGACTCGGAGGAGGGAGAGATCCATGTCAGCCGGGCATAAGAAGCGTCTGCGTCCCGGCGAGCTGGACGGCCTCGTCCTCTCCTACCTCTGCAAGCACCGTAAGGAGGGGGCGCTGACCGCCACGGCAGTCGGCAAAGGGATTGGCCGCTCACCCGGCGCCGTCGCCAATTGTCTAAAGCGGCTAGCGAAGGCCAAGAAGGTGCGGCTGGCAAAGAAAGCGCCCCGCGCCTACCTCCTCAAGGAGGCGAAGGCGCGGTGAGCGGTGGCGGGGTCGGCCAAGTTGGAGGTCGACCCCGCCATTCAATTTTTCGGCCAAAAGAGCACTCGGATATGCAGGGATTACCCGCGATTACCTCTTCTCCGAGATCCAAGTTGACTTCGCGCTTTCACGGAGCTATCCAGGGGCTATGGAGCCTTGGATCAACAACCAAAAATGCCCCGAACCGAGTTCGTGTGGCTGTTCGCCTAGCTGGTCGTCTGGCTGTTCGCCTGGGTGGTCGCCTTGAGCTTCTTTCGAAGCTGCCGCTTTGCCCAGGGCACTGCGCTTTCCGCGCCCTTGCCTTCTGCCGACATCTCTACGTCGCACTCAAGTCAGTCGATCGTCTCGATACCTCGCGCAGGTTCTCTCTACGTCTCAGCGTCCTTCGCGCTCGACGCCCGCGCCCTCTCCTCCGCGCTGGATGCAGCGCTTCTTCCCGTCACCGCCTCGCGGCCGGTTGCCGCCTCGGGGGCGGCGGCGTAGTGGGGCATCAGCGCACGACCCCTCGCGAGAGCCGACGTAGGCGCGGCTGCGCCCGCTCGGCGCGGGTCCTAGCGGTAAGGCGCCGGGAGGCCGACCTCGACCGCTTTGTCGCCGCCCTGTTGGCGCTGGCCTCTGAGCCTGGCTGCGACGGCTCCCGCGTCAGGCGCACCTCGCGAGGGAAGGCACGGCGGCGATGAGGCGGGCAGCGCTCTACCTGCGCGTCTCCACCGCCGCCCAGGCGACCAGAGACCGTGAGCCGGAGGGCTACTCGATCCCCGCCCAGCGGGAGGCTTGTCAGGCGAAGGCAGCGGAGCTTGATGCCGAGGTGGTCGCCGAGCACGTCGACCGAGGGGAGTCGGCGAAGACCGCCGACCGACCGGAACTGAAGGCGCTGCTGGCTCGCCTGGAAGCCGAGCGCGACCTCGACTACGTGATCGTCCACAAGGTCGACCGGCTCGCCCGCAACCGCTATGACGACGCCACCATTACCTACGCCCTACACGAGGCCGGGGTCGAGCTGGTCTCGGTCACCGAGAACATCGACCGCACCCCGGTCGGCACCTTCATGCACGCGATCGTCGCCGCCAACGCCGAGTTCTACTCGGCCAATCTGGCGGCCGAGGCGAAGAAGGGGCTGGTGCAGAAGGCGAAGATGGGAGGCACGCCGACGCGGGCGCCCATCGGCTACCTGAACGTCCGCAAGTTGATCGAGGGGCGCGAAGTCCGCACCGTCGAAGTCGATCCCGAGCGAGCGCCCCACGTCCGCTGGGCCTTCGCCGCCTACGGCTCGGGCGCCTACACCCTGGACACGCTCCTGGCCACTCTGACCGGCCGCGGCCTGCGGACGCGGCCGACCGCGAAGAAGCCCGAAAAGCCGCTCTCGCGCAGCCAGCTCGCCTTGATGCTCCAGAACCCCTACTACGTGGGGGTCGTCCGCTACGCGGGAGTGGAATACGAGGGGCGACACGAGCATCTGGTCGACAAGGCGAGCTTCGACAAAGCCAAAGCGGTCCTCGCCGCCCACAACCATGCCGCCGAGAAGGACCGCAAGCACCACCACTACCTGAAGGGCTCCCTCTACTGCGGTCGCTGCGGTTCGCGGATGAGCTTGATCCAGGCGAAGGGCAACGGCGGCCGCTACCCCTACTTCTTCTGCATCGGCCGCATGAAGGGCACCGGCTGCAAGCAGCCCTACGTGCCCGTCGACCTGATCGAGGCGGCGGTTGAGGACGCCTACGGCGATGTCGCCATCGAACGCGAACAGGCTGACCTCGTGCGGGAGAAGCTTGAGGTGGCACTCATCGGAATGCGCGAGCAGGCCGAAGCCGAGGCCGCTCGCCAGCGACGGCGACTCGCGAAGGTGAATGAGGAGCGCGAGAAGCTCCTCCACGCCTACTACGCGGGCGCGGTGCCGGTCGATCTTTTGCGCTCTGAGCAGGACCGCCTCGCCGCCGAGACCAGGCAGGCCGAGCGCCACTTGGAAGCTGCCGAGGCCTCCTTCGGCGACATCGCCAGCACCCTCGCTAAGGCGCTCGATCTGCTCGCCGACTGCCAGCGTGCCTACCTGGCCGCACCGGGTCCTCTGCGCCGCCAGTGGAACCAGGCACTCTTCGAGCGGCTGGTCGTCTACGACGAGCGCATCGCTGACGCGGAGGTGGCCGAGCCCTTCGCCACGCTCGCCGATCCGGAGCTTCCGAAGCGGCTGAGTGGCGAGGCCGTCACCGGAACCGGCGCTTCTTCTGGCGGCGGTTCAAATGAGGAGCTTCTAATCGGGGAGACAGGATTTGAACCTGCGACCGCTCGGCCCCCAGCCGAGTGCGCTACCAGACTGCGCCACTCCCCGTGGCTGCTACGCATTCTGACGGATTCGGGCAAACTATCGGGGCGCGGCAGTCGTAAAGCAGCAGGCGGCTTGTCCCACGCGGTGGTAGCTCAACGGTAGAGCCTCGCCCTTCCAAGGCGATGATGCGGGTTCAATTCCCGTCCGCCGCTTCCGCGCTCCCGTTATGCGAACGTCTGTTCGCATCTATAGGTTCCAAGATATGAGGGTCTGTGGGCGCTGCAAGGAGAGAAAGGCACCGGACGAATTCGCCTGGCGCCGTAAAGCACGCGGCCAACGCGACAACTACTGCCGAGCCTGCCGAACTGTCTACAAGCACGAGCACTACGCGCGTAATTAAGCAGCGGTACATCGATTCTGCCCGGCGCCGCACGGAAAGGATCGTCTCCGAACGCACCGCTCGTTTCGTTCTTTCGTGACCATCCCTGCGTTGACTGCGGAGAGGGCGACCCGCTCGTACTGGAGTTCGATCACCTGGAAGATAAGCAATTCGGCATCGGTCGCGGCATGCGCGAACGACCTTGGAAGGCCGTTTTGGCCGAGATCGAGAAGTGCGAGGTCGTGTGCGCGAACTGCCATCGGCGCCGGACAAATCGCCGAGGGGGTTTCATCCGCACCGTCATAGCTGCCGATACGGCGAGCAATGACGCGAACGGCGAGTAAACAGGGTTGCGCCTTCCTTTGTTTGACCTTCCTCGCCGCTGTTCTTCTGGGTGGTTGCGGGGGCTCAGATAGCGAGACGGCCAGCGCCGGCTCCGATGGGGAATCGCTGGTCGACTGGCCGCTCTTCGGGCGCGTGCCCCAGCGCACGCATTACCTGCCCGACGAAGAGCGCGCGCTCGATCCACCGCTGCGCGAAGCGTGGTCGGTCAACACCCACGCGCTGATCGAGTTCCCGCCGGCGATCGCGAACGGGGTCGCCTACGTGATCAACAAGTTCGGCAACGGCAAAGCGGTGCGGCTCAGCGATCGCAAGGTGCTGTGGGAAGTGAACGTCCACCCGAGCGACCACGGCAAGCCGACCGACGTCACCGCTCCGGTCTACCACCAGGGGCGCGTCTACGGCGCCTTCCTCGACGGCGACGTTGCCGCCGGCGACGCCGAGACCGGCAAGCGGGTCTGGGTGCGCAACCTGGGCGGTCATCTCGAATCCTCGCCGTTGGCAATCGGCGAGACGCTCTACCTCGGCACCGACACGACCGACGTCGTCGCACTGCGCACCTCCGACGGCGGCACGCGCTGGCGCTTCAACTCACCCGGCGCGATCAAAGCGAGTCCCAGCTTCCACAAGGGCAACGTGTTCGTCGCCGATTACGAGGGGTCGATGTTCGCGCTCGAGGCGGATAGCGGCAATCCCGTCTGGCGGACCAACACGACCACGGTGCCGCCCTTCGGCCACGGCGGCTTCTTCTCCTCGCCCGCGATCGGCTTCGGCAACGTCTACGCCGCCCGCGACGACGGCGCCGTCTTCGCCTTCGACGAGAAGACCGGCAAGGTCGCCTGGTCGTTCGACACGGGCGGCCAGGTCTACGGCTCGCCCGCCATCGCCGAAGTCCCCGGCACCCCCGCCAGCGTCTACATCGGCGCCGAAAACGGCCGCTTCTTCGCCCTCGACGCCCACAGCGGCAAGCCGCGCTGGACCCACGAGGTCGGCGGCCCGGTGCCGGGCACCGCGGTGGTGATCGGCCAGACCGTCTACACCTCCAGCTTCAAGACCGACAAGACGATCGGCCTCGATGCGCGCAGCGGCAAGCGGACCTTCCAGACCGGACAGGCCGGCTACACGCCGGTCATATCCGACGGCAAGCGGCTCTTCCTAGTCGGTTACTTCGAGCTGATCGGTCTAGAGCCTACGAAGCGCTGAGCCTGAGGCGGATCTCACGTTTATCCGTCAGCCTGCGTTGAATATGTGCGTGGAGCGGCAAGACCTCACCTTCCGGGCGGGCAACGACGAGTGTGCCGCTTGGTTCTACCCGGCGGTAAATGACGGGGGGACCATGCCGATCGTCGTCATGGCGCACGGACTCTCCGGAACCCGCCGCGACCGCCTCGGGCCTTTTGCGGAGCGCTTCGCCGCCGCCGGCTTCGCAGCGCTCCTCTTCGACCACCGCGGCTTCGGCGACAGCGGCGGCGAGCCGGATCTCTTCCATCCACGTCGCCAGCTCGAGGACTGGCGCGCGGCAATCCGGCTTGCCCGCTCGCTACCGGGCATCGACCCCGAGCGGGTCGCCACCTTCGGCTCCTCGATGGGCGGCGGCAACGCGCTTGCCGCCGCGGCGGACGATCAGCGGGTCGCGGCGGCGGTGAGCCAGGTGCCCTTCATCGACATCCTGCGCCAAGCCCACCGCTCGCCACCGAGGGCGACGGCACGAGCGCTGCTCGCGGCGGTCCGTGGTCGCCACCTGCCCGCCGTCGGGCAGCCGCACGAGGCGGCGTTGATCAACGCCCCCGGCGGCGAGGCCGGCTGGCGCCACGTCGTCGCGATCGGCGAGGACTCGCGCTGGCGCAACAGGGTCTCGGCCCGCTGGCTCCTCGGCCGCCCGTACCGGCCGGCACGCCTAGCGGCCAAGCTCCACTGCCCGTGGCTCGTCTGCGTCGGCGAGGCCGACCGCGTGGCAAAGCCTGGACCGGCGATCGCCGCGGCTCGCCGGGCGCCCTTCGGGGAGCTGCGCACCTATCCCGGGGTAGACCACTTCGACATCTACGACGGCCCGGAGCACGAGGCTGTCGTCAGCGACGAGATTGCCTTTCTCAAACGCCACCTGGCGCGAAACGGGACTTAGCTACCACGCGTCAACGAAGCGGTGGGCACGCTCGGGCTCCGCAGCCGATGAAGCGGCCGCCAAGGTCGCGGCGATCAGCCCGCGCGTCTCGGCCGGATCGATGACGTCGTCGAGCTCGAACAGGGTGGCCGCGTTGAGCGCCTTGGCATTGCGCTCCGCCTGGGCGGTCAGGTCGCGCACCCGCTGCTCACGCTCGCCCTCGTCATCGATCGCCTCCAGCTCCTTGCGCAGCGCCAGCCTCACCGCGCCCTCGAGGCCCATCGGCCCGAGGTGCGCCATCGGCCAGGCGACGGTCAGCAGCGGCTCGTGCAGGCTGCCCCCGGCCATCGCCTGCGCGCCGAGCCCGTAGCCGCGGCGCAGGATCACCGCGATCAGCGGCACGCGCAGCGCCGCGCCGCCGACCAGCAGCCGCGAGGCGTGGCGCACGAGGCCGGTCGCCTCGGCCTCGGGGCCGACCATGAACCCGGGCGTGTCGATCAGCGAGACGACCGGCAGCCCGAAGGAGTCGCAGAGCTGCAGGAAGCGAGCCGCCTTGTCGGAGGCGTCGCTGGTGATCGCGCCGGCGGTATGGCGGCTGTCGTTGGCCATGAAGCCGAGTGGGCGCCCCTCTATGCGTCCCAGCGCCGTCACCATCTGCGGCGCGAAGCGCTCGCGCAGGAAGGTGACCGAGCCGGTGTCGGCGAGGATCTCGATCACCGGCCCGACCGCGTAGGCGCGGCGCTCGCGCTCGGGGACGATCTCGCGCAGCGCCGCCTGGTCGGCTTCGGGTCCGGGCGCCGTCGCCCCCTGGAAGTAGGCGAGCAGCCGCTTAGTGGCGGCCACCGCCTCCGCCTCGTCGGTGACCGCCAAGTCGACCACCCCGTTGCGCTCCTGCATCGCCAGCGGACCTACCTCGTCGGGATCGACCTTGCCCAGCCCGCCGCCCTCGATCATCGCCGGGCCGCCCATGCCGAGCGAGGCGTTCTCGGTGGCGACGATCAGATCGGAGCAGCCGGCGAGCACCGCGTTGCCGGCGAAGCAGCGTCCGGCGGCGACTGCGATCCGCGGCACCAGGCCGGAGAGCCGCGCCCAGAGCGCAAAGGCGCGGGTGTCGAGGGCGGAGACGACGGGATAGTCGGTGTCGCCGGGCCTGCCGCCGCCGCCCTCGGCGAAGAGCACCGCCGGCAGCCGCATCCGCTCGATCAGCTCGAAGAGGCGGTCCTTCTTGCGATGGCCGAGCGCGCCCTGGGTCCCGGCCAGCACGGTGTAGTCGTAGGAGAGCACCGCGCAGGCGCCGCGCTCGCCGAAGAGATCGCCGTTGATCCGCGCCGTGCCTCCCACCAGGCCGTCGGCCGGGGTGCGCTCGATCAGCTCCTCGAGCTCGCGTCGTCCCCGCTGCGCGGCGATCGCGAAGCGGCCGTACTCGACGAACGAGCCGGAGTCGATCAGGTCGTCGATGTTCTCGCGCGCGGTGCGGCCACCGGCGTCGTGGCGACGGCGCACCGCCTCCGCTCGCGCCGCGTCGCGGGTCAGCGCCTCGCGCCGCCGCAACTCGGCAAGATCGTCGCGTTCCCCTCCTCCGCTTCGCTCCTCCTCGGGCACGCCCGGATCTTCTCAGGCTCTAGGAGGACTAGCGATCGAGCAGGCGGTGGAAGAGGAGCACGGCGCAGACGAGCAGGGCCGGCGCCAGCACGGGCAGAGCCGCGACCGCGGCATGGTGTGCCAGCGGCAGGATCATCGGCTGGTCCTCGCGCGCAAGCGGGTGGGGGCATGGCGCTCGGTCGCGCGGGGCCGCTGCGAGCCAACCCCGAACGAGAGCCGGTGCAGCGCCCAGGCCAGCAGCGCCAGCAACCCCAGGGCGATCCCGACCACGGTCGAGTAGGCAGCAGCGACGACCAGGGGGTCGCCCCCCGTCTGCTCCCGCTGCAGCAGCTTGTGCTCGTCGCGGAAGCTGCGAGTGAAGCTCGCTGAGGCGGGGATTTCGCCAACCGGGATCGCCGCATCACGGGGCAGGTAGATCGGCAGCGCCGTCAACGAGCTGCCCTTGTGCAGGCGGATCATCGTCTTCCAATTGCCCGATACGGGGATCGGATCGGCCGTCCGGTAGCGACCGGGCCCGGTTCGCTCCAAGCGGGAGATGATGAGGCCGCCGCCCTGCCAGGCGGTGACGTCGAACCACTCCGCGTCCTCCGCCGCGGAGGCCGGGCGAACGTCGACCGTCGCCTGCACCTGGCTGCCAGCCGAACCGGCGACCTCGTGCAGGACGACCCGCGCGCTCACCCCCTCATCCACGGGCGTGTAGAGGGCGAAGCCAACCATGACCGCGAGCGAGGCGGCGGCGCAGGCCGCAGCGGCGCGCAGCCGCGGCTGGCGCACGCCGCCCTCGACCGAGAGGCGGGCGCCGATCCAGGCGCCGATCGTCGCCCCCGCCATCGCCGCGAGGAAGCCGACGATCGCCCCCTCCGGGAAGAAGGCGGACGGCCAGGGCAAGGGCATCCAGACGTGGGACCAGGCCCACTCGGCGGCGAGGCCGATGGTTCCGATGCCGACACCCGACCAGAGGCCGAAGCGCAGCGGCTGCTTGGTCGAAACCCGCAGCGCGACCGTCTCGACCGCCAGGGCCTCGACCACGTAGAGGGGGAAATGCGGCGTCGTCTGCCCAAGCACGGGGCCGATCAGCAGCGAGAGGACTCCGCGCAGCAAGACGAAGAAGGCGACCGCGCCGAAAGCCGCCCCGCGCCCGCCGTAGATGCGGGCAAAGACGAGGCCGACACCGGCGGCGAACATCAGCAGCATCGGCTGGAAGACGAGCTGGAACTGCGGCACGCCGAAGTCGAACTCCGCCTGGAAGGTCGAGAGGCCGAGCATGAAGCCGCCGGTGAGGGCGACTGCGCGCGCCGTCCGCGTCGAGGGTCGCTCCGCCCGTGGCTGCTCCATCGACGCGTTCGCGCGCAGTCCCTCGATCGTCAGCACCGCGATCCCCACCAGCGTCATCGCCGCCCCGCCGATCAGCATCAGGTGGGTCGGCCCCCAGAGCGTCACGTCCTGGCCGAAGAGCCGGTGCCAGACGTCATCGAGGGGAAAGCCGATCAGCGAGAAGACCCCGCAGGCGCAGATCAGCACCCCGCCGAGCGGCGCCCACCAGTCGCGGCCGACGCGGACCGCCACCGTGCTGGGGCGCTCGCGCGGCAGCACGATCGCGATGAACCCCGCGGTGAAGATGCCGAAGAGCCCGACGAGGATGAAGTAGTGCGCCGGGTTGGCGAGCGGGCCGGCGTCGCGCCCGTTGTCGATGTGCAGCGAGATGTCCCAGTACATGCCGAAGAGGGCGACCAGCAGCGAGACCGTCGCGATCGCGGCCGGCAGCGCCGCCCAGCCGGGAAGGCCAGAGCGCCGCTCGGCGAAGGCTCCCAGACGCTCCAGCGCCGTCACCCGCCCGTAACGGTGACCGAGGCCGAAGAAGAGGAGCGCAGCGGTGACGAACATCGCCGCGACGGTGGCGATCACGATCTGGCCCAGCTCCGCCCCACCCGCTGGAGGCGTGGCCGCCTCGGCCGCCTGGGCTGGGGTTGCGAAAGCCGCCAGGGCGGCGATGAGGATGAGCGGTCCGATGCTGCGCTTCATGCGGAGGTCCCTTCTGATCGTGCGTCGCGGTCGGTTTGTCATTACCTCATACATGGTTACCTCAAACGAGGTTACATGCTTTAGGTAAGATCGGACGTATGGAGAAGGGAGCCCAGGCGGGTCGGAGCGCAGCGGACGAGGCGGCGATGACGGTGGAGCAGCTCGCCTACGAGACCGGGATGTCGGTGCGCAACATCCGCAACCACCAGTCGCGCGGCCTCCTCCCCCCGCCCGAGGTGAGGGCGCGCACCGGCTACTACGGCCCCGAACACGTCGCTCGCCTGCGCCTGATCCAGGAGATGCAGGCCGAGGGCTTCAAGCTCAGCGCGATCTCGCGCCTGATCGGCGAGCACGGCGCCGACGCCGATCGCTTCGTCGGCCTGCGCCAGGCAGTGACCGCCCCCTTCGCCGACGAGGCCCCGGAGGTGCTCAGCCGCGAGGAGCTGATCGAGCGGTTCGAAGTCGACGACGACCGGCTCCTGACCAAGGCCCAGAAGCTCGGGCTGCTGATCGACCTCGGCGACGAACGCTACGAAGCGCCAAGCCCGGCGCTGCTGCGGGCGGCCGAGGAAGTGCTGAAGATGGGCATCGCCCTCCCGGCTGCGCTCGCGGCGATCGAGAAGTTGAACCGGAACTCGCACTCGGCCGCGCGCACCTTCGTCGACCTCTTCCTCGACGAACTCTGGAAGCCCTTCGACGAGGCCGGGCGACCCGACGAGGAGTGGCCGCAGATCATCCAGTCGATCGAACGGCTCCGCCCGCTGGCGGTCGAGGCCCTCGTCGCGACCTTCCGCATGACCCTGACCGAGGAAGTGGAGAAGGCCTTCGGCGAAGTGCTCGAACGCCGCAAGTCGAAGAAGTAACAGGATTCGATCGGCGGCCCGGCGGGCAGTGTGGGTCTGATGAGCCAACTCGACACCGGCCTCCTCGCGACGCTGAAGCGGACCGCGAGCGAGTTCATGGAGGACAACCTCACCGACTGGGCGGCCGCGCTCACCTACTACGGTCTGCTCGCGCTCTTCCCCGCCCTGATCGCGATGGTCTCGCTGATCGGCCTGGTCGGCGACCCGAAGAGCACGACCTCGACCCTGACCGAAATCATCACCGAAATTGGCCCCGAATCGGCGGCGGAGACCTTCTCCGGGCCGATCGAATCGATCGCCTCCAGTCGCGGCACCGCGGGCGTTGCCCTCATCGCCGGCTTGGCGGTGGCGCTGTGGTCGGCCTCGGGCTACGTCGGCGCCTTCATCCGCGCCTCGAACGTGATCTACGAGACGCGCGAGGGGCGGCCGTTCTGGAAGCTGCGCCCGCTGCAGCTCGGCGTGACCCTGGTGATGATCGTCCTGATGGCGCTGCTCTCGCTGGGGCTGGTCCTCACCGGGCCGGTAGTCGAGGCGGTGGCGGACCCGATCGGGCTCAGCAGCGCCGCGGTCACCGTCTGGAACATCGCCAAGTGGCCGGTGATGATCGCGGTCTTCCTGCTCATGGTCGCCGTCCTCTACTACGCCTCGCCGAACGTGAGGCTGCGCGGCTTCAAATGGGTGACGCCGGGGAGCGTGGTGGCGATCGTCGTCTGGGCGATCGCCTCGGCCGCCTTCGCCTTCTACGTCGCCAACTTCGGCTCCTACGACAAGACCTACGGCACGCTCGGCGGCCTCGTCGCCCTACTCGTCTGGTTCTGGATCAGCAACGTCGCGATCCTCTTCGGCCACCAGCTGAATGCCGAGCGCGAGCGCAGCCTCGAGATCGAAGAGGGCCGGCCGCGAGCGGAGCGCGAGATCCAGCTGGAGCCACGCAGCGAGCCCAAGGATCAAAGAACCTGAGCGCTGCATCGAGCGGGGCAGCCAGGACTCGAACCTGGAATCGCCGGTTTTGGAGACCGGTGCCTTAGCCAGTTGGGCCACTGCCCCTTGGCGGCGAATTCTATGCGGGCGGAGGGACTCGAACCCCCAAGCTCTTGCGAGCACCGGCACCTAAAGCCGGCGTGTTTCCCATTTCACCACGCCCGCATCAGGTCTGATTGTAGATAGAGGGCAGAAAGAACCTTGCTATCTGACCAGCCCCGATAGAGTCGAACATATGTTCGACTCGTCTGGACGAGGGTATCCGTGAGATCCCACCGAGAATTCCTCGCTGTCGGAAATCTTGTGCGATGCGGCTGCAACGACAGCGAGATCTCGCGGAGAACGGGAATACCACGACGAACTGTCTCGGACTGGCGACGAGGCAAATGCCGGAGCGGGAGGCGCAATCGGGGCCCGCAGGACTATCGCTGCCGCGAAACACATGACTTCTCGGAACTGCGTACCCCGCAATATGCGTATCTCCTGGGCATGTACCTTGGGGACGGCTGCATCAGCGCCGCTCGGCGCGGTGTCTTCTGTATGCGCATCGTGCTCGATGCGTCCTATCCCGGAATCATTGCTGAGTGCTGTGCAGCACTGGAAGCGGGTTTTTCCAAGCAAGACCGCACACGCAGCCAAGCGGCGCACCAGCAACTGCTTCGAGGTATCGATGTACTCGAAGCACTGGCCATGCCTCTTTCCGCAGCACGGCCCCGGCCGCAAGCATCTTCGGCCCATACGCTTGGTCGAATGGCAGCAGATGATCGTCGAGGCGAATCGCAAACCGTTCATCAGGGGCCTCATCCATAGCGACGGCACGCGGATCATCGCCACCGAGCGCAAGGGCTCTTACGTGCGGCAGGCGCCCCGATACGCCTTCAGCAACAAGTCCGAGGGACATCAAGCAGCTGTTCTGCGAGAGCTGCGACGCCATCGGCGTCCGCTGGACCCGCCCTCGGATTGCCAAATCGCGATCTATCGCAAGGCTTCGGTCGCGCTCCTTGACGAGTTCGTCGGTCCAAAGCAGTAGCCCAAAACACGCCGCTTAACGAGCGGCCAATGCCGCAGTGTCGCTCTTAGATTCTATGATCGACGGCGTGGCGGTAGGAGAGGTAACGCCGGGGTACGAGCTCTGGCACCCGAATCGGGAGAAGGCCGATGTGATCACGACGAAATTCGTGGTCGCCTTTCTGATGCTCGCAACCGCGGTGATCGCCGCTCTGGTGACCATCGGCGGCTTCTCGCTGCTCAGCGGCGGCAGCGGCATGGGCCTCCTCTGCCTGATCTTCGCCGTGCTCTACGCCTTCTTCTCCTTCCTGGTCTGGCGCTGGAGCCGGGGGATCCTCCCCGTCGCTGCCTCGCTCTCGACGATCCTGGCGATCTTCTGCGCGGTCGGCGCCAACAGCTGGTTCGCCCGCGACAAGGCCGGCTTCGAAGAGGGGCTGATCCCGGTCTCGCTGATCGGGCTGCTGGTCATCATCCTCACGCTGCTCCAGATCATCCTGATCGTCGCCTGCTTCTACGGCTTCAGCCAGGACTGGCACGTCGAGGAGGAGCGGCCCATCGGCTCCGGCGAGGACTACGGCGCCGGCGCCCCGCCGGACAGGGACGCCCCCCAGCCCGCCTGAGGACCTGGCGGCGCCGGACCAAGCAGCGCAAGGACGCAGGGAGGCCGAATAGCAGCGCTATTCGGTCGACCGAGGACGCTGCGATGCGCAGTGTCCGCCGCCGCCAGGCGATGCCGGAGGTGGGACTCGAACCCACAAGCCCATAAAGGGCAATCGATTTTGAGCCGATCGCGTATGCCAATTCCGCCACTCCGGCGCGGGGCCGAACGATAGACCGCCGGGCGCGGTCGAGGTTTGAACCGCATACCGGATCAAACCTCGACCACGGGTCGTGGGCCCGGCACTAGACTGCGCCGCGGGATGCGGGTGCACCACCTCAACTGCGGCTCGTTCTGCCCTCACGGGCGGCGTTTGATCAACGGCGATGGTGGGTTGCTGGAGCGCGGCAGCGTCATCTGCCACTGCCTGGCCATCGAGACGAACGAGGGCCTGGTCCTGGTCGACACCGGCTTCGGGCTGGAGGACGCGCGCAACCCCGGCCAGCTCGGTGGAGCCTTCCGATTGATGATGAACCCGCGGCCGCAGGAGGAGACGACGGCGCTGCGACAGCTTGAAGCGCTCGGCTTCGCAGCCGGCGACGTGCGGCACATCACCACCACCCACCTCGACCTCGACCACGCCGGAGGCCTTCCCGACTTCCCCCAGGCGGAGGTCCACCTGCTCGGCGCCGAGCTGGAGGCCGCCCTCCACCCCGCCCTCAGCGACAAGCTGCGCTACATCGGCGGCGCCCACTGGAAGCACGGGCCGAACTGGGTCAGGCACGAGGGCGGTGGCGATGAGTGGTTCGGCTTCGACGGGATCCGCATCCTGCCCGGCATCGATGCCGAGGTTCTGCTGATCCCGTTGCTCGGCCACTCGCTGGGCCACACCGGGGTCGCGATCAAGCGCGACGATGGCTGGCTCCTGCACTGTGGCGACTCCTACTTCAACCACGGCGAGATGCAGATGCCGCCGAGTTGCCCACCCGTGCTGCGCTTCTTCCAGAACATGACCGCATCTGACAACAGGGCGCGCAAGTCCAACCAGGAGCGCCTGCGCGAGCTCGCCGGCCGCCACGGCGACGAGATCACCCTGTTCTGCGCACACGACCCGCATGAGCTGGAGCGCGAGCAGGCCAAGGCGGCCGTCGCGGCCGCCGCCGGGTGACCGGCACAGCGCCGGAAAAGCTCTGGGAGCCGCCGGCCGGGCTGGTTGAGCGGGCGCGGATTACGGAATACATGCGCTGGCTGGCGGCCGAGCGCGGGCTCGATTTCGACGGGTACGACGACCTCTGGCGCTGGTCGGTCGAGGACCTGGAGGGCTTCTGGTCTTCGATCTGGGACTTTTTCGAGGTGCAGGCGGACGGCGGCTATGACCGTGTCCTCGGCAGCCGCGCGATGCCCGGCGCCGAGTGGTTCGCCGGCAGCCGCCTCAACTACGCCGAGCACGTCTTCGCCGGCAAGAACGACGCCGAGGTGGCAATCCTGCACGCCTCGGAGCTGCGCGAGCTCGAGCAGCTGAGCTGGGGCGAGCTGGGCGCCCAGGTTGCAGCCGTGGCTGCCGGCCTGCGCGAGCTCGGGGTCGAGCGCGGCGATCGGGTCGTCGCCTACATGCCGAACATCCCCGAGGCGATCGTCGCCTTTCTCGCCACCGCCTCGATCGGCGCCGTCTGGTCGAGCTGCTCGCCCGACTTCGGCCCGGCCAGCGTGATCGACCGCTTCGCCCAGATCGAGCCGAAGGTCCTTTTCGCCGTCGACGGCTACCGCTACGGCGGCAAGGACTTCGACCGCCGCGACGTCCTCGCCGAGCTGCAGGCGGCGATGCCCAGCCTGCGGGGCACCGTCATCCTTCCCTATCTCGACCCCGACCCCGACCTCTCCCCCCTCCGCGACGCGACCCGCTGGGACGATCTCATGGCCGCCGGGCGGGGCGTGGAGCTCAGCTTCGAGCGCGTGCCCTTCGAGCACCCGCTCTGGGTCCTCTACTCCTCCGGCACCACCGGCCTGCCGAAGGCGATCGTCCAGGGCCAGGGCGGGATCCTGCTCGAGCACCTGAAGAAGCTCCACCTCCACGTCGACGCGCACCCCGGCGACCGTCTCTTCTGGTTCACGACGACCGGCTGGATGATGTGGAACTTCCTCGTCTCCGGCCTACTGACCAAGGCGGCGATCGTGCTCTACGACGGCAGCCCCGGCCACCCGGACATGAACGTCCTCTGGGATTTGGCTGAGCGTGCCGGGGTGACGATGTTCGGCACCAGCGCCTCCTACATCGCCGCCTGC
The DNA here is from genome assembly GCA_963718755.1 of uncultured Solirubrobacterales bacterium. Classification (GTDB taxonomy): domain Bacteria; phylum Actinomycetota; class Thermoleophilia; order Solirubrobacterales; family 70-9; genus VRUE01. The sequence goes on from OY970376.1 coordinate 379,642, forward strand.
ATAAAGGCCGGCATCGAGCCCGGCGCCGGCCGTGACCTCGACCGGCTGAAAGCGGTCGGCTCGACCGGCTCCCCGCTCTCCCCCGAGGGCTTCGACTGGATCTACGAGCACGTCGGCGCCGATACCTGGCTCTTCTCGACCAGCGGCGGCACCGACCTCTGCACCGCCTTCGTCGGCGGCACGCCGCTGCTGCCCGTCTACCGCGGCGAGCTGCAGGCGCGGGCGCTCGGCGCCGCAGTCGAGGCCTGGGACGAGGACGGCAACTCCGTCATCGACGAAGTCGGCGAGCTCGTCGTCACCGAGCCGATGCCCTCGATGCCGGTCCAGTTCTGGGGCGACCCCGACGGAAGCCGCTACCGAGCGAGCTACTTCGAGCACTACCCCGGCGTCTGGCGCCACGGCGACTGGATCGAGATCACCTCGCGCGGCACCGCCGTCATCTACGGCCGCTCGGACTCGACGATCAACCGCTCCGGCATCCGCATGGGCACGAGCGAGATCTACCGGGCGGTGCTGAGCATCGACGCGATCGTCGACGCCCTCGTCGTCGACGTCCCTCGGCCTGGCACCGAGGGTTGGATGCCGCTCTTCGTCGTGCTGCGCGAGGACACCGAGCTCGACGACGACCTGCGCCGTGAGATCGCCCGCCGCGTGCGCGAGCACTGCTCGCCGCGGCACGTCCCCGATGAGGTCTTCGCGATCGCCGAGGTGCCGCGCACGCTCAGCGGCAAGGTGCTCGAGGTGCCGGTGAAGCGGATCCTGATGGGCACGCCACCCGAGCAGGCGGCCAGCCGCGATTCCCTCGCCAACCCGGCGGCGCTCGATTACTTCACCGAGATGGCAGCGGCGTCCGCGGACTGACGCTCACGCCCCGTGGGCGACGGGGTGCGATCGCCCGCATCGCGGCGAGCACGGCGAAGCCCCAGCAGGCGACGACCAGGTAGGCGCCGAGTACGTCGCTCGGGTAGTGCCAGCCGATCACAACCACCGAGCACCCCACAGCAAGCGCGAAGGCGGTGCCCAGGGTCAGCGCCAGATCTCGCAGCGAGGCCGGGACGACGAAGGCATAGGCGACCGCGACGGAGGCTGCCGCGGTGGTGTGGCCGCTGGGGAAGGTGTTCGGCTCGAATGGGTCGCCACCGATCGCCAGCTTGATGCGCGGATGGGCGAGCAGGACCTTCAGCACCTGGGTGGTGACGTTCGCGCCGACGACCACGAGCACCGCGGCGAGGGCGCTGCGGGGTCGCCCGCGCAGCAGCGCGATCGCGCAGGCGACGGTGAGCAGCACCAGCATCGGCAGCGGGTCACCGACCGAGGCGACCGCGTCGGCCAGAGTGTCGCCGCTCGGCTCGTCTTCGGCCAGCTTGAGGAACAGACGCACATCGACGTGCCTCCCCGCGGCGAGGCCCAGGGCGAGAAGGGTCAGGAAACCGAGGGCGACGGCGCAGGCAAAGCAGGCTGCGAGCGGGGATTTGACGTTCCGGGCCACCGCGAAACGGTAGCGAGGTGGGTTAAACGCCCCCTCAGGCGGGCGTGACCGGGTTGCGGCGCTCAGCGAAGGAGCGATCCTTGCTCGCCGCCATCGCGAAGCGGCGAATCAGCTCACCGCGTAGATCCTCTGGCTGCACCACCGCGTCGACCACCATCTCCGAGGCGAGGTGGAGGATGTCGATGTCCGCCGCGTACTCCTCGCGTTTGCGCTCGACGAACTCGGCTCGCTCGGCCTCGTCGGAGATCGCCTGGATCTGGTTGTAGAAGACGGCGTTGATCGCCGCCTCCGGCCCCATCACGGCGATCGAGGCGCTGGGCAGGGCGATGCAGCAGTCCGGCTCGAAAGCCGGCCCGGCCATCGCGTAGAGGCCGGCGCCGTAGGCCTTGCGGATCACCACCGAGAGCTTCGGCACGGTCGCTTCGGAGACGGCGCTGATCATCTTCGCCCCGTGGCGGATGATCCCCTGGCGCTCGACCGCGGTGCCGATCATGAATCCCGGCACGTCGGCGAGGAAGAGCAGCGGCACGTTGAAGGCGTTGCAGGTCTGGATGAAGCGCGCCGCCTTGTCGGCCGAGTCGACAAAGAGCACGCCGCCCTTCTGCCGCGGCTGGTTGGCGACGACGCCGACGACGCGGCCGTCGAGGCGGCCGTAACCGACGATCAGCTCTTTCGCCCAGCGCTTGTGGACTTCGAGCAGGGTGTCGGCGTCGAGCAGGGTGTCGAGCACCTCGCGCATGTCGAAGGGCTGGTTCTCGTCGGCGGGGACGATCTCGGCGATCGCCGCGTCGGATGCCGGCGCCGCCGGCGCGGCTCCCGGCGGCTCCTCCCGCCAGCTCCCCGGCATGTAGGAGAGGTAGCGCTTGGCGAGGTCGATCGCCTCCTCGTCGCTCTTGACCAGGAAGTGGCCGCAGCCGGAGACGCCGGTGTGCATCTTCGCGCCGCCCATCTCGTCCAGGGTCACCTTCTCGCCGATCACCATCTCCGCCATCCGCGGCGACCCCAGGTACATCGAGGCGTTGCCCTCGCGCATGATCACGACGTCGCAGAAGGCCGGGATGTAGGCGCCGCCGGCGGCGCTCGGCCCGAACAGCAGGCAGACCTGCGGCACCTGCCCGGAGAGCCGCACCTCGTTGTGGAAGATGCGGCCGGCGCCGCGGCGGCCGGGGAACATCTGCACCTGGTCGGTGATCCGCGCCCCCGCCGAGTCGACCAGGTAGACCATCGGCAGCTGCAGCGAGAGCGCCCGCTCCTGGATGCGGAGGATCTTCTCCACCGTCTTCGGCCCCCAGGAGCCGGCCTTGACCGTGGGGTCGTTGGCCATCAGCGCCACCCGGCGCCCGTCGATCTCGGCCAGGCCGGTGACCACGCCGTCGGCCCCCAGCCCCTCCTCGTTCCAGTTGGCCAGCAGGCCCTCCTCGGCGAACGAGCCGGCGTCGACCAGCCGCTCGACCCGCTCGCGAACGGGCAGCTTGCCCTGCTCGGCGGTCTTCTCGTGGTGGCGCTGCGGGCCACCGGCCAGCGCGGCCTCCAGTGCCTTGGCGAACTCGGTCACGGGGCGGAGACTATTCGGACGCCTGACCCGCGAGCCAGTCGACCGGGCCCGCCGTCAGGACATGGGCACCGAGCGGGCGCTCGAGCACCTCCTGGGCGGCGCGCGAGGCCTCGATCAGCCGCGGCAAGTCGATCCCGGTCTCGATCCCCATCTCGTGCAGCATCGAGACGACGTCCTCGGTGGCGACGTTCCCCGTCGCGCCCGGGGGTACCGGGCAGCCGCCGAGCTCGCCGAAGCTCGACTCGAAGGAGTCGATGCCCTGCTCGAGTGCCGCCAGCACGTTGGCGAGGCCCTGGCCACGCGTGTTGTGAAAGTGCGCGGTCAGCTCGACCGCGCCGAGCCGCTCGCGCGCGGCGGCGAAGAACTCGCCGACCTGGCGCGGGTTGGCCATCCCGGTCGTGTCGCCGAAGCCCACCTCCTCGCAACCGGCGGTGGTGAGCCGCTCGGCGATCGCGAAGACGCGCTCGGGCGGCACCTCTCCCTCGTAGGGGCAGCCGAAGGAGGTCGAGATCACCCCCTCGCAGCGCAGTCCCGCCTCGCGCGCGGTAGCCAGCGTCCGCTCGAGCCCCGCCAGCGACTCCTCGATCGAGCGGTTGACGTTCTTGCGGTTGTGGGTCTCCGAGGCGGAGACGAAGACGTTGATCTCGTCGAAACGGTCGCGCAGCCCCAGCGCCCGCTCCAGCCCGCGCTCGTTGGGGATCAGGACCGAGAAGGAGACGCCGTCGCGCCGCTGCACCGCGCCCAGCACCTCCTCCGCGTCAGCGAGCTGCGGGATCACGTCCGGCCGCACGAAGGAGGTCACCTCCAACCGCTGCAGCCCGCTGGCGGAGAGCAGGTCGATCAGCCGCACCTTCTCCGCCGTCGGGATCGTCTCCGGCTCGTTCTGGAAGCCGTCGCGGGGGCCGACCTCGCGCACGCGGACGTTGCTCGGCAGGGTGGTCATCCGGATCGAGGCTACGCCGTCGGTGGGCCGGCCTGGCCGACCACGCGGCGCTCGTGGGTGCCTACGCCTATGGTTCGGTCGCCTTCGGTGACTTCGACGTCGAAGCGGAGCTTGCGGCCGTCGACCACCTCGCGCAGGGTCGCCCGCGTCTGGCAGGTCGCGCCCTCCGCGGCCGCCGCGACGTGCTTGATGCAGACCTCGAAGCCGACCGTCGCCTGACCCTCCGCCAGGTGCTCGTAGGCGAGCATCGAGGCGCTGCCCTCCATCATCCCGATCATCCCCGGCGTCGAGAGAACGCCGCTGCCGATCGTGCCCCCGACGTCGGTAACCAGAGGGGACGCGACCGTGAACTCGTCGCTGCGCTCGATCCCGGGCTCGAGACCCAACTCGGTCTCACCCATCAGACCATTCCCAGGCCACCGCTGACGCCCAGGGTCTCGCCCGTCACGTAGGTGGCGTCATCGGAAGCGAGGAAGGCGACGGCCGCGGCGACCTCGTCCGGCTGGCCAAGGCGCTTCATCTGAGTGCTCGCCTTCATCGTCTCGATCACCTTCTCGCCGATCTCACCGAACTCCTTGGCGCCCATCAGCAACGGCGTCTCGATTGGCCCGGGGGCGATCGAGTTGGCGGTGATCCCGTAGCGGGCGTTCTCACGGGCGATTGCCTTCATGAAAGCGACGATGCCGCCCTTGGCGGCCGAGTAGACCGCCGAGCCCTTGGAACCGACGCGGCCCGCCTCCGAGGAGATGCTGACGATGCGGCCATAGCCCGCCTGCTGCATCCCGGGGAGGGCCGCGTGGGTGCAGTTGAGGACGCCGCCGAGGTTGACGTCGAGCACCCGCCGCCACTGCTCCGGCGTCGTGTAGGTGAAGAAGCCGAACTCGTCGGTGCCGGCGTTGTTGACGAGGACGTCGAGCGTGCCCGTTTCCTCGACCGCCGCCTTCGCCGCCTCGGGGTCGGTCACGTCGAGCAACAGCGCGTGACCGTTCACCTCCGCGGCAATCCGCCGCGCGCCCTCGCTGTCGATGTCGCCGACCCACACCTCGGCGCCCTCGGCAGCCAGCCGCGCCGCGATCGCGGCGCCAATCCCGCTGGCTCCACCGGTCACCAGAGCCTTTCGTCCCTCCAGCCTCATAGGCCGGTGAGCATAGACTGGCGCGGCTGATGAGCGAACCGATCCCGATCGTAGGCGGCACCGGCGCCCTGGGCGCCGGCCTGGCGGCGCGCTGGGCGAAGGCCGGCCGCAAGGTGATCCTCGGCTCGCGCTCGGCCGAGCGTGCCGAGGAGGCGGCCGCGAAGCTGCGCGAGGCCGTACCCGGAGCCGAGATCGAGGGTCTGCTCAACGAGGAGGCGGCGAAGCAGGCGGAGATCGTCTTCCTCACCGTTCCCTTCCGCGCCCAGTCGGAGAACCTCAACAACCTGCGCGAGGCAATGCAGCCCGGCCAGATCCTGGTCGACTGCACCGTCCCCCTCGCCGCCGCCGTCAGCGGCAAGGCGACCCGCTCGCTGGGCGTCTGGCAGGGCTCGGCGGCACAGCAGGCGCAGGAGATGGTGCCGGACGGCGTGACGGTGATCGCAGCCCTGCACACGGTCGGGGCACCGAGCCTCGCCGAGCTGACGGCCGAGCTCGACGAGGACGTGCTGATCTGCGGCGACCGCAAGGCGGACAAGGCGAAGGTGGCGCGCCTGATCGAGCTGATCCCCGGGTTGCGCGCGGTCAACGCCGGCCCGCTGGAGACGGCGCGGATCGTCGAGCAGCTGACGCCGCTGCTGATCTCGGTCAACGTCCGCTACAAGACCCACGCCGGGATCAAGCTCACCGGGCTTCCCGAGGGGGATCACTGGGCGTGAAGCGGAGCGGCCTGCGATGAGGGTCGCGCTGCTGGCCGGCGGCACCGGGGGCGCCAAACTCGGCGCCGGCGTGCAGGAGGAGATCGGCGCCGACCTCGCCGTCATCGCCAACACCGCCGACGACGTCGAGGTACTCGGGGTCCACGTCTCCCCCGATCCCGACCTCGTCACCTACTGGCTCAGCGGAGAAATCGACGCCGAGCGCGGCTGGGGGCTTCGCGACGACAGCTTCACCGTCTTCGAGCGGCTCGCGCGGCTGGGGGCGCCCGACTGGTTCAGTCTCTCCGACCGCGACCTCGCCGCCTGCCTCTACCGGCGGCAGTTCCTCGACGAGGGCGGGCGGCAGACCGACGCGCAGGCGCAGATCGCCCGCGGACTCGGCGTCGAGGCCCGCGTGCTACCGATGAGCGACGCGCCGGTGCGAACCAAGGTGACGACGGCTGCCGGGCGCCGCGACCTGCAGGAGTACCTGATCGTCGACGGCGGCGCCGCCGAGGTGCAGGGCGTCGAGCTGGAGGGCATCGCCGAGGCGGAGCCGACGGCCGAGGTGCTGACGGCGCTGGCCGACGCCGAGGCGATCGTGATCGGCCCCTCCAACCCGGTGATCAGCATCGGCCCGATCCTCGCCGTGCCGGGCATGCGCGAGGCGATCGCAGCCTCCCCCGCCCCGGTCCTCGCGGTAAGCCCCTTCGTCGCCGGCGCCGTCGTCAAGGGCCCGACCGAGCGCTTCATGGCGGCCCTCGACCGCCCGGCGACGGCCGCCGGAGTCGCCTCCCTCTATACCGGCCTGATCGACGCGATGGTCGTCGACGAGGAGGACCCGGATCCGCCCCCCACGGAGATCCCGACCCTGGCAGCGCCGACGCTGATGGAGGGCGCCGCCAGTCGCGCGCGACTGGCGCGGATCGTGCTCGACTACGCAGCCACCCTCGCCGAGAGGTGAATGCGACCGCCGTACTCCCGGTGAAGCGCTTCGGCGAGGCCAAGCGCCGCCTCGCAGCCGGTGTTGAGGACGAGCGGCGCGAGGCATTGGTCGCGGCGATGCTCGAAGACACGCTCGAAGCGATCGAGGAGTCGCGCTCGATCGAGCGCACGATCGTCGTCACCGGCGACCCCCGGGCGCAGGAGATCGTCGCCGCAAGCTCGGCGGAGGTGCTTCCCGATCCCGCCGACGAGGGACATGTCGTGGCAGCGCTGGCCGGCATCGCCCGCGCCGAGGTCGACGGCGCAACCTGCGTCGTCCTCCTGCCCGGGGACTGCCCGCTGCTCGAGCCGAAGGAGCTCGACAGGCTGCTGACGGGGATCCCGTCGAGCTTTGTCGCCGTCGTGCCGGACCGCCACGGGACCGGCACCAACGCCCTCGTCCTTTCCCCGCCTGACGCGATCCAACCGGCGTTCGGCGAGGGGAGCTGCGCCCGCCACGTCGCTTCGGCGCGTGAGGCCGACCTGCCGTTCGCGGTCGAGCAGCTGCCGTCGCTGGCGCTCGACCTCGACACGCCGGCCGACGTCGTCGCGCTGACCAGGGCCCTCGCCTCCGGCTCCAAGCGCGGGCGGCGAACCGCCAAGGTGCTCGGCATATGAGCGAGCTGGCGATCCTTCCCGTCGGAGGCCTGCCGGAGTTCGAGCAGGGCATGTCGGTCGGCACCGAGATCGCGGCGCGCGCAGAGCCGCTCGAGGGCGACGTGGTCGTCGTCTCGCAGAAGATCGTCTCCAAGGCGGAGGGGCAGGTGAGGAGCCTTGACGGCGTCGAACCAAGCGAGAGAGCGCACCAACTCGCCGTCGAGCTGGGCAAGGAGGCGGCAATGGTCGAGTTGATCCTCACCGAGAGTCGCGAGGTGCTGCGGGCGGAGCGCGGCGTGCTGATCACCGAAACCCGCCACGGCTTCGTCTGCGCCAACGCCGGCATCGACAGCTCCAACCTGCCGGGGACGAAAACCGTCTCACTCCTGCCAGAGGACCCCGACGCCTCGGCCCGGCGCATCAGGGCCGAGATCCGGGCGGCGGCGGGCGTCTCTCCCGCGGTGATCGTCTCCGACAGCTTCGGCCGCGCCTGGCGGCTGGGGCAGGCGGAGGTGGCAATCGGCTGCGCCGGCATCACCCCAATCGACGACTGGCGCGGACGCACCGATGCCAACGATCGTGAACTGGAGGCGACGCTGATCGCAGTCGCGGACGAGGCGGCTGCGGCGGCGGACCTGGTTCGCGACAAGGCAAGCGGTGTCCCCGCGACGATCGTCCGCGGGTTATCGCGCTATGTCAGCTCAGCTGACGGCCCCGGAGCGGCGGCGCTTCTTCGTCCGCGCAGTGGCGACCTCTTCCGCTAAGGCCGATCCCGGTAGGGGTGGAACGTCTTGTACTTTTTCGTCGAGGCCTCCGGGCGACAGCCCAACCACGATCCACCGAAAAAGTTAAGTGGAACCCCTACCGGGATCGGCCTCAAATAATACGAAGCACTGCAGCGCCTTTGAGGCTGCCGTCGCGGATCGAGGCGAGCGCCTCGTTGGCGGTCTCCAGCGGGTGGACCTCCACCTCGGTTCGAATCGGCACCCGGGGCGCGAGCGCGAGGAACTCCTCACCGTCCCGCCGGGTCAGGTTGGCGACCGAGCCCAAGGATCGCTCCCCCCAGAGGAGCTCGTAGGGGAAGGCGGGGATGTCGCTCATGTGGATGCCGGCGCTGATGACCCGTGCCCCCTTGGCGCTGACCCGCAGCGCCGCCGTCATCAACGAGCCGACCGGGGCGAAGACGATCGCCCCGTCGAGCTCCTCCGGCGGAGCCTCTCCCGAAGCGCCGGCCCACTCGGCGCCGAGGGCACGGGCGAACTCCTGGCCCTCCTCGTCGCCATCGCGGGTGAAGGCGAAGACCCGGCGCCCTTCGTGCACGGCGAGCTGGCAGAGGATGTGGGCGGAGGCGCCGAAGCCGTAGAAGCCGATCCGCGCCCCATCGCCGACCAGGCGCAGCGCTCGGTAGCCGATCAGCCCGGCGCACAGGAGCGGCGCCGCTTGATCGTCTGAATACCCGGCCGGGATGGGAAAGCAGAAGCGCTCGTCCGCAACCACGAGCTCCGCATAGCCACCGTCGATGTCATAGCCGGTGAAACGGGCCCGGTCGCAGAGGTTCTCGCGACCGCCCACGCAGTAGCGGCATTCGCCACAAGCCCAGCCCAACCACGGCACCCCCACCCGATCGTCGCCGGCAAAGCGATCCGCACACTCCCCCGCGCCGACCACGGTGCCGACGATCTGGTGGCCGGGGACGAGCGGCAACTTCGGCCCGCTCAGCTCGCCGTCGACGATGTGCAGATCGGTGCGACAAACGCCACAGGCGGCGACGGAGAGCAACACCTGACCCGGACCGGGCTCAGGCTCCGGCAGCTCGGCGAGCCGCAGAGGCTCGCCTTGCCGCTCGAGGACCATCGCCCGCATTGACTCAGGGTATGACCGACTCCAGCGTTTCGCCAAGCCTGGCCGGCCCGAAGAGGACCTCCGAGGCGTCATCGACTCGCTCGCCTTCACGGAAGAGCCCAGCTTCAAGCAGGCCGTAGCCGCCCACCGACTCGATCAAGCTGACCCAGGCGCGCGTATCGATCGGCTCGCCATTGAGAAGCAGCAAGTAGAGCCCGTCGTCCTCGCTCGAAGCCTGGAAGTAGAGAACGACCTCGTGCCAGGCGCCCTCGGCCACCGGGGCAAGGAACCGCTCCCCGTCCATCGCGTCGCCGCTCGCCCAGAGCCCACGTTGAGTGCCACTGCCGTCATCCCAGAGCTGCAGGCCAAGGCTGTGGCTTTCGTCCGGCTCGTCCGCAAAGCGCAAAATCAGGTTGTCTTCCCCGGGCGCTCGGTAGGCGTCCGGCCCGCTGTAGAACGAGAACGAGTAGGCGTACTCGTCTCCCTCGTAGACCTGGACTGGACCCGAGACGACGCCGCCGATCGGCTCCGGGCCACCGGAGGGATTCGGCCGAGCCGGTTGACCACCGTCGCCAGGCGTGGGGCGAGTTGGGGCAGCGACCGGTGCTGGTGACGGCGCCGGCGTGGAAACAGGCATCGCGGTCGGCGTCGGAGCGGGCTGTGGCAAAGGCACAGCCTCAGTTGCAGGCGATTGCGGCGAGTCGGCCGGTGGCCGAGTAGCGACGGAAATGGCCACCACCTGAGCAGAGGCGACGCCCGTCCGCACCCCGGAACCATCAACCGCTCCCGTCGCCACAGACGCAGCGAGCCGGGGACCCTCGATGCCGGCCGGATGGGCGGAAGCGATGGCGAGCTGTCGCCCGGGCGTGAGGGCGACGGCATCCCCGAGGCCGATCTCCAGTTGGGGGGCAACACTCACCTGAGGGATGGTCAAGTCCTCCTCTCCGGGATCCAGGCTGAGCAGCGCTGTGACTGCGAGCGCGACAAGCAAGGCGATCAACGAAACGACCACCAACCCTGGGAACCCATTCCCCGCCGCTACGGAACGCGATGCGATTCGCCCACGATACCGCTAGATCAAACGTCCAGCTAGGGGCCGTCCCTAATAGGTCTCGACGACCTCGTAGAGCGTCGTGCGCTGGGCCGGAGAACGGCCAGCGGCGCGGGCGGCCTCGATCAGCTGCTCGGGCTCGAGGCGAACGCCGTGCTGGGAGCCCGCCATGCGCGAGATGTTCTCCTCCATCAGCGTGCCGCCAAGGTCGTTGACGCCCCAGCGCAGCGCCTCGGTTGCGGCACCCAGGCCCATCTTCACCCAGCTCGCCTGCAGGTTGGGGATCGTTCGCCCCAGCGCGAGGCGAAAGGCGGCGGTGTGCTTGAGGTTCTCGTCCGCCGAGATCTCCTCGATGCCGTGGGTGCGGCCGAGCATCGTGTTGAAGGGGATAAAGCTGAGCGGGACGAACTCGGTGATGCCGCCGGTGCGCTCCTGCAGGGCCCGCACGACCCGCATGTGGCGGGCCAGCTCGCGCGACTCCTCGATGTGGCCGAACATCACGGTCGAGGTCGAGCGCAGGCCAGCCCGATGCGCCGCTTCGATGATCTCGACCCAGCGGTCCGCCGGCAGCTTGTTGGGAGAGATTCGCTGACGGACGCCATCGTCGAGCACCTCGGCCGCGGTGCCGGGAGTCGAGCCAAGCCCGCACTCGAGCAGGTACCCGAAGACCTCGTCCGGCTGCTTGCCCGAGCGCTCGCACATGTAGTCGACCTCCATCGGCGAGTAGGCGTGGAGGTGCAGCTGCGGCGCAACCTCCTTCGCCAACCTCAACCACCTCCCATACTCCTCCAGGGTCAGATCCGGATGGATCCCCCCCTGCATGCAGAGCTCGGTAGCGCCGAACTCAACCGCTTCCCGAATCCGCTCAGCAAAGTCCTCCTCGGACACTTCATAGGCGTCCGGCGAGCGCCTCCCCTGGCCGAAACCACAGAACGCGCAACCAACCACGCAGATATTCGTGAAGTTGATGTTGCGATTGACGACAAAGGTCACCCGATCCCCAGCAAGCTCCGCCCGCAGCTCATCCGCCGCGCTCCGCATCTCCTCAATCACCTCTGGGCGGGTCTCCGCGAACAACGCCGTCAGCTCGTCCTCGGACAGCTCAGCCCCGTCACGCCCCTTCTCGATCGCCTGCGGCGCCAAGCGCCCATCGATCGTCTCCTCGCTGCGCCGCCCGGACCCCCGCCGTGGAATGAAGCTCCAGTACTTCAGCTTGATCACGTCAAGAACCCCCTGCTCCATCCACTCGGAGTCCATGTACTGCGGGTAGACGCACAGCCGCTCAGTCAGCGCATAGCCCTTGGGTGCCAACCCCTTGCGCACCTCATGCGGGCTCGGGAACGCATGCTCCGGCGAGATGTGATCGCCGTTCGCCGACAGTCCACCCAAATCAGTCGCTCCAGCCTCAACCAACTCGGCCCAGGCATCAGACAGGTTCGGCGGCACCTGAATACCCACGTCGGGCATCAGCCGTTTGCACTCGCGGATCAAGCGCTTGATGTCGTCAACCGAAACAGGCGACGCCCACGCTGGCAGGGAGGGCGGGGGTGTCCGTCCGCGCAGCGGCGTCCCGTTTTTCGCCCCATCGGCATCCTCGGACGGCACTCCAGCCTCCCCGGCGAAAAACCCAGCAAGCGGAGGGACACCCCCGCCCTCCCCCCACCGCTCGCGCGAGACCTCATCGGCAATCTCAGCCACCTCGCGCCCGTAGTACCGCGGGTGCGGAACGAAGTTCTGGAGGATGACCTCCTGGATGTGGCCGTAGCGATCGTGCAGAGCGGCGATCGCTTCCAGAGATTCGAGCTGCTCCTGCTCGGTCTCGCCGAGTCCAACCAAGATTCCGGTCGTAAAGGGAATCTTCAGCGCACCGGCCGCCTCGATAGTCGCCAGCCGCTGGGCCGGATGCTTCGTAGGGGAGCCGGCGTGGACGGTGTCCATCAGGCGCTCGGAGACCGACTCGAGCATCAGGCCCTGGGACGCGGTCACCTCGCGAAGGCGCTCTAGATCATCGGAGCTGAGAACGCCGATGTTGGTGTGCGGGAGGATGCCGCGCTCCAGAGCTCGCTCGCACGCCCACGCCACGTACGACGTGAAGTCGGGATGGCCCCATTCTGTGAGGCGCGCAGCAACCTCAGGGTTGACCTCAGGCCGCTCTCCGGTGAGGACGAGCAGCTCTTTCGCGTTGCGGCGCTCCGCCTCGTCGAGCTTGCTTTCGACGACCTCGGGAGAGTGGATATGGGCTTTTCGCGTCGCGAAGGCGCAGTACTTGCAGTAGCACTGGCAGGTGCGGGAGAGGGAGAGCGTGTAGTTCCGCGAGAAGGTAATCCGGCGCACGACGCCCAAGCTACTGCAAGCATGCCGCCGCCGGACCCGAACGGCCCGGCGGCTTCATTGCTAGAGGGATGCGTCCGCTCAGGCGGTGCTGCCGGCGCCGGGCTTCGACGCGGCGGGCGCCTTGACGCGCTCGGGTGGTTCGGTCGGCGCCGGTCCGCCGGGCTCGAGCACGAGCTTGTAGACGACCGCGGCGAGCAGCGAGCCGACGATCGGGCCAAGCAAGTAGGGCCAGACGCCGCCCCAGTCGTTGCTGACCAGCGCCGGGCCGAACCAGCGGGCGGGGTTGAAGGCGCCACCGGTCAGCGGGCCGCCGACCATGACGATGAAACCGAGCGTGGTGCCGATCGCAAGCGGCGCCCAATCCTTGACGCTCTTTTTCGAGTAGACCGCGGCGAGGATGACGAGGACGAGGCAGAAGGTCCCGATCCCCTCGATGATCATGCCCTGGAAGTTGCCTCCGAGCAGACCGCTGACTTCGGCTGCCGCGTAGTTCGTGGCGCGGCCCTCGTCTAGCAGCAGTCCCTTGGCGAGCAGGGCGCCGAGGACTCCGCCCGAGAGCTGGGCGAGCATGTAGATAACGGCGTCGATCGGCGCGATCCGTTTGATCGCGGCCGCAGCCAGGGTGACGGCGGGGTTGAAATGACCGCCGCTGGCGACACCAAACATCACGATCAGCCCAAAGAGCAGGAAGGCGTGAACGAGACCAACGACGGCGAAATCGGTGCCGAACTGGGGGTTGCTGCCGGTCGCCACGAACAGCACGACCACGCTAACGATGAAAAACACCAGCAAGAAAGTGCCGATTAGCTCTGCGAGATATGCCGCGAGTCCTCGTTGCTGCACTGGTACGCCTCCTCTAGTCCCGTAAATCCCTCGGTTTCAGGGCGGGAGTGTATCCGGAATGAGGAATGAATAGTTTTCCCTGTTGAATGAGACGAGCTGCTGCGCTGCTGGCGGCCGTCCTTCTGCTTGCTGGCGTTGCCGGTTGCAGTGAGGATGGCGCGGAACCGGGCGCGCCACGAGGCGTGACGCTCGTGCTCGATTTCGTTCCCAATGCGGTGCACTCCGGCATCTACGCGGCGCAAGCGCAGGGCTACTATCGCAACCGAGGAATCGACCTGACGATTCGCCAGCCTGGCGAATCAAGCGACGCGCCAAAGCTGCTCGCTGCGGGTCAGGCCGACTTTGCCATTCTCGACATCCACGACCTCGGGATCGCCCGCGAGCGCGGCCTCGAAGTCGTCGGGACGATGCCGATCGTGCAGCGCCCACTGGCCGCGGTGATCGCCCGCGGCGAAGGCCCGGTACGCCGCCCCCGCGATCTTGGTGGCCACACGGTGGGCGTGACCGGCCTCCCCTCCGACGAAGCGATCGTCGACTCCGAGGTGAGCGCCGACGGCGGCGACCCGGCCAAGGTCGATCGGGTGACGATCGGCTTCACCGCCGTATCCTCGCTGGCTGCCGGCAAGGTCGATGCCGCAACCGGGTTCTGGAATGCCGAGGGAGTGGCGCTGCAGCGCCAGGGCATTCCGGTCCGGATCTTCAAGGTGAATCGCTACGGCGCCCCGCCATACCCCGAGCTCATCCTGACCGCCTCGCACCAGACGATCGAGCGCGATCCGGACCTGGTCGACTCGATGATCGCCGCCACCACCCGCGGCTACGAGCTCGCCTACGAGGATCCCTCGCTAGCGCTCGACGAGCTTTTGGCAGCGGTCCCTGGGCTGGACCGAGCCGATCAAGCAGCGCAGCTGAAAGCGCTGCGCCCTGACCTCCACCCCGCCCCGTTCGATCAGCAGATACTGCGCGAATGGGCAGCCTGGGACCTTGAACACGGGTTGCTCAAGCGGCCAGTGGAGATCGACGAGGCCTTTCTGCTGGAGCGGTAGCTGATCCCCGAACTCCTGGCTCTCCCTCAGGGACGGGCTAGGAGGTCGGCCACGAGCTGGGGGAGTTCGCGGGCCATGCGGGAACGTGGGACCGCTAGGTCGATACCGGCGGCGTCTGCGGCTTCCTTGGTCTCGACGTTGACGTGCGAGTAGTAGCCGAGGACTGGGATGCCGAGGCCGACTAAAGCCTCCGGGTTCTCGGTGTCAAGGTCAGCTACAACGAGCTCGGCGTCCTCGAGGGGAGCTTCGGTCAGGGCTGGCGCAAGCGTCACCTCGTGACCAGCAGCCGTGAGCATTGCTTCGACCTTGCTGCCCAGCAGCAGGTCGGCTGCCACGGCTACGACCCGGGCCACTAGATCGAGCGGCGTTGGCGGAACTCTTCGCGGACGCTCTCTGGGCGTCCCCACATCTGCACGACCTCGGACCGCCCCTCGCGCACCTCCCGAACCTGCATCTCCCCCGCAACGCCTTCGCCATCGAGCTTCTCGAGCACCCCAACCACGCTCTCGGCGGCGGCCGCATGCCCAAAGCCGTGAGCAACGAGCAAGCGCCAATGCCAGTCGGCTTTCGAGTAAGGCTGGGCATTGACCTGACTCAGCGCAACCGCAGCATCGATGTACTGCCCCTCGTCATCGATCCGCAGATCAACCTCCAGATCAGTCCAATCCGGCGGAAGCGCATCGAGCACCTCTCGGAAGTCGGCAGCCAAGCTCACAGACGCAAGCCTACCTACGGAAGGGCCGGGAGCCTCGCGTCCGGGAACATTGGAGCCCTCCCCGGTAAGAACCCTGAAGGCCGCTTCTATGCGGGTTCCCGGACGTGAGGCTCCCGGCCCTTCCGCGGGGGGACATCCGTCCTCCCTACTCGGTGGGTGGCCTTAGATCCGGCCCCGGGATCGGGGTCCCGTGCGGGTCGTGGCTCGGTTCGCCGAGCTTCGCGGCCATCAGCTCCTCCAGCTCCTCCGAGATGTGGTGCTCCAGCACCTCGGCCTCGGCATGGACGAGGTCGGCCGGCATGCCGAGCGCCTCGGAGAGATATGCCTCGATCAAGCGGTGATGGCGGATGACCTCTAGAGCGACTTTCTCACCAGCTGGGGTCAAGGTGACGCCCTTGTATGGGACGTGCTCGACTAGGCCCAGCTCGTCGAGTCGTTTCAGCATCGAGGTTGCGGTCCCGGGGGCGACCCCGAGCCGCTCAGCTACCTCACCGTTTAGCACTGGCCCTACCCGATCACGCGAAAGCGCGTAGATCGCCTTGGCGTAGTCCTCGATCGCCTCCGTATTGGAGGACCGTCGCAAGTCACCACTCTCTGGCGCCGCCATCAGACGCTCACCAGCAGGCCCGTCACGTAGAGCGCCGCGATGCCGGCGAGGATGCCGGCGACCGAGAGCGGGTGCAGGAAGCGGCCGTCCTCGTCGCGCATCGAGGGGGCGATCTGGACGACGACGCGGACGATCGCGCCGACGCCGACGCCGAACAGCAGCGCCGCCAGGCTCGGGTCGAAGGCGGCCGCGCCGATCCAGGCGCCGAGCACCGCCGGCGCGCCGGCGAGCAGGCCGAGGCCGAGCAGGTGGCCGAGGCCCGGCCGCACGCTGGCCGCCCCACCACCTCCGCCGCGCAACGGCGCCACGATCGCCAGGCCCTCGGTCGTGTTGTGGATCGCGAAGCCGACGACCAGGAAGGCGCCCAGGGCAAGCGCGCCGGTCGCGTAGGCGGAGCCGATCGCCAGCCCCTCGCCGAGGTTGTGCAGGCCGATCCCCAGCGCGACGAGAAAGGCCAGATAGAGACCGCCACCCGCTGCCCCGGCAGCGCCGGCCGCACGCTCGCCACGCTGGCGCAGGAAGGCGTCGACCGCTGCCAGGAGCAGGTAGGCGACCGCCGCCCCGACGAAGACGAGGGCGCTGCCGCCGAAGACAGCCGGCGCCTCGGCGGCGATCTCGAGCCCCTCCAGCCCGGCGTCGATGGCGAGGAAGGCGAGCAAGCCAACCGTGAAGGCGATCAGGGCGCCGACCCAGCGCGCGTCGATCCGCCTCACGAAGGGCAGCCAGAGCATGCCGAGGCAGACCGGGATGACGCCGACGTAGATGCCGAGCAGGGCCATCAGGCCGTAGAAGTCGAGGTCGGCTTCCGGCGTTTCGGCAGCGACCGGGACCGCGGCGTCGACCGTGCCGCCGGTCGAGGTGAGGACGAAGATCTCATACGCCTCCCCCTCGATCCACGGGTAGGAGATGCGCAGCGTGGTCGAGCCGAGGCGCGCGACCTCGCGTCCGCCGTCGGCGCTGAACGGGGCGAAGCCGTCGTTGACCGCGACCTGCGCGACTTCGACCGCGTCGGGCCCGTCGTTGCGCAGGGTGAGCTCGATCGTGCCCGGGTGCAACACGGTTCGCTCGACGGTCAGCTCCTCGACCGGCGGGCCGGTGCGCTCCCCCAGGCCGGGTCCGCCCAGGAGGGCAAAGGCGCCGATCGCCGCCGCGATCAAGGCCAGCGGGATCAGACCGAGGGCCCAAGCGGGCAGACCGCCGCCGGCCCGCTCGGCGCGCGCCGACGCCTCCATCAGGCCGATCCCCCGTTGCCGCCCCAGGGCAGCTTGCAGTACGCCGCGGCCGCGGCCGCGGCGCTCAGCTTCGAGGGGTCGCCGACGCGGAAGAAGCCGGTCCAGCCGAGCTCGGCGAACTCGCTGACGTGGGCGTGGAACATGTAGTCGCCGTCGAAGGGGAACTTCAGCTCGAGGACGGAGCGCTGCCCCTGCCCCTGCACGATCGTGTCGGTGTACTCGCTCGGCTCCAGCGAGGTTCCGGTCGGATAGCTCTGGAAGAAGTTGGCGTGGACGTGGAAGGAGTTGAGCGGGTCGTACTCGAGCACGTTGACCAGGTAGATCCGCGTCAGCTCGTCGCGCTTGACCGCGATCGGCTCGTTTATGTAGTGGAAGCCGACGGTGTTGACGGCATAGACCTCGTTGGCGAGGTCGAAGTTGGTGTCGAAGCCGTTCATCACCATCACCATCTCGTCGGCTTCCGGCCGCCCCTTCTTCGGGTCGACGATGAAGGCGCCATAGAGGCCGCGGGCGATGTGGGAGGCCAGCGGCATAACGTGGCAGTGGTAGAGGTGGAGGCCGAAGGGCTCGGCCTCGAATTCGTAGGAGAAGCTCTCACCCGGTTCGATCTGGCCGCCGCCCTGCTGCTCGCCGATCCCCGGCATGCCGTCCATCTGCGCCGGGTGGATGCCGTGGAAGTGGATCGTGTGCGGATGGTTGGAGGAGTTGACGAGGTTGATCCGCAGCTTCTCGCCCTCGCGGGCGCGCAGGGTCGGCCCCGGCACGCGGCCGTTGTAGGTCCACGCCTCGTACTTGACCCCGGGCGCCACTTCGATCTCCTTGTCCTGGGCGACGAGCGTCCATTCGCGCAGCAGCCGCCCGCTGGCCAGCCGCCGGGTCTTGCCCCAGTCGAAGTCGCGCAGCAGCTCGGTTGGGTCGAAGCCGTTTGCCCGGTGGTTGACGCTGCGACCCGGCGCGAAGGCAGCATGGGCGAAGCGGCCGTGGCCAGCGTGCCCCGCCGCGGCGCCGTTCCCCATGCCGGGCGCCGCCAGGGCGGACTCGCCTCCCAAGCCGCCGCGCGAGACGAGGCTGTTCAGCCCGGCGGCAGCGGGAACGGTGGCGGCGGCGCCAAGCAAGGCGCGACGGCTGATGCGGCGGTTGCTCATCGGCCCCCGCACCGGTAGGTAGCACGGTTTTGACTCATCTAAATCTGATTTTGACACATCAAAACCTTGTTGTGAACCCTGCGCGGTCGAGGTTTGGCCCGCTATGCGGCTTAAACCTCGACCGCGCGAGCCGAGCCTCCTAGAATCGAACCAATGGAATCCTCAACCGCGGTCGAGCTCGACGCCCAGTACCGGCAGCTGCGCGAGGAGTGCGGCCTGCTCGACCGCTCCGAGCGCGGCAAGCTGCTCATCAGCGGCAGCGAGGCGGCGGACTACCTGCAGGGGCAGCTGACCAACGACGTCGAGGCACTCGCGCCCGGCGATGGCCAGTACGCGGCGTTGCTCGACCGCAAGGGCCACATGCAGGCCGACATGCGAGTGCTGCGCCTCTCGCCGGAAGAGATCTGGGTCGACACCGAGCCAGAGGCGCTGGCGGCAGCGCTGCGCCACCTCGAGATGTACAAGATCGGTCGCGAGGTGGCAATTGCCGACGTTGGTGCCGAGCGAGCGATCCTCTCGCTGATCGGCCCACGCAGCGTCGAGATCGCCGACACCGCAGCGCTGCCCGAGTACGCCTGCGAAGCGACGACCGCGCACGGAGCCGAGTGCCTGGCCACCGGCACCGCCAGCGGAATCGACCTGATCGTCAAGGCGGACGAGGCAGAGCGCCTGCGTGACGCCCTCCTCAGCGCCGGCGCGGCAACGGTCGGGCCCGAGGCCGAGGAGATCGTGCGGATCGAGGCCGGCACCCCCCGCTTCGGGGCCGAGATGGGAACCGAGACGATGCCCGCTGAGGCCGGCATCGTCGAGCGTGCTGTCAGCTTCACCAAGGGCTGCTACATCGGCCAGGAGCCGGTCGCACGGCTCCACTACAAGGGCAGGCCCAACCGCCACCTGCGCGGGCTACGGCTGAGCGCCCCCGCGCCACCCGGCGCGAGCCTGCGGCTGGGCGAGAAAGAGGTCGGCAAGATCGGCAGCGCCGGTGTTTCGCCGGCCCGGGGCCCGATCGCGCTGGCGATCGTCCGCCGCGAGGCCGAGCCGGAAGCGGAGCTGGCCGTAGGTGAAGATGGCGTTACGGCTCGCGTAGTCGACCTGCCGTTCGGCTAGATTCCGCCCTGATGGGTTGGTGGCGAGGCAGGCGACTGTTCGCGGCGCCGCGTGCGACCGCGGGCCTGTTGGCGTGCGTGCTTGGCACCGCCGCGCTGATCGGCGCCGGCTGCGGGGCCGAGGAACACGTCAACGACCCGCGCCCGCAACCGCCGACCCGGGTCAGCGTCGCGATCAGCGAAGACGCGATCACCGTGCAACCACGGCGTATTGCGATCGGTCCCGAACCGACCCAGCAGATCCCGCAGAACGTGCACGTCGAGCAGCCGCAGGTCCGCTCCAAGGCGCCGCTCAACGTCGTCCTCGTTGCCGCCAACCTGACCGACGTCGACTCCCGCCTCGAGCTGCGCGGTGTAGGCAAAGACTTCAGCTCCAAGCCGCTCTACGCCAACTCCAACGTCACCCTGCCGACGATCCTCCCCACCGGGGTCTACATGGTGAGCGCCGCCGACATCCCCGGCGCCAAACCGGCCAGGCTCGTCGTCGGCTCGTTCCGCTCGTCGTCCGAGAACGACGTGCTCCTTCCGTAAAAACAGCGGCGATTCGGCGTCTGACTCGACCGTCACCATCGGTTAGGTGACTGTCGTACTGGCAATTGCAGTGGTCCTGCTCGCCGCGGGGCTCCTCTACACGATCCTCTCCCGCCCCCGCGAGGAGATGACGGAGGCTCCCGATCTCGGCCCGGCGATCCAGGCGGCGACCTCGAAGGCCGTCGCCGATCTGCAGCGGATGAATGAGGAGTCGCGCAAGGTCGATGCCCAGGCGGCGGAGGCGACTCTGGACAAGCGCCAGGCGGAGATCAAAGCCCTCGCCGAGCGGATCGCCAAGGGCCAGGAGAAGATCGAGAAAGAGGTGCAGCGGCGCGGCGAGACCGACCTGCAGACCCGCACCCTGCTCGAGCAGATGGGGCAGACGGTCGGCAACCTCAACTCCGAGACCGCCGGCCTGAAGAAGGCGCTGCGCCAGCCGCAGACGCGCGGCCAGTGGGGCGAGCTGCAGCTGCGGCGCTGCGTCGAGATCGCCGGCATGACCGAGCACGTCGACTTCGAGCTGCAGGAGACGATCCACACCGAAGACGGCCGGCTGCGACCCGACGCCCGTTTCCTGCTGCCGGAGGGACGTACCTTCGTCGCCGACTCGAAGGTCCCGCTCGACGCCTTCCTCGACGCCCAGGAGGCCGAGGTCGAAGCCGACCGGCTGATCCAGCTCGAGCGCCACGCGAAGCAGGCGCGCGAGCACATCCGCGCTCTCAGCTCCAAGGACTACCAGGGCCAGTTCAAGGCCGGCGAGATGCCCGACCTCGTGCTCTGCTTCATCCCCAACGAGCCGGCGATGCACGCCGCCTTCGCCGCCGACCCAACCCTCTTCGACTACGCGCTGGAGCGCAACGTCCTCGTCGTCAGCCCGACCTCGCTGATCGGCCTGCTGCGCACGATGGAGCTGGGCTGGCGCCAGGAGCGGATGGTCGCCGAGGCGGCGGAGATCGCCGAGGCGGCAACGACGCTGCACGGGCGCTTTTCCAAGTTCATCAAGGACTTCGACACGATGGGCAAGCGCCTCTCCTCCGCCACCGGCGCCTACAACTCCGCCGTCGCCTCGATGGAGGGAAGACTGCTGCCCCAGCTGCGCAAGGTGGAGGAGCTCGGCATCGCCCCCGGCAAGGAGATCGAGCCGCCCGAACCAGCCGAGATCACCGTCCGGGAGATAACGGCCCCCGAGTTGCGCGAGGCCGATACCCCCGTGCTTGACTAGGATTCGCCGCCCGTCCCAAACGATCCGCGGAGGAGCCAGTTGGCCGTCGACACGAGCGCAGTTGCGAAGTTGGATGTGGAGCCAGGAACGCTGCCGGAGACGATGGCGGCGTGGGTGATCCGCGAGGAGCGCGAGGGCGAGCCCAATGACGCCTTCCAGCTCGAGCAGATCGAGGTGCCCGAGCCAGGGCCCTTCGAGGTGGTCGTGCGGGTGATGGCCGCAGGGGTCAACTTCAACAACGTCTGGGCGGCGCTGGGCAAACCGGTCTCGGTCTTCGGCTACGGCGACCATCCCGAGTACGGCCACCACATCGGCGGCTCCGACGCCTCCGGCATCGTCTGGAAAATCGGCGAGGGAGTCACCCGCTGGAAGCCCGGCGACGAGGTCGTGGTCCACTGCAACCAGGCCTCCTACGAGGATGTCGAGGTGCACGGGCTCGACCCGCTTGCGGCGCCGAGCCAGCGGATCTGGGGCTACGAGACGACCTGGGGCTCGTTCGCCCAGTTCACCAAAGTGCAGGCGCAGCAGCTCCTCCCCCGCCCCGAGAACCTCTCTTGGGTCGACTCCTCCGCCTACGGCCTCACCTACTTCACCGCCTACCGGATGCTGATCGACCAGTGCAAGCTGCAACCGGGCCACAACGTCTTGATCTGGGGCGCCGCCGGTGGGCTCGGCGTCTTCGCCGTGCAGCTCTGCAAAGCCGCCGGCGCCAACGCGGTCGGCGTCGTCTCCTCCGACGAGAAGGGCGAGTTGGTCAAGCAGCTCGGCGCGGTCGACTACATCAACCGGGCCGAGTTCGGCGAGATGATGCGAACGCCGGAGAACCTCGCCGACAAGGCAGCCGACAAGGAGCGCTTCAAGGCCTCGCGCGGCTTCGCCAAGCGGGTCAAAGAGATCCTCGGCGACGCGCCCGACATCGTCTTCGAGCACGTCGGTCAGGCGACCTTCCCGACCTCGGTCTTCACCGTCAAGCCGTTCGGCAAAGTCGTCATCTGCGGCGCCACCTCGGGCTACCAGCTCGACTTCGACGTGCGCTACCTGTGGATGAAGCAGAAGCAGATCATCGGCTCGCACTTCGCCAACGCCTATGAGTGCATGCGCGCCAACCAGCTGATGGCCGAGGGCAAGGTCCGCCCGGTGATCTCGCAGACGATGGGCTTCGACGGCGTCGCGGAGGCGCACCAGCTGATGCACGAAAACAAGCACCTCGGCAAGATCGCGATCCTGGTCGGTGCCGAGTCCGAGGACGAGGGCAAGAACGAGGACGGCCCCGGCGCGATCCGGGCCGAGGTGGGAGCTTAGATATGGAGGTCTGCACGCTCGATTGGCACATCGCCCCCTTCAGGGCCGACCGCTGGCTCGACCTCTGGGAACCGGCGGCGGCGCGGATGCCCGCCTTCGGCGCCAAGAGCTGGTCGCTGACCCGCTCGATCGACGATCCGCTGGCCTTCCAACAGGCCTCGATCTGGGAGAACCGCTCGGACTTCGAACGCTACTGGTACTCGGAGGAGATCGAGACCGCGCGCGCCGCGATCATCGACCTCCACGACCTGCCGATCCTCCCCGCCTGGCACACGCTCCTCGCCGCCGAGTAGCGCCGGCCCTAGGCACGCTCGAGCGGCGCCAAGGTCAAGCCCGCGGAGCTGAGCTGCTCCCAGTAATGCTCGGCGGGCTCGCGGGCACCCGACCAGACGATCGCCTGGCCGCTGCCGTGGATCGTCTCGGCGATCTCATGCCCACGGGCAACGCTCACCCCCGGCAAAACCCGGGCCAAGGTCTCGGCGACGTGGTCGAAGGTGTTGTGGTTGTCGTTGCGGACGATCACGCGCCACTCACCACCGAGGCCCGCACCGGGGCCAGCCTCGCGAGGTTTCTCAATCGTCGTAGTCATCGCCACATTATCCGCCAGGGGGTGGATGTGACCGGCGCTAGAAAGGGCTTGGAACTCGTACCACTATGTCGTCGAAGCTGCCCATCGTCCCCTTGGCATTCCCCATCGCCCCGAGCGAGAAGCCGGCGGTGCGGCCCTGCAGCTCACCCGAAGCCGAATCGGTGACGTCGGCGACCAGCTGCCTGCCGACAAAGGCAAGGACATGGCATTTGCCTTTCTCCGGGCCTTTGGTCAGGTTGAAGGCCTGCAAGCGGATCTGGTTTGCCTGGTTCAGACCCTTCGCCGTGATCCCCCGCTCGACGTGCAGGTAGGTGATTTTGCCGTCGGCGCTGATGCGGCGCAGCTGCGCCTTGCGCTGCAGCGGGAAGACAGCGACCTGGTAGCGGGCGCCCTGCGCGCCGGCACGCAGGTTGACCGCCAGGAACGCTTGGCGCTGCGCTGCTTTCGGGGTGCCCTCGAGCACGCGCCCGGTCACGGCGACTTCAAGGTCCCGCCCGATCACCGGCGTCCGGTAAGCGCACTCCTTGGTCGCCTTGCCGACGACGATGCGGAAGGCGTTATCGGAGCCGCCCCGACCGCAGCGATCGCCGCTCAGCTTGACGACCTGCGCCCGCTGGTCCTTCGACTCCATGCTGTTGCGGTAGACGCCGATCAGGGCAGCGCCGGCGCTCGCGGCGATTGCCGTGACGGCCAAGAGAGCGGCAATCGAAATGGCTGCAATGCGTGACTTCATCGTCCGAGCAGCCTAAACACGCCCTCGGCGAAAAGATGCGCATTCAAAGCGATGAACGCCTCCATCCAGGGGGCGTGTCCGAGTTTTTGGGTGCAATGTGACCCATAACCTCGGACACGCCCCTGGTGCGGAATATCATCTGGTCGATGGCCGAGCACAGACTGCCCCAGCGCGACCGCCCCTGGGTGATGCGCACTTACGCGGGCCACTCCGACGCCCGCCGCTCAAACGAGCTCTACAAGGGCAACCTTGCCAAGGGCCAGACGGGCCTCTCGATCGCCTTCGACCTGCCGACCCAGACCGGCTATGACCCCGATCACGTCCTCGCCCGCGGCGAGGTCGGCAAGGTCGGCGTCTCGGTTGCCCACAAGGGCGACATGCACCAGCTCCTCGACGGGATCCCGCTCGACGAGATGAACACCTCGATGACGATCAATGCGACCGCCGCCTGGCTGCTCGGCCTCTACGTCACGGTCGCCGAGGAGAACGGGGTCGCCCGCGACAAGCTCAAGGGGACGACGCAGAACGACATCATCAAGGAGTACCTCTCGCGCGGCACCTACGCCTTCCCGCCGGAGCCCTCGATGCGGCTGATCGCCGACATGGTCGCCTTCTCGGTCAACGAGGTGCCGAGCTGGAACCCGACCAACATCTGCAGCTACCACCTGCAGGAGGCCGGAGCGACGCCGGTGCAGGAGATCGCCTACGCGCTCTCGACCGGGATCGCGGTGCTCGACGAAGTCAAAGCGCGCGGCCAGGTCGCCGAGGCGGACTTCCCCAAGGTCTTCGGCCGCATCTCCTTCTTCGTCAACGCCGGCATCCGCCTGATCGAGGAGATCGCCAAGCTGCGCGCGATGGGCCGGCTCTGGAACGAGATCGGCCGCGAGCGCTACGGCGTGACCGACGAGAAGATGCTGCGCTTCCGCTACGGCGTCCAGGTCAACTCGCTCGGCCTGACCGAGGCCCAGCCGGAGAACAACATCCAGCGGATCGTGCTCGAGGCGCTGGCGGTGACGCTGAGCCGCGATGCCCGCGCCCGCGCCCTGCAGCTCCCTGCCTGGAACGAGGCGATGGGCCTCCCTCGCCCCTGGGACCAGCAGTGGAGCCTGCGCATCCAGCAGGTTCTCGCCAACGAGACCGACCTGCTCGAGTACCCCGACGTCTTCGAGGGATCGGTGGTGATGGACGGCCTGGTCGACGAGCTGAGCGACGGCGCCCGCGCCGAGATGGCGGTGGTCGAGGAGCACGGCGGCGCGGTTGCCGCGGTGCCCTATATGAAGGCGCGCCTGGTCGAGTCCCACCGCGAGCGGGTGGCGCGGATCGAGAGTGGCGAGCTAAAGGTAGTCGGCCAGAACAGCTTCACCGAGAGCGAGGAATCGCCCCTTACCGCCGGTGCCGACGGCGGCATCCTCACCCCCGACCCCGAGGTTGAGCGCGAGCGAGTCGAGGCGCTGGAGCAGTGGAAGGCCGAGCGTGACGAGGACGCGGTTACACAGGCGCTGGAGGAGCTCGGGCGGATCGCCCGCGACGAGAGCGCAAACGTGATGCCGGCAACGATCGCCGCGGCAAAAACCGGGGCAACGACCGGCGAGTGGGCTGAGGTGCTGCGCGAGGCATTTGGCGCCTATCGGGCACCAACCGGCGTCGACGGCGCCGCGCCCCCTGGCAACCGCGAGGAGCTGACGGCCATCCGCGGCCGCGTCGACGAGGTATCCGAGCGGATCGGCCATCGGATCAAGATCCTGGTCGGTAAGCCCGGCCTCGACGGCCACTCCAACGGCTCCGAGCAGATCGCCCTGCGCGCCCGCGACGCCGGCATGGAGGTGATCTACCAGGGTATCCGCCTCACCCCCGAGGAGATCGCCGAGTCCGCCCTGCAGGAGGACGTCGACGTGGTCGGCCTCTCGATCCTCTCGGGCTCCCACCTCGAGCTGGTGCCGGACGTCGTCCGCAGGCTGCGCGACGAGGGCGTCGACGCCCCGGTGGTCGCCGGGGGCATCATTCCCCCGGCTGACGCCAAGCGCCTGCGCGAGGCCGGGGTCGACGGCGTCTACACGCCCAAGGACTTCGACATCAACAAGATCATGGGCGAGATCGTCACGCTGGTCGAGCAGCGCGCCGCGGCTGCCGCCGCCGCCTGAACGCCATCGCCCCGCGCCAAAGCCCGGGTCGCGCCACAATTAGCCAATGAGCGAGCTCAACGGGGACCGCTCGGCCTGGCTGCGCTGCTACCGCTGCTGGTCCCAGAACCTCGAGATCCAGATCCACTACGACGCGATCCGCCGCATCGACCCCGACACCGGCATTCCAACGGAAGGGATCGACGAAGTGCAGGAAGCCGCCGTGCAGTGCCTCGACTGCATGCACGACCAACCCCACCTGACCTTTCAAGACGATCGGGTCGTGCCGATCGAGGACCGTTGGGAACGGATGGTTGCGGGCACCCCCTGGGTCGCCTCCTGCACGGTCACCGTCGACCAGGACCGGGTCGAGAGCTGCGCCGGGCCGGAAGCGGCCGAGCTGCTCGCCTACGGCGCCCTCGGTGAGGCCGGCGTGCGCGAGTTCTTCGCCCACGTCCGCTTCCACAAGCACGACGAGGAGCGGATCGTCGTCCACATGCTGGTCGAGCTCTACGCTCGCTCAGCCGAGGAGGCGAGCGAGGTGCTCGAGGCAGCCGCTCACGGCCTGCTCGAGATCACCTCGCTGGCAGAGGAGTCCCGCCCACCGGCGCATGCCTCCGACGAGGCGCACTGAGCGGCCCAACCAACCCTCGTTTACTCATATATACGTCCAGTTTGTCTTGACATAGGTCAGCCGGGGGGCCGCGCGGTCCGACCCCTCGGGGGTGAACGCCCCCGCTTCCCGCCTGATCGTCCTCCTGCTCTCAGCGTTACTGACCGCCTGCCTGCTGGCGCCAGCGGTGGCGCCAGCGGCCGATCGCGGCGAGATGCCCGTCGCCGGCAAGCCGGGCCTCGGCAGCGCCCGCGTCGCCAAGGGCGGCAATGGGCAGCGGGCCCGGGCCGTGAAGAAGCGGAAGCGGCACGCTGCCCCGACGGCCAGCAGCGCCCCCTCCGCGGAGAATCCCGAGATCCTCTTCCGCGGCGATTTCGATTCGGGCTTTGACCGCTGGCATGTGCAGTCCCTCTCCTACCGGGCCAGCCTCCTCTCGAGTGGCGCCTTCGAGGGCGGGCAGGCGGCTCGCTTCGAGGTCCAACCCGGTGATGTGGAGCCAGAGACGGGCTCGCAGCGTTCCGAGGTGTCCGGGCCCACCTTCGACGAGGGTCAGGATCTCTACATCCGCGACGCGATCCGGATTCCGAGCGGCAACACCTACGAGGGGCCGTGGCAGATAATCCAGCAGCTTCACGAGGAGGACTGGAACGGCTCCCCGGGCGTGGCGGTCTTCCTCGACGAGGAGCGTCAGCTGACGCTCGGCCCCGGCGACAGCTCCCGAACCCTCTGGGACAGCGCTCCGCTGCAGAGCGATCGCTGGTATGACCTGGTCTACCGGGTGAAGCTCTCCCAGAGCTCGAGCGCCGGCTTCGTCGAAGTCTGGCTCGACGGCGTCCCGCAGAGCCTCGACAACGGCCAGACGCGGATCTACGCGCAGACCCTGCAGACGGATGCGACCTACCTCAAGGCCGGCATCTACCGATCGAAGTCGAGTTCCGGCACCAGCGTCGTCGAACACGATGCGATCCTCGTCGGCACCAGTTACGCTGCCGTCGCAGCAGGCTGAAACCCACTTGTCAAGGGCGATGCGGGTGTCGGTAGACGGATATACGACCAATCCCTAAACTGCTCCCTTCGGGCTGTGAGGTCTAGGCAGCCGTCTTCTGGGTATGGGAGTGGAAATGCTGTATCTGCTGACTACCGCCAGAGAATCTGATCGCTTGCTTTTCGGCGCCTTCGTCTTTGCCTTGGCGATGTTCATGGCTTGCGTGTTCGCGCTTGCAGCGGGGGTTGCTGGAACGCAGAGCCAGGGGGGTTCGCTGCGCACGAGCAGCGGGGCGGTGAAGAGGCTGCACCAAGTCGCTCCGCCCAAGCGGTCGGCGCTGACGACGCGACGCGACGCCCGCCGTCGTGCCGGCGTCTCGCGTCGTGTCGCTGCAACCGGCCTGGTCGGGCCCGTACCAACGGGAACCAGCCCAGTGCCACCAGCGACGGACACGCCGAGTCCGCACCTAGTCGCGATCGAGACGCCGGCGACCACGCCCACCTCGCCGTCTTCGCCATCGCCCGCGCCGGACCCCACCCCGCCGCCCGAACCGCCGCCGCCACCCCCCACGCCGGAAGAACCGTCGCCTCCGCCTCCGCCTCCGCCTCCGCCTCCGCCACCTCCGCCACCGCCACCGCCACCTCCGCCACCACCCCCCCCTCCTCCTCCACCCCCTCCGCCGGGCCCCCAGCCCAGCGGTGAAGTGCTGTTCAAAGCGACCTTCGACGCCGGCTTCGGCGGCTGGTACGTGCAGTCGCTGAAAGATCGCGCCACGACCCCCACCGTCGACCCCTTCGAAGGCCCACGCGCCGCCCGCTTCGAAGTCCGCCCCGGCGACGTCGAGCCGGACACGGGCTCGCAGCGCTCCGAGGTCTCGGGCCCAACCTTCGACGAGGGCGAAGATCTCTTCATTCGCGACGCGATCTCGGTCCCCGCCAACAGCACCTTCGAAGGCCCCTGGCAGATCGTCCAGCAGCTGCACGAGGAGGACTGGAACGGCTCTCCGGGCATCGCGGTGTTCCTCGATGCCAAACCCACTTTTAGGATCGGCGCCGGTGACGGCTCGCCCACCTACTGGACGAGCTCCACGCTCGAGAACGACCGCTGGTACGACCTGATCTATCGCGTATACCTCTCCCAGGACTCGAGCGCCGGCTTCGTCGAAGTCTGGCTCGACGGCGTCCAACAGACCCTTGCCAACGGCCAGGCGCGCATGTACGGCCAGACCATCCAGGCGCCCCAGACGTACATCAAGGCTGGCATCTACCGCTCCAAATCGAGCACCGGCACGAGCATCGTCGAGCACGACAGCATCGTGATCGGCACCAGCTACGACGCCGTCGCCGGCGACTGAGCAACTTCCCCGCGGCGCTGCTCTGTAGTCCCGCCCGTTTCGCATCCGGGCGTGCAACGGGCCGCCCAGCCCTGCTGCCGGACATGCGTCCAGAAGGCTCACCCGGCGCTCCGGAGGTGCCCGCGAATGGACGAACAGGTTCGCGTGAAAAACCAATTCCACACCCTCCGCGCTCCTTGGCTATCCCTCAACGCTCGCTCGGTCCCGGTGGCTGTTGCGCTCGCCTTCGCGCTTGTGCTGTCGCTAGGCACGGCCGACGCTCCTGCCCAGGCCAGAACCGCCGCTGCGGCGATCGCGCTAGAGCGGCCCTACGCCGGCAGCAGCCACGCCAAGAAGACGACCGCGGTCGAGCGGCGCGCCACCAGGGACAGGAATCGCAAGCGCCGCAAGCCTCCCGCCTCCGAGCCCGCCCCCGTCCCGAGCCCAGATCCCACCCCCACGCCCAGCCCCACCCCCGCGCCGGCACCCGAGCCCGCCCCAAGCCCGGCTCCGGAACCAGCCCCTGCGCCGACGCCACAGCCCGCTCCAGCCCCAGCACCCGCTCCCCAGCCGGCCCCGGCCCCGGCTGGAACGGTTCTCTTCAACGGTGACTTCGATGCCGGCTTCAGGGGTTGGCGCTTGCAGTCCCTCAGCTCGAGGGTGACCCTCTTCTCCAGCGCCTTTGAGGGCACGCAGGCCGCTCGGTTCGAAGTTCTCCCCGGCGACATAGAGCCAGCTACCGGCTCGCAGCGCTCCGAGGTCTCTGGACCCACCTTCGACGAGGGCGACGATCTCTATATCCGCGACGCAATCCGTATCCCGTCCTCCTCCAACACCTACAACGTCCCCTGGCAGATCATCCAGCAGCTGCACGAGGTGGACTGGAACGGCTCGCCCGGGATGGCGGTGTTCCTCGATAACAGCCGGGCGCTGAAGATTGGCGCCGGCGACGGCTCACCGACCTTCTGGAAGAGCGCGCCGCTGCAGCCGGACCGCTGGTACGACCTGACCTATCGCGTCAACCTCTCTCGCGACACGAAAACCGGCTTCGTCGAAGTCTGGCTCGACGGTGCGCCGCAGGCCCTAACCAACGGCCAAACGAGGATCTACGGCCAAACCATCCAGACCCCCCAGACCTACCTCAAGGCCGGCATCTACCGCTCCAAGTCCAGCACCGGGACCAGCGTCGTCGAACATGACGCTATCGTGGTCGGCTCCAGCTTCCCGGCCGTAATGGGAGGTTGAGCGGTGCGCCGCACCTATCTCGCGGCGATTGTGTCTCAACAAATGATCAAACATTCGTCCGCAGCCGTTGCCCTCAACGGCCCCTGCAAGCCCAATTGCGGGGATTGTGCATTCGTCCGTTAGTGCCGACACCGGGATTGTCATGGAGTTTTCCCCCATTCCTCTCTATTTTTTAAGCGAAAAGACCATTTCCGCTGCGGTGAACCTCCCCGCCTCTAATCGTCCAATTCGTCTAATCGCCCCCGCCTGAGCCCAGATACCGCCATGGAGAGCTCCACCGTCCCCCAGACCGCCGACCGGCCACTCGAAGCAGCGCAGGAGCGCACCGGCGATCCGCGGCGCCGGGCCCGCAGGCGGGGTGAAGTTCTGGCGCGGATGCTGGTCACCGGCGACATGCTCGCCGCTCTCCTTGCATCAGCGATCGTCGTCGCAGCGCTAGGGCTCACCGCAGACCTCTCCCCCAGCCTCGTCTTCGTCCTCGTCAACGGCCTGACCTGGCCGCTGGTCGCGTTCAGCATCGGCCTCTACCGCAGCGACCAGCTGTCGGCCTGGGCCTCGGCGATCTCGGAGGTCCCACGGGTCTTCGTCGCCGTAATGCTGGTCACCTGGCCCCTCTTCGCGGCCGCCTCGCTGCTCGGCCTCGACGACCGCGTGGCGCTCACCTTCCTCACCGTGGCCGCGACGGCGTCGCTGGCGGGCATCTCCAGGTCGATCGTCCGGGCCGGGCTCCATCGCGCCCCGGAGCTGCGCCAGCGCACCCTGATCCTCGGCTCCGGAGTCGTCGCCGGTCAGCTGGTGAAGAAGCTGCGCGACAACGGCCAGTTCGGGCTCGTGCCGGTCGGCATGGTCGACGACGAGGTCCACGACGTCGGCACGCCCGACCTGCCCTGGCTGGGCCGGTTCGACGACCTCGACAAGATCATCGAGACCCAGCAGATCGACCGGGTGATCATCGCCTTCTCCCGCGCCAGCCACGAGCAGCTGCTGGAGTCGATCCGCGCCTGCCGGGATTCCGGCGTGGCGATCGACGTCGTGCCCCGGCTCTTCGAGTTCCTCGATGGCGTCCAGGCGCTGGACCAGGTCGGCGGCCTGCCGGTGCTGTCGATCGGTGCGGCCCACCTGAGCTCGATCTCGATGGCCGCCAAGCGGGGACTGGATCTGGTCGGAGCGATACTCATCATCGCGGCGTTCTCGCCGCTGATGATCGCGATCGCAATCGCGATCAAGCTCGAGTCACGCGGGCCGATCTTCTTCCGCCAGCCGCGCGCCGGCAGGCGCCGGACCAGCTTCCAGCTGATCAAGTTCCGCTCGATGTACGTCGACGCCGAGAAGCGCAAGCAGGAATGCGAGGAGCTCAACGAAGCCGGTGACGGAGTGATGTTCAAGATCCGCGACGACCCCCGCGTCACCCGCGTCGGCCGCTTCATCCGCCGCTTCTCGCTCGACGAGCTGCCGCAGCTGTTCAACGTGGTGACGGGTGAGATGAGCCTGGTCGGGCCGCGACCGCTGATCTTCCCCGAGACCGACGCGCTCGACGAGGAATGGCACCTGCGGCGCCTCGAGCTGCGTCCTGGACTGACCGGTCCGTGGCAGATCTACGGCCGCTCGCAGAGCCCCTTCCAGGAGATGGTGCGCTTCGATTACCAGTACGTCGCGGGCTGGTCGCTGGCACGCGACATCGAGATTCTCTTCGCCACCCTGCCCGCCGTCGTTTCCGGCCGCGGCGCCTACTGAGCGTTCACCGCAAGCGGCGCCTGGCTGCGGCGATCGCCGGCGAGAGGATGACGCGCTTGCCCAGCGTCGAGAGCTTCGCCTCGAAGCGGCGCTCGCTGTCTCTGTAGTCGACGTTTATGCGGGGAATGGAGAGTGGAGAGGCATGACGCTGCCCGGTCTTGGTCGGGAGGCTGAACGCGTAGCGGTAGCCGCAGTCGGCCGCGGCCGACGCGACCCGGTCCGACCACTCGCCAAACGGATAGGCGAGCGTGTCGCAGGCACCCAGGCGCTGCTTGATCCGGGCGCGCGATTCCCAGAGCTCGTCGCGCAGAGCATCGTCGTCGAGCTCTGGAAGGTGCGGGTGGGTGAGCGTGTGGCCGCCGACCTCGAAGCCCCCCTCTTTCATCTCCTCGAGCATCGCCCAGGTAACAGACCTCATCGTCGCCGGGAAACGATCACGATCCGCCGCCACCTCGGCCCACGCGAGCGCGCCGCCCGCGTCGACCAGCGGCGGCAGGACGAACACGAAGGCGCGGGACTCGTACTCACGCAGGAGCGGCAGGGCGGTCTCGAAGTTGTCACGGAAGCCATCATCGAAGGTGAGGAAGGCGGTCTCGCGGTCCAAGCGACCGGCGGCGGCCTCCGAGAGCGACCGCAGGTCTCCCGACCGAATGCCCCTACGCCTCAGGCAGGCGAGCTGGCGCTCGAAGAGCTCCGCCGAGATGGTCAAGTAGCGGGGGCCCTCCGGGGCGATCGAGTGATAACAAAGGAAGGTCGCTCGCGCGGAGCGGTTTCGCAAGAGATGAGCCCCCACGGGCGGCAGTCTATGGCGACCCCCGAGATGAATACGCTCCGCAGCTGATGAAGGTCTTACTCGTCTGCTCGCCCGGCGGTCACCTCCAGCAGATGCTCGCTTTGAAGCCTGCCTGGCACGACATGGATCGAGCCTGGGTGACCCTGTCCGGCGCCGACGTCGGCTACCTGCTCGCCGACGAGAAGGTGACTTTGGGCAACGGCCCGACCAACCGCAGCATCAGGCGTCTGATCTCGAATTTCGGCCTTGCCTGGAAACTGCTCCGCCGCGATCGTCCCGATGCGATTCTCTCGACCGGAGCGGGCCTCGCCGTCCCCTTCTTCCTCGTCGGCAAGCTGCTGAGGATCAGGCTGGTCTACGTCGAGAGCGTCACCCGAATCGAGACCATCTCGCTCAGCGGCAAGCTCGTCTACCGCCTCGCGGACCGCTTCTTCGTGCAGTGGCCACAGGCCGCCGAGCATCGGCGTCGTGCCGTCTACGCAGGGAGGGTGCTGTGATCTTCGTGACGGTTGGCACGCACCACCAGCCATTCGAGCGCCTGCTCGGCGCGCTGGACCGCCTCGATGAGGAGCTGGTGGTCCAGTACGGGCCGGGGGAGCCTCCAGCCGCCTCGCACGCGGAGGCGTTCATGCCCTTCGACGAAATGCTGGAGCGCTTTCGCGAAGCGGACACCGTAATCACTCATGCCGGGGTGGGGAGCATCATCTGCGCCAGCCGCGAGGGACACGTCCCCCTCGTGGTGCCCAGACGCCACGACCTTGGCGAGCACGTCGACGATCATCAGGTCGAGCTGACCCGCGCGCTCGCTCAGCGAGGCAGCGTCGTCGCGGTTTGGGACGTGGACGCGCTGGCCGAAACCGTAAGTTCGGCGCCCCCCCGACGGCCAGTGTCGGAAACCGTTGAACCGGCGCTCTGCCCGAGCGTGCGCAGCGCCCTGCTCAACCAGTGAGCTCTGTGTAGATGGCGTCGAGCCGCCCGTAGACATCGTCGTCGGCAAGTCGCCTCGCCCGCTCAGCTGCCGCCTCTCCCAGCTCTCGGCGCCGCTCCGGGTCTTCGACCAGCTCACTTAGCCGATCCGCCAGCACAGCCGGGTCTCCCGGCTCGACCAGAACGGCATCGGCGCCGTTGGTGACCACCTCGGGCACACCGCCGACGCTGCTCACCACGATCGGCAACCCGCGAGCCATCGCTTCCAGCAGTGCGACCGGCAGGCCCTCTGAGAGCGAGGGCATCGCGAACAGATCAGCGCCTTTGAACGCCTTGTCCTTTGCCGCCTCATCGAGCCAGCCGCCCCAGCGCGCGCGGTCGGGCAGACCGCCCGGCGCCTCTCCGGGCCCAGCGAGGAGCACGTTCACCTGCGGACAGCGCTGCAGCAATGCGGGCAGCGCTTCCACCAACACCGCCCCACCCTTGACGGGATTGTCGAACCCGCCCAGGAAGAGGATCTCGACCTGCTCGCCATCTGCACGCGGGGCATTGGCGGCAACTTCCGGAGGGGCATTTGGCACGACGACGATCTCCGTATCGATCAACCGCGATCGTAGGGTCCCAGCGCTGCTGGCGGACACACTCAACACCCGATCGGAGGCGGCGAACGCCGCGCGAAGAATTCCGCACCGCAACGGGCCGAGGCGATCGAGGAAGGCATCGATATCTCCCGAACCGGCGTGGACGTGCAGCACCACCGGGCGTCGCATTACCTTCGCCACCGCCACGATGAGGGCCTTGCGGTACATGCTCCCCCGGGCCGCCATGTGAACGTGCACGATGCGCGGCCCCGGACGAGCGCACCAACCGGTGAGGGTGGCCAGCGCGCGGCCAAAGAGCAACAACCTCCTGGTCGGATCTCGATCGCGGTAAGTCGGAATCGCCACGAATCGGTATCGCTCGGCGAGCGGCGACCGCAACAAGGCGCGAACCACTGCGGGCATGCCACCCGGCCCATCCGGATCGGGGCCGAGGTGGGCGACCCGGACGCCCTGGGAACCTTGTTTTCGAGCTCCTGCCAAAGGGCGCCAAGCCTACCGGCGTCAGGCGGCGGTTGAGCGCGCTCGCAAAAGGGGGAAAGGTCCTGCAAGGAGAGTTGCCGAACTGCCGATAAACCGGCGATTGGCCGATTGTCGGACGCGGTAGCAAATGCCGCAATTTGGCGCAGGTGCCCTCGCTATGATGAATCGCTCCAATTTGACACGCATGTGGAACGGCTCAAACGGGCACAGTTTCCGCAGTGTCCAGCCTCCCCGACCACTCGGTTCATTGTCCAGCTCCCGACCACCCAAGCCTCCCGCCCTGCTTCGGTCCCACGGCCGCCAGTACCTGACCCCGCTCGAGCGGGCGATTCAGATCGCGCGGCGCAACTGGATTCTGCTCCTCGTTTGCTTCGCCGTCGTCCCCAGCGCGGCACTCGCCTACTCGCTGGCGCAGACGCCTGAATACACCGCCAAAGCATCGCTGCTGTTCACCGAAAAAAACACGTCGCAGTTCGACCCCGAACGCGCAGCGGCGACCAACCTGCAACTGGTCGCGCTCGATCAGGTCGCCGCGCAGACGGCGCGCGCCCTGCCCGATGCGAACCTCAGCGTGGCCGAAATCAACCAGAAGGTTGAAGTGAGCCCAGCTGGCGAATCGGATCTGGTCGACGTCGAAGCCACCGACCCGGACCCCGCGCTCGCGGCGATGATCGCCAACGAGTTCGCCCAGCAGTTCATCGCGTTTCGCCGCGACGCAAACCGGGAGAAAGTCCTCAAAGAGCAAGAGCTGATCGAAGCCAGGCTCAACGAACTGACGCCATCCCAGCTCACCGGGCCCGAAGGCGAGGTCCTCGAAGAGCGCAACCGCGAACTCGCGGTTCGCGCCACCCTGCAGACCGGCGAAGCGCAGCTCGTGCAGCCGGCGGCCGAGCCGAGCTCTCCCTCCTCGCCGAAAACGACCCGAAACGTC
The DNA here is from genome assembly GCA_963718755.1 of uncultured Solirubrobacterales bacterium. Taxonomy (GTDB): domain Bacteria; phylum Actinomycetota; class Thermoleophilia; order Solirubrobacterales; family 70-9; genus VRUE01. Next base: position 415,101 of record OY970376.1, read on the forward strand.
GCCCTCGGCATCCTGCTCGGGCTCATCCTCGGAATCAGCCTCGCCCTGCTGCGCGACCAGTTCGACCGGCGCCTGAAGACGGTCGAGGAAGCGGAAAGCGCATTCGAGCTTCCGGTGCTGGCAACGATCCCCGACAGTCGGCAGATCGGCGGCAGCAACGGCGTCGAGACGACGCTGAGGGGCGAGGAGGCCGAGTCCTTCCGAATGCTGCGGGCAAACCTGCAGTACTTCGGCATCGAGCAGGAGCTGAAGTCGATCCTGATCACCTCGTCTGCCTCCGAAGAAGGCAAGACGATGGTCACCTGGAACCTCGCCCTGGCCGAGGCTCACGCCGGCAAGAGGATCCTCCTGATCGAGGCGGATCTGCGCCGCCCGACCCTGGCCAAGGCGCTCCACTTCTCGGACGAAAAGGGACTCGGCCTGGTGCTCGCGGGAAGCCTCGAGGCCAGAGCCACGATCCAGAGAGTGCGGGGCGTGGACGTGCTGCCCGCTGGGCCACTGCCGCCAAATCCGGCTGAGCTGATCGACTCTCAGCGGATGCAGGAGCTGCTCGAATGGGCCAAGGGGGAGTACGACCGGGTCATCGTCGATACGCCGCCGGCGACGATCGTCGCCGACGCCCTGCCGCTGATCAAACAGGTTGACCGGGTCCTGGTTGTCGCCAGGCTCCGCCGCACCGTCCGCGATGCCGCCGAGCACTTGCGAGAGCAGCTGATGATCATCGAGGCGCCCGTGATCGGCCTCGTTGTCAACGGGGCGCCGGCCCAGTCCGACGACAGTTACTACCGGTCCTCCACGATCAGCGACTCATTCGCCAAAATGCACGAAAAGCTCGCTTCTTCTGAGGCTCCTTCTGCGGTCGCCGATGCGGAAGGATCGGGGTCTGAGCCCGAGATTCAGCCGGAGCCCAAAGCCGAGAAAGCGTCCAAAGGCCGGGCGGGCTAGCTCCTCCGGCGGGCTCTGCTCTATCGAGCCGCTTCGCCTTCCGGGGGCGCGCGACAGGCAGCGGCGAACACCAGGCCCAGGGTCAGCGGCGCCACGTAGAGCATCGAGCCGTTGACGACCGCGTAGACGATCAACGGCACGATCACGATTCCCTCCAGAGGCGATCTGAGCAGAGCAAGCCAGAGCAGCCACCAAGCGAGGATGCCGACCAGCCCAAACGTCACCCCGACCTCGATCAAATCGGAGTGGCCAAAGAACGGGGTGCCGAGCTCGCGGATCTCCGCCTCTTCGATCGCGCCGAAGCCCATGCCGAACAGCCACTCTTGGGGTCCGGCGTTCCACCACGGCGTCACCGCCACAGTCCAGATCGCCCCCCGCTCCGAGCCGGCGGTCGCAATCGAGGTTTCCGATTTGGACTCTTTGTTGAAGCGCTCCATGACGACGCTGGCGCCACCGCTGGCGAAGGCGACCGCCACCAGGACGACGACGATGGTCACAGCGCGCCGGTCGAATCGCGCGCGAATGGCATAGATCAGGACCACGACGAGCAGCGCCAGCAGCGCCGATCGCACACCCATCAGCATGGCGGGAACCGCGCCAATGGCAAAGAACGCGAGTTGGACGGGCACTCGCTTGCTCGAGACGAGGCCGGCCGCGGCAACGACGACAAACGTGAGCGTCATCTCGTGGACGATCCCGCGCCCGAAGCCAAGCTTCTCGCCGATTTCGTACTTGGTCCCGGTCTGCCCCAGGCCGGCGGCGATGATGCCGAGGTGAACCGTCAGCGCCGCCAGGCTGCTGCCGAGAATGAAGTTACGCGCGCGGGGAAGCATTTCCTGACCGCGCTCGCTCAGCACCGCCAGGGCGACGGCCGGGAAGATCATGTACTTGGCAACCTGCTGCAGCTGCTCGCTATCGGTGGCGAACACCGCATGGGCCAGGACCGAGGCTACGAACAGACCCGCGGCCACCGGCGCCAAAATGCCGCGAACGCGCATCGGCGCCACCAGGCCCAAGAGGGCGACCGCCGCGGCGGTCGTGACAAACGTCTTCAACAGGCCGGGCAGCAGGCCGTCGAAGACGACAAGCCACGGCAACACCCCGACCAGCAGCTCGACAGCACCCAGCCGGCTCAGCCGAGACGCCGTGGCGCCAAGTCCGACAGCGCCGACGAGCGCAACGCCGGCGGCGGGGGATTTGACGAGGAGGGCGCCGGTGACCACGGCCAGGCAGACAGCGAGCCCATATGCGGCGGCGGAGAGCGCGGCCGGCGTCAGGCCGGTACCGGACGCCAATCCGGCGCCCGCCAGGCGCGGGGTGAGGGTAGACCTGGCGCTCATCCCCTTCTCCCCGCCAGCGAGGTTCGTTCCGGAGTGGACTCCCTCTCACTGCCGTTGACGCAGCTCTCGACGAAGGCGGCGACCTGGACGGCGACGTTGGACCATGACTCTTCGTCGGGGGCCGCCAGGTCCTCTGCGGGCCACTCGCGCGCCAGGTGCTCCCAGACCTGCCCGGCGGCCTCCGGGTCGCCGTCGGCAGCAATCATCCAACCCCGATGCGCTTTCGCATAGATGGCAAGTGCGTCGTCCGGTTCGCCGTTCGTAACCGCGATCCGTGGGATCGGCAGGGTCAGGTACTGAACCGCCTTGCTCGGCAGCAGGTCTCCCCGCTGATTGCCGAGTACGACTGCGGCGTCGAAGTCCGCAGCCCGCGCGACGATCTCCCCCCACGGCTGGGTAGGTTGGCGCTCGACCCGGACTCCCTCGGGCACCAGGTTCAGCATGCCGGCGTAGTCGTCGCCGAACTGGACAAACGTAATTTCGCGCCAGCGCCCGGTGCTCTGCAGCGCGGCGAGCAGGGGGACGACGTCGACCCGAATCGGGGAGATGGTCCCGAAATGGGCCAAGGTCAGCGATGCGGGGTCGCGACCCGCCGCCTGCGCGGGCACGACCGAGTCGGGAACCGGGACATAGCCATTTGGGCGAACCAGGATCTGCAGGTGGGGGAAAAGCTCCAGGGCACGATCGGCCTGCTGGCGAGTCGTTACGACGACCCCGGCAGCGTCGCGCCAGAGCGGCAGCTCGGCGCGCCGCGCCCTCCAGATCGAGATCGAGCGAGGAAGTGCCCCCGGCTCGGTGACGACCCACGGATCGCCCGCGTCGACCACGTACGGGATACCGCGATGCGCGAGGTGGCGGGCGGCGCGGGTGAGCGGCGACCACGGATAGCCGATCAGCAACGCAGCATCCACGTCCGGCTGCCAGCCCCGTAGTCGGCGGGCAGCCCACGGCTCCCATCTGTCAAGAGCTATCGAGTGCATGACGGGGCCCAGCACACGGCGCGGAAGCGACCGACGCGATACGGGGGCGCCGCGACGGGCGAACGTCTCGGGGGGCAGCGCCACAAGCTCCACGTCCCAGCGCTTGCCCAGCTCCCTCACCAGGTTCTGGGTGCGCTGCCCGCGCGGTGACATCGGGTTGTGCGCGAGGCCCGAGACGACGGCAAGCCGGCCTCGGGAGCTGCTTTCCGTGGGGGCCGGGCTTGCGCTCATCATCGCGACGTTAGCTGACGCCCAGGCGACGCAGTCGACGTTTGGCGTCTGGAGAGAGCCGGCCCGCAAGGGCTCGGCGTGCCTGCCGGGGCGCGAGCCGGAGCCTCACCAGGGGATAGGAGGCGCCGCGGGGAACGATGACGCTCGACCTGAGGCAATCCTCCGAGGTGGAGAGCCGGTACTTGTAGTCCTGCCCCCCCGGCCCGAGGTTCATCGAGCGCTCCCCCCGCTCGGCCGAATCGGTCAGCGCGTAGACGAGGCACTGCATGATCGGTGAGAGCTCCCGGTGGGCTTCGTCGAAGCCGCTGTTCCAGGCGCTCATCTCCGAGCCGGCAGCGAGCAACAGGTCTGCCGCGATCACCTCGCCATCGAGGTCGAGGCACAGCAGCCGGAAACGCTCGGACGACAGCAGCTCCCGGCCGGCCGCGACCAGCATCCGTTCGATGCCCTCGCCAGGGGGAATGCTGGTTCCGCCGCGGTCAGAGAGCCGCATCCTGTGCAGCCGCAGAAACTCTCGAACGTCCGATTCGATGGTCGCCTCGCCGGCGAGACGAAAGGTCGCGCCGCTCTCGTCGAGCTTGCGGCGGCTGCTGCGAATGTCACGTCGGAAGCTCTTGCTCTTTCCCATCATCCAGGCGTCCAAGCCATCGCCGAAGTCCACCTGCGGCGCCGGCGCTTCGGACTCCACCCACTGCCAAGCGGCGCGCCCGCCGGGCCAGGCGCGGCTCAGAAGCTCACCCCAGTCCGGTCCGCTTCCGTGCTCGACCAGCTCGATTGACCTGACGCGCGGCTCGACCGTGGCCAAGAGATCGCTCGTCGCCGCGGCGACCTCAGCCTCGAGGCCTACTCGCGAAAGGGGTTCGACCGGCGCCAGCTCGGCCCCGATTGACCGGGTGACACGGCCAACCCCGTAAAGGGGAACGATCCCCACCAGCTCGCCGTCACGCTCGGCGACCAGCACCTGCAGACGGGCTCCGTCAGGGCGCATGTGCTGCCACCAGGCGAGAACCCAGGCGGGAGCGGCAAATGGTCGCCCCGCTGCCACCGCCAACTCATCCCACTCAGTGCGGACTGGGGCCAGCCCATCGACGTCCTCGACGATCCGGGCGGTGACACCCATCCTTCAGCTCACTCCGTCGCGAGCGAGTAGGCGTGGAGGAGCCAGCCGAGGTGATAGGGACGGCTCTCGTAGAGCACTTCCAGCTCGGCCGGCTCGGCGTGGGTGTGATCAGCGCCTGGGCGCAGCGAACGGGCAATCACACGCCTGAGATTGGCGCCCGAGATGCCGAACATGGCGTCGGCGTCGCTGCCGACGCGCTGGATGTTGCGAAAGACGGCCGCCGGGTCGCGGCGGACCAGCTCGGCGGTCGAGAGCTCGTTGGCGCCGAACAGCCAGTCGAGGCCCAGCCCGAGCGGCTCCCGGTAGGAGCCCTCACCGAGCGCTTCGACCGGCAGCAGCGCCATGAACGCCATCCCGTCCTGGTGGACCGAGTAGACCGGGTAGCCCTCGATAACCGCCCTGGTCCGAGTCGAGTAGAGCCACCACCACTGGCCGAGCGGGCCCTGCGCGTCGACGATCCGCTCGGCCACCCGGCGCAGGACGGGCGACGGAGCCTCCCCGGTGACGCGATAGAAGGAAGCGAGGCCATGCAGGGGGTAAACCTGGGCGGCGAAGCTGGTCAGCCGGTTGATCAGGGCGCTGCGCACCCCGGTCGGTCGCCGGAACGGCCCGAAGAGCTCCGGCTCGGACGAAAACCGACCGAGGAGCTCCGGGGCCCAACGCCTACAGGCCTCGATCGCCTCCCCACTCCGCTCCGGGTAGGCCTCGGCGGCAATCGCGAGGCCGTGGATGACGTGGCCGAGGGTCGCGCTCTCGCAGTTCTGGAGATCGCCGCGGCCGGCGAGCTTTGCGGTCAGGTCGGCGCCACGCCCGTCTTCGGCCAGCGCCATCGCCCAGACCACATTGGCGAGCACTTCCGGGCCGGCGCCCGCCATCGCGACATCGTGGAGCGCGTCAAGCGACCGTCCCAATGGAAAGACGCTCTCCGGCGGGCGGGCGGACTGACGCAGGAGCCCGACAGTCGACATCGCGCTGTAGAAAGCGTTGCTGCCCCGATTCGAGAGGCGGTCCCCTTCGGCGACGGTCTTCTGGCAGAAGAGCCCGGACGGCTCATCGAACATCCGCGGCAGGGCCTCGAGACTCAGCTCGACAAGATCCCCGAAACGCCCCTGCAGGTCCTCGGCCGGCGATCCCCCCATGGTGCTATGCGGGCCGCTTGGGAACGAGGACGAGGCGCTTGAACTCAGCCACGAGCACGCCGTCCTGGTTGAGCACGCGGGTGTGGACCTTGACCACACCGCGATCCGGCTTCGATTGCGAGGGCTTGACGTCGAGCACCTCGGTCTCGCAGAAGAGCGTGTCGCCATGGAAGACCGGGTTGGGATGGCTGAGTTCTTCCGTGGCGAGGTTGGCAATCGCCTTGCCGGAGACGTCGGACACCGACATGCCCAGCGCCAGCGAGTAGACGAGGGGGCCGACGACGACGTTGCGACCCTGCTGCGAGTTGCCCGCGTAGATGTCGTTGATGTGCAGCGGGTGGTGATTCATCGTGATCAGGCAGAAGAGGTGATCGTCGGCCTCGGTCACGGTCTTCGCCGGCCAATGCTTATAGACGGCGCCCACCTCGAACTCCTCGAGGTAGCGGCCATAGCTGTGCGCGCCGGATGCCTCGCGCTCCGCTTGGTCGGTGGTCAGCTCGTACTTCTGGTCGCTCATCGGTCGTTTTGTCTCCTCTTGGGTTGGGCGCGGAATCCTAGTCACAGGCGGTGACAACGGGCCGGCGGCATTCAGCCGCGCCGCTCGCCGGACGATACTTAGCGCCGTGAAGCGCCTTTCGACGTTCAAGCGGGGATACATCTCGACTTTCGCCCTGGACGTGGCGGCGCGAGGTATGAGTGCTCTGACCCTGATCCTGCTGCTGCGCACGCTCGCAGTCGGCGATTTCGCCTTCGTCGTCCTCCTGCTCAACGTCGGCAGCTTCCTCGGTAGCGCCGCAACCGGCGGCGTCCGCCTGCGCTACACCCGCCTCGAGGCCGAGCGCGTCTCCCGCGGCCACGAGGAGCCCTCCGCCTTCCACGCGACCCTGCGCAGCGGCTCGCTGCTGATCCTCGCCGCCGGCGTCCTCGGCCTCCTCGGCGCCTCGATTCTTGGCGTCGGCAGCCCCGAGGAACGACTTGCCTTCGTCGCGATCGGGATCGCCTTCACGCTTGGCAGTGCCGCGATCGAAATGGCCGCCTTTCACTACCAGGCGCAGCTTGCATTTATGAAGGCGGGCCTGATCCAGGTCGTGCGTGGCGTCGTGCTGCTGGTGGTCGCCGGGTTGGCGACCGCGGGGCTGCTCGAGTCCGGCGAGGCGATCGGGATCTACTTCTCGATCGGCGTCTGCCTGGTCGGGCTGGTGGCGGCTGGCCCACTTGCCCTCGCAACCCGCGGCGCCGAACACGGCATCGAGGGCCGCTTCGGCTTCGGCCGCGAGACGGCGGCGCTGACGCTCTACTCGATGGCCTCATCCGGCTGGGCTTACCTCGACCTGTTCCTGGTCGCTGCCCTGCTCAACGACGTGGCCGTCGCCGCCTACGGCGCGGCGCTGCGCTACGTCTCGATCGTGATGGGCCCGGTGCCGGCGATGGTCTCCGTGATGCGGGTGCGAACCGCGCAGAGCGACATGATCGACTCCGACGAAGCCCAGATCGCGATGATGAAGCGCTGGGCGAAGCAGACGGCACCACCGGCGCTGGCACTCCTCGGCTGCGCCGCGATCGCGGCGATCTGGCTGATTCCGCTAATCGATGGCGGCCGTTACCCGGACTCGGTGCCTATCTTCCAGGTGCTGCTGATAACGGCCTTCGCCCAGTTCGTGACGCTGCCCAACTCAAGCCTGCTGATCGCCCAGGAGCGCTACACGTCGCTCGCCTGGGTGAACACCGCCGCGGTCGGGCTGAACTTGATCGTCGCCACGATCGCCGCCGAGCTGTTCGGGGTCGTCGGAATCGCCGTTGCAGGGGCGCTGGTGGCGATTGGACAGGTCTCCGTTGTCACCTATCTCGCGGCAAACCCTCAGCGAGTGAGCGATGAGCACACTGCAGCGGCTGCGTGAAGTCGGCCTGAGAGCGGCGCTGCGCGCCGCCTGGCGACGCGCAAGCGGGCGCGCTCGCGGGCTGGCGCTCGACCGGGTCCGCCGCCGCCGGCCACTGTCGGCGTCGGCCACCGAAGTCGATGCGGCGCTCGGCGGCCTCTCCCTGGGGGAAGCCCTGCGCGGCCCGGCGCTGGCGGCGCTGCCGACGGTGGCGGATTTCGCGCGCTCGCTGGGCGGGCTCGAAGACGACGATCGCCGCCTCCTGCTCGAGCGAGCCGACGCCGTCGTGGCACACAGATTTGACCTGCTCGGGTCGGGTCCAATCGATCTCGGCGCCGAGATCGATTGGAACCTCGACTTCAAGTCGGGGCGGCGCTGGCCGCTGAAGCACAACCTGCTGATCGAGCCGTTCTTCTTCGACGACTCCGACATCAAGGTGCCGTGGGAGCTTTCGCGCTGCCAGCACCTGCCGCTGCTGGCCGCCGCATTCAAGCTCAGCGGCGAGCGGCGCTACCTCGACGAGATCGGAGCTCAGCTGGACAGCTGGATCGAGGCCAACCCGGTCGAAATGGGGCCCAACTGGCTCTGCACGATGGATGTCGCGATCCGCGCCGCCAACTGGGTCGCGGCGCTCGTGATCTGCGCCGAGGATGCATCCAGCCAACCCTGGGGGGAGCGGGCGGCGGAGAGCCTGCTCCTGCACGGGCGCTTCATCCGCAGCCATCTCGAGACGGCCGAGGCGCGGACGAACCACTACCTGTCCGATGTCGCCGGCCTGACCATCGTCGCGGCGCTCTTCGCCCGCGGCAAGGAGGGAGCCGCCTGGGGGCGCTGGGCCGCCGGGGAGCTGATCGCCGAGATGGAGCACCAGGTGCGCGAGGACGGCTGCGGGCACGAGGCGTCGATTCCCTACCACCGTCTGGTCTCCGAACTGTTCATCTGCGGCACGCAGGCCAGTGAGTCGCTGTACCCGGACGTCTTTCCCGCCTGGTACCGGGGGCGACTCGGCCGGATGCTCGATTTCGTCACCGCCTACACCCGGCCCGACGGACTGGCACCGCAGATCGGCGACAACGACGACGGCCGATTCCTGCCGCTCGGCGAGTACGGCCGCACCGACTTCCGCTCCCACCTCCATCTCTTCAAACAGGCCTCACGCCCCTACGAGCCGGCGACCCGCTCGGCGAGCTTTCCCGCGGGGGGCTACTACACGATGCGCTACGATGACCTCTACGTGCTGGTGCGCTGTGGCGATACCGGCGTCTACGGGATCGGCGGCCACGCCCACAACGACCAGCTCTCCTTCGAGCTGTCCTGCGGCCCGACGCCGCTGATCGAGGACCCCGGCACCGGCACCTACTACGAGGACGAAGAGGAACGGCTGCGGTTCCGCTCGACCGCCTTCCACGCGACCCTGAGCGTCGACGGCACCGAGCAGAACGCGCTGCCGCCCTGGCCGCGCTTCCCGCTTGGCAACCGCAGCCGCGCCGAGGCGATCGCCTGGGAGGAAGGGGCGGAGCGCACCGCCTTCACCGGCCGCCACCACGGCTTCGAGGCGCTGCCGGATCCGGCTGTTCACGAGCGGCGCCTCGAGCTGGACGGGCGCCGTCGCGAGCTGACGATCGTCGACACCGTGACAAGCCCCGGCGCGCACCGACTGGACTGGGCCTTCCCGCTCGGCCCCTGCCGGGACGTCTCGGTTGGCGACGACGGGGTCGCGGTTGCCGAGTTCGGCTCTCTGCGGCTTTCGATTGCCACCGAGGACGTGGAGCTGCGGGTCGAGGATGGCCTCTACTCACCCGCCTATGGCGTCAAGGAGCCGCGGCGCTTCCTTGCCGGACGCGGCCGCAGCGCACCCGGTAGCCACTCGACGACGCTGCGGCTCCGCGTCGATAACGCCCAATAACGCCGGGCCGATGGCCGGACGAGGAACGGCCGGGCTCGACTAGCGACCGCGCGGTCGCAGGCGGCGGTAGTGCCGTTTGACCAGTGGCCTCAGGCGACCGCGATATCCGTGCCTGATCAACCCGGCCGGACCGGACGAGAAGGCGCGCAGGTTGGTGTGGGCCCTGCTGTCGTTCGCGACCTTCTCCTTCCAGTCGCTCGTCTCCCCCAAGAGCTCATAGGCATCGAGGCCGGGCTCGAAGCAGTGCTCGATGATCGAGAGCTGCATGACGAGCCCCGGTACCAGCTTCCGCCAGCTTTCGTCATAGCCGACCTTCAGCGAGTAGAGGCTGTTTCCCGCCTGGATGCAGAAGCTGAAGGCGACGGCCTCGCCATCGAGCGCGATGCGGCTCAGCCGCAGCTCTCCGCGATCGTGAAAGCGGTGGGCGATCTCGCGGTAGAAGAGCTCGGTCTCGGGCGCGGAGAGGATCGCGGTGCCGCTTTCGCCCTTCCAGCCGCTCTGCTCGAGCTGGAACCCCTCGTCCAGGCGAGCGTCGAGATGATCGGGAACGGCAACGATCTCGAACTCGGCGTTGTGGTCGCTCTGCATCTTCCGTCGGTAGCGAGCCAGGCGCTTCTTCCAACTCGAGTTGCTTTCCTTGCGCCAGGCGTCGAGATCGCCACTCGTATCGACGATCGGCGAGACGTAGCCGGCTTCGAGCAGCGGCCGCCTGGACGCATTGCGAGCGGCGGCCTCAAGCAGGGGAACCGTCGGATCGGTCGCCGGCAGCAAATGCAAATCGACTTCGCGTGCCGGGCGGGAAAACGCTGCGGCGACCAGCGCCTCCATCGCCTCGCTGTCCCGAGCGAGCGGGCGAAAGGTGCCCGAGTGACCGTTGACCAGCCCCATCATCCGCCGATCCTCGACCCGTAGCGGAAATACCCCGGCCAGCTCGTCGCCGTCGAAGACCGCGCACACAGCCATCCCGCATCCAACGCCAAAGGCCTTCCACCAGGCCTCGTACCAGTCGAACGAGTCAAACGGGTGCGAATCCTCCGGCAGCAGCGCCGGCCACTGCGGCGCAAGCTCGGCGAGCCGAGTCATCTCGGTGATCCACTCGACTACAAGCGGCACCTCAGTGGGCTTTCCTGAGCCGCGACCGTTCCTCCTGGCGCTCGACGACCTGGGTGATCAACTTCTTCACGTTGGAGTCGCCAGTGGCCTTGATGTGTCCGGTCTCGACCGCCTTGCGGTAGCTCTTCAGGGTGCCGCGCTCGGCCAGCTCGTTGAACTGGGCGCGGTCGATCTGGACCAGGACCCGCTCGTCCTGCGCCAGGTCCTTGCTGATCTTCGGTCCCGGGACCTCAACTCGGTAGAGCTGGATGTCGCCACGGCCGCGCAGCTCCAGGCCAAAGACGAGTTTGAGCTTCTGCAGGGCAGGGACTTCCGCCTGAAATCGCTCGACCGCGGTCCGGATCAGGTCAGAAGTCGACGCCAAACTAGATCTTGTACCTCTGCAACAGCTTCTTGCCGATCACCATGCGCTGGATCTCCGAGGTGCCCTCGCCGATCAAGAGCAGCGGCGCGTCCCGGTACAGGCGCTCGATCTCGTACTCCTTCGAGTAGCCATAGCCGCCGTGAATGCGAAAGCACTCCTCGACGCACTCCTTGCCGGTCTCCGAGGCGAGCAGCTTGGCCATCCCCGCCTCCAGGTCAGAGCGCTCGCCGGCGTCCTTGAGCCGGGCGGCTTTGCGGGTGACGAGGCGGGCCGCCTCGATCTTGGTCGCCATGTCGGCGAGCTTGAACTGGATCGCCTGGTGCTGGGCGATCGGCTTGCCGAACGTTTTGCGCTCCTGGCTGTAGCGGAGGGCCAGCTCGAGGGCACGCTGGGCGATCCCAACGCCGCGTGCAGCGACGTTGACGCGGCCGACCTCGAGCGCGTCCATCATCTGCACGAAGCCCTGCCCCACGCCGGCCTCCTCGCCGCCCAGGACCCGCTCCGCTGGGCACCTGTAGCCGTCGTAGACCAGCTCGGTCGACTCGACGCCCTTGTAGCCCATCTTCTTGATCTTGGGCGGGACGATCAGGCCCTTGAAGTCGCCCGAGTTGGTTTCCACCCAGGGCTCCTTCTCGGTGATGAAGCAGGTCATTCCCTTATAGCGCGGGTCGGCCTTGGTGTCGGTCTTCATCAGGACGAAGACGACACTCGAGCCGAGCCCGTTGGTGACCCACATCTTCTGGCCGTTCAGCTCCCACCTGCCGTCGTCGCCCTTCTTCGCCGTCGACTTGATCCCCTGTACGTCGGAACCGACCTCGGGCTCTGAGAGCGAGAAGGCGGCGCGAATCTCGCCCGTCGCCATCTTCGGCAGGAAGTGGTCTTTCTGCTCGTCGGTGCCGAACTTCATCAAGAGGTAGGAGCCGATGAAGTGGGTGTTGACGACGCCGGAGATCGAGATCCAGCCGCGTGAGAGCTCTTCGACGATCATCGCGTAGGTCGTCAGGTCGAGCCCCATGCCGCCGTACTCCTCGGGGATCGTCACTCCGAAGAGCCCGAGCTCTTTCATCTGCTCGACGATCGGCTCCGGGAAGGAGTCCTCGTGGTCGTACTTCTCGGCGTTGGGGATGATCTGCTCGTCGACGAACTGGCGCACCATCTCGGTGATGTCGCGCTGGATGTCGGTCTGCTCGGTGTACGCGGCGGTCTCTACGGCCATGGCTCCTAGCTCGTCAGTAGTGGTCGAGGGGGCAGGTTACCCGCGGGGCGGCGTTCGGCGGCCGGACGGGAAACGAAGAATATAGGGGCAGCACTGCTGGACAATTGTTCGATGTAATAGATGAACAGGCCATCCGATAATCATTGGATGGCCTTAAGTCGGGTCAGTGCCGTCATCCCGACTCACAACCGGGCACACCTCATCACCCGAGCGATCCGCTCGGCGCTGGCCGCGCTCTCGCCGGGCGACGAGATCATCGTGGTCGACGACGGCTCGACGGACGACACCGCCACGGTCGTCGAAGCCTTCGGCCCTCCCGTCCGCCTCTTGCGCCTGCCACACGGGGGCGCAGGGGCGGCGCGCAACGCCGGTCTCGAGGCTGCCCGCGGGCCACTCGTCGCCTTCCTCGACGACGACGATGAATGGTTCTCGGACAAGATCGCCCTGCAACGGACGTTCCTGGAACAGCGGTCCGATGTCCTGTTCGCCTTCAGCGACTTCGGCGTGCGCTTCGAGGATGGCACCGAGCAACACAGCTACCTCCCGCACTGGCTGCGCAGAAGGCGTCCGCTATCCGAGGTCTTCGGCCCAGGCATCCCCTACTCATCGGTCGCGCCGCTTCCATCCGGCCGCGAGGACTTCACCGTCCACATTGGCTGCATGTACCTGGAGGAGATGCGCAACAACCTCGTTCCCACCTTCACGCTCATGGTCCGCAAGGAGGCCGGCGAAATGCTCCGGTTCGCGGACAACCTCCCCACCTGCGAGGAGTGGCCCGCTTTCGGCCGGCTCGCCCGCCGAGGTCCCGGCGCGTTCTTCGAGACCGAGACCGCCTGGCAGCACGGGCATTCAGGGCCCCGCCTCACGGGCTCACCGGGACACGTCTGGGCAGGCGCCTGGATCGAGACCCTCGAGCAGGTCTGGGGAAGCGACCCCGAGTTCCTCGCCAAGCACGGCGACGAGTTTCGCCGCACCGTCTCCGACGCGCACCTGATGCAAGCGAACTCGTTCGCCCGGCACGGGAAGGTGCGCGAAGCGCGCAAGGCGCTGCGCCGGGCTGGTGGCGGCTCGATCGCGCTCCGCGCCGTCCTGCGCAGCATCTTCTGAAACGGGCTTTGCGACGAACCCGACCCGCGACCTTACAGTCGCCGGGGCGCTCTAGACTCCCGCCGATGAAGATCGGGATCATCGGACTCGGCTACGTCGGGCTGCCGCTTGCCGTGGCCTTCGCCGAGGCCGGACACGAGGTCGTCGGACTCGATGCGGACGGCCGCAAGATCGAGGCCCTGGGCGAAGGACGGAGCTACATCGAGGACATTCCCGATGCAGTGCTGGCGCCACTCTCGGAGCGCCTGCGCGCGACCTCCGACTACGCCGAGCTCGGCGCCTGCGAGGCGGTGGTGATCTGCGTGCCGACGCCGCTCACCGGCTCGCGCGAACCCGACCTCACCTACATCACCGAAGCGGCGACGGCGCTCGCCGAGGTGCTGCGAGACGGCCAGCTCGTGGTGCTCGAGTCGACCACCTACCCGGGGACGACGCGCGAGCGCCTGCTGCCGATCCTCGAGGAGTCCGGGCTCTCGGCGGGAAGCGGCTTCCACCTTGCCTTCTCCCCTGAGCGGATCGACCCGGGGCGCGTCGACCACACGGTCCGGACCACGCCGAAGCTGGTCGGCGGCCTCACGGCGGCCTGCTCGGAGCGGGCCCGCGAGCTGTACGGCTCGATCTGCGACGAGGTCGTCGTCCTCTCCGGCCCCGAGGCGGCCGAGCTGGCAAAGCTCCTCGAGAACATCTTCCGCTCAGTCAACATCGCCCTCGTGAACGAGCTCTCCCAGCTCTGCAACCGGCTCGAGATCGATATCTGGGAGGTGATCGATGCGGCCGCCACCAAGCCCTTCGGGTTCATGCGCTTCGAGCCGGGCCCCGGGATGGGTGGCCACTGCCTTCCCGTCGACCCCTTCTACCTTGCCTTCAAGGCGCGCGAGCACGACTTCTACCCGGAGTTCATCGAGCTGGCCGGCAAAATCAACCAAGCCCAGCCGGTCTTCTGCGTGGAACGGATCGAGCGCGCCCTGAACGAGGCCGAAAAGCCGGTGAAGGGCTCGCGCATCCTCATCCTAGGGGTGAGCTACAAGGCGGGGATCGGCGACGTCAGGGAGTCGCCGGCACTGAAGATCGCGAAGCAGCTCCAGCAGTTGGGGGCGGAGGTCTCCTACCACGACCCCCATGTGCCGGAGCTGCACGAGCTGGGCCTTGCTTCCGTCGACCTCGAGGCCGCCCTGCCGGAGAGCGACGCGGTGGCGATCGTCACCGCCCACTCCGAGGTCGACTACCGCGACGTCGTCGCCAAGGCGCCCCTGGTGGTCGACTTCCGCGGCGTCAGCCGGGGGATCGAGGCAGGCAGCATCGTCCGGCTCTAGCTCCGCAGCTCCTCGAGGCGGCGGTAGGCGCGTTTGAGCCTCGGCCGCAACGAGGTCCGGTAGGCGTAGCGACCAAGTCCCAGCGGCGTGCGGCGATAGGCGCGCAGGGTGGCGCGGGGGCGCGTCGTCGTCGCGAACTTCGCCTTCCACTCGCTCTCGGCGCCGAGCAGCTCGTGCGAGCGCAGGCCCTGCTCGAAGCAGTGCTCGATGATCGAGAGTCGCATCACCAGGCCGGGGGCCAGGCGGCGGAACTCCTCGTCGAAGCCGGTCTTCAAGAGGTAGAGACGACCCCCATGCTGAAGGCAGAGGTCGAACGCCGCCGTGCGTCCGTCGAGGGCGATGCGACTCAGCCGTAACTCCCCGCGGCGGGCGAAGCACTCAGCCACCTCGCGGTAGAACACCTCGGTCTCCGGGTTGGAGATGATCGCCGTGCCCGCGCGGCCCTTCCAGCCACTGGCCTCCACCTTGAAACCGTCGGTGAGCTCGCACTCGAGGTCCTCCGGTGGCCGGACGATCGCGAACTCGGCCTCGAAGTCGCGCCCCATCTTGCGGCGGAACCGCTCCAGCGGAGCGCCCCAGCGACGCTTGCTCACCGTGCGCCAGGCATCGAAGTCGCCGTCGGTCTCAACCGCAGGCGAGGAGTAGGACGGTTCGAGCATGGAGACCATCGAGGCCTCGCGGGCGCCGCTCTGCAGACGGCCAACGCTCTCGTCCGGCTCGGGCAGCCCGACCAGCTCCAGCCTGCGCCCGCTGCGGGCGAGCGCCTCCGCAACCAGCCGCTCCATCACCGCGTCGTCGGCTGCCAGCGGGCGAAATGCGGGCGTGTGCACGTTGGCCAGCGCCCTGATTCCCTTGCCACCGTCCTGTAGCGGGAAGGCCCCGACCAGCTTGCCGGCGCGGCGCGCAGTGCAGATCGCTAGCTGGGAGCCATCGCCGAAGGCGCGCCACCAGGCCGCGTACCAGCAGTGCAGGTCGAATGGCGATGCGGCCGCGGGCAGGGCCGAGTCCCACTCCTCCCCGAGCGCCGCGAAACGATCGACGCTGTCGATCCACTCAACCTCCAGCGTCACACAGGCTCACGTCCGGAGCTTGCTCCGGTCCCCTCGAGTGCCGGGCCCGGCTCGACTCCGGGATCGATTGCCTGCATCGGGGCACGCGCCTTCAACAGAGTCTCCTGGTACTCGTCCTCGGCGTCGGACTGCATGATGATCGCCCCGCCGACGCCGAGCGTTGTCGATTCGCCGTCGACCACGAGCGTGCGGATCACGATGTTGAGGTCGCAGCCGCCGCCGAGGCCGAGGAAGCCGATCGCCCCGGAGTAGACACCGCGCGCCTCCCCCTCCAGCTCGTCGATGATCTCCATCGTCCGCTTCTTCGGAGCACCGGTCATCGATCCTCCCGGAAAGCAGGCGCGAACGCAGTCGGGCGGCTGGACGTCCTCGCGCAGGAGGCCGCGCACGGTCGAGACGAGCTGGTGCACCGTCTCGTAGGTCTCGACGTGCATCAGGTAGGGGACGTGCACGGTGCCGACCTCGCAGACGACGCCGAGGTCGTTGCGCAGCAGGTCGGTGATCATCAGGTTCTCGGCGCGATTCTTCTCGCCGAGGCGGAGCTCCTCGGCGAGGCGCACGTCTTCGGCCGGGGTCTCCCCGCGCCGGCAGGTCCCCTTGATCGGCTTCGCCTCGACCCAGCGATCACGCCCCACGCGCAGGAAGCGCTCCGGGGAGGAGCTCAGCACCGCGGTCTCGCCAAAGCGGAGGAAGGCCGAGAAGGGCGCCGGGTTGATGCGGCGCAGCGTTCGGTAGAGCGGCAGCGGATCGGGGCTGACGTCGGCGGTGATCTTGTTCGTCAGGCAGATCTCGTAGCTCTCGCCTTCGAACAGGCGGCGCTTGCACTCGGCGATGTCGTCGAGGTACTGCTGATGCGAGCGGCTGAGGCGGAACTCGGCCGCAGGGCCGCCGCCGACATGCTGCTCCGGCTCGTCCAGCGGCGGCAGGGCGGCGAGTCGCAGGCTCGTGGCGGAGATCCAGCGTTCGGCCTCCTCGAGCTTCCCGGGATCGGCAAAGCAGACCAGGTACGTGCACTCCTCGAGGTGATCGAAGACGATCAACCGGTCGGCGAAGACGAAGGCGGCATCCGGCTGCGACGAGCTGTGCGCGCTGCTGCCACCGCAGTCCGCCTTCAGCTCGTAGCCAAAGTAGCCGACGAAGCCGCAGTTGAAGTCGAAGGGGAGGTCGTCGGATATCTGCCTCAGCCGCCGCATCTCGCGACTCAGGTAGTCGAAGATCGATCCAGGGCGGACGTCGACCTCCCCCCCGCGCTCGACCCGCACCTCGCCGTCGGCAGCGTCGTAGGTGATCGTCGCGGCAAGCGGCCCGCCGGCGTCGCCCATGAAGGAGAACCGGGCCCGCTCGTCGACGCGACTGCTGTCGAGCCAGAAGGCGGTCTCGCTGGCGCCGTAGAGATGGGTGAAGGCCCGCTCGGAGTCGAAGAGGGTGTCCAGGCGCTTCGCCTTCAGCAGGAACCGGGTCCGTCGCCACCCCCCCTGCCCGATCGGGCCCGGCACCCGGGCCGGTGAGGAGCCGTTGCCAGACCCGCTGTGCTCGACCGTCAGATCGCGGAAGTTGGCCAGCAGCAGCCGCCCGTACTCGCTGCAGATCGACTCCGGGTGAAACTGGACGCCCCATTGCGGGCGGTCGCGATGCTCGGCCGCCATGAGGACGCCGTCGCTCGTCCACGCGATCGGCTCCAGCTCCTCCGGCAGCGGCTGACCGACGCAGAGCGAGTGGTAGCGGACGGCCTGGAACTCGCGCGGGATGCCGGCGAAGAGCGGCGATCCTTCATGGAGGACGGCGCTGAGCCGGCCGTGCATGACCTCCGGGGCGTTGTCGACGATCGCCCCGTTTGCCCAGCCGAGACCCTGGTGGCCGAGGCAAACCCCGAGCAGCGGCACCTCGGCACGACGGATCGCTTCCGCACAGACCCCGAAGTCGCCCTCGCGGTCGGGACGGCCCGGGCCGGGTGAGATGACGATGTTGTCGAACTCGAGCTCCCGCAGCTCATCCCAGCCCGCCTCGTCGTTGCGGACGACAATCGGCTCGTCGCCGTTCGCCTCTGCCAGCAGCTGAAAGAGGTTGTAGGTGAAGGAGTCGTAGTTGTCGATCAGCAGCGTCTTCACACGAGGTACTTGCGTAGGACCTTTCCAAGCGGGCTCTTCGGTATCTCGTCACGAAATTCGATCACTTGAGGGACCTTGAAGTTGGAGAGTCGCTCGCGGCAGAAGGCGATTACCTCCCGCTCCTCGCAGTACTCGGATGGGACCACGGCGGCCTTGACCAGCTCCTCGCCCTCGACCTCACCGGGGATCCCGACCACGATCGCCTCCTCGACACTCGGGTGCGCCTCGATGACGTCCTGCACCTCGATCGGATCGACCTTGTAGCCGCCGATCTCGATCAGGAGCTTCTTGCGGCCTTCGAGATAGAGCAGCCCGTCCTCGTCGAGCCGCCCCAGGTCGCCGGTGAAGTACCAGCCGTCTCGGAACACCTCCCGGTTCAGCTCCTCCATCTCGGCGTAGCCGTTCGTCGCCGCGGGGCTCAAGACCGTGACCTCCCCCACCTCGCCAACCGGCAGGGGCGATCCGTAGTCGTCGACGATCTGGACCCGGGCCTCGCCAAGGGGCGCCCCAACCGAATCGGACGTCGTGACCGGGTCGTCGCTCATGTTGGCGCTGATGATCCCGGTCTCCGTGCTGCCGTAGATCTGCCGCACGAGCACACCGAAACGCTCGCCGAATGCCTCGAAGCTAGCGCGGGGAAGCGCCGTCCCCGCCGAGAAGCAGAGGCGCAGCGACGAGAGGTCGGCGCCCGCAGGCGCCTCCGCCATCAGGCGGAAGTTGAAGGGAACGCCGGGGAACACGGTCAGCTGCTCCGCCTCGATCAGCTCGAGCGCCCGGTGGCGCTTGAGCAGGAATGGGTGGGGATCCTCGAGGATGACCACGGTGGCGCCGGAGATCGCCCCGCCAAAGAGGCAGGCGCCCATGCCATAGGTGTGAAAGAGCGGGATCGCGCTGAGGATCCGGTCCTCGGGGGTCATACCCAGCTCGGCGTAGAGCGCCGCCTCGGCGAGGCACTGCCGATGCGTACGCGGAACCAGCTTTGGTCGTCCCGTCGACCCCGAGGAGTACTGGTAGACGAGGATCTCGTCGGGATCGCGGTCGGGAAGCCTCTGCGCCGAGCCCCCCTCGACCAACGCGGCAAGCGTCGGCGACTGATCGTGGGCGACGCTGGCGCTGATCACCTCGACCGGACGCTCGAAGCCAGCGACGATGCGCTCGCAGACCCCGGCCGTTCGCTCGTCACCGATCACAGCCCGCACATTCGAGGCACGGAAGCAGAACTCCAGCTCCGCCTGCTTGAAGGCGGGATTGACCGGGACCACCCTGCCGCCGAGCGCAGTGATGGCGTGGAAGCAGGTCACGTACCAGGGGGTGTCCCGAAGCGCGATGGCGACCGCGTCTCCGGGCCCGATCCCTCGCTCGGCAAGGCTGAACGCCAGACGCTCGATTCTCTCCACCAGCTCTGCGCAGGAGATCCGCTCCTCCCCGTAGACGACGGCGGGATGGTCGGGCCGGCTCGCGACCTGCTCGTAGAGCAGTTGCATCAGCATCACGTCGCCTAGCCTTCCGCGCGCTTGACGAAGGCGACGATCTCGTCGATCGACTTGAAGTTCTCCGGAACCAGGTCGTCGTCGGACACCGAAATCCCGAACCGCGCCTCGAGGAAGGAGACCAGCTCGACGATGCCGAGCGAGTCGAGGGTGTCGCTGGCGAGGAGATCCTCGTCGCGGGCGATCTTCTCACCGTCCAGCGTGATCTTCTCGATGATGAATCCTTCGACCTCGCTACCGATGTCCATCTTCGCCTCCTTCGTCATATGGATAGAACGGCATCTTGCCGAAACCACAGCCGCCTCTTTCGCTCCAGGACCCACATCGACTCGTATCCTCGTGCCCTGTAGGACCAGAGCGCCGCGCGGTTCTCGCTGTCCACATAACCCCAGAGCCTGCGGTAACCGCGATCGCGCAGCGACTTCTCGATCTTGTAGAGAAAATCGGCCGCCCTGCCGGCGCCGCGGTACTCCTCGAGCAGAAAGAAGTCGGTGCCGTAGACATCGCCCTGCTCCATCTCGATGCCCAGGTTGAGGTCGTCGCCCAGGTCGGGGTGGAGCACCGGAGCGTCATCGTCCACCCACCAGTAGTAACCGACCAGATCCGCGTCCTTCCAGGCGACGAAACCTTTGAAGCCCGAGGAGACGTTCGTGGCGAAGCGCTTGTCGACCTGAGGGCGGCCCCGCCTGCGGTTCAGCTCCGAGAGCGCCGGCAGGTGCTCCTTCCCGAGATCCTCCACGCGCAGGTCGCTGGGGCGGCGCGGCTCTACGATCGACTCCAGCTGCTTGAGCAGGATGATCAAGCGCTCGTCGATGGAGAACAGCTTGCGCACGCGGCGCCCCACCGCGGCCAGCGTCTTGCGAACTCCGTGCGCTTGTATATAGAGACGAATCCTGCTCAGCATTCGCGGCAGGATGACACAATGTCGTGCGTGTCCCGGCCGATACCGCCCGACCCGGCGAGGGGCGTCTTCGAGACGTTCCTCGTAGTCGAGGGAGCCCTGATCGAGATCGACGCCCATTTCGCCCGGCTCGGGGCGAGCGTCGCCGTGCTGTACGGAGCAACGCTGACCGACGAGACGCGCGAGGCCGTCGAAGAGCACGCCCGCGACATGGGCCTTGGACGCCTGCGAATCACGCTTGCCCCGATCGGCGACACGGGTGAGCTGACACGAGAGATCGTCACAGCTGCCGTCGACCCGGCGCTCGTCTTCCCCGGCCCCGAGCGGGCCGTCATTACCCGCAGCGTCGTGGTCGAGGGCGGGCTGGGCCTGCACAAGTGGGCAGATCGCGATCTGATCGGGCAGGCCGAAGCGGGATTGGGCGCCGGGGAGGTGCCGCTGCTCGTTGACCGGGGTGGCGTCGTGCTGGAGGCATCGCGCGCGAACGTCTTCGCGATTCGCGGCGAGACACTCGTGACGCCCCCCGCGGACGGCCGCCTCCTCCCCGGTATCGCCCGCCGGCGGGTGATGGAAGCCGCCGATGCCTGTGGGTTGCTGCCCCACGAGACCGAGCTGACGATCGACGACCTGGTGGCGGCGGACGAGGTTCTCCTGGCGGGATCGGTTCGCGGCATCGAGCCGGTACGAGCGGTCGACGCCTTCGAGCTTGGTCGCCAGAGCGGCGCCGGCGCCCGCGTGGCGGCGGAACTCCGGCGCGGCTGGATGCCCAGCGGCGCCACGGTCTAGGAGCAACCGCGGACGCCAGCCGAGACCGCGAGCCACCTACCCTTACTTGGATGAGCGAGCACGCGAGCTGGGAATTCGAATCAGGCGAGGAGATCCATCCCGGCCGAGTGGTCCTGAAGGCGATCGGCGGCGGCAACCGCTACGAGGTGTGCCTCGTCTGGGACGAGTCGCTCTTCGCCCTAGGCGTCGCCAAGCTGATCCGCCCCGACCAAGTCGAGGACGCGAAGGCGCTGCGAGACCTCGAGCGCGAGGTCGAGGTCCTCGCGTCGCTGAACCACCCGACGCTCGTCCGCAGCTTCGACGCGGCCGTCGACGGCCCCCACCCGCATGTGCTGATCGAGCACCTCGAGGGCCCTTCGCTGCGGCGGCTGATCAGGCGGGATGGGGCGATCGGACTCGAACAGCTTCTGCCGCTGGCAGCTCATGTCGCGGGGGCGCTGCAGTACATGGCCAACTCCGGCTACGTGCACCTCGACGTCAAGCCAGACAACATCGTGATGGGAGTCCCGCCGCGGTTGGTCGACCTCAGCATTGCCCGCACTCTGGAGCGAGCCGCGAGGACCTCGGGGCCACTTGGAACCGATCCCTACATGGCGCCGGAGCAGTGCGTCGAGGATGCGGGCGAGAGCGGCATCGGCGCTGCCGCGGATGCCTGGGGCCTGGGCGCCACGCTCTTTCACGCCGCATCAGGCGAGAATCCGTTCCCGCGGGGATCGGGGGACGGCGGTCCCCAGCGCTTCCCCCAGCTCGCCGAGAGCCCACGGGAGCTGCCCTCAGGGCTTCCAGCCTCGCTTCGCCACCTGATCCTGGAGCTGCTCGACCCCGATCCGGCACGCCGCCCCAGCTGTGGTGAGGTCGTCGGGCGGCTCGAGCCCCTGCTGGCGGAGCTCCCCCGCAGAGTGAAGTTGACCCGGCGGGGTGCAATCGGCGTTTGAAAAGCGTGATCTTGGTAATTCCGTTGGGTTGTAGGAGCACATGGACCGGGTAATCGATGCCCAAGTCGTCAAAGGAGGAGCAAATGCCTAGGCCATCCAACAACTCGAGAACGGTGCCGTCTGCGGCGCGGGTGCTCGGTGCCTTGCAGGCAGATGAGGCTCTGCTGCCGGGGCACGCGTCGGCGCTGCGCCGCGGCGGAGCGGTCTTGCTGGCGGCCCTCGTGCTCGGAGCGGTTCCATTCTTCCTCGCCGCCAACGCGGTAGGGCTGATTGGCGACGTACCTGCTGCCGTGGCAAAGGGCAGCAACAGCGGCCCCGGAGGCGGCGATGACGACGACAGCAGCGGTCCGGGGGGCGGCGGTGACGACGATGACGACACCGGCACGCATACCCGGACCGGCGGGCGCGATAACGACGACGACACCGGCACCCACACGCGCACCGGAGCGGCCGGCGCTACCGACGACACCAGCCGCAACGGCCACTCGACGCGGGGCACCACCAACGACAACGACACCGGCACGAGGCTCGGCACTGACGACACGAGTCGCAACGGCAACTCCACCCGAGGGACGACCAACGACAACGACACCCATACCGGCACGGGGACCCACACGCGCACGGGCGGAACTCAGACCCGAACCCAGGGCCAGACCCGTACCCGCACGGGCAGCAGTTGAAGCTAGACGGAGAGGGGCAGGCGCTGTAGACGCTGCAGGCGCTCCGCGACGCGGTCGGCACGCGCGGTGAAGTCGCCCATGGCGCCACCGTCCGGAGCGGGTTGGGACGAAAGCCGTCCGCCTGCCCCGGCGAGGGCGTTGCTCGCGCGCACGGCCAACTCTGCTGCCCGCTTGGCCTGCTCGGCGGCATCCAGCGCGGCTGCGCCGACCGTCATCACCGCCGCCTCCGAAGAGCGTGCGGTTGCCAAAGCCTCGTCTATCCGTTCCACCAGCTCACCCAGCAACGGCGGGCGGGCGGGCGCCGGCAGGGCCCAATCCTCGGTTACGGCGCCGTCGAGATCGCTCATCCCTCCATGTACGGCAGCGAGACGCAAATCCCTGCGGCCGCCACCACGTCAACCGAAGCGTCAGGGAACCGGCCGCACCGCACCGCGGGCAGCGAGGCGCAGCGCTTCGCCGGGCACCGGGCTGTAAATCTCGATCTGCAGATCCGCGCCCCGGTAGGCAAGATGCGCGTTGTTCGGAGAGGCCGGATCGATCAGGAGCACGGCGCCGTCATCGGTCTTGCCGAGCTTCGCTCCCGCCTCGGCCCGAGCCGCTTTTCTCAGTTCCGCGACCCCGTTGGCGGACGGGTAGGTGGCCACGGTGACGAAGTCAGCGCGTTCGTCGCCTGCGTCCGTCCCCTCCGGGAGGTAGCGAACGTAAACGCGCCCTGACGAGGAATCGGTCAGCTCATAGGTGTTGTCACCGCGTTCTCCGAGCCAGTACACCGGCGTGCTCTGTTCGGCAGCGAAGTCGGAAAGCTCGGAAGTCGTGACGGCCTCCGGTTCTCCGACCGTCGACGTCGAGGAGTCGCCATCACGAAATATCCAGACCGCGACCGCCGCGACGAGCGCGACGGAGAGGACGACAAGAAGGATGGTCGGCCAGCGGCTGGACATGAAAGTCGGGGGAACCCTATCTATGCGACCGGCGGCGCCACTCCTCTTCGGGAGTGGCGCCGCCGGCGCGCTGAGTCGATCTGCGTGCCCGCAGCTACCCAGTTAGCGTCACGGACCAACGGGCGTTGGTCCAGTTGTTCGGACCGCCGCTCGGATCCGCCTCCAGCGAAAGCAGGTCACCGATCGCAAACGTGGCGGAGCCTGCATTGGCGCAGGCGGTCCCGCCGGCGCTCACGGTGCAGTTCACTTCGGTGCCTTCTCCGTTTTTCCGGACCGTGAATTTCCAGCTGTCGGTGGATCCGGGTGCACTCCCGAGTTTCACCGCGAGATTGGAGATCGTTCCGGCGATGGGCACGACCTGCCGGACGCTGAGTTCGCTTTCGTTAGACGTGCTGGTCAGGAACGGGCCGAGATAGGAGTTGTTCGAGGTGCTTGCCGCATTCGAGGTCGTCAGACCGCCGATGAGCATGCGGCTGGCACCAGGTTTGCCTTCAGCGCCGTTCGTGCCGTTTTTGCCGTCAACACCGTCTTTACCGTCGATTCCATTCGTGCCGTCTTGGCCATCGATGCCATTGGTGCCGTCTTCGCCGTCGATGCCATTCGTGCCGTCTTTGCCGGGAGCCCCGTCTTTGCCGTCGAGGCCGTTGGTGCCGTCTTTACCGTCGGCACCGTCTTTCCCGTCGAGGCCGTTGGTGCCGTCTTTGCCGGCGGCACCGTCAACGCCGTTGGTGCCGTCTTTGCCCGCTTTGCCTTCTGGGCCGACCAGCGAAACAGCGGTGCTCCATACGCCACCGGTCTTCGGGCCGTAGATGTCGTACGTATCGGTGTCGACGTAGAAATCACCCTCGGAGCCTTCTTCGGGATCAGGTGCACCTGATCCACTCAGGACCGTGCGACCATCGGCGCCGTCTTTGCCATCGGCGCCGTCTAGGCCGTTGGTGCCGTCTTTACCGTCGAGGCCGTCTTTGCCGTTGGTTCCCGCCGGCCCCTGAACACCAGGAGGGCCCTGCTCTCCATCTTTTCCATCTTTGCCGTCGAGGCCGTTGGTGCCGTCTTTACCGGCAGCGCCGTCAACGCCGTTCGTGCCGTCGAGGCCGTTGGTTCCGTCTTTACCGTCGAGACCATTCGTGCCGTCTTTGCCGGCAGCACCGTCAACGCCGTTGGTTCCGTCTTTACCGGCAGCGCCGTCAACGCCGTTGGCGCCGTCTTTGCCGTCGAGGCCGTCTTTACCGGCAGCACCGTCGAGGCCATTGGTGCCGTCTTTGCCGTCGGCTCCATCTTTGCCGTCGAGGCCATTGGTGCCGTCTTTACCGGCAGCACCGTCAACGCCGTTGGTTCCGTCTTTACCGGCAGCACCGTCAACGCCGTTGGTGCCGTCTTTACCGGCAGCGCCGTCAACGCCGTTCGTGCCGTCGAGGCCGTTGGTTCCGTCTTTACCGTCGAGACCATTCGTGCCGTCTTTGCCGGCAGCGCCATCAACGCCGTTGGTGCCGTCTTTACCGGCAGCACCGTCGAGGCCGTTGGTGCCGTCTTTGCCGTCGGCTCCATCTTTGCCGTCGAGTCCATTGGTGCCGTCTTTGCCGGCAGCACCGTCAACGCCGTTCGTGCCGTCGAGGCCGTTGGTTCCGTCCTCGCCGTCGAGTCCGTTGGTTCCGTTGATCCCGTTGGTTCCGTTGGTTCCATCCGTGCCGTCTAGGCCATCGGCCCCATCAGCGCCGGCGGGACCCTGGAGACCTTGAAGGCCCTGATCGCCCTTGTCGCCCTTCGGGCCTTGGTCACCCTGGTCTCCCTTCGAGCCTTGAGCGCCGGTGGCACCCGCTGGCCCGGTTGCACCACTGCTGCCTTCGATGCCCAGCACTCCCTGCTCAGGGCTGCTGACCACGCGGACGCGCAGCTCGCCGCCCTTGCATTTCGCTTTGGTCTGGACGAAGCGCACCTTGCCCTTGTCGGGGCCGCTCTTCGTGACGCAGAGGTTGATCGTGGATAGCGTTTTCTGAGCCGCTTGCGCGGAGCTCGAAACGGCGAGCAGGCCAGCAAAGGCCAGGCACGCCGCGAGTGCAAACGTCAACCGTCGAACGAGGGGCAATGCGAACCTTTGGGCAGTCATCGAGTGATCTCCTTAACTGGTGTTTGAAGCCCTTGCGGCCCGCTGCATCAGACGAAGGCGGGCTTGATCGGCGCTCCAAAGTACAGACCAACTCGACGTTTGACCAATCAATTGAGTCAAACATACGGCCAACCTAGGTAGTTTTGCTCAAGCTCACTCCAAAAAGTGTGTTTTGCGGGCGTGAACGGAGGTGAAAGTCTTCGCCCAAATCTCAACTCCGCGCCAAGTCCGACCACTTCGGGGGGGGGGGGGGGGGGGGGGGGGGTGAAAAACCACCCTTTCGAGAACGCCGGCAGGGTTGCTAAATGTGACCTCACCCCAGTATTAGGGGCTGACACTCATACGTACGTCTAGTTATTCCCGGTGTATGACTGGAGGGCTCGGGAGTCTGGCGACAAGGGAGCTGTGACGCACAAGCTCTCACTGGCCCTCCTCGCCGCTTCCCTGACCTGCATCTCGGTCGCTGCGCCCGCCGCAGCAGCCGGCCAGCCAGGCATCGGCAAGCGCGTCGTCGTCGCGGCACCGTCCACGACCGCGGCGCCGTCTGCCGCCGAGGAAAGTCGCGGCCTGATCGCGTCCGTTTCCGTTTGCCCCGGGCAGGAGAATCTCGACGCCCCGGCAGAGGCACAGGAGGCCGCGATGCGCTGCATGATCGCCTTTGCACGCAGCCAGTCAGGGCTGGCCGCGCTGGCCGACGACGAAGCGCTGGATCGGTCGGCCGCGGACAAGGCAAACGACGTCATCGGCTGCGACGACTTCAGCCACTTCGCCTGTGGGCGCGAGTTCACCTACTGGATGCAGGACGCGGGCTACATGTCCTCCCCCTGCTGGCGCGTCGGTGAGAACCTCGCCTGGGGCAGCGGCGCCTACGGCACCGTGCGCTCCATCTTCAGGGCCTGGATGAGCTCCCCTGGGCACCGCGCAAACATCCTCAACGACTTCGCCCAGACCGGCATCAGCCTGCGGATCGGCACGCTGGCCGGCCAGCCCGGGACGCACGTCTGGGCCCAGCACTTCGGAACGCACTGCGACACGCCACCGCCAATCCCCGGCTAGGAACGGCAGCCTCGTCCGCCGCCGCCGGCGGACGTTGACTAGATTTCGCGGCGTCCGCCCCCCACCCCGAGGAGCAGCTTGAGAAACCCACGAGACTTCTTCCAGCCGCTGGCGATCGGTGCCCCCGAGCCGCTGGCCGAGATCCCCGTCAAGCCGTCACGGATGATCCACTTCCTCGACTTCTCCAACGAGAAAATGGTCGCCAAGGCTGGCGCGATCGCCGGGAAGACCGACATCCTGCTCGGCAACCTCGAGGACGCGATCCCCGTTGACCGCAAGGAGGCGGCGCGCGCCGGCCTGATCAAGGCGGCAACCGAGTCAGACTTCGGCCAGACCTCGCTCTGGACCCGGGTCAACTCACTGGAGAGCCCTTGGGTCCTCGACGATCTGACCACCCTCGTCACCGAGATCGGCGACAAGCTGGAGGTCGTGATGGTTCCCAAGGTCGAGGGGGCCTGGGACATCCACTACGTAGACCGCCTGCTCGCCCAGCTCGAGGCCAAGGCCGGACTCGACCGCCCGATCCTGATCCACGCGATCCTGGAGACCGCCCAGGGCGTGGTGAATCTGGAGGAGATTGCCGCCGCCAGCCCACGAATGCAGGGAATGAGCTTCGGGCCAGCCGACCTCGCCGCCTCGCGCCGGATGAAGACGACCCGGGTCGGCGGTGGCCACCCCGGCTACCGCGTGATGGAGGATCCCGCCGATCCCGAGAACCCCGAGGCCGACCGGGTCAGCGCCCAACAGGACCTCTGGCATTACTCGATCGCCCGCATGGTCGATGCCTGCGCCTCGACCGGGATCCTGCCTTTCTACGGTCCCTTCGGCGACATCAAGGACACGGCCGGGTGCGAGACCCAGTTCCGCGCCGCATTCTTGATGGGCTGCGTCGGCGCCTGGTCGCTGCACCCCGTGCAGATCGACATCGCCAAGAAGGTCTTCAGCCCGCCACCCGACGAGGTCAAGTTCGCCAAGAAAGTCCTCGAGGCGATCCCAGACGGCCGCGGCGTCCACATGATCGACGGCAAGATGCAGGACGACGCCACCTGGAAGCAGTGCAAGGTGATGGTCGAGCTGGCCGAGATGCTCGCCGCCAAGGACCCGGAGCTGGCTGAGTCCTACGGGATGTAGCCCTAAACAGCGCCTCGCGGATCAGCCGAGGCGCTGTTCCAGCGCCTGCAGCTGCGCCGAGATCTGCTGCGGCAGCTTGTCGCCGAAGCGGTCCAGGTGCTCCTTGACCTGGGGCAGCTGCTGCTTGAAGAGCTCGGCATCGACCGAGAGCAGCTCTCGCATCTGGTCCTCGGCGATGTCGAGGCCATTGGTATCGATCTCGCCCTCGGCCGGGAGCAACCCGATCGGCGACTCGACGGTCTCACCCTCGCCGTCACAGCGACGGAAGACCCATTCGAGCACGCGGCTGTTCTCGCCGAACCCCGGCCAGATGAACTTCCCGTTCTCGTCCTTGCGGAACCAGTTGACGAGGAAGATCTTCGGCAGCTTCGCGCCCTCACGCTCACCGAGCTTCAGCCAGTGGCCGAAGTAGTCGGCCATGTTGTAGCCGCTGAAGGGCAGCATCGCCATCGGGTCGAAGCGGAGCTGGCCGACCTCGCCGGCGGCGGCGGCGGTCGTCTCGACCGACATCGTCGCGCCGAGGAAGGTGCCGTGCTCCCAGTCGAAGGCCTCGGAGACGAGCGGTACCGCGGTGGCGCGACGCCCGCCGAAAAGGAAGGCGTCGATCGGGACCCCGGCGGGGTCCTCCCACTCGGGGGCGATGCATGGGCACTGCGAGGCGGGGGTCGTGAAGCGCGCGTTCGGGTGCGCGGCGGCGTTCTCTGAATCCGGCGTCCAGTCGTTGCCGTGCCAGTCGATCGCGTGCGCCGGCGGCTCGCCGGTCATCCCCTCCCACCAGACGTCGCCGTCGTCGGTCTTAGCGCAGTTGGTGAAGATCGAGTTGCGCTCGACCGTCTCCATCGCGTTCGGGTTGGTCTTGTGACCGGTCCCGGGTGCGACGCCGAAGAAGCCGGCCTCGGGGTTGACCGCGTGGAGCCGACCGTCCTCGCCGAACTTCATCCAGGCGATGTCGTCGCCGATCGTCTCGGCTGTCCAGCCCTCGAGAGTCGGAATCAGCATCGCCAGGTTGGTCTTGCCGGAGGCCGAGGGGAAGGCACCGGTGACGTATTTGACCTTGCCCTCGGGAGAGGTCAGCTTGAGGATCAGCATGTGCTCGGCCATCCAGCCCTCGTCACGCGCCATCGCCGAGGCGATCCGCAGCGCGAAGCACTTCTTGCCGAGCAGGGCGTTGCCGCCGTAACCAGAGCCGAAGGACCAGATTTCGCGGGTCTCCGGGTAGTGGACGATGTACTTGTTCTCGGCGTTGCAGGGCCACGAAACGTCCTCCTGGCCCTCGCTCAGCGGCATCCCGACCGAGTGCACGCAGGGGACGAAGTCGCCTTCCTCGCCGAGCACGTCGAGGGCGCCCTTGCCCATCCGGGTCATGATCCGCATCGAGGTGGCAACGTAAGCCGAATCGGTGAGCTGGACGCCGATGTGCGCAATCGGCGAGCCCAGCGGGCCCATCGAGAACGGCACCACGTACATCGTACGCCCCTTCATGCAGCCGGTGAAAAAGCCCTTGAGCTTGTCGCGCATCTCAGCCGGGTCGCACCAATTGTTGGTTGGGCCGGCATCCTCCTCGCGCTCGGAGCAGATGAAGGTGCGGTCCTCAACCCGCGCGACGTCGTCGGGGTCGGAGGTGGCGAGGTAGGAGTTGGGTCGCTTCGCATCGGAAAGGCGCTCGAAGGTCCCAGCCTCGATCAGTTTCTGGGCGAGGGCGTCGTACTCCTCGGCCGATCCGTCACACCAGTGGACGGCGTCGGGCTGGGTCAGCTGGGCGATCTCCCCGACCCAGTCGAGGAGCTTTGCGTGGGTGGTCGGCGCGTTGGCCGTCGTCATCTGGCTCATTCGCGGCACTTTACTTACTGGGCTTGAGGTCGGTTACTTCCACGTCGGCGTCCTCGTTGAGGATCTTCAGCGTCGCCGTCTCCTCTTTGCCGCCGGCAAGACTGACCGTGCAATCGAAGGTTTGGCCGGGCTCAACCTCGACTCCCGACGGGCAATCGACCGAGGAGACCTTCTGGCCGACGGACTTCCGTAGATTGTCTTCGATTGCCGCCTCCGTCTTGGCATCGTCGATGACGGTTTCCCCGCAACCTTGAGCGAGGAACGCGACGGCGAGCAGCGCAGCGAGCGCGCCGGATCGACCCAACCAGCTCATCTTTCTCCTTCCGAGGGGTTCTTGTGGGAAGTATCCCAGGGCGCCGGGCGGTCGCGTACTCGCACCGCTAGCGCCGAAACAGTTCGGAATACGGGTTGAGCGAGCGGGCCTCGCGATAAGAGCGCACCGCGGCGGGGGCGTCGCCGAGCTCCGCCTCGATCCGGGAGAGGATGAGCCAGGTGCGCCAGTTGGTCGACTCCCGTTCGGTCGCTGCGCGGGCGGCGACCACGGCTGCGGCAAGATCGCCCTGAGCCTCGAGGACGAGGGCCTCCTGCAGGCGCGGGCTCGCCGCATCGGGCTGGGCGTTTTGCGCGCTGCGGGCGTCGCGCAGCGCCGCGGGTAGATCGCCGGCACGCGCCTCGGCCTCGCTTTGGCGCAGCAAATCGGTCGAGGCAAGCGGAGCGGCGATCGCAGCGATGGCCGCCAGGGCGACCAGGGCGCCGGCGATCCGCATAGGCGGTCTCAACCCAGCGTCCCCGTTGTGCTCGTCGCCCTCGTCGAACGAGACCAGGACAGCGGACAGCATCAGGAAGGCAACCGCTATCACCGGGATCTGCCACATCCAGTCAGCAACCGCGGTGAGGCAGAAGGCCACGCAGCCCGCCAGCGCAGCCGCGAGCTCGCTCCGCCGCCGGCCGAGGAACACGCTGCGACCGCCCCCGACCAACACCACAGCAAGGAACGCGGCGAGGATCAGAAACCCGATGATCCCGAGCTCGCCGAGCGTCTGCATGTAGAGCGAGTGCGTGTCGTGAACCACCTCGGGAACGTCGCCGTTGCGGGTCCACCAGTACTCGAAGGTGCCGGATCCGGTGCCGGTCAGGGGCTTGCTCGCGTTCTGGTCCACCGCGGCGCTCCAGAACTGGTAGCGGCTCTGCCCCGCGGCGCTGCTGAAGCGTTCCGGGCCCGTCCCGGGCCCCTCCCCCCGCTTGAATTCGTCCCAGCCATTCGATGCTCGCCCGGGTGCGTCGAACGACACGGCGGCGATCAGCACCACCAGCGCCGCGACCGCGGTGACGGCCATGGATCGGTGACGGGAGACGACCGTCCAGCTTGGTCGCCGACTTCCGAACAAGGTGGCCGACAGACCCGCCTGCGCCAGGCCGACGAAAAGGCAGACGACCACGGTCAGCGCCAGCAGCTCATCGCCTTGCCGCTGAGCTATGTCGTTGTTGAGGAAACCTTCCCGCAGGAGGTCGCGATGGGTGGCGGCAACCACCAGGACCGCCGCCCCGACGGTGGCGAACAGCGCCGTGGTCAGCTTCGGTATGCGGTCGGGGGTGAGGGCGAGGAAGACCGCGAGCGCGACGAAGGTCGCCGCGATGCCGCCGCGCGAGAGGGTGAAGAAGGCGGCGAGCGCGATCGCGGGAAGGACCGCCGCCGTCAACGCCCGGACGAAGATCGACCGCGCGGTGGTCGCGACATGGAGCAGCAGGGGGGCTCCGATCGCGATCAGCCCAGCGAGGCCGTTCCAGTAGTTGAGCGGATAGGAAAGGCGTTCGCGGCCGGTGGCAAGGAACTGGCCCGTCTCGTGCGCGGTCGGAAACCAGGACGGGTGCAGGCGCGAGAGCAGGGCGACGAGGGCGACGAGGGCGATTCCGGCGGCGATTCCGGCGACCAGCCTGCGGGCGCTTTGGGAGCTGGCGCAAAAGAGAGCAAGGGCAAAAGCTCCGACGTAACCGGCGATGCGGGCAACGTCGGCGGAGGTTCGCTCAGCGCTCTCGGTCCAGATAAGGCTGAGAGCCGTCCAGAGGACGAAAGCAGCGAGCAGCGCCAGCGCCGCCCAAGCGAGAGCGGGCAGGCGACGGCGGGGCAGGGCGCCGACAGCGACGCCGGCGAGAAGGAGCCACCAGATCGCGATCGCGACCCGGTCGTGGACGAGCGGGTCGTAGCCACCGCCTTCGAGGCCGAGATAGGTGACAAGGCCAAAACCGAGAACCCAGGTCGCGATCGCGCCCCAGTCGACCCTGCGGATGTATTCCTGCGCGGTACTGGACCGCATCGTTGTCGAGTGCATGCGGTTCTATGCTACGAGTGGGCGCCGGACAGACCGATGCCCCTAGCCGCATTGCCGGCGCTGACGCATAGACCAGACCCGATGAAGCTGCAGAGAACCCGACTCACGTTGTCAATGGCCGTCGCAGGCCTTCTCTCGATCCCTGCTTTCGCCGCGGCCGCCGAAGAAGCCGTCGTGCCGCCGAGCAATTCCGCGGCCGCCCAGTACACCGAGGCGTTCCCGACGCCGGGCGGTGACAAGAAGACCGATCAAGCAGCGCATAACCGTTCTCCGATCAAGGTTCTCGGCTCGCAAAACACGAAAAAGCTCGAAGCACACGGTCCGGCAGGCAAGGCGGCAGCCGAGGTGGCGGCCTCAACGGCGCCGACCTCGATCGCAAATGCCCCAAGCCCTGACACCACCTCTACTGCGAGCGACGGGAATAAGCCGGGCAGCGAAGACAACAGCGGCGTGAGCGCCGGCAATGACAACAGCGGTGAGTCCGGCACCCCACGGCAGGCGACCGATCCGCCCGGCCAGGCAAGAACCGCTGTCGTGGTGGCATCCGATCAGGATGGAATGTCTGGCATCGGCTCGACGATCGGAGCGGCCACCGGGCTATCCGCCGCCGGAAGCTCCGGGCCACTGTTGCCACTGATCGTTATCGCCACCGTTCTCTGGTCGCTCGCATATTTCTGGCGACAGAGGCAACGGGTTGAGTAACGCCAATCCCGCGGGTCCAGCAGCGCGCGGTCGCGTCTCTTCTCGGGCGTTGTCGCTGCTCGTCCTGGCCTGCGCCGTTCTCGTCGCCTTCGCCGCTCCGGCCGGCGCCGCCGCGCTTAAACCGCTGCACACCGGGATCTCCTATGTCCTGCCCTACGAAGAACCCGAGGTCGAGCTCGAACACGTACGGGAATCCGGGGCGCAATTCGCGCAGACGCCGGTGCGCTGGTCGGAAGTCGCCCCTCGCAACCTGCCGGCCTCCTGGCAGCCCGAAGACCCCGCCGAGCCACGCTACTTCTGGGAGCTGACCGATCGCTGGGTCAAGGCCGCGGTCGCAAATGGATTGACCCCGGTGCTGCAGATCCGCAGCGCCCCGCTTTGGGCCCAACGGTGCCCCGGGCGCGAGCTGAGCGGCGGCTCTCCCTGCAATCCAGATCCGGCTGCCCTTGCTGCCTTCGCCACCGCAGCGGCACGCCGCTATAGCGGCCAATTTGGCGGGCTACCCCGTGTTCGCTACTGGCAGGGCCTGAATGAGCCCAACCTGAGCCTCTACTTCAACCCGCAGTACGAAGGCGACAGGCCGGTGTCGCCGACCCTCTACCGAGCGCTGATCAACTCTTTCTACGCGGCCATCAAGGGGGTCGACCCGTCCAACCTCGTGATCGCAGCGGGCCTCGGGCCGGTGTCCATCCCCCCCCTTACGATCGGGCCGTTGCAGTTCACCAGGCTGCTGCTCTGCATGACCGGGGGCAAGAATCCCCGGCCAACCAAGGGTGACTGCGAAGGCGGCGTCAATTTCGACATTTTCGACATGCACCCGTACACGAGTGGCGGGCCGACTCACAAAGGCAACCCGAACGAGGTCCAGCTCGGCGATCTCCCCAAGCTGAAGAACCTGCTCGCGGCGGCGGACCGGGCGGGGCGAATCAACAGCGTCTTTGCCAAGACGCCGCTCTGGATTACCGAGTTCTCATGGGACTCGAAGCCGCCCGACGCCGGTGGCATGCCGATGAAGACTCTCTCCCGCTGGGCCGCCGAGGCGATGCACGAGGTGTGGCTCGACGGCATCGACACGTTCTTCTGGTACAGCCTGCGCGACGCGCCCAAAAACGGCTCGCAATACGAACAGTCGCTGCAATCTGGCCTCTACTTCCGCGGTCCCACCGTGCCCCAGGACAAACCGAAGGAGGTCCTGGGCGTCTTCCGCTTCCCCTTCGTCGCCTACCCCACTGACAAGGGCTTGAATTTCTGGGGCCGCACTCCGAACAGCGGTCCCGGCAAAGTCGTGATTCAGGCGCTGCGCAACGGGCACTGGCGCAGCCTCTTCACCACGCGCGCCGATGCGGTCGGGATCTTCCGCGGCAGGGCGCCGACCAGGTATGGACGCAACAAGCAGGGCAAGATCCGCGCTCACGTCACCCGGCACAACTCGGTGCCCTTCGCGATGCGAGGCATAGCGGACTATCCCTTGCCGCCCTTCGGCACCGAATAGCGGGGCGCAAGCTTCCTTCAGATAGGGTTCCGCGCCGCAATGCGCTTCTACGAGTACGAGGCACGCAAGATCGTCGAGCTGACGGGGATTCCCGTCACCAAGTACGGCTTCTGCAAAACCGCCGACGAGGCACGCAGGGCCGCCGAAGACATTGGCGGGCCGACGGTGATCAAGTCGCAGGTGCTGAGCGGCGGTCGGATGAAGGCCGGCGGCGTCAAGTTCGCCGACACGCCGGACGAGGCCGCCGAACACGCCGAGGCGATCCTGCAGCTCGAAATCAACGGCCACATGCCGCGCGGCGTCCTCGTCGACCCGAAAGCCGAGGTCAAGCAGGAGTACTACGCGAGCGTGGTCTGGGACGGCACCGCCAAGCGGCCGCTGATGCTGTTCAGCGACATGGGCGGCATCGACATCGAGGAGGTCGCCGAGACCCACCCCGACCACGTCGGCCGCGGCCACCTCTCCAATCTCTTGCCAATCGCGGATTTCGAGGCAAAGCAGGCCGTCGCCGCGACCGGCGTCACCGGCTCGCAGCTGAACCGGGCGACGCCGATCCTGGCCAAGCTCGCCCGCCTCTTCCGCGACTACGACATGACCCTGGCCGAGATCAACCCGCTGGCCGAGCTGACCGACGGCAGCTTCGTCGCCCTCGACGCCCACATGGAGATGGAGAACGAGGCGGTCGGCCGCCAGAAGGCACTGCTTCGCGAGCACCTGGAGATCGCCGAGGGGGACACGCGCGAGACCTACGAGCCTTCCGACTTCGAGCGCAACGTCGCCGCGATCGACGCCGCCGACCACCGTGGCGTGATCCAGGGCAAGGACCACGGCTTCGAGGGCAACCTCGGCCTCGTGATCGGCGCCGGCGGCGGCTCGCTGACCCTGACCGACGCGGTTCGCAGCCAGGGCGGCAAGCCGGCCAACTACTCCGAGATCGGCGGCAATCCCTCGGTGGCCAAGGCCTGCGGTCTGGCCAAGGAGGTGCTGGAAAAGGACGGCGTCGAGAAGATCGCCGTGATGATGTCGATCGTCTCCAACACCCGCGTCGACATCGTCGCCCGCGGCGTGATCAAGGCCTGCCTCGAGCTGGACAAGGATCCCGGTGAGACGATCGCGATCTTCCGCATCCCAGGCGCCTGGGAGGACGAGGGCTTCAAGATCCTCGACAGATACGGCGTCGAGTACTGCAACCGGTCGGTCTCGATGTGGGAGGCGGCGGGACGCGCCGTCGCCAAGATCCAGGGAGCCCCGGCCTGATGTCGATCCTGCTGAACAAGGACACCACCTTCATCGTCCAGGGCATAACCGGGCGCGAGGCGGTCAACCTGACCAAAGAGTGCCTCGACTACGGCTCCAAGGTCGTCGGCGGCGTCACCCCCGGCCGCAAGGGCCGCGAGGTCCACGGCGTGCCGGTCTTCGACACCGTCGCCCAGGCGGTCGAGCACTACGGCGGCCCGATCGACGGCTCGGTCGTCACCGTCCCCCCCGCCTTCACCAAGGACGCGGTCCTGGAGGCGATCGAGAACGGGATCAAGCTGATCGTGATCGTGACCGAGCGCATCCCGCGCCGCGACGTCGCCCAGATGGTCGAGCTGGCGGATATGCGCGGGGCGCGGATCATCGGCCCCAACTGTCTCGGCCTGATCGTCCCCGAGGTCTGCAAGATGGGCGGTATCGGCGGCCCGGCCAAAGACGCGGCCAAGGCCTACGCCCCCGGCCCCGTCGGCGTGATGAGCCGCTCCGGCGGGATGACCACCGAGATCTCCTCTTCGCTGACCCAGGCCGGCCTCGGCGTCTCCACCGCCGTCTCGATCGGCGGCGACGCGATCATCGGCTCGACCTACGCCGAGCTGATGCCCTACTTCGAGGCCGACGAGCAGACCCAGGCAATCGTGATCTACACCGAGCCAGGGGGCCGCATGGAGGCGCAGCTCTCCGAATGGGTCAAGGAGAACAACTCGCGCCTGCCGATCGTCGCCTTCATGGCGGGCAAGTTCATGGACGACGAGGAGATGAAGGGGATGAGCTTCGGCCACGCAGGCACGATCGTCGAGGGCAAGGAGGACACGGCGACGGAGAAGATCGCCCGCCTCGAAGCCGCCGGCATCCGCGTCGTCGAGCGGATCGACGAGATCCCCGACGCTGTCAAGCAGAAGCTCGAGGTTCCCGCCTGATGGCCGAGACGCTCGACAAGGTCTTCATCGACGTCGAGGTCGACGCCTCCGTCGTCGGCGACGCCGAGCTCGCCAAGAAGCTGGAAGAAGTCTGCCCTGTCGACATCTTCGCCGCGACCGACTCCGGCGTCGAAATCGTCAGCAGGAACCTCGACGAGTGCGTTCTCTGCAACCTCTGCGTCGACGCGGCTCCCGACGGCGCGGTCCGCGTCGTCAAGCTCTACGAGAGCTGAGCGCCTGCCGGGCGGGGTCCCGGCCCTCGCCAGCGCCGCGGACGAAGCGACCGAACGGCTTGCCTGCTTCTCCGAGGTCGCCTAGGTTTCGATTGGACGGCAGTTCGGCCTGCCGTAGTTTTTCAGCGCCACTTCGCCGCGTCGGCTGACGCCCCAGTGAAGGACTATGTCGCACGCGACTTCGTCGCCTGGTTCGGCTATGCCCTTGTACAGGAGCCCTGCCAGACAATCGATGCGGCTGTCGGAGATGCGGTTGCACCGTCCAACTGCATATGCGACGCATTTGCGATCTTCGCGGCACGATTCTTCGGCAAACACCCTGGTTTCATGCTTGGCCTGCCCGTATCCCAGGTGCCATCGAAAGGCGTCGGCGGTTCCCGCCAGAGCCAAAAACACGGCCACAGCCGCGATCGCCACGCTGATCCTCATACCGTCTCCCCTCTCGGTACCAATATAGAAATTAGACAATACCTCGAACCCTCGAGCTCAGTTGCCGTGACACCGATCACATAGACCTGGACATCGATCGATGTCTCGGTTACGTTTACATCGATCCATGTAGCGGGTAAACGGCGGCGGGAGGCTTTTGCGGCCCCTGCACGTCCCCGTATCGCACTCCAATCGAAAGGCATCGACGTTGACTGAGAGTCCCCGTCGTGTCGCCATCGTCGGCGGCAACCGAATCCCCTTTGCGCGCTCCAACTCGGCCTACTCGCGCGCGTCCAACCAGGACATGCTCACCGCTGCCCTCGACGGTCTGGTCGAGCGCTACTCGCTCGGCGGCGAGACGATCGGCGAGGTCGCCGGCGGCGCCGTGCTCAAGCACTCGCGCGACCGCGACCTGACCCGCGAGAGCGTGCTCGGCACCCGCCTCGCCCCCGAGACGCCTGCCTACGACGTGCAGCAGGCTTGCGGCACCGGGCTCGAGACGGCGATCCTAGTCGCCAACAAGATCGCCCTCGGGCAGATCGACTCGGGCATCGCCTGCGGCGCCGACACCACCTCCGACGCGCCGATCGGCCTCAACGAGAACCTGCGCGAGGTGCTGCTCGACGTCAACCGCGAGAAGTCCACGGGGGGCCGGCTCAAGCAGCTGACCCGCCTGCGCCCCGGCCACGTCGTGCCCTCGATCCCGCGCAACGAGGAGCCGCGCACCGGCCTCTCGATGGGCGAGCACTGCGCCGTGATGGCGGCCGAGTGGGGCATCGAGCGCGAGGAGCAGGACGAGCTCACGGTACGCAGCCACCACAACCTCGCCGCCGCCTATGAGCGCGGCTTCATGGGCGACCTCGTCAACCCATACCTCGGCCTCGAGCGCGACCAGAACCTGCGCCCGGACTCCTCGAGCGAGAAGCTGGCCAAGCTCGGCCCGGTCTTCGGTGGCGAGGACGGCACGATGACCGCCGCCAACTCGACGCCGCTCTCAGACGGCGCCTCGGCTGTATTGCTGGCAAGCGAGGAGTGGGCCAAGGAGCGCGACCTGCCGATCCTCGCCTACTTCGTCGACGGCCAGACCGCGGCGATCGACCACGTCCACAAGCGCGAGGGACTGCTGATGGCGCCTGCCTACGCGATGCCGCGCATGCTCGACCGCAACGAGCTCAGCCTGCAGGACTTCGACCTCTACGAGATCCACGAGGCCTTCGCGGCCCAGGTCCTCTGCACGCTGCGGGCCTGGGAGGACGAGCGCTTCTGCCGCGACCGGCTCGGCCGCGAGAAGCCGCTTGGCGCGATCGACCGCGAGCGGCTAAACGTCAACGGGGGCTCCTTGGCCGCGGGGCACCCCTTCGCCGCCACCGGCGGCCGCATCGTCGCCTCGCTGGCCAAGGAGCTGCACGAGCGCGGCTCGGGGCGCGGTGTGATCAGCATCTGCGCCGCCGCCGGCCAGGGCGTCGTCGCGATCCTCGAGGCCCCCGGAAAGGATGGAAAGTGAGCGACCTCTACGCACAACTGGTCAATTCGCCGCCGGGCAAGCTGATCGCCCCCCGCGTCGGCCTGCCTCGGCCGACGACGCTCAAACGCCGCTCGGAGAGCAAGCCCGAGACCGCCGACCCCGTGCTGGTCGGCGGCGCGCCGGAGGGCCGGCTCGGCAAGGCGATCGAGCAACTGCTCGGTGATATCGGCGCACCGCGGCCACGGAAATCCGACAGCCCGGTCGAGGCGCTGGTCTTCGACGCCTCCGGGATCTCCGACTCGACCGAGCTGGTCGAGCTGCAGCGCTTCTTCCACTCCAACGTAAAGCGGATCGAGCGCTCCGGCCGCGTGATCGTGCTCGGCACGCCTCCCGCCGGGCTCCCGGCCCGAGCCGCGACCGCGCAGCGGGCCCTGGAGGGCTTCACTCGCTCGCTCGGTAAGGAGATTGGCCGTGGCATCGCCGTGCAGCTGGTCTACGTCGCCGCGGGCGCCGAGGACCAGCTTGACTCGACCCTGCGCTTCCTGCTCTCCCCTCGCTCCGCCTACGTCTCCGGCCAGGTGATCCAGATCGACAAAGGGGTGGCGAAAACGCCGCGCCTCGAATGGGAAAAGCCGCTCGATGGCTGTCGGGCACTGGTGACCGGCGCCTCGCGCGGCATCGGTGAGGCGATTGCCGAGACCCTGCACCGCGACGGCGCCGAGCTCGTCCTGCTCGACGTTCCGGCGCTCGCCGATGACCTCGCCGGCGTGGCCACGCGGCTCGAGGCGGAGACGATCGAGCTCGACATCACCGACGCCGACGCCCCGGCGACGATCGCCGAGCGGCTCAGCGGCGGCGTCGACATAGTCGTCCACAACGCAGGCGTCACCCGCGACCGCACGATCGCCAAGATGCCCGAGGACCGCTGGGCCTCGCTGATGGAGATCAACCTCTCCAGCGAGGAGCGGATCGACGACGAGCTGCTGCATCGCGACCTGCTGCGCCGCAACGGCCGCATCGTCTGCGTCTCCTCGATGAGCGGCATCGCCGGCAACTCCGGCCAAACCAATTACGCGACCTCGAAGGCGGGCGTGATCGGCATGGTCGAAGCGCTGGCGCCTGAGCTGGCCAAACGTGGCGCGACGATCAACGCCGTCGCCCCCGGCTTCATCGAGACGCAGATGACCGACGCGATGCCGATCGCGATCCGCGAAGCCGGCCGCCGCATGAACAGCATGTCGCAGGGGGGTCTCCCCGTCGACGTCGCCGAGACGATCGCCTGGTTCGCCAGCCCCGCCTCGACCGGCGTCAACGGCAACGTCGTCCGGGTCTGCGGCCAGAGCCTGCTGGGAGCCTGATGACGACGCGCACCCTCGACAGCCCGCCCAGCATCCTGCCGCTCTACGCGCGAGCGGCGGCGCCGCTGATTCCCGGCGCTTCGCTGCTGCCCTTCGTGCCGGGCCGTGGGACCGAGGTGCCCGACCTGGAGCTGAACCTGGACGGCGTCAAGCCCGATGCCGAGTCAGTCGCCGCCTACGCAAAGGTCTGCGGATTCTCGCTCCGCGACCACCTCCCGCCCACCTATCCGCAGGTACTCGCCTTCCCCCTGCACATGGCGGTGATGGCCGATGGCCGCTTCCCCTTCGGCGCGGTCGGGCTTGTCCACGTCGAGAACCGGATCGTGCAGCACCGGCCGATCGCGATCGGCGAGGAGCTGAAGCTAGTCGTCCGCACCACTCCCCTGCAACCCCACAAGCGTGGTCAGACCTTCAGCCTGCTCACCGAGGCCTGGAGCGGCAGCCAGAAGGCCTGGGAGTCAGAGAGCACGATGCTGCGCCGGGGCAGCTCGAAGACCGCGGTCGAGGTTTCGTCCGCTATGCGGAGCAAAGCTCGACCGCACGGGGACGATGGCACCGGAAAGAGTGGCAACGCCGACGCGGAACCCGCCCTGACGCCCAGCGCCGAGTGGCGCCTTGGTGGCGACCTCGGCCGCCGCTACGCCGCCGTCTCCGGCGACCGCAACCCAATTCACATGCACTCGCTGACCGCGAAACCGCTGGGCTTCCCCAGCGCGATCGCACACGGGATGTGGACCAAGGCTCGCTGTCTGGCCGCCCTGGAGGGACGCCTTCCCGACGCTTTTTCGGTCGACGTGCGTTTTCGCAAGCCGATCCAGCTGCCGGGCAAGGTCGAGTTCCTCAGCGACGCGGGCAGCGAGGAGATCGAGTTCGCCGTGCGCGACGCAAAGCGTCAGATACCCCATCTCGACGGCCACCTGAAACCGGTCGAGGTCAAGTCCAACAGCGGGAGGAAATCGAAGTGAACGGCAACGACAAAGGCACGGGAGTGGCCGAGCGCAGCATGGGCTACGGCCTGCGGGCGCTGAACTGGCTCGCCGGCTCGGACCTGCTCGACCGGATCCGCGTTCGCAAACAGGTCGAGCGAGCGCTCTTCCAAGGCACCAAGAGCGGCTTCCGCTCGGCGACCGCCGCCGGGCGAACCTTCAAGGCAGCCCAGAAGCTGACCCGGCCGGCACGGCAGGCGACCGGCAAGCCGCGCAGCCTCTTCGACATCAGCCCCGATGACGAGCAGCAGATGTTCCAGGAGGCGGTGCGCGACTTCGCCGCGGCCAAGGTCCGCCCCGCAGCCCAGGAGGCGGACGCCGAGCGGACCACCCCCACCGAGCTGCTGGCGCAGGCGAGCGAGCTCGGCGTCAACATGCTCGGCATCCCCGAGGAGCTCGGCGGCGTGATGCACGAGCAGGCAGCGACGACCAGCGCCCTGGTCGGCGAGGCGCTCGCCCACGGCGATATGGGCATTGCCTACGCCGTCCTCGCCCCCGGCGCCGTCGCCACCGCGATCGGCCATTGGGGGACCGCCGAGCAGGAGGCCACCTACCTGCCCGCCTTCGGCGCCGAGGATGCACCCGCAGCCGCCCTAGCCCTGCTCGAGCCGCGGCCACTCTTTAACCCGCTGAAGCTGGAGACGACGGCGCGGCGGGACGGCGAGGACTGGGTTCTCAGCGGCGCGAAGTCGTTCGTTGCCCGCGCCACCGAGTGCGAGCTCTTCCTCGTCGCCGCCGAGGCGGACGAGCTGGGCCCGGCGCTGTTCGTGATCGAGTCCGGCGCCTCGGGGCTCTCCGTGCAGGACGAGCCGGCGATGGGCTTACGGCCCGCAGCCACCGGCCGCCTCCTGCTCGAGGACGTCCGCCTGCCGGGCGCAGCGCTGCTCGGCGAGGGCAAGCGCGAGGACTACGTCGAGTGCGTGCAGCGGGCCCGAATCGCTTGGTGCGCGCTCGCAGTCGGCGCCTCGCAGGCCGTCCTCGACTACGTCATCCCCTACGTCAACGAACGCACCGCCTTCGGCGAACCGGTCTCCAACCGCCAGGCAGTCGCCTTCGGCGTCTCCGACATCGGCATCGAGACCGGCGGCATGCGGCTCGTCACCTACCGCGCCGCCAGCCGCGCCGACCAAGGGCAGGACTTCAGCCGCGAGGCAGCCCTGGCACGCAAGCTCTGCGCCGCCAAGGGAATGGAGATCGGCTCCGAAGGAGTGCAGCTCCTCGGCGGACACGGCTACGTCAAGGAGCACCCGGTCGAGCGCTGGTACCGCGACCTCCGCGCAGCGGGCGTGATGGAGGGCGCGCTGCTCGTTTAGCGACCCCGCTAGAGCGAAAGGCAAGACCATGATCAATCTCGAGATACCGAAGAAGTTCAAGCCACTGGCCAGCCAGGCCAACCAGGTCGCGACCGAGGTCTTCCGACCGATCTCGCGCAAGTACGACGAGGCCGAGCACTCCTATCCGAAAGAGCTCGACATGCTCGCCTCGCTGATCGACGGGATGAACGAGGGCTCCGACATCGGCGGCGCAGGAGCCGCGGGTGTGCGCCGCGAGTCGAGCGACAACGGCGACGGCAACCGCAACGGCTCCAACCTCTCCACCGTGCTCGGCATCATCGAGCTCTGCTGGGGCGACGTCGGCCTGCTGCTCTCGATGCCCCGCCAGGGCCTCGGCAACTCGGCAATCGCCTCCGTGGCGACCGAGGAGCAGCTCGAGCGCTACGGCGGCAAGTGGGCGGCGATGGCGATTACCGAGCCGGAGGCCGGCTCGGACTCTGCGGCGATCCGCACCACCGCCAAGCTCGACGGCGAGGAGTACGTGCTCAACGGCGAGAAGATCTTCGTCACCTCGGGCGATCGGGCCGACCTGATCGTGGTCTGGGCTTCGCTCGACCCCTCGAAGGGCCGGGCCGCGATCAAGTCGTTCATCGTCGAGCGCGACAACCCGGGGTTGAAGCTGGACCGGCTCGAGCACAAGCTCGGCATTCGCGCCTCTGACACCGCCAACTTCACCCTGCAGGACTGCCGGGTGCCGAAAGAGGCACTGCTCGGCAGCTCCGAGGTCGAAGACAAGCAGGGCTTCGGCGGCGCGATGCAGACCTTCGACAACACGCGGCCGCTGGTCGCGGCGATGGCGGTCGGCGTCGCCCGGGCGTCACTCGAGCGGGCGCGCGAGTGCCTGTCCGAAGCCGGGGTCGAGATCGACTACGCGCTGCCGGCCCTCTCCCAGCCGGCCGCCGTCTCGCGCTACCTGGAGATGGAGGCCGACTTCGAGGCGGCACGGCTGCTGACCCTGCAGGCCGCCTGGATGGCCGACAACGGCAAGCCGAACTCGCTGCAGGCCTCGATGGCCAAGGCAAAGGCCGGCCGCACCTGCGTCGACGTGGCGCTCGGCTGTGTAGAGCTGTGCGGCGCCGTCGGCTACGGCGAGGACGAGCTGCTGGAGAAGTGGGCGCGCGACGCCAAGATCCTCGACATCTTCGAGGGCACGCAGCAGATCCAGCTGCTGATCGTGGCCCGGCAGCTGCTCGGCAAGAGCTCGGCCGAACTGCGTTAAGCAGCAGCCGGCTCGGCTTTACCAACCAGCCCGAGCGCCGCTTGGCGCAGGCGTTCGGGCAAGACGACCATCGCTCGCAGCTGCTCGAGCGCGTCGTGGTCGCCCTCGATCTCGATCCTGTCCTCGGCAGCCTCGCCGGCTACCAACGCCGCCAGCACATCGGAGGGTTCACCGCTCAAAGCCAAATCGGGATCCTCAGCCTCGCCGCGGGCGGCGGCGATCCAGCCCTCCTCGACTCGCAGCCAGTAGGCCTGTCCACCGCTGCGCAGGCCGATCGTCAGCCGCGCATCCGCCGGCGGCTGGGCGATCGTCCGAATCGCATTCGGCAACGAGGTCGGCGCGAGGTCTACGACGTCGTCGACCCGCTCGAAGTGCAGACCCCAGCGGCTCAGCTCCAACATCGGCCGCTCAAGCGCCCAACCCACATCGGTCAGCTCATAGGCAATGCCCGTTGCCGGTGGCGAAAGCTCGCGACGGCGCACGATCCCGTGGCTCTCGAGATCGCGTAGGCGCTTGGTGAGGACATCGGTCGGCGCGCCGCCGACGTTGCGGACCAAGTCGGAGAAGCGCAGTGCGCCGAGCGAGAGCTCGCGCACGATCAGCAGCGACCAGCGCTCGCCGATGCGGTCGAGCGCGCAGGCCAGGCTGCACGACTGGTCGTATTCCCGTCTCCTCATCGAGTCGATGGTATCGATCGTAGCAACGTTAATTTGTTTTTCAAAGTGCTCACTTTGGAATCTGGTACGGTCCCGCCGATGCCGATCTCACGTCTCGTCCCCCGGTCGCGTTTCCTCCCCCGATGACCCGGATCGCAAACCTCACCTG
The DNA here is from genome assembly GCA_963718755.1 of uncultured Solirubrobacterales bacterium. Classification (GTDB taxonomy): domain Bacteria; phylum Actinomycetota; class Thermoleophilia; order Solirubrobacterales; family 70-9; genus VRUE01. The sequence goes on from OY970376.1 coordinate 459,334, forward strand.
GAAGCACCCAAAGCTCGTCCTCGCAGCGGTCGCGGTTTTCGTCCTCTTTGCCGCCGTCGCCGGCAAAGACGTCGAGAGCCACCTGAAGGCTGCCGGCTTCGCCGATAGCGCCTCGGAGAGTGAGCGGGCGACCGTCCTGTTGCGCGACTCGCTCGGCTACAACCCCAGCCCCGCGATCGTGCTCGTCGTCCGCAATCCCGATGGAGGCAAGCTCGATACCACCGACCCCGCCGTCCGCGCCGAGATCGCCCGGCTCAGCCGCGAGACGGCGCAGGTCGAGTACGTCGGCCGCGTCCTCAACCCGCTGCGCAACCCACGCGAGGGCGCCCGGCTAATCGCCCGTGACGGCGAATCGGTGGCGGTCGCGGCCTATCTCTCCACCGCCGACATCGAGGACTCCGGCGGCTACGCCGCCGAAGGGGTCGCGCCGATCGCCGCCTCGAGCTCGCTCGACGTCGCGATGGGCGGCTTCGCCCCCGGTTTCAACGAGACCAACGACCAGACCCGTGAAGACCTGACCAAGGCCGAGCTGATCGCCTTCCCGATCCTCGCCCTGCTGCTGCTCTTCGTCTTCCGCGGCGTCGTCGCGGCGGCGATCCCGTTGCTGCTCGGCGTGATCTCGATCATCGGCACGCTGCTGGTGCTGCGGATCATGGCGGGGTTCACCGATACCTCCCTCTTCGCGCTCAACATCGCCACCGGTCTCAGCCTCGGCCTCGCGGTCGACTACGCCCTGCTTCTGGTCTCGCGCTATCGCGAGGAGATAGGCGGCGGTGGTGCGTCGCGGGAGGCGCACCGCCGCACCGTCCAGACGGCCGGCCGCACCGCGGTCTTCTCCGGCCTCACCGTGGCGGCGGCGATGGCGGCGCTGATCGTCATGCCGCAGCGCTTCCTCTATTCGATGGCGGTCGCCGGCGCCTCGGTCGCAGTCCTCTCCTCGCTGATGGCGATCCTCGTCGTGCCGTCGCTGCTGGCCATCCTCGGCCCGCGCATCGACGCCCTCTCGATCCGCCGCGGGCCGGCGGTGTCCGACGCCTCCGACGGGTGGTACCGCCTTGCCCGCGGCGTCATGCGCCGCCCGGTCGCCGTCGCCCTGGCCAGCTCCGCTCTGATGCTGGCCGCGGCGGCGCCGTTGCTGTGGACGACGCTCACCGGGCCGAGCGCCGAGGCCGTGCCGCCCGACCAGCCCTCGGCCAAGGCCTACGACTACCTCGAAGCGCACTATCCGCGCGACGTCACCGAGGCGGTCACCGTCACCGTCGACGGCAGCGCCAGGCCTGCCCAGCTCGCCGCCTTCCGAGAGCGAATCGAGGCAATCGACGGGGTCACCGGCGGCGCCCCCTTCGTACCGGCCGCCGAGGGCGTGGCCTTCGCCAACTTCGCCCTCGAGGGCGCGGCGCTGGACCCCCGGACGCAGGACGTCGTGCATGAGATCCGCGATCTCGAACCGCCCGCCGCGACCGCCACGCTCGTCTCCGGCAACACCGCCGGCTTCATCGACCAGAAGCAGAGCCTGATCGACCACGCGCCGCTGGTCGTCGGGATCGTCGTCCTCACCACCCTCGTCATCCTTTTCCTGCTGACCGGCTCGGTTCTGCTGCCGATCAAGACGCTGGTGATGAACTCGCTGACGCTCGGCGCGACGCTCGGCATCCTCGTCCTTGCCTTCCAGGAGGGCTGGCTCGAGGGCGTGCTCGACTACGCCGGGCCGAACGCGATCGAGGTGACCAGCCTGGTCTTCCTCTTCGCGGTGATCTTCGGCCTCGCCACCGATTACGCGGTGCTGGTGATGGCGCGGATCAAAGAACGCTACGACCTCGGCGACACGAACGAGGAGGCGGTGGCGATCGGGATCGGCCGCACCGGTCGGGTGATCACCGCCGCCGCCCTTGCGATCGCGATCGTCTTCCTCGCCTTCAGCGTCAGCAGCGTCTTCTTCGTCAAACAGATCGCGATCGGGATGGCCTTCGGCGTGATGCTCGACGCAACCGTCGTCCGTGCCCTGCTCGTCCCCTCGCTGATGCGACTCTTCGGCGAGTGGAACTGGTGGGCGCCCAAACCGCTTCGCCGCGTCTTCGCACGTCTGCGCATCTCTGAGACTTGAGAGCCCATCCCGGTAGGGGTGGAACGTCTTGTACTTTTTCTGCGGCGGCGCCCGTGGACAGCCAGAGACTGTCTTCAGAAAAAGTTAAGTGGAACCCCTACCGGGATGGGCTCGCGAACCACCGCGGTGCGGCAGACTGCCGCGCGTGAACTTCATTGAGGACGTGCTGGAGCGGTCGCCTGCGTCGCGACTGGGAATCGTCGCCGTCGATGCTGAGGGGAACCGGCGCGACTGGTACTTCGGCGAACTGATCGCCTGCTCCGCCGGGCTCTCCGGCGCCTTCGCGGCGCGTGGGGTGAAGCGGGGCGACGTGGTGATGACCTTGGTCGGCAACCGGATCGAGTGGGCGCTGACCCTGCTCGCCTGCTGGCGGATGGGCGCGGTCGCCCTCCCCTGCAGCCCCCAGCTGCGCCGCCACGACCTCGAGCTGCGCTCGAGCGCCGCCGCGCCGGCGCTCTGCGTGGTTGCGGAGGAACTGCTGGACGAGCTGCCCGACGAGGTGCCGGCGATGACCCTGGCCGAGGTCGCCGAGACGCTCGACGAGGACCGCCCCCAGGAGACCCCGGCGGCGATCGAGGAGATGGGTCCCGAGGACCCGGCGCTGATCGTCTTCACCTCGGGCACGACCGGCGAGCCGCGGGGCGTCGTCCACCCCTACCGTTACCTGACCGGGCAGCGAGCCCAGGCGGAGCACTGGCTCGGCTCGCGGCCGGGCGAGCTGGTCTGGTGCACCACCGCTCCCGGCTGGTCGAAGTCGGCGCGCAACGTCTTCCTCGCCCCCTGGCTGACCGGTGCCGCCGCGGTGATCCACGAGGGCCGCTTCGATCCGGCCGAGCGCCTCGACATGATCGAAGCGCTCGCGGTCAACGTCCTCTGCCAGGCACCGACCGAGTACCGGATGCTGGCCAAGCGAACCACCCTGCGGCGCCTCCCGAGCCTGCGGCGCATGGTCTCCGCCGGCGAGGCCCTGGAGGCGGAGACGATCACCGCCTTCCGCGAAGCGACCGGACTGGAGCCGGCCGACGGCTACGGCCAGACCGAGACCGGCCACATCTCCGGCAACCTCGCAGGCGAACCGGTGCGGCCAGGCTCAATGGGAAAACCGTTGCCGGGCATCGTCGTGCGAGTCCTCGACGGCGAGCTCCAACTCCAGGCCAACTCCTCCCCCACCTTCTTCTCGCACTTCCTCGATGGTGAGCGCTTCGAAGGCGAGTGGTGGCCGACCGGCGACCTGGTCCGCCTGGAGGACGATGGCCACCTCTGGTTCGAGGGCCGGGGCGACGATGTGATCATCTCCTCCGGCTACCGGATCGGCCCGGTCGAGGTCGAGTCGGCACTACTGGCTCATCCGGCTGTCGCCGAAGCCGCTGCGGTAGCCCACCCCGACCCCGAGCGCGGCGCCGTCGTCCGCGCGGTCGTCGTGCCCCGCGATCGCGAGCCAAGCGGGGAGCTGGCCCGCGAGCTGCAGGAGCACTGCAAACGCGAGACCGCCCCCTACAAGTTCCCCCGCATCGTCGAGTTCGCCACCGAGCTGCCGAAGACCCACAGCGGCAAGGTCAAGCGGGCCGCACTGCGCGGCTGACAGACGCACGGAAACCAGGCAGGTCCGGGGACGCAGGGAGGATCGGTGAGGGAGCGCACTGCAGTGCGTGACCGAACCGACCGGACCGAGGACCTCGAGATGCGCCGGTTTCCGTGCGTCTAGGCGGTCTCGGCGAAGGCCTCGTCTAGGCCCATGGGCCGTCCGAGGTGGTAGCCCTGGGCCATGTCGACGCCGTATTCGCGCAACATCTCGGCCGTCTGATCGTCCTGGACGTACTCGGCGATCGTCGTCTTGCCGAGACCTCGAGCAATCTGGACGATTGCCTGGACGGTGAGCTGGTCGGCGTCTGAGCGCGGCATATCGCGGACGAAGGAACCGTCGATCTTGATCAGGTCAAAGGGAATTCGCTTGAGGTAGTGGAAGGGACCGAAGCCGGCGCCGTAGTCGTCGATCGCGACCTGGCAGCCGAACTCGGTCAGCCGGTCGGCGAAGCCCGTCGCCCGCTCGTAGTCGTAGACGTTCGCCGTCTCGGTGATCTCGAAGGTGCAGCGGGAGGGGTCGGCACCGCCTTCGTCGAGGCGCCGTTCGATGAACTCGAGCACGGAGATGTCGGTCAGCGAGGCGCCGGAGATGTTGACATGCAGCGAGAGCGGCGCGCCCTGCCGTTCGCGCTCGACGAGCAGCTCGAGTGCACGCCCAACCACCCAACGGTCGAGCTCCTGGATCATCCCGGAGCGCTCGGCAGCCTCGATGAAGGTCGCGGCAGGGAGCAGCTCGCCCTCTTCGCTTGTCATCCGCAGCAGCAGCTCATAGCGCTCGATGCCGCCGGAGGCGAGGTTGCGGATCGGCTGGGTATGGAGACTGAGGCGGTCGTCGGTAAGGGCGTCGCGAATCCTCGCCGCGGTCGTCTGCTTTCGTTCAGGGTCGCGCTGGGGCTCGTCGGGGTCGCGGAAGAGGGCGATCTGGTTGCGTCCCCCCTCCTTTGCCTGGTACATCGCCTGATCGGCGGCAACCAGGACCGACTCGGCGCCGATTCCCTTCTCGCCGCCGAACATCGTGATGCCAACGCTGATCGTCGCCGGATCGGCATCGGGGGTCGGCTGGATGGTCTCGGCAATCTGGGAACGTAGGTCTTCACCGAGGTGCAACGCGCCCTCGACGTCGGTCTGGGGCATCAAGATCGCGAACTCATCGCCGGAGAGGCGGGCGACGATGTCGGTGGCGCGCACCCGTTCCCTCATCACTCCGGCCACCTGGCGGATCAGGTTGTCGCCGGCGTGATGGCCGTGCATGTCGTTGATCGCCTTGAGGCTGTCGATGTCGATGATCATCACCGCGCCGCGGCCGCCGTAGCGGGCGCTGAAGGAGACGTACTGGTCGAGTTCGGCGCGGAAGCGGCGGCGGTCGAGCAGTCCGGTGAGCGAGTCGTGGTCGGCCAGGTAGCGGAGCTCGGCCTCGGTGCGCTCAGCCCGCTCCAGCGCCGCCAAGACGACCTCGCGGTCCTCGTCCTCGAGCTTTTTCAGCACGGCTTCGATCGCCGGCTGACTCTGCGCTGGTAGTCGTTCTCTCGCCACTTGAGGAATGTAGGTATATCCGGACATAAATTGGTGTCGGAGAGGCTGGAATCGCCTATCGCAACCCACTTTCGGCGATCCCCGACCCCCCAAAAGTTGGCCTCGTTGGTCCGCGGGTAGTGTGAGGACATGGCCAACCGCTTGGCGCAGGAGACCAGTCCGTACCTGCTCCAGCACCGCGACAACCCGGTCGACTGGTACCCGTGGGGCGAGGAGGCGCTGGCGCAAGCGCGCGAGCTCGACCGGCCGATCCTGCTCTCGGTCGGCTACTCGGCTTGCCACTGGTGTCATGTGATGGAGCGCGAGTCCTTCGAGGATGCCGGGACCGCCGCCTACATGAACGAGCACTTCGTCAGCATCAAGGTCGATCGCGAGGAGCGCCCGGACGTCGACGCCCTCTACATGGAGGCGGTGCAGGCGATCAGCGGCCACGGTGGCTGGCCGATGACGGTGTTCTGCGACCCCGACGGCGTCCCCTTCTACGGCGGGACCTACTTCCCACCCGACGAGGGACGGGGGATGCCGAGCTTCCAGATGGTGATGGAAGCCGTCGTCGACGCTTTCGAGAACCGCCGCGAGGAGCTGCGCGAGCGGGCGCCGGAGACGCGAGCCCGACTGGGTGCGATCGGCGCGATCGAGCCGGCCGGCGAGGCGCCGGGCGCCGGCACGATCGATGCCGCGATCGCCACCCTCGAGCAAGCGGTCGACACGGAGCGCGGCGGCTTCGGTGGGGCGCCGAAGTTCCCGCCGTCCTCGGCCCTGGAGCTGTTGCTCGCCCGCGGTATCGAGGCGCCGGTCGAGCGCACCCTCGACGCGATGATGGCGGGTGGTATCTACGACCAGATCGGCGGCGGCTTTGCCCGGTACTCGGTCGACGCGAACTGGCTCGTCCCCCACTTCGAGAAGATGCTCTACGACAACGCGCAGCTGGCGCGGGTCTACCTGCACGGCTGGCAGGCGCTCGGCCACGAGCGCTACCGCCGCATCTGCGAAGAGACGCTCGACTGGGCGTTGCGCGAGATGCGCGGCCCCGAGGGCGGCTTCTACTCGGCGCTCGACGCCGACTCAGAGGGCGAAGAGGGGCGCTTCTACGTCTGGATGCCCGAGGAGCTGCACGCGGTGCTGGGCGAGGGAGCGGAGGTGATCGGGGCCTTCTACGGGGTCAGCGAGGCGGGCAACTTCGAGGGCCGCAACGTGCTCCACCTGGCCGCCGGGGCCTCGGCGCCACCACCGAGCGGGCTGGCCGAGGCGCGCCATCTGCTGTACGAGGCACGCTCGAAGAGAGAGTGGCCGGGGCTTGACGACAAGCGCCTCACCGCCTGGAACGCCCTGATGCTGGCCGCTCTCGGCGAAGCCGGAGCGGTGCTTGGCCGCGAGGACTACCTCGACGCTGCGCGGGCCTGTGCCGAGTTCGTCCTGCGCGACCTGCGCGACGCCAACCGTCGCTTGCTGCGCACCTACAAGGATGGCGAGGGACGACTCAACGCCTACCTGGAGGACCACGCCTTCCTGCTCGATGCTCTACTGGCGCTCTACGAGGCGACTTTCGAAGCGCGCTGGTTCGAGCAGGCACAAGAGCTCGCCGACACCATGATCGCCCGCTTCGGCGACCCCGAGCGGGGTGGCTTCTACTCGACCTCAGACGACCACGAGCAACTGATCGCCCGCCGCAAGGAGATCGGCGACCACCCGATCCCCTCCGGCAACTCCGCCGCCGCCCTGGCGCTGCTGCGGCTCGAGGCGTTGACCGGCGAGCGCTCCCATGGCATGCGGGCCGAGGGCGTGCTGCGCCTCTTCGCCAAGGCGGCGCCGCGCCAACCCGATGCCTTCGCCCACCTCCTGCGTGCGCTCGACTTCCAGCTCGCCCCGACCAAGGAGGTGGCGCTGATCGGGGATGACCTAACTGAGTTGGCCACGGTCGTCCGCTCCGGCTACCGACCGCACCTGGTCCTTGCCGGCGGTCCCGAGGGCAGCGACGTCCCGCCCCTGCTCGCCGGCCGCCCCCAGGTCGACGGCAGGCGGGCTGCCTACGTCTGCGAGCACTTCACCTGCCAAGCGCCCGTAACCACTGCGAAACACCTGACCGACCTTCTTTGAGAGGATGGGCGCCGTGCGCGGCTCACTCTTCACCTTCGCCGCCGGTCGCCGAACCAAGTGGGTCGTCTTCGGGGTCTGGTTCCTGGCGATCTTCATCGCTTCCGGCCCCGCCAACCTGCCGGGCAAGTTCGAAGACGCCGAAAGCAACGAGGCGACGTCCTACCTGCCCGGCTCGGCGGAATCAACCGACGCGCTCGACGCGACCGAATCGCTGCAGGACGGCGAACTCGCCCCAGCGGTGATCGTCTACAGGCGCGAGTCCGGCCTCACCGCCGCTGACCGGCGCAAGATCGTCGCAGACGTCAAAGCGATGACCACGGAACGCTTCCCCGGCGTCGTCCCCGACGGCGCAACGGCTGCCGCCGGGGGCAAAGCGAGCGGCGCCAAAGCCGAGGCGCCGCCACCGGGTGAACCCCCGGGGTGCGGCTCATCGACCACCCTGGTCCCGGGGCAACCGGCCGGCTATGCCCCGTTTGTGGGCCCGGTCTGCTCGCAGGACGGCAAAGCGGCGATCGTCACCGCCTACATCGCCGGTAACGGCGAGGGCGACCGCATCCTCGACCCGGTCAAGGCCTGGCGCGATGAGATCTCCGACCCCGGCGGCGGGCTCGAGGTCAAGATCACCGGCGGCGCCGGCTTCTCCGCCGACGCGATCGAAGTCTTCGAAAGCATCGACAGCACCCTGCTGCTGGCGGCGCTCAGCCTGGTCATTTTCCTGCTGATCGTCATCTATCGCTCGCCGTTCTTCTTCCTCATTCCGCTGATCGCGGTGGTTTTCGCCGAGACGCTCTCGCGCTCGATCGGCTACGGCGTCTCAGAGCTCGGCGTGACGATCAACGGACAGTCGAGCTCGATCATGTCGGTGCTCGTCCTTGGCGCGGGAACCGACTACGCCCTGCTGCTCGTCTCCCGCTACCGCGAGGAGCTGCACCACACCGTCGACAAGCACGAGGCGATGCGCACCGCGCTGGCCTCGGCCGGGCCGGCGATCTTCGCCTCGGCCGCGACCGTGATCGCGGCGCTTCTCTGCCTGCTGTTGGCCAAGGTCAACGGCACCGCCGGCCTCGGCCCAATCGCCGCAATCGGCATCGCTTGCGCGGCCCTCTCGATGCTGACCCTGTTGCCGGCGCTGCTGACGATCTTCGGCCGCCGTGCCTTCTGGCCCTTCGTCCCGCACACGCCGGAGACCGGGCCCACCGCGGACAACGTCTCCGAGCGAGCGCGGCGCCGGATCGTCGAGGGCGGCGCGATGGGCGCCCTGGCCCGCGTCATCCTCGCCTCCCTGCTGGTGCTCGTCCTGCTGCCGCTGGTGCTGCTCAACTGGCTCCTGCGCCGGCTCAGCGGCCGCCGCATCCCCTCTCTGATCGTCGGGCCGCTCGACCGGGCGATCTTCACCCCCTACGAGGTGCGCCGGCGTAAGCTTGAGCACGCCGCCGACGCCACCCACGGCTTCTGGAAACGAGTGGGCGACTGGATCGCAGCCGGCCCGCGGCGGGTGATGCTCGGCGCGATCGCCGTCCTCCTCCTCTGCTGTGCCGGCTTTGCCTTCTTCTCCACCGAACTGACCAGCGAAGACAGCTACCGCACCGAAGTCGATTCGGTCGAAGGCCAGCACCTGCTCGACAAGAGCTTCCCCTCGGGCACGACCGCGCCGACCGACATCGTCGTCAACGAACCAACCCAACTGGAATACGTGCGCAAAGAGGCCTCCCGGGTCGAAGGCGTCGAGTCGGTCTCCGGCCCGGTAGCCAAAGGCCCGGAGGGCATCCTCGTCCAGGCGACGCTGGAACCCAACCCCTACTCGACCGAGGCTTTCGACCTGGTCGAGCCGATCCGCGACGCGGTCCATGAAGTTGCGCCCGGGACGCTGGTCGGCGGCCCCAGCGCAATCGAATTCGACGTGCGCGACGCGGCCGCCCGCGACTCGATCGTGATCCCGCCGATCGTCCTCCTCGTCGTCTTCCTGATCCTGATCGTGCTGCTGCGCGCGATGGTCGCGCCCCTGGTCCTGATCGGGACCGTGATCCTCAGCTTCCTCGCCGCGCTCGGGGTCGGCTACTTCGCCTTTGACGTGATCTTCGGCTTCCCCGGCTCGGACCCGTCGTTACCCCTCTTCGCCTTCGTCTTCCTGGTCGCGCTGGGGGTCGACTACAACATCTTCCTGATTGCGCGAGCACGCGAGGAGACGATCCAGCACGGCTCTCGAGAAGGCATCCTGCGCGCCCTCGCGGTCACCGGTGCGGTCATAACCAGCGCCGGCATCGTCCTCGCCGGCACCTTCTCGGTGCTTGGCTCCCTCCCGCTCACCTTCCTCACCGAGATCGGCTTCGTAGTCGCCTTCGGCGTCCTCCTAGACACCTTCCTGGTCCGCAGCATCCTCGTCCCCGCCGCAGCCCTAACCTTGGGCGACAAGTTCTGGTCCCCATCTGAACTCTCAAAGGGCGGCGGCACCCAAGCTCCCGAGACGCCCGAGCCCGCGACGACGACCGGGTCAAGCGACAGCTAACCCAAGCCGGCGCTCGTGGAGGCGGGGTCGGGTGTCCCTCCTGGGCAGCGGCGTCCTCTTTTTCGCCCCACCAGCGCAGGCGGACAGCCACAACCTCAACTGGCGAAAAACCCAGCAAGCAGGAGGGACACCCGACCCCGCCCCTACAACACCGGCAAAAAGTTCTCGATCTCATACGGCGTCACTTGAACGCGGTACTCATCCCATTCCTGCCGCTTGATCTCCACAAACCGCCGAAACGTGTGCTCGCCCAACGTCCGCAACACCAGCTCGGAGTCAGCGGCGAGGTCGATCGCCTCGCCCAGCGTCTCGGGTAGCTCCTCGATCCCCCGCTGCGAGCGCTCATCGGGCGAGAGGTGATAGAGGTTCTGCTCCATCGGCTCGGGCAGCTCGTAGCCCTTCTCGATTCCCTCCAGGCCGGCGTGGAGCATGCCGGCGAAGCAGAGGTAGGGATTACAGGCGGGGTCGGGGCAGCGCAGCTCGGCCCGGGTCGCCCCCTCCTTGCCGGGGTGGTAGAGCGGCACCCGGATCAGAGCTGAGCGGTTGCGGCGCGACCAAGCGAGGTAGACAGGCGCCTCGTAGCCGGGGACGAGGCGCTTGTAGGAGTTGACCCACTGGGCGAAGAGCGGCGAGATCTCGCGCGCATGGCGCAGCTGGCCGGCGATGAACGCCTTCGCCGTGGCGGAGAGGAAGTACTGGTCGTCGGCGTCGAAGAAGGCGTTCTTGCCGTCTTTGGTCAGCGACTGGTGGACGTGCATCCCGGAGCCGTTCTCGCCGAACAACGGCTTTGGCATGAAGGTCGCGTGCCAGCCGTATTTCATCGCGTACTCCTTGACGACGATGCGGTAGGTCATGCAGTCGTCGGACATCTGCAGCGCGTCCTTGTAGCGCATGTCGACCTCGTGCTGTGAGGGGCCGACCTCGTGGTGGGTGTACTCGACGTGGATGCCCATCTTCTCCAGCGCCAGCACGGTGTCGCGGCGCACGTCGGAGCCGGCGTCGAGCGTGGTCAGGTCGAAGTAGCCGCCCTCGTCGAGGACCTCCGGCGTGCCGCCCTCGGGCTTGGCCGAGCGGAAGTAGAAGAACTCGAGCTCCGGTCCGATGTTGTACGCGTCAAAGCCCATGTCCTGAGCCCGTTTGAGAGCGCGTCGCATGATCCAGCGCGGGTCGCCCTCGTAGGGATCGCCGCCGGGCACCTGGATGTCGCAGAACATCCGCGCCACCGCGTTCTCCTCCTCCGGCCGCCAGGGAATGATCGCGAAGGTCGAGGGGTCCGGCATCGCGATCATGTCCGACTCCTCGATCGGGTTGAAGCCGGTTATCGAGGAGCCGTCAAAGCCCATGCCGCCCTCGAAGGCGTCCTCAAGCTCGGCGGAGTTGATCGAGAAGCTCTTCAGCTGACCGAGGATGTCCGTGAACCAGAGCCGGATGAAGCGAACGTCGCGCTCCTTGACGATCTCGGCTACATCGGCGGCACTGGTTGGTTGCTCTGCCATTCCCGGTCTCCTTCGTGGCGGTTTTCGGCGCGGTCGGGGCAAAGATAGGCGAAGTGAACCGGCGAGGTGCAAAACGTCGTATTGCGGGTATGTGACGGTCGCCCCACATGGGTTGCGGGAGCGTCCGGATCTCGGTATAACTTACTTCGCGTAAGTTAATGGCTTAAAGTAAAGTAAAGGCCACATAAAGGCTCTGTGAAGCGGATTCCGTCACTGAGCCAAAGGCGGGATGCAAGTGACTGTAAAAACGGCAGTAAGCAGATTCCAGATTCATGACGAGCTGACGGCTCCCGATGAGAGTGCTCCCCTGATCAAGAGCATCCAGGCGGGCGGCGGCGCGGTGACCAAGTTCGTCGGCGTCCTCGCCGGCGCTCCATCCGTGCTGCGTGCCTACACCCGGATGCGCTCGGAGCTTCGCGGCGGAGTGCTGCCGCTGGCCACGCGTGAGCGGATCGCCCTCGCGGTCGCCGAGCACCGACACGACTCCTACAGCATCGCCCAGCACGCCAAGTCAGCGCGGCGCGCCGGCCTCGGGCTGGATGAGGTCTCCCGGGCTCGCAGCTTCAGCTCGGGCGACGCCAAAGAGGCGGCGCTGCTCGATTACCTCAAGGCAACCCTCGACGCCGACGGCGTTCCCCCCCACCACCTCCACGAGGAGGCGCGGGAGATCGGCTGGAGCGACGAGGAGCTGCTCGAGGCGGTCGCGCATCTGGCGCTCAATGAGTTCCAGAGCTTGATCGCCAGCGCTGCGGCGCTGCCCAAAGATCAAGCAACGCCTGAAGTGCTTCCTTCAGCCGCATAAGCGCTTGGAGGGGCCGGGGCTGCCCGGTCGGGCGCTGTCTTTTTCGCCTCTAAGCGAGCCTCTCTTGCCAAGTGGTTCGTGCGAAAAAGGTAGCGCCGCGCCCGACCGGGCAGCCCCGGCCCCTTTCTTCGGCTCAGGCCTGCTGCGGGAAAGCTGGGTCAACCCTGCACGCAAGCGGGCGGGCGGGCGGCTTGAGTCGCGCCAGGCGCGTCAGTTGAGGACGACGGTCGCCGTATAAAGCAGGCGGGCGGTGCTGTAGCGGCAGCCGTAGGTTGCTCGGGTGCCTGCTTTTTCCTGGGGCTTGCCCTGGCGGACGTCGGTGGTGTTGGTGCATTTGCCCGGTTCGCGGCTTGCTCGCCAGGCATTTTTCGCCGAGAGGTCCTGGGCGAAGGCCGGGGCCCAGGTGGGGATCGTGAGGCCGACTATGTCGTCCTTTTCGACCTTCAGGTTGGCGCCGAACTTGACCGTCTGCCCGAGGTACGGGCTGAGCACCTGGACGGAGCCCTGGCGGCGCAGGTTGTAGCGCGGTGGCTCCGTGCCCGGGATGCGGCGCAGGATCGCCAGTCGCGCTTGCGGCGGCGTGCCGAAGAAGCCGTTGAAGAAGGAGCGCTGCGTGTTGGTTGGCTGGGCCAAGGTCAGCGTCCATGCCTTCACCTTGCCGTCACGCGGAACGCGGTAGGGCAGGCTCGATTGGGCGGTGCTGACCTGGAAGCCGGTGACGCTGCCCACTGCCTGGCAGGGCAGCTCGGGGCAGGACGGGTCCGGCGTGCTCGCGGTGCTGCCGAGGATGACCGTCGTGCGCGGACTGGTCGCGGCGCCGGCGCCGGCAGCCATCACGATCAGGGCGGCGAGGCAGCCGGCGAGGCCAATCGCGATAGCGAAGCGGCCGCGCCGAGTGGCCCGATCGGTGACAACAGCTACCTCGGAAAACCTCGACATGCCGCACTCCTCTCTAGAAAAGACCTGCTTCGAGCGGGAAAGACTAGCCGTAGGAGCGGCCGTTAGCGGGTGGAGCGCTTCGCGCGCGAGCTTCGCGCGGAATCGAGCGAAATCGCGAAGCCGACCATGTCCGCCCCGACCTTGTCGAAGCCAAGGGCGCGGGCGGCAGCGTAAGTCAGGTCCCAATCGTTCCCATAGCTGTAGGGGCCGCGGTCAATAACCCTGGTGACAACCTGGCGTCCGCGGTAGACGAACTTGACCGCCGTACCGCACGGGAGGCTGCGGTGCGCGACGCCGACGGTCTCGGGACGAAGAACCTGACCGCAGGCCGTGTTGTTGCCGTAAAGGCCAGGCCCGTACCAGGTCGTGCCTGCCCACTGCAGCGGCGAGAAGGCAAGGTCGGTGCCGGCGTTGATCTGGCCGGAGGCAAGCGTCGAGACACCGCCGGTGACGGCTTGCGCCGGCGGCGCGCCAAGGACCAGCGTCGCTGCGACAAGCAGCAGGGCCGCACGGGAATGATCTTTCCGCCAAGGGCGGTTCGTCTTGCTCTTCATCGCTCTTTCGGACGCTTACGGGGTTAGCTGACGGGCTCGCGCTGGAAAGAGCTGCGCTACGCGGCGGATGCCGGCGATTCGCCCCAACTTGTGGGTCCCCCGCTCCCCGCGATATGTGGCGGAGATTCAGCGGAAGTTGGCGGCACGTTAGCAGACGCTAAGACAGCAAATTGTGAAGAGGTTGAAAAGGCCCCCTCCGGGGAGGGGGCCTTTCCGTAGCGGGCCTGTAAGCCGGATCCTGTCGTGAGCGACCATCTATCTCACCGGGACCGAGGTCCCGAGGGGCCGCTGATGCGGCCCTGCGGCCTACCTGGATCTCGCCGGGCAGGGTCGACGATCCTGTTTGGCCTTGCACCGGGCGGGGTTTGCCTGGCCGCCGCGTCACCGCGGCGCCGGTGCGCTCTTACCGCACCATTTCACCTTTGCCTGTACGCAGCTCACGTGTGGCTGCGCCATCGGCCGTGTATTTCTGTGGCACTTTCCCGCGGGTTTCCCCGGGTGGGCGTTACCCACCGCCCTCGCCCTTTGGTGTCCGGACTTTCCTCGAGGGGTTTTCTCTCCCCCCGCGGTCGCTCGGCCCGCACTCCCGATGCTAGCGCGAGAGCAGTCCCTGACAGGCGCCCTCGCGACAATTGCATCGAATATCCTGCGCGGCGATGCCGGTAGCCGTCGTAACCGGAGCGGGAGGAGGGCTCGGGCGTGCAATCGCCCTCGATCTTGCGAGCCGCGGCTACCTGGTCCAGGCAACCGACCTGGACGCCGCGGCCGCGGCCGAGACCGCCTCCCAGATCGGCGCAGGCGCCAGCTCCGCCGAGCTCGACGTAACCGATGGCGAGGCATGCCGCGCGGTCGCCGCCGCCGCGGCAACCCGGTCCGGACGGCTCGACCTCTGGGTCAACAACGCCGGGGTGCTGATCACCGGCCCCTCCTGGCAACAGGACGAGGCGACGCGCAGGACGATGCTCGACGTCAACGCGCTCGGCACGATGAACGGCACCGTCGCCGCGCTGGAGAAGATGCTCCCCAGCGGCAGCGGACATGTGATCAACGTGATCTCGCTGGCCGGGCTCGTGGCGGCACCAGGCGAGGTCAACTACTCGGCCAGCAAGCACGCGGCGATGGCCTTCACCCTCGGCACGCTCTTCGACCTGCGTCGCTCCGGGGTCAAGGACATACAGATCTCCGCTGTTTGCCCCGACGGCATCTGGACGCCGATGCTCGCCGACAAACTCGACGACCCAGCGGCAGCCGGCTCTTTCTCCGGCGAGCTGCTGACGCCTGAGCGGGTCGCAACCGAGGTCGGCAAGCTCACCGAACGACCGCGGCCGATGCTCGTGCTGCCGCGCTGGCGGGGACCGCTGCTGCGCCTCTTCGACCTCTTCCCGCGCCTTGCCCTGCGCCTGCTGCCGCTGGTGATGCGCGACGCCCAGCGACGCCAGCGGCGCTACAAGAAGTTGATCGAAGCGGGCAAGTGGCCTTGACGGCCCCAGAGGTCGCAATGCGGCGTCCTCAGTCGGCCATCTTCGGGTCACGCACTGACGTGCGCTCCCCTTACTGGCCTCCCTGCGTCCTTTCCTGATGACCTCTGGGTCGCGTCAAACTTTTCTTACAACGCCGATCACACGGCCGATGACGCTGACCTCGGCGCTGCGGATCGGCTCCATCTTCTCGTTCTCGGGCTGCAGGCGGATGTGGTCCGATTCACGGAAGAAACGCTTGACAGTGGCCTCCTCGCCGAGCAGGGCGACGACGATCTCGCCGTCGGTCGCATCCTGGGCCGGGCGGACGATTACGTAGTCGCCCTCGAAGATGCCCGCTTCCACCATGCTTTCGCCGCGCACGCGGAGGACGTAGTCGCCTTCCTCGCCGCCGACGACGTCGGGGATCTCGATGTATTCCTCGATGTTCTCCTCGGCGAGGATCGGCGCACCGGCAGCTACGTGACCGACCAGGGGAAGCCCAGATTGCTCGGGCAGGATCGTCTTCTTCGCCTTGTCGAAGAGCAGCTCGATCGCCCGCGGTTTGGAAGGGTCGCGGCGCAGCAGGCCGATCTTCTCGAGGTTGGCGAGGTGCGCGTGAACGGTCGACGAAGAGTGCAGGCCGACGGCTTTGCCGATCTCGCGCACGGTCGGCGGGTAGCCGGTTTTATCCGCATAGCGGCGGATGAAGTCGAAGATCTCCTTTTGCCTCTTGGTCAGGTCCAGGTCCACCAAGTGATCCTCCTCGTCGACAAACAGCCGCAGACGTTCGAACACTTGTTCGCAGAGTAACGGGCCATACGGACGCACGCAACCGAAACCCCCTCGACGCAAGCCTTCATACCCACCCCCACCCGCCAGCCGCGGCAAACATCTAGAATCGACGCCCCTCGAGCGGCTGTGGCGGAACTGGTAGACGCGCAAGGTTGAGGGCCTTGTGTCCCTAACGGGACGTGATGGTTCGACTCCATTCAGCCGCACTCTCGCAAGCCCCGGTCCGCCGGGGTTTGCGCGTTGCGGGGGCGGTGCCGTGAGGGCGAATCGAGCGACCCGGCCGCCGACTCCTCGTCCCCTCCTCGTCCCATTTCCTCCCCCGCGAGCGGCCGGACGGTCCCTTAAGGCTCGGCTAGCGCGCGGTTGGACTAGCGATCTGCCTGCCCCAAGAATCACGAAGACCCGCCGGAGCGGGTCTTGAATCGCGAGAGGGAGTCACCCTCGAACGGCTGATAACCAAGACCCAAGCTAGCACGCACTTGCGGATTGTCAACTAGCTACGCAGCAAATCTTGCGGTATCTTCGCGGCGGAGGTTGAAGCGTTGAGGTGGCGCGAACGGCTGATAACCGGGAGTTCGGTTTAGTCACCGGATGGGGTTCGAGTCCCCCGGCCTCCGCCACAACTTACCGAGGGGCTGCGGGATCACTGAGCGGGCCGCCACAATCACGCGGCTGCGGCCGACTACCGCGTTCGCTCAGCCCGCAGTCCCCTGGTTCGTATTCAGGCCCGCCGGTTCATCTTCGACTAGGCCCGACGCCTAGCCAGAGACGATGCCCCCGCTAGCGTCTTGGCGGCCGGACAGCCTTGCGGCGCTGAGGCTCAGTCGATCCCGGCGAACAACTCAGCGGGCGGAACCTCTAGCCCGGCGGCCAGCTTGAAGATCGTTGGCAGCGTCGGCTTGCGCTCGCCGCTCTCAATCCGAGCGATGGCGGTTTGATGGAGGCCGCAGGACCATCCAAGCGCCTCCTGAGTTAGGCCGCGCTGCTCTCTCAGCCGCTCGACGTTGGCGGCGAATGCGGCGGCGGGCGTATCGGATCGGGCGGGCACTTGAGCAGGTTCGCCGCGCCTCCCACGTCGCAACCTGCCAGATCGTCATAGATCTGTCTAGACTGCTCCATTCCTATAAAGCTATAAAGGGCAATCGGAGGTCTGTTCCCTTTATGAAGCGCGCCCATGTGAGATTGCGTCAGTTCGTCCGGTGGCTTCTGCCGTCGCCCGACCACAAGGAGACACAGATGCGAAGCAACCCGATCCGAGCCGCAATTTTGAAGCTGCTCGAAGACAGTCCCGAGCCGCCGGGCACAACTGCCGAGGAAGTGCGCGCCGAGCTTCAAGCCGACGCGCCCCTGTCGGCGGTCGCCTACCACCTTCGCGTGCTTGCCGACAATGACTACTTGAGGCGCGACGATTCGGAAACTGACCCGCTTCCTTGTCGCGTCTGCGTAGTTGCCCCGGCCCGGTTTCAGCAGTTGCCGCAGGCTGCCAAAGCGTCATAATCGCTAGCCTGTGGAACACAGAAATAGCGGCGGCCGCCGAACTGCTGCCGCACGTCAAGACGGCGGACGTCTCGCTGTCGGAGGTCGCGTTCCAACTCGACCGCCTAACCGAGGAAAGGAAGATCGATGGCAAGACAGGGGGCGTCCACAGTGCCCGTTAAGTCGCTGCCAATTCTCATCGCCGCCCTATTGGTCGCCGCGATGCTGGCCGTGGGGTGCGGTGGCTCTAACGACACGGCCACCACGGTGACTGTCGAAAGCAAGGCGAAGAACTCCACGCAGCTAAGTCCCGACCTGGAAGCACGATTTGAAGTCGCCGACGAACTCGAACGCCGTGCGGAACGACGGCTGATCGAAGCCGAAACCGCTAACCGGGAAGGCCGCGAAGCTGAAAGCCTCAGCCTGAGCACGTCAGGAGAACGTCTGCTCGAACAAGCCGAAACGGTCATCGCAGATATCGAAAAGATCAACCGCGAAGAACGCTGAGTAGGCGGCGACCGACTGACCGCGCCGCCACTCGCACCCGCCCCGCGACGTAGGGATGCCGTTGCTATCGCGGCGCTAGTCGCATATCCGGTCCCGCTCCTAGAGTCATCGGGATGGCAACGGTTCCAGGCATTTGCGACAACTGCGGCGCGATATTCGGCACCGAGGCACTGACCGGAGCCGAAGGCCGCAACATTGATTTGAGCGGAGCCAAGGTCGGCCCCTGTCCGAACTGTGGCGCCGATGGGAGCGTGCCGGAGGGAACCTACGACCTCATCTTCGACACGCTGCGGGTAGCCAAGGAGGCGGCCATCGAAAAGGTCATCTTCGATTCGATTATCGAAGTGCTGGAGGATCGGTCGGCCGGGAAGGTGACTGACGCCGAGGTCATGGAGCGCGTCGAGGCGACGGCGCCCGCGCTCGCCCCAACGGTGAAGGGCTACCTCGCCAAGTCGGACCCGGCGAGTTGGATCGCGATGCTGATTTCGATCCTGATGCTGCTGCAATCGTCTTCGGCACCGTCGCCCCCTTCGGCCGAAGAAATCGCGGAAGCGATCTGGGCGAAAGACCATTCGGCGCAAGTCGCGCCCCCCGTTGCCGGGGACGCCCCGCCGAGACGGTCCGCGAAGCCTCGCCCCAAACGGCCACCGAAGGCCCACGGCAAGGCGAAGCAGCGGAGGTCGCGAAAGCGCCGGTAGCCACACTCCCTGCATGCGGAGCAGGGCGCCAACCATTTCCTTACCTGAGTTTAAGGGCGCATTTCCTTACTTCGCGCTGCGATCCTACGGGGCGGCAAAGTGGCTCACAAGGCCGGATCGCGGACGTTTCCTTACTGTCGGTAATCCGTTGTGCATCGTTTTTCAAAACCTCTAGCGTGTGCCACATGCCACACCTGATCGACAACCTTACGGACGCCCTCGCGGCGAAGGGCTGGAGTCAGTCTGAACTGGCCCGCGTCACGAACATCGACCGTACGCTAATTAACCGTTACTGCCGGGGCCTAGAGCCGACCCCGCGCAACGCCGCCAAGATGGCGGAGGCGTTGGGGATGCTTACGCAGACTGTCACTCGCGGCGAGGTACAGGTGAGCCTCAATGCCTAACACGCTTACTTCACGTCTCGATGAGTTGGGAATCACCCCCGCCGAGGTCGCCCAGATCGTGAAGCGCCCCATAGAGCTTGTAGAGGCGTGGATCGACACCGGCCCCGACACCGAAGGCGTCGTGCTCCTGCGGTTCCTTTCCGACGACGCCGACGCGCTACGCCGGGTTGATCAACTGCGCCGGACGCACACGCGGAATCTTCGCGGCGACGGCGCGACGCAGGCGGGCGTTTCACTGCCGTACGGCAGTGGCCACACCGGGACCACGGGCGGCGTTCCCTCATGAGTAGGCGTAGACCTGGCGATCCCATACCGGGAACGCAGCGGACGATTACGGCAGCCGAGCAGGCGGCAGCGCTGGGCCTTCGCCCCGGCAAGGCGCCGAAGGAAGGGGGCGCCCCCGCACTGACGCCTAATCAGGCTCGCCGGAAGATGAATGATGAATACGTAGGTGAGGCGTCCGACATTGGCTGGGAGACCATTACCGTTCCCGCTGGCCGCGATGTGATGAACGCACTCGGCGTTGACCCCGCCACGCTGCCGGTCGGCGTGGAGGCTGAGCTAGGCCGCCCGGAGCCGCGCCCAGAGCGCCGCCCGGATAGTGAGGGTGTCGCCACTACAGACGCGCCCCCTTCGCAGCCACTCACTGACGAGGCGGCCGACGAACTCCGCGCGCAGTATCGGGCGCACGTCGCGAGGGTCACCGAGCTAGCCGAGGCCGCCCGTGGCGATGCAGCGAAGGAAGCGGCGGCAGCCGAGGAGGTCCGCGCCAGCGCGGCCGCGGGTGAGCGCCTGAAGGCGAAGCTTGTGGGGAAGCTATGACGCTCGACGCCGAACTGTCCAAGCTTCAGGAAATCGTCGGCGTTATCGACCTCCCGCTAGAGGGTAAATCGGTGCCGTCCCCCGATGGGACCAGTGTGTATGTCGAAGGGCTGGCCGGTGGATTCGGCCGCGACCGGGTTGGTGACCGCTTTACGGCCGGAGCGCTCGAAACGGCGCTGACCGACTACATGCGGAACCCGGTACTGCTATGGGCACACAACACTACGCAGGCGCTCGGTGAAGTAATCGAAGCGCGGATGGTGCCGCAGGGGCTTTGGATCAAAGCCCGCGTAGATGAACCTGCGCCCGGTACCCCCATTCTGAGCGATGTGTGGCGGAAGGTGAAGTCCGGCGTTATCTCAGGGCTGAGTA
This sequence comes from uncultured Solirubrobacterales bacterium, assembly GCA_963718755.1. GTDB lineage: Bacteria > Actinomycetota > Thermoleophilia > Solirubrobacterales > 70-9 > VRUE01. The sequence continues at coordinate 479,480 of OY970376.1, forward strand.
TCGGTGGGATATTTCGCCGGGCGCCGGGCGGAATGATTACCAGCATGGACATGGCGGAGGTGTCTCTAGCTCCAATTCCAGCCAACCCCGAAACTCTCTGCCGCGTCGTCGGCAAGGCGTACACCCCCGATGCCGACATGAATACCGAACTGGCGCGGCTGGGCGACCTGACCACGGGACCGTCGCCCTTGGACGATGCACTGGAACGGCTGGTAGCGCTGTGAGCACGGCGACGCTCGACGGTAAGGCGATCCGCGACGCCATCGGTCCGTGGGGTCGCGTAAAGGAGGAGGCATTTATCGACCTCATCATCGCTGGCGGCGGCGGCACTGCGGACGGGGGACCATTCGGAAGCGATGCCCTCCACGCCGACCTCGCTAGCTTCGGCCGCGCCGAGGCGGTAGTACGCGGCGAAGTCGAGCCATCCCCCACTGAGGCGCCCGCGCTGGAGAGGTTCGTGAATGCGCCGCGCCCGTAACACCCGCGTCAACTTGACCACGGCGAAATGCTGGAGTTGAACCCTTCAACCAACCCGGAGCCGGAAAAAGGAACGGCTCCCTAGCGCAGTGACGCCGCCCTTGGGGGGCGGCGTCGAAAGGAGCAACTGGACTTGTGATCGAACACATTCATTCTACTTCCGGTACTACGGTGCCGCCAAGGGGGCGCGGTCGGTGACGACTGCCACCGACACGACCGAGCGCGCCGAACTGGTTGCGAGTCTCGCCGCCCTGGAGCCGGACGAATGCGCTGCGGTTACGGAGCAGGCCGCCGCCAAGCGCGCAAACTCTCTCGACGTGGAGCAGGTCGAGCGTGAGGCGGCCGCCAAGGCTCAGGGGCCGATCGCGTCCGCGCTGTTCGATGACGCGCCAAGCGTGTGGGATGACAACATCGGCGCGGCGCGGCGGCCAATCCCCGGGGGCTGCGACCTGCTGCTGGAGGGGGTGCCGTCCTACTTCTTCGGCGCTCGCGGCTCCGGCAAGAGCACGGTCGTTGACACCTTGGGTTGGAACGTCGCGATGCACGAGATAGGTGTCCTGGTTTTGGATCGCGAGAACGGCCCGGCGCTGTCTCGCTCCCGCCTGGATGACGCGGTGAAGTTCAACCCCGACCTTGACGAGGCGAAGCTGCGCGAGTTCTACGACGCCCGCCATTGGCCCGAGTTCGACAAGGCTTGGAACCCCGACGACTACGCCGACCTGATCGCGGGGCGCGGCTTCCAAGTCGTCGTCTACGACTCAGTCCGCGAGCTACTGAATCAGCTTCACCTGAGCTCAAATTCCGACGATGACTGGTCCGAGCTTTTCGGCCTGCTGGCAACGCCGCTGATCAAGCGCGGAATCACCCCCGTCTTCCTCGACAACATCGGCAACGTGGCGACCGAGCGGCCGCGCGGGACCGCCGCGAAGCTCGACGCCGCGCCGCAGGGCTACCGCGTGTGGACGCGGCAGGAGTTCACCCACGACATAACCGGCGTCGTGGGGATTGACTGCGCGCGCTCGCGGCTCGGTGACATCGGCCGCGAATGGCGGATGACTGTCGGCGGCGGCCGCTGGGAGCTTCCGACCGAGTCCACCGAGAACCAGACGACGACGACCTGGGACTTGATCCTGGCGGCGCTGGCCGATGGCGAGGAGCACACGCAATCCGATGTGGCCGACGCGGCGGGGGTGACGACCAAGACGGTGCGGCGCCTGGTCAACGTCGAGCAGGCCAACGCCCGCAAGGACGACCGCCCAGCTGAGGTACTGCGCGACGAGAAGTCCGGCCGCCCCACGACCCTCAGACTGCGGCCCGCGCCGGGGAGCGAGTCAAGCCTCATGGAGGCCATCTGATGACGCCCGCGACGTGGGGTTGTGGGGTCGCGCTGGACCCCGGACATCGGCGGCCGGGGGCATGTCCGGGGTGGTCGGACATCGTCCTCGAGTTCGTGTCCGGGGTCATGTCCGGGGTGCGCCGCAAGCGCAGTCATAGCGCCGATCAACCCCGGACATCGGCCAGCGAATCATGTCCTACCCATGTCCGGGGTACCCCGGACATTCCCCGTAGGCCAATAGCGAAGCTATGGCCTAGGGGTGTCCGTGGCGAAGCTGGCAACTTCCGGCCGCTTACGACTTCCGCAGAGGGCGGCCGCTGATGCCCGCACCGACCCACGTACTCCCCTTCGGTTGTGCCCGGACGCAGAAGATGTTTCGGGCGCTGATCCCCGGCCCGGTCCCCCACTCCAGGGCCAAGGCGAAGATCGTCGTCATTCCGTGCTGCCCCGGCTGCGGTGCCGAACACAGCGTTCTGAGTAACTTCGGCCGGGCGTTCCGCCCCGGCGAGGCCATCGACGTGAGCCTTGCGGGTTACGTCCCGGCGCCGACTGCCGACGCGCCGCCCGCCGTGCCGCCGCGTAGACCTTCGGGTTGGAGCGGTGGCCACGACCGGGGCAGGACGAAGGTTCCCGACGCCGATCTACTGGCGGCGATCCCCACCGACCGGCAGGCCGCCGCCGCAGACATCGCCCGCGCGCTCGGCGTTGCCCACACGGCCACGATGGTCGAGCGCATCGAGCGGCTGAACACGCGCGCCCTCTCGGCCTGGGGGCATCCCCTAGTGCAGATCATTCGCACCGACACCGGCCGCCGTGCCATCTACCTACAACGCACCGAACCACAACCCGAGGAGGTACCCACTACCCCATGACCGAGTCAACCCTTGACCGCCTAGACCGCGACCCCGGCGGCGCCCGCCAGTATGTCGCCACGCTGATCGTCGTCGGCGGCGCCACCCGCGCGCAGATTGCGGAGGCGCTGGCGCGGAAATACTCCATCCCCGAGCCGACCAGCCGCAGCGTGACCGCTTGGAAAAACGGTGACCCCGAGTTGCGCGCGATCGTCGAGGCGATGGAAGCCGCCAAGCGCGACCTCGCGCCGGGCGAAGATCCCACGCAGCTGATCCCCGAACCCGTCGATCCTGCGGAGGCTTCCGGCGACCTGTTCGACCTCGCCATACGCATCCCGTCATTCGGCACGCTGCTGTACCGCGAAGGGCAGCGCGACGACGACCAGGCGGACGACGTACTCGCCGTGCTGGCCGCCGGACATGCCACGGCCGCCGAGTTTGAGGCCGACTGCATCCGGCGGCTTGGCGACTACAACCCCCACGTCCCGACGCCCGGCTCAGGCTCCCTCGCCTAACGAGGCCAGCCGTCCAAGAGATCGCGAGGCGTTTCGTCCGGGTACGATCCAGGCTTGATGCCACTTCACTTAATGATCGACAACACGGTTTGGCGCCTCCCGGCGACGGTGAATCCCAGCGATATCCATTCGCAAATTCTGAATGCGATGCACGGGGGCGATGTCATCAGCATCCCGGTGGAACTCGGTGACGATCCCCGCGGACAGACTTCCTTGACGATCAACGGTCGCGCCACGGGGCAATTCGCCTTGGTAGACCTGCCCGACCCCGCCTGAGCGAGCGCTGAGGCGCGCCAGTGCGCTCGGCGTCGCCGTCGATGGCTTCCGTGCTTCACCCTAGAAACCCACACCACGATATTTCCTACAAACTTAATTGGAAAGCCAAGAATTGCGCCGTTTTGAGGCGATGTAGGCCCGTTGGAAGGTGGAAAGCGCCCGGAAAGGCACAGACGGGCGCGAACGGGCGCCCTGGGCACCCTGGAGCGAGAGGGATAGGCTTCCTCTCGTGCCGAGCTTTAACGTCACGCAATGGCCGGACGGGACCGAGGCCGGAACCTGGCAGCCGGTCGCTCAGGCGGTCGAAGCGCCGTCAATGCGCGAGGCTGTCGCCATGAGCGCAAAGGCCCCCGGCCGCTACCGCGCGACGCTGGCCGACGAACCGGGCATGACGGGCGGCGGTCTGGTCCGGGTGGACCAAGACGGCACCGCCCACGACGTAGAAGTCTTCTAGGCCCGGCCGCGCTTGGCCCACGAAAAGGCCCCGACGCCAGACGCCGGGGGCCGAGACTGCCGGAGTGTTGGGGCGCTTAGGCCGCCTTGCGCCGCGGCGGCCGCCAACCCTTCGCCTGCATCGTCTCGCGCAACTGGTGCGGCGCTACGTGGTCGAGATAGAGGCTCGTCGTCGCCAGGTTGGAATGCCCGAGCGCGAGCTGCACTTCCTTGACGGTCGCGCCCTGCTCGTGTAGCTCGGCGGCGCGCGAGTGGCGGAAGATGTGGGGATGAACGCGCTTAGCGATCCCGGCCTTGGCCGCCAGCTTCGGCAGCCATCGGCGCAGGTAGGGCGTCGTCAGTTCGGTCCCCTTGAGCGTGCAGAACAACGGCGTCTTGCGATCATCGAAGCCGAACCCACGGCGCCGCTCGACCCAGAGCTTGAGCGCGGAGAGCGCGCCATTGTCTAGGTAGATCGTTCGCGGCTTGCCGCCCTTGCCACGCCGCACATGCAGGCGGCCGGTGTCTAGGTCCACGTCGCCAGGTCGCAGCGCGACGACCTCGCCAGCACGTAGCGCGCCGCGGTACATGGTCGCGAGCATGGCGCGGTTGCGCAGCGCCAGCGTCGAGTCACCTTCGATGGCTGCATAGAGCCGGTTGATTTCGTCGCGGCTCAGTACGTCTGCCGGGAGCTTCGCGCCCTTGTTCGCGGGTGCCATCGTCGCCTCGCCTTTCGCCTGGAGTTACGCTTTCATATAGAAGCGTAACGAAATCGTCGGGGGAGTGCCATTCGCAGGCGTGGTGGGTGCCTTCAAGAGCGTAACTTTACGGATGATCGGTTGGGGGAGCGATCCCCCGCAGACAGAACCCCACAACCCACCTGGTGCCGGATGATCGGATTGTGGGACGCTCAGACGATCCCGACCATAAATCCCGAAAATGTGGGGCGGTTGGGATGTAGGGGCGGGGCGAGAAAATGAGCAACTTCCAGGGGCGAAATCGGCGCCCCACCCCACGCCCCACATCGCTACGCGGCCGCCCGAGGAAAGGGGCGTCAGTCGTCGCCCTGGAGTAGCGCTAGCGCTTCCTCCATCATCGCTTTCGCACGCAGTTGTGCCCCTGCTGCGATGGCGGCTTGCGGAGCATCTTCGTCCAAGGTCGCTATGTGCGCCAGTTCGCGCGTGGCGAGAATAAGGGCGTCTGAAAGCTTCTCGATTGCTGCATCTTTGTCTGCCATACCGCCAGGGTAATGAGTACTCCGGCGTCGCCCGCGACGCGGCGCGCCAGTGGCCCAAGACAACACCGGATCGTGGGGTTGAAGTCGGCTGAGACGGGCCGAGCTTGACGGGCGCGCGAAGATAGTTAGGGACGGCACTCAGTCCCCAATTTAACCGAGATTGGAGGGCTGAATGACCGCAACTGGCACCACCGTTTCACCACCTACCGGCGCGCTGCTTACGTCATCGGACGTGGCCGCCATGCTCGGCGTCAAGCGCTGGCGCATACAGGAGTTGAGCCGCGCCGGAGACTTGCCAACCGTTCACATTGGCCGCACGAACCGCTACCGTCGCGAGGCCGTGGAGCGCTGGATTGAGGAGAACGAGAGTTGAGCGGGGGCGCGTCATCGCGCTACGGCGAGGGGCGCGTATACGAGCGCGAGGAGGCGTCAGGCGCCGCCAGCTTCTACGGGCGCTGGTACACCGCCGATGGCCGCCGCGTACATCGCAAGCTCGGCTGGAAGCGCTCCGCCGGGCGCGCTGACGGGCTGACGGTCGCGCAGGCGAAGGCAGAGCTACGCCGTCGCATGGAGGCCGACCAAGCCGCCCCCGTCCGCCCCGACCGCATCACCTTCACGGAAGCCACCGACCGCGCGCTCGACCACTTCGCGACCCGCTCCAGGCGGCCGATCCGCGAGACGACCGCGAGCACCTATCGCACCATCGCGGACACGCATCTGATCCCGGCCCTTGGCGACAAGTCGGCCGCCGCCATCGACGCCGCCGCCGTCACGTCAATGCTGGCCGGGATGCGCGGCGAAGGCAAGTCCGCGAAGACGATTCAGAACGCCTATCGGCTCGCCCATTCGATCTTCGCCTACGCCGTCGAGCAGGGCTGGCGCCCCGATAACCCCTGCGCCGACGTGGAAGCGCCGACGCTCGACCCGAGCACCGAGATTCGATTCCTGAATGAGCCGGAGCTTGACGCGCTGCTGAAGGCGGCCGCCGAGGGCGAGTACGCGGCGACCGACCACGCGCTCTATATGACCGCCGCGATGGCCGGGCTACGGCAGGGCGAGTTGTTGGGGCTGCGGGTCCGCCACATTGACTTCGCCGCCGAACGCATCCACGTCCGGCTCTCCTACGTGCGCGGCGTCGAGGGTCCGCCGAAGTCCGGTAAGGGTCGGTCGATCCCGCTCGCGCCGACCTTGGCCGCCGCTTTGGCGCGGCTCCTACAGCGCGACGATTTCACCGACGACAACGACCGCGTTTTCTGTCACCCGGCGACCGGCGACGTGCTCGACCACTCCGCCCTCGTCAGGCGCTACAAGGCCGCGCTCAAATCGGCGGGGGTCCGCTCGGCGCGCTTCCACGATCTGCGCCACACGTTCGGAACGCGCATGGCGAGCGCCGGGGCGCCGATGGTCGCGCTTCAAGATTGGATGGGTCACGCGCAACTCGCGACGACGGAAATCTACGCCGACTATGCGCCGCGCCGCGATGAGGCCGCGATGGTCGAGGCGGCATTCTCACCGTCGTCCCATTCGTCGTCCCATTCTGAACCGAACTCAACCGATCTGGACTCCCCTCAACCCGCATTCCAGAGCGAAGTGGCGCCGGACTGACCCCCTGCTGCAAGGTTGAGGGCCTTGTGTCCCTAACGGGACGTGATGGTTCGACTCCATTCAGCCGCATAGAAAACCCCCGTATGTCGGGGGTTTTCGCGTTAGAAGACGACGGTGCTGATTACTGATCTCCGCCCCGCTGGAGACCGCTGCGGACCGCGTACCAATAGATCAAGCCCACCGGGGAGAGAAGGGCCGAAACCGTCAACGCGGCCCACGCTGGCGCGCCGCCGGTGGTTCCACCAATCGTTCCGGCCGCGAACGCCAAGAAAACGAACGGCCACTTGCGTGGCTCTGACCCATCCATTCGATCACCATCGGCAAATACGGCACAGGCTTGATCTCGAACCCCGCCCCAGCGACCGCGCCTCTTCCTGCGGTGTTTGTCCGAAATGTACAAACGCGAAAACTCCTGTCTGCCGTTGCGAGCTTCAAGGGACCTGCGCTTCCGGCCGATGCCCTCGCGCCGGCGGATATGGCCGCCTGCTCTGCAAATCAACAAGGGGGACGAAAGATGGGTTGGATGAACAGGAAGAACGTGTTTGGCGCGCTCGGGTGCGTCATCGCGTTGACCGCTACGGGCGCGGCGATCGCGTACTTCACCTCGAGCGGATCGGGTACCGGAACCGCGGCGGTCGGCTCCAGCGAGAGCGTGACGCTCCACGCCACGCTCTCCTCCAGCCTGTATCCCGGCTCCTCCTCCCCGGTCACGATGACCGTCGACAACCCGTCCTCGGGCGCTCAGCGGGTCGGGACCGTGACCCTGTCGAGCATCTCGGTCGACGCCGGGCACTCCACCTGCGCCACGACGATCTCCGGTGGCAATCCTGACTTCACCATGCCCGCGGTCGCCGTGAACAAAGTCTTCCCGCCGGGGAACGGCCAGAGCGTGACGCCGGCCGGAACCCTGACGATGAACGACACCGGGGTCAACCAGGACGCATGCCAGGGCGCGACCCTGACCCTGCACCTGAGCAACAACTGATCCACCCGTGTGGGGCATCCCCTGCAGAGCGCGGGGCGGTCGCAGCAGTCCTGCGGCCGTCCCGGGAACGTGGATCGTGGCGATCGGCGTGTTCGCCGGGCTCTGCGCAGTCGCGTACGCGGCGGCCCCGGGCGAGGATGCCGGCACCCGCAGCGCACGAGGGGCGGCGTCGGCACAGCTCCCCAGACCCTCGATCACCCGGCACCCCAGAAAGATGGCAACCACCGCGAGAGCCAAATTCAGCTTCGCCGTTCGCGAGCCCAACCTGCGCTTCCAGTGTCGACTCGACCGGCACAAGTGGCAGCCCTGCAGGACGCCGATCTTCTTCAGGCAGCTCTCCCCCGGTCGCCATAGCTTCTCGGTGCGCGCCCTGGACCGACACGGCCGGCACAGCCCCGCGGCCCGATTTCGCTGGCGCCTGCTCGAACCGAAGGACTTCTCGATAGCGCCGCGGCTGCCCGACCTGAGCCTGCTCTACCCAGGCGCGCCCCCGGTCTCGCTGCCGCTGACGATCGCCAACCCAAACCCGGTGCCGATCCGGGTCACGAGCCTGCGCGTCGCAGTAACCACCGACCCCGAGGGATGCGCGAGCGCGGCAAACCTCACGCTCGCCCCTGCTGGCGTGTCGAGCGCGGCGCCGCTCCGGGTGCCGGCTGGGGGCTCGGTGAACCTGCCCGCCGGGAGCCCCTCGGCACCCTCGATTCAGCTACGCGATCTGCCGGTCAACCAGGATGCCTGCCAGGGCGTGCGGTTCCCGCTCTTCTTCTCGGGGAAGGCGAGGGGATGAGGCGATCGCTGCCAACCGGCATTGCCGGCGTGGCCCTGATCCTCGTCCTGACCGCGATGGTCTCCGGCACAGCCTTCGCCTATTTCTCGACCACGGGCACGGGCCAGGCCTCGGCGGGCATAGCGAAACTGGCCAGCCCGACGATCACCGCCGCGACGCCGGCGGTTGGCGGGACGGTCGCGCTGACATGGAGCGCGGTTACTCCTCCCGGGCCGGGCGCGGTCATCTACACGGTCTCGCGCGACGGGGGCTCGCCAGACGGCACCTGCTCGGGCTCCCTCACGTCGGTGACCACCTGCACCGACAGCGATCTCGGGGTGGGCACGTACAGCTACGTGGTCACGGCGCGCTGGCGCTCGTGGAGCGCCGTGAGCTCGACCAGCACGGCGAAAATCACGATCGGTCCGGTCACCCACCTGGACCTGAAAGCAGCTGCAACGAGCCAGACGGCGGGAGCAACCAACAACCTGACGATCACCGCGCAGGACGCCAACGACAATACGGTCACCACCTACGCCGGCTCGCGCAGCCTCACCTTCTCGGGGGCATCGGCCAGCCCGGGCGGAACGAGCCCCACGGTGAGCAACAGCGGGGGCACGGCGATCAACTTCGGCTCCGCCACCGCGATCACCTTCACCTTGGGCGTTGCAAAAGTCGCATCCTCGAAAAACGGCGTGATGAGGCTCTACAAAAGCGGAGTGACGAGCGTCAAAGTTAGCGACGGCTCGGTCTCCAGCTCTCCCGACCTCGCCGTAACGGTCACCCCGGCCGCAACCTCGAAAATCTCGCTCGCGGTTCCTTCGACGACCCCCGCGGCCGGCAGCCCGAGCAATCTGACGATCACCGTCTCCGACACCTACGGCAACCCGATACCCACCTACACCGGCTCGCGCAGCCTCACCTTCTCGGGAGCATCGGCCAGCCCCAACGGCAACACGCCCACGGTCAGCGACGGCGCCGGGACCGCAGTGCCCTTCGGTAGTGCAACCGCGATCGACTTCGACGCAGGGGTGGCCGACACGACCGGGGGCTCTAATGGGGTGATGACGCTCTACAAAAGCGGGTCCAACAGCCTCAAAGTCAGCGACGGCTCGCTGACCAGCGCGGCCACCGCGGTGACCGTCGCTGCCGCCACCGCATCGAGCCTCACGCTCGCCGCCGCCTCAGCCACGCCGGTGGCCGGGGCCTCCAACAGCCTCACCACCACTGCCTATGACCCCTACGGCAACACGGCGACGGGCTACGCCGGCTCCAAGAGCCTGACCTTCTCGGGCGCCTCGGCCAGCCCCAACGGCACGCTGCCGACCGTGAGCAACAGCTCCGGCACCGCGATCACCTTCGGCTCCCCCACCGCGATCACCTTCACCTCGGGAGTCGCCAAAGTCTCCTCGTCCAACAATGGGGTGATGAAACTGAGCCGAGCGGGGGCGGCGAGCATCGTCGTCAGCGACGGCACTGTCTCGAACGCCGCGCCGCTGGCGGTTACCGTCGGCATCGGCTCGGCCTCGAGATACGCCTTCGCCAACGTCACCCCCAGCGCCGGCAGTCTCGGCTCGACCTGCCTCTTCACCTGCGCGGTCACCGCGCTCGGCAACAGCGGCACGGTCAAAGCCAACGTCCTCGTCACCGACGCCTATGGCAACACGGTCAACTCGATCGGCAGCGGCAAAGTGGTGAAAATCACCTCGACCGGAGGCACGATCAGCGGCACCCCGCTCACGGTCAACAGCTCGGGTCCCGCCGAAACGGCGACCCAGTTCACCTACACGGCGCCGGCCAGCGGCAACTTCTCCAACACGATCACCGCCGCAACGTCGGCGGGCACCACCTACACCAGCGCGACCCTCACCGCTAGCCGTTAGTCCCTGACGACGCCGCCATCCACCCGATCGCCTAGCCTGCCCCGCTCGATGACCTCACTCGCAAAAACCCGCGCGCCGCTCGCGCTCGTGCTCGCGCTCGGCATCGTCCTGGGCGCCCTGCTCCCCGCCGCCCTCGGCAAGACCGAAGCGGCGCCGACGGCGATCCGCAACGCGCTGGCGCAGACCGACCGGGTCCAGGGAGCCCCGGGCCGCACGATGGTTCTGAGCCGCGTCGTGGTCCAGCCGGGGGCCAAGCTCGCCACCCACCACCACCTCGGCACGCAGATCGCCCGCGTCCAGTCCGGCACCCTCCACTACACGGTCAGGCAGGGCTCGGCGGTCGTGCGGCGCGGAGAGTCCGACCAGGACCCCGCGCTCGTGCGCAGGATCGAAGCCGGGCAGACTTTCGCCATCCGCAGCGGCCAGTGGATCGTCGAGCAGCCCTCGGACGTCCACGAAGCGGCCAACAGGGGCACCGCCCCGGTCGTCCTCTATCTGGCAACCCTGCTGCAGGACGGCGCCGCGCCTTCGACCCCAGTCTCGCTGCCGCCCGCGGACTGAGCTCCACCGCCGCCGCAGCGGCCGGCGCTATGCCGGTTCGGAGATCGCCTCGACGCGACCGTCGGCAACCGCCGCGCGCAGAGCCTCGTAGTCGCGTTCGCTCTGGTCGGCGTAGGTCTCGGCGAACTCGGCCATCGCCAGGTCGAAGACCTCGCTCTTGCCGAGGTAGGCGGAGATCGCAATCCGGTCGCCGCCGCGTGCGTGGGCGTGAGCCAGGGTCATGCCGCAGATCTCCGCGTAGGCGGTGAGGCCGCGGGCGTCCATCGACTCGATCCGAGCCGAGCGCTTCCAGTCCCAGAGCTGGCGCACGTAGAAATCACGGCGGTTGCCGTCGATGCCCTCGGCCCGGACCCAGCCGAGCATCACGTCGCTGGCGGCCTGCATCAGCCGCTGCCCGTGGACGACGCGCTCGCCCTGATGGTCGAACTCGCTCGCTGCCGCATACGGCTCCAGCACCGAGCGCTGCGCCTCCTTGATCTGCAGGAACAGCGGGTCGCTGCTGTCACGGCCGAGCATCAGCGCGATCCACGCCCGGGTCCCGACGCTGCCGACGCCGACGACCTTGAAGGCGATGTCGACCAGGCGATAGCCGTCGAGCACGACGCGGCGCTCAACCGACAGGGAGTCCCGGTAGCCGGAGAGAACATCGAGCACCACGGCTTCGACGTCCACCCCGCCTGCCTCCCCGGCCAGCTGCTCGATCGGCACGATCAGGGGCGGGTCGCTGACGATGCGCAGCTTCCCGTCGACCTCCTCCGCCAGCTTGGAGGCCGCTCGGCTGCTGTCCTTGGCGCGCGCCTTGGCAATGCCGCGCTCGAACGCCCTGCGCTGCTTCTCGCCGACCGCCGCTCCCCAGCGCGCGGCGATCGCGTCCGCGTCGAGCTGCTGGTACCAGGATTCGAGGTTGCCCATCTGGGCAAGCCGCCGCATCGTCTCGCGGTATTCCCGCGCCGCCGCAAGCACGATCTGGCGCAGCTCCTTACCGCTGCAGCCGCGGTCGCGGCCGGCCAGCGAGAAGCTGGCGACGAGCCGTTTCACGTCCCACTCCCACGGTCCCGGCAGCGTCTCGTCGAAGTCGTTGAGGTCGAAGACGAGCCGGCGCTCGGGGGATGCGAAGGCGCCGAAGTTGGATAGATGGGCGTCGCCGCAGAGCTGCGCCTCGAAGCCCGAATGCGGGGTCGGGGCAAGGTCCGCCGCCATCACCGCCGCGGCGCCGCGGTAGAAGGTGAAAGGCGAGGCCAGCATGCGGCCATAGCGCAGCGGCACCAGCTGGCCCACGCGCGAGCCGGCTTGATGCTCGAGCAGTCCGACCGGGTCGGGGCGATCGCCTACCGGCGCCCACTCGCCGTGGCTGGAGCGCGGGGCTACCGCGCGAGCTGCCTTGCCGGCTGCGGCGCGCTCGTCGGGCGACCCTGGGTGCCGTTGAATCGAATCGGCCATCGATCAGGCCGTAGCCGGCTCGGGGAGCGGTGGATCGGGACCCGCCTGCAGCTGGTCGAAGCGCTGGGTCGGCAATCGCCGCGTCGACCAGAACGAGGCAAGGACGAGGAAGGCGGCAAAGAGGAAGGCCGTCTTCAACGCCTTCAACTGCGCGTCTTCGTAGTTCTCGACCAGGGCGTCGGCGGTGGCCGGCTCGATGCCCTCTGCCTTCGCCGTCGCGCGAACCTCTTCGGAGGAGACGAAGCTGCCACCCGCGCTGAGCTGGATCTGGACCTGATCCTCGACGTCGGCCGAGACCCGCGGATCGTCGGCGATGTTCGAGGTGAAGGCGACGATCAGGCCACTGATAACGATCGCGCCGAGCAGCGCCGTCCCCAGCGATGAGCCGAGCTGCTGCGCCGTGTTCTGCAGCCCACCGGCCTCGCTGCGGTCGGCGTCGCCGACCGCCGACTGGACGACGTTGCCGAGCTGGGAGACGATCAGGCCCATGCCGATCCCGAGCACGCCAGTCGCCGCCAGGAAGGCGCCGCTGTCCAGCTCGGGCTCGATCGTCCCCAGCAACATCGCGATGGAGAGCAGGACAACCAGCAAGCCGACCCGCACGAGAGGTCGCGGCGCGAACCGTTTCGCCAGGGCCGAGCCGGCGATCGCAGCGAGGAAGAGCCCGGCCGACGCCGGCAACATCTGCACGCCGGTTTCGAGCGCATCGAGGCCCTGGACGATCTGCAGGTAGAGCGGAATGGTGAAGAAGATCCCCATCAAGATCAGGTTCTGGGCGAGCAGCATCGAAACGCCGCCGCGCAGGGCACGGATGCGCAACATCCCAAGGTGGACGAGGGGGGGCAGGCCGCGCTCCTCGCGTCGCCGCTCCCAGGACACGAAGCCACCGAGGACCAGCGCGCCGGCGGCGATCACGAACGGGGTCAGGGCGAAGCCGAAGGGCTCGACCGGCGAGTCGCGCGGCGCCAGCCAGCCCCAGTTGCTCGCCTGCAGGACGCCGAAGACGATCAGCGCCAGACCCGAGGCGGAGAGCACGCTGCCGACCCAGTCGAGTCCCGGCGCCCCCTGCTCCCGCTCCGGCTCGCGGATCAGCCGCGCACCCAGCAGGATGCCGATCGCGACGACCACCTCGCCGACGAAGACCAGCCGCCAGGTGAAGTCGGTGGTCATCCAGCCGCCGAGGATCGGCCCGACGGCGATGCCGGCCCCGGCGACGCCGCCAAGCACCCCGTAGGCGATTGCCCGGTCGGTGCCCTTGTAGTTGCCGGCGACGAGCGCGACGAGCGCTGGCAGGACGAGCGCAGCGCCGATTCCCTCGAGAATCGACCAGCCGAACATCAAGCTGGGGACGCTCCAGGAGGCTGCGGTGAGGCCGGAGCCGATGCCGTATATGACCATGCCGACCGCGAAGGCGCGCCGCCGGCCCCAGAGGTCTCCGAGCTTGCCGCCGGTCAGCATCAATCCCGCCATCACCAGGGCGTAGAGAGCGATCACCATCTGGATCGTCGTCACCGTGGTGTCGAAGTCTTCGACCAGCTGCGAGATCGCGACGTTCATCACCGCCTGGTCGAGGACCATCAGGAACTGAGCGGCGCCAAGGACGACGAGAACTCCCCACTTGGACATACGCGAAGACTATGGCCGATTCGCAGGTGTAGTTTGCGCCGATGCCGTGGAGGGATCGATGAGGGCCTTGGTGCAGCGGGTCAGCCAGGCTGCGGTCGACGTCGAGGGCGAGCGGGTGGCACAGATCGGCCCCGGCATGCTGGTCCTGCTCGGGGTCAGCCGCGAGGACGGCGTCGAGCAGGCGGACCGGTTGGCACAGAAGGTGCGGGCGCTGCGCATCTTCGACGACGCCGAGGGCCGGATGAACGAGCCGCTGGGCGAGCGCGAGGTGCTCTGCGTCAGCCAATTCACCCTCTACGGCGACGCCCGCAAGGGCAACCGGCCGAGCTACGTCGAGGCGGCGCCGGGCGAGTGGGCCGAGCCGCTTTACGACCGCTTCTGCGAGCAGCTCGGCGCGGCGAAGGGCGTCTTCGGCGCCTGCATGGGCGTAGCCCTGGTCAACGACGGGCCGGTGACGCTGATGGTCGAGGTCTAGGTGGCGGCTCCACCGCTCCTGCTGATCAACGGCTACGCGGCCACCGCGGCGGACTGGGACCCGACCTTCGTCGCCGCGCTGGAGCGCTCCTTCGAGCTGATCTGCCCGGACAACCGCGGCGTCGGCGCCGCGGCGGTTGGGGAGCTGGACGGCCCGCTGACGATCGAGGCGATGGCCGCTGACCTGGAGGCCTTGCTCGATGCTCGCGGGATCGAGAAGCTGGCCGTCGCCGGCTGGTCGATGGGCGGCTTCATCGCCCAGGCTCTGGCGGTGAGGGCGCCGCAACGGGTCGAGGCGCTGGTCCTGCTCTCAACCGACGCGGGTGGACCGGATGCCGTGCTGGCTGACCCAGCAGTGTGGGCTCAGCTGACCGACAATTCGGGAAGTCCACGGGACCAGGCGACGCGGCTGATCTCGCTCTTGTTCCCCCCGGCGGTCGCGGCTGAGATCGACCGGCAGTTCGGCGACGTGGTGGCGACCGCGCGAGCCGAACTCACCCCCGCTGTCCTTGCTGCCCAGGCCGGTGCGATGGAGGCCTGGCACGCCAGGGAGCGGCCGTCCCCACCCGCTCCCGCGCCACCGGCCCTGATCGCCTACGGCAGCGAGGACATCGTCATCCCGCCCGAGAACAGCAACCTCCTGGCCGCCCTCTGGTCCAATAGCCGACTCGAGCGCTTCGTGGGCGGCGGACACGCCTTCATGGCCCAGCAGCCCGAGCGCCTCGCCGATCTGATTACGTCCTTCCTCTCCAATGAGCTCGGCTGATGCGGCGATAACCCTGCGCTACGCGGACAGCGTCGACGAGCTCGACGCGGTCGAGCCGCTGTGGAACGCGCTGCAGGGACACCATGTGCGCGTGACTCCTCAGCTCGACCCGCAGACGCCGAAGCGAGACCTGGCCGACGCCTGGCGACTGCGTCGCTCCAAGTATGTCCGCTGGCTCGAGGATCCCGAGACCTTCTTCATCACCGCCGAGGATGAGAGCGGGCCGGTCGGCTACGCCTTCGTCACCGTCGGCCCCGGATACGCCTCGTGGAGGACGGGCGAGCGCGCCGGCGTGCTGGAGACCCTCTCGGTGCTGCCGGAGCACCGCGGCAGCGGCGTCGGCGCAACCTTGATCGAGGCGGTGTGGAGTCGGCTCGAGGCCCTGGGCATCGACGACATGGCGATCACCACGACCAAGACCAACGTCGACTCCCACCGCTTCTACGAGCGCGAAGGCTTCAACCAGGCCTTCGTCGTCTACCACGGGAAGCGCCCGCGAGACCACTCAACGCGGTAGAGGTTTGAACCGCATAGCGCATCAAACCTCTACCGCGCGGTTTGACCGAGCGCCTCGTCGATGAAGGGGCCGAGCAGCTCGCCGGTGCGGACAGCGGTGGCATCCGGCGAATCGCCCGGGGCGGTGACGTGGCTGATCGCAAGGCGGACCAGCGACTCGGCGAGAAGGCGGGCTTTGGCCGGAGGCGCCTGCGGCCACCCCTCCTCGATCGTCGCCGCAAGGCGGGCGGTGGCCCACTGGACCACCGGGACGCCCTGGGTGGTGACGAAAGGCAGCAGACCGGCGGTGCCGTCGTCGCTGAGCAGGATGCGGACCAGCGGATCCTCGCCGGCGGTGCGAAGGAAGGTCTCCAGCGCGGCGCCGATCGCCGCCCGCGGATCGTCGAGGTGCCGGCGCACCGCGGTGTCGACTGCGTCGAGAAAGCGCTCGCCCTCGTGGATGACGAACGCCTGGGCGAATTCGTTGCGGCTGCCGAACTCCTTGTAGAGGGTCTGGCGGCTAACCCCCGCCGCCGCCGCGATCTCAGCCATCGTGATCCCCGACCAGGCACGCTGCTGCACCTCGTCGCGGGCGGCCGCGAACAGGGTCTCGCGCAAGAGCTGCCGGGCAGCCTGCGGATACGGGGTGCGGGCCTCCACAGCGCCAATCGTGCCAGGGCCGGCGGTCACCCCTCGCCGCCCTCCACGGGCTCGAAATCCACCTTGTCCCTGACGCCGCAGTCGGGACAGTGCCAATCGTCTGGCACCTCGCTCCAGGGCGTGCCGGCCGGGAAGCCCTCGCGCGGGTGGCCCTGTGCCTCGTCGTAGACATAGCCGCAGCCGGGGCAGCGAAAGGCGCTCACGATGCCGCCGCCCCATAGCGCGCCAGCACCTTGCGCTGCGCCCGCGGCTGGATGTTTGCGCGGTCGAGGTCGCCGCCGTAATGATCGAGCAGGCGCCGGTCCATCACCCGCCGCCAGATCGGCGGGAACCAGGCGAGCACGATCATCCCCGCGTAGCCGGTCGGCAGCTGCGGCGCCTCGTCGACGTGGCGCAGCGACTGGTAGCGGCGAGTCGGGTTGGCGTGGTGGTCGCTGTGGCGCTGCAGGTGGTAGAGCAGGACGTTGGAGGCGACGTTATTGCTGTTCCAGCTGTGCTCGGGACGGCAGCGCTCGTAACGCCCGTCCTCTTTCTTCTGCCGCATCAACCCGTAGTGCTCGAGGTAGTTGACGACCTCGAGCAGGGAGAAACCCAGCACCGCCTGCAGCAGCAAGAAGGGCAGGACGACCGGCCCGAAGACGATCGCCAGCAGCGAGAACAAGCCCACCGTCATCGCCCACGCCTGCAGGATGTCGTTGTGGATCGACCAGACGGAGTGGCCCATCCGCTCCAGGCGCGCCCGCTCCAGGCCCCAGGCCGAGCTGACGCTGCCGGCGACGGTGCGCGGCAGGAAGGCCCAGAAGCTCTCGCCGAGGCGAGCGCTGGCCGGGTCCTCGGGGGTGGCGACACGGACGTGGTGACCGCGGTTGTGCTCGATGAAGAAATGGCCGTAGCCGCTCTGCGCAAGGGCGACCTTGCTCAGCCACTTCTCCAAGTCGGCCCGCTTGTGGCCGAGCTCGTGGGCGGTGTTGATCGCGATCCCGCTGACCATGGCCATCGTCAGCGCCAAGCCGATGCTGTCGACGGTCGAGAGACCGCCGTCGGCCCACAGCCAGCAGGCGAAGGCCAGCCCCGCGTACTGGACCGGGATGAAGACGTAGGTGCACCAGCGGTAATAACGGTCCTGTTCGAGCCACTTGATCACGCTGTCTGGTGGGTTCTCGGCGTCCATGCCGACGAGGAAATCAAGCACGGGGAAGATCACGAAGACGAGCATCGGGCCGTAGAACCAGAAGACGCCGAGACCAGTCAAGGACACCAGGCCCCAAGCCAGGAAGGGGAGCATCGGCACGATCAGCCCCAGCAGCCAGGCGTAGCGCTTGGGGTCGGACCAGGCCGCGGGGTTCACCTCGACGTCCGCATGATCGTGATGGTGATGATGGTCGTGGGTGGCTGCCTCCACGGCACTCCTCCTTGTCAGATCGCCTTCAATCGTCTGCTTAGTTGACAGATTAGCCCAGTTTGTCAACTAGCGCAACACAAATGCCCGTTCTGTCCACGGCGTGCGATGCGAGCACGGCTCGCTACCATGCGGCTCGTGTACACGCTCCTCGCATTCCTGCAGGTGATCATTGCCGGCATCGTGATCTTCCTAGTGCTCCTGCACTCGGGAAAAGACGCCGGCCTCTCCGGCGCCTTCGGCATCGGCGGCGGTGGCAGCTCCTTCGGCGGTGGCTCAATGGTCGAGCGCAACCTGGATCGAGCGACGATCTTCTTCTCGATCCTCTTCGTCGTCAACACCCTGGTACTGCTGAAGCTCTAGACGGGTTCGGCGGGCCGGTCCGGTGACCGAGCCTCCCCCTTGATGGCACCGTTGCCGTTCGCCCGGTCGAGGATCTCGACTGCCTCCCGGCGCAGCTCGGCGTCGAGCAGGGCGAAGTCCTCGTCGGAAAGCTTGCCCGCCGCGTGGTCCAGTTCCGCGTCGCGAATCTCGCGGTACTTGGCTTCCTTCAATGCCTCCAGCTCGGTTTCCGCGACGGGACGGCGGCGGGCGCTGCGCCCCGGCCAGATCGCGATCAGCGCCCCGCTGAGCGCGATCAGCCCACCAATCCAGATCCAGGTGACGAGCGGATCGACGATGACCCGGAAGGTAGCCACCGCGTCATCGGTCAGGTAGCTCTTGGCCAGCCTCTCCGCCGTCACGGCCTGCAGGGTCTCGATCTGCGCCAGCGCAACGGGGCGCAGGCTTGGATTGGCCGCCGCGGCGCGCATCAGGCGGGAGATCGCGCGACACTGCGGCGGCGTCTCCGGGGCCCCGGAGACGCAGGCGCGGAAGCCCTGGTCCGCCGCCCGCATCCTCTTCCGCACGGCCGAGATGTCGGGTGCCATGGAGGTCCAGAAGTCGTTGAAGGCGCCGGCCTTCAAGCCCACCTCGCTGGTCGCCTCGCCGTCGAAGAAGCTGCCGATCGTCCCGCTCTCCACCCCGGTCGGGCGGAAGTAGCGGCGGCTGGGTTGCAGGATGAACCGCTCGCCGTCCTGCTCAACGCCGAGCACGGCGCCAAAGGTGAAGGCGTTGCCGTCGAAGCCCACGGTAGGACGCTCGTAGGTGACCGTGCGACCGTCAACGACGGCACTCTCCCCCGGGCTCAGCCGCACGTCGCGGTTGGTCTGAAAGCTGGAGGAGGCCGCGATGCCAATCAGCAAAACGGCGACGCCCGCGTGGACGATGTAGCCGCCGTAGCGGCGCCGATTGCGCGAAACGACGGCGACCAGCGCGGTCGGCATCGAGCCACCGCGGAGCGAGCGCCGCGCCGCGCCGCCGCGCCAAAACTCCTGCACCAGGCCGGTGAGGGAAAAGGCGGCGAAGACGAAGAGGGCGAGCGCCCAGAGCGAATCGGCGGCGTCGGTGAAGAGCACGAGCGCCGTGCCGACCACGGCCGCGACGATCGCCGGCACTAAGAAGACGCGCTTGGCCGAGTCCCAGCTGATCCGTCGCCAGGCCAGCAGCGGCCCGATCCCGGTGAAGAGCACCAGCCCGATCGCCAGCGGCGTCGTGTAGCGGTCGAACCAGGGGGCGGCCAGCGAGGCCTTCTCCCCGGTGAAGAGCTCGGAGATCAGGGGGAAGAAGGTGCCCCAGAAGATCGTCACCGTAAGAGCGACCAGGAGCAGGTTGTTGACCAGGAAGACGGCCTCGCGCGAGGCGAGCGAGTCGATCCGCTTCTCCGAGCGCAGGTCGTCGAGGCGGGAGACGATCAGCGCCGTGGAGCCGAGCAGGACGACCGCGATCAGGCCGAGGATGTAGGGGCCGACGGTGCTGTCGCCGAAGGCGTGGATCGATTGCAGGACGCCGGAGCGGACGAGGAAGGTGCCGAGCAGCGCCAGCGTGAAGGTGGCGACGATCAGGCCGGCGTTCCAGACCTTCAGCATCCCCCGCTTCTCCTGAACCATGATCGAGTGCAGGAAGGCGGTGCCGAGGAGCCACGGCATCAGCGCCGCGTTCTCGACCGGGTCCCAGGCCCAGTAGCCGCCCCAGCCGAGCTCGGTGTAGGACCAGCGGGCGCCGAGCAGCAGGCCGAGGCCGAGGAAGGCCCAGGCGATCAGGGCGAAGCGCCGGGTCGAGCGGATCCAGGCGGCGTCGAGGCGGCGGCTGATCAAGGCACCAACCGCGAAGGCGAACGGCACCGTGAAGGCGACGTAGCCCGAGTAGAGCATCGGCGGGTGGATCATCATGCTCGGGTGCTGCAGCAGCGGGTTGAGCCCGACCCCGTCGGCAGGCACCGGGCTCAGCTCCGCGAACGGGTTGACTCCGCCGGCGAAGAGCATCAGGCCGGTGAAGAAGGCGGCGATGCCGGCCATCACCGCGGTCGCGTAGGGAACGATCTCGCGCAGCTTCCCCCGGGTTGCGTAGAGCGCCAGCGAGGCGGCGATCGAGAGCACCCAGGCCCAGAGCAGCAGCGAGCCCTCCTGGCTCGACCACATCGCCGCCAGCTTGTAGAAGTTCGGCGTCTCGATCGAGGAGTGCTGCTGGACGATGTTGAGCGAGAAGTCGTCGCCGGCGAAGGCGATCTCGATCAGGACGACACAGAGCGTGAGCAGGGCGAAGAGGCCGTAGACGGCGCGGCGGGAGCGGTCGACCCAGCGCTTGTCTCCGCTGCGGCCGAGCAGCGCCGCGACGGCGGCGCCGATCGCGGTGAGGAAGGCCAGCGCCAGGGCGGCGCTGCCGAGGCTAGCCGTCATCCGTGTCGGAGCTCTTGGTGGTGAACTTCGACGGGCACTTGGTGACCAGGGTCTCGGGCTCGCCGACGAAGACCCCGCCCTCGACGGTGCCGTTGAGGATGATCTCGCGGCCGCCGCGGAAGGGGTCGGGGACGGTGCCGGTGTAGGTGACGGGGATGCTCTGGCTGGCGTCGTCGCGATCGGCGACGCGGAAGCGCATGCCCTCCCCCTCGCGGCTGACCGAGCCCTCGACCACCCTGCCGGTCAGCTGGTAGCTGGAGCCGGGCGCCGCGTCGAGCAGCTGCGAGGGCTCCTTGGCCTCGGTCGAAGCGCTGAACGAGGTGTAGACGAGGCCGACCGCGAGCAACACGGCGACGCCGAGCGCGACGATCAGCCGGACCTGTCGCTTGCGGGCGGGATCCACGGGCCAGGGATTATCGCAAGGTGGGTGGGGGGAGCGAGCGCGCGGGGGTCGGCGGACGCGCTTTCGCGCTGAGTGTCCGGCGACCCCCGCGCACTCGCTCTCGACAAGCCGAATTGAGAGAATCGACAGATGGACGACAGCGACAGGGTGATGCTGATCACCGGAGCTTCCAGTGGGATTGGTGCTGCTACGGCGCGGGCGGCTGCCGGGACGCACCGGCTGGTGCTTGCCGCGCGGCGCGTGGAGCCGCTACAGGAGCTGGTTGAGGAGCTCGGT
The DNA here is from genome assembly GCA_963718755.1 of uncultured Solirubrobacterales bacterium. GTDB lineage: Bacteria > Actinomycetota > Thermoleophilia > Solirubrobacterales > 70-9 > VRUE01. The sequence goes on from OY970376.1 coordinate 500,720, forward strand.
GGCGAGGGGCGTGCGATTGCCGTTCAGTGCGACGTCACCGAGTGGGACGAGGTCGAGGCGATGGCTGCAGCCGCGCTGGAGACCTTCGGCCGAATCGACGTCGTCTTCGCCAACGCCGGCTTCGGTGCCACCCGAGGCTTCCTCGAGGAGTCGCCGGAGCACTGGCGCTCGATGGTCCTGACCAACGTCTATGGGGTCGCGCTGACGATCCGCGCCACTCTCCCCCACCTGCTCGAGCGTGGCGACGGCCACTTCGTCGTCACCAGCTCGGTCGCGGGGCGGCAGGCGCTGCCCGGCTCGCTCTACTCGGCGACCAAGTGGGCGGCGACGGCGATCGGCGAGTCGCTGCTGGGCGAGCTCCGCCAGATGCACGAGAACCACGCGATCAAGGTGACCCTGATCGAGCCGGGAATGGTCGACACCCCGTTCTTCGACAGCCGGCCCGGCAAATGGGCGCTGCAGGACGACGACATCGCCCGCGCCGTGATCTACGCCCTGGAGCAGCCGGCCAACGTCGACGTCAACGAGATCCTGATCCGGCCGACCGGCCGACCGCGTTGAAGGGCGGTTCCGGCAGGGCTTCCACTTAACTTTTTCGGTGAATCGCCAGTGGGCTGACGCCCCGCAGCCAACACCGAAAAAGTACAAGACGTTTCAGCCCTACCGGAACCGCCTTTATCGCAGCAGCAGAAGGACGACCCGCCAATAGGTGCGTAGAGCCAAGCGCACCGGAAGCGAGCGGGCGACGGCCGGTATGAAGGGTGAGTCGAGGTCGGGGGTTAGCCAGGCGGCGAACTCAGCTGGGCTCACTTTGCGCGTGGCCTGCACCTGCCGGCGCTCGCGCAGCAGGCGGGGCAGCCAGCGGATGACTTCGCCGATCGCGGCAAGTTTCTGCCTGCCCCAGCCGGCCGCGATCGAGGCGGGGATCAACGCCAGCTCGGTCAGGATCAAAGCCGGGGCGAGCAGAGCCAGCAGGCGCGTCGGGTAGACGCGGATCAGGAAGGCCCAGCGGTTGCGCTCGAGCCAGCGCCACTTGTGCTCACGGGCGCCGAACTCGTAGTCGTGATCGACGATCGCTGCCGGCTCAACCCCCAACGCGCCGCCGCCGAGGCGCAGTCGCAGCGAGAGGTCGACGTCCTCGTGGTAGAGGAAGAAGCGTTCGGGGAAACCGCCGAGCCGCTCCCAGGTGCGGCGGGGAATCGCCAGGCAGGCGCCGGAGAGCGCCGCAACCTCTCCCGCCACCGGTGCCGCCGCGATCGGCTCTCCATGACCGCCGGCCCAGACAATGCCGGTGAAGTGAACCGGGTTTCCGGCCGAGTTGATCGTCCTGCCGTCGCCGTCGGCGACCAGCGCCTGCCAGGCGGCCCAGCCGCGCTGCTCTACCCAGGGACGCCTGATCGCCTCGCCAAAGCCGGGCCGCGGCGCTGCATCCGGGTTGAGCACGACGAGCAGGTCTCCCGACGCATGCCTCGCTCCCTCGTTGCAGCCGGCGGCGAAGCCGAGGTTGCCTCCAGTGCGCACGATCCGCGCCGCCGGCACCAGCGCCGCCACCGCCTCGGCGGTTCCGTCGGAGGAGTCGTTGTCGGCCAGGATCAGCTCGTCCCCCTCCCCCAGCTCCGGCAGCAGCGCGGGCAGGGTCCGCGCCAGCTCCTCGTGGCTGTTCCAGGCGACTATGAGGACCGAAAGCGTCGGGCGCACCGACGCCGCAGGCTATTCGGTCCTCGCCGACGTGCCGGTGGAACGAGGTCCATATGGACCTCGTTCCACCGGCACGTCTGTTCGGGCTACCGTCGCTTTTTGCCGCAGGCGGTGCGCAGCCGCAGCTTCAGGTTCCGTTTCTTGCCGTTCTGGGCTTTGAAGCGGACGATCGCGCGCGGACCGCGGCGTTTCGCCTTGCTCGTGCTCGCGCCTCTGCCTTTGGCACCGGCTCGTTTGCGCGGGCACTGGTTGCTGGAGTTGACAAGGAGCCCTTTGGGCCCGCCGCGAAGCGTGAGGATGAATTTGGAGACGGGTACGTCGGGGACGATGTCGAAGGTGTTGCGGATGCGGCCGCGGATGCTGTCGGTGCGGCTGACCAGCTCGAGATCGACTTGGCCGTGGAGGTCGGCGACCAGATCCGGCAGGGTGTTGTTGGAGGAACGCAGGTAGATCGGCCCGCTCACCGGATCGTCGAGCAGCGGCGAGAAGGCGCGCGCATTGCCGTAGATCGATTTTTTCGGACAGTCGTTGGCGGCAAACTGCACCCGCGTGCAGACCTTCGCCAGGTTTGCCTGGTCGAGGATCAGCGAGCGCGGCAGGATCGTCGCCGCGCGGGCGATGTTGGCATCGCCTTTGCGCGGCAGCAGCACCGCCCGCAGCTTCGGGTTCTTCGCGCGCCGCATGCCACCGAAGAGGCGCAGGAAGAGTTTCGGCCGGAAGCCGAGTTGCTCGCAGCCGTTGACTTTGAATGGAGCCGAGACAGCCGCAGGGACGAAGGCAGCCGGGTCGAGCGGGTTGGCGCCGCCGCCGAGCAGCGCTCCGTCGAAGCTGAGCTGCGAGCAGTTGGTCCCGGTGAGCGTGAAGTCATTGCGGTTGAGCACGACGGCGATCGAGCGGATGTCGAGCGTGGCACCGCCGTAGACGTGCGGGATCGGGTCGGACACGGCGCGCACCCGAGCCGTGCGGGGCTCGAGCGAGAGCGCCACCCTCACCACGACCGTGCCGAGATCGAACGGCCCGGCCGTGGCGGGGGTGATCACTGCCAGGGAAAGGGGGGCGCCTTTGTAGCGCCCGGTGAGGAAGACCTGACCGCTGATCCCAATCGGCGAGGGGCCGCTGCCCGCTTTGATGTCGGCGCGACCGATCCGGCTGGAGGCCGGGCAGCTGGATTTGGCGGCCTCGGCGGTGCCGCTGTTCGCAGCGGCGGCGGCCAGGGCGGCATTGGAGCAGGATTTGACCCCGGCCAGCTTCGCCACCAGGCCCGGCGGCAGAGTCACGTCCACGCCTTTCAGCTCCTGGTTGCCATCCGCGCGGGCGATGTTCATGCGCAGCGGGCTGAACGTGGCCGCTTTGTGATTGTTGGTGTCGGCATCGAAACCAAGCGAGAACGGCCGCTCGGCCATCGTTTTCGGGCAGCTGCCGCCACCCGGGGCGGCGCTGAGCGAGAAGGCGGAAGTGTCGGACACAGTCGAGTTGGCGGAGGGTCCTCCCTCGGCGCCGACCGGCACCGTGCCCAGGGCGCTCGACCATGGCGTCATCTGCGTGCCGGTCGTGTTCGGCCCGCAGGTCGGAGGGCTGGTCAGGACCGCCTTCGGCCCACCGTTCAGCTTGATCCGGAACGACTCGAACGGCACCTGGGGCAGACCGGGGAGAGGAACACTCCCAAGCGCCCCGTCGTCGAAGGTGGTCGTCACCTGGCCGGTCTGGGGATTGACGCTCGCCCTGCCCAGCAGGCGGGCCGAGATGTCGTAGCGGCTCGACTCGGCGACGACGAAGATCCGGTAGAGGTTGCCCGAGGCGGGGTCGCGATCGAGCTGGTTGCCGACGTAGACCGGGCCGCTGAGCGAGCCGTCCGGCAGCGGCGGCGTGTCGACCTCGACCGTGCCGATCTGCGACGCCGCCGGGCAGGCCACCGGCTCGCGGCTGCCCTTGTTGAACTGAGCGTCGGTGCAGGCGACGAGCCCGTTCGCAGCCGAGGGATTGAGGCCCATCCCGGCCGGCAGGGTGACCTTGGCGCTGCGCACATGGGAGGTCCCCTGGTTGCCTCCTCCAGTGACCTCCGGCAGCTCGACGGTCACCGTCGCGCCGGAGGGGGAGTCGGTCTGAGCCGTATTCGGATTGGTCGCGATCGAAGGGTCAAAGGGGATCGAGTCGCATTTTTTCGGCGAGGTTTCGAAGTCACCCGGTTTGCGCGGGATCTTCGACTCGACGAAGGCCGAGCCGTTGGGGAAGTTCGGGTCCATGTTCGGCGCCTCATAGGCGTCGGCCCGCAGGTAGGTCGAGTAGATGTGCTCAAACGGCGTCCCTGGCGTGGCCGGTCCCAGACAGGTGGTGGGCGTCGTGATGAAGGTGCCGTCGGGGCCGGCAGTGCCGTCAAAGACGAGGCGATTTTTCGCGATCCTGGCGGCTTCGCCCAAGAGCGGCAAGGTCGGCAGGTCGAGTTTGGCAACGTGAATCGTGAAGTACTCGTGGTAGTCGCTCTCCCAGGCGACGTCCGCCTCGAGAAAGACGTCGTTGCCCAGGAGACTGAGGCCGAACCGAGCTGGTTCGCCCTCATTGGGAACGATGTTGAAGACGTCGGCCCGCGGCAGCGTGAGCGAAAAGCCGGTGAAGGGGTTGGTGGCCGTCACTTCACTGATCCCGACTTTCGAAGCGGGCGGGCAGGTGGACGGGCTCTCTCCGGGATCGAGCTCGCATTGCTCCGCCGATGATTGGGGATTTACGGTCAGACCCGCCGGCAAGTCGACGCGGACGGTGCGGAGGTTGCCGATCGGAGTGGGACCCAGCGGCGGACCGGTTTCAGTGTTGACGATGAACTGCGTGAAGCCTTTTGGTGGATGGCCGGCAGCCTGTTCGAAGAAGAGCTCAGGCGTCGCGACCGAGCATTGACCCGGAGGAAGAGGATCTTCTTTACAGGTGCCTGCCTGCCACGGACTGTTGACCTGGGGATCGTCGGGATTCTGCGGGCCGATGATGTCGGCGCTCGCAGCGGGGGCTGCGAAGGCCGCCACCAAGGTCAAGATCGCCGCTGCCAGCGCTGCACGCCATCCCGCTACCCGCCTCATCCGATCTCCTTGCCTCGGGCCATACTTAAAATTAGATTACCCGATTTTGATGATCTGAGCTATTATTTTTAGGTATTCCCCAGTCAACGAAAGTGAGGTAGTTGTGAATTGGGAACGCCTGGCTCGTGCCAATACCCACCCACTCCGCGTCTCAATCCTGGAAGTGCTCGGGATGGACGGCGGCAGGACGCTGTCACCTAAAGACCTCAGCCTGGAGCTGCAAGCCCCGCTGAGTACGGTCAACTACCATGTGACCGAGCTGCGGCACTCCAATCTGGTCGAAGTCGTCGACGAACAACAGGTCCGCGGCGCGATCGAGCACTTCTACCGCGTGGTCGAGCAATCCGAGAACGGACGCCGCCGGAGGGGGAGTCGAAAAGCGGCCCAACGGGCGCGCGCCTGAGACGAGACCACGACTGGCAAGCGGAGGCCGGCCCAAGCTGCCTCCGCTTGCTGGGATAAAGCGGACGACCGGTCTCGAACCGGCGACCTCGAGCTTGGGAAGCTCGCGCTCTACCAACTGAGCTACGTCCGCAGCAAGGCCTGATTCTAGGGCCATGGCCGCGGGTCCGCGGCGGCTAATGTTCGCTGCCCGTGAGCACCCGCGCCTTCCTCGCCTTTCTCGCCGTCTGTGCCGTCATCGGCCTGCTCGGCTTCGGCCTGCTGAGCAAGGGCGAGACCAAGATCGCTTTGGGCGAGCCGGTGCCCGACCGGGAGCTGCCCGTCCTCGGCGGCCCCGGCGAGGCCTCGATCGCCGATTACCGTGGCCGCTGGGTGCTGGTCAACCTCTGGGCCTCCTGGTGCGGCCCCTGCCGTCAAGAGGCCCCGGACCTGGACCGCTTCGCGCGGCGCTACCGCGAGCGCGAGGTCAGCGTGCTCGGCATCAACGTGCAGGACAACAGCGACGACGCGCTCGCCTTCCTGCGCGACTACGGCGTGGCCTACGAGCAGCTGCGCTCGGTCGGCGACGAGCGCAGCGCGGCCTTCGGCTCCACCGGCGTGCCCGAGAACTTCCTCGTCGACCCACGGGGGCGGCTGGTGCTGATCTGGCGGGGGCCGGTCGACGGCAGGTTCCTCGAGGAAAACGTCGTGCCCCTGGTCGAGGGTCGCTCGTGAGCCGAGCCGCAACCGTGTTCGCCGCGGTCCTATCGCTGCTGGTGCTCGCCGCCCCCGTCTGGGCAGCCACTCCACAGACGAGCATCAACGACGTCGAAGACGAGGTGATGTGCCCGATCTGCGGCACCCTGCTCGAGCTGGCCGGATCGCCGCAAGCGCAGCGCGAGCGAGCCCTGGTCAGACGGCTGATCGCCGACGGCAAGAGCAAGGATGAGATCAAGGACGCCCTCGTCGCCCAGTACGGGCGTCAGGTGCTGGCGCTGCCGGGCGGCTCCGGCTTCGACCTCTCCGCCTACCTGGTACCGGCGATTGCCTTCGTCGTCGCCGTGGTGGCGCTGGCGATCGGCGTGCGTCGCTGGCGCCGGGCGAGTAAAGCGCCCGGCCCTGGAACCGCGGCGTCGAAGGGCCCGCAGGGCGAGGATGCCGAGCGGCTCGAGGCCGACCTCGCCCGCTATGACCTCTAGTCGACGCCGGGATCCGGCTAGTTCTGGACGACCAACCCGGTGACCGGCACCGGCAGCTTGTGCCTCGCCTCGGCGGCGGTGACGCAAGCGAGGCTCGCGTCGACCAGTCCCAGCAAGGACCTGAGCGCGTACTCGTCGGCCAGCGGCGGGCCGTCGATCACCAGCAGGTCGTAGCCGGCGCGCAGGCCCTCGATCGCCCGGCGAAAGCCGTCCGAGGCGAACAGCGCCGCGCCGTCCCCGGCCGGACGACCGGCGACAACGCAGACCAGCGGCTCGGTGGCCGCGGCGGACCCGGGGCCGGCGAGGACGACGGGCTTGAGGATCTCCTCCACCTCGGCGCCCCCACGCAGGTACTCGTGGAGCCCCGGAGCATTGGCCAAGCCGAGGGCGTCGGCGAGGCCCGGGTCGGCCAGGTCGCACTCGACCAGCGCCGTGCGGGTCCCCGCCGCGGCCGCCGCGGCCGCCAGCCCGGCTGCTGCCTGCCTGCGCCCGGAGGCCCCACCGGTCATCAGCACCACATTGGCTCCGCCAAGCTTCTCCAGCAACCCCCCGAATGCCGTCAGGTCGCCACGGCGCAGCGTCCCCATCCGCAGGCCGGATGAGGACCGGGCGGGGATCTCCGCCAGGACCTTCACATCTTCTCGGGGGCGGAGATGCCGAGCAGGTCCAGCGAGGAGGCGATCGTCTGCTGGGTGAGCTGGCAGAGCCCGAGGCGCGAGCGCTCGACCCCCTCGCCCTCGGCGCCGACCACCTGGCAATCGCGGTAGAAGGCATGGAAATCGGCTGCGACCGCGGTGGCGTAGGCGCAGATCCGGTGAGGGGCACGCCGAGCCGCCGCCTCGCGAACCTCATCCGGGAATTCGAGCAGGCGCTTGACCAGGTCGCGCTCCGCCGCCGTCAGCGGCGTGCCCGGGGTCTCGGCGCCCGCCTCCCCCGCCTCGCCGCCGGCTTTGCGCAGGATGCTGGCGATCCGCGCGTGGGCGTACTGCACGTAGTAGACCGGATTGTCGCTGGACTCGCGTCGCGCCAGCTCCAGGTCGAGGTCGACCGTGGTGTCGTGGCTGCGCCAGAGCATGAACCAGCGGACCGCGTCGACGCCGATGTCGTCGACCAGGTCGTCCAGCGAGACGAAATCGCCGCTGCGCTTCGACATCTGCGACCGCTCACCCGACTCGACGATGTGGACGAGGCGCATGATCAAGGCCTCGAGAACCTCGGCGTCGAAGCCGAGGGCCGCGATCGCGGCCCGAATGCGGGGTGCGTAGCCATGGTGGTCGGCGCCGAGGACGTTGATCAGGTGCTCGAAGCCCCGCTCCAGCTTGTCGCTGTGGTAGGCGACGTCGGCGGCCAGGTAGGTCGGCTCGCCGTCGGCCCTGATCAAGACGCGGTCCTTGTCGTCGCCGAACTCGGTGCTGCGCAGCCACAGGGCCCCATCGCTCTTGTAGGTGTGGCCGCGCTGCTCGAGCCGTTCGAGCGCCTGCTCGACCTCACCGCTCACGTAGAGGCTGCGCTCCGAGAACCAGTTGTCGAAGTCGACCCCGAAGCGCTCGAGCGTGGCTCGTACGCCTTCGAGGATCAGCTCGACCCCACGCTTGCCGACGGCCTCGGCATTGGCCGGATCGACCCCCTCCCCCTTTAGCCGCTCCGCCAGATCGGCGATGTAGTCACCTTCGTAGCCATCCTCGGGAGGCTCGCCGCCGGTCATCGCGGCGGCGATCGAAGCGGCGAAGCGCTGCACCTGGCCACCCGCGTCGTTGACGTAGTACTCGCTCTCGACCTCGTGACCGGCTGCCCGCAAGAGGCGGACCAGGGCATCGCCGTAGGCCGCGTGACGGCCACCGCCCACATGCAGGGGGCCGGTCGGGTTGGCCGATACGTACTCGACCAGGATCCGTTGCGGCGATTCGACCGGCGCGGGGCCGAGGCTCTCGCCCGCAGCCGCCAGCCGCCCCATCGCCCGCCGATACCACTCATCGGAGAGGAAGAGGTTGACGAAACCAGGACCGGCGACCTCGATCCGCTCGACGCTGTTCGAGGAGCCCAGTTCGCGCTCGAGCTCGGCTCCCAGGCGCGCCGCGACATCGCGCGGGGCTTCGCCCAGTGGCGCCGCCAGCAGCATCGCCGCGTTGGAGCTGTAGTCGCCCAGCTCGGCCTTCGGCGGGCGGTCGAGCGTCGGCTCAGGACCGATCGGCTCGCCGTCGCGCAGCGCCCGCGCCGCGTCCTGGACAGCGGCGTGCAGCTCGGCTATCGAGTCGGTGGGGCTCACGGCCCCATCGTATGGACCGGAACTCGCCCGGGTACGCTGGCCGCCGTGCGCATAGCCACTATCAGCGACGTCCACGCCAACCTGCCCGCGCTCGAGGCCGTGCTGGAGGCGATCGAGAAGGCCGAAGTCGACGAGATCTGGTGCCTCGGCGACGTGATCGGCTACGGGGCAGAGCCCGACGAGTGCACCGAGCTGGTGCTCGATCGCTGCTCGCTCTGCCTGGTTGGCAACCACGACCTCGCGGTCTTGGGTGCCCTCGACATCGCCGCCTTCTCGGAGGCCGCCGCGGCAGCGGTCGAGTGGACGCGTGCGAACGTCGCCGAGCAGAGCTTGGCGATGCTCCGGGAGCTGGAGCCCCAGGGCGAGCGCGAGGGCATTGCCCTCTTCCACGCCTCCCCCCGAGACCCGATCTGGGAGTACGTCCTCTCCGCGGAGCAGGCAAGCGCCTGCTTCGACGCACAGGGATCGCGGATCGCTCTGATCGGTCACTCGCACGTCTCCCTCTTCTTCGTGCGGCCGGCAAGCGAGGAGTCGGGTGGCGGGGAGATCCGCGGCGCCCAGTCGAGCGACGACACCCTCCTCGACCTAGAGACCGGCACCTGGTTGATCAACCCCGGCAGCGTCGGCCAGCCGCGCGACGGCGATCCTCGCGCCGCCTGGCTGGAGCTCGACACGAGCGAGCAGACCGCCCGCTTCCACCGCGTCGGCTACGACGTCGAGCGTGCCGCCACGTCGATCGCCGCCGCCGGACTGCCGCGGCGCCTGGCCGACCGTCTCCACGTCGGCTCGTGAGCTGATGACGCTCAGATGCAGGGAAATTCTGCGCCGGAGAGCGTTCTCTAGACTCGCCCCGATGCCTCGCTCGCTCGCCCTCGCTCTTGTGGCCCTCGCCGCCCTCGGCCTCACAGCCTGCGGCGAGGAGGACGCCCAGCTCCTGCCCGGTGGGACGGCGCGCGAGATCACCGCAAACCTCGACACCGTGCAGCAGCTCTCCGACGAAGGCGATTGCGTCGGGGCCGAAAGCGCTGCCCAGCAGGTCGGCGAACAGATCGAAGCGCTGGAAGGCGTCGACCGCAAGCTCAAGGTCGCGCTCGAAGACGGCGCCGCACGGCTCGAGGAAGTGATCGTCGAATGCGAGGAATCGACGACCGAAGCCGTGGCCCCGGCGGAGATCCCCCCCGAAGACGAAGAAGAAGACGAAGAAACGGAAGGGAAGGAAAAGAAGCCGAAGCCCGACAAGGGCGAAGAGGGGCCCGAAACGCCGAAAACCTCGCCCTCCCTGCCGCCGCAGGCCAACGGCGAAGGCAAAGGCCTTGAAAAAGGCGGCGGGCCGCCCCCCAGCGAAGAAGAAGCGCCCGAAGAAGGCGGGGCCGAAAGCCCGTCGGGCGGGGTCAGCCCGGGCAGCCCGGCAGGCGGGGGCGAATGATGGAGACGGGTGCTCTCTCGGGTCGCTACGACCTCGGCGACCGGCTCGGCTCAGGCGGGATGTCGAACGTCTACCGGGCCACCGACCTGACCCTCGAGCGCACGGTCGCGGTCAAGATCCTCGCCGAGCACCTCTCCGACGACGAGCGCTTCGTCGCCCGCTTCCGCCGCGAGGCCCTGGCCGTCGCCAAACTGATCCATCCCAACATCGTCCAGGTCTACGACACCGGCCTCGACGATGGTCGCCACTACATCGTCATGGAGTACGTCGAGGGCCGCTCCGGTGCGCAGATCCTGCAGCGCCAGGGCCCGCTCGAGCCCGAGACCGCAGCGGAGGCCGGCATCCAGGCCTGCGCCGGTCTCGACTACGCGCACCGGCGCGGGATCATCCACCGCGACGTCAAGCCGGGCAACTTCATGGTCACGGGGGGACCCGTCGCCAGCGGTCCGATGACGGTCAAGCTGACCGACTTCGGCATCGCCCGGGCGATCGAACAGACGCGGATCACCCAGGTCGGCTCGGTGGTCGGCACCGCCGCCTACCTGGCCCCGGAGCAGGTCCGCGGCGAGGAGGCGACGCCGGCGACCGACGTCTACGCGCTCGGCGTAGTCCTCTACCAGTTCCTCACCGGCCGCCTCCCCTACGAGGGCTCGACCCTCGCCGAGCTGGCCGTGCGCCAGCAGAACGAGCGCCCCCTGCCCCCCAGTACCTATAACGATGAGGTGCCGGAAACGCTGGGTGGCGCGGTTCTGCGAGCGCTGGAGGGCGACCCGGCTCGCCGCTACGCCAGCGCCGACGAGCTGGCCAGTGGCCTGCAGCTGGGTCTGCAGGGAGAGGACGTGACCCTGCCGCTCGAAGAGGGCACGGCAGCCACCAACGTCCTCGGCACCGAGGAGGCAACGCGCCGCCTCGACCAGACCGAACGCACCGAGTGGCGCCCGGCGTCGCCAAGCCGCCGGCCCGTGGCGCGGGCACCACAGCAAGCTCCATCTCCTCCACCGGTTGCGGTTCAAGCTCCAAAAAGACGCGGCGCTTTCTCTCGCTTTGCACGATTTGTACTTGCAGTCGTAGCTCTAGTCCTGATCGCCGCTGCGGTGGCGGCAGCAGTGATCATCGCGACGGATCAAGCGACGGGAGTTCGAGCAACCGAAGTCGCCGGCGACTCCGTCGATCGTGTGGTCGAAGAGTTCAAGGAACTCGTCCAGAAGAACACCGAATAGCAAGGTACGGCAGCCGTGCATATCCGTCAGCGTTTGTGCTTGCCTGACCTCTTCTTGCGACCGCAGTCATTCTGCATCCGTGGCCTCAGATTCGCCTTCTTGCCGTTCTGGCCGTTGAACGTGGCAGCCGCGAAGTAACGCCTCGCGCAGAGGTTGCGGCTGTTGATGACCAGGCCGCGCTTGCCCCCGAACAGCTCCAGGCGGAACTTCGACACTGGCGCATCGGGGACGAAGTCGAAGGTGTTTCGCAGCGCGCCTTTGACCGAGTCGGTGCGGCCGGCCAGCTCGATGCGGATCGGCTGGTAAGCGGGTCCCCGCAGGTCGACGATCAGGTCGGGCAGCTTGTTGTTGGACGAGCGCAGGTAGACGTTGCCGGTCAGGGGGTAGTCGAGCAAGGGAGTGATCGCGGTCGCCCTGCCGTAGATGGAGCCCTTGGGGCAGGCCTCAGCCGCGAACTGGACTCTGGTGCATACCGTCCGGATGTGGCTTTGATCCAGGAACGAGGACCTTGGCAGCCTTACCGCAGCGCGGGCGATGTTGGCTTCGCCTTCCCGCGCGGTAAGCGTCGCGATCAGCTTCGGGTTTTCGGCCCGCCTGGTGCCCCCCTTGAGCCGAAGGGCCAGCTTGGGTGCGAAGTCCAGGCCGCGGCAGCCGCCGACCCGGAAGGGGCTGAGGAGGGGCGCGACCTGCCCTGCCAGGCTGATCGCCTCGCCGCCCACCGTCATCGGTTCGCAGTTGGTCGGGTTGCGGGTGAAGTTGGGCCTGTCCGCGTTGACCGAGATGCTCCGTACATCCAGCGGGATGCCTTGGAGGATGGTCGGCAACGGGTCCGAGGCGACCGTGACCTGGGCCGTCTGCGGATTGACGTTGAGCGCGGCCCTGACCACTACCGTGCCAAGGTCGAAGGGCCCCGCCACCGCCGGGGTGACGACCGCCAGGCTGAGCGGCGCGCCTTTGTAGGGGCCGGCCAGATAGGCCCTGCCCTGGACGTAGACGGGGCTTGAGCCGGCGCCGGCGCCGACGTTGGCGGTGCCAACCTGGCTTGCGGCCGGACAGGACGCGTCGGCTCGCTCCGCGGCGCCCGGCCTGGCGCCGGCGGCGGCGATCGCCGACTCGGGGCAGTAGGGGACGCCGGCAAGCTTGCCGACCAGCCCCTGCGGCAGCGCGACGTTCAGGCCGCGCAGGATCTGAGAGCCGTCCTCGCGCTGTAGGTTCGTCACGAGGGTGCTGAAGGAGGCGGCGACCGGAGCGAGCGTGCCTGCCGAGAAGCCGGGCCCGTGCGGCTGCGCCCCTTCGCCGGCTGCGCAGGGCCCGCCACCGGGGGCGGTGCTGACCCCGAAGGGGTCCGACGGGGTCGCGTCGGGGCCGGATTCCGGCGCCGACCAGGGCTTCAGCTCGGTCGTCGTGGTGTAGGTGCCGCAGGTCGCCGGGGTGCGCAGCGGCGCCCGTGGGCCGTCGAAGAACTCGACCGTGAAGTCTTCGAAGGGAAGCTGCGGATTGTCTGCGAAGCGCGTGATGAGCCGCCCGGTCACCGGGTCGGGGATGACGTGGCCCGCCAGCTTCACCACTATGCCGCTCTGCGGGTCATGGAGGGCGATGTAGATCGCCAGCAGCGAGTCGAACGGGTTGTCGTTCTGCGCCGCCACGTACACGGCGCCCCCGACCGGATGGTCGAGCAGTGGCGTGTCGACCTCCACCGAGCCGACCTTGGAGGCATCCGGGCAACTGGCCGGCTGCGGGCCGTTCAGGTCGATCTGAGCCGGGGAGCAGGCGGCAAGGCCGCCCGCCGAGGCAGGATTGACCGTGACGCCCTCCGGCAGAATCACCACCGCATTGCGCAGGTCGGCCTGGGCCAGCAGGTTCGGGTCGTCGTTCTGGAGCATGTGCAGGTTGAAGCGCAGGCCGCTGGGGCTGTCGGCGACCGTGGTATGCGGCACGGCGGAGATCGTCGGGCTGAAGTCCAGCGCCGCGCAGTTGACCAGGGCCGGTTCGCTTGAGCTCGCATTCGCAAAGACGCCCGGGTTGGTCCAGGTATCGAAGCTCATCTGCGTGAGGAGCGGCGACTCACATGACGTCGGTGACCTCAGGAACCGCTTGACCGCAACGCCGGGCGCGCAGGAGCCAAGCGAGTAGGGGCGGCTTTCGACGTTTGGATTCAGGCAGCTGCCCCGCACAGCATTGTGACGCGAGTCGGAGGGAACGCCCCAGACGATCACCGTCGCGGCGCTCACACGCTCGATCTCGGTCGTGTTCCGTACGAAGGCGGTGATTCCGTAGTCCCCGCCGGTCCGCAGCTCCGTGTTGACGTAGAAAGGCGCGCCGAGCACCTGGAAGCCGAGCTGCGCCGGCATCCCTTTGGGCGGCACGAGGTTGTAGAGCGGCACGGGGATGGTCCCGCCGCGCCCTTCGAGCTGCTCGACGACCACGAGCCCGACGGCGGAGCCGTCTGGGCACTCGTTCTGGACGACAACCGAGCCGGGGACAGGTTCTACGGCGTGTGACGTGTTGAATTGCTGGGCGGTGCAGCGTGAGGCCACGGTCGGGTCGCCGACCAGGCCCGGCGGCAAGGCGACGCGAACGTCCTTGACGTCTCCCCCAGCGGGATCGAAGAGACGCGAGTCCGCGGAGGACGATGGTGAAGAAGGAAACCTCGGCCTGGTGTTCACGGCGAAGCTGGTCACGTACTGGTTCGGGATCGAGCCCGCCCCGCGGTTCGACTGGCCGTCGGCTCCGAGGAGGGCGGCGCCGAAATCCGTGAATCCCGCGGGCGCCGGTCCAGAGCTGGCTTTGTTCTGGGAAGTCGTGGAGGCCGACCCTGCGCCGCCGCCTTTGACTTCGGCGACATTGGTGAGGTCGGTCCCCTCCGCCCCAGCGGGGGTGGAAACCAGAACTACCATGCGCAGCTGTTCAGCGGGCGCCAGCACCGTCGGTTCCACCGCTTCGGGCACTTCCTCCGGGACCGTGCAACGCACGGTTTCCACTGCGCCGGAAGCTTCGACCTCACACAGTTCCGAAAAGGACCCCCATGCGCTTTCGGGGCCGCGCAAGGGCAGTTCGACGTCCTTCACCGTCAACCCGGCGGGCACGGTGTCGGTCAACGTGATCGGGCTGCCGTCGGTGGTGGCACCCCCCGTGTTGGTCGCCCGCACTTCATACTGATACCGACCGACTTCGTCGCCGGGAGTGAAGTGGGTCGGAGCGGGCAGCGAGCGGATGGTCCACGCCGGCGCGGGATCGGTGGTCGCCGCCGATGCGGACGCGGCGAGAGCGCCGGCCAGAGCCGTGGCAAGGGCGAGGACGCCCAGCACGTCGCGGCAGCGAGAGCTCTTCGCGAGGGCGGTCATCGTGCCGCCCCCCGGTCGGCGTCGACTCGTCGTTGCCAGCGCTCCTCGACCGGTGCCAGGCGCTTGGCCTGATTGCGGATGCAGCGTCGCTTCGCCGGCCCTTGTTTCCCCCGGCAGAGCCGTTGCGCGAGCTTGCGCTTGGCCACGCAGCGTTTGCCGCGACGGACCTGCCCGCGCCCACAGGGCGGCGGACTCCCCGGTCCGGCGTTGCCGTCGCCGACGAATCCTGCGCTGGCCGGGACGCTCGTGCTCGGAGCGGCCTGCACCGGCCGGCACGCTTCCCCGGCGCAGATCGGCGGCGGGGAGGCCGGCGGGGGGAAGCCGCCGCCGACGCGCGCGTCGTATACGTCATAGCGTTCGTCCTCGTCGGGCGGGAACAGCTTCTCCCGGGTGGAAATGAAGACGTCGCGGCCGTCAGCGGAGGCGTCCAGGAAGAACGAATGGTCGCCGCTGCTGCCAGAGGAGGTCAGGAAGAGGCAACCGCCAGACGTGTTGCTGAACGTGTCGCTGGCCGCGGTGCAGCTGCCGACCCCCTCCCGCTCGAACTCGTAGACATCCTGCCTGCCGTTGGTATCGCGGAGCGCAAGCCGGTCGAAGCTGAGGAAGAACAGGCGCCCACCGTCGTCCGAGAGGTAGCGGGGCTGCTCGTAGGGCGTGATCCAGACGGGGAGCTCGGAGAAGCCGATCGGCCTCGCGTTGGACGGGTTGCAGGATGCGCACGCCAGCTCGTCCTCCTGGGCGTCGTAGAGGTAGACCTGGCTGACCGGTTCGCCGCTGTCCTGGCTGACGTTGTCATAGCCAGTCAGGCTCGCCGTCGACATGAATGCCAGGTGGCGGCCATCGGGGGTGACGCGCGCGGTCTGCGCCTCCGGCACGCCGCTGAAAAAGCCCAGAGCGACTTCCAATGCTCCGGAAAACCGCACCAGATCCCAGTTATTGCCGAGGTTGGCGTCGTCCGGCGCCAGCGTCGCGATGAGCCGCAGGGCGGCGCCGGCCTGCCACAGGTAGAGATTCGGCCGGCCCGCGACCGCCCCTTCCGCGAGGGCGCCGTCGGCGACGAAATACGCGCGCGAGCCGTCTTCGCTGGCCCCGAGCACGCCCCGGATGTTCGGGGGGTCGCTGCCCGGGGTCGGGTCGGCGGTGATGTCGGTCAGCTCCTCGCCCGGCGCTGCGTCGAAGTCGTACAGGTAAAGATCTTCGAAGCCGCCGGGGCTGGCGTCTGGCGTAAGCCCGTTCGAGGAGGTGAAGAACACCTTCGAGCCGTCGTCGCTCGCGGCCCAGAACCTGCCGCCCCCGGCCGGCCCCGGCCCACCCTGCGTCGCGTCGAGCTGGATCGTCTCGGTCCCGTCGAGGCGCGCAAACAATTGGTCGCCGGAGGTCCAGAAGATCCGCGAGCCGTCGGCGGAGATCGCGTTGCGGATGATCGAGCGGTTCATTTCACAATTGCTCCCCGGAGCGCCGAAGGCGGTTGAGTTCGTCGGCGTGGCCGGCGTCCCGTCGGGCAGCACGTTGACAAGGCTCAGGTCCCCCGCATGCCATTCGTAGAGGTTGGTCCCCGGGAAGGGGACTTCGGGAGCGTCTGGCGTGAGCGCGCCCGTCGCCGCGAAGATGACGCGATCGAAGCCCGAGGAGGCGCCGGCAAAGCTCACGCAATAGATTCCCGACGCCTGTGGCGGCTCGGTGGTGAGGGCGCGGAAGCCGCTGCTCTGGTTGTCGCGTAGGTAGAGGTTCTCGAAGCCCTCGACGGCATCGGGGTCGAGCTTGGGTTCCTTCTGGACCACGGCGGCGAACGAGAGGTCCGGGGAGAAGCCACGGAAGGGATCCTTGGTGAGGCCTTCTTGGTTAGGGGGAGTGATGTTGGCGGTGCTCCAGCCTGCGTCGCTGCGCCTGGACATGTACCTGCTGGCCGCGGGGGCACTCTGGGCGTCGCCGAATGAGGTGAAGGACGGGTAGGCGATCGCCTCCCCGGTCGCCGAGGCCTGCAGCGGTCTTACGCTGAGGCCGACCAGGCCTCCCGAGCCGCCCGGGACTGCCACCTCGCCGCTGTTCTTCTCGGGCGGCGAAACCATCTCGAAGGCGCGTCCGTCGGGCAGGGCGAAGACGCCTGGCAGGTAGGTCGTGAAGGTTCGATCCGGGCCGGAGACGGTGCCGGCATCGCTGACCGCGACGAAGCGGTAGTGGTAGACGGTTCCCGGCGTGAGAGCGCTCAGGAGCACGTCACTGGTCGGCACGGCGCGCTCGCGTTCGGTGGCAAGCGCGGTCCCCGGAGGGGCGGGCTGCTGAGCGCAGGCGACGACCGAGCAGTCGGCGGTACCGTACTCGACGTAGTAGGTCGTGGGGAAGAAGTGGGGGTTGATTTCGGCCTTGACCACGGCGCTGGTCGTGTCGACCGAGACGGCGAACTGGGAGACGACCGCGGGCGGGACCTCGGGTGGATCCCCGTACACGAACGGAAGCGGGCCGTAGGCTCGAACGTAGCTGTTGGCCGGCGTGCCGTTCGTGACGTACACGTTCCCGATCGGGTTGGTGGCGATCCCGGTCGAGACGGTGAACTCCCCTTCGCCGAAACTAGCTATCTCGCTTCCGCCGGCGTTGTATTTGCGGATCACGGGATTCGAGGCCCCGTCAACGACGTACAGATTGCCGTTGGAATCGGTGGCCAGCGCCCTGGGGTTGCGGTCGGTCGCGAAATTATCGAGAACCGCTCCGGCCGTGCTCAACTTGCGTATCCCCGGGACTACGGACTGTTCGTTGGCGACGTAGAGATTGCCGGAGGGATCAATGGCGAGCGCTTCGACGAAGCCGTCGCCGGGGAGCGCGATCTCCGCCCCCGGGTTGAGCGTGCCGTCCGGGTTGAACACCTGGATCCGTTCGCTGTCGCCGACGTAGACCGTGTCGGAAGGGCCGATGGCGATGTAGCTGCCGACTTTCCAGGCTCCGAACTGGCCCGGTTCGGCGCCGGTCGTGCCCGCCTGGCAGACGTCTCCCGAAGCCGCGGTGCAGAGGTTTCGTTCCGCCGGGGTCGAACCGGCTTCTTCGACTTTCGTCATGTTGACGTCGCCGCCGAACATCAGGACGAATTCGCCAGCCGGGTTGAATTTCTGCACTCGCCGCACGACCTGGTCGACTACGTAGACATTGCCGGCGCTGTCGACAGCGAGGCCGAGGGCGTTGCTGAGCTGACCAGCGCCGGCGCTACCCGCCGTCGCCTGGGACCCGCCCTGACAGGTGACCGTGCAGATCTCGAGCTGGTCGGACGGCGTGTCGCCGGGAGCACCGTCCGGGGCCACGTTCCAGCCCCATGCCTTGACGAACTCGCCCCAGGCCGTGAACTCGCTGATCCGCCGGTTGTTGACCTCGCCGACATAGACGTGGCCGCTGGTCGGATTCGTCGCGATGCCGCGAGGACCGGTGCACCGACCTGCGTCCACGCCCGTCGGGCAGAACTCGACCAGGGGTTCGGGACCGCCGGCGGCGCCGGCCGGAGAGACCGAGACGGAGGTGAGCCCCGCCAGGAAGAGGAGAAGAGCAGCCGCCAGAGCCGTCGCGCGATAGGGGACCTGAATCGAAATATCAAGGTGCCAGGCAAGAGTGGCACCCGCTCCCCCACGCTCGATCGAACTCCTCCCCGTGTACGTCATTCACTCCCCCAGTCTGCGTCGTTGTCGGACTTCGGTTGCCGGACCTTCGGCATTTGGCGTGGGATCGGATGCTTCCGATCCCACGCCGTCCACCACGCATCGATCTGCTCGGATCGATGCGACTCGAATGCCGCGGTGCAATCTATTCCACGTAGGCACCTACCACTTCTGCGAGTGTGTTTTCCGCTTTGGAGATCGCCGCGCCGGTATACGTGCCATTGCTATGGGTACCTTGCGCTCCCGGGCAGAGTGCGCTCCCGGTGTAAGTGATCCCCGTGACGTTAGATTTCACTGTGACCGATTTCGGCGGGCCAGCCAGATTCGTGTATGAGACAGATGAAAGCGTCTGCGGGCCAACTTCCACTTTGCATCCTGACGCTTCGAAATTGATTTTTTTGCCTACTGGGCAGATCACGCTGACCGACCCCGAGTATGGACCACTTCCGGTTGGTGTGTTGAACCTGTACTCACAACCTTCCATGTTCACTTTCACGTTGGGGATGGTAAGGAAGGTGCAGCCGCTGTAGGACGGGAGCACCGTTATCGTCGGCTGCGGCGAGGTGAGAAATTCTGTTCCTGTAAACGTGGCGGTATTACACGAGATATTTCCAATGAGCCCCGCAGTGAAGACATGGGCGCCCTCACCAGCGTTTGATGCGGTGACTTTCGCATCTTCTCCACCTTCGTGGCGGAACTCAGCCGCCGACGCTGCCGAAGCCGACAGGGCGCTCATCGCAAACACTGCAATGAGGGTGAGGCCTAACGTTTTGAACTTGCGAATCATCTCGATAACTCCTTTGGTTGGGGTGTCGCAGGCGGTGGGTGACCGAATCCACTCAGATACCCCTCCGCCTCCTTTCTCGCGGCGCGGCTCACACGCCTTGCCGTGATTGAGGCCCAGCTTGGGGGTGCTGACCCGGCGCGTCAAGAGTTCGAGGCCGATGTTTCCTATCTCCCGGATCCCATGTAGGCTGTACTTGCTCCCCACCGACCTTGTGTCGTGCCGGGGTGTCGCCTGGCGCCGGGGCGCCGAATCCAGCAGCACTTCAGACGCCCCGGTGCTGGCTCGTGCGCCGGGATGCAGTGGCGTCATGCGGGCGTCCACTCCTGCTCTGCGCAGATCGCCTCCACCGCGGCCGGCGCGCCGATCGCGGGCGCCAGCATCATGAAAGAGAGCGTCGGCGCCACCCGCGGCAGCTGGTCGGGCCGTTCAACGGCGATGTAGTGGTGAAGGATGCCCAGAGCCGCGCCGACGGAGGCCTCCGCCGCCAGCTCGCTCGGGCGCTGCCGGGCCGGCGCGCTGCGACACAGGCGATCTGCAACCGCGGTTATGAGCTGCTTGCGGAACTGGATCCCAGGGGTGCCCGGCGCGAAGACCTCGACGAACCCCAGTCTGGCGAAGGCCGAATCCCGCGCTACGTACGTGCAAAAGGCGACAAGCGCACGGTGGAGGCCCGCCGGCCAGGTATCCGCGGTGGCCCCCTGGCGCACCGCGTACGCCACCGCGCGCCGTATGAGCAGTTCGAGTGCGGCGAGAAAGCAGTCCGTGACGTCATCGAAGTGTGTGTCGACGCTCTTGCGGGAGACGCCCGCCGCGGCCCGGATGCCCGGTACCGAGAGCTGCCGGTAACCTTCATCCGCAGCAAGCCTCGTCGTCGCGGTGAGGATGATCGCGCGCTCGTCCTCCAACCCCAGGCGGCCAACGCCGGCGGCCTCGTCGTCGACCCCGGTCCCTGGCTGCGCCGGTTTCGATCCAGGGTCGAGCCGCCCCAAGCACGATGCGGCCTCGCTGCGAAAGCAGAGGGCCCAATCCATCAGCTCGGGGGCAAGGGCAGTCAACTCGCTCTCGCGGCCGGTGAGCAGGCGCGCGCAAGCCACTCGCGCAAGGCCGGCCACGATCCCCTTCACGATCAGCGGAGGCACGGCGATCCCATCCGGGGCACGGGCGAAGCCCTGCGCTGCCATCAGCTCGAGCACAGCACCCGCCCGACGCATGCGCTCGAGACCCGCCGGGCCGACCGCAGGTGCGCCGACGAGGGCAAGCCGTGCGCCCTTCGACTCAAGCGCAAGCTCCCGGGTGAGCGCGCGGAAGGTCAGCCGGACCTGCTCATCCCAGTCGTGCCCGCGCTGCTGCGCGGCGAATACCCGCTTCGCGGCGCGTCTCACCACCAGGTCGCAGGTTGCAAGGAAGCACTCTTCCTTGCCTTCGTAATGCTCGTAGAAGGTGCGGGTCGACACGCCGGCCAGCTGCGTGAGCTCCCGTACGGTCACTGCACCGTACCCCCGCTCGGCCGCGATCGCGAGCATCGCGCCATGAATCCGCTCACGCTGATGGGCGGCCACCTCCGCTGCCGATCTCCCCGGCCCCGGGCTCAGCTTGCGATACAGAGCCCCCGATGATCGGGTGCCCCCCTCGGCAGGGCTGGCCCTCTCATGCACATGCACCTCCCCCATCACATCACCGCTCGCTACCCGCCCTGGAGCAGGGCTTTTGAGGCTTCGCTTTCATCTATCCGATTAAAAAATAGGCGCCTATCGGAGTCTCAAGGCAATATGTACCCGAACGGAGACCAATGGAAACGCAGGGAGATCCCAGGCGCTCCCAACCACCGATCCGGTCGATGCGAGGCTACGAGGCGTTCAGGGCCGTCCAGGGGGCGGCGCCGCTGCGAATCGCATCCGAGTAGACGCCGAATGCGCCGGCGCCGATCGCGGCACGAGCGTGGGTCATCAGCTCGTGCATGAAGGTCAAGTTGTGGATGCAGAGGAGGCGAACCGCCGTCAGCTCCTCGGCGCGCGAGAGGTAGCTGAGGTAGTCGCGGTCGTGGTGTTGGCAAGCCGGGCAGGGACAGCTGTCGGCGATTGGATCTCGGTTGCCCTCATAGCCAGCCTTACGCAGGTCCAGGCGGAAGCGGTTCTCGGGGTCCGGGACGAGGGCCGTTCCGTGACGAGCCAAGCGGGTTGGGATCGCGCAGTCGAAGATGTCTAGGCCGAGGGCGATACCGGTGAGCAAGTCGTCTATGTCACCGATGCCGAGTAAATGCTTAGGAGCGTCTGTCGGTAGCAGCGGCGCGGTCAGCTCTAGTACGCCGCGCATCTCCTGCTTGTCGCGGCCGAGGGTGCCGCCGATTGCGATGCCGTCTACCCCGGCCTCGGAGATGGCCTGGGCCGAGGCGCGGCGCAGGTCCTCATGGATGCCCCCTTGGACGATGCCGAATACGGCCTGCTGCGCTGGACCGTGCGCGCCGTGCCAGGTCAGACAGCGGTCGAGCCAGCGGTGGGTGCGCTCCATCGAGCGGGCCGTGTAGTCACGATCGGCGTGGTAGGGCGTGCACTCGTCGAAAACCAGGGCGATGTCGGAGCCGAGCTTCGCCTGCACCTCCATCGAGACCTCCGGCGAGATGAACAGCGAGCGACCGTCCTTGTAGGAGCGGAAGTGCACCCCCTCCTCGTCAATCGAGACGACCGACCCCCGGTCTCCCCCGGGCCGCCCCTTGCCCTTCACCTCATCCGCCACCCCGCCGTGGGCCAGCGAGAAGACCTGAAAGCCACCGGAGTCGGTGATCAGCGCCCGCTCCCAGCCCATGAAGCCGTGCAGCCCACCGGCAGCGGCGATCCGGTCGGGGCCGGGCGAGACGAACAGGTGGTAGGTGTTGCCGAGGATCAGCTCGTAGCCGATCTCGGCGACCTCGCGAGACTCGAGCGAGCGCACCGTGCCCTTGGTGGCCAGCGGGATGAAAGCAGGCGTCTCGACGATCCCGTGCGCCGTGTGCAGCACTCCGGCCCGCGCCGCTCCGTCGCGCGCCCCGATCTCGAAGCTCAGTCTCTGCGAATCCGTACGCATGCCGGCTCGATGGAAGGATTGATGCCCCTACAGGGGGCTCAACCCTTCATCTGGCGATCAGGGAGTGGCCGGTCATGGCCTCGGGCTGGGAGATGCCTAGGAGGTCGAGAGCGGTCGGGGCGACGTCGGCGAGGATGCCGTGCTCGCGCAGCTCGAGTCCCTCGACGGTGACGACGAGCGGCACCGGATTTAGCGAGTGCGCCGTGTTGGGCGAGCCGTCGGGCTCGAGCATGTGGTCGCAGTTGCCGTGGTCGGCGGTGACGATGCAAGCGCCGCCCGTCGCCTCGACCGCAGCGACGACGTCGCCGAGGCAGCCGTCGACCTCCTCCACGGCCTGCACGGCGGCGGGGATGACCCCGGTATGGCCGACCATGTCGGGATTGGCGAAGTTGATGATCCCGAAGCGATACTCGCCGCCGGACCAGCGCGACGCGAAGGCGTCGGCGGCGGCGCGGGCGCTCATCTGCGGTTTGTGGTCATAGGTCGGGACGTCGCGCGGCGAGTCGACCAGGCACCGCTCCTCCCCCTCCCACTCCTCCTCGCGGCCACCGTTGAAGAAATAGGTGACGTGGGCGTACTTCTCGGTCTCGGCGACGTGCAGCTGGCGCCCGCCGGCCTCCGAGATGACCTCGGCCAGCGTCGTCTGCGGGCGTGCCTCGGGGAAAGCGACCGGGTATGGCCAGCCCTTGCGGTACTCGGTCATCGCGGTCAGCTCGAGCAGCGGACCATCGCTGCGGGAGAGCTCGTCGAAGTCGGGGTCGGCCAGGGCGCGGGTCATCTGCCGGGCGCGGTCGGGGCGGAAGTTGATGAAGATCCCCACGTCGCCGGCGGCAACGCCGTCGTAGTCGCCGATCACCGTCGGCTTGACGAACTCGTCGGTCTCCCCCCGCTCATAAGCGGCCTCGATCGCCTCGGCGGAGCTGACCGCGTGCAGGCCACGGGCGTGGACGATCGCGTCGTAGGCGAGCTTGGTCCGCTCCCAGCGCGTGTCGCGGTCCATCGCGTAGTAGCGGCCGCTGACGGTGGCGACGCGGCCGGCCTGCCGCAGCCACCGCTCCAGCTCGGCGAGGTAGCCGCGGCCGCCGTGCGGCAGCGTGTCCCGCCCGTCGGTGAAGGCGTGGAAGACGACGTCGGGGACGCCCTCCTGCGAGGCCAGCTCGATCGTCGCCTCGATGTGCTCCCAGCCGGAGTGGACGCCGCCGTCGGAGACGAGGCCGAGCAGGTGCAGGCGGCCTCGCGGGCTGCGGCGGGCGCGGTCGCAGGCGGCGAGCAGCGCCTCGTTCTCGAAGAAGCTGCCATCGGCGATCGCGTCGTCGATCCGCGCCAGGTCCTGCTTGACAACCGCCCCGGCGCCGAGGTTGAGGTGTCCGACCTCCGAGTTGCCCATCTGCCCCTCCGGCAGGCCGACGTCGGGTCCCTGGGCCGAGAGTTCGGTGTGCGGGAACTGCGCCCAAAGGCGATCAAATACCGGAGTGTCGGCGAGCGAGATCGCGTTCCCGGGCCCGGGTGGCGCCAACCCCCAGCCATCGAGGATGACCAGCGCCACCGACTGGCTCATGACGTGGCCTTCATGCGGCTTCAACTATGGCTGCGAAATCCTCCGGATCGAGGCTCGCGCCGCCGACCAGCGCCCCGTCGATGTCGGGCTGTGAGAGGAGCTCGGCGGCGTTGGCGGGCTTGACCGAGCCGCCGTAGAGGATCCGCACCTCATCGGCTGCGGCGCCGCGCTCGCGCAGCACGTCGCGGATGAAGGCGCATGCCTCCTGCGCCTGCTCAGAGCTCGCCGTACGGCCGGTTCCGATCGCCCAGATCGGCTCGTAGGCGATGACCACCTCGGCCAGCCCCGCGGACTCGACCCCGGCCAGGTCAGCCTGGAGCTGGTTCTCCAACACGCCCTTGGTCTGGTCCGCGTCGCGCGCCTCCTCGCTCTCGCCGACGCAGAGGATCGGCTCGAGCCCTGCCGCGAGCGCGGCCGGCACCTTGCGCGCCAACGCCTCGTCGGTCTCGTTGAAGTACTGGCGGCGCTCGGAGTGGCCCAGCACCACCGCCTCGACGTCGAGCTCGACCAGCATCGGCGCCGATACCTCGCCGGTGAAGGCGCCCGTGTCCTCCTCGTGCATGTTCTGCGCGGCGACCTTGACGGCGGTGCCGTAGCGACGCTCAACCACCGCGGTGAGCGCGGTGAACGGCGGGCAGATGACGACGTCGTGCTGCGTCGCCGCGATCCGCGGCAGCAGCGCGTCGACGAAGTCGGCCGCCTCAGCGACGGTCTTGTGCATCTTCCAGTTGGCGGCGAGGTAGGGGGTTCGGTCAGGCATCTCTCAAAGCCTCCACTCCCGGCAGCTTCTTTCCCTCCAATAGCTCCAACGAGGCTCCTCCTCCGGTCGAGACCCAATCCACTTTCTCAGCCAGCCCAAACTGGTGCAGCGCCGCCACCGAGTCGCCCCCGCCGACTACGGTCGTGCCCGGTGCGTCGGCAACCGCCTCGGCGACGGCTCGCGTGCCGGCCGCGAACGGCTCCAGCTCGAACGCCCCCATTGGCCCGTTCCAGAGCACGGTGCCCGCGGCGCCGACGGTTTTCGCGTAGGCGGCGGCGCTGGCCGGCCCGATATCGAGCCCCATCCAACCGTCCGGAACGATGACGCCCTCGGCGAGCCGCACCGCGGTACCGGCGTCGAACTCTTCGCCGAGCACGAGGTCGGTCGGCAGCGAGAGCTCGCACTCGGACCCCGCCGCCCGCTTCAGCGCGTCGGCGGCCAGGGGAACCCCTTCCTCCTCGAGCAGCGAGTTGCCGATCGGGATGTCCTGCGCACGGAAGAAGCTGAAGCACATCGCGCCGCCGATCAGGATGCTGTCGGCGATCTCCAGAAAGCGCTCGATCACCCCGATCTTGTCGCTCACCTTGGCGCCGCCGAGGACTACGACGAGGGGCCGCTCGGGCGACTCGACCACCCGGGTCAGCTCGGTCACCTCGCGCTCGAGCAGCAGGCCCGCGTAACCGGGCAGAAGGTGGGCCACGCCCTCGGTGCTGGCGTGGGCCCGGTGAGCGGCGCCGAAGGCGTCGTTGACGTAGAGGTCGGCGAGCGCCGCCAGCGCTTTGGCCAGCTCGGGATCGTTCTCGGTCTCACCCGGCTCGAAGCGGACGTTCTCGAGCAGCAGCACGTCGCCGGGGCTCAGCCCAGCGGCCATCGTCTCGACCTCCTCGTCGATCACCGCGGGGGCCTGCTTCACCGGGGCCCCGAGCAGCTCGCCAAGCCGCTCCCCGACCGGCCGCATCGAGAGCGCCGGGTCGACCTTGCCCTTGGGACGGCCGAGGTGGGAGACGAGGACAAGCGCCCCGCCGCGCTCGCGCAGCAACTCGATCGTCGGCAGCGCCGCCCGGATCCGCGTGTCGTCGCCGACCCGCCCGCCGTCCAGCGGCACGTTGAAGTCGACCCGCACGAGCACCCGCTTGCCGGCGACGTCGGCGTCGCGCACGCTCTCCTTGGCGAAGCTCACGGCGCCCTCCGGACGGGGCTCAGAGGACCTTGCCCGCCAGCTCGACGCAGCGGTTCGAGTAGCCCCACTCGTTGTCGTACCAGGAGACAACCTTGATCATCTTGCCATCGCCGATCGCCATCGTCTGGCCGGCGTCGAAGATCGAGGAGTGCGGGTCGCCGACGATGTCGGTCGAGACGATCTCATCCTCGGTGTAGGAGAGGATTCCCTTCAGCGGGCCCTCCGCTGCCTCCTTGACCGCAGCGTTGACGGCCTCGGGGCCGGCCGGCTGCGAGGGGGTGAAGACGAGGTCGACGACGGAGCCGGTGGCGACCGGGGCGCGCATCGCGAAGCCGTTCAGCTTGCCGTTCAGCTCCGGCAGCACGAGACCGACGGCCTTGGCGGCGCCGGTCGTCGTCGGGATCAGGTTGAGCGCCGCGGCGCGCGCCCGGCGCAGATCCTTGTGCGGCATGTCCTGCAGGCGCTGGTCGGCGGTATAGGCGTGAATCGTCGTCATCAAGCCAAGCTCGATGCCGAACTCATCATTCAGCACCTTGGCCAGCGGCGCCAGGCAGTTGGTCGTGCAGGAGGCGTTGGAGATGATCTGGTGCTTATCTGGGTCGTAGTCGCTGTCGAAGTTGACGCCGAGCGCGACCGTCACGTCCGGCTCCTTGGCGGGGGCCGAGATGATCACCTTCTTGGCGCCGGCCTGGAGGTGCTTGGCTGCATCGTCGCGGCCGGTGAAGAGGCCGGTCGACTCGATCACCACGTCGGCGCCGAGGTCGCCCCAGGGCAGCGCCGCCGGGTCGCGCTCGGAGAGCACCTTCAGCTCCTTGCCGTCGACCGTGATCGACCCCTCCCCCGCCTCGACCTCACCCGGGAAGCGGCCGAGGATCGAGTCGTACTTGAGCAGGTGGGCGAGCGTGCCGGTGTCGGTGATGTCGTTGACGGCGACGAAGTCGAGATCCGCGCCGGCCGCGTGGGCGGCGCGGAAGAGGTTGCGCCCGATGCGGCCGAAGCCGTTGATGCCGACCTTCACAGCCATGAAGTCATGCCCTCCTGGAATTGATTCTTCGTTGGTTTAAGGCTAGTCACTGCCGACCGTCACCTCGATTTCATACCCGTCCGGGTCCTGCAGGAACGCCGAGTAGGAGCCGGAGCCGTGCGAACGCCGCTCGCCCGGCTCGCCGACGGCCTTCCCGCCCGCCCCCACGCCCTGCTCCCAGGCCGCCTTGACCGCGACGATCCCCAGCCCCGAGAAGCTGAGCAGGCCGAAACCCGGTTTGGCCGGGTGGTGGGCGGCAATGAAGAAGACCGGTTTGGCGATGCCCCAGCCAATCGTCTCGTCCTCCTCGAAATGGCGCCGCCAGCCAAGCGGCGCGAGCAGCGCGTCGTAGAAGGACGCGCTCCGGTCGAGGTCGGAAACCTCCAGGAGGACATGGTGCAACATCGGGCTGGAGAGGCTATATGGGGGGCCGGGCGGCGGGTCGGCCGGTCGGATCGGACGAGCGCCACATTTACCCCCTATGGCGTGGTCGATGTGACGTTCGTCAGCCGCCGCGCGGGGTCCAGCGAAAGAAGCGGATCGCCAGCAGCAACCCGGCGACGCCCCAGATCGCCACCACCGCCAGGTGGTCCCAGGCGATCGACGAACCACCGCCTGGCACGTAGGCGTCGAAGAACGCCTGGAAGAAAGGGCGGATCGGGAAGTGGTTGGCGAAGTCGGTGACGCCGGAGGGCAGCTCGTCGTCGGGGATGAAGACGCCGGAGAGAAAGTAGAGCGGCAGCAGCAGAGCGTTGACGATCGGCGCGGCAGCGTCCTGCGAGGGGATCGCCGCCGTGAGGGCGATGCCGAGGCAGCAGAAGGACGCCGCGCCCACGGCGAGCACGACGAGCAGCTCCGGCGCCTGCGCCCAGGGGATCGGCACGCCGTAGAGCAGCTTGCCGAGCGCCGCGACCAGCGCCAGCATCAGCGCCGCGACGACGATCGAGTTGCCGACCCGGCCGGTGATGAAGACCCACGGCGGCAGCGGCGTCGCCCGGACGCGCTTGAGGCGGCTTTCTTCGCGAGCGATGACCAGCGACATGCCCAGCGTCTGCATCGTCGCCGAGACCACCGCGAGGGTGATGATCGCGGGCACGTAGTAAGTCGTGATCTCGATTCCGCCGGCGACGTCGATCGTCTGGTCGCCGAAGACCGTGGCAAAGATCAGCAGCAGGATCACCGGGAAGGCGACGGTGAAGAAGACCGCGGCCGGGTTGCGCCAGAAGACCTTCTGGTCGTAGCGGAGCTGGTGGAGGACGAGGCTCATGCTGGTTTGGTCAGCTCGAGGTAAACGTCCTCGAGGCTGGGCCGGGTGACCTCCAGCCCCTCGATCTCGATCTCCTCGGCCAGAGCCCTACCGGTCAGCTCGTTGAGCGTCTGCACCGGGGTCGTCGTCTCCAGCTCGACCTCGCGGCCGTTCTCGCGGTAGCTGATCCGCGCCGGGCGGCTCTCGCGGTCGCCTAGATCCTCGGGCGTGCCGCGGGCGACGATCTCACCGCCGGCGATGACCGCGACCCGATCCGCCAGGCGCTGTGCCTCGTCCATGTAGTGGGTGGTGAGGAAGATGGTCTTGCCGAGCTCGCGCAGCCCGGCGATCACGTCCCAGGCCTGCCGCCGCGCCTCGGGATCGAAGCCGGTCGTCGGCTCGTCGAGAAAGAGCAGGTCGGGGTCGCCGACGAGCGCCATGCCGACGTCGAGGCGGCGCTGCTGGCCGCCGGAGAGGCGGCCGGTTCGCTCGTCGGCCTTGCCGCTCAGCCCAACTGCCTCGATTACCTCCTCGACCGGGCGCGGCGCCCGGTAGTAGCCCGCGTAGAGGGACAGCGACTCGGCCACCGTCAGGTATGGCTCGAGCCGCCCGCTCTGCAGGACGACGCCGATTCGCTCGCGCCACTCGCGGTCGGCGCGCTCCGGATCCTCGCCAAAGACGGCGATATCGCCCGCGCTGCGCTTGCGGTAGCCCTCGAGGATCTCCACCGTCGTCGTCTTGCCGGCGCCGTTGGGGCCGAGGAAGGCGAAGATCTCCCCCGGCAGCACCTCGAGATCGATGCCGCGCACGGCCTCGGCGTCGCCGTAGCTCTTGCGCAGGCCGCGGATGGAGATGACGGGAGTGGGAACCTCGGACAAAGCCGAAGCAGTCTACGAGTCCGCTGGTTCGAGGTCGCGGTGCTTGACGCGCACGACCACGCCCTCGCTGCCCTCGAGCGCACGGCGGATGCGGTCGGCGACGGTGACCGAGCGGTGCTTGCCGCCGGTACAGCCGACCGCGATCGTCAGGTGGCTCTTGCCCTCGACGACGTAGGCGGGGACGAGGAACTCGAGCAACGGCAGCAACCGGCCGTAGAACTCGCCCGCCTGCGTGCCCGACTCGACGTAGGCGCGCACCTCCTCGTCGAGCCCCGTCTGCGGGCGCAGCTCGTCGACGTAATGTGGATTTGGCAGGAAGCGGACGTCGAGGGTGAGGTCGGCGTCGCGCGGGGGGCCGTTCTTGAAGCCGAAGGTGAGCAGGGTCAGCGCCAGCTTGCCGCTGTCGTGCCCGCCCAGCATCTCCTCGGCGATCCGCCGCCGCAGCTGGCCGCCGGTGAGGCCGCTGCTGTCCATGACCATGTCGGCCCGCTCGCGCAGCGGCGCCAGCAGCTCGCGCTCGGCGCGGATCCCCTCGACGATCCGCCCTTCGGGCGCCAGCGGGTGGCGCCGGCGCGTCTCCTTGTAGCGGTCGAGCAGCGTCTCCTCGTCGGCCTCGAGGAAGAGCACGGTCGGCTTTAGGCCATCGGTCTCGAGCTCGCCGAGCACCTGGAGCAGGTCCTCGAAGTACTCGCCACCGCGCACGTCGGAGACGACGGCGGCCTTCTCGACGCCGCTGCCCTCGTGGCGGAAGAGCTCGCCGAGGCTGCCGATCATCCGCGGCGGCAGGTTGTCGACGCAGAAGTAGCCGCCGTCCTCGAAGGCGGCAATCGCCTCCGACTTGCCGGCGCCCGAGTGGCCGGTGATCAGGATCAGCTCGACCGCTTTGCCGGCCCGGTGGCCGTCGCGGTCCATACCCGCCTCGCTGCGTTTCGCCGCGTTTGCCATCAGTCGCAGCTCATTTCAGCCGCCGGTCCGGTGCAGCTGCTCGTGGATCTCGCGCGCCAGCTTGCCCGGCACGCCCGGCACCGCCTCCAGCTCCTCGCGGCTCGCCGCGAGGAACCGCTCGGGGGTGCCGAAGTGGTTGAGGAAGGCGCGCTTGCGGGCGGGGCCAACGCCCTTGAGGCCGTCGAGGACCGAACCGGTCATCGCCCGGTCGCGGCGGCCGCGGTGGTGATCGATCGCGAAGCGGTGCGCCTCGTCGCGCACCCGCTGCAAGAGCTTCGAGGCCTCGGACTCCGCCGCCAAGTCGATAGGAACGGGGCGGCCGGGGATGTAGACCTCCTCCTGCCGCTTGGCCAAGGAGACGACCGTGACGCCGCGCTCGGCGAAGGGTCCGAGCGCTCGCATCGCCGCGCTGAGCTGCCCTTTGCCGCCGTCGACGACGACCAGCGACGGCAGCGCCGCAAAGCTCTCGTCGCGCTTGCCGTCGTGCGGAGAGAGATCGACCTGCTCCTCGTAGCGGCTGACACGGCGGCTCAACACCTCCTGCATGGAAGCGAAGTCGTCGGACCCGTTGCTGCGCTCACCGCGGACCCGGAAGCGTCGGTAGTCGGCCTTCTTGGTGGCGCCCCCCTCGAAGACGACCATCGAGGCGACCGTGTGCTCGCCGCCGATGTTGGAAATGTCGAAGCCCTCGATCCGAACCGGCAGCTCCTCCATCCGCAGCGCCTCGCGCAGGTCGGCGAGCGAGTCGACGCGGCGCTGGCGCCGGTGCTCGCGCCGCAGCCGGTCCTGATCGAGGGCGAGCCGGGCGTTGCGCTCGGCGAGCTCGCGCAGGCGGCGCTTGTCGCCGCGCTCGGCGACGCGCACCTCGACCGGCGAGCCGCGCTTCTCCCCCAGCGCCTCGGCCAGCAGCGCCGCCCGCTCGGAGAGGTAGGGGCCGACGACGATCGTGCGCGGCATCGCCGGCGAAGCCGAGTAGTACTGGCCGATGAACTCCTCGGCGACCTCGGCCAGGTCGCGTTCGGCCTGGTTGTCGAGGTAGAAGCTCTGGCGCTCAGCGAGGATGCCGTCGCGCACCTGGAAGACCTGGGCGTTGGCGTCCGCCCCTTCGCTTGCGACACCGATCAGGTCGGCGGTGCCAACCGAGCCGCCGGCGATCCGCTGCCGCTCGAAGAGCGACTGGACCGCTTTGAGGCGGTCGCGGTGCACCGCGGCCCGCTCGAACTCCCGCGCCGCCGCGGCTTCCTCCATCTTCGCCTGCTCGTCGGCCTCGACCTGTCGGTAGCGGCCGGAGAGGAAGTCGACGATCGCGTCGATGTTGCGCCTGTACTCCTCCTGGCCGATGTAGCCGACGCACGGCGCCCCGCAACGCTTGATGAAGTAGTCGAGACAGGGGCTGCCGGAGCGCCGGCCGGGCTCGGCGCCCTCGCAGGTGCGGAACTGGAAGAGCTTGCCGAGCAGGTCGAGCGTCTCCCGCACCCGCTTGGCGCTGGAGAAGGGGCCGAAGTAGGCGCGGCCGGCGCGGTGCTTCTCGCGAGTGAAGTAGACGCGCGGGTAGTCCTCGTCGAGGCTGACGCAGACGTAGGGATAGGACTTGTCGTCGCGCAGGCGGATGTTGAAGCGCGGCCGGTGGCGCTTGATGAAGCTCTGCTCGGCGAGCAGCGCCTCGGCCTCGTTGGCGGTGACGAGGACGTCGATTCGGTCGACGCGCGAGGTGAGGCGCGTCTCGCCGCCGGAGAAATGCGAGCCAACCCGCTTGCGGATCGAGCGGGCCTTGCCGACGTAGAGCAGCTCGCCATTGGCCTCATAGAAGAGGTAGACGCCGGGCGCGTCGGGAAGCTCGCGGCGCTGCCGCGCCAGCCGCTCCGCGCGCGAGGTCTCTCGGTTGCTTTCGCTCACTTGGCCAAAGGGTAGGCTCCTGGCCAGTTGGCCAACCTTCCACACGGATACGGAGAGAGCGAGATGACCACCGAGACGATCAGCCCGCCCGAGTTGAGCACGCTGCGAATCGACGTCGATGGCGAGATCGGCACCCTCACCCTCGATCGACCCGACGCCTTCAACGCGATGAGCCCCGAGATGATCTTCGACCTTGGGACGGCCTTCGCCTGGTTCGCCGACCAGGCGCCGCTGCGGGCGCTGATCATTACCGGCGCCGGTAAGGCCTTTTGCTCTGGCGGCGACATCAACGGCTTCAAAGCCGGGGTCGAAGACGACTCGATCGACCTGCCGGCACAGGTGCGGCGCGGAGCCGAGGCGCTGCACGTCGCGATCGTCGACCTGCGCCGGATCCCATATCCGGTGATCGCGGCGGTCAACGGCGCCGCCGCCGGCGCGGGCTTCTCGCTGGCCCTGGCCTGCGACTTCCGCATAGCCGCCGCGGATGCCTTCGTCGCCTGCGCCTACGGCCGCATCGGCGCCTCGCCCGACGGTGGCATGACCTACTTCCTGCCGCGCATCGTGGGGCCCAGTCGCGCGCTGGAAATCTTCCTCGAGGACCCCAACCTGACGGCGGCGGACGCGCTCGAGGAGGGCCTGGTCTCGGAGGTCGTCCCCCCCGACGAGCTGATGGACGCCGCGCGAGCGAAGGCCGAGAAGCTCGCCACGAAGGCTCCCCACTACGTGAAGATGGCCAAACGGCTCTGCGGCGTCAGCATCGAGAACAGCATCAACGACCACCTGCAGCTGGAGCGGCACGGAATCGCCGACAGCATGGCGACGGAGGATCTGCGCGAAGGCGCAATCGCCTTCTTCAGCGGCGAGACGCCCGAGTTCAAGGGTCGCTGAACCGGCGCCCCCGACAGGCGTATCTGCTTCGTGAACCGTCTAGAGTCTCCCTGAGCATTCCCCACCCG
The DNA here is from genome assembly GCA_963718755.1 of uncultured Solirubrobacterales bacterium. Lineage (GTDB taxonomy): Bacteria > Actinomycetota > Thermoleophilia > Solirubrobacterales > 70-9 > VRUE01. Next base: position 533,247 of record OY970376.1, read on the forward strand.
GAAAGGATCGACTCGATGAAGAAGCTCGCCTCCCTCCTCGTCCTCGCCCTAGTCGCAGCCGCCCTCGTCGCCTGCGGTGACGACGACTCGACCACGACGACGACCACGTCCGAAACCAGCTCCGGTGCAGCAGCGGAAGGTGGCGAAAAAGCCGGCGGCGAAGCCGGCGGCGCGACCCTCGCATTCGAAGCCGATCCCAGCGGCGAACTCGCCTACACCAGCACCTCCGCGGAAACCGAAGCCGGCGAAGTCACCGTCGACTTCAAAAACCCACAGGGCCTCAGCCACGATGTCGCGATCGAAGACTCGAAAGGCGAAACCGTGGGCAAAACCGACGTGATTGGCGAAGGCGAAACCTCCACCAAGGTCAATCTGAAATCGGGCGAATACACCTTCTACTGCTCGGTCCCCGGCCACCGCGAAGCAGGGATGGAAGGAACGCTGACTGTCAAATAGGCGGTCCCTGACCGGCGCATCTCGGCGTCCTCGGTCACTCGCGTGCCAGCGCACGCCACGTTCCCTGCGTCCTTGATCTGCTTGGCCAGGAACCGCCTATTCTGGATTGCAGTTGGCGTTTGGCTCGCTACGCGTGGGTTGATCGTTGCCAACGTAGGTTTTTGGGGTGACCTGCGGCTGCAGGACATCAATAACTATGAGGTCTGGTCTCACTACCTGACGGCCAACCATGCGATTCCGGGCGGGGAATCGTGGCAGTACCCGCCCGGCGCGGCCTTCCTGATGCTCCTGCCGCGCCTCGGGCCGGGGACTTATGGCGAGTCCTTCGTGGGTCTGATGCTGCTCGTCGACCTTGCCGGCCTTGCCTTGCTGGCGCTGCTCGGCCGCCGGTCAGGCAACTACACCGGCGTATGGGTGTGGCTGCTGGGCATGCCCCTGCTCGGCACCTTCGCGGTGCTGCGCTTCGACCTCGTGCCTGCGGTGATCGGGATCGCAGCGCTCGTCGTCATCCACCGCCGCCCCAACTGGTTTGGCGTCCTGGCGGGACTGGGGGCGGCGATCAAGGTCTGGCCGATAGTCCTGCTCTTCGGCGAGTGGGACCGGCGCCGGCTCATCCACGCGGTCACCGCGGCGCTCGGAACGATCGCACTCGTAGTCGTGATCTCGACGCTTGCCTTCGGCGGTTCCGCCTCGTTCCTGGGTGAGCAAAGTGAGCGCGGGCTCCAGGAGGAAGCGGTGGCGACGGTGCCATGGCAGGTGCAAGCGATAGTCACGGGAGAGGGGCCCACCAGGGAGATCCGATACGGAGCGTGGGAGATCGCCACCCCCGGCGCGGACACGGTTGCCAGCCTGCTCAAGTGGCTGACCGTTGCAGCGCTTGGTGCTGCGGCAGCATGGTGGTGGTACCGGGCCAGGGCGATCTGTGCTGGCCGAGTCGACCTTGCCGATGCGGCAGTGAGCCGGGACTTCGTCTTCACCATCGTCCTGCTCCTCGTCGTCACGAGCCGGGTGCTCAGCCCTCAATTCATGGTCTGGCTCCTGGGCCTCTCAGCAGTGGTCCTGACGGCAGGGAGCACCCGCCTGGCTCGACCCGCCTGGCTGGTGCTCGGGGCAACGATCCTCAGCACCAGCCTGTTCAAATCACCAGAGAACATCGTGATCCGAGACCTGGCACTGCTGGCCGCCACCATGGACGCAGCGATCGCCATGATCGGCATGCTGAGAAAGCCACTAGCTCCAACAGACCTCGTCGGGCCCATGGCCAGAACCGCTCAGGCTGAGCCAAAGAGAATCACCGAGCCGGTTACACGGCGGGCGCCATCACGCGGGTAACCGAGTCACCCACGAAGCACGGCTTCTCGTTGCCCTCGACCTCAAGGGTGAAGCGGGTCACTACCTCCCACCAGCCGCCGCCCTTCTCGTCGATCGAGACGACCTCCGCCTTGCCGCGGACTTTGGAGTCAACGGGAACCGGGGCGGGGAAGCGGATCTTGTTCCAGCCGTAGTTCACACCGAGGGTGAAGCCGGTCGAGGAGATCAGCGTTTTCCGGAAACCGTCGACCAGCGAAAGGGTGAGGTTGCCGTGGGCGATCGTGGTGCCGAAGGGGCTCTCGTTCTTCGCCCGCTCGACGTCGACGTGGATCCACTGGTCGTCGCCGGAGATCTCGGCGAAGGCATTGATGTCGTCCTGGGTCACGGTGCGCCACTCGCTCGGGCCGATTTCCTGGCCCAGCAGGGCCTGCATGCCCTCTACTCCCTGTACCTCGACGGTTGCCATCCGGGCGAAGTTTATGCAACCGCCGTCAGTCCGACCACCAGCCGGGGAAGGTCTCGCCGTCGCCGTCGTGGTGGGCTCCTACGGCGAGAACCTCGAGTCCATCCGAGCCAGCCTCGAAGGCGCGGGTGACCTCGGGTGAGACGCGGATCGCGTCGAGCCTCTCAATCTCGATGATCTCGTCGTCGAGCTTCATTCGGCCGGAGCCGCTCAGCACCACGTAGACCTCCTCGGCGTTCTCGTGCTTGTGCCCGAACGGGGAGCGCTGACCAGGCTTCAACCGGGTGTGACTGATGCCGGTCTCCTCGGCGTCGAGGTCGCCCCTCGCGAATCGCGCCTCCTGCGCGTCGCCGTACCCGAACTCGGCCGCCGAGTCCTTGACGTCGAGAAGCTTCGTGTGGGTGAACGGGTCGGCCATCTGCGCCTCCTGGGTTGGGTGGGTGCGATTCTCAGGCTACCCGGAGGCAGCCATCGCTATGCAGCCGCCAATCGCAACGGCGTGTGCCTGGCGATCGTCTCGAAATCGGCATCTGCACTGAGCAACTCCGCTTCGTTTCGGATTGCGACAGTGGCGATGAGGCAATCTGCAAGTTGCCGTGGGGTCTCCCCCCTGCGGTGACAGAATCGATAGAGCTCCGCCGCATTCTCGTAGTCCATCGGACCGTCGAGGGGAAGAAAGCGCAGGCTGTAGAGGAAGCGCCGCAACCGGTCCCGGTCCGCGTCATCGCGAGCACCCGCGAGAACCTCCATCACGACGATGTCGGTAGTCGCAAGCTCGGCCTCGCTATCAAGAGCGGACGCCAACCAGCGGTCGACCGCACTGCCGGTCGACCGCAGGAACTCGATCCAGGCGGAACTATCGACGAGGGTCACAGCTCCGGTATCTCCCGCGGAGTGCGCATCTCGTCGAGATTCCCGTCCCAGCCGTGCCCCTCCATGGCCAGCATTTCCTCGCGGCTCATCGGCTCGCCGACAAGCTTGCGCAGGGCAAGGTCGACCGCCTCCCGTTTACTGCGCAGGCGGTAGATGCGCATCGCGCGATCCACCAGGTCATCATCGATCTCGATGTTGGTGCGCGTCATCACACCAGAATACACCTGAAGGTGTATAGCCTCTCTGACGGGGGTCATGGTCACGCAACCAACCTCACTTCGAAGCTGGGGACGACGAGTGCTCCGGCCCCGTCGAGAAGAGCAAAGATGCGGCTGACGTAGGCCTGGGTCTCGGGGTAATCAGGGATGCAGTCGCAGGCTTCTACGGGGGCGGGGCCGGCGTTGTAGGCGGCCAGGGCGAGGGATGGGTCGCCGAACTGGCGCAGCAGGTCGGACATCAGGTGTGCCTGGGCGTCGATCGCTTCAACTGGGTCGTAGGGGTCGCGGAGGCCATAGGCCGCGGCTGTCGTCGGCATAAATTGGGCAATGCCCTGCGCCCCCGCCGGGGAGCCTGCGTTGGGATCGAAGTTCGACTCCGCCATCAGCTGGCCGGCAAGCAGAGCCGCTGAGACGTTCCAGCGGGTCGCCGCGCGCAAGATTGTCGCCCGGAACCGAGCCGGGACGAAGGATGGGAGGCCGCCGGCACCCGCGAGCGAGCCGTCTCCCCCGCTGCCGACACTCACGATCCCGTTTCCGGCGGTCGAGCACGGCGCTGGACCGGCTGTGAAGCCGTAATGCCAGGCCTCCCACGAGTAGCGCTGGACGAAGCCGAAGCGCGATGCGTTCTCAGCCAGCCAGCCGTACGCCGTTTCCGGCCCGAGGTCGAGCTCGGTCGCGCAGCGGTGCAGGGACTTGCCCGGCGGCGCGACCCAGGTCGGGTCCGGGTGAGCGGCAAAGAGCGCCGCCTGTTCGGCGTCGGAGCGGAAGCCCGAGTTGACGACCAGGCTCAGCCCGGCGTGCGATGCGGCCGCGGCCATCTGGTCGAAGGCAGCGGCCACGTCGGGGCGCATCCCCTCCCCCGACCTGTAGGCCAGCGGGCCGCTGTAGCCGCCGCCACTCGCCATTGATGGCGTCGAGGTGCCGCCAGCGGCGGGCGCAGCCGCTTCGGCCACTGCAGATGCCTCGACCCGGTGCTTATCGACGCTGCCAACGACCAGAGCCTTGACCCGCACCGGGGCGAACGAAATTGCGTCCGGAAAGGAGATCCACAGGCGGGCCGCAGCCACTTCGTTCGCCTCTGCCACCTCTTCTGCCGCCCCTCGCGCCCGCAGCAGATACACGGCCTTCTCCATATGAACCGGGTTTGGCAGCCCGTTCGGCAGGGTCGGCGGGGCCAACAGCCGCGGCAGGTCGTCGCGCATCGAGCGCGCCGCCGATATCGCCGCCAGGTCCGCCGCTCGCTGCGCCCGCCCCTTGCCGGTGACCGCCCCCGCGATCGCCACGAGAGCAAGTGCAGCGAGGATCAACGCGAAGGCGCCGCCGAGCGCCAAGATCAACGCCTGCCCATCCTCCCTGCGATTCGCGTCCATGCGGCGACCCTGCCGAGACAGGACGCGCGGGTGGTGCGCTCAGTCGAAAATCTGTGTGACGGTTTCCAGGCGCGTTACGCGCTGAGATCGACGATCTCGATCAGATGCTCGAGACCAAGGAGATCCTTGGAGTTCAGCGTGTACAAGGGCAGATCGTGAGCAAGAGCGGTAGCGGCAATCAGGAGATCGACGACGCGAGAGCCTCGCGGCTTGCGACCGATTCGTTCGACTGCCGCGGAAACGCGGCCATACGCTTGAGCACAAATGAAGTCGAAGGGAAGCGCTTCGATGCCGGCTTCGACCCGCCGCAGATGTCGGCGGCGACGAGCCTTCTCGAACTCCTTGCGAGCTACATGCAGCCCGCCGGCCAGCTCGGCCATCGTCAATGCGGAGATCGCCAACTCCAGGGGTAGTTGAGGAAGTTCAGTCTCCTTCAAGCGCACCGCGACAGACGTGTCGATCAGTGCGCGCCGCCCATGCGTACCAGTCTTTCGGGCTGGGATCGGCGACGGCATCGAGGTCGCGGCGAAGTTCCTCGTAGTCGATGACGGGTGCGTCGGCAAGAGCCTCTGCAAGCTCTTTCGCCGGTACGAACTGGCGCTTCTGACGCCCTCGCTCATTTGTCATCTTTCGCATCTTGTTGTCTACGGTAGCACGCAGCTCGAGTCTCACGCGGCCCATGCATGGAAAGGAGGCGGTCGACCACTCGGGGCGGAAGAAATGCACCGCCGTGCAGAGACACACCGAGCAGGGCCATCCGATCGACGAGCCAGGGCAGCGGGTGTTTCTGTACGACGACGCTCAGGGGCTGGGCGATAAGGTCGCGAACGGCAAGTGCGGTCAGGGCGCGGGTATCCGCCAGGTCGGCCCGAAGTAGCACGCCTGTGGCCGGGATGCGCGGCTCTTCGAGCGTTGGTCGCGCGAGCGACGGTGGCAGGTGGATTACGGCCACCGACTCGCGTACGACGGGTATCGCCGCCGCGATCTGCTCGATCCCCGCCGCCTCCGACGACAGGACCAAGTGGCAGATCTGGCCGCGGGAGGCGATCCGGGCATCGGGGAGGTGGGCACTGAGGCGCTCCTCGAGCGCCCGGGCCCCCGCGGTCGCGATCAGCGAGGGGCGCGGCGGGCGGCCCTCGCTGAGATCGACCAGCAGGGCGGCGCGATCCGGCTCTGAGGCGGCGCAGGCGAGGGCCGCGGCAGCGGCCCTCGCGCCGCTCGCGGCGCCCACCGCCGTGACCAGGACGACCGGGCCGCGCCTGGTAGGAGCCGCCCAGCCGCTCATCGGTGAGGACTCGTTCACCTAGGCCTTACCGCCGCGGACGAGGTGACGGTGAGGCGGTCGGCGATCGGCGGCAGCGGTGACGGCGGGCGCAGGCGCACGGTGACCTGCCCGCCCCGGATCGATACCTCGACCTCGTCCTCGGCCCAGTCCGGCACCGCGTCGCGAGCAGCGACCGCCGCCGGCCGCCCCGTGGCAAGCGCCAGCGCCCCGGCCTCGGCAGCGCCGTCGGCGAGGGTCAGCGAGTAGCCGGTCACAAGCAGTTGCAGAGCCAGCAGGCCGGCGAGCAAGAGCGCCGGCAGGGCGGCGACCAGCTCGACCGTGCTCTGCCCCTCCTCCCTACCCATCGCCCGGCTCCAGCGCGGCGCCAGCGCCGACCGTCAGCCGTGGCAGCGCTGGAAGCAGTCTCGGTATGACGACTCGAACCGAGACACCATCGCCGTCGCTCACCTGCGCCCCATCCCGCATCGACAGCGGCAGCGCCCGCCGTGCCGCGACCGCGGCGTCACCCCCGACCAGGGCCGCCCGTGCTCCCGCCCGGGCCGCGACCGCGGCCGACCACAATGCGTGCCCGGCAAGAACGATCTGCGCCGCCACCAGGACCGCCAGCAGCAGGAACGGGATCACGGCAACCACCTCGACCGACGCGGTCCCGTCCTCCCTGCGAACGCTGCTGGCGGCCTGGCGCGACACGCGGCGACCCTCCCAGGCAGAAACGCGCGAGTGGCGCGCTCAAACGAAAAGTTCCGTGACGGCTCCGCGCCGTCTTAGCGGCGAGTCCTCAGTACGTGTTCGCCTCGGTCCAGACCCGCCAGATCGCCGCCACCGAGGCGCCGAGCAGGAGGATCCAGGCGAGCGTGCCGCCGCCGCTCGCGAACATCTCGTCGCTGCCGGCGATCAGCAGCGCGATCAAACCCAGGGCGGCGTAGAGAATCGCGCGGCGGCCATCGGTCAAGGCGGCGAGGGTCAGCTGCTGCTGACGGCTCAGCACGTACAGAGACCAGGCGATCGCGGCAAGGAAGCCCATCGTGATCGCGGTCAGGATCGTGTCCGCGGCGTTGCCGCCGGCGGGGACGAATGCCACCACCACGGCAAGCAGCATCACGATCGCGACGTTGCGCAGGGTCCGCACGGGGAAAATTGTACGGCTACTCACTTGCTCATCATCACGACGATGCCGATCACGACCGCCGCCAGGGTCGAGGCCAGCGCCAGACCACCGAGCGCCGCAGCGGCCCCGGCCGCCAAGGGCCGGCCGCCGCGGCTGAGGTCGGCGAAGCGCGCGCCGCCCCAGATCGCCACCGAGAAGACGAGGGTGACGCCGACACCGGCGACCAGCGAGGCGATCACGGTCTTCACCAGGTCCCCGGTCTGGACCAGCGTCGCCACCATCTCTAACCCGCCGGGACCGGCGATCCTTGCTGGGCGCGCCGGATGAAGATCGCGACGATCAGGGCGAGCGCAATCAGGGTGACGAGGACAGGGCCCAGCGCGCCGCTGCCGAAGATATGCGTGAAGCCGTACACGGCCGCTCCGATCCCGGCCGCCGCCGGCAGGGTCAGCAGCCAGGCCATGAAGATGTTGCCCGCCACCCCCCAGCGCACGGCAGAGACCCGCTTGCCGGCGCCGGCCCCCATCACGCCACCGTTGATCACATGCGTGGTCGAGAGCGGAAAGCCAAAGTGGGTCGAGGCAAGGATCACCGCGGCGCCGGAGGACTGCGCCGAGAACCCCTGCGCGGCATCCATCTTGATGATGCGGCTGCCGGTCGTGCGGATGATCCGCCAGCCGCCGAAGTAGGTGCCCAGCGCGATCGCCGTGGCCGCCGAGGCGATCACCCAAAACGGCGGGTCGGCGTTGGCGGCGAGGGTACCGTTGGCGATCAGCGCCAGGGTGATGATGCCCATCGTCTTCTGCGCGTCATTGGTGCCGTGGGCAAGCGCCAGCAGACTGCCGGAGACGATCTGGCCGTAGCGGAAGCCGCGTGTGACCGGGCCCGGGCGCTGCCGGCCGACCACTCGGTAGGCAATCCCAATGCCGAGCCCGGCGACCAGGAAGGCGACGATTGGGGCAACGACCGCCGGGATCAGCACTTTCCCGACCAGGCCGTCGGCCAGCACCGCGTCGAAGCCGACCGCCGCAACGGCCGAGCCCACCACGCCGCCGATCAGCGCGTGCGAGGAACTCGACGGCAGCCCGAACCACCAGGTGATCAGGTTCCAGGCGATCGCGCCGATCAGGCCGGCGAAGACGATCGTGGGCGTGATCACGGCGGCGTCGACGACGTCGTTGGCGACGGTCGCGGCAACAGATATCGAGATGAAGGCGCCGACGAAGTTGAGCAGCGAGGCCATGCCGATCGCCACCCGCGGCCGCGCCGCACCGGTCGAGATCGAGGTGGCGACGACGTTCGCCGTGTCGTGGAAGCCGTTGGTGAAGTCAAACGCCAGCGCCGTGCCGACGACGATGACCAGGATCAGGTCAGAGTCCACAGGCGATCACGAATTCTTGATGACGATTCCCTCGAGTATCTGCGCCGCGGTCTCGGTTGCGTCGATCGCGTTCTCGAGCACCGCGAACATGTCCTTCCAGCGGATCACCACCATCGGGTCGATCCCGTTGGAGAAGAGCGAGGCGACCGCGTCGCGCGAGATTCGATCGCCCTCGTTCTCGAGCCGGTGGATCTCGATCCAGTAGCGGTCGAGGCCCTTCAGCTCGCGCAGGTGCTCGAGCCCCTCGGCGAGCTGCTCGCAGGCGCCCACCAGGACTTTGGTCAGCGCCTGCGCCTGCGCCATCGGGGCTTCGATCTGGTAGAGGCCGAGCAGGTCGGCGGCTTCCTCGGTGTAGTCGACGATGTCGTCCATCTGCGTCGCCAGGCCGTAGATGTCCTCGCGGTCGATCGGGGTGACGAAGGTCGTGTTGAGCTTCTTGATGATGTCGTGGGTGATCCGGTCACCCTCCTGCTCGGCCTTGAGGATCTCCCTCGGCAGGTCGCCACCGTCGGGCCAGGTTCCCATCATCTCGTCGAGCAGACGGGCCGCGTGAACGGTGTTCTGGCCGGCCTCGATGAAGAGGTCGAAAAAGGCGCTGTCCCGCGGCAACAGGGAGAGGCGAATCACGTTCTCATCCTATTGATTGCCGGGTCCGACAACGCTCAGCCGGCGGCCGCCGCGAGGTGCTCGGCAGCGCGGGCGCGGTGGCGCTCACGGAGCTCCTCCTGCACGCCGCGCCGCTCCCCCTCCGGCACGCTGAGCCTCGTCCAGACGCCGTCCGTACCGAGCTCCCAGGCGTTCGCGTTGTCGGCGAAGCTGCGCTCGAGCACGTCGAGCAGCTCCGCTTTCAGGGTCTCGTCCTCGATCGGGGCGACCAGCTCGACCCGGCTGTCGAGGTTGCGCGGCATCAGGTCGGCCGAGCCGGTCAGCAAACGGGTCTCCTCGCCGCGCTGGAAGGCATAGATGCGAGAGTGCTCGAGGAAGCGGCCGACGATCGAGACGACGCGGATGTTCTCCGAGACCCCCGGCACTCCCGGCCGCAGGCAGCAGACACCGCGCACGTTGAGGTCCACCGGAATCCCCGCCTGTGACGCCTCGTACAGGGCCTTGATGCAGCCGGCATCGACCAGGGCGTTCATCTTCAGCGCGATCCGCGCCTCTTCGCCGGCGCGGTGCGCCGCGACCGTCGCCTCGATCTCCTCGACGAGGCGGTCGCGCATCGTCGTCGGCGAGACCAGCACCTTGCGGTACTCGGCGGGGCGCCCGTAGCCGGTGAGGAAGTTGAACATCTCGGCGACGTCGGCGCCGATCTCGGGATCCGCCGTGAACAACCCCAGGTCGGTGTAGAGGCGGGCGGTAGTCGGGTTGTAGTTGCCGGTGCCGATGTGGACGTACTCGCGCACTCGGTCGCCCTCGCGGCGGGCGACGAGGATCGCCTTGACGTGCGTCTTCAGGCCCGGAATGCCGTAGACGACGTGGACGCCGGCCTCCTCCATCGACTTCGCCCAGTGGATGTTCGCCTCCTCGTCGAAGCGGGCTTTCAGCTCGACCATGCAGACCGCCTGCTTGCCACGTTCGGAGGCGCGGATCAACGCCGGCACCAGCGGCGAGTCGTCGCTGGTCCGGTACACCGTCTGCTTGATCGCCAGCACGTCGGGGTCGGCGACGGCCTGCTCGACGAAGCGCTCGACCGAAGTGGCGAAGGAGTCGTAGGGGTGGTGGACGAGGATGTCGCCCTGGCGGATCGCGGCGAACATGTCCACCTGCTTGTCGTCCTCCCCCTGCAAGCGGGGCTGGGTGACCGGCGTCCAGGGCTCGTAGCGCAGCTCCGGGTGACCGGGGATGTCGACGACGTTCCCCAAATCGGCGAGGTCGATCAGGCCATCGATGTCGTATACCTCACGGTCTTCGAGCCGCAGGGCATCGACCAGCTGGCCGCGCAGCTTGGGGTTCATCCCCGCCGCGACCTCGAGCCGCACGACCTCGCCGAAGCGGCGGCGGCGCAGCTCGTCCTGGACCGCCTGCAGCAGGTCGTCGGCCTCGTCGGAGATCGTGAAATCGGCGTCGCGGGTGACGCGGAAGTAGCCGTGGTCGACCACCTCGGCACCGGGGAAGAGCGCGTCGAGGTTGGCGGCGATCGCCTCCTCCAGCGGCACGAAGATCTCGTTGCGCTCGCCGACCCGCAGGAAGCGGCCGAGCAGCTCCTTGGGCACCTTGACCCGGGCGATGATCTCGGTGCCACTGTCGGGGTCGCGCAGCAGCACGCCGAGGCTGAGCGAGAGGTTGGAGATATACGGGAAGGGCCGGCCGAGCCCGATCACCAGCGGGGTCAGCGTCGGGAAGACCTGCTCGTGGAAGCGGCTATCGATTTCACGCCGCTCCTGCTCGTTCGCCGTCTCCAGCGAGATGATCCGGATTCCCTGCTCGTCGAGGGCCGGGCGCAGGGTGCCGTCGAAGCAGTTGTGCAGGCGCGTGTCGAGCTCCAGCACCCGCGCTTGGATCGCGTCGATCTGCTGGCTCGAGCCGAGGCCGTCGGGGCCGCGAGCGTCGATGCCGGCGTCGAGCTGGTCGAAGAGACCGGCGACGCGAACCATGAAGAACTCGTCCAGGTTGGAGGCGTATATCGAGCAGAACCTGACCCGCTCCAGCAACGGCACCTGCGGATCCTCGGCCAGTTCGAGGACCCGCTGGTTGAAGTCGAGCCAGGAGAGCTCGCGATTGAAGTAGAGGGCCGGATCGTCGATCGGGCAATCGTACTGCCGCACCCGAGTCAGCCCCGCATGCCTCAGGCAGCCCGCGAAGGAGCTTGCGCGATCGCGGCAGCCTCGCCGAGGGCGCGTCGGTAGCCGCCCGCCAGTTGCTCCAGTGCCCGCTCCCAGGAACGCCCGCGGGCGCTGCGCATAGCCGCCTCGCCGAGCCGCTGGCGCAGCGTCGCCGAGGAGGCTAGCTGCAGCACCGCTCCCGCCAGATGGTCGGCGTCGGGACGGCAGAGGATGCCGGTGTGCCGGTTCTCGATCAGCGCCGCCGGCCCGCCCTCGTCAACCGCAACGACGGGCAGACCGCTGGCGCCGGCCTCGAGCACGACCTGCCCGTAGGTGTCCGTGCGCGAGCAGAAGAGGAAGAGGTCGGCGCTGGCATAGGCGCGGGCAAGGTCATCGCCTTCGAGCCAACCGAGGAACGTCGCGTGCTCGCCCAGACAAGCGCGCAGCTCACCTTCCTCCGGGCCGCCGCCGGCCAGCAGGAGGTGCAGGCGCGGCTCGACCCGGCGTGCCCGCAGGAAGCTCTCGGCGAGCAGGTCGACCCCCTTCTCGCTGGTCAGGCGCCCCGCGTAGAGGACCCTCAGCTCACCTGGGTAAGCGCCGCGCTCGGCCTTCTCGGGAGCGAAGCGGGCCACGTCGACACCGCGCTCCCAACGGTCGATCCGGTCCTCCCCTAGACCGAAGCCAAGCAGCGAACGGTCCGCTGCCGGGCTTGGCGAGAGAACTCGCGAGGGAGCCGTGTAGAAGGCACCGAGGGCCGTCCTGGATATCGCCTCGAGACCACCGTCGCGGCTGCGCAGACCGGCATATGCAGCGAGCTCGGTGTGGTAGCTGGCGACGAGCGGCGTGCCCGAGACGCGGCTTAGCAACGAGGCGGTGACGCCGGCGGGGCCAGGCGCGGTCACATGGACGAGGTCATAGCGCCCCTCGGCCAGCGTCTCGGCGAGGTCTGGCAGGCCCGGCACGCCAAGCGTCATGCCCGCGTAGAAGGGAACTTGCAGCGTCGTGGCGGCGGGAAGTCGCCGGTCGACGCCGGGATCCGTACCGACCACCTCGACTTCGAAGCCCGGCACCCCCCGCTCGCGGATCTGCTCGATCGTGTGGGTGACGCCGTGCATCGCCTCGATCCCGTCGGCGATCAGGGCGATGCGCGGTCGCTCGCCGTAACGCCCAGCCAGCTTCGACTTCTCGGAGCCGAGGAAGACGGTTGGCGGCGCGTAGGGGATCGCCGGCAGCAGCGCCTCGAAGAGCCCACCCACGGCCGCGCCAATATCGCCATTGGCCACTGCCGTTGACCCCTGCTCAATCGCAGCGCGCAAACGGCGATCGTGGATGCGACGGGCGCGGCGGTAGAGGTCGGCGTGTGAGAACTCCTCTGACTGCAGGTGGTCAATCAGCTCCCGTCCGCGCAGCTCGACCCCGATCGAGCGCAGCCAGGAATCGAGCAGGGCACGAGCGTCATCGGGGCCGATGTCCGCCGCGATCGCCCCCTCCCGCGCGGCGCCCTGGCCGACCACGCGCTGCGCGATCTTCAGCACCGTGGCCGGATCGGGAGCGCCGTCGCCAGCGGCGGTCTGGTCGAGCGCCAGCGCACGGGTTGCCAGCGCCATCGCGGCATGCGCCCACTTTGCGGCGCTGCCCTGTTCGCCTGCCGCCGCCGCGGTGCCGGCGCGGAGGTGGGCGAGAAGCTCTTCCGGCGTGGAGGCATCGGGCACCTCGGTCCAGGTGCGGCCGATGTCCACGCCGGCGTGGTCGTCGGAGCCGCCGACCCCTGTGCTGCCGTGCGTTTCGACGTAGATCACGGCAGGCATGTTGAGCTCCGGCGCCCGCGACCCGTTGCGGACCTCCCAGACCGGGAAGAGCTCGGCGAGCCGACGGCGGTGGCGCGGCGTGAGCGGCGGCGCCACGTCATAGAAAGGATGCGCCAGGGCGCAGGCAATCTCGCCCTCGCGAAGGTATGCGGCGCAGGCCTCTACGTCGCCGGCATGTGCCTGCAGCCACTCGTGGTCCCCGGGAGTGATCCCGTAGCAAAGGACGTGAACCGCCTGGGGCTCGCCGGCGAAGCGGGCGGTCAGCTCCTCGGAGACGAAGCAGTCGGGACGATCGGCCAGCTCCAAACAGCCGTCGATCGTGTCGTGGTCGGTGATCGTGACGAAGTCCATCCCCCGCCGCTTCGCCAATTCGTAGACCTCCTCGGGCGGCGTCGCGCACTCGGGCAGTCCGAGCGAGCGCTGAACTCCGAGGCGCGAAAGCTGCGAGGCGGTGGAGTGGCAATGCAGGTCAACTCGGGAGGTCATCGGTGCCTTCCTCTCTATCTATCGATCAGGTCTCCTCCAGATTCCTCGCCGAGCAGGGAAAATGTGTGAACCAGCGGGGAAAACGCGGTGAACATCCCGTGAACGCAGGCGGAGAGACGACCGCTGCCTAGGCAGCGAGGCGGGCCGGCGAGGAGCCGTTGGCGTTGCCGTTGAGCAGGTCGAGGATCACGCCCTCGCGCAGGCCGCCCTTGCCGATCTGCAGCGGCTGGCCAAGCAGCTCGGAGAGCTTCTCCAGCAGCAGCACCCCAGTGGCCAGGATCCGCACCCGTTCGGGATCGAGCTCGAAGCGTCGCGCGACGTCGGCCGCCGGGTCGCTGCAGAGGACCCGCACCCCCCGCTCGAGCGTCTCGTACTCCAGCACCGCGCCGACCAGGCGACGCAGCGAGGTGGCGCTGCCACCGACGGCGACAGCCTGGACGGGCTGCTTGACCTCCACCCCGGCGAAGAGATCGTCGATGCGGTCGCGGATCTTGCGGATCTCCGCCGCCGAAGGCGGGTCGGAGGCGATCAGCTCATCGGCAAGCACGCCGGAGCCGACGCGCCAGGAACGAACCTCCTGCACCCCACCCGGGACCATGCCGAGAATGATCTCGGTCGAGCCACCGCCAACGTCGACGACGCCGACAAGCCCCTCGACCGGATGGCCGAGCGTCTTGGTGGCGCCGATGAAGGAGAGCCGCCCCTCCTCCTCGTCGCTGAGGACGTCAACCGGCACACCGGACTCCTCGCCGATCTCCCCCGCCACAGCCTCGCCGTTGCTCGCCTCGCGGATCGCAGCGGTAGCAACCGCGCGGATCGTCTCCGCTCCCAGCTCCCGAGCAAGCCGCACCTGGGTCGCCACGACCCCGGCCACTTCGGACGCCTTCTCGGCCGGGATCTCACCCGAATCCCGGATCGCCTTGTTGATCCGCGTATAGGCCCGCTGCTCCATCACCTTCTTCAACTGCCCATCCACTGGCTCCGCCACGAGCAAGCGCGTCGTATTCGAACCAATATCTATGGCGGCGCAAAGCATCGCGAGGTGGCTCACATATTCCCAAGCTCGTCGGATCTCAACCCCGGAGCAACGCGCGGGTGTGCGGGGTGTCCCCCTGCGGAAACATTGGAGCCCTCCCCCGGTAAGAACCCGTAAGGCCGCTCCTATGCGGGTTTACGCAGGGGGACACCCCGCACACCCGCCTACTGATTCGGGTGAGACGCGTCCTCGAACTCGCGAAACAACCCCGTGACGACGAAGGCAACCTGCTCGCCGATGTCAACCGCGTTGTCGGCAATCCGCTCGATCGCGCGCGCCGACAAGAGCATCGTCATTGCCCACTCGCGACTGTCGAGATCGTCACCGATCTCCAGCGCCAGACGGAAGCAATCGCGGTTGAGGTTGTCGACGACGTCGTCTTGCCGGACCAGGTCGCGCGCCATCTCGACGTTGCGCTCCTCGAAGGCGCGCTTCGACTGGCTGATCAGGGTGCGGGTCTGACGACCCATGGTCAGGATCAGCTTCACCATCTCTGGGTCGGCCGGTGGCTCGTTGCCGGTCAGCGGGATCAGCTTGCAGATGTTCACGCACTGGTCGCCCATCCGCTCGACGTTCTTCAGCACATGGAGCAGGGCCGAGATCAAGCGCAGGTCGGTTGCAACGGGTGACTGCGTGGCGAGCAACGTGATCAGCGCCTGGTGCACCTCCAGGTAGCGGCCGTCGATGCGGTCGTCGTCGGCGATTACCAGTTGCGCCAGCTCGACGTCCTGCTGCTCGACGGCTTCCAGGGTCCGCCCAAGCGCGCCTGTGACCAAGTCGAGGCCGCCGAGGGCGCTTGCCTCGAGCTTTTCCAGCTCCTCCTGGTATTGCACCCTGGTCTGCGCGGGCATCCGCGCCGTCACCCGACTTTGCCCGAGACGTAGTCCTCGGTGCGCTTGTCGGTCGGGTTGGTGAAGATCTTCTCGGTCTCGTCGTACTCGACCAGGCGGCCCCAGCGGTTGTCCTCGTCGGCGTCCAGCTCGACCATCAGGAAGGCCGTCCGATCCGAGACGCGCGCCGCCTGCTGCATGTTGTGGGTGACGATCACGATCGAGAACTCCTTCTTCAGCTCGATCATCAGATCCTCGATCTTGCCGGTCGAGATCGGGTCGAGCGCCGAGCAGGGCTCGTCCATCAGGATCGTGTCGGGGTTGACCGCGATGCAGCGGGCGATGCAGAGACGCTGCTGCTGGCCGCCGGAGAGGCCGAAGGCGTTGTCATCGAGGCGGTCCTTCACCTCCCCCCACAGCGCCGCCCCCCGCAGGGCCTCCTCGACCGTCTGGTCGAGATCGTCCTTCTGGCCGAGGATGCGGGGACCGAAGGCGACGTTGTCGTAGATCGACTTCGGGAAGGGGTTCGGTTTCTGAAAGACCATCCCGATCAGCTTGCGGACCTGGACGGGGTCGACCGTCGGGCCGTAGAGATCCTCGCCGTGGTAGAGCAGCTCCCCCTGGACTTCGGCGCCGGGGACAAGATCGTTCATCCGGTTGAAGCAGCGCAGCAGCGTGCTCTTGCCGCAGCCGGAGGGCCCGATGAGCGCAGTCACGTCGTTGCGATGGATGTCCATCGAGATGTCCCTGACGGCGGTCACGCCGCTGTAGAGGACGCCGGCGCCCTTCAACTCGAAGACCTTCTCCCGCTTGCCCGCTGCGCCGTGCTGGAACTCCTGGGGCCGCACCGCGATCCCGGCTCGATCCGCCGCGGCTTCCCGCGCCTCGCGCCCCGTCTCGGCTCTACTCTCGTCCTGGGCCATCCGCTCGCTCACAATAGTTCACCTACCACCTCTGCTCGTAACGATTTCGTAGCCAGACCGCGACCGAGTTCATCGCCAGCAGCACGACCAGCATCACGATGATTCCCGCCGCAGCCAACGCCTGGAACTCCTCCTGCGGCCGCGTGGCGTAGTTGTAGATCTGCACCGGCAGCGCCGAGTAGCCACCGCTGAGCGGCTCTGGATCGAAGGTGACGAACGCGGCGGCGCCGACCAGCAGCAGCGGCGCCGCCTCCCCCAGGGCTCGCGAGACCGCGAGGATGATCCCGGTGGTGATGCCGGGAATCGAAGCGGGCAAGACCTGCCTGCGAATCGTCTGCCACTGAGTGGCGCCGAGAGCGAGTGAACCCTGGCGGATTGAGTCGGGAACCGCGCGGATTGCCTCACGGGCGGCGATGATCACCATCGGCAGCACCAGCAGCGCCAGGGTCAGCGAGCCGGCGGCGAGAACGAAGCCGAGACTGAGTGGCCCGCGCACGATGAAGCCGAGCCCGAGGATGCCGTAGATGATCGAGGGCACGGCGGCAAGGTTCTGGATGTTGATCTCGATCAGGCGGTTCCACCAGCGAGTCTTGTCCGCGTACTCCTCAAGGTAAAGCGCGGCGCCGACCCCAATCGGCACGACGAAGAGGATCACGCCGGCGATCAGCTCCAACGAGCCGATGATCGCCGGACGGAAGCCCGCGCTCTCGGGACGGATCGACGAGGGCCCCTCGGTGATCAGGTCGGTGCTGAGCGCCGGCGCTCCTTTGACGAAAGCCTGGACGAGCAGCGCGATCAACCCCGCCAGGGCGATCACGATCGCCAGCATCAGCAGCGCGGCGAAGAGCACGTTGCGGATGACGTCACCCCGCGGCTGGTTGCTCAGCATCGCCCGCGTCGTCGCCCGGGCGCCGGCGACCGCCAGCCGGTTGCGCGGTGCGGCTGCGCCCGGCTCGGCCATCACTCGTAGACCTCGCGGTACCTGCGGACCAGCCTGATGCTGATCACGTTCATCACCAGGGTGATCAAGAAGAGCAGCGTGCCAACCGCAAAGACCGATTTGTAGCTGATCGAGCCAGCGGGGATGTCGCCCGTCGCGGTAACGGCAATGTAGGAGGTCATGGCTTGTATCGCCTCAACCGGATTGAGGGTGAAGTTCGGGGTTGACCCGGCGGCAAGGACGACGATCATCGTCTCGCCGACGGCGCGCGAGATCGCCAGCACGATCGAGGCGACGATGCCGGAGAGCGCCGCCGGGAAGACGACTTTCGTGGACACCTCCATCTTCGTCGCGCCCATCGCGTAGGCGCCTTCGCGCAGGCCGCGGGGGACAGCGGACATCGCGTCCTCGGAGATCGAGGCGATGATCGGCACGATCATCAGGCCGATGCCGAGCCCGGCAGCGAGGGCCATGAACGGTTTGCCGACCGCGCCGCCGAAGAGGTCGCCCGGCCAGAGTGGCTGGATCAGCTCGGGCAGGATGAAGGTGACGGCGAAGAAGCCGATCGCCACAGTTGGGATTCCGGCGAGGATCTCGAGGGTCGGCTTGAGCGTTTTGCGCACCCGTGGAGCCGCGTACTCACTGAGGTAGATCGCCGACCCGAGGCCGATCGGGATCGCGAACAGCATCGCCCAAAGGGTGACGTTGAGGGTGCCGGCGACGATCGCCAGCACGCCAAAGCTGGGTGGCTCGAACTGGGGGGTCCAGTCGGTGCCGAAGAGGAAATCGCCGATCGGGACGACTTCGAAGAAGCCGATCGTCGGTCCGACCAGGGAGATGACGATTGCGGTCGTGGTCAGCACCGAGAGGATGCCGCAGAGAGCGAGGACTCCCTGGATCGCCTTCTCGCCGTAACGACGGCTCGGCGCCTGGAGCCGGCCGGGGCCTCCCCCGGCCGGCTCCAGAGCCGTCTTGCCGCCGTTGCCGCTCACAAGCCGCGGATGGCGCTAGGCGCCGGCCTTTTCTGCTGCCGTCTTTGACTCTTCGAGCTGCTCTTCGGTCAGGGGGATGAAGCCCACCGCTTCGGCGATGTCGTTGACGTTGTCGAGGTAGTAGTCGACAAACGCCTTGACCTCCGGCTTCTTCAGCGCAGCGTCGCTCGGATAGATCAGGAGCGGCCGGCTGAGCGGCGTGTAGGAACCGTCCTGGGCCGTTTCGACCGAGGGGCCGACGCAGCCCTTGCCGTCGTCGATTTCGAGCGCTTTGAGCTTGCCTTCGTTCTCCGTGTAGTAGGAGAAGCCGGCGTAGCCCATGCCGCCTGGAGCACCCTCGACACCGGTGACGGTGGCGTTGTCGTTCTCGCCGACGTTGTTGTAGTCCTTGCGGGTGGCGCCCTCTTCACCGTTGATTTCCTCGGTGAAGTAGTCGAAGGTGCCGGAGTCGGTGCCAGGACCAAAGAGCGCCAGCTCCTCGTCGAACTCCTCTTTCAGGCCGGGGATTTCACTCCAGTTGGAGATCTTCGAATCCGGGCCCCAGACCGCGCTGAGCTGGTCGACGGTGAGACAGCTGACCGGGTTCTCGTTGTTGATCATCACGGTCAGTGCGTCGGTGGCGACGTGAACATCCTCGTAGCCGATCCCGCCCTTTTTGCAGGCTTCTTCCTCTTCGGGCTCAATCGCGCGCGAGGCGTCGCTGATGTCGGTTTCTCCCGCGCAGAATTTTTCGAAACCGCCGCCGGTGCCGGCGGTCCCTACGGTCACCTTCACGTCCGGGTTTTCCGCCTGGAATTCCTCGGCGATTGCTTCGGTGAGGGGGGCCACGGTGCTCGATCCGTCGATGCGGATCGAGCCCGAGAGATCGCCGCTTCCGCTACCGCTCGCTTCGTCATCGCTGTCTCCGCAAGCCGCCACTCCAAGCGCAAGGACGGACACGCAGGCGATGATCGTGAGCCACTTAGAGCTAGTCACTCTGTCTCCTTCTCGTTTGTTCACTCCGGCGGCCGGCAGACGGGCCGGCCTCGGCGCCACCCTCGCAGTGGCCTTCGGGCAGCTTGTTACCCGCCTGTATCGCGGATGTGAAAAAGATGTGAAAAAGGGACCCCGACGGCTACGCGGCGGTGAGGTCGCCGGGTACCGGCTCCAACGCGGTGCTCGGGACAGACGCAGGAGGGGCCAGGGCAGCGCCGTCGGCGGGCTCTGGGTCGAAGCGGTAGCCGACGCCGAAGTGGGTGTGAATGTAGTCCCAGCTGGGCGAGAGCTTCTCCAGCTTCTGGCGCAGCTTGCGGATGAAGACGTCGACGGAGCGGTCGCCGTGGGCCATCGCGTATCCCCAGACGCGCTGGTAGATCGCCTCGCGCTCCAGCACCTGCCCCTGGGAGTCCGCGAGCAGCTGCAACAACTCGAACTCGCGTCGGGTCAGGTCGAGGCTGACTTCGCCGACGAATGCCTGGAAACGGTCGGAGCGGATCTGCAGCTCACCGGCGACGAGCGGGCCGGCTTCGACCTGCGGACGGGCCCGGCGACGGCGGCGCGAGACAGCTTCGAGGCGGGCAATCGCCTCTTCGGGATGACAGGGCTTGTTGATCCAGTCGTCGACACCGAGCCGCAGGCCACGAACCCGCTGCGCCACGGTCGAGCGGCCGGTGCAGACGACGACGCCGAGGTCGGGCAGCATCCCGCAGATGCGCTCAAGGTACGCCCAGGCGTCGTCACCCAGTACAGCCGGATCGACGAGCAGCGCGTTCAGCTTCATCGCCACCAGCTCCTCCGGCGGGATCGCCCCCGTCAGCGTTCGCTGCTGCCAGCCGGCTGCCTCGGTGCGCTTCGCCAGCACGGTGACGAAACCGCTGTCATCATCGATGACCGCCAGCCTGATGGTCTGCTGCGGGTTCACAGGCGAAGCGATTGTATTCACACAATCCGTCGGACCGCGTGACGAAATCCCTGCTTTCACAGGTCTTTCACAAGTGTAAACCCGTAATTTGCGGGAACGCCGGATCCAAACCGTCTCCAAGCCTTATCGGAATGTTCACCGAGGGCCGCTGCCCAGCGAGCAAGATGGAGCCCTCACGAGACTCCTCTCTCGTCGCAAACGGCCCGCCTGCCCCGGGCCGTTTGCATTTCCGGAGGGCGCTACCGCCGTCGCCGTGCGCTAGATTCCCGGGCGTGAAGCAGCCTCCCCGCCGCACCCGGATCGTCGCCGCGTTCTGCGCGGCGCTGACCATGCTGCTGCTCGCCGCGCCCGCGGCTTTGGCCGAGAATGGCGAGGGCTTGGCGGGCCGGGTCACCGACAAGACCGTCACCTTCTTCTGCTTTGGCGTGATCGCCTTCTTCGCGATCCTGGTGATCGTCCTCTCGCTGATCCAAGGACGGCTCGAGAAGCGCAAGGAAATGCGCAAGGCGACGATCAGTCGCCTCGGCTAGTCGAGCCGGAACCCGCTGAGCAGGCGTTTCTCGGTCTCGCCCTCGATCTTCGCCGCGACTTCGACTCGGCCCTCGAGCGGAGTGCCGCGAATCTTGGTCGCGAGCAGGTCGTCGACCTGGAAGATGCCCGCTGAGTTGTTGAGCTCGATCTCGATCCGCACGGGACGCTCCTCCCCCACCTCGATCCGCACCTCGTCGACCGCCGCCGCCGAGATCGAGTGGATCCCCTCCTGCCCCGCCTCGATTGGAAGCCGCGTGCGCCCCTGGGCCATGTCCAGAGCGTCGGCAACGCGAACCACGCCAGCCTCCAGCGTGTAGGGCTCACCCCTCCTCCGGTGACCAATGATCGCGTGCAGGATCTCACTGGCAACGATTGTCCGCTTCGGCTCTTTGTAGACGTCGGCAAGCAGGCGGTCCAGCGCTCCGCTTGCGAGGAACAGGCTGTACTCCTCATGATCAGCGCGGTGGATCGACATACCAACGTCGTGCAGTAGCGCCCCTCCAGCAACGACCACCTCGGCATCCCTTGCCGTCATCCCATGGTCCGCGACAACCGCCGGCTCCTCTCCAGCCTTGACCAACAGCCGCAGCAAGCGCAGCGAGATGTTCAACACGATCTGCGTGTGCACCCAGGAGTGGTCCGACATCCCCAGCCGTTCGGCATGCACTTGGGCCATGTACCACCAGGCCCTCACCTGCTCGTCCTCATTGACCGCGCTAAGGAAGCTCTCAAGCTTCCGGTTCCCCCGCGTCGGCGCCCGAACTTTCGCTTCAGCTATCGCCTCCGCAGGAGGCTTCCGGCTGGGACCCTGTGGATCGGGGGCTGGGATCGCCTCCTCATTCATGTAAGCCATCGTAGGAAGAGGGCCGGGCGTCCCCCGTCGGAAACCGCGGAGTCGGGGACCGGATGCCCCCTGCCGGAACCCGCGACGGTCGCACGGCCAGGGTTCGCGCCTCCCCGGCTCACAAGTTCCTGCAGGGGGACATCCGGTCCCCTTTCGCAAGCTGCTGACTAGCCGCAGACGGGCCAGGGGCTTGAGCCGGACTGGGCGTAGAGCAGCGCTGCCCTGTAGTCCTGCTCGTCCTCGGGAGCTGCTGCAGGGTCACCGCTGCCACCTACAGACGCCCAGGTTTCAAACGAGAACTGGTACTTGCCTCGGTAGCTGCCGTCGCTCGAGACGATGGTGGGGTCGCCGCCGGACTCGCAGGATGCGATGGATTCGAGGGTTGCCATCGAAACGCCGCCCGGGAGGGTCGCGAAGGCTTCCTCGCGTTCGCGCT
This sequence comes from uncultured Solirubrobacterales bacterium, assembly GCA_963718755.1. Lineage (GTDB taxonomy): Bacteria > Actinomycetota > Thermoleophilia > Solirubrobacterales > 70-9 > VRUE01. Next base: position 555,200 of record OY970376.1, read on the forward strand.
CGATGCGCGCGCGGCGAGCCGCTTGGATGCGCTTCGCTGCCTTGCGCATCTCGATGTGGATCCTCGGGCCACGGAGGAGCAACGGGGCCTGTGCAGCCGGTCGCGCGTCCGCCAAGCCGATACGGGGATCGGGGTCGGGCGCGTCTGGCGCCGCGAGCGCGGCAGCCGGGACGACCAGAGCGATCAGGACGAGAACGGATATGGAGTATGTGCGTTTTATGAGCAAGCGCGGAACCGTGGCGGGGTTCCGGTTGCTGGAGGGTGATCGGGCGCACAGTGCTCACATTTGCGTGCGGATTTGCACGAACTCAGGCGTGAATCGCGCGGCCCAGTGGCGTTCGTTGAAAGCGATTGTGCGTCTAAACGCGCGATGATCCGCGCATCGACGGCCAGCCCCCCACCTCGCGACTGCTCCTCGCCTGCCCTGATCAGCCCGGGCTGATCGCCGCCGTCAGCGGCTTCCTCGCCGAGGCCGGCTGCAACATCGTCGACGCCGATCAGCACTCGAGCCGCGAGGGGCGTTTCTTCATGCGGATGGCCTTCGATCCCGCCCCCGAGGAGGAGCGGACGGCCCTCTATCGCCGCTTCGAGGAGGAGATCGCAGCGCCCCTGCAGATGGATCACCACTTCGCCGAGTCGAGCGACCACAAGCGGGTGGCGATCATGGTCTCGCGCGAAGACCACTGCCTCTCCGACCTGCTCTGGCGCTGGCGCAGCGGAGAGCTGGGCGCCGAGGTCGTCGCGGTCGTCTCCAACCATCCCGACCACGCCGATCAGGTCGCCTCGCTCGGCCTACCCTTCCACCACGTCCCGATCGAGAAAGACGGCCGCTCCGCCGCCGAGGCGCAGGTCCTCGAGCTGCTCGGCGACCAGGTCGATCTGCTCGTCCTAGCCCGCTACATGCAGATCCTCTCGGCGGATTTCCTCGACCGGCTCGGCGCGCCGGCGATCAACATCCACCACAGCTTCCTGCCCGCCTTCGTCGGCGCCGACCCCTACGCCCGCGCCCACGAGCGCGGCGTCAAGCTGATCGGCGCCACCGCCCACTACGTAACCGAAGAGCTCGACGCCGGGCCGATCATCGACCAGGACGTCACCCGGGTCAGCCACCGCGACGAGGTCGACGACCTGATGGGAATCGGACGCGACGTCGAGCGCCTCGTCCTCGCCCGCGCGGTCAAGGCGCACCTCGACGACCGGGTGTTGCTGGACGGGGACCGCACGATCGTCTTCTAGTCAAACTGGCTGGTTAGCCAGTTTTGCCATATGGTGGTGTCGATGGAGCAGGCGACGATTACGCGCCCGGCGGCAAGCAGGCCGGCACAGGTGCAGTTCCCACCCGGCACCAGGCTGCCTGCGGCGGCCCAGATTGGCCTCTACGCGCGTGATCCGCTCGGCTTCCTGATCCGCAACCAGCGCCGCTACGGCGACATGTTCACGGTCTCCTTCCCCTTCTTCCGGAGACTCGTCTACGTCGCCGACCCGGCCCTGGTCAAAGCGCTCTTCACCACCTCCCCCGAGCAGGCGCACGCCGGCGAGGCGAACGCGACCATCCTCGAGCCGGCGCTCGGGCCGAACTCGGTCCTCACCCTCGACGAGGCGCCGCACATGCGCCAGCGCAAGCTGCTGCTGCCGCCGTTCCACGGCGAGCGGATCCAGCGCTACGGCGAGCTGATCCGCGACGTGACCCTGGGCGAGATGGAGAGCTGGCCGGTCGGCGAGCCGTTCGCGCTGCGTCCGCATACGCAGCGGATCACCCTGGCGGTGATCATGCGGGCGGTCTTCGGCGTCCACGACGAGGATCGCCTGACCCGCTTCGAGCACCTGATCGAGACCTTTGCCGGGCGGCTCAGCCTGGTCACCGCGATCCCGCCGCTGCGCCGCAGCTACGGCCGCTGGAGCCCCTGGGCGCGCTTTGTCGCCGCCCGCGAGGCGCTCGACGCCTTCATCTACGAGGAGATCGCTCTGCGCCGCGCCGAGAACGCCGGCCGGCCACAGGAGGCCGACGACGTGCTCTCGCTGCTGCTCGCCGCCCGCCACGACGACGGCAGTCCGATGAGCGACGCCGAACTTCGCGACGAGCTGGTCACGATCCTTGGCGCCGGGCACGAGACGACCGCGACCGGCCTCGCCTGGGCGATGGAGCGCCTGCTGCGCACCCCGCGTGTGCTGGCCCGACTGCGGGAATCGGTCGCCGCCGGCGAGGACGACTACCTCGACGCTACGGTCAAGGAGACGCTGCGTACCCGCCCGGTGATCGTCGACGTGGCGCGCAAGCTGACCGCGCCGAAGTCGATCGGCGGCTACGAGCTGCCCGCCGGGACCTTCGTGATGGCGGCAATCGCGGCCCTGCACTACCGCGAGGACCTCTTTCCCAACCCCGGTGAGTTCCGCCCCGAGCGCTTCCTCGAGGGCAGAGCCGACACCTACGCCTGGATCCCCTTCGGCGGCGGCGTACGGCGCTGCATCGGTGCGGCCTTTGCCGAATACGAGATGCGGATCGTGCTGCGAGCGATCCTCGAGCGGGCCGAGCTGAGCGCCCCCGACCCCAAGCCGGAAAAGGTCAAGGTCCGCAACATCACCCTCGCCCCCGGCAAGGGGACGCTGGTCAGCCTCGATCGCCCGTTGCGCTAATCCCTGCCAACGGCCTCGACCTCCGCTTCGGCCGTCTCCCATTGTTCGATCAGGTCGGCGACGGCCTGCCTCGCGGCGGCGTGGCGCGCTTCCGCTCGCTCGGCTCGCCCCGGGCTCGACCAGGCTTCCGGATCCGCGAGCTCCTCCTCCAGCGCGCGCAGGTCGGCCTCCGCGCGCTCGATCTGCTCGGCCAGTCGGCCGGCCCTCCGCACCGCCTTCTTGGCCGCGCGCCCGGCGTTGCGACCATCGGCTGAAGCAGGCGCGGATTTCTCGCCCTGCACCACCGTCTCTGTCGCGGCTTCCCTTTCGTCGCGCTCGCGCTGGTAGGTGGCCCAGCCGCTCGCGTAGCTGCGCAGCTCGCCGTCCTCGCAGACGAGCGTGCGGGTGCCGACCGCCTCCAGCAGGGCGCGGTCGTGGGAGACGAGGATCACCGACCCTTCGAAGGCAGAGAGGGCGTCCTCGAGCGCCTCGCGGCTCTCCAGGTCGAGGTGGTTGGTCGGCTCGTCGAGGATCAGGACGTTGGCGCCGGAGGCGACCAGGATCGCCAGCGAGAGCCGCCGCTGCTCGCCGCCGGAGATATCGCCGAGTTGCTTCTGGGCATCGCTGCCGGAGAAGAGGAAGTTGCCGAGCAGGTCGCGTGCCCTCTGGCCGCTGAGCCCGGTCCCCCGCTGCGCGGCGTCGAGCACGGTCCCCTCCCCCGCGGCGGTGTCGGCGTGCTGGGAGAGATAGCCGACTTTGACGTTGTGACCGAGCCGCACGGAGCCTGCGGCCGGCTCACGCTGCCCGGCGAGCGTCTCGATCAGCGTCGTCTTCCCCGACCCGTTGGGCCCAACCAGGACGACGTGTTCGCCGCGCTCGACTTCGACCCGGGCGTCGGCGAGCAGGGTCCGGCCCGGGACCTCGATAGTCGCCCCGACCAGCTTGAGCACGGTCCTCCCGGGCCGCTCGGGCTGGATGAAGGAGAAGCGCAGGTTGCGGCGGTCGCGCTGCTCGGCCTCGACCCCGTCGCGCTTGATCTTGTCGATCTGCTTCAGCCGCGACTGGGCCTGGCGCGCCTTCGTCGCCTTGTAGCGGAAGCGCTCGACGAAGCGCTCCATGCGGGCGATCTCGGCCTCCTGCCGCTCGATCGCCTTGCCGCGGGCGATCTCGCGAGCCGCCTGCTCCTTGCGCCAAGCGTGCCAGGGCCCGGCGAAGAAGCGGGCCTTCTTCGCCTCCAGCTCGAGCACCGAGGTGCCGACCGCCTCGAGGAACCAGCGATCGTGGGCGACGAGGACGACAGCGGCGTCGAGGTCGCGCAGGTAGCGCTCGAGCCACTCCAGCGAGGGAATGTCGAGGTGGTTGGTCGGCTCGTCTAGCAGCAGCAGGTCCGGTCGGGTCGCCAGCGCCCGCGCCAGCGAGGCCCGGGTCAGCTCGCCGCCCGAGAAGGTCGAAAGCGAGCGCTCGGCCTCCTCGCCGCCGAAGCCGAGGCCGCGCAGGACGGAGAGGACGCCATCGCGCCAGCGGTAGCCGCCACCGTGCTCGAGCAGCTGCTGGGCGGCAGCGTAGGCGTTCAGCGTGTCCTCCCCGGTCTCCCCAGCGGACATCGCTGCCTCGAGCCGCTCCAGCTCTGCCTCCGTTTGCAGCATCTCGGTGCGGCCGGAGAAGACGTACTCGCCCAAAGAGATCTCTGTCTGCCGCGGCGGCCGCTGGTCGTGCAGGGCAACGCGCGCGCCTTTCTGCAGGACGAGACTGCCCGCATCGGGCGACAACTCCCCGGCCAGCAGCCGCAGCAGCGTCGACTTGCCGGCGCCGTTGCGGCCCGACAGGGTCATCCGCTCGCGCGGCTCGAGCTTGAAGGAGACGCCGGCGAACAAGAGCTGGCCACCCATGTGGACGTCGAGACTGGTTGCGGTTGCGATTGCCATCACGCCCAGAATGCCGATTGGCAAGCCCCCGCGTAACCTCAGACGATGGAGCGAGATGAGCTGCGGGCGATTCAAGCGCCGCTGAAGGAGCGCTACGAGGAGGAGCCGCAGGCCGCTCTCGTCACGCTGAAGGCGAGCGGCAGCCTCGGCGAAGGCGTCTCGTGCTCGGTCGACACCGGCCGGGCGCTGGCGGAGGCGGGCCTGCACCCGGCTTCCGGCGGCGACGGGACCCAGCTCTGCTCGGGCGACATGCTGCTCGAGGCCTTGGTCGCCTGCGCCGGGGTGACCCTACGCGCAGTCGCTACTTCACTCGGGATCGTGGTCGAGTCGGGCACGGTCAGCGCCGTAGGCGAGCTCGATTTCCGCGGCACGCTCGCGGTCGACCGCGAGGCACCCGTCGGCTTCCGCACCATCCGCCTCAGCTTCGACCTCGAGACCGAGGCAAACGAGGAGGAACTCGCAACGCTGCTGAAGCTGACCGAGCGCTACTGCGTCGTCTTCCAGACGATTTCGACCCCGCCTGAGCTGTCGGTCGCGGTCACGGCTGGATAGGCGCACCGTGCTGCAATCGCTGCGGCACATCGGCGAGCTGACAAAGGCACGGGCGACGAGGCGCTCCGCTGAACGCGACGACAGCCAGTCGCTAAGTGAGCTGGAGCGTCGCCCACTGGAGCTGCCCGAGGACCTCGAAGTCGAGTGGTTGGGAGTGTCTGGCTACCGGCTCAGCCATGAAGGCAAAACGCTCTTCGTCGACCCCTACTTGTCACGCGTCCCCCTGCGGAACCTGGTCCTTCGCCGCCAAGCCCTGCCCGACCCGACGGCGCTCGAGCGCTTTGGCGGCGCAGCCGGAGAAGTCGTCGGCGTACTTGTCGGCCACACCCACTTCGATCACGCGGTCGACGCGCCGGCGATCGCCCGCCGCTTCGGCTGCAGGGCCTACGGCTCGGACTCGCTGCTCAACTTGATGGCCCTGCACGGGCTGGGCGAGAGCACTGTCGTCGTCGAGCCCTACCGCGCATACGAGCTGGGGCCGTTCGTCGTCCGCTTCACCCCCAGCATCCACTCGAAGCTGCTGCTCGGCCTCGCGGTCCCCTACGACGGCGAACTGACCTGCGAGCACCTCGACTCCCTCTCCCCTGGTGCCTACCGTTGCGGGCGGGTCTGGGGTATCTCGATCGAGGTCGCCGGGGTGCGCTTCTACCACCAGGGCAGCGCCAACCTGATCGACGAGGCCGTGCGCGAGCGTGGCGTCGACGTCTTCCTCGCCGGCGTCGCCGGGCGCGGCTTCACCCGCGATTACTGGCAGAGGATCCTCCCCCTGCTGGACCCGAGGGTCGTGGTGCCGACCCACTACGACAACTTCTTCCGCCCGCTCGGCCGGCCGCTGGAGTTCGTCTCCAACGTCCAGCTCTCCGAGCTGCCGGATGAGATCGGCGCCGTCAGCGGCGAGATCGAGCTCGCCGCCCTCCCTCGCTCCGACCTCTGACCCTCGTCAGCCGGCGAAGTGCTTGGCGGCGATCTGGTCGACCGTGCCCTTGGTTCTGATCGTCATCGGGCCGAGGGCGCGATCGAGCGCCTTCAGGTCCAGCTCCGATTCGGACATGCCACCCTCAGGCAGCCAGTAGAGCTCACGACCCTCGATCGCGAGCCGGTCGGCCGTGCTCGACAGCGCCAGCGCCTCTTTGGCTTTCGCCGCCGACGGTCTGCGCGTCAGCAGCGCCACCTGCAGCTTTCCCTTCGAGCCCGCGAGCTGCTTAGCGTCAAATGGCTCCTGGGTGGCGATCGCAAGTAGCTGCTTGCCCGAGCGGAGGAAGACCGGGACCTCGTAGCCAAGCGCTTCGCCAAGGCCCTCTTCGAGTTGCCCGGTTAGTTCGGCGGGACGTCCGTCTTTGGCAAAGACCACGTTGCCACTGGCGCGAAAAGTGGCGACGTCCTCACAGCCAAGCGCCTCGAAATGCGAGCGCAGCCCCTCATTGGTGATCCGCCGCCCACCGAGGTTCATCCCCCGCAGGAAGGCGACGTAGCGGTTCATTGCCGGCCCTAAGAAGCGCGAATCCGGGCGTAGAGCGTCTCCGGAGCAACGTCCGCTCCGTTTGGCCAAACGATCGTTCCCAGCTCCTCATCCAACTCGACTTGCCCGAAATAGCTTGGATCCCGCAACGGCTCGAAGACCCCTCGCCAAGTGCGAGCGGAAAAGTCGATCTCTCCCTCACTACCGTCCTCGAAGCACAGGTGAATCCGGTGATCCCCCACTACCTCGACGCGCGTGACGTGGACAATCGGCTCCATGCGCCCAATGCTACGGCAGCGGATCGACAGGGGCCAAAGGCTGTTCGTTCCTTGCCCGCTCCCAATTGAGTTCGAGCTCCTCGCGGTGAATGCGTGCCCACTTGCGCACCAGGGCCAGGCGTTTATGGGGTAGGCCGCCTTGCAGGATGCTGAGATCATCAATCGCAATCGAGGCATCATGCCCCGCATATCGAACGTGGAAATGCGGCAGGCCGTGCTCTTCGTAATACATCGTGATGACGATCCCGTAAAAGCTGCTGATTCGCGGCACACCCCGAACCTGCAGGCCCCAAGCGCGCATGTGGTGCGCACTTCGTGCCGCCTCCGTTCCAAGAAAGAGACGGCACAAAGACATCTATCTGATGGAGGCGGCCGGAATCGAACCGGCGTCTCTGGCCGTAGCGCGAAGGTTTCTACAGGTTTAGCCGGCGCTTGATTCTCGTCTCCCGGGGTCCGCGCCGGCGGGCACTGCGGGAGACAAAGCCCTCTGAAATTTCCCCTTGCGGACGGGGCGATCCGCCTGGGTAAGCCCGCAATTGAAGCCGGAACCCCCCTCCGCGGGCGGGAGAGGGCCGACTCTCACTCACTTAGATCTAACTAAGCAGCGAGGGCGAACTCATGGTCCGCACGTATTGGTTGGTGCCGGTGTTTAACGAGGCCTCCGGCAACCTCGACCTGCAACCGTTCGCACGGATCGACCAGATCGAAGCCTGTCGCCCCCGTGCTATGTGCGTCGATTGTACGGTGTGCGGGATGCCGGAGCGAGAATTCGACGCAATCGTGATCGGCGCCGGCGCACCGGGTGAGGTCTGCGCGGGCCGGCTCGCCGACGGAGGGCTCTCGGTCGCAATAGTCGAGAGCCACCTGGTTGGCGGCGAATGCTCCTACTACGCCTGCATGCCATCGAAGGCACTGCTGCGGCCGGGCGAGCTGCTGGCGGAGGCGCGCCGGGTGCCCGGCGTCAGCGCCGCGGTGACCGGCAACCTCGACTCGCAAGCGGTGCTCGACCGCCGCGACGAGGTGATCCACGACCTCGACGACTCCGGCCAGCTGCCGTGGCTGGAGGAGCGCGGGATCGAGCTCTTCCGCGGCGAGGGCCGGCTGGACGGCGAGCGACGGGTGGTCGTTGGCGAGGCGAGGTTGACCGCAGGCAAAGCCATCGTCGTCGCCACTGGCAGCGGCGCCGCAATGCCTCCGATCGAGGGGCTCAACGCGGTCAAAACCTGGAACAACCGCGATGCGACCACCGCAAAGCAAGTGCCCGAGAGCATGGTCGTACTCGGCGGCGGCCCCGTCGGATCGGAGCTGGCCCAGGCCTGGTCGACGCTGGGGACCTCGGTCACCTTGATCGAGGGCGAGGGCAGGCTGCTGCCGCGCGAGGAGCCCTTCGCCGGCGAGCAGGTAGCAGCGTCGCTACACGACTCCTACGGAATCGACGTCCGCACCGGCCTGCTTGCCGAGCGTGTTGCTGCCAGCGACACCGGAATCGTGGTCGAGCTGAACGACGGCAGCCGGGCTGAAGGGGCTGAGCTGCTGATGGCGATCGGTCGCGTTCCCCGCACCAAGGAGATTGGCCTGGAGTCGGCCGGGGTCGAGCCCGGCGAGCCCGGCTTCTTGGAGACCGACGCGCAACTGCGGGTCGGCGGCCGCGATTGGCTCTACGCAGTCGGCGACGTCAACGGCCGCGCCCTCTTCACCCACATGGGCAAGTACCAGGCCTGGGTCGCCGCCGAGAACCTGCTCGGCCGCGAGACCGAGGCGGTGGCCGAAGGCATCGGCTCACCCCGCGTCACCTTCACCGACCCCCAGGTCGCCGCCGCCGGCAAAACCCTCGCCCAAGCCGAAGCGGATGGCATCGACGCCCGCGCCGTCGACGTCCCCACCGACGGCACCGCCGGCGCCAGCTTCTACGGCAAGGGCACGGGTGGCACGTCCCGCCTCGTCGTCGACCAGGCCAACGAGACGATCGTCGGCGCCACCTTCACCGGCTTCGAGACCGCCGACTTCCTCCACGCGGCCACCGTCGCAATCGTCGGAGAAGTACCTCTCAAACAGCTACGCCACGCCGTGGCCGCCTATCCAACCCGCTCCGAGATCTGGCTCAAGCTGCTGGAGGCTGCCGGCCTGTAAGCCCCTCCCGGTAGGGGTGGAACGTCTTGTACTTTTTCGTCGAGGCCCCTGGGCGATAGCCCACAAGCAACCCACCGAAAAAGTTAAGTGGAACCCCTGCCGGGAGGGGCTACACCCGTGAACGCCTCTTGAGGTCTTCAGCAAACTCCCTTGGCAGGCCAGGAATCTCATCCAGCTCGTCGATCGAGCTGAAGCGGCCGACGCGCTCGCGGTGGGCAAGCAGGCGGGTCGCCTGGGTGACGGACAGCCCTTGGGCGCGTAGCTGCTCGAAGCTGACGTTGTTGAGTTCGATCGTCTCCCCGACTTGGGCCGCGGGCGGCGATGGTTGCGGGGGCGACGGCGGGCCTGGTTGCGGCTCGGGCTGCGGCGGAGCTGGTGGAGGACCCGGCTGAGGCTCTGGGGCTGGTGGCGGCGGTTGGGGTACTGGGGGCTGAGGCGTGGGTGACGGCGAGGGTGGCGGGCTGGGCGGCTGCGGACCAGGGGGCTGTGGGGCGGCCTGCGGAGGCAGCGGCTGAGGGGTCAACGAGGCCTCGCCTCCGCCCTGCACCGCCCCGAGCACGGCCTGCTCCGCTTCGGCGGCACGGCGCTCGGCCTCGCGCGCGCGCTCCTCTGCCTGGGCGACGCTCTCCTCGATCTCGCGCAGGCGCTGCTGGCGCTCTGCCTCTTCCGCTTTCAGCTTCGAGAGGCGCTCGGCCTCGGCAGCGCGTCGTTCGGCCGCCTTGGTCCGCTCCTCGATCTGGCGCAGGCGCTCCTGCGCTTCGGAGAGCGAGCGCTCCTGCGCTTCGCGCTCCTGCTGCAGGCGCTGCTCGGCCGTCTGCAGGTCTGGGGCCGCCGGCGACGGCGACGGCGGCACCGCAGCCATGCTCTGCGTCGTCTGGCCCGCCGCGGCCTGCGCCTGGCGCGCCTCGGCCTCGCGCTGGAGCCGCTCCGCCTCGGCGATGCGCCGATCGGCCTCAGCCCGAATTCGCTCCTCCTCGCGCTGAATTTCTGCCACCTTGTCCTGCACCCGCTGTTCGGCCGTTGCCGGGTCGTAGCCGGCTGGCAGAGGCGGCGGAGGAGGGACGCTCGGCGGCGCGGGAGGCTGCATTGGCGGCGGTGCCGGGGGCGGCGGAACCGCAGCGGTGGGCGCCGGCGGGACTGGTGGCGGCGGAACCGGCGGCGGCATCACCACAGGCGGCACCGGCTGGGTCTGGGCCGGTGGCTGGGGCGGCTGGGTAGTAGCCGAGCTCTCCTGCTCGAACAGCGCCCGCTCTTGAGCGGCCCGCGCGGCGGCGAGGTCGCGCTCGGCCTTGACCGCTTCCTTCTTCGCGCGGCGGCCGGAACCGCCGGCCTTGGTCGGCTTGTGGCGTCGCTCAGCCCGCTTCTGGGCGCGTTCCTGGCGGCGCCGCTTCGCCTCTTCGGTGCGCCGTTTGCGGTGTTCGCTGCGCGCTGCGCGCTGCTGCGCGCGCGCCTGCTTGCGTTTCTCCTTGGCGTTCAAAGGTTTGCCACCGGGCGGCGGCGGGGGTGGTGGTGGGGCGCCTGAGCTTGCGACGCCGGCGGGCTGAGACGCCGGGGACGCGCCGGGGGCCGGGGGCGACTTGCCGGCCCCTGCCTTCTTGCTCTGGTCCTTGCTGCGCCGCTGGACGATGCTGATCACCAGCAGGAGGAGAAGGATCGCCACCACCAGCCCGGCGACGAAGTACTGGACGTTGTCGCTGACGAAATCAGCCATCGAAACCCGAAGCTACCTCATTCTGCCCTTGAATTCGCGCTCGACCTCGCGTCGCACGTCACGATCCGCGATCTCGCGCCGTCGGTCGCGCCCCTCCTTGCCTCGCGCCAGCGCCAGCTCGACCTTTGCCCGCGACCCCTTGAAGTAGATCCGGGTCGGGATCAGGGTCAAGCCGCGCTCCGCGGTCTTGCCCACCAATCGCTCGATCTCGGCCCGGTGGAGCAGCAGCTTGCGCGTCCGCTCGGGCTCGTGGTTCTCACGGCTGGCGGGCTCATATGGCGGAATGTGGAGGTTGCGCAGCCACATCTCACCGTCGTCGATCACCGCGTAGGCGTCGGTCATCTGCGCCTTGCCGTTGCGCAGGGACTTGACCTCGGAACCTCGCAACACAACCCCCGCCTCGATCTTCTCGATCCACTCGAATTTGTGACGAGCGCGGCGGTTGGTGGCGACGTCGCCGGAGGCAGGCTCTCGTTTCTTCTTGCCTTTCTTGGCCACGACTCAGCTCTCCACCGGCTCCAGATCGGTGCGTCCGCGCGCCGCTTCGATCCCGCTCACCTGGACGGATATCGGGTCACCGAGGCGCAGCTTGCGGTTCGACTCCTGGCCGACCAGGGCGGTCTCGCTCTCGTTCAGCTCGAAGCGCTCGGCGCCCCCAATCCGGCGCGCGGGCAGGAAGCCTTCGTAGACGTCGCCCAGCTCGCCCCCGAAGCCGACGAAAGCACCGGCACGAATCAGCCCCGCGACCTCGCCTTCGAATGCGGTCTCAGCGCCCCGCTCGCGCAGCTCCCGCTCGAGCAGGAAGGCAGCGCAGATGTCGTCGGCGCGGCGCTCGACCCGCATCGAGTCGCGCTCACGCTCGCTGCAATGAGAGGAAACGTCGCGCGCTTCGGCCGCACTCGGCGCCGCCTCTCCCTCCCCAAGCACCGCCAAGAGGGCTCGGTGAACGATCAGGTCCGGGTAGCGCCGAATCGGCGAGGTGAAGTGGCAGTAGGCGCCGCTGCCGAGCCCGGCGTGACCGCTGTTGTGCTCGCTGTAGGAGGCTTGTTTGAGGGAACGCAGCACGAGCGATGTATATGCGGCGCGGCCGTGCCCGCGTCGCGCCGCCTCGCGCGCCACCAGCCGGCTCGCCTCGGCCGCAAGCTTGGCGGCCTCGCTTGGCGCCGGCGTGCCGCGCAGCGGCGGCGTCGGGATCTCGAGGTCGTGCAGCTGCGCGATCAGCTGCACAACCCGCAGCGGATCGGGCGGCGGGTGGACCCGGTAGATCGCCGGCACCCGCTTGCGCTCCAGAAGCTGGGCGACCTGCTCGTTGGCGAGGATCATCAGGCGCTCGATCAGGGCATGCGACTCGGTCTGGGCTACGCCCTTTGCGCCAACCATGTTGCCGCGCGCGTCGAAGCGGAACTCGGGCTCGAACGACTCCACGTCGAGGCTGGTCGCGCCGCGGCGCTCACCGAGCGCCGCGGCAGCCTCACGCGCCACCGCCAGCGGCTCAGCAACCGCTTCCGGCGCTTCGGCTCGGCCCGAGAAGATCACGTCGAGCTCGTCGTAGTCGAGCCGGGCATCGGAGCGGATGCGACTGCGATAGAAGGCCGCTGCCCCTGGCCTCCCGTCGCGATCGAGCTCGATCTCCGCCGTCACCGCGAGGCGCTCGACTCCCGGTGCCAGGCTGCATGCCTGCTCACTCAGAGCGTGCGGAAGCATCGGCTCGACGGCGCCGGGGACGTAGGTGCTGTTGCCGCGGAGCTTCGCCTCGCGGTCGAGCGGGGAGCCAGGCGGAACGTGCGCGGCGACATCGGCAATGTGGACCCAGAGCCGTATCCCGCCGTCCTCTCGCTGCGCCGAAACCGCGTCGTCGAAGTCCCGCGCGGTTGCCGGGTCGACGGTGAAGGTGGGCAAGCTGGTCAGGTCGCGGCGCGGCCCGCCGCGTGACTCGGCGACTGCGCCTGCCTCGGCGGCTTCGACCTCGAGCGAGGCGCGAAAGCCTCGCCCGCCGAGCTCCTCGCGGAGGAACATCTCGACCGCGTCACGGGCCGTCTTCGGCACCGCCTGCCCGCGCCCACGGCCGCGGCCGCGCGGCCGATCACGGGAAGAGCGCCGGTCGCGGCCGCTCACTGCGCTGCGAGCACCCCGAGAGCCCGTTCGATCGCCTCGTCGCGACTCGTTCCCGGCTGGTCGCGAGCCGGAACGTCGGGCTGGATGCCCTTGCCGGCCAGGTTGGTCCCGTCCGGCGTGAAGTACTCGCCCACGGTCAGCTTCAGGGCGCCGTCGTTTGAGAGGTCGACCTCCTGCTGGAACACGCCCTTGCCAAAGGAACGCATGCCGACGACCTCCGCCCCAGCCTCGTCGGCAAGCGCGGCGGTGAGGATCTCCGCCGCCGAGGCGGTGTTGCGATCGATCAGGACGACGATCGGCAGCGACGGCAGGTTGCCCCCCTTTGCCTCGTAAACGGCGTGCCCCTGGGTGCGTGAATCGGTCGAGACCACGGTCTCGCCCTCGGGCAGGAAGATGCTGGCGGTCAGCACCGCCTCCTCGAGCAAGCCGCCGCCGTTGCTGCGCAGATCGAGCACGAGTCCTTCGGCCCCTTCCTGCTGCAGCTGGCGTACGGCTCGCCGCAGCGCTCCGTGTGCGCCTTCGCTGAAGGCGGCAAGGCGGACGTAGCCGAGCCTCTGGCCCTGCAGCGTCTCCAGTTTCTTGCTGACGACCGGCACCAGGATCTCAGCGCGGGTGAGGCGGACCTGGCGGACCTGGCCCCCCTTCGGCCCGCGCACGCCCACGGTCACCTCGGTGCCTTCCGGGCCCTTGATGAGGGCGGTGGCGGCATCGGAGTCGAGGCCCGCGATCGAGCGGCCGTCGACCGAGACGATCGTCTCGCCGACCTCGATTCCGGCCGCTTCGGCGGGCGAGCGCTTGAAGACCTGTTCGACTCGCAGGCCATCCTCGATGGCGGTGACGCTGAGCCCGATCCCGGAGAAGCGGCCCTCGATTTCTTCCGTGAAGCGGGCCAGCGTCTCGGCCGAGAAGTACTCCGAGAAGCGATCCTTGTAGCGCTGCCGCAGGCCCCGGACCATGCCCTGGAGCGAGGAGTTGGTCAGCTCCGCCTGCGGAACCGAGCGATAGTAGTTGTCCTCGATCAGTTCGCTGGCTTCGGCGGTCAGGCCGGCCGAGTCGTCGACGAAGAGGTCACGCATCGGCGGCGGCATCTTCGCCGGATGGCCGCCGAGCCAGAGCCCGGCGGCAAGCACCGCGAGCAGCACGGCGACGAGACCGAGCGTCCGCGCAGCCCTCACGCGGCCCTCCGCACTAAACCTTGAGGAAGCGGCGCAGGGTGATCCCGGAGCCGACGGCCGAGACCAGTACCGCGGCGGCGAAGAGGATCGCGACCAGCGCCGGGAAGGAGAGCGTGGTGCTGTTCTGCGCGGCGAGGAAGCCGATGCTGTCGCTCAGCGGATCGACGATCGTCAGCTTGCCCAGCCACAGGATCAGTATGGCCACCAGGCCGCCGAAGAAGCCGACGACAACCCCCTCGATCATGAAGGGCCAGCGGATGAACCAGCGGGTGGCCCCGACCAGGCGCATCACCTCGACCTCGCGGCGCCGGGTGTAGATCGAGAGCCGGATCGTGTTGCCGACCAGCATCAGCGAGGCGGCGATCAGGAGCGCCGTGATCACGGTCAGGACGATCTTCAGCGCGCTCGTCACCTGCTCGATCTTCCGCGCGTCTTCCTGGCGATCGAAGATTTTCTGGATGATCGGCGAGATCGGCTGCGCCGTCCCGTCGGGCCCCGGCGGCATCACCGCCGTCCGCACGGCATCGAGATTTGCCGCGTCGTCGGCCTTGACGGCGAAGTTCGCCGGCAGCGGGTTGTCGCTGAGCTGAGCGGTCAGTTCCTCGCTCTTCTCCTTGCCCAGGTCCGCCTTCAGCTCGTTCAGCGCCTCGGCCTTGGTGATCAGCTCGACCGACTCGACGTGCGGTATCGCCAGCAGTTGGTCTTCCAGCCTGGCCGTTTCGGGTTTGGTCGCGTCGTCGTAGATAGCGACCCGGAACTCGAGGCTGTCGCGCACCTCGTCGCTCTTTGCCTGCGTCGTCTGGAAGATCGGGATCAGGACGCCGAGCAGGATCACGGTGACGACCGTGGTGACGATCGCCGCCATGCTCGGCGCGCCGTTGCGGCGCAGCGCCCGGAAAGCCTCCTGGGTGAAGAAGAGAAGTCGTGACATCTAGAAGAGCGAGTCGTGGGCGTGGCCGTTGGTCTGGCCCTCGGGGGCGACACCCATCTCCGCCCGCATGCGCAGGCCGAACTCGGACGTCGACTCCTCGGTGTACCCGCCGCTGACCTCGTCGCGGACGACGCGGCCCTCATACAGCTCGATCACGCGGCGGCGCATGTTGTCGACCATCTCGCGATCGTGGGTGACGACGAGAACGGTCGTGCCGGTCTTGTTGATCCGGTAGAGCAGCTGCATCACGCCGATCGAGGTGACCGGGTCGAGGTTGCCGCTGGGCTCATCGGCGAGCAGCAGGGGTGGGTGGTTGACGAAGGCGCGGGCGATCGAGACGCGCTGCTGCTCGCCGCCGGAGAGCTCGTCGGGGTAGCTGTGGAGCTTGGTCGAGAGGCCGACCAGGCGCAGGATCTCGGGCACCTGGCGGCGGATTTCGCCGCGATGGGCGCCGATCACCTGCAGCGCGTAGGCGACGTTGTCGTAGACGGTGCGGTCGGGGAGCAGCTTGAAGTCCTGGAAGACCGTGCCGATGTTGCGGCGCAGATGCGGGATCTTCTTCTCCGGCATCGCGCCGATGTCGCGGCCGGCGATGCGGACGCTGCCGTCAGTTGCCGTCAGCTCCCGCATCAGCATCTTGATCAGCGTCGACTTGCCGCAGCCGGTCGGGCCGACGAGGAAGACGAACTCGCCGCGGTCGACGGCCAGCGAGACCCGGTCGAGCGCCATGTGGCCGCCGGGGTAGACCTTGGTCACGTCGCGCATCTCGATGATCGGCGCGCCGCCCTTGCGGTTGCGTGGCGGCGCCGGCGCGCTGCCCTTGCTCTTCTTCTTTCTGCCCATGGCCATGTTTCGCGGGGGGTCCTTCTCCGGGAACAGGGTGACTCCTGCGCGCCGCATCGCGCGCAACACCCCGCCCAGATTCAGATGTGTGGCAGCTTAGCGAATGATTAGCTGTTGCTCGTACAAAGACCCACGGGAGATCATTTGTCCAGTGATATCCCTTTAATCAAGCATCTTGGAAGGCCGTGCTGGAAAGCAGAGCGAGGAGGAGCACCGCGTTCCGGCGCTGGCGATGCCGGATGCGGCGAACCGGATCGGCAGCGGCTTTCGCGACCGCCTGGCCGAAAGCCTCGATACCACCAGCAAGGCGCTCGCGGCAATCGCCGGGTTCGGCGTGTTCTTCGTCGCCGTCGGCTACTTCGTCGAGTGGCAGCGGTTCAGGCGGGGAGAGCTGCCGCCGGGGGAGGTGCTGCCGCTGCTCCCCAAAGACCAGGTCGCCGCGGCGGGGGTGCAGGAGCTCGCGATCTCATTGCTGTTCATCGCCCTCACCCTGGGCCTGCTCGGATTTGCCCTCGTCTGGGTCGCCAGGGCGGCGAAGGGAAGGGACGGCCGGCTCGCCCGGGGCGTCAACGCGATCCTCGCCAAAGACGCCGGCTTCCCCACCGCGGTGATCGGCATCGTCACGCTGCTGATCGTTCCCTTCAACGTCGCGGGGGTTCTCGTCGCGGTGATCGTCACCGGGCTGCTCTTCTACGGCCTGCGGCTCGTCCGCGACTTCCTCGAGGCGGGTGACGGCTCCCGCTTTCCGCTCTGGCGGCTCGCGATCGCCGTCGCGGTGGCCGCCTTCGTGCTCAGCGTCGCACGACAGGCGGAGTTCCCCGAGCGGCGCCCGGACGCGGTCCTGATGCTGGTCGGGGGCAGCGAAATCAAGGGCGAGTATCTGGCCAGCGACGGTTCCAAGATCCTGCTGAGGCAGAAGGCCGCGAGCGACCCGGAGCAATGCGAACTGGTGAAAGACAGCTGCATGCTCAGATGCGGATCCGATTTCCTCTGCCGGCGCGAATGCCGGCTCGACCGCCAGCGCTGCGACCGGCCACGGCTGATCGTCGTGCCGATGGGCGAAGTGAGGGAACTGTGGGTGACGAAGTCGCCGTGGCTGCTGCGCCAGGACTCGTCCCTCCTCGACCGCATAGCCGAGCCGCTCGCGCCCGACCTCGAACTCAGGTGCATCCCCCCGGAATGCAGGTGGGGCGGCGAGACCCGCATCGGCCCCTCCTCCTTCCTCTAGACCAGATGGGGTCTAGAGCGCCCGCTCGACCGCGGAGACGATGTGCTCCGCGTCGATTCCCGCGGCGGCCAGCAGGGCTGCGGGCGGGCCGCTGCCGGGGCGGCCGCTGACCGCGAGGCGGACCAGCGGCGTGCTCGTGGCAGCTTCGGCGAGGACGCCGGCGACGGTCTCGCCGATCCCGCCCTCGGGCCAGTGGTCCTCGACCGTGATCAGCGCCTTGGTCTCCCCCGCCGCGGTCAGGATCGCTTCGGTGTCGACCGGCTTGACCGAGTAGAGGTCGATCACCCGGGCCTCGATCCCCTTGCCGGCGAGCTGATCTGCCGCGGCGAGGCATTCGCGCAGGGTGATGCCGGCGCCGATCAGCGTTACGTCGCCGCCGGCGCGAACCGTGTGGCTGCCGCCGATCGCGAAGCTCTCCCCCGCCTCATAGAGCACCGGCGTCGCCTCGCGCGTCGTCCGCATATAGCTGATGCCGCGATGCTCGCGCATCGCGTCGAGCAGCTGCACCGCCTGGTTGGCGTCGCTCGGGTAGAGGATCACGCTGTCGAAGACGGCGCGCAGCGAAGCGATGTCTTCGAGTGCCATCTGCGAGGGCCCGTCGGGACCGATCGAGACGCCGACGTGCGAGCCGCAGAGCTTCAGGTCGGCTTCGGAGACCGCGGCCATGCGGACGAAGTCGTAGGCGCGGCTGAGGAAGGCGCCAAACGACGAGGCAAAGGGCTTCCAGCCGCGCGTCTGCAAACCCACCCCGGCGGCGACCATCTGCTGCTCGGCGATGTACATCTCGAAGAAGCGGTCCGGGTGCTTGGCGCCGAAGCGTTCGGCGTAGGTCGAGTTGCCGACCTCGCCGTCGAGCGCGACGACTTTCTCGTCCACCGAGCCAAGCCAGGCGAGGGCGTCGCCGTAGGCGGCACGGGTCGCGACCTTCTCGCCGACCTCGTAGGTCGGGCGCTCGACCGACTCCCTGGCAATCTCGTAGGGCGGCGCCTGCGGTGGCGAGGGCACCTCGACCCGCAGCGAGCGGACGCCGCCCAGCTCCTCGACCGCAGCCTCGGGATCCGCCAGCGGCTTGCCGTGCTGGTTCGGCTGGTCCTCGACCGCGGCGACGCCGGAGCCCTTCTTGGTGCGGGCGAAGATCACGGCCGGGACGTCGGCGGCCAGGGCGCGAGCGTATGCCGTATCGATCGCCGCGAGGTCGTGACCGTCGATCTCCTGCACGTCCCAGCCGCAGGCGGCTGCGCGCGCCGCCCAGGAAGAGGTGTCCCACTCGTGCATGGTCGGGCCGCGCTGGCCGAGCCGGTTGACGTCGACGATCGCGATCATGTTGTCGAGGCCGGCGTGGCCGGCGTGCTCGAACGCCTCCCACATCGAGCCCTCGGCCAGCTCGGAGTCGCCGCAGAGCACCCAGACGCGGAAGTCCGCCGCCTCGAGGCGCTTGCCGGCGAGCGCAATCCCGACCGAGATCGGCAAACCCTGGCCGAGCGAGCCGGTCGCGACATCGACCCAGGGGATTTCCGGCGTCGGGTGGCCCTGCAGGCGAGAACCGAACTCACGGAAGCTGAGCAGCTCCTCGTCGTCGATTGCTCCGGCCGCTTTGTAGAGGCCGTAGAGCAAGGGCGAGGCGTGGCCCTTGGAGAAGACGAGGTGATCGTTGGCGGGGCTCTCCGGAGCGTCGAAGTCGTAGCGCAGGTAGCGCGTCAACAGCACCGCCATCAGGTCGGCCGCCGACATCGACGACGTCGGGTGACCGGAGTTGGCGGCGGCGGCGGCGCGGACCGAGTCGACGCGCAGCTGCTGAGCCAGCTCATGCAGCTGCTCGGGGCTCGCGGCCTGCTCGGTGATGACCTCGGGCGAAGACATGTGGAGGACGACTTTATCTGCGCGCCGGCCGGGCGCGTCGGCTTCCGCGCGCGCTCGCGCTAGCCGATCGCGACCATGCGCTCGATCGGCAGCCGTGCCCGCTCGGCGATCTCGGCCGGGACGCTGACCTCGAACTGCATCTGGCGCAGCGAATCGCGCAGCTTCGGCAGCGTGATCATCTTCATGTACTTGCAGTAAGCCATCCGGTTCGCCTCGATCAAGCTCGCTTTGGGAGCGGCCTGCTGGAGCGGGTGCAGCATGCCGTTCTCGGTGGCGACGATGTACTCGCCGTCGGGCCGGCGCTGCACGTAGTCGAGCATCTGCCCGGTCGAGAGCATGTGTACGCCCTCCTCCTCGACTTCGCCGGCGGCGACGAACTCCATCACCTGGGTCACGCAGCCGCACTCGGGGTGGACGAGGAACTCGGCGTCCGGATGGGCGGCGCGCTGCGCCTTGATGTCATCTGGCCGGATCCCGGCGTGGACGTGGCACTCGCCGGGCCAGACGTGCATCGAGTGTCCGGTCTCGCGCTCGACGTAGGAGCCAAGCCACATGTCGGGACCGAAGAGGATCTCGGTGTCCGGCCCATGCTCGCGCAGGATGTGCTCGACCACCTTGACCGCATTGGAGGAAGTGCAGCAGTAGTCGGTCTCCGCCTTGACCTCGGCCGAGGTGTTGACGTACATGACGACCACCGCGTCGGGGCTGTGGCGGGCCTTCCAGTTGCGCAGCTCGCCGGCGCTGATCGAGTCGGCGAGTGAGCAGCCCGCCCCGAGGTCGGGGATCAGCACCGTCTTTTCGGGCGAGAGGATCGCGGCCGTCTCGGCCATGAAGTGGACGCCGCAGAAGGCGATCGTCGAGGCGCCCGACTCCGCCGCCTTGCGCGAGAGACCGAGCGAGTCACCGGTGTAGTCGGCGACGTCCTGCACCTCGGGGACCTGGTAGTTGTGGGCGAGGATGACGGCGTCGCGCTCGCGGGCGAGCTCGCGCACCTCGCGCACCATCTCCTCGACCTCTTGAGGGGTGAGGTCGAGCATCGGGACCGGTTCGTTGATCGTCGGCAGCTCTCTCATTTCCGGTTGCCTCGAAAGACTCCTAGCGGAGCCTCGATGGTCTTATGTTCGCTGGCACGGCCTTGGCCTGAGTCCAGTCGAATGAACTAAGCGCAAGTCTACTCTCTCCTCATGCCCGAGCTTCCGGAGGTCGAGATCACGGCGCGCCGACTGGATTCCGGCCTCACCGGTGCCAAGGTCGAATCGGTGCTGGCGCCGGGGATGAACGTGATGAAGACCTTCGAGCCGCCGCTCGAGGAACTGGCCGGGAGGGAGATCACCGCGGTACGCCGGGTGGGAAAGATGCCGATCGTCGAGTTCGGTGACCTGGCCCTGCTGATCCACCTGATGTCGGCTGGCCGCCTGCGGATCTTCGACAAACGCTCCTCGCCAAAAGACCGTGCCTCGCGGGTGATGGTCCGGCTTGAGGACGGGCGTGAGCTGCGGCTGCGGGAGTTCGGCACCAAGCAGCGTGCCTGGGCAAAGCTGTTGACGACGAACGCGGTGGAGGAGGACGAGGCGATCGCGACGCTCGGGCCCGAGGCCTGGCCGGCCCCACCGCTCGACGCCTTCGCCGCGGCGATCGACCTCCCCCGTCACCTGCACCCGCTGCTGCGCCACCAGCGCGACATCGCCGGCATCGGCCGCTCCTGGGTCGACGAGATCCTCTGGGAGGCCCGCCTCTCCCCCTTCAAGCAGGGCTCCGAGCTGGATGCGGAGGGGGTGGAGCGCCTGCACGCAGCGCTGCATGTGCTCGGCGAGGCGATCGACCACTACGAGGAAACGGTCGGCGACGACCTGCCCGACAAGCTGCCGATGCCGCTGCGGATCCACAGGCGCGAGGGCGAGCCCTGCCCGCGCTGCGGCACGACGATCGAGGCCGTCTTCTTCGCCGAGCACCAGACCAACTACTGCCCGGCGGAGCAAACGGGTGGCCGCGTGCTCAAAGACCGCCGCCTCTCCCGTCTGCTTAAGTAAGCGACATGGGCAAGCGAGCGATTCTCCTCGCCTTGAGCACGATCGCCGTCGCGAGCGTGGCGGCCCTCTGCGTCGCGCAGGCGGCACCGGCGGCGACTATCACCGTCGGCAACAACTTCCTCTCCCCGGCCAGCAAGACGATCGACGCGGGGACCAAGCTCCGCTTCAAGTGGCTCGGCGGCGAAAGCCACCACATCGTCAAGACCAAGGGGCCCGGAGGGGACATCAAGTCGCCGGCGACCAGCAAAAGGGGAGTCAACCTGGCGAAGGTGCTCCGCAAGCGCGGCACCTACCGCTTCATCTGCACCTTCCACCCTGCGGAAATGAGGACGAAGGTGGTCGTGCGCTGAGCGAGGCTCAGACGGGTTCGACCAGCATGCTGAAGTCGAGCGTCGGCGCAGAGTGCGTCAGCGCTCCAACCGAGATGAAGTCGACGCCGGTCTCGGCGATTCCGCGCGCGTTGTCCAGCGTGACGCCACCCGAGGCCTCCAGTCGTGGCCCGTCAGCCCCCCGCTCGGCATCGCGCAGGCCGACGGCTTCGCGCAACTCCCCGGGCGACATGTTGTCGAGCAGCAACCGGTCCGCCCCGGTGCCGAGCGCATAGGCAACCTCGTCGAGGTTGCGGCACTCGACCTCGATCGGCAGCTCTGGGTGAGCCGAACGGCAGGCATGCACGGCCTTGGCGAGGCCGCCGGCCAGAGCAATGTGGTTCTCCTTGATCAGGACAGCGTCATGGAGGCCCATGCGGTGGTTTGTGCCACCGCCGGCCGCAACCGCCGCCTTCTCCAGCCCTCGCAACCCCGGCGTCGTCTTGCGCGTGTCGAGGATGCGAACGCCGGTGCCGGCGAGAGCCTCGACGAAGCGCGCGGTCAGGGTCGCAATCCCAGAGAGGTGACCGAGAAAATTGAGCGCGGTGCGCTCGGCCGTCAGAAGGGCCCGCGCGGAGCCGCTTGCCATCGCGATCTCGGCGGGCACCTCCTCGCGCCACTGCCCCTCGACGACGAGGTTGTCGACGTCCCCCACTTCGCACTGGCGCATCGTCTCGGCAACGGCGCTGAGCCCAAAAACCACCCCGGGCTCTTTCTGCACGATCCGCGCCCGTGCCCGCGTCCCCTCCGGCACGGTCGCCCGCGACGTCACGTCGCCACCGCCAACGTCCTCGGCCAAGGCCTCACGGACAATTGCATCCAATGCAAGTAAATGTGCTGTTTTCCAGGGCTTTTTCAAGTCTTCTTTCAAGTAGTTGCAAGTAGATTGCAAGTAGGGCTATCTGGTTCTCAGCTGCCAGTAGGCACGGGGGTCCTTCGGCGACTTTCCCACCCACTCGACGATTCCAGCCTCTTTGAGGGCGTTCAGCTCCTTTTGGACAACCGGCCTGGAAATCCCCAAGGCCTCGGTCACCTCACCCGTGCTCATCCGTCCAACCGACCTAAGAGTCCTCGCAATTGCCCGTGAGTGCCCGGGAAGGCGTGCCTCGAGCCGTCGGTCGACTGGCTCCGCCAAAAGCTGAAGCTCAACGCTGCCTGAGGTTTGTCGGTAAACGGGATCCGTCAGGCCTGCCTGTCGCATCTCCTCGAACATTCGCCGTATCCCCTCGCCCAGCTCCTGCCCAAGACTGAGATCGGCACAAACGCGGGCGATGCGCGGGTTTCGCGCGAAACGCATCGTCTGGAGAGGATCGTCAAGATCCACAAGGCCGGGGAAACGACCCGGACTCGAGATCTCGATTCGGTCGTCGAAGATCTCCACCCTGATGTGATCGCCGGCCATGCTGTAAGAACGATGGACCGCGGCATTGACGATTCCCTCGAGCCAGGCATCTTCAGGCACTAGTGGAACGTCCTCAAAGGTCCCGCCTTCGCCGAGCGCCCTTCGGGTCGGCTGGAGCCGCTCGACCTGCTCTCTGGCCTCTCTCAACTGCTCAGGAATCGGCCCTTCGAGCCTGGTGTCGTCGACGAGCTGCTGCCGGGCCCCCGAGCCTCTCTCCCGGCCCCGATACCGGAGCACCCTGATGTATGCCTCCGGTAGGAATGCCTGGGGAGATTCGGCAAAGAGCAGGCACCCCGCAATCGTCAACTCCCCATCGCTGGCGAGACCCCGCGCATGCAGCAGTCGCACTGGATCCGAGGCCCCCGCCAATCGGACGTAATCATCGAGAAGAGAGTGATCGACCAGATCCAGCGAGGCGCCGGATGGCCTCGCCTCATAGCTCGCCTGGCCCTTGTCGAAGAGCAACTCCTGTCGCTGCCCGAAACCCAGCCTGCGATTCTCGTCGCCGGCCCGCAGAAACACTTCGTCCTTCTGATTGGAATGCACAGACTCGCTCGGCGCAACCTGGAAGGTAACCAGCTCATTCGGTTCGCCCCCGCTATCGACGCAAGCAACCAACCGATGCTTAGCTGGAACGGGTGGCGTACAGAAATCGACATTCGCCTGAAGCTGCGCATTGCGCCTCTCCGCATTGCCATCGGTCCCCTCGACCGTTCCATCGTCCAAGCCGACGACGAGCGTCCCCCCGTCGGCGTTGGCAAAACCGATCAAGGCTTTGGCGAGATCGCGCGGCGCGATCCGGCACGACTTCCGCTCGAACCACTGGTCCTCGGGCAGGGCCGCGAGTTGGGGTCCTACTTCCACGGGCGGAGCATTGAGAGCGTTCTCTACGGCCAGAGTCCCCATATTTTCTACTTACAATTATTGCATGTAGCTTTCAAGTAGATGATTCAGGGGCGGCATCTCACGCTCGCCGCTGCCGGGGCGTTTAATCCCACAGGTGAATACCTTGCCCCCCTTCCAGGTCCTCCTTGACCAGCACGCCGCCGACGTGATGGCGGTGCTGCGCGGCGCCGTCGGCCGCACCGATGCCGAGGACTGCTTTCAGGAGACGTTCCTGGCGGCGCTGCGGGCCTACCCAAAGCTGGACGACGACCGCAACCTGCGCGGATGGCTGCTGACCATTGCCCACCGCAAGGCGATCGATCACCATCGGGCCAACGGCAAGCGAGCGCTGCCGATCGCCGAGCCCGGCGAGCTGGCCGGCGCCACCGCCGAGCCAGAGCTCGATGACGGGATCTGGGCGCTGGTCGGCGCGCTGCCGCCCAAGCAACGCGCAGCCGTAGCCCTGCGTTACGCCTGCGACCTCCCCCACGCCGAGATCGCGGCGGCGCTCGGCTGCTCGCCCGAGGCAGCGCGACGCAGCCTGCACGAGGGAATCAAACGACTGCGAAAGGAGCTGGCATGAAGAAGTCGCTGGAGCAACTCACCGATCGCGCTGTCGCCGAGGGCCTGCTCGACGTCGCCTACGCAAACGTCGACACGCCCTTCGGGCCGCTGCTCGTCGCCGCGACCCCTCGAGGCCTGGTCAAGATCAGCTTCCCCTCGGCCCATGAGACCGAGGAGACGCTGGAAGATCTGGCCACGCGGATCTCACCACGCGTGCTGGAGGCGCCGGCGCAGCTGGACGAGGTCCGTCGCCAGCTCGAGCTCTACTTCGAGGGGCGCCTGCGCGAGTTCGACCTGCCGCTCGACTGGCAGCTCAGCAAGGGCTTCCGGCGCCGGGCGCTGCGGGCGATCGACCGCATCCCTTACGGCAAGACCCGCAGCTACACGGAGATCGCCCGCAGCGCCGGCAACGAGCGGGCGGTGCGGGCGGCAGGGACGGCATGCGGCTCCAACCCGATCCCGATCATCGTCCCCTGCCACCGGGTCCTGCGCAGCGGCGGCGGCCTCGGCGGCTACGGCGGCGGACTGCCGATGAAGGAGGCCCTGCTCGAGCTGGAGGGCGCGAACTTGTCCTAATTTTGGCTAAAGGGGGTGCCACGGCACGCCGATGGATGCGCCTATGCCCATGCCACGAAGGCTCCCCGTGTTCTTCGTCCTCCTTCTCCTCTCTGGACTGCTGCTCGCGGCAGCCGGGGCGCAAGGCGCCTCGGCTGGGCCCGCAGCATCCCCGTCCGCTCTTGAAGAAGACTTCGAAAGCCTCGAAGACGAACTGGAAGAAGAGGAAAGCGAAGAAGAAGAACTTGAAACCGAATGCGAAATCGCCCGTGAAGAAGCGGACGAAGGTGAACTCGGGCTTGCCGAAGTAAACGAGATCTGCGCCGAAGCCGCCGAAGTCGGCAAGAGGAAGAAGAAGACCGGCAGGAAGAGCGCCAGCTCCGATTCGGTGGCTCCGCCAGAGTGCCTGCTGCGCAGCGCCCACGCCCACGCCGCCGTCAATGCGGCTGGCGACAAGCTGAAGTTGACCATCGGCTACACCGCCTACGAACCGGTCGGCGCAAAGGTCGAGGTACGCAAGGGATCGAGTCGCATCGCGACGAAGCGCCTCCGGCTCGGTCGCAGCGGCGTCCTGCGAATCGTCGAGGACCTGGGTAGAGCCGAGGCCCCCAAGCGGCTGGTCGTCCGCCTCGCCGTCCCCAACTCACCGGGGTATTGCGGCAAGTACGAGACCGAGAACGTTCGCGTCAGCTAGCTCGACAGGGTCGTCTCCAACCACTCGCCTGCCGCCCTCAGGTGGGCGGGATCGATCTGATGGTCGATGTCCGACTCGTGGTACTCGACCTCGAGCCCTCCCGCTTCCAGTTGCCCGCGGGCTCGGTGGGCGAAATCGACACCGATAATCGGGTCGGATCGACCATGGGCGATGAAGGCGTGCGTGTCGCGCCGGTCCTCGAAATAGGGCTGCCAGCCCTCGACCTCCGGGACGAAGCCGCTGAAGGCGAGGATTCCGGCCGGCGCCGGGCGGTCGGCACCCAGTCCCATCGCGTAGCTCATCACCGAGCCCATCGAGAACCCGCCGAGAACCATGCGGGCGGGCGGGATCGCGGTCTCCTCCCAGAGCCGATCATGGAGCTCGGCGAGAGCGCTGCGGGCGGCGTGGAAGGTGTCGTGATCGGGATAGCCAACCCGGGGTACCAGGTACCAGTGGTACCCCGGCGAGTTCGGCAGCTTCAGCGGCGCCCGTGGCGTGACGACCAGGAGCCGCCGGGCGGGATCGAGCGCGTCGGCGAGGCCGAGCAGATCCCCCTCATCGGTCCCACGCCCGTGATGCAGAACCAGCAGCCCGTCAGGGTCGCCCGCAGCCGGTCGCTCCCGGTAGACCAGCGGCTCCACGGCTAGCCGGCCGAGGAGGCCGCGGTCTTGTTCAGGTAGTCGCGGATGAAGTCGTCGATGTCGCCGTCGAGCACGCGCTGCGCGTCCCCCACCTCGTAGCCGGTGCGGTGATCCTTGACCCGCTGGTCGGGGTGGAGGAAGTAGCTGCGGATCTGCGAGCCCCAGGCAACTTCCTTGACCTCACCCCGCTCCTGCGCCAGCGTCTCCGCGCGTTTGCGCTCCTCCAGCTCGATCAGCTTCGAGCGCAGCAGCTGCATCGCAACCGCCTTGTTCTGGGTCTGCGAACGCTCGTTCTGGCACTGCACGACGACCCCGGTCGGCAGGTGGGTGATGCGCACCGCCGAGTCGGTCTTGTTGACGTGCTGGCCTCCGGCGCCAGAGGCCCGGTACGTGTCGACGCGCAGATCGGCGTCGTCGATCTCGACCTCCACCCCCTCGTCGACGAGCGGCCCGACGTCGACCTGGGCGAAGCTGGTGTGGCGCCGCGCGGACGAGTCGAAGGGGGAGATCCGCACCAGCCGATGCACGCCGCGCTCAGCGGCGAAGAGGCCGTAGGCGTTCTCGCCGTGGGCGAGGAAGGTCGCCGACTTGAGGCCGGCCTCCTCCCCCGGCGAGGCCTCCTTCATCTCGACCTCGAAGCCGCGGGCCTCCGCCCAGCGCAGGTACATCCGCAGCAGGATCTCCGCCCAGTCCTGGGAGTCGGTGCCGCCGGCCCCGGCGTGGACGGTGACCACGGCATCGCCGGCATCGTACTCGCCGCTGAACAGGCGCGCCTCTTCGAGCTCGGCAAGCCGCCCTTCGACCGCTACCAGCTGGGTCGCCAGCTCGGCGGCCATCTCCTCGTCCTCGCCCGCCATCTCGGCCAGCTCGCCAACGTCCTCAGCCTCCGCCTCGAGCTCCTCGAAGGTCTTCAGCTTGCGCTGAGCGCGGGCGTGCGCGGCCGAGATCCGAGCCGCGGACTCCTGGTCGTCCCAGAATCCGGGCCGTCCCATCTCCTCCTCCAGCCGCTCTGCTTCCCGCTGCAGTGAGGCGGGGTCAAAGGTAGTCCGCGAGCAGCTTCAACTGCTCGCGGATCTCGGCGAGCCGCGCCGGTACCGATTCGGTCGAGGCGACATCGGCCATGGGCGCAGACTACTCGGCGGCGACGCCGTGGTCGAAGCCGCCTGCGTGCAGGGCCTCGGCCCGATCCTCGAAAGGCCGCCAGCTGCGCACCCGGTGGTCGTGCAGCTCGAAGAGCCAGGCCATGGCGTCCTCGCCCGCGGCGGAGCCGTCCTCGTCCCAATGCCACACCCGCCGGATCAGGGCAACGGCGGACCCACCACCGGATTCGGTCCCGTCCTCGTAGAGATGCTCCAACTCGATCGTCTGCTGGACGCCACCCGGCGGGCGCGTAGCCCACAACCGCGCCGCCTCCCGCCCCTTCCGCAAGCCCCTCATCGAATGAAGCTCAACCCCAGGATCAAGGACGCGGACAAACGCATCGAGGTCCCGCTCGTTGAACGCCCGGATGAACTCTCGAACAGGGTCGCGGGTCACAGGGGCGCCAGCTTAGAGGCCGTCGCGGTAGGGGTGAAACGTCTTGTACTTTTTGGCCACCGCGATTCGCGGAAGACCGAAGGGCGCAACACCCAAAAAGTTAAGTGGAACCCCTACCGCGACGGCCTCTCGGACGGGTCTCAAGCCCCATGACACTTCTTGAACTTTTTCCCGCTGCCGCACCAGCACGGATCATTCCTGCCGATTTCTTTCTCGCGCTCGTCCTTAACCACGGTCTCGACCACCTCCGGCGCCGGAGCACCGTTGCCGCCGCCCCCGGGCCTGGCGGTGCCTTCGGTGACACTGACGCCGCCCCCGGCGGCGACCTCTTGCAACGCTGAGGGCTGCGCGTCGGGCGTGCCGCCGGAGTAATCGAGCGCCGTCGGGGCGCCACCGTTGCCGCCGAAAGCGCCATCGAGCTGGGACGGATCGACTTCGATTTCGGCGTTGAAGACCAGTTTGCTGAATTCCTCCCAGATCGAGTGCATCAACTCCTCGAACATGGAAAAGCCTTCGTTTTTGTAGGCGACCAGCGGGTCGATCTGTGCGAAGCCACGCAGGTGGATGCCCTCGCGCAGGTAATCCATGTCGTAGAGGTGCTCGCGCCAGCGGCTGTCGATGACCTGGAGCAGGATCGAGCGCTCCAGGTAGCGCATCAGCTCCTCGCCCAGCTTCTGCTCGCGATCGTCGTAAGCGCTCATCGCGTCTTCGTCGAGGGAGTCCTTGAGCTTTTCGCGGTCGACCATCTCCGGCGCCATCGAGCCGACCTCGGTGCCCACCGGCCAGATCTGCCGCAGCTGCTGCTCCATGCCGAGCATGTCCCACTCGTCGAGGTCGTCGCCGGGCGTGTACTCGTCGACGAAGCGCTCGATGACCCCCTCGAGCTCGTCGCGGGCGATGTCCGACATGTCGCGGCCTTCGAGGATCTCGCGGCGGTATTTGTAGACGACGCGACGCTGCTCGTTCATCACGTCGTCGTACTCGAGCACGCGTTTGCGGATCAGGAAGTTCTGTTCCTCGACCTTCTTCTGCGCACCCTCGACCGTTTTGGACAGCATTTTCGCCTCGAGTGGCATCTCCCCGCCGTCCTCGTCGACGGGTCCAAGCCGGTCGAGAATTTTGAAGATCCGGTCGCCGGCAAAGAGGCGGATCACGTCGTCTTCGGCGGAGAGGAAGAAGCGCGTCTCGCCAGGGTCTCCCTGTCGACCCGAACGACCCCGCAGCTGGTTGTCGATGCGCCGCGATTCGTGGCGCTCGGTGCCGCAGATGTAGAGGCCGCCGAGCTCACACACTTCCTCGGCCTCGGCCTTGCACTGCGGCGCCAGCTCAGCGATCTTCGCCTCCAGTGCCTCCTCGTAGCCCTCGTCGTCCGGGTTCAGGCTCTGCTTCTTCAGCTCTTTGTGGGCCAGGTGCTCGGAGTCTCCACCAAGCTTGATGTCGACGCCACGCCCAGCCATGTTGGTCGCGATCATCACCGCGCCCTTGCGACCGGCTTCGGCGATCCGCTCGCCCTCTCGTTCGGCGTGCTCTGGCTTGGCGTTCAGCACCGCGTGCTCGACCCCGTGCCGTTTGAGCTCGCCGGAGATCATCTCCGAGACCTCGACCGAGACGGTGCCGACAAGGATCGGCTGGCCCTTCTCGTGGCGGGCCATGATCTCCTCGAGAACCGCCTTCCACTTGCCGTCTTTCGTTTTGAAGATCTGGTCGTTTTGGTCGGCGCGAACCATCGGTTGGTTGGTCGGGACCTCGACCACCGGCACCTTGTAGATCTTCATGAACTCGGTGGCCTCGGTCAGGGCCGTGCCGGTCATGCCGGAAAGCTTGTCGTAGAGGCGGAAGTAGTTCTGCAGGGTGATCGTCGCCAGGGTCTGGTTCTCCTCGCCGATCGGTACCCCCTCCTTCGCCTCGACCGCCTGGTGCAGACCCTCTGACCAACGCCGCCCCTCGAGGATGCGGCCGGTGAACTCGTCGATGATCATCACCTGGCCGTCGACCACGGCGTAGTCCTTGTCCTTCTTGTAGAGCGACTCGGCCTTGAGCGCCTGACTCAGGTGGTTGACAAGCGTGCCGTGCTCGCTCAGATAGAGGTTGTCGACGCCGAGGAACTCCTCGGCGCGCTTTACGCCGCGCTCGGTTGGGGAGACCGTCTTGTGTTTCTCGTCATATTCGTAGTCGTACTCGGCCTCGGAGGTGTCTTTCGATTCGCCCAGGGATTTCAGCCGGTCTTTGGCCGGGACCGCGTCCATCTGACGTGCCAGGCGGGCGAACTGGTAGTAGATCTGGGCAGCCTGTTCGGGTGCGCCGGAGATGATCAGCGGCGTTC
This sequence comes from uncultured Solirubrobacterales bacterium, assembly GCA_963718755.1. Lineage (GTDB taxonomy): Bacteria > Actinomycetota > Thermoleophilia > Solirubrobacterales > 70-9 > VRUE01. Next base: position 585,018 of record OY970376.1, read on the forward strand.
GCGCCTCGTCGATCAGGATGTTGTCGACCTCGTCGACGATCGCGAAGTGGTGGCCGCGCTGGACGCAGTGCTCGAGCGATTCGGACATGTTGTCGCGCAGATAGTCGAAGCCGAACTCGGAGTTGGTGCCGTAGACGATGTCGCAGGCGTATTTGACCTGGCGGGCGGCGTGATCGTCGGAGTCCTGGATTGAGGCAACGCTGACGCCGAGGGCGTCGTAGACCGGCTTCATCCATTCCGCGTCGCGGCGCGCCAAGTAGTCGTTGACGGTGACGACGTGGACGCTGTCGCCGGCCAGCGTGTTGAGGAAGGCTGCCAGGGTCGCGGTCAGCGTCTTGCCCTCGCCGGTCTTCATCTCGGCGATCGCCCCGTCGTGCAGGACCATGCCGCCGACCAGCTGCACGTCGAAGTGGCGCTGGCCGAGGCTGCGCCGCGCCGCCTCGCGGGTCAGTGCAAAGGCCTCGGGCAGGAGGTCGTCGAGCGACTCCCCCCCGCGGGCGCGCTCACGCAGCGAATCTGCCTCCGGACGCAGCTCCTCGTCGCCGAGCAGCTCCATCTCGGGCTCGATCCTGTTGATCGTCGCGGCGCGCTTCTCATACGCCTTGAACTTGCGACCCTCTCCCACGCGCAGGGCGCGCGTGACCATGTCCCTGGCATTCGCCATGGACCAAGGGTAGCGATGGCGGCGCTACCGCCTCAGGCTCAGCTCGGGCTCAGGTTTCGACGGTGCGGCCGCGCATCTGGTTGACGAGGCGCCTCGTCTGGCGACGCTTCCGGCGCAATGCTCGATGTTTCTTGACCTGGCGGCGGATGTCCTCGGCCAACTCGTGGATCGTGTGGGCCATCTCCGGGGAGGCCTCCTTCGCGTGCAAGGTCACTCCCTTGAGCCGCAGCGTCGCCTCGGCGACCTGGCTGTCGGCGATCGCCGGATTGCGCTCCTCCCAGACCGTGACGTCGAGAGTGGCCAGCTCAGAGACCTGCCTGCCGACTCTGCGGAATCGCTTCAGGACGTGTTCCCGAAGCTCGTCATCGATCTCGACGTTGCGCCCACGCACCTCGATCCGCATATTGGCCTCCTGGGTTTTGGGTCTCCCGATGCTACGCCTGTACCCGCTGGCGGGCAAGAGCAAATCGACAGACGCCTCACAGGCGTCGTGTGAAGGTGATCGCCACGATCCGGACGGCTCCAGCTTGGCGAAGGGCTCGGGCGCAGGAGGAGAGGGTGGCGCCGGTGGTTAGGACGTCGTCGATCAGCAGGACACTGCGCGGAACCTCGCCTTTCGCCCGGATGCGCGGTGGGTGGCCTATGCGCTGTGCGCGGCGCTTGCCCACCTGGCGGCCGCCGCCGCGACGACTGAGACAAGCGCTGAGGGGGAGCTCGGTTCGCTGGGCCAGGGCCGCCGCGATCTCGGCTGCTGGGTCGAAGCCGCGGATTGCCGAGCGCAGGGGTGCGGTTGGGACGGGGACGATCGTGCCGCTGAGCATGGTGCCCGGAGCAAGCCAGTGAATTCGTTCTGCCATCAGGCCGGCGACCGGGAGCAGGCGACGGAACTTGAGGGCGGCAATCAGGTCGCGAGCTACGGCCTCGTGCGGTGCCGATGACCAAGCTCGATCGAGTCCCGCGGCACCGACGCCCAGCAAAGGCTCGGTCGCGGCAAGTCGCCGGGCGCAGCGGCTGCAGAGGGTCGCTTGCTGTCGACAGCCTCGCCCGCACGCGGCGCAAAGAGGCGGGACGAGGGCGTGGAGAAAGCTCACCCGCCGATCGTTGGCGAGCGTGGCGCGCGCGTGGCGCGCCGAAGGTCAAATTTCCGTCAACTCTTCGCTACGCGACCTGCGATGCCGCCGACAAGGATCGCCGCGGGAGACAGCTCCGCCCCTTCGAGCAGGATCGAGTCGCGGATACACGCCCCATCGCCGACCCGACAGCCGTCACCGATGATCGCCGGTCCCTCGATTTGCACGTCAGCGCCGATCTCGACATCAGCCCCAACCAGAACCGGCGCGGTCACCTCAGCTCCGTCCAGCGAACTCGCCGCCCAAACGCCCTCCTCCACCTGCGGTGCCCCAGGCTCGACCTTGACCGCTCCGTGGAGCGCGTCGAGGTTGCCCTGGCGCACCTCGTCGAGATTGCCGATGTCGTTCCAGTAGGCGTCGACCTCGTGCGAGTAGAAGGGCACATCCGCCTCCAGCAGGGCCGGGAAGACGTCCTTGGCCCAGTCGGCGAACTCCGGCGGGTCGTCGGGGCCGGCGTCGTTGCTCGTTCCCGGCTCCGGGAAGTAGTCGAAGACCTCGGCGCGGAACATGTAGATGCAGGTGTTGGCGAGGTCGGAGAGGGCTTCGGCGGGGTCGGGCTTCTCCTGGAACCCCTGGATTCGACCGTCGCCCGCGGCGATCACGACGCCGAACTGATCGGTGTCGGCAACCCGTTTGGTCGCCATCGTGACCAGACCGTCGTGGGATTCGTGGAACTCGCGCATGGCCGTGAAGTCGATGTCGGTGAGCGCGTCCCCGGCAACGACGAGGAACGAGTCGCCGAGGAAATCGGCGACGTTGCGGACCCCGCCGGCGGTGCCGAGCAACTGCTCCTCATGGCTGTAGGTGAGCTCCAGGCCGAAGTCCGAGCCGTCGCCGAAGTGGCCTTCGATCAGCTCGGGGAACCAGTGCAGGTTGGCGATCGCCTCGCGGAATCCGTGCCGAGCCAGCAACCGAGCCGCGTGCTCCACCACCGGCCGGTTCAACACCGGCACCATCGGCTTCGGCATGCCGTAGGTGAGCGGCCGCAGCCGGGTGCCGAGCCCGGCTGCGAGGATCATCGCGCGCATCGAATTAGGTGCCCTGGCCCCAGCTCGCTAGGTACTAGTAGCGGTAGTGATCGGGCTTGTAGGGGCCCTCGACCGGGATGCCGAGGTAGGCGGCCTGCTCCTCGGACAGCTCGGTCAGGTTGACGCCGAGCGCCGCGAGGTGCAGGCGCGCGACCTTCTCGTCGAGGTGCTTGGGCAACACGGTGACGTCCTTGGCCGTGAACCCGTCGGGCTGGCCGTAGAGCTCGATCTGCGCGATCACCTGGTTGGTGAACGAGTTCGACATCACGAAGCTCGGATGTCCGGTCGCGTTGCCGAGGTTGAGCAGGCGACCCTCGGAGAGGAGGATGATCGAGTGGCCGTCGGGGAAGCGCCACTCGTCGACCTGCGGCTTGATGTTGACCCTCTCAGCGGGCGAGGATTCAAGCCCGGCGACATCGATCTCGTTGTCGAAGTGGCCGATGTTGCCGACGATCGCGTTGTGCTTCATCCGCGCCATGTGGTCGGCGGTGATGATGTCCTTGTTGCCGGTGGCGGTGATGAAGATGTCGGCCGTCTCGACGATGCTCTCGAGCGTCCGCACCTCGTAGCCCTCCATCGCCGCCTGCAGGGCGCAGATCGGGTCGATCTCGGTGACGATCACGCGGGCGCCCTGGCCGCGCAGCGACACGGCGCAGCCCTTGCCGACGTCGCCGTAGCCACAGATGACCGCGACCTTGCCGCCGATCATCACGTCGGTGGCGCGGTTGATCCCGTCGATCAGCGAGTGACGGCAGCCGTAGAGGTTGTCGAACTTCGACTTGGTGACCGAGTCGTTGACATTAATCGCCGGGAAGAGCAGGTCGCCGGTCTCAGCCAGCTGGTAGAGCCGGTGCACGCCGGTGGTCGTCTCCTCGGTGACCCCTTTGATCCCCTCGGCAATCTGGGTCCAGCGCTGCGGGTCGGATTCGAGCGAGCGCTGCAGGGTCTCGAGCACGACGCGGAACTCCTCCGACTCGGCCGAGGCCGGGTCGGGCACGGCACCCGCCTTCTCGAACTCAACGCCCTTGTGGACGAGCAGAGTGGCGTCGCCGCCGTCGTCGAGGATCATGTTCGGGCCCTCGCCGTCGGGCCAGAGCAGGGCCTGCTCGGTGCACCACCAGTACTCCTCCAGGGTCTCGCCTTCCCAGGCGAAGACCGGGATATCGGCGGCCGCGATCGCGGCCGCGGCGTGGTCCTGCGTGGAGAAGATGTTGCAGCTGGCCCAGCGGACCTCGGCGCCGAGGGCGACCAAGGTCTCGATCAACACGGCGGTCTGCACCGTCATGTGGAGCGAGCCGGTGATCCGCGCCCCTTCCAGCGGCTGTTGCGCCGCGAACTCCTCGCGGGTCTGCATCAGGCCAGGCATCTCCACCTCGGCGAGGGCGATCTCCTTGCGCCCGAAGTCGGCGAGGCCGATGTCGGCAACTTTGTAGTTTGAGGTGGCGGTAGCCATCGGTTCCTTTCGTCTATCCGGGTCCCGGCGAAGGATAGGGGGAAACGCTTAGGCGGACGTGCCGGTGCGGAGAGGTCCATATGGGCACCGGAGCACCGGCACGTCAGCGGTCGCCCAGGGCGGCCTTGAGGCCGTCGATGGCGTCGATCGGCAGCGGGTCGACCCCGCGGGCCTCAGCAATTGCCAGCGAGACCAAGTCTCCGAGCATTACGGTCCAGAGCAGGCGTTCGGTGGACGTCTCGCCGGCCGCCTCGACCCGAATTGCCAGCGCTCCGGATGTGTCGATCGCCTCGGCGGTCAACTCGAAGCGGCGCTTGACCCGAGGGTGCTGGTCGGCATCCTCGAGCAGCACCGCCGCATGCGTGCCAACCCCCGGCGCCTCCCCACTCCAACCGCAGATCTCGTTGTGGTTTGCCTCCGGCAGCTCGGAGTAGAAGGCAGCCAGCTTTGCGTTCTCGTTGAGCTGCGTCTTCCAGCGGCGCGCCGCAGCCGCGGTCGCAGCAGCGCCGTAGACAACCGGCACGGCACCGCTGAGCTGGGCGGCGATCTCGGCGGCGGTGTGCTGGAGATCGGCCCTGCGCTCCTCGAGGAAGTCCGCGGCGCCCTCGAGCTCGTCGGCGATCCGCGGTGCCGCGCCAACCCGGCCGGCGACCTCCGCGGCGCAGACCAGCATGTACGCGACAGCGGTGCGAGGTGCGGGCAGCAGTCCCGGCAGGCCGATCACCGGGTCGCCAGCCGAGCGCGCCGCGTCGACGAGCGCGCCGCCGGTGCTGGCGACGACCCGGCGCGCTCCGATGGCCTCGGCTGCAGCGAAGCAGGACAGGGTCTCCTCGGTCTCGCCCGAGTAGCTCGAGCAGAGCACGGCCCACTCGGGGGTCACCCAGCTCGGCAGCTCATACCCACGCACGGTCAGCAGCGGCCGCGAAAGACGGTCGCCGAGCGCCGCCGCGGCGAGGTCGCCGCCGATCGCCGAGCCGCCCATGCCGCAGACGATCAAGCCGGCGGACTCGCCTGCCCCCAAACGGGCGGACTCGACCCGCCAGAGCGCGTCGCGCAGGTGCTCGGGGATGGCGAGGATCTCGTCGAGCATGGCTACGCCGGCACCTCTTCGCCCTCAGCCACCACTGCACCTTCAAGCAGGCCACCCGGTCCGATTTCGGCCCGAGGCGAGAGGATCGAGTTGATGACGCGAGCTCCCTCGCCGACCGTGCTGCCGGTGAGGAGCACCGAGTCGATGACCTCCGCCCCAGCCCCGACGCGGCAATCAGGGCCGACAACGGCGCGTGGTCCAACCTTTGCCCCCGCCACGTCGGCACCAGGATCGATCAGCAGGCCGGGCTCGTCGGGTTCGACCCGCGTCGCGACCCGACCTTCGAGGATGTCCCAGCTCGCCTGCAGGTAGCGCTCCGGCGTGCCGATGTCCATCCAGTAGCCATCGAGCAGCAGGCCGTGCAGTCCCTCGCCGACCAGGCGGGGGAAGACGTCGCGCTCGATCGAGACCTTCTCCCCGGCGGGGATCAGATCGAGCACGGAACGCTCCAGCAGGTACATGCCCGCGTTGACCTCACCGGGCCTGCGCTCGCCGGTCTTCTCGAGGAACTCGAGGACCGCATCTTCCTCTCCGCGCTGGACCAGTCCGAAGGCAGCGGAGTCCTCGACCGGATGCAGCCCGATCGTCGCCGCCCGGCCCTCCCCGTCGTGCGCGCGCTGCAGGGCGCTCAGATCGAGGTCGGTGAGCACGTCCCCGTTGAGCGCGAAGAAGCGCTCCTCCAGCTCGTCGCCCAGCTCGTCGGCGGCGAAGCGGATCGCGCCGGCAGTTCCCAACGGCTCGGGCTCGACCACGTAGCGAATCCCCACCCCGGCCCGCTCCTCCTCGCCGATCAGCGCCTCGCGCAGGACGTCGGGCAGGAAACCGCAGGCGAGAACCACTTCGGTCACACCGTGCCCGGCGAGCCACTCGATCATGTAAGCGAGAAAGGGCCGATCGACCAGAGTCAGTGCCGGCTTCGGCGTCTTCTCGGTAAGCGGCCTCAGCCGAGTTCCCTCGCCGCCGACCAGAATGATCGCCTGCATGCGTCAGTCCGCGGTCGCCGGCGAGGGCACGACTTCGGTTGCTCGCCCAATGCCCTCGTACTCGAAACCCGCGCCACGAAGGACGGTGGAATCGAGAAAGTTGCGACCGTCGATCAGCAGCGGTCGCGCCATCCGGCTCGCTGCTTCAGCCCAGTCGACCTCGGCGAACTCAGACCACTCGGTGACCAGGACCGCCGCGTCGGCGCCATCGAGCGCCTCCAGCGCTGAGCCACGCAGCTCGACCCCCTCGAGAAGACCCCTGGCCGCCTCCATGGCCACCGGGTCGTAAGCCACCACCTCGGCACCTTCGCCTTGGAGGCGGGGCGCCAGCACAAGGCTCGAGGCCTCGCGCATGTCATCGGTATCGGGCTTGAAAGCAAGGCCAAGTAGAGCGATCTTCTTCCCGACCAGAGAACCAAGGTGACCGTTCAGCTTCTGGACGACACGGCGCTTCTGCAGCTCGTTTACCTCGATCACCGCCGTGAGGAGTTGGAAGTGGTAGCCCGTATTGCCCGCCAGCTGCTTCAGCGCTTTCAGATCCTTCGGAAAGCAGTTGTGCAGGATCAGCCCACCGGTGGCGGCGACAGTCTGAGCGCCGGGCACCTCCAAGGAGTAGACCGGGCCCCGGAACCTCTTCTTCGCCGCGTTCGTGACCTGGGCCCATGCGATCTCGGAATCGTCGAAGCGACGGTATCCCGTGGGAGCGATGCGCTTGCCCTGCCGCTCCAAGGCCTCCAGCACCTGGAGCCGCTGCGCCACGGGAACCAGGCACATCGCCCGTTCAACCTGATCGGCGCCGCTGACTCTCAGCCAATTCGTGTCCTTGGTCGATTTGGCCGTTCGCCCCCTGCGCCACGAACAGACGATGCCGAGTTCGCCAAGCAAGCGCACAACCCCATCGGCGAGAAGATCGCTGATCGTCCCGAACTCGAGGCAGACGCTGGGCCCATGGTTGATCAGCGACCAGGACCCGTCTCCCTCCCAGAGCCCGGAGAGGAACGCCCACTTGCGCTCGGGCGTCTGCTCCCAGAGAAGATCTGGCACCCGCTGCTCGTAGCTGTTGCGGCCGGCACCGAGGATCTCGGTCCACCACGCGGCGAGAATGCGGGAGGAGACCCGCACGCCGCGACTTGTCGCTGTCGAGAAGACCGTCGCCTTGACGCCCTGACTCTCCCAATAGCCGGCAACCTCCTGGGCAAGATGCTCCTCATCGGTCGGGTGAAATGACCAGGTGAGGCGCTGGCGTTTCTCCGCGCCACGCCCGCTGTCGCCGGCGATGTGACCCTCAGCCACATAGAGCCCCACAACCCGCCAGAACGCCTCGCCGACCTCCAGGCAGTCTGGGCTGTAGGTCCCATTGCGCGCGGTGCCCGCCGTCGCACCATGTAGGTCCATCTCGGCCGCACAGGCCTCGGGCAGGCGCAGCGCCCCACTACGAGAGATGTCACCCATGCGTTGAACCTGCCCGCGCGGATGATCGAGGATCGCGGTGCGCTCCGTCAGGGATCTCTGGCGAAGAGCCGTGATCTCGCGACGCTCTGGCCGGACGATGACTTGCTCTGCTGGGATCGCGTCTTCGATAGCGCCGAGAACCGAGATCGCTTCGGGCGCAAATCGCTCCCCCAGCCCGCCGGCAACGGGGAGCCAATCCGCATTGCTCAGATCCTCAGCCCGCACGGTGGTGACCACCTCGTCGTCGCGGCCGTCGCCGACGATCACCGGATGGTCGGCCGTGATCCGTACCCGGCGGCCCATCTTCGTTCGAATCTCGACCATCTCCCCGTTGTATTCGCGCTTGGTCAATACCGAGACCGGCATCCACTCCGGCTTTTCCTCCCCGGGGACCCAGGACCAAGCGAAAAGGCTCTCCGGTGCAATCGCCTCGCCCGTAGCCTCCTCCCCGCCGGCCAACTCCCAAAGATCCTCGAAGGAGACGAGCTTGGCGGCACCATGATGCCTCACGAGCACCGTTTCGCGGCCATCGAAACAGCTGCCGCCGTAGCCGATCCCGGCACGCAGGAACGACGGGCCGATGCGTTGGTCGAGGCCCATCCCCCGGGCGACCTCACCGACGTCGGCGCCGACCTCCTCGCAGACGTTTGCGATCTCGTTGACGAAGGAGATCTTCGTCGCCAGGAAGGCGTTGGAGGCAAGCTTGATCATCTCGGCGCTGGCGACGTCCGTACGGACGAGCGCGCCGCCCAGCGGCTCGTACAGCGCCGCCACCGCGTCGCTGCCCACCTCGTCGCCGCGATCGGCACCAATCACGACCCGATCGGGGCGCATAAAGTCCTCCACCGCCGAGCCCTCCTTGAGGAACTCGGGACAGGAGACGTAGGCAAGGCCGGGCCGATCGCGGCGGATCGCCTCGCCGGTCCCGGCGGGCACGGTGCTCTTCATGACCAGCACATGCCCGCCGTCGGCGGGAAGCTCCTCGACGACCGCGCGAACCCGGGAGAGATCGGCGTCGCCGGACCGGGTCGGCGGCGTGTCGACGCAGACGAAGAGCAGGCGCGCTGACTCGAGTAGCTCATCCATCTCGGTGGTGAAGGTGAGGCGCTCGGAGTTACGGGTGAGCAGGTCGTCGAGCCCGGGCTCATGGATCGTCATCTCACCGCGGGAGAGCGCGGCGATCTTCTCCGGCAGGATGTCCCGCGCGACCACCTTGTGGCCGAGGTCGGCGAAGCAGCTGGCCGTGACCAGCCCCACCCAGCCGACCCCGATCACGCCGATCGTCTCCTTGCCATCGCTCAAAGCGCCGCCCTCCGTTTCTTTGGCTTCTTGTTGGGGATCTTCACGCGCGCCGAGCGTGCGATGCCGATCATCTGATCGTTGGTAAGCACGCGCAGCAGGCTATTCGCGACCCAGTAGGTGTTGTCGCCCCGGTGCCAGGCGACCATCCGCACCCGGTCGCCGTCGAGGAAGATCTCGTACTCGCGGTCGCGAATCGTTTCCGTGATGCTGGGCCCGCTGAGAATCGGCGGGTCGCTCCAGCCCTGGATTCCCTGCACGCCGAAGTAGTGCACGCCATCCGGCAGTTCCAGGGTCAGGACCATCCGGTAGGCACCGTGGCGGTTGCCGTCGCTGTCCTTGAAGTGGTAGACGCGCGGGTCCTGGATGTGCAGTTCGGGGTTGCTTTCCTCGAAGGCCGCCCCCGAGGGCAGTCGGGTCGGGTAGAAGACCGGAAAGCCGGCGCTCACCTTGCGGGCGACGATCTTCGCCTCCTCCTCGCCGGCGTCGCCGGCGGAGAGGAGCCCGTCGTCGCCGGGCGGCTTCGCCCGAATCTTCGGCTTCGGCTTGCTCTTGCCAGAGCCATCGCCCTTCTTGCCCTTCCCCTTCTTCTTCTTTGAATTCGGCTCAGCCTGGTCAAGCGTGCCGCGGGTACCACCGCTGGCTTCGATCCCGAGGAAGCGATCGACCGCTTCTTCGATCGCTCCTTCAGAGGCGTAGACGAAGCTTGGCCCCAGTTCAGCCGGGAAGTCGACCTCCTTGATTTCCGCGTTGCGCGAGGCGATGAACAGTTTCAGCACCTCGAGCATCGACTTCGTGTCGCTGATGTCGGAGCTGGTGTATTCGGTGAAGATGTCGATCAGCTCGCCTTCGCCCAGCACGTCGCGGGCAAGATCGGAGATCGGCACCCGCTGGCGGGCGGAGCTGAGGAAGTCCTGCTGGCGCGCAGCGCGCACGAGGTCGGTGTCGGTGTGGCGGTAGCGCACGTACTCCAGCGCCCGCTTGCCGCACATCAGCTGGTAGCCCGGCTGCACGTTGATTTCCGAATACTGTTCGGAGGCTGGCACGCCGACGTTCGAGTGGTAGTAGCGGCGGTCGACGTCGACGTAGACGCAGCCGATCGCGTAGACAGCGCGGACGAAGCCGAGGTAGTCGACGTTGACGATGTGGTTGATCGGCAGCCCGGTCAGTTCCTTGACCACCTGCAGGGTCAGCTTCGGGCCGCCGTAGGCGAAGGCCGAGGAGAACTTTTCCGTGCCAACTCCCGGGATCTCGACCTTGAGGTCGCGCGGGATCGACATCAAGGCGATCGCGTCGTTGTCGGGATCGAGACGAAGCAGGATCGTCGTGTCAGAGCGCCCCGGGTCTTCCGGTTCGTTGGCGCGTTTGTCGGAGCCGAGGATGAGGATGTTCTGCGCCTCGCCTCCCGTGGTCTCCTTGAGGACACCGTCGACTGCGTTTCTAAGTTTGTTGTTGTGCCCGAGCGCCTCGGCGATGTTGTCGATCTTGATCAGGCCGCTAGCGGCAACCGAGGCGGCCGTTGCGAGCACGATCACGAACGAAGCCAGCAGGAAGCGCCACCAGTAGCGCTTCGGCTTAGGCGGTGGCTCGTGGTCGCCTGATGGCGGCGGTTTCTTGAACGGCTCTTCGATCATCGCCGTGGACTCACGCGTCGAGTCGGTCGGGAATCGCCCGCAGGAACTCTTCGAGCGCCTGCCGGTAGGCGATCAAGGAGGGGACCGAGACCCACTCGGAAGGCCCGTGGTGGCCTTCGCCCGCCGGGCCGAACTCGACCGCCGGCACCCCCACGCGCAGGAAGGAGACCGCGTCCGAGGCGCCATCGCGGCCGACGCTCATCGGCTCGCCGTCGTGATGGGCCGTGACCGCCTCGCGCAGGCCGCGGACGAAGGGCGAATCGCGGTCGACGACCGCAGGCGGCCGTGTGAACAGCGGCGTCACCTCGGCGTCGGGAAGGCTCCGCACCTGCTCGAGCACGGTCTCGGGGTCCTGATCGGGCAGGTAACGAATGTCGACGTCGATGGCGCATCGGTCGGGCACCTTGTTGAGCGCGTCGCCACCCAGAATCCGGCCAAGGTTGATCGAAGGGCGGTCGAACAGCTCAGAGCTGTGCCGGGCAAACGGTAGCGACTCGATACTGCGGAAAACGTCATGTGCCTTCAGCACGGCGTTGTCGCCGAGCCAGGGGGTCGCACCGTGGGCAGCGACTCCGCTCACCTCCAAGCGCAACGCGAGCACCCCCTTTGCCTCGACCCCGATCTGCAAGTCGGTCGGCTCCCCCGTGATCGCGAAGTCGCCGACGAACCCGCCGTCGACAAGCCGGTCGCTCCCCCGTTCGGCCTCCTCCTCGGACTCCTCGTCGCCGACGATGCCCAACCGCACCCGCACCCCATCCTGCTCCCGCATCGCGGCGGTGGTCACGAGCATCGCCGCCAGCGCGCCCTTCATGTCATACGCACCACGCCCATAGAGCCGCTCCTCCTCGATCCGAGGATCGAACTGCCCCGGCAGCCCGGGCACGACGTCAAGGTGACCGTGAAGAACCACAGTCGGCGCATCCGCAGGCCCAACCTCGGCCTTCAGCACCGGCAGCCCCCGCACCTCCTCGGTGGCAACCCCGATCCCGCGAGCTTCCAACCAGCCCTCGACGAACCCGGCAGCTTCCAGCACCCCATCCGCCTGCGAGCTGTCGTACCCAATCAACCGCGTAGCAAGCCCAACCAGCTCCTCGCTCATCGGGGCTCTCGTGGGGCAGGTGGTCCGGTCATCCTCCGCGGGAATTTAGTCGCGCGCCCTGCGGGCGCTGCTCCAAGTGATGCTGCGCGCCTATGGCGCGCAGGAATCAGATTGCATATCGCGGCCTTCGGCCACATTCCCGCGGAGCACGACCGGACCCCCTGCTTCGACAAGCCCTCGTCAGCACAGAGGAGCTGGTCGCCTGATCTCTCGCGGGAAGCTTGCATCTCTCGTGGAGCTTGAGGGAGGGAGGGGGTGCCCCTCCGCGGGAATGTCGCGAAGCGGCGATATGCAATCTGTCTTTTGCGCGGCCGCAGGCCGCGCAGCATCATCGGGAGCGGAGGCCAAAGGCCGAGCGACCCAAATTCACGCGGAGGGGCACCCGCTCCCTCCCTCATCCCTGCGCAATAGCGAGAAACGCTTCGGCCCTATCACGGTCTTTCTGCGCCCGCTTCTGCTCGCCGCTGCCGTCCTCGGAGTCGCTGAAGCGCTGCTCGGCGTCCGAGAGCTGCTCTTTGAGCGCCCCGGCGTCGAGGTCCTCCGGCGCAATCGCCTCCTCGATCAGGAGGCGGGCGTGGTTGCCGAAGACCTGCAGCCAACCGTGCGACTGGGCGTAGCGACGCGGCTCTGAGCCGCCCTCATACAGGCGCAGCTCGGCCGGCTTCAGCGCCGCCAGCAGCGGCGTGTGGTTGGCGAGGATGCCGATCTCGCCCCCCGCCGTACGGGTTGAGACCTGGCTCACCTCGCCGCTGAAGACCTCGCCCTCGGGGGTGAGGATCTCGACCTCGAATTTGGTCTCGCCGGCCATGCTGGACCTACGCGGCCGCCGCTGCTCCGGCGTTCTCGGTCACCTGGTCGATCGAGCCCTGCATGTAGAAGGCGCCCTCGGAAAGGTCGTCGTGCTCGCCGTCGAGGATCTCGCGGAAGCCGCGCACGGTCTCCGCCACCGGCACGAACTCGCCGCTGCGGCCGGTGAACTGCTCGGCGACGAAGAACGGCTGCGAGAGGAAGCGCTCGATCTTGCGTGCCCGCGAGACCGTCTGCTTGTCCTCGTCGGAGAGCTCGTCGATGCCAAGGATGGCGATGATGTCCTGCAGCTCCTTGTAGCGCTGCAGCACCTCCTGGACCTCGGTCGCGGTGCGGTAGTGCTCCTCGCCGACGACGTCGGGCTTGAGGATCGTCGAGGTCGAGTCGAGCGGATCGACCGCGGGGTAGATCCCTTTCTCGGAGATCGCCCGCGAGAGCGTGGTGGTCGCGTTGAGGTGGGCGAACACCGACGCCGGCGCCGGGTCGGTGAGGTCATCGGCGGGGACGTAGACCGCCTGCACCGAGGTGACCGAGCCGCGATCGGTCGAGCTGATCCGCTCCTGCAGTTCGCCCATCTCGGTCTCCAGCGTCGGCTGGTAGCCGACCGCCGAGGGCATGCGGCCGAGCAGCGCCGAGACCTCGGAGCCCGCCTGGACGAAGCGGAAGATGTTGTCGATGAAGAGCAGCACGTCCTGGCCACCCTGCTCGCGGAAGTATTCGGCCATCGTCAAACCCGAGAGGGCGACGCGCAGCCGAGCGCCCGGCGGCTCGTTCATCTGGCCGAAGACCAGCATCGTCTTGTCGATCACGCCCGACTCTTTCATCTCGAGCCAGAGGTCATTTCCCTCGCGCGAGCGCTCGCCGACGCCACAGAAGGCGGAGAGGCCTTCGTGCTCCTCGCCGATCGAGCGGATCAGCTCCTGGATCAGAACGGTCTTGCCGACGCCGGCACCGCCGAAGAGCCCGACCTTGCCGCCCTTGGCGTAGGGCGCGAGCAGGTCGATCACCTTGATCCCCGTCTCGAGGATCTCCTGGGTGGGAGCGAGGTCGGAGGCCGCCGGGGCAGGACGGTGGATCGGCCAGCGCTCGCCGGCCTCGATCGGGTCGCCCTGGTCGATCGGCTCGCCGAGCAGGTTGAAGATCCGGCCGAGGGTCGCGTCGCCGACCGGAACCGAGATCGGACCCCCCGTGTCGATGACCTTGTCGCCACGCTGGAGGCCGTCGGTGGCGTCCATCGCGACGGTGCGAACGCGGTCGTCGCCGAGGTGCTGCTGCACCTCGCAGACCAGCTCGGTCGCTTCGCGATCGTCGTCGCCCGCCATCTCGATCTTCACCGCGGAGTAGATCTCCGGCAGCTGGTCGGGGAAGACGGCATCGACGACGACGCCGGTCACCTGCTCGACCTGTCCCACATTCGTTCCGTTCGTGTCAGCCATTGGTTCCTTTTCTCGTCTCCAAATTGAAGTCTTCTAGCCGAGCGCCTCGGCGCCCGCGACTACCTCGAGGATCTCCTGGGTGATCTCCGCCTGCCTGGCCCGGTTCATCTCCAAGGTCAGGTCGTCCATCATCGTCTCGGCGTTCTCCGCCGCATTGCGCATCGCCGTCATCCGCGCCCCCAGCTCGGAGGCAGCCGACTCGAGTAGCGCCCGGTATACCGAGATGTTCACGTACTCCGGGATCAGCTGAGCCAGCAGCAGCTCGGCCTCGGGCTCGTACTCCCAGAGCGCTTTGCTGTGGGCTTTCTCGATCTCGGTCTCCTCGGCGTCCTCTTCCTCCTCGTCAACCCCGGCGCCGATCACGTCTGCCTGCTGCAGCGGCAACAGCGTCTGCCGCCAGACGTGCTGGGTGAGCGGCGAGACGTAGCGGTTGTAGACCAGCTCGACCCGATCGAGCTCCTCGTCGACGTAGCGGGCGGTCAGCTCCTCGCCGATCTCGCGCGCGTTGGCGAAGCCAGGTCGGTCGGTGAAGCCGGTGAAGGAGGTGCGGACCTCCTGCTTGCGGAAGGTCAGCGCGGAGACGCCCTTGCGCCCGACCGCGGAGAAGGCCGTCTCGACGCCCTGCCCGCTCAGCTCGTCGCGCAGGCGCAGCCCGTCGCGGATCACGTTGGTGTTGAAGGCGCCTGCCAGGCCGCGATCGCCGGTGATCAAGACCACACCGACCCGCTTGACGTCCTCGCGCTCGACCATCACCGGCACGCGGGGCATCCCACCCGCCTGCTCGGCGGCGCGCCGGGTGAGCTTGCGCATGCCCTTCGCATACGGCCGCAGCTGCTCGATCCGCTGCTCGGCACGGCGCAGCCGCGCCGCCGCGACCATCTCCATCGCCCGCGTGATCTTGTTGATGTTCTTGATCGACGCGATGCGGTTCTTGACGTCCTTCTGCGAGGCCATGGTCTAGCGGACCCGCGCCGTCAGGCGGGGGTGGCCTCCTTCTCCTCGGTCTCGCTCTCGGATTCCTCGGTGCGGCTCGGCTTTGCCCGCTCCTCCTCGGAGTGGATGCGATCCGACTCGCCCGCCTCGAGCGGGTCGCCGTGCTCGTCGAAGTCGGGGCCGAAGTCGTCGACGAACTCGCGGATCGCCGCGCCCAGCTCCTCCTCGTCGGCCTCCTCGAGCTTGCCGGTCTCGGCGATCCGCTCGAGCAGCTCGGACTTCTCGGAGCGCAGCCGGATCCGCAGGTCGGCTAGGAACTCGCCCACCCGCTCGGTTTTCACCCGGTCGAGGAAACCGCCGGTGCCGGAGTAGATCGCGGCAACCTGATCGGCCATCTCGAGCGGTTCGCGCTCTTTCTGTTTGAGCAGCTCGACCAGCCGTTCGCCGCGGTTCAGCGTTTTCTGCGTCTCCGGATCGAGCTCGGAGCCGAACTGGGCGAAGGCCTCGAGGTCGCGGTACTGGGAGAGATCGAGGCGCAGTTTTCCGGCGACCTTCTTCATCGCCTTGGTCTGCGCGTTGCCACCCACCCGCGAGACCGAGATGCCGACGTTGATCGCCGGCCGCACGCCCGAGTTGAAGAGGTCGGACTCGAGGAAGATCTGGCCGTCGGTGATCGAGATCACGTTGGTCGGGATGTAGGCGGAGACGTCTGAAGCCTGGGTCTCGATGATCGGCAGCGCGGTCAGCGAGCCACCACCGAGCTCGTCGTTCAGTTTCACCGCCCGCTCCAAGAGGCGCGAGTGCAGGTAGAAGACATCGCCTGGGTAGGCCTCGCGACCGGGCGGACGCCGCAGCAGCAGCGACATCTGGCGGTAGGCGTAGGCGTGCTTGGTGAGGTCGTCGTAGACGCAGAGCGCCGCTTTGCCGTTGTAGAGGAAGTGCTCGCCCATCGCGCAGCCCGCGTAGGGGGCGATGAACTTGATCGGCGCTGCCTCGTCGGCGGGGGCGGCGACGATGATCGTGTTCTCCATCGCGCCGTTCTCCTCCAGCACCTCCTTGAGCTGGACGACGGTCGACATCCGCTGGCCGATCGCGACGTAGATGCAGATCATGTCCTTGTCGCGGTTGTTGATGATCGTGTCGATCGCGATCGCCGTCTTGCCGGTCTGGCGGTCGCCGATGATCAGCTCTCGCTGGCCGCGGCCGATCGGGATCATTCCGTCGATCGACATCAGCCCGGTCTGGACCGGCTCGGTCACAGGCTGGCGCTCGACGACGCCCGGCGCTTTGAACTCAGCCGGGCGCGTCTGGGTCGTCGCGACCTCGCCCTTGTCGTCGAGCGGACGGCCAAGCGGGTCGACGAGGCGGCCCAGCAGCTCGTCGCCGACGGGGATCCGCAGCAGGTGGCCGGTGCGCTTCACCGTGTCGCCCTCGACGACTTTGTCCCACTCGCCGAAGAGCACGGCGCCGACGTTGTCGGCCTCGAGGTTGAGGGCGAGGCCGGTGACGCCGTGGGGCAGCTCGAGCATCTCGAGCGCCATGCAGTTGTCGAGGCCGTGGATGCGGGCGATCCCGTCAGCCACGGACAGCACGGTGCCGACCTCGGAGAGGTCGGCGCTGCCGGTGTCCAGTCCCTCGATCCGCTCGCGCAGAATCGATGCGATCTCGTCGGGCTTGATCTCCATTGGGGTGCTCTATGCCTCCTTACGCCGCTTGGGCGACGCTCTTTCGAAGTTTCTCCAGGCGACTGCGGATGCTCGCATCCAAAACCATGTTGCCGACCTGCAAGACGATGCCACCGAGGATCTCGTCGTCGACGCGGCTGGCCAACTCGACCTTCTGCCCAGTCTGCCGTTCGATCTCCTCGCCGATCTTGGCCACCACAGCCGGGTCCAGTTCGACCGCGCTGGTCACGGTCACGTCGATCCGCTTGTTCTCCACCTTCCACAATTTCTCGAGTTCGCGGCGGATCCGGAAGATCTCCGTCATCCGTCCCTTCTCGATCAGCAGCTCGAGGAAGTTGATCAACTCGGGATCGGCGCCATCGATCGCGCGCTTCAGCCCCTCAATTTTCTCGGCCGAGGAGAAGTGCGGGCTGAAAAAGAAGACCTGCAGCTCACGGTTGTCTTCAAGCGCGTCGGCGAACTTGCCGAGATCGGTGCCAATCTGGTCGAGCTTGCCCTTGTCCCTGGCAACCTCGAACAGCGCCTCGGCGTATACGCGAGCTGCCTCAGGCATTGCCTTTAGCTCTCCGCCTTCGAGAGGCTGCTGAAGTCGACCTCGCCGAGCGCCTCCTCGACCAGGCGACGCTGGTCCTCGGTGTTGAGGCTCTTGCGGGTCACCTTCTCGGTCGCCAACACGGTCAGGTCGGCAACCTCCTTGCGGATCTGCTCCAACGAGCGACGCGTCTCGGCTTCGATGTCGCGCTTCGCCGCGGAGACCAGTTCCTCGCGTTTCTCCTTGCCCGCCGTCGTCGCCTCCGTTTCGGCGACCTCGGCCGCTTTGCGAGCCCGAGCCATGATGTCGTCGGCCTGCTCGCGGGCCTCGGCGAGGCGCTTGCGGTACTCCTCGAGCAGCTCGTCGGACTCCTTGCGCTGCCGTTCGGCCGCCTCGATCGACTCGGCGATCGTCTTGGCGCGCTTGTCCAGGGCCTCCTGGATTTTCGGGAAGGCGACCTTGCTCAACACCCACATCGTGAAGAGGAAGATGACCAGCGTCCAGATCATCAGGCCGAGGCCCGGTGAGACCAGGAAGCTGCCGCCTTCTTCCTCGCCATGCGCCGCCTCCGCGGCAAGGGGGATGAAGCCCGTTATGTCGCCAAGCAATAGCTCCACCGGGTCGACCTAGAGGAAGAAGGCGATCAGGCCGAAGATGAAGGTGTAGAAGGCGACCGCCTCGGTCAGCGCGAAGCCAAGCCAGCGGATGCTCTGCAGCTCGTCTTTCATCTCGGGCTGGCGGGCGACCGACTCGATCTCCTTGCCGAAGATGAAGCCGACGCCGATGCCGGCGCCAATCGAGCCGAGTCCGGCGCCGACGCCGAGCGCGATTGCCTTGCCAGCGTCCGTCACACCTTCGTCGGTGACCTCGGCAATCGGTAGGGACATGAGATCCATCGGGTTTGACTCCTTTTCTAGTGACTTGCGGCGGTTGCTCCGCCGATGTAGATCGCGGTGAGGGTCGAGAAGATAAAGGCCTGGAGCGTCGCCACCAGGCCCACCTCGAAGATGAAGAAGACGAAGGCCATCGGGAAGGTGAGCGCGCCGAGCGCGGCGATCCCGAGCAGCACCGCCAGCCCGCCGCCCATGAAGAGCAGCAGCAGGTGGCCGGCGAGGATGTTGGCGAAGAGACGCACGGAGAGCGAGATCACCCGCACGAAGTGGGAGATCACCTCGATCAGGAAGATCGCCGCCTTGCCGATCGGGTTCATCTCCTCCAGCCCCGGGGGCAGCCAGCCGGCGAAGTAGGGGATGAAGCCCTTGGCCCGGATCCCTTCGACGTGGTAGGAGACCCAGACCACGAGCGTCAGGACCAGCGGGATCGAGATGTTCGCGGTCGCCGCGTAGAGGGCGAAGGCGGGGACTTCGATCCCGAAGATGTTGACCGGGTGCTCGGTGTTGGTCGGCAGCGGCAGGAAGCCGATCATGTTCGAGAACCAGATGAAGAAGAAGAGCGCGGCGAGGAAGGGGAACCAGCGTGCCGCCAGTTTGGCGTCCATGTTGCCGCCGGTGATGTTGTTCTTGGTCAGGTCGTAGGCGACCTCGATCGCGGTCTGGACCCGGTTCGGCTTCTCGGCCATGCGGCGTGAGATCCAGACCATCGTGAAGATCGTCAGCCCGCTGGCGAGGGCGAGGTAGACGACCGCCTTGTTGATGCTGAGGTCGATGCCGCCGAGGTTGATGTTGACCCAGGTCTCGAGCTTGAACTCGTTCTGGGGCTGGAACGCTTCGTTTTTGCCGTCGCTGCCGAAGATCAGCAGCATCAGGATCGTCACCGCGAAGTAGACGCCGAACCCGATCAGGACCTTGGCTTTGGTGCTCAGCCCGGAGCTGCCCTCGGGCGGAGCGGCGGCGGCCTCGGCGCTCATCGTGCTCCCTGCTCCTGCGGCTGGAAGAGCTGGGCGATGCCCGCCGCCGCAAAGGAGACAGTGAAGAGGACGGCGAGCAGTACCGCGGCTGCGAGGCCCGTCTCGTGCGAGACGAGGCCGGCGACCAGGGCCGCGGTCACCATCAGCCAGACGCGGCCGAGGGTGGTCGCGGCCAGCGCCCCCATCGCCCGCTGGCGGTTACCCGTGGCGAGGTCGTTGGCGATGCGGCGGCCTGCGAGCACCTGGATGCCCCGCTGGGCGAGCCAGGCGCCGGCAGCGATCGCGTAGCCGAGCAGCGGCAGTCCACCGAGAGCAAACACGGCCAGGGCGGCGGCTAGCACCACGAGATCGACATGCTTGGGAGGGGACATAAGTCCGCTGCGGGGCCCCTTTTTCGGGAGGGGCCAGCGGATGAGCCACTATATCCCAAAGGTCCGACGATCCGCTTTCTAGAGCCAGTTCGTGAGGCTTGTTACAACCTCGCACAAAGTGTTGGCGGCTACCCCGATGGAGTCTTCTCGGGGGGTAGGAGAGCTTCGAACTCGCCGGTCTCGGGATCGATCTTGCTGAACCGGCGGAGCTTGAGGATCTCCAGGACGTAGACCAGGTAGACGCTCGCGGCGATGGCGAGCAGCCCGAAGGCAATCATCACCGCGCTCCAGAGGACATCGAAGTTGCCGTGGTCGTCGCTGTAGGGGACGAAGCGGAGGGCCAGTGCGAGGGCGGCCATGACCGTGGTCCAGCCGTAGAGGTAGGCGAGCGTGCGGCGCTGTGAGAAGCCGATGTTCTCCATCCGGTGGTGGAAGTGCCAGCGGTCGGCCTTGTAGATCGGCCGCCCGTATTTGAGCCGCTTGGCGACGACGAAGCCGGTGTCGAGGATCGGCACCGTGAGCACGATCAGCGGCAGGAAGAGGGCGATGACGGCATTCGTCTTCAGGGCCCCCTGCACGGCCACCACCCCGAGCAGGAAGCCGAGCAGGTTCGAGCCGGTGTCCCCCATGAAGGTGCTCGCGGGCGGGAAGCCGTGGCGGAGGAAGCCGAGCGAGGCGCCGGCGGTGAGCGCCGCGAGGATGCCGGCGGCGGTGCGGTCGAGGGAGAGGGCGATCACGGCCAGGGCGACGCCGGAGATCAGACAGACGCCGGCGGCCAGCCCGTCGACCCCGTCGATCAGGTTGATCACGTTGATCATCGCGACGATGCCGATCGTCGTGCCGACGTCGCCGAGGTCGATCGAGCCACCGCCCGGCAGCGCCACGAGCTCGACCGAGCCTGGGTTGAGCTGGCCGAGGAAGGGCACGGTGAAGCTGTCGACCGTCACCCCGGCCGAGACCGGCACGATCACCGCCGCGGTCTGTCCGAGCAGCTTCGTCGCCGCGTTCAGCTCGTAGACGTCGTCGAGCATGCCGACCGCGGTGATCAGCGCCGCGCCGGCGACGATCGCCCGCGTCTCGGCGTCCCAGGGCAGCCAGATCAGGGCTGCGGCGAGGACCGCGGCGAAGATCGCCAGGCCACCGAGGCGAGGGGTCGGCGCCGCGTGCAGGGAGCGCTGGTCGTCGGGATAGTCGATCGCGCCGATACGCCGCGCGAGGCGGTCGGTGAGCGGCACCAGCAGCAGCGCCAAGATCCCGGCGAGGAGGAAGGCAAGGGTGGCTTCAACGCCGGCGGACATCGACTCAGGCTAGTTCGCGTACTGGTCGAACCAGAGCGTGAAGGCGATCAGGCCCCAGAGCTGGCGGCTGAGGTCCTCTTCGCCGGCGCAGTGCCGGTCGAGCAGGCCGGTCACCGTGGCGGGGTCAAGCCAGCCTTGCCGCGAGAGCGAGTCCGCTGAGAGCACTTCGCGCGCGAACGGCTGCAGCGGGCCGCGCAGCCAGGCGGCGACAGGGATCGAGAAGCCCTGCTTGGGCCCGCGCAGGATCTCCTTCGGCAGCAGCGGCGCCAGCGCCTGGCGCAGCAGCCGCTTCTTGGCCAGGCCGCGAACCTTGAGCGGCGTCGCCAGGCCGAGCGCCATCGCCGCCACCTCGCTGTCGAGGAAGGGGACGCGCAGCTCCAGCGAGTGAGCCATGCTCGAGCGGTCGGTCTTGACCAGCAGGTCGTCGACGAGATAGATGCCGAGGTCGACGTCCTGGAGGCGGGCAAGGGGCTCGGCGCCGGCGGTCTCCGCGTAGCGCTCGCGATAGACGTCGACCGGGTCCCAGCCGGGGTCGCGACCGCCGAGCAGCGAGGCCTGCAGCTCGCGCGAGAAGATCTCCTTCCAGGCGTGGTGACGCTCCAGCGGCGGCAGCCCGGCGCCGCGGGCGAAGCGCTTGGCTTTGTAGTCGAAGCTGACCTTGCCGTCGGAGCTGGGCAGGCGCTCGATCAGGGGCGCGGCGAGGGCGGCGAGGCGGCCGATGCGCGGCGCGAGCAGATCGGCGACGTAGGTGTAGTAGCCGCCGAAGAGCTCGTCCCCCCCCTCCCCCGAGAGGGCGACCTTGACCTCTCCCGCGGCCAGCTCGGAGACGAGGTACGTCGGCAGCGCCGAGGAGTCGCCGAAGGGCTCGTCGAAGGCCTCGACCAGCTTTGGGAACAGCTCGACCGCGTCGGGCCGCAGGACGATCTCGTGGTGCTCGGTCCGGTAGCGCTCGGCGACCAGGCGGGCCCGGTCGAGCTCGTCGAAGCTCGCCTCCTCGAAGCCGACCGAGAAGGTCTTCACCGGCTCGGCCTGCTCGCCGGCGGCGAGGGCGACGATGCCCGCCGAGTCGACCCCGCCGGAGAGCAGGACGCCGACGGGGACGTCGGCGACGAGGTGAGCCCGGATCGAGCCGCGCAGGGTCTCGCGCAGCTCGTCGGCCAGCTCGCTCGCGGGCCGGCGCCTGGTCTCGCTGGCGGGTACCGGTTCGGGCCGCGCGTACCGGGTCAGAGCCAGCTTTCCATCGGCCCACACCGCCAGATGCCCGGCCGGAAGCTTGCGGGCCTCGGCGAAGATCGTCAGCGGCGCCGGGATCGAGTTGAAGGCGAGGTAGGCGGCGACGGCCTGCGGATCGATCCGGCGCGAGAAACCGGGCTGCTCCAGCATCGCCTTGAGCTCGGAAGCAAATGAGAGCGTGCCCCCTGCCTCGCGGTAATAGAGAGGCTTAATTCCGAAGCGGTCGCGGGCCAGGAGCAGGCGCTGCTCGCGCGCGTCCCAGAGGGCGATCGCGAACATCCCCCGCAGGCGCTCGACGAACTGGTCGCCGTGCTCCTCATAGAGATGGACGAGAACCTCGGTGTCAGAGGCGGTGGCGAAGCGGTGGCCGCGCCGCTCGAGCTCGCCGCGCAGCTCGCGGTAGTTGTAGATCTCGCCGTTCTGGACGACGGTGACGCTGCCGTCCTCGTTGGATATGGGCTGGTCACCGTGCTCGAGGTCGATGATCGAGAGACGGCGCATGGCCAGGGCGACGCCGCCCTCGTGGAAGACGCCCTCGCTGTCTGGCCCGCGGTGGACGAGGCGCCCGTTCATCTTCTTCACCGCCTCGACGTCCGCCACCGCGCCGCGGCCGGCGACCGCCATTCCACAGATCCCGCACATGGCGGCAGTCTCTCAGCCGGACGTGCCGTCACTTAAGCACCCATATGGGTGCTTAAGTGACGGCACGTCAGCCGGGCGCGGCGGGGCCGCGGCCCAGGACCTTGACCACGGTGGCGAAGAGGACGCTGATGTAGAGGGAGACGGAGCGGTCGGCGATGTACTCCATGTCGTGGGCGAGCTTGTCGGCCCACGACTCCTCGCGGGTCATCCGCGTCTGGGCGAAGCCGGTGACGCCGGGCCGGACGACGAGGCGCTGCCAGTACTGCGGTATCTCGCGGCAGAGCTCGGTGAAGAAGGCGGGGCGGATCGGCCGCGGGCCGACCACGGCCATGTCGCCGCGCAGCACGTTCCACAGCTGCGGCACCTCGTCGAGGTGGATCTTGCGCAGCACCCGGCCGATCCGGGTCACCTCGAGCTCGGTCAGCCGCGAAAGCTCCTCGCCCAGGTATGGGCCGAGGCGGGTCTCCGCATCGGGCTTGAGGGTGCGGAACTTGTACATGCGGAAGAGCTGCCCGCAGCGACCGACGCGGGCGCCGTGGTAGAAGAGCGGCCGCCCTGAGGTGAGCACGATCGCCAGCCCGGTCAGCAGCAGCAGCGGCGAGAGCAGCAGCAGGATCGCGGCCGAGATCAGGATGTCGAGGCCGCGCAGGACAGAATCGACCGGCCGTGACTCGCCGTCCCCGGCAAGCGCGATGAAGTGCTCCAGCTCGGCCTCGACGTCGGCGGGCAGAGCGAGGGATTCAGCTCGAGATTTGGCTTGCCGCTGGATGGTCGGCTCCGACGGTACCTAGGATCGTTTCGACGAGGAGGCTAGGGTCTCGCCTGGTCGGAGTCGCGTCCCCGCTGCGCTTCTCAAGCTGGATCGCGCGCGGGTCGGTCAGCGGCCGCAGGCGGCCGGAGCGGATCAGCGCTTCATCGACGCCGCCGAGGCGGCCGCCGTAGGTCGTGTAGACGGGCGTGCCCAGCGCTGCCGCCTCGCGGTTCATCGTGCCGCCGGCGGAGACGACGAGGTCGGCGAGGGCGACCAGACTCTGGGCCTCGACCGCGCCGGGCGGGAGGATCAGCGAGGGCAGTGCCAGGCTGCCGACCAGCTCGCGCTGCGCCTGCGTGCGGGGCAGGACGACCGCGTGCACTCCCTCGTCGCTGCCGAGCCGCTGCAGCACCTTCGGGAAGAGCGGGTTCGACTTGCGGTGGTAGAGCGAGACGTCAGGCGGGGGCCGGACGACGACGACGACGCGCTCGGTGTCGACCGAGAGCCGCTTCAGCGATTCGGGATCGGGCTCGAAGTCGTAGAGGTAGTACTCCTCCTTCAGCCCCGGATAGGCGAAGAGCTTCTCCGGGCCGACGCCGAAGCGACGCAGCCGCTCGGCGGGAACCGAGTCGGGAAACATCACGCGCCTTGCCAGGCGACAGCCGATCCGGTGCTGGGTGACCGCGTACTCGTAATCGTGCATGTTCGCCTCGGGCACGCCGAGTGCGCGCGCCGCGATCGCCAGGTCGTTGGAGCCGTGGGCGAGGGCGAGGTCGAAGGAGCGGCCGCGGCCGAAGCGGAGCATCCCCATCGTGCGGGCGCCAAGCCGCTGTGCCTTGCGCAGGCGCGAGGCACCGCCGTGCCTGCCGATCGGCGTGTGCTCCATCCCGTGCAGGTCGAGCAGCGCCTGGGTCTGGGCGTAGTCGCGCGAGGTGACCTCGACCGTGTGGCCCTGCGCACGCAGCCGCTCGATGATCGGGCGCAGGACCAGGACGTGCGCTGGCGCGCTCATGTCCACCCAGATGTTCATCCGAGGGGCCCGGCCATGAAGTCTCAGGCTAGAGACGCTTCGCCAGTCGCGGGCTCAGCGATTGCCGCCTCGACACTTCCTTTGAAAGCCACACGCAGCTCACCGACGAACTCGTTGGGAACGCGTCGTGTCTCCAGGCCGCGACTGGCATCCCTCAGCAACTGTGCGTCGATCTCGCGAGGAATCGAAGCCTGCTCGAGGACCGCCTGCATCTCCGAGCGTGTCGCCTGGGCTGCCCACTGATCTCCCAAGGACTCACCGATGCGCCGCACATCCTCATGCGTGACTTCCTTCTCCGCTTCAACATCTTCCGGAGACGCAAAAAAATCTTGAAGAAACTCGATATCTATCGTCAGATGCTCGTCGGCCTCTCTGACGAGGTCCCGAGACTGGCTTGTGCTGCGCGAGGTTTTCCCCCTCACGCCAACCACCACCACCTGTACGCCGAGATCCTGGGCCGCTACGACACCCTCGCGAAGATCCTCATCGCCAGAGAGCAGATAGGCACGGCTGATCGCACGCTCGCGAGCCAGCGTCATCAGGTCGCGATATATGAGCGCGTCAACGCCCTTTTGCTTTCCGTCCTGCCCGATCCGTCCCAGCCTGACCTTGACATATGGAAGGTTGCCGATCTCGAGATGGTCGGGGGTCGGAATGCGATCGGGAGCGCCGTCGTACCAGTAAAGGCGGAGCGTATCCAGCCTGCAGTGATTGCTCGACAGCTCGGTTAGAGCGTCGATCAATGGCTCATAGGCACAATCGAACTCAGCGCGACGCTTCGTCCCGCAAACGACCAGTCCACCGCGCGCAAGCAGATACCCGGCGTCTACGAAGATGGCGCTCTTATCCATGGAACGAAAAGGGCCCGCAAAAGCGGGCCCAATAAGTTGCCGCCAGTGTAGTGGCGACACAGTGGTTTATAGCAGTAGGACCGGTGCCCGGCAAGAGCATCAGGCGGCCACCCGCGAGAGCTCGGGGTACAGCGGGTAGCGCTCCATCAGCGCCTTGGTGCGCTCTGCCAGTGCCCCTTTTTCGGCCTCGAAGTCGCCGGAGAGGGCGCTGGCGATCACGGCTGCGATCTCGCTGAAGTCCTCCTCCACCAGGCCGCGGGTGGTCAGCGCCGGGGTGCCGATCCGCAGGCCCGAGGGGTTCATCGGCGGCCGCTCGTCGAAGGGGATCGCGTTGCGGTTGACCGTGATCCCGACCTCCTCCAGGCGCGCCTCGGCGGTCTTGCCGTCGAGGCCGCTGGGGGTCAGGTCGACGAGGACGAGGTGGACGTCGGTGCCGCCCGTCAGCACCGGCACGCCGTTCGCTTCCAGGCCGGCGGCGAACGCCTGCGCGTTGGCGATCGTCTGCTTCTGGCGGATCTTGAACTCGTCCGTGGCGGCGATCCGCAGCGCCACCGCCTTGGCCGCGATCGTGTGCATCAGCGGCCCGCCCTGCTGGCCGGGGAAGATCGCTTTGTCGATCGCCTTCGCGTGCTCCTCGCGGGCGAGGATCATGCCGCTGCGCGGCCCGCAGAGCGTCTTGTGGATCGTCGTCGTGACGACGTCGGCATGCTGCACCGGGTTGGGGTGCTGGTCGGCGGCGACGAGGCCGGCGAAGTGCGCCATGTCGACCATCAGCTTTGCGCCAACGGAATCGGCGATTGCGCGGAAGGCGGCGAAGTCGAGCTGGCGCGGATAGGCTGACCAGCCGGCGACGATCAGCTTCGGCCGGTGCTCGTGCGCGAGCCGCTCGACCTCCTCCATGTCGACGCGCAGGTTCTCGCGGGCGACGTGGTAGGCGACGATCTCGTAGAGCTTGCCGGAGACGTTGAGCTTCATCCCGTGAGTGAGATGGCCGCCGTGGTCGAGCGCCAGGCCCATGATCGTGTCGCCGGGCTCGATCAGCGCCATGTAGGCGGCGTTGTTGGCCTGCGCGCCGGCGTGCGGCTGGACGTTGGCGTGCTCGGCGCCGAACAGCTCCTTGGCCCGGTCGATCGCCAGCTGCTCGGCGACGTCGACCTCCTCGCAACCGCCGTAGTAGCGCTTGCCGGGGTAGCCCTCGGCGTACTTGTTCGTCAGCACCGAGCCGACCGCTTCGAGCACTGCCTGGGGGACGAAGTTCTCCGAGGCGATCATCTCCAGCGTCCCCTGCTGGCGCCGCAGCTCGGCGTCGAGGACCGCGGCGATCTGGGGATCGACCTCGCTCAGAGGTGCCGCTTGCAGGTTTTCGGGTAGCTCGCTCACCGTGTTGCGACGATACCAACGCTCATGGATAGCCTGCCCCGCGTGAAACGCCTCTCCGCAACGCTGATCGCGGTCATAACCGTGGCCCTGGGAAGCCTGGCGGCGACGGCTGGCGGCGCGCCGGGAGGCACCTCCCCCGACGGCGCCGGGGTGGCGGATGACGGCAACCCCTGCACGGGGCCGGGTTCCGGGCATCTGCTCTGCCCCGACCTGCGCGTCGGCCGTGCCGAAGACCTCTTCGTCGCGCAGAGCGGCGGCAGCTACGGCTACGGCGGCGGAGCGCGGCTCTACGGCGGCAACGACATCCGCTCGCGCGGACGCGGGCCGATGGAGCTGCGCGGCCGCCGCTACAAGCGCAACTGGATGCGGGCCAACCAGGCGATCTACCGGGCCGGGGGTGGCGTGGAGATCTTTCGCACCGAGGCCCAACTCCACTTCTACAACGTTGGCTACGAGTTCGGCGGCTCTTACTGGAAGGTGCACGACCCGCTCAGCATGGAGATCTGGTCGCTTGACGAGGGGCGCCAGCCGCTGCGCCGCGTGCGCAAGGGCCCGAAGGTCTTCTACTGCTTCCGCGACCTCGTCCGCACGCGCCCGGGAGGACGCTCACCCAGCTTCCCGGTCTACCCGGCCTGCAACCAGGACCCGGGCCGCAAACGGGTAACGCTCGGGACCTCGGTGGGCTGGTCGGACATCTATCCCTCCACCTACGACCGCCAGTGGGTCAACGTCAGCGGGCTGCGCGGCTGCTTTGCCTTCGTCATGCGGGTCGACCCGATGAACCTCCTTTTCGAGGAACACGAGAACAACAACCGCTCGGTGCGGATCCTCCGCCTCCCCTACCGCGACGGGCCACAGCACTGCTGAGCAGCACCGGCGTAGCCTTTGCCGGGTATGAGCAGCCACTTCCAGACGACGCTCGGATGGAAGGTGGCCATCGCGGCGGCGGCGATCGCGCTGCCGGCGGCCGGGTTCGCATTGCTCCTGGTCGACCCTGGCATCGACGTCGCCTGGGAGGACCATCCCGCCCACTTCTGGCTCGTCCTCGCCGCGGCCGGCGTCACCGCCGCGCTCGCCCACGCCACCGGCGAGGCCGCGGAGCGTCGCGGCGACCTGCGCCTTGGCCTGGTTTCGCTGACCTTCCTCTGCAGCGCCGGCTTCCTCGGCCTGCACGCGCTCGCCACGCCCGGCGTCCTGCTCGACGACTCCAGCCTTGGCTTCGTGATCGCGGTCCCGGTCGGCCTCGTCATCGCCTCGGGGATAGCCGTGCTTTCGGCGACCGAGAGCGTGTCGGCGCGGATGAGCGCGCTTCCTCTCAGTCGCCGCGGCGGCACCGCCCTCCTACTTGCCCTGATGGCCGCCTGGGCAGCCGCGACGCTGATCGGGATCGGCCCGCTCGACGAAGCGACCGAGATCGAGCGCGCGAGCGGGACGCTGGCGATCCCGGCATTCGCCGCGGCGACGCTCTACCTCGTCGCGGCCGCCCGCTATGCCGTCATCGGCGCCGGCGACCCTCCGATCCTGGTGCTCGCCGTCGCGATCTCCTTCGTGCTGCTCGGTGAGGCGATGCTGCAGACGGCGTTCTCGCACAACTGGCACGCGAGCTGGTGGGAGTGGCACGCCTTGATCCTCACCGCCTTCGGCCTGGTCGCCCTCGCCGCCCGCCGCGAGTGGCGCGAGGAGCGCTTCAGCCCGCTATACACGAAGGAGACCGCGGGCGGTCGGCGCGAGGTGAGCGTCGTCTTCGCCGATCTGGCCGGGTTCACCTCGTTCTCGGAGGGGCGCGACCCGGCCCAGGTCTCCGAGATGCTCAATGCCTACTTCGAACGGGCGATCCCGCCCGTCGTCGAAGAGCACGGTGGGGACGTCGAGCGGCTGATGGGCGACGCGCTGATGGCGACCTTCAATACCCGCGGCGACCAGCCCGACCATGCCAGGCGGGCGGCGGCCGCGGCACTGGCGATCCGCGACGCAACCGCAGCCGTTGCCGCTGAGAACCCTGGTTGGCCGCGTTTCCGCGTCGGCGTCAACAGCGGCGACGCGCTGGTTGGGGTTCTTGGCGCCGCCGGCGGCCGCAGCTACACCGTGATCGGCGACGCGGTCAACTCCGCCTCGCGCCTGGAGTCGGCCGCGCCGGTCGGCGAGGTGGCGATCAGCGCCGTCACTCTGCGCGCCCTGTCCGGGGCGAGGACTCGCGCCCTGGGCGCGATCAAGGTCAAGGGACGGCGGGAACCCTTGGACGCCTACGTACTGGAATCGCTTCCGCCGGACTCCGGCTGAGCCGCCGCGGCAATACCGGCAAGGCGCTCCTCCAGCTCCGCGCGGCTCACGGCGCCCTCGCGCAGGACCCACCACTCGCCGCTCTCATCGAAGGCGGTCAGGTCGACAACCGTCGACGGCCGGCCGGTCAGCTCTCCCCCGTCGATCGCCAGGTCCACCTCGGCGATGATCTCCGCTGCAATCTGCCCGAAGCTGCCCGTCGCCGGCTCGCCGCTGCGATTGGCCGAGGTCTGGAAGAGCGGGCACATAGCGCCGGCTAAGGGGCCCTCGATCAGGCGGACACCCAGGCGCGCCGGGTCCTCGCGGCAGGCGAGCGGGTAGCGATGCTCCGGGTTGGCGGTGACCAGGGTGAACGGCCCCGGGAGCAGAGCCCCCACCGCGTCGCGGGTACGCGGCCCGAGGCCCTCGACCAGCTCGCGCATCGCCAGCGGTGAGAAGTACATGACCGCCGAGGGCTTGCCATCGTCGCGGCCCTTGATCCGGTGGATGCGCGCGATCGCCGCCGCGTCGAGCGGATCGCAGGCGAGGCCGTAAAGGCCATCGGCCGGAAAGAGGACGACGCCGGCGGCGGCGATCGTCCGTTCCAGCGCGGCCCGGGCTGCCTGTGCCCCATCCCCCGCTATCGAAACCACCTTGGTCATGACCCAGCCCCTGGCGACTTAGCCCCCGTAGATGGACGGTAACTCGCCAGGGCTCCTCTTTTCATCTCCGTCCCCAGACCACGCGCGGGATTCCGGCCAGGTCCGCGCGCGTCTCGACGGTGACGAAGCCAGCCTCGCGCATGAGATCCGCGACCGCTTCCGCTTGGCCCTGTCCCACCTCCAGCGCAATCGCAGCAACCGCGTTCGCTCTTTGTTGCGCTAAGCGAGACAAAGAGCGAACGCGCTCGTCAGCGAGCAGGACGCGAATCGCGTCGAGGCCGTCGGGGCCAGCCAGGAGCGCCTCGCGCGGCTCCCACTCGGTCACCTCCCGCTCGAGCCCTCCCCACTCGGACTCGGCGACGTAGGGCAGGTTGGCGACGATCAGGTCGAGCTCGCCAGGCTCGGGCGGCAACGTCCCCTCGACGAACGTGACCCGGTCCTCCAGGTCAAGCTGCCGCGCGTTGGCCAGAGCGACTTCCAGCGCCGCCGCCGAGATGTCGGTGGCGATCAGCTCACAGCCCGGCAGCTCGTCGGCGATCGCCAGCGCGATCGCACCGGAGCCGGTGCCCATGTCGAGCACTCGGGCCGGGTCCAGCTCCAAGGCCAGCTCGACCAGGAGCTCCGTCTCGGGTCGCGGGACCAGGACGCGTTGATCGACCACCAGCTCGATCGAACGGAAGCCTTTGCGGCCGAGAATGTAGGCGACCGGCTCGCGCCGCAGCCGACGCCGCACCATCTCGCCGAAGCGCCTGCCGGCGCCTGCGGGAATGCCTGCATCGAGATCCGCCGCCAGCCGAGCTCGCTCCCACCCGGTCGCCGCCGCAAGCAGGACTTCCGCGTCGAGCCGGGGTGTGTCGACCCCGACCGCCGCGAGCGCGTCGGCTGCACCGCCAAGCGCTTCGCGGACGCTGCCGGCCATGACCGCATCCGACATTCGCCCCACCCCGCTGTGGTGAATGTCGGATGCGGTCACGCGGCCGAGGCTGCGGCCGCCTCGAGCCTCTGCCGTTTCTCCTCGGCCGCGAGCGCGTCGGTGAACTCGGACAAGCCCCCGGCCAGGACGCCGTCGATGTTGTGCGAGGTCAGCTTGATCCGGTGGTCGGTGACCCGTCCCTGGGGGAAGTTGTAGGTGCGGACCTTCTCCGAGCGCTCACCGCTGCCGACCTGGGCCTTGCGCTCTGCCGCCACCTTCGCCTGCTGCTCGGCCAGCTCCCGCTCGTACAGCCGCGCGCGCAGGACACGCATCGCCTTCTCGCGGTTCTGCAGCTGCGACTTCTCGTCCTGCATCGAGACGACGATGCCACTCGGCTTGTGCGTGATCCGCACCGCCGAGTCGGTCGTGTTGACCGACTGGCCGCCTGGGCCCGAGGAGCGGTAGACGTCGATCTGCAAATCGTTCTGGTCGACCTCGACCTCGACCTCCTCGGCCTCCGGCAACACCGCGATGGTCGCGGTGGACGTGTGGATGCGGCCTTGGGACTCGGTCTCCGGCACCCGCTGCACGCGGTGCGTGCCGCCCTCGTACTTGAAGATCGAGTAGGCGCCCTCGCCCTTAACGGCGAGGGTCACCTCCTTGAAGCCACCCACCTCCGCGACCGATTGCGAGAGCACCTCGGTGCCGAAGCCTTGCTCCTCCGCGTAGCGGGTGAGCATCTTGTAGAGGTCGCCGGCGAACAGGGCCGCCTCGTCCCCCCCGGTGCCGGCACGGATCTCGACCAGGACGTTCTTGTCGTCGTTGGGGTCACGCTCGACCATCGCCAGCCGAATCTCCTCTTCGAGCTCCCCCAACCGAGCTGGCGCCTCGTCGACCACCTTGCGCAGTTCGGCGTCCTCCCCCTCCTCCAACAACTCGCTCGCCCCCTCGAGATCATCCTTGAGGGTCATGTACTCCGCCGCCAGCGCCTGCGCCGGCTGCAGCTGCCGGTACTCCCGCCCCACCTCGGCGTAACGCTCCCGGTCCGAGATCACCGCAGGATCGGACATCTGCGCCTCTAGCTCAGCGAATCTCGCCTCAATCTGCTCGACCAGCGACTCGATCATTCCGTGAACGATAAGCGCAGCTCGGGCGGGTGGCGTCGCCGCGCCACCTACCCCTTCGGCGTACACGGAAAGCTCAGACTCGCGGAGAGCGTCGTCTCCTCGCCATCTTCGACCCCGTCGCGCACTTCGTCCTTGAAGGTACCCGAGCCTTTGGCCCAGATGACACCGGTCGGGCACTTGGTCAGGTCGAAGCTCTTGCGCTTGCCCCTATAGGTGTAGTGGCGCTTGATCTCGAAGTCGAAGTCGGTGACCGACCCGCTGCCGCCGGCGATCACGGGGATCGCCGCCACGCCGCGCAATCCGTAGCGCCCAGCATTGACTCGCGTGAATTTGAACGTGCTGACGATCGCTGCCGGCGTCGGCACGGTGATGAAGGCATGCAGGAGCATCGTCGTCGTCCCGCCCCTGACGCCGCCGTTGAAGATCGTGATCGGGCTGATCACGTCGATCGGTCGCTGTTCGGGGAAGGCGATCTCGGCGGCCCCCACCCCGGTGCCGATGATCGCCTCGCCGCATGCCCGTTTCGCCGCCTTGGTGTCGCGCGCCACGAGCTGCGACCCCTTGCAGACCGGCAGGCCCTCGGCGTCGAATTTGCCGTTCTTGTCGATGTAGACGACCGCTTCCCGCAGAGCCGGCGGGTGGTTGCCGTCCGCAGTGGCGATCTGGCCGCGCGTACGGAACGAGGCCGGCGCGAACTCGTCGCGCGGATAGGCACGCGGCGAGAGCTTGCCTTCGACCTTGAGGACCAGGTTGCCGACCCTGACGGTGGTCCACTTAGCCGACGCCACCGCCGCTGCGGCGAAAAACATGATCAAGCAAACATTGAAGACCAGGAAGCCCTTACGTGCCTCGCCCATCCGTCCTCCCTTCGTGCGGTGCCCATCTGAAAGCATTCCGCTTCGATATAACAGTTCTGATGCATCAGATCGGATACCGAGACGTGTTTCAATTGGTTCCGCGAGACCGGTTCTGGAGATCGGTTCCCCAGACCCGATCGTCAGCCGTGAAGCCTGGGCGGCGATGAAGCTCAAACCGATCTCCTACATGGTGCTCGGCATGCTGCGCCTTGGCGCGACCTCCGGCTACGCGATCAAGAAGGCCGCAGACGCGGGAGCCACCGTCGTCTGGCCGGTCTCCCTAGCCCAGGTCTATCCCGAGCTGGCCCGCCTGGAGGAAGGTGGGTTGGTGACCCGTCGCGAGGACCCGCAGGGGGCACGAGCCCGCGCCCACTACGAGCTGACCGAGAAAGGTGAGGAGGCACTGCTCAACTGGCTGCGCTCTGCGCACGAAGTGCCATTCCAGTTTCGGGTCGAGGGGATGCTCCGCTTCCTCTTCGCCGATGCAGCGCCAAAGCAGGACCAAATCGAGATGGTGCGGCGGGCGCAGGAGCGGCTCCGCGACTACAGGCAACACATGTACGACAAAGACCTGCGTGGCGCGCTCATGGACTTCGAGGAGGGTGGAATTCGCATGCCTGTGCTTGCCGGGCTGTTCGGCGAGGCCCTGCTGCAACGCGGCGAGGAGTGGTTTGCCCAGCTGGAGGCCCAGCTGCGAGTCGAGCTCGAAGAATGATGCGGGCTCTACGCCACGATCTCTATAGGTGACTCGCCGGCCTCCGCCGGCTTCTCCTCGGCCAACACTTTCTCCAGCGCCGCGATCGCCACCGCCAGCTGCTCTTCGTCGGGCTCGCGCGTGGTCAGGTTCTGCAGCATCAGGCCCGGCCACATCACCGCCCGTACCCAGCGTTTGCGACGGTTTTTGCCGGCCCACTTGATCACCTCATAGGAGAGGCCGGCGATCAGCGGGATGCCGAGGATGCGCGAGGCGAGCAGCCAGTACCAGGCCGGCAGCCCGATCGGGGCGAAGACGAAGATCGCCAGCACCATCACGATCAACAAGAAGCTGGTGCCGCAGCGTGGGTGCAAGCGCGAATAGAGCTTGGCTCGCGAAGGGACGAGTTCGTCTTCGGCCTCGTAACAGGAGATCGTCTTGTGCTCGGCGCCGTGGTACTCGAAGACCCGGCGCAGGTCCGGCAGGCGGCTGATCACGACGATGTAGCCGATGAAGATCGCCGTGCGCAGGATCCCCTCGACCAGCCAGAAGAGAAATGCGTTACCGAGCTGGTCCTTGATCAGGCTGGTCAATCCGACCGGGACGACGAAGAAGAGGCCGATCGAGAGGGCCAGCGAGAGGACGATCGTCAGTCCCCAGATCCAGCCGCCGATCTCGTCCTTCTCGCCCTCCTCGTTCTCCTCCATCTGCGCGTTGGCGGAGATCGCCAGGGCGCGGAAGCCGATCTTCAGCGACTCGCCGAGTGCGACGACGCCGCGAATGACTGGCACGCGCCAGAGGCGATGCCGCCTCGCCCAGGGCACCAGTGCTTCGGAGCTGAGCTCGACCTGGCCCTCGGGGTTGCGAACGGCGACCGCCCAGGTCGAGACGCCGCGCATCATCACGCCCTCCAGCACCGCCTGTCCGCCGACCGGCGCGTCCCGCTTGGCGACCAGAGCGCCGTCGGGCATGCGAAGGGGGTCTGCTCCGTTCGAGGAGACGGCCTCAGCCGGCGGAGAGCCTGTCTCCGCGACCATGGCTTACCTCGAGGCCTTGGCGTGCTTGGCGGCGCGGCGCTGGAAACGCTCGACCCGCCCACCGGTGTCGACGAGCTTCTGCTTGCCGGTGTAGAACGGGTGGCACTCGGAGCAGAGCTCGACGTGCAGATCCGACACCGTCGCACGGGTGTAGAACTGGTTGCCGCACGAGCAATGCACATGAGCGAGCGTGTACTCGGGGTGAATTCCTGCCTTCATTGCCAACAAGTCTAGAGAAGTGGGCAAGTGCTGCCGATAGCTGAGGGATGAGCATTGGCGAACCGAGCGACCGCGGGCTTCCCCGGGGCATACGAATCGCGCTTTCGATCCTGTTGCTGGGCGGGACGCTCCTGGTCGCCCTGCACTACTGGCTCGGCGTTGGCAGCGGCCTTCATGCCGCAATTGGCGGCGTCGTTTACGACGGCGTGGTGCTGGGCGCAGGGCTCGCCTGCCTGGCCAGGGCGTCCGCTTTCGGGCGCGAGCGCCGCGCCTGGCAGCTGATCGGAGTAGCAATCCTCACTTGGGGAGCCGCCGAGGTCTACTGGTCGATCTTCATCGATGGCAATGCCGACGCTCCCTATCCCTCCCCCGCCGACGTCGGCTACCTCGCCTTCTATCCTCTTGCAATCGCCGGGCTGGTCCTGCTGGTAAGAGCGCGGGCGCAGGAAATCAACTGGCGCCTCTGGATGGACGGGGTGATCGCGACTTTGGGGACCGCGGCCGTCGGTGCCGCCTTCGTCTTCGACTTCGTCGCCGACAAGGCCGAAGGGACCCCGCTGGAAATCGCCACCACTCTCGCCTACCCCCTCGGCGATATCGCGATGCTGGCCATAGTCGTCGGCATCATCGCGCTAACCGGCTGGCGCCCCGGTCGCACCTGGTCGATGTTGTTGGCTGGCCTCGCGGCGCTGGTCGTCGCCGACATCGCCTACACCCTCCAGCTGACCGAGGAAGCCCTTCCCGGTGGCAACTGGGTCGAACCGATCTACCTGATCGGCGCGGTCTGCCTCGGTGCCTCGGTCTGGCAGCCCGCTGCCGCGACCGAGATCACCTCACCTCAGGAGCGGCGGCGCGAGATGGTCGTGCCGGCGGTCTTCGCGGGGGTGATGATCGGCCTCTTCGCGATCCAGTACTTCAGCGCCAGCAGCAGCCTCTCCACCGTCCTCTGGGCGGCGACGATGACCGCCGTGGTCGTCCGCCTCGGAATGAGCGACCGCGAGAACCGCGAGCTGCTCGAGCAGGTGCGGACCGACGCCTTGACCGGGCTCGGCAACCAGGGCCGGATGCAGGTCGACCTGCCGATCCGCGTCGCCCAGGCGAGCGAGAGCAAACCGATCTCGCTGCTGCTCTTCGACCTCAACGGCTTCAAGCACTACAACGACACCTTCGGCCACCCGGCCGGCGACGAGCTGCTCGTTCGCTTCGGCGCGGCACTCAGGCGCGCAGTCGGCGAAGACGGAGATGCCTACCGGATCGGCGGCGACGAGTTCTGTGTGCTGCTCAGCTGCGAGCGGGACCGCTTCGACGCGGTGAGCAAGGCTGCCGCCCAGGCGCTGACGGCCACCGGCCCGGGGTTCGCGGTGAGCTCCGCCTGGGGAGCGGTCGAAGTGCCGGCCGAGGAGGCCGAGGCCGGGGCCGCGCTGCAGCTGGCGGACACGCGCATGTACGCGCAGAAGGAGTCGCGACGACTTGCCCATGCGGAGCTGCTCGAACCAACCGTGACCGCGGTCGGGGCCGGGAAAAGCGACGAAGAGGTCTCGCCCCTCCCCCGCCCCGCTACCTAGAGCTGAGGCCAGCGAGCAACGAATCAAGCGTGCGGCCGACGTCTTCCCTCATCTGCTCGGGATCGTCAGCGCGCGCCACCACCATCGCCGCCTCATCCAGAGCGCCCATCAGCACATGGGCCAGGGGGCGAACCGGCTGATCGGGGATCGCGCCCACCTCGATCGCAGCCTGCAGCGTCGCCTCGATCAAACCAAGTCCGTGCTCGGCGGCGATCTCTCGCCAACGGTCCCAGCCGAGCACCGACGGCCCGTCGAGCAGCGCTATCTGCTGGGCCTCGGGCTCGGTGCAGGCCGCCAGGAACATCTCGGCGCCGGCTCGCATCGCGTCGAGCGGCGCCGCCGCCCCACCTGAGAGCGCGCCTGAGGCGATCCTTTCCGCCAGCTCTCGCTCGACTCGTTCGTAGACCACCTCGAAGAGGTCCTTCTTGCCACCGAAATGGTGGTAGAGCGCTCCCCGGGTGACGCCGGCGGCGCGGACGATCTCCTCGGTCCCGACACCGCCGTAGCCGTGCTCGGCGAAAAGCGCCCGCGCCGCCTCGATCAGGGCCTCGCGGGTGGTCTCAGAACGCTCAGCTTGAGTGCGGCGCGGCGATTTCGGCGCCCGGTCAACGTTTGGTTTGACATTCATACTGTCTGTATGTAGCTTACGCGGCCCGTCGGTCGGAAACAACTCCCGAGGAGGGTGCAATGAGCCAGTCAGACCAGCGCCGCGAGATCGATCTACCCGCCGGAAGGATCCGCTACCGCGAGGCCGGCAAGGGCAAGCCAGTCGTCTTCGTCCACGGCTACCTGGTCGACGGCCGCCTTTGGGACGGTGTTGTCGACGGGCTCTCCGATCGCTTCCGCTGCCTCGCCCCCGACTGGCCGATCGGCGCTCAGCAGATCGCGATGAAGCCGGATGCGGACCTCTCCCCCTACGGCATCGCGGCGATCGTCGCCAGCTTTCTCGAGGCACTCGACCTCGAGGACGTGACGATCGTCGGCAACGACTCGGGCGGCGCGATGTCCCAGGTCCTCGTCACCCGTCACCCCGAGCGCATCGGTCGCCTCGTGCTGACCAACTGCGACACGCACGAGAACTTCCCGCCGGGGATCTTCAAGACGATGCCCCCAATCGCAGCCCTGCCCGGCGGCATGGCCGTGCTGGCCGCGCCATTCCGCATCCCCGCCCTGGCCCGGGCTGCCTTC
The DNA here is from genome assembly GCA_963718755.1 of uncultured Solirubrobacterales bacterium. GTDB lineage: Bacteria > Actinomycetota > Thermoleophilia > Solirubrobacterales > 70-9 > VRUE01. Next base: position 622,187 of record OY970376.1, read on the forward strand.
AAGCCCTTCACCAAGAAGCCGATCCCCCCTGAGCTGATCGCCTCCTGGATGGCGCCGGCCCTCCACGACCCCGGGGTCAAACGCGACACCAAGAAGGTGACCGTCGGAATGAACAAGCGCTACACGCTCGAGGCGGCGGAGAAGCTGCGCGGCTCCGAGCTGCCGATCCTGCTCACCTGGGCCCCGGGAGACCGGCTCTTCCCGCTCAAGTACGCAGAGCGACTTGCCGGCGAAGTGCCAAACGCACGGATCGTTCAGATCCCCGACGCGGCCACCTTCGTCCCGCTCGACCAGCCGCAGCGCCTGGCCGACGAGATCGCCGGCTTCGCCAGCTCTCCGTAGATCGCGCGGTTCCTTTTTCGCGTTATGCGCGATTAAGGAACCACGCGCTGAGCTGGAATCTCGGTGTTTTCCGCTAGTTGCGGTTTTTTCGTCTGATCGAGGGGAGAGACTTACTCAACGCCCCCTACAGGACGGAGAGGGATTCATGCCCCAGGAGATCTTCGACCAGGATCGGCCCCCAAGAAGGAGCTCGATGGCGAGACGGCTTGATGAAGCCTTCGCCGGCTGCGAGCAATGGACGCTCGCTCCGCCCACTCAGCGGCGCAGCGAGGCCGCCTTCAGCCCGCAGCTGCCCAGCTCCTCGAGGATGATCGGCGGCGGCGCCACGGTGCGCGCCCAAGAACCAGGCTGATCCCCAGCGACCAGCTGACGAATACCCAACGCGGTTGCCCCCAGCGCCTGCAGCGTGATCGAGGTGCTGCAGAGAACCGACGGCCCGCCGCAACTATGTCCCTTAAGTATGTGTACCGTGATAATGCTCTAGGCGTTCCGTCACCGTAGCTTCGAGTCTGAGCAGGGAGAAGACGATGGCAGGCAACACGGGTCTCTACTACCCCTGGATCAATTTCCGGGATGACGACTGGGTCAAGCTGTCGCTGCTGTTTTGGAAGCGACTGGAGCGGATCGTTCCACCCTCACATCCGACGACTGACACTTCGATCGTCGCTGAGTTCGTCAACGAGGGCTTGATTCGGAACATCGACCCAACGGACAGCTCGGAGCAGATCGCAGACAGATTTGCCTCGGTGGTGGAGCGAAACGAAGCGCAACTCCGCGAGCGTTTCGGCGTCCAAGACCTGGATGGCGAACACTGGGCCCACGGCAGGCCCACGGCGCCTTTCGCGGCCGGAGACCTCGTGTACATCCATGTGTCGAAGGTGGCCTGGCCGCTTCAGGACGTATTGGCAGCCGGCGGCCTGAGCCAGCAAACCCGTGAGGGCGACGGGCGCTGGCTTGGCGTGCATCCCGAGATTGCTCGCGTCTACATGACGCTCCTGGCAGACGAGATCGCGGAGCAGCGCATGTCCCACCCGGTTTCGGAAAGCGCGATCGACTTCGTCTGTGGCGGCGGATGGTCAGTCGAGGCCCTCTCGTCCGCCCTGCTGGCAACGCCGGCGCCGGAGCCGGTTGGCGAAGCGGCCCGGTCGCCGGCTGCCGCGCTGGCGTTCGCGGCGCTGCGCACCGTGATTCCGGCGGACCTGCGATCGGTTCCCGTGCCGAAGATCCTCGAAGTCCGCTCGAAGTATGGGGAGGAGCTACTCGCCTTCCGTGACTCGATCCAAAGCGTGGCCAACGACGCCGGGCTGGCCAAGATCACCGACCCCGATGCGTTCCAGGCTCAGTTGCAAGATGCGTATGACGACCGCGTCGCACCATGGCTGCCGGCCCTTCGAAAGGACCTGCAAATCCTGGGCATCGCCACCGCGGAGGGTTGGCTGGGGGTAAAGCTCACCCTTCCACCCATCGTTGGAACCGGGATCGCCGGGGTTGCCAACGACGAGGTCGTCGGTGCGACGGCGATACTCCTCGGCCTGGCCGGAACCGCAAGGGCGGCCAGAGCAGGTGCTCAAACGGCGACACGCGAAAACCCAGCCGCGTACATGCTTCGCCTCGACCACGACCTGAACGTTCGGCCACTGCGCAAGAAGATCGGGCGCACCCTGCAAAAGCTCCTGCTCGGAGCCTGAGCTCAGGTCTCCTGATACAGCGGGCCGTCGCCACCCTCGGGGAGGGTGAGGCGGCCGCCCTTGGCGGTGATCGCGCCGCACTGGACGCAGTTGGAGGCGGTGACGTGGACGTCCACCTCCGCAGCGCCGTTCTCGAGCTGCTCGTCGGGGATTTCGTAGACCTGGGCCGGGCACATCGAGACCCAGGTCTGGGCGAGCTCGCGCGGCACCTTGGTCTGGATCCGGACGTGATTGGGCGCGTCGTCGCGGGTCGCGTTGCCCGACAGGAAGACCGAGTCGAGCTTGTTGAAGGTGACCTCGTTGTCGGGCTTGGGGTACCGGCTGGCGGCCTTGCCGATGTGCATCGCCGGCTCGGCGTTGTCCTCGACCTTCATGTGGCCGGGTGGGAAGTTGCCTTTGCTGGCGACGAGCATGTTGGCGACGATGCCGCCGCGGATCAGCCCCTTGGTCAGCGGCTGCTTCATGTTGCGCGACTTGTAGAGGTCCTTCTCGATCACCGAGCCGCGGATCTTCTCGTCGTAGCTTTCGAAGTTGACCGAGTCGATGTCCTTCTTCAGTGACTCGACGATCGATTCCGCCGCGTACATCCCGGCGTGCATCGCGTAGTGGACGCCGGCGAGCTCGGCGATGTTGACCATGCCGGCGGCGTCGCCGGCGACCAGCATGCCGGGCACCGAGAAGCGCTTCGGCAGCGAGAAGTAGCCGCCGGAGGGGATCGTCTTCGCCCCCCAGCCAACCCGCTTGCCGCCCTCGATGATCTTGGCGATAAAGGGGTGCTGCTTGAACCGCTGCAACTCGTCGTGGACCGAGAAGGTCGCGTCGGTGTAGTCGAGGCCGACGACAAGGCCGAAGCAGACCTTGTCCTCGCCCATCGGGTAGATGAAGCTGCCACCCGCCTCCTTGTATTTGCCGCCCCAGCGCAGCGGCCAGCCGAGCGTGTGGATCACCCGGTCGAGCGGCTTCGGCACCTCCCAGATCTCCTTCACGCCGAGCTCCCACGCCTGCGGGTCGGAGCCGTCACGCATGTTGAAGTAGTCGAAGGCCCCGTAGGTGAGGTGACCGATCGTGCCCTCGGCCAGCACCGTCGCCTTGGCGACGACATCGGAGCCGGGCTCGAAGTTGCCGAGCTCCTCACCGTCCTTGCCACGGCCGCGGTCTCCGGAGCGCACGCCCTTGACGATCCGGTCCTCGACCAGGAGCTTGGTCGCGGCGGTCTCGGAGAGGATGTAGACGCCGGCCTCTTCGGCTTTGTCGGCGAGGAAGCGGCCCAGTTTCGAGACCGACATCGTGTAGGTGCCCTCTTTGCGGAAGTTGGGCGGCGGCGGCTTCAGCGGGATCGCCGCCTTCGAGGTGAGGAAATACGTGGCGTCCTTGGTCACCTCCTGGTAGACCGGCGGCCAATCTCCAGGGTCCATGTCCGGGAAGAGCCTGGTCATCGCCGAGGGATCGACGTTGGCGCCGGAGAGCAGGTGGGCACCCGCGACTTTGCCCTTCTCGATCACCGCGACCGGGACTTCGCCGAGCTTCTCGGTCAGCTCGGGCTCGTCCTCAAGCAGCTGCATCAATTTGTTGGCGCAGGCGAGGCCCGCCGGGCCCCCGCCGACAATCGCGACACCGACCTCGATCCGCTCGTCGACCGGATCGGTCGGCGGGCCGATCACGTCGGCTGAATCGAACGGCGGCGGGTAATCGATGGGCTTGACGGCGGGCATCTCTTGCTCCTTTACGCAGTCGAGGAAGGGCTGAGCCGGTGGCTCAGCCCGCCCTCTTCGCCTTGATCGCCTCGGTCAGCTTGGGGACGATCTTGTGCAGATCGCCGACCACACCGAGATCCGAGAACTCGAAGATCGGCGCGTTCTGGTCCTTGTTGATCGCGAGGATGTTCTCCGAGTTCTGCATCCCGACCTTGTGCTGGATCGCGCCGGAGATGCCGGCGGCCAGGTAGAGCTTCGGCGCGACCGTCTTGCCGGTCTGGCCGATCTGGGCCGCGTAGGGGTACCAGCCTGCGTCGACCACGGCGCGGGTCGCGGCAACTGCCCCGCCCATCGCCTCGGCCAGTTCCTCGCACTGCTCGAAGCCCTCTTTGGCGCCCAGCCCGCGACCGCCGCCGACGAGAATCTCAGCGTCCTCGATGTTGACGTCGGCACCGCGCTGCTCGCCGCGCTGGACCAGCTTCGCCTTGGAAGACCAGGGCGAGAGCTCGACGTCTACGTCGACGACCTCGGCGCTGCCGCCGCTCTCCTTGGCGTCGAAAGCATTTAGGCGACCGATGATGATGCCCGGCTCACTGACGTAGCCCACGTCGGCGATCTGGGAGTCCTGCAGGATCGGGCGCTCGACGACCAGCTTGCCGTCCTGCACCTTGACCTGCGTCACCTCCATCGTCACGCCGGCGTTGAGGCGAGCGGTGAGGCCAGCGCCGATCTCGAAGCCGAGCAGGCCGCCGCCGAACAGCGCGTAGCCAAAGCCCTCGCTCTGGATGACCTTGGCCATCGCGTCGATGATCGGCTGAGCTAGACCCTCGGGCACGCTCTTGGCCCGGTAGACCTTGGCCGCGCCCCAGTTGCCGAGCGAAGCGCAGGCGTCGTCGGCGACCTCGCCTACCACCAGCGCGGCGGCCTCGCCGCCGATTTCGCCGGCCAGCTTGGCCGCCTCGGAGATTGCCCCGAGCGAGTTTTTGTTGAAGTTGCCCTCGTCATCGTGGAGGGCGTAAACCAGGATGCCTGCCATCTAGATCAGCTTCCTCTCGTCGAGCCAGGCGACGATCTTTTCGACCGTCTCGTTGGTGTCCTCGTCCTCGATGATCTCCCCTGCCTGCTTGGCAGGCGGCGGGTTGAGCGCGAGAACCGTGGTCTTGGAGCCGGCCTCGCCGACCATGCCGGCGTCGATGCCGACGTCGCCGGTCGCCTTGCCGTCGAGCGGTTTTTTCTTCGCCCCCATGATCGCTTTCAGGCTCGGGTAGCGCGGCTCGTTGATCGCGTCGCCGACGCTGATCACAGCGGGCAACTCAATCTCGACCGTGTCGTAGCCGTACTCGGCCTGGCGCTCGCAGCGCAGCTTGCCGTCGGTGACGTCGATCTTGATCACCTGCGTCAGCGAGGGCATCTGCAGGTGGTCGGCGACGACGGCACCGATCGTGTAGCACTCGCCGTCATCGGACTGCTGGCCGAGCAGGACCAGATCCGGGCTCTCGGACTCGAGCACTTTGGCCAGCGAGTAGCCGGTGGCGCAGACGTCGGAGCCCTGCAGGGCGTCGTCGGAGAGGTGCACCGAGCGGTCGGCGCCGAGCGCCACCGCCTTGTGCAGTGCGCGGACCGCCGAATCGGGGCCCATCGTCACCGCGACGACCTCCTCGACCGGGATCGCGCCGCCCTCCTTGATCTGCATGGCGGCCTCAATGGCATGGGTATCGAAGGGGTTGAGGTTTTTCTCGCCGCTGCGGTCCAAACGCATCGTGTTGGAGTCGATGCGCTTCTGGACGGCGGCGTCCGGAACCTCCTTGACCAGGACGCAGATCTTCAAGTTACAAGCCTCCTTGGCAGTTGCTCAGGCTGGTTGACTGACCAGTCAATCAGTCTATCTATACATCTGGACGTGTGCTATTCGGCGTGACCTAAATCACGCTTGGAACCTACGATTCTTCCCGCTCGTGGCGCTCTTTTGCGCCCTCGCGGATGAAGTCGACGATCTCGTCGGTGCCGGCGCCCGGCGTGAAGACCGCGGCGACCCCCAGTTGCTTCAGCTCGGGGATGTCCTCGGCTGGGATCGTGCCCCCGACCGTGACCAGGACGTCGTCGACGCCCTGCTCCTTCAGCAGCGCGACCACTTTCGGCACCAAAGTCATGTGGGCACCGGAGAGGATCGAGAGGCCGACCGCGTCGGCGTCCTCCTGGATCACCGTCTCGGCGATCTGCTCCGGCGTCTGGTGCAGGCCGGTGTAGATCACCTCCATGCCCGCGTCGCGCAGCGCCCGGGCGATGATCTTGGCGCCGCGATCGTGCCCATCCAGGCCAGGCTTGGCGACGACGACGCGGATCTTGCGGGCGGTTGCGGCCTCCATAGCGGCGGGGAAGCTTAGAAGACTGGGCTCTCGGTGTACGTCCCGAATACCTCTTGCAGGGCGGAGATCATCTCGCCCTCGGTGGCACGGGCACGCGCAGCTTCGATGATCGGCGGCATCAGGTTGACGTCGGTTGCGGCGACGCTCTTCAGCTCGGCGAGGCTCGCCTCGACGGCGGCGCCGTCGCGGCGAGAGCGCGTCGCCGCCAGGCGGTCGGTCTGCTTGCGTTCCAGGGCGGGGTCGATACGCAGGATCGGCGTCTCCGCCTCGTCCTCCTGGACGAAGTCGTTGACGCCGACGACGATCTGGCGCCGCTCGTCCACTTCACGCTGGTAGGTGAAGGCGGCATCGGCGATCTCGCGCTGGGGGAAGTTGCGGCGGATCGCCTCGACCATCCCCCCCAGCTCGTCGATCCGGGCGAAGTACTCGTAGGCGGCACGCTCCATCTCGTCGGTCAGGCTCTCGACGAACCAGGAGCCGCCGAGCGGGTCGGGCGTGTTGGCGACGCCCGATTCGAAGGCGATCACCTGCTGCGTGCGCAGCGCCACCCGCACCGCCTCCTCGGTCGGCAGCGCGAGGGCCTCGTCGAAGGAGTTGGTGTGCAGCGACTGGGTGCCGCCGAGCACTGCGGCCAGCGCCTCGAGCGAGGTGCGGACAACGTTGTTCAGCGGCTGCTGCGCGGTCAGCGAGACCCCCGCCGTCTGGGCGTGGAAGCGCAGCCGCATCGACTCCTCGCGTTTGGCGCCGTAGGTCTCCCGCATCTCCCGCGCCCAGATCCGGCGCGCCGCGCGGTACTTGGCGATCTCCTCGAAGAAGTCGATGTGGGCGTTGAAGAAGAAGGAGAGGCGGGGGGCGAAGTCGTCGACGTCGAGGCCGCGCTCGAGCGCCCGCTCGACGTAGGTGAAGCCGTCCTTGAGCGTGAAGGCGAGCTCCTGCTGCGCGGTCGAGCCCGCCTCGCGGATGTGGTAGCCGGAGATCGAGACTGGGTGCCAGCGCGGCATGTTCTCCGTGCACCACTCGATCATGTCGGTAACCAGGCGCATCGCCGGCTCGATCGGGAAGCACCACTCTTTCTGCGCGATGTACTCCTTGAGGATGTCGGTCTGGATCGTGCCGCCGAGCTTCTCCGGCGGCACCCCCTGCTTCTCGCCGACGAGGACGTAGAAGGCGAGCAGGATCGCAGCCGGCGCGTTGATCGTCATCGAGGTGGTGACGCCGCCGAGCGGGATCCCGTCGAAGAGCTGTTCCATGTCGTCGAGGCTGTCGACGGCGACGCCCTCGCGGCCGACCTCGCCGAGGCTGCGCTCGTGATCGGAGTCGTAGCCCATCAGGGTCGGCATGTCGAAGGCGGTCGAGAGCCCGGTCTGGCCGTGGTCGAGCAGGTAATGGAACCGCTCGTTGGTCTCCTCGACCGTGCCGAAGCCGGCGAACTGGCGCATCGTCCAGAGCCGTCCCCGGTACATCGACTCGTAAGGACCGCGGGTGAACGGGTACTCACCCGGCCGCCCGATCGACTCCTCGGGCTCGGTGGATGCGGTCTCGGGCCCGTAGAGCGGCGCGATCGGCTGTCCCGACATCGTCGTGCGCTCCACCTCGCTCTCTTCCAGCGCGGGCTTCTCCCGCGGCTCCGTAGCCATGCGAACAGTCTAGGCGCGACCCGCTGACGTGCCGCCACTTAGGCGTCCATATGGGTGCCTAAGTGACGGCACGTCTAGCGACGGACGGGGAAGCGACGGGTTGCGGCGGGTTTGCGGCGGGCGGCGATGCGGGAGGCGCCAAAGCCGGCCACCGTCGCCAGCAGGGTGACGGCGAGGGCTACGAGGCGGCGGCCGAGCTGCTCGAAGCGCATCGTCTGCCAGCCTTCCTCGCGGGCGAGCTCGGCGAGCGGCGGATCGGGGTTGACGACGACCGGATGGCCTACCGCGCGCAGCATCGGTAGGTCGGAGACCGAGTCCGAGTAGGCGAAGGACTCGGCGAGGTCGATGCCGTGCTCAGCGGCAAACGCCTCCATCGCCTCGACCTTGCCCGGCCCGTAGACGAACGGCCCGTCGAGTCGGCCGGTGAAGTTCCCGTCCTCGCCGATCTCATAGCTGGTGCCGATGCCGCCGTCCATGCCCAGCACCGCGGCCAGCGGTTCGACCACGCCGTTGCCGGCGGCGCTGACGATGAAGGTGGCGCGGCCGGCGTCCTGGTGCGCGTAGACCTCGTCGAGCATCTGCGGGTAGATGCGGGGCAGGATCGCCGCCATCACCTCGGGGTTCATCCGTTCGACCGAGCGGACCGGAACACCAGATATCAACTCCCGCGCCGCCCTCAAAACCTCATTCGTGCGCTCGTCGGTGGTGCCGCGCAGGCGGTAGCGCAGGTGCTCGACCGCCCAGCTCGCCAGCTGCCGCCGGCCGACGACCCCGTGCCGCGTCGCGACACGGGCGAACTGCATCCCGCTCGACCCCGCCATCAGGGTCTTGTCCAGGTCAAAGAACGCCGCGCCGCGGCTCATGACATGACCTACGAGCCAGCGACCTCGATCACGATCGCGTCTCCCTGACCGCCGCCGCTGCAGATCGCGGCGACGCCGAGGCCGCCGCCACGGCGGCCCAGCTCGTGAACGAGCGAGCCGACGATGCGGGCGCCTGAGGCGCCGATCGGGTGACCGAGCGCGATCGCGCCACCGTTGACGTTGACGTTGCCCTCCTCGACGCCGAGCATCCGCATCGAGTTGAGAGCGACCGAGGCAAAGGCCTCGTTGATCTCCCAGAGGTCGACGTCCTCGGGGCTCTTGCCGATCTTCTCCAGCGCCTGCTTGGCGGCGTTGGCGGGGGTTTTGGCCAGGTAGGGGAAGTCGTCGGCGACGGTGCCGTAGGAGAGTACGCGCGCCAGCACGGTGCGGCCTTCCTTGTCGGCCCACTCCTCGGAGGCGACGACGATGGCGCCGGCGCCATCGTTGACTCCCGGCGCGTTGCCGGCGGTGTGGGTGGCGTCCTCGCCGCCAATCGCGCGCAGTCCGGCGAGCGTCTCGACCGTCGTCTCGGCGCGGATCGCCTCGTCGGCCTCGATCGTGTTCTCACCCTTGCGGGAGCGGACCGTGACGCCGACGATCTCATCGGCTAGGCGGCCGGCGTCGGTCGCCTCGGCCGCGAGCCGATGCGAGCGCTCGGCGAAGCGGTCCATGTCGGCGCGGGTGATCTCGAGCTCGTTGGAGACCTCACTCGCCTCGTTGATCATCTGCTTCTCGGTGAAGGGGTTGGTGAGGCCGTCGTGGACCATCGAGTCGATCGTCTCGACGTGGCCCATGCGGTAGCCGAAGCGGGCACCGGGCAGCAGGTGCGGGGCACCGCTCATCGACTCCATGCCGCCGGTGACGGCGACGTCGGTGTCGCCGGCGCGGATCGCCATGTCGGCGATGCCGAGCGAGCGCATGCCCGAGGCGCAGACCTTGTTGATCGTCTCCGAGGGGACCTCTTTGGGGATGCCGCCCTTGATCTGGGCCTGGCGCGAGGGGATCTGCCCCTGGCCGGCCTGCAGGACCTGGCCGAAGACGACCTGATCGACCTGCTCTGGGTCGACGCCGGAGCGCTCCAAGGCCGCTTCGATCGCGTGGCCGCCGAGGTCGGTGGCGTCGAGTGAGGAGAGGGTCCCGCCCATCTTGCCGAAGGGCGTGCGTGCGGTTCCAAGGATGACGGTGCTGGGCATCTGGCGGCCTTTCTGCTCGGTTTATGCCGGATCTCGGCTCGGAAGGGCCGCAAGGCCCTGCCGAAACGATAGCGGGCCACCAATCGAAGTTGTGGTTCCTTAGTCACGTAATAGGTGATTAAGGAACCACGCGATGGGAGTTCATAGACTCGGTCACCGTGAGAGTCGACGTCAGCCAGCTCGCGCCCACCGATACCGATGCCGATCTACTTGTCGTCGGGCTCTACGAGGGCGAAGAGCTACCCGAAGCCCTGCAGACCGCGCCAGGCGCCACCGATGCAAAGGGGGGCTTCCAGAAGCTGGCGCTACTGCGGCCGGAGCAGCCCGCTCGCGCGCTCGCAGTCGGCCTCGGCAAGCGCGACGAGGCCGGCGCTGAGCGAATCCGGCTCGCCGGCGCGGTCGCCGCCAAAGAGGCGATCAAGCTGGAGGCGGCCTCACTCGCCTGGCTGCTGCCCGACTCCGACGACGACGATGCGACCGCCGCAGCTCTTGTCACCGGCACGATCCTCGCCACCTACCGCTTCGACCGCTTCCGCAGCAGCGATCCAAGTGACCCTCCCCCACCCCAACTCGAGTCGCTGGCGCTGCTCGCACCGGCGGATCTCGCCGATGCGGCGGAGGCCGCCCATATCTGTGCCGAGGCCCAAAACCGCGCCCGCGACCTGCAGAGCCTGCCCTCGAACGTTGCCACCCCGTCCTTCCTGGGCAGGCGAGCACGCGAGATCGCCTCCCACCACGAGGGGGTCAGCGCCGAAGTCCTTGGCCGCGAGGAGATTGCCGCCAAGAAGATGGGCGGCCTGGTCGCGGTCAGCCAGGGAACCGAGGAGGAGCCGAAGCTGATCGTGCTGCGCTATTCCGGTGGCGGATCCGGCCCGACCCTCGGCTTCGTCGGCAAGGGGGTCACCTTCGACACCGGCGGCATCTCGCTGAAGCCCTCCGCCTCGATGCACGAGATGAAGATGGACATGTCGGGCGCCGCAGCAGTATTGGAGGCGGTTGGCGCAATCGCCGAGCTGGGGCTGCCCATGAACCTGATCGCGGTCGTCCCCTCGACCGAGAACATGCCCTCTGGGACGGCGATCAAGCCTGGCGACGTGATCACCCAATACAACGGCAAGACGGTCGAGGTGAACAACACCGACGCCGAGGGTCGCCTGATCCTCGCCGACGCCCTCGCCTATGCGGTCGAGCTGGGAGCGGAGCGGATCGTCGACCTTGCGACCCTTACCGGCGCCGTCCTGATTGCCCTCGGCTCGACCTACGCCGCGGTGATCTCCAACGACGACGAGCTCGCCAGCGAGGTCGAGCGAGCGGGAGAGGCCAGCGGCGAGCTGGTCTGGCGCCTCCCCCTCCACCCCGAGTACAAGGAGCTGACCAAGGGCACGGTCGCCGACCTCACCAATGCCGCCGCCAAGCGCAAGGCGGGGACGATCTACGCCGGCTCCTTCCTCGAGGAGTTCGTCGGCGACACCCCCTGGGCCCACGTCGACATCGCCGGCACCGCCTGGGACGTCGGCCGCCCCTACACCGGCAACGACGCCAGCGGCTTCGGTGTCCGCCTGTTGGTCGAGCTCGCCCGCGAGCTCTCGGCCTAACCAGCGATCAGGCTTCGAGGATCATGCAGGTGGCGACACCGTGGGCGAGGAGCTTGCCGGTGTCGGCGGCGGTGAGGCTTGCCTCGGCGGTCGCCTGGCGGCGGCCCCGGTAGAGGACGTTGGCCTCGCAGAGGACACGGCCGGTGTCGCGGGTGATCGGGCGCACGTACTTCGCCTCGAGGCCGAGCGAGGTGTAGCCGACACCAGCCGGCAGCGTCGTGTGCACGGCGCAACCGAGTGCCGAGTCGAGCAGGGTCGCGGCGTAGCCGCCGTGGACGACGCCGATCGGGTTGTAGTGCTCCTCCCCGGGCTCGCCGGCGAAAACCGCGCGGCCCTCGCCCAGCTCGATCGGGCCCATCCGCAGAGTCACGGCAATAGGCGGCGGTGGCAGCTCGCCGGCCACAAGCGCCTGCATGTACTCCATCCCGGTCATCGTCGCCCCGGCAGCCGCAGTCGGCACCGGGTCCTGCCAAACAAGAGTGCGGCTGCGGCTCGTCTCGGGGCTGGCCTCAGCAAAGATCTGGGCTGCCTCGGCCGCGGTGCCGCCTTCGCGAGCGGCTTCGGTGACCTTGGCGGCGACGGAATCGCCGTTGAGTCCGGTCTCGCTCACCGACGTGCTCCCCGGGGCACCGGAACGGTGGCCCTGCCTTCTGGGCGTCGGCTCGCCGGATAGTGCAGATCCGCAGCGATCTCCTCCTGCGTGAACGAGATCCGCGGGGCCTTGAAGCGTTGGCTTTTGTGTCTGTTGATCAGCCTCATCTCGGGCCTCCAATCGGCATTGGTTGCTTCAAGCAACTCTCAATGTGCCAACCCTAGCCGACTCGGTTGCTTGATGCAACCTTGTGTGCGAAGATCACTCTCGTGCTCCGTCACGACTACCCCGGCCAGACCTGCTCGATCGCCAAGGCGCTCGAGATCGTCGGCGAGCGCTGGACGCTCTTGATCGTCCGCGACGTGATGAACGGCAACCGCCGCTTCGGCGAGCTGCAGCGCGGCCTCGGCGTCGCCCGCAACGTCCTCTCCGCCCGCCTGCAGCGGCTGTTCGAGGAGGACATCCTCGAGCGGCGCCCCTACCAGTCGAGCCCCGAGCGCTACGAGTACTTCCTCACCGAGAAGGGCCTCGACCTCTGGCCCGCCCTCGTCGCCCTGCTTGCCTGGGGCGACCGTCACTCCCCCGAGCCCGACGGACCGCCGATGCTGATCGTCCACAAGGAGTGCGGAGGAGAGGTCAACGACCGCGGCATCTGCGAAAGCTGCGGCGAGGTCCTGCACGCCCGCGACGCCCGCGCCCTTCCCGGCCCCGGCGCCGAAGCGCGGCAGGATGGACACTTGTTGCCCCTATAGGGGACACAATGGTTCAATCGACATGACGAGGGACGACCAGGAGGGCGAAGATGGCGACGGCGGCTGAGGTACAGACGAGGGACAGGATCTTCATCGGCGGCAGGTGGATCGAGCCGCAGGGCTCGGAGACGATCGAGGTCGTCAACTCGACCACCGAGGAGGTCTTGGCGACGATTCCTGCCTGCTCCGCGGAGGACGCCGACCTCGCCGTGCGCGCCGCCCGGGACGCCTTCGAGCCCTGGTCGCAGACCGCGCGCGAGGAGCGGGCCGGCTACCTGTCGGCGATCGCCGCTGGGCTGGGCGAGCGCTCCGAGGAGATCGCGGCGACGATCGCCCAGGAGCTGGGCATGCCGCTGAAACTGAGCCAGATCATCCAGGCCGGTCTTCCCATAGGCCAGTTCGCGGCGATGCCAAAGCTGATGGAGGAAGTCGCCTGGGAAGAGGAGATCGGCAACTCGCGGGTGCTGCGCGAGCCGGTCGGCGTGCTCGGCGCGATCACCCCCTGGAACTACCCGCTCAACCAGATCGCCGCCAAGGTCGCCCCCGCCCTCGCCGCCGGCTGCACGGTCGTGCTCAAGCCGAGCGAGGTCGTGCCGCTCAACGCCTTCATCCTCGCCGAGGTGATCGAGGCCGCCGGCCTGCCCGCCGGCGTCTTCAACCTCGTAACCGGCACCGGCCCGGTCGTCGGCGAGGCGATCGCCGGCCACCCCGGCGTCGACATGGTCTCCTTCACCGGCTCGACCCGGGCCGGTCGGCGTGTCTCCGAGCTGGCCTCGGCGACTGTGAAGCCGGTGGCGATGGAGCTCGGCGGCAAGTCGCCGAACGTGATCCTCGACGACGCCGACCTCGCCCAGGCGATCCCCGACGGCGTCGCCAAGTGCTACCTCAACTCGGGCCAGACCTGCAGCGCCCTGACCCGGATGCTGGTGCCGCGCGAGAAGCTGGCCGAAGCCGAGGAGCTGGCGAAGTCGGCAGCCGAGGCCTACACGCCCGGTGACCCGTACGAGGACTCGACCCGGCTCGGGCCGCTCGTCTCCGAGGTCCAGCGCGAGCGGGTCCGCGGCTACATCGAGAAGGGCGAGGCCGAAGGCGCAAAGCTCGTCACCGGCGGTGCTGCACCCCCCGAGGGCCTCGAGCGCGGCTACTTCGTCCGCCCCACCGTCTTCTCCGAGGTGACGCCCGAGATGACGATCGCCCAGGAGGAGATCTTCGGCCCGGTTCTCGTCATCCAGCCCTACGACGACGAGGACGACGCGGTGCGGATCGCCAACGAGACCGTCTACGGCCTCGCCGGCGGCGTCTGGTCTGGCGACCAGGAGCGGGCGATCGCGGTCGCCAAGCGGATCCGTACCGGCCAGATCGAGATCAACGGCGGGGCGTTCAATCCGTTGGCGCCGTTCGGGGGGTACAAGCAGTCGGGGCACGGGCGCGAGAACGGGCGTTATGCGATCGAGGAGTTGCTGCAGGTGAAGAGTTTGCAGCTGTAGTGGGGGACGGGCGGGGGTGCCCGGTGGCTTGCTGGGTTTTTCGCCTGTGACGGTTGCGGCCGTCCGAGATCGCCGGTGGGGCGAAAAAGAGGACGCCGCTGCGCCACCGGGCACCCCCGCCCGTCCCTTCAGCAGCTGACAGAGCTCCAAGCTTCTTTGACGCCCAAGCGCATACTCTCCCCGCCGTGAACTTCGAGCTGAGTGATGAGCAGAAGCTGATCCAAAGCACCGTTCGGGATTTCGCCCGGGCTGAGGTGGCTCCCGTGGCCGAGGAGCTGGATCGGGAGAAGCGGTTTCCCTACGAGATCGTTGAGAAGCTTGGGGGGCTTGGGTTGATGGGGATTCCGTTTCCGCAGGAGTACGGGGGCGGCGGGGCTGACACGTTGTCTTATGTGCTGGCGGTGGAAGAGCTGGCGCGGATCGATTCTTCGGTCTGCATCACCATGGCCGCGCATACGTCGTTGGGGACGATGCCGATCTACCTCTGGGGGAGCGACGAGCAGAAGGACGAGTGGCTGCCGGTCCTCTGCAGCGGCAAGAAGCTCGCCTCCTTTGGGCTGACCGAGCCCGAGGCGGGGTCGGACGCCGGCAACGTGCGGACGAAGGCCAAGCTGGACGACGGCGAGTGGGTCGTCGACGGCGCCAAGCAGTTCATCACCAACTCGGGCACCGACATCTCCGGCTGTGTCGCGATCACCGCCGTTACCGGCGAGCCCGATGGGCGCAAGGAGATCTCGAACCTGATCGTCCCGACCGGCACGCCCGGCTACGAGGTCGGCGAGCCCTACCGCAAGATGGGCTGGAACGCCTCCGACACGCGCCCGCTCAGCTTCGAGGAATGCCGGGTCCCCGAGGGCAATCTGCTCGGCCGCCGTGGCGAGGGCTTCAAGAACTTCCTCCACATCCTCGACGGCGGCCGCATCGGCGTCGCCGCGATGGGCGTCGGCCTCGCCCAGGGCGCCCTCGACGAGGCGATCTCCTACGCGAAGGAGCGCCAGGCCTTCGGCCAGCCGATCTCCAAGTTCCAGTCGATCCAGGCGAAGATCGCCGACCTCTCCGCCCAGATCGAGGCCGCCCGCCTGCTCACCTGGCGCGCCGCGCTGGAGAAGGACGCCGGCGAGTCGTTCACCCTCACCGCGGCCCAGGCGAAGCTGATCACCGGCCGGCTCGCCGTCCGCGCCACCGAGGAGGCGGTCCAGATCCACGGCGGCTACGGCTACATCGAGGAGTACCCGGTCTGCCGCTTCTATCGCGACGCCAAGATCCTCACCATCGGCGAGGGCACCGACGAGGTGCAGCAGATGGTGATCGCCCGCCGGCTCGGCTGCTGAGGATCCCGCACCCGGCCTGTCGATTGGCGCTCATCGTTTGAAGCAGCGCATAGCCGCAGCTTACCAAAAAATCGGTATGCCTTACTAAAAATCCGGTAGGCAATGGACAAGCGGTTTGGGGTCAGGCAGGGTGGGCCGTAACCGAGGCGGCGGCGCGACTGACCACTTCGGCGTGGCGCCCAACCTGCTCGTCGATCCCATAGCGGAGGCAGATCGTCAGCTCGTGCTCGCGCAGCAGCGACCGGGCCGGATCGACGCTCGGAGCGGCGAGTATGGCTTGGCGCCTCTGGGCAACCCAGACTCGGCCTGGCATCGCAGCACACTCGCGCAGCGGCACGATGACTGCCTTCGTGCCGCGGCGACCGAACGGAAACCTCCGACGGCCACCCCCCACGATGACAACCAGCCAAATCGGGTCGCCACTCTCGGCGTCGGCGTAGGCGCCGGTGACCCGCCCCACGACCTTGCCGGCGACGTCGTCGAGCTCTAATCCGATCCAACCGCGCACTTCGTCGAGATCCGGCAGCGCGGCGGGCGACACCTCACTCATCGCTCTGGCGCTCCATCAGCTCGCTCGCGGCGCTGGCGGGGTCGAGCTCCCGCCGCACCACCCGCTCCAGCAGTGCCGCCGTCTCCGGGTCGGCCGCGGCTGTCGCCTCCATCCGCCGCCGCATCCGCGAGGTCGCGATCCCAAGCACCTCGTTGCGCAGGTTGCGTGCCCGCCGCTCCTCCAGCGTCCCCTCGGCCTCGATGTGGGCGCGGTGCTCGTCGATCTTCTCCGCCAGCTCGGCGACGCCCTCGCCGCGAGCCGCCTCGGTGCGCAGGATCGGCACCTGCCAGCGGCCCGGCTCGTGGGAGAGGGCGAGGACGCCGCGCACCTCGCGCACCATCGTGTCGGTCATCGGGTGGTCGGCCTTGTTGACGACGATCACGTCGGGGATCTCCATCACGCCCGCCTTGAGCGCCTGGATCGAGTCGCCCGAGCCCGGCATCAGGGCAAGGACGATCGTGTCGGCATGGTCGACGATGTCGATCTCGGCCTGACCGACGCCAACGGTCTCGATCAGCACGTCGTCCTTGCCGGCGGCATCCATCGCCAGCGCCACCTGCAGCGCCGCCTCCGAAAGACCGCCAAGCGCCCCTCGCGAGGCCATCGAGCGGATGAAGACGCCGGGATCGAGGAAGTGATCGGAGAGACGAATGCGATCGCCGAGCAGAGCGCCGCGGGTGAAGGGGCTGGAGGGGTCGATCGAGAGCACCGCGACCTCGCGCTCGGCTTTGCGCAGCTCAGCGGTGAGCGCGCCGATCAGGGTGCTCTTGCCCACCCCGGGTGGACCGGTGAAGCCGACAATCCGCGCTTTGCCCGTACGCGGGTAGACCTCGCGGACCAACTCCCAACCGGCGGGGTCATCGGACTCGATCAGGGTGATCGCCCGCGCCAGCGCCCGCTTGTCGCCAGCGATGAGGCGCTCGGCGAGTGGCGCGGATTTGGCGGCGTCGGGCATGGCTGCGCCAGTCTAAAGTCCCCGCCGCCGTGATCCGATTGACCCGCTTCTGCGCCCGCAACGGGCTACTGACGCCGAAATACGCGCTGCTGGCGCTGCGCTACCTGTGGCGGCGCCTTTTTACCCGCGCCGGCTGGCGCTGGCGCACCGACGGACCGCTCTTTCTCGGCAGCGGGCTCGAACTGCAGATCGCCCGCCGCGGCCGGATCGATTTCGGTCGCTTCGTCTGGCTCGGCCACGGCACCAAGGTCCGCTGTCACCAGGGCATCGTCGAGATCGGCGCCAAGTCGGTGCTCGGTCAGGAGTGCACGATTTCCGCTTATGAGCGGGTGCGGATCGGCGAGCAGTGCGTGATCGCCGACCGGGCGATGTTCATCGACTTCGATCACGGCGTGGTCGAGGTCGAGCGACCGATCCGCACCCAGGGCATCTACACGCGCGCGGTCGAGGTCGGCTCCAACGTCTGGATCGGCTACGGCGCCTGCATCCTGCGCGGCGTCCGCGTCGGCGACAACGCGATCGTCGGCACCAACTGCGTCGTCACCAAGGACGTGCCCGCCAACGCGGTGGTCGCAGGCGTCCCCGCCCGCATCGTCCGCATGCGCGATACGCCGGAGCAGCTGCGCTGGCCCGACCCGGTCGAGCCCGACCCCGCCGCCTGGACGACCCTCCCCCAGCCGGAATGAACGTCGGCTGCAAGCAGTAATTTGCAGACAACGAGATTCCAGTTCAGAGACTCGGCTTCACCCGACGGAGATCTGTAGATTTTTCGACTCGCAGACAAAAGAATCCCCGCCATGGACGTCGCGCGACGCTTCGGCGAGAACCTGCGCCGCTGTCGCCGGCGGGCCGGCTTCTCTCAGGAAGAGCTCGGTATGCGCTCGTCCCTGCACAGGACCGAGATCGGCCTGCTCGAGCGTGGCGCGCGCGTCCCCCGCATCGACACCCTGATCAAAATCTCCAGCGCCCTGGCAATTCAGCCGAGCGAACTGATCGAAGGGATCGAGTGGACGCCCGGCAACACAACCAGCGGCAGCTTCGCGATCGCACCGAGCGGCGATCCCCAGTCAAACTAGGCGGGGCTCGGATCGCCGGCCAGCTCGGCGTAGACGGCCGCGGTCTGCTCGGCGACGTCGCCCCAGTCGAAGCGACGCAGGTGCTCGTAGGCTTCGGCGACGAGGCTCTGCCCCAGCTCGTCGTCGCGCAGGACGCGGATCGCGACCTCGGCCAGGGCTTCGGGGTCATCCGAGCGGAAGCGCAGGCCGACGTCCTCGTGGGGGACGACCTCACGCAGCCCCCCGGTGTCGGCGACGATGCAGGGGCATTCGGAGGCCATCGCCTCCAGCGCGACCAAGCCGAAGGGCTCGTAGATCGAGGGGACCACGGTCAGGTCGGCGATCCGGTAGAGCGAGTGGAGCACGTCGTCTCCGATCCAGCCGAGAAATGTGCCGTGCTCCATCAGGCCCAGCTCTTCGGCTTGGCGGTGAAGTTCCTCCTCGTGCGTGCCCGAGCCGGCAACCAGGAAGCGGGTGCCAGGCGCCTCTTCGATCACGCGCGGCATTGCCTCCAGCGCCAGCTGGAAGCCCTTCTCGTAAACGAGCCGGCCGATCAGCAGCACCAGCTTCTCCTCCGGAGCGGCAAACTCCGCCCGCAACCGCTTCAGCTCGGCGGGGTCCTGGGCAGGGAGGTCGTCGGGATCGATGCCATTGGGGATGACGCTCACCCGCTCCTCCTCGACACCGAAGATGTCGACTATCTGCTCGCGCATGTAGTGCGAGCAGGCGATCGTCCGCTCGGAGCGGTTGGTGATCCAGCGCTCGACCCCGTGGATATAGCTCTGCGGATGCGTTTCGACCCAGCCCTGATGACGGCCGTGCTCGGTGGCGTGGATCGTCGTCACCAAAGGTGCTTCGAAGCGCTTGGCGAGGTGGTCGCAGGCGTTGGCGACCAACCAGTCGTGGCCGTGGACGAGGTCAAAGCTGTGGCGGTCGCCGAGTTCGACGCCGGCGGCCAGCATGTCGGAGTTCATCCGCTCGACCCAGGCGACGAACTCGCCCAACTCTGTCGGGCGCTGCGGCTCACGGATGCGGTGGATGTGGACACCGGCACGAACCTCCTCGGCCGGGGACTCCTCGCCTCCGCGGGTGAGGACGTGGACCTCGACGTCGCGCTCGACCAGTGCCTCGGAGAGCTTGCGGACGTGGCGCGCCAGGCCGCCCTCGATCAGCGGCGGGTACTCCCAGGAGAGGATCAGGACGCGGGTCATCCAGGCGTGGGTCGGAGCGCTGAAGTCAGGGCTCCAACAGTGGCGCGAGGCTCAGGTCCGGGGCTAGGGCACGCATACTCGGGTCGCTGCTGGCGGCAGAGTCTATGGCCTCCAGCATCGCCTCGGCGTGATCGGTGGCGCGACGGTAGGCGTAGTCCCCCGCCTGTCCGCGTTTGTCGAGGAAAGTCCAGTCGCTTGCCTGGGCGGCGAGCAGCTGCCGCGCCGCCCGCAGCGCAGCGGGCCCGCGCAGCCCCTGCGCGAGAGCCCGCAGCAGCCGCAGCTCGAGCCGTCGCGCCCCCCAGGCGAGGTCGGCGACCTCTGGCGAGTCCCACGTCCGCAGATCCTTGCCCTCTCCCCAGGTAGATGCCAGCAGCGGACGTTGCGCCGGCTCGTGCTCGGCGAGCGCCTGTGGCACGGTGAGCAGGCGGACGCCGGCAGCGGCGGCGCCATCGAGCACGTCGCGCAGCCAGGTCGCCCCCTCCGACCACCAGTGGCCGAGCAGCTCGGTGTCGATCGCGAAGACAAGCAGGCCGCGCCGCCTGCGCTGCACGGCGAAATCGCCCAGGCGTTGCGCGACGGCGGCCAGGAACTCCTCCGCCTGGCGTCGCGCCGCCGCCTCAGCGGCATCCGGGTCATAGGCGCCACCCCCCACCTTCCACAGCCGCACGCCGCGCAGCGATTTGCCGGCGAACTGGGCATGGGCTGGGTCGGACGGATAACCCTCCAGCGACCAGAGCCACTGGATCGCCTCCCAGTCAATTGGCAGCGCCACCGGGCCGGCATCGGTGGCGACCGGGGTCAGGGCGTCGAGAGAGTCCTCCTCGTGAGCGCTCTGATCGACGCAGAACCACTGCACGCCGTGCTCGGCCAAGTGCCGCTCCAGACCCGGCGCGTAGGCGCACTCCGGCAGCCAGAAGCCGCCGTCCCATCCGAACCGGCGACGGTGCGAGCGCAGGCCGGCGTCGAGCTGCAGCCGCAGGCCGGACCGCGTCGCCAGCAAGGGGAGCACGGCGTGGGTCGCCGCCGAGGGGATCAACGCCACCCTTTCCTCCGTAGCCGCATCTTGGAAGGGACGCAGTGGGTCCCCCCCAGCCTCGTCCAGTAACTCCAGGGCGTGACCGTAGCGCTTCAGCTCCGCCTCACAGGCGAGGCGACACTCTGGCGGCACCTGCTCCATGTCGGCTTCGGCGGCACCGACCCGCCACTCGAGTAGGAAGCTCCGCAGTCGTTCGGCCGCCGGGCGATCCTCGAGCTGGTCGGCGAGCACGGGCGTCACGGTCATCGTCAGGTTCCGCGCCACCTCCAAGACCGGCAGATAGGAGCGGATAACCGCATCGAAAAGCCACTCCTCGCCGAAGGGGTAGGTCCCGAACCCCTCCACGTAAGGCATGTGGGAGTGCAGGACGATCGCGAGATCGCCGACTCCCTCGGCTGGATCCTTAGGCATGACAGACAGCGAGGAAGTCCAGTGCCCGGTCGAGGTCGCCTTGCGCCAGCCTGAAGTCGGAGGCGGCGATCGCCGGAGTGAAGCGGTCATAGAAGGGCTTGGTCAGGCGCAGCGCTTTGTGCACCGGGTCCCAGCCCAGCTTTATCGCGATCTCGTGGACGCGCAGCTTGCGAGCGTGAAAGAGGCCGAGCATCTCGACCCGCTCGAAGTGGGCCTCGCAGAGCTGCCGGAACTCAGCCGCGCGGTACTCGCGCACATGCCAGGGGTTGTCGGACTTCTCAGCACCTGGGGGCGCCAGCGTCAGCAGGTTGGGAGTTGAGACGTAGGCGGTGCCGCCCGGCGCCAGCATCGACTTGAAGTGCTCGAGGATCGCGCCGGCGTCCTGTACGTGCTCGATCGTCTGCAGGAAGACCACCGCGTCGCAGGGCTCGGCGAAGCTCTCGACCAGGTCCCGCTCGTAGCGCAGGTTGGGACGCACGTAGCGCAGCCGCGCGTGCTCGTGCGCCTCGGGGTTGGCGTCGACCCCGACGACGCTCGCGGCGCTCGCCGCCAGCACGTCGGCGCCATAGCCCTCGCCGCAGGCCATGTCGACGACCCGCTTGCCGGCGACGCGTGCCGCAATCCATTCATAGACCGCCAGGTGGCGGCGGAACCAGTAGTTCTCCTCGGGTACGTCGGGAAGCGTCCGCTCGCCGGTCAGCGGCAGCGGCGGCACCCCAGGGGGCTGGTTCTCTTGCACGTACTCGCTCCGCACTCCCGGGGACCGTATTGTTCCCGGCCCGATGCCGGCCGCGCCGACCGCCACCCCAGAGCACATCAAGGACGTCAACACGCGCTACCACGACGCGGCGGCGAACGAATACGACGCCAAGTGGGGCATCGACTTCGGCGCCACCGGCCAGCGGCAAGTAGCGCTGAAGCTGGCCAAGGCCCTGGGCAAGAAGGTCGAGGGTCTGCGCTTCGGCGACGGCCTCGAGATCGGTTCGGGCACCGGCTACTTCTCGCTCAACCTGCTGCAGATGGGGACGATCGAGCGGCTGACCGCGACCGATATCTCCGCCGGCATGCTGCGCCGCCTCTCCGAGACGGCGGCCGGACTGGGGCTGGAGGCGGAGGCCGTGGTGACCGAGGCCGAGGAGCTGCCTTTTGAGGACGAGAGCTTTGACCTCGTCTTCGGCCACGCCGTCCTGCATCACATCCCGGACCTCGAGCGCGCCTTCGCCGAATTCCGCCGTGTCCTCCGTCCGGGCGGCGCGATCGCCTTCTGCGGCGAGCCGTCGCGCTACGGGGACCGCCTCGCGGCGGCGCCAAAGCGGGCCGGGATGATCGCCGCCCCAGCCTGGCGACGCCTGGTCGGGGCGAGCCCACGGGCCGTCGCCGAGTCGGACCTCTCTCACGGCCACGCCCTGGAGGGCGAGGTAGACGTCCACGCCTTCGCCCCCGCCGACCTCCGCCGTCTGCTGCGCGAGGCCGAATTCGACCGGCCCCGCGTCGGCGGCGAGGAGCTGCTCGCCAACGCCTGGGGCTGGGGGCTGCGCACGGTCGAGTCGACCGCCGAGCCCGAATCCGTCTCATGGGGCTGGCGCCGCTTCGCCTTCAACAGCTACATCGCCCTGCAAAAGGTCGACACCCGTCTGCTGGAGCCCCGCCTCCCCGCCGAGCTCTTCTACAACCTGCTGCTCTCCGGCCGCAAGCCGGCCTAACCCCCCAAAAGCGCCAGATGAAGGGTTGTGTCCCGCATAGGGGATACAAAGCTTCATTTTGCCTTGGACAGTCGAGCCGCAACGGCAGACAAGGTTGCAGTGACCTGGCCGGGTTCGTAGCGAATTTGGCTTTCTGCGAAGCGCAACGTCGTCAGGCCGTCTTTCGTGTGCGTCTGATCACGGCGGTGATCGGTTGCTTGCTCCCCCGCGGTGCGGTGATAGCGCCAGCCGTCGGCCTCGACAACCAGCCCGAGGTCGGGCCAGTAGAAATCGACGCGATAGCCGTTCACCCATGACTGAGTCTCCGGCTGAGGCAATCCGGCCGCTCGCACAAGACCGATGAACTTGCGTTCGAGGCCTGTGTCCGTGAGCGCTTCGAGGCCGAGCAGACGACGCAGGCGGGCCATCCCGGGTCTCGGCGGAAGCGTCGGGACGGTGGCTCGCAAGGTCTCGGAATCGACGAGATCGAGGCGGTCCGCCGCGTTGATCGCCTGCTGCACCCGCCACTCAACCACGCACGAAGCCAGATCGACCAAAGTTGAGATCGGATCGGTCAATGGAATCCCGCCGATCTCGCGACGATGCTCTGGACCTAAGTCCACGCGCCGATGCACGCGGATGCCCGAGCGACGACGGACCGCAGTACGTGGAACGACGACTTCGACCTCGGCCTCAAGCGATGGCTGCGCGAGCCCCCACAGCACCGCGGCGCTCCGATGACTCAGCAGCGCAGCCGGTCCACAGCTCAACACCGCGGCCATCCAGTGACCACGCCGCCCGACGTCAGGACGGCCGACCGCGTAGACGCCCCTGCGAAGCGGATGCAATCGTCCCGTCCGAACCCGATGCGCAACAGCCTTGGGTGCCAGCCCACGTTCCAGCAGCTGCCCACGGGTCACAACTCCATGCTGAGACCGGACCAACTCCCATAGTTCGCCGGCAAAATGAAGCTTTGTGTCCTCCATAGGGGGTCCAAGGCTTCATCTGGCGCTGATTCGCCCCCCATCGAGCGCTTCGGAGTGGGTAATGGGCGCTATTTGGGCTCGGGGCGGCGGGCGCGGAAGAGCTTGGCGCGGGCGTCGAAGCCCTTGAGCCGTTTTTCGCCGGCGTAGGAATAGTCGAAGTCCTCGCCGGCGGCCTCCTTTGCCGCGGCATCGAGCAGGACGCTGCCCGGTTTGGCGATTCCGGTCAGGCGGCTGGCGAGGTTGACGGGGCGGCCGTAGTAGTCGCCGGCCTGTACGTGGACTGAACCGTGCGCGATGCCGGCGCGAAGACGGGGGAACTCGTCGCCTTCCTCGTCGGCTGCCTCGACCATCCGCAGCGCGGCCTCGACCATCGCCGCCGCGTCGGTGGAGACCAGCATCGCCGCGTCGCCGATCAGCTTCACCAGCCGGACGGGTGGTTCCGCCACCGCGGTCGCCAGCTCATCGAGTCGCCCGGCGATCAGGCCCAGCTCTTCGGTCTCGACCTGCTCGCCGAGCTTGGTGAAGCCGACGAGGTCGGCGAAGCAGACAGAGACATCGGTCGCGGTCCCCGGCTGTCCCGAGGCGATCTCGCCGGCGCCGAGCACGTCGCGGCGGATCTGCTCCAGCATGTGGGCGCGGAAGGCGTAGGAGAGGGTCGGCTCGAACAGCGGCAGCATGTGCTCCGCCGCCGCGGCAAAGCGCAGGCCGAGGTCGCGCTCGGTGTCTCCCGGCTGCATCAGGGTGCGGATGACCAGGTCGCGGTTGGCCTCGGCGATCCGTGCCGTCGCCATCCCCACAGTCCGCGCCACCTGCAGCATCCCGTCTTCCGGCAGGCCGGCGTCATAGAAGGCTTTGACCCGCTTCGCCGCGTCCAGGTCCACCTCGCTCACCGAGCGCTCATCCGGATCGGGATAGGGGACGCCGAGCGCGGCACTGGTCCGCTGCAGGACCTCTAGATCGAGCCCGGCTATCTCTGCCACCTCCCGCGGCGTGTAGCGGGGGCCGCCGCCGGCGACCGCACGCTCGACAGGCAACAGGGCAAGGCGGCCTCCCTCGACCGCCTCGCGCAACTCCTCCAGGGGCACCCCTTCGCCCGCGAGTCGTTCGAGCAGCTCGCAGCGCGCTTCCCGCGCCGCGCCCGCGACCCCCTCGAGCAGGCCCTCGGCCTCGAAATCGATCGTCATGCGAACGCCACGCTACCGCCGCGGCGCGGATCGCCGCCGCCGCTGACCTCTCCACTGGCCGGATCGCGGGCGACGGCCTGCACGCCGCCGAAGAAGAGGTTGATCCGCGGCCGGCGCAGAACCGGCAGCCCGCGGGCCTCGATCCGCGCCAGCGCCGCCTCGTCGATTCCCGGCTCGGCCTGCACGATCCCCTGCTCGATGTGGAGGCGCGGCGCCCGCACGGCGTCGCCGGCGCTCATCCCCTGCTCGACCGCACGCACCACGGTCTGCACGATCGCCGAGCGGATCCGGTTGGAGCCGGCGCTGCCCAAGCCAAGCTCGATCCCCCCGTCGCGCCGCACCACCGTCGGCGCCATCATCGAAGGCACCCTCCGCCCCGGAGCGATCGCGTGGAAGCCGAGCGGGTTGAGGTCCTCCTCCCCGAGCATGTTGTTGAGGATCACGCCGGTGCCGGGCACGAGCACGCCGGACCCCGAGCCGTTCGAGCAGGTGACGCTGGCGCACATCCCGTCGCCGTCGAGGACCGAGATGTGCGTGGTCGAGCCGAGCAGGTCTCCGGCGCGCAGATCGAGTCGCCGTGGGTCAAGCAGGGCGCCCTCCAAGCCCTCGCCGTAGAGCCCCTCGGCGAATTCCTCGCCGCGCGCCCGATTGGCGGCGTCCATCGCGGCGACGAGCTGCTCGGGCCCACTGCTCTCCCCCAGCCGCTCGAGCAGGCCGAGCGAGTAGGCGATCAGGATCCCGCCTGAGGAGGGGGGTGGATTGGTGAGGACCTCAGCGCCGCGGAATGGAGCCCGGATCGGGCGCCGCTCGATCGCCTCGTACTGGGCCAGGTCGGTGGCGCCCAGGGTGCCGCCGTGCTCCGCCATGAAGGCGCTCAGCGCCGCCGCGACCTCACCACGGTAGAAGGGCTCGGCCCCGTCGGCGCCAAAGCGTTCCAGCGCCTCGGCGAGCTCCGGGAAGCGGAAGACGTCGCCCTCACCCAGCCGCCGCCCCTGCGGCGCGTAGAGCTCGCGCGTCTCCGCCAGGCGCTCGTGGATCGGCCAGAGGATCTCGAGGATGAAGGCCTGCTCGGCGTTGACCGGCGCGCCCTCTCGGGCGAGCTTTACGCCGGCAGAGGTCAGGTCGGCCAGATGCAGCGTCCCGAAGCGCTGCAGCGCCAACTCCAGCCCCGCCGCCGTCCCGGGCACGCCGCAGGAAGCCGGGCCGACGTAGAACGTCTGCACCGTCTCCTCATCGAAGTGGACCGGGACGGGAGCCAGCTCCACCCCGCGCTCGGCCCCGTCCTTGCCAGGTGCGGCGACGAAGAAGTCGATCAGCACGGTCTCCTCACCGCGGCTGACCATCATGAAGCCGCCGGCGCCGAAGCCGGTCAGCGGACTCTCAACCGCAAAGGAGGCGAGCACCGCCGCGGCCGCGGCGTCGACCGCGTTGCCGCCCTCGCGCAGCACCTCGGCCCCCGCCTCGGCGGTAAGGGGATGCCCCGCCGCGACGACGCCGCTCATGGCGTGTGGGCTAGCCGGGGAGAAACTCGGGGACGTCGAGACTGCTCAGCTCGCCGGCCTTCTCGCTGCGCGGAGCTCGGCCACGACCGGTGTCTTTGGTGCGGCGAATCGTCGGCTCGGCCGCCCGGCGCGGCGCGGGCTGGCCGTCGAAGCGGGTGGCGACGACGGTGACCCAGATCTGGTCGCCCAGCTCCTCGTCGATGTTGGCGCCGAAGATGATGTTGGCGTCGGGATGGGCGGCCTCGCCGACCAGCTTCGCCGCCTCGCTGACTTCGACCAGGGAAAGATCGGGACCGCCCGTGATCGAGAGCAGGATCGCCCGTGCCCCCTCCATCGAGGTCTCGAGCAGGGGCGAGGAGATCGCTTTCTCGGCCGCGAGCAGGCCGCGGTTCTCGCCGTGGCCCATGCCGATTCCGAGCAGCGCCCGGCCGGCGTCGGACATGATCGTGCGCACGTCGGCGAAGTCGAGATTGATCAGCGCCGGCAGCGTGACCAAGTCGGAGATGCCCTGTACGCCCTGGCGCAGCACGTCGTCGGCAACCTGGAAGGCCTCGACCATCGAGGTGTGCTGGTCGAGGACCTCGAGCAGGCGGTCGTTGGGGACGACGATCAGCGTGTCGACCTCCGCCGCCAGCTCCTCGATCCCCTTGCCTGCCTGCGTGCCACGGCGCGAACCCTCAAAGCTGAACGGCTTGGTGACTATGCCGACGGTGAGCGCGCCGACCTCGCGTGCGAGGCGGGCGATGACCGGAGCGGCGCCACTGCCGGTGCCGCCGCCGGCACCGGCAGCGACGAAGACCATGTCGGAGCCCTTGAGCAGTCGCTTGATCTTGTCCTGCTCCTCGAAGGCGGAGCGATGGCCGACCTCTGGGTCTGCGCCGGCGCCAAGGCCGCGCGTCTGCTCGTCGCCGATGTGGACGGTGACGTCGGCGACGCAGAGCTGCAGCGACTGAAGATCGGTATTGACGGCCATGAACTCGACGCCGGGCACGTTGGCGTCGACCATCCGGTTGACCGCGTTGACGCCGGCACCGCCGACACCCACGACCCGGATCACAGGCTGATGCGGCTCGCCACTGCCGGGCGGCTCGTACTCCGGTTCCTCCCGGCCATACCGCGGCGTCTCCGAAGCCGGTTCATGCCGCACCTTCGGCTCCTCGGAGAAGACCCTCTTCAGCCTCTCGGGAGGTGACTCCTCGACCGGAGCCTCGGGCGCAACTGGCTCCTCCGTGGGAGGCTCGGACGCCGGTGGGGCCTCGGACGCCTCAGGCGGATCGGCAGGCGCGTCCTCTGAAGTAGAGCGAAAGAGGTCGGCGAGGGGACCCTCGCGCATGCTCGCCCGCTTACGCCGACTCATTTGCCAAGACCTCCTCAGCCAAGTCTCGATAGTAGCCCGCTGCGTTGCTCTGCGGATCGTACTTGAGCACGCTGGCGCCTTTGACCGGGGCCTCGGCAAATTTGATCGCCTTGCGGATGCGCGAGCGGAAGACGAGGTCGCCGAAGTTCTCTTCGAGGATCTCCACCGCCTCCTTGGCGTGGACCGTGCGCGAGTCGAGCATCGTCGGCAGGATGCCCTCGATCCGCACGTCGGGGTTGAGGTTCTCCTGGATCATCTTCAGCGTGTTCTGGAGCTGGACCAGTCCGCGCATCGACAAATACTCGCACTGAACGGGGACGATCACCTTGTTGGCAGCGGTCAGCGCGTTGATCGTCAGCAGCCCGAGGCTGGGGGGCGTGTCGATGCAGACGAAGTCGTAGTCGGCGATGACCTCTTTCAGCGCCTTCTCCAGCGAGCGCTCGCGGCCGATCTTGGTGCTCATCGCGATCTCCGCTCCGGCAAGGTCGATCGAGGAGACGGCGATGTCGATCTCGCGGTGCTGGATGATCTCGCTGATCGGCATGTCGTTGACGAGCACGTCGTAGAGGCTTTTCTCGACCTTGTCGGGATCGATCCCCTGGCTCATCGTCAGGTTGCCCTGCGGGTCGAGGTCGATGCAGAGCACCCGGTGCCCGGACTCAGCAAAGGCGACGGCAAGGTTCAGCGTCGTGGTCGTCTTCGCGACCCCGCCCTTCTGGTTGGCGAAGGCGATGACCTCAGCGTGCTTGGTCGGCACGTCGGCGACGGGCTCTTCCACGACAGCTTCGTGACGACTCGGCGCGATCAAGTCTCGGGGCATGAACCGTTCGGGCCCCTCATCCGCCTCTTCGGCTTGCGCAACCACCGGCTCGTCACGCTCGGCCACCGGCTCCGGAGGCTCGGGCGCAGGAGTCGGCTCCGGCTCGGGGCGACTCTCAGGCACTGCCTCCTCCATCCGCTGCAACTCCTCCATGATGGGGTGTGGCTCTTCGGCGACGGGGGCGGGCGCGGGCGCGGACTTGTTTCTGCGGCTAAGGAATCCCATTGCGCGGGTATTCGCACGGGTGCCCGTTTTTCCTGCCACCGCCGGAAATTGCTAGGAATCACCCCAATCCCAGACTTACTCGACAAGCGATTGGTCTTCGTGACCGGCAAGGGAGGAGTCGGCAAGACCACCGTCGCGGTCGCGCTGGGGCTGCGCGCCGCCGAAGCCGGCAAGCGCGCAATCGTCTGCGAGGTCTCCTCGCAGGAGAATGCCTCGCGGATCTTCGAGCACACCGAAGTCGGCTTCCACGAGGTCGAGATGGCGGAGAACCTCTGGTCGATCTCGATCGACCCCGACGAGTCGATGCGCGAGTACGTGCTGCTGCAGCTCAAGGTCCGTGCGATGCGCGACATGCTCTTCCGCAGCCGCATCTTCTCCTACCTCGCCGCCGCCACTCCCGGCCTCAAGGAGCTCGTCACGATCGGCAAGATCTGGGAGCTGGCCCAGCTCGACCGCAAGGTGAAGAAGGGGCGCAAATACGACCTGGTGATCGTCGACGCCCCCGCCACCGGCCACGGCATCGGCTTCCTGCAGACGCCGCGCACCTTCGCCTCGATCGCCCGGGTCGGGCCGATCCACTCCCAGGCGCAGCAGCTGGACCGCCTGATCACCGACCACGAGCACACCGGCACCGCGATCGTCGCCCTGCCGGAGGAGATGCCGGTGAACGAGACGGCGGCGCTGGAGCAGGAGCTGCGCTCGGAGGTCGGCGTCGCCGTCGACCGCGTCTACCTCAACGGCCTGTATCCGGAGCGCTTCTCCAAGGAGGAGGCCGAACGCCTCGCCGAGCTGGCCGAGGGAGAGAACGGGATCGTGCGCGCCGCAGCCCGCGCGGCGACCTCCGAGCACGGTCGTGCCCGCTCGCAGCGCGCCCAGCTCGCCCGCCTGCGGCGCCGGGTCGAGGCACCGGTCAAGACCCTCCCCTTCCTCTTCGAGCCTGAGCTCGGCGTCGAGGCAGCGCAAACGCTGGCGAAGAGGCTCGGCTGATGCCCGCGGTCGGCGAGATCCTCGAAGGCAAGGACATCTGCATCTGCGCCGGCTCGGGCGGGGTCGGCAAGACGACCACCTCAGCGGCGATCGCGACCGGCATGGCCGCGCGCGGGCTGCGCGTCTGCGTGCTGACGATCGACCCGGCCAAACGGCTTGCCGACTCGCTCGGCCTGCGTGAGCTGGGCAACGAGGCGACGCAGGTCGACCCGGCGCTCTTCGAGCAGCACGGGATCGAGATGAAGGGCGAGCTGTGGGCGATGATGCTCGACGCCAAGGCGACCTTCGACGACCTCGTCGCCCGCCAGGCGCCCGATGAGGAGGCGCGCGACAGGGTCCTCAACAACCGCATCTACCAGCAGATCTCCAGCGCACTCGCCGGGTCGCAGGAGTACATGGCGATGGAGAAGCTCTTCGAGCTGCACACCGAAGGGCGCTTCGACCTGCTCGTCCTCGACACGCCCCCCACCCGCAACGCGCTCGATTTCCTCGACGCCCCCAAACGGCTGACCCAGTTCATCGAGGGTCGCTCGCTGCGTGTCTTCATGAAGCCGACTGGCTTGGCAGCGCGGGTCGCGGGACGCGGCGCCTCCGTCGCGCTCTCCGTCTTCAAGCGGATCGTCGGCTTCGACCTGCTCGCCGACCTGGCCGAGTTCTTCAACGCCTTCAGTGGCATGGTCGACGGCTTCCAGGCCCGGGCCAAGCGCGTCAACAGCCTGCTCGCTGACCCGCACACCTGCTTCCTCGTCGTCTGCGGCCCCCAGGGCGAGCCAATCGACGAGGCCGTCTACTTCCACCGCAAGCTGGTCGAGGCGAAGCTGCCCTTCGGCGGCGTCATCGTCAACAAGGTCCACTACCCGGCCGAGCGCCTGCGGGGAGACGGCGCCGGTGACGACCTCGCGGGGACGCTGGCCGCAAAGCTGGGTGACGAGGACCTGGCGGCCCGCGTGGCAGAGAACTTCGCCGACTACCAGGCACTGGCCGAGCGCGACGCGCGCAACATCGAACACCTGGCGGCGGAGCTGCGCACCAAGGGAGTGATCCGGGTCCCCTACCTCGACGAGGACGTGCACGATCTCGGCGGCCTCGCCGAGGTCAACCGCTACCTCTTCGCCTCGAGCAAGGAGCGCGAGGCGATCGCCGCCGGCAGGGTCTGACCGCCCGCTCCCCTGGGCCAGACCTCCGCTCGGCGTTACAAAGTAATTCTTGATCAAATAGTCGATGCGGATCGCCTCTCCTGAGCGATCCTGACCAAGGAGATCAAGATGACTCGCAGCATCAAGAACCTAGGACTCGGCCTGCTCGCGACCCTGGCGCTGAGCGCCACCGCCGCTCCCGCAGCGTCCGCCAACCCCTTCTTTCACTCCGAATTCGCCGGCGTCTTCCTGACAGGCAGCCAGTCAGGCGCTGCAGCCAACGTGCTGACGACCGACCTGGGCGAAATGAAATGCAACGCCGTCAAACTCAACGGTTCCCAGGCGGCGATGACAACGACGACAATGACACTCAAAGTGAAATACGAAGAATGCAAAATAGGCGCTAACAACGTGGCCGTGACAGCCAACGGCTGTGCCTTCACGTTCCACCTCGAAGAACAGCTGGAACCGATCGAGGCGCGCATGGGCATCGAGTGTCCCTTCGCGGGGGGAAAGATGGAAATCGACGCGCCCGAATGCACGATCACAATCCCGGCACAAGGGCCAAACAAAGAAGTCACATTCACAAACGAGGGCGCTGGCACGACACGCGCTGTCATCGCCGACCTGAACGTCTCAGGGATCCACTATGTGGAAGACGGCGCTGGCTGCGCCAATCCGAATCTGACAACAGAAAACGGTACCTATACCGGTCAGATCACAGTCAAAGCCGAGGACGCCGTGGGTGGCCACGTAGGACTCTGGGTCGAATAGCAAGTCTGCCAACCCGGGCCGAGAGAGGTTGCTCGGTTCAATGATGTCCTGCAATAACCAGTGAAAAGGAGTAACCATGACTCGTAATCTGAAGGTCCTTGGAGTCGTTGGCCTTGCGACTCTCGCGCTTGGTGCAATAGTCGCTTCAACGGCTTCTGCCAAAGGCAGCTTTACAGCGGCCGAAGTCCCGAGCACAGTAACAGCGGCCCCTGAGGGAGCAGAAGAACTAATCGGTACGACAGCTGGCGTGTGGCAGTGCAATGCCGGCGTCTATGACGGAACGCTGGCTGAATCCCCCACGACTGCAATCACGTTGATTCCCAGTTTTAACCATTGCACTGCTAACGGCGTTACGCCTTCCATTGTCGACCGAAACGGATGCGAATACCGGTTTACAATCGATCCAACCTCGGCGGAAACAAAAGGCTGGATGGACATTATTTGTCCCGCTGGAAATGAAGTTACATTTACAATGAACCAGAACACAGCGGAAACGTCGACAGTAAAGTGCACGATTCACTATCCCCCACAGACAGTCGGAGGAATTATTTACAGTAACGTAACGGTGGAAGGTCGGAAAAACGTCACAATAAATTTCAATGCAACCGGGATGACATATACGCATACAAAAGGGTCCGGCCTCGGCGCCTGTGCCGGTAGCGCCACGTTGCAGCACAATGGCACTTACAAAGGCTCCTGGATGATGAGCGGAGAGTCAATCCCCGCCAATAATCCGGTCAATATCGATATTGGCTAACCCGTTTTTGAGGGGCCGGGATGAATCCCGGCCCCTCAAAGCATTCAATTGGGACGAAAGGGGCGGATCAGCCGATGTGGCGGTGATCGTAGTGGTCGTAGCGCAGCTCCTTGACCTCCCACTCGGCATCCTCTGGCACCGGGAATAGGTGGCGCACGCGCGGGGTGTCGATTCGCTCGCGCTCCTCGATGTGGGCGTCGACCGCGGGGAAGTCGAGTGTGCTCTCCTCCACCTCGACCTCGTCGAGCCAGGCCGTGGCGGTGATCCGGATCTCGTCCTCGGCCGGAATCGGCTCGAGCACGCGGGTGTCCTGATTCATGTCGTACTCCTCCTCGATTGGCGGCTCGGGGCGGTGAAGTTCTGGCTCCGGCGGATGGATCAGCGCGGGCGGTGGGGCGGGCTCCGCCTCCACGGCCAGCTCGGGGTCCAACTCCTGCGCAGTGACCGCGATCTCGACGTCACCCCCGTCAAGGCCAGTGGCGATAAGCGTCTCGTCGGCAGCCTCGTTGAGATCGGCGCCGAGCTCGCCGAGCGCGGCTTCGCGGAGGATGCGGCGAACGCAGTCCTCGACCCAGTCGGCCAGCTCGGCTGCGTTCTCGGCCGGCGCGCCGGACATCTGGGCGCTTTCCAGCTGCATTGCGGCTTCGACCCGCTCGCGTGCAGCGAGGCGATCGGTGGAACCGTCGGCGATCAGCGCCGCGGCACGCATCGGCAGCGAGGCACCGACGGGACCCTGCCCGTCGAGCACGGCGCGCAATGCCAGGAGATGATCGCTCAGCCCCTCCAGGGTCGATGGACGCTCACAACCAAGCTCGAAGCGACGCACGGCCCAGGCAAGCGGTCCGGTCGGGTCGGGACGTGCCTCCAGGGTCTCGGCAAGCTCGACGAGCTGCGCCGCCTCGTCCTCGTCGAGCCGGTAGCCGCCGTCGCGTGGCGCCGGGGCGCCAGTCGCAATGCGGCGCCAGCGACCCTCACCGGTGGGCGCGAAGGCGTGCGGGCCGAGCCCGACGCCGCCTCCCTTATAGAGACGCATGACGCTGATCAGATCGCCGAGCTGGTGCAGGGCGGCGACGGCGCTGTCGGAGCCCTCGCCCTGCTCGGCTATCGCCAGGAACTGAGGCTCCCAGGCAGCGCGGCCCATTCCCTCGCTGCGCATCGCCTCGATCGGCGCCTCGAAGCTGTCGGCACGGACCAGCTGCATGCCGTGCGGCAGCTGCAGCCGAGCCAAGGACATCTGCAGGCCGACGATCGGCACGACGACGATCTCGGCCTCGTCGACGTCGCCGGTCTCGGCGTCCAGCACTACGAGGGCGCTCTCGAGCCGCTCACGGTCGAGCGAGAACTCGGTGCAGCCGTCCCAGAGGGAGGCGATGAAGACCGTGAGGAAGTGCGCGGCGCGCTCGCCCGCCTCGCCCGGCACGCTCTCGCCGCGCTGCTCCAGGTAAGGCGCGGCTACGCCGGACAGCGATACCGCTTCCCGGGCGGGCTCGAACGCAGGCAGCGAGCGCAGCTCTGCCTCCCGCTCGCGCACGTAGTGCCCGGTCAGGGGGACGTAGCTGTGAAAGAAGGCCTCGTCGGGGCCGGCTGACTCCGCCACGTCGAAGGGAATCTGATCGCCGCTGGCAACAAGCGTGGTGAGGCGCGTAGCCGACTCAGCGGCAAGCCGTCGCAGCGCCTCGTTGAGCAGGGGATCGCGCACGACCACGACCTTCCCCCCCACGCCTGGCGCTCCTGCGCCTGCACGACGCCTTGCAGGCAGTAACCGAGCTAGGCGGGAACCGGCTCTGTCTCTTCTTCGAGCAGCCAGCGGCTGCCGTAGCGGCGCATGTCCTCGATCAGCGGCACCAGCGCTTCGCCTTTCTCGGTCAGCGCGTACTCGACCCGCGGCGGCACCTCGGGGAAGGTGTTGCGGGCGACGATGCCCTCTTCTTCCAGCGCCCGCAGGCGCAGCGAGAGCGTGCGCGGACTGATCCCCTCCAGCGAGCGCTCCAGCTCACAGAAGCGGCTGCGGCCCTCGGCGAGGTCGCGAATGACAAGAAGGGTCCACTTGCCGCAGACGACGTCAGCGGTGCGACAGACGGGACATCGGGAGTTGCTCTCGGCGCTCATCGCGAAATCGAGGCCGTGGAAAGAAAGACCTCGCTTCAGCGAGTGTAGCGCTATGGCTTCATTTACTGAAGCTATGGAGCTTTCCAGGCCATGCCGGGGGGTGCCTGGGCAAAGCCGACCCGGGAGGACTGCTCAGTCCGGCGCTTGCGGACAGGAATCGCATCGGCGCCCGTGACCTTGATTTCGTAATGAGCGCCGCTCGGCTCGTAGGTGTAGTCGAGCAGGGTGCCGAGCCTGACTTCGAGCAGTTCGCAAACGTCAGCGCGGGTGATGCAGGCGAACTCGCCGCTGATCGCCGCCACTTCATGAGAGACCAGGAACACCAGTCGTTCCGTGCGCAGGTTCGCCCCCATCAGGGTGACGACCGGCGTCTTCTCCCCCGGCACCTGGGCCAGGATCGGCACGTTCTTGCGCACCTCCAGCTCGCCCCGCTCTTCGCTGCCGTCTGGCTTCGTTTCCGTGCGCCTCACCTGCACGTCGATCACGAATTCCAGCGGGGTCGACGCCTCGTCGTCACCATCGGCACCTGGCGACGTCACGGTTTCCCCGCTGACTGCTTCGACTTCGAGGGAGCCTTCACCCGACCCTCCGGTGGAGGAGCTGACCGACGTGCTTTCCACCTTCGCGTCGTCGGGAATGCTGGTGTAGCGCTGCTTGAAGGGGTTCGTGGCGGTGCGGCTATCGAGCCGCTTGCGGTAGTCGCGCAGGCCGGGCCTTGCCTCGACGACGGCGAGGCTCGCCGAGGCGCTTTCCGTTTCCTCGACGCCCCCGCCGCTAGCCACCGGCGGCAGTTCGACAGGCTCCGAGTCACCCAAGAGGAACGGCACGGCGGCGATTGCCACGATGACGAGTGCGATCGGCAACAGCAGGCGGCGGTCGCGCAGGTCGTAGTAGAGGTCAGCGAGGAAGGCCGGCGGCTTGATGCCTATGCCTTTCCCGCCGCCATCGCCCAACTTGGGCTTGCGCAGCTTCGGCATCTTCAGCTCGGGCCCATTCTTCAACCAGTTCATGGCATCGCTCCCGTGGTCGTGGCGACTGGCGCGGCTTCGCTACCGGGGCTTTCCGGCGTCGCCCCCCCGGTCACACCCTCGCCCGGCGGGGTCAGATAGGTGGTGAGGGCGAAGCTTGCCTGCAGCGCCGGGAAGCCCACTTCGGGATCTGCCTCAAGCGCAAAGCCGTCGACCGTGACCAGACGGCCATCAACCCGGACCTCTTCATCAGTGGTCTTGACCAGCGAGTCGATGCCCTTGATGAAGTTGGCGATCTGGAAGAAGTTGCCATCAAAGGTGACGGTGTACGGCATCACCGCGAGGCCCGCCGTGCCGATCGTGGAGCCGAGCGGCAGGAGCGAGGCCGCGACCTCAGTCGGCGAGGCCGGGGCTTCGCCGCCGGCTGCCGGCGGGGCCGCGGCTTCTTCGCCGCCACTCTCGGCGGATAGCTGTATGTCGCGGAAAGTGCCCCCGGCACGGTCGGCAAGCCGGTTCGCCTGAACGAGGAGGGAAGCGATGTCGTCGTCGCCGGGCACCGCCTTGCCGACGACGACGAGACGCTGGTACTCGGTGGAGAATTCCTTCTTCGCCTCTTCACCTTCGGCGATTTCAGCGTTGTGCTGAACCAGGGATGCTTCCAGCTGTTCCACCTGCGCGCCAAGTTTCTTTGCTTCTTCGCGCTTCGGGCTGAGCAACTGGGTCCAGAAGACGAAGGCGAGCACGGCCAGCACGACGACCGCGGCGATCGCCCTGTTATTCGAGTTCATCTGCAGTTTCATCTCAGCCTTCTTCTTCCGAGCCTTCGGATTCCGAGGCCTCGGTCGGTTCGGTCGTCGCTACCGGCGGTGCTTCTCCGGAGGCGGACGCCGGGACGGGAGCAGCGTCGAAGGCGACGACGATCGCGAATTTGGCGATGAACTCGTGCGTGCGGCACTCGTCGCCGGAGTCCGAGCTGTCACCGCCGCCCGCGTCGCCAGACCCTTTCTCGGGCAGTTCGGAGGACTGAACGCCGACGCGGGTCACCCCGTCGATGTCTTCGAGCGCGGTGACGAAGCCGGCCACAGCCTCCTGGCCGTCGGCGCAACCGCTCAACTCCAGAGCCGGACCCGGCACGGCGGCGCGCATCTCAGAGGTATCTCCCGTCGACCCGCCCTCGAGCGCAATGCCGGGGGCCGCGGTACCGGTAAGCCCGACCAGCCATACGTCGCTGGGCAGGACCAGCGCGAGTTCGCGCATCACCCGCTCCCAGTCGAATCGACTGTCGGCGAGGTCGCTGACCGTCGCCACCCGTTGTTCGCTCATCACCCGGAATTCGGTGTAGGCAGCGAGGCGCTGGGCCTTGGCCGCCGCACGGGCGTCTTCACGCTCGAGCTTCGCGACTTCGCCCTCTCGTTCGGCGACCTGATTGTCAGCCAGAACAACTGCCACAACGGCAAGCAATGCGAGGACGAGGCCACCGAGGACGACATACGGCAGCGGGCCGGTCCGCAGTGGGGCGCTGCCGCCGCGGCGGTCCTCGGGTGGGATCAGGTTGACGGGGCGCATCGGCCTAGTCCTCCAGGGCGAGGCCGAAGGGAACGGTGAGGCGCGCCGCGGAAGGATCATCGAAGCCGCTGAGGCCGGGCGGGCGGGAAACGGAGATCGGCATGCCAAGTCCGGCTTCCATCCGCGCCGGCAGGCCGGCGATGGCGCTGCCGGGGCCGCAAAGGACGATCCGCTCCACCGGCACGGCCGCTTCCTGCGCCCCGTAGTAGTCGAGCGAGAGCCGCAGCTCGTCGAGCAGCGAGGTGACGCCCTCCTCGAGCGCACGGCGCGCCTCAGCGACCGTCTCGGGGTCACCCTCTATCGCCTCCACCGGAATCTCCAGGCCGACATGGGAGAGCCACTGGGAAGTGTGCTCCGGGGCTACCTCGCGAGTGCTGGCGAGACGAGCCGAGATCGACTCGAGCCCGGCGTAGGAAACGCGGGTGAAGAGGCAGGCTCTGCCCCGGGCCACGGCGAGGTTGGTGACGTCGCCGAGGTTGCAGTAGAGGACGGCACCGGTCACCGGAGCTTCGGCTCCGGCACCAGTCTCGGGGCCGACGCCAGCGAGAGCACGGATCATCCCGAAGGCGGAGAGATCGACCCCCACCGGATCGAGCCCGGCGCGACGGATCGGCTCTATGAAGGAAGCGACCATGTCGCGACGCGCGGCGACGACCACGACGTCGACCTGCGCAGCGCCCCCCTCCTCGGCGGCGACACCGCCGACGACCTGGTGCTCGAGCACGGCCTGATCGAGCGGCATCGGCACCTGCTCCTGGGCCTGGAAGCGGACCGCCGCCTCCATCTCCTTCGGATCCTCGATCGCCGGCAACCGCACGGTCCGGACGACGACGCGCTGGTTGCCGATCCCAAGCCTGACCTGCTTCGAAAGCTTGTTCTCGGCGAAGAGAGCCTTCAGCGCCGCCGCGAGGCGGTCGGGATCGAGCACCTCGCCCTCGTGGAAGGTCCCTGGATCGAGCGAGCCGATCGCCGACGCCGTGACTTGCGCGGTCCCGTTCACCGCGACCTCGGTCGCAGCGATGCTGCCGGCCTCAATGTCGAGGCCGACGAGGGCACCGGTCTGCTTCTTGGTCAGGGTGAAGGAGGGCACGCCTCCCTTGAATCGACAGGAAGGCGCCAAACCTTTCGCCCTGCAACTACTCAGTTATCGAAGAACCTGGACGGACCTACGAAACGTCGCCAGGCTCAGAACGTGCCCAGGTACCAGTCGATCAGCTCTTCGCCCGCCAGCAGGCCGACCACGCCGCCCAGCGCAAGGAAGGGGCCAAACGGAATTGCCTGTTTGCGCGCCGCCGTTCCGTGGCGGGCGATCATCGCCAGGCCAA
This sequence comes from uncultured Solirubrobacterales bacterium, assembly GCA_963718755.1. Lineage (GTDB taxonomy): Bacteria > Actinomycetota > Thermoleophilia > Solirubrobacterales > 70-9 > VRUE01. Next base: position 660,323 of record OY970376.1, read on the forward strand.
CCAGTGAGCCGGCCAGCAAGGCAACGAACAGTGCCGGCGCCACCTCACGACCAAGGAACAACCCCATCGTCGCCGCCAGCTTGACGTCGCCAAGGCCCATGCCGCGCGGATAGGCGAGCGCCGCCGCTAGCAGCAGCCCACCGGCGCCGGCCGCGGCGATCGCCCGCTCCGGCAGGCTCTCGGGGTGGGTCACAGCGACGATTGCGACGGCGACGATGGCCCCGACGAGCAGGATCTTGTTGGGGATGATCCGCCGCTCGAGGTCGGTCAGCGTGATCGCCAGCAGCATCGTCACGAAAACGAGCCCGAGCGCGATCTGCGCGGCGTCGCCCCAGAGCACGAGCGCGGTCGCCGCATACAGCGCCCCGGTGGCCAGCTCGGTCAGCGGATAGCGGGGTGAGATCGGCGCGCCGCAGCAGCGAGCCTTGCCGCGCAGCAGCAGCCAGGAGAAGACCGGGACGTTGTCGTAGGCGGCGATCTGGGCGCCGCAGCCGGGACAGTGCGAGCGCCCGCCGACGACGGATTCGCCCCGAGGCAGCCTGTGGGCAACGACGGTCAGGAAGCTGCCGATCAGCAGCCCCGCGAGAAAGAGGAAGACGGTCGCCGTCGCCTGGTCCACCTGCCCTTGATCGGCAGGAGCACGAGTGGACTTAGAGACGCACCTGTGCTGTCAGGCGCCCGGTGGCGGTGCGCCGGTCGTCGCCAGCTGGATGCGGCTGTCGAAACTCGGCATGTCGTAGCGGAGTTGGAGAGCGGTCGAGGTGTCGTTGTCAACGCTCAGGGCCAGGCCAAGCCGCGTGCCGGAGGGCAGCGGCAAGGCGCCACCCTCGTCGGCATAGCCGAAGCTGAGCGGCAGCGAGATCTCGGTCCAGCCGGTGCTGGGCCAGGACTGGGCGAAGTGGCTGAAGTGGAGGCTCAGCGGCGGGCCGAGGTTGACCGCGAAGGTGTCGGTGACCGTGCTTCCGTCCTGCGAGCGGACGAAGAGCCAGGCGCAGATCCGACCGGAGTAAACGGCGCCGTTGATCGTCCGGGTCCAGAGGCTGAGGGTGCCATCGCCGGTGAGCAGCAGGTCCTGGGCTCCTTCATGTGAGGGCACCGGCGGCGAGAGCCAGCGATGGACTTTCTGGAAGGCGTCGGGGTGTGGGTCGGGTTCGGTTGCCACACCGCTGGCCAAGTCGAGCGCGGCCTCCGCGCCGCAATCTTCCCCCGGCAGAATCTGCAGGCCTTCGTCGACGCCGGATTTCGGCTCGACGTCGGTCGCGTAGTCGTAGTTGTAGTCCGTTTCTCCAGGCGGCGCCTCGGGCCAGAGCAGGTCTGGAGCCCCAGGAACGCTGCCCGTTTTCACGCCGTTGCCGCAGTCCCCACGGGTGTTGTGGGTCAAATGGTCGCCGTTGGTGGCGGGAGGCGCCAGGCGTTCCGCCGCACTGCACGGCGTGTCGGTGAGCCAGAGCGTCCACGACTCGGCGTCGCCGCCGCCCGGGTCCTGTTCGGGCAGCACGGCCGGTTCGACTTCGGGGTCGACGAACTGTCCCTGGATTTCCTGGTAGCGACGGGTGCCGCCCGACGCCGTCTGGTTGAGGCGGACGGCGACGACCACGCGCTTCAGGTGCCTGCCGTCTGCGCAGAGCGAGGAGGGGCAGGTGTCCCAAACCACGTAGCGATGGACGGTCCCTTTCAGGTCGCCGACCTGGAAGCTGGTCGGCCCGGGACTGACCGTGCCGCCTTTGATCGTTTCCCCTTCGCTGGTGCCGCCGTTGTAGACGAGCGGTTTGAGGCCGGTGCCGTTGCGCCCGGCGTAGAAGAAGCTGGTGCTGGCGATGCGCGAGTTGGGGTTTGCGGAGTCGGCCGAGTGGACGGGCAGCGAGGTCAGCGCCAGCTCCTCGTAGGGAACCTGCTGCAGCTTCTCGATTTCCTGCTGCAGGAGGCTCGAGACGACCTGGCTCTGCTCGGCGCGGAATGCGTTGCGGGTGCCGGCGTCGACGATGCCGAGCACGCCTAGAGCGCCGGCAACGAGGATCAGACCCGCAACCATGACCTCGACAATCGTCATGCCGTCCTCGCGCATCACGATTCTTCGCTCGGGTTTCGCAGGGCGACGCCGTCGCTCAGGGTCACCGGCTCGCTGTCCGAGTTGACGGCGAGCGAGACGCCAACATAGGTGGGATCAGTCGTGTTAGGCAGGTAGCTGAAGACGCTGGCGCTGGCGAGGTCGCTGGCCACCTGCACCGCGGGGCCGGGCGCCGTGCCGTTCGGCTGGGCGACGACGCGGGTGCATTTCCCAGCCGAGCAGGTGTAGGTGACGCGGCAGGGGATCGACGTGCTCGCCGCCGCGCCGCCGCAGGTGGCGGCCTTGACGTAGGTGACGATCGCGAGCTGGCTCGAGGTTGCAGTAGGCGTTTCCAGGCCCTGGCGCAGCTCGCGCGTGATCCGCTCGACAGTCGTGCGGGCCTGCTGGATCGCCGCAACCTTGGAGGCGGTGCGAGGCTCGCTGCGAATCGCCCCGACGAACATCGTCAGAGCGCCGCCGACCACGACCAGGCCGACGCTGGCGGCGATCAGGAGCTCGATCAGGGTGAAGCCGCGCTGCTCACGGCGGAGCGCCGTGACGGCTTTGCCCAGCCTCGACATCGGCCTCAGCACCCTTCGTCTGGCACGCTCGCCACCATCGCCGAGCATTCGACGAAGCGGTAGGGCGTGTAATGGGCGGCGGTCTCTGGGATTTCGACCCCCGGCAAGGTGAAGTCGTCGGAGCCGCTCGCCGTCCAGATTTCCGAGTTCGAGTCGAGGTGAATGGTTTTGCCGGCGATCGCTCCGCAGAAGCGCGAGTTGCTGTCGAGGTCGACAGCGGAGCGCGGTGCGTAGATGACGAAGTTCTGCTCACAGGGGCCGTTGACCGACGTGTTGCTGTTCAGCTGGATGTTGGTCGTGCGCGTTTCCGAGCCGACGAACAGCATCGCCACGCTGATCGGGCTGCCGGTGGCCGAGGTGATCCGCGAGTTCGACTGCAGGTCGAGCTGGGTCACGCCCGAGGACTGCCCGCAGGCCTCGGGCGAGTCGAAGTAGATCGTCACGTTGGAGCCCGCGGCGACGTAGAGGGCGCTGTTGCTGCGCAGGGTCAGCTTGCAGAAGCTGTAGACAGAGCCGGTAAGCGTCACCGCGCTGTTGTTGTCGACGCGCAGCTCACGAGTGTTGCAGGCGGAAGTCGTCTGGCCGTTGGCATTTTTCCCGCTCCAGCAGGCGTCCGCCTTGTTGCCGCTGGTCACGTCTTTGCTGAAGAAGCGGCCGTTGTCGTTGTTCGTCGCCGCGTCGCCCTGGTTCACCGCGGGCAGCGTCAGTTCCTGCTGCAGGACGGTGCTGTATTTGGTTTTGCACAGCGCGTCGGAGTAGTAGCCCGCATTGGAGCTCGTCGTCAGTTTTTTGCCGATGCCCACGCTGGCCTGCCCGCACTGCCGCGCGTTCGATTTGAGTTCGAGGTTGCCGTTGGTGGCGGTCCCCGTGTGAATCGCCGAGTTCGAATCGAGGGTCATCGTTTCCAGCGAGAGGACACCGGCGCTGGCAAACGGACCGCCACCGGTCGACTCCTCGGTCGGGACGGTGGAGGCCATCACGTTGACCCGGCGCGTCACCCCGTCGACGGTGCCCAGCGAGACGATCTCGACGCATTCGACTTCGTTGCCCACCTCGCACTCTTCGCCACTCCCCAACCGGGTCCAGTAAGAGACGGCGCCGCCGTTGACCGACATCCCGGTCACCGGCCCGCACCAATCCCCCGCGGTGGTCGGCGTGCAGGGGGCGACGCCGCGGTTGTAATGGAGCAGCGCCTGGTCGACTCCCGACTCGGCGACGGCGACAGCGGTCTTGCTGCCCTGGTCGCGGACCGTGCCGGTCTGGCCCTGGACAGAGGTCATGACGCCGACGCTGGCGATGCCCATCGCAGCGACCGTCATCAAAAGCACGGTCGGCACGGCGAAGCCCCGCTCGGAGGCGAGACGGCGCCGGAGGCCGGCCGCACGGTCCCGCAGAGCAGGGCCTACGGCGGTGAGAAGTCGATAGGGCAGGGCCATGCGTCCTTCTTGATCGAACAAAGATGGCGACAGCTTGAGCCGAGTACCCGCGATCCCGTGCCCGAGGCCGGAATCTCTGGACATATCGACCATACGTCCAAGCCAGAAATGAGTAAGAAAAAGGCGGGCCCGAAGGCCCGCCTTTTTCGCCAACTGCTGCTGCAGTCGGCTCCTGCTATGCAAGCTGGCGACTATTGACTCCAGTCGCCTGCGCCCGGCGGACAGCCACCGGTTCCGGGACTCTCGCAATCGAACACCACGTTTCCACCATTGCGTTCAATGGAGAAGTTGGTCCCGGTGTCCGATTCGACGATAACTTCGTAGGCGCTTTCGCCCAGTTTTGCCGGAGCCAAGAGATTCGCGTCTTCCAGCGTCGGCTCGATATCTTCGAGTGCTTCCGCGTCGGCACCGACGTAGGTGCCGCCGGCGTCGGTCGCGTAGGTCTCAATCGCGGTCTGAGCGGTCCGCACAGCGGCCTTGGCCTGAGCGTCCGTACCCTTGTCCCGCTGGTTGAAGAACGCGGGGATCGCGATCGCGGCGAGGATGCCGAGAATCAACATGACGACGAGAAGCTCGATCAGCGTGAAGCCGGCCTCGCCTTCGCCCTTGAGCCGGGCGCTCATCTTGGCCCGGAGATTCTGGAGAAACATTAGTGACCTCCTATGGTCCTAATCGTTTGCGCCAGAGCCCCGTCGCGTGAAGCCACGTGGTGTCTGTCGACCCCGGTGGTAGCCCGGCCGGCTCCCGCAAGAGAGCCCCGCAAGCTTTGCGCCCCCGCCTCACAGCGAGTTTGCCTTTGGCACCGAAGCACTGGCAGATTCATCACAGACCCCTAATCGACCACCGCCCAGATCTCTAAATCCCCGAAATTTGGGCTGCATCGCGCCAAAACTCAGAGTCGGGGCGATCCGTGGACCGACGACCTACGGGATATGCCGTAGACCCGGCATCAGGAGCCCTGGGTCGGCGACTCATACCGCGCGGGGCCACTCAGTGTGTCCTCGAATTTCCTCAACAGCGCGAACAGCTCCTTGGCTTCCCAGCTGTCCCCCTTGCGCTGGTTGCGATGGCGGGTCAGAATGCCAGCTTCAGCGAGTCTCTCTAGGCCGTTGATCGCAGCGACCCGAGAGCGCTTCGCAAGCTGCTCGATCGTCGCCGCAGTAACGATCGGGTGGGAAGGCAGGCACTCGATTATCGCCCGTGCGGCAGCGTCGGCACGCAACGGCCCAGCCCGAACGACCCACTCATCCTGAAGGCCGGCCACCTCTGTCGAGAATGCTTTCGCGTGTGCTGCGGATACCTCGACGGCAATGGCGAACTGCTCTACCCATTCGTCAATCGAACCCGTCCGAAAGCTTTCCAGCCCAGCAATGTAAGAGTCCTTCCGCGCGCCAAGCACGAGCGATACCGGGGGGACGTAATGCGGTGCAAGCTCTCTGCGCCTGAAGAGGACATGGATTAGGCATCGACCCACACGCCCGTTGCCGTCGCCAAAGGGGTGGATCGTCTCGAACTGAGCATGCGCAATTGCCGCCTGAGCAACCGGAGAGATGTTGTCCCGGTTCATGAACTCGCAGAGATCGTCGACCAAGCTGGGCACGTACTCATGTGGGGAGGGAACGAACGCCGCCACCGGCGGCGAGTGTCCGCCAATCCATCCCTGTTCCTTGCGCAGCTGACCGGCAATCCGGTCCAGCGGTGGGACGATGGCAAGCGCCCTATGGATGGCGCAGATGTCGTCCACAGTGAGACGAGCCACCTGGCTGCCTATTCGCACCCCCTCTTCCATCGCCCGCACGTTTCCCAGGACCTCCTTCGCCTTGTATTCGCCGGTCTCGCCTCCCATCTCGGCTTGAGCCAGCTTGCGATGCGAGAGCTGCAGTTCCTCGATTGCCGACGACGCAAGCGCCTCCGAGCGAAGCAACTGCCGCGCCAAGCCCTCGAGCGAGCGAAGCCCCACCGTCGAAGAATTCAGATCGCGCGTCGCTGCTCCCGCGCGCTCCGACAGCGCCGACGTCGCGGCGCTCAGCTGTGGATCGAAGTCTGCGATCGGAGCGGGGACGAATGCCCTATAGGTCGCCGTGCGGTTGTGGCGACCCGAATGCGCGAAGCGGGGGCTCCAGACACGCTCCTCATAATGCCCTCGCTCATCCCCGTCAGACATCGGATTGCTCTCCTAATCTTCAAGCCTCGTGCACATGCTTAAAGTATAGCGGCTTAAAGTTTAAGCTTTGTCCGAGCTTTGCAAGGTTAGGGACTGACCTCAGCCGATCTTGTCGTAGAGGCTGAAGATCGGCAGGTACATCGCGATCACGATGAAGCCGACCATGCCACCGACGAAGACGATCATCAGCGGCTCGATCAGCGAGGTGAGCGCTTTGATCTTGGCGTCGACCTCGGTCTCGTAGAAGTCGGCGATCTTGCCCAGCATATTTTCCAGCTGACCGGTTTCCTCGCCGACCGCGACCATGTGACCGACCATTGGGGGGAAGATCGGGTTGCGCTCTATCGGCCCGGCAAGTGAGCCGCCCCGCTTGGCCGCCGCGTAGAGGTCTTCCATCGACTGCTCAATGACGGCATTGCCGGCCGTTTCCCCGGTCAGCTTGATCGACTGCAGCATCGGCACGCCGGCAGAGACCGAGCCGGAAAAGGTCCGCGACCAACGAGCCAGGGCGATCTTCTGGATCACGTCGCCGATCTGGAAGGGGATGCGCAGTTTGAAGCGGTCCCACATCTCCTTGCCGCGGTCGGTCTTCTTCCACTGGATAAAGCCGACGGTGAGACCGACCAGAGCAGGGATCAGGATGAACCAGTAGCCGGTAATCGCGTCGGAGGCCGAGACGCAGAGCCGGGTCGGCAAGGGCAGCTCGCCGCCCGCCGCCGGATTCTCTTCGGCGAGTTCTTCGAAGATCCCGGCGAAGACAGGGATGACGAAGGCGACGATCGCAACCAGCGCGACCACGGCGAAGCCGAAGACCAGCAGCGGGTACATCATCGCTGATTTCACCTGCCGCCTCAGCGCGTCGGCTTTCTCCACCTGGTACGCGATCCGATCCAGCGAGTCCTCGAGCCGGCCCGACTCCTCGCCCGAGCGGACCATTGCCCGATAGAGGCGGTCGAAGACGCCCGGATGACGCTCCATCGCCTGCTCCAAGGTGCTGCCCGCCTCGACGTCGGCCCGCACTCCGGCCACGGCCTCCTTGATCTTGTCGTCCTCGGTCTGTTCCTCGAGCGTGTGCAGGGTGCGCAGCATCGGCATCCCCGCAGAGACGAGGGTCGCGAACTGACGCGAGAAGACCGCGAGCTCGCGCACGTCGACCGACTGCCAGCGCTTGAAGACGTCCTCGATCGCAAACGGGGCTTTCTTCTCGCTGACGTCGAGGACGATCAGGCCGCGCTGGCGCAGCTGCTCGGTTACCTGCGCCTTGGAATCGGCCTCGAGCTCGCCGGCGGTGGCGGCCCCGGCGACGTCCATCGCCCGGAAGGCGAAGGTGCTTGCGCTGGCCATTGCCTATGCCCCCGGGGTTTGGACGGGGGGCGGTGCGGAGACGGGAGGCGGCGAGGAGGGTACGGCCTGTTGAAATCCGTCGCCCTGCATCGCGGCGGGCACGACCGGCGCGGCTCCAAGCAGCCGTTTGAGCTCCTCCGGCACCGAGGCGCGCTGTTCGGCCAAGGCGCGGGTGATAGTCCCTTCCCGCACCAGCCGCGCCAGGTCGGCGTCCATCGTCTGCATGCCGACCGCGCCGGAAGTCTGCACGGCGGCGTAGATCTGGTGCGTCTTGCCCTCGCGGATCAGGTTGCGGATCGCCGGCGTCGGGACCAACACCTCGGTGGCGACCACCCGGCCCATCCCGTCAGTGGTCGGCAGCAGCTGCTGGGTGACGATCCCCTGCAGGGCGATCGAGAGCTGGGTCCGCACCTGTCCCTGCTGCTGGGGCGGGAAGACGTCGATGATCCGGTCGACCGTCTGCGCGGTCGACTGGGTGTGCAGGGTGGCGAAGACGAGGTGGCCGGTCTCGGCGGCGGTCAGCGCGGTGGAGATCGTCTCCAGGTCGCGCATCTCCCCGACCAGAATCACATCCGGGTCCTCGCGCAGGGCGGCCCGTAGGCCGAGGGCGAAGTCGGGCGCGTCGCTCCCGACCTCGCGCTGGTTGACGATCGAGCGTTTGTGCTGGTGCAGGAACTCGATCGGGTCCTCGATCGTCAGGATGTGGTCCTGGTTCTCGGAGTTGATCACGTCGATCATCGCCGCCAGCGTCGTGCTCTTGCCCGAGCCGGTGGGGCCGGTGACGAGGACGAAGCCACGCGGTTTGGCGCACAGCTCGCGCAGGATCTGCGGCACCTTGAGCGAGTCGAGACTGGGGATGTCCTGCGGCACGAGGCGGAAGGCGGCGCTGACCGAGCCGCGCTGGAAGAAGCAGTTGACGCGGAAGCGGGCGACGTTGGGGATCGCGTAGGCGAAGTCGAGCTGCTTGCCGGTCTCGAAGCGTTTGCGCTGGTCGTCGTTGAGGATGCTGTAGACGACCTCGCGAGTCTCCTGACCCGAGAGCACCGGGAAGCCCTCCATCGGCACGATCTTGCCCTTGTCGCGCATCGACGGGGGCGCGCCAGGCGTGAGGTGCACGTCGGAGGCGCGGCTCTCGACCATGCGGCGGAGAACCTCTGCGAAATCGAAGGCCATGTCGCCTTAGATCGGCCGCCGAGCCGACTTCCTGAAGCGCGGGCGGCGCCTCCCGGCGCAAAATGGAACCTTGTGGCCCCTATAGGGGCCTGAAACGTCCATCCTGGCGGGGGAGGCGGGGTCAAGCGCTGACACGGACTACCTCCTCGAGGCTGGTGAGGCCGGCGCGGACCTTGGTCAGGCCGTCCTCGCGCAAGGTGAGCATGCCCTCTTCGCGGGCCAGTGCGGCGATTTCGGCCTCCGGCGCCTGGGCGACCACCTTCTCCTTCAGCTGCTCGCTCAACGCCATCACCGAGTAGATCCCGACCCGGCCGCGGTAGCCGCTCTGGTTACAGCGCGAACAGCCGACCGGCTCGTAGCCCTCGACCTCTCCCCCAACCCTGATCTCGGCTTCGGCCAAAGCCTGCGGGGGCACGATGGTGCGCCGCTTACAGTGACTGCAGAGCTTGCGTGCCAACCGCTGGGCGACGACGCAATCGACGGAGGAGGCGATCAGGAAGGCCTCGATCCCCATCTTGGTCAGGCGGGTGATCGCGCCCGGGGCGTCGTTGGTGTGCAGCGTGGTCAGCATCATGTGGCCGGTCAGCGCCGCCTCGATCGCGATCCGCGCGGTCTCTCCATCGCGGATCTCGCCCACCATCACGATGTCGGGGTCGGCGCGCAGGATCGAGCGCAGGCCGGTGGCGAAGTCGAGCCCCGCCTTGCGGTTGACGTTGATCTGGTTGACCCCGGCCAACCTGTACTCGACCGGGTCCTCGATCGTGATGATGTTGCGCTCGACTTCGTTGATCTCCTGCAGCGCCGCGTAGAGGGTCGTCGACTTGCCGGAGCCGGTCGGGCCGGTGACCAGGACGGCGCCGTAGGACTGGTGGAAGGCGTGCTCGAAGCGTGCCCGCCCCTCGCCGTCCATGCCGAGCTCGTCGAGCGAGCGCTGCGCGTTCTCCTTGTCGAGGATGCGGATCGTCGCCCCCTCGCCGCGCTGGGTCGGCAGCGTGGTGATACGCAGGTCGACCCGGCGCTCCTCGACCGTGACGCTGACCCGGCCGTCCTGGGGCACCCGCTTCTCGGCGATGTTGAGGTCGCTCATGATCTTCACCCGGGAGACGACCGCGTTGACCATCCGCTTGGGCACATGCGCCGCCTCGCGCAGCACGCCGTCGACCCGGAAGCGGACCCGCATCTCGTCCTCGCCCGGCTCGAAGTGGACGTCGGAGGCACCCTCCCCCACCGCCTGGCCGAGGATGCTGTAGACGAGCTTGATCACCGGCGCGTCCTCGGCGCTGACTTCCATGTCGGCGACTTCGGCCAGTTCGTCCTCGGCCTCCGCCTCGCCTTCGGTGACCGCCTCGCTGACGGCGCTCTGCAGCGTGTTGAGGCGGCCGATCAGCGCCTCGATGTCTTCCTCGGCGGCGACCGCGACACGGCAATCGAGCGCCGTGGCGATCTGGATGTCGTCGACGGCGAGGACGTTGGTCGGGTCGGCCATCGCCACAAGCAGCGTCTCTTTGTCGACGAATCCGACCGGCAGCGCCCGGTAGCGGCGCGCCGTGTTGACAGAGATCAGGTTGGCCGCCGCCATGTCCACCTGGTAGTTGGAGAGGTCGACGTGATCGAGGCCGTAACGCTCGGCGACGGCGCGGGAGAGCTGGTCGGCAGTGATCGCACCCTGCTCGATCAGCAGCCGCTCGGGTGGACGACCGGCGGTGCGCGCCACCTCGATCGCCGTCCGGGCGACGTCGTCAGGGACGTAGCCGAGATCGACGAGGACGTCGGTGACGAAGCCGCTGGAGCGACCGCGCACCTGCGGCGGCGTGAGGCCGAGCGTGCCCCCCGCCGCCGGGTCGAGGGCGGGCGCAGTCGAGTCGCCGGAGTCGGGGACCGGCCGCAGGTGGCTCGGGAAGTCCCGCGAGTCCATGCTCATTACCTCACGGGTGGTAGTCGAGCGTCTTGCCCTTGTAGCCGGCGTCGATCACGGCCTGGGCGACGCTCTGCGGGCTCTGGAACCCATAGCTGACCGAGGCGGTCGGCACCGTCTTCTTCAGGTGCTTGGGCCGGACTACGACCAAGGCGGGCACGCGATCCACGCCAACGCCCTCGCTGATCGCTGCGTACTTGGAGATCTTGGCGGCAGGGACGACGAAGACCTTGGCGTCGGAGAAGCTGTCCAGACCGGTGGTGGCGCTCTTGACGAGGCGATCGTCAATGCCGCCGTCGCGAACGAAGAGCAGGACGAGGGTCTGGTTGGCCTCCCAGGCGTCGAGAACAGGCTGCGGCAGCGGTGGCGCAACCGCCGCCGTCTGATTGACCGCCGACACCGCCGAGGAGAGCGAGTCGCCGGCAGCCGCTTCGGTCGCCGCTTCGACTGCGCCTTCGACGGCTTCGCCGGGGGTGGCGCCAGTCGCGGTGCCGCCGGCGTCCGTACCCGCGACGCTCACGGTCGCTTCGGTCGTCCCCGCCGATTCTTCTTCGCCGCCGCCGCTCGAGGACATGAAGAAGAGGGCGACGCCGACGAGCAGCACGCCGACCACGGCGAGCTGTACGAGTGGGTTGCTGTTGAGCTGCTCCCTCATACGTTCGCTTATTAGCTCGACAGCGAGGGACGACAGCTTGAGTCCCCGCACGTTCTCGCCCGGGCGATCCCATCCAGATCCGCCTCAAGACTCAGTCAGTTTCCAAAAACGATCGCGAAGTGCCACAATTGCCATGAACTGACGGGAGGTCATTTCAGCGTGAGCAAAGGGACCATGCGCGCCGGCACGCAGCTGCTCTTGATGGCGGCCAACCCGGTCAAACGCCGGATCCTGCGAGAGATGATCGAGCATCCGCTCGACGCCGGTCCCGGTTGCGAGTACCGGGTCACCACCAGCGGCCGGGAGGCGCTCTTCGTCGGCTTCGTGATCGAGCGCTGGCTGCAAAGCGCCCCACATGGCCCGTTGCCCTTCGAGAGCCAGGAGGCAGAGCGGGCCGTCGCCGCTCTGGCGGAAGGGTGGGCCAAGGCCGCGATGCACGCGCTCGCCCGTGAGCCACTCACGTTCGAAGCGCTGCACAGCCAGGTCGAAGGGCTGGGCCGGCGACCGCTGAAACGCCAGCTCACCGCAATGCTGGAGACCGGGCAGGTCAAACGACGCGCCGCCGGCAATGGCGAGCCCGTCTACGCGATCACCGACTGGCTGCGGGCCGGCATCGCTCCGCTGATCGCATCGGCGCGCCTCGAGCGCCGGGAGCCGAAGGAAGGCATGGCGCCGATCGATGCCCTCGACGTGGAGGCGGGCTTCCGTTGCAGCCTGCCCCTGGTCCAGCTGCCCAGGGAGCTCTCCGGCACCTGCCGGCTGGGCATCAACCTGGAGGACGACGAGAGCGGATGCCTGACCGGCGTCACGGCGCGAATCGAGCAAGGGCGTGTCGTCTCCGCCCGCGCCGGCCTCGGCGGGGAGTCCGATGCCTGGGCCGCTGCTTCAATCGGCGACTGGCTTGACACGGTGATCGAGCCCGAGACGAAGCTGGTGCGAACGGGCGGCGACCGCTGGCTGACCCACGCCGTGCTCGATGCGCTGCACAAAGCCCTGTTCGGCATCCCGGTCGCCTAGCTCGTTGACGGGTGCACCCGAAAGCGGGGTCGGCGAGGGCGCCTTCCGAGCGCGGGCAGGCGCACTGACCCTCCTCTACCTCGCCATCCCGATGAAACGCAACATCCTGCTGGCGATGCTGGCCGAGGCCGCCACCGGCGCCGACATCATCGACGAGGCCGACGTCCCCGACCCGGACGATCCGGTGGCACTCGAGATCATCGCCGACCCCTACCTGGTGGAGCCGGTCGACCCTGACGTGGACCCCAGCGCAATCGACGAGAACACCCTGCTGCGGCCGTCGCAGGCCGGACAGGACCTGCTCTTCGTCAGCTCTGTCCTCGAACGCTGGCTGGGCGATTGTCCCGACGCGCCCCTGAGGCTCGGCCCGGAGGCCGCCCCAGCGCTGTCGGCCCTCCTCAACGGCTGGGCGTCGACCGTGATCCACACGCTCGCCGCAAGGCCCCTGACGATCTCCCAGGCCGCAGAGGCGATCGGGGTCCTCGACCACGACACGGTCGATGAACGGATCGAGGAGATGATGGACGCCGGCCTCCTGATTGTCCTCGACGGCGAAGCCGACGAGGAGCGCTACGCGGCGACCGAGTGGCTGCGCACGGCGATCGCTCCATTGGCCACCGCGGCGCGCCAGGAGCTGCGCCATCCGCTGGAGGACACGGCGCCGATCGCAGCGCTGGACGTCCAGACCGCCTTCCTGCTCACCCTGCCCCTGCTCGAGCTGCCGGGGGAGCTGTCCGGAACCTGCTCGCTCGCGGTGGGGCTGGAGGACGGCGTAGCCGGCAGCCCGACCGGTGTCACCGTGCGGGTCGAGAAGGGCCGCCTCACCTCCTGCGAAGTCCGCCTCGACGGGGACGTCGACGCCTGGGCCGCAGCATCCGCGGCCGCCTGGCTCAACACCGTGATCGAGAGCGATACCCGCCAGGTCCGCTCCGGCGGCGATGGGCATCTCGCGGGCGCGGTGCTGCACGCGCTGCACGAGAAACTCTTCGGCTCCCAATTCCCAAATAAAACTGATTAATGCCATAATGCCTCTGCTTGACAACCAGTTCGGTCAACGGGAGCGGAAACGGGGTGCGCTCCGGAGCGCAGACGCTGGCGCTGCTTGCTGCGCCGCTGAACCGGCTCATCCTCGGTGCCCTCGCCGAGGGACCGAAGCAGCAGGTCGAGCTGCGGCGCGTCGGCGGCTTTCCAGCCCAGACCACCCTGCGAGCCCAGCTTCGACGGCTGGAGGAGATCGGCGCGATCGAGAGGCACCGTCGCAACCGCTTCCCTGGCGTACTCGACTATGAACTTACGTCGGCCGGCCGCAAGCTCCACTTCGTGGTGGAAACCATCGAGACCTGGCTCGAGCGAGGACCGGATCAGTCCCTGCTGGCAAACGGCGGTGCAGCGAAGGCCGTTATCAAAGCACTCGTCGAAGGCTGGTCAACGACCATCCTGCGTGCCCTCGCCGGGCGTCCGCTGTCGCTCACGGAGCTCGACCGGCTAATCGGAGCACTTAGCTATCCCTCCCTGGAGCGGCGCCTGAGGGCCTTGCGACTCGCGGGCCTCATCGAGGCGACGCCGGGGAATGGCCAGAGCACTCCCTACGCAGCAACCACCTGGCTTCGACTGGGTGTCGCTCCAATCCTGGCGGCAATCCGCTGGGAGCGCCGTCACTTGCCAAAGACCACCGCACCGATTGGCGGGATCGACGTTGAGGCGGCGTTCCTGCTTGCCGTACCGCTGGTGCGGCCCCCGGACGCCGCCAATGGCCTCTGTCGCCTCGCTGCAGAGATACGCAACGGCGAAAAACGACGCTTGGTCGGCGTGACCGTAGAGGTGGAGGACGGTCGCATCCTCTCCTGTGCAACGCAGACGCAGGGCAAGCTCGATGCGTCGGCACTCAGCTCCCCAACTGCGTGGATCGACGCCCTTGTCGACCGGGATCTCGAGCGCGTGGAGCTCAGTGGCGATTGCCAGCTCGCCGGCGCATTCGTTGACGGCCTGAACGAAGCACTTTTCGCGGCTACTTCACAGCTCGGCCTTGACGTGGCGAAGCCAATCGGAGATCATAGATCGAATTGATCTTTTCGTAAGATCAGGAACTATAATGTTTATCTCAATGGGAGGATAGAGACCCTATGACCCAGCCCAAAACGCTTGCGCGCCTGATTACGGCCGCAGGAGCAGCGCTACTTGCTCTGGCGCTATTCGCGCCCGGTGCCTCGGCGAAAGAACCAAACGCCGGCTACACGCAGTTCGCCGGCTGCCCAAGCCCGGAAGAGAATCCAGCAGTATTCGAGTGTGTCCGCACCGATGTCACGGGCGGTCATCTCCAGATGGGCAATAAAGACACGCCGATTACTAATCCAATGGTGCTGAGCGGCGGTATCACGAACCTCGGTAAATTTGTCTTTAATTCAAAAGGCGGTCTGCCACCGGTCAAACAGACCGTTCCGGGGGGAGTCACCGGCCTGACCGGCCTGACCTGGCTACTTGAATTCTTCGGCGTCAGTGCATTGAGCTTGTACGCCGAAACCGAACTCGCCGGTGAACCACAACCGTTCGCCGAACCGGTAGTGCTGCCGATCAAAGTTCACCTGACCACCCCGTCGGGAGTCCTCGGCAAAAATTGCTACGTAGGATCGACCGCAAACCCGATTACCCTCAACCTGACCGGGGGAACTACCAGTCCTCCGCCGCCGAACAAACCAATCACCGGAAAATTCGGTGGACTGAACTTCGATCAGAAAACTGAAATCTTTACCATTACCGATCTCGAACTCGTCGATAACGCATTCGCTGCACCTGGTGCAAGTGGCTGCGTGCTGACTCTGTTCGGGTTCATCCCAATCAGCATTAACGGCTTGGTGAACTCCCAGTCTGGTCTCCCGTCCCCTGCGGGCACGAATGAGACCCGACAGGAATCCAAAATTCAGTTCACCGAATCGCATCTCGTCTACTAGACGAACGTTTTCTGATTCGAAAGAAAGGGCCGGGCTCGTCCCGGCCCTTTCTTTTTGCTGGAAGCTTCTATGCATAGGGAAGTTCGCCGGTGTCGTGCAGCTCGTGGCGCAGCGAGTTGATCACTGCCCCCGCCAGCAACGCCAAGCTGAGCAGATAGAACCAGAGCAGGGCGATCAGGACGAACCCGACGGTCGAGCCAAAACGGGAGAGGCTGGAGACGTTGGAGAGATAGAACGGGAAGGCCCAATTGGCAACGCCGGCGGCGACCGTGACGAAGGCAGCTCCCGGCCAGACGTCCCGCCAGGGCATGTGCCCTTTCGGGACGGCCCAGTAGATCACGCAGCAGATCGCGAAGACGATCGCCACCGCGAGGCCCAGCAACAGCGCCGTGTCGATGGCCTTTATGTCGGAGAGACCGAGAGGCAGGCGGTCGGTGCTCGAGACCAGCGTCGCCTCGATCGCCGGCAGCAGGATGCTCGCCGCGATCAAGAGCAGCACGACCCCCAGCATCGCGAAGGAGAAGCGCTTCTGCTCGACCCAGCTGCGGCTCTCGACGTGGTAGATGCGCCCAAACGCGGTGTCCATCGCCCCCCAGAAGGAGGCGCCGATCCAGAGCGAGCCGAGGAAGGCGGCGATCCCGATCGTGGTCGAGTTGCCCTCGATCCTTCCCAGCACGTCGGTCAGCGTCTGCTGCTCGGCATTGGGAAAGAGCCGCTGCAGGTCGTCCAGCACCCCCGCCTCCACCCCCTGGATCTTCAGCACCTGGCCGAAGACGAAGAGGACGAGCAGGGCGAAGGGGAAGATCGCGAGCATCAGGTTGTAGGCGACCATCGCCGAGAGGCCGGTGACGTTCTCGCGGTAGGCGCGCTGCCAAAAGGCGCGCAGCCAGGGGCGTGGATTTCGTATGGGACTGGGCACGGAGAGCCTTGACTTCAGAAACTGAAGCGCCTAAGATGCGAACAGACGTTTGAGGCCTTTCAGGCCCTTCCTACTTCGCGGACCGCATCTCTGGTCCGCTTTTTAACGCAGAAAGACGGGTGCAGAATAGATGCTGGTTGCAGAGCTTCAGGAGCTCGAGGAGGTAAAAGGGCTGATCCATAGGGGTCAGCAGCTTGGCGTGCTCACCTTTGGCGATATCGCCTCTGCGGTGTCCGAGGTCGATCTCGACGAGTCCGACGTCGAGGATCTCTACGGGCACATCGAGAAGCAGGGCATCGAGCTCGTCGAGGACATGGACCCGGCCCAGAAAGCGGCCGCCGACGCCATGCCCGCCGACACCGGCCGCAAAGGCCGCCGCCGCGCCAAAGCCGCGATCGACCTGAAACCGGACATGACCACGGACAGCCTGCAGCTGTTCCTCAAGGACATCGGCAAAGTCCGCCTGCTCACCGCCCAGGAGGAGGTCGAACTCGCCAAACGGATCGAGCGCGGCGACCTCAACGCGAAGCAGAAAATGGTCGAGTCGAACCTTCGCCTCGTCGTCTCGATCGCCAAGAACTACCGCAACCAGGGCCTCCCCTTCCTCGACCTGATCCAGGAGGGAACGCTTGGCCTGGTCCGCGCCGCGGAGAAGTTCGACTACCGCAAGGGCTTCAAGTTCTCCACCTACGCAACCTGGTGGATCCGCCAGGCAATCGCCCGCGCCCTGGCCGACAAGGCACGCACGATCCGCATCCCGGTTCATGTGGTCGAGAAGCTGAACAAGATCGGCCGCGCCGAGCGCAAGCTGGTCACCGAGCTGGGCCGCGAGCCCACCCCGGAGGAGATCGCCGAGGTAACGGGGATCGACCCCGAGGAGGTCGACTCGATCAAGCGCTCAGCCCAGGCCCCTGTCTCGCTGGAGAAGCCCGTCGGCGACGAGGAGGAGTCGGAGTTCGGCCAGTTCATCGCCGACGAGAAGGCCGAGTCGCCCTTCGACCGCGCCGCCGACCTTCTGACCAAAGAGGCGCTGAAGGAGGCGCTGGAGAACCTCTCCTACCGCGAGCGCCGCGTGCTCGAACTTCGCTACGGGCTTGGCGGCGAGCACCCCCGCACGCTCGACGAGGTCGGCCGCACCTTCAACGTCACCCGCGAGCGCATCCGCCAGATCGAGAACCAGAGCCTCAAAAAGCTGCAGCAGCTGGGCGAAGCGCAGAAACTGCGCGAAGTCACCTGAGATGACGGTTGTTGGGTCGATTCCCATTTGTCCGCCGGCGCCGGGTGGGCGGGGACTCGCCCCCCTTGCGGGCACGGATCCCCAAGCGCGGCGCTTTTGTGTGATGGGGTAATTCACCTCTGCGGCGCGGGCGACTGAAGGGGGGCGAGTTTCGGCTTTTGCCCTCCTGGCTTAAGAGGCGGGCCGGGGATCGATCCGGCAATCGTTGGTGGTGCTCGCCCGGTGATGCGGGGGCGCTCGCCGGGCACCGCTTCGGGTCCTTGAGAATCGCCCCGCGGCGCCTGGCTGAGGCTTGCCTCGGCTAAGGCGCTGCGGGGCGCTTTCTCTGGAGTCCCTAGCGGCGCTCAGCGAGCTTTGAGGCCAGAGCGATCAGCTCTGAGATCAGAGTGACTAACTCTGAGACCAGGGCGATCAGCTCTAGCGTCACCCGCGCGAGCACCACCACGACGATGACGGTTGTTGGGTCGATTCCCATTTGTCCGCCGGCGCCGGGTGGGCGGGGACTCGCCCCCCTTGCGGGCACGGATCCCCAAGCGCGGCGCTTTTGTGTGATGGGGTAATTCACCTCTGCGGCGCGGGCGACTGAAGGGGGGCGAGTTTCGGCTTTTGCCCTCCTGGCTTAAGAGGCGGGCCGGGGATCGATCCGGCAATCGTTGGTGGTGCTCGCCCGGTGATGCGGGGGCGCTCGCCGGGCACCGCTTCGGGTCCTTGAGAATCGCCCCGCGGCGCCTGGCTGAGGCTTGCCTCGGCTAAGGCGCTGCGGGGCGCTTTCTCTGGAGTCCCTAGCGGCGCTCAGCGAGCTTTGAGGCCAGAGCGATCAGCTCTGAGATCAGAGTGACTAACTCTGAGACCAGGGCGATCAGCTCTAGCGTCACCCGCGCGAGCACCACCACGACGATGACGGTTGTTGGGTCGATTCCCATTTGTCCGCCGGCGCCGGGTGGGCGGGGACTCGCCCCCCTTGCGGGCACGGATCCCCAAGCGCGGCGCTTTTGTGTGATGGGGTAATTCACCTCTGCGGCGCGGGCGACTGAAGGGGGGCGAGTTTCGGCTTTTGCCCTCCTGGCTTAAGAGGCGGGCCGGGGATCGATCCGGCAATCGTTGGTGGTGCTCGCCCGGTGATGCGGGGGCGCTCGCCGGGCACCGCTTCGGGTCCTTGAGAATCGCCCCGCGGCGCCTGGCTGAGGCTTGCCTCGGCTAAGGCGCTGCGGGGCGCTTTCTCTGGAGTCCCTAGCGGCGCTCAGCGAGCTTTGAGGCCAGAGCGATCAGCTCTGAGATCAGAGTGACTAACTCTGAGACCAGGGCGATCAGCTCTAGCGTCACCCGCGCGAGCACCACCACGACGATGACGGTTGTTGGGTCGATTCCCATTTGTCCGCCGGCGCCGGGTGGGCGGGGACTCGCCCCCCTTGCGGGCACGGATCCCCAAGCGCGGCGCTTTTGTGTGATGGGGTAATTCACCTCTGCGGCGCGGGCGACTGAAGGGGGGCGAGTTTCGGCTTTTGCCCTCCTGGCTTAAGAGGCGGGCCGGGGATCGATCCGGCAATCGTTGGTGGTGCTCGCCCGGTGATGCGGGGGCGCTCGCCGGGCACCGCTTCGGGTCCTTGAGAATCGCCCCGCGGCGCCTGGCTGAGGCTTGCCTCGGCTAAGGCGCTGCGGGGCGCTTTCTCTGGAGTCCCTAGCGGCGCTCAGCGAGCTTTGAGGCCAGAGCGATCAGCTCTGAGATCAGAGTGACTAACTCTGAGACCAGGGCGATCAGCTCTAGCGTCACCCGCGCGAGCACCACCACGACGATGACGGTTGTTGGGTCGATTCCCATTTGTCCGCCGGCGCCGGGTGGGCGGGGACTCGCCCCCCTTGCGGGCACGGATCCCCAAGCGCGGCGCTTTTGTGTGATGGGGTAATTCACCTCTGCGGCGCGGGCGACTGAAGGGGGGCGAGTTTCGGCTTTTGCCCTCCTGGCTTAAGAGGCGGGCCGGGGATCGATCCGGCAATCGTTGGTGGTGCTCGCCCGGTGATGCGGGGGCGCTCGCCGGGCACCGCTTCGGGTCCTTGAGAATCGCCCCGCGGCGCCTGGCTGAGGCTTGCCTCGGCTAAGGCGCTGCGGGGCGCTTTCTCTGGAGTCCCTAGCGGCGCTCAGCGAGCTTTGAGGCCAGAGCGATCAGCTCTGAGATCAGAGTGACTAACTCTGAGACCAGGGCGATCAGCTCTAGCGTCACCCGCGCGAGCACCACCACGACGATGACGGTTGTTGGGTCGATTCCCATTTGTCCGCCGGCGCCGGGTGGGCGGGGACTCGCCCCCCTTGCGGGCACGGATCCCCAAGCGCGGCGCTTTTGTGTGATGGGGTAATTCACCTCTGCGGCGCGGGCGACTGAAGGGGGGCGAGTTTCGGCTTTTGCCCTCCTGGCTTAAGAGGCGGGCCGGGGATCGATCCGGCAATCGTTGGTGGTGCTCGCCCGGTGATGCGGGGGCGCTCGCCGGGCACCGCTTCGGGTCCTTGAGAATCGCCCCGCGGCGCCTGGCTGAGGCTTGCCTCGGCTAAGGCGCTGCGGGGCGCTTTCTCTGGAGTCCCTAGCGGCGCTCAGCGAGCTTTGAGGCCAGAGCGATCAGCTCTGAGATCAGAGTGACTAACTCTGAGACCAGGGCGATCAGCTCTAGCGTCACCCGCGCGAGCACCACCACGACGATGACGGTTGTTGGGTCGATTCCCATTTGTCCGCCGGCGCCGGGTGGGCGGGGACTCGCCCCCCTTGCGGGCACGGATCCCCAAGCGCGGCGCTTTTGTGTGATGGGGTAATTCACCTCTGCGGCGCGGGCGACTGAAGGGGGGCGAGTTTCGGCTTTTGCCCTCCTGGCTTAAGAGGCGGGCCGGGGATCGATCCGGCAATCGTTGGTGGTGCTCGCCCGGTGATGCGGGGGCGCTCGCCGGGCACCGCTTCGGGTCCTTGAGAATCGCCCCGCGGCGCCTGGCTGAGGCTTGCCTCGGCTAAGGCGCTGCGGGGCGCTTTCTCTGGAGTCCCTAGCGGCGCTCAGCGAGCTTTGAGGCCAGAGCGATCAGCTCTGAGATCAGAGTGACTAACTCTGAGACCAGGGCGATCAGCTCTAGCGTCACCCGCGCGAGCACCACCACGACGATGACGGTTGTTGGGTCGATTCCCATTTGTCCGCCGGCGCCGGGTGGGCGGGGACTCGCCCCCCTTGCGGGCACGGATCCCCAAGCGCGGCGCTTTTGTGTGATGGGGTAATTCACCTCTGCGGCGCGGGCGACTGAAGGGGGGCGAGTTTCGGCTTTTGCCCTCCTGGCTTAAGAGGCGGGCCGGGGATCGATCCGGCATCACCCGCGAGCGCATCCGCCAGATCGAGAACCAAAGGCTCAGAAAGCTGCAGCAGCTAGGCGAAGCGCAGAAATTATGCGAGTTATCTTGCCCCTCTTAAACTTTCAAGTTGGGAACCCCCGAGGCCTGGCGGCTGGCTTGCCGTCCGACCCCGGGGGTGGCCCAGGCCAGCTCCGGGGTCTGGCGGCTGGCTTGCCGTCCGACCTCAGGAGTGGCCCAAGCTTTCTAGGCGCTTGATCTAAAACGTTTGCGCCGCCTAGGGTGCAGTTACTGCATAGGAGCCCGAAAGCGCCGTCCCGGCGCCGGCGGCCATTTTCAATATGGCCCCTGAAGTCGAAGCACCTATGGTGCTTCCATCTGCCTTGGAGATCGTTTCTGCTTCGGTTTCTCCCGTTTTAGCAGCAATATATACACACAGATGCCCAGCTTTTGCGGCAGGCGCAGCCGCTTTTCCGGGGCAATCTGAACCTACCGTGCCTTCAAATCCAACTTCATTGAGGTGGACGTTCCCCGCAGGGATATCGCCTGCGAGACGAATTGGGAATGGCAGCGCTGCTCCAGCGACGGTAGTAGATTCTGGTGCAGTCACAATCCAGGTACCAGTCTCCGTGGCACCAGGTGGCAGTATACATTTGGGTTCGCTCACGCTGCAGACCCCATCTTCACCAGGTGGCCCCGGTTCACCTTGATCCCCAGTTGCTCCTTTATCACCTTTAGGCCCCTGGTCACCTTTAGGCCCCTGGTCACCTTTAGGCCCCTGGTCACCTTTAGGCCCCTGGTCACCCTTGGCACCAGCCGGTCCAACGGGCCCAGCTTTGCCCGCGTATTTTTTGGCTATTTTCACGACCTGCTTTTCCTGCTGTTTGGTTAGACCGCCTGCTGCAACAGCGACGCCCGAGACCGCGGCAATCAGCGCTATGACAGCGACCACCAAGCCCGCAGTACCTAGGCGTTTATGAAGCTTCGAAAGCATTCGTTCCTCTCCCTGTCGATTATTCAATCCGGACCCAATCCGGCTTTGGAAACTTTAGCGTATTTCTTTCAATACGGCAAGAGTCTCTCATCATTAGCGCGGTCAGCAGACGTGGATTCCCCGCGGATTTCTTGGCCATCGGCGTGATTCAGGGGTGTGAGGCACACCGTGAGCCGATGCCGCCGGGACACTGAGTCTGCGTAAAACGCCAGCGCGCGAGGGACCTGGTGCAGTCTGACTGACAAGAGCCGGACCTCCCCGCCCTTGTCAGCCACTACAAGCTTGTGCTGCTCAGCTCCAGCAGCCTGACTAGCCGATGTCGCAGCTCACCGGCACGCCGTTGTGTTTCTCTTCGACCGCGCTACCCGTGTCTTCGAAGCAGGAAGCTTTCAGCTTTCCTTTGTATTCACCGGTGTGTGTCTCGGTGGCTCCACCGCCGGCACATGCACCGATGCCGGTGCCGGTTGTATGTGTGAATGTAATGCCGGTTATGCCGACGTCGACTGTGATCTTTTTAACGCCATTCTCTTCGATGTTTGTGTACCTGATTCCGCCAAGTGTTTGGGGCGGAACGTGGATGGTGCACTTGATTGTCTGGACCCCTCCGGGTGTCCTGTTCGCTGTGATTGTGATGTCGTTACCCGCCGGGCACACGATGTCGACCCAGCCTTTTGTTTCGGTTGACGTCGGATCGATTGTGAATAGGTAGTCGCAGCCGTTGGGGTCAACCTCAGTCGGGACTCCAAACGGTCCCACGCAGTGGCCGTATTTCGGTGTTACTGTGATTTGGGTGGCGGGACTTTTGGCCATTGTGCCTTCATACGTACCGTTTGGACATTCGAACGTTCCAGCTGTCGTGAAGAATTTCTCGGTTTCTCCCTCTTCAGCCTGGCTGGCTGTGACCACTACCGGCGATTTGGCCGATGTGAATTCCTCTTCTTCCTGTTCGCCGATGTCGCAGCTCACCGGCACGCCGTTGTGTTTCTCTTCGACCGCGCTACCCGTGTCTTCGAAGCAGGAAGCTTTCAGCTTTCCTTTGTATTCACCGGTGTGTGTCTCGGTGGCTCCACCGCCGGCACATGCACCGATGCCGGTGCCGGTTGTATGTGTGAATGTAATGCCGGTTATGCCGACGTCGACTGTGATCTTTTTAACGCCATTCTCTTCGATGTTTGTGTACCTGATTCCGCCAAGTGTTTGGGGCGGAACGTGGATGGTGCACTTGATTGTCTGGACCCCTCCGGGTGTCCTGTTCGCTGTGATTGTGATGTCGTTACCCGCCGGGCACACGATGTCGACCCAGCCTTTTGTTTCGGTTGACGTCGGATCGATTGTGAATAGGTAGTCGCAGCCGTTGGGGTCAACCTCAGTCGGGACTCCAAACGGTCCCACGCAGTGGCCGTATTTCGGTGTTACTGTGATTTGGGTGGCGGGACTTTTGGCCATTGTGCCTTCATACGTACCGTTTGGACATTCGAACGTTCCAGCTGTCGTGAAGAATTTCTCGGTTTCTCCCTCTTCAGCCTGGCTGGCTGTGACCACTACCGGCGATTTGGCCGATGTGAATTCCTCTTCTTCCTGTTCGCCGATGTCGCAGCTCACCGGCACGCCGTTGTGTTTCTCTTCGACCGCGCTACCCATGTCTTCGAAGCAGGAAGCTTTCAGCTTTCCTTTGTATTCACCGGTGTGTGTCTCGGTGGCTCCACCGCCGGCACATGCACCGATGCCGGTGCCGGTTGTATGTGTGAATGTAATGCCGGTTATGCCGACGTCGACTGTGATCTTTTTAACGCCATTCTCTTCGATGGTTGTGTACCTGATTCCGCCAAGTGTTTGGGGCGGAACGTGGATGGTGCACTTGATTGTCTGGACCCCTCCGGGTGTCCTGTTCGCTGTGATTGTGATGTCGTTACCCGCCGGGCACACGATGTCGACCCAGCCTTTTGTTTCGGTTGACGTCGGATCGATTGTGAATAGGTAGTCGCAGCCGTTGGGGTCAACCTCAGTCGGGACTCCAAACGGTCCCACGCAGTGGCCGTATTTCGGTGTTACTGTGATTTGGGTGGCGGGACTTTTGGCCATTGTGCCTTCATACGTACCGTTTGGACATTCGAACGTTCCAGCTGTCGTGAAGAATTTCTCGGTTTCTCCCTCTTCAGCCTGGCTGGCTGTGACCACTACCGGCGATTTGGCCGATGTGAATTCTCCTTTGGCCAAGGCTCCCGGGGCGGTGATTGCGCAAAGCGCCAGGGCCGCGAGAAAGCCAAGTCCAAGGATTCTTGGATTGCGAGCCATCATTTCTCCCTTTTCCTACCGGCTTGGCGCCGGTTCATTTCAGCGAGGGATAAAACACTAAGAAGAGGACTGTCAAGTGCCTTGCCGAGCCGAGCGAGCTAGCCCGGTTTAGCGATTCGATATGCCCGCAAATAGCGTTAGCGGCTTTTGCGCGTGTACCGATTGGTGCTCGGTGCGGTCTGGTGCCGGGAGGGTTTCCGGCCGAGGGGAAGGTTAGCGTCGGCGCTTCGCCGGCTTCTTCTTCCGCCACCACCAAGCCCGTAATACCTGAGGCTTCGAGAATTCGTCATCCTGAGCGCGGTCATCAGCCATGGATTTCCGCGGATTTCATCACCGCGGGAGTGATTCAGGGGTGTGAGCACACCGTGAGCCAATGCCGCCAGGACAATGAGTTTGCTCAAAACACAAGCGAGAACAGAAACCGAGTGCTGTCTGGCTGACAAGGCCCTGGTCTGCCCCCGGTTTCGACGACACCTGACCGCTTGGGTCGAAAGACTCGGGCAAGGAGGAGTCGATGCCACCCACCAAGCCGCCCTACCCACCGGAGTTCCGGCATGAAGCCGTCCAGTTGGTCCGGACCAGCGAGAAGCCGATCGCCCAGGTCGCGCGCGACCTGGGCGTCTCAAACCAGACCCTGCACAACTGGATCAAGCAGGCCGACGTCGACGCCGGTCGCCGCGAGGGCCTGATCACCGACGAGCGAGAGGAGCTCAGGCGCCTGCGCCGTGAGAACCGCATCCTGCTGCAGGAGCGAGAAATCCTCAAAAAAGCCGCGGCCTTCTTCGCCCGGGAGAGCGAGGGGCGGTGACCGATGCCTACCGGTTCATCGCCGCGGAGAAGGCCAACTACCCGATCTCGCTGATGAGCAGGATGCTCGGGGTAAACCGCTCCGCTTTCCACGTCTGGGAGCGGCGCCCGCCCTCCCAGCGGGCGCTCGAGGACGCCTTCCTGACCGAGCGCATCCGCGAGATCCACAGAGTCGCCCGCGGTGTCTACGGCGCCCGGCGCATCCACGCCGAGCTGCGCATGGGCGAGGGAGTCAGGGTCTCGCGCAAGCGGGTGGAGCGACTGATGCGGGAGGCCGGGATCAGCGGCCTGGTGCCGCGTAAGCGCGGGCGCACAATCCGCGTGCCGGGTGTGAGAGTCGCCGATGACCTGGTGTGCCGCGATTTCTGTCCCGCTGCGCCCAACGTGCTCTGGGTGGCCGACATCACCTACCTGCGCAGCTGGGGGGCTGGGTCTATCTCGCCGCGGTGCAGGACGCCTTCTCACGCCGGATCGTCGGCTGGGCGATGGCCGAGCACATGAAGGCCGAGCTGGTCACAGACGCGCTGCAGATGGCGTTCGCCCGCCGGTGGCCCGAGGCCGGCCTGATCCATCACTCCGACCAAGGGTCCCAATACGTCTCCCTTGCCTTCGGCCAGAAGGCTCGCGACGCCGGGATTGCCGTGTCGATGGGATCGAGGGGCAACTGCTTTGACAACGCCGTCGCCGAGTCGTTCTTCGCCACCCTGAAGAAGGAGCTCGTCCGCCGCCGCTCCTGGCCGAACCGGCGTGAGCTGCAAAGCGCCGTCGTCGACTACATCGAGTCGTTCTACAGCCGCGAGAGGAGGCACTCCACACTCGGCTATCTCTCCGAGGGAGTTCGAGATGATCTCAACTCATCAACAAAGAGGAACTGAAACAGTCAAGCCCTGACCTGTTGCTCGAACCGGGGGCAGACCATCCGGACCTCTCCCGGCCCCTTGTCAGCTACTACAAGCTTGCACCTGCTCAGTTCCAGCAGGCCTGACTAGCCGATGTCGCAGCTCACAGGCACGTTGTTGTGTTTCTCTTCAACCGCGCTACCCGTGTCTTCGAAGCAGGAAGCTTTCAGCTTTCCTTTGTATTCACCGGTGTGTGTCTCGGTGGCTCCACCGCTGGCACACGCGCCGATGCCGGTGCCGGTTGTATGTGTGAATGTAATGCCGGTTATGCCGGTGTCGACTGTGATCTTTTTAACGCCACCCTCTTCAATGTTTGTGTATCTGATTCCGCCAAGTGTCTGGGGCGGAATGTGGATGGTGCACTTGATTGTCTGGGCCCCACCTGGTGTTCTGTTCGCTGTGAGTGTGATGTCTTTACCGGCTGGGCACACGACGTCGAGCCAGCCTGCTTCGACTGACGTCGGGTCGATTGTGAATAGGAAGTCGCAGCCGTTGGTATCAACCTCGACCGGAACTCCCAGCGGTCCCGCGCAGTGGCCGTATTTCGGTGTTACTGTGATTTCGGTGGTGGGACTTTCAGCTGTCCCTTCATACGTTCCGTTGGGGCAATCGAACGTTCCAGCTGTCGTCAAGAATTTCTCGTCTTCCCCCTCCCCGGCCTGGCTGGCTGTGACGACTACTGGGGATTTGGCCGATGTGAAATTTTCTCCTTCGCCGATGTCGCAGCTCACAGGCACGTTGTTGTGTTTCTCTTCAACCGCGCTACCCGTGTCTTCGAAGCAGGAAGCTTTCAGCTTTCCTTTGTATTCACCGGTGTGTGTCTCGGTGGCTCCACCGCCGGCACACGCGCCGATGCCGGTGCCGGTTGTATGTGTGAATGTAATGCCGGTTATGCCGGTGTCGACTGTGATCTTTTTAACGCCACCCTCTTCAATGTTTGTGTATCTGATTCCGCCAAGTGTCTGGGGCGGAATGTGGATGGTGCACTTGATTGTCTGGGCCCCACCTGGTGTTCTGTTCGCTGTGAGTGTGATGTCTTTACCGGCTGGGCACACGACGTCGAGCCAGCCTGCTTCGACTGACGTCGGGTCGATTGTGAATAGGAAGTCGCAGCCGTTGGTATCAACCTCGACCGGAACTCCCAGCGGTCCCGCGCAGTGGCCGTATTTCGGTGTTACTGTGATTTCGGTGGTGGGACTTTCAGCTGTCCCTTCATACGTTCCGTTGGGGCAATCGAACGTTCCAGCTGTCGTGAAGAATTTCTCGTCTTCCCCCTCCCCGGCCTGGCTGGCTGTGACGACTACTGGGGATTTGGCCGATGTGAAATTTTCTCTGGCCATGGCCTCCGAGGCGATGATTGCGCAAAGCGCCAGGGCCGCGAGGAAGCCCGGTCCAAAGATTCTTAGATTGCGCGCCATCATTTCTCCCTTTCTCCCACCGGCTTGATGCCGGTTCATCTCAGGGAGGGATACGCACTGATCAGAGGCCCTGTCAAGTGCCTTCGCTGAGCCGAGCAAGCTAGCCTGGGCTTAGCGATTTGATACGCCCGCAAATAGTGTTAGCGGCCTTTGCGCGCGTGCCGATCGGTGCTTGGTGCGGTCTGGTGCCGGAGGGGTTTAGCGTCAAGGGCGTGAGCACATCTTGAGCCGATGCCACCGAGGCGATGAGCGCGCGCAAAACGCGAGCGCGCGAGGAGGCTTGGCGCAGGCTGGCCGACAAGGGGCCGGAATTCTCCCGGCCCCTTGTCGGCCATTACGAGCTTATACGCTCAGTTCCAGCAGGCCTGACTAGCCGACGTCGCAGTCCACGCGCACGTTGTTGTGTTTCTCTTCGGCCGTGCTACCCGTGTCTTCGAAACAGGACACTGTCAGTTTACCTTTGTATTCACCATTGTGTGTCTCGGTGGCTCCACCGCCAGCACACGCGCCGATGCCGGTGCCGGCTGTATGTGTATATGTAAGACCGGTTACACCGATGTCGACTGTGATCCCTTTGACGCCACCCACCTGCTCGTTTGTGTATCGGATTCCGCCAAGTGTTTGGGGCGGAATGTGGATGGTGCACTTGATTGTCTGGGCCCCGCCGGGTGTTCTGTTAAATGTGATTGTGATGTCACCACCCGCTGGGCACACGACGTCGAGCCAGCCTCTTGTTTCGGCTGACGTCGGATCGATTGTGAAGAGGAAGTCACAGCCGTTGGTATCAACCTGGACCGGAACTCCCAGCGGTCCCACGCAGTGGCCGTATTTCGGTGTTACTGTGATTTGGGTGGTGGGGCTGTTGGCCATTGTGCCTTCGTACGTTCCGTTGGGGCATTCGAACGTTCCAGCTGTCGTAAAGTATTTCTCGTTTTCGTTCTCTCCTACCTGGCTGGCTGTGAGTACTACCGGGGCTTTAGCCGATGTGAATTCTCCTTTGGCCATCGCCGCCGAGGCGGCGATTGCAGAAAGTGCGAGGACGACACCGAGGATGCCGCCCAAGAGCTTCAGATTGCGAGCCATGATTTCTCCCTTCTCCTACCGGCTTGATGCCGGTTCGTCCCAGGGAGGAGATAACACCCAGGGGAGGGCTGTCAAGTGCCTTGCCGAGCCGAGTAAGTTACCTCGGTTCAGCGATTCGATATACCTGCAAATAGTGTTGGCGGCTTTGCGCGCGTACCGATCGGCGCTCGGTGCGGTCTGGTGCCGAGAGGGTTTCGGGCCGAGGGGAAGGCGGGTCAGCGCCGGCGCTTTGCCGGCTTCTTCTTCCCGCCACCAAGCCTGTTGATGGAAAGGCAAGGGGCCGAGTCTCTCCCGGCCCCTTGCCAGCCCATTACGAGCTTGTACCGCTCAGTTCCAGCAGCAGGCCTGACTAGCCGACGTCGCAGTTCACAGGTGTGTTGTTGTGTTTCTCTTGGCCTATCGTGCCCGTGTCTTCGTAGCAGGAGGCTTTCACCTTGCCTTTGTATTCACCGTTGTGTGTCTCGATGGGTCCACTGGCAGCACACGCACCGATGCCGCTGCCGAGGGCACGCCGGTTGTATGTGTAAATGTAAGACTGGCTACGTCAATATCGACTGTGATCTTTTTAATGCCATTCTCTTCGATGTTTGTGTATCTGATTCCACCAATTGTTTGGGGCGGAATGTGGATGGTGCACTTGATTGTCTGGGCCCCACTTGGTGTCCTGTTCGATGTGATTGTGATGTCATTACCCACTGGGCACATGATGTCGACCCAGCCTTTTGTTTCGGCTGACAGCGGATCGATTGTGAATCGATAGTTGCAGCCGTTGGTGTCAACCTCGACCGGAACTCCCAGCGGTCCCACGCAGTGGCCGTATGTCGGTGTTACTGTGATTTGGGTGGTGGGGCTGTTGGCCATTGTGCCCTCATACGTTAGGTTGGGACATTCGACCGTTCCAGCTGTCGTGATGAATTTCTCGGCTTCCCCCTCTCCAGCCTGGCTGGCTGTGAGGACTACCGGGGATTTGGCCGATGTGAATTCTCCTTTGGCAAAGGCTCCCGGGGCGGTGATTGCGCAAAGCGCAAGGGCCGCGAGGAAGCCAAGTCCAAGGATTCTTAGATTGCGAGCCATCATTTCTCCCTTCTCCTACCGGCTTGACGCCGGTTCATTTCGGGGAGGGATAGACACTAGGAAGAGGGCTGTCAAGTGCCTTCGCTGAGCCGAGGAGCTAGCCTCGGCTTAGCAATTCGATATGCCCGCAAATAGTGTTGGCGGCTTTTGCGCGCGTACCGATCGGTGCTCGGTGCGGTCTGGTGCCGAGAGGGTTTCGGGCCGAGGGGAAGGCGGGTCAGCGCCGGCGCTTTGCCGACTTCTTCTTCCCGCACCCTTGCGCCTGCACCAGCGGGTTGAAATCGTGACTGCGGCCATTCTGGCCGCTGAAGCTGGCGGTTGCCCTTGAGGGACGCGCGCAGAGGTTGCGGCTGTTGACTATCAGGCCCTTTTTGCCGCCCTGCATGTCGAGGACGAACTTGGTCACGGGGGCGTCGGGAATCGATTCGAAGCTGGCGCGGATGCCGCCTTTGTGGGAGTCGATGCGGCCGACCAGATCGATCTCGACTTGCGCCGAGGGCGGCCCTTTGAGCGCCATCACCAAGTCGGGCAGGTTGTGGTTCGAGGATCGCAGGTAGACGAGGCCTTTAAACGGCCCATCGATCAGCGGCGAGGTTGCTCTGGCCTGCCCGTAGATCGAGCCTTTGGGGCAGTTCTCGGCGGCGAACTGCACGCGGGTGCAGATCGTCCTGATGTGGGCCTGGTCGAGGAAGGCAGAGTTCGGCAAGGTGACGACGGCCTCGGCGAAGTTGGCGTCCTTGGCGCGAGGGGTGACGATCGCCCGCAGGGCGGGGTGATCGCCTCGTTTGGTGCCGCCTTTCAGGCGCAGGGCCAGCTTCGGCTTGAAGCCGAGACTGGCGCAGTCGGCGGCCTGGAAGCGGTCGGCCAGGGAGACCGGCACGTCATCGGCCGGGTTGAAGACGTCAAGGAAAGAGCCAAAGAGGGTCGCCTCGAAGCTGAGGCGCCTGCAGCTGGTCGGGTTGAGGGTGAAGTTGGGGCGGTCGACCTGCACGCGCAGGTCTCTCACCTTCAGCACGATCCCCTCGAGGATGTGGGGGATCGGGTCTGAAGCGGCGCCGTCGACTTCGGCTCTGGCGCTTACGCGGTTGAGCTTCAAGGCGACACGGACGACCACGGTGCCGACGTCAAAGGGGCCGGCCACCGCCGGGGTGATCACCGCGACGCTGAGCGGAGCGCCGTTGTAGGGGCCGGCAAGGTAGGCGGTGCCGCCCACGTAGGTGAGCGCGGGGCCGACCCCCGCGCCGGCGAGGGTGCTGCCGATCCGGGAGCTGGCCGGGCAGCTGGGTGCGGCCAGCTCCTCCTTGCCGCTCTTGACCTTGGCGGCGGCGAGCGCCGCATCGGGGCATCTCTCTAGGCCAGCCAACTTGCCAAGCAGGCCGGGCGGGAAGCTCGAGGAGAACTTGGTCATGTCCTGATCGCCGTCCTTGCGGGTGAGGCGCATGTGGACGGGGGAGAAGGATCCGGCGCTGTTAGAGATCGTGCCGGCGCTGAAGGTCGGCTCGAAGGGCGGCACGCCGCCGGGTGGGCAGGGCCCGCCGCCGGGGCCGGTCGTGATCTGGAAGGGCGAGGTGGTCTCAAACGGTTTGGCCGGGTTGGCCCAGGGGGTGAACTCGGCGCTGACCTCGAAGGTGCCGCAGTGCGGCGGGGTGACCAGCGGGCTGCGGCCGCCCTCGCGGAAGTGGAAGTGGAAGTGGCTGAAGGGCAGCTGAGGGACGTTCTCGGCGGTGGTGATCAGCTGCCCGGTGCGGGGATCCGGCTCGACCCTCGCGGTCTGCTTGACCAAGATGCCGAGCTCGGGGTCCTTGATCACGATGTAGATGGCGATCAGGGTGCCGGCGAGGTTTTTGAAGGGCTCGGCGACGAAGACCGTGCCCTCGAGGATCTCGCCTTCGAGGAGCTGGCTTTCGATTTGCACCGTGCCGACCTTTGAGGACGACGGGCAGCCCTCGCCAAACTGGGAGGCGAGCGTCTCCCTTGCCAGGTCAGCTTCGCTGCAGACGCCGAGGCCTTCCGCCTGGGAGGGGTTGATCGTCATCCCCTCGGGCAGGGTTACGGCGATCTCCTTTATGTCCGAGCGGGCGGTGCCGGTGGGGCTGGTCAGCCCTTCGTCGTCGATCTCGAAGTCGACGTCGAGGCCTGAGGGGCTCTCGGCCTGGGCGGTGGTCGGCTGGGCGGAGAGTTCTGGAGAGAAGAGGAGCTTGGCGCACTCCCCCATTCCGGCGACCGAGGATTTGTGTTCGGCGAAATCGCCTTTCCAGGAAACGCCTTCGAAGATCGTCTCAAGCGGACCCGTGCAGCTGCGCGGCAGGGTAATGAAAGGGCGTTCGGGGATCGAGACCGGGCAGCTGCCGGCGGCTTGGAAGCACTTGCCCCGTTCGGAGTCATGCACGGCAGAGGCAGGGTTGCCCCACAGCGTCGCTTCTGCGCCGCCGACTTCGACCTGGTTCGAGATATTGCGCTGAAGCGCAATGACGTTGTAAGGAGGCTCGGTGCTGAGCCTGAGCTCAATCGTCACCGGCACATGCAGCACATTGAAGCCGATCTTGCCCACTGCGCCCGGCGGCGGCACCAGGTTGAAGATCGCTGCGGGGTCACCCCCCACTTCGCCGGGAGCGCGTACCGTCACCCCACCGATCGCGGTCGAGTCGGGGCATTCGCCGTATTCGAATTTGGCCGTGTTCAGGAAATCGGCCCCCGGACAGCGTGGTACCGCGCGTGGATCGCCCACCAGGCCAGCCGGCGCATTGATCGTGAAATCTCTGAATTCCCCGTCAGAGATCTCTTTGCCTCCTTCCATCACAGTATTAAATTCAAGATTGGTAACAAATTCAAACGGATGGGTTCCAGCTTCGATCTCCGCTCCCCCCGCGGAATCGACGAAGGCGGATTCGGCCGTGAAGCCGAAGGCCCCTGCAGCCGAAGAAGGAACGGGGAGTGAAATGAGGCAGGCAGCTGCCAGCAGTGCCGGGAGGCGTTTCATCTTTGCTTGCCTTTGCGGCTGGAGTGCAGGTGATCCGTAAGCTCGTCCACGACGAGGCAGAGCAGCTGACGGAGCAGCTCACTGACCAGGGGGCGGAGAAACGCGGTCAGCTGCAGGGGGCGGCGGTTGGCGCGAACCAAGTTCCCCAAGGCGATGCCGAGCTCGGCAGCGCGGTCGCTCGTGCGGTGGGCGTGCCTGGTCGGGCCGCTGATTCCCCTGTCGTGGATCAGGTGGAGATAGCCGCTGTCCCTCAACACGGCGATGTGGCCGTAGACGCTGCGAAGCGAGATTTCGCCGAGCTCGTCGCTGAGCTCGCGTTTGAGCGCGCACAGAAGCTCGGCCGCGGTGAGCGCTTCGGCGCCCGCCAGCTCGAGAATCTTCAGGCGCACGGGGTGGGCGAGGGGCCCCTCGGGGCCGCCATGCTCCGGCGGCGGGCAGGCGCGGCTCATCGCGAGGGCCTCCTCTGGGGGCGTGCCTTGGCGCCCTGGCGGCGGCTTGCCTGGCGGGGCACGCAACGCGTCCGGCCCTTGCGGCGCACCTTGCGCTTGCCGCGCGGGCAACCTTTGGCAGGCGGCAGATTGCCGGCACCTTCCAGCGCCGCACTGGCAGGCGTCAGCGCCTGCGGTGGAGGGGAGGGGATCTGACATGCCTCGCCTTCACAGGGCTTTTTAGGGGTAGGTGGAGTCGGCAGGCCTCCATTCACCCGGGCGTCGTATATATCGACGAGGCCCGGGTCCTGAGGAAGGAGGCTGGCAGCGGTCCTTATGAAGGCATCCGAGCCGTCTATGTCGGCATCGACGAAGGTAGAGTCGCTGGGACTCTCGCCGGATGAAATCAAGCTGAGGCATCCGCCCGCGCTCGCCACGAAGAGCTCTGCGCCCATCGAATCGCATTGAGATTGGCTTGCGGCCCGCTCCCACTCATAGACATCCCCTTTGCCGTTGGTGTCGCGCGGCAAGAGGGCTTCGAAGCTTTCGAAGAAGAGGCGATTGCCATCGGTCGAGAGATTTCGCGGCAGGTAGAATTGGGTCTCGGAGGGAGTCATCTGGGCGGCGACCATCAGTGACGCTGCCAAATTGCCTTTGAACTCCCGCGCTTCCGGTCGTGCCCCGCTCGGGTTGCAGGAGATGCAATGCAGCTCCTCCGTCGCTGCGTCGTAGAGGAAGAGCTCGAGGGCAGGGTGGCCGTCGCTCGCGTCGATGTTGTCGTAGCCGGTCAGCGAGGCCGTCGAGACGAAGGCGAGGTGGGCTCCATCGGGCGTCATCCTCGTGCCGCGCTTGTTCGCTTCCGAGGGGGCCACCGAGAAGCCCGATTTCGCGAAGCTCCCGCGGTCGACGTCGGCCGTGTCGAGAGTCGCCACCAGCTTCGTCTCGCCGCCCTCGCGCAGGAACAGGTTCGCCGCCCCCACTTTACCTTCTCCCTCCAGCGCTTCGTTTGAAACGAAGTAGAGGCGCGATCCATCCTCGCTTGCCTCCACCACGCCGAGCACCCCTTTGGCAATGAGCGTCTGCAGCGGTGCTTCCGCGGCCAGTGCTTTGTCGACGTCGTACGCGTAGAGTTCTTGCCCGAGGGTGTAGAAAGCTTCGGAGCCGTTGGTCGTAGCAGTCCAAAGCAGCGCCGGGCCTGGGGAGATTTCCAACGTTTTTTTGCCTTCTATCCGGGCATAGAGGGCGCCTTCACCAGCCCCACCCTCCTCTTTAGGCACGCTCCAAAAAACCCGCGCCCCGTCAGCCGAAACGGCGCGGGCGACCATGTTTTCCCGGTCTTCACCGGTCCCCAGCTCCTGACGGATGCCGAGCGCCGAGGATTTGCCGCTTGCGTTGCCATTCGGCAGCACGCTCACCAGGCGCAGCTGCCCGCAGCCTTCTCCCTGGACATGTTCGTAGAGCTGTGCGATCGGCTGCCCCGAGCTGGTTTTCGCGTTTGACGCCGCCGTCCCGGTAACCGCCAGTTTGCCGTTGGCGCTGAAGATCGCCCGGCTGCCGTCGGCCGAGAGGCCCTGCAGCTGTGGCCAATATTCGTTTGAGTTCTGGTTGGTCGGCGGGCTGGTCGTCAGCGCCTCATAGGCGCCCGTATCGTTGTTGCGGCGGTAGAGATTGAGAAAGCCCGCCTCTCCGCATTCGTCGAGCACCGGACCGGTGTCGTGAAAGAGCCAGCCGCTCTCGAGCTCTGCCGAGAAGGCTTTGAACTGCATGTCGAGGGTGGCGGCGGTGTTACCGGTGATGATTTTCGATTCGCGCGGCGGTGAGATCGGCTCGGTTTCCCATTGCACGTCGTCAATGCGCCTCGCCAGGTACTGCGAGGTAAAGGGGGCGCCGGAGGCGTCCCCGAAAGCGGTCGCCGCCGAGTAGGTGAACCGCTCACCGCCGGTCGCGCTCTGGTCGAGGCGGGCGAGATACTGGCGAGCGTTGAGGAGGACTTCGATGTCAGCGCCGTTTTTGTCGACCGGAGAGACCATCTCATAGGCCCGGCAGTTGGGTAATGCCGCGGCGGCGCCGATGCGGAAGGAGGCATTGGGGCACGGTGAAACGGAGCCCAAGAGGGGGAAGGTGGTGAAGGTGCGGGGCTCGCCTGCAATCGGTGCGTCGATCAACGGGTCGTTTGCGAACACCCGGTAGTGGTAGAGGGTGTCCGGGGTGAGCGAGCTCAGCTGCACGAAGCGGGTGGTCGCTCCTTCTGATTCGAAGTTGAGCGGCGCCTGCGCTTCACTCGGGGACCTCGTCGCCGTCGCGAAGCCATCGCCGCCTTTGCCTTTGTCTTCCTGGTATGCCGTGTCCTCGACGTATTCGAAGTAGCCGGTGGCCGGGATGCCGAGCGGATCGACGGTGGCGTTCAGCCGCGCCGAATCGGTGCCCACCTTGGTGGCGAAGGTGGCGAGGATTTCAAGCGGCGGTTTGGTCGTGAACGGCTCCCCTTCGACGATCGCCGGTTCGCCCACTGGCGATTTGGCGTTTTCAGCGACGACGCGGAAATGGTAGGTCGTCTCCGGATCGAGACACGGGCTTCCGGGAAGTTCGGCTTCCACCTCCGGGTCCGGACAGCCGATCACGGTATTCACCTGATGCAGCAGCAGCAGATCGGTGCTTATCGTGGCCGGCGGCGTGCTTTTCGCCGTTGCGAAGCCGCCGTTCGCCTCAAAGGCGGCATCATCGACGTACTCGAAATGATAGGTCGTCGCGTCGCCCTCTGGATTGATACCTGCTCCGAGCGTCGCTTTCGTGTTGCCGACCGACACCACTTCCACGCAGCAGACAAGCGGCCCCGGGCCTGGAAGCGGGAACAGCGCCACTCGATTGCCACCGCCGGAGAACTCTTCGCTGCCGTATATGCCTTTGCCGTCTTTGGCGACCGCGATGCCGCTGAGACCGCCGAGATTTTCTTTGATCTCGCCGTAACCGAACCGACTCAGCTCGTTCAGCACCGTGTCATACTCAACAATGACAATGTGGAAACCTCCACCGACTTTCGACTCAAGCTGCTGCACGAAGATGTGGTTGCTGGCGGGGTCGATCGTCAACACTTTGCTATTGCTGCCTACTCCGGCGTCTTTCAGTTTCGTTGCGTCGGGTTCGCTCAGTTCGTACTTCTCCACGCGGCCGCTGGGCCGCGTGACGTAAGCGTCGCCGGCTGAATCTATTGCGATACCGGCCGGCCGGCCGCGCCCGCCAATTTCGAGGATCCGATGAAAGGCCCGGAGGGCTCGAACCTCTCCACGCGTGCTTCGCAGTTGCTTACCACCGTTTCCGTTTACACAATCGCTGACGTGGATCGTGCCGCCCGGACCAACACCGATCTGATCATCCAGGCGCGCGAACTGTCCCGCACCGCTCCCCGGCCCGCCGATGACGTTCTTGAAGCTCCCATCCGCGGCAAACCTCACAACCCGCTGGTTGCCGCTGTCGAAGACATAGACGTCGCCGTCGGAGGAGGAGATGTTCAGCGGGTCGCGATCGATCGCGAGCGCACGCGGTTCGTCGAGCTGGCCGCTTCCAAAAGCGAAGAGGGGATTGCCGTCTTTATCGAAGACGTTGATGCGGTCGTTTCGGAGATCAGCGACGTAGACATTGCCGGTTTCCTGACTCACCGCCACCCCTTCGGGTTCATCGCACTGACCCGCGCCCGACCCTTTCGGACAGAAGCTCGTCTGCGCGGCGGCGGTCCCAGCGAGAGCAAGGCCGAGCACCGCCACGGCGCCCACCGCTGCCCACGTCACGAGTGCTCTCATCGTCCTCTGCCCATTCCCCGGTTTGTCCAGACGGTATCTCGCCTGGAACCCTTCCGGCACTTTATCGGAAAGTTTACATATCTGTCAAGGAACAACTGGGGCCGGGTATCTCTCCCGGCCCCAGTTGACCTGGCCATTCGACCGAGCGTTTGCTGCTCAGCCGATATCGGGCTAACTAGCCGATGTGGATGATGCTCACGGGCCGATGTCGATGTTCACAGGCACGCCGTTGTGTTTGTGTTCGCTTTTGCTACCGGTGTCTTCAAAGCCGGAGACTTTCACCTTACCTTTGTAGTTCACCGGTGTGTGTCTCGGTGGCTCCACCGCCAGCACACGCGCCGATGCCGGTACCGGTTGTGTGTGTAAATGTGAGGCCGGTTACGTCAACGTCGACTGTGATCTTTTTAATATTGTTCTCTACAATGTTTGTGTATCTGATTCCACCAACTGTCTGGGGCGGAACGTGGATGGTGCACTTGATTGTCTGTGACCCCACCTGGTGTCCTGTTAGCTGTGACTGTGATGTCGTTACCCGGTGGGCACACGACGTCGACCCAGCCTTTTGTTTCGGCTGACGTCGGATCGATTGTGAATAGGTAGTCGCAGCCGTTGGGGTCAACCTCAACCGGAACTCCCAGCGGTCCAACGCAGTGGCCATATTTCGGTGTTACTGTGATTTGGGTGGCGGGGCTTTTTTCAACTGTACCTTCATACGTTCCGTTGGGACATTCGAACGTTCCAGCTGTCGTGAAGAATTTCTCGTCTTCCCTCACCAGCCTGGCTGGCTGTGAGTACGACCGGTTCTTTGGCCGATGTAAAGTTCCTCAGCGGCCATCGCCGCCGAGGCGGTGATTGCGCCAAGCGCAAGCACGGCACCGAGGGCGCGCCCAAAGAGCTTCAGATTGCGAACCATTTTCTGTTCCCTTCGTTATCCGTTTCTCCGCGTCGTCATAACGCGGCGCTATTCCGGGAAGCCATAACCGTGGCCTGACGTTTAGTCAAGGAATATGGAGCTATACGCCCAAACTGCACGCCGGTGCAGGCTGCATTTCGAAAGAGCCCTGCAAACACCGTTGGAGTGGTCGCCGCGCGTGTCAATTGCTGCCCCGCACAACCCGGCGTCGCAAGAGCGATTTCTGCGGGGCTGCGCACTCGGCCGCCGCTCGGAATGCGCAGCCGGCCCAGGCTAGGCCGAATCGAGGCAGGGTGATGAGATCCGCGCCCTGGCCATTCCGTTACCTCCATGAGTGCCCGCTGCCACTCGACCAAGGCACCCAGAAGCGGATCAGCGAGCGGCGACGGCCCACCGGCTGGTGGCCCCGCCGGAGTGCGGCGAGGCGGGTGCCACCACTCGACCGCCGGGAAGATCCTCACCCGTCACGGCATGCCGCCCCGAGCCTCAGTTAATAAATTCCCCGCCATAAACAAATTCAAACGGATTCGAGTTACACGAGTCTAGACCCAATTCACCGCCGAGCTTTCGCGCTTCGTTGTACACATCATTGGTTATAACCACCTTGAAGGGGGCACCTTCGGCTTTTTTGATCCAGGCTTGATAGGCATCACGAAGTTCTTCGAATCCCTCGTCATCTCCATCCGAAGCTTCGACGGCCGCAAGCTGGGACTTGGCGGCAACTACCAGAGTCGGAACGTAGGAGCCAACTTCGAGTCGTATTTCGTCTTTCTCGGTAAGC
The DNA here is from genome assembly GCA_963718755.1 of uncultured Solirubrobacterales bacterium. Lineage (GTDB taxonomy): Bacteria > Actinomycetota > Thermoleophilia > Solirubrobacterales > 70-9 > VRUE01. The sequence continues at coordinate 698,545 of OY970376.1, forward strand.
GGGCCCTTTGCTTCGGCAGCGTTCATGGTTCGCTTGATCTTGGTGCCAGCTGCTTTGTTGCTGGACGAGCAGGCTGCGTTGACCCGAGCCACGGAATCCTCGGCTCCCGCATCGTCGTCCCCTCCACACCCGGACGACATCAGGCCGATGATCAGGGCGATTACGCTCAATGAGCCAAGTTTCCGTTTCCTACGCAAGGTCTCCTCCTTCATTCAGAAACCAAATGGACTTGCCTTGCAGTCAGCTAGTCCATAGGTTCCAGCTAGATTTCTGGCTTTGTTATAGGTGTTGTTTTCCAAGACCGTTTTCTGTGGACTTCGGCGTGCTTTGCTGATCCAGGCTCGGTAAGCGTCGAGAATTGCGTCCACGCGCTTCCTGTCCTCTGGCGGTGCATCGAACGCTCGGAAGGCACGCGCCTGCGATTCGGCATCGGCCAGCAGGATCGGGAGGATGAACTCGACTTCCAGGTTGATCGCTTTCCCCTCGGAATCGGCGCGTTTGACCCTCGGCTCGTCGTACACCTCGAAGAGCCTCGCCGCAGCTCTGCGATTGTGTGCCGCGCATGCTGCGTTGAGGCGCTTGAACGCTGCAGAGTTGTGATCGACGGCCTCGCCGCTGCCGCATCTTGCCATCAGCAGCGCCAGCAGAATGCCGAGCGGCGGAAGCAGCCAATGGCTCCAGAGTCCTCCTTCTCCCATCATTGATTTCGAGACCTTAATTGATATAGACTTTCAGATCAATGGGAAGCGTTGTAGAAGTTCCGTCCGACTGGTACCGCAGAGGCTTTCCGCCTAAGACCGCGGCGATGCCGTGGGCGGATCGGACCGAGGCCGAAGTGGACCGGGCGATCGTGATGTTGAGGCCGGAGGGGGGTGAGCGGGTGCTCGACCTTGCTTGCGGGATCGGCCGGCATTCGCTGGAACTGCGGCGGCGTGGCTTCGAGGTGGTCGGGGTCGATATCTCCCCCGACTTGCTGGAGATAGCCGAACGATCGGCCTCCGAAGAGGGCCTCGACATCTCCTTCATGGAGGCCGACCTACGCGAGCTCGAGCTTGGTGACGAGTTCGACATCGTGCTCAGCCTCAACGACGGCGCCGTCGGCTACTTCGAGACCGACGAGGAGAACCACCGCACCTTTGAGGTCATCTCGCAGGCGCTGCGCAGCGGGGGCGGCCACTTGCTTCAGCTGCCTAACGTGCTGCACGCCGAAAGGAACCTGCCGGCGAAATCTTGGATCGCCGGCGAGTCGACGCTCGAACTTTCGGACCACCACTGGAACGCCGAGGACCGCTACATCGAAGGCTCGACCGTACCGATCCGCTTCGGGGAGGTCTTCGAGCGCTACGAGGAGATCCCCTTCCGCCAGCGCCTCTACACGACCGAGGAACTCGCTGAGATCTACGAGTCGGTCGGCATGCGCCTCGCCAACACCTTCTCGGGCAGCGGCAAGTCACGCAAGCCGAAGCCCAACCAGTTCGAGGTCTTCGTCGAGGGCCGCAAGTAGCCGGGTCTAAGGAACTCGCGCGTCCCCGCCGATAAAGGCCGGGATGTTCGAGATCGACTCAGCCTTGCGCACGCTCGTCGAGCGGGGTGGCTCCGACCTGCACGTCAAGGTGGCGGCACCGCCGATGATCCGCCTGCACGGGGAGCTCGTGTCCCTCGACGGACACGAGCCGCTCAGCGGCGAGGACACCGAGCGGGCATTTCACGACATCGCCGAGGTCCGCTCGGTGACCGAATTCGAGCAGGAGGGCGAGGCGGACTTCTCCTATGCGATCCCCGGCCTCTCACGCTTCCGTGTCAACACCTTCAAGCAGCGCGGCTCGACCTCGATCGTCTGCCGGGCGATCCCCTTCGAAATCCGCTCGGTCGAGGAGCTCGGCCTGCCCGAGGTCGTCACCAACCTGGCCGAGGAGCAGCGCGGCATCATCCTCGTCACCGGCACCACTGGCTCGGGCAAGAGCACGACCCTCGCGGCGATGATCGACCACATCAACCGCACCCGGGCGCACCACATCGTCACGCTCGAGGACCCGATCGAGTACCTGCACGAAGACAAAGGCTCGATCGTCAACCAGCGCGAGGTGGGCTCAGACACCAACAGCTTCGCCCGCGCGATGCGCCGGGTCCTGCGCCAGGACCCCGACGTGATCCTGATCGGAGAGATGCGCGACGAGGAGACGGTGCGCACGGCGCTCTCCGCCGCGGAGACCGGGCACCTCGTCCTCTCCACCGTCCACACCCTCGACGCGACCGAGACGATCAACCGCATCATCGACTTCTTTCCCCCCCACCTCCAGCACCAGGCGCGGGTGATGCTCGCCTCGACCCTGAAGGGCGCGATCGCCCAGCGCCTCGTCCCCGACGTCAGCGGCGAGGGCCGTGTGCCGGCCTCCGAGGTTCTGGTCGTGACCGGCCGTGTCCAGGACCTGATCCTCAACCCCGAGGAGACCGGCAAGATCACCGAGGTGATCGCCGAGGGCGAGTACTACGGCATGCGGACCTTCGACCAATCGCTGCTGCGCTACGTGATGGAAGGCAAGATCGCCGAGCAGGTCGCGCTCGACTACGCCTCCAGCCCACACGACTTCAAACTGATGCTGGCCGCCGGCGGCCAGCGCGCCAGCGGCATCGAGCAGCTCGAGAGCGCCTGAGCGGTCAGCTCAGACATTCGTCTACCGAGACAATAAGTTACACTCTCGTTTCCCACGCGTCACACTTTTCTCTCTAGGGTCGAGAGGCATGGAGGCAATGGCGAGGCAGAGTTGGACAGACGACCGCTTGGACGAGCGCTTCGACCGTCTCGAGGTCGAGATCAAGGGTCTGCGCACCGGCGTCAGCGAGATACACCGCGAGCTCAAAGGCGCAGAGAAAGGCCTGAGGGCCGAGATCAAAGACCTCGAGACTGGGCTGCGGGGCGAGATCAAAGGCGTGGAGACGGACCTGAGAGGGGAGATCAAGGACCTCGAGATGGGCCTGAGAGGTGAGATCAAAGGCGTGGAGACAAGCCTGAGATCCGAGATCCAAGGCCTCGAGATGGGCCTGAGAGGCGAGATCAAAGGCGTGGAGACAAGCCTGAGATCCGAGATCCAAGGCCTCGAGACTGGGCTCGCGGCGCTGAACCGGACCCTGATCCAAGCCGGCTTCGGCATCGCCGCGGCGATCGTCGCCGGCGTCCTCGTCAACCTGTTCTGAGCGCCGCGAGCACGACGTCGTCGTGCGTCTTGGGCGAGACCTTCGGGAAGACCTTGGCGATCTTGCCCTCGGGGTCGATCAGGAAGGTCGCCCGCTGCACGCCCATGTACTTCTTGCCGTACATCGACTTCTCGACCCAGGCGCCGTAGGCCTCGGCCACCGCGTGGTCGGCGTCGGCGAGCAGGGTGAAGTCGAGGTCGAACTTGTCGGCGAACTTCTTCACCGCGGCGACCTCGTCGGGGGAGACGCCAATCACCCGGGCGCCGGCCTTGCCGTAGTCAGCGCTGTGGTCGCGCACGCTGCAGGCCTGCGTCGTGCAGCCGGGAGTATCGGCACGGGGATAGAAGTAGAGAACGACCGTCTCGCCGCGCAGCTCGGAGAGCGTCAGCTCCTTGCCGTCCTGATCGGGCAGGGTGAAGTCGGGGGCGGGCTGGCCTGCTTCGAGCACCGTCGTCCTAGTCCTCGCGGCCAGGCTCCTGGCCGTCCTCGTCCTCGTCGAGCTCCTCGTCACCCTGCTCGAGCGCGGTTTCCGAGACTGATCCGCTCAAGCCGGGGTGGTATTTGGTCTGGAAGCGCTCGAGCGCCTCGTCCCGGCGGTCCTCGTCGACCGGCACGTCGTCGGAGATCCGCACCCAGTCGGCCCCCTCGTAGTCCTCGAGGTTGAAGACCTCCTGGTCGAGTGAGGTCGAGTCGTCGACGACGACGAGCACCTCGGTCTGCGGGTTGAAGTAGGTCCCGGGCTGGTTGAGCAGCTCCTCGACCTCGTAGAGGTTCTCGCGGTCAGCGGCCATCCATCGATCCTACAAATCCGCGAGCTGGCGCTCCACCTCGGCCTCGACGTCGAGCGGCTCCTCGCCGCGGCGCATGCGCCGTTCGTTGCGGGCGACGACGAGCTGGCGCACCTCGGAGCGCAGCTTCTCGTCGATCGCGGGGCCGGCGGCGCCGGGTGAGTCGAGCAGTCGCCTCACCTCGAACTCGACGTCGAGCGGCGCCTCGCCGCGCTGCTGGCGCCGGTAGGACTTCGCCTCGAGCATCTGCCGCGCCTCGGCCTCCTGCAGCTTGCGATCGACCGGCAGGTCGGGTTGGGAGAGGCGGCTCGGCGGGGGCATTTCCTGCTCGATCGCGAAGGGGCCTTTACCGACGCTCTGCCACAGGGGGCCGGTGCGGGCAAAGGCGATCAAGCCGATGGGCAGGGCGATCAGCGTGATCAGGGTCAGCACGAAGCCAGCCTGGATGTCGAGCAGAGCCATCGCCAACCCAGCCTACATCCGCTACCCTTTGGCGCTGGTTGACTGACCAGTCAATCGGTGGATCGCCAGCCCATGCCGGCGGCGCTCCCAACAGACGCAAGGCACGACCAAAGGAGCCCGACCGGTGGTTGACTTCACCCTGACCGACGAGCAGAAAGACCTGCGCGAGCTGGCGCACAACTTCGCGGAGAAAGAGATCCGCAAGGTCGCCTGGGAGCACGACAAAGAGGGAACCTGGCCCCAGGAGATCATCGACAAGGCCTGGGAGGTCGGGTTGATGAACACCCACATCCCCGAGGCCTACGGCGGACCCGGCCTCGACTACCTCTCCGGCTGCCTGATCGAGGAGGAGATGGGCTGGGGCTGCTCGGGCATCGGCACCTCGCTGATGGCCAACGGCCTCGCCTCCGCCCCGATCGCCCTCGGCGGCTCCGAGGAGACGAAGAAGAAGTACCTCGGGATGCTGACCGAAGACAAGAAGCTCGCTTCTTTCTGCCTGACCGAGCCGGACGCCGGCTCCGACGTCTCCGGGATGAAGACCCGCGCCGTCAAGAAGGGCGACAAGTACGTCATCACCGGCTCCAAGTGCTTCATCACCAACGGCAGCTACGCCGACTACTTCACGGTCTACGCCAAGACCGATCCCGAGGCGGGCCATCGCGGGATCAGCGCCTTCGTCGTCGACGCCGACCTCCCAGGGGTCACCGTCGACAAGAAGGAGGACAAGATGGGCCAGCGGGCATCGAATACCGCGACCATCTCCTTCGACGAAGTCGAGATCCCGGCCGAGAACCTGATCGGCGAGGAGAACAAGGGCTTCAAGCTGGCGATGATGACCCTCGACCGCACCCGTCCCGGTGTCTCGGCGATGGCCGTCGGCATCGGCCGCGCCGCGTTCGAGTATGCGGTCGAGTACTCGAAGGAAAGGGTTCAGTTCGGCGTGCCGATCGCGATGCACCAGGCGATCCAGTTCATGATCGCCGACATGGCGACCAAGGTCGACGCCGGCCGCCTGCTGGTCTGGAACTCAGCGGTCCTGCTCGACCAGGGCAAGCGCAACACGCTCGTCTCCTCCGAGGCGAAGCGCTTCGCCGCCGACTCGGCGATGGAGATCACCGTCGACGCCGTCCAGGTCTACGGCGGCTACGGCTTCATCAAGGAGTACCCGGTCGAGAAACTGATGCGCGACGCGAAGATCATGCAGCTCTATGAGGGGACCAGCCAGATCCAGCGCCTGGTCATCGCCAAAGAAGTGCTGCTGCCGCGCAGCGTCGACGGGCCGACCCCGGAGGCCGAAGCAGCCGCGAAAGCCTCCGAGAGCAGCCAGGCCGAGCAGGCCGCAGCAACCGTCTAGGTCCCTAGTTCCTCGCAAGGCATTGTGGACGGTTGTGCCCCCTATAGCGGGCACAACCGTCCACTCGGCCGCTTGACGTCCTCCTGATCGGAGCCGTCCTCGGCGGCGTCGGCCGTCGGCCCCGCTCAGGGCTCCTGATTTTCGAGTTGTTTTCGCGCGTCCGACAGGAGCGGTTTGAGCGCATCGAGTAGGTGACTGATTCTTACGATCTCGATGAAGGCAAGCTGTTCGAGCTTGGGGAACCCTGCCGGAGTTCGGAGTTTGTCCATCCTCGCTTCGAGGGCATTAAGGCGGCCGTCGATCTGGTTCGACAGCTTGCTTCCGGTGCCGAGCTCAGGTTCAACAGCTTTGAACGCGGCCCGCATTCCTTCCACGTTTGCGGCATCATCAACCAGTTCGATACCCGAGTAGGGCTCTTCGACCCCGTTCAGGCCGATGGAGTAGATTTTGTCCGCAGTCAAGTGGATCCCGTTGACGATTTTCTCGGGTTCCAAGTCCACGGTCGAAAGCCGAGCCCGCAGCTCCTCGACATGCTCTCGGAGCTTTCTCGCGTAGCTCACTCCGCTGGCAGGCGGCGTGTTCGTCCAAAGAGTCCTCTCCACCCTGTGGAAGCCGGTGAGATCGCCCTTTATGTTGTAGGCGGGGCGGTTATCGATGCTCCTGTCGAGCCCCTCGAACAGCATGGAGAGCGGCTTGACCTGTCCGTAACTGCGGCGTGCGGATGCGTAACGCGAACGGGCGCCCGCCCGATCCCCCGCTTCGAGTTCGGCTACGAGCGTCTCGACTTCCTTGGCCAGCGTCGTCGAGCTCTTCACCAGATAGTCCTGATAGCGGCCGATCGCGGCTTGGCTTTGCGCCGCGGCATCGTCATCGTCGCCGGCGCACCCCACAGCGCCGGCAACCAGCAGCACGGCGGCCGCGGCCAGAGCGCTCTTCAGCAGCTTGCCTCCCATAATCAAATGGATTCTACTGATTAATTAATGACTCTGATCTTCTAGGTGCTTTTGCGCCTCCGACAGGGCCGTTCTGAGCGCTTCGACCCGGTGATTGGCCTTGATGATCTCGATGTACGGGACATCGTCGAGCTTGGGGAGGCCTGCCGGAGTCCGGAGTCCGTCTATCTTCGCTTCAAGGGCATTAAGGCGGCCATCGACCCGGTTCGACAAATTGCCCCTCCCGTCAAGCTCGGATTTGACCGCCTCGAACGCGACCCGCATTCCTTCCAAATTTGCGTCAATGTCAACCAGGTCTATGCCGGCCAGGGGCTCCTCGACCCCGCTCAGGCCGACCGAAAAGATCTTGTCTGCCGTTATATGGATCAATCCGACGATCCTCGCTGGTTCAAGTTCCGTGCCCGAGATCCGAGCTTTCAGGTCCTTTAGGTGCACGAGGAGTCGTCTTGCGGTGAAGACCACGCCGGCAAGCGCGCTGTCCGTCCATAGGATCTGTTCGACCCTGTGGAAACCGACGAGATTGCCTCCTACTCTGAAGGCGTGGTGACCGTCGATGCGCCCGTCGAGCTCGTTAAACAGCATGGAAAGTGGCTTGATCTGCCCGTAACTGCGGCGTGCCGATACATAGCGCGACCGGGCCCCCACACGATCATCCGCTTCGATCTCGCGCAGAAGCGCTTCGGCTTCTCTGACCAGCCTCGTGGAGCTCTCCGCCAGATAGGCCTGATAGCGGGCAATCGCCGCCTCGCTCTGGGCGGCTGCTTCGTCGTCGGCCTCGCTGCTGGAGCCGCAGGCAGTGGCACCGCACACCAGTAGAACGGCAATAACGCGGGGTGCGAGCCTCAAGAGGTTGCCGGCGACCACCTATTAGAGATTACTTATTATTAAATCTCAGGCGACGCGGGCTCCCTGGCGCGCCGCCTTTTGGCGCTTGGTTTTGTCCAGCTCGACCTTGCGCAGGCGAACCGACTCGGGCGTCACTTCGACGCACTCGTCGTCGCGGAGGAACTCCAGGGCGGCTTCAAGCGAGAGTCGTTTGGGGGGCTCGAGGCGGACCAGGATGTCGGCGCTGGCGGCCCGCACGTTGGTCTGGTGCTTCTCCTTGATCGCGTTGACGTCGAGGTCATCCGAGCGAGCGTTCTCGCCGATGACCATCCCCTCGTAGACCTCCTCGCCGGGGCCGATGAAGAGGGTGCCCCGGTCCTGCAGGTTCATCAGCGCGTGGCTGGCGCTCCCCCCTCGCCGGTCAGCCACCAGCGAGCCGGTCGGGCGGGTGCGCAGCTCGCCCGCCCAGGGCTCCCAGCGGTCGAAGACGTGGTGCAGGACGCCCGAGCCGCGGGTCTCGGTGAGGAACTCGGTGCGCAGGCCAATCAGGCCGCGGGCCGGGACCAGGTAGTCCATCCGCACCCAGCCGGTCGAGTGGTTGACCATGTGGTCGAGGCGCCCCTTGCGCCCGGCGAGCAGCTGGGTGATCGCCCCGACGTGGCCCTCGGGCACGTCGATGGCCAGCCGTTCGACCGGCTCGTGGACCTTGCCGTCGATTTCGCGGGTAATCACCTGCGGCTGCCCGGCGGTCAGCTCGAAGCCCTCGCGGCGCATCATCTCCAGCAGCACGACCAGCTGCAGCTCTCCCCGGCCCTGGACCTCCCAGGCGTCGGGCCGCTCGGTGTCGGTGACGCGGATCGAGACGTTGCCGACCAGCTCGGCGTCGAGCCGGTCGCGGACCTGGCGCGCGGTCAGCTTCTTGCCCTCGGTCCCGGCCAGCGGCGAGGTGTTGATCCCGACGACCATCGAGAGCGAGGGTTCGTCGACCGCGATCACCGGCAGCGGTCGCGGGTCCTCGGGGTCGGCCAGGGTCTCGCCGATCGTCACCTCGGGCAGGCCGGCGACGGCAATGATCTCCCCCGGTCCAGCTTCCTCGGCGGGGACGCGGTCGAGCGCCTCGGTCACGTAGAGCTCGGAGATCGCCGCTCGGGCGACGCTGCCGTCGGCCCGGCACCAGGCAATCTGCTGCCCGTTGCGCACTGTCCCGTGGTGGACCCGGCAGAGCGCCAGCCGGCCGACGTAAGGGTCGGCGTCGAGGTTGGTGACGAGCGCCTGGAAGGGATGGTCGGGGTCGTACTCGGGCGCCGGGATGCGCTCCAGCATCAGGTCCATCAGCGGCGACAGGTCGGTGCCCTCGGCGCCTTCCTCCAGCGCCGCCCAGCCGGCTTTGGCGTTGGTGTAGACGATCGGGAAATCGACCTGCTCGTCGTCGGCGTCGAGGTCGAGGAAGAGCTCGTAGACCTCGTCGACCACCTCGGCGATGCGGGCATCGGGCCGGTCGACCTTGTTGACGACGAGGATCACCGGCAGCTTCGCCTCCAGCGCCTTGCGCAGGACGAAGCGCGTCTGCGGCAGCGGGCCCTCGGAGGCGTCGACCAGGAGCAGCACCCCGTCGACCATCGTCAGCCCGCGCTCGACCTCGCCGCCGAAGTCGGCGTGGCCCGGCGTGTCGATGATGTTGAGCTTCACGCCCTCGTAGTTGACGGTCGTGTTCTTGGCAAGGATCGTGATCCCCTTCTCGCGCTCGAGGTCCATCGAGTCCATCACCCGCTCGGCCACGTCCTGCCCCTTGCGGAAGGCGCCGCTCTGCCACAGCATCGCGTCGACCAGGGTCGTCTTGCCGTGGTCGACGTGGGCGATGATCGCGATGTTTCGTAGGTCGTCTCGGGTTGTCATTGGAGTGCGTTCGTCCTTTGTCCCTCTATGCGCCATAAAGGACGAACGCGCGAAGGATAAGTGGCGAAAAAAGAGGCCCGCCGTGAGGCGGGCCTCGGCACTGCTAAGAGCGGTGCGCTGTTACGAGGTCTGCTGGACGCTCGCGGCGGCCGGGCCCTTGGGGCCTTCTTCGGACTCGTAGCTCACCTTCGACCCCTCGGTCAGGGACTTGAAGCCCTCACCCAGGATCGCGCTGTGATGAACGAAGACGTCCTTCGAGCCGTCGTCGGGCGTAATGAACCCGTAGCCCTTGTCGTCGCTGAACCACTTGACAGTTCCAGTTGGCATGCAATTGCCTCCACTTCATGTGCTGCGAACGCGGCACATGCAGTGAAGCAACGACACGCGAGCGCTAGACACAACTTTTGCCGGTCTTTCCGGCCTAACGCGAGGACCGTAGCAGGGTCGGCCCTCCCGGGGCGCCGAAGCTTCAGCTACGACTCAGTGTTCCCGATACCGTAAATCGTGATGCCGCCAGGGAAAACGCGCCGCCACCGGGCGGGGGGCTCGATCGCCCGCCACCGCGCGAGCGCCTGCTCGATCGCCGCCCTCGCATTGCTCGGGACCCTCTCCCCTGCCTCGACCTGGGCGGCCGCTCAGCGCCCCGGCGACGGCGACCTCTCGCCGCGTCTGACCAAGCTGGCGAAGCCCTCGGTGCGCACCCTGTCGCTTGCCAAGCAGGCACGAGCCCTGGGGGTTGCGCCAGACGGGCCCGGCAGCCTGCTGCGCGATGCCAACCGCGTCCTGGTCACGGTCCGTTTCAATCGTGGCGTGGTTGCGGGGGCGAGCGACCTGCGCGCCACCGGCAGCAAGGTGGTCGATATCAGTCGCCGATATCGCACGGTTACTGTGGCGGCGAGCCCCGTCGAGTTGCACCGGCTCGCCGACGTACCGCACGTCATCGGCGCCACCGAGGTACTCGCGCCAATGGTCCACGGGACCGAAAGCCCCGGTCCAGTCACGGCGGCGGTGACCCCGTGCTTCGGCGCAGCCACCTCCGAGGGGGACGTTCAGCTACGCGCGCAGGAAGCCCGTGAAATGTTCAACGTCGACGGCATGGGGGTGACGGTTGGAATCCTCTCGGATTCGTTCAACCAGGACCTGGAAGCGGCCACCGACGCCGGCGAAGACGTCGCCCGTGGCGATCTGCCGGGCCCCGGGAATCCATGCGAATGGGAAGAAGCCACCGCGGTTCTCGACGACTCCGAAACCGATGGCGAGGACGAGGGACGCGCGATGGCGCAGATCGTCCACGACCTCGCGCCGGGGGCCAAGCTCGCCTTCGCCACGGCCTTTACGCCGGACGTGTTCGGCTTTGCCGACAACGTCAGGAAACTCGCCGAACCGATCGGTTCCGGCGGTGCAGAGGCAGACGTGATCGTCGACGACGTCCTCTTCTTCGAAGAGCCCTTCTTTCAGGAAGGCCCGGTCGGCGTGGCGGCGAGGGAAGTCACCGAAGCCGGAGCCACCTACTTTTCCGCGGCCGGCAACAACAACCTGATCAAAGGGGGCAAAGACATTGCCTCATGGGAGGCGCCGGAATTCCGCGACACCGGTAGCTGTCCAGCTGGCGTACCTGTATTTGCAGATCACTGCGTGGACTTCAACCCGGAAGCCGCCGCCGATCCCACCTTCGGATTGAAAGTGGCCCCCGGAGCCAAGCTGCAGGTAGATCTGCAGTGGGCCCAGCCATGGAACGGCGTCACGACCGACCTCGACGCCTATCTCCTGAACTCGTCCAGCAACCTGCTCGCGGTATCCGAAAACTTCAACGTCACGTCAACCAAGATGCCTTTCGAGTTCCTTTCCTGGACCAACACGACCGGCGCACTCCAGACCGTAAGGGTCGCGATCAACCGTTGCGACTCGTTCTGCGGGGGGGCAAACGGCGGCGATACCTCCTCACCGCGGTTGAAGTTCGTCCTCTTCCAAAACGGCGGCGGAGTCACTGAAACGGAGTACGAAGAATCCTCAGGCGAAGACGTTATCGGCCCAACGATCTTCGGTCACAACGGCGCTGCGGAGACGATGAGCACCGGCGCGATTCGCTACAACGCGAGCGCAGCGCCGGAGGCCTTTTCGTCCCGCGGCCCGGTCACGCACTACTTCGGTCCGGTTGAAGGCCCGGCACCCGCCCTCCCGCTTGGATCGCCGCAGGCCCTGGCCAAGCCAGATCTCGTCACCACCGACGGGGGAGCCAATACCTTCTTCGGCACCTGCTTCTCGGATGTCTGGCGGTTCTTCGGCACCTCAGCGTCAGCGCCCCACGCGGCCGCGATCGCGGCGCTCCAGCGCCAGGCTGAACCTTCAGCCACGCCGACCGCTTTGAAGCAGGCTCAGCGAGAAAGCGGGGTGGCTGTCGGCAGCTTTCCGCCCGAGGCAGTCGGCGCCGGCATGCTGGACGCCGTCGTCGCAATCGAAAAACTCGGCGTAACTCCGTCTTCGCCATCGCTCCCCGAACCTGCACCCTCTCCGATTTCCTGTACGCCGGAACCAGAACCGGAACCAGAACCAAAACCGGAGCCCCCGAAGCCCCCCGATCCCGAGCCAGATAACCCACCTCCCCCGCCCCCGGACACCTCAGCACCGGCCACCCTCCTGCTCCAGCGTCCCCCCAAGGTGCTGCGCACCACCGGCCGCAGCGTCAAGGTCACGTTCAAATTTGACTCCGACGAGTCCGGTGTGACCTTCCTTTGCAAGTTCGACCGCAAAACGTTCCGTATCTGCCTGCGAAGGACGGTGCGGAGCTTCGCACTCGGCCCGCATGTGCTGCGCGTCAAGGCCCGCGATGTGGCCGGAAACATCGACCCAACGCCCGCCGTTTACCGCTTCATGGTGAAGCAGGTGGCGGGCGGTTGAGCTAGCGATCAGCGGCCCGAGTCGCCCCACCCCGCCGCATAATCCAATGGCCGGCCAACAACAGGGCCAATAGGGCGGCGGCGCTGCCGAGGACCAGCGGATCGGTGAAGCTGAGGCCCTCGAGGCGGGTGCCGAAGTAGACCGAGAGGGCGGTGATCGGCAGGTAGCCGAGGGTCGTCGTCCAGACGAAGCGCCAGAGCGGACGCGGGCGGCGCCTGCTGCGTAGGAGACGAGGCTGAAGGGCAGGATCGGGATCAGGCGCACCGCCAGCATCAGGGTGGCGCCACCGCGCTCGATCGTCGCCTCGGTCCGCTCGAAGCGCTCGGCGCCGAACCAGCGGTCGAGCAGCGGCCGCGCCACAGAGCGCCCGATCGCGAAGCAGAGCAACCCCGAGGCCAGCCAGCTGACCATCATCAGCGCCAAGGCCGGGAAGAAGCCGTAGACGAAGCCGGCCGCCGCGTCGATGATCTCGGCCGGGTAGAAGACCACCGCGTGGATCAGCGCCAGGGCGAAGATCAAGAGTGGGCCGACGGCGCCGAGGTCCTCGATCCGGCCCCGCACTTCCGCGGTGTCGCCGCGCACCGCCGCCTCGAAGGCATCGCGCAGCTCCGGGATCGCCAGCACCATCGCTGCCATCAGGGCGATGCCGCCGAGCGTGACCGCGACCGCTGCGAGCGAGGGTCGCGGCGCCTCCATCAGCCGCGCAAGCGCTCGGCCAGGGCCGAGTGGCGGCTGCCGCTGTCGTCGCGGCGAATTGCCATCTCCAGGGCAGCGGGGTCACCGACCAGGACGCAATTGCTGCGGGCGCGGGTGATCGCCGTGTAGAGCAGGGGCCGGGTCAGCATGCGGGCGTGGGAGCGGTGGCAAACACCGACCACGACGGGGACCTCGCAGCCCTGCGCCTTGTGGACCGAGATCGCGTAGGCGAGTCGCAGGGTCGCCGTCTCCCCGTAGGGGATGACCAGCGAGCCGCCCTCGTCGGTATCGACGACGATCGACTCCTCCCCCGGATCGTCCTCGCGCAGGAAGACGATTGAGCCGTTCATCAGCCCCAGCTCATGCGAGTTGCGGGTCTGAATCAGGCGGTCGCCGATGCGGAAGCGCTCGCTGACCGCGGCCTTGCCGTCCGGGTTGAGCCGCCCTTGCAGGCGCTCGTTCAGCACGTCGATCCCGACCGCCCCTTTGTACATCGGCGCCAGCACCTGCACCTCCCGGATCGGATCGACCCCGAAGCTCGCCGGCGCCCGCTCGGCGACCACCTCGACCACGGTCTCGAGCGCCCGCTCGGGGCTCGGCCGGTCGATGAAGAAGAAGTCGTGCTCCTGGTCGGCGGCCGGCTCCAGGTGCGGCTGCCGGCCCTGGTTGATCTCGTGGGCGGCGGTGGTGATCATCGAGCGCGCCGCCTGGCGGAAGATCTGGGTGAGGCGGACGACGGGAGCGACCTCGGAGGCGATCAGATCCTCGAACGGCTTGCCGGCGCCGATCGGCGGCAGCTGGTCGGCGTCGCCGACGAAGACGACGTGGGTCGACTCGGCGAGGCCACCGAGCAGCACCTCGATCAGGCGCAGGTTCAACATCGAGGCCTCGTCGACGACGACCAGGTCCGCGGGCAGCGGACGACCGGCCCGGAAGGCCGGCTCGCGGCCGGGCATCCACTCGAGCAGCCGGTGGATCGTCTGCGCCTCGTGACCGGTCGCCTCCTCCATGCGGCGGGCGGCGCGGCCGGTTGGCGCGCAGAGGGCGATCGAGACATCGGCGCGCACCGCCTCGGCGACGATCGCCTTGGTGCAGGCGGTCTTGCCGACGCCCGGTCCACCGGTCAAAACCGAGATCCGCGCCGCGAAGGCCCCCTGCACCGCCGCCCACTGCTCGTCGGTGAGTTTGGCCTCGTCCTCGACGTCCTCCGGCGGCGAGCCCCCCGGGTCGTGCTCGAGATGCGGCGGCGCCGCGACCCGGCTGGTCAGGGTCTCGGCGACGGCCAGCTCGCTGGCGTGGGTCAACTCGCGGTAGGCGCGTCCTTCGTCGAGCAACAAGCCGCGTGCCTGCCCGGGGACGTCGGGATCGGGCTGGAGGCCGATCAGCTTCGCGGTGCGTCGGTTGAGCTCATCGACCGGCAGGTAGGTATTGCCCTGCTGTTCGGCCTCCGAGAGGGCGAAGACCGCGGCGGCCTGGGCACGGCGATCGGACTCGGGCGGCACGTCGGCGGCGAGGGCGATCTTGTCGGCGCGGGCGAAACCAACCCCGGCGACCTCGGTAAGCCGGTAGGGATCCTCATGCAGGACCACCATCGAGCGCTCGCCGAAGCGGGCGTGGATCGGCGCTGCCAGGTGGGCCAGGCCGTGCGGGGCAAGCTGCACATGCAGATCGCGGATAGCTCGCGAGGCGTGCCAGGACTCGGTCGCCGCCACCGCCTGCTCGGCGCTGACCCCGCGCAAGCTGGCGAATACCCCCACTGGGTCGGCGGCGATCGCGCCCAGAACCCCCTCGCCATGCTCGTCGACCAGACGCTCGGCGCGGGCCGGACCGATGTGGCGCAGGCTGGTCAGGTAAGCGATCTGCCCCTCGCGATCGGCCGGGTCGAGCGGCAGCGCACCGCGTGCTTTCAGCTGACGCCCGTAGCGCGAGTGGGTCTGCCAGTCGCCACTCACTTCGGCTCGCTCACCCGCGCTCAGGTGAGCAACCGGGCCGACCAGGGCAAAACCCTCACCGGACTCGGCGTCCTGCACCTCGAGCACCGCGTAACCGTCGTCCTCGGCGCTGAAGATGACGCCGAGCACCTCGACCGTGCCCGTAAAAGCAGCCGCGTCGGCGTCGAAGAGCGTGGTTGCGTCCATGCCGTCAAAGCTAGCCGGAGCGGCACTCGGACGTCTAGCACCCGCGGTCGAGCTTTGAGCCGCATAGCGACTCAAAGCTCGACCGCGCTCCTGAGACGCCGCTGCATCGCGCGCCGCTGCGCCAGGAGTCGCGCAATCCGCTCAATCACCTGGTTCGGTTCGCGATTCAGTCGCCGATCGGTGATCCGAATCATCTCGACGTCATGCAACTTCAGGTTCTCCTGACGCTCGCGATCGCGCTCGAAGGCCTGCTGAGAGCCATGCGTCTCATAGGTATCCAGTTCGACCGCGAAGCGCTCCTCCGGCCAATAGAAGTCCAGCTCATAGCCGGCCTCGACGAAGCCCGTGGTCGGCCGGGGCAGGCCGGCGGCAATCACGAGCTCGCGAAGCCGGCGCTCTGCGCCCGAACGAGTGAAGGGAGCTGGCCGATACGCGTCGAGCGCACGGCGCAGGCGACCGACCCCGGGATGGCCGCGAGTGCGCGTCAGCAGCGCCTCGAAGTGGCGCAGATCGAAAAGACGAAGCTCCTCCGCCCGCTCGAGGAGCCGCATGAGCTGCCTTGCTCGCAACGTCGCAGCGAGGTCAAGCGCCGTCCGCGGAACGGCCGTGACTGGAATGCGGTCGATCTCGTCGCGATCCTCGGCCACCAGCGCTTGGGAGTGATGCAACCTGATCGGCGGCCGAGGGGCGCGACGGCCGGGCGCAGTGACCGAGATCGGTATCGGGGACCAACGAGCGATGCCCCAAAGCCACGCGGCGGAGTGATGGCTGAGCAGTGCGTTGGGGCCGCAGGCCAAGACTGCGGCGAGACATTTTCCGTGAGCTGAAAGACCCGTATGGCCAACCGCATAGACGCCGCGGTAGAGACGGGGAAGCCGCCCGCACTTCGACGCACGGGTCACGGCGCTCGGCGAGTAGCCGAGCAGGTCGACCATCTGCCGGAGCGAGACCACGCCGTGCTGCCGCCTCGCCAACTCGGCCAAGGCACCGTCGTCAGCCCCCTTGGCCCGCGTTGCCCCGGCTGCTTGCGGTCGAGGTTCGGGTCGCATAGCGGTTCTAAGCTCGACCGCACCCCTTTCTCTCCCCCCGTGAACGCATTTTCGGCCCGTGACCGGGCCAGGGATACTTTGGAATCCAAAGTGCGCCAAGATGCCGGTATGCAAAACGGCCCGCCGGGCCAAGACCGGGAGGAAGAGAATGAGCACGCACGCGGTAAAGAAGATCGACGAGATGGAGGCGATCTACCTGGGCTCCTTCAAGCGCGCCCGGGCGGAGCTGGGGGTCGAGTCGTTCGGCATGCAGATCATCGACATGCCGCCAAACTTCGAGAACTACCCCGAGCACGATCACGCCGAAGACGGCCAGGAGGAGGTCTTCATGGCGCTGCGCGGCGGCGGCGAGATCGAGATCGACGGCGAGCGCTTCCCGCTCGACACCGACCACGTCGCCCGCGTCTCCGCCGGCACCAAGCGCAAGGTCTGGCCCGGCCCCGACGGCATTCGCGTGCTCGTTCTTGGAGGTGTCCCGGGCGCGGCCTACCAGGCGCCGGACAGGTCCAAGCTAGGCGAACCAGATCCGATGGCAAGCTGAGTCAAACGCAGGCGGCGCGCCGGCTCAGGCGGAGTCGGCGCGCATCTGCGTGCAGCGCTGGTCCCAGAGGCCGATCAGCTCCTCGGGCAGGAGTTTGAACAGCGGCTCGTGTTCGTCGGTCTCGAGCAGCATTTCCATGTCGTACTCCCAGACCAGGATCTGGTGGTCCAGGTCCACCAGCAGCCCCGCGTCGAGCTCCTCCTGCAGGAGGACGTAGTCGTCGCGTGCCTCGATCACGTTGGCAATCTTGTCGGCAGCGAAGACCCGCTGCGCCTCGATCCCGGTTGCCGCGACCCGGCGGCGAAGCTCGCGCTTGCGCTCCTCGTAGTCGCCGATCTCGAAATCTTCGGTCAGCGCGCAGACAATCATCGCCACCTTCATCCCGAAGCGCTCGCGCAGGGCGCTGAGGCGCAATGGGGTGTACTCGAGCGTGTCGTGAAGCAGGCCCGCCGCGATCAGCTGCTCGTCCATCCGGTGCTCGGCGAGCAGCTCAGCCACGGCCAGCGGGTGCTCGATGAAGGGAACGTCGTCGCCGACGTCGCGCACCGCCCCCGCGTGCAGCTCTCGCGCTGCCGCGAGCGCCTGGCGAACCAGCCTGGAGCGCTCAGCTATCTCCTCGACCCTGCTAGAGGGGGACATCGTGTCCACCGTAGCGCACTTGGGTTCCCACCGAAACCCCTCCAGTACCAGAGGCCTTAGGCGCGCACGACGACGATCATGATGAAGGCGGCATAGAGGACGAACCAGGTGACCACCGCGGGCAGGGAGAAGCGGTCGCGGCGGTGCAGCATCTCGTAGGCGAGGAAGCCGCCGGCGAGGCCGAGAACGACGGAGATCGCCGCGTTGGTGCTCAGCGCCCAATCGGTGAAGAGCAGGCCGATGCCGAAGGGGATGGTCGACTGGAAGACCATCGCCCCGGTGATGTTGCCGAGGGCGAGCGAGTCCTTGCCCTCGCGCACCCAGAAGAAGCTATTGACCTTCTCCGGGAGCTCCGTCGCCAGCGGGGCGAGGATCAGCGCGAGCACGACGGCCTCGACGCCGAGGCTGTCGGCGATGTGGAGCAGCTCCTCGACGAAGAGGTGAGCTCCGCCGACCATCGCCCCCAGCCCGACCAGGAGCTGGATCACGCACAGCGCCACCCCCGGGTTGGTGCGGTACTCGGCCCGCCGCTCGAAGATCAGCGGGTCAAGCGTCCCGTGGGCCTGCACCTCGCCGCTGCGGCGCAGCGTGCGCCAGATGTAGAACGGATAGGCGAGCAGGACGAGGGCGCCGACCGGGTAGCGAACCGCCTCCGGAGCGCCCCAGGCAAGCGCCAGCGAGAGGGCGAAGAAGATCAGGAAGAAGATCAGGTCGCGCTCCAGGGTCGGCCCGTGCGCGTTCAGTTTCAGCCCCTGCTCGCGGCGCTCCCGGTAGAGGTAGGCGAAGAGGCCGACCAGGCCCATCGCCAGCGTGCCGAGCAGGAAGGGAGCGCCGACGATCGCGCCGATCGCGACCTGGTCCGCCCCCTCCTTCGCCCCGATCAGCGCCACGATCGCGATCAGCGTCTCCGGCATCGCCGTGCCGACCGCGGCGAGGACGCTTCCCACGGCCCCTTCGCCGAGCTTGAGCCGGTGGCCGATCCACTCGACCGCGTTGGTGAAGAGCAGTGCTCCGGCGAGGATTACCGCGAAGCTGACGAACAGCAGCAGGACGTTCACAGGGAGGCCGCGCTCAGCCGGCCAAGCCGCCGGGCACGCCCAGCCCTTCGAACAGTTCGCCGAGGCCTTTGCCGCCTTCTTCGCCCTGCAGCAGGCCGAGCAGTTCGATCGGGTTGACGCCGAGCTTGATGAACAGCCTGCTGAGGGGTTTGGCTTCTTCGGGCGCGGAGATCTTCTGTTCCTCGTTGACCCCGCTCAGCGTCAGGTCGAGATCGATCTCGACCTGCTTGGGGCCGCTGCCACCGTTCTCCGGTTCGATTTTCAGCTGCAGCTCGAGCCGCCGCACGATGTCGTCATCGCCGACGTAAACGTCCGCCTGAGCGGTCTTGACGGCGCTGCCGACCTCCTCCTTGGCATCTTCGATTTCCGACTTCGAGGGCAGCGGGCCGGCGGCGGCAAGCTGCGCCCGGCAGGGCTCGCTTTCGACCACTTCGAGCAGCGCGTCGATCGCGGCCGGGACCTCGAGGTCGCCGCTGACCTTGGTCGTGCTCGTGCCGTCGACGTCGGCGCTGCCTTCGTTGACCCCGTTCTCGACGAAGTCGGCGACTTTCAGCTTGCCGAATTCTTCCTGGCATGCCGCGGCCCCGGCCGAGCCGGGCTCGGCACCGCCTTCCCGCTGAGCCTGATTCAGCGCCGATTCAACGAAGCTGAAGGTGGTCGGGTCGACTTCGTACTCGACTCCTTCGTAGTTGACGTAGGCGCTGTTGGGCAGGAGGACGAGCCCGCCCTGGAAGTCGACGTTCTCGCCGTCGATCGAGCCCTTCGCCTTGGCGTCCATGTCGAGCTGCGGAAGGCTGCCCGGCCCTTCGCCCTGGAAGGGGCCGGAGAGGCTGACCTCAATAGTGCCGCCTTCGGGACCCTGCGCGTTGAGACCCAGGGAGAGGTCGATGTCGCCGCTCTCGATTCCGGCCAGGGTCGCTTCGTCGAGGACCGTCTGCGGGCTCTCGTCGCTCTTGTCGCTACCGCCCCCACAGGCTGCCAGGGCAACCGTCGCGGCGAGCAGCGCCGCGACTACGGCGAGGGGGTAGAGGAAACGAAGTCGGCTCAAGACGGGTGGCCTCCTGGAAGGTCGGCGATGCGGTTGCGGGGTCGGCGGGATGGTAAGGCTAGCGGCACTTCTTAACGGTTCCTCAGCTCGGGCGGCGTCGACTCGGTCAGGTTGAGCGCCAGCGGGAAGAGGAAGGCGCCGAGGAAGATCAGCACGATACCGGCGACGATCAGCCAGCGCGAGGTGCTGAGGTGCCCGAGGATGCCGACGGCGAAGCCGATCAGCACCAGCGCGATGTACGGGCCGCCGCTGTGCGGGAGCAGGGAAGCGAAGGAGAGGGCGAGGTAGGGGTCGAGCACCGGGCGGGATTATCATCGCCCGATGGCCGAGGCGCAGGCACCCGCATCCGTAGCCGAGACGAAGGAGGCGCTGGCGAACGCGCGCTACCTCGCCGACGAGCCGGCGGCGCTGGTCTCCTTCCTCGCCCAGCAGCTCGGCAAGCCGATCCTGGTCGAGGGCCCGGCGGGAGTCGGCAAGACCGAGCTGGCCAAGGCGCTCTCGCGCGCCAGCGGTCGCGAGCTGATCCGCCTGCAGTGCTACGAGGGGCTCGACGAGGCCAAGGCGCTGTACGAGTGGAACTACCGCAAGCAGCTGCTGCGGATCCAGGCCGGCGGCGAGTCCGGCTGGGAGGAGGTCCACGGCGACATCTTCGGCGAGGAGTTCCTGCTGGCGCGGCCGCTGATGCAGGCGATCGCCAGCCCCGAGCCCGTCGTCCTGCTGATCGACGAGATCGACAAGACCGACCAGGAGTTCGAGGCGATGCTGCTCGAGCTGCTCTCCGACTTCCAGATCACGATTCCCGAGCTCGGCCAGGTGTCGGCGACCTCGATGCCGATCGTCGTCCTCACCTCGAACAACTCGCGCGAGCTGACCGAGGCGCTGAAGCGCCGCTGCCTCTACCTCTGGCTCGACTATCCCGAGCTGGAGCGCGAGATGGAGATCGTCCGCCTGCATACGCCTGACCTGTCCGAGACCCTGACCCGGCAGCTCGTCGAGGTGGTGCGGATGGTGCGGGCACTCGACCTGAAGAAGCCGCCCTCGATCGCCGAGACGATCGACTGGGCGCGGACGCTGCTCTTGATGGGCGCCGAGGACATCGACCGCGAGACCTTCGAGCAGTCGATGTCGATCATCGTCAAGCACCGCACCGACATCGACCTGGTCGCCGAGCGGGTGGGGATGAAGCTCTCGGCGCCGACGCAGGCGGGGTGAGCCCGGCGGCCTCCCCCTACGGGCCGCGCGCTGAGACCGGCCCCCCGGGGCTGGCGGCGAAGCTGCTCGGCTTCTGCGAGGAGCTGCGCAGCGAGGGCGTGGCGGTCGGCACCTCGGAGATCCTCGACGCCTTCGCCGCGCTCGACCAGGTCCCGTGGGAGTCGCGCGACGACTTCCGCGAGGCGCTGGCGACGACGATCGCCAAGTCCCAGGAGGACCGGCGGCTGTTCGAGCTGCTCTTCGAGCGCTGGTTCTTCCGCGCCGCCGAGGCCGAGGCGATCGAGCGCGAGATCGTCGAGGGAGGCCAGCGCCACGAGGGCGCCGAGCGACTCGACATCGACGAGCTGCGCGAGCAGATCCGCCAGGCGATCGTCGAGGGCAACGACGGTGAGATGCGCGACCTGGCGCGGCTGGCGATCGCCGCCTTCGGCCGCCAGGGCGAGGGCTCGGGCGTGGTCGGCGTCGACGTGCAGCGGATCCGCCGCACCCTGGAGCTCTCGGCGGGCACGCAGCCGCAGGGCGCCGCCGTCGACGGCGGCGCCGAGCTGCCGCCGATCGACCGCGACCAGCTCAACCGCTTCGAGCGCCACCTGCGGCGCGAGCTCGAACGCGACCTGATCGAGCGCACCGAGACCCTCCCCCCCTCCCGGCCGCTGGCCGAGCTCGACCGCGCGCTGCCGACCAGCCCCACGCAGGACCTGGCTGCTGTCCACAGGGCCGTCTCGCAGATGAAGCGCCGGCTGGCGACGCTCGGGCAGGAGCAGCGCGGCCGGCGCAAGGGGCGGACGGTCGACGTGCGGCGGACGATGCGCGCCTCGCTGGAGACCGGCGGCGTGCCGATGCACCTGCGCTACCGGCCGAAGCGCCCGCGCCGGCCGGAGATCTACGTGCTGTGCGACGTCTCGACCTCGGTCACCTCGGCCAGCGTCTTCTTCCTCTCGGTCCTGCACGCCCTGCACGACTCGTTCCGCAAGCTGCGCAGCTTCGTCTTCATCGAGCGGATCTCCGAGGTGACCGAGATCTTCGAGCACGAGCGCGACTTCCGCGAGATCGCCCGCCGCGTCTCCAGCGAGGGCGGCGTCGCCGACGTCTCCGGCTACACCGACTACGGCCGTGTCTGGCAGGAGTTCCTGACCGAGATCTCCGATGACCTCGACCCGCGCTCAACCGTGATAGTCCTCGGCGACGCCCGCACCAACGGCCGTGAGCCCCACGCCGAGGTCTTCGCCCAGGTGGCCGAGCGGGCGGGCCGGCTCTTCTGGCTCAACCCCGAGCCGAAGCTCTACTGGAACTACGGCGACTCGGTGATGGCCGCCTATGAGCGCCACTGCGACGGCGCCTTCGAGTGCTGGACCACCCGGCACCTGGAGAACTTCGTCAACGTCGTCGCCGGCGGCGTGCCCGCGGCGGAGTGAAGCTGACCTGAGATCAGGCGGACAGCACGCGCACGACCTCGTCTGGCCCTACCAGCGCTTCCATGTCGCTCGAGTCCGAGCTCACGATTGCAGCTTCGCGCTCAATTGCGCAGCACACGACATGGGCATCGACCACATCGCGACCCCCGCGAGCGCCGAGCCTCAGGCCGATCTCCCTAGCACGGCTCTCATCCAAAGCATCGACTTCGGCCGCTTCGAGCACTTTGGCCAGCACAGCCGACTTAGGGCCGCCCCGCCATACCTGGGCCAACACACTGGCAGGAATCAAGGCGTTACCGCGCTTGTCCGCATACTCGGCGAGCACGATCATCATCTCGCCTCCCCGCTCGAGGTCGATCAACGCCCCTGCGTCGAGGACGAGATTTCTCCCCACGCCCTCTCGAGTTCTTTGCGCGCCCATTCCCTTGCCTCCTCGCTGATCGGACCGAACTCCTCTTCCCAGAGGACAACTGCTTCCCGCATGGCCTGGTGCCTTTTCTCTCTCACGAGTGCCTTTTCCACCGCGGCGGAGAGGTTGGGCGCCCTGCCCGCCTCGACATCGGCGCGCGCTTGCTCGAGCGCTTCGGGCTGGATCGAGATCGTGACCCGTTCTTTCATACACAGCATCATACGCTCCTCTCCGGGTGATGGCCGACGACGCTACGACGCCCAAACGCGCGTGTGGCGCGCACAAGCGAAAAGATCTCAGCCAACTTCGTGCCGAAAGACGCGCCCACATCCCCCAGCCCCAACGGGCTCTGCGACAGCTGCGTCCACCAGCAGCTCGTCCCCAACACGCGCGGCTCGGTCTTCAGCCTCTGCAAGCGCTCGCGCGAGGACCCGGCCTATCCCCGCTACCCCCGGGTTCCGGTGCTGAGCTGTCCAGGGCACGAGCCGCGCCAGGATCGACGTAGTCGCTAAGCGGCGAGGGCTGACGCCAGTTCGGCTGCGGACGTTTCGAGCCGATTGGGAAGAGAGTCCATCTCGGGCACGGTGACCGTGATCCGCCCATCTCGCTCAGCCAGCCATTTGGCGTTGACGACGGTGATGCCAATGATCTCCCGGGCGCCGTTCAACCTGACGGCGTGACCCTCAGGGGACGCGAGGGTTTCCATGGCATGGGCCGGCTTCCCCTTGCGCATATATAGGACGTCCCTCTCGGCGTCATATATGACGCTGTCGAACCTATGGGCACCCATGCGAACCGTCATCGCAAGCGCTCCGGCCTCGGATCAGCGGTTTGAGGAAATCCGGTTACGACACGATCGAAGCCACCAGTGAACTCGACAACCACACGAATCCAGCCATCTGGGGCCCCCGCGTTTGAACAGCCGCTCCCGGCCTGGCATCGGGTCAGGCTCTCGATAAGTTGGATGTTCGATCGTCAACACGACATCCTGCAACAAGTCGGCAATGTCAGCGTGCTCCGTCCGGATATGGTCCCAAGCAGCCCAGTTGAGTTCAACATAGCGCCCATCCGGGCCTCGGACAAGAAGTATCACACGCGCTGACGCTAGGAAGCGTCAGCGCACGCGTTGCGCGCACATTCAAAGAGTTGCGCAACGGGTTTGTGACGGAAGTTCCGCCGCTACGTAGGCGATCATCGCTGCAACTCGCGAAAGGGGAGCAGCGTGGAGACGAACAGCATCGAGGCACGTCCTGACGGTTACCCGGTCACCTTCTCGGTCGATTACCCGGAGCGAGAGCTCAACCGGCTGACGACCTTCTTCCGCATCTTCACGGTGATCCCGATTGCGATCCTGATCGCCCTGCTGCCGGGCGGCAGCATCGGCAGCTATGAGTACGGGGTGGCGGCCTCGACCGGCACGCTGATCTTCGTGCCGATCGTGCTGATGCTCCTCTTCCGCAAGAAGTACCCGCGCTGGTGGTACGACTGGAACCTCGAATTCCTTCGCTTCGGCAACCGCGTCGGCGTCTACTTCGCCCTGATGGACGACGAATACCCATCGACCGACGAGCTCCAGGCGGTCCGCCTCGACTACCCGTACCCCGACGCCCAGCGCCTCGAGCGGGGACTGCCGCTGGTCAAGTGGCTGCTCGCCATCCCGCACTACTTCGTCCTCTTCTTCCTCGGCATCGGCGCCTTCTTCGCCGTGATCGGCGCCTGGTTCGCGATCCTCTTCACCGGCCGCTACCCGCGCGGCATCTTCGAGTTCGTCGAGGGCGTGATCCGCTGGCACAACCGCGTCATCGGCTATGCCTTCACCCTCGTCACCGACCAGTACCCGCCGTTCCGCCTCAAGCCCTGAGGTCTACCTCTAGTGCGGCTCCCAGACCTCGGGCTCCGCGGTCAGGCGCAGGACCTCCGCGGGCAGCTCCCCCCTGGCGACATCGGCCAGGGTCACCGACTCCAGCACGGAGCGCATGCTGGCTCGCAGCGCCACCCAGACGTCTCGAAGCGAGGCGGCCGGCCCGACGTAGGAGAGCTCGTCCGGCCGCTCTGAGCGGATGCTCGCGATCGGGCCCTCGACGGTGCGGATCACGTCGGCGATCGTGATCGTCTCGGCGGGCCGCGCCAGGCGGTAGCCGCCGTCCGAGCCGCGCTGACTGCGCACGAGCCTCGCGTGGCGCAGCTCGAGCAGGATGTTCTCCAGGAAGCGGAACGGCACCCCTTGGGCCGTCGCGATCGCTTCGCCCTTGACCGAACCGCCGTCCGCCGCCGCCAGCACGACCATCGCGCGCACCGCGTAGTCGACCTTGGCGGTGACCTGGACCGTGGGCCCGATCATCGCCTGCCGATCGCGACGGTCCGGTCAGTCGCCACGGTTCTCCCCCAGCAACCTCGGCGCAAGAGACTTCACCTCGGCACCGCCGGCCAAGCCAAGATGGTCGAGATCGAACAGATCCTCGATCGTGCGCAGCAGGGAGTACGGGCCATAGAGAGCGGAGTCGGTCTCGCCCGGCGAGACGAAGCGGGACAACAGCAGCGCGCCCACCTTGGGCTTGTCCTCGACCGGTGGCGCACCGCTCGCCGGATCCACGGGGTTGACCTCGCCAAAGGTGACGATCAGCAGCCCGTCTTTCTCGTAGGCGGGTGAGTCGAGGATCTCCGGGACCCATTTGGAGAGAAACGCGTCGGCGCTGGCCGCTCCATCAGGCGCTCCCGCCGGGCACTGACCGCTGACGCCGGCATTGCAGAGGTTCGGTGAGATCAGCGCGAAGTTCGGCGTCGAGTCGATCTTGCGCAGGTCGGCGCTCAGCTCGGTCAGCGCGACGTCGTTGACGGCGCAGTCGCCCAGATCGAGCAGCGAGTGGAAGTAGACGAAGGGGTTGAGGCGAGCCGCGTATCCGCCCTGGACGGGTTCATCGGCGCCGCCGAAATCGGGGTGGGCACAGGTGTCCGGCTTCCCGGTCTCGTCGACCATGTCCTCCATGTAGGCGCCCCAGCGGAAGCGGCCGCTGACGAGCTGGTCGGCCAGGGTCAGCGCTTCGACCGGGTAGACGCAGCCATCGCCGGGCACCACGCCGCTCTTGTCGAGGGCCGAGCTCGCCGGGAACTCGCCGAAGGTCGGGCAGCTTGCTTCGGTCTCGGCGTTGGGCGGCTGCCCGCTGACCAGGGCGATGCCGTTGGGCAGCGGCGCGCTGTCGAGCAGCGCGTAGCCGGAGAGAAGCTCGCCCTGGGGACGCAGGGTGCCGGCCAGGTAGGGCATCTGCGGAGCAGGACCGAAAGCCGCGTCATAGCCCGAGCTGGCGAGCGAGATGACGAAGACATGCTTGATCCGGCCCGCTTCGGGCAGCGTTTCGCTTGGCGTCGCCGGTTCGCTCGGCGGGGGCGCGGCTTCCGTCGGGGGCGCCGGAGCTGGCGCTTCCGACGTTTCGAGCGGCGCGCTCGGGATTGGCGCCGACGCGGACGCCGCTGCCGCGCCGCTCGATTCGACCGGCGAAGACGGTGCCGGTGGAGGCGACGTCGCCGGAGCGGCAGCGGGCCGCTGGGCGAGCAAGGCAGCCAGAGCGCCGTTATCGCCGCCGGCGGTGATCGCGCTCGCCACGATCGCGGTCGTCACGACCAGGGAGGATGCGACCAAGAGGTTGAAGCGTTTGCCGGTCAGACTGGAGGCAGCGGCGGTCGCGCGGTCTAGGTGCGGTTTCAGCGCCTTCATGCCGGCACCTCGACAGCCGTCAGCGAATGCCCGCACTGCGGGCAGAAGCGCACTGCGGGGCCATAGGGAGAGTTGCAACTGGGGCAAAGGCCGGCGGCATCGACTTCTTGCAGCTCGAGCATCCGCTCCACTGCGAGCAACTCGGCGTCAACCCGCTGCAACTCGGCCGCCTTGCGAGTCAACACGTCCATGCGAACGTGGTCGCGAATCGCCATCTCGTAGAAGGCGCCGCCGAGATCGGCCTGCATGATCGTGAACTTCTCCAGCAGCCGGTCGCGCTGGATGCGCAGCTCGCTGTTCTCCCCCCTATCGCTTGTTTGTGCGTGGTCAGCCGGAGGCGCCTTCGCGGCAACCGGCGTTTTCTGGGGTGCCGGCGCCACCTTCTCTGATCTGAGCGTCAAGCGCCTCATGGCTGCGCTCCGGTCGGCAGCGCCGGGGCGGCATCAGGATCGCCACCGACGACGATCACGTCGGGAAGATTCTGTTGCGCTTTGATGTAGGTCGAGCCGGACTGCTTGACGTTCGATTCGACGATCCTGGTGTCTTCTTCGGTCTTCTCCTTGGTCGGTTCGAAGCCGGTGATCTGGTGAACGGTTCCGTTCACGGTCTGGGCGACGACCTTGCCGCCACTCTTGTCTTTTTTGCTCGCTTTCGCTCCTTTCGCTTTCGCCCTGCTCGCCGTGGTCGGGCCCGTCGTGGTGGGACCACTGCTGGCGACCGCCGCGTCCTGCCGGCGCAACGCCTGCAGCAGGGCGTCGTCGGTGCCGTCCGAGCCGGAGCGACCGACGACAACCCCGATCCCAACCGCGACGGGAAGCAGCGCAAAGAACGCAACCGCCGCGGCCCTGCTGCCAGAGCCACCCTTGGCCTGCGGCCGGGTCAGCGGACGGCGGGCGCGCTTGCTCATCGCGGCGAAATAGCGCGAGGAGGGATTGGCTCCGTTGCCGCGCCGGGCCGCGCACTGGACGCAGTAGCGCTGCTGCGGGTCGAGCGGCGCGCCGCACTCCTCACACGGCTCGTAGCTGTTCTGGTCGTTTGGCGGATTCTCTAGCTCGGTCATCGCTTCTGGCTCCCGTGGTCGTCGGACTTCGATCGCCTCTCCCGCCGCGCTTCGCGTGCCTCGAGGAAGCGCTTCGACTCAGCCTGCTTCTTCGCCGCCGTGTCCTGCGTCGTCGCGCAGCCCGACATCGAGCCGAGCAGGAGCAAGCCGCACACCGCGAGCAGGCCGACGAGACAGGCGCTGTGGCGCGGAGCCCTAACCGAACGCACCGCTCACGTACTCCTGGGTCCGTTTCTCACGCGGCGATCCGAAGAGCGCCGTCGCGCTGCCGTACTCGACCAGGTCGCCCAGGTACATGAAGGCGACGTGGTCGGCGATCCGGTAGGCCTGCTGCAGGTTGTGGGTGACGATCACGACGGCGACGTCGTCACGCAGGCTGACGATCAGATCCTCGATCACCTGGGTCGACTGCGGATCGAGCGCCGAGCAGGGCTCGTCGAGCAGCAGCACCTCCGGCTCCGCCGCGAGCGCGCGGGCGATGCAGAGCCGCTGCTGCTGCCCGCCGGAGAGCCGCAGCGCCGGGTGGTCGAGGTTGTCCTTGACCTCCTCGAAGAGGCCCGCCCGGTCGAGGGCGCTGTGGACCTTGGGCTCGAGCGTCTTCTTGCGCTGGCGGCGGGAGCCCTGCTCCCGCAGCACGTAGGCGATGTTGTCGAAGACGCTCATCGGGAACGGGTTGGGCTGCTGGAAGACCATCGTCACGCGCCGCCGCAGCAGGGTCGGCTCGATCGCGGTGATGTCGACGTCGTCGAGCAGGATGCGGCCGCTCAGCTTCGCCGTGCGGGTCAGCTCGGTGAGCCGATTGAGCGAGCGCAGCAGCGTCGTCTTGCCGCAACCAGAGGGGCCGATCATCGACAGCACCTCGCCCTGGCGAATCGGCAGCGAGACGGATTTGACCGCTTCGCGCTGCGCGTAGGAGACCGAGAGGTCGTCCACCTCCATACGGCGGATCGAGAACTGGGGCGCCGCGATCGAGCGGCGCGCCCCGGTGAAACCACCCGGCGCGGGGGACGTGCCGTCACTTGTGGCCCCATATGGGTGCCCAAGTGACGGCACGTCCCCATTGACACTGGTTCCTGGGGACGGCACCTGCCTCGCGGGCGGTGCGTCCTCCAACGGCAACCGCCGGATCGGCGGCGGCTTTACGAGCTCCACGTTCCCACCTTTCGTGCGCGGCGGTGGACGACGTCGACGGCCGCGTTCAGGGCCAGCACCATCAGCAGCAGGACGAAGGCCGCCGCGTAGGCTTTCTCCGGCTGGTTGAGGTTTCCGGTCGGCGACGCCTCATAGACGAAGTTGGTCAACGTCGTGCCGGCGCCGCGCAGATAGTCGAAGGGGAACGCCGCGCCTTCGACCGGGGCGAAGTTCTGGGTGGCGCCGAGCAGGACGACGATGATCGCCGTGTCGCCGATGATCCGCCCGAGGCCGAGCATCGCCCCCGTAGCCACCTGAGGGCGAGCGGCAGGCAGCAGGATCCGCCGCGTCGTCGCGATCTTCGTCTTGCCGACCGCGTAGGAGGCCTCACGCACATGCTGCGGAATCGCGCTCAGGCCCTCGCGGGTGCTGGCGACGACGAGAGGAAGGGCAACCAGGGAGAGCATCGTCGAGGCGGCGAAGAAGGAGCGGCCGAAGACGACGCCTTCGGACGTACGGCTGAGGAAGCCGAGCGCCGTGCTGGAGAAGATCACGGTGCCGAACAGCGCCAGGACGATCGAGGGAATGCCGGCGATCGCCTCGATCGTCGACTCGGTGACCCGCGCGAGCGCCGCCGGGCGGCCGTACTCGACCAGCCAGACCGCGACGCCGACGCCGACCGGCAGCGCGATCGAGATGCCCATCGTGGCGACGATCAGGGTTCCGAAAAAGGCGTCGGAGAAGCCGCCGGACTGGCTCTGATCGAACCCCGCCGAGGCGGGCGTGAACAGCATCTCGGGCCGCAGGTACTTGATCCCCTGCACGAAGAGATAGGCGACGATCGCGATCGCGATCGCGCAGAAAAGCAGGCCCAGGCCCCAGCAGACGGCCAGGCCGATGCGATCGGTGAGCCGCCAGGTCGCGCTGCCCTCGACGGCGCCCTTGCCGGGGGGCGGGGAGCCGGGCGGCTGTACCGAGGGGCTCGGAGGCGGAGCTGCGACCGTGGACTCCATCAGGCCGTCGCTCCGTATTTGCGCATCGAGCGGCGCGCGACCCAACCGGCAAGGGAGAACATCGTCGCCGAGAGGAGAAGCACCGCCGCGATCGCGAACAGGGTGCTGTTGGCGGGCTCGGAGCCGAGCAGATCGATGTTCTTGACGATCGTCGGCGCCAGCGGCCGCGAGGGCTCGAAGACGAAGATCAGGCCGTCGGCGGGGTTGGGGGCAAAAGCGACCGAGCCGGAGACCATCGCCAGCATCACCGCCTCACCGATCGCCCGCGCGGTGGCCAGCACCGTTCCGGCGACGATCGCCGGCCGCGCCGTGCGGACGGCGATCTTCCAGGTGGTGCGCCAACGGTTGACGCCAAGCGCCAGCGACCCTTCGAGCCAACCGGGCCGCACCGAGCGAATCCCGTCGGAGAAGATCGACGTCATCAGCGGCGCGATCATCAGGGTGAGGATCAGGATCCCCGCCATCAGGCTGTAGCCGCTGAGCGAGATCACCCCCGCGACCGACGCACGCTGCTCCTCGGTGACCAGGTGGTTGCCGATGAAAGGCACCAGCACGAGCACGCCGAGCAGGCCGTAGATGACCGACGGAACGCTGGCGAGGAAGCGGACGACGGGCGCCAGCACGTTGCTCATCCACTCCGGCGCGAACTCGACCAGGAAGACGGCGACGAAGAGCGAGGAGAAGAGGGCGAGCAGGACCGCGCCGCCGGTGATCAGGAACGTGCTCCAGAGCAGCTGCCAGGCGTGGAAGGTGTAAACGTAGCCCTCGGCGCTGCCCAGGCCCGAGAGGTAGATCTGGTTGATCTGCTCGTCGACGTTCCCCCCCGCCCCGAACCAGGCCAACCCGTTGTGGGCGAAGGAGGGCCAGGCGCGGAAGAAGACCGTGGCGATCAGCGCCAGCAGCAGGACGACAACGGCGCAGACCAGCGCGCCGAGCAACCGCTCGGCGCGCTGGTCCGGCACACGGGGGCCGTACTCAGGGAGGTACTCGGCCTCCATCCGGCGCTACTTCTTAGCCTTCTTGTTGAAGGCTGGAACGCCGCCGGCTTTGAGAATCGTCGGCGCCGCCTCGGGGCTGGTCCGCGCCCAGTCGATGAACTTCTGCAGCGCCGGGCTGACGCCGGAGTTCGGCACGACCAGGAAGAGATAGCGCGAGAGCGGGTACTTGAGCGGCTCGACGCTGATCTTCGAGGCCTCGCAGAGGACGCCGTTGACTTTCAGCGTCTTCTGCCCGTTCCCCTGCCAGGCCAGCCCGTCATAGCCAATCGCGTTCGGGTCCTGTTTGACCGCGTTGGCGACGAGACCGTCGGAGGTCAGCGCGTTGACGTTCGACGACGGCAGTTCGTTGTTGAGAACCGCCTGCAGGAAGAAGTTGTAGGTCCCCCCATTGGTGTCGCGGCCGACCGGGTTGATCGTCGTCGCCAGGCCCGAGCCCGGGATCTGACCCCAGTTGGTGATCAGGCCCCGGTAGATGTCGTGGACCTGCTGGATCGTGATGTTCTTGAGCTTGTTCTTCGGGTTGACGTCGATGCAGAGCCCGTCGAGGAACATCTTGATGTAGGTCGTCCCGGCATCGCTGGGCAGCGGCGTGCGGGCGTTGCCGGCGAACTGGCTGGTGCCGTTCTGGACGTCTTTGACGCCGGCGTTGCCTCCGTTGGCGGTGTAGACGAACTTGACCTTTCCTTTGGTCACTTTCGTGTACTGGGCAAAGAGCGCCTGCAGCACTGGCTGCATCGCCACCGAGCCCGATCCGATGATCGTCTTGGCACCGGCAGACGCCGGCACGACGAGCCCCAGGAGAGCGATCGCCGTCACAGCGAGGGTCTTTCTTTTCATGCGAGTTTGCTTCCTTTCCTGCCGGGTACTGGACTTTGTTGAGTAACTAACTCGACATGACCCTAGCAGCTTCTGTACTTTATTGACCTCTTTAGTAAAGAAGGCTTCCCGGCAGCCCCGAAAATGGAGGATCAATTGCTCAGCAGAAGACTGTCCAGGCCCCGCGCGGCGCTCGTGGTAGCGGTTGCGGCGGCCCTTGCCGCCGCGGTGGCCGTAACCCCCTCGTTCGCCGGGTCGTTCCTGGTGAATAAAAAAGCGGCGCATCTCTACGTCACGAATCAGAAAGCCAATGCGCTCTATCTGAAGAAAAAAACGGCCGACAAGACGTTCGTAAAAAAGGCCGAGGCACCCCTGACCCCGATCGTCTCGATCGCGGCAGGGACGGCCCCCTTTGAAGCATCGGCGACCACGGCCGGATACATCCCGACCGCCTTCACCGCCTTCGCGACGAAGGACATAGCGCCGGCGGTGATCACCTTCTCGGGGTCGGCCCTCTGCATCGCGGAAAAACCGACGGCCGAGCTCGCCTGCCCGATCCAGATCCTGGTCGACGGGCAGTCGACGGGGAAAGTCAACTTCGCCCCGGCCACCGCCGGCGCGCCCAAAGCTGTCCCGGTTGTTCACACGGTGACTCAGACCACCGTGCTGAACAAAGGCGGCCACACCATTGCGGTCCAGTACGCCGGCGCGGCCAAAGTGCAATTCATCCTCAAAGGCTGGAACCTGGCGGTTCAGGCCTATCCGGAAACGCTCGAGCCGCCGGAGGCGACCAGCGGGACGGGCAAAGCCGGCTGATCGCGAGCCCGGACCGCGCCGCCTCTGCGCGGTCCGGGCTCCTCCCCCGCTCGAGCACCTGGTGCGGTCGAGTTTTGAACCGCTATGCGAACCAAACCTCGACCGCGCACCTAACGCGGGGGGCGTGCAAGCGAGTCGCCGAGGATGAGACGGGCGCGGTAGTAGATCGCCTCGTCGACCGGCGACTGGTTGTGGGCGCGGCTGGCGCGGTTCTGCCCGGTGCCGGCGGGAGCCTCATCCCGGACCAGGCCGGCCAGCCTGCCCCGGGACCTAAACCTGGTTGCGTCCTTTGAGCTCATTGCGTCTCCTTTCTAGAGTTTGTTGAGTTTGAAAGTCAAGAATAGCAGTTGGCGTAAGACGCACGGATTCGGGGAAGAGAGGGGCGATGAGGACGGAGGAGAGAGTCGGTGGCTGACCTGCTGCTCGGACCCCTGCTGCGCTACGTGTCGGAAACGGAGGCGACGATCTGGGTCGAGACGAGCGAGCGCTGCGAGGTCGAGATTCTTGGACGTCGCGAGCCGACCTTCGGCGTCGGCGGGCACCACTACGCCCTCGTCCGCATCGAGGGCCTCGAGCCGGGCGGCTTCTACGAGTACGAGGTCTCCCTCGACGGTGAGCGGCGCTGGCCCCTTCCCGACCATGACCTCCCCCCCAGCGCGATCCGGACCTTCGCCCCGAGCCAACCGCTTGACATCTGCTTCGGCTCCTGCCGAGTCGCCCTGCCCCACGGGGAGCCCTACACGAAGAGCAAGGACGAGGACGAAGCGGGGCATCAACTCGATGCACTCTGGGTTCTGGCACGGCAGATGATCCGCGACGACCGCGACAACTGGCCCGAGCTGCTCTTCCTGCTCGGCGACCAGGTCTACGTCGACGAGGGCTCGCCGGCGACCCGCGAGCGCATCCGCGCCCGGCGCGACACCTCACAGCCGCCGGGTGAGGAGGTGGTCGACTTCGAGGAGTACACCTGGCTCTACCGGGAGTCCTGGGAAGACCCGCTGATCCGCTGGCTCTTCTCGACCGTCTCCACCTCGATGGTCTGGGACGACCACGACATGAGCGACGACTGGAACATCTCGCGCTCCTGGCACGAGGAGATGGATCGCAAGGACTGGTGGCACGAGCGTGCGGTCGGCGGGATCATGACCTACTGGATCTACCAGCACCTGGGCAACCTCTCGCCGCGCGATCTCGACGAGGAGAACGAGATCTACGAGAAGGTGAGGGGAAATCCCGACGCCACCGAGGTGCTGCGCGAGTGGGCCAAGAGCATCGACTCGACCGCGGCCGGAACCCGCTGGAGCTTCTGTCGCGACGTCGACGGGGTGCGGGCGATCTTCATGGACTCCCGCGCAGCCCGGGTCCTGACCCGCGAGCGCCGTTCGATGTTCGATGACGAGGTCTGGGAGTGGATCGTCGACCACACCACCGGCGACTTCGACCATCTGCTGATCGGCACGACCGTGCCCTACCTGCTCTCCCCCGGCTTCCATCACCTCGAGGCCTGGAACGAACGCCTCTGCGACGGCGCCCACGGCGGCCTCATCGCCAGGGCCAGCGAGAAGCTGCGGCGGGCCGTCGACTTCGACCACTGGGCGTCCTTCCAGTACTCCTTCCAGCGAATGCGCGAGCTGCTGGAAGAAGTCGGCTCGGGCAAGCGGGGGAATGCGCCAGCGTCGATCATCGTCCTATCCGGAGACGTCCACCACGCCTATCTCTGCGACGTCGCATTCAAGCCGAGCGCCGAAATGAAGGCCGCGGTGCTGCAGGCCGTCTGCTCCCCGTACCGCAACCCCCTCGACGAGCGCGAGCGCAAAGTGATCCGCGCCGGGTTCTCCCGCCCGTTCACGATGCTGGCCCGCGGGCTGGCGCACGCGGCCGGCGCGCCCGATCCCGGTATCCGCTGGCGGCTGCTCGAGGGCCCCTACTTCGACAACCAGGTCGGCACCGTGAGGCTCGACGGTCGCGAGGCAATCGTGCGGCTCGACAAGACGGTCGCCGGCGAGGAAGACGAGACGGCGCTCGAGAAGACCTTCGAGCGTCGCGTAACTTAGGGCGCCCATCCCTGGCATGCCCAGGGATGGCGAGATGGGGCGGGGCGCCACCCGGCAAAGCGCGCCCCGCCCCGTCGCCCCTTCAGGCGGCTGCGGAAACCTCCGCGTCGTCGCCGCCCTTCTTGCCATGGGGAGTCGAGGCCCCATCGCCGTCGGGCGACGCATCACCGCTGAAGCTCTTGGTCTGACCGGGGCGCAGGTAGACGATCTGGCCTTCGCGCAGCTCGAGCTTCTGCAGCTCGGCGCGGGTCAGCTGCGCCCAGACCTCGGTGCCGTCGCCGAGCACGAACTCGACCCGGATCTCGAAGCCGAGTGCGACGATCCTCTGCACCATCGCCTCCTCGGTGCGCTCGTCGGCCTCGAGCACGACGTCCATGTCGTGCGGGCGGACGAAGTGCTCGCCGAGCCGGTTGACCTCGCCGACGAAGCTCATCACGAACTCGTTGGCAGGGTGGTCATAGAGGTCGTCGGCGCTGCCCGACTGCTCGACCCGGCCTTCGTTCATCACGACCAGCTGCTCGGCGACGTCCATCGCCTCCTCCTGGTCATGGGTGACGAAGATCGTCGTCACATGCATCTCGTCATGGAGGCGGCGCAGCCAGGTACGCAGGTCCTTGCGCACCTTGGCGTCGAGCGCGCCGAAGGGCTCGTCGAGCAGCAGCACCTGCGGCTCGACCGCCAGCGCCCGGGCCAGGGCCATGCGCTGGCGCTGGCCGCCGGAGAGCTGCGAGGGGTAGCGATCCGCCAATCCGTCGAGCTGAACCAGGCGCAGCAGGTCGTGGACCCGCTCCTCGATCTGCGGCTTGCTCCACTTGCGGATCTTCAAGCCGAAGCCGACGTTGCCGAACACGGTCATGTGCTTGAAGGCGGCGTAGTGCTGGAAGACGAAGCCAACCCCCCGCTTCTGCGCGGGTTTGCCGGTCGCGTCCTCGCCGTTGATCTTCACCTCCCCGGCGTCCAGGGTCTCCAGCCCGGCAATCGCACGCAGCAGGGTGGACTTGCCGCTGCCGCTCGGGCCCAAGAGGGCGGTGAGAGATCCGTCGGGAACGTCTATCGATACATCGTTGAG
Source organism: uncultured Solirubrobacterales bacterium (assembly GCA_963718755.1). GTDB lineage: Bacteria > Actinomycetota > Thermoleophilia > Solirubrobacterales > 70-9 > VRUE01. The sequence goes on from OY970376.1 coordinate 733,790, forward strand.
GGCCTGAAAGTCACCGAAGCGCTTTGAGGCTCCCTCGACTGAGATTCCCATCAGGCACCCTCCTTTCTTTTCAGCAGGTTCATGAGCAACAGGGTTGAGAGGGCGAGCAGCGCAAGGAGGATCGAGGCTCCGTAGGCCCCAGCCAGATTGAACTGCTCGAATTGCTGGGAGACGAAGAGGGGAAGGGTTTCGGTCTGGCCCGAGATCTCGCCGGAGACGACCGAGACGGCGCCGAACTCGCCGAGGACGCGAGCCGTGGTGAGGACCACCCCGTAGGCGACGCCCCAGCGGATCGCCGGCAGGGTGACCCGCCAGAACGTCTGCCAGGCATTGGCGCCGAGCGTCGAGGCCGCCTGCTCCTGCTCGGTCCCGATCTCCTGCAGCACCGGCACCGTCTCGCGCACGACGAAGGGGAGCGAGACGAAGATGCTGGCGAGGATCATCCCCGGCCACGAGAAGAGGACCTTGATCCCCGTCTCGGCGAGCGCGGGGCCGAACCAGCCGTCGGTGCCGTAGAGGAGGAACAGCGCCAACCCGACGACCACCGGGGAGATTGCGAAGGGCAAGTTGATGATCGCGTCCAGCACCGCATTGCCTTTCCAGCGGTAGCGGACCAAGAGCACGGCACAGAGAACGCCGAAGAGCGTGTTGAGCGGCACCGCCACCGCGACCATCAGCAGGGTCAGCTGCAGCGCGTGCAGGCCCTCGGGCGAGGTGATCGCTTCCAGCGGCGGCCCGATCCCGTCCTCGAAGGTCTTGTAGAAGATCATCGCGACGGGAGCAATCAGCAGCACGCCGAGATAGCCGAGGGCGAGCGCGCGCAAGCTGAAACGGCTGGTCTTGCTGTTGCCGTTCATGAGTCACCGCGTTCGTGGCGGCGGCCCCAGCGCTCGGCGGCGGTGACGCAGGCCAGCAGCAGCAGCGAGACGACGAGCAGCACGACCGAGACGGCGGCAGCACCGGGCAGGTTCCCCGACTCGATCTGGCTGCGGATGAAGACCGAGGAGACCTCGGTCTTGAAGGGGATGTTCCCCGAGATCAGAATCAGGGAGCCGAACTCGCCGAGGGCGCGCGCGAAGGCGAGCGCGACGCCTGCGGCCAGGCCGGGCATGAGGTTGGGGAAGATGATGCGGCGGAAGACGGTGAAGCCGCCGGCGCCGAGCGAGGTCGCCGCTTCCTCCATGTCGCGGTCGAGCTCGATCAGCAGCGGCTGGACCGCCCGCACGACGAACGGCAGGGTGACGAAGAGCAGCGCCAGGACCACCGCGACCTTGGTGAAGGCGATGTTGATCCCTACCGGGCTCTCGCTGCCGTAGAGGGTCAGGAGAGTGAGGCCGGCGACGATCGTCGGCAGGGCGAAGGGCAGGTCGATGATCGCGTTGACCGCCGCCTTGCCACGGAACTCGTCACGGACGAGCACCCAGGCGATGATCGTGCCGAAGACGGCGTTGATCGCGACGACGATCAGCGATGAGATCACGGTCAGTTTCAGCGCCGCGATCGACTGCGGGCCGGTGACCGCGTCCCAGAAGGCGCCGAGGCCGTTGTCGGTGGACTTGACGACGACCGCCGCCAGCGGCAGCAGGACCATCAGGCTCAGATAGAGCACGACGGTCCCGCGGCCGAGGGCAGCGCCCGCCCAGGGCAGGCGAACGCCTACCTTGGGCGGTGCTACCTCGGTTGATGCGTGAGCCTCCATCCGCTACTCGGTGGGAACTCCCAGTTCCTTCTCGATCGCGGCGACCTTGCCGGTTTCCTCGTCGAAGAACTCGTCGGTGACCTGCTCCCAGCCGCCGAACTCGTCGATATCGAAGAGATCCGCCGGGACGGGGAACGTTTTCTCGTCGAGCAGCGCCTGATTCACCGGCCGGTAGCCGTTTTCCGCCCACAGTTCCTGACCCTCATCCGACCAGATGTAGTCGAGGAAGGCCTGGGCGGACTCAGGGGCGTCTTTGGTCACGGCGATCGGGGTCTGGATCCGGATCGTCGACGGCGGGATCACGTAGTCGACGTCCTCGCCCTCTTCCTGGGCTTTGATCGCCTCGTTCTCGTAGGCGAGCAGCACGTCGCCCTCGCCCTGGGTGAAGGCGGCGAGCGCGTCACGGGCGCTGCCCGGCTGGACGATCGTCTTCTCGAGCACCGTCTTGACCGCGTCGAGAGCTTCCTTTTCGGATTTGCCCTCGTGCAGCTGCGAGCCATAGAGCGCCATCACGTTCCAGCGAGCACCGCCGGAGCTGAGCGGGTTCGGCGTGATCACGTCGACGTCCTTGGTGAGCAGATCGTCGAAGGATTTGATCCCCTCGGGGTTGCCCTTGCGGACCGCCAGCACGACGACCGACTCCTGGCCGATTCCCTTGTACTTGTTCTTGTTCCAGTCGGGCGCGACCTGGCCGGATTCGACGAGGGCGATCATGTCGCCGCCCTGGGCGAAGTGGACGAGCGATGCCGGCTGACCGGCTTCGACCGCACGGCGCTGGTCGCCGGACGCACCGAAGGAGCCGGAGAAGCTGGCACCCTCGCCGGCCGAGGTCGCCTCGAAGCCGGGCTCGAGGGCGTCGGTGTAGACGGCCTCAGGGGTCGAGTAGGCGACGATGTCGACCTTGCTCCCGCCAGAGCCGCTGGCGCTGTCGTCGCTGTCGCCGCAACCCGTCACGACGAGGGCGACCAGTGCGAGCAGGGCCGCCACCGAGCCCAGTCCAAAGTTCTTCATGCCCACACGAGGGTTCGTCATCTAACCCTTCCCTTCTTTCTTGATGAGATTAATGAGGAATTGAAGCGGGCACCCTAGCAGAAAGTTGATCAGCAAAGTAGGGAATTGCTCTTAGGTCCCCGGCGCGCGGGTCCTGTCGTGGGGATGGGGTGTCCGATCCCGCGCTGGGTTTTTCGCCAGATGAGCGGGTGCTTCTCTCCTGGCCCGTGGGCGAAAAGGAGGACGCCGCGCCGGACCGGACACCCATCCCCACGCCACCCGCGCGAGGGGCGTTTGCAAAAGAGCGGTTTAGCGGGGGGCCCAGGCGTCTGCTGGGGCTGCGAGGTCCTTGACTGAGCTGGGGAGTTCGCCAGCGACGAGGTCGGCGAGGGTTACGTGCTCGAGGACGGCGCGGAGGTTGGCGCGGACGGCGATCCAGACCTCTTGTAGGTGCTCGGCGTGGCCCTTGTACTCGATGTCCTCAGGAGGCGAGGACTGGACGTGGGCGATCGGGCCCTCGACGGCGCGGACGATGTCGGCGATCGTCACCTCGTCGGCGGGCTTGGCGAGCCAGTAGCCGCCCTTGGCGCCCCGCCGGGCACGGACGATCCCATGGTGCTTGAGCTCGAGCAGGATGTGCTCGAGGAACTGCAGCGGGATGTCCTGCGCCTCGGCCAGCCGCTCGCCCTTGACGGGTTCGTCCTTGACGGCTGCCAGCTCGGCTGCCGCCCGCACGGCGTAGTCGGCCTTGGCGGAAACGCGCATACAGCTAGTAAATCAGTCAGCCGATCGTCTCAGGCGCCAGATCGCCCGAGCGGTCGCGAGCTGCCAGCTTGCCTTCAGCCGCTTCCCGCTCGACGCGCCGGGCGCTCCACCAACGCGGGAACCAGATCAGCAGGCCGAGGCCGATTCCGGCAACGGCGGCGGCGATCGGCCAAACCAACGGATCGCCCTTCTGCACGGTGACGATCCCCGAGGCAACGAGGACGACGCCCAGGGCAGTGCGCAGGAACCCGGTCGGAGCCCGCGCGGCGAAGTGCGAGCCGACGATGACACCGGGAATCGAGCCGAGCAGAATGTTGCCAGCCAAAACGAAGTCGACGTTGCCGCCGACCCAGTGGGCGATTCCCGCGGCCCAGAGCAGGATCGCGGCGTGGAAGACGTCGGTGCCGACGACTTTTTTCGGCGCGAGCCGGTACACCGAGATCAGCAGGATCGCGATCACCGTGCCCGAGCCAGCCGAGGTGATCCCGATCACGAAGCCGGTGGTGGCCCCGATCACGACGGCGGCGACTTTGTGGCGACGCTTCAGCTCGAAGTCATCGCGCTCTTCGATCAGGTTGCTGAGGATCAGGGCCCGCGCCAGGGTGATCAGCCCAACCATCAGCAGGGTTCCACCAAGCAGCGCGTAGACGATCGAGTCGAGTTTCTCTTCGCCGATCTTGCTCTGCAGGATCGAGATCGCCCAGACGCCGGCGACCGAGGCGGGGACGCTACCGGCGGCGAGCCAGAGCGAGAGGCCCATGTTGACCGTGCCCATGCGCAAGTGGCGCCAACCGCCCACGGTCTTGGTAACCGCTGCGTAGAAGATGTCGGTGCCAATCGCCGTCACCGGCTTGACGCCGAAGAGCAGAATGAGCAGGGGCGTCATCAGGGTGCCACCACCCATGCCGGTCATGCCGACCATTGCTCCGATACCGAAGCCGAAGATGACGATTGCCGGGTCCATCGAATTGCCGCGCGGGGTACTTATCGACTTTCCTGACCTTTTTGGTCAGGAGCGCGGAGTGCGCCAGGATACCAATGTGGCCGGGGAAACCAACGGATTCGCCGTCAAGTCGCGATCGCCTGCTGGCGGGCGAGCATCGGGGGTTGGCGTGTCGGTGCGAGGCCTCACGCACAGTTACGGCGAGCTCGAAGCCATCACCAAGCTCGACCTCGAAGCGCCGGCGCACGGTGTGCTCGGACTCGTCGGTCCGTCGGGGTGCGGAAAGTCGACCCTGCTCGAGCTGATCGCCGGCCTGCAGCAGCCCACTGCTGGGGCCATCGAGGTCGGCGGAGCGGCCGATCCAGCGGCGCGCCTAGCCCGCTGTGCCTTCATGCCCCAGCGCGACATGCTGCTGCCGTGGCTTTCCGCCGTTGACAACGCGGCGCTGGCCCTGCGCAACCGCGGCGTCCGCCGCGGCGCCGCGCGAGAAGAGGCCGGACAGCTCTTCGAGCGCTTTGGCCTGGCCGGCTTCGAGCGCACCCGCCCCGCGGAGCTCTCCGGGGGCATGCGCCAGCGCGTCGCCTTCCTGCGCACGCTCGTCGCCGGCAAGCCGGTGCTGGCGCTGGATGAGCCCTTCGCCTCGCTCGACGCGATCACCCGTGCCGAGATGCAGGGCTGGCTGGCGCAAGCCCTTGCCGCCGATCCGCGCACGGTGGTCCTGGTCAGCCATGACGTCGAGGAGGCGCTCTACCTCTCTGATCGGGTCGCGGTGCTCTCGGCGCGGCCGGCCCGCGTGGTCGCCGAGCTCAGCGCGCCCACGCCACGCGGTGCCGATCGCGACGCCACGGTCACCGACCCGGAATTCGTCGCCGCGCGCGAGCGCGCGCTCGCCGCGCTCCACGAGGGAAACCCATGAGGCCTTGGCGACTTAGCCCCCTATATAGGACGGTAACTCGCCAAGGGGTCGCAAGATGAGGCGCTGGGCCCTCCCCCTCCTCGCCCTTGCGGCGCTGATCGGCATCTGGCAGGTCGCCGCGTCGACCGGCGCGCTCGCCGACCTGCTCGGGCTGGAAGCGTTCCTCGTCCCCTCCCCCGCCGAAATAGCCTCGGCGCTCTGGGAGAGCCGCTCCCTGATCGTCGAAGACGCTTGGGTCACCCTGCAGGAGATCGTGCTCGGCTTCCTGCTCGGGCTCGCTGCGGGGATCGGCTTTGCCTTCCTGCTCCGCCCGTTTGAGCTGCTGCGCTTGACCTTCCATCCGCTGCTGATCGCCTCACAGGCGATTCCGATCCTCGTCTTCGCTCCGATCCTCGTCGTTTGGTTTGGCTACGGAATCGGGCCAAAGCTCGTGGTGGTTGCCCTGGTCTGCTTCTTCCCGATCGCGGTCGCAACCGGGGACGGACTGCGGTCGGTCAACCCTGAGGCCACCAAGATGATGCGCACGCTCGACGCCTCGCGCTGGCAGCTGCTCTGGCGCCTCGAAGCGCCGACCGCCCTCCCCTTCACCTTCAGCGGCGCCAAGATCAGCGTGGCCTTCGCGCCGATCGCCGCCGTCTTCGGCGAGTGGGTCGGCGCCAACGCCGGCCTGGGCCACCTGATCCTGCAAGACAACGCACAACTGGAAACGGCCAGGGTGTTTGCCGCAGCCTTCCTTCTCTCCGCAATCGCCATCGCCCTCTACGGCCTCCTGGCCTTCGCAGAGCGTCGCGTCATCACTTGGCGATAGAAAGCAGGGGATGAAGTCCACCCGCCCCCCGGCGATCGCCGCCGCACTCGCCCTGATCGTCCTCTCCCTGGGCCTGGCCGCCTGCGGCGAGAAGAGCGAGGACGGGACGAGTGCCGGCGCCGAACCGTTCAGCCTGACGCTCGATTTCTACCCCAACCCGGACCACGCCGGGATCTACATGGCGCAGAAGCTCGGCTACTTCGCCGATGCCGGCCTCGACGTCACGATCCAGACTCCGTCCGACCCGGCGGCGCCGATCAAGCAGGTTGCCGCGGGCCGTACCGATCTGGCGATCTCCTACGAGCCCGAGGTGCTGCTGGCGCGCGAGCAGGGCCTCGACGTGATCGCCGTCGGCGCCCTCGTCGACCAGCCGCTCACCTCGCTCATCTGGTTGAAGAAATCCGGCATCGGCGGCGTCGCCGGCCTGCGCGGCAAGACGATCGCCACCGCCGGCATCCCCTACCAGGACGCCTACCTGAAGACGATTCTCGCCCGCGCCAAGCTGACCCCCTCCGACGTCGACACGGTCAATGTCGGCTACGGCCTGCTGCCCGCCCTCGCCGGTGGCCGCGCGCAGGCGATGCTGGGCGGCTTTCGCAACGTCGAGGGGGTCGATCTGCGCCTGCGCGGCCTGAACCCGGTCGTCACCCCGGTCGACCAGCTCGGCGTGCCGACCTATGACGAGCTCGTCCTGGTCGCAAACGGCGGGCGGCTCGAAGAGGACTCGGAGCCGGTGCGGCTCTTCCTCGCCGCGCTTGCGCGCGGAACCGCAGCCGCCAAGCAGAACCGCACCACGGCGGCTGAAGCGCTGCTCGAGGCGAACCCGGACCTCGACCCACGCCTGACCAACGCCGAGCTGGTGGCAACGCTGCCGCTGCTCTCCGAGCGCGGCTTCATGAATCCAGCCAGGTGGAGGGCGTTCATCGCCTGGGCGCAGGAGAACGGCGTGACCTCGAGCCGTCCGAGCACTGCCGAAGTGCTCAGCAACGAGTACCTGGCCGGCGAGATCCCCGACTAACGGGCCAGCTCCCCGAGCCGCTCAAAGCCGCCCTCGCGCAGGAGAGTCGTCACCTTCTCGGGGGCGAGCGGCCGCGAGAAGAGGTGGCCCTGGGCGAAGTCGCAGCCAAGGCGGCGCAGCTCCGAGAGCTGCGCCTCGTTCTCGACCCCCTCGGCGATCGCATCGAGTGAGAGTGCCCGGGCCATGCCGATCACGGCCTCGACGATCGCGGTGCGCTCCTGTTCGACGCCGAGGCCTTCGACGAAAGAGCGGTCGATCTTCAAAGCGTCGAAGGGGAAGCGGTTGAGGTAGGCGAGCGAGGAGTAGCCGGTGCCGAAGTCGTCGAGGACGAGGCGGACGCCGATCTCGCTCAGCGCCTCGAGCGTCGCCGTCGCGCTGGCCGACTCCTCGACCAGGACGCTCTCGGTTACCTCCAGTCGCAGGTTGACCGGGTCGAGACCGGTGCGGGTGAGGATCTCCCGCACCGAGTCGGCCAGGTCGCGGTGAGCCACCTGGCGCGCCGAGAGGTTGACTGCGACGTCGAGCGGGCGCTGGTCGGGACGCAGATCGTGCCAGCCGAGGGCCTGGCTGCAAGCGGTCTCCTGCACCCAGCGGCCGATCGGCTCGATCAGGCCGCTGTCCTCGGCAACCGAGACGAACTCGCTCGGGTCGAGCAGGCCGCGCTCGGGGTGGTTCCAGCGCACCAGCGCCTCGAGGCCGACGATCTCACCGCTGCCCAGCGCGATCAGCGGCTGGTAGTGCAGCTCGAACTCATCGCGGTCGAGCGCATGGCGCAGCTCGCGCTCGGTCTCGAGCCGGTGCACTGCCCGGGCGCGCATCTCGGCGTCGAAGACCTCGCAGCGCCCGCGCCCGCGCTCCTTGGCCCTGTACATCGCCGCATCGGCGTCGCGGATCAGCAGCTCGGCGTCGACCGGCTCACGCCCTGTCGGGCGGGCAACCGCGATGCCGATGCTGGCGGTGACGAAATGATCGGCGCCGCCCATCGAATAGGGCTCTGAGAAGGCACCGGCAACGCGGTCGGCGATCGCCATCGCCTCCTCCTCGTCGGTGAGGCGGTCGACGAGGATGCCGAACTCGTCGCCGCCGAAGCGGGCGACGATGTCGCCGGGTCGCAGGTGGGCACGAAGCCGCGGCGCGACGGCCTGCAGCAGGTCGTCGCCGGCATGGTGGCCAATGCTGTCGTTGATCAGCTTGAAGTGGTCGAGATCAAGGAAGAGGATGCCCACCGGCGAGCCCGAAGCGAGGCCGCGCTGCAGGGCGTCGCGCAGCGAGTCGACGAAGCTGAGGCGGTTCGGCAGGCCGGTCAGGGAGTCGTGCAGAACACGGTGGCGCAGCGCCTCGTCGGCGGCATGGCGCTCCAGCGCATCCGCGAGGACGTTCGCCGAGGCCTGTACGAAGTGCACGTCCTGGGGCGTGAAGTGGTTCGGCTCGGTGGAGTGGATGTCGAGCACGCCGTAGGGGCGGTCCTTGCCGGCGATCGGCACGGCGAGGCTGCTGCGCACGCCGAGCACCCGCAGCGCGGGAGGCATCGAGAAGCGCCGCTCGCTCGACCAATCATCGACGATGACGTGCAGGCCGGACTCCAGCGCCGCGCCGGCGTGGGAGTCGCGCGCTGCCGAGGCGCGGCGCTCGGCGCCGCCGTCACGCTCCTCAAGACCGGCACGAAGATGAAGGCGGCGGCCCTCGCGCCCAGCCTCCCAGACGCAAGCCGCCTCGACCCCGTCGATCTCTGTCATCAGCGGGACCGCCTGCTTGGCGAGCATTGCCGGGTCGCCGTCCTGCAGCGCGTAGCGGCCCAAGCGCGCCACCGCGGCCTGCTGGGCTGCGGCACGCTGTAGCTCCTGCTCAGCGATCTTGCGCTCGGTGATGTCGTAGAGGACGCCGTGCCAGACCTGGGTCCCCTCGGCGTCGGGCTCGAGCACCGCCTCGTCGAGGATCCACACAACCGAGCCCTCGCGGGTGATCATCCGGTAGTCGATCGGCGGACCGCCGCCCTCGCCGGCACTCTTGCGCGTCTCCTGCTCGAGCGCGCGCTCGCGGTCGTCGGGATGGAGGCGCTCGGCCCAGAGGCCTGGATCGGCCATCCACTCCTCGGGGCTGTAGCCAAGGATCTCCTCGACCTGGGGGCTGACGTAGCGCCAGCGGCCCCGCTCGCCCAGCTCGCAGGAGTAGACGATGGCCGGGAGGCGCTCGACCAGGCGCCGGTAGTCATCTCCCGCCTGGGAGATCTCATCGAGGAACTCGGTTACTCGCTCCTCGGGCCAGCCGTCACCGGGTCCCGCAGCTTGCATGCAGCGGTATCGGCAAAGTGCCTGGTTCCTTGAAGGCTGCGTCTACCTATACAGGCCGATCGTCCAAAGGCCCGCAAGTCCCCTGAACGGCTCGTACGGAGCGTAGAACTGCTCGACCTCCTCGACCGTCGCGCGACGGCCGAGCCGGGCCAGCCGCCCGACCAGCTTCAGGTAGATCAGGTCGCCGGCCGGCAGCGAGTCTGGGTCGCCGCGCCCGAAGAGTCCCAGGCACTGCACGGTCCAGGGCCCGATTTCCGGCACGGCGAGCAGGCGCCGGTCGCCGGCGGGGTCGGCCGGGTCGCAGCGGCCGGCGGCGATCTCACGGGCAACCGCCCGCAGCGCCACCGAGCGGGCGGGCGAGAGATCCATCGCCGCGAGTTCGGCCGGCGCCCGCCCGGCGATCGTCGCCGCAGTCGGCACGTCGCGCAGGGCGCGGTTGAGGTTTGAGCCGCTATCCGGTTCAAACCTCGACCGCGCCGCGCCGCGCTCGTGCATCAGCCGCACCCCCCAGCGGCCGACGATGCGGCGCTGGATGACGGCGGCGCGCTCGGTCTCGATCAGCTGCTTGACGACGGCCCAGGCGAGCGCCTCCCAGGCCCAGGGCCGGCGTCGCGGACGCAGCCACGGTCGGCGGCGCAGCGGCGGGCCGAGCAACGGGTCGCGGCGGAAGCGACGGTAGAACTCGCCAAGGTCGTCGTCGACGCCGAGGGCAAAGCGCATCCGCTCGATTGCCAAGCGCACCTGGCCTGCGCCGGCGGGGCGGCTCGGCTGTGGCGGGATCGCTCGTGGCGCTGCCACCGCCGCCGGGTCGAGCGGCTCAGCGCGGAACAGGACCCGGCCTCGCCCCGGCTCCCAGACCCGCACCAGGACGGGGCTCTCCTCGACCCGCATCAAGCGGGAGAGCACCCCGTTCCGGACCCGCATCGTCCGGTCCTCACTGCTGTAGCCCGGCAGCCGGAACGGGGACGGCGGCCGGACCTCGACCTCGAAGCCCTTCACTTGCCGAGCAGGTGCACGTCCACGAGAAACGAGCGGCTGGCGACGACCTTGGGCTGGCGCTTACGTCCCGGCAGCAGCCTGCCCGGTGATCGCTTCGCCGCGGCGCCGACGGCCCGGACCACCGCGACGGTCGCCGCGCCCACCAGGACGCCTCCCACCGCGGCAACGGCGGCGGTGCGCGCGTCGTTGCGGACGGCGAGAGCAGCAGGCACCTCGCGCGGCAAAACCCTGACGCGAACCGGCTCGAGCTCAAACTCACTCACCGGGCCGACCTTAGCGATGCCGGCAGCGTCAACCAGGTCCAAAGCCGGAAACTGCGCTTTTATGAGGGGCCGGCGGCCCCCGCCAGCCCCTTCTCGTAGATCCGGTACTTCTTGACCACCTTGCCACCCATCCCCTCCATTGCCCGGTTCATCGGCTCGTTGGTCTCGAGGATCCAGCCGGTCTCGCCGGCCGGGACGCCCTCGGGGCTTGCCGCCTCGAGGTGCTTCAGGTAGAGCCCGGCGGCGACGCCGCTGTGGCGGTAGTCGTTCTTGACGCCGAGCGCGAACACCCGCACGCGGTCGATCTTGCGCTTCGCCAGCAGGAACTTGAGCCAGCCGAAGGGGAGCAGGCGCCCCCTCGTCTTTGCCAGCGCCTGGTTGATGTCGGGCAGGGTGAAAGCCACCCCCACCGTCTCGTCACCTTTTTCAGCGATGAAGCCCCAGTCCTCGTCGAGCACCTGCTTGAGCAGCTTCGCGTGGAACTCAATCTCGGCGTCGGTCGCCGGGACGAAGCCCCAGTTGTCGGCCCAGGCCTCGTTGTAGACCTCGCTGAAGCGGCGCATCTCCTCGCCGAGGTTGCCCTTGTCGAAGTTGCGGATCGCGATCCCTTCGTCGCGCAGCGCCTTCTCCGCCGCGGCGTGGATCTCGGGCGCGAACTGGTCGCCTTCCTTCAGCTTGCCAAGCTCCAGGTGCCACATGAGCAGGTCCATCGCCTTGCCGTAGCCAAGCCCCTCGAGCAGTTCCTTGTAGAAGGGCGGGTGCCAATTCTGCAGGATCATCGGCCGCAGCTCGAAGCCCTCGATCAGGATCCCAACCTCGTCGTTGGTGGTGAAGTCCATCGGCCCGAGCAGGCGCTGGCGTCCGCGCTCCCCCAGCCACTCCTCGGCGGCGCCGAGCAGGGCCGCCGCCACCTCGCGGTCGTCGACCGTCTCGAAGAAGCCGAACATCCCGTCCCTGCCGCCCTGGGTCTCGTCCCAGCCCCGGTCGACCTGGGCGGTGATCCGCCCCACCGGCTCACCGTCGCGCTCGGCGATGAAGTACTCCGCCTCACCGTGCTCGAACCAGGGGTTCCGGCCGCGGTCGAGGAACTGCATCCGCTCGTAGATCAGCGGCGGCACCCATTGCGGATGCTCGCGGTGGAGGTGGAAGGGGACCTTGACGAAGCGCTTCAGGTCGCGCCGCGAGCGGACGGGGCGGATTTCGACTGATGACACGGGAGCCTGAACCTACACTTCGAGCATGAGCGAAACGACGAAGGCACCGGTGGACGTGTTCGAGAAGGCCCGAAGTCACGACCGGCTCGAGCAACTCGAAGCCGCCAAGCAGCACGACCTCCTCCCCTACTTCCGCCTGCTCACCTCCCAGGCCGGCCCCGTGGTCGAGATGGAGGGCCGGGAGACGATCATGCTCGGCTCCAACAACTACCTCGGCCTGACTGGAGATAGTCGGGTCAAGGGGGCAGCTCGCGACGCGCTCGAGACCTACGGAACCGGGGTCACCGGATCGCGCCTGCTGAATGGGACGACGCCGCTGCACGTCGAGCTCGAGCGCGAGCTGGCGGAGTGGATGGGGACCGAGGAGGCGATCGTCTACACGACCGGCTACCAGTCGAACGTCGGCTGCATCGGCACGATCCTCGGGCCCGGCGACACGGTGATCTGCGACTCCGGCGACCACGCCTCGATCCTCGACGGCTGCAAGCTCTCCGGGGCGAAGCTGCGGCCCTTCCGCCACAACCGCATGGACAAGCTGGAGAAGATGCTGCAGCGGGCCGGCGAGGACGGCGGCGGCGTGCTCGTCGTCGTCGACGGGGTCTTCTCGATGGAGGGCGACGTCTGCGACCTGCCGCGGATCGTCGAGCTCTGCCGCGAGCACGGCGCCCGGCTGATGGTCGACGAGGCGCACGGTGCCGGCGTGCTCGGCGCCCGCGGCGCCGGCGCCAGCGAGCTGTTCGGCCTCGAGCACGAGGTCGACCTGCGGATGGGAACCTTCTCCAAGAGCCTCGCCTCCTGCGGTGGCTTCATCGCCGGCCCCGCCGACGTGATCGAGTACCTGCGGATTTCCTCGCGCTCCTTCATCTTCAGCGCCTCGGCCGTGCCGGCCGCGGTCGGCGCGGCGCTGGCGGCGCTGCGGGTGATCCGCAGCGACGGGCCGCAGCTGTTCGAGGCGCTGCTCGGCAACGCGTCCTACCTGCGTGAGGGCCTGCGCGAGCTGGGGTTGAAAGTGGTCGAGCCCGGAACGCTCCCCGACGGAACAGTCGCGACCACGCCGGTCGTGCCGGTGATGGTCGGCGACGACTGGCAGGCGGTGTTGCTCTGGAAGGCGCTGTTCGATGCCGGCGTCTACACCAACGTCGCGATCCACCCCGCGGTGCCGCCCGGCGGGGCGCTGCTGAGGACGAGCCTGATGGCGACTCACGAGCGCGAGCACCTCAATCAGGCTCTGGAGACGATCTCCCGCACCATCGAAGACTTTCCTGAGCTTCCACGTACGTGAGTGGCTATCCATACCCCTGCGGGGGTAGTTTCTGCCTTGTCCATTTCCGGACAAGGCAAAGCGCCGCGAGAAAAAGGTGCTCTTAGCGAACGGGCCGTCGGCTCTTCGCTGACTGCGGGTTGACGCTCGCCGCCCTGAACACATAGCTTGCGCTCTCGCCGTTCATCCGGGTCAGGAGGAAGCGGCGGCACCAGTTCAACTCGACCGGGCCGGGCAGAGCCGGCCGGTGCATCAGACCAGTCAATAATCCTTAGAGGGAGGACTCTCAGTGGAAGCTGTATCGATCGCCCCTGCTTTGACGACCGCAACCACGGCTCAGACACCGCAGCACATGCAGGCTCTGGCCCGTGCCAATCGCGTGCGGCTTGCCAGGGCGGAGCTGAAGCGATCGATCGGGCGAGGCGAGGTCGACGTGACCGAGGTGATCCGGGACTCCTCCTGGGAGACCGAGAGCATGACCCTGGCCGAGCTGCTGACCAGCCAGCGCCGCTGGGGCCGGACCCGCGCCCGCAAGCTGCTGCAGACGCTTGCCCTCAGTGAGAACAAGCGCCTCGGCACGCTTACGCCGCGTCAGCGGGCGCTCTTGAACTCGGCGCTCAGCCCGCGGGCCAGGGACGCGGTCCTCGTCTGAGAGAGACCGTCCGGTAGGGCTTCCACTTAACTTTTTTTGAAGACAGTTTGCGGCCGTCCGACGATGCTGTCGCAAAAAAAGTACAAGACGTTCCAGCCCTACCGGACGGTCTCTACTCGGGGCGTGGTCAGCCCCTCAGGCCGCCGGCTTTGAACGAGAGGCCGCCGGAGGCGCGTTGGAAGGCGCGGCGCAAGAGGTAGAAGGAAGCTGCGAAAGCGGTAACTCCTACCGCCAGAGCGACGGCGAGGACCAGGCCGGCTAGATAGAAGATGCCGCCGGTGACTATTACGAAGACGGTGCCGGCGAGCAGCGTGGTGTGAGAGCGGTAGCCGGCGAAGTGCTCACGGGCGGAGACCTCGAGGCCGCCGAGGCCGGCAAGCACGACACCGACGCCGATCGGGGTCGGGTTCTTGCTCACCACCCCGATCACCAGGCAGACAATCCCCGCCAGCACAGTCAGCTCGGCCAGCGGGAACGACCCCCAGGGTGCCGGGGGACGCTCGTCGGCCGCCCTACCTCGCTCGCTCAACGGCCGCAAGCCGCCCGGATAACGGACATCCGGAGGAGACCCTGACCCGCCACCAGCCCATCAGCATGCCGAGCGGGCCGAGGCGCGGGCGGGAGTGCCAGTGGCCGCAGCCGGGCTCGCCGACGTCGGCCCGCGAGATCTGCAGCCACTTGTAGTCGGAGGGCGCCGCCAGCATCCGCTCGAGCAGCTCGCGGTTGCGGGTCTCCAGCTCGGCCTGCCCCTGGAGCTGTCGCCTCGCGTCGCCGATCCGGCCGGCCAGCGAATCGCGGATCGCCTCCAGTTCGCCGAGGCCGAGGGCGCGCGGCTCGGCCGAGGCCGCGGCAACTCCAGCATCAAGCCGCATGCGGGGGAATGCGTCGGCAAAGAGTGAGCTGAGCTGAGCTTCGAGGCGCCCGATCTGACGCCGCAGCTCCGCCCGGGCGAGCCGCTCATCGCCATCCACGCGAAGCGTGGCACGCGTCTCTCGTTCGAGCAGATCCGGCATAGCTCGCCACCGAGTGTAGATCACGCCTATGACCAAATGGCAGTTGTCACGTTAAGCAGCGTTGAGCGTTGCGGCGACCATCCAGAGTGCCTCGTCGACGGCGATCTGGGGAACTCCCTCGACCTGGATCGCGGCAATCGTGATGCGGCGCGTGCGGCGGCTCACCTCATGGTCCTCGCCGGTGGCGCCGAAAAGCAACCCGGACGGCGCCCGCTGATCGGCGATCACCAGCGTTCCCTGTGAGAGCTCCCCCGGCCGGCCCTGCAGGGACTCGCCCGGGGCGGAGTCCCGAATGCAGAGCGCGCCCTCGAGCCGGTCGGCGTCGAAGGCCCGCAGCGCGATCCCGGTCTCGACCGTGGCGATCGTCAGCGCGTCGGTGGGCAGGCCGTGCGTCTTGAAGCCACCGTCCTGAAGACGGGCGAGGGCGAGTTGCTCGACCGGAGTGCGCGTGCGATCGGGGTCGAGGCCGATCTGGCGAAAGAAGACGCGGTAGGCCCAGGGGATGGGACGTTCGCGCAGGTGGATCGCATGGGCCCCGTAGAAACGGTCCGAGGTCTCGCGGAGGCGCTTCTCGACCGGCTCGGGGCTGCGACCTGGGCGGCCGTCCAGCTCGATCCAGGAGATCCCCAGGCCAGGGAACTCAGCGGCCACATGGGGTGCGACCCAACCCGGCGCCGGCGAGGGCTCCCAGCCCAGGTCCGACTCGGCCGCACGGGCGTCCACCTTCAGCTCCCCTCCGCCACCCGGCTGGCGCGCAGCAGCTGCTCGACCCGATCGCTCAGCTCGCCGACGTTCAGGTGGCCGATTCCGGCGCTCTCCAGCGTCCCCCCGGGGTAGGCATAGGCGAAGGTCGGACAGCCGCCGACGCGGTAGAGGCTCGCCACAGCACCATCGCGGTCATACCCGACGGGCATCCCCCAACTGCGCCGCTGGATCAGCTCGCGGACCGTGTCGCGGTCGTCGCGAATGTCCAGCGAGAGAAAGCTCACGCGTCCACGGTAGCGCGAGTAGACCCGGCTGACGATGTCCTGCTGATCGACGCACTCACCCCCTTTGCTGAACCAGAAAGAGATCACCGAGGGACGGTCGAAGAGGTCGCAGACGCGGATTGCGCCTGGGGTGCGGACTTGGCAGGCGGGAGTGCGCTGCGCATCGTCGGGACAGGGCAACGCGGCCGCCGCACAATCATCCTGGGCGACGTTGGCATCGCCTTCCAGGTCGCCCGCGGCAACCGGGACGGCGAACTCCGGCAGCGGCCAGCGTGCCGGCTGCTCGTCGAGCCCGAGCGTGCCACCGCCGTCTCCGGGCACGCCGTTGATCAGGGCGATCGCGACGATGGCGACGAAGAGCAACCCGACGAGGATCGAGTAACGATCCCTCACGACGCCCCCTTCCTCCCCATCCATCCCCGCTTCTCAGCCAAAGCAAGAGCCGCAGGCAGGGCAACCAACACACCCAGAAGAGCCACCGCCAGATCGATCACGGTGACGAAGCCGAACTCGCGCAGCATCCGCACATCGCTGGCGATCAGCACCGCAAACCCGGCGATCGCCGTCACCCCGGAGGCGAGCACAGCAGCCCCGGTCCGCGCATAGGCCTGCCGCAAAGCCACCCCAAGCTCCCGCCCAGCCCGCCGCTCCTGGCGGAAGCGCGCCGCGAGGATCACGCTGAACTCAGTGGCAATGGCGATCGTCAGCGCCCCAAGCGCGGCAGACATCGGGTTCAGCGGCACATGGCTGATCCAGAGCACCAGCGCCGACCACCCGGTAGCCATAACGATCGGCACCAGCGGTATCAACGCCCGCGGCAGCGAGCGGTAGACCGCGAGCAGCGCCAGGGCAACGGCAATCAGCCCGGCCAGCGTCAGCAGATAACGGCTATTGGAGAGATCGCTGGCGGCGGTAGCAGCAATCACCGGCAACCCGGCAAGCTCGACCTCCACCCCAGCCGGCGGACCCCCCTCCTCACCCGGAATCCCAACCTCCCCCCGAATGCGATCGATCAGCTCTTGCTGCTCATCCAACGACTGCGCCCGAATCCCAAACCCAAGCAACGCGGTACCCGCCGGCAACCCAGTCTCCGGATCGACAGTCGCAACCTGCGCCAGGTCATAGGCGGGAATCTGCCCCAACCCTTCCCGAATGCCCTTCCGCGTCAGCTGCCCAGCCTGGACAGCTCCTTCCGCCAACCCCCCTCCGGTGACGAAGTCAGACAGTGCTGGGCCGGGGCAGACTTCAGCCGTCTGACAGCTCGGATTCGCACCACTGAATCCACCGGCATCGAGCACCCGCTGCTTGAAGTCAGCCATCCACTCGATAGTCGCCGGATCCGTCAAATCAGGGGCGCTAACCCTCACGTCCAGCTCCCCGGACACACCCGTCGCCTCCTGCAGCTCATTGAGTTCCTTCACGGCATCGATGCTCTGAGGCGCCAGCTCCTGAATGTCAGTCTGCGTTTCGATCTGCGTCCCAGCTCCCCAGCCGATCACGGCCAAGGCCAGACCGACCCCGAGAACCCGCTCCGGGTACCCCTGCCCCATCGCCAGAATGCGCTGCAACAGGGGTGGGAGTGGCCGGGGTCCCGGCGAGGGCGGGAGCGACGGGTCTCCCTCCGCGCGCTGGGTTTTTCGCCTTGCGGCCAGCCTCTCTCGCCAAGCTTGCGGTGCGAAAAACAGGACGCCGCGCGACTCCGGGAGACCCCTCACTCCCGCCTGGTCGGAGCGCAGGCTGAGGGCCGCGAAGCCGGCTACAAACGCCAGCGAAAAAGCGATCGCAATACCTACTACGAGAAGCAGACCAAAGCTGCGAACCATCGGCGTTGGAGAGAGTTGAAGCGCGAGAAAGCCGGCGCCGGTAGCCAGGCAAGCGGTTGCGATTGCTGGACCACCGCCCGCCGCGGCGAGTCGAGCGGCGTCGGCGCCGGGACTGGCTCCAAGCGCAACGGCCTCGTCATAGCGAGCCTGCAGCTGAATGGCGTAATCGACCGCTAGGCCGATCAGGATCGGCAGCACGGCGATCGAAGCCATGGTCAGCGAGCCGCCGAGCAGGCCGAAGAGGCCGAAGGTGAGAGCGGCCGCTCCGAGGGCGATCGCCAGCGGCAGCAGTCGCCAGCGTGACCTGAAGACCAGCATCAGGGCCAGCGCCATGACCACGAGCGCAACGCCGAGCAGGACGAGCAGGGCGTCCTTGAGCGCCCGCGTCACCGCGTCGACGACCACCGGGACGCCGGAGATCACATAGCGACCGCCCTTGAGCTCGAAGCACCGCTCCGGCTCCCCTTTGAACTCGCATTTCTGCCGCGCCACCGGATCCCGAACCACAGCCTCGATCGCCTCGATCGCCCGGTGGCGTTCGGCCTCGCTCAGATCCGGCTTCAGCCGCACGATGATCTGGGTCGTGTTCTTGTTCGGGAAGAGATAGGCGAGGCGCGCCTTTGGCGTGCCCCGCTTCCTACGCAGGTCAAAGACGACCGCGGCGAGAAAGTCCGGGTTCGAGAGGCTCGGCGTGCTGGTGATCCCGTACTGGGCGGCGACCTGGAGGATCAGTTCGCGAAAGCGGTTGGGCGGGACCGTCGCGGCGAGGCGGCGCAGCTGGCGGTCGATCTGGATCACCGCCTCGTTGAGGAAGGTCGCCGGCCCGACGACGGACTTCACCGGATCCAGCTCGGCGAGCTCGGCACACGGGCCCGGGATCGGCTCCGCCCCCTTGGGCACATTGCCCGAGAGGCACCCCTCGAGCCGCAGAAAGCGCCCCAGGTTGGCAGTCAGGATCAGCCGCTGAAGGTCCCCCTCGGCGAGGATGACAATCGGTTCTTCACCAAAGTCCCGCCGCACATCCTGCGTAGCCCGATAGCTAGCCGTGTCCGAATCGACCAGCGTGTCGGTCGCAGCGTCGGTAGGCAGCTGCGTCGCCGCGACCCCAGCTCCGAGAGCGAGGAAAACCGCGACGGCGAGCACCACTCGTGCGTGGCGAACCGACCACCCGGCTAAGCGAGGAAACCAGCTCCCGACGCCGCCGTCGCTCACGGCCGCCGTCCACGGGTCGAGAAGAGGCCGTCCGGTGCCCCTCCCGGCGGCTTGTACTTTTTCGTCAATTCAATCTCGGACGACTGGCGGCGCAACACCGAAAAAGTTGAGACGGGAGGGGCACCGGACGGCCTACCCCCACTCAGTCCATCGACAGCGGACCAGTCACGTCAGCGTTGAGGAACTGGTGGACGAACTGGTTTTCGGAGTCGAACAGTTCCTCTTTCGGGCCCGACTCGACGATTTTGCCGTTCCACAGCACGGCGATGAAGTCGGAGATCCGACGCGCCGTGTTGAGGTCGTGGCTGATCACCAGGTAACAGCCACCGTTCTCGGCGTGGACCTCGCGGATCAGCTCGCAGAGCAGCGCCGTGCGCACCGGGTCGAGGCCGGAGTCGGGCTCGTCGAACATCACGATCGCCGGTTCCAGCACCAGCGCCCGAGCGAAGCCGGCGCGCTTGCGCATCCCGCCCGAGAGCTCGTTCGGCATCTTGTAGATCGCCTCGATCAGGCCGACCTCCTTGAGCCGGCGGTTGACGATCTCGCCGATCTCCTCCTCGCTTTTGTCCGTGTGCTGGCGCAGCGGGAAGGCGGTGTTGTCGTAGATGTTCATCGAGCCGAACAGCGCTCCGTCCTGGAACAGCAGGCCGAACTTTTTGCGCACCTCGAAGAGTTCGTCGTCGGTCATCGCCGGGATCGATTCCCCATGTACGAGGACGTCGCCGGAATCGGGGTAGAGCAGGCCGACGATATGCTTGATCAGCACGCTCTTGCCGGTGCCCGAGGGGCCGAGCACCATCGAGACCTGATCTTCAGGCAGCCCGAGGTTGAGCCCGTTGAGGATCCGCGCCCGGCCGAACTGCTTGACCAGGTTGATGATCTCGATCGCGTCGGTGCTGCCGTGGTCGCGCTTGCGGCCGGTGTGGAAGCGATAGGGGTCGGCCTCGCCCGGGTCGACGCCGGGGATGACGAAGTCGCGGCCCATGGTCGCCCCGTCCTCGCTGATGTAGGGGCCACCGCGGGCCGGCTCGGAGACGATCCCCGGCGGCGCTTCGGCACTCGAAGCAGCCTCGTCGCGCAACTCCCCTTCTTCGGTGCGGTTTTCGTCGTCGATCGCCACGCTCAGCCTCCTATCGGCGCCCTCGGGTTGGCGCCCCAGAAAACGAGGGTGCCAAGCATCCCGATGATGTGCACTAGAACGATATTGAGGACCATCGACTTAGCCGTCGCGGTCCCCACTCCCACCGGCCCACCTGAGGCGGTATAGCCGTAGTAGCAGCCGACCATCACGATCGCGGTCGCCATGAACATGCCCTTGATCAAGCTGAAGATCAGGTCGGGCGGGTTCTGGAACATCCAGAAGATCAGCAGGTAGCCGCCTTTGGAGACGTCGCCGATCTGTTCGACCACCGCGATGTAGCTGGCGAAGAACATGATCCCGATCCCGACCAGGTACATGAAGGGGAAGGCGATCCAGGCGGCGAGCAGGCGGGTCGCGGCGAGGAAGGTGACCGGCGGCACACCCATCACCTCGAGCGCGTCGATCTCGTCGGAGATCCGCATCGCGCCAAGCTCGGCGACGATCCCGGTGCCGACCTTGGCCGCCAGCATGTAGCCGAAGGCGTAGGGCATGATCTCGCGCAGGTCGCACCAGGCCGAGAAGACGCCGGCGTAGGCGGGAGCGCCGTTGGCGCGCAGCAGGTAAGCGCCCTCGATCCCGCACTGGAGGCCGAGGATGAAGACCAGGCCCCAGATGATCACGGCGGAGCCGAGGATCAGGATGCCGGCCTGGCGCAGGCTCTCGCCGAAGAAGCGGAGGACGCGGCCCGAGTAGACGAGCCCGGCGACGCGCGAGCCGAAGCGGGCGATCTCGCCGAACGAGTCGAGCCAGCCGCGCGGGACGTCGAGCCAAGCGTTCATCGAATCGTCTGCAGGTCGGGGTTGGTCGCCAGCAGGGTCTGGGTGAAGACGTAGTTGAAGGCAAAGACCCCCATGAAGGAGATCACCACCGCCTGGTTGACGGCGCGGCCGACCCCGGCGGCGCCTCCGGACGCGGTCATCCCCTTGTAGCAGCAGACGATCGAGATGATCGCGCCGAACAGGGTGCACTTGATCACCGAGCCCCAGAGGTCGGTGATCGAGGCGTTGGTAAAGAGCGTGGCGAAGAAGCCGCCGAGCGGCTGGTTGTAGAGCGTCTCGGTGAGGATGCCACCGCTGATGCCGAAGATCAGCGCGTAGATGTCGAGCAGGCCGGTGATCACGATCAGCGCCAGGAAGCGCGGCACGACGAGGTTCTTGATCGGGTCGACGCCGAGCACCTGCAGGGCGTCGAGCTCCTCGCGGATCTTGCGGGCACCGAGGTCGGCGGTGATCGCGGTGCCGGCGACGCCGGCGACGACGACCGCCGTTACAAAGGGCGCGAACTCGCGGATCGAGGCGAGGACGAAGAAGCCGCCGAGCCGGTCGAGCGAGCCGAAGAGGGTGAGGAAGTTGGCCGCCTGCAGGCCGGGAGCGCCGAAGCCGAAGGCGACGGTCGAGACGAGCAGCGGGAACCAGCAGAGCTGCAGGGCAAAGAGAAACTGGCCGATGAACTCCTCGCCGTAGGGGTAGGGCGGTTTGACCGCGGAGACCATCGTCCGCGCAGTCAGGATCATCATGTCCCCTACTTGCTCGAAGAACGACTTGGCGGGGGCGAACCTCCTGCCTATCGATGCAGCTGCTTCCATCTCTCCTCCGGCAAAGCGGGACCGCGTCGGGCGGCCCCTGCTCCGTGCTTTGAGTCTATGGGATGCGCCAGCGGTGTCCGTTAGCCGAGTGTTGAGATCCGGCTAACCCAGGGGCGGGGCACCTGACGACGGCCAGAGAGGCCGAATCCCCTGGTATGTTCGGGCGGCTTTGGGGGGGAATCGCAGATACGGCCAGCGTTCCCGCATCGGCGCTTTGGCGGCGAGTGCGGTCGCTGCCGCGCTGGCGCTCTTCCTCGTCGCCTGCGGCGAGGAGGAATCCTCTTCCGGCGCGGACGAAACCGCCGGCAACTACCGGGTCAAGGTCGTCACCGCCGAGTTCCCGGCCAAGCAGCGGCTGGGCGAAACGACGCTGCTGCGGCTCGGCGTGAAGAACACCGGCGGCAAGGCGCTGCCGGCGCTGACCGTGACGATCTCGGTCGGCGGCGAGGAGGGACGCACCTCGGCACTGCCCTTCGGCTACCACGATCCTTCGCCAGAACTGGCGCAACCCGACCGACCGGTCTGGGCACTTGCTGCCGGCTACCCCAAAGTGAACGGCTCCTCCGAGCGAGCCGGGGCGGAAACCTCGAGCCCGAAGACGTTCGCCTTCGGCCCGCTGAAGCCAGGCGCGACGACCGAGGCAGTCTGGAAGCTGAGCGCCGTCAGAACGGGCGACTACGAGATCCACTACGGGATCGGTGGCGGCCTCGGCGGTGCGGCGAAGGCAGAGGCCAGCCCCGGCACCCAGGCCGGCGGTTCCTTCACGACGACGATCACCGAGGTCACGCCGGACACGGTGGTCACCGACAGCGGCGAGGTCGTGCCGGCGCCCAAGGACCCGACGGAAGCGAACCGCTGAGAGCCTATCCCGGTAGGGGTTTCACTTAACTTTTTGCGAAGGCAGTCGGTGGCTGTCCGTGAGCGTTGCCGCGCAAAAAGTACAAGACGTTCCACCCCTACCGGGATAGGCTCTACACGAGTGCTGACGAGATTCGGGCCGACAGTCGTTGCGCTTTTTGCGCTCGTTGCGCTGCCATCGTGCGGCAATGCCAGTTCGCCGGAGACGACCAGCAAGCAGGCGCCGCGCAAGGGAGTAGCGCTGAAGCAGATCGGCCGCTTCGAGGAGCCGGTCTACGTCGCCGGCGCCCCCGGCTACCCGAAGCTGCTGTTCGTCGTCGAGCAGGGAGGCCAGGTGCGGGTCCTGCGCAGCGGGCGCAAGGTCGGCACGCCCTTCCTCGACATCAGCGGCCTGATCTCCTTCGGTGGCGAGCGCGGCCTGCTCTCGATCGCCTTCCCGCCCGACTACAGGGACAGCGGTCGCTTCTACGTCTATTACACCGGTCCGAACGGGGACATCAGAGTCGATGAGTTCAAACGCAAAAGCGCGACGCGAGCCGCGCGGGGCTCTCGCCGCGCAGTAGTCGAGATACCCCACCGGGCCAACTCAAATCACAACGGCGGACAGCTGCAGTTCCTCGGCAACCTGCTCTATTTCGGCACCGGCGACGGTGGCTCGGGCGGCGACCCGCCGAACAACGCCCAGAACCGACAGAGCCGGCTCGGCAAGCTGTTGCGCATCGACCCGCGCCGCTCCGGCACCCAGCCGGAGATCTACAGCTACGGGCTGCGCAACCCGTTCCGCTTCTCCTTCGACAGGGTGACCGCGGAGCAGCCGCGGATCATCATCGGCGACGTCGGCCAGAACCGCTTCGAGGAGATCGACTACACGACGGTCGCGGCGGCGAAGGGCGCCAACTTCGGCTGGGACGCCTTCGAGGGCAACGGCCCCTATCGCGATGAGAACAGCGGCACGCCCGATCCGGGCGGAACCATCAAGCCGATCTTCGCCTACCCCCACAGCCGCGGCGGCAGCTGCACGGTCATCGGCGGCTACGTGGTCGGCGACCGCCGCCTGCAGTCCCTCTACAAGCGCTACGTCTACGCCGATCTCTGCGAGGGCGAGCTGCGCAGCCTCGTCCCCCACCTACGGGGCGCCTCGAACGATCACAGGCTCGGCCTCAGCGTCTCCACCCCCAGCTCCTTTGGCGAAGACACGCGCGGCCGCATCTACGTCGCCTCGCTGGAAGGACCGGTCTACCGGCTGGTACCGCGCTAAACCGAGGCGTGGTTCCTTATTAGCCCACGAAGCGAATAAGGAACCACGCGATTGGGCTAAGGTTGGCTGACCAGCCAACTTCTGAAGGGAGCGGTCAGGTGGAGAGCGGAACGGCACCGAAGGTGGACGAGGCGGTGAACGGCGCCGGCTCCAACGGCAGCGCCGCCGAGCGGATCGAGGTGCTGAACCCCGCTACCGGCGCGGCGATCGGCAGCGTCGCGGTCGACTCACCCGAGAGCGTCGCCGAGACGGTGGCCCGCGTGCGCGCCAACCAGGCCGAGTGGGAGGCGCTCGGGAACGAGGGGCGCTACCGCTGGCTGGGCCAGCTGCGCGACTGGCTGTTCGACAACCACGAGCGTGTGCTCGACACGATGCAGGCGGAGACCGGCAAGGTCCGCGGCGACACCACGGCGGAGACGGTCTACCTCACCGACCTGATCAACTTCTACGGCAGCAAGGCCGCCAAGTTCATCGGCGACGAAACCGTCCGCCCGCACTCGGCGCTGGCGGCGTCGAAAAAGCTGATGGTCCAGTACCGGCCCTACCCGGTGGTCGGCGTAATCAGCCCCTGGAACTTCCCCCTGGCATTGGCGCTCGGCGACGCGATCCCGGCACTGCAGGCAGGGGCGGCGGTGGTCGTCAAGCCCTCTGAGTTCACGCCGCTGGGCCTGGCCGAGATCGTCGAGGCATGGAAGCGGGAGATCGGCGGCCCCGACGTGTTCGACTGCGTGCACGGCACCGGCGAGACCGGCGGCGCCCTCGTCGACAACGTCGACTTCATCCAGTTCACCGGCTCGGACCGCACCGGCCGCAAGGTGATGGCGCGCGCCGCCGAGACGCTGACCCCGGTCAGCCTCGAGCTCGGCGGCAAGGACCCGATGATCGTCCTCTCCGACGCCGATGTCGACCGCGCCGCCAACGCCGCCACCTGGGGCGGGATGTTCAACTCGGGCCAGGTCTGCCTCTCGGTCGAGCGGATCTACGTCGAGGAGCCGGTCTACGACGAGTTCGTCGCCAAGCTGACCAAGGAGGTCGCCGCGCTGCGGCAGGGCGCCGACGGCAAGACGCCCGAAAAGGACGTCGGCGCGATGACCTCGCCCAACCAGCGCGCGATCGTCGAAGCGCAGGTCGAGGACGCCATTGCCAAGGGCGCGAAGGCGACGGCCGGCGGCAAGCGGGTCGAGGGCCCAGGCGACTACTTCGAACCGACGGTGCTGGTCGACGTCGACCACTCGATGACGGTGATGCGCGACGAGACCTTCGGCCCAGTGGTCGGGGTGATGAAGGTGCGCGACTCCGAGGAAGCGCTGCGTTTCGCCAACGACACCCGCTATGGGCTCGCCGCCTCGGTTTTCGGCGAGAAGGAGCGAGCCGAGAAGGTTGGAAGGCGGATCGAGGCTGGCGCGGTCAACATCAACGACGTGATCGTCAACTACGTCCTGATGGACGTGCCGATGGGTGGCTGGAAGGAGTCGGGGATCGGCTTCCGCCATGGCGAGTACGGGATCAAGAAGTACTGCCGGCCGGAGTCGGTGATCGTCGCCCGTTTCGGCGGCAAGCGCGAGCCGACCTGGTACCCGTACACGAAGGCCCGCCGCGGCCTGATCGGCCGCATCGCCCGCCTCTTCAATGCCCGTGACTGGCGTAGGCGCTGGGGTCTACGTTAAGAGGCCACGGGGGCGTGGCTGGCAAGGACGCAGGGAGTGAGGCGAGGGGAGCGCACCTCAGTGCGTGACCCGATCCGAACGACCGAGGACGCCGCCAGGCGCGTCCCCGTGGCCTCTTATGGCTGAGTTCGCTGACTACTACCGCGAGATCTACGCGCGCGGCCTGGGTGGGGAGACGCCTTCGATCCCCGTGGCGGTCGAGGAGCAGGAGCGGCGGGCCCACGAGGCGATGGACGAGCGGGCGGCCAACTACGTCTTCGCCGGGGCGGGCGCCGAGCACACGATCCGCGCCAACCGCGACGCCTTCGAGCGCTACCGCATCGTGCCGAGGATGCTGCGCGACGTCGCCGAGCGCGACCTCTCGACCGAGGTGCTGGGCACCCCGCTCCCCGCGCCGCTGATGCTGGCCCCGATCGGTGTGCAGAAGGTCGTCCACGAGGACGGCGAGCTGGCGAGCGCGCGAGCGGCGGCGGCGGTCGGGGTGCCGATGGTCGTCAGCACCGCGTCGCACTTCACCTTGGAGGAGATCGCCGAGGCGGGCGGCGATTCGCCCCGCTGGTTCCAGCTCTACTGGCCAAATGACCCCGACCTGCTGAAGAGCTTCGTCAGCCGCGCCGAGGCGGCCGGCTACCGGGCGATCGTCGTCACCGTCGACACCTTCATCCCGGGCTGGAAGCCCCGCGACCTGCAGCAGGCGTGGCTCCCCTTCCTGCAGGGGATGGGCAACGCGAACTACCTCCAGGACCCGGTCTTCCGCGCTGCCCTCGAGAAGACGCCCGAGGAGGACCTCGGCGCGGCTACCGGCCACTACCTCGGCGTCCTCGCCAACCCTTCGCTCACCTGGGACGACCTGGCGCAGCTGCGCGAGCTGACCTCGCTGCCGATCGTGATCAAGGGCATCCAGCACGTCGAGGACGCGCGCGAGGCCGTGCAGCATGGCGTCGATGGGATCGTCGTCTCCAACCACGGCGGCCGCCAGGTCGACGGCGCGATTGGATCGCTCGATGCACTGCCGCCGATCGTCGAGGCGGTCGGCGGCCAGCTGGCAATCCTCTTCGACAGCGGCATCCGCAGCGGCGCCGATGCACTCAAGGCTCTCGCCCTCGGCGCCGACGCGGTCCTGCTCGGCCGCCCCTACGTCTGGGGGTTGGCGCTCGGGGGCCAGGCCGGCGTCGAGACCGTGCTCAAGATGATCCTCGCCGAGCTCGACCTGACGATGGCGCTTTGCGGCTACACCAAGCCGGACCAGCTCGGCCCCGAGGCGCTCGCTTAAGGCTCTAAGCCGGCGCCTCGATCTTCGGGAAGAGCGGCGGGACTCGCTCGACTGCCTGGCCGCCGGGGCGGGAGCCGAGGGTGCTCAACTCGCGCGACTCCTCCGCCAACGCTGCCAGCAGCTGCTCACTCGTCTGCGGCAGATAAGGGACGAGCAGGAGGGTCGTCACCCGCAGGCCCTCGACCAGGTTGTAGAGGACCTCGTCGAGGCGCTCGGGGTCGGCCTCGTCCTTGGCCAGCTCCCAGGGGCGGGTCTCCTCGACGTAGCGGTTGAGGCGACGGACCAGCTTCCAGGCTTCCTCCAGCGCCTGCGTCAGCTCGGCCCGGTCGAGCAACTCGCTGAAGCGCTCCACCACGCCTTCGAAGTCCTCGTCGAGCACGGCGTCGACCTGGGCCTCGGGCACGACGCCGTCGCGGTAGCGATCGACCATTGCCAGCACACGACTCGCCAGGTTGCCGAAATCGTTGGCGAGCTCGGTCTCGTAGCGGGCCTCGAAGCCCGCGGTCGAAATCGCGCCGTCCTGACCGAAGCTGACCTCGCGGAAGCAGTAGAAGCGCAGCGCGTCGGCGCCGAAGCGATCGATCGCCTCGAACGGGTCGAGCACGTTGCCAAGCGACTTCGACATCTTCTTCTCGCCCATCAAGAGGAAACCGTGGATGGCCATCCGCCGCGGCGGCTCCAGATCGGCCGCCCAGAGCAAAGCCGGCCAGATCACCGCGTGGAACTTGAGGATGTCCTTGGCCATCACATGCAGGTTGGCCGGCCAGTAGCGCGCGGTCAGGTCCTCACCATCGCGGGCGAAACCGAGTGCGGTGACGTAGTTGAGCAGGGCGTCGAACCAGACGTACATCCGCTGCTCGGGGTCCCAGGGCAGGCGCATCCCCCACTTCAGCTTCGGCCGCGAGAGCGAGACGTCCTCCAGCCCCCCCTTGATGAAGGAGACAGCCTCGTTGCGGCGGAACTCGGGCACAACGAAATCAGGCCGCTCCTCGTAGAGCCCTTCGAGCTGGGCCTGAAAGGCGGAGAGGCGGAAGAACCAGTTCTCCTCGCGCACTTTCTCCAGCGGGATCTCGTGGATCGGGCAGGTCTGCCCGGGGCCCAGCTCGCGCTCGGTCTTGAAGTCAGCGCACCGGGGGCAGTACCAGCCTTCGTAGGTGCCCTTGCTGACCCAGCCGTTGTCGTAGACCCGCTGCATGATCTCGGCGACCTTCTCCGCGTGACGCGGATCGGAGGTGCGGATGAAGAAGTCGTTGGTGGCGTCGATCACCGGCATCAGCTCTTCGAACTTGGCCGCGTTGCGGTCGGCGAGCTCCTGGGGCGTCACACCCTCGCGCTCAGCGGCGTTCTCGACCGGCTCCCCATGCTCGTCGGTGCCGGTGAGGAAGAACACGTCCTCGCCACGCTGGCGCATGTGGCGGGCGAGAACGTCAGCCGCCATCGTCGAGTAGGCGTGGCCAAGATGGGGCTCGGCGTTGACGTAGTAGATCGGCGTGGTGACGTAGTAGGACATCGCGGGCCAGGCTAGCTCACCGGTGCGGTAGCGATTTGAGCCGCATAGCGAACCAAAGCTCAACCACTCACTTGCGCGGCTCGCGGCCGGTCAACGCCCGGTAGAGGTCGTTGGCGCGGGTGCCGGTCAGCGCCGCGACGACGCTGGCGGCGGCGCGTGGGCGTGCCCCCGACTGAACCAGATGGCGCAGGGCGTCGACGGCGAAGCCGACGTCTTTGTCGTGGTCGTCTGCCGAGGCCGGCGCGATCACCAGCACGATCTCCCCCTTGACATCGCCGCGGAAGCGCCGCGCCAGCTCGGCCAGGGTCCCGCGCGAGACCTCCTCGTGCATCTTGGTCAGCTCGCGGCAGACCGCGGCGGGGCGGTCAGAGGCGATTGCGGCCAGCGCCGCGAGCGAGTCGCCGATCCGGCGCGGAGACTCGAACGCCACCACGGTCTCGGTCGAGCGCAGAACGCGCTCCATCTCGCCGGAGCGCTTGGGCAGAAAGCCCTCGAAGCGCCAGCGGTCGGTCGGCAAACCGGAGGCGACCAGGGCCACCGGCACCACCGACGGACCGGGCAGGACGGTGACGTCGAGGTTGCGGTCGATGCAGCGGCGGATCAGGCGGAAGCCGGGGTCGGAGATCGCCGGCATGCCGGCGTCGGAGACGAGGACGACGACCTCGCCGCGTTCGACCCGCTGCGCCAGCTCGATCGCCCGCGGCGCTTCGTTGCCCTCGTGGATCGAGATCAGCGGCGGCGCCGGGCGGATGCCGAGCTTGTCGAGCAGGCCGCCGGTCCGGCGCGTGTCCTCGCAGGCGATGTAGTCCGCCGCGACCAGGGCGTCGCGGGCGCGGATCGTGATGTCGTCGAGGTTGCCGATCGGGGTCGGGCAGACGATCAGCGACCCCGGCATCAGCCCGATTTCTCCAGTTCGATCCGCGCCATCGCGGCGGCGCCGATCATCCCCGCGTCCGCGCCCAGCTCGGCCGGGACGACCGGGGTACGGTTCATCGGCTGCAGCGCCCGCGCCTGCAGCTCGCGGCGGGCGGGATCGAGCAGCAGGTCGCCGGCGGCCATCACTCCCCCACCGACAACGATCACTTCCGGCTCGAAGATGTTGGCGTAGCTGGCCAGGGCGACACCGAGGCGGCTGCCGACGAGGTCGAAGACCTCGATCGCCGTCTCGTCGCCGTTCAGCGCGGCGACCGTGACCGCTTTGCCGTCGACTGGCTTGCCTGCGGCGAGCAGCTTGCCGATCGTGGACTCTGGGTTGCTTTCGGCGGCGGCCAGACCTTCGCGACCTAGCGCGGTGCCGGACGCGAGTGCCTCGACGCAACCGCGGTTGGGGCAGTTGCCCTGGCAGCCCGGCCCGTCCATCTGGATCGCCATGTGGCCGAGCTCGGCGCCGGCGCCGGTCGAGCCACGATAGATCTCGCCGCCGAGGATGAGGCCGCCGCCGATCCCGGTGCCGATCGTCAGCATCACCGCGTTCTCGGCTCCCTTCGCGGCGCCGAAGAGGTGCTCAGCCAGAGCCGCCACGTTGGCGTCGTTGTCGACGAAGGTGGGTAGTCCGGTCCGCTCGACGACGAGGTCTCGGATCGGCAGATTCTCGATCGGCAGGTTGACCGCCGCGATCGCGATGCCCTTCTCGTGGTCGATCGTCGCCGGGATTCCCATCCCGACCGTCTCGACGCCCGCCCGCTCCGCCCGCGCCTCGGCGATCTCGTGCACGAGCAGCTCGACCAGCTCGTCCTCGCCCTCGCCGGCGGATCCCTCACGGCTCTCCCAGACCGTTTTCGACTGGCGGTCGAGGACGCCGAGCAGCATCTTGGTGCCGCCCAGATCCACCCCTATCGCTTCTGGCTGGCTCATCTTTCTAGGCGGGCGACCGCGGGCATCGGCATGATTGCTAACTCTTTCATGGCAGGCGACGGCGAGCAGCGGCCCCCCGGGCCGCCCGATTACAAGGTCTACCGAGCCCGCAAGGGGTTCCTCTCACGCTTCCGCAAGCCCGACCTCTCTGGCCTGCGCGAGCGCAAGTGGAAGGCGCCGAAGCTGCCGGGCAGGCCCGGCGGTCCAAGTCGCGAGCGTGGTCCGCGGCCCGAGCGGACCTGGCTGCGGGGGGCGCTGAAGTGGATCGGCATCGCCGCGGGGGCCTGGATCTTCCTCAGCTTCCTCGCCTTTGCCGTCTCCGCCCAGCTGCAGTCCTTCAAGCTCTCCGGCGAGGCGAAGTCGAGCCTGCACGGGGGCCCGCTGCTGCTTCCCAGCGCCCAGACGATCCTCGTGCTCGGTACCGACGCCCGCCCGCCCGACACCAAGGAGCCGGGCGCGGCGCCGTCGCAGGAGTGCTTCGACCAGCAGTCGCACGGCGACACCCCACACGGCGAGTGCTCGTTCGGCGAATTCCGCGCCGACACCCTGATGCTGATCCGCGCCGGCGGCGGCGCCTTCCGCAAACTCTCGATCCCGCGTGACGTCTACGCCGAGATCCCCGAGCAGAGCCCACAGAAGATCAACGGCGCCTACGCCTTCGGTGGCGCCGCCGCGCAGATCGAAGCGGTCGAGGACTTCCTCGAGATCGAAGTCGATCACGTCGTGATCGTCGACTTCACCGGCTTCGAAGACCTGATCGATGCGGTCGGCGGCGTCGTCGTCGACGTGCCGGTGAAGATCTGCGCCGACATCTCCGGTGGCGCCGGCGGTGGCCAGGGCGGCGGCACGGTCAGGCTCGCCAAGGGCGAGAACACGCTGAACGGCGAAAAGGCGTTGATCTATGCTCGCCTCCGCAAGCCCAGCCCCTGCCCCGGGCCAGGGCCGAGCGCCTACAGCCTCGGCTACGACGACTTCGACCGGGCCAAGGCCCAGCAGGCGGTTATCAGCGGCATCAAGGGCCGCCTCACCGACCCGTTCCGCCTCCCCTACAACTTCGCCAAGGGTCCGATCATCGGCTGGGACGCGCCCAAGGCCTTCGTCAGCGACATGGGCTTCCTGACGATGCCGCAGCTGATCCTCGCCGCCGCGATCGGCGGCGAAAGCGAGGCCGACGTGCTCTGCCAGGGCGAAAACTCCGGCTGCTCCCCCGGCCCCAGCGGCTCAATCGAAGTACCCGATAGCGAGCGGCGGCGAGCCGTGAAGAAGCTCCTGGGCGAATAGCTGTTGGTTGTGGGGCGGAGGGGTCGCCTCGACGATGCCCACCACCGCCTTCGGCGGTGGAATTTGGTGCCGCTTCGCGGCTCATAATCACCCTGCCGGGGCTTTTTGAGGCATCGTCGAGGCGACCCCTCCGCCCTCCATCAAGCGCTAATCCGCTTTGGCCGGGCTCTTCGAGTCGCTTGAAGTCGACTCCGAGGTCTTCGAGGCAGAGGAGGTCTTCGAGCTATCGGACGAGCTGGCGTCAGATGAGCTGCTCTCAGATGAGCTGCTCTCAGATGAGCTGCCGTTGGCGCCGGTCTTCTTTTTCCCGTAGTCGGTGTTGTGGAAGCCGGAGCCCTTGAAGTGGATCGCGACCGGGTGCAGGACGCGCTCGGCGGGGGCGCCGCACTCCTGGCACTCGGTAAGCGCCTCGTCGCTCATCTTCTGGATCACGTCGAAGACGTGACCGTTGGCGCATTTGTACTCGTAGATCGGCATGACGGTGCGCGATTATCGCAGCCGATACGGTTCCCGCCATGGCGAGCAGCGGCCAAGACATCCAGACGGAGGGGATCTCGATGGAGGAGATCGTCGCGCTGTGCAAACGGCGCGGCTTCGTCTTCCCCTCCTCGGAGATCTACGGCGGCCTCGGCTCGACCTACGACTACGGCCACTACGGCGTGCTGCTGAAGAACAACGTCAAGGCGGAGTGGTGGCGGGCGATGCTGCAGGAGCGCGACGACATCGTCGCGCTCGACTCGGCGATCCTGCAACACCCACGGGTCTGGGAGGCCTCAGGGCACCTCGAGGGCTTCACCGATCCGCTCGTCCAGTGCCTGGGCAAGTGCAAGAAGCGCTGGCGAGAGGATCATTTGCGCGAGGACCTGGAGAGGGAAGGCAAGAACTCGAGTGGGGATCTGCGCTGCCCGGAGTGCGGTGGCGAGCTGTCGGAGCCGCGCCAGTTCAACCTGATGTTCGAGACCCACGTCGGCCCCGTCGCCGGCGAGGGCTCGGAGGTGTATCTGCGGCCGGAGACCGCGCAGGGCATCTTCATCAACTTCAAGAACGTGCTCAGCTTCGCCCGCAAGAAGCCGCCGTTCGGGATCGCCCAGATCGGCAAGTCGTTCCGCAACGAGATCACGCCCGGCAACTTCATCTTCCGCACGCGCGAGTTCGAGCAGATGGAGATGGAGTTCTTCGTGCCGCCGGGCGAAGCCGAAAAGTGGCACGAGGTCTGGATGGGCGAGCGCGAGCGCTGGTACACCGAGCTCGGGATCCGCGCCAAGATGCTGCGGGTGCGCGCGCACGGCGCCGACGAGCTCTCCCACTACTCCTCGGCGACCAGCGACATCGAGTACCTCTTCCCGATCGGCTGGTCGGAGCTCGAGGGGATCGCCAACCGGGGCGATTTCGACCTCACTCAACACGCCAAGTTCAGCAGCGAGAAGCTCGAGTACTTCGACCAGCAAACGAAAGAGCGCTACGTCCCCCATGTGATCGAGCCGGCGGCCGGGGCCGACCGCGCCACCCTCGCCTTCCTGGTCGACTCCTACGACGTCGAGGAAGTGGAGGGACGCCAGCGCACGGTGCTCCGCCTCCACCCCCGCCTCGCCCCGGTCAAGGTCGCGATCCTGCCCCTCGTCTCCAAGGAGGGGATGCCGGAGAAGGCCCGCGAGATCTTCGAGCAGGTGCGCCGCCGCGTCCCAGCCGAGTTCGACGAGGGCGGCTCGATCGGCAAGCGCTACCGCCGCCAGGACGAGATCGGCACCCCCTGGGGAATCACCGTCGACCACCAGACGATGGAGGACGACACGGTCACCCTCCGCGACCGCGACTCACTGGAGCAGACCCGAATCCCGATCGAGGGCCTGGCCGACGAGCTGGCCAACCGCCTGGCCCAGCCCTGGCAGAGCCCGAAGCTGGGCTGACAGACCGGTTTCGAATACCAGGGCGGTCCGGGGAACCGCCCTATCCTGCCTCGGATGAAGGCCAGCCTGTTTCGCGACCGGGACTTTCGGCTGGTCGCCGGCTCCGTCGGCCTCTCGGCCCTTGGCGACTGGGTCGCGATCGTGGCGCTCGGCCTCCACGTCAAGGACCTGACCGACTCGGGCTTCGCGGTGGCGGCACTCTGGGTCTGCCTATTTGGGCCCTCGGTGCTGGTCGCCGGCTGGGCCGGGCTGCTCGTCGACCGGATCGAGGCGACGAGGCTGCTTGCCGCGGTCTCGGCGGCAGGGGCAGTGGCGGCGATGGCAGTCGCCTTCAGTGACGCCCTTACGCCGGTGCTGGTCCTGACCGCCGCGCTCGGGGTCGTCTTCGCCATCTCTTCGCCGGCCGAGTTCTCCTTGGTGCCACTGCTCTCCGGCGAGAACCGGATACAGGAGGCCAACGGCCACATCGAGACCGCGCGCTACATCGGCTTCGGCGTCGGCCCCCTGCTTGGCGGGCTCCTTTTCGCCGTCGGTGGGCTCGAGCTGGCGATGCTGGCCGACGCCGCGACCTTCGCGGCGGTCGCACTCGCCGCGCTGGCCCTGCGGGTGCGGCGCGACCCCGGCGCGCTGAGCGAGTCCGAGCAGGCGCCACGCGCCCGCGACGGGATCGCCTTCCTCTTCGGTGACCGGCTGCTCTCCCTGGTGATGACCGTCGCCTTCACCTCCCTGCTCTTCATGTCGGCGGTCTGGGTCGGCGAGCTCTTCTTCATCGAGGACGTGCTCGGCCGCGGCAATGTCGCCTACGGGACCTGGCTCTCGATCTGGACGCTGGGGATGGCGGTCGGGGCGATGCTGCTCTCGCGCAGGGTCGCGGCCGCCGCGGTTGCCGCGGTCGGCCTCGTCGCCGCCGCGATCCAGGGGGCCGCCCTGGCCCTGCCGGCGATCTGGCTCAGCTTCGCCTTCCTCCTCGTCTGCGGCCTGCTGGGCGGGCTCGGGCACGGCGTCAAGAACGTGATGTTCCGCAGC
The DNA here is from genome assembly GCA_963718755.1 of uncultured Solirubrobacterales bacterium. Classification (GTDB taxonomy): domain Bacteria; phylum Actinomycetota; class Thermoleophilia; order Solirubrobacterales; family 70-9; genus VRUE01. The sequence continues at coordinate 768,006 of OY970376.1, forward strand.
CTGATCCACATCCGCGTCCCCGACCACCTGCATGGCCGCGCCTTCGCCGCCTACAACGGCATCCGCAACACCGCCGAGCTCGGCGCCTTCGCCGCCGGCGGCCTGCTCGTCGCGACGATCGGCGCCAGGGGCACGCTCGCCTACGCCGGCGGCCTCTCCGCCCTGGCCGGGATCATCGGCGTCCTCGCGCTGCTGCGCATGTACGGCGGCTGGGTCCCGACCGGCCCGGTCGGGACGCCGGTCGATGAAGGTACGGGCGGCAGCGCCGAGCTGCCGGGCCCAGCTCAGCCGGCGGAGTGAGGGGTCAGGAAGCGGGTCACGGCGGCGCCATCGGCCTCGAGCGCCTTGGCCGCTCTGGACGGCAGCCGCTCGAGCGGCTCCATCGTCAACTTACCCCCCGCCAGCCCCCACTTGGCGACGGCGCGGCCTTTGACCATGGCGAAGGGGTGGAAGATGCCGTTGCGGGTGACGAGGTTCGTGTGCGGCCCGATGACGTCTTCGCGCGAGGTCCAGCCGAGCAGGACGGGGTCGAAGGCGCCGAGCAGGCGCGGCGGTGGGATCTCCTCCGGGTCGGGGCGCTTTGCGAGCCGCACGAGGTCACCTTCCTCCTCCAGCTCGGAGGCGATCGCAGCGATGCCGGCGCGGGCGTCGCGCAGCGGCAGGCCGGCCCACCTGGCCAGGTCGCGATCGGTGGCGGGCTGGTGGCCTACGAGGTAGCGGCGGGCGAGCTCGCCCAGCGCCTTCTCCCGGTTCACCGGCCGCGGCTCCCCGAGCCAGTCGCGAACCAGGACGTAGGCGTGCTGCTTGCCGATCATCGGCCCGCGCACGACGATGCCGCGCACCGCAGCGAGGAAGAACAGGTGGAGCAGCGCCTGGCCCTCGGTCTGCAAGCCGGCGGAGTCGAGCCGCTCGCGCACCTGCACTCGCGTCAGCGGGCCCTCCTCCGCGAGGGCCTTCTCGATCGTCGCCAAGGCGCGCTCGGCCTGCGCCTCGCTGACACCCTCCTGGCGCAGTCGCCGCGTGCTCGACGTGAGCAGTGGCGGCGTGGTCAGAGCATGCAGCAGCGGGTAGTCCTCGCTGCGAACCAGGTGCAGCGTGCCGCGGTTGAGCCAGGTGACGAGGAGCTCCCGCTCCGCCAGAGCCCGCTCGACGTCAGCGGCGCTCAGGCCATCGGTACGAGCCCGCACCGCCAACCGGAAGCCGCGTGGATCCTGCCCCTGCACGGCGAGCAATCGCTCGGCGACGTCCGCGGGGCGGCGCAGCGGCGGCCCGGCGAGGGCCTGCGCCGTGAGACGCTCGGCAAGGAGGGTGCGGCTAGCCGACTTCAAGCAGGTCGATCACGAACACGAGCGTTTCGTTCGGACCGATAGCCGGCGGTGCGCCGGTTTCGCCGTAAGCGAGTTCCGGCGGAATGACCAGCTCGCGCTGGCCGCCGACCTTCATGCCTTCCACGCCCTGGTCCCAGCCGGGAATCACTTCGCTGGCGCCGAGGGTGAAGCTGAACGGTTCGCCCCGGTTCCAGGAGGCGTCGAACTCTTTGCCGCTGTCGTAGCCGACGCCGACGTACTGGACAGTCACTTTGTCGCCCGATTTAGCTTCCGCGCCGGTGCCTTCAATCAGGTTGGTCTCTTCGAGCTGCTGCGGCGGCGCACCACTCGGCACCGTGACCTTTGGCTTGCTGCGATCCGAAGCGTCACCGCTGGATTCCGGCGCTTCCGCAGCGGCTGAATCCGTCGAGCCAGCCGAATCGTTCGAGGAATCGTCATCGCCGCAACCGGCGATGACGAGGGCCACACAGGCAAAGACGAGCAGGATGAGCCTCTTCATGCTGCGGGCATCCTAAGCAATCGAGCCCCAGGCTGGCGTCGCGCTCAAATAGGGTCGCGCCGATGGACAGCCCGGTCCTGACCTCGTTCGTGCTCCCCGCTGCGATCGGGGTGATCATGTGGAGCCTTGGCCTGACCCTGACCCGGGAGGACTTCCAGCGGGTGCTCGTAGCGCCGCGCGGGGTCGCGATCGGGATGCTCAACCTGGCGCTGATCTCGCCCCTGCTCGCCGTCGCGATGGCAGAGCTCTTCGCCCTGCCGCCGACGCTGGCGGTGGGCCTCGTCCTGCTCGGCGCATCGCCCGGCGGGATGATGGCCAACATGCTGACCCACCTGTCGCGCGGCGACACGGCGCTGTCGGTGACGATGACCGCGATCAGCAGCGTCTGCGCGATGATCACCGTGCCCCTCTTCCTCGAGCTGTCGGCCAACCACTTCGGCGCCACCGACATCGGCGACGTAAGCATGCTCGGAGTGGTTGCGCGGGTCTTCGCGATCACGATCGTTCCGGTCGCGATCGGGATGGAGATGCGGCGGCGCAATTCCGCTCGGGTGGATGCCGCCTACCCCCGCGTACGCCGCTTCGCGCTCAGCCTCTTCGCGATCGTCGTCGTCGGCGCGATCGTCAGCGAGTACGACACGGTCGCCGAGAACGTCGCCGACGTGGCCGGCGCCGCGCTGGCCCTGAACGTCGCGGCGATGCTGCTCAGCTTCACCATCTCCAAGCTGGCCAGGCTCGACGACCGCCAGGCAACCGCGATCGCGCTGGAGCTCGGGATCCACAACTCGGCGCTGGCGATTGCGGTCGGCGCCACCCTGGCCACCGACGTGGCCATCCCCGCCGCCGTCTACGCCACCTTCATGCTCTTCACCGGTGGTGCCTTTGCTTGGGCGATGAGCAAGCGCAACGCTGGCGCGGAAGCCCTCCCGGTCGGCACACAGCGCACTTCAGACGAAGCAGCTGGCTCCTGACCGACCGGAATCGCGGGCTATGTAGACGGTGCGGATCGGGCTATGCTCATCCGGTCTTCGACCAAAGGAGGAGAGCATGGCGATTGGACTCAGGGTCAAGTTCGCAGGCGGCACGCAGGAGCAGTACGAAGCTGTCAACGCCGAGATGGGAGTCGAGGAGAACCCGCCGACCGGTTTGATCTTTCACGCGGCCGGTCCGATCGAGGACGGCTGGGGCGTGATCGATTTCTGGGAGTCGCGCGACCTGTTCGACACCTTCCTCTCCGAGCGGATCCGACCTGCGATTGAGGCCCTGGGCGACCGAGCGCCGCAATCGCCGCCGGACATCAAGGAGTTCCCCGTCCACAACGTGATCAAGGGCTGAGCGCGAACCGATGGGCCTCAACCTCGCATCGTTGCTGACCGAGAGCGCCCAGCGCTCGCCGGACGCGCCGGCAATCCGGCTCGGCGAGAACGAGCTGAGCTACGCCCAGCTCGACGACCTCAGCGCCCGGCTGGCGACCCTGCTCGGCGAGAAAGGCATCGAGCCAGGCGATCGCGTGGGCGTGATGCTGCCCAACGTTCCTCAATTCCCCATCGCCTACTACGGCGTCCTCCGCGCCGGTGCCACCGTCGTGCCGATGAACGTGCTGCTGAAGCGGCGCGAGATCGCTTTCTACCTGGAGGACTCGGGCGCCAAGCTGCTGCTCGCCTGGCACGGCTTTGCCGAGGAGGCGGCAGCCGGCGCGGCCGAGGCCGGTGCCGAGCTGATCGAGGTCGAGCCGGCCGCGTTCTCCGCGACCCTGGCGGAGCTCGAGCCCACCCCCGCCCTGACCGAGACCAGCGAGGACGACACCGCCGTGATCCTCTACACCTCCGGCACGACCGGCAAGCCGAAGGGCGCCGAGCTGACCCACGCCAACCTCTGGCGCAACGCCGACGTCTCCTCGCGCAACACCTGCGAGATCGCCGCCGGCGACGTCGTCCTCGGCTCCCTCCCTCTCTTCCACTCCTTCGGCCAAACGGTCGCGATGAACGCCTCGCTCAGCGTCGGCGCCTGCCTCACGCTGGTGCCGAAATTCGAGCCGGGCGAGGCGCTGGCGACGATGCAGCGCGACCGCGTCACCCACTTCTACGGGGTGCCGACGATGTTCGGCGCCCTCCTCCACCACCCCGAGCGCGAGAGCTACGACACCTCGACCCTGCGCACCTGCATCACCGGCGGCGCCTCGATGCCGGTCGAGGTGCTGCGCGGCTTCGAGCAGGCCTTCGACGCGATCGTGCTCGAGGGCTATGGCCTCTCGGAGACCTCGCCGGTCGCCTCGTCGAACCACCCCGGCAAAGAGCGCAAGCCGGGCTCGATCGGCACGCCGCTCGAAGGCGTGGAGATGCGGGTGGTCGACGAGAACGACGAGGAGGTGGCCCAGGGCGAGGTCGGAGAGATCGTGATCCGCGGCCACAACATCATGAAGGGCTACTGGCAGCGCCCCGAGGCGACCGAGGAGGCGATGCGGGGCGGCTGGTTCCACAGCGGCGACATGGCCCGCACCGACGAGGACGGCTACTTCTTCATCGTCGACCGCAAGAAGGACCTGATCATCCGCGGCGGCTACAACGTCTACCCGCGCGAGGTCGAGGAAGTCCTCTACGAGCACCCGAAGATCCGCGAAGCCGCGGTCGTCGGCGTCCCCCACGGCGAGTGGGGCGAGGAGATCGGCGCCGCCGTCGTACTGATGGAGGGCGAGGAGCTGGCGCCCGAGGAGATCAGCGCCTACGTCAAGGACCGCATCGCCGCCTACAAGTACCCGCGCATCGTCTGGTTCCTCGACGACCTGCCGAAGGGCCCCACCGGCAAGATCCTCAAGCGGGAGATCGAGACTCCCGCCGCTGTGTAAAGCGGGCTCCTACGCTGCCCAGCGCAGGTGCTAAGTACCCGCGCTGGCGCTCCCCGCCGGCGGCTTGCGGAAGCCCTTTTGGACGCGTTTCTTGGCCTGCTTCGCGTAGTCCTCGGGGGAGATCTTTCCCTTCAGCAGACTGACGTAGAGCGGAGACGGTCCCGCCGGTATCGATCCATGTGCCATCAAGTCCCCTTTCTCTCGGAAGCCATCGGCTCCTGCGATGAAACAAGTCTATGCAACGCTCCGGAGCCATCATTCAATGCCCACGCCAGGCCTATGAACCCGCCCAGCAGCTCGACATAGGTGAGGTCACCCTTCAGAAAGGCCCCTTTGGCGCTGGAAACGACGTTGAGAACCCCGACAGCGTCGTCTCCCACCACGATCGGCATCGAGGCGAGAGAGTGATAGCCGCGCTCGGTGCTTGCCTTCGGATGCGGGTGCCAGCGCTTGTCCTTCTCGACCTCATTGGTCCATTGCAGTTCGCCGGTCTCCAGTGCGTGACCGGCCAGCGAGGCTTTGGGAAGGGAAAAATCGGCCTTTCGACCCAAGGTATGTCCGGACTCGAAAAGCATCTTGAAGTTTTCGCCCTCGCTCTCGGGGATGAGCACCGACAGACGAATTTCCTCATTCCGCTCGATGCTGAGGCCGAATCTCGCTGGTGCCAGTACCCCCCGCTCCATGAAGTCCTCGAAGGGGACGTTGAGCTTCCCGGCGACCAGGTCGCGCAGGGCGAGCATCGCCTCGTTCAAGAGGTTGGATTGGTACCCGGGAAGGTCGTCTCCATAGCGGAAGATTTGCCCGGATGCGAGCCCAAGCGCGCCCACTCAGACCGCGGCGATCAGCGCAGCCCACAGTGGAACCGGAGCGTCGACATGCGAAACGCCCCACGCTGCCCCAGCGAGTATCCCAACGCCGATCAGGCCGGCGATGACATTCTCGGAAACCCCTCGTGGAGATGGCACGAAGCCATGGTAGTTCGGTTTGGAGACGCGAGAGGTCGCCCGGCGCAGCACACGGTACGCCTTCAGCCGCGAGTGTGAGCCACGTCACTTAGGATGAACTGGCTGGCTGGCCAGGATCGCGCTAGTCTGGGCTCTACGCAGCCCCGGAGGCGCCGGCGGCGCCCTAACTGAAGGAGAACGATGAGCGTCGCATCCCAGAGCCTGATGGACAACGTCACCTACGTCGACCTCTACCAGCGCTGGGAGCAGGGCAACTGGAGCGCCTACGACATCGACTTCTCCGAGGACCGCAAGGGCTGGGAGGCGCTGAGCGACATCCAGCGGCGCTCGGCGATGTGGATCTACTCGATGTTCTATTACGGCGAGGACCGGGTCGCCGACACGCTTGCCCCTTACATCAATGCCGCCCCAACCGAGGAGCAGTCCTACTTCCTCGCCACCCAGCAGGTCGACGAGGTCCGCCACTCGATCTTCTTCCACCGCTTCTTCAAGGAGGTGATCGGGGTCGGCGGCGACTCGATCCAGCAGACCCTCTCCTCCACCATGCCGCAGCTCAACTGGGGCTACCGCGGCATCTTCGATCGGCTCGATGTGATGGCCGAGGAACTGCGCAAGGACCGCTCGCTGCCCAAGTACGCGCAGGCGATCACCCTCTACCACCTGATCGTCGAGGGCAGCCTCGCCCAGCCCGGGCAGCACTTCATTGAGGACTTCTTCGCCTCCAAAGAAACGATGCCCGGCTTCAGCGACGGCATGGGCAACGTCTCCAAAGACGAGCAGCGCCACATCGGCTTTGGCGTCAAGGTGCTCTCCGAACTGCTCGGGGAAGGCAACCCCGGCTGGCAGGAAAACCGTGCCGCGGTGGTCGAGCTGCTGCGCGAGACGCTCCCCTACGGGCCGGCCGTCTTCTACCCGCCCAACTTCGACCGCGAATACACCGAGTGCTACGGCTTCTCGCTCGAGGACATCTTCGCCTTCGGGCTGAAACTGATCCGCCAGCGCTGGCGCACGATCGGCTACCCGACCGAGGAGATGCCCCCCGGGGTCTTCCCCTTCGACCCGGAGGCTTCCGCAGAGGAAGTCGCCGCGCGCCAGGTGCAGCTGATGGAGGCCGGCGTCCTCGGCCCGCCCGACGGACCGGTCCCGGACTCCTCGCCGGAGACGCAGCGTCTCTACTTCGACGTGGTCAAGCGCGTCGCTGACCCGCGGGCCGCCAACGGCTCGCCGCTCGTTTATCAGTACCGCTTCAGCGACGCCGACCCCTGGCATATGACGCTGGACAACGGCTCGACCCGGGTAGAGCCCGGTGAGGCGCCGGATCCGACGCTGACCCTGGAGACGAGCTGGACCGACTTCGTCGCCATGGGCAAGCCCGAAGCCAACCCGCTGAAGATGATCCTGCAGCGGCGCATCCGCCCCCGCGGCTCGATCCGCGAGATCGCCCGCCTGCGCAAGGTCTTCCGCTAGTCGCGGCTAGGAAATCGGCGGGCGCTGGTCCGCCCAGGGCCGCTCGGCCTCTATCTGAGCTGCGAGAGATAAGAGCGTTGCCTCAGCTCCGGGGCGCGCGATTACTTGGAAGGCAAGGGGCAGGCCCTTGGCATCGAACCCGAAGGGGATCGACATCGCCGGGTTGCCTAGGTGGTTCCACGGCACGCAGTAGGGATAGAAGCGACCCATCCCGATCACCGTGCGCAGGGCGCCCTGCCCCTCCCAGCGGCGAACCGGCAGGGCAGTGCCTCCCATCACCGGGGTGACCAGCACGTCGCAGGTCTCGAAGATCGCGTTGACGCGGGCGGCGTCGGCGGCCCGCCCCTCCCCCACCGCCCGCTCGTAGAGACCTCTGGGGAGAAGACTGCCCAGGCGCCCGAAGCCGCGCGTGCGCCTTTCGAGCCGCTCCGGGTGTGGGACTTCCGCCACGGTCTCGGCGACGCCGCCGAGGAACCTGGCGGAGATGTTGTTGCCGATGCCTCCCCAGTCGGGGTCGCGCTGGGAGACCTCGTGTCCGAACGAGCGCAGCAGATCGGCGGCGTCGGCGACGGCGCGCTTGGCGTCGTCGGAAACGGTCGGCGGAGCCGCAGCGCGCGGCGCCGAGGTCGAGTAGGCGACGCGGAGCCGTCCCGGCGCGGCCTTCGCCGACTCGACGAATGGTCGCTCCGGGGGCGGTGGCGCCTCCGGCTCGCGCGAGCCACCCGAGACGACGTCGAGCCAGAGAGCCGTGTCGAGCACGCTGCGGCTGAGGCAGCCGAGGACTGCGAGGCCCTTCCAACCTTCGAGCTCAGGAGCCAGCGATACCCGGCCGCGCGAAGTCTTGAGGCCGAAGAGTCCGCACGACGCCGCCGGAATCCGGATCGAACCGGCACCATCGCCCGCCGAGGCGATCGGCACCAGCCCAGCGGCCACCGCGGCGGCGGAGCCGCCGCTCGAACCACCCGTCGTGTGCTGGAGGTTCCAGGGGTTGTGAGTGACGCCGTAGGTGGCCGACTCGGTGAAGCCGCAGATCGCCATCTCCGGCAGCAGCGTCAGGCCGATCACGATCGCCCCTGCCTCGCGCAGCCGCCGCACGACCTCCGAGTCGGCCTTGGCGGGCTCGGTAAAGGCGTCGGTGCCCCAGGTCTTCACCTCACCGGCGACGTCGACTTCGTCCTTGATCGCGATCGGCACGCCGAGCAGTGGACGCTCGTCGCCGGCGCTCCGCCTGGCCTCGGCCTGCTCGGCTTCGAGCAACGCCCGCTCGGCGAAGACCTTGCGGAAGGAGTTGAGCTGGTGATCGTGGCGAGCGATCCGGTCGAGGCAGAGCTGCACCAGCTCGGTCGGGGAGACATCCCCCGCCCGCACCATCTCCGCCTGCTTCGCCGCGCCCGCGAAGGCGAGATCGTCGCTCATGGCGGGAGAGACTAACCGGCGCCCGCGGCTCAGGCCTCGGCCGGCTCGGGCTCTGCCTTGCCGCCGCCCTCGAAGCTGAGCCGGGGCAGGATGCGGTCGAGCCAGGAGGGCATCCACCAGTTCCAGTCGCCGAAGAGCTTCATCGCGGCCGGCACCAGGATCAGGCGCACGAGCGTGGCGTCGAGGGCGATCGCAACAGCGCAGCCGAGGCCGAGCTCCTTGATCGACGGGACCCCGGTGAGGACGAAGACGGCGAAGACCGAGCTCATGATCAGCGCCGCCGAGGAAATCGTGCGGGCGCTTGAGGCGAGGCCCTCGGCGACGGCGCGCTCATTGTCGCCGTGCTCCATGTAGCGCTCGCGGATTCGCGACATGAGGAAGACCTCGTAGTCCATCGAGAGGCCGAAGACGATGGCGAAGATCAGCGGCACGTTGATCGTGTCGAGCGCACCGAGGCTTTCGAAGCCGAGGAAGCTGTCGAGCCAGCCCCACTGGAAGATCGCCACGAGCACGCCAAAGGCCGCGCCGATCGAGAGCAGGTTCATCAGCACCGCCTTCAGCGGCAGGAGCAGCGAGCGCAGCATCACCATCAGGACGAGGAAGCTGAGCGCGAGCACGAAGCCGACGATCTTCCAGAGCGAGCCGGAGATCTGCGCGCGAGCGTCGTCGGTGCGAGCGGTCTCGCCGCCGACGGCGACCGTTGCGACAGTGGCCAGACCGCTTGCCGGCACGACCGAGTCGCGCAGCCGGCTGACGAATGCCGTAGCGGCCTCCGAGTCGCTCGGCGCGGTCGAGGTCGCCTCGATCAGCGCGCTGTCACCGGCAAAGGTGGGCGGCGGGACCGCACCAACGCCCGGCTCGGTCCGCAGCTCGGCGGCGAAGCCGGCCACCGCGACGCGATCGACGGCGCCTGGGAACGAGGCGACGATCTGCACCGGGTCGGCGCCACCCCCCAGCTGCTCTGCCGCGAGCTCGTTGCCAACGCGCACGTCGCTGTCCTTGGGGAACTGCTGGATCGCATTCGTCCCCGTCTCCAACGAGAGCAGCGGTGCGGCGAGGAAGAGGAGGATGCCGGCGGAGAAGGCCACAGCGGTCCAGGGGCGAGCCATGACGCGACGAGCCCACCTGTCCCAAAAGCCGGGGCCGGTGGCAACGACGGAGGAAACGTCCGCCGCCGGCCGCGGGCGGCGGAAGATCGAGTACTTGAAGAAGCGCAGCGCGCGTGCGACGAAGCCCCCCGGCATTACGCGGTCGCCCAGCAGCGCGATCAGCGCCGGCAAGAGGGTCGTCGCGGTGAGGATCGAGACGGCGACCACGGTCATCGCACCCAGCGCCATCGAGCGCAGGGCCTGGTTGTCGACCATCCAGAGACCCGCGAGCGAAACGATCACTGCGATGCCCGAGAAGGCAACGGCGAGACCCGACGTGGCCAGCGCCTCGGCGCGCGCTTCGTCGCAATCGCAGCCCTTGCGCCGCTCCTCGCGGTAGCGGGCAAGGATGAAGAGTGAGTAGTCGACGGCGACGCCGATCCCGATCATCGAAGCCATGTTGGTGACGAAGACCGAGGTGGACATCTGCAGCGAGAGGAAGTAGATCAGCGCGCCGGTGACGATCACGCTGACGAAGCCCAGCGTCAACGGCAGGGCGGCAGCTGCGAGCGAGCCGAAGACGACGAGCAGAATCAGGGCGACGACCGGGAAGCCGCCCGCCTCGGCTTTGGCCAGGTCTTCCTTGGAGAGCTCCTGCATCCCCGCCCAGACGGTCGCCTGGCCGGCGAGGTACGGGGTGACTCCGTTCTGTGCCGTGCCGGGATCGAGCCCTTCGCGCAGATCGACGGCAGAGTCGACCAGTTCGTCCTGCGAAACCTGACTGGTGAGCGGGATCAGGGCGTGGTCGCCGCGCTGGAGCTGGAGCTGGGCGCCACGCGCGACCGACGGGGGCAAGGCGACGCCGTCGGTCTGGGCAACCTCGCCGCGCACCCGCCGCACGGCGGCGGCGCGCTCTGCGGCACTCGCATCCGGTGCCGCCTGCAGCAGCACGGAGATCCCGTTCGCCCTGCTGGCGAACACGCCCTGCATGGCGTCGGCGACGGCCTTCGATTCGCTCCCCGGCACGTCGAAGCCGCCGCCGGTCAGGTGTTCGGTCTGGCGGGCGGCAAGGGGCAGCGAGGCAACGACGATCAAAACCCATGCGATGACCACGAGGCGGCGTCTGCGCGCCAGGAACCCCGCTAGCTTGATCATCGCGTCGTGCATTGGCTGGTTAGCCAGCCTTACTCAGCGGGGCCGCTGAGTCTGTGAGGACGATCACTCGGGATGCTTCGGCAGACCCGACGGCGAAAATGCCCGGCCGGGACTACTCGCCCGCGAGCAGGAAGCGCGCGGATGCCGCACCGGCAGCAAGCGCAGCACTGATGTCGCGATCGGGCTCGGAGAGAGCCTGTAGGGCGAAGCCGTCGGCGACGGCGAAGAGGTAGGCGACGATAGCTTCAGCGTCGTAGCGCAGGCTGAGCACACCCTCGCGCTCCTTCGCCTCGAGGATCTCGGCGACGTGCGAGCGGGTGCGATCGAAGAGCTGACCGACCTCATGCTGGATTTCGGGATTGCGGCGGCCGGCGCTGAAGAGCTCGTAGAGGAGCAGGAAGAAGGCCGGTTCGTTCTCGATCAGGTCGGTGAGGCTGGCGACCAGGACGTTGATCACGTCATCGACGGTCTCCGCTTTGCCAAGCGGCTCGTCGAGGCGCGCGACGCGGATCTCGGCGTCGCGGCGGACGACCTCGACCAGCAGTCGCTCCTTGGTGCCGAAGTAGTAGTGCAGCAGGCCGCGGCTGACGCCCGCCTCGCGGGCGACGTGCTCGAAGGTGGAGCCGGCAGCGCCGCGCTTGGCGACGCTCTCGCGCATAGCGTTGATGATGCGCTGCGCCTTTTCCCCGCTCAGCTCGCGCTCTTTGGTCGCTGCCTCCATCAGTTCAGTCTAGTGCCAGCCAAGGAGCACTGGCTGACGAGGCTCAGGTGTTGCCAGTCAAGGACGCAGGGAGGCCGGCAAGGGGAGCGCACACCCGTGCGTGACCCGCAGCCGGCCGACCGAGGACGCCGAATGGCGACGCCTGAGGCCGTCAGGCGCCGTTGATGCTCGTGGTTGAGGTGTACTCGAACTCCTCCTCGGCACCGAAAAGGGCGTCGAGCACGGACTTGCGGGCGTCCTCGCTGAGCACCAGCGCGATCGCTCCGGCGACGAGAGCGAAGAGAATGAGGCGCCCAAGGCGGCCCTTCTTGCGCTTCTTCGGCGCTTTCAATCGCTCGGATGCCTCACGCAGGCTCTCGGCGGCGGCGCGCAGGTCCTTTTGCACCTTCTTGTCGCTGCTCACTGCCTTCACCGCGCCCTTGCCGTTGCCGGTCGCCCGGCCGTAGGCGCCGCGCGCGGCTTCGAAGGCGTCGCGGAGGCTGTCACGCAGCTCTTCGTCCTCGATCAGGCGCTGCACGTAGGGGTTTTCACGGGCAGTCGAATAGAGGTCCGCGGCCTGGTTCGCCTTCGTCTTGGTCATGCCATCTCCTCGCTGGAATCTCTGGGGACGCTCAGGATAACTCCAATTGACTTCCCGTTATCAGCCCGGTCCAATCCCGTCGAGGAGAACCCCGTTGCTGCGGAAGTTCAGGTCGGCTCTGTGGATGCGTCGCAGGCGCAGGTGGGCGAGGTCGGGGCCGGGCAGCGCGTAGCGCCTCACATGCAGACGGCCGACGCGTTCATAGGCCACCTGCCGAAAGCGCGGCCCCAGCAGACCGGATGAAACCGGCGGTGCCGGCCCGTCGGAGACGAAATTGACCTCGTGCACGCTCCAGGAAAAGCCTTCGGAGGCCCGTGCCTGGAAGGAGCCGGTGGAGAGGTAGAAGCGCAGCGAAGCTGCCCCCAGGGTCCAGAGGACGGTCGCCCGCGGCGCCGTGGGCTCACCAATGCGGGTCGCGACGGCATCCCAGTCCGGCCGCTGCAGCGTCGGTGAAGCACTGGCCCAGATGCTGAAGCCCAGCGAGTAGGCGACCAGGACGGCGGCAATGATCGCGCCGCCGCGCCGGGCGGCGTGCAGGGTCGCCCCGATCGCAACCGCAAGCAGCAGCGGGACCAGCGCCGGGATCAGGTTGCGGGCAAGGACGTAGTCCTTGCCGGGAGCCAGCAACGCCACGGCCACCGGAGCGGCTGCGGTGGCCGAGGCTATCGCCAGCATCAGGCCGCCCGCCCGCCGCTCCTCTCGCCCGCCCCGCAGTGCGAGCAGTGCCAGCGCAGCCAGGGCGGCCAGCAAAGGCACCACCGCGGGCAGCAGGGTCTCCGGCCTGGCGATGATGTCGCCTGTCTCGCCGACGAAGAAAGTGACGCCAACCTCCCAAAGCCGGTGACCGAGGCTGCGCCCGCCGATCCACTCCGCGTGACCGAGCGATGCCTGGTGGATGACCAGCGGGGCCAGGGCCAGGCCGACGAGGCCGACGATCCAGAGCCCGGCGAGGGCCGCGCGCCCACGCCGCCAGAGCAGCCAGGCCGCCTCGAAGGCGATCGGAAAGATCGCGAAGTAATGCGTCGCCAGGGCCAGGGCCGAGAAGACCCCCCACAGCGTCAGATTCCTCCGTCCGTTCGCAGACGTGTCGCCACTTGAGCGTCCATATGGGTGCCTAAGTGACGGCACGTCCCGCAGGGCGCGGACGAAATAGAGCGCGGCGAGCGTCGTCAGCAGGACGAGCAGCGCATAGCTGCGCGCCTCCTGCGAGTACCAGAGCAGCATCGGGTTGACGGCGACCAGCGCGGCGGCGATGATGCCGGTGCGCCGGCCGCGCAGCTCAGCGCCGAGCAGGTAGGCGACCGGCACCGTCGCCACCCCGGCCAGAGCCGAGAGCGAGCGCAGGCCGACCTCGCCCGTCCCGGTGATCTGCGTCCAGACCCAGGCCAGGACGTAGTAGAACGGCGGCGCCGACTCGCTGAAGCCGACCGCTTCCATCGCGTGGAAGAAATCGCCGCGCAGGACGCGACTGGCGGTGACGATCTCGTCGTGGTGGTAGGCCTGGACCCCGAGCGTCGCGAAGCGCAGGCCGGCAGCGAGTGCGGTCAGGCCGGCGACGATCCAGAAGGCCCGCGAGCGCGCCCGCGCCGCCGCGCGGATTGCCTCATAGAGCGTCGAGAGATTGCCCCTGCCCAGGGCCTCGGCTGCCTCCATTTCGTTACTTGAGGGCGGCGTCGATCGCCTGCGAGACCTCGTCGACGTAGACGAACTCCAGCTCGCTGCGCTCGTGCTCGGGGATCTCCGCCACGTCGCCTTCGTTGCGTTTGGGCACGATCACCCGCTTGATCCCGGCCCGCTGTGCGGCAAGCGACTTCTCCTTGAGCCCGCCGATCGGCAGCACCTGGCCAGTCAGGGTGACCTCTCCGGTCATGGCGACATCGTTGCGCACCGGCCGGCCCGAGATCAGCGAAGCCAGCGCCACCGTCATCGCCACACCGGCCGATGGCCCATCCTTCGGCACGGCGCCGGCGGGGACGTGGATATGGATGTCGTGCTCGGCGAACCAGCCCTCGTCCAGATCGGGCGCGATCTCACCCAGATGACCGCGCACGTAGGAGAGTGCTGCCTGCGCCGACTCCTTCATCACGTCGCCGAGCTGGCCGGTGATCGTCAGCTTGCCCGAGCCAGGCATCGCCGTCGCCTCGATGAAGAGCACGTCGCCGCCGGTCGGCGTCCAGGCGAGCCCGGTGGCGACGCCGGGATCCTTGGTGCGGCGGCGCTGCTCGGCGAAGAAGCGGCGGCGGCCGAGCAGCTCGCGCGCTCGCTTGGCCGAGACCTTGACCTTGCCTTTGCCCTTGCCCTCGGCGACGTCGCGGGCGACTTTGCGGCAGATCGTGCCGATCTGGCGCTCGAGGTTGCGGACGCCGGCCTCACGCGTGTACTCCTCGATGATCGCGGTCAGGGCCGAGTCGGAGAACTCGATCTGCGAGGGCTTCAACCCGTTCGCCTCGATCTGGCGGGGGACGAGGTAGCGGCGGGCAATATGGCGCTTCTCGTCCAGCGTGTAGCCGGCCAGCTCGATCGTCTCCATCCGGTCCTGGAGTGGAATCGGGACGGTGTCGAGGATGTTGGCGGTGGCGATGAAGAGGACTTCGGAGAGGTCGAACTCGAGGTCGAGGTAGTGGTCGCGGAAGCTGTCGTTCTGGGCCGGGTCGAGCACCTCCAACATCGCCGAGGCCGGATCGCCACGGAAATCGGCGCCCATCTTGTCGATCTCGTCGATCATGAAGACGGGATTGCGCGAGTCGGCATCGCGCAGGGCGCGGATGATCACCCCCGGCATCGCGCCGATGTAGGTGCGGCGGTGGCCGCGGATCTCGGCCTCGTCGCGGACGCCGCCGACCGAGATGCGCTCGAACTCACGCCCTAACGCCTTGGCGATCGAGCGCCCGAGGCTGGTCTTACCGACCCCGGGTGGGCCGACGAAGCAGAGGATCGGGCCGGGCGAGTCCGGCTTCAGCTTGCGCACCGCCAGGTACTCGAGGATGCGGTCCTTGACTTTCTCCAGGTCGTAGTGGTCGGCGTCGAGGACCTCACGGGCATGGGCGATGTCGAGGTTGTCCTCGGTCGTTCTGGACCAGGGCAGCTCGACCAGCCACTCGAGGTAGGTGCGGATGACGCCATGCTCGGCCGCCGCCGGGGGCAGTTTCTCCAGCCGCGAGAGCTCACGCTCGGCCGCTTTGAGTGCGTGCTCGGGGAGTTCGGCTTCCTCGACTCGCCGGCGCAGCTCGTTGACCTCGGCCTGCTGCTCGTCCCCCTCCCCCAGCTCGTCCTGGATCGCTTTCATCTGCTGGCGCAGGAAGAACTCGCGCTGGCCTTTGTCGACTTCGGACTGCACCTGAGACTGGATCTGGCTGCCAAGCTGGACCACCTCCAGCTCGCGGGCAAGGATCTGCGAGAGCCGCCGCAGGCGGGCAGCCACGTCGACCTCTTCCAGCAATTCCTGCTTTTCCTCGGTCGAGATTCGCAGGGCGCCGGCGATCAGGTGACCGAGGGTGGCGGGGTCCTCGATGTTTGCCACCGCCATCTGCAGCTCCTCGGGCAGGTAGGGGATGTGCTCGACAATCTCCGAGAAAGTGCGTTGGACGTTGCGGGTCAGGGCCTCCAGCTCGGGACCCTCATCGACCACGTCCGGCAGCTCGGCGATCCTCGCCACGAGGTATGGCTCGTCGGCGACGTAGGGGCCGAGGCGCACCCGCTGCGCGCCCTGGACGAGGATGCGCAGCGTGCCGTCGGGGACTTTCAGCATGCGGGCGACGATGCCGACCACGCCGACGTCGTAGAGGCCGTCGGGGCCTGGCTCCTCGTCCTCGGGGTCACGCGCGGCGACCATCGCCAGCATCCGGTTGCCGCCGAGCACGTCGTCGACCAGCTTGATCGAGCGCTCCTGGCCAACGGCGAGCGGGGTCAGCGTCTCGGGAAAGGTGACCGTCTCGCGCAGCGGCAGGACCGGCAGCGCCTCGGGCAGCGGCTGGTTGGCACGGATCGCGTCCTCGGCGTCGAGCTCGGACTCGACGACTTCGAGCACCGGCGTGCCCTCCATCAGTCGCGTCCTATCGGCACCCGGCGGGTCGTCTGCGAGGGGTCGCGCAGCGGCAGGTCGATCCGCAGCACGCCGTCCTCGTAGGTCGCCTTGGCCTGGTCGGCGTCGACGTCGACCTGCAACTCGACCACACGGCGGAAGGGGCCCGAGGGGATCTCGACCTGCTGGTAGACCCGCCCCTCGGTCTCCTGGACCGGCCGTTCCCCGACAATCGCCAGCTGCCGACCACTGACCTCGATCCCGACCTGATCGAGGTCGACCCCGGCGAGATCGACCTTCACAACAGCCCTCTGCGGATCCCCGCAGTAATAGACGTCGACGTTAGGGGAGAAACCGGTGCTTCTCCGGCTCACGTATGCGGCACGTCCCCAAGCCCCACCCAGCATCTGATCCATCTCCCGCCTCATCCGGGCGAAATTCGCAAAAACGTCACGTTCAGGCATAGGCGCAAAACATAGCCGCCATGAGGGGCCGCCTGGGCGCTACGCCGGCTGCGTCTGATTCGCCCAGCGGGGTGGGCGCATCAGGAGCACCGGCTGGCGCGGAGGGACGAGGCCCTCGGGGCGATTGGGCCGGAAGGTCGCGCAGGGCTCCTCTAGCTGCAGCGCGCAGAGCTGCTTCTTGCGGAAGTAGCACTGCTCGCAGGTCGGCGGTTTGGGCTTGCGCGGCACGGCGGCCATATTTGCAAGGCCGTTGCACTTCCGTGACGCCTGATTCCGCAAAGCGCAACGTTCTTGACACAAAGCCGTCACATCTTCCCCGCGTCTTGCGGGAGTCGGCGATCGCGAGCGCTAGCATTGGCCACAGATGGAGGCTCACAAGCGCACCGAGAAGCTCGCGGCTTCGCCACAGCTGTTCGAGAGCGACTTCCTCAACTTCTTCTCGCGAGTCCATCCGTCGATCCCGGCGTTCATCTTCGTGCCCGTGATCGTGGTGATGGAGTGGTTGGCCGCCGACCGTGGCCAGGCGGCATGGGAGATGGCGCTGCTGTCCCTCGGCGGGGTCGGGATCTGGACCCTGACCGAGTACTGGCTGCACCGGCTCATCTTCCACTGGGAGCCCGACAACGCCTTCGGGCGCCGCATGCACTTCATCATCCACGGCATCCACCACGACCACCCGAACGACAAGCTGCGGCTGGTGATGCCACCGGCGGTCTCGATCCCGCTTGCCGCGCTCTTCTTCTTCGCCTTCACCCTGATCTTCGGCACGCCGACCGCCTACCCGCTCTTCGGCGGCTTCATCGCCGGCTACCTCTTCTACGACTACACGCACTACTACGTGCACCATTTCGTGCCCAAGTCGGACCTGGGCAAGCGGTTGCGCCAGCAGCACATGCGGCACCATTTCCAGGACCACAGCTACGGCTACGGCGTCTCCTCTCCGCTCTGGGACGTCGTCTTCCGCACGCTGCCCAAACAGCGCCGGCGCTAAAGCCCCAATAGCGGGAGTCCGGTGGGTCGGCAGGCGAATTGATGTCGCACGCCCGCGCTCGCGGCGGGTCGGTAGGAGCCGGACGGGCCGGCGGGCGAATTGATGTCGCACGCGCTACGCGCTTAGCGACTGTGTTGGTGCGCGGCTGCGCCGCGCTAGGAATCAGATTGCATATCGCCGCCTTCGGCGACATTCGCCCGCCGGCCCGTCCGGCTCCTACCCATCACTCGCTGCTTGCCGTAGAGGTCGAGGAGCGCGAGCGCGAGCAGCGCGATCCAAGCCATTCCTGACATCAAGGCGAGACGTTGAACGAGGCCGTAGTGGCCATCCGGTTCGTTGCCGGCTACGAAGAAGAGGCCGGTGAAGAAGATGATTGCCAGGGCGCCGAGTGCAAGCGCGAGGCGGTCTGCGCTTGCCCAGGGGGAGTTGCTATCGCCGAGTCGCCAGCGGCTATCGCCTTGGAAGCGCCAGGACATCGCGAAGACTGAGAGCAGGAGCGCCAGCGCGCCCAGGAAGTAAGCCCAGCCGTGGGCAACGTGCTGCCAGGAGACTTCGCCGGCCAGTTCGCGTGCTTCGCAACCAGCGTCGATCGTCTCTCTGCAGTCGGCCGGGAACGGAAAGCCGGCGAGAATCTGTCCGAGCCCGGTGAGGGCGATTAACAGCGGGCCCAAACTGCCCTGCCAGCTCCTAGGGCCGTCAATCCAGAGCGCGCCGGCGACGGCGATCGTCGACAACCCCACGACCGCAACGACCGAGTTGAAGATCCACGGGTCCGCTGCAGTCTGTGCGCCAAGGAAGCTGACTGCATCTCGGATCTCGCTATACCCCGGCTCCCAAAGCCCGCCAAAGAGAACGAACACAAGCCAGATGAGCTGCCCAACGATCGTCGCTATTGCCAAACGCCGAATCATCCTCCCGCGCTCCATGGCTAATCTATATCGCGGACCGCATGGAGGAGAGCCCGGTGGATCGTCGGGCGAATGTGGCCGAAGGCCGCGATATGCAATCTCGTTCCGCGCGGCGAAGCCGCGCTCCAACACAGTCGCTAAGCCCGTAGGGCGTGCGACATCAATTCGCCCGACGATCCACCGGGCTCTCCTCTCGATGCCGCAACGCGATCTCCAGCTCGAAGCGGGCGTCCGGGTCGTCCAGTTGGTCGCCGAAGAGCTCACGCAGGTGCGCGATTCGGTTGCGGGCGGTTTGGGGGTGGACGTGGAGCGCAGCCGCCATCGCGACGGCGTTGCCGCCGTGGCGGACGTAGGCGAGAGCGGTCTCGCGCATGCGCTCGCGGGCCTTCTCGGTCAGCTCATCGAGCGGCGCTAGCCGACGAGACGCAATGCGAGCGACCAGGGCCTGGCCTTCAAACAGCAGGAGGTCGGCAAGGTGGTCATCGGCCCGGTTCAGTCCAGCGACTGGCGTCGCCCCAACCGCCACAGCACGTAGCGTCATCTTGGCCAGCGACCAGGAGTCGGGCAGGTCGCCCGGCACGCCCTCTGGGCCCAAGGCCAGGGTCACTCCACCGGCAGCGCGCTCGAGCAGGTCGATCCGGCCCGGCCCGGACGGATCGGGGAAGAGGATGCAGCCACTGCCGTCGAGGACGGTCGCCAGAGAATCCGCCGGCAGCCTCCGCGCGACGGTGCCCAACTCCTCCTGTGGGCAGGCCAGCGCCGCGGCCCGCCTCGGCACCGCCCAGGCGGCACGCTCGGCGGCGGCGCTCAGGTCGGCTGGCTCGGCCTGCGGCTCGCGCACGAGCAGAGCGGCCAGCTCACGGGCGCGGCGGCGGCGCTGGTCCTCGAGCTCGGCCTGAGCCTCGGCGTAGCCCTCGACCGAGTCGGCCGAGAGCTCGTCGATGTAGGCGAAGATCGACTCGGCGAGCAGGCTGAGCACCTCGGCATCGAGGTTTGCCCTGCGCCCAGCCGCAGAGATCCTCCGCCAGGCCACCCGGGCGCCAACGCGATAGGCGGCCTGCAGGGAGTCCAGCGTCCGGCCCTGCCGCAGCTCGCCCCGCCCGAGCTCCACGTAGACGTCGCGCCCGACTCCGCGACCGCTGTCCGGATCGCGGATCAGGGCGACGAACTGCCGCAGGGCCTCGCTCACCCCTCTGCGCACGCCCCGGCCGAAGGTTCCCTCGAGCGGGCGGGCGTAGCCGGGCACCTCGCCGGCAATCGCGGCGACGATCTCAACCGTGACGGCATCGAGCTCGGGCTCGATCAGGTCTGCGACCGCTGGCGGAAGAACCCGACCCGTCTCAATTTCGCCAGAAGCTGTCATCTATCTAACAATAATTCGCCACAGAAATTGATCTTAAGCCTAAAACATCTCATCAAAAGCAACTTAGAGTTGCTCGCATGCACTCCGAGATGGGCAAAGCCGAGAAGATCGCCAACCTCGGCGCGGTCATCCTCCCCTTCGCGGCGACGATCGCCGCTGCGGTTCTCTTCTGGAACCGCTTGGTCACGCCCGGCGATCTCGTGATCGCCGCCGCGATGTACCTGCTGACCGCGGTTGGGATCACGGTTGGTTTCCACCGCCTGCTCACCCACCGTTCCTTTCAGACGCCGAAACCCGTCGAATACGTGTTCGCCGTGCTCGGCTCGATGGCGGTACAGGGTCCTGTCATCTCCTGGGTCGCCGACCATCGCAAGCACCACGCCCACACCGATGAAGACGGCGATCCGCACAGTCCCCATGTGGGGCACGATGGTGGAGTCCGCGGCATGTTTGCGGGCCTCTGGCACGCTCACACCGGCTGGTTGATGTCCACCCAAGGGCGGGCCGACTGGAAGCGGTATGCACGGGATCTCAATGAAGACAAGGGAATGCGGACGATCAGCCGTCAGTTCGTCCCACTGATCCTTGTCGGCCTGGCCTTACCGGCTGCCGCCGGATACCTGGTCAGCGGCACGCCGGCCGGCGCCGCAACCGGATTGCTCTGGGGCGGTCTGGTGCGGGTCTTCTTCGTCCACCACGTCACCTGGAGCGTCAACTCCGTCTGCCACTTTCTCGGCAGCAGACGCTTCGAGACCGATGACCATTCGACCAACGTCTTCTGGCTGGCGCTGCCATCGCTGGGCGAGTCCTGGCACCACAATCACCATGCTTTCCCCCGCTCCGCCGTACACGGGCTGAAGCGCTGGGAGCTGGATCCCTCGGCGCTGATCATCGCCACCATGGAGAAGGTGGGCCTCGCCCACAACGTGGTGCGTATCTCACCTGAGCGACAAGCCGAACGCGCCGTTTGACACGCACTCAAACCTGAGTCCCACCTAAGTAGTCAGGTAGTGGTGGGGCAATGTGTCCAGTCTTGGTTCGTACGTCACTTTTGACTGTGCAACACTGCGGTACGTAACTCCCCTCAGTGATCCGGCCGGGAAATGCGGACCGGACGAAAGGAACGAGATGCCAAGCACCACTCACGTACTCGACGAGGCCCGGGACCTGGTCAAGAAGCGCCTTGCCGAGCTGGACGACGAGCGCAAGCGCCTTGAGCGCGCCCTCGCCGAGCTGGGCGGGAAAGTCACGAGCCGCACCGGCCGTGGGCCCGGCCGTCCGCGTGGCTCAGGCGCGAAAGCTGCCGGTCCGAAAAAAAGGCGTCGCCGTAAAGGCACCCGCGCCGACCAGGCTGTCGCGCTGGTCGAGGGCAACCCGGGCATCAGCGCCTCGGACATTGCCAAGCAGATGAAAATCAAGCCCAACTATCTCTACCGGGTCCTCGGCGACCTCGAGAAGGAAAAGCGGGTCACCAAGAAAGGGCGCCAGTACTACCCCGGGAAATAGAACCCGCACCGGTAACTGCGCCAAAGCCGGCCCCGCGGGGCCGGCTTTTTTCGTTCGCCGCTAGACCAAGCCCAGCTGGCTGACGGACTGGCGCTCTTCCTGCAGCTCCCTGATGCTGGCGTCGATGCGGGGGCGGGAGAACTCCGGGACCTCGAGGCCCTCGACCACCGTCCACTCGCCGCCCGAGCAGCTGCAGGGATGGCCGGCGACGACACCCTCCTCGATCCCGTAGGAGCCGTTCGACGGCACGCCCATCGAGACCCAGTCGCCCTCAGGGGTACCGAGCACCCAATCGCGGACGTGGTCAATTGCGGCGTTGGCGGCCGAGGCGGCGCTCGAGGCGCCCCGCGCCTCGATGATCTCGGCACCGCGTTTGGCGACCCGGGGGATGAACTCCTCGGCGATCCACACCTCGTCATCGACCGCATCCCAGGCGCTTGCGCCGTCGACTTTGGCGTTGACCAGGTCTGGGTACTGGGTGGTGGAGTGGTTGCCCCAGACGGTCATGTTGCTGACGCTCGAGACCGGCTTACCAAGCTTGTTGGCGAGCTGTGCGACCGCCCGGTTGTGGTCGAGGCGCATCATCGCGGTGAAGCGCTCGCGCGGCACGCCATCGGCGTTTGACATCGCGATCAGGCAATTGGTGTTGGCCGGATTGCCCACGACCAGCACGCGCACGTCGTCCGCGCCACCGGCGGCGATTGCTTCGCCCTGCGGCTTGAAGATGCCGCCGTTGGCCTCGAGCAGGTCGGCGCGCTCCATGCCCGGCCCGCGCGGCCGGGCGCCGACCAGCAGGCCGACGTTGCAGCCGTCGAACGCCGGCTTCGCATCGTCGAAGATGTCGATCTTGCGCAGCAGCGGAAAGGCGCAGTCCTCGAGCTCCATCGCGGTTCCCTCGGCGGCCTTGACCGCATCGGGGATCTCGAGCAGGCTCAGCTCTACTGGGGTGTCTGATCCGAGCATCTCACCGCTCGCGATACGAAAGAGGAGCGCGTAGCCGATCTGGCCGGCGGCGCCGGTGACGGTGACTTTGACGGGGGTGCTCACGTATTCGTCTCCTGGAAGTCGTGGTTTGGAAGTGGTGAGGCCTAGGCGGCCATGACGCGCTGAAGCCGCTCATCGATCGCGGCGAGAAACTCCTGCGTGGTGAGGTACTGCTGGTCGGGCCCGACCAGCAGGGCCAAGTCTTTGGTCATCTTGCCGCTCTCGACCGTCTCGATGCAAACCTGCTCGAGTGTCGCGGCGAACCGTGACACCTCCGGCGTTTGATCGAGGCGGCCGCGGGCGCCGAGCCCGCGCGTCCAGGCGAAGATCGACGCGATCGGGTTGGTCGAGGTCGGCTTGCCTTCCTGGTGCTGGCGGAAGTGGCGGGTGACCGTGCCGTGCGCCGCCTCGGCCTCGACCGTCCTGCCGTCGGGGCTCATCAGCACGCTCGTCATCAGTCCCAGCGAACCGAACCCCTGGGCAACCGTGTCGGATTGCACGTCACCGTCGTAGTTCTTGCAAGCCCAGACGTAGCCGCCTTCCCACTTCAGCGCCGCGGCGACCATGTCATCGATCAGGCGGTGTTCGTAAGAGATGCCCTTTGCCTCGAACTCGGCCTTGAACTCGGCCTCGTACACCTCGGCGAAGAGGTCCTTGAAACGACCGTCGTAACGCTTGAGGATCGTGTTCTTGGTCGACAGGTAAACCGGATAGCCGCGGTCCAACCCGTAGCGCATCGAGGCGCGGGCGAAATCGCGGATCGAGTCGTCGAGGTTGTACATCGCCATCGCGATGCCGCCACTCGGGAAGTCGTAGACGTCGAGCTCGACCGGCTCGGAGCCGTCCTTGGGTGTGTAGGTGAGAGTCAGCGTGCCCTCGCCGGGGACGACCAGGTCGGTGGCCCGGTACTGGTCGCCGAAGGCATGACGGCCGATCACGATCGGCTTGGTCCAGCCCGGCACCAAGCGCGGGACGTTCGAGATCACGATCGGCTCGCGGAAGATGACGCCGCCGAGGATGTTGCGGATCGTGCCGTTCGGCGAGCGGTACATCTCCTTCAGTCCGAACTCCTCGACCCGCGCCTCGTCGGGGGTGATCGTCGCGCACTTAACCCCGACGCCGTGCCGCTTGATCGCCTCTGCCGCTTCGACCGTGATCCGGTCTTCGCTGGCGTCGCGGCTCTCGATCCCGAGGTCGAAGTAGACGAGCTCGAGCTCGAGGTAGGGCAGGATCAGCTGCTCTTTGATGAACGACCAGATGATCCGGGTCATCTCGTCGCCGTCGAGCTCGACGATCGGGTTCTCGACTTTGATCTTCTCCGGCGTCATCGGCGCGGCGATGCTATCGATGCGACAATCCGGGTGATGGCCACGGTCGAGCGCCAGTCGAGCAGCACCCACGAGGTCTTCAACCAGGCGACCCCGCTGGAGGACTACAACTCGTTCGACTGCGACCGGGTCCTGGTCGAGGCGCTGCACCGTGAGGGCGCCGGCTGGGCCGAGGAGAAGGCGCGCGAGCTCGGCGCAATCAGCGGCTCCTCGCAGACGATCCGCTGGGGCTTCGAGGCGAACGAGAAGAAGCCACAGCTGCGCACGCACGATCGCTACGGGCACCGCATCGACGAGGTCGAGTTCGACAGCTCCTGGCATGAACTGATGCGGATCGGGGTCGACTACGGCCTGCACGCGGCACCCTGGCGCGAGCCGGGACCCGGAGCCCACGTAGCCCGCGCCGCGATGTTCACCCTCTTGATGCAGGCCGAGAGCGGCGTCGGCTGCCCGCTCTCGATGACCTACTCGGCGATCCCGGCGCTGCGCAAGCAGCCGGAGCTGGCGGCGGAATGGGAACCGCGCTTCCTCTCGCTCGACTACGACGAGCGCTCGCTGCCCGCCGACCACAAGCGCGGCTCCCTCTGCGGGATGGCGATGACCGAGAAGCAGGGCGGCTCCGACGTGCGTGCCAACACGACCACGGCTACGCCCCTGAACGGGGGCGGCCCCGGGGCCGAGTACGAGCTGGTCGGTCACAAGTGGTTCTGCTCGGCGCCGATGTGCGACGCCTTCCTCGTCCTCGCCCAGACCGACTCGGGCATCTCCTGTTTCCTGATGCCGCGCTGGACGCCGGACGGCGAGCGCAACGCCTTCCAGATCCAGCGGCTCAAGGACAAGCTCGGCAACCGCTCGAACGCCTCCTCGGAGCTCGAGTTCCGCGGCGCCTGGGCGCGCATGGTCGGCGAGGAGGGACGCGGCGTGCCGACGATCATCGAGATGGTCAACCACACCCGCCTCGATTGCGTGATCGGTGCCGCGACCGGCTACCGCGCCGGGGTCGCGCAGGCGCTCAACCACGTCAGCCAGCGCGCCGCCTTCGGGGTGGAGCTGATCGACCAGCCGCTGATGCGGAACGTTCTCGCCGACCTCTGCGTCGAGTCCGAGGCGGCGACGATCTCCGCGATGCGCCTCGCCCGCGCCTACGACGAGGTCGCCGCCGGCGACGAGGAGGCGGCCGAGTTCCGCCGCCTCGCCAACGCCGTGCTCAAGTACTGGCTCTGCAAGCGGCAGCCCTGGCACGCGGTCGAGTGCCTGGAGTGCTTTGGCGGCAACGGCTACGTCGAGGAGTCGGGGATGCCGCGCCTCTACCGCGAGGCGCCGCTGGCCTCGATCTGGGAGGGCTCGGGCAACGTCCAGTGCCTCGACGTGCTGCGGGCGATGGTCAAGAACCCAACCTCGGTCGAGGCCTTCTTCGCCGAGGTGCTCGAAGCTTCCGGCGCAGAACCCCGGCTCGACTCCTACGTCAGCACTCTGCGCGAGGAGATCCCCGGCGACGTGGACACGATTCAGACCCGAGCCCGCGGGATCGTCGAACGGATGGCTCTCGCCCTTCAAGCTTCTCTGCTGGTCCGCTACGGCGACCCCGCTGTGGCCGACGCGTTCTGCGCTTCACGCCTTGGCGGTGACTGGGGTCACGCGTTCGGCACCCTGCCGGCGGGCACGAACTTCAGCTCCATCATTGAGCGACACCGGCCCGTGTCCTAGAGGACCGGGAGTCCCCTTCTCGGGAATGTCGCGAAGCGGCGATATGCAATCTGATGATTGCGCGGCGTAGCCGCGCTGCAACACAGTCGCCAAGGCCGAAGGCCGTGCGACATCAATTTCCGGGAAGGGGACTCCCGGTCCTCTAGCTCGCGGCGTCTCTCAAGGCACGGCCTACTTGCTCGGCGGTGATGACGCCGCTGAGCTTGCCGTCGGCGTCGACCGCCATCACTGCGCCGAAGCGGCGTAGGGCTCGGTTGGCGAGCAGCGTGTCGAGCGGAGCGTCGTCGCGGACCTGGAAGGTGCCATCGTCGCGCTCGAGGAGATCCGAGACAAAAGAGGTCGTGCGCGAGGTCTCGGGGACTTCGTCGGCTTTGTCGCGAATGACGAGGCCGACGAAGCGCTGTGCTGCATCGACCACGGGGAACCAGGGCCAGCGGTAGCGGAGGAAGTACTCGTCGAGCGCCTGCTCGACGCTGAGCTGGTCTGGGATGGCGACCGGTTCGCGGTCCATCACGTCGGAGACGGTGAGCTTGCTTATGCCGCTCGTGATCGCCGTCTCGGCGGATGCCGCTTTGGCAGAGCCGTTGATCACGAAGCCGATCAAGGCAAGCCAGACGCCACTGAAGACGTAGCCGTCGAAAACCAGGAGGAGGCCGGCGGCGATGAAGAGCCAGGCGAAGCCGCGGCCCAGTTTGGCGGCGAAGCGGGTCGCCGAGGTGCGGTTACCGGTCCGCCACCAGGCGATCGCCCGCACGATTCTGCCGCCGTCCATCGGAAAGGCCGGCAGCAGATTGAAGACGAGGACGAGGAAGTTGATCATCGCCAGCCAGGCGACCATCGCGAGCACGCCCGAGGTACCGGCGTCGCTCTCGACCAGCGCGGCCTTGCGGAACTCCTCCCAGCCGGCGGCGCCGATCCCGACCGCGGCGAGCACGACGGCGATCGCCAAGGTCACGAGCGGACCGGCGACGGCGACCTTGAACTCGGTCGCGGGGCTGTCGGATTCGCGGTTCATCCGCGCCATGCCGCCGAAGATCCAGAGCTGGATGCTGGAGATGCCGATCCCGTTGCGGATCGCGACGAAGGCGTGGCCGAGCTCGTGCAGGACGATCGAGCCGAAGAAGCCGACCGCGCTGAGGACCGCCAGCAGGAAGGGGGCCGAGTCCGAGCTGCTCTCGCCGAGCACGTCGCCGTAGAACTGCGAGAGCCAGAAGATGACCAGAAAGAGGACGAGGAACCAGGACCAGTCGACGGCGATACGGATTCCGCGTACGTGGAAGAGGGTTATCGGTTTGCCGCCGGGCATCGGCCTCCATGGTACGGGGAGGTCCGGCCTGGCCACGCAGGGCCACCCGGGTGGGGCCTCCACTTAACTTTTTCGGTGGATCGCGGTTGGGCTGTCGCCCAGAGCCAGCGGCGAAAAAGTACAAGACGTTTCGGCCCCACCCGGGTGGCCCTGTATAGGGTCGGATCTATGCGGCCCAACAAGGACAGGCTCCGCGGCTGGCTCGAGGAGCTCGAGAAGATTGAGCGGCCCTCGGCGTCGGAGGGGGAGCGACGTGCCGCTGAGTGGGTGGTCGCCCGTTTCACCGAGCTTGGCGCTGAGGCGCGGATCGAGGCTGAGCCGGCGCACGGCACCTACTGGTGGCCGCTCGGCATCGGCGCCGCGCTGGGGGCGCTCGGCGGCATCCTCGCCCTGCGTGGGCGGCGCCTGCTCGGCGCTGCGCTCGGTGCCGGCGCCGCCGCCGGAATGGCCTCCGACTTCCCGCCGGGCAAACGCCACCTGCGGCGCTTCCTGCCGCGCCGCACCACCTACAACGTCGTCTGCGAGCTGGGCTCAGCCGAGGCCGAGCGGACGGTCGTGTTCATCGCCCATCACGACGCGGCCCACTCCGGCCTCGTCTTCCATCCCGAGCTGCCCAACATCGGCGACCGCCTGGGGCTGATCGAGCGCACCGATACCAGCCCAGCGCTGATGGCACCGGTCGTCGGCGGGCCGGTGCTGGCGGCGCTCGGCGCGCTCAGTGGAAAACGCCTGCTGACGAAGATCGGCATCTTCCTCGGCCTCGGCTCGGCGGCGGCGATGGCCGAGATCGGGGCGCGCAAGGTCGTCCCCGGCGCCAACGACAACGGCACCGCGGTCGTCTCCCTGCTGGCCCTGGCCGAAGAGCTGCTCGACCGCCCGCCCGAGAACCTGCGGGTGATCCTGCTCTCGGTCGGCTCGGAGGAGTCCTTCAGCGAGGGGATCAAGGCCTTCGGCGAGCGCCACTTCGGCGAGCTGCCGCGCGAGAGCACCTTCTTCGTCTGCCTCGAGTCGACCGGCTCGCCGCACCTGCTGGTGCTGCGCGGTGAGGGATTCCTGAAGATGCGCGAGTACCCGCCCCGCTCTCTCGCTTTGGTAGACGGCCTCGCCGAGGAGCTCGGCATCCACCTCTTCCCCAACCTGCGCCTGCGCAGCGGCACCGACGGGCTCGAGCCGCTCGCGGCGGGCTATGAGACCGCGGTGATCGCCAGCTGCACCGACCTCAAGCAGCCCGCCAACTACCACTGGTGGCACGACCTCGCCGAGAACGTCGACTTCGACACGGTCGCCGACGGCATCCGCCTCTCCGAGGCCGCGATCCGCCGCCTCGACGAGCGCTGGCTGTAGCGTCGCCGCAGTTCGCCCGAGCGCATCCGACATTGACCCCACCAGAGTGTGGTCAATGTCGGATGCGCCTCTCGAAATCCGACCGCGGGGTCGGATTTCGGCGCTATAGAGTCCGCGCTCGTGCCCACTCATGACGTACTGGTGATCGGCGCCGGCCTCGCCGGGCAGAGGGCCGCCCTGGCCGCTGCCGAGGAAGGGGTCTCGGTCGGGATCCTGAGCAAGGTCCACCCGGTCCGCTCGCATTCCAACGCCGCCCAGGGTGGGATCAACGCCGCCCTCAACCCCGGCGACTCCTGGGAGTCGCACGCCTACGACACGGTCAAGGGCTCCGACTACCTGGGTGACCAGGACGCGATCTCGATCATGTGCGAAGAGGCGCCGGAGGAGATCCTCCACCTCGAGCACCTCGGCGTCACCTTCCACCGCAACGAGGAAGGCAAGCTCGGCACCCGCGCCTTCGGCGGCGCCTCCGCCGCCCGCACCTACTACGTCGCCGACATCACCGGCCAGGCGATCATGCACGTCCTCTACGAGCAGCTGATGAAGTACTCCGACGCCGTCGCCCGCTACGAGGAGTGGTTCTGCACGGCGCTGGCGATCGACGAGCAGGGCGAGTGCTGCGGCGTCGTCACCCGCAACATCGCCGACGGTCAGGTGCAGCTGTTCACGGCGAAGGCGGTGATCCTCGCTTGCGGTGGCAACGGCCAGGCCTGGAAGCCGACCACCAACGCGCTGATCTGCACCGGCGACGGGATCGCGATGGCCTACCGCGTCGGCGCCAAGCTGATGGACATGGAGATGATCCAGTACCACCCGACGACGCTGGCGGGCAAGGGCTTCCTGATCACCGAGGGCGCCCGCGGCGAGGGCGCCCACCTGCTCAACGCCAAGGGCGAACGCTTCATGGAGCGCTACGCGCCGAACAAGATGGAACTCGCTTCGCGCGACGTCGTCTCCCGCGCCGAGCAGACCGAGATCAACGAGGGCCGCGGCTTCCCCGACGGCACCGTCGCGCTCGACATCACGGTGGTGCCGAAGAAGCGGATCCACGAGGCGCTGCGCGAGATCGTCCTCGTCGGCCAGGACTTCGCCGGGGTGGACATCACCAAGGAACCGATCCACATCAAGCCCGGCAACCACTACACGATGGGCGGCGTCAAGACCGACGTCGACGGGCGCACCGATGTCCCCGGCCTCTACGCCGCCGGCGAGACCGCCTGTGTCTCCGTGCACGGCGGTAACCGCCTCGGCGCCAACTCGCTGCTCGACACGCTGATCTTCGGCCGCCGCTCGGGCGTCGACGCCGCTGCCCACGCCAAGCGAATCGAGGGCTCGCGGCCCTCGCGCGGCGTGCTCGAGGCCGAGGAGGCGGAGATCGCCGCGATCTCGGCGCGCGAGAAGGGCTCGGGCCGGCGCGTCTCGGAGATCAAGCAGGAGCTGGGAGAGACGATGGACGCCAAAGTCGCCGTCTTCCGCGACGAGGCCGGGATCCAGGAAGCGCTGGAGATCGTGCACAGGCTGAAGGAGGAGGCGCGCTCCGCCTACATCGACGACAAGGGCAGCGTCTTCAACCAGGACCTGCTGGGTGCGATCGAGCTCGGCTACATGCTCGACAACGCCGAGTGCACCTGCCTCGCCGCACTGGAGCGCAAGGAGAGCCGCGGCGCCCAGTACAGAACCGACTTCCCCGAGCGCAACGACGAGGAGTGGCTCAAACACATCGACCTGCAGCAGGGCGACGACGGGCCCGAGCTCTCATACTCAGAGGTGACGATCACCCAATGGGAACCCGAAGAGCGAAAGTACTGAGAGGACGCCAGATGGCCACCTACACGCTGAAAGTCCGCCGTTATCAGCCGGAGAGCGGCGAGGGGGCCTACTGGGAGGAGTTCAAGGTCGACCTCGACCCCTCGCTCTCGGTCCTCGACGGGATCCTCCAGGCCAAGGACCGCGACGACGGCTCGCTCTCGGTCCGCTGCTCCTGCCGGGCGGCGATCTGCGGCTCCTGCGGGATGAAGATCAACGGCCAGTCGGGTCTCGGCTGCAAGACCCAGATCGGCGAGGCACAGGAGCTGGCCGACAAGATGGCGAGCGTCGGCGAGGGCGACAACACAATCGTGGTCGAGCCGATGGGCAACATGCCCGTGATCAAGGACCTGATCACCGACATGGAGTCGACCCACTGGGCCAAGATCCGCCGCGTCACCCCCTGGCTCCTCCCCCACGGCGACCCCCCCGAGCGCGAGTACGTGGTCGAGCCCGAGTCGATGATCGACATCACCCAGTCGATGGCCTGCATCCAGTGCGGCGCCTGCGTCTCCTCCTGCCTCTCGATGGAGGCCGACCCCGACTTCATCGGCCCGGCGGCGCTGGCCAAGGCCTACCGCTTCGTCGGCGATCCACGAGATGGCGAGGCCGTGGAGCGCCTGCACGACCTGGCCGAGGATCCGCACGGGATCTACGACTGCACCCACTGCTTCAGCTGCATCGACGCCTGCCCCAAGGGCGTGGCGCCGATGGACCAGATCATGCGCCTGCGCCGCAAAGCCGGCGAAGAGGGGATCGAAGACCCGAACAGCGGCCATGACCACGAGGTCGCCTTCGTCAAGATCATCGAGAAGAAGGGGACGCTCGACGAGTCGCTGCTGCTCCAGGAGTCCTTCGCCCCAGGAATAAAAGGCAAGCTGAAACCGAGCAAACGGGCGATCAAGGAAATGCTCGGCTCGCTGCCGACGGCGATCCGCGGCCTGCGCACGGGCAAGATGCGCTCGCTGCCGAAGCTGATCCCCGGCATCCACCCGAAGCTGCCCGACGGCGCTCAGGACGAGGTCCAGGCGATCTACAAGCACGCCGAGGAGCACCGCGAGGAATTCAACATCTACATCAAGGGCGAGGAGGACGTCGAGCCCGAGCCCGACGAGCCGACCGAGGCCGCGCTGGCGGACGAGGCGAAGGCCGCGAAGGAGGAGACCGTATGAAGCTCGCATACTGGCCCGGCTGCGTCTCGCGCGGCTTCACCACCGAGCTGCACGGCTCGATGGCGCTGGTCGCCGAGCGGCTGGGGATCGAGCTGGTCGAGCTCGACCGCGCCAACTGCTGCGGCGCCGGCGTGATCGCCGAGCACAACCAGGAGCTCGCCGACACGCTCAACGCGCGCACCTTCGCCCTCGCCCAGCAGACCGGGCTGGCGATGATGAACATCTGCTCGACCTGTCAGGGCGCTCAATCAGAGTGCCAACAACGGTTGGATGCCGACTCCTCCTACCGCGCCCACATCAACGAGGTGCTGAGCGGCCAGGGCCTCTCCTACGAGAAGGGCAAGGACGGCTTCACCAACAAAAACTTCCTCTGGCTGCTGGTCGAGGACTACGGGCTCGACCAGCTGGCCGAGAAGGTCACCCGGCCGCTCTCCGGCCTGCGCGTTGGCCCCTTCTACGGCTGCTATGTGGTGCGGCCGAAGGAGCGGCTCGGCTACGACGAGTTCCCCGACCGCGACATCTACCTGGAGAAGGTGATCGAGGCGCTCGGAGGCGAGGTGGTCGAGTACGACGGCGCCCGCAAGTGCTGCGGCTTCCCGGTGATCACGATGAACCGCGAGACCTCGCTGCGCCAGTCCGGCACCCACGTCGGCGACGCGATCGACGCCGGCGCCGACTGCTTGGTCACCCCCTGCCCGCTCTGCCACCTCAACCTCGACATGCAGCAGCCGGAGGCGGCCAAGGTCGTCAACCGCGACCTCGGCCTCGCCGTCCTGCACCTGCCGCAACTCGTCGGCCTGGCGCTCGGCGCCGAGCCCAAGCAGCTCGGGATGAGCAAGCACATTGCCTCGACCGGCTGGGTCGAGGAGCGGCTGGCGGCACCGATCACCGCCTGAGCACGTTCCGGCCGGTCAGAGTTGAATCGCCAGCAGCGCGCTGCCGAAGGCGGCGAGGATGCTCGCCAGCGTGTAGTTCATCGACCGCTGCAGGGCATCGAAGCGATCGTCCACATGATTACGCAGATCGTCAACCCGACCCGCGAGCCGGTCTACCTGACCAGAGAGATGGTCGAGACGGTCGTCGTTCCAGTTGGTGCTCTGCTCCATGTGATCAACCTAGCAGACAGAATGTTACGTGTGGCGCACGTAACTGAAGAAATAGTGTGACGGCATGATGGACGCCCTGGCACTGCCGCTCGCCGCCTCAACTGGGGACGCGGCGGGCGTCCTCACCGACCTCTTCGTCGTCCTGCTCGCCGCCAAGCTCGGCGACGAGGTCTTCAAGCGGATCGGCCAGCCGGCGATCGTCGGCGAGATCCTCGCCGGCGTCCTGATCGGACCCTCGCTGCTGGGATGGGTCGAGCCGGGCGAGGTGCTCGAGGTCTTCTCCGAGCTGGGGGTCGTCTTCCTGCTCTTCTGGGTCGGCCTGAAAACGCGCCTCTCGGAGATGCGCACGGTCGGCCGGATCGCGGTGACGGTCGGCAGCGCCGGCGTCGTCCTGCCCTTCCTCGGCGGGATCGGCCTCGGGGCCGCGCTCGGCGAGAGCACCGAGACCAGCGTCTTCCTCGGCGCGGCGCTGGCGGCGACCAGCGCCGGCATCACCTCGGCGACCTTCCTCGACCTCGGCATCGCCCGCAGCCCCGCCGCCCGCACCGTGCTCGGCGCCGCCGTCGTTGACGACATCCTCGCCCTGATCCTGCTCTCGGTGGCGGTCGGGATGGCCGCCGACGGCGGCGTCGACGCCGGCAACATCGCGCTCTCGCTCGCATTGGCGATCGCCTTCGTCGCCTTCTTCGCTCTCGGCGGCACGCGGCTGCTGCAGAGCCGGCCGCAGCTGCTCGACGCGCCGCGCTTCGCCGACTCGCCGCTGCTGCCGGCGGTGATCCTCTGCCTCGGCCTCGCCGCCTTCTCGGCCCAGATCGGCCTGGCGGCGCTGATCGGCGCCTTCCTCGCCGGGATGATCGTCGCCGAGACCAAGGACCACAACGCGATCGAGGAGGAGGTGAAGCCGCTGTATGCCTTCTTCCCCCCCTTCTTCTTCGCCTTCATCGGCATCGAGCTCGACCTCGACTCGCTGCTCAGCGGGCACGCGCTGCTGCTGCTGGTGACGATCACCGCGCTGGCGGTCGTGACCAAGCTGATCCCCGCCTATCTGGCGGCGCGCGGCCTCGGCCGCGAGCAGGCGCGGATCGTCGGCGTCGGCATGGTGCCGCGGGGAGAGGTGGGCATCGTCGTCGCCTCGATCGGCGCCGCCGAGGGTGTCGTCGACCCCGAGCTCTTCGGCGTGGTGGTGGGCATGTCGATCCTCACCACCCTGCTGGCGCCCTTCGCCCTGCGGCGGCTCAGCCGCGAAACCAAGGTCGAGACATCATGACAGCACATGCTCTGCTGCTATGATGCCTGCATGCGCACCACGGTCACCCTCGATCCCGATGTCGCCGCAAAGCTGAAGGAAGCGGCGCGCGACCGTGGCATCTCTTTCAAGGAGGCGCTGAACGGGGCGGTGCGGCGAGGCTTCGAGCGAGGCGAGGCGAGGGCGAAACCGAAGCCCTATCGACTCCCCCCTGCTCAACGGATGGAAGCGAGGCCCGGCGTCAACCTGGTCAAGGCCCTGCAGCTTGCGGGCGAACTCGAAGACGCCGAGACGATACGCAAGATGCGAATGGGCAAGTGAAGCTGCCAGACGTCAACCTGCTCCTCTATACGGCAGACGAGACTTCCCCCCACAATGCGCAAGCCCGCTCGTGGCTCGAGCAGACGCTGTCGGGGACCGAGGAAGTGGGCTTCGCCTGGCTGGCCCTGATCGGCTTCATCCGCATCTCGACCAACCCCGCTGCCTTTGGCAACGCGCTCTCGCCCGCCAAGGCGTTCGAATTCGTCAACAGCTGGCTCAGTCAGCCGATCGCCGCAGTGGTCCATCCGACCCATCAGCATGCCGCCACACTGCAGCGCCTGCTCGAGCCGCTCGGAACGGGCGGCAACCTGACCAGCGATGCCCATCTCGCGGCCCTGGCGATCGAGCACGGCGCCGAGCTCTGCTCTCACGACACCGACTTCACCCGCTTCGAGGGTCTGCGCTGGACCGACCCCCTTCGCTGAGGTCAGCCGAGTAGGTTGCGCTCCACCAGCAGCTCGGCGAGCTGGACGGTGTTGGTCGCGGCGCCCTTGCGCAGGTTGTCGGAGACGACCCAGAGGTCGAGCGCGCGCTCGTTGCCGGGGTCGCGGCGGATGCGGCCGACGAAGACGTCGTCCTTGCCCGCCGCGTCGATCGCCATCGGGTAGCTGCCGGCAGCCGGGTCGTCGAGCACGGTCACGCCCGGCGCCGCGGCGAGCAGCTCACGCGCATGCTCGGGCTCGAGCGGCTCGCGCGTCTCGACGTTGACCGCCTCTGAATGGCCGCTGATGACCGGCACGCGCACGCAGGTGGCGCTGACCCGGATCTCCTCGTCGCCGAGGATCTTGCGGGTCTCGTTGATCAGCTTGCGCTCCTCGTCGGTGTGGTCGTCACCGTCGGGGAAGCTGCCGGCTTGGGGCAGGGCGTTGAAGGCGATCTGGTGCGGATAGACCGAGGCGACGGGATCGTGCCCGTCGAGCGCGGCTCGCGACTGCGCCGTCAGCTCGTCGATCGCCGCCTTGCCGGTGCCGGAGACGGCCTGATAGGTCGAGATCACCAGGCGCTCGATCCCAGCCGCGTCGTAGAGCGGCTTCAGCGCGACGACCATCTGCATCGTCGAGCAGTTCGGGTTGGCGACGATCCCCTTGTGCCGCGCGAGGTCATCCGGGTTGACCTCGGCGACGACCAGCGGCACGTCGTCGTGCATGCGCCAGTAGCTGGTGTTGTCGACGACGACGGCGCCGGCCTCGACCAGCTTCGGCGTCCACTCGGCGCTGACCGCGCCGCCCGCCGAGGAGAGGACGATGTCCAGCCCCTGGATCGTCTCCTCGTTGAGTGGGCGCACATCGAGCTGCTCGTCCCCCCACTCGAGCGACTTGCCGGCCGAGCGCTCCGAGGCGAAGGGCACGACCTCCGCGGCCGGGAAGCTGCGATCCGCGAGCAGCTCGAGGATCGTCGTGCCGACCAGCCCGGTCGCGCCAAGAATTCCGACTCTGTATCCGTCGCCCACCATCGCCCGAGTATGGCGGGGCCTCAGCCGCTGACCGTCGGTCGGTGCTGGGCGCCCATCGGATCCTCCGGCTTGACCGCGTCGGCACCCAGCTCGAACGCCTGGTGAAGTGCGCGGACAGCGTCTGGAACCCGGTCGGCGGAGATGACGCAGGAGATCTTGATCGGCGAGGTGGAGATCATCTCGATGTTGATCCCCTCGCCGCCGAGCACCTCGAAGACCTTGGCGGCGACACCGGGGTGCGAGCGCATGCCGGCGCCGACGATCGAGACCTTGCCGATCCGCTCGTCGCTGCGCACGCCCTGGCTGACGTCGAGCGCGCCGACGGTGTCGGTGGCCGCGGTCAGGTCGGAGCGATCGACGGTGAAGGAAAGGTCGGCCAGGGCGTCGTCGCCAACCGGCTCGTTCTGGATGATCACGTCGACGTTGATGCCCGCTCCGGCCAGCGCGGTGAATATCCGCCCGGCGATTCCCGGTTCGTCGCGGACGCCGCTCAGCGTCACCCGCGCCTCGCCGTCGGAGTGGGTCACTGCGGTTACGAAAGGTTGCTCCACGCTCTCCTGCTCACTTTCCTCTTCTGAGACGACGAGGGTACCGGGGCCGTCCTCGAAACTGCTGCGGCAATGGATGCGCACGCCGTTGTTGCGCGCGTACTCGACCGAGCGCAGCTGCAGCACCTTCGCCCCGGAGGCCGACATCTCGAGCATCTCCTCGTAGGAGGTGACGGTGAGCTTGCGGGCGTCGGGGACGATGCGAGGATCGGCACTGAAGACACCGGCGACGTCGGTGTAGATCTCGCAGACACTGGCGTCGAGCGCCGCGGCGAGGGCGACGGCAGTGGTGTCCGAGCCGCCCCTTCCGAGCGTGGTCACGTCCTGGCTGTCGGTGGAGACACCCTGGAAGCCGGCGACGAGGACGATCCGGTCCCCTCCCAGCGTCTCGCGGATGCGGTCGGCGCGGACGTCGATGATCTTGGCCCGGGTGTGGGAGGAGTCGGTGACGATGCCGGCCTGCGAGCCGGTCAGCGAGATCGCGTTGTGGCCCATGTCGTGGATCGCCATCGCGCAGAGCGCGCAGGAGATCCGCTCGCCGGTCGAGAGCAGCATGTCCATCTCCCTCGCGACGGGGCGCTCGGAAATCTCCATCGCCTGGGCGACGAGCTCGTCGGTGGTCTTGCCGCGGGCCGAGAGCACCGCGACGACGTGGTTGCCGGCCTCGCGGGCGGCGACGATCCGCCGCGCCGCGCGCTTGATCTCCTCCGCACCGGCGACGGAGGTGCCGCCGAACTTCATCACGACTATGTCGGAATCGGACCCGTTCATGGCGAACGCTGAGGATAGTCCGGCCCAGCCGCAGACGCGGGCGGAGGCCGCCGGGCCAAAGCGGCGGGTCAGTCGTCGGCGTGAACG
The DNA here is from genome assembly GCA_963718755.1 of uncultured Solirubrobacterales bacterium. GTDB lineage: Bacteria > Actinomycetota > Thermoleophilia > Solirubrobacterales > 70-9 > VRUE01. The sequence continues at coordinate 804,502 of OY970376.1, forward strand.
GCTTGCATCACGATCTGGCCGGATGCGTATGTGAAATAGATCATCAGCACTGGCGAAAAGTTTTCGGGCGTCTGCATATGGAACGTTGTGCCACCAACGTGGTAGGCATCCGCCCCCACATCACAGATGACCATAAAAGCATCAAGCCTCTCGAAGAATCGCTCTCTCGCGACGCGAGGATGCTTCGCCTCGATCTCGGCACAGCATTCGTCGTAAAGCGCGCTGTGCGTGACCTTGTTTGCTTTAGTCGGTGCTCCGTTCCCAGATCCATCTCCCATCGCTGGACTGCCATCCGCGACCACGCGCCACCTCCTTTGCGCGTGACGCCTCAAATGCAGTCGGCCGAGACTGAGGCAAGACCGCAGTCTCGTAAGGGATGGGCTCCCCATCCTTTTTTGCAAGTAGCCAGCCAGGGTGATGGTGGGACATCTCGGAAATCTGCGTCGCGGTTGCTGCCCCCACTCTGTCGATCCAGTCATTGACAACCAGGATCTGCCATTCCTCGAAAAGGCCTCTTAGGTCAGGGGCACTCCTCGCCGGAATGATCCGCTTCTCGTCGTACTCACCCTCGCCGTCGTGGGCCAGCACGGCCAGTCCCTTTGCCTCCAGGGCTTTCTCGGTTTCCCCAAGGGCTTTCGGAAAGGGTCCGAATGGCATGCGGATATAGGTGGCACCCGTTAGAGGCTCCCCTTGATCTTGATAAACGGAGAAATCCGAATAGAAGAGAACCTTGGCCATCTTGGTGCGACCAAATCGCTCGTCGTCTCTACGACGATGAGCGATATAGAGGACTAACGCCTCAAAGCGATTTCGATCAAATCCAGCCATACGAGTGCCCTTGGTCGGAAGAGTATTCCCGCATATAGCAGGGACCACTTGACATTCATTGTAAGGGTCTGCTACGGACGCAAACCGAGCTCACGATGCCCTTTCTGTCAGCAGCCCGAGCCTCTCGTTAATTGCGCTGGAATGCAGAGAAGGGGGTATTCGTGAGTTAGATCACACCGCAAGATATATCGCACTGATATATCTTGCGACTATGGAACTGAGCGCCACCGCCTACGTGATCCTCGGCATGGTCTCGCGCGAGCCGCGTTCGGGCTATGAGATCAAAGCGGCGGTCGACAACACGACGCGTTTCTTCTGGGCGGCCAGCTACGGGCAGATTTATCCGGAGCTGAAGAGGCTCTCGGAGGCTGGGTTGGTCGAGGGAGTCGATGCCTCGCAGGGCGACCGCAAGCGCACCCGTTATGCGATCACCGCCGACGGCGAGCAGGAGCTGAAGGACTGGCTGCGCAGACCGCCCGGGACCGCCGAGATGCGCGAAGAAGGGCTGCTGAAACTTTTCTTCTCCGGCGTGCTGAAGCCAGCCGAGGCCGTCGAGACGTTGCGCGCGATGCGCCGGCGCCGGGTCGAGCTGACCAAGACGCTACGCGCAATGGAGGCGGAGAAAAACGAGCTGGAGGACCCTTACCCGTTGATGGTGCTGCGGGCGGGGATCGAGTTCAACGAATGGTTCGCCGGGTGGTGCGAGCGGATGGAGGCCCAGCTGCTCGAACCCGCACAAGAGAAAGGGAGAAGCTGATGTTCGACTCACTGGCCCGCCTCGCCGACCGCCGCGCCCGCCGCGTCGGCCTGCTCGCAATCGCCTTCTTCCTCCTCGCCGGTGCGCTCGGCGGCTCCGTCGCCGACCGCCTCGACCCCTACGGGGCAGACGACCCGTCGACCGAGGCCGTCGAAGCCCGGGAGCAGCTGCAGGACGCCGGCAACCGCATCCCCGCCGTGCTGGTCGTGGTCGAGGACGCGCCGGTCGCCCAGGCCGCGACCAGGCGGCGGATCGCGGCGCTGGAACGAGAGCTGGGCGCACGCGCCGACGTCGAGGGGGTCAGCAGCTACTACACGACTCGCTCGCGCGACTTCGTCTCCAACGACGGCGATTCGACCTACATCGCCGTCGCCCTGAAACCGATCGACGACAAGGAGTGGCAGGAAGCCGGCGGTGAGATCGCCGACGAGTTCGCCGGTCGCCCCGGGATCACGGTTGGCGGCGCCGCGGTCGCCCAGGAGCAGGTCAACAAGCAGGTCGAGGAAGACCTGAAACGGGCCGAGCTGCTCGCCTTCCCGCTGCTCTTCCTGCTCTCCTTCCTCTTCTTCCGCAGCCTGGTCGCAGCGCTGTTGCCGGTGATGATCGGCCTGCTGGCGATCGTCGGCACCTTCCTCATCCTCCGCGTGGCGAGCGAATTCGGCTCGATCTCGATCTTCGCCCTCAATCTGACCACCGGTCTGGGGTTGGGCCTGGCGATCGACTACAGCCTCTTCATCGTCTCCCGCTACCGCGAGGAGATCGCCAAAGACGGGCCCGGCCTGGCGGCGATGCGCCGCGTGCTCGCCACCGCCGGCCGCACCGTCTTCTTCTCCTCGCTGACCGTCGCCGCGGCGCTCGCCTCGCTGCTCGTCTTCCCCCAGCGCTTCCTCTACTCGATGGGCCTGGGCGGGTCGCTGGTCGTGCTGCTGGCGGCGCTGATCTCACTGACCGTGTTGCCCGCCGTGCTGACCCTGCTCGGGACGCGGGTCAACTCGCTCTCGCCGCGCTTCCTGCAGCGGCGCGCCGAGGCCGAGACGCGGCCCGACGAGCACGGCTTTTGGTACCGGCTGTCGCGCTTCGTGATGCGACGGCCGCTGCCGATCGCGACGCTCAGCGCCCTCTTCCTGATCGTCCTCGGCCTCCCCTTCTTCAACATCAAGTTCAACACCGTCGACCCGACCGTGCTGCCCAAGGAGGCAAGCGCACGGCAGGCCTACGACACTGTCAGCGCCGAGTACCCGCCCTACCGCGAGACGCCGATCTGGCTCTCGGTCAAAGGGGCTACGCCGAAACAGACGGTCGTGCTCGTGGCGCAGGTCCGGGGGACGCCCGGCGTAGCCGCGGTCGCCCCGCCCCAGCCATTGGAGGGGGGCGTCACCGCGATCCAGGCGATCTCGGCGAATCCGTTTGCCACCGAGGCGAGCCAGTCGACGGTGGAACGGCTCCGCGACGTCCGCGCACCGGTGGGGGCAACCGTCCTGGTCGGCGGCGCGACCGCCGATTTCATTGACTTCCAGGACAGCCTCACCCGCCACCTGCCGATCGCCTTCGCGATCATCGTCATCGCCACCCTCGTCATCCTCTTCCTGATGACCGGATCGGTGGTGCTGCCGATCAAGTCGCTGATCATGAACGTGCTCAACCTCAGCGCCGTCTTCGGCCTGCTGGTGCTGATCTTCCAGGACGGCCGCTTCGAAAGCCTGCTCGACTACACGAGCTCTGGGGCGATCGAGCAGACGATGCCGATCCTGCTCTTCGCCGTCGCCTTCGGCCTCTCGACCGACTACGCCGTCTTCCTGCTCTCGCGGATCAAGGAGGCGCGCGACAACGGCGCTTCGGACTCCGAGTCGGTCGCAATCGGGCTGGAGCGGACGGGGCGGATCGTCACCGCGGCGGCTCTGCTCTTCGCCGTCGCAATCGGCGCCTTCGCCACCTCGCAGATCATCTTCATCAAGCAGAACGGCGTCGGCACCGCGCTGGCCGTGCTGATCGACGCCAGCATCATCCGCGCCCTGCTCGTGCCCTCGCTGATGGAGCTGCTCGGCAAGTGGAACTGGTGGGCGCCGGCGCCGCTGCGACGGCTGTATGAGCGCTTCGGGATCAGCGAGAGCACCGTGCCGGAGCCCGAGAAGGTCTAGCGCTTCAGATCGCCCTGGGCGGAGCTGGCATCGTCGGCGCCTTTCGTGCGCTCGTCGCCGGCGATGCCTTTGAGCGCCAGGGAGCCGTCCTCTGCGACTTCGGCGGTCGCCAGGTACGAACCCCCGAGCTTGAGCTTCGTGGCGTCGATCTCCGGCGGGATGGTGAGCGTGAGGGTCGATTCGCTCTCGCCCGCCCAATCGGCGGAGATTAGGAGCTGGCTCGTTTCGGGCAGGATCTCCTTGACGATGCCGGCAAGTTCGAGGTAGCTGGAGGGCGGAACGGATTCCACCTTGAGCTTGCTCTGGACGAGAGTCGAGCTGGCTTTTGGCTCCGCGGACGGCTCGATCTTCGCCGTAACCGCGACCAGGGAACCGATCGCCGGCAGCACCGGCGCGGCGCCGCTCGGGTCGGGCGCGACGTGGACCAGCAGCGAGGAGCCGCGGCCGGAGATGGTGTAGGCGGGGGCGGCGGGGTTTGGATCGGCGAAGGTGACGGTGCCGTCGAAGGCGACCTCGGTGGCATTGGCCTTCTTCTTCTCGGTTTCGAGCTCGTCCGCTTCGGCGTAGGTGCTGTTGGCGAGTGGCCGCAGAGGCACGCTCAGCTTGGTGCCGGGGTCGGGGAGCTCCGCGGCATGGACGGAGACGAGTTCGCTGCTTTTGATCGCCATCGCGTAGCTGCCCGCCGCGGGGCTGACCTGGACGACGGTCCCTTCGAACATCTGCCCCTCGGTCTTTTCCTCCTCCGGTTCTTCAGCGGGAGGCGGCTCCGGCGCCGGCTCGGGGGCCGGGGGCGAAAGCGGTTCGGGGGCGAGGGGCACGGTGGAGGGCAAAGCTTCTTCGAACGCTCCGCCAGCTTCACCACCTAACGACGGCGTGGCCGGTTCGGTGGAGGCGACCCCTCTGCCGCCTCCACCGCTCTGCCCTTCGGCCCCTCCAGAAACTGGAATTTCGATGATCTGCTGAGCGCCGGTCGCAAGCGAGCCGGCCGTCCCGGGGCCGATTGCGACGCCGGCGAAGACGCCGAAGCCAAGCGCGGCAGCGCTCAGCGGCGCCGCCCAGCGGCGGTCGGTGACGACCAGCGCGGCGGCGCGTAACGCCTGGTCGACCGGCCGGCTGTTCAGCAGGCGTCTCAAGGGGACGGTGGGACCGCGGGCGCGGATTGCGCCGGTGGCGCCGGCGCCGAGGCGCTTGCCTGAACCGGCTCGATCAGCTCTTTTCCGCATTGCCAGCAGAAGGCGGACCCCTGCGCGTAGAGAGCGCCGCAGCTGCCGCAGGCGCCGGCGGCGCCGGCCTGGCCGAGCTTCAGCATCCGCTCGACCTCGGCCAGCTCGGCGTCGACCTGCTGCAGCTTCGCCGCCTGGCGGCTCAGCACGTCGAGGCGGAAGTGGTCGCGGATCGCCATCTCGTAGGCGACCCCGCCGAGGTCCCACTGCAGCTCGGCGAGCTGCTTGGAGAGTTGCTCGCGGCGCTGCTGGAGGTCGTCGCTCATTCGATCGCCGTGCCCTTGCTGCCGCCGCCCGGGGCTTTGCTGTCCTGCGGCGGCGGGGCGCCGGGGGTCGCGATTTCGTCCGGCAGGTTGGCGCTGTTTTCCGCTTTTTCCTCGGGGCTGCCTTCCTGCAACTGCTGAAGCGCATCGTCACTGGCGACGGGCGCATTGCCGGTGTTGGTGCTGCCGCCTTTCACGGCGCCAGAGTCTTTGCCGCCGCCGCCCTTCGACTTCGCCTGCTTCGCCCCAGCGCTTGCTTCGCCGCCGTCTTCGTTGGACGCGGTTTTGCCCGAATCGGTCGCTCCCCCAGGGACGATCACCGGTGCCGGGGCGGCTGCGGTGTCGCCGCTGTCGCCCTTGCCGATCAACACGCCGATCAGCAGCATGATCCCGAGGACAGCGATGCCACCCACCGCCGCCAGCGGCGTGTAGTCGCGTTGCGGACCCTGGCCGGCGCTGGGCACGGCGTCCTTGGCCTCCGCAGCGGGCTGCTCCTGGGCAGGAGCGCTGCCGTTGGCGCTCGCCACAGCCGGGACATGGCTCTGGAAGTCGATCCGCGCCTCACCGCGGCGCTTGCCGCAGTTGAGGCAGTAGCGCTGGTCGACCGCGAGCGGGGCGCCGCACTCCCGACAGGGGTCCCCCTCCTTGCCCAGCACCTGCGTCGTGGCAGCCGGGTCGGTCATTCGAGCTCGAACCCGGGCAGGGTCGGGAACTGGGTGATGACGACATCCGCCCCGGCGGGGTCGCCGATGAAGTAGATGTTGTAGGGGACGGGCTTCGCTTTCGCCTTGAACGGTTCGATCGCGCCGCGACCGGCGGCGACGACCTCGCCGCCCTTGCTCGCGACCGCGTAGAGCAGCAGTCGCTCGAGGTCCTCACCCGACTGGTTTTCGACGTTGCCACCGGCGAGGACGCCGGAGTACGGGTCGCCTTCCAGCTTCGGCTCGGAGATGGAGATCTGCGGCTGCTCGCCCTGGAAGGGCTCTCCCCCCTCCCCGACCCTCACCTCGACCTTGGCCGGCTCCCCGCTGGCCAGGATCTGGTCGTGCACCCACTCGGTCTCGCCCCCGGCCGGAACGAAGGGCACCGCGGCCAGCGCCGGCTCGATCCCAGGGATGTCGTTGCGGTAGACGCTCTTGCCTTTGGCGTCGAGCACGTCGATCGCGATCGGCACGCCGACCAGGTCCTCGCTCGAGCGGTTGCGCAGGCGGACGACGACGGCGCTGCCGTTCTGGTCGGTGAGCAGCGCACGTCGAGACGACCTCGACGTCCCTGCTCTGCTTGGTGATCTTCAGGCCCTTCTCCTGCTTCACAGGGCCCAGCTCGGCGGCGATCTTGGCGCTCTTGTCCTGGGTCGATTCACAGCCGGTGACGACAAGCGCCACGCCGGCAAGGGCGACAGCGAGCGGCAACGTGGTCCGCGGGCTCATCCGAACGCCCCCCCGACGTACTCGCGGGTGCGTGCTTCGCGCGGGTCGCCGAAGACCTGCTCGGCGGGCCCGTACTCGACCAGCTCGCCCAGGTACATGAAGCCGACGTGGTCGGCGATGCGCAGCGCCTGCTGCATGTTGTGGGTGACGATCACGACCGCGACCTCGTCGCGCAGCTTCAGGATCAGCTCCTCGATCACCTGGGTCGAGCGCGGGTCGAGCGCCGAGCAGGGCTCGTCGAGCAGCAGCACCTCGGGCCGGGCAGCGAGCGCCCGGGCGATGCAGAGCCGCTGCTGCTGGCCGCCGGAGAGGCGCAGAGCCGGGTGGTCGAGGGTCGCGCCGACCTCGTCCCAGAGCCCGGCGCGAACCAGGGCGTCACCGACGTAGCTCATCAGCGCCTCCTTGCCGGGGCGTCCCGAGCCCTGCTCGCGCAGAGCGTAGGCGACGTTGTCGAAGACGCTCATCGGGAACGGGTTTGGCTGCTGGAAGACCATGCTGACCCGCCGCCGCAGCGCCGTCACCTCCATCTGGTCGATGTCCTCACCGTCGAGGCTGATGCGGCCGCCGCGGCGCGCGGTCGGGGTGATCTCGACCAGCCGGTTGAGCGAACGCAGCAGGGTCGTCTTGCCGCAGCCCGAGGGCCCGATCAGGGCCAGCACCTCACCCTGGCGGACGGGCAGGGTGACGTCGTCGACGGCGACCTTGTCCCCGTAGGAGATCGAGACCGATTCGGTCCGCATCCGCTCGATCTTGGGCCCGGGGCTGGGCTCGGGCCGGCGCAGCGGCGAGCCGAGGCCGATCGTGCCGGGGGTCGCGGCTGGCGCATGGCCATTGGACGAGGGCGCCTGCACCACGGTCGGCTCCTGGTCGACGACGATGCGTCGCACCGGCGGCGGCGGCGCGAGGACCACGTCCTGCTCCTCCCGCGGCGGCTCGGGTGGCTTCAGCGCGTCCACGCCGGTTCCCTCCCCCGCGCGATGCGGGTGACGACGAAGTTGAGGACGATGACGATCAGCAGCAGGACGAAGGCGGCGAAATACGCTTTTTCCGGTGCCAGGCCCTCGCCCGCGGGCGAGTTGTAATAGACGTAGCTGGTCAGGGTGCTGCCGAGGCCGCGGAAGAGACCGAAGACGCTGCCGTCGGCGCCGTTGTTGATCTGCATGACCGCCCCGAGCAGGACGACGACTATCGCCGTGTCGCCGGCGACCCGCCCCATGCCGAGCGCCGCCCCGGTGCCGATGCCGGGCCGGGCCGCCGGCAGCAGCACGCGGCGGATCGTCGCCGCCTTGGTCTTGCCGAGGGCGTAGGAGGCCTCGCGCACATGGCCCGGAATCGCGTTCAGCGCCTCGCGCGTCGCGCCGACGACCAGCGGCAGCGCGATCAGCGACATCATCGCTGCGGCGGCGATGAAGGAGCGCCCGAGGACGACGTCGCCTCCCTCGGAGGAGAAGGTGAGAAAGCTCAGCCACTGCTGCTGGAAGAAGACGAGGCCGAACATCGCCAACACGATGCTGGGCGTGCCGGCGACCACCTCGACCGCCGATTCGACCGCCCGCGCCAGCCCCTTGGGGCGGCCGTACTCGGTCAGCCAGACCGCGATGACGACGCCGAGCGGCGCCGCGATCAGGGTCGACATCACCAGCAGCAGCGTGGTCCCGATCAGCGGGTCCTTGAAGCCACCGCTCTCGGCTTGGTTGAGCGTCGCGTTCGGGCTTTCGAAAAGCATCCCGAGATCGAAGTACTGGGCGCCCCGGAAGCCCATGTAGGCGATGATCGAGCCGGCGACGAGGATCAGCGTCAACCCCGCCGCCCAGGCGGCGTAGTAGCCGAGCCGGTCGCGCAGCGGCCAGCTGCGGACGCTGTCGCGCGGCGGCGTCGCGACCTTCGCAGCCGCCATCAGGGCCGCACCCCGTATTTGCGCATCGGCTGCTTGGCGATGAAGCCGGCCAACGAGAGGAACATGCTGGAGACGAGCAGGACCGCGGCGAAGGCGAACAGGGTCTGGCCGAAGGGCTCGACCGAGAGCCCCTCGACGTTCTCGACCAAGGCCGAGGCCAGCGGCCTGGTCGGCTCGAAGAGGAAGGTGATGCCGTCGATCGGGTTCGGCGCGAAGCTGGCCGAGCCGGCGACCATCGAGAGCATGATCGCCTCGCCCAGCGCCCGCGCGGTCGAGAGAACGGCCGCGGCGACGATCGCCGGGCGGGCGGTGCGCACCGAGATCGTCCACATCACCCGCCAGCGGTTCGCTCCCAGCGCCGCCGCCCCCTCCGGCCAGCCATGGGGAACGGCACGCAGCGCGTCGACCACGATCGCGATCATGATCGGCACGATCATCACGGTCAGGATCAGCACCCCGACCCCGAGGCTGGCGCCGTCGAGCTGGACCACGTTTGCCACCGATTCCTTGCGCTCGATGCTGATCAGGTGCTCGCCGACAAAGGGGACGATGACGAGGATCCCGATCAGCCCATAGACAACCGAGGGCACCGCGGCGAGCAGCCGCACGACGGGCTCCAACACGCGGTTGACCTGTGGCGGAGCGAACTCGACGATGAAGATCGCCGCCAGCAGCGAGAAGACGATCCCGATCAGCACCGCCCCGGCGGTGACGACGAAGGTGCCCCAGAGCAGCGGCCAGGCGTGCAGCGTGTAGACGTACTCGGAGGGGTTGGCTGGGGAGTTGAAGATGTCCTCGAGCTGCAGGTCGACGTCGCCGCCACCACCGAACCAGGCGAGCCCGTTGTGGGCGAAGGACGGCCACGCTTTCTGGAAGACGAAGATGATCATGCCGGCGATCAGCGCCAGCACGATGCAGGCGACCGCGCCGAGGATCCGCTCGACCTTGGCGTCGGTCCAGAAGCCGCTCCCACCCGTGGGACGGGGGCTGGCGTCCGGCCCACCGGGGCGAAGACGCCCCGGCAGCCGGGCTGCGATGCCCCCGACCGGCACTAGCGGAGGGGTACCCAGTCGCTGGCGATGATCCGCAGCGCGCTCGGGTTGCTGCGAGTGAAGTTGATGAACTCTTTGGCGACACCCGTGGCCGCCCCGCGACTGACCAGGAAGAAGTTACGGGTGCCGGCGTACTGGCCCGACTTGGCGTTGCGCAGGGTGCAGGGAACACCCTGGTAGGGCACGACGTGCAGGCCGTGGGTGAAGCTGAAGGAGGCATAGCCGATCGCGTTGGGGTCCGATTTGAGCGTCTGCGCCTGCAGGCCGTTCGACGATTTGGTCGTCGCGCTTCCGGCCACCCTCAGGGTCTGTCCCATGAAGATGTTCTGGAAAGCGTCCTGGGTTCCGGAGGCGGCGGTACGGACGACGAGGTCGATCGGCCCGCTCGCGCTCGCTCCCGGCACCTGGCTCCAGCTGCGGATCCGGCCGGAGAAGATGTCCTGGATCTGCGTCTGGCTGAGGGTGGCGACCGGGTTGGAGCTGTTGGTCACCACGCAGACCGCGTCGCGGGCGAATTTGTTGAAGACGATGCCGCCCGGATCGGCGGGTTTCGGGTCGCGCGATGACATCCCCAACGAGACGCGGCCACGCGAGACATCGGTGATGCCGATGTCGGAACCGCCTTGCAGGATCACGAACTTGACCTTGCCCTTGTACTTGGGCTGCTTGACGAAAGCCTTTGCGAGCAGGGTGGCAAGCGGCGCGATCGAGGTCGATCCGCTCATCGTGATCGTGGCTGCCGAAGCCGACGCGGTGACGGCAAGCGACAGGGCGACGGCCAACGCTGCGACAGCCGCCATGGGACGGTTTCGATTCATCAAGTTTTCGCTCCTGGAACGGGGGTTGTGTACCCAGCCAGTGTCGGGGCGGTCGCCCCTGCGAAAAGTGAACGCGACGTAACCGAATGGTGAAAAACCGGTAACAGGCACGTCGATAACAGAATCTTCTCCAGTTCGACACATCTCGTTTACCGGCTGGCCACGTCGGTTCGAGAATCTTGCCAGCGTGGCCCAGACCTCGAGCTCACCGAAGAGGGTGCGCCTGATCGGCAACGTGGAGATCCGCGCGGCGGAGTTCCAGGTGCTGATCGACGAGCGGCGCGTCGGCCTCACCGTGCGCGAGTTCGAGCTCTTCATGCTGCTCGCCGAACGGCTCGACGCGGTAGTGCAGCGACCAGAGATCTACGCCCTGATGTGGGGCGGCGAGATGCCGCGGCGTGACCGCTCAGTCGACGTGCTGATCCGGCGGGTGCGAGCCAAGCTCGAGCAGGTCGCACCCGAATGGCGCTACATCCACACGCATTTCGGCATCGGCTACAGGTTCAGCCCCGAGCCGGCGTAGCCCAGCCTTGATCACCTCAAATGGCCGGCATTGCCCTGGGCGAAGTTGAAGGCGCAGCGGAAGTTCTCCGGCTGGCCGACCGGCTTGCCGCCGGCGAAGCCGCCGTGGTCCTCGTTGTCGTAGACGGTTATGTAGTGGAGCGTTTCCGGGGCCGGGTCTGCCGGCAGCGGCGCCGGGTTGGGCTCGCCGGCCTTGGGGTCGCCGCGTGAGCCTTCGCTGATGCCCTGCGAGCCAGCGGCACGGCCCCCAGAGGCCGTCGTGGTCAGCGTCGCGCTCATCTCGCGTTTGTCCTTGAGGCCATCGGTGGGGTCGACGTCGGTCGAGGCGGTGACCTCGTTGTCATCGACGCGGCCGGACAGCTTCACGTAGGGCGCGGCGCCGATCAACTGCGCCGCGGTCGGCAGGTAACCGCCGAGCTGGGCGCACTTCTGGGTGGCAAAGAAGTAGTCGTTGCGGCCGACGTCGCCTTTCTCGAGCGGGTAGGGGTTGGTCATCATGCAGACCGTGCCGATCTTCACCGTCTCCGGCGAGCAGTGGTCGAAGACGGTCTTCGGCAGGACGCTCGGCGGGAACTTCCTCTTCGCGTTGAGGCGCAGGACGCCGAATTTGCGCGGCTTGAGGCTGGGGCCGGGCAGATGTCGCTTGGCGATCGATTCGGCAGCCCCGGAGAGCACGAAGGCGCCCAGGGCGAGGACGAGCGCCGACCAAGCGACGACGCCGACGGTGCGGGGGTTGGTCATCATCTGCGGCTCCTTCGGTTGCGTTCTGCGCGGGTGAAAGCGGGGGCGGGCAGGTTGCGATTGCGGCCGGCACCGGGTCCGCCGCGCGCCGAGGCCCCAACCAAGGCTGCAAGCAGCACCAGGCCGAGCAGGTAGGGCGGCACGGACATGCCGCTGTCGGGCTCGTAGCGGGAAAAGGCCTGCGATTCCTCGATCGCCGCCTCCTCTTCGCGCTTTTCCTCGACCTGGTAGGTGCGGGCCGGGGCGCCACCTGGGGGCAGCGGTCGCACGATCGGGGGCGGCGGGGGCGGCACGATCGCCGGGACGACGCCCAGCGGTGGCGTCGGCGGCACCAGGAAGGACGGCGGTGCCGGCGGATTCGGGGGAGGCGGGTTTGGCACCGGTGCCGGCGGCGGTGCCGGCGTCGCAGCTGGTGCCGGCGGGGGCGGCACGAAGTCAACCGGGGGGCTGCCGCCAGGGGCCGGCGCAGGTGGTGGTGGCGCCGGCGGTGGAGCGACCGCGCTCGCCCGTTTGAAGCGGTCCGGCCGCAGCGGCCGCGTGCCGCAGGGGCGCTGCACGCTGCCGCCGAGCACGGTCAGCTGTTCGGAGTAGGAGAAGCCGCCGGCGCTGACGGTCACCGTCGTCGTGCCGGCGTTGAACGGGCAGAGAAGGCCGGAGGAGTTGTCGGTGACGACCCTGTCTCCGGCGTCGAGGAAGGGCTTGCGCAGGTTGGTCGAGGCTGGATCCTGTTTGACGAAGTCGGCGATGTCGGGATCGGAGGAGACGAAGCTGTACTCGGGGGCGATCCGTGCTGAGCAGCCCGCAACAAGGCACTGCTCGGGCGGGAAGAGCGTGTAGGGGTCGCCGCCGGAGGGATCCGGATTACCGGAGCCGGCGGCCGCCTGTCCCCAGCGGTCGCCGCCGCGAGGCCGGCGGCCGAGACCGCGAAAGAGGGCGGGTCGTGAGCGGCGCAGCAGCGTGCCGTCGGTCGCCTCGAGGGAGAGGTCCTCGATCACCGGGATCAGCCGCACGCGGACCCCGACGACGTTGGAGCCCGGGTTGGGCTGACCCAGCTCGAGCAGCAGTACTCCGCTGTCTCCGAACAGCGCGTCGGCGGTCTGCTGCCCGATTGCGCCGGCGATCTGGGAGCGGTAGCCGAGCGTGCCCACGCCGAAGCTGGGAATGGTGTTCGCGGCGCCGCTTGGGATGCGCATCGAGCGGTTCTCTTCTGGGCGGTCGAAGAGGTAGACCGAAGCGCCGCCGTCGACCAGGACCTGCGCCACCTGATCGCCGTCGCTGGCGACGTTTAGCTTTGGGCTGAAGCTGGTGTTGAGGCTGCGATTGCCCATCACCACCACAGGGATTCCCTTGCCGCGGGCGTCGGCGAGCACCGCTTCCAGCCAGGGCAGCTGCGCCTCGCCCCCCGGGTTCTGGTGAGAATCGCTTGCTGCCAGCGATCCGAGCGAGTTGTCGATCACGACTACGCGCACGGTGCCCCCCGCTCCGCTGCTGTCGAACGCGTAGTGCGTGCGCGCCGCCCCGGGCGTTGGTGCGGCGCCGGGAATCCCGGCGGTGGAGATGCCGGGCGCGGGCGGGCCGGAGCCCAGCGGAGCGGGAAAAGCGGCGAAGGCAGTGCGAAAGACGCCGGCTCCAAAGCCACCGAATGCGTCGTCGGAGCCAAGCGCGGGGAACACCGGCAGGCTCGGCTCCGCACCGAGAAGCTGTGCGTAGCGCGTTCCGTCGGCGTCGCCGAGGCCCGTCTTCACCCGGTTGCCGGTGTAGAGCAGAGCTCGCGGGCCGTCCGGGTTGCCGTGCATCGCGGCGACCGTGCGCAGCGCCGCGACCAGCGTGCGGTCCGGGCCGATCGAGTGCGGCGCCAGGTCGGCACAGGCCGAGTCGCACTCGGCGTGGCCGGCGACCGCGAGGCGGATCGATCCCCCCGGCAACGGCACGGCATGAGTCCCCGCGGCCGCCGGTGCCGACCCCGCGCCGGAGCCGTAGCGGAAGACCGTCGCCGTGCGCACGCGGGCCCGGATCGCGCGTCCGGTCGAGTTGCGGGCCGAGGTTCCCCGCCCCATCGAGTCGATGTCGCCGCTCCAGCCACCGACCGCCCAGCCATTGCCGGAGGAGTCGAGGGCGAGCGATAGCACCGGGTCGCTCTTCAGCGGGCGGTCGTCGCTCGAGCTGGCAAAGGCGGTCCGCTGCTCGTCCTGCCAGCCGTTGGCGGTCTCGCGCAACAGGTAGCCGTCGCCCGGCAGCGCAAAGGGCGGCGGGATCGGCGGCGGCAGCGTCGGATCCTGTTCGGGCAGGTCGTCGGCGGGCGGATAGCCGATCTGCGGCAGCACGGAGACGACCGCCCGCACCGAGCCTCCGTCGCGGATAGCGGCGGCGGCAATCGCCGTAGAGCCGAGCAGTGGCTGATTCGAGAAGCGCCAGGGGGAGCCGGCGCTGTCGCGCTCGATGACGATGTCGCGACCGGCTGCGACCGCCCCCCCGTCGGGCAGGCCGGCGACCGCGAAGAGCTGTGGATTGCCAGAGCGGACGCTCTCGAGAAGCGCGTGCGCCGAGGGGTCCACGCGCCAGGCGCCGCCGTCGTTGACGAGCAGGTCGCCGCCGGCAGCGACGATCGCCTGGCTGCCGGCGAAGGCGATCGAGGTCAAGCCGGCGCCCTCAAACCCGGCTGGAGGGGGCGTCGGGTCCCAACTCTTGCCGAAACTGAGCAGGACGCCGTTCTTGCCAACCGCGTAACCACGGTCGGGGTTGCCGGGCTCGAAGGCGATGTCCAGCAGGTTGCCTTCAAAGCCAATCGGGATCCCCGGGTCCTGCACCCAGAGCTCGTCGGCAGCGTTCCACTGCCACATCGCCCCGACGTCGCCGACCGCGTAGGCGGTCCGTCGCTCCGGCCAGGCCACCCCGCGCAGGCTCGCCTTGTTGACGCTGCCGCTCGAGGAGAGCAGAAACTCCCGTTGCCATCCCCGCCCCGGTTGGTAACGGGCGACTGAGCCATCGGCGCCGACCGCAAGGGCGGCGGAACCGAGCGAGCCCGGCGAGGCTCCCGGCGCCGGCGTGACATCGGTCAGCGGCGCGCGCAGCGACAGCGGCCACGGCCGTGGCAGGCCTGGCGGCGTGGCCGAGGAGATCTCGACCGGCCCCTCGAGCCAGCCATGATCGGCGTCGGCAAACGCACCGCTGGCACGGAAGCTGGCACCCCCACCCGGCATCCGCGCGAATTCCCCGTCGGCAAAGCGCAGGTAGGTGCCGTGGTTGCTTTCCTCACCCCCGCCTGGCTGCAGCGGGTTGGTGATCACGCGCGTGCCGAATTCGCCGCCCGGCCAGGCGAAGCTTCGATAACCGCCCTGGCGCGAGAACTTGGCGCCGAGCGGTCGGTCGCAGGCTTCGATTTCGGCATCGCACCAAGCGCCGGTCACGGTGTCGCCGCCGCTGTCGTAGAAGAGCGTCACGTCGCGGCTGACGCCCCCGATCGTCGCGGTCAAATCGATCCAGGCGCCGTCGGAGGTGACGGTCAGTGGCTGCGAGGCTCCGGCGACCGGGGCGACGCCGGCGATTTCCTGACCGGGCTCCTCGGCGGCGGCGAAGGCAGTGCCTGCAAGCGTCCGCTCGACCCAGAGTGGCCCTTCAGACGTGGAGGTTCGCTCGAGCAGCACGAGGGAGCGGCTCGAGGTTTCATCGTCGGGGAGAGCCAGCGCCCAGGCATTGCCCAAGCCGGTTGCGTCGATTGCCAGGATCCGGAATTTTCCTGGCGAGTCAACGGGTACCTCGACTGGCTCCCATTCCCAGGCGGTCCCGTCGTAGTGCACGATGCGGTCCGCCACCGAGCGGCCCTGGGGCCCGAAGAGCAGCCCGGTGCGACCGCCCTCGTCGAACGCCGCGACGGCGACGGCACCCGAGCCCTGATCGTCCGCCAGCGCGTCCGCCGGTGCTTCCCCTTCGGCCGGACGCAGCACGTCGGCGGGCGGAGCGGCCAGGGCGCGCCAGTTTTTGCCCGGATCGTGGTAGAGCACAACCACCTGCTGGCCCACCGGCCGTTTCAGATCGCGCCCGACCAGGACGCCCCCGCCGGTGCGGGTGATCCGGGCCGAGAGCGGATTCGGGATCGGGCCGCGATAGGGGTTGCCGTTCTCGTCGACCGGCAGGTCGAACACCTGCCAGCCGGACCCGTCGGTGTAGCGCAGGAAGGCGAGCTGCGGTTCCGGCGGACCGGAGCCGGCGATTTCGAGGCGGCGCGATCCCACGGTGACCGTGCCGACGCTCTGCGGCAGGCGGCGAAAACCCCAAGTTTCGCCCGGCTCTCCCGCCGTCGCGGCCCCCATCAGCACGCTCGCCGGATCGGCAACTCCGAGCAGCGGCAGCGGCCCGCTCGTGCCGACAGCGCTGCGCCCGCTGCCGGGCGCGACCACGGCCAACACCACCGCGAGGAGAAGGGCGAAGCCGATCAAGCTGCCCGAGCGCTCGCTCACTTCCGCTTGATCTCCTTGGTCTCAAAGGCGAGTCGGGTCGGGTAGCGATCGCGGCTCAGCTGCAGGCTGAGGCTGCGCTGGCCCGGAGCAAGGACACGAGGCGGGGTCTGGGCGACGGTACGACCGCCCCGCTTGGCAAGAAGTCGCACCCGGGCGCGTCGGGTCAGGGTGAAGGTCACGGTGAGCCGCAGCCCGCGAAGCCTGGACTTGACGCCCCGGAGCAACGACGGCAGGCGCTTCACCCTGCCCTCTTTCGGAGTTTCTTCGACCAGCGGCAACGGCGGCGGCGCGAACAGCTGTGAGTCATCGATCGGCAGCCGGTCGGGGACGAACTGCTCGGCCGACTCGTTGGGACGGAACTCGATCGTCCCCTGGAAGGCGGGGTCGGTGTCGCGGGGAAGCGGGGTCCCGTCGCTGTAGTGGAAGAGCCAGCCGGCCCAGGTGACCATCCAGCAGTCGTTGGGTGCCGGGCAGGCGATCCGAGCGGCGCTGCCTCGGCCGGCGCCGGCGGCCGGCAGCCTGGTGGTCGTCGTGGTGCCGTCTGAGGCAATGCGCGCCACCGTCGCCTTGGCGTTGACGCTGCGGCGATCGGCAAAGGGGACGACCGCCGCCATCGCTTCGTCCGTGCCGGGGATCGCGGCGACGTCGCCGAGCCGGTCGAGTTCGCCGAACGCCGGCCCGCTCAGGGTCAGTTCCTGGAAGGCGCCACCGATGAGACGGGCTGCCAACGGTTTCCGTACGACGGCGCCGGCGTCCGGTGCGGCCGGACCGGACGCGGCGCCACCGCCAACGGCCCAAAGATTCGTCCCATCGCTGTCCATCGCCAGCAGCTCGGATTCGCCATTCGGCCCGACGGCGGGAACGAAGGGGTCGTTGGTGAAGGTCGTGCCCGAAATCTCATGGATCAGCCGGGGCACGAGCTCCGGCTCGGCGAGGTCGACCGGCTCGGTGCGGTTCTCGGGCGCGCGACCGACCAGAGTGCTCTCGTAGAGCGCACCGGCGTGAAACTGCATGTCGCTGACCCCCCTTCCCTGGGGGCCGTAGAAGCTGAGCAGGTCGCTGCCGTTCCAGTGCAGATGGTAGGCGCCGACCCTTTCGCCGAGCGTGTCTTCGGAGCCGACGCCGCCGAACCAGCAGTCGTCCGGACCGTTGCAGGTCGCCGACATCATCTGGCGGAAGGGGTCCGGCGAATCGATCCGCGCGCTCCAGGAGCCGACCACCTGGCCGTCCTTGAAGCGGCAGAGGGCAAGGCCGGAGCCGTGGCGCGGCAGGCTCGGTTCGCTGACGACCCAGAACTCGGTCGGGCCGGCCCAGGCGATTCGAGCGGTGTCGCCCGGCCCGCCGCAGACGGTGGCGAGCTGGTGCCAGCTCTGCCCGTCCCAGCTGTAGAGGCCGCGGGGGATCGTGTCGTTGCCCTCGATCGTGAGCAGACCGCGGTTGGATTCCCAGAACTGGAGATCGCCGGGCGCCCCGAGCGGGACTTTGAAAGGTGCGCCCGCGGGCGGTGGCGGCTGCTCGAGGCGCCAGATCGCTTCCGCGGCTCGGGCCTCGCCGGGGGCAAGCATCAGCGCCGCCGCAACCACCCCGGCGAGCGCGAATGTCGGGGCCCTACTCACCTTCCGCCGGCGTCTGGCGGTCGAGCTCTTGCGTCGGCTGGTCCGGCCGGGAGGAGCCGAGGTCGAGCAGGGTCGCCTCGACCGTAGAGAGCACCGCGTCGAGCGCCACACCCGAAAGCGTCTCGTGCTCGACCAGCGCGTTGGCGGTCTCGTACACGGCGCTCCAATTGCGCCGCAGCGCCCCCTCGGCCCGCTCGACCGAGTCGCCGACGATCCGCTCAACCTCGCGATCGATCAGCTCCAGCGTCGCCGGGCCGACCGAGCCGAGCTCCTGCAGCGAGGCGCCGAGGAAGACCTCCCCCTCTTTCTCGCCGATCGTGACCGGGCCGAGCGCTTTCGACATGCCGTAGGAAGCGACCATCGAGCGGGCCAGCGCGGTCGCGGTGTGCAGGTCGTCGTGGACCCCGCTGGAGACGACCCCGAACTCGATCTGCTCGCCGGCGAACCCGGCGACGATCGAGATCAGGTGGCGGTGCATGTCCGGCTCCTGCATGACGACGGCGTCGCGGTCGGTGAGCATGTTGGCCGCGGTGCCGAGCTGCCGTCCACGGGCGACGATCGAGAGCTTCTGCGCCGCGACCGTCTGCCCGATCGAACGGGTGACGACCGCGTGGGAGGCCTCGTGAATCGCGATCACCCAGCGCTCCTCGGCGCTGAGCACATGGCTCTTACGGGCGGGCCCGGCAACGACTCGGTCGATCGCCTCCTCCAGCGTGGCCTGGTCCATCTCGGCCCCGCCCTCGCGGACGGTCAGGAGCGCGGCCTCGTTGATCACGTTGGCCAGCTCCGCGCCACTGAAGCCGGGCGTCAGCTTGGCGATTTCCTCCAGCGAGGTGCCAGGGGCGAGCGGCCGGTTGCCGCAATGGAGGGCGAGGATCTCAAGCCGGCCGTGCACGTCGGGGACGTCGACGGTCACCTGGCGGTCGAAGCGGCCCGGTCGCAATAGGGCGGGGTCGAGGACGTCGGGGCGGTTGGTGGCGGCAAGCACGACCAGGCCGGAGTCGCCGCCGAAGCCGTCCATCTCGACCAGCAACGCGTTCAGGGTCTGCTCGCGCTCGTCGTTGCCCTGGCCGACGCCGGCGCCGCGCTTTCGCCCGGCGGCATCGAGCTCGTCGATGAAGATCAGCGCCGGCGCCATCTTGCGCGCTTTGGCGAAGAGATCGCGGACGCGGGCGGCGCCGACGCCGACCAGCGACTCGACGAAATCGGAGCCCGAGAGCGAGAAGAAGGTGGCATCGGCCTCGCCGGCGGTCGCCTTGGCGAGCAGCGTCTTGCCGGTGCCGGGCGGGCCGACCAGGAGGACACCCTTGGGGGCGCGGGCGCCGACTTTTGCGTATTTGCCCGGGTCGGCGAGATAGTCACGGATCTCGCGCAGCTCGGCCACGGCTTCGCCGGCGCCGGCAACGTTGTCGAAGGTCGTTCGGCCGGGCGCCCCTGCCTTGCGCTTACGGCCTTTGCCGGTGAACTTGGAGAAACCGGCAAACGCCCCGGCGCCGGCGTCCTGGCCGATCCGGGTGAAGAGGACGAAGAGACAGACCAGCAAGAGAATCGGGATCAGGAACTGGACGACGATCTGCTTCGCCGGCTTGTCCCACTGCTGGTCGACCTGGACGATCGCTCCGCTTTCGGTCAGTCCCCTGACCATGGCGGAGGTCTGCGCATCGGACTCGGGGTAGGCCGCATAGAGAAGCTGGCCTTCCTTCGTCTCGAGCAGGACGCGAGCGTCTTGGTCGAGCAGGGTCGCTTCATTGATCTGTTTCTTCTCGGCCAGCTTCGAGACGCGGCTGAGGGGGATGGGCTCGCCGCTGGTGCTCGGCTGGATCTGGCCGAGCAGGTGGAAGAAGAGGAAGGTGAGGACGAGTGAGGCGACGATCAGCACGGTGCTGAGCGGGTCTTTGGCGAACCAGCGGAGGACGGCGCCGGCTCGCTCGCCAACGGCGCGAACAGCGTCGCGGCCACTGACCTGCGGCGGGCGCACCGGTATGCGACCCAATCCAGTACGTCTCGACTTGCTTCCCTCCTGCTGACTCATCTGCCCTCTCTGTTCGTCTTGTTGCGATCTCAACACCGCCACGGCGCCCGGGCTCGCGAGGAGGCCGGGCGCCGTATGCGTGTGTGGAGCGTTGGTGTTACTGCGTGCTATTTCCCTTTTTTGAGTTTCAACACGATCGAGCTCGTCGAGCTGTTCTCATCACCGCCGGTCGGCGTGAAGGTCAGCTCCAGGCTCACTTTCAGCGAACCTTTTTTGCGCAGCTGCTGCTTCGCGGCCGCACTTGGTTTCAGCTGAAGCGAGAACGTGCCCGCTTTGCTCGCGCTGAGAACGGTGCGGCCGACTTTGATCTGTTTTTTGCCGACTTTGGCCGTACCGACCATCTCGAACTGGCCCGGCCCCGGCAGCTTGACCGAGATCGTCGCGCCTCCGGTTTTGGACGAGATCGATTTACGCGGCAGGGTGAAATTGCTCGGTGGTTTCACCACTGGGGGAGGCGCGCTGCCGCCTCCGCTCGGCGGGGGCGTGTCGTTTCCTCCACCGCCTCCGCCGCCACCGCCGCCGGAGCTCTTGTCCCAGCCGATCGCCGCAGCGCCTGCTTCGGCGATCGCGAGGACATCCACCGGCGCCGTCGGCAGGGACGCGTAGTCGTTGGCGAACAGCAGCGACTGACCTTCGGTGGTGATGAATTCGAAGTAATCCTTCACCGACCGTGCGCGCTGCTCCTCGAGTGCCGCCGGCAGGGCGCTGTAGGGATCTGAGTAGTCGTCCCATGCCATGCCGTAGGTGAGGGTGCAGATGCCATAGCCCAGGTCGGAGTTGACACCACTGGTGGTGCCCCATTCGTCGAGGGTCGTGGCGGGCACGTTTTTGAATTCGGTTTGCGTGCAGTTCGACCCTCGCTGGCCGTCCGTGCGGAAGCCTTTCTGCTGATCGAACGTCGGCTCTTCGAATTCTTCTTCACCATTCGGAAGCTGCGTCCAGTAGACATCGTTGTCGTTGCCCTCGGGCGTGATCGTCAGGTTGTTGCTGCGAGCCGTTGCGATATCGGAGTAGCCAACGGAGCCGTCGGTGGCGATCAATTTGGGAACCAACGATCCGTTGCCGTTCCCACAGCCACTGGTCAGATTGTCGGTTTCCTGGGTAGCGCCCCCACCAGGTCCGTTCGGGGTCCCGGCGCAGTCGGTACGCGGCCCGAAGGTGGCGCCTGGCCACTCTCGGTTGCCGTTGGCACCGCTCTCGAAGGTCGAGGTCCAACCCCGGCCCCCGTTGATCCGATGGAGGTAGTCCTTGAACGCGAACGTCGTGCCCGAGTTGTCGAACCTGACGACGCGGATGACCGGTTTTTTACAAGCCGCTTCGTCGTCGAGCGTCGAGAAGACGTCGCGCCAGGTCACATAGGGAGCCGCGCCACCCGGTACCGCTCCGCTGTTCTGGGACCAGACTTTCTCCCACTGTTCCTTGCTGAAGCGGACGCGGATCACGTCGTCGTCGACCAGGTCGTTGTCGAGGTCCTGGGCATCGGTTTTCGCCCCCGCCGGCAGGTCATTGACGTCGCAGCCGTCGGGGAAGTTGACCAGCGGCGCGACAGCGCCAACGGCGATCGGGATCTGATGGATCAGGCCCTCATCGCCTTCAGCCACGGTTCCGGCGTTGATTTCGGTCTTCTGCAGCGCTTTGAGTGGGTCGTCGGTGCCGCCGAAACGCGGATCGGCGCCACCGCGGAGTTTCATTCCGTTGATCCCCGCGCCGGATCCGGCCGGGTCGTATTCGATGTCGGGACCGATGCCGCCGCAGTAGATGGTGCGGAAGGGGATCTCCCAGGCACCGTGGGCAGCCTGTGCGAAGGAGGCGCCTCTACCGAGGATTTTTTCACCTTCGCATTCGGAAGTGGTGAAAGCGGCGTTCGCCTGCGAAGCCAGGCCAACTGCCGCGAGCACTGCCACGGCCAGGGCAAGAGCCCCTGCCAGGGCAGCGCGCGAGCCCCGTCCAGGGGCGCGAAGAGTGCGGCTCATCAGAGTCATTCCTTTCGTCGACTGAACCTTTCGGCGCCAGCGTTGTTGGCGCGATATGGCTCTGTCAAGCCGCTTCACAGGACTTCTACGTTTGCGTTACACAGGGTTATCAAGTACGTCTCCAAATTGAAACCAGTTAATGACCATCGGTTCACCTTCCGGCCCTTTGGCGGGACTTCCTGGGGACTGACTGTTGACGGAAAACGACACGACGCGAGGCGCTGGCACGGCGACCTCCACGCGAGGCGACGTAGCTGACGGAGACCCGGCCGGGGATCGCCTCGCGTTCACGCAGCTCGTCGCGATAGCGGGTGACGGGCCGCAGCAGGAGCCGAACGGTGCTGCGGGTCGTGCCAGCCGCGCGTTTGCCGGCGGTAGCCAGGGTACGTAGCTTCCGAGGGTGGCCGGCCATCGCTTTCGCCACCGCCTTCACTCCCCCGGCAGCAGGCACCGACACCGCCAGCTCGATCGCTCCCCCCGCCTTCGAGCTGACCCGAATCCCGATTTGGGGACCTTCGCGGTCAAATTCGATCGTCCCGGCTGGTCCAGCGGCGCCAAGCCCCCCGTCCGGCAGGCGCGAGTCCGGGTCGGGCTGGCGAGCGACGACAAAGGCATCGGGCTGCTGGTTCGCGTCGCCGAAGAAGAGGTTGCCGGCGAAAGACGCGAAGGCGATGCGGCTGCCGTCGCTGGAGAGCGTTGCTTCGCTGATCACAGGGGAATCGATGTCCCCGCCGGCAAACGAACGGGTCGCTCTTTCCACGGTGCGGTTCTGGAGGTCGGCGACGTAGAGCTCCTGCGTGTCGGCGACGGTGCGCTGCGCGCCAATCTGGGCCAGCGCCGGAAGGGTGAACTTGGTGCGGGCGGTGGTGATCGCCAGATACCTGCCATCGCCGGACATCGCGACGGTCTCGATCGGCGCCGTTTCGGCGGTGCCGCTGCTCCCCTCGCGGGTCAGCTCGACCGTCGATGCCTTACGCGTGACCCCGTCCGCCATGCTGGTCACAAAGAGATCAAGGCCGATGCCGGATCCGACGTTGGGGCGGACCCCTGAATTGGTCAGATAGGCGACGGTGCGGCCATCGGTACTGATCGCCGGGAGCAGGTTGTTATTGGCGCTGATCCCCAGCTCAACCCTGCCGAGCGGGCCATAGCAAGGCCCGGTGGTGAATTCGTCGAAAAGCACCGGGCCGGACGGGTTGCATCCGGGATCTTCGGGATCCGATACGCCGGTGATACGCCGGGTCGGCGCCGTCGGCCCGTCGGCGATTCGGCGCCAAAGGTAGTACGAAAAGCCAGGCAGATCGGCGTTCTCGCCATCGACGAAAGCGGTCTGCAGGAGCGCGTTTTGCCCAGTCCAGACAACCGTGCTGCCATCGCCGCTGATTCCGACAGAGCCAATCGCCCCACCGGCTGGTTCGCCGCTGCCCATTGCTCGCGTGACCAGAGTGGTCGTGTTCGCGACCCGGTCGCGAACGAAAACCTGGAAGCCAGGCGTTTCGATGCCGGCGCGGTCCGGCAGGTCGGATGCCGATTCCGTGGTGCGAAACACGACCTTCGAGCCATCGAGGCTGATCGCCGCACCACGGGTCACGTCGGCGCCCGGATTCCCTCCCGGAAACGGCGTACCCGGCGGTCCGTAGGCAGCAGGGACGTCGCCACCGTCCTTGGCCGAGACCAGATCGAAGGCGGACGCCGTGCCGATCGGTGCGTCCATGTCGCGCACGTATACGTCGAGGTTGTCGTTGCCGTCCACTGGGACGAGCTGCTCGGCGGTGGAGAAGGCGACGAAGCGGCCGTTGCCGCTGACCGAAGGGTTGGCTGCGCCGCGAACGATCAGTGGATGTTTGGGGTCTTCATCGTCGAAGACGCTGCCGTCGGCGACTTTCGCCAGCGCGCGCGTCTGCAGGTCGAAGCGGAAAAGCCCCCCGGAGCGGAACGCACCGGGGGGGTCGGGGTCGTCATCCGCGAAGAAGTTGCGGGAGCGCGTCTGGATCACCACGTACCGCCCGTCCGCGGAGATCGCCGCGAAGTCGCTGCGGTCGTCGCCCTGCTCGAGCCTGATGTAATCGGCTGAGACCAGCTCGGCGCCGGGGCCACCGGTGGCAGGGTTGCCAAAGAAAGCCGCCGCACCGGGCGGTGCGGCGAGCGAGACGAGCATGGCCGCGAAGGCGAGACAGCTGCGGACGACGATGTTCATCCAACCCTGACTTTGCGGCTGTAGACGGTCTCGTTGCCTGCCCTGTCGCGTGCCCGCACCCGCACCCGGTAGTTGCCGCCGTGGTCGTAGGCGTGCTGGATGCGGACGACGATCGGCTTCTGCTTGCCCCCCCGGCGGCCATGTCCCGGGGGGCCCTTCCCCCGCGCCGAGCTCGACGCCCTTGCTCCACCACCGTCGCCGAACGCGACGTTGACCGAGCCGCGCCTCAGGCCTGAGGTCGAGCGGCGCGGGCCGTCGGAGACGACGGCGGTCAGGCGGGAGCCGCGACGGCGCAGCTTCACTGCGGGGCCGTGCCGATCGACCTTCAGGCGACCGAACCTGCTGCCGGTTTCCTGTCCCGCCGCGTCGACCGCGAAGACCTGGATCGTGTGGCGCCCGTCGTCGATGTCGTCGCGAGTCAGATAGGCGCTGAGCTGTTTGCGGTTCTCCACCACCGGCTCGTCGTCCACGCTCACCGAGTAGCGAACGCGGCCGATTGCGTTGAGCGAGTGGTCCCAGGCGATGCGAACCCGTTTCTTTCGCTGCCATCCTTCCGGCAGCAGCACCAGAAAGGGGTCGGGTGGCGCGTCGATCACAGTGGCGGCGATCTGGGTGTTTGAGTCGCTGCCCTGCTCCCAGGCGACAATCGCGTCGCCAAGGCCGGAGCCACCGAGGACGAGCCGGCCGACTCCCCCGCCGTGCGGTGCGCTCAGCTCGGTCGGCTCGACCACGCCGTCCGCACGGCGCTCCTGGACGGCGACGAGCCCGGCCCCGCCGCGCAACTCCCGCCAGGCGGCGACCGCGGCGCCGGTTTCTGCCAGGTCGACCTGCGGGTCGCCGGCGACAGAGCTGACGCCGGAATCCAGTCGCTTGACCGGCTGCGCGGCAACGTCGTCGCCGGAGGCAAGGAGGTTCGAGGGGCCAGAGGAGAAGCCGCTGACGAAGAGGCCACGCGGATCGACGCCGACGCTTGGCAGGCCGAGCCCCCCCTGCGCGCCTCCGTCGATCAGCACCGGCTTGCCGAAGCTGCCTGAGAGTTCGGAGAAGACGTCGGGGGTCTCGTTGACCATCGCCCGCGCGGCATCGAGCTTGCTCGCCTGCCCAGGCTGCTGACGAAAGGCAACCGAGGCTTGGCCGAAGCCGGCGACGTCGAGCGAGAAGGCGTCGGCGGGGCCGCGCAGCGGCGCGCCCTCCCAGGAGGAGGGGCTGACCTGAAGCGCGATCCCGGTGCTGGCGCCAAACAGGCGCCGCGCCCAAACGCGGTCGACGAATTCATCATCGGGCTCCTGCCAGGCGACGACCCCGCCTCCCTGGACGTCGATTCCGACCTTTGGCGAGTTCTCTTCGATCGGCAGGCGAACCGGGGAATTGATGCTGCGGTCGACCGGGGTGCCCAGCACCGACCAGAGCCTGCCGTTGTAGCGGGCGACGCGCACATCGGCACCGACGTAGCCGGGCGGGTTGGCGGGGCTGGTGTCGGTGAGCACGCGGTAGGCGAGGTACGCCTGTCCGCCGCGCGCCATCGCCAGGTCGGGGAAGGTCGAGGTCGCCTCGCCGACGTTGAAGTCGATCGGGACCGGCGCCTGAAAGCCGTTGGCACCGGGATCGAGGGTGGCCGAGAAGAGGCGGTCGCTTTCGAGCCCGAACTCCTGCACCCAGGTGACGACGAGGCGGCCGCCGTTACCGGCGCCGATCCGCGGCCATTTCGATTCGAAGTTCTGACCGACGTCGACCCGCCGCGGCGGGCCCCAGACCCCCGCCCTGAACTGCGCCGCGAAGACGTGGGGGTGGCCGTCGACCCGCCGCAGCCAAACGATGCCGCCGGTGCCGTCCTCCGACATCGCCGCGTCGCCAACGCCGACCACATCGGCACTCGGCCCATCGATCGGCTGCACGTCTGAGACCACCGCCGCCGCCGAGGCGGGCACAGCGAGCAGCAGCAGGCAGAAGATCGAGACGGCCTCCGGCCGCAAGCGGAGACGCGGCGAGAGCGGAACGCGCATTGCGGCTCACGTTGCCGCGCGCGCGTGTAGAAGGTGTGACTAGCCTGCTACTAGCTCGTTACAGAGATGTAACGAGCGTGTGACGAGGCTGTGAAAGCAGCGGATTTGCAGGCTAACTAGGCGAAGGCCTGGCTGGCGCGGCGGCGCAGGTCCGCATTGAGCAGCCCGGTGACCTGGCTGGGGCGCTCGCCGGCGGCGGGAATCGCGTCGCCGATCAGACCGCTGGCGCGGAAGCCGTAGAGCGGCGCGTCGAAGCCCGCCTCGCGAATCTTGCGGATGAGCTGCACGGCCGAGGGAGTGTCGGCGCCGGGTCCACAGAGGACGATCGCGGTCGGGTCGAGTGCGCCGAGGGCGCGCTCCATCCGCTCCTCGCCGAGCTCGTCGGAGAGCATCAGCACGCGGAAGCCGGCGCGGCGCAGGGCGAGGTCGAGAGCCTGGGCGTGAACCGCCTCGAGATCGGAGCCGCGGCTGGAATCGAGCAGCAGGATGCCGGCCGGTCGCGATGCGGTCGAGGCGAGGCGGCGGGCGCCGTGCAGCCAGCCGGTCGCCCAGCGGGCGGCGAACTCGAGCTCTGCCTCGCGTTCGGGGTCGGCGGCGAGCTCGTCGATCGCGGGCAGCAGCATCTCCTCCACGGTCCGCTCCAGCGGCCGCAGCACGAGGCTCTCCTCGACCACGCGATCGGCGGCGTCCTCGTCAAAGCTCTCGAATGCGACAAGCAGGTTGCCACCGCTGGCCGGCGCCTCCTGGCGCTGGCGCGACAGCTCGATCGCCGAGGAGATGTTGCCCGTCTCGGCGAGCGCGTCGCGCAGCGTCTGCAGCTCGACCAGCTCGTAGTTGCGATGGTTGCCGGGGGTCCGCTTCGGCACCGGGAAGCCGTAACGACGCTCCCAACTGCGCAGCGTGTTGGGGCTTACGCCCAGAACTTCGGCAGCGGCATTGGTGCGGATTCCCGGCATGCGCAGCATTCTGGCACCGGTTTCCCGGGTTTACACCAGTTATGGACAGATTTCAGGAATCTGTCAGCGATCTTGCAAATTGCCGACGCCGACCGGCTGGCCGACCGAGCGGGCACGCCACATCGCCTCGTCGGCCTTGTGCAGGAGGGCGTCGGCCTCGTTGCCGTGCTCAGGACAGGCGACAACGCCCGCCGAGATCCCGATCCGCAGGCCACCCGCCCGCTCGAGATCGTCGAGCTGGCTCAGCAGGCGCTCCGCCATCTGGACGCCGCCGACGGTGTCCTGCCCGGGAGCCAGCACACAGAGCGCGTCCTCCTCGAGCCGGAAGGTCTCATCGACGAGCCGGGTGCTCTCGCTCAGCGCCGCGCCCACTACCGCCAGCGCCGTCTGCCTGCCACCGCCGGCATCGTCGTCCCGCGCCCCCGGCCCCTCGACGTCGAAGACGACCAGGGCGAAAGGCTGCTCGTAGCGCTGCTGGCATTCGAGCAGCTGGTCCAGCCGCCGCCGCATCTGGCCAGGTCGGTAGAGGCTCGGGTGCTCCTCCTCGGCAAGCGGAGCGGTGCCGTTGCCCTCCCAGAGCGTGCCGACCGCGGTCGCGGTGATCGAGCCGAACTCCTCAGCCAGCTTCTGCGCCGCGCTGGCAAAGAGAGCCGCGCTCCCCCCCTCCATCTCCTCGTGCAGCTTGCCCAGCAACGAGGCCTGCAGCACGGAGACTTCGCGTGCCAGCTTCCCGGCTCCGGCGCCATCCGCCGGGGCTGCCGAGCTAGGGCGTGTGGGAGCTTCGGTGGCCACGCCGAGACCTTGGCGATTCGGCCGGACATCAGAGCGTCAAAAAGTCGCAATTTGCGGCTTGACACCCGTCCAGTCGAATCTAGCGAAGGTGCTCGCCAAGCTTGCGCAGAACCGTCTCGTGCGGGCCTAGGGGCCGGTGAAGCCCCCGGCAAAGCAGGGGCCGCCCCCGCAGTTGTCGCTCCCCAGAATCGCCCCGTCGAAGAAATCGGAGACGAGCTGTTGCTCGGCCGGCGCCGCGCGCGGCGCCCCGTGCGGATCTTCGCCGCTGCGGCTGGGCAGGTTCTCGTAGGGCGGTGGTTCGACCCCGATCTGCTCGCCCGGATTGAGCGGGTCATCGCGCACCGGTCCGATGTCCCAGTAGTAGATCGCCGACCCGGTGTGCGGGTAGTCGCGGATCGCCGGCACGCGCCAGAGCACTTCGGTATCCGGCCAGCGACCCGGAAAGAGCACTGGCCGGTGGGCGGCTGCGCCAACCGTCCGCGCCTCGACGTCGGCCTGGTAGATCGTGACCTGGTGGTCGCCGAAGGCGACGTTCATCAACACCTGGTGCGGTGGCGTGCCCGGCAGGGGATCGTCGGTCATCCGCCCCGCGTAGCCATTTGGCTCGCCGCGATCCCAGAGCATCTGGATCAGATTGAGGATCAGCGGGCGCGCGGTCTCGTTCGGATAGGACGGGTAGAAGACCCCCGCGAACGGGTCGAAGTCGACCGAGCGGGGCAGCAGCACCGAGTAGTTCATCGCCGGCACGCCGAGTGAGGCGCGGGTGAAGTCCGGCGCGACCGCGGTCAGGGCGCCGCCCATGATCCCGCCCTGGCTGTTGCCGTTGTAGAAGAGCTCGCTGGTGTCGAGGGCCGAGCCGCTGCCCAGCGTGCCGTCCTGGTGGAAGGCGGGGCTGGTGGTGAAGCCGGAGGGGCTGATCATCGCCCGCCCCAGGTAGAGCTCGTTGAGCAGGCCCTGCTGGAGGCGGTCGGGAAGCGTCGGGAAGCGCGAAAGGTCCTGCAGGGCGAAGATCGCCACCGGCACATCGGCCGCGGACATGCCTATCTCATCGGTCGCGCACTGGACTATCCCGTGCGCCTGGCTGAGGCTGCGCTGGGGACTCGACCCCACCTCGGAGGCGCTGCCGAACAAGCCGTGCCCGTAGAG
Source organism: uncultured Solirubrobacterales bacterium (assembly GCA_963718755.1). Classification (GTDB taxonomy): domain Bacteria; phylum Actinomycetota; class Thermoleophilia; order Solirubrobacterales; family 70-9; genus VRUE01. Next base: position 833,343 of record OY970376.1, read on the forward strand.
CGAGGGCCGTCCCTCCCCGGCCGGGCCACTGGCAACCGAGGCAGGGACGATGCAGTCGAAGTTGGCGATCCAGATGCCGTTCTGGAGTGGCGAGCCGCCGGCATCGAGCTGGAAGGTGCCGCCCGGCGCGCAGCTCGGGAACAAGAAACAGGGCACCTGGAAGGTGCCTTTCACGCGACGGGCGATCTGGCCAGGGTTGGGTTCCTCTTCGACGCTGAGCACCTGGAAGCTCGGTGAGCTGCCCTGCGGGATGCCGTCGGCGAGGTCGGTGTCGCCGAGCTGGGCGAAGGCCTCGTCGCGAATCGAGAGCTCGCGGCCGGCGTTGTTCAGGTCGCTGGCGACAGTGAAGTCCCAAGCGAGGTAGAGGTCGTCGCGATCGATGCCTGCCTTGCGCAGCCGCTTGAACAGACCGCGGAAGTGCTTGCGGCGGGCGTTGATCTCGTCCTGCTTGGAAGGCACCCGGTCGCGGTAGTAGCGAAAGGCGGCGGGGGCTTCGATCTCCGCGCCGGCGGCGTTGCGCAGGTTGCGCAGGGCGACGATGTAGCGGTGGCCGGAGTTGAAGTTGACGGCGGGGTGGATCTCGAGCGCGGCCTTGGCCGGGTCGGTGGCGGTGGAGTCGATCTCGACCCAGATTGGCCAGCGCTTGCCGCTGTCCGCATCGATGACCACGACCGGTGCGCTTGGCCGCCGGTAGCGGCCGATGTGGTTTATCGGCACCGCGCCCGTCGTACGGACGTCGGCGACCGTGTCGATGCCCGGCACCTTGAGCAGGATCGTCGCGCCGGGGCTGAAGCCATCGGAGGCGTTGTAGGGGTCGGCGGAAATGTGAGAGCCGAGGACGTTGGCCGGCATCCCAGTGGTCTCGAAGTCGATCCGCACGCCGGTCGGACTATTTGCGTCCGGCACCGTGTAGTAGTCGTCGGGGAAGGGCAGCATGCAGAGGGGGTTGTCCGGCTCGGCGATGAAGTCGCAGCTCTCCGCGTTCGACATGTCGATCGGCGGCAGGCTCTTCGGCTTGCCGTGTGGGTGCGACGGGGGCGCGGCGGTCGCCGCCCCGGGCAGGGCCACCGCCAGCACCGCAGCCATTGCGGCCGGCACAACCATCAAACGAGTCCTCATTGGAATCCTCCGCACATCGGAGGTCGGCCCCCTACCGGCCCCAATCCGAGTCGCGAGACGCGCCGGACCTCGTTCCTAAGGACCCTCCCTACCCCGCGGACTCAGCGCCAAACGCCCGCTCTAGGATGAAGATCGACACATGCCCGAGGGGAGCAAAAAACTCAACTGGCGTGCCTGGGCCGTCGGCATCCTGGTCGCCCTGGTCGTCATCGTCGCCCTGCAGAACTCCCAGCAGGTCAGGGTCGACGTCCTCTTCGTCACCGTCGACGCCCCGCTCATCGTCACGCTGCTGGCGGCCGTCGCGATCGGCGCGCTGATCGGCTACGTGACCCCGGTCGTCCGCCGCCATCGCCGCGACGAGCGCCGCAAGGGCGCCTGACCTCAGTCGAGGGTGCGGCGGCCGGCGAAGGCGTTGCCGAGGGTGACCTCGTCGGCGTGCTCGAGGTCGGCGCCGATCGGCAGGCCACTGGCAAGGCGAGTGACGATGACCTGACCGCGAAGCTGGTCGGCGATGTGGAGGGCGGTGGCCTCGCCGGTGGTGGTCGGGTTGGTGGCGAGGATGACCTCGCGCACGCCGCCCTCGCCGACACGGCGCAGCAGCTCGGCGATCTTCAGGTCGCCGGCGTCGACGCCGTCGATCGGCGAGAGCGCGCCGCCGAGTACGTGGTAGAGGCCGCGGTACTCGTGGGTGCGCTCGATCGGGATCACGTCGGCGGGCTCCTCGACCACGCAGATCGTCTCTTGGTCGCGGCTGGAGTCGGAGCAGATGCGGCAGAGCGGTCCCTCGGAGAGGTTGAAGCAGCGCTCGCAGAGGCCGACCTTCTCCTTCACCTCGCGGATCGCCACGGCAAGAGCCGCCGCCTCCTCGTCGGGGGCGCGGAGGATGTGGAAGGCGAGTCGCTGGGCGGTGCGCTGGCCGATTCCCGGCAGTCGCGAGAGCTCGGCGACGAGACGGGAGAGCGGCGCCGGGCCCTCAGAGCCGCTCATGACACAGAGACTTCGCCGGTGCTCCGGTCACGAAGAGTCAGATATGCACGCTCCCTCCGCACCGGCTCAGGGTCCGGGGAGGCCGGGCATGCCTCCCATGCCGCCGGTAATCCCGCCCATTTTCGAGCTGGCCAGGTCCTGGGCGGCGCGCAGCGCCTCGTTGACCGCGGCCTGGACCATGTCGGCGAGGATCTCGGCCTCCTCGGGGTCGATCGCCTCGGGGTCGATCGCGATCTCGCGCAGGGTCAGGTCGCCGCCCATCTTCACCTTGACCATGCCGCCGCCGGCGCTGGCCTCGACCACCTCGTCTTTGAGCTGCTCCTGCGCCTCGAGCATCTGCTGCTGCATCTGCTGCGCCTGTTTCATCAGCGCGTTCACGTCAAAGCCCCCAGGGCCGCCCCTAGCCATCAACCGACCTCCTCGGCGTCGAATTCGCTCTTGATCTTCTCCACCAGCGCGGCATGATCGACGCCGCTGTCCTCCGTTTCAGCCTCAGAGGGAAAGTCCTCTCCGTCGAGGACCGTGTAGACGGGGCGCAGCTTCTCCCCCACCACGGTCTCCAGCGCCGCCGCCATCTGCTCCCGCTTGTCGGGCGCCTCGGCCTTGCGCTTGTTGAAGGTGTGATCGGCGGGAAAGCCGATGGTGAGGCTCGAATCCTCAGCATCGAACGCAACCGGTCGCGCGCCCTCGAAGGTCGCCGCCAAGGCCGGGGCCGTTTGCAGCAGCTGGTCTAGGACGGCGGGCCAGACCTTCTTCACTTGCTCAAGGTCGAGGTGGCCCGCGGGTCCTGGCGAGGGCCCGGGGGTGTCCGGCCTGCCGCTGGGTTTCTCGCCAGCTGCGTCTTCGGCACTCGCTGAGTCAGTGGGGCGAGAAACAGGACGCCGCGCCTGGCCGGACACCCCCGGGCCCTCGCCACCCGCGGGAGAGTCGCCAGCTTTAGACACTGAAGGCTTGGTGGCCTCACTCGCTTCAGACGCCGAGGGCTTGATCGGCTCGTCCGTGTCTTCTGAAGCTTCCGGGCTCGGGGGGTCAGCTGGAGGCACCTCTGCCGCGGGTGGCGGCGTAGGGGGGACCTCCCCTGAGGAAGCTTTAGCTACCGGAGGGGGAGGTGGGTCCCCTGCGCCGACAGGACCCGCGGCCCGGGGAGCTTCCGTCCCTTGCTGCTCAAGCCTCTCGATGCGCCTCAGCAACCCCTCGGTGCTGGGATCGAGATCTGGGCGAGCCGCTTTCAGGAGCGCGATCTCCACGGCCATGCGGGCGTCGTCGCCCTCGCGGACCGCGGTGAGCGCGGTGGAGAGCTCGTCGATGGTTCGGACCAGCGTCGCGGCGCCGATCGCCTGGGCTTGAGCCGCGAGGCGACCTTGGTCGGTCGCGGTGACGACGAAGGTGTTGGGCACCTCGCCAATCGTCTGGGTGACGAGCAGGTGACGCAGATGGCCAAGGAGATCGCGGGCAAACTGGGAGGGGTCGCGGCCGGAGCGAGCCATCTCCTCCACCCCGAGCAGCACGCCCTTCGGATCCTCGGCGATCACCGCGTCGACGGCGCCGAAGAGCAGCTCGGCGTCGGCCGCCCCCAGCAGTTGCAGCACGTCTTCAAGTCCCACCTCGTTACCGCCGTAGGCGACCAGCTGATCGAGCGTGCCAAGCGCGTCGCGGAAGCTGCCCGAGGCGGAGCGGGCGATCGTCGCCACCGCGCCCTGGTCAACCTCAATCCCTTCCGCCGCAGCGACCCGCTCCAGCACCTCGGAGATCTGCTCCAGCGAGGGGCGCTGAAAGTCGAAGCGCTGACAGCGGTCGGCGATCGTCGCCATCACCTTGTGCGACTCGGTCGTCGCCAATACGAAGACGGTGTTCGGCGGCGGCTCCTCCAGCGTCTTGAGGAAGGCGTTCCAGGCCTCTTTGGTCAGCATGTGCGCCTCGTCGAGGATGTAGACCTTCCAGCGGCCGCCGGTGGGCGCGTAGGCGACCCGCTCGCGCAGGTCGCGGACGTCGTCGACGGAGCGATTCGAGGCGGCGTCCATCTCGATCACGTCGACCGAGCTGCCGGCGGCGATCGTCAGGCACGATTCGCACTCCCCGCAGGGGGTCACCGTCGGCCCACCACGCTCACAGTTGAGCGAGCGAGCGAGGATCTTCGCCATCGAGGTCTTGCCGGTCCCGCGCGAGCCGACGAAGAGGTAGGCGTGGTGGACCTTGCCCTGCTCGACCGCGTTGCGCAGGGTGCGGACGACGTGCTGCTGGCCGACCACCTCCTCGAAGGAACCGGGCCGGTGACGCCTATACAGGGAGGTCGAATCGCTGGAAGAGGGCACTGCGGCCAGTGTATCCGCGTCGGTCGGCCGCTTGACCCGGTGGCATCGGTAGGTTGCGCCGGTGCCGACGGAGGCCCGCAAATGGCTAACGCCCGCTGCCTGGGTCGCCGCTGTCGCGGCGCTGCTGCTGCTGATCTTCCCGCTCGGCTTCCCCAACTACGACACGATCTACTCGCTGCTCTGGGGACGGGAACTGGCCGAAGGCCTCAGCCCCGACCGGGGCGCCGCGCTGCCCCCCACGCCGCACCCGCTGACCGAACTCTGGGGTCTGGCGACCTCCCCACTTGGGGACGGCGCGATCGACCTGACGATGATCGGCGCCTACGTCTCGCTGGGCCTGATCGGCTACCTCGTCTACCGCCTCGGCTCGCTCTGGTTCGACCGCCCGATCGGCGCCGTCGCCGCCCTGATCGTCCTCACCCGAGCCCCCTTCCTCTCCAACGGCCTGCGCGCCTACATCGACCTTCCCTACATAGCCCTGGTCCTAGCCGCCCTAGTAATGGAGACCAAGCGCCCAAGGGCCGGCTGGCCCGTCCTGGGATTGCTCGCCTTAGCTGGCCTTTTGCGGCCGGAGGCATGGCTCTTCTCCTTCGCTTACTTGGCCTACCTAGCCCTGAGCCCCGGGCAGTCCGACCCTGATCGTGCCGACGAGAAGACAGAGAGGGTGCCCCTCGAACCGGCGGATACTCAAAACGGCGGTCTAATTAGACCGCCGTTTGTCGGGGCGAGGGGCACCCTCTCTGTCCCATCGATAGGGCTCATCGCCCTCGCCCTGGCCGGCCCAGTGCTGTGGGCCCTGTTCGACTGGATAACCGCCGGCAGCCCCACCCACTCGTTCACCGGCACCCGCGAGACGGTCGAAACCCTGGAACGGCAGACCGGCCCGGTCGACCTCGTCCTCTACGGGCCGCGGCGACTAGGCGAGGTCCTGCAGTGGCCAGGCATGGTCGGCGCCGCAGGCGGCGTCCTGATCGCCGCGGCGATTGCCCTGCGCCGCCACCGCAAATCGGACTCTTCTATCCCCTATGGGGGATCAAACCTTCCAATTGGCCTGGCGGCGGTGGTCCTCGCGCTCGGTGCCTTCGCGGTCCTCGCCTGTGCCGGCCTGGCGATCATCCCCCGCTACACGATGCTGGCCGCGGCGCTGCTGGCGATCTTCGCCGCCTTCGCCCTGCTCGGCTGGCGCCGACTGGAGGTGGGCCACCCCTGGCGCCGGCCGTGGCAGGCATTCGCCGCGGTCATCGCCCTGATGTTTGTCATCTGGGCGCCGAACCAGTACGACCTGCTCTCGCGCGTCGACACCGACCTGACCAACCAGAGCGAGATCGAGTCCGACCTCGGCGACCTCGCCGAGTCGCGCGCCTTCGAGCCGATCTGCCTGCCGATCTCGGTTCCCAACCACCGCGCCGTCCCCCGCCTCGCCTTCGACCTCGACCTGCGCCCCTCGCGCATCGTCAGCTCCACCGAGCGGCGCCCCCGCCGCGGCTACTTCCTCGACCCCGCCAGCCCCTTCGTCATCCACAACTTCATCCTCGACCCCAACGACCCCGCCCGCTTCGCCACCACGGTCCCGACCGGCTTCCGCCGCGTCGCCGCCAACGAGTCCTGGCTCCTCTACCGCCGCTGTTAGCCGACTCCGTGCAAATTGAAGGGTTGAGGGGTCTATAGGCCCCTCAACCCTTCAACCTGCGCTCGCCCGCCGGCGCCGTCAGCCGCCGCGCTCTACCGCCTCGACCGCAGCGTGAGTCGAAGCCGCTAGGTCGGGGTCGGCCAGATCGACCTGCGGCGGCAGCTCGACGTGCAGCTCGCTCGAGGGGTCGAGCCCGGCCCGCAGCCCGCACGAGCGCGAGGCGAGGACGTGGCCGCCGCGGCTGCGGTCGGCGGAGATGAAGTGGAGGTGGTAGCCGCTGACCTCGATCCCCTCGACGTAGTCGGGGAAGCGGAAGCCGAGCATCGTTCCCTCGACGTCGCTCAGCTCGAAGACGTACTGCTCGAGGACGACCTCGGTCAGCGGCCGGTAGGGCGGGCTCTGCCGTGGGACCGAGCGGGCGCGGACCAGCTCGAAGCGGCCGTCGAGGCGGATCGCGCACGAGGCGGCGTCGGCCGGGATCGACTCGTCGAGCCGCGCCAGTAGCTCCAGGTGGTCGAGCGGACCACCGAGTTCGATCTCGATCGCCGGCTCGAAGTCGGTCACTACCGCGAACGGCGTCAGCGCCGTCGCCTCGATCTCGCTGGCGTTTCCCTCGACGTCGGCGCGGAAGAAGCGGCCGTCGAGCGCGATCATCTCGCCGTCGAGGCCGTTGAGCGTGCCGAGACCGAGGTCGCCGTGCTCGGCCAGCTCGGCGAAGCTGAGATCGCCCTCGTAGGCGCCGTCGAGCAGGGCGCCGATCGTCGAGGCCTGGAAGAGGACGTGGTGCTCGCGCCCGGCGTGCAGTTCCTCCTCCCGCATCGTCTCCACATGCAGGGCCTTGATCCAGCGCTCGTCGAGCACGCCGGGCAGTCTCGCATGCAAGCATGGGGCCGCGATGGCGGCGATCGAACTACGCGGCGTGGTGAAGAGGTTTGGGTCGATCACCGCGGTCGACGGCCTCGACCTCGACGTGCCCGAGGGCATCTGCCTCGGCCTGCTCGGCCCCAACGGCGCCGGCAAGTCGACGACGATGCGGCTGCTGACCGGGCAGGCCCTGCCCGACGCCGGCGAACTGCGAGCGCTCGGCCACGAGCTGCCCGGCGACGCAAAGGCCGCCCGCGCCGAGATGGGCGTCGTTCCGCAGCTCGACAACCTCGATGTCGACGTCACCGTCGAAGACAACCTCGCCGTCTTCGCCCGCCTCTACCGGGTGCCGGACGTCGGCGCCGCGGTCGACCGGGCGCTCGACCTCGCCCGCCTGCGCGAGCGACGCCGCGACGCCGTCGACGAGCTCTCCGGCGGCATGCGCCGCCGCCTGTTGCTCGCCCGCGGCCTCGTCCACGAACCGAAGCTGATCCTGCTTGACGAGCCGACCGTCGGCCTCGATCCCCAGATCCGCACCCAGCTCTGGACCCTGATCGACGACCTGCGCTCGCGCGGCACGACGATCCTGATGTCGACCCACTACATCGAGGAGGCCGAGCGGCTCGCCGACGAAGTCGCGGTGATGACCCACGGCAAGATCATCAGCCGCGGCAAGCCATCCGAGCTGATCGCCGAGCACGCCGGCCGCGAGACCGCCGAGATCTACGCGCCGCCGGAACGACTGGCTGAAGCCCGCGCCACAGCCGAGGCGGCCGGCCTGCGGGTCCGCCCGGCGGGACCGGCAATCGCGATCGTCGGCTCCGAGCGCGCCAACGGCGGTGCCGTGCCCGAGGACGCCGTGCGCCGCGCGGCCTCGCTCGAGGACGTCTTCGTTCTCTTGACCGGCGAGGAGGCGGAGTGAGCGACGATACGACCAAGAAGCTGCGGCGGCTCGAACCGGCGGCGATCGGCGGCGTGATGAGCCGCGAGGTCGCCAACTTCCGCACCTACTGGAAGGGAACGACCTTCTCCAGCATTCTCGAACCGATCGTCTACCTGCTCGCCTTCGGCCTCGGGCTCTCGGCGACTCTGGTCGACGAAGTCGGAGGCGTGCCCTACGTCCAGTACGTCGGCACGGGCATGGTCGCCACCGCCGTGATCTTCTCCAGCGCCCTGCCGGCGATGTTCGGAACCTTCGTCAAGCACCGCTTCCAGAACACCTACGACGCGATCCTCGCCGCCCCCGTCGACGTCGAGGAGCTGGTCAGCGCCGAGATGCTCTGGATCGGGGTCCGCGCCAGCATCTATGGCTGCGTGCCGCTGCTGGTCACGATCGCCTTCGGCCTCGACCCGGCCTTGGGAATGCTGCTGGTGCCGATCTTCTGTCTCGCCACCGCGCTCGGCTTCGCCGGCTTCGGCATCGCGATGGCCGCCACCGTCGCCAAGATCGACCAGTTCAATTACGTCACGGCGCTCTTCGTCACGCCGCTCTTCCTCGTCTCCGGCGCCTTCTTCCCGATCGACGAACTGCCCGAGGGCGTCCAGGTCGTTGCCCAGCTCAACCCGCTGCACCAGCTGGTCGAACTTGTCCGCGGCGGCGCCTTCGGCTACGACCCGATCGACCTCGTCCGCTTCGCCGGCCTCGTCGCCTTTGCCTTCGTCATGTGGCGGGTAGCTGTCCGCCAGATGACGAAGCGCCTGATCGACTGACCGCCGATGGCTGGCGGCTTCAAGCGCTCCTCGCGGTTCGGGATCGTCGGGGTCCTTGTCGTCATGGCCGCCTGCGCAGCGATCGGCCTCACGCTGGGCAGCGGCCAGGCGAACCCGAAGCTGGCGCTGGGCCTGATCTTCGGCGTGATCGCGGTCTACTGCGTCATCCTCTTTGCGCTGCAGCGCACCGATCTCAACCGCGTCTCGGGATCGGACGCCCGCGACAGCTCCCGCGCCGCCGCCGAAGGCGGGCGGGAGATCGAGAACCCGACGACCCTGGGCGACGCCGATCTCTGGGCCGCGATGGCGGTGAAGCCGATCGACACCGAGGCGGTCAAGGCCCGCGCCGCCGGCTGGGAGGCGGGTCGCCGCAGCCAGAGCCTGGCGATGCTGGTGACGCTGCTGATCTTCCTCACCGTGCCGCCGATCTACATCTTCGAAAGCTTTGTGCCGCTGCTGATCGGGGGGCCGCTGATTGCGATCGCGGCGATCTGGGGCAGCATCCGCGCGCTGATGCCGGGTGGCGAGCTGGACGGCGGCTACGCAAACGTGGGCAAGGCGATGGCGCCGCTCGGCTTCGGGGTGACCGAGCGCCCGTCGGTGAGCATCGAGACCCGCGACGCGGTGACCGGTCGGGTCGGGCCGAAGATCCGCGGCGTCCTCGAGCTCGAGGGCACACGCAACGGGTGGCCTGTATCGGTCCGGATCGAGGGCACCGAGACGAGTAGTCGCAGCGAGGTCTCGGTGGCGGCCGCCACGCCGGGGTTCGAGGCGAAATCGCGCGACGGTCGCGTTCGTCCGGTCGACGGCACGCCGGAGGGCATCGCCGCCGCACTGAGGCAAACGCCCAACTCGACCCGCTGGAAGAAGGTCTCGGTCGAGGGCGGCCCCGAGGGAATCGTCGTCACCCGCAAGGGCGGCGAGCAGGCCGACTGGCTCTGCGACCTCTGGCTGGCCGAGCGGCTCGCAGGGGTTTGAAAATGGACCGTGCACCCGCCTTCGAAGCGAGGTCCCCAGGCGTGTCCGTCGGGTTTGGCTCGAGTCGGGCTCACCTGCGGCACCCGCGGCTTCCGCTTAAGGCTGCTTCCTTCCGGACCTGACCTGATTCACGTGCCTACGTCGCGCAGGACCCGGCCGTCAACGCCTCTTCCGGCGGACCGACCCCGAAGGCCAGCCCCTCAGAACGGTTTTCGGCCCCGCTAGAGCGGATTGCGGGTTACAAGGCACCGCTGATTCCCCGCCTAGCACGGTCCGCTCACGATCCTACCCCAGCGCGAGATTCAGCCACCAACCCCCTTGGTGAACGAAACCAGTTCCTCCCGGCCCGACGCTCCGGAGACGTCGAGAGTCAGCACCGGACCCACCCCAGGCGCGTAGAGCTTGTACTCAGCAAGCCGGGGCTCCAGCGGCGTCAGGTCCTTGGTCAACATCGCATTCGAGAAGTGGCCGAACGGGACTTCCACCTGCTCCCCGAGACTCAACACCTGCGCCCTGTCCTCCGCTTGGCCCGCGTAGTACTCCTGCCGGTAGGACAAGCCGGGGGCCGGGTTCGCCGGGACCGCGATCCCGGGTTGGGCGCCATCCACGCCGGCCTCCCACGACCCCGCGGTGGTGGCCACCTTCCCTTTCTCGTACTCCGCGGTGCTCTCGCCCATGTACCAGAGGTTGCCCGCCCCGTCCTGGGCGTACCAGTCGCTGGTCACCTCGACCGGCTGTCCATCGCGACTGACGACATCTCGCACCACCCGGGCCTCGATTCCGTTTGAAATCCGCTTCGTCCTCGCGGTCACGGTCACCACGACCCGCTGAGCCCCTCCTTCGCCGTCGCTCTCCCGGTAGACCCAGCGGCTGCCCGGCCGCATCGGCCAGTAGGGATTGTCGATGTCGACGCTGAAGTCCGCCGGGCGCAGCTCGACCGGTTCGGCGCCTTGTGGGAGCGCTTCGCTTGCGTTCCCTTCGTTCTCGCTGTTGTTACCGCCGCATCCGACGGCGACGGACAGGGCAAGCAAGGTGACAAAGCAGATCGCGACCGTCACTACCGATCGCGATTCGATCGGAAAGGAAGGCATGGCAACCACATAGGATCGCACCCGCCTTGATCGACGTCGATACCGACTCCTTCTTCGTCATCGTCTTGATCGCCGCGATCGCCGCGGTCACGGTCGCCGTCGTGCCCCGCCGCTTCGCCCCGCCGGTGGTCGTGGTCGAGCTGATGCTGGGGATCCTCGTCGGGCCCGAAGTCCTCGACCTGGCGCAGACCAGCGACTTCATCGACTTCTTCTCCAACCTCGGCCTCGGCATGCTCTTCTTCTTCGCCGGCTACGAGATCGACTTCGAGCGCATCCGCGGCAAGCCGCTGAAGCTCGGCGCGATCGGCTGGCTGCTCTCGATCGCCCTCGCCTACGGGATCGGCGGCGCCCTCGCCGCGGCCGGCATCGTCGTCTCCTTCCTCTACACCGGCTCGGCGATGGCGACGACCGCGATCGGCACGCTGATCCCGATCCTGCGCGACAGCGGCGAGCTGAAGACCCGCTTCGGCACCTACCTGCTGGCCGCCGGCGGCATCGGCGAGTTCGGCCCAATCCTGCTCGTGACCCTGGTCCTCTCGACCACCAACCCGCTGCACGAGGCGGCGATCCTGATCGCCTTCGTCGCCCTCGCGCTCGCCATCGCGCTGATCTCCGTCCGCCTCGCCTGGCGCGGCTGGCCGGCGCTGGAGCGCACCTTCGAGGCAAGCAGCCAGCTGGCCGTGCGCATCACCGTCGTGCTCGTCTTCGGCCTCGTCCTGCTCGCCGGCGAGCTCGGCCTCGACGTCCTGCTCGGCGGCTTCGTCGCCGGCATGATCGTCCGGCTGGCGCTGAAGGGGCGCGAGCTGCAGGTCTTCGAGTCGAAGCTGACCGCGGTCGGCTTCGGCTTCTTCATCCCCTTCTTCTTCGTCACCAGCGGCATCGAGTTCGACCTCGCCGCACTCGGCTCCGCCACCGCGCTGCTGAAGCTGCTTCTGTTCTTCTGCCTCTTCCTCGTCGTCCGCGGCCTGCCGGCGATGCTCCTCTACCGCAGCGTGCTGCAAGCGCGCCAGCGCGTGGCGCTCGCCTTCTACTCGGCCACCGAGCTGCCGCTTGTCGTCGCGATCACGACGATCGCGATCGAAGCCGGCGAGATGAAATCCTCGACCGCGGCGGGCCTGGTCGGCGCGGCGATGCTCTCCACCCTGATCTTCCCGTTTGTTGCTCAGGCGCTGCAGAAAAAGGCCATCGCCGAAGGAGAGACCAGCCCGCCCGGTGGCGGTGCCCTCCCGACGGGAGAGCAGGCCGCCACCTAGGCGAGCCCAGCCGCTCAGGGCTTGCGGATCAGCTTGCGGCTCTTGTAGACCGTCGCGCGAGCCCCGCCTGCGCGAACCTTCTCGCGCACGAGCAGGCGCTTGCGCGTTGCGACCTTCGGCTGCGCCTTGGGCTTGACGCGGAGGACAACCCGCCTGCCCTTCCCCCTGGCGACCTTCACCACCCGCCTCGCCGTGGCGGGCCTACCCTTGCGGAGAAAGCCCTGTGCGGTAATTCGACAGGCATGGCCGACCTCGCGCGGGCAGCCGACCCTGACGAAGAGCCGGTTGCCTTTGAGCACCGCCGGGCCCGCGGTCCCGCCGTTGCTCAGCAGGGAGAAGAGGCGCCGGTCCGAGAGCGAGCTCGAGCCGCCCTTGCCGCCGTCGCCATCCCCATTGCCGCCCGAGGCCGAGTGGACGCTGAGCCCGACGTTGTCGAAGCGAAGGTTCGACGTGCCGCTGAGCAGTGAGAGCGCGACCGTGCTCTGCGCCGTCACGGCCTCGATCGAGAGTCGGTATTTGTGCCCGCCGACCACCGCGACCGGAGCGGATTCTGCGCTGAACGGAGTTACCCCTTCGAGTTCGCCGCTCAGCGCCTCCGTCGATTTGCCAGCGGTGAGGTCGGAGAGCGTGACCGTATAGCTGCCTTCCGGTTCGACGTCGATCAGACCGCCGGAGTCGAAGGCGCTTTCCAGGCGCATCTCGGCATCGGTGATCGGGGTCACCGGAACAGTGAAGGCGGGCGAGTTCCAGATCGCGGTCCCTTTGAAGAGGGAGATCAGGTTTAGCGTCACCGTGGTCCGCGCCGCGATCGAGCCTGGCGGGTTACCGGTCGACGCGTCGTAGACGGCCTCCGATGAGCAAAGCAGCTCAGCCGGGGAGCACGAAGCCCCACCCGCGCTCCAGCCTTCGGACCCCTGGTCGAAACCGCTGCCACCATCGGGGTAGGTGGCGGTCGCAGCGGCCGCCGAGCCAGCGGTGAGCAGGACCGCACACAAGGCTCCGAGCAGCACCGTGAGATGAAGGTGAGTCCTCGTCAAACGCATCGGTTCTTCCTTTCGCTGGCTTGGCTGTGGGCGGGCCGCACACCGGAAAGGAGGTGCAAGACCGCTCGGTCAGGCATCCTTGCCCGAATACCAAAAATTAGGCACCTAACCTCCACGTTTTTGGACGTATGTACCTGCGCCAGCGTCAATCACCGGTCCAAGCCACGCACGCCACCACCGTCCCCCAAGCGCCCCGTAATATCCGACACCTCCCGGGCGCGTAGCTCAGTGGGAGAGCGCTCGCCTCACACGCGAGAGGTCGCTGGTTCGAACCCAGCCGCGCCCATCGGATTTCCCTTTTTAGAGCCAAAAATCAGAGAGTGGGCTCTAACCCCCGTTAAAAATTTGGCGGCGATCCTCAGCACATATGCGCACTGAGCGCTCCTTCACGTTGCAGCAAACCGCGTCGCGGTCCCGGCCGACTGCGGTCGGTCACGAAAGACATCCGGCCTAAGGCTGCTGCGGAAGCGCGAAGGTCACCTGCCCGTAGTAGTCGGGCAGATCGTCCCGTAGCCGCTTGGCAAAGCGCTCCGGCAGAACAATACGACGCACATCCCCGAGCTCAAACCCAAGCTCTCCGTTATGCCTCCACTCACGCTCCATGTAGTAGTTCTCCTCGTCGTCGTCCGCAAGACTGCCCCGGAATGGCTTAATCAGAGGAAATACCTGAAGGGTCAAAAATGAGTGAAGGGCAAATCCGCCCTCGTCATGCTCCTCCTCGCGGGACCGGTCAGCTAGGTACTTGAGGGCGTGCCGAATGCCATCGGTGTACTCGTCACCGTTGAATCTCCCAGAGCCAATGATCAGCCCGTCTGTGGCCAAATAAAGGACGGGGTTCGCGCCACGTTGAAGCAAGAATTCGCGGCTGAAAGCGAGACCGAACTCGCTGTACTTCGACATGTGGATGCCGAGGTCGCCTACGGGGATATCGCAGAAGCACACAACGTTCGCGGTGAACATTTCTCCCAGATCGGCGCTGGGGTCCCAGCTGACGTACCGGGTTCCCTTACCCGGACGTCTTCCCATGTCCTCGCCTGTCCACGGACCGAGCGCGAGCAGCGTTCCGGCTTTCAGGATGTCAACGAGCAAGCAATACAAAGCCTCTTCTCGGTCCTCCTTATCCTCTATTTCAGCCCGCAGGTTTCTGCCCACAAAGTGGGTCAACTCATCGGAGACGTATCGCTGAGGCTTCATTCACCGTCCTGCTCTAGCTTTTCAGCCGATCCTCAGACGACTCCTCAGGTTTGTGGAGCCGCCGATGAGCGATCTCGTAGACGCTCGGCTTCCACCGAACTCCTGGGTGACGTTCCCCAACGGCCAGCAAGAACAGCTTCGGCTTGCCATCTGTGAATCCACCAAGCAACACGGCACCCCATTGACCGGCCGGCTGCGGAATGTAGAGCTTCACACACCCCGGTAGTCGCGTGCCATCGCGTGCTTCAGCGTCGCATTGCTTCAGCCATTCCTTCGGGACTCCATCGGCCTTAAGACGTTTGATCATCAGCTCGATGGCTGCACGTCCCGCCTCGCTTGCGTGGCCGAGATCCTCGGCCAGCTCTCGCTCGTCTACGTGGACCGGGAAGGCCGGCCCCGAAGACTGCGCTGCCATCTACCCCTCGCCGTCGGTGGGCAGATCGCCGAAATGCTTGTCGAACTCCTCGGACGACATGCGCTTGGCCCCTGCGCGCTCCAAGATCGCGTCGGCAGAGGTCTCCTTCGAGGGCCACTCCGGCGCGACTACGAAGCGGCCATCGGCCAGGGCCTCCTCAATCACATAGGACCCCTCGATGTCGCCGCTGAGCTTGACGTGGCGCTGCTCCATTGGAGAAATCATGGCAGAGGGGACGGCGCGTTAGCTCAGCGTCGCCCAAACGGTTGCGGCGATGCTGGCAACGCCGATCACCCCGAGCACAATCGTTAGCCGTACCAGCCAGCGAGTCATCTGCTCCACGCTGGCCTGCAGTTCTACGAGCTGTTCCTCGCGTTCGGTCCCTTCGCGCCAGCGTTCCCCAAGCAGCTGACCGAGTTCCGCGCTCACTTCGCCAAACTGATCGATGGCAGCATTCGTCTTTCGCTGCCTCCACCAAAGGCCGATCACGATCACCCACAACATGCCTCGGGGCACCTGAACATCAGCCAGCCTCTCCCAGCCAAACTTGTCACGGCTCATGCTCACCCGAGGAGGATCGCAAGCAGGTCGGCCGATCTCGGATTGGGCACCAGTGCCCAAAGCGATCCAAAGCGAGCGCAAACTGCGGCAATCTGATGGCTCAGAGAATCAGTGGCAGCAACGTGCATCATTCCGCTTGGGGATGATGATTCGCGGTCCGTCTTCGGCTTCTCGGCAGCGGGCCTCACACGCGAGAGGTCGCTGGTTCGAACCCAGCCGCGCCCATCGTCAGAGGTCAGGGAAGTGATCGCTCATTCATATGACCGATCCGGCTAGGACCAATGGTCGCGCACGTAGGCTTCGGCCTCGAGGGGCGGAAGCTTGCGGGTGCTGTTGTTGATCCGAACCCAGAAGACCTCGGTTCCGTCGCTCATCCGTGCTTTCACCGGAGTGGAGGACCGGGCAACGTCGATCCTGCAGACCTCGCCGTCCCCGAGCTGATCGACCCGAGCCTTGGTGCGCGCCGCGGCGGGGTGGGTGAGCGCCTCGATCAGGTGCGTGGTCAACCAGTTGACGAAGCCATCCGCGCCGGCCGGCTTGACCAGCGGCAGGTCGTGAACCAAGCCCAGGACGCGGCCGTCGTCGGCAACGCCGATCAGGAGCGTTCCCCCCTCCGCATTGAGGAAGCCCGCGACGGTCTTGACCACCGCATCCTCCATCCGCCTGTCCTTGCATTCCTCGCGTAAGTTCCAACGTGCAGTTGACTTGAACTCGACGTCATAGGACTCATCCCGCTCGATCAGCTCGGCGCTGGGCACCGCGTAGGAGGCATGCTTCCCTCCCAGCTGAGCCGCAACCCGCTCGGCGAAGACCTGATCCCCCCTGAGCTTCTCGATCACCGCCGCGGTGACGCTGTCCACATCGATCGGCTCCAAGGTTGCCGCAGGCAAGACGGGTGTAGTCACGGGCCCCGCGATCGTGGCCGTGGGCCCGTAGACGTTGCTTCCGTCATCGCGGTAGCTGGCGAAGATGTGGTCGAAGACGATGTCGGCCTTGTGCGCCCACAGCTCCCGCCCGTACACGGAGGGGAGCTCGTCCAGGATGTCCTTGACCAACCCCCGGGCCGCCTCCCGCGTCTCCGCCTTGCGCCGCCAATCGAGCACGAGCCGCTCCTGGATGTGGTCCATCAGCTTGCGCGCGACCCGCTTCACTTCCCCGCGCTCCTCGTCGGTCAGCTCAGGATCGGGGCGGGTGAGCAGGTCGAAGACGGCCAGCTCGGGCTCTGAGAGCCCCTCGCGCGCAGTCCTCTGTTCCTCTTCGGACAGCTCGCGCGAGAGCGACTGCAGCCTGCGCAGCATCTCGTCCACGTTGAAGCTGCCGGCGTTGTATTCGTCGATCAGCCTCCGCAGGTCCTCCACGAGGTGGGTGCGCGTCGGGTTCCGGCTCGCCGCGGAAGCCGCCCGAGCGCGCAGCTCGCCGGCGATGCGCTGGGTCGAGGAGCGCTTCCTGCCGGCCAAGTGGGTCGCCAGGGCGTCGAAATCGATCGTGTTGAGGTCGACCAGGGAGTCGTCACGGTGAGCCCCGTCTGCCGCGGCTCGGATCACATACTCCTCCGCGCCCACGGAGCGATCGAGCAGGGCCTGCACCGCGCCGGATACGCCGGAGAGATCGGGCACCGGATCCAGCGAGCGAATCGACTCGGCGAGGTTGCGCGCCACGCCGACCAGACGCACATGCTCGTTGGCGGCGGGGTCGGGAAGGATCGCCGCAAACAGCCGCCGCACGAGGTCGGAGCGTTCGAGGTACCCGCGGCGCGTCACGTCATCGACGAGCAGGGCCTCGACCGCGGCGTCGCGCAGCGCGATGAACTCGAACCCCTCCGCCCGAGCAAGCGCCTCGAGGTCGACGTCCCAGCGGTTGCAGAAGGTGACCAGCTCGCCGATCTGGGTCTCGAGCTCGCCGACCAGAACCGACTTGGCGCGGATGATCTCCATCCCGCCCTCGCCGTCTCGGACAGCAGCATAGATCGCCAGCGCCTCCTCGAGGCGGCGGAACACGCCGACGTAGTCGACGATCAGCCCGTTCTCCTTTTCGGGGAAGACCCGGTTGGCTCGGGCGATCGTCTGCATCAGCGAGTGATTGCGCATCGGGCGGTCGAGGTAGACCGTCGAGCAGGAGGGGACATCGAAGCCGGTCATCCACATCGCGCAGACGAAGACCAGGCGGAAGGGATCCTCTGGGTCCTTGAAGCGCTCACCCAGGTCCTCCTCCGCCATCCGCCTGCGGTGCGGCTCGATATCGAGGCCGGCCTCGCGCAGCTCGGCGATCTCATTCTGGGACTGGGAGACGACGACCGCCATGTCCGTCTCTTCCATAAAGGCGATCTGCTCATCGACGCCGATCCGCTCGAGCTCGGGCAGGCGCGTGGCCCGCTCGCGCAGCTCCGCCAGGTGCACCGTCCACTCCGCGGCCACGAGGTCGTACATGCGGACCGCGGTCGCCTTGTCGATCGACACGAACATCGCCTTCCCGAGGAACCCGCGGCCGACGAAGTGGCGGACGAGGTCGGCGGCGATCTGCCGCAGCCGCTCCGGTCGAGTGATCAGCTGGTACTCGGTTGCAAAGCGACGGGAGAGGGCGCGCTCCTGGGACTCATCGAGCTCCGCCTGTTCGAGGATCGCGGTCAGCTCCTCGTCGAAGCTCTCGTTGATGATCTGCAGCTCCGGGATCCTGTTCTCGTAGAAGAGCGGCACCGTCGCCCCGTCTTCGATCGAATCGCGGAAGTTGTAGGTGGAGACGTAGTCACCGAAGACCTCGCGGGTGCGCTGCTCGTCTCCCTGGATCAGGGGAGTGCCGGTGAAGCCGAGGAATCCCGCGCGGGGCAGCGCCCGGCGCATGTTCAGGGCGAGCGTCGCGTACTGGCTACGGTGCGCCTCGTCGGTGATCACGATGACGTCGTCGCGATCCGAGCAGACCGGCATCTCCTCGCCCTTCTCGGGGCGGAATTTGTGGATCAGGGTGAACACGTAGCGGTGGTCCTCGCCGAGCAGCCGCCGCAGGTGCGCCGAGGAGCCCGCCTGTACATGCCCCTCGACCACCCCCGCGTCCTTGAACTCCCCGTAGAGCTGATCGTCGAGCTCTGCGCGATCCGTGACCATGACGAAGGTCCAGTTGCCCGGCTCGCGCCGCAGCACCTTCTGGGTGAAGAAGAGCATCGAGAGGCTCTTGCCCGAGCCCTGCGTGTGCCAGAAAACTCCCAGCCGGCCGTCTCGAGTGGCTGGGTCCGCGAGGGCCCGCATGGTCGCGTTGACGCCGAGCACCTGATGGTTTTGCGCGAGTACCTTGACCAGGCCCCCCGGCCGCTCGAGGTAGGCGACGAAGTTCTCGACCACGTCGAGCAATCGAGTCGGCTCGCAAAGTCCGCGCACGGCGGTGTCGAGGGAGACGATGCCGGGCTCGGACTCGTCGTCGATCCGCTTCCACTCGCCGAACCGCTCCCAGGGCGCAAAGGTTGCCCCCACCCTGGTCTCCGAGCCGGTGGACAGGACAACCAGCGCGTTGGGAGCGAACAGCTGGGGGATCGTGTCGCGGTAGTCGCGCAGGTTGTTGTCGTAGGCCTGCTCGACCGTCTTGTGTGATGCCTTCAGCTCCATCAAGACGAGCGGGATGCCATTGACGAAGCAGACGATGTCGCAGCGCCTGGTGTGCAGCGGGCCGACGACCCAGAGCTGGTTGACGGCGAGGAAATCGTTGTTGGCCGGAACCGCCCAGTCGACGACTCGCACCGTCTCAGTCGTCCTGTCCCCGCGCTCGTCGGCAAGCGTGACCTTCACGCCTTCACGCAGGAGCCGGTGCACCGCCCTGTTGGCGCGGGTCGGATCGAGGGTCGATCGGTCGAGCAGCAACTGCTCGACCGCGGCGTCGATCGCATCCTTGGACAGCTCGGGGTTCAGCTCGGCGAGCTTGGGCGCCAGCCGGTGGCGCAGGATGACCTCCGACTGAGCGTCCCGCCCCAAACCGGCGGGACCAAGGGTCTCCTCGAGCCCGTTGACGATCTCATAGCCGAGCGATTCGAGCAGCGCCAGCGTCGGTTGCTCTACCAGCCCATCCTCGGAGTAATCCCGAGGCGTCACCCTTGCTCCGCCGGGGCGAGGGCGCCGAGGTCGAGGTCGGAGATGTCGATCCGACCAGTCACCAGGCGGGGCAACAGCAGGTCCCGGGTAGCGAGGAGGGTGTGGTTCTGCTGCACCAGCTCCGCACTCCATTCAACCCACCGGCGCACAGTGTGCTCGAACTCGAGCAGGGCCCGGTCATCGGGCACGGCGACCAGATAGGACAGCAACGCCTTCGAATCGGCTCGGGGCATTTTGGTTCCGTTGGAGGTGGCAACCGCCTGGGCAACGAGGTGATCGCTGGACGCCACGGTATTGACAAACGCGGTCAACGAACGCTCGGGTCGTGGCCTGAGGATGATCGTGTCTGAGGACGCCAACCCGCCGAAGGGCGCCCATACGACCTTGTGAAAGTAAGGTCGGATCTTCCCGAAGAGAGTGTCACCCCGCTCGAACCGCAGCTTCCGGCTCGTGACAGAGTCGGCCGCCCCCCATTCCCGCAACGTGGTGTGGCGGCGGGGCAGGTGCCCCAGGCCCACATAGCGGTCGTCCGCACCCACCGAAGTCGGGTCGACGCCCTCCGTGGCGAGTTCGGCAAACTCACTCAGGGGCGCCACCGACCAGCCATTCGGGATCTGCCCCAACTCGGACTCTGCAACCTCCCCAGGCTCGCTACCGGGAATCCGGAAGCGTACGAACCACTCCCGGAAGAGAGCCCGGGCGAGCTCCTCCAACAGCTCGATCCGCCGCTGGTTGATCTCGATCAGCCCGTCAAAGGCAGATAGGACTGCGGTTATACGGTGTTGTTGACGCTCATCCGGAAAGCGAACCTCGATCCGACGGATTATGTCCTGATTGAGTGACGTCATCGTCGCTCCATGCGAGCATTGGGCCTCCATCCATTTTTTGTGCCCCTCGGTCATGAATAGCTTCGAGAGAAATGCAGGATCGACTGGGCTGTTGGGGCTGAACCTAAGCCGGATGCAATCAGAGCCCTGCATCCACCCAACTTGCTCGGCCGTTATCAAGACGTGGCGATCCACGGCGCCCTTGCGGCCCAACACGATGTCGCCCTCCTCGAGGATGTGACCAGAGAGTCGCACGACCACACCCCTGGGCACTCGCTCTAACTGAGCCTCTCTGAGCCCTCCGTATCCGAGATTGCGAACATTCAGGATGGGAACGCCCGTGTCGCTGTATTCCGAGGCCTTTAGCTGCGTGCCAAATGGGCCCGTCTGAACGGTCACAAACCCGTCATCGACGAGCTCACCCAGAGTTACATCGTGCGGGAAATCGACCACCGCTGATCAGCCAGTTAGCAAATCATCAAGAACCTGCTCCACGCCGGCTTCCAGCTCGCCCGCCTTCACGCCGAGAGCTCGCAGCTCGGCGTAGGTCGTCGCCAGCTTCTCTTCGAACACCTCGTCGTCGAGCTCTTCCACCTCGGTTCCGACGTAGCGCCCCGGGTTCAAGCTCCAGGCCTGCGCCTCGATCTCCTCGAGGCTGACCACCTTGCAAAGTCCCGTCACGTCAACGTAGGAGCCGTCGGGGAAGCGCTCGGCCAGCAGCGCGTTCTCGCCGTCGGCAAGCTCCAGGTCCTCACCGCGGTAGAGGCGCACGACGCCAGCGAGGAACTCCAGCTGCTCCTCCGTGAAGTCCCTATGCGCTCGGTCGACCTCGCGGTAGACCTCGCGAGCATCGAGGAAAAGCACCTGATCGGCGCGTGCCGTGTTGCGCTTCCCCCGATCCAGGAACCACAAGGTGACCGGCAGGGTGACGGTATAGAAGAAGTTGGTGCCGACCGCGACGATCACGTCGACCAGCTTTTCCTCGATCAGCTTGCGGCGGATCTCCGCCTCGCTGTGACGGGCGTCGGAGGCCGAGTTCGCCATGACGAACCCTGCCCTGCCGGTCTCGTTCAGCGAGTTCGCGAAGAGCTGGATCCAGATGAAGTTGCCGTTGTCGGCCTTCGGCAGGTCGGGGAGCCGTGGATCGTCGATCAGCTTCGTCTTGTCGATCTTGTCGACGTTGAAGGGTGGATTCGCCATGACGAAGTCGAAGTGCTCGTGGCTGTCGAACGGATCCTGGTAGTAGCTGTTGGCCTCGCGAATCTCCCCCGAGAGGCCGTGAACGGCGAGGTTCATCTTCGCCAGCTTGACCGTGTCACCGGTCTTCTCCTGCCCGAAGACCGACAGCTCCGCCCCCGGCGACTCACGGTGACGTTCGACGAAGTGCGCCGAATGCACGAACATGCCGCCCGAGCCACAGGCGGGGTCGAAGATCCGGCCGTGGAATGGCTCGATGATCTCCACGATCAAGCGGACGATCGACATCGGCGTGAAGTACTCCCCCGCACCCTGCCCCTCGGCAAGCGCGAACTTGGCGAGGAAGTACTCGTAGATCAGCCCGAAAGCGTCGCCTTCGAGATCCTTCGTGTAGCTGTTGATGTAGCGCAGGAGCGAGCCGATGGTTTCGCTGGGAATCGCCGTATAAGAGCGCGGCAGTACTCCACGTAGCTCAGCGTTGTGCTCCTCGACCATGCGCATCGCCTCATTGACGGCCTTACCGAGATCCGAACCCTCGGGAAGCTCGAGCAGGGCCCCGTAGCGGGCCTGGGGGGCGAGGTAGATCAGCCCCTCCGCGTGGTAGTCGGAGGGGCCGATCTCACGGCGAGCGGAGGCCTTCGCCTCGATTCGCCCCCGCGCCGCCTCGAAGCGGGCATCGGCGAACCTGAGGAAGATCAGCCCGAGAACCGGAGAGGCGTACTCAGACGCCTTCAGGCCGCTGTTGGCACGCAGGTCATCCGCCGCGTCCCATAGGTGCGACTCGAGCTCGGAGAGGTCAGTCTGCACGCGGCTGCTGCAGGACCGAGAGGATGTTGCCGGCGGGGTCCTTGAACCAGGCGATCGCAGGGCCGGGGCCGCGGGCTATGCCCTTCTCGTCCTGCTCGAAGCCCTCGTAGCGCTCGAAGCTGACGCCGCGCGAGGAGAGCCCGTCGACTGCGGCGTCGATGTCGTCGACCTCGAAGTTGAGGATCGTGTAGGTGGCGGGGGCGAAGTCCGGTTTGCGGTAGAAGAACACATCGCCACCAGTGAGTTTCAGGGCCATGACGCCGTTCTCCTCGTCCAGCACGGCGACGTTCACGCCAAGGGTCTCGCCGTAGAAGCGCTTCGCCTCGTCCGTATCGGGGACCGCGAAGCCACTGGTTGCTTTGGCGTTGCCGAGCATCGTCAACAACTCTACCCGGCCAGCTCGGGGATGAACCGATCCAGGTGCGCGGCGATCGTGCGGCGCACCCACTCCTGGGTCTCGGCGTCCGCCATCCGCAGGCGCCCGAGCAGCATCCTCTGATCGATAAGGGGTAGACCGGCAATCTCCCAGCGCACGGCGAGGCGCTCGAAGAGCAGCTCCGAGCGCCGCCGCCAGGCATCCTCCTGCGTCGTCGCCGCGGTCGCCGGGCCCTCGCCGAGCTTGGCGATCGTGCCGGCGCTGAGCGACTGCCGCAGGGTCAGGACGTTGCCCTCCGCGTCGCTGTAATCGACCGTCGGGGCCTTCTCGCGTGATCGTCGCCGCTTGCGCTTTGCCATCGCCTGTCGAGTCTTCCACGCCCATCGCGTGGTTCCTTAATCACGCATATGGTGACTAAGGAACCACGCGATGGTTCAGTCGTCCGCCGCCGGCCGCCGCCGTGCGCGCTTGCGCTCGCCGGCCCGGCGCTTGCCTTCGAGCCGGCGCTGCCGGGCCGCACGGCTGGGCTTGGTCACGCGCCGCCGCCGCGGCACGACCAGTCCCGCCGCGATCTTCGCCGCCAGCCGCTCCAGCGCCAGCTCGCGGTTCCGCGCCTGGCCCCGCGCGTCCTGGGCGACCGCGGTCACCAGCGGTCCCCATTTCGCCATCAGCAAGCGCCGCTGCGAGTCGTCAAGCGCACTCGAGGGCTCCACCTCGAAGACGGCTTCCACGCGCGAGTCGGTGACGTTTGCGTGCTGCCCGCCCGGCCCCGAGGACCGGCTGGCACGCAGCTCGATCTCCGCCAGCGGGATCGCCAGGCGCTCGTCGATTCTCAGCTCGTCAGCCACCGGGCCACCGTAGCGACAGCCGCTCAGGCCAGAGCGTCGATCTTGGTGGCCAGCTCGAAGTCGGCGGCGGTGACGCCGCCATCGGAGTGGGTCGAGAGCGAGACCGTGACCGTGTCCCAGGAGATCTCCAGGTCGGGATGGTGGTTCATCGCCTCCGCCGGCTCGACCAGGCTCTGGACGAAGTTGACCGAGCCGACAAAATCGCTTCGCTTGAACTGCTTGCGGATCGCCGAGCCGCTCCGCTCCCAGCCGGGATGCTCCGCTAGCCTCGCCTCGATCTCGGAATCGTTTAATGGCGCCATCTGACCCTATGCTGCCACAAAGCGGAGTGCTCAAACTATGAGTGACGCCCAGCCCACCCTCTGGCAGATCGACGTTTCCCACTACAGCGAGAAGGCACGCTGGGCGCTGGCCTGGAAGGGCGTCGAGCACCGCCGCCACTCGCCGCCCCCCGGCGCCCACATGATCGCCGCCCTCTGGCTGACCCGCGGCGCGGGGTACACCTTCCCCATCCTCAGCATCGACGGTCAGCGGATCGCCGACTCGACCGCGATCATCGCCGCGCTGGAGGAGCTGTACCCCGAGCCTCGCCTCTATCCCATCGACGCCACCGAGCGGCGCCAGGCGCTCGCACTCGAGGACTACTTCGATGAGGATCTGGGGCCCGCCGTCCGCCTCTTCGCCTGGCACGAGTTCGGCAAGGATCGCGAGAGCTTCGAAGCGCTGATGAAGAGCACCGCGCCGGGAGCGCTGGCCAAGCTCCCCCCGGGGCTGACCGCCGCCTACGCTCGCGCCTTCACCGCGCTTCGATTCCGCGCCGGCGACGCCGAGAGGGCCGAGCGGGCGCGCGCGAAGGTCCTCACCGCTCTCGACCGGCTCGAGGCCGAGCTCGGCGACAGCGAGTACTTGGTCGGCGAGCAATTCAGCGTCGCCGACCTCACCGCCGCCTCGCTCTTCTACCCGCTGGCCCAGCCCGAGGAGGGTCCGATGCCGACCGACCAGGACGGCGCCAAGGGCTTCGAGGCCTTCCGCCGGCCGCTGCTCGAGCGTCGCGGGATCAAATGGGTCAAAGAGATGTTCCGCCGCCATCGCAAACCGGCCAAGGCACCGGCCGCAGCGGCGACGCGCTAAACGCTCAGCCGCCGATCGGTGCCCGCGGGTTGGACCCGTAGAAGATCAGCGTGCCGAGCATGCCGATGATGTGGACCATGATGATGTTGACGACCATCGATTTGGCGGTTGCCGTCCCCACCCCCACCGGCCCGCCCGACGCGGTGTAGCCGTAGTAGCAACCGACGAGCACGATGATCGTCGCCATCACCATGCCCTTGGCCAGGCTGAAGAGCACGTCGATGTAGTCCTGGTAGGTCCAGAAGATCAGCAGGTAGCCGCCCGAGGAGACGTCGCCGACCTGCTCGACCACCGCTATATAGCTGGAGAAGTAGGCCACTCCCACTCCAACCAGGAAGAGGAAGGGAAGGGCGATCCAGGCGCCGAGCAGGCGCGTGGCGGCGAGGAAGGTGACCGGCGGGATGCCCATCACCTCGAGCGCGTCGATCTCGTCGGAGATCCGCATCGCTCCCAGCTCGGCGACGATCCCCGTGCCGACCTTGGCCGAGAGGATGTAGCCGAACGCGTATGGGATCCCCTCGCGCAGGTCGCAGTAGGCGGAGAAGATGCCGGCGTTGGACGGGGCGCCGATCGAGCGGCTGAAGTAGGCGCCGATCACCCCGCAGTTGAGGCCGAGGATGAAGACGAAGGCCCAGATGATCAGCGCCGAGCCGAGGACCAGGATCCCCGCCTGGCGCAGACTCTCGCCGAAGAACTGGAAGACGCGGCCCGAGTAGACGAGGCCGGCAACCCGGGAGCCGAAGCGGGCGATGTCGCCAAAGGCGTCGATCCAGCCCCGGGGAACGTCGAGCCAGCCGGTCAACGGACGCTCGCCTTCACCGGATCGACTGCAGTTCGGGATTGGAGGCGAGCAGGTAGGCGGTGAACATGTAGAGGAAGAAGAAGACGGCAAGGAAGGCGATCACCACCGCCTGGTTGACCGCTCGCCCGACGCCGGCCGGGCCGCCGGAGGCGGTCATCCCCTTGTAGCAGCAGACGACGGCAATGATGCCGCCAAACAGAGTGCACATCAGCACCGAGCCCCAGAGATCGGCGATCAGGGCGTTGGTGAAGAGCGTCGCGAAGAAGCCGCCGAGCGGCTCGCCGTAGAGCAGCGAGGCAGCCATGCCGGCGGTGAGGCCGAAGACGATCGCGAAGACGTCGAGCAGGCCGGTGATGATCATCAGCGCCAGGAAGCGGGGCACCACCAGGTTCTTGATCGGGTCGACGCCGAGCACCTGCAGGGCGTCGAGCTCCTCGCGGATCTTGCGGGCACCGAGGTCGGCGGTGATCGCGGTGCCGGCGACGCCGGCGACTACCGCGGCGGTGACGATCGGGCCGATGAAGCGGACCGCGGTGACGACGAAGAAACCACCGAGGCGGTCAAGCGTGCCGAAGAGGTCGAGGATGCCGGCCGCTTGGAGCCCCGGTGCGCCGAAGCAGAGGGCGAAGGTCGAGATCGTCATCGGGAACCAGGAGAGCTTGAGCACGAAGATGAACTGGCCGACCAGCTCCTCGCCGTACGGATAGGGGGGCCTGATCGCGGAGAGCAACGTCTTCGCGGTGAGGATCATCATCTCCCCGACCTGCTCGAAGAACGACTTGGCGGGCAGGAACGCCCGCGCTACAGCTTGTGCCGCCACCAGCTCATCGCCTGCTCGAGGGGACTGGCGCCCTGCGCCCTTTCGCGCCCAGCCTGCCGCGCCCGCTGCTCGGCCGCCTGCTGCGCCGCGGAGAGCTGGGCGATCAGCGTGTCCCGCGTCTGCTCCAGCTCCTCAACCCCGGCGACGTGGGCGCTGGCCCGCCGCGGTGCCGTCGGCAGGTCGCGGGGCAGGTCGCGCGGGTAGGCGGCGAGCTCGGCCTCGAGCCGGGCGATCTGGCGCCGCAGCTCCTTGCGCACCTCGATGACCTCGCTCTCCTCGGCCAGGTCGGGCAGCTCGGCCGGCGGCCTCGGTGGAGGATCGTCGAGAGCGCCGGGCATGCTGGCGCAGGCGGACGCGACGATCGCCAGCTCGCGCGGACTGAGGCCGGCCTCGCGGGCGCGGCGCAGGGCGTCAGTTGCGATCTCCTCCAACTGTGACGCCGCCTCGATTCCCTCGGCGACGAAAGTGCCTTGCCCCTGTCGGCTGACGACGAGGCGCTCCTGCTCAAGGCCGGCGTAGACGGCACGCACGGTATTGATGTTCACCCCCGCCCACTCCGAGAGTTGGCGGAAGCTGGGCAGCCGCTCCCCGGACACGAGGCGGCCGGTGGCGATCAACGCCCGTAGGCGCCAGGTGAGCTGCAGGCCGACCGGGAGCTCGTCGCTGGAATCGATCGAGAACGGGTTCGGTTCACGCGCTGCTGGCTGTGCCATCAAAGGACACAGTAGACCTGCCAAGTGTGTTAGTCAACTAGTACAGCCAGGATTGGCGGCCGCTCCCCCTTTTCCGCCATCGACGCCCTTACGCAATCCAGAAGCCGCCGCGGAGAGTTGTCGCGGCGCGACGATCCCGCAGAGACCGCCAGTCCAGCGATTCCCGCTGCGGTAGAGAAACAGGCCGTACCAACGCTCTTCGTCGACCGGAAACCCGCAGCTGGCGCCGTCCACCCCGCTGCGCACCGTGACCGTCTCCCCCGCCCGGACTCCCTTGCCGCCCTTGTAGATACGGCGCACCAGGTAGTGGTATTCGGCGCTATAGGAATTTGCCTGAACGACCCCCACGAGGCGACCGACGATCGCCGCGTCCGCTTCGCGCAGCGCTTCCCGCGGGGTCCGCTCGATGCAAGAGCACGCCTGGGCGCCGCTGCTGAAGAGCAGCGCGCCCAGGACGACGATTGCCACTGCAAAAGCAGGGCGCCTCAACCCCACCTGTCCCAATGTAGAGAGAAACGCCTGATTTCTCAAACGTCAAGGCGTTAAGACGATCTTCAGCGCCTCGCGGTTGTCGTAGAGCTCGTAGGCCTCCGCCGCCTGGTCGAGCTGCATCCGGTGGGTGACGAGCGGCGAGGGGTCGAGCTTGCCGGCCTCGATCAGGCCGAGGACGCGGTCGACATGGGCGATCACGTTGGCGAGCCCCAGCCGTAGGGTCAGACCCTTGAGCCAGGCGAGCCCCAGGGGAACCTCCCCCTTGCCGGCGTAAGCGCCGATGCCGGACACGGTGCCGGCGCCACGGGCGAGGCTGACGGCCATTGCCAGCGGCCCCGGATCGCCGACCGCGTCGACCACCACGTCAACGCCGGCCCCGCCGGTCGCGGCGCGCACGGCGCGCTTCGGCTCGTCCTCGGTGAGGTGGAGTGGCACCGCGCCGAAGCGCTTCGCCATCTCCAGGCGCGCCTCGACCGAGTCGACCGCGAAGACCTGGCTCGCCCCCGCCGCCAGTGCCGCCTGAACCGCACAGAGCCCGACCGGGCCGAGGCCGAGGACGGCAACCGTGTCGCCGGCCTGCATGCCGGCGTGGGCAACAGCGTGGTAACCGGTGCCCATCACGTCGCCGGCGAACAGCGCCACCTCGTCCGACATCCCCTCCGGCACCTTGCGCAGGGTCAGGTTGGCGCGCGGGACCAGCAACTGCTCGGCCTGGGCGCCCTGCAGGTCCCCGAGGTGGGAGCCGTGACCAAAGGTTCGACCCTGCTCGCAGCGGTGATAATCGCTGCGCAGGCAGGCGGCGCAGGTGGCACAGGCGGTGTGGAAGCAGCCGAGCACGCGGCCGCCGACGGCGACGCGCTCGACGTCGGTGCCGGCCGCAAGCACCGTGCCGACGAACTCGTGGCCGATCGTGAAGCCGGGCTCGACCGGGACCCGCCCGTGGAAGATGTGCAGATCGGAGCCACAGATCCCGCTCGCCTCAACCCGCACCAGCACATCGTCACCCGCGATGAGCTCGGGCTCGGGCTTCTCCTCGATCCGCACCTCGCCGGGCGCCTGGAAGGTAACCGCACGCATGGGCGGCAACCGTATCGCCCTGGCCGTCGCTCAGCCGGCGCTGACGCTGGAGACCTGGAAACGCCCAGAGTCGGCGCCCGGGCTGGCGGTCTCGGCGATCCGCGCTTCCAGCGACAGCTCGCGCTCGAAGTCGGCCTCCTCGCCGTGGCGGAAGGAGACGTCCTCGCCCTCGAGCAGCTCGATGAAGACCTCGACGAAGCGGGCGTCGAGCTGTTTGCCGGCGACGCGCCGCAGCTCCTGGATCGCCTCGTAGCTCGAGGTCGGGGTGCGGTAGGAGTCGCGCGCGGTCATCACGTCATAGGTGTCGGCGACCGAGATGATCCGCGCCAGCTCGGGGATGTCGTCGCCTTCGAGTCCGCGCGGATAGCCTTTGCCGTCGATCCGCTCGTGGTGGGCGAGGATGATGTCGGCCACCGGGCCGTAACCGTCGAGCGAGGAGACGACGCGGGCACCCTGCTGCGGGTGCCGTCGAATCAACATCCAGTCTTCGTCGGTCAGCGGCACGTTCGCCTTCAGGATCCTGTCGGGGAGAATGAACTTGCCGATGTCGTGCAGCAGCGCGGCGATGTGGACCAGCTCCTCCTCGCGTTTGGAGAAACCCGCCCGCTGGGCGATCGCCCGCGAGTAGCGGGCGACGGCGGCGCTGTGGCGAGCCGTCATCTGGTCCCGCAGGTCGAGCGTGCGCAGCAGCGCGCTCAACATCCCGACCTGAAAGGTGGCCAGCTGGTTGGTCCGCACCTCGAGCTCGCGGGCGCGTTCCTGAGACTTGATCAGGGCCCCGAGCAGGTACTGGAAGGTGACAAGGACGATGCCGAAGAACGCGACCCCGGCGAGACCGATCTGGGTGTAGATGAAGGCGACGCCGATAGCCATCAGCGCCGCCGCGAGCTCCGAGGGGAGCAGCGGGATCATCACCGTGCGGATCTTGGGGATGAAGGGGGTCCGGTCGACGTAGCTGGTGTAGGCGCCGATCATCACGAAATTCATCAGGATCCCGCAGCTGAAGGCGCCGAAGACGAAGACGTAGAAGGCGAGATCGGCCGTCGTGGTCTGGGTCGCGTCGAGCAGCTCCTGGAAGCCGACCCCGACCACCAGCGGGAAAGTCATGAAGGTGACCGCGTTGACGAGCAGGTCGTTGAAGCCTTCGCGAAAGCGGATCCACCCGATTAGGATCGAGATGATCCCGATCAACGCCGCCGGCGTCCCGCCCAGGAAGACGATGGCGGTGACGAGCGCGAGGAAGTTGGCGGAGATCTTGAGGCGCGATTCGGTTTCGATCGACATCAGGTCGCTGAAAGCCGAGAACGCCAGCAGCGTCGCGAAGAGCTCCCAATCCCAATTGGCTTTCGGCGCCTCCCAGACGGCCGCAGCGACAATCCCGGCGAAGGCAATCGCCAGGATCCCGGTGCTCAACCTGGTGGGTCGCTCTTTCTGCATGGATCGCGCCTGGGTCTACCATCGTGTACCGGCTCGGCCTCCATGAGGTTTCGCACGCGAGGAGCGATTCCTGCGACTGGTAGCCAAAGCCCGCGACGACCGCAACCTGCGATATCAAGTTAGACGTTTGGCATGCGGCGGGCAAGCGACATGGATCACCTGGCCAATACCTTGCAATTCCCGCAAATTGCGGCAGGTCGGCGTCTTGCTAAGCCGAAAAAGGCAAAGGGCGCCTACTGGCGCCCTTTACAAAACTGGTGCAGCACCGCTGTGGTGCCGCTCGCTGAAGTTCTTACCTTTTGAAGACCATGTCCAAATCCCTTCGTCGAAGCCCGGATAGCTCGCCCCCGCACAAGTTGCCGCGAGGAATCTCTTGATCTGCTGGCAACTTTGTAGCACAACCTGCGGAAAACTTGTGCATCTGCACGGAAAGTTGTGCATAAACGTTGTAGGACATGTAGTGAGAAATGGGTAATCCACGCCTCAGAGACCCATTGCGACGCCGCCCCTTCCGGCGTCTCGCGATCTCCTACGCGGTCAACGAGATGGGCGACTGGCTCGGAATCGTTGCCCTCTCGGTGCTCGTCTTCGAACTCACCGACAGCGCCCTGGCGACCACCGTGCTCTTCCTGGGAACCGGCTTTCTGCCGGCGCTGCTGACCCCGTTCTTCGTCGCCCGCCTGGAGCGGCCGCCGCCGCGCTTCGCGCTGCCGGCGATCTACGCCGTCGAGGCAGCGGCCTTCGGCGCCCTGGCATTACTTGCCGGAAACTTCTCCCTGCCGGCGATAGTCGCCGTCTCTGCCCTCGACGGGGCCCTCGCCCTGACCGGGAAGACCCTGACCCGGGCAACGACCGCGGCGATGCTCGAGCCGCACGGCGAGCTACGAGCCGGCAACGCCGTCCTCAACGTCGCCTTCACCGGCGGCGCCGCGGTCGGTCCGGCGCTGGCCGGCGTCGTCGTCGCGGCCTTCGGCGTCCAATCGGCGCTGCTGTTCAACGCGGTGTCCTTCTACCTGATCGCCTGCATCGTGCTCACGGCGAGGCCGTTGCCCCACGCGGAGCCGGAGGAGGGAACCCTGCGCGAGCAGGTGCGCGCCGGCCTCGGCTACATCCGCCGCAAGCCGACGCTGCGGAGACTGATCGTCGCGGAGTCCGGCGCATTGATCTTCTTCTCGGCCGTCGTGCCCGTCGTGGTCATCTACGCCAAGGAGTCGCTGGGGGTGGGCGACATCGGCTACGGGCTGCTGTTCGGAGGCTGGGGCGTCGGCATGATCCTGGGCAGCGTCGTCTTCGCCACGATGCGGCGCGCCCCACTGCCCCACCTCCTCTTCTTCAGCACCTTGGCGATCGGCGCCGGCTACCTCGGGCAGGCAGCCGCACAGACTCTCGCGGTCGCCTGTGCGGCCGCGGTCGTCGGCGGCGCCGGCAACGGCATCCAGTGGGTGGCGATGGTCAGCGCCGTGCAGGAGCTGACCTCACCCGGGATGCAGGCACGCGTGCTCGGCACGCTCGAATCGTGCGCCTCGGCGACCCCCGGTGTCGGCTTTCTGCTCGGCGGGCTGATCGCATCCCAGTGGACCCCGCGAGCCGCCTACGCGGTTGCAGGGGTGGGTGTGTTGATCATCGCCGTGGTCTCGGCTCTGGTCCTAGGCAGGAATTGGCCTCTGGAACAGGGAAAAGAACGTCCAGGGACCGTTGACGCCGCCGACGAGATTATGGTGGAGTTAATTCCCGCAGAGGCCCTGCCCAGTCTAAATCGGAGGTCGTGACGTGAGGAAGCTGCACGCAGCGCTGGCTGTTCTTGGACTGGTGTCGGTGGCCCTCTGCCTCTCCTCATGCGGCGGTGGCTCGAGCGCCAAGGACGGTGGCACGCTGACCGGCAGCTACGCCTCCTTCCCCGACTACCTCGACCCGGCGCTCTCCTACAGCCAGGAAGGCTGGCTGGCGATGTACAACACGTACCTGCCGCTGCTGACCTACAAGCACGCGGACGGCGCCGAGGGCGCTGAAGTCGTGCCCGCGCTTGCCGAGAGCCTGCCCGAGATCAGCGCCGACAAGAAGACCTACACGCTGACGCTGCGCTCTGACCTCAAGTACTCCGACGGCACTCCCGTCAAGGCCTCCGACTTCGCCGGCACGGTCGAACGCCTGTTCAAGATCAGCTCGCCGGGCTCGCCCTTCTACGAAGGCATCGTCGGCGCGGAAGAGTTTGCCAAAACCAAGACCGGCGGCATCCCCGGGATCGAGACCGACGACAAAACCGGCGAGATCACGATCGAGCTGACCAGCCCACGCGGCACCTTCACCAACGAGCTGGCGATGCTCTTCGTCGCGCTCGTCCCGCCTGGCACCCCGGCGAAAAACATGACCACCAGCCCGATCCCGGCGACCGGCCCGTACGAGATCGTCGAGTCGGAGCCGGGCCGAGGCTGGTCCTACGAGCGCAACCCGCAGTGGGCGAAGGCCAACGGCAAGGCGATGCCCGACCTTCCCGACGGTCACGTCGACAAGATCGAGATCTCGATCGTGCGCAACGGCGCCACGCAGGTCAACGAAATCGAACGGGACAAGACGGACTGGATGCAGACGATCGTGCCCGCCGATCTCTTCAACAAAGTCAAGGACAAATACGAGGACACCCAGTTCCGGGTCGAGCAGCCGATCAACCTCTACTTCTTCTGGATGAACACCCAGAAACCGCCCTTCGACGACCCCAAGGTTCGCCAGGCAGTCAACTACGCGGTCGACAGCGCGGCGATGGAACGGATCTACGCTGGGTCGCTCTCGGCGAGCCACCAGATCCTGCCCGAGGGCATGCCGGGCCACGAAGCGTTCGACCTCTACCCGTACGACATGGCCAAGGCCGAAGCGCTGTTCGAGGAAGCCAACCCGTCAGACCGCGAGATCACCCTCTGGGCCATCAACGAAAGCCCCAACGACGAAGCCGGCGCCTACTTCAACGACGTGCTCGACAAACTCGGCTTCGACGCAAAGCTGAAAACGATCAACGCCGACAACTACTACACGGTCATCGGCAACGCGGCGACGCCGGACCTGGACGCCGGCTGGACCGCGTGGATCCCCGACTACCCCAACCCCAACGGCTTCTTCCAGCCCCTGCTCTCGGGCGAAAGCATCGCCCCCACCTTCAACACCAACTTCGCCAACATGGACGACCCGAAGCTGAACGCGAAGATCGCCAAGCTCAGCGAAGAACAGCTCGGGCCCGAGCAGGAAGACGAATACAGGGCGCTCGACCGGCAATACATGGAGCAGGCTCCGTGGGTTCCCTACGGCACCAACACCCTCTCGACCTTCGTCTCCAGCGCGATCGATCTCGACGAGGTGATCTTCAACCCGACCATGGGCCAGGACCTGACCAGCTTCCAGCTCAAGTAAGTGGAGGGCCGCAGCCCCTGGTATCTGGCTTACCGGCGGCTGCGGCGCAACCGGGTCGCCCTCGCCTTCGGCGCCCTCTTCGTCGCGATCGTCGTCTTCGTCCTCGCCGCCCCGCTATGGGCCGACCACGTCGCGCACACCGGCCCGAACGCGACCCACACGACCGAGAAGGTCGAGGTGGACGGCGAGGCGCGCGAAGTCGTCAACCTCGAAGGCAAGCCGATCGAGCCGCTCTTCTTCGGCGCCGGCGGCGAGTTCTTCCTCGGCGCCGACGGCCGGCTCGGCCGCGACGAGATGGTGCGGCTGATGTACGGCGGCCGGGTCTCGATCTTCGTCGGCATCGTCTCGACCCTGATCGCGACGCTGCTGGCGACGGTCCTCGGGCTCCTCGCCGGGTACTACCGCGGCTGGGCTGACGCGGCGATCTCGCGCACGCTGGACGTCGTCTGGGCCTTCCCGGTGACCCTGCTGGCAATCGCGCTCGGGCTCTCGCTGGCGGTCGGCGGCCTGCATATCGGCCCACTCGACCTCGCCGGCAGCTCGATCTGGATCCCGATCCTGATCATCGCCTTCGTATACACCCCCTATATGGCGCGACCGATCCGCGGTGCGGTGCTCTCGCTGCGCGAGCGGGAGTTCGTCGAGGCCGCGGTCTCGCAGGGCGCCGGCCCGCTGCGGGTGATGTTCAGCGAGCTGCTGCCGAACCTGCTCTCGACCCTGATCGTCTTCTTCACCCTCGGCGTCGCCAACAGCATGCTGCTCGAGTCGACCCTCTCCTTCCTCGGAGTCGGCGTGCAGGCGCCCAACACCTCCTGGGGGACGATGATCGGCGGCGGCTTCGAGCTGATCAGCACGGCGCCGCTGCTGACCGTGATCCCCGGCACGATGATCCTGCTGACCGTGCTCGCGATCAACGTCCTCGGCGACGGCCTGCGCGATGCCCTCGACCCGAAATCGAAGCTGCGGCTCGAGGCGCACGCGGGCATCCCGGAGCCAGAGGGGACGGCGGTCTAGATGGCCCGTTTCATCATCAGGCGCCTCGCCGGCATGGTCGCCGTCCTCTTCGCCGCCTCGGTGATCGTCTTCCTGATCTTCAACGTGATCCCCAGCTCCGACCCGGCACGAAGCATGGCGGGAAAGAACCCCTCGCCGGCGCTGATCGACAGCATCACCGAGGAATGGGGCTTCGACGAGCCGCTGCCGCAGCAGTACCTGACGATGATGGGGAAGATCTTCAGCGGCGACGTGATCTCCTACGAAGGGCGGGAAAATGTCGTCGAACGGATCGCCGAAGGGCTCCCGGCGACCTTCTCGCTCTGCATCGGCGCCGCGGTGATCTGGATGTTCTTCGGCATCCTCTTCGGCTACCTCTCGGCGGTGCGGGCCGGGGGGCTGCTCGACCGGGCCTTGACGATCGTCGCCGTCACCGGCATCTCGATGCCGGTCTTCTGGCTGGCGGCGATCTTCCTCAACTACCTCACCTACAAGATCGAACTCTTCCCCTCGGGCACCTACGTCCCCCTCGCCGAAGACCCGTTCGAGTGGGCGAACCACCTCTTCCTGCCCTGGGTGACCCTGGCCGTCGTCTACATCGGCCTCTACAGCAGGGTGCTGCGCTCCAACATGCTCGACGCGATGGACGAGGACTACGTGCGCACGGCCCGGGCCAAGGGGCTGGGCGAGCGCCAGGTGATGACCCGCCACGTCCTGCGCAACTCGCTGGTCCCGATAGTCACCCTCTTCGGCCTCGACTTCGGCGCCCTGCTGGGCGGCGCGATCCTCGTCGAAGCGGTCTTCAGCCTCGACGGCATCGGCCTCTACACCTACGACTCGCTGCTCAACCAGGACCTGCCGCCGGTGATGACCGTGGTCCTCTTCGGCGCCTTCTTCGTCGTCCTCTTCAACACCCTGGTCGACATCGCCTACGCGTATCTCGACCCGCGGGTGAAGCTGGGGGCCTCGGCGAAGTGAGCGAGGCGCTGCTCAGCGTGGAGGATCTGCGCGTCCGCTTCGCCACCGAAGAGGGCGAGGTCGAGGCGGTCGGCGGCGTCTCCTTCGAGCTCACCCCCGGCGAGGTGCTGGCGATCGTCGGCGAGTCGGGCTCGGGCAAGAGCGTCACCGCGCAGACGATCCTCGGCCTCACCGACTCGCGCAACGCGCGCATCGACGGCTCGGCGCGATTCGAGGGGCACGAGCTGATCGGCGCCGGCGAAGCGGAGCTGCGCAAGGTACGGGGCGCGGGGATCGCGATGATCTTCCAGGACCCGATGACCTCGCTGAACCCGGTCTACCGCGTCGGGGCGCAGATCGTCGAGGCGATCCGCGCCCACCGGCCGCAGACCGGCAAGGCCGAGGCCCGCGAGCTGGCCGTCGAGCTGCTCGATTCGGTTGGCATCCCGGATCCGAACCGGCGGGTCGACGCCTACCCACACGAATTCTCTGGCGGGATGCGACAACGGGCGATGATCGCGATGGCGCTGTCGGCCGAGCCGCGGGTGCTGATCGCCGACGAGCCGACGACCGCGCTCGACGTGACCGTGCAGGCGCAGATCCTCGAGCTGCTGCGGCGCCTGCACAGCGAACGCGACCTGGCGACGATCCTGATCACCCACGACCTCGGCGTCGTCGCCGAGGTCGCCGACCGGGTCCTCGTGATGCACGAGGGGAGGATCGTCGAGCGCGGCGGGCTCGATGAGATCTTCTACGCGCCGCAGGACCCCTACACGCGCAAGCTGCTCGATGCCGCCGTCCGGCTCGACCAGGCCCCGCCGTTGCGCCCCACCCGCGGGGAGGGCCCCCTGCTCGAGGTCACCGACCTGGTCAAGCACTTCCCGCTCAGGCGCGGCCTGCTGATCGAGCGCGAGGTCGACCGCGTGCGGGCGGTGGACGGCGTCAGCTTCAGCGTCGCCAGGGGCGAGACGCTCGGCCTCGTCGGCGAGTCGGGCAGCGGCAAGTCGACCCTCTCGCGGACCGTGCTGCAGTTGCTGGCGCCGACCTCGGGCTCGGTCCGCTTCGAGGGGCGCGAGATCGCCGGCCTCTCGCGCCGCGAGATGCGGCCGCTGCGGGCAGAGATGCAGATGGTCTTCCAGGATCCCTACGCCTCGCTCAACCCGCGCAAGCGGATCGGCCAGATCGTCGGCGAGCCCCTGCGCCTGCAGGGCGGCGCCTCGGGGGCCGAGCTGCGCGGCCAGGTTCAGGAGCTGCTCGAGCGGGTCGGCCTCCCGCCCGCCCACTACCAGCGCTACCCGCACGAGTTCTCCGGCGGGCAGCGGCAGCGGATCGGCATCGCCCGTGCCCTCGCCCTGCGGCCGAAGCTGATCGTCGCCGACGAGCCCGTCTCGGCCCTCGACGTCTCGATCCAGGCCCAGATCCTCGATCTGCTCGCCGACCTGCAGGACGACTTCGGTCTCACCTACGTCTTCATCGCCCACGACATCGGTGTCGTTCGCCACGTCTCCGACCGGATCGCGGTCATGCACGAGGGCAGGGTCGTCGAGCAGGGCCCCGCCGACCAGGTCTGCGAGCGGCCGGCCGATGCCTATACGAAGAAGCTCCTCGCCGCGGTTCCGGTTCCCGATCCGCGTGAGAGCCGCGCCCGTAGGCAGGGCGCCGTCCAGTCGTAGGCGCAGTTGGTCCGACACCCGGCAAACTGTCTGGCGTGGCGCTGCCGCTCCAACCGCCGATCAAGCCGCAGCTGGCGCTGACCCGCAAACAGCTGCCCGAAGGAGAGGAGTGGGCCTACGAGCAGAAGCTCGACGGGTTCCGCGCGATTATCTTCGTCGACGGCGAGGGCGCCTACATCCAGTCGCGAGGGGGCAAAGACCTCACCCGCTACTTCCCCGAGCTGAGCTTCGCCCCAGGCCGTTACGTGCTCGACGGCGAGCTGGTCATCCGCGACGCCGACGGCAACCTCGAATTCGACGCCCTGCAGGAACGAATCCACCCTGCGGCGTCGCGGATCGCCCTGCTGTCCAAGGAGATCCCAGCCGACTACATCGCCTTCGACCTGCTGGCGGAGAACGACGAGGCTCTGCTTGGGGTGCAGTTTGGGGAGCGCCGCGACCGGCTCGACGTCCTGGCGGAGCGAACCGGGGTCGAGACGAGCAAGCTGAGCGGGGATCCCGAGCAGGCCGAGCAGTGGCTACGCAGGACCGAGGGAACGATGGCCAAGCAGCTCGATGCGGTCTACCTCCCCGGCAAGCGCAAAGGGATGGCCAAGGTCAAGCGCGAGCGCGAGATCGATTGCGTCGTCATGGGCTGGCGTCCGGGCAAAGAGGAGGGCACGGTCGGCTCGCTCATCCTCGGCCTCTACGACGGCGACGATCTGCGCTCAGTCGGCCACATCTCCGGCTTCAGCATGTCGGCGAAACGGGCGATGCGGGAGATGCTGGCGCCGCTCGAGACGGGTGACAGCGGGACGGCTGAGCCGAGTCGCTGGACCGGAGGGCGGGATCTGGAGTGGGTGGCGCTGCGGCCGGAGCTCGTGATCGAAGTGGGCTATGACCATGCCGCGTCGGGACGGATTCGGCATGGGGCCAGGTTCAAACGCTTCAGGGATGACAAAGACCCACGCGAGTGCACCTTCGACCTGCTCGACGAAGGGTGAGCGTTTAGGGGAGTCGCCGGGGGTGTCCACCCGCGCGCTGGGTTTCCGCTTGTGGCGGTGGACTTCTCTCGTTGAGCTGGTGGGCGGAAACAGGACGCCGCGCACGGGTGGACACCCCCGACACCTCCCCATCGTCAGCTTCTGTTGCTCAGAACAGCTTGTCTTGGACGGGAGCAATTGGAGGCGGCTGCGGGTTCCCCCGCATGCGACGACCTCTTCCCCAGCCTCGCACTGCTCGGGTGGCGCGCTTGCGTTGCTCCGGGCGCATGTTCGCCCGCCCATTCGCATAGAGCTTCTCGTAGCGAGGTAAGAGATCCGGGCGTTTGCTCTCCAGCCAAGCGAAGAAAACGTCGCGGACCTCGTCGCGCAGGTGCAGAGCGACGCCGCCGAGAAAGCTCGCGTTTGCTTCTTTCGCGCGGTCGATGATCGGCTGGACCTGCTCGGGATCGTCGTTGATGCCGGGCATCAGCGGCGCGATCAGGACTCCGGAGTCGATGCCGCGGCTGCGCAGCTCGGCTACCGCGTCCAGGCGGGCTGATGGGCTGGGCGTGTGGGGCTCGGTGGCTCGCCAGGCGTCCTCGTCGAGGGTCGGGATCGAGAGATTGACCGAGACCGGTAGGTGCTTTGCCATTTGCTCGAAGAGGTCGATGTCGCGCAGGAGCAGGGGCGACTTGGTCAGGACCGAGACGGGGGTTTTCGCCTCCTCGAGAGCCTTGAGGATCGCCGGCATGAACCGGTAGCGGCTCTCAACCCACTGGTAGGGATCGGTGTTCGTCCCCAGGGCGACCAGGTCGCGCTTCCAGCCCGGCCGCGCCAGCTCCGCCCGCAGCAGCTCCGGCAGGTTGACCTTGACCACGATCTCCCGCTCGAAGTCCCGCCCGGCGTTGAAGTCCAAAAAGGTATGAGTCCTGCGGGCGAAGCAATAGGAGCAGGCATGACTGCATCCCCTAAAAGCATTGACCGTCCAGCTGAAGCCGTAGCGCCCCCCGGGAACGTGGTTCAGCGCCGATCGCGCCCGCACCTCGTGGAAGTTGATCCCCATCGCCTCCGGGGCATCGAAGGTGCGGACCACCGTGCCATCGCCGACCCCCGGCAACCGCATGTCGTTCTCGACTCGCTGCTCATCCCAGCGCATGCGAACATATGTTCGCATAGAATGTTGCGGTGATCAATCGAGTTGCCATAGCCCCTCCTTCAGACCCAGCGACCAGCAGCGGCCTGGAGAAAGGAGGTGGATATGAGCTTGCATTGATCATGCTCCTGCTGATCCTTCGGGTGATGTAGGCAGGAGGCGCCGGGTGGGGTCCGCCCTGCCCGGCGCGCTTAGTCAGTGGCTCACGCACGTACTGAAAAGGCCCGGTTTCCCGGGCCTTTTCATGGCAGAACTCGCATTGATCGCGTAAAAGGATAGCCGCAGGCGCGCACCCTCTAGATGCTGGAGCCGGTCTCGTCTCGCTTGAACTGCTCGAGCTGATCCAGCGCTTTGGCGCGTGCTTTCCTTCGCAGCGGCGGCAGCAGGGCGACCAGGTGGCCGCTTGGCCCCAGCGCCTGCTTGGCCCAGGCGCGGAAGTCGAAATCGTCGACGTGGTCGGCGATCAGACCGTCCCCGGAGAATCGGAACTTGGCCTGGATGTCGTTGACCACGGAGCGCCCGGTCGAGAAGGTGTAGCGGGCGATCCAGTGGGCCGAGCCGGTCTCACCGTCGGCCTCGTGCTCGTGCAGCTCGATCTTCAGGTCGGTGGCGCGGCTGGTCAGCATGCGCCACATCGCGCCGACGTCTGGGCCGTGCAGATCGCCGAAGGCCGGATCGCGAAAGTGGGCGTCGGGCGCGTAGCAAGCGGTCATCGCGGCGCCGTTGCATTGGCCGAACGCCGCGTAGAAGCGCTCGATCGTCTCCCGGGTTGCCTCGCCTCCCATCGGGGACAACTTACCCGCGATCGCCTCGAAAGGCGCAGAAGCAGGAAAAGGCGCCGCCCACCCAGCCGGCAGGTTCATGCGGAAATGTCTATCCGATCAGGCAATCCAGGCTCATGGAGCAATACCACTGTGCTACGAACAGGGAGTCCAATGGCAATGAGGAGAGCGCATAGCTTCAAGGAGATGGAGTGGCAGGCCAAAACCCGCTGCCCCAGCTTCGCCACATAAGGGACGAAATCCGCCGCACCGAAAAGCTGCACCCCAAGCGCAACCGGCTGATCCTCGAAGCGGTCGAGCAGGGGCACACGCAGCAGGAAATCGCAAAAGCGGCGGGCCTCTCCCAGGCTCGCATCCACCAGATAGTTATCAGCGACTTATAGGCAGCAATTGGGCGCACTGGGGAGTTCGCCCAATCCGCAAACCGCTACGACAGCTTGCCGGCGATCACGTAGCGCAGCACGGCGACGACCTGCTCGGGCGTGCGAGCGGTGCCCTGCGCAGCACGATCGACCTCCTTCAAGGCGTGGTCGAGCTCGGCGTCGTGCAGGGTGACGTAGGGCTTTCCCAGTGCGGCGGCGTAGCCGGCGTCGAAGGCCGCGTTCCACTGACGGTATTTGTCGCCGAAGCGGACGACGACCACGTCGGCGTCGCGGATCAGGGTTTGGGTGCGGATCGCATTGACTCCGGCGCCCATGTGATCGCGCCAGAACGGCTCGCTCTCCTCCCCCAAGGTGGCGACGCCGGCGTCATCCGAGGCGGCGTGGTCGGTGACCGGCGCCGAAAACGAAACCGGCAGCCCGGCCTCCCGAACGCCCTCTTCAATCCGCTCCCGCCAGTCAGAGTGAATCTCCCCAGCTAGGTAGACCCGCCAGCGCCGGTCGGGAGGGGCGGTCACGTCTCCCGAAACACTCAAGCGAGGCTCCCGCCGAGCGTTTCGGGAGACGTGACCGCCCCTCCCCCGCTGGCCTGCTCCTCGAAATGCTTGCTCAGCATCGTCACCTGACCCTGGTAATTGGAGCCAAGCCCTTCGCCGTAGAGGCGCTCCGCCGGGGCGTTGGTGCGCTCCAGCGCCAACTTGCAGACCGGCTGGCGGTGCTCGACCATGAAGGAGACGTCGCGCGCGCGCACCTCGAGCGCGGCGCGACTGCCGTGGCGGCCGCCGACCGGGTCGTAGCCAAAACCGGGATCGAAGAAGCCGGCGTAGTGGGTGCGAAGCTCACCCGCGGTCGGGTCGTAGGCCATCATCTCGGCAGCGATCTGAGGCGGGATGCAGACCCCCTCGGCGGAAAGCAGCAGGTAGAAGATCTCGGGCTCGAGCACGATCTTTCCGCCTGGCTCGGGGTACACCGGGTCCCAGTAGTCGGTCCAGCGGTAGGCGCGGATGCGGGAGAGGTCGATCGGCAGGCTGTTCTTCTTTGCCCGGTAACCGACGATCCGATCGCTGGGACCGGAGAGGTCGACGCTGAGGAAGAGGCCCTCGGCCAGTGCCAGCTCCGACTCACGCAGCGCGTGCGAGTCGAGGTAGAGCAGGGGGAACTCGGCCTGCAGGGCGCGAATCTCAGTATCGCTCAGCCGCACGTCGCCACGCGCCAGCCGCAGCTGGTTCAGCGAGAGCCCGCTCTGCACCTGAATCGCGAAGGAGCGCGGCACCACCTCGAGGTAGAGACGGCCGTGGTAGCCGGGGCGGATCTCGTCGAAGCGGTGGTGACGATCGGTCAGCACCCGGGTAAACACGTCCAGCCGCCCGGTCGAGCTCTTCGGGTTGGCCTTGGCACGTACGTCGCCGGGCAGCGCCAGTTCCTCGATCAGCGGCACCAGGTAAGGGCGGTCGCGCTCGAGCACGGCGCCATCGCGGAGATCGACTTTTTGGAAGGCAAGGCCCTCGATCTTCTCCTCGACGGTCGAGTCGACATCGGGCAGGAAGCTGCAGCGCAGCGCCCAGGCGAAGTCGCCGAGGCGCAAATCGATGCTCGCCGGCTGAACGGCCTCAGGCCGGATCCGGTAGTCGCCCGAGCCGATCCATTCGGCGGCGATCGCCTCGCTCAGGCCTTGTGAGGGCAGAACCCCGGCCACCGTACCGCCGCGCGGCTCGGTCGCGGCGCCCCCCGCGGCTTCACTGGCTTCGCTCGTCATCTAGCGGAGATTATGCGGCGCGCCTCGGCGACCCCGAGGTAAGGAGTCAGCGCAAACTCGGCAAGTTCCGGGAAGAATCGGCGCAGGTAGCTCGTTTCGCCGGCCAGTACCCGGCGACCGAGCAGCGATGCGATGCCACCCACCACTGCCTCATCCGCCGCCTCCGGGGCACGTCCGGCACTCGTCCCCGGGGGTGCGCCGTCGCGCAGGTAGGGGACGAAGCTCGCCACCGCACCCTGAAAGCGCCCGTATATCCCGGGCCCCGCGCGCAGGCCCTCCACCAACAGCAGGTTCGCCAGCCCCGGCTCGGCGGCCAACCCGCGCAGGGCCGCGCCGAGCCCGGCACAGACGCCGTCGGCCCACTCGTCCTCGCCCGCGCAGGCACAGACGACGTCGGCGCGCAGGCGCTCGACAGCCTCGTCGTAGGCGGAGAGGAAGCACTCGTCCTTGCTGCCGAAGTGCTGGTAGAAGTCGCTCTTGGAGACCCCTGCCTTACCGCTGATCGCGGAAACGGTCGTGCCGTCGTACCCGTATTCCTCGAGCGAGCCGGCGATCGCGGCCAAAAGCCGCCCGCGCTGGTTTTCCGCGATGAACTCGCGCGACAGGCCGTGGCGACCACGTGGCAGCGGCTTCATGCAGTACTAAAGTCTGCCACTGCTAAGCGCTTCTCGTCTGCTGGCTCGGCCTCGCTAGGACATGCTGGCGCCCGAGTAAGGCGCGATCATGAACTCGGTCAGCTCTGGCAGCAGGTCTTCGGCGCGCTCGGCCTCACCGCGGTCGATCTGCCGGCGGACGATCCAGGCAACGCCGCCGACCAGCGATTCCGCAATCGTGTCCGGTACACGCTCGTCCTTCGGCAGCACCCGCCTCGTCAGCTCGACGAAGGTCTTATCGGCGTCTTCGTAGCGCTTGGCTGTTGCCGGTGTCGCCTGGAGCGCCTCGATCATGCACATCCGTGCCAACGTCGGCTGCTCGGCCACGTAGGCAAGGAAGGCGGCGAGCCCGCCCTCTACCCGCTCCTGCCAATTGCCCTCATCTGCGGCACCTTCCTCGACCCGGCGCAGAACCTCGTCGCGAGCCGCATCGAAGGTGGCGAGGAAAACCTCCTCCTTGCCCTCAAAGTTGTCGTACAGCGTTTTGCGGGCGACACCGGCCCGCTTGACGATGTCGGAGATCTTCGTCGCCTCGTACCCCTGCTCGGCGCTCAACTGGGCCAGAGCGTCCATGATGCGCCGCTGCTTGTGCTCAGCGATGAACTCGCGGGATAGCGCGGGGCGCTTCGACGCGATGGGACCTGTCGGCGGCTGCTTTTCCCGCGCCCCCCCTTTTCCCCCTGATGGCATAGCGCAAGGATACCCAGGGAGAGCGAAATTTCGATGCATGTCAGCGACTTTTCTGGTACCCTTGGAGAGCCTGTATATTTTCTAAAAGAAACGCGTAGGTTCCTTATGCCACCGGAGAGGGTAATGCTCAGCAGGGAGAAGCTGGCGATTGCGGTCGGAGACCGCTGGTCGGACGCTGAACTCAACGAAGCCGTTGCGCTGCTGAGCCGAGCGGATGGCCGTTTTCCAGCCGGCGTTCGAACGCTGCCCGGGGACTTGGTCAAGGCGGTCCAGCGCGAGCGTCTGCTGGCGTCGATGATCGACACCGTCACCCAGGTCGGCTACGCCGCGCTCACGGTCCAGAACGTGCTCACGCGGGCCGGTATCTCGCGGCCGACGTTCTACGAACAGTTCGAGGACAAGGAAGACTGCTTCCTCGCCGCCTTCGACGCCGCGGCCGCCCGGCTGCTTGAACGGATAGAGGCCGCGGTCGCCGACTCGGGGCCCAGCTGGCGCGACCAGCTCCGCAGCGGCATCGCCGAGCTGCTCCGTCACATCGCCGATGAACCGGAGGAGGCGCGCCTGGTGATAGTCGAGGCACGCGCCTCCAGTCCGGCAGGACTGCAGCGGCGCGACGAGCTGCTCGACCGCTTCGCTGATTGCATCGATGCTTTGGTCAGGGAGGACCTGGACGAGCCTCCGTCGGCGATTGCCGCCGCCGGAGTCGTGGGAGGAATCGAGTCGGTGGTCTACGCGCGCCTGCAGAAAGGCAAGACGGATGAGCTCGGCGCGCTCCTCCCCTCGTTGATGTATTTCGCCGTCCTCTCCTACGCAGGCCGCGAGGCCGCCGGCGAGGAGCTGGACGACGCGGCTCTCGCCTAGCCGCTCCTAGCGCTTGCGTCGTTTGCCGGAGCGCTTCGCGGGGCGGGCCGCGAGCCGCAGAGTTCGCTCACTCTCCTTCTCGACCGCCTCCCCCATCGCGATCTGGAAGGTGGCGAGGAGAGCGCCGGCAGCGAGCGGGCGCATACGTTCGAGCGCCTCGCTCATCCGTGGCCAGTCGCGCTCCGGTCGCCCGGCGCGGTCGAACGGCTGCCACACCTCCTTGACGAAGAGGTCGACAAAGGCACGGGCGACGCCATCGGCGTGGCGGCGCAGTTTCTCGGCAGTGATCAGCGCACCCTCGGCGCCGATGCCCAGCTCGGCCAGCTCGGCGGCGGCGCGCAGCAGGCGAGGGCTGATCACCTCGACCCGGCCGTCGGGCAAGGTGCGGAAGATGCCGAGTTTTTCGGCCCGGCGGGTCAGCTTCGGGTCCGCCGCCTCGCCCCAGACCCCCGCCAGCTCGGCGGCCTCGATGATCTCCGGCGCCTCGTCTTCGAAGGGGGTGCGCAGGGCGCGGGTGAAGTCGAAGATCGCGGAGGCGGAGCCGTCGCCGCTGTCGAGCACCCTGCGAATCGCCTCGAGGTTGAGCCCGTCCGCCTGCATCTCGCGGGTCAGCTCGATCCGCGCCACATGCTCCTCGCCGTAGTAGCCGGTGCGGCCGCGCACGGTCGGCGGCGGTAACAGGCCGCGCGTCTGATGGGCGCGGATGTTGCGCACGGTCATCCCGGTTCGCTCGGCCAGCTGGC
Source organism: uncultured Solirubrobacterales bacterium (assembly GCA_963718755.1). Taxonomy (GTDB): domain Bacteria; phylum Actinomycetota; class Thermoleophilia; order Solirubrobacterales; family 70-9; genus VRUE01. The sequence goes on from OY970376.1 coordinate 878,102, forward strand.
GAATCGTCATCTCACCTGCGGCGGGCTTGGAATCTCTGGAACCCTTACTGCTCATCTCACCGCATGGTATGCGGCTAGTGACAGAGGAGCAGGCGCTGGCCGTTCATCTCCGCGGCGGCATCGGAGCAGAGGAACTCGATCGCCGCGGCAATGTTCTCGGCGGTGGTGAAAGAGCTGAAATCGCCGCCCGGGTTCTCCTCGCGCATCCGCGCGGTCAGGATCGCATTGACGACGATGATGTTTGCGGTCGCTGCGCTCCCGGCAAAGCCGTCGGCGAGCGCCAGCGTCCAGGCCTCGGCGGCCGCCTTGGCCGCTGCATAGGCGGCATTGGAATTGGACGGAGCCTGCGCCTGCTTGGCAGAGATGAGGACGAAGCGGCCGTGCTCGGAGTCGAGCAGAGCGTCGTGGAAGGCACGGCTGGTGTGCTGGACGGTGCGGATCAAGAGGTCGTGGAGCAACTCCCAGTCGGAGAGCGGCGCCTCGTGCAGCGGCGCGCCCCCGCGCCAGCCGCCAACCAGGTGGAGCACCCCGTCGACCCGACCGAAGCGCTCGAGCAGCGACGCGCACCATCCGCGCGCCGCCTCCTCGTCGAGCAGGTCAACAGCGCGGCCATCCCAGCGCTCGGGGGGCAGACCAAGCTCAACGCCGACTTCCTCGATCCGCCCCTGGTCGCGATCGGTGCCGGCGACCGTCGCGCCGGCAGCCGCCAATCGCTCGGCGACAACCGGCCCCAAGCCACCCCCGATGCCGGCGATGGCAATAACGCGGTTGTCGAGTTCGGTCATGCGATAGACGCTAGCGATGCCGGCGGGGGCTCGGCGCGTTCGAGCACCACCCGTCCATCGCCTTCGCTTCGCACAACCAGCAGATCGTCCTCCTGCAGGCCAGCCTCCCTACACGCCACCTGTGGAATCGTCACCCGGCGTTTCTGGTTGATGAGGGCTTCGCTTCGCTGGCCCCGTGATCGCTCGTACTTCGACGTCGGAAACCCCGGTCTAGAGCGAAATGGGGGAGGCAGGATTCGAACCTGCGAAGGCTGAGCCGGACGCTTTACAGGCGCCATCCGTTGACCGCTTGGATACTCCCCCGGCTCGGCTGGCGATTCTATAGACCGATCGCCGGCGTACACGAGGTCATCGATTGAGCCTCCGGCCTCGATTTCGAACTCCGAATACTTTGGCCCACCCAACGTAATGGAGCTTCGCGCCTCCAGCATCGTGGAGGGAATGAACCATCGACGGCCGTCACCTGTGAGAGCAAAGAGATAGTCAAAGCGCTCCGGGTCGGCCTTCTTTCTGGTCCCATTCCAACTCTGGTTTCCGCCACTCGTCACCAGCGAAACCGTGCTGCGGGTATACCCCTCAGGCGTCGTCAGTCGTTGCGTCGAGGTCTTGACCTGAACCCGAAGCAATCTCCCATTCGCGTAGGCGACCAAATCGAAGTCGGGGCTGTGGCCAAACGGGACCAGGACGACCGCACCCATCCTCGTCAACCACTCGATCGCCGACGCCTCTCCGAGGTCTCCTTGCTGGCGCCGATTGATCCTCCTCTCCATCAGAGGAACATACGTTTCGCTGCAGACGGAAAGTTCCTCCCTGAGACGGAGGGCGGGCTATCTCTCCTCGACGCCGAGGCGGGCGGCCATCTGCTCGTTGAAGGCGGTGAGGGCCGACATCGGGCGCATGAAGACGGTCAGCTCCCTGACCTGGCCCTGCTCGTCGAGCTCGAGGAAGTCGATGCCCTCGAGCTCGCGGTCGCCGACGCGGGCTTTGAAGCGCAGGACGACGACGCCGTCCTCGGCGAGCTCGTCGGTGTAGCGGAAGTCCTCCAGCGTCGCGGCGACGTGGGTCAGGACCTGCATCACGATCTCGCGGCCCTCGAAGCCGCGGAAGAGGATCGGGCTGTGCAGGACGACGTCCTCGCGCAGGGTGGCGGTCGCCGCCTCGAGGTCCTTGGCCTCGACGGCAAGACGGAACGGATGCGACGCGGCCATCGGTTTACTCTACGCCCCGGCCGGGGTCAGCGGGGCTCGAGGACGAACAGGGCGATGTCGCGGTCGGTCCGCGCCTCGTATTCGTCGAAGCCGGAGTACTGCTCGTTGTGCTTGCGCCAGAGGTCGTCCCGCTCCTCGCCCTCGGCCACCCGGGCGCGGACTGGACGTCGCGCGCGCCCGATCTCGACCTCGGCCTCGGGATCGGCCTTCAGGTTGAGCGACCAGGCGGGGGTGCGGCTATGACCGGCGTTGGAACCGATCACGACCAGGTTCTCGCCCTCGGCCAGGTAGACGACCGGCGCGGTCCGCTGCTGGCCCGATTTGCGCCCGGTAGTGGTCAGCAACAGGACCGGCGCCTCGTTGATCCGGCCGCCGATCCTCCCCCCGGAGAGCCTGTAGAGAGGGATGTTGAGCTTGCCGATCCAGCGCAGCCCCCTTGCGCCCATCGCTTGCGAGGCACGCGAATAGAACTTGTCCCCTGATGGCATCGCGTCAGGAAGCTTCGCGGAGCATCTGGGCCTCCGGCAGGTGCTGAAGTTTCTTCAGCGTGTTGTTCTCGATCTGGCGGATTCGCTCGCGGGTGACGCCGAAGGTGTTGCCGACCTCCTCGAGCGTCAACGGCTCGAGGCCGGTGAGTCCGTAGCGAAGCTCGATCACCTGGCGCTCGCGATCGGGCAGCGCCGCCAGGGCTTTTCGCACGCCCTCCTTCTGCAGGTGTTCGCTCGCCTCTTCAAAGGGCTCGGCGATGGTGTCGTCGGCGACGAAATCGCCGAGCTCGGAGTCGTCCTCGTCGCCCACCGGTTTCTCCAGCGAGACCGGCAGCTGCGCGACCCGCAGGATCTCGCGCACTTCGCCGAGCGGCCAGCGCAGCTCCTCGGCGATCTCGGCCGGCTCCGGCTCGCGGCCAAAGCGCTGCACCAGCTGGCGCTCGACGTGGGCGACCCGGTTGAGCTTCTCGACCATGTGCACCGGGATGCGGATCGTCCGCGCCTTGTCGGCGATCGCCCGGGTCACCGCTTGGCGGATCCACCAGGTCGCGTAGGTGGAGAACTTGTAGCCGCGACGGTAATCGAACTTCTCCACCGCGCGGATCAGCCCCAGCGAGCCCTCCTGGATCAGGTCGAGGAAGCTGAGGCCGCGGCCCAAATAGCCTTTCGCGATCGAGACGACGAGGCGCAGGTTGGCCTCCACCATCTGCCTCTTGGCGACCATGTCGCCACGCTCGATCCGCTTCGCCAGTTCGACCTCCTGGCTCGCGGTGAGCAGGTCGACCCTGCCGATCGAGCGCAGGTAGAGGCGCAGCGAGTCGAGGCTGGGTTCGATCGTCAGATCCAGCTCCTGCTTGCGCGACCCCCCGTTGGTCGCTTCCGCGCGCTGCTCCTTATAGGCAGTGACGCCATCCTCGGCGATCACTTCGACGCCGTGCTCGACCAGATGGGCGTGCAGGCCGGTGACCTGCTCCTTGGTCACCTCGACCTCCTCCAGTGTGGTGGCGATCTGCTCGAAGGTGAGGTAGCCACGCTCGCGACCGAGCGCGACCAGCTCCTGGAGCTCCTGTGGCCCCATTGGCTGCTCGCTCGAATCCTGATTCAGTCCCTGCGGGACCGTCTCCAACGGCTCGATTTCACTGCCTCCACTGCAACCCAGTTCCCCTCCCGGGGGCCGGCCCCAACGCTCCGGCTTGCCGAAGTATAGGGAGCCAATCGCCTACGCTTCATGCCGATGGCAACCCGTCCCACCACTCCGCTCTCACCCACCGCAGCCGACGTGCAGTCGGGGGCACCGGTGACGATGGTCAGTCTTTCGCGGGTCGGCGTGACCGGAGTCGAGAAGGTGATCCGGGTCGCGGCGGACGGCGAGGAGAACCTCTACCACGCTGACTTCGAGTGCTTCGTCGATCTCAACCCGCGCCAGGCCGGCGTCCACATGTCGCGCTTCGAGGAAGTCGTCGGCGAGGCGATCGACGAGGTCGTCCTCGGTGAGGCGTTCCGCGCCGAGGTGCTCGCCGCCCACATCGCCCAGCGTGTGCGCGAGCGCCAGGGCGGCCTGCGCGCCGAGGTCTCGGTGACCGCGCGCTACCCGGAGACCGTCACCACCCCCGCCAGCGGCCAGCGCACCCAGGAGATCTACGTCCTCTTCGGCACCGCGGTCGATTCGCTGCGGGGGACGCGGACGCTGACCGGCGTCCAGGCGCAGGGGATGACCGCCTGCCCCTGCGCGCAGGAGATGGTCGGCGGGCTCGCCCGCGAACGCCTCGCCGAGCGCGGCTTCGACGCCGAGCAGATCGAGGCCGCGATCGAGGCGGTCCCGATCGCCACCCATAACCAGCGCGGCATCGGCACCCTCCACGTCGGCTGCCCCGAGGGCGGCCCGGCGTGGATCGACGCGCCGGAGCTGCTGCGCATCGTCGAGCAGTCGATGAGCTCGGAGATCTACGAGCTGATGAAGCGGCCCGACGAGCTGGCGGTGGTCGCCAAGGCCCACGCGCAGCCACGCTTTGTCGAGGACTGCGTGCGAGAGATGATCCGCCGCGTTACCGCCGATTACCCGGACCTCCCCGGCGATGCCTTCGTGATGGCGCGGCAGGAGAACCTGGAGACGATCCACCGCCACAACGTCGTCGCCGAGCGCTACGGCAAGCTCGACGACATTCGCACCGAGCTGGAGGACGGCGAGCACCAGCGGCGCCACCTGACGACGCGCGAGTGGCTAGAGGCTCCTTCGGCCTAAGGTGCCGGCCCGCGCCTGCCGCTCTTCCTCGAGCCGGCGCCGCAAGCCGAGGAAGTAGTCCGCGCCGCTGATCAGGGTCACGGCGACGGCGAGGTAGACGAGCACGTCGACCCAGACCGGCGCCGGGTTGGCCGCAATCAGGGCGAACACAGCGGCGATCTGCAGCACGGTCTTCAGCTTGCCCATCCAGCTGGCGGCGATCACGACGCCACGCTCGGCGGCGATCGCCCGCAACCCGGTCACCGCGATCTCACGGGCGATGATCACCATCGCCACCCAGGCCTCGAGCCGATTCAGCGAGACGAGTGAGACCAGCGCCGCGGTGATCAGCAGCTTGTCGGCGAGCGGATCCATCAGCTTGCCGAAGGTGGTGACCGCGTCGCGCGAGCGGGCAAAGTAGCCGTCGAGGCCATCGGTGAGGGCGGCAAGGGCGAAGACGCCGGCCGCAAGAGCGTCCCCGTTAGGCGTCTCGCCAAGCAGAGCGACGACCACGACCGGGACGGCGAGAATGCGCAGCAGGGTCAGGGTGTTGGCAAGGGTAAGCGGAAACATCGGCGGTCGACGGGCCTAAATGTCCACTCCGACTCTACTTTTCGGCCCGTCGGCGGCTTCGGCGTCGCGCTTGGCGAAGTAGTCCTCGCCCTCGATGCTGATGCGGGGGAGGATGCGATCGAGCCAACCGGGCAACCACCACATGCGGTCGCCTGCGAGCACCATCACCGCCGGGACCAGCAGGCAGCGGACAAGGGTGGCGTCGATCGCGATCGCGATCGCCAGGCCCACCCCGAACTCCTTCACGATCGGGTCGCCGTTGAGGACGAAGCTGGTGAAGACGCAGACCATGATCGCCGCCGCCGAGGTGATCACGCGGCCGGTGTTGGCGAGCCCTTCGATCACCGCCCGCTTGGCGTCGCCGTGCGCTTTGTAGTGCTCGCGCATCTGGGTCAGCAGGAAGACCTCGTAGTCCATCGAGAGGCCGAAGAGGATCGCGAACATCAACAGCGGCACGAAGCTGACTATGGGGATCGAGTGATCGAGGCCGATCAGCGAAACGCCCCATCCCCACTGGAAGACGGCGGTGACGACCCCGTAGGAGGCGGCGACCGAGAGCAGGTTCATCGCCGCGGCCTTGACCGGGATCAGCAGCGAACGGAAGGCGATGAGAAGGACGAAGAAGCTGAGCGCGACGACGATCGCGATCATCAGCGGCAGCTTGTCGCCGATCTGAGTGGCGAGGTCGATGTAGCCGGCGGTCTGCCCGCCGACGTAGGAGACCGCCTTCGTACCCTGCAGCGCCGCCGGAATGGTCGTGCCGCGCAGGTCTTCGACCAGTTCGACCGTTTCGTCGTCCCAGGGGGCGGATTCGGAGACCGCCGAGAAGATCGCGACCGTGCCCTTCGGGTCGAACGTCGGCGCCGACACCCCGACCACGTTGGGAGCTTCGTCGATCGCTTTCTGGAGGGCAGGAATGACCTGCTTGCCTTCCTTGGGGGAGGTGAATTTGGAGGCGATCAGCAGGGGCCCGATCGAACCCTGGCCGAACCCTTCCCGCAGGCCTTCGGCTGACTGGCGGGCGGTGGTCGACTTCGGCAGGGCGCTGATGTCGTTCTGACCGAGATCGAGGTCGAGCAGCGGGATGGCGAGGACGATCAGCACCATCAGCGAGGCGATCGTCGAGCGCCAGGGCCGGTCGGCGACGGCGTCTGCCCAGCGCAGCCAGCCATGCGGGCGCTTGTCATCGGGGTGGGTCCGGCCGAGCTTCACACGCAGCGAGTTGATCCGCGGGCCGAGCAGTCCGAGCATGGCCGGCAGCAACGTCGTCGCCGCGAAGACGGCGGTAAGGACCGCGATCGCGGCGGTGAAGCCGAGCGTGCTGACCAGCGGGATCCCGGCGAAGGCCAGCGAGCAGAGCGCGATCACGACCGTGAAGCCGGCGAAGACGACGGCGCCGCCGGCGGTGGCGGTCGAGCGGGCGATCGACTCGTGCAGGTCCATCCCTTCGGCCAGCTGCAGTTTGTGCCGGGTGACGATGAAGAGCGCGTAGTCGATGCCGACGCCGAGGCCGATCATCGTCGCCAGCGTCGCGGCAACGCTCGGTACCTGCACCACCCCCTCGAGCAGGCGCAGGATCGAGAGCGCACAGGCGAGGCCGATCACCGCGGAGAAGATCGGCAGCATCATCGCCGTCACCGTGCCGAAGGCGAAGAGGAGGATGACCACCGCCGCGGTCAGGCCGACCGCCTCGCTGATCTCGGTCGAGGGCTTGGAGAGCTGCGAACCGACGTAGGCGCCGACCGACGCTTCGAGGCCAACCTTTTCGACCGGGGCTGCCGTGTCGAGTACGCCCTGCGCCTCTTCTTCGGTCAGTTCTCCCGGCCCGATGTCGAGGTAGACCGGGATGTAAGCGATGCGCCGGTCGGGGCTGAGGAACTCAGTGCCTTGCGGGCTCAGCGGGTTGATCGCCGAGTTGACATCAGCCTTGGCGTTCAGCCGCTTGACCGTCTCGGTGATCGCTTCGCTGTAGCGGGGCGTGGTCAGGCGTTCGCCGGTCGAGACGATCACCAGCGGGTTGTTGCCGTAGGCCTGTTTCGGCAGGTTCTCTTCGAGCAGCTCGGTGGCTTCGGTCGAGCCGGTGCCGGGCAGGGTCAGATTTTCGCTGGTCTTGCTGTCGCCCGCCTGGCCGGCGACGACGAGCACGATGGCCAGCACCAGCCAGAGGGCGATCGTCGGGTAGTGATGGCGCGAGCAGAAGCGGCCGATCGCGTAGAGGGGGGCGGTCACCGGATGATCATCCCCCACCGTTCGGATTGCCGGTGGCGGGAAGCGGCACTTCGCCGCCGTCGAACCCCTCGGGCATCGAGCCAACGGCGCCCAGGCCAAGGCCCCGGCGCAGCACGACGAGGTGTTGGGCGTGCCCGGCGGCGAGCGAAACGTCGAGCGTGCGCGGCGGCGAGGTATAGAGACGGGGCGCTGCCTCTATGTAGAAGTCGAGCGCGGCGCTCTCGTGCTCGTAGAGGAGACTCAGCAGATCGGCCCCATCTTTGACCTCGGTGAGATCAAGCTCTTCTGGCTCGGCTTCGGTATCGCCGCCGAGCCCGCGTATCGCCTCGGTCAAGGCGTCGACGTATTCCTGCCCGTGGGCCTGCAGCTGGCGCCCTAGCGCACGCTGCGGGCCACGCAGGAATGAGCGTCCGCGCGTGTAGGCGTCGAGCAGGGTCAGCTCGCGAGAGAGAGCTTCGTTCAGGATCCCGGCATCAGACCCCTTTTCGGGGTCGGTCTCGGCGCCCCGGCCGCTGTCGCCGCAGCCGCTTGCGATGACAAGCGTGGCGGTGAGGATCAAGGCCAGTACGGCGGCGGCGCGGCCGAAGCCGCGCCGCCTACCGGAGCCACCTATTGAGGAATCGCCGTCCACAGGCCGGCAAGCCTATGGACTCTGGATTACTGCGTGCGCCAGGAAGTCCGAGTTACTTCCTCTTCGCTTTGGCTTTGGCTTTGGCTTTCGCTTTGGATTTGCGCTTCGGCAGTTTCTTTGCCGCGCTATCGGGAACTTCGTAGCCGATCATCGAGACCGACGCGGAGATCCCGGTCTCCTTTGATTTGGCCAGACGCTTGGCCGCTTCGGCGTTGAGCTTCAACACCTGCTTGAGCGTTTCGTCGAGCAGCTTCTGCGTCGCCTTCCAAGCCTGCTCATCGAGCATCAGGGGCGTCCAGCTGAGATGACGATCCTCACGATCGTCGAAGGTGCCGTCCTCCATGGCCGCGACGACGTCGTCGATGACGGCTTGGAATAGATCAGCGCTCATACCCACGCGAACGGTCTCCGGCAACTCGTGCCAATCCCGATCCGTCAAGTAGGCACGAGACGTTGCCCGGTAGTAGTGCTCAACCGCGCCACGGCGCGGCTCGGTTTTGACCAGCCTGATCACTTCGTAGTCCTTGAGGACTTTGACGTGGTAGCTGACCTGGCTCAGCCCTTCGTCGAGCTCCTTGGCCAGTTCGTTGGGGCTGGCCATCCGTTCGTTGAGGATTGCCAGGATCTCGGCGCGAAGTTCGTGCGCAAGCGATTTGACCAGCGCTTGGTTCACGCCTCGATTTTTCCCTTTTGCCTTTCCTTTTTTACTGCGTTTGCCAGTTTTGGTTTTTGCGGGCAAAGCGACTCCTCCAAATCATTGCGTTGCTGGTGGCTTAACCACTCCATCGTATTGATCGCAAAGGCGGTTTTCTAGCCCAAATGCAGACTTTTCGCTTCGTCTTGGCGAAATAGTGGAACTTTCTCCAGTAATCGGTGGGTCGGGCGCGGGCGCACGAAGCGCAGGGAGGTTTAGGAAGACGGGTCCGAGAAGGGGGTGAAGTAATGAAGATCGCCGCATCAAAGGCAGTCGTCCCGATGCTCTCGGTTCACAAGTTCGGCTAGGGCTCTGGCAGAGACCCAGCTCTTCGCGCGGAGTCCCACCTGGTTACCTCGTGGGGCTCCGCGTGATTCAGTTCGCCGGTGGCCCTCGCTCCGAAAAGCCAGGATTCCGGCAGTGGCGCATCGCTCGACCGCCTCGCGGCCGAGGTGCACGCATGTCGCCGCTGCCCGCGCTTAGTCGAGTGGCGCGAGGCGAGCGCCGCTGCACCACCGCGACGCTTTCAAGGCGAGGACTACTGGGCGCGCCCATTGGCAGGCTTCGGCGATCCCAATGCCCGCCTGGCGATTGTCGGCCTCGCTCCGGCCGCGCACGGCGCCAACCGCACCGGCCGGATGTTCACCGGCGATCGCTCCGGCGACTGGCTCTATGCCGCCCTGCACCGCGCCGGGTACGCCAACCAGCCGGAGTCGGTCGGGCGTGAGGACGGGCTTCGTCTGCGCGACGCCTACGTGACGGCAGTGGTCCGTTGCGCGCCGCCGGCCAACCGACCGACCCCCGCCGAGCGAGACAATTGCCTCCCCTACCTGGTCCGCGAGCTCGAGCTGCTCGAGCAGTGCAAGATGATCGTCGCTCTCGGCGCCTTTGCCTGGGACGGAACCCTGCGAACGCTGCGCGAGCTCGGCTGCGAGATCCCCCGCCCCAAACCACGCTTCGGCCACGGTGCCGAAACGGCCATCGGCAGATGGAGCCTGCTCGGCTGCTACCACCCCAGCCAGCAGAACACCTTCACCGGCCGCCTCACGGCGCCAATGCTCGACGAAATCTTCGCCCGCGCAGTCAAGTTGAGCGAAAGCGGCCGTTAGAGCGCGTCCGTCCTGCCGGACTCTCGCCTCGAGATGCTGGCGACCGTCTCGAACGACCCAAGGACGACCGAGATTGGGACTGCTGGCTCCAGCGAGTCCTCCCGACGCTTGGCGCACCGCTCCTGTATTGCCTGGACCCGATTGAGCGCGGCCTGCATCGCCCGCCCCACTTCCTTCCATCCCCTCTCGTCGACCAAGAGCCAGGTCCGACTCAGGTGCCTGTTGCGGGCATCGAACGAGCCGGCTCCAACAGCCTCGATCAACTCATTGATGATCTGCCGGAGCATGTCGGCGCTCAGCGTGGAGCGAATCGGCGCTGGGATATCCATCCAGTCGACGTCATCGAAATCCAGGGCCGGCGCACACGGCTCGTAGAAATGCTCGTCGAAGCCACGACGCTGGATGGTCCGGGCCAACTTGATCAGGTTTCTTTTCTTGAGTTCGCGGAAGTGATAGCTGACTTCTGAGACCTCAAGATCGAGTTCGTTGGCGATCTCCGTCGGGCTGACGATGCCCTGTTCGCAGATTGTCACCCACACATGACCCCGCAGCGGATGAGTGAAGGCTTTTGCCACTGTCGGATCAATGACCTGTTTGAGGTTTTTCCCGTCCAAGCTGGCCATCGCGATCCTCCGTTCCCGTAGCTGTGTGGTTTAGCAGCGCCGCCTCACCCTAGTACCGATTGCGGACTCGAAACGGTGCACGGGAAACAGGCGCTGAAACTTATTAAAGCAATGGACCGGTCCTAGGGGGACTCAACGGGAAGGCGGGCAGGCGATGAAACGACCCAGGATCAAACGCACCACCGAGCAAATCGAATCTCCCAACGGCGACCTCTACCTGCTGCGGCCGAGCGCCGGAGCGGACATCCAGATCGAGAACCCTGACCCGGAGGGGCGGCGTCTGCTCGATGCGCTGGACGGCAGCCGCGAGCGCGACGAACTGGTGGAGCGCTTCGGCGAGGAAGCGGTCAACGATCTGCTCGCGCAGCTCGAGGAGCTGGGGCTGGTCGAGGACGCGGCCGACGACGACTTGATCCCGACCGCGACCACGGAGCGATTCGATCGCCAGATCCGCTACTTCGCCGACATCACGACCGGGCCAACTCCCTCGCAGTGCCAGGCGCGGTTGGAGAGCGCTCGCATCGTCGTCCTCGGAGTTGGCGGGCTCGGCGGTTGGTCTGCCCTCTCGCTCGCCTGCTGTGGGGTCGGCGAGATGCTGCTGGTCGATGGCGACCGCGTTGAGGAGAGCAACCTCAACCGGCAGGTCCTCTACACGGAGGCCGACATCGGCCGGCTCAAGGTCGAGGTGGCGGCCGAGCGGCTCGGCGCGTTCAACTCGCGTATGCGTCTCGACACTCTTCCCGAGCGCGTCGCCGGCGAGGAGGCCGTTGCCGAGGCGATCGAGGGGTACGACCTGGTGATCGACGCGGCCGACTGGCCGGCCCACGAAATCGAGCAGTGGGTAAACGCGGCCTGCTTCGCGGCGGAGATCCCCTACATCACGATGAGCCACTTCCCCCCGATCGCCCGGGTCGGGCCGCTCTACGTTCCCGGTGTGACCGGCTGCTTCGCCTGCCAGGTGACCGCCTACCGCCGCAGCTACCCGCTGTTCGACGTCGCGATCGAGCAGCGCCGCGCCAAAGCCTCGCCGGCGGCAACGCTGGGGCCCGCCTGCGGCCTGATCGGCGGCCAGGTCGGGTTGGACATCATGCACCACCTGACCGGCCTGGCCGAGCCGTCGACCCAGGGCGTCGGCCACATCTACGACCTGCGCACCATGGAGGTCGAACGCGAGCCGGTGGTACCGGAGCCCGACTGTCCCGTCTGCGGTCACCTATCGACGGCGACGCCACGCGGCAAGGGCGAGACGAAGGCGGGTCGTAAGTAAGTTAGGGGGATGCGGCTCCGCCATCCGCTGCTTCCCGCCCTGCTCGTCGCCGCCGCGCTTGCTGCACCGAGCGCCGGCTGCGGCTCCTCGGACGGGGGGTCGGGCTACGGGTCACGGGGTTCCACCGAGGCGCCAGCGACCGCGACCGCGACCACGCCGGATGCTCCACCGGGGGCTTCGGCACGGAGCTGCGAGAGCGCGGGCGCAGGTGCCGAGCAGGTGCGCGTTACCGGCATCGAGTGCGGCGCCGGTCTCCGGGTGGCTGCGGCGTGGGCCGGCAAGCCGTCCTGCTCCGCTCCGGCCGGTGGATCGCGCTTCTCCTGCTCCGTCGAGGGCGGTTATCGTTGCCTTGGCACCAGCGCTGAGCGCGGCATCGCGGTCTCGTGCGCCCACCCGGGGGCATCGGTCTCCTTCATCGCCAAACGCGGCTGAGCGACCTCGTTCTCCTCCCTGCGCCGCGCTGTCCGCTCTCTGGGCACGAGCCCATGATCGAGACTGCGCGTGGCGGAACCGCGATACCTAGAATGAGCTGAGCGCGCCGGCGTAGCTCAGTTGGTAGAGCACTTCATTCGTAATGAAGGGGTCCCCGGTTCAAGTCCGGGCGTCGGCTCTATTTCGTTCGCCCAGGCGCGGGCTCGGCTCCTATGCCGTGCGGCGGGACATTTTCGTGAGCAAGGCGACCGTCTGGTCCAGATCCATCCGTGCGCCGGCTCTGCCGTCTACCTTCGCCTCCGACGGAGTCGCTCCCACCGCCCCGAAGAGCTTGGCACCAGAGAAGACCTCGAGCCCAAAGGCGAGGCGAATGGCATCGCGGTGCTCTACCGGGAGACTCGCGCAATACAGGTCGATGGTGTCCATCTGAAGTTCGACGCTCTGCCAGGACGAGGCCCGTTCGCGATGGGCACGGCTCTCTTTCGCCAGGTACACCGCCAAGCCCCCGACCGCCGCACCGATCCCCAGCTTCACAATTGCCTCGGAGACCCGCTCGCCGCTGGATGAGAAAGCCGAGGCTCTGATCGCCAGGTAGCTGGCAATCAGCCACCCGATCGAGACGACGAACGCCGAGATCGCCGAGTATCTGAGGAAATCCGCGCGGACCTGCTCGTACTTGACCTTCTTGGCGATCCCCTCCGAGAGCTGCTTCTCGCCCACCTGCCCAAGGCTCTTCCTGGCGAGCGAAAGCGCCTCGGACGAGCCGGTGGTAACCGCCAGCTCCGATATCTGCGCGTGCAACGGCAGCAGCAATCGGTTCCGGCGCTCCTCGTCGATCTCCAGCCGCTTCAGCTGGGAGTCGGTTTCGAGCGCGATCGTGAAGAGGGCTTCGCCCAGCGCGGTCAGCTCAGAGCGGACCGCTTCCGGGTCTCCCCTTTCGACGGTGCGCTTCAACACGCTCACCGCCGACTTGACCGCTTCGATCGAGTCATCCGCCGGCGCGGCATCGAGCTCCCGCCAATCGACCTTGCTCTGCTCAGCCGCGTCCCTCAGCCCGTCGAGCCATTCCCAGACGGGAAAGAGCGCGGCGTTGACCTCGTTACGCGCATCCGCGACGGCGCCGCTTTTCTCACCGCCCTGGCCACCGGCCAGCCAGGGGCCAAGCCTGGTGAGCTCGTCGAGCAGATCGGTGAATCCCATTTGCCAGCCCCGCCTATTGCGACTCGCCCAGGCGTTCCAATAGAAAGATCCCGATCCGATCGAGGTTGGTCTTCCAGCGGACCTGGAACTTCCCCGTTCGATCGATCCAGCGGGCGAGCGAGTCGAAATCGTAAAAGGTGAGCGTGACGAGGCGCAGTGATTTGCGCTTCTCTCTGGGGTTGACGGTGCCAAGAATCGAGTGGAGTCCCACCTTCTTGCGGAAGGCGGACTTCGTGTACATCCCCGACGCGTTGATGTACACGTTAATCGCGTTGTCGACGTTCCTCTCGAGCGTCCCCGCGATCTGCGGCACATACTCGATCTCGATATCCGGTTCCTCGAGCCTCACCGTGTAGTCGCACAGATCCTCGACCGGCCCGAACGCGAACTTCTTCATCGCTGGCGTGTCATACGGTTTCAGCAGCGTTTTCTTTTGCTCCTCGCTGATCGACCGGACCTCTCCCAAGCCGTGCAGGCGGGCATCGAGGAGGAGGACGTCGCCGGGCTGCATGCCCGCCGCGAGGCTGTTCAGCAGTTCCTGCTCTTCGGAGTTACCCACCGTGAATCCCGACAGGGAGAAGAAGCTCCTCTCGCCAAACCCACTCAGCACCGGGGCAAGCTTCTGCAGGTTGTCCTCGAAGTCACCGAGGACCGCGCGGATGTGGCGCGGAGAGAACTTGCCGGTCTCGATCAGGTCGGTGATGACGCGATTCGTCGCCACCTGGAGAAGCTCGATCGAGACGTCGACGAAGAAGCACGAGCTGATCGTCAGCTCCTCCGCGAGGGCGGGCAGCAGAGCGACGTCGGTCTTCCCGTCGCCGGGGCCAAGGCTCACATACCGGAACGCCACGTCCTTCGGCAGAACCTCTGCCATCTTCCCGATCTGCCCCGACAGGGCCCTGCGATGGGCGGCGTGGCCGTAGATCCTGTCGTCGGTCAGCGCGTTCCAGTTCTCGGCCATCTTCCAGCCCACGTAGTGGTACTTCAGGTCGAGCTCTTTGGCGTTGCGAACCAGGCCCATCGCTTCTTCGAGGAGCTTCGTCTGGGTCAGCTCGCGGTTGAACGCGGCGTCGACCAAGAATTCCATGAACTCGGGCGAGCTCTGGGCGTCTCCGTCGAGAGACCACCAGTCACGCGGGAACTCGAAGGAGTGACTCGACTGATCTTCCGCCAGGGCGTCGGCGGATATGGCGCATCCCGCACTCGAAAGTCGGTTCTTGAAGCCGTCACGAGAGGCTCGGGAGTCGCCCAGCCGGAAGATGTCGACTGCAAGCTCGTTGCAATCGACGGGATCCCCGACCTGGGTCAGCGCTATGCAGCGCTGAGCCGAGAGCTGAGCAACCGACAGTTCGATCGTCGCCAGCGCGAGGGGGGAAAGGGTGCTGCCGATCGGCGTCGCGCCATCGGGGCCGGGCTGCCTGCTTTCCACCGGCAGGATTGCAACCGAGGCCTGCCGGTCCAGCTCATTGATGAGGGAGCGCAGATCCTCAGGCCCGTTCACCTCATGGCGGATGGCGGCGAGGCCGAGGTCATCCAGGTAAGCCGTTACAGCATCGACGAGCTCGGATGGAGAGGGGGGAGCACAGATGACGTGAGCACTCCTCGAACGGCTGACGTAACGGTCAGGCCCCTCGCGCAGAGCTCCCTGTTCTTGTGAGGTCATAGGCAGACGAGGAACATCTAGTTCATAAAAAGGATCGGCAGCGTACCAGAGGTTCTCGAATGATGCGAGTGTTCAAAGTAGTAACCCCTGAACTTTGCGCCGTCGCCCGGTTCAATCGGGCGTCTTCCCTGCGGCGATGGCCGCTAGGACAGCGGGGTGCCGGCGAGGCTGGCGACCTTCCAGTCGCCATCTTCGTTGGCCATCGGCATCGCCAGGACCGTGCCGTCAATGCCGGTGTAGATGACGAAGGCCTGTTCGTCTTCGATCCGCAGCGAGCCGACGCTGGCCTTGGCGGCTTCTTCCTTCAGCGACCGGGCAGCGGCCGGGTTCGTCAGTTTTTCGAGAATCCCGCCACAGCCCGTGTCGTCGATCTGTTTCGCCTGAGCCGCGAGTTTTTCGAACGAGTCGATGACGGCCTTGGATAAGTACTGGCAGGTGGCGGCCCAATTGCCCTCGGCGCGAGCGTCGAGGAAGTTGTGCAGCGCCACGGCGGCCGCGTCGAATTCCTCGCTGTCGGCCTCTTCGCCGAATTCCTGGACGCTGTTGTCGCCCCCCTTGACCTTGAACTGCTCGGCGCCGCCGCCGGAGTCGCTGTGCTGCTTGGGAACGAAGTCGCTCGCGTCCTCGCCGCTCGACTGGCTTTCCCCGCCCGAGTTGGTGGCGCTCGAGTCGCTGCCGTCCGAGCCGTCCTGATTGCCTTGCGAAGCGCTATCGCTCTGAGACTGCTGACCGGCGGCCTCGGTTGCCGTCGAGCCGGAATCATCCCCTCCCCCGCACGCGATCACGCCTACAGCGAGCAGCAAGGCGACAAGCGCAGCCGCCAACGTCTTAGGAACTCTCCCCACGGCGTTGATTCTAGGGAACCATCCGTTTGTGCATAGCCCCGCTCCCGGGTCTAGGATCGAAGGGCGATGGAGGGGACCTCGTGACCGATCTGAGTGAGCGCGAGACGGATGTCCTACGCCTGATCGCGCTCGGCCACACCAACGCCGAGATCGCCGAGAAGCTCTACATCAGCGTGCGCACGGTGGAGACCCACCGGGCTCATATCCAGCAGAAGCTCGGCGTCAGCAGCCGCGCCGAGCTCGTTCAGTGCGCGCTCTCAAGGGGCCTTGTCGAGACCTGAGCCGGATGCCGTAATCGCTCAGAACACGTCGCAGTACCCAGACTTGCAGGTAATGGATCATCTCGGTCGTCTAAGGTTTCCGCGATCTTGGCTAGGGGAACAGCTGCCGTCACCGGGCTGGCCGTTGCGCTCGTGCTGACCCTTTTCAGCGCTCCTGCGACTCCGCAGGGCCAGATCGTCGTGCACGGAGCCGCTTCAGGCTCGCACCTGCGGCTGAGCGTCGACGGGCCGCGCCTGGTCGTGCGGGGGCTGATGGCCCACGCCAAGCCGGCCGGCTGCCGTTTCAAGCGCGAGCGGCTGGTCGCCGTGTGCCGGCTGCGCGGGGCCGGCAGCATCGTCGTCGACATGGGCCCCTCCGGTGACTTCGTCCAGGTCAACGACCATCTGCCCCTCTCCCTCACCGTCTACCTGGGCGATGGCCCGGACAAGTTCATCGGCAACGGCGAGCGCGACACCTGCTACTCGGAGGGTGCGCGGCGCAACCGCTGTGTCGGCGGTGGCGGCGACGACGTCTGCATCACCGGTCAGCGGAACAGCGACTGCGTTGGTGGGCCCGGCAACGACTACTGCAAGCACGGCGCCGGCAGCGACGGCTGCTGGGGCGGCCCGGGGCGCGACGTCTGCATCATGGGCCCGGGGCGGGACGGCTGCCACGGAGAAGGCGGCAGGGACTGGCTCTTCGGCGGTCCCAACCCCGACAAGCTCTACGGTGGGCGCGATCACGATCACTGCGACGGTGGGCCCGGCTGGGGTTACTCGCTGCGGTGCGAGGCCGGCCCGCGGCGCTGACTCAGTTGGCCTCCGACTTCGGCTTCCAGGGGTCGGAGACCGAACGTGAGACGATGCGGTCGATCTCCTTGCGCATGTAGTCGGCGATTTCCTTGCAAGCGCTTAAATCGACCTTCTTCTTCTTGTCGTTCGGAAAGCGCTCGTAGCGACTGCCGACGACAAACAGGTTCTCGTCGTTGAAGTCATTCGCCGGCGCGGTGTAGTTGAAGCTGCCGGCGAGCACGGTGTGGCGATCGACGACCATCAGCTTGTGGTGCAGTTTGCTGAGCCCGCCCTTCTCGCGCCTGGGGGTGTACAGGCTGATGTTCTTGCGCTTTAACCAAGGAGGCGCCGCACCCGGCGTACCGTGCTGCGCCGACCACGGCTGGGCAGCCTGCCCGGGGTCGAGGGCGCCGGTCACTTTGCAGCCCGCCCGCGCCGCCATCAAAAGGGCGTCGTCGATCGCCGAGGAGCCGGCAAAGGTGAAGATGGCGAACTTGATGTCCTTCTCCGCCTTGAGCACCTGCTTGATCACTTCCTGCTCGGGGATGTTGTCGGGGGCGAACAGCACGGTTACCGGGACGCCCTTTAAGTCGAAGGTGGGGGGCTCACCGCCGAGGCCTCGGCGGCCGAATTCTCCGCGCTCTATTTCGGCGAACTGATTGGCGTACTGCCGACAGACTCCGCCGTCCTTGAAGACGAAGATGTGGTTCAGATTCGAGTGACAATCGGTGTCGGTGAAGTTCGTCGACCCCGTGAGGAGCGCCGAGGTCGACGTTGCCTTACCCCGGTAGTCGCGGACGATGAACTTCTGGTGGAAGATCTTTTTGTTGAAGTCGAGCTTGAGGTCGATGTTCGACTGAAGCAGGGCCGTCGCGATGCGACGATTCGTCGCGTTCTTCCCCTTGCTCGGCGTCCACTGCCACTGCTCCAATGACGCTGGAGGATTCTTGATGCTGAGCCTTTCCTCCCGCAGGTAGCTCTGCTCGAGCACGAGGCTGACCCGGACACCGCGCCAGCGCGCCGCCAAGATCGCCTTCGCGATCCTCTCGTTGTCGAGCTCCTGGACAGCGATGTCGAGCGAGGCCTTGGCGCCGTCGATGAAGTCGACGATCACCTGCTCGAGGTCGTCGGGCCCCTTGAGATCCCTGGGCCCCACGTACGCCTCGATCTTTCCTCCCGCGAACTCTGGCATTCCGAGATGAGCACTCTACTGATTCTGAATGAATTCGGGGATTGGATTCGTATAGTCGGGAGCAATGACGGAGACGACCTACGACCGGATCGGGCTCGGCTATAGCGCCGTCCGCCAGCCCGAGCCGCAGATCGCGGCCCGGCTCGAAGGGGCCTTAGGCGATGCGAAAACCGTGCTCAACGTCGGGGCTGGAACCGGCTCATATGAGCCCAGCAGCCGGGAGGTAACGGCGGTCGAGCCGTCGCGGGAGATGATCGCGCAGCGGCCGCCGCGGTCGGCACCGGTCATCCAGGGCGTGGCCGAGGAGCTGCCGTTCGAGGATCGGAGCTTCGACGCCGCGATGGCGATCATCACCGTCCACCACTGGAACGACGTCGCCAAGGGGCTCGGGGAGATGGTGCGGGTCGCGCGGCAGCGAGTGGTCGTCCTCAGCTTCGACCCCACGCCGGCGGAGGAGCTGTGGCTGGTACGTGACTACTTCCCCGGCGCGCTCGCGTACCACGCCAGGGTGATGCCGCCGATCGCGGAGCTGACCGCAACCCTCCCGGATGCCTCGGTCGAGGCCATCCCCGTCCCAAGCAACTGCACCGACAGCTTCTTCATCGGCATCTGGGACCGGCCGGAGATGCACCTCGACCCGGACGTCCGCCGCGCCAGCTCGTGCTGGCACCAGATGCCCCAGACCGAGATCGAGCAGGGCCTGGCAAGGCTGAGCGCCGACCTCAAGAGCGGCCGCTGGGACGAGCGCAACGGCCACCTGCGCAAGCTGCCCGAGCTCGACGTCGGTCTGCGCCTGGTGACCGCCGAGCCGGCGTAAGAGCAGCGAAGCAGGGCTTCAGTCGGCGGAGAGCAGCCAGCCGCCGCGGTGATGCTGTGCAGGCCGCCTGTGGCGATTTGCGCTTTTGCCCTTGCCGCCACACTTCACCCTCAACACCGGCTTGGCGTTGAAAGCCTTGCCGTTTTGCCCGGTGAAGTTGGCTTTGGCGCGGTGGGTTGCCTCGCAGAGGTTGGTCGAGTTGACGAGGAGGCCCTTATTCCCACCTTTCATGCTCAGGACGAATGAGGAGATCGGAGCATCGGGAACGGCTTCGAAGGTGCTTCGCAGGCCGCGGCCCTTGACCGAGTCCACGCGACCGACCAGGTTGAAGTCGACCTGGGAGTTGTGCAGGGCGACCACCAGGTCGGGGAGCTGGTGTTCTGAGGAGCGCAGGAAGACAGGGCCCGTGAGCGGCTCGCCCAGAATCGGCGTAATCGCTGTCGCGCGGCCGTAAATCGAGCCGCTCGGGCAATTGGCTCCGTTGCCCGCCCCTGCTTTGAACTGCACTTTTGTGCAGATGGTCCTGATGTGGCCCTGCTCGAGGAACTCCGAGCGCGGCAGGGTCACCTGTGCGCGGGCGATCCCCGCTTCGCCGATGCCGCTCATCTTCAGGGTCGCCCGCAGGGCCGGATGCGCGCCGCGCTTGGTTCCCCCGATTAGCCTCAGCGAGAGCTTGGGCTTGAAGGGCAACGCAGCGCAGTCCGCTGCCTGGAAGGGCGAAGTAACCGTGACCGGGTTGTCGTCTGCCGCAGAGGTGAAGTCCAACCCCGAACCCAGGACCGTGAAGACGGTGGAGGTCTTGGTGCAGTTGGTTGGGTTAAGCACGAACTCGGGTCGATCGACGTAGGCACGGATGTCGCGCAAGCGCACGGGGATGCCCGCGATGATGTGGGGCAGCGAGTCCGAGCCGGTGGCGTCGACGAAGACCTCGCCGGTTTCGGGGTTCACCTGCAGCGCCTCCCTCACGACCACTGTGCCGAGATCGAAGGGGCCTGCCTTGGCAGCGGTGATAGCGACGATCGAAAGCGCCGAGCCGTGGTAGGGGCCGGCGAGGTAGACCTTGCCGGGGACGTAGACGAGCACGTCGCCGACTCCCGCTCCGACAAGGGAGTGACCGATCTCCGAGGCCACGGGGCAACTGGGGCTGTTCCACTCTTCTTCGCCGCCGTGGATGCCGGTTCTGTCCTTTGCCGCCGTGATCGCGGCATCCGGACAGAAAGGGACGCCCGCGAGCTTTGCGACCAGGCCGCGTGGCGCCTTGATCGAGAAGCCGGTTATCTCCTGTTCTGAGTCGGTGCGAGTGAGGCGGCCGTTGAACGGACTGAAGGAACCCGCCGCGTTGTTGACGGTACCGGCCAAAAGACCCGGCTTGAAGGGCGGCAGTCCTCCCGGTGGGCAAAGACCGTGGCCGGGGCCGCTCTCGATCGCGAAGCTCGTGGTCTTGGCAATGACCTTGGCCGGCGCCGACCAGGGGTTGAAGTTGGAGAGGGCCTGATAAGCCCCGCAGGCCGGTGGGGTTATCAGGGGTGCCCTCGCCCCTTCGCGGAAGTGCAGATTGAAGGAGGCCACCGGTAACTGGGGGATGTCGTCGAAGACGGTCGTGATCTGGCCGGTCTCAGGGTCGGTCGTAACCTTCCCCGCCAGCTTTACCAGGACGCCGCGGTCGGGGATCTTGAGAACCATGTAGAGGGCGAAGAGCGAGTTGAAGGGGTTCGCATACGGCTTGGCAAGGTAGAGCGAGCCGGTGGGGTTGCGGTCGATAACGGGTGTGGTCGCGCTCACCGAGCCGATCTTTGAGACCTCTGGGCAGCCGATATTTGGGGCGGAATTGTAGGTCTCGTGGGAGAGGTCGGCTTCGGTACAGACTCCCAGCCCCTCTGCCGCCGAGGGATTCACCGTCATCCCCGCGGGCAGGATCACTTCAGCACGCTTTAGCTGCGAGGCGGAGTTGAGGTTGGCGAATTCCAGGCCCTTGGTAGGAAAATTCAGTTCATAGTCGAGCCCCGAGCCGGTCGTGCCCTGAGTGGTGGTGGGAGCCAGCAAGACGCTGGGGTTGAGATCGAGTGAGCCGCAGCCCGTGATCTGGGGGAAGGCGACGGATTTGGTCGCGGGCGATCCCGGCAGCTGGTAGCTGGTCGCGGTTATCGTCACCTCTCTTTTCAGGCCACAGCTGGTCGGGTTGGTCATGAAGGGGGTTTCCGGCAGATTCGAGTCGCGCCCGCCCGGGGGGCCAGAGTGGCTCAGGGCCTCTTCGGGGGTGATCCGTTCTGGGTCATGGATCGGGTTCGCCGGCACCCCCCAGAAGGTCGTGGAGGCACCGACAAAGGCGGCGGCGGCCGACGCGCCGTCCACACTTGCCACGAGGCTCTCGGTCTCGGGGTCGAGGCGAACGCTCAAGATCACCGGAAAGGGGGCGGCAAAGAAGCCGAAGCGGGCGACGACGTCGCCGCCCGGCGAAGGCATGCTGTAGATCGGCTCGTTGTAGGTACCGGTGTTGGCGCCGCCGAGGACGATGTCGGTCGAGCCAACCTGGGAGTCCTGAGGGCATTCGCTTTCCGCCGGCGAGGCGCCGAACTGCAGCGTCGTGCACTTGGGGAAGGCCTCGGGGTTGCCGACCAGCCCCGGCGGCAGCTCCACGACTACGTCGCGAGTGAGCGCGTACGGTTCGCCGCCTTTTTCACTCAGTTCGAAGCTGGTCGTAAAGTCCGCGTGGGCGCCGGCCTGTGGACTCGAAAGCGAAACCGAGGCTGATTCGATCCGGTATTCCGCGGGTTCGTCGAACTCACCGGCAGCCCGAGCGCTCGCGACGGAGAGGCCGGTGATCGCAACGGCGAGGACAAAGGCGGCCAGGAATCTTCTCATCGGCGGGCCCTCCTCTTGGCGACGCCTCGCTTGCGCTTTTGGTTCTGCTTGCGGGCCGGCAGGCAGCGGGTCTTCCCGCCTCTGCGCACTCGGTGCCTGCCCTTGGGGCAGCGTGTCCTCCTGCGGGGGACCACGTTGCCGGTGCCTTCCAGGACCGAGCTGCCCAGAGCCGAATCTTCGGGCGCCGCCGACCCGGTCTGACACGCTTCTCCCAGGCACTCCCCCGGCGGCGCCGGCGGAAGCGGGAAGCCGCCACCGACGCGGGCGTCGTAGATCGAGGGGCTTTCGTCTTGATCTTCGACCGGGAGCAGCAGGTCGGAGGTGCTGAAGAAGACATCATCGCCCGATTCGCTCACCCCCCACAGATAGTTGGGGCGGGCGCTTTGCCCCGAAGAGATGAGGAAAAGGCAGCCGCCAGGGACGGCGCAGCTTCCCTTGCCCTCCGCCTCCCACTCATAGACGTCCTGGGTGGCATCGTTGTCCGCGAGCACGAGGCGCTCGGAGCTCTGGAAGAAGGCACGTTTCCCGTCGGGGCTGAGGTTGGGGACGAGGGAGAACTTGTTGAGCGGTACACCCTCGGTCGCGGGAGAGATCAGGCTGGCATCGGACCCAGGCGTTGCCAGCGTGGGGTCGCAGGAAAGGCAGGTGAGCGTGCCTTCGCCAGAGTCATAGCGGTAGATCTCGGCTTTGCCGCCGGCATCGTAGCCGGTGATGTTGGCGCGCGACTCGAAGATCAGCGCCGAGCCGTCGGGGGTGGCGCGGGAGGGGTCGATCGCCGCTTCCCCGTCGCGGACCCCCTCGAGCCAAAGGCCGAGGCCGCCGAAGAACCCGAAGGAGGAGTTTTCCCCTTTCACGTCGCGCTCAGTCACTGTCGCGACAAAACCGACCGAGGAGCCGTCCCAGTGGTAGAGGTTCTGCGCTCCGTTCACCGGTTCTGCCCCGTTGGGGTTCGGGCCGTCGCCCAGCAGGCTGGGCGAGACGAAATAGGCGCCGGCGCCTTCGAAGGAAACGTTTACCGGGGTGGCGTCACCGCTTTCGGTGATCTGGATCGCGTCCTCGCTTTGGGAGTCGAAGCGGTGGAGGTCGCCCCCGGCGAGGTAGAAGAGGTAGCGCCCTGCGGCTGAGAGGCCGGCAAAGGCGGCGCCGGGCGGGGCGGCGATCAGGGTCTGGGCATTATCCAGGCGCAGGTAGAGCGGGCTGGTGGCGGTGACGCCAAGCTTGAAGGCGACGGCCGAGCCGTCGGCCGAGGCGCCCTCGTAGGTGGCATCTTCTTTTGCGGCCGGGGTGAGGTCTCCAGGCAGGAGTGAAACGACGTGGGTGACTTCGTCGGGAGTCCGGTCGTAGAGTGCCTCGGTGCCTTCGGGCGGTGCGCTTGGCTCGAGCTGGATCCCCCCTTCAAACACGATGTGGCCAGCGTCTTCTGCAACGTAGATGGGCTCAGCCTGGGGTGCTGTGCCGAGGCTGCCCTGGCCGACCAGATGGAAGCTGCCGTCGGGGTAACGGAGGTAGTTGGTCGGTTTGCCTTCGATCGAAAGGCTGCCCCCAAAACCACCGGTGGACCAGAGCATGTGATGCTGGTCCGGCGAGACGCTGCCGGAGTTGGGCACGACCGCTTGGGCCCCGTTCGGCCCGTTGCTCGCGGTATCCCAGCCGCTCGAAGTGCGACTCGAAACGTAGCCGTCGCCATTGAAGGCGCCAGCGCCTTCGAAGCCAGGTATGACACCACCAAGGATGAGAAAGCCGACGCTGCCCCCTTGCGGCGAGGCCGTCGGGCTACCGAACCAACTGCCGGCCTGACCGCCGGCGACAGCCCGAGGAGAGCGCCCGTTGGTATTGCTGGGCGTCACAAGCTCATAGGCGCGGCAGTCGGGGAGTGGTGCCGAGGTGCCGATGAGGACGGCCTCGTTTTCACAGGCTCCCGGTTGTGAGACCTCGCTGAAAGTCACAAAGACTCGTTCGCCGACGTCGGCGCAGTCTTCAAGTTCGCACTCGCTTTCCGCGACAACACGGAAGCGATAGGCGATCCCCGGGGAGAGGCCACTCGCAACGGCGCTCACCGCCACCCCTTCGCTACTTGCCCCGAGGTCGCCCTCGCCGGCCACGATGGCGCCCACAAATCCTCCTTCTTCGAAGGCCTGCTGGCTTATGTATTCAAACGCATAGTGTGTTTCTGTGCCCTGGGTGTTTATCCGGGCCCCAAGGATCGCTTCGTCTTCGGTTACTCCGGTGAAGGATGTCGATTCGACCACGGGTGGATGCGGTTCGGGTTTGGGTTCGAAGGCAAAGGAATGCCCAGGCACACTTTCGCCCGACGGGACGAAGAGATACCCGCGGTTGGGGCTTTCTTCGCCGTTGTCGAGATAGGTCGAAGCACCACCTTGACTTTCGAAACCATGTCTGATCGTCGAAACGTACCCACCGCTTTCGTCGAACTCGTAGACTTTGCGCGCCGAGGGATCGAAAACGAAAACGTGTCCGTTTGCTTCGTCAGGAGCTATGGAGGTCGCGCCATTCAAGGAGAGGAATCGTTTTTCCGGAGTGCCTGACCCGTCGATCGTCATCAGCAGTTTGCTTGGGTCATCCAGGTCGAAGACGCGCACAACGCTGTTTTCTGAAACGAAGTCGCTCACATAGAGCCTTTTGCTGGCCGCATCGATGGCTATCCAGCGGCTCCGCGCAATCGTGCCTTTTCCGATTTCTTCGGTGATCAACGGGTTGCCTTCCGCCGCCGATCCGTACTCGTTGACGTGGTTCTCGAGACCCAAGTACAGATGCTGGTTCGTCGGATCGACCGCTAGCCCCTGCGGGAAGGGGCCCAGACCCCCCGTAACGGGAATCACGACCGGCACGGCGCCGTACTCGATTTCTCCCGCTTGCGGTTTGTAGACCGTGGGGTCAAGACGGACGAGCTTTTCTGAGCCCTCCGGACCACCGATCACACTGGTGCTCGCATATAGATGACCAGTGGAGTCGACAGCGATGGCCTGCGCTCCTGGCACCACTACCTCGGTTAGATATTGCCCGGCGGGATCGAAAACGTCGATGTGCGCTTCTTCGCCGTTGGTTTCCCGAACGTAGCTGTCGACGTAGATATTGCCGTAGGGATCAGTTGCTACTCCGACGGGAATCGCGAAGGGACCCAGAGGAGGGTGTTCACCGCCAGGGCAGCCCGGATCCGGGACTGGATCGAGACTGGAAGTGGTGCAACCGCCGGTAAGTGAAAGAGTCGCGTCAAAGAGATGGGTTTCTTCTTCTGCGGCCTGAGCTGCCGCCGGCAGGAGCATCACAAGGGTTAACGCCATACCGGCGAAGACCGCGAGCGACCTACGACGCAAAGAGCAGCGAGCAGGGTTTGGCGTGTCAGCCAAAGTCGGCACCCCGCTGGTGAGAAAGCTCGTCATCAGATCCTGTCTCATCTGCCAGGCAGCAACGCTGGACCAGCCGGGGACCCGGTACGGGGTCCCCGGCCAGGAACGTGCTATTCAGCGGTTACAGCCCAGGTGCCGTTACCGAATATCTGGGCAGGTTTCACTCCTTGGAAAAAGAGGAAAAGCGTGGCGCCCCCACCGAACGCTTCGGCGCCGCCGAAGTTGATTTCGAATTT
Source organism: uncultured Solirubrobacterales bacterium (assembly GCA_963718755.1). Taxonomy (GTDB): domain Bacteria; phylum Actinomycetota; class Thermoleophilia; order Solirubrobacterales; family 70-9; genus VRUE01. The sequence goes on from OY970376.1 coordinate 903,597, forward strand.
TTCGGGTTCTGGTTCCTCTGAGAGAAATGTGGCATAGACACAGAGATGGCCTCCGGCGGCCGCAGGCGCTGCCGCGGTTCCAGGGCAAGCAACACCGTCTTCACCTGCGGTTTTGATGAAGTGGACCACGGGCGTTTCATCAAGCGGGATGACAAAGGAGATCGGCACAAATCCCAAGCCAGGCCCTCCGCTCAATGGACCAAGCGACCACGCTCCCTGCTCCGTCTCACCGCTTGGCAGCGTTTCGGTGAAGCCAGTCTGGCCATTGGTGCCTTTCACACCGTTGCAGGCGACGGTGGTGTTGGCGCCAACAAATTTGACCCCGCCTTCTTTGCAGCCGTTGGCTTCGCCGGTGAAGACGGTCCCCGCAGGGCTGATCCCATTGGTTCCGTTTTTGCCGTTGGCGCCGTCTTTTCCGTTGGCGCCGGGTGCGCCGGTGTCCCCCTTCGCGCCAACCGGGCCCGCGGGACCCTGCGGGCCTGCTGGCCCGGCGGCGCCTTTCGCACCGCGAGGACCGCGCTTGCCTTTGGCTGAGGCGGTCGCCTTGCCGCCGGAATCGCTTTGGGCGGCGTAGGCGCCGCCAAACATTGCGAAAACCAGGGCCATCACCGAGATGGCACCCGGAATGCCGAATCGCGTACCTAGCATCGAGAACATCAAGACCTTCTCCCTTGTCTCAAACCCCCTGCCGCTTCCCACAGCGGCGCTTAAGCGGGGTTAAATTTTCCCCGTGCGTCCGATCCGGCAAAGCCTGAACTGACGCGTTACGACCCAGTGAGTCGTCGTGGGAAATAGATAAACAGAAGAGTTTGTAGTTGTCAAGGATCAGCTGGATATCGGGTGATATCTCCGGATCTCGACTATCTGCCGAGGATCGGATCCGGGTCAGGCGAGGCTTCTCTCAACGAGCGCGTGAACGGGACCGGACATGACTGCGCTGCACTCGCGCCGCACGCACTGCGTTCCGAAGCGGTTACCGGCGGTTCCTCACTGTCCGTTCCTCACGCAACGCTAACCCGCGTGATCGGGCTTGCAGCGCTGCAATCAGCTTCACAGCTAGCGGAGGGGGTGGGATTCGAACCCACGAGCGCCTTGCGACGCCAACAGTTTTCGAGACTGCCCCGTTCAACCACTCCGGCACCCCTCCGGGGACATCGATCTGGGCCGGATTCTACGTAGGGAAGGCTGCGCGCAGCGGCCTTGAGGGAACCTGGATGTTTTCAGGGCTCAAGACGGGGGTCGCTCGCGCCGATGGGATCGGGTGCAAGCCAGCGAGCAGACCCAAATTGGCCGGTTTTTTGACCACCACCCGGTGCCGCTGCGGCTGTTCGCGCTCTGTGCCCTTGTCTGGGGGGTCGGCTACCTGATCTGGCGCTTTGGCTGGAGCGGCGAAGGCGCCAACCCCGTGCTCTTCGCGATGCTGCTCGTGACCGAGGTCTACGGCCTCTGGGCGCTCGGCACCCTCGCCTGGTACTCGTGGTCGCGCCCGCCCGCCCTGCGGCCACCCGCCACTCCCGGGCGCAAGATCGACGTCTACGTCTGCACCTATGGCGAGCCCTTCGAGGTGGTGGCGGCGACGCTGGCCGGCTGCCGCGCCCTTACCTACCCGCACACCACCTACCTGCTCGACGACGGGAAACGGCCGGAGATGGAGCAGCTGGCGCAGGTCGCCGGCGCGGAGTACCTCACCCGGCCCGACAACTCCCACGCCAAGGCGGGCAATATCAACGCCGCCCTCCCCCGCACTGGGGGCGAGCTGGTGTTGATGCTCGACGCCGACCATGTGCCGATGCCCGACGCGCTCGATGCGCTGGTCGGCTACTTCGACGACGAGAAAGTCGCCCTGGTCCAGAGCCCACACGACTTCTTCAACCACGACTCGGTCCAACACTACGTCGTCGGCCGCCACGAGCAATCGCTCTTCTACCGCGTCGTCTGCCCCGGCAAGGATCGCCACGGCGCCGCCTACTGGTGCGGCTCGGCGGCGCTGCTGCGGCGCGAGGCGCTGCTGGAAATTGGTGGCGTCGCCACCGAGACGATCGCCGAGGACTTTCACACGACGATTCGCATGCAGCGCCACGGCTGGACCAGCCGCTACCACGACGAGGTCCTGGTCCAGGGCCTCGCCCCGCACGACCTCGACGGCTACCTGCTGCAGCGCGACCGCTGGGCGCGCGGCAACCTCGCCGTCTTCACCCTGCCCGAGTCCCCCCTGCGCGCCCGCGAGCTGCGCCCCCTCCAGCGCCTCTCCTATTTCGTCAGCCTCGCCGCCTATCTGGCGCCGCCGATGCGGCTGCTGCTGCTGGCAACGCTGGGCGCGGTGCTGTGGACCGGCGCGCTGCCGATGAAGATCAGCGTCGTCGCGCTTGCGGCGCTCTGGCTGCCGGCGGTCAGCCTCAACCTGCTGGCCGGCTCGGCCCTGACCCGCGGCTACATGAAAATCGGCGAGACCGCCCACTACGAGCTGATGACGATGGAGATCTACACGCGGGCACTGCGCTGCATCTTCCGCCCCGGCCACACCGCCTTCAAGGTGACGCCGAAGCAGGGCGGGGACGGTGGCGGCCTGAAAGCCGTGGGCAAGCTGCACCTGGTGGTCGTCGCCGCGATCGTGCTGGCGACCGGCACGGCGCTGCGCCTGCTCGACCTTGCCGGGGTTGGGCCGCTGCCGGACATGCCCGGAATCGCCGCGGTGATCGTGCCGCTGCTCGGCTTGATCGAGCTGCGGCGGGTGCTCCGCACCCTGCTTGCCGTCGGCCGCCGCCAGCAGCGGCGCCAGGTCTACCGCTTCGAGGGTGAAGCCCCCGCCCACTGCTTTGCCGCCGGCGGGCACATCGGCGGCCACCTGGTCGACGCCAGCGCCGCCGGGGTCGGGCTGGTGCTGGATGCGCCGGCGAACGTCGGCGAACGCCCCGCCGTATTGCTCGAGCTGGAGGAGGCGACCGGGGAAACCCACGAGGTCGCCGCCCAGATCGAGATCCGCTCCTGCCGCGAGGGGGAAGAAGGCCACTTTCTGGTCGGCGCGACGATCGAGGAGATGGACCCCGCCTCGCGGATGCGCCTGATGGAGTGGTGCTACGTCGTCTGCAGTCACGAGCGCCTGCGCGGCCACCGCCCGGCGGCCCAGGCGCCCCCCTCGCAGGAGACGATCGTGCTGCCGCTCGATGCGGCGCCTGCGCCGGTGCGCACGCTCGACGGGGCCGCCGAAGCCGCCTAGCGGGCTGATGAGACGCTATTCGAACCCTGAAGTCGATCCTAGATCGTGTAGGACTTGGTGATCTCCACTCCGTCTGGCAGTGCGAAGATGTCGGCGATCTCGTCGAGATGTCGCAACTGAAGCTGAGTGGTCTCTATTGGCCCGACCTTGAAAGGCATGTTCGGGTGGTGGATGATGCGCCCGTCGGTCAAGATCACCAGATGCGACGTCAAGCCATCTTTGATGGTCCATCCCCAATGGGTTGCGACGTGGGTGGGGCGGCGTGGCTCTCCCCAAGGCCATTTCCGCTCCGCCTGCTCCTCAAAGCTGTAGCCCGCCTCGAATCCCATGCTGGTCTTTCGGCCCACGAACCAAGTGCCAATCTCTCGCGAATCCCAGGCGCCGACCCAGCGGAGATCGATTCGGCTGAACATGCTCGCATCGGCGTCTCCAAAAAATTCCGGGCAGGTACGCGCCAGCTCGTCTCGCATTCGATCGTAGCCGGCGGCAAGATCCCAACGCCTGGGACCAGGTCCGTCGGATATGTATTCAGAAGGGTGGACTCCCTCCAGATCGTGCAGGACGAAGCGAACGGCAGATACGAGGCGCTCGACGCGATCCTCAATCGCGGCAATGCGCTCTAGCCGCCCGTAGTGCTCGTCGGCTGCCCGCTGCCTTGCCTGCTCCTCCCTTTCCTTTCCCTGGGGCGTGCGGCGGAACTCACAGCTATCGCAACGTCGCAGCCCGCTCGCCATTGAGCTGTGATCGGCGCAAACGGGCTCAAGGCAGTCCGTGCACTGCCCAACGGGGAACGTTCCGCAGTAGCAAGTCCGCACGAGAGGTCTACCCGTCTTGGCTGCCTGGAATGTGGCTGGTCATTTTGATGCCGAGGTCTAATGGCCATATTCTTGGCCTGGGTTCAATAAGCGTCTCGAACCGCGTCTCAGCGGAGAGGGTGGGATTCGAACCCACGAGGCGGGTTAACCCCGCCCACGCGATTTCCAGTCGCGCTCCTTAAGCCACTCGGACACCTCTCCGGGTCCCTTCGAAGGGTATTGGCTCAGCCAGGCGGCCGCGAGGCTCGGCGACTCGCGAAGAACTCCCGCAGCAGAGCAGCGCACTCCTCCTCCATGACCCCGCCGATCACCTGAGGGCGATGGTTGAGGGCAGGGTCGCCCAGAACACTCAGGACGCTGCCGGCAGCGCCGGCCTTGGGATCGGGGGCGCCGTAGACGACGGCGGGGATGCGGGCGAGGACGATCGCGCCGGCGCACATCGCGCAGGGCTCGAGCGTGACGTAGAGGGTCGTGTCCGGCAGCCGCCAGCCGCCAAGCGCCTCGGCAGCGGCGCGGATGGCGAGGATCTCGGCGTGCGCGGTTGGGTCGCTGCGCAGCTCGCGCTCGTTGCCGGCGGCCGCGAGCAGCTCATCGCCGCGGGCGACCACGGCGCCGATCGGCACGTCGCCGTGCACCTCCGCTTCTCTGGCGCACTCGAGCGCCAAGCCCATCATGCACTGCTGCTCCTCGGTCACACCTGCTTCCGGCATCGGCCGAAGTATCGTGCCCCTGACAACTTCCCGCGGGGGCCGGTGTTAGATCGATTGCTCGCACTGATGCAGGGATTCCGCGAGCCGAGACCGACTATGAGACGACGCCTTCCGACCCTCGCTGCCATGGTGCTGCTCGCCATTGGCATCGCCTCGATCCCAGCGAGCGCCAACACCGACATCTCCCCCGCCCGCGCCTTCGTTCCCGGCGAGGTTGTGGTCAAGCTGAAAGGCCAGGGGCGCAGCAGAACGGCGGGGCTCCCGCCCGGAGTCGGCGTGCGCCGAGCGGTAGCCGCGTTGCGGCAACGGCCCGGGGTCGCCTACGCAGCGCCCAACTACATCGCCAAGGCCTCGCGGCGGCAGCCGCTGCTCGAGCTGGGAGTGGCCAACGACCCGGGACCGCTGTCAACCCCCCCGGGCCCCGCGGGTGGCTGGGTCGCGCTGCAGTGGAACTTCCTGCCATGGGAGGGGGGCGGTACGGCTTCACTGCCCGTCTCCGCCGGCGGCATCGACGCGATCGGCGCCTGGCGGAATCTGGCCCGGGCGGGCCGGCGCGGAGCGCAGGGCATCACCGTCGCCGTCCTCGACACCGGGATCGCCTATCGCAACTACGGCGGCGGCTACCGCCGCAGTCCCGACTTCGCCTCCGGCCAGTTCGCCAGGGGCTTCGATTTCGTCGACTCCGATCGCCTGCCCCTCGACCAAAACGGGCATGGCACCCACGTCGCCGGCACGATCGCCGAGAAGACCAACAACAGGATCGGGTTGGTCGGGCTCGCCTACCGGGCAAAGCTGATGCCGGTCCGCGTCCTCGATCGGCACGGCAGCGGCGAGGCCGATGACATCGCCCGCGGCATCCGCTTCGCCGTCGCCCATGGCGCGGACGTGATCAACATGAGCTTCAACTTCGGCTGCGGCAAGAGCGTCCCCGGCATCGATCAGGAGCTGCGTGACGCCTATCGCTCCGGCGTGGTGACGGTGGCCTCGATCGGCAACCTGGGCTCAGAGGCCTGCGTCTCGCCGCCGGCGACCGGCCCCCACACGATCGGCGTCGGCGGCACGACCGAGGGCGGTTGCCTCGGCAGCTACTCGATGCTGCCGGGCGAGGGAGTCGATGTCCTCGCCCCCGGCGGCGGCTTGCCGATCAGCGGCTGCCCCTCGGTGTCGAATCGCTCGATCTACCAGGTCACCCTGCGGGGCGGCAATCCCCGCCGCTTCGGCGAGCCCGGCAGCTACATCGGCACCTCGATGGCCGCGGCACACGTTTCCGGAGTGGCAGCGATGGTCCTGGCCAGCGGCGCAATCCCCCAAGACGCGTCGCCGCGCAGCAAGGTCACCCGGCTGATCAGGCAGCTGCGCAAGACGGCGCGGGACCTCGGCCTACCGCACGAACGTCAGGGCGCCGGCCTGATCGACGCCGGCAAGGCGACGGAATAGGAGCCCTGACACGGACGCGCCACCCTGAGGTCGTCTGACCAGGCAGGTCAAGGACGCAGGGAGCGTGGCGTGCTCTGCACGCGGAGCGACCGAGGACACCGAGATGCGCCGGTCAGACGACCTCAGGTGGTGCGGACGATTATCACGCTGCAAGGCGCGTGATGGGAGACGTTGTTGGGGACGCTGCCGAGCACGAAGCGCCGCGCCCCGGTCATTCCCTTGTTGCCGACGACGATCAGGTCAGCCTTGGTCTCCTCGGCGACGTTGAGGATCGCGTCGGAAGGCGAGCCCTCAACCGGGTGCGTCTGCACCTCGATCCCCTCGCTTTTCGCGGCGGCAGCGGCGGCGTCGAGGACCAGGTTGACGTCCTCACGCGGGCCGATCTCGTACTGGACGTCCGCCGGCACCCCCTCCTGCTCGGCCTGGAGGCGGCGCTTGGGGACCGGCTCATAAGCGCTGACGATGCTGAGGCTGGCGCCGGCGAGCTTGGCCAGGTCGACGGCCTGCCGCACAGCCTCGGCTGCGGTCTCCGATCCATCGGTTCCAACCACGATGCGAGTGAACACGCCGCCTCCTCTAGATCGCTGGTCCGGCCGCGCCGATACTAACGCTCAGCCTGGCGTGCCGGTAGCCCTCGGAACCCATCGCCGAGGATCTCGGTTGGAGTGGTCGCGAGCCGCACGGCTGCGATCGCCATCGAGGCGACGAGGCAGACGATGAGCACGACCATCCCGGCTTTCCACAGCATTGGCATCGGCGGGAGCCTAGGTGGTCGGCCCGAATTGCAGTCGGACACCCCCGGCCGGGGTAGGCTTGAAACATGGAGAGAGTCGCCGAGGGCGTCTGGTTGTTGCGCGGGGACCTGCGCAAGGGGATGAACATCTACTTCCTCGAGGAGGAGGGCGGCGGCGTCACCCAGTTCGACGCCGGCAGCAAGGCGATGACGAAGAAGGCCCGGGCGGCCGCCGAGGAGCTCGGCGGCTTGAAGCGGGTCGTCCTCGGTCACGCCCACGGAGACCACCGCGGCACCGCCCCGTTCGTGGACGCACCGGTCTACTGCCATCCCGACGAGGTGGCGGAAGCCGAAAGCGACGCCGCGCTCTGGCCTTACTTGAACCTCTCGCAGCTGCCGGTGGCGCCGGTTCGCTGGATATATCCGTTCCTGCTGCGGCGCTGGGACGGCGGCGCGGTGAAGATCACGGGCACGGTCGCTGAGGGCGACGAGGTCGCCGGCTTCCGCGTCATCCATTTCCCCGGCCATGCCCCGGGACTGATCGGGCTCTGGCGCGAGAGCGACCGCGTGGCGCTGGTCAGCGACGTCGTCTACTTCATCGACTCCGCCCGGCTCAAACCGCTGCCGGAGGGCGAGGCCAGCGTCCCCCACCCCGCCTGGGGCTGGAACCACGCGATGGCGAAGGAATCGGTGCGCAAGCTGGCGGCTTTGGAACCGAGGGTCGTCGCCGCCGGCCATGCGGAGCCCATGCGCGGCGAGAACCTGCGGCCGACGCTCGAACGGGCGGCGGAGAAGTACTGAGCCCTAGGCTCGCCGCGCCAGGGGCAGCGGCTGGCATAGGTTGCCCGTTCTGATGATCGGGACCTACGTCTCGGCGGCTCTGATCTGTGCCGCCGCACTGCTCGTCGCCCGCGCCCTCTTTCTCCTCGCCGGGCGCCAGTCGTGGTCGTGGCTGGAGCCGGCGGTCGGCTTTGGCGCGGTGCTGACGGTGACCGGGGTGCTCGCCCGCGCCCCCGGCCACGGCACCTCAGCGACCCTGGGCCTGGCCCTGCTCTTGATCGCCGCCGGGGGTGTGGTCTTCTGGGCGGGCGACTCGGCCGGCGGCGATCAGGGGCGGGTCGATTGGCGGGAGGTGCTGCGACAGGGCTTGCCGGTGGCGCTGGTCATCGCCCTGGTGCTCTCGATTCCCTTCGCGATCAGCGGTCGCTGGGGCATGCTCGGGGTCGGCTTCAACAACGACCTCGGCCTCCACCTCGCCTGGGCCGAGTGGCTGCGCAGCGGTGCCGGGCCGGTGCCCGAGGCCGGCTATCCGCTGGGCCCTCACGGCCTCGCCGTGGCAATCGCGGCGGTCCCGGGACTTGGCCTCGGCCAGGCCTTCGTCGGCGAGATCTTCGCGATCGGCATCCTCACCGGCCTGACCGCCCTGGCGGCATTACCGGGATTTGGGCCCGGTCGGCGGCTGCCGGCGGCGGTGCTGATCGCCGTCTCCTACCTCGGCGCGTCCTACTTCGCCCAGGGCGCCTTCAAGGAGCTGGCCCAGGCGCTGTTCGTGCTTGCCGTCGCCGTCGGCCTGCATCAGGTCGACTCGTCGCGGGACGTGCCGTCACTTAGGCACCCAGATGGACGCCTAAGTGACGGCACGTCCGCGCTGGCCACTGTGCAGATGGCGCTGCCCTGGCTGGCGCTGGCGGGGGGCATCTTCTTCTCCTACAGCTTCGCCGGGCTCGCTTGGCCGATCGCCACGGCGGCGCTCTGGAGCCTGACCCTGCCGTCGGTGCGTCGCGCGCTGGCACCGCGGGCGCTGCTGCGCTTCCTGCTGCGGCCGGCGACGCTGGCGGCGATCATCGTGCTCGCCGCCGTCGGGGTCGCCGCCACCCTGGTCGGGCCCTTCGGGTTCGTCGACACCTTCAGCAAGGTGGCGGGGACGAACACCTACGGACCGGTCTCACCGGTCGAGGCGCTGGGCGTGTGGCCGGCGGACAACTACCGGCTCTTAGCGCCGGGGGGCGTCCACCTTTCCGGGCTCGCAGGGGCGATCGGCATCCTCGCCGTGCTCGCCGGCACGTTCTGGTGGGTGCGACAGCGCGATCTGGCCGTGCCGCTCGGGCTACTGGCCTGCGCCCTCCTCTACCTCGCCGCACTGCCGACCAGCGGCGACTACTCCCGGGCCAAGGCGCTGATCATCGCCGCCCCGTTGGCGATGCTGGTCGCGATCCGCCCCCTGCTCGCCGAGTTCGGGTGGCGCGTTCGTCCTTTGTCCCCCACAGCCCCACAAAGGACGAACGCGCGACCTGTGGAGCGGCTCGCCTGGACCGGACTCGCGGTCGTCTTCATCGGCGGCGCGGTCTACTCCAGCTTCCTGGCACTGCGCAATGCGCCGGTCGCGCCGCCCGGCCACGGCGCCGAGCTGCGCGCCTTCGTGCCGCTCGTGGAGGGCAAGCCCGTGCTTTACGCCGGGCAGGATCGCTACGCCGCCTACGAGCTTATGGGCGCCGACACCCATGTGCCGCTGGTCGAGTTCCCCGACTCCGCCGTGGCGGAGAACCCGGAGAAGCCCTTCGACACCGGCGACGCCTACAGCCCGATCGACTTCGATTCCTTCTCGCGCGGCACCCTCGACAGCTTCCCCTATGTGGTCACCGGCCGCGCCGCCTGGAACAGCCGGGCCCCGCGCGGCTTCAAGCGCATTGCCGCAACCCCCTCCTTCCTGCTCTGGGAAAGGACGGCGGACGTGCCGGAGGACCGCCACGTCCTGCTCGAGGGGACCGACGCCGGCGCCTGGGCCGGCTGCGCCGCGCCGGAGATCCGCATCCTCCTGTCCAACCCTGGCCGGGCCTCACTCTTCCCGGCGGTCGCGATCGCGCCGAAAGGGGGCTGGTCGGCGGGCGGCCAGCTGCGGAACGGCGAACGAACCGCGCAGACGATGGAGCTCCCACGAGGCCGCTGGCACCTCTCGCTGCAGTACTTCTCACCCTTCGACCTGACCCTGTCTGCGCCCGGCTTCGAGCAGGAGCTGAGGCCGGCCTTGGACGGTCAGCGCCCGAACACGATCAGCCTCGCCAACAACGGCCAGTTCTGGCCGGCCGGCACCTACACCAGCCGCGGCGGCCAGGTCGAGTTCACGGTCGAGGCTGAGGACCCCAGCTTCCTGCAGCGTCTCAGCGGTTACGACGACGTCGCCTACGTCGGCGACCTGGTCGCGGTCCGCGCCGGCAAGCGGCGCACCGTCCCACTCAGCTCGGCCTGCAACGGCTGGGTCGACTGGTACGAATCGCCTGCCGCGCCCTAGAACCGATCCCGGTAGGGGTGGAACGTCTTGTACTTTCCGCGGGGAGGCTTGCGGACAGCCACCAACTGTCTTCGGAAAAAGTTAAGTGGAACCCCTACCGGGATCGGCCTTAAGCAGCCTTAGAAGCAAGTCGATCCGGGGGAACCCGAACCACATCCCAGACCAAGCCGGCCTTCTCGAGCCCATCGATGACGATGGCCGAAACGTCGACCTGCCAGCGGCCGAGGCCGTGCACGGCGGAGGTCGGGAAGGCGTGGTGGTTGTTGTGCCAGGCCTCGCCCAGGGTCGGGATCGCGATCAGGGCGAGGTTGCGCGACTCGTCGCTGGTCTCGAAATCACGGTTGCCGAAGACGTGGCAGAGCGAGTTGATGCTGTAGGTGAAGTGGTGCAGGACGAAAACCCGGACCAGTCCGCCCCAGAGCAGACCGGTGAGAGCGGCGAAGAGGGTGCCGCCGATAATCCAGCCGAGGGCGAAGGGAACCAGCAGGCCGAGGATCGCCCAGTAGATGAAGGTTCGGTCGACCCGGTTGATGATCGGGTCCTTGAGCAGGTCGGGCGCGAAGCGTTCCTTGTTGCCGCGCTGGGTGTGGATGAAGAGCCAGCCCATGTGGGCGTGGAAGAGACCGCGCATGGCGCCCGACCAGCCGTGCCCGTGATCGACGTGGGGGCTGTGCGGGTCGCCCTCTTCGTCGGAGAAGGCGTGGTGCTTGCGATGGTCGGCGACCCAGGAGATGACCGGGCCCTCAATCGCCGCCGAGCCAAGGATCGCCAGCAGCCCGTGCAGCCACGGCTTCGCCTTGAAGCTGCGGTGGGTGAGGTGGCGGTGGAAGCCAACCGTGATCCCCAGCCCCGTCAGCACGTACATGCCGAGGAAGAGGGAGACGTCGCTCCAGTGCAGCGCGCTGCCCCACACCTGCCAGCCGGCGAGCCCGAGCGCGACGAAGGGGACGAGGGTGACCAGGCCCGTGATGATCCGGTCGCGGGTCTCGTTCGCGACGGGCTGGATGTCGGATGGGAGTGGTCCCGCGCTTGCTGCCATGGAAAAACCAATCATACGGCTCGCCGCGGGCCCCGCCTTCGGGTGCCTGATTCGAGGCTGAAGTCGCGCGGCCGTGGACACGGCTATTAGGGTTTCTGTGATGCCCTTCGCCCGCACCGAGCCCCTGCGTCGCGAGATCGAGGCGCGCATCCCCGAGCGCCCCTTCTCGGTCGAGTTCTGGGACGGGACGCGCCTACCGTCCACGGACGGCGACGGCCCGACCTTCTTCATCCGCTCGCCGCGGGCCGCCGCGCACGCGCTGCGGGCGCCGGGCCAGCTCGGGCTCGGCCGTGCCTACGTCAGCGGCGAGATCGAGGTCGACGACATGGACGCCGTGATCGAGCTGCTCGACAGCTGGCAACCGCCGTCACTCGATCGCGGCGACATGGCGCATCTGGCGCTTGGCGCTGTGCGCGCCGCCGGGCTGACCCGGCCGCCGCGCCGCCCCGACGCCGAGCTGGTCCTCAGCGGGCGGCGCCACAGCAAGGAGCGCGACGCAAAGGCCGTGCGCCACCACTACGACGTCTCCAACGACTTCTTCGCCCTCTTCCTCGACCAGTCGATGACCTACAGCTGCGCCTTCTTCGCCGAGGGCGCCGAGACGCTCGAGGCCGCCCAGGAAGAGAAGCTCGAGACGGTCGCTCGCAAGCTGGCGCTGAAGCAGGGTGATCGGGTGCTCGACGTCGGCTGCGGCTGGGGCAGCTTCCCGCTCTGGGCGGCGGCCAAGCACGGTGCCAGCGTCGTCGGCATAACCCTCTCGCCGCCCCAGGCCGAGCGGGCGCGGCAACGGGCGGCGGAGGGCGGCGTTGCCGACCGGGTCGAGATCCGCGTCATGGATTACCGCGACCTGGCCGGCGAGCGCTTCGACGCGATCGCCAGCATCGGCATGGTCGAGCACGTCGGCGAGGAGCAGATCGACGTCTACGCCCGCACCCTCGCCGGCCTGCTCGAGCCGGGCGGCCGCCTGCTCAATCACGGCATAGCCCGCCTCCGCCACACCGACCCCGACGCGGGAGCCTTCTCCGAGCGCTACGTCTTCCCCGACGGCGAACCGCTGCATCTCTCGCGCGTGCTGCTGGCGCTCGAACGGGCCGGCTTCGTCACCCGCCACGTCTCCGAGCACGGCGCCGACTACGCCGAGACCCTGCGCCACTGGGCGCGTCGCTTGGACGAGAACCTGGAGGAGGCGATCCGCCTCGCCGGTCCCGAACGGGTCAGGGTCTGGCGGCTCTACCTACGAGCCGCGAGGAACGGATTCGAGAACGGGTTCCTGTCGATTTACCAGGCTCGCTGCTCGCTGGCGTGAGAGACCATCCGGCAGGGCTTTCACTTAACTTTTTTCGGTGGATCGCGGTTGGGCTGGCGCCCGCAGCCGGTGACGAAAAAGTACAAGACGTTTCAGCCCTACCGGATGGCCTCTATGCCGGGAAGCCGTCTGAGACTTCGGAGATGGCCCAGTCGGCGCCCGCCTCGGCAAGCTGATTGACCGAATAGCTGCCGGTTGCAACGCCGACGACTTTGATGCCGGCGCCGTGGCCTGCTTTGACGTCGCGGGGCGTGTCGCCAACCGCAATACAGCTTCCGTCCTCCAATTTGCCGCCGGAGACGAGTTCGCCGCGATGCAGGGCTGCCTTGGTCACCTCAGTCCGATCGGCGGAGTCGGAGCCGTAGCCGCCGAAGCTGAAGAAGCGGTTGAGACCGGCACGGGAGAGCTTGATGTAAGCGGCGGCCTCGATGTTGCCGGTGACCAGGCCGAGCAGGGTGCCACCGTCGATCAGCCGGTCGAGCAGTTGCTCGATTCCCGGCATCACCCGGTAGCCCTCCGACTCAGCGACCGCGTCGGGGAGGTGCTTGAGGTAGCAGCCGATCGCCCTGGCGCGCTCTTCGGGGCTGCCCTCGCGGCCGATCACCTCGCGGAAGATGATCGCCGCGATCTCGGGGTCGGTCATGCCGGCGTCGGTGTGCTCGGCGACGTTCGCTTCGATGCCGTAGAGCTCATCGAAGCCGCGCTGCCAGGCAACGCCGCCCGCGCCACCCGTAACGAGGATGGTCCCGTCGATGTCGAAAAGAACCGCGCGCGGAGATCCGGCCATCACTCCTCCAGCAGTTCCTTCTGGCTGAGCCAGTAGAGCAAGCCGAGGGAGGGCAGGACGAGCAGCACCGCGACCCCGAAGACGATCAGCACCGCGTCGAGGGTCGGCCCGGGCGCAGCTGCCTCGCCGATCTTCAGCGAGGTCGGCAGCAGGTAGGGGAATTGGGCGACGCCCCAGCCCCAGATGACCGCGACGACGGCGCCGACGGCGAGCGGGCGCAGGCCGCGCCGGCCGCGGCTGAGCAGAAGGCCGAGGACCCCAAAGCCACAGAGTGCCGAGACGATCACCAGCGGCAGGCCCTCCACGATCAGCCGCTCGTAGGCGTAGCGGGCTTCGCCGTGCATGGCGACCAGACCGGCGACGGCGAAGGCACCGGCGACGAGGCCGGCGCCCATCGCGCGACTGGCGAAGTAGCCCTCCATCTCCTTGTCGCCGGCGCGATGGGAATCGACGACAAGGAAGATCGCCGCGAGGTAGGCGCCGGTGGCGACGAAGAGGGCGCCGGTCAGCAGCGGCAGCGGTGCCAGCCAGCTCGAGAAGGCGCCGCCGTTGCCCTCCGGGGGAACGTTGCCGGCGGCAATCGCACCCACCACCGCACCCATGAAAAACGGCGTCAGCACCGAGGAGATGGCGAACGCCGCCCCCATCGCGCGGCGGTAGGAGAGCCGCTGGACGGACTTGCGGAAGGCAAAGCCGGCACCGCGCAGGACGATCCCGACGGCCGCCAGGGCGATCGGCACGTACAGCGTCGACATGATCGCCGCGAAGGCCTCCGGGAAGGCGGTCCAGAGGACGACGAGGATGAAGATCAGCCAGACGTGGTTGGCCTCCCAAACGGGGGTCAGCGAATGCTGGATCCGCTCCCGCGGCCGCGCGCCACGCTCAGCGTCGCCCGCGATCAGGTCCCAGAGGCCGCCGCCGAAGTCAGCGCCGCCGAAGATCGCGTAGAGCGTCGCCCCCGTCCACAGAATCGCCGCGGCAACGTCGGCCTTGGTCACGGCGCTCCCCCCCCTGGCGACTTAGCCCCCTTGTCTCGGGGGCTAAGTCGCCAGGGTGCCGCCTGGGGGCCGTAGGGGACTTCGGACTCGTCGGCTTCGTCCTGCTCGCGCCAGCGCCGCGACATCGCCCTCAGCACCAGCACGGCGCCGGTACCCAGACCGGCGTAGAGGATGAGCACGCCGGCGAAGGCGAACCAGATCCCCTCCGCCTCGGTCACCGCTTCGGAGGTGCGCATGTAGCCCTGCACGATCCAGGGCTGCCGACCGACCTCGGTGACGATCCAGCCGCACCACATGGCGACAATCGCGGCTGCGCCGGAGACCGCGACGGCGCGCAGGAACCAGGGCGTGCGCGGAATATCGCGCCGCCGCCACCAAACGAAAGCCAGCCAGGCCCCCAGCCCCAGCAGCGCCGTGCCGATCCCGACCATCGCGTCGAAGGAGAGGTGGAGCAGCGTGTTGGCGGGTGGGCGCTCGTCCGCCGGGATGTCCTCCAGCCCGATCACCTTGGTGTCTGCGCTAAAGCCGACCAGAAACGAGTCGAGATCCGGGATTCCAATCGCCCACTTGACCCCGTCGTCGGTGCAGACCCCACCGACATACTCGGTCTGGTGCGTACCGGTCTCCTGGATGCACTCGAAGCCGGCGAACTTGGCCGGCTGGTGGTCGGCGACTTCGCGCGCCGCGGTGTCACCGACGAAGATCTGGATCGGGGTGACGATGCAGGCGATCGTGAGCGGGATCAGCATCCCGAGGCGGTGCAGGCGGTCGCGTCGGCCGCGCAGCATCCCGACCGCGTAGATCGAGGCGACGAGGAAGCCGGCGACCATGTAGGCGGCGAGGAGCATGTGCGGGACCTCGTAGTGCCAGGCCGGGTTGAACAGCACCTGCAGCGGCTCGGTATCGACGACCTTGCCGCCGGCGTCGAGGGTGAAGCCCTGCGGCTGGTTCATCCAGGCGTTGGCGGCGACCACCGAGAAGGCGCCGCCGATTCCGGTGATCACCATCGGCACTCCGGACCAGAAGTGGGCCCAGCCGCTCAGTCGCTTCCAGCCGTAGATGTAGATCGCGAGGAAGATCGCCTCGACGAAGAAGAAGATCCCCTCGATCGCGAAGGCGATCCCGAAGGCGTCGCCGAAGCGCGCCATGAACTCCGGCCAGAGCAGGCCGAACTCGAAGCTGAGCACGGTGCCGGTTACGGCGCCGACGGCGAAGGTGACCGCCATCGCTTTCGACCAGCGGCGGGCCAACCGCATCGCGTCCTCGTCGCCCCGTTTCAGGCCCAGCCAGTTGGCGGTGAGGATGATCGCCGGCAGGGCTACTCCGAGACAGGCGAGGACGATGTGGAAGGCCAGCGTGAAGGCCATCAGCTCGCGCGCGGCGAGCAGGTTCGACTCCGACGCCGCAAACGGAAGGGCGTCGAGGCCTGGCACGACCTACTCCAACGGCCCCGCGGGCGGGCGACCGGGATCCTGCGACAGACGAGCCTGGCGGTAGCGGCGGATCAGTGCGCTGGTCGAGCTGTCGTGGGAGAGCTCGGGCTCCTCGCTCGCCTGCAGCTCGGGAATGATCTGCTTGGCCAGCACCTTGCCCAGCTCGACCCCCCACTGGTCGAAGGAATCGATCCCCCACACGGTTCCCTGGGTGAAGGTGCTGTGCTCGTAGAGGGCGACGAGGCTGCCGAGCGTGAACGGGTCGAGTCGCTCGGCGAGGATCGTGTTGGTGGGCCGGTTGCCCTCCATGACCCGGTGCGGGACGACGTGCTCCGGGGTCCCCTCCGCCCGCACCTGCTCCTCGGTTTTGCCGAAGGCGAGCGCCTGGGTCTGGGCGAAGACGTTGGACATCAGGATGTCGTGGTGATCGCCGAGCGGGTTGTTGCTCTGCATGAAGCCGATGAAGTCGCAGGGCACCAGCCCCGTCCCCTGGTGGATCAGTTGGTAGAAGGAGTGCTGTCCGTTGGTGCCCGGCTCCCCCCAGAAGATCGCGCCGGTGTCGTAGTCGACGCAGGCGCCCTCGAGGGTGACGTGCTTGCCGTTGGACTCCATCGTCAGCTGCTGCAGGTAGGCGGGGAAGCGGTGCAGGTACTGGTCGTAGGGCAGCACCGCGCAGGTCTGGGCGCCGAAGAAATTGCCGTACCAGACCGAAAGCAGACCCATCAGCATCGGCAGGTTGCCGGCCTGCGGGGTCTCGCGGAAGTGCTCGTCCATCGCGTGGAAGCCGGCCAGCATCTCGGCGAACTGAGCCGGTCCGATCGCCAGCATGGTCGAGAGCCCGATCGCCGAGTCCATCGAGTAGCGGCCGCCGACCCAGTCCCAGAAGCCAAACATGTTCTCGGTGTCGATGCCGAACTTCGCCACTTCCTCGGCGTTGGTCGAGACCGCGACGAAGTGCTTGGCGACCGCCGCCTCCTCGCCGCGCAGCCCGGCCAGCAGCCATTCGCGGGCGGTGCGGGCGTTGGTCATCGTCTCCAGCGTCGTGAAGGTCTTCGAGGAGATCACGAACAGCGTCTCGGCCGGGTCGAGGTCGCGGGTCTTCTCGACGAAATCGGTGCCGTCGACGTTGGAGACGAAGCGGAAGGTCATCTCGCGCTGGCTGAAGTGGCGCAGCGCCTCGTAAGCCATGACCGGACCGAGGTCGGAGCCGCCGATGCCGATGTTGACGACGTTGCGAATCAGCTTGCCGGTGTGACCGGTCCAGGCGCCCGAGCGGACCCGCTCGGAGAAGTCGGCCATACGGTCGAGCGTCTCGTGCACCTCCCGCACCACGTCCACCCCATCGACGATCAGCGAGCGCTCGCGCGGCATCCGCAGCGCCACGTGGAGCGCGGGACGATCCTCGGAGACGTTGATGTGCTCGCCGACGAACATCGCTTCGCGGCGCGCCTCGACGCCGCGCTCGCGGGCCAACTGACCCAGCATGATCAACGCCTCGTCGGTTACGAGATTCTTCGAGAAGTCGAGGTGGAGGCCGGCGCCGTCGACGACCAGCCGCTCGCCACGATCTGGGTCGGAAGCGAAGAGCTCGCGCAGGTGCGTGCCGGCGATCTGGGCGTGGTGGCGCTCGAGCGCTGACCAGGCCTCTCCCGAGCGCAACGGGGGTGCCGCGTCGCTCACACCCGAGACATCGCTCACGCCCGCGCTCCGAGCTGCGACTCGATCGTCTGCAGCATCTCGTCCCACGACTTGGCGAAGCTCGCCTTACCCTCCTCCTGCAGGCGCTCGGCGAGCGCATCGACGTCGACCCCGGCCTGTGCGAACTCCGCCAGGACCTCCTCGGCGTCGCCGCCGTCGGCGGGAACGAGGTCGCCGACGTCGCCATGGTCGGCGAAGGCGTGCAGCGTCGGCTCCGGCATCGTGTTGACGGTGAGTGGCGAGGCGAAGCCCTCGATGTAGAGGACGTCGGAGGCTTCGGGATCCTTGGTGCCGGTACTCGCCCAGAGCAGTCGCTGCGGTCGCGCCCCCTCGTTCATCAGCCTCTGCATGCGCTGTGAGTCGAGCAGCTCGCGGTAGACACGGTAGGCCCGGAAACCGATCGCCAGTCCGAGCCTGTTGCGCAGCTCCTCGGGCACTTCGTCGGCGACGGCCACATCCCAGCGGCTCATGAAGATCGAGGCGACCGAGGCAACGTCGGGGCTGAGCCCAGCCTCGATCCGTCGTTCGATCCCCCGCATATAGGCATCAGCCGCAGCGAGGTACTGCTTGTCGTCGAACAGCAGGGTTACGTTGATCGGAATACCGGCGTAGATCGACTCCTCGATCGCCTTCCGTCCGGCCTCGGTGCCGGGAATCTTGATGAAGAGGTTGTCGCGCTCAGCCTTGGCGTGGAGCTCGGCCGCCTCCTCGATGGTCGCCTCGGCATCGTCGGCGATCAGGGGCGAGACCTCGAGCGAGGCGAAGCCGTCGACACCGGCGGTGCGCTCGTGGACCGGGGCGAAGAGGTTGGTGGCGTCGCGCAGGTCGGCAAGCGCCAGCTCGAAGAAGATCCGCTCCGTGGGAGTGGCGCCGATCCCCTCCTCGGGGATGGTGCTGTTGCTGAGCTCGGCGATCTGCTGGTCGTAGGCGTCGCCGCCTGAGATCGCCTTGTCGAAGATCGTCGGGTTGGAGGTGAGGCCGGTGACCGAGAGCTCCTCGATGTAGCCCTGCAGAGTGCCGTCGGCCAGCATCGTTCGGGTGATGTTGTCGAGCCACAGACTCTGGCCCAGCTCGTGCAGTTTTGCGGTCGCCTTCATGAGAGCAGCTCCTTTGCGGCTTCGGCCACCCGGTCGGGGGTGAAGCCAAACTTGTCTTGAACGTCCTTCAGCGGCGCTGAGGTACCAAACGTGTGCATGCCTATCTTGACGCCGCCTGGCCCCACGTAGTGGTCCCAGCCAAGGGTCGAGGCCTCCTCGACCGAGACGCGCGCAGTAACGCTCGGCGGCAGTACTTCATTCCGGTACCCGTCGTCCTGGCGGTCGAACAGCTCCCAGCAGGGCAGGCTGACGACGCGCGAGCGGATCCCCTCGCTGCTCAGCTCCTCATGCGCGGCGAGGACCAGCGCCACCTCGCTACCGGTTGCGATCAGGATCAGCTCCGGGTCGCCGCCATCGGCGTCGGCAAGCACGTACCCTCCGCGCCGCAGCCCTTCAGCCGAGGCGTACTTGGAGCGGTCGAGGATCGGCACGTTCTGGCGGGTGAGGACGAGCGCGACCGGCTGGTGGGTGCGATCCATTGCCACCCGCCAGGCCTCGGCGACCTCGTTTGCATCGGCGGGACGGATCACGTCGAGGCCGGGAATCGCCCGCAGCGAGGCCAACTGCTCGACCGGCTGGTGGGTCGGGCCGTCCTCGCCGAGCCCGATCGAGTCGTGGGTGAAGACGTGGATAACCGGCAGCTCCATCAGCGCCGAGAGGCGGATCGCCGGGCGGGCGTAGTCGGAGAAGGTGAGGTAGGTCGACCAGAGCGGCCGCAGCTTGGAGAGCGAGAGGCCGTTGGAGATCGCCGCCGACTCGTGCTCCCGGATCCCGTAGTGGAGCTGGCGGCCGTCGTAGGCGCCAGGCTCGAAGTCAACCGCGCCGTCGATCCCAAGGCGGACCGAGGTCGAGTCGGTGAGGTCAGCCGAGCCGGCGAGCAGCCAGGGCACGCGTTCGGCGATCGCGTTCTCGACCTGATTCGACGCCTTGCGCGTGGCGAGTCCCTTCTCGTCGGCCTCGAAGCTGGGGATTCCGGCGTCCCAGCCCTCGGGCAGAGCGCGCCTTTGCATCGCCTCGATCTCGGCGGCCAAATCAGCGTCGTACCCGGCGAACTTCTCCTGCCAATCGGCGTGGAGTTCGGCGCCGCGCTTGCCGACGCCGGCGGCGAAGTGCTCCTTGACGCCCTCGGGGACAAGGAACTGAGCATCCTCGGGCCAACCGTAGGCGCGCTTGGTCTCCTGCACCTCCTTTTCGCCAAGCGGCTCACCGTGGGCGGCGGCGGTGTCCTGCTTATGCGGCGAACCCCAGCCGATGTGGGAGTCGACGATGATCAGGGTCGGCCGCCCCGCCTCCCCCTTGAACTCCTCGAAGGCCCGGCTGAGCAGCTCCATGTCATTGGCGTCGCCAACGCGGGTGACGTTCCAGCCGTAGCCCATGAAGCGGGCGGCGGCATCATCCTCATAGGCAATCCGGGTCTTGCCATCGATCGTGATGTGGTTGTTGTCGTAGATCCAGCAGAGGTTGTCGAGCTTCTGGTGACCGGCAATCGAGGCCGCTTCGTTGGAGACGCCCTCCATCAGGCAACCGTCGCCGGCGATTGCGTAGACGTCGAAGTCGAACAGCTCGGCGCCGTAGCGGGCGCCCTGCCACTTGGAGGCAATCGCCATCCCAACCGAGGTTGCGATCCCCTGCCCGAGCGGGCCGGTGGTCGTCTCCACGCCCGAGGTCCAGCGGTACTCCGGGTGACCGGGGGCGCGCGAGTCGAGCTGGCGGAAGCTCTCGATGTCCTCGAGGGAGACCGCCGGCCGGCCGACCACCTCGTAGTCCGGTTCGACCGCCTGCACATCGGCCAGGTGGAGCAACGCGTAGAGCAGCATCGAGGCGTGGCCGGCAGAGAGCACGAAGCGGTCGCGACCCGGCCAAACCGGGTCGGCTGGGTCGAAGCGGAGAAACCGCTGCCAGAGCGTGTAGGCGACCGGGGCCATCGCCATCGGCGTCCCCGGGTGGCCCGAGTTGGCCTTCTCGATCGCGTCGATCGACAGCGTGCGGATCGTGTTGATGCAGAGCTGGTCGATGTCCTGCGTCATGCGGGGCCCTCGATCCTATTCCTCTTCGCCGACGGGCCTCAAAGCGTCCTATACGTCCACTTTGAGGCCCGTCGGCGGTCAGGGATCTATGCGGGTGACGGTCCCGTCGCCGTTGTTGGCGACCCAGACCGCTTCGCCGCCGACGGCGATCGCGCCGGGCTTGGGGCCGACGGAAACCGGCCCGCCGACAACCTCACCACTTTCGATCTCGATCCGGCTGACGCTGCCGTCGGCCGAGTTTGCGACCCAGACCGTGCTGGTGCCGGCGTCGATCCCGCCCGGGCGGGCGCCGACTGAGATCGGGTCACCAAATATCGCCCGGATCGACGGATCGACCCGGGTCACGGTTTCGGAGCGACTGTTCGCGACCCAGACGAGGCCGCCGCCGACGGTTACGCCCGCCGGACCGCGGCCGACGCGAATCGGCGCAGCCGCCGTGGCGGTTGCCCGATCGATGCGGCGAACCGTCCCGGTCGTCGCGCTACTCACCCAGACGGCACCAGCGCCGGCGGCGAGCCGCAGCGGCGCCGCGTGAGGCGCGATGCCGCGCTTGAAGACCTGCTCCCCCGCTGGATTGATCGCGGTCACCCCGGCACCGTCTTCGTCGGCGACCCAGATCCGGCCACCGCCGAAGACGATCGCGGCGGGCCTGCCACCAACGGGGATACGCGCGGTCACGCGCTCGATCGGGTCGATGCGCAAGACGACGCCGGTACGGGGGTTCGAGACCCAGACCGAACCGGCGCCGATCGCGACGCCAGAGACGCCCCGCCCGATCCGCAGCCTCGAGCGCACCTGGGTGGTCTCGGGGTCGATCGCGGAGAGGGTTCCGTCTGCCGCGCTCGTCACCCAGACGGTTTCCGGGCCAACGGCGAGGCGCAGAGGCGGGTCTCCGACCGCGATCGGCCCCGAGACGGAGGCTCCATCGTCGCCGCCGAGAAACGAGACGGCAAGGACGATCGTGGCCACAGCAGCCAGCCCGGCAAGAAACCAAGCCAGGAAAGCGGTGGCCATTGGACGTCGCCGGCGACTGAGACGCCCGCCTTCGCCGGCTGAGTCGCCGTCGAGCTGCAGCGTCGGCCGATCGGGCATTTCGGAGAGGACCTGGGTCGCCGCGGGCGTCGCGCCCTGGCGCTCGCGCGCCGCCACGATCAGCTCGCCGGCGGTCGCGTAACGCTCGGCCGGGTCCCTGGAAACCGCGCGTTCGATCACGGCGTCGAGGCCCTGCGGCATCTCCGGCTCCACGTCGCCCGCACGGCGCGCGTAGGGCACCACCCCGGTCACCGACTCATATAGAACGCAGCCGAGCGAGTAGACGTCGGTGGCAGGGCCGACGTGCTCGCCGCGCCACTGCTCGGGCGACATGTATTCGACCGTGCCGACGACCGAGGTGCCGCTGAGCACACCGCTGTCGTCAAGCGCCTTGGCGAGGCCGAAGTCGGTCAGGTAGGCGCGCTCGCCCTCGAGCAGGATGTTGTGCGGCTTGACGTCGCGGTGGACGATGCCGGCGGCGTGGGCGGCGTCGAGAGCGTCGGCGACCTGCCCGAGCAGGGCGACCGCCTCCGTCGGCGGCAGCGGGCCGCCGGCTTCGATCCGTTTCCTCAGGTCGCCGCCGGAGACCAGCCGCATCGCGACGATCAACTCGCCCTCCTCCTCGCGAGCATCGAGAACCGGGACGACCGCGGGGTGGTCGAGGCGGGCGGCGAGCCGCGACTCGCGCAGAAAACGGTCGCGGAAGGCCTCGTCGCCGGCAAACTGGCGAGCGATCACCTTCAGCGCTACCGGTCGGTCAAGAGCGAGATGGGTCGCCCGGTAGACGACCCCCATCCCACCGCGCGCAATCAGCGCATCGAGCCGGTAGCCGGCGAGGGTCGAGCCTATAGCCGGATCCGCCACACGGCGGTTATATCGCCGCCGAGGGCGGACGTGCCGGTGGAGGAGTGCCCATATGGACCTCTACGCACCGGCACGTCCTATCGGCTCGCGATCAGTTGCCCCTAGGGGGCACCGGCTGCCATGCGATCACCGGACCGATCACGGTGCCGTCTTTTTCGGAGGCCTCGAAGCCTTCCGCGAGCTCGGTCTGGCGACGGCTGCTTACATCGATCGCGACAAGCGACTGCTGGCCTTCGACCGCGACGAAGGCGGCGACCTTGCGCCCGTCCGAGGAGAAGACGCCGTTGGTCGTCGAGCCGTCGGGGAGCTGGGCGAGCTTGCGCGCCCGGCCCGGCCCGATCCGCTTAGACCAGAGACCCTGGTCGCGACGGAAGAGCAGGACGTTGCCGGGAGATACATCTTCGACGTAGGCGGAGCCGACGCCGGCGACGAGCGCCTTCGCTTTGCTGCCGTTGCGACGCATCGTGTAGACGTCGGCGTAGGCCGCCGGCCCTTCGCTGCTCTCGCCGCGGCTGAAGACGATGCCGCCGGTGAAGTAGCGCGGCTTGAACTCGTCGACGCCGGTCCGCGTCAGCCGGGTCAGGCGAGCCCCCGACGGACGGATCGAGTAGAGGTCCTCAGTCGCATTGGGGCCGGGATCGCTGTCGCGGACGAAGACGATCGCCCGGCCGTCTGGTGAGAAGTCGGCCTGGTCGTCGTCGTCGGGGCCGCTGGTGAGGCCGTGGAGGCCACCGCCCAGAACCCTGACCGCGTAGAGATCAGCCGGGCCGTCATCGGTGGCACGGCGCTCGAAGACGACCCGCTTGCCGTCCGGTGAGACGACCGGCGCCGAGTCGAGCCCCGCCCCGTTGGTCAGATGGCGCAGCCCGGAGCCGTCGGGGCGGACCGAGTAGAGATCTCCGCCACGGGCGAAGGTGATCGTCCTGCCGTCGGCCGAGAAGGCCGGTTCGGTGTCGGTGGGATCTTCGGTCAGCTGGTTCAGGTGCCCCGCTTTGACCGCGAAGAGGCCGCCTTTGGTCTCGCCGGCGACCGTCGTCGATTTGGAATAGACGACGGCCCGCGGTGAGGCCGCCAGAGCCGCGGTCGCCGAGGCGGCGAGCGCGAGCAGAGCGAGGACAGAGGTGAGTAGTGATCGGTAGCGCATGGCATTTCCTTTCCATCGTTGAACTTGCCCACCGATGGTCGGCCCGCCAGCCGTACGCGCCAACGACACCCGCGCCCCCCACCGGGCCACGTTTGGCCCGATGAAGGCCATCGAGACTGCACTTTCCGCCATATAGGCGGGTAACTGCAGTCTCGAACTACTGCGACCGGTCGAGGCCTAGCTCGATCACGCGGGCGGCGATCAGGCGCGGGCGCTCGCGACCGGCGTCGCCGCTGACTTCGAGCTTGGCGGCGAGCGCGTCGAGGCGGCGCTGGGCGGTGCGCTCACTTACATGCAGCGCCTCGGCTAGCTCGGCACGGGTGGCGGGACGGCCTGCGAAGGCCCCCTCGCTGCGGTAGGGCACGACAAGGGCGGCGGCGGTCGCCCGCTCCTCCTCGCTCAGCGCGACCGATGGCTCACTTGCCGCCACCGTCGCCCCCGCCCTACCGGGGACGGGGTCCGAGATTTCGAGCCGATAATCCCCCACGGTCAACACGTCACCATCACGGAGGCGGCGCGGCCGGTCGAGCGGCTCACCGTTCAGCGCCGTGCCGTTGCGGCTGTCGAGGTCGGTTGCCATCAGAACGCCGCCGCGGCCGGCGACCTCGAGGTGGTGCCAGGAGACCGCCTCGTCGTCGATCGTCACGTCTGCCTGCGGATCGCGGCCGACGGTCGTCCGCTCCCCGAGCGGGAACGAGCGCGGCTCGCCGCCTCTTCCCGTAAGCCATAGTCGCGCATCCATCCGCGCGAGCATAGGACGTGCCGTCACTTAGGTGCCCATATGGGTGCACAAGTGACGGCACGTCCCTAGAGTGCGGCGCCGTGGGAGCTGACGAGGAGAAGCGCATCGCCGCCGAAGCGGCGGCGGAGCTGGTCGAGGACGGGATGACCGTCGGACTCGGCACCGGCTCGACCGTCGCCCACCTGCTGCCGGCGATCGCCCGCCGTGGCCTCAGCGGCATCCGCTGCGTGGCCACCTCGGTCGCCACCGAGGAACAGGCTCGCGAGCTGGGGATCCCGGTGGAGGAGTTCAGCGAGCTGGAGCGGCTCGAGATCGCGATCGACGGCACCGATCAGGTGACTCCGGACGGCTGGCTGATCAAGGGCGGCGGCGCTGCCCATCAGCGCGAGAAGATCGTCGCCGCAGCGGCCGAGCGCTTCGTCGTGATCGCCGATTCGAGCAAGCCGGTGGATTCCCTGACACCCCCCGTACCGCTGGAGCTGCTCGCCTTCGGCCTGCGCTCGACCCTCGCCCGCCTCGGCCCGGAGGTCGAGTTGCGCGACGCGCCCCGCAGCCCCGACGCCGGCGCGATCGCCGACTACCGCGGCGCGATCGGCGACCCCGCCGCCCTCGCCGCGAGGCTCGACGCCGACCCCGGCGTCTCCTCGCACGGCCTCTTTCCCCCGGTTATGGTGAGCGACGTGCTGGTCGGGGCAGGCGACTCAGTCGAGCACTTGAAGCTGAGCTAGCCTCACCGTTCTCACCGACTTACGAGGAGACCAGATGACCGACTTCACCGGGCTGGACATAGCCGGCCGAATTGCCACCTCCGACGACCCCGACTGGGATCAGGCGCGGACCGCTTGGAACCTCGCCGCCGACCAGCGGCCGGATGCCGTCGTCTTCGCCGGGGGCGCCGACGACATCGTGGCGACGGTGCGCTTCGCGGTCGAGAACCGGCTCAAGGTTGCCGCCCAGGGGACCGGCCACGGCGCCGCACCACTGGCGGCGCTCGATGACACCATCCTGGTCAAGACCGAGCGGATGCGGGGGGTCGAGGTCGATCCCGACGCACGCACGGCCCGAGCCGAGGCAGGCGTCTGGGGGGCAGAGCTGGGCCAGGCGGCCGGCGAGCACGGCCTCAGCTTCCTTCCCGGTTCCTCACCCGACGTCGGCCTGACCGGCTACACGCTCGGCGGCGGCCTCAGCTGGCTCGGGCGCCGCCACGGCTTCGCCTGCAACCGGGTCACGGCGATCGAGCTGGTCGACGCAAAGGGCGAGCTCCGCACGGTCGATGCCGACAACGACGCGGACCTCTTCTGGGCCCTGCGCGGAGGGGGTGGCGGCTACGCCGTGGTTGTTGCCCTGCAGGTGGAATTGCTGCCGATCGCCGAGGTCTACGCCGGCGCCCTGCTCTTCCCGGCGGAGGTCGGCGCCGAGGCTGTACGCACCTACCGCGACTGGGCGGCCGGCGTGCCCGAGGAGGTCAGCTCAGTCGTCCGCTTCCTCACGCCGCCCCCTATCCCCGACGTGCCAGAGCCGCTGCGCGGCACGCCGCTGCTGACGATCGGCGCCGCCTGCATCGGTGGCCAGGCCGAGGGCGAAGCGACGATCGCGCCGCTGCGGGAGATCGGCGAGGCGATCATGGACACCTTCGAGTGGATGCCAACCGCCGGTCTGAGCAGGATCCACATGGACCCCGAGAACCCGGTTCCAGGGGTCGGCGAGGGGATGACGATCCGCGACCTGCCCGACGAGGCGATCGACGCGTTCGCCTCGGTCGCCGGACCCGGATCGGGCTCGCCCCTGCTGCTCAGCGAGCTGCGCCACCTCGGCGGCGCCCTGGGGCGACCCGCCGAGAACAGCGGCGCCCTCTCCCACCTCGACGCCGGCTTCGTCATGTACAGCGTCGGCATGCCGATGACGCCGGAGCTGGCCGAGGCCATCCCCGCCCACCTGAAGCGGATCGAGGAGAC
Organism: uncultured Solirubrobacterales bacterium; assembly: GCA_963718755.1. Taxonomy (GTDB): domain Bacteria; phylum Actinomycetota; class Thermoleophilia; order Solirubrobacterales; family 70-9; genus VRUE01. The sequence continues at coordinate 929,920 of OY970376.1, forward strand.
GATGAGCCCCTGGGCGGCCGGCGGCGGCTACTACAACTTCGTCGAGGGACCGTGCGACGTCGACGCAATCCTGCCGCCCGACGTCTGCGACCGGCTCGGCGAGGTCAAGCGCAAGTGGGACCCCGACGGCCGCATCGTCGCCAACCACGCGGTCTCGCTGGGCGAGGCCTGAGCCGCACAAGCGGCCCTCAGCCCACCAGGGACTTCAACTTCCCCACGACCGGATCGTCCTCGCTGACCAGATCGGCGATCGTCGCTGCAGCGTCCTCGATGTCCTCGGGAGTTGCGATCGCGACCGCCTCGATGTCGGCCCAGTCCTTGGTGCGGTCGAAGAACGCCTTGAAGATGACCAGCGAAGCGCAGTCGAGCACCGGGATTTCGCGACCCTCGAGCCGAACCCATACGACCGACGAGGCAACGGCATCGTGCAGCGGGATGTTGTTGAGGAAGACGTCGATCGGGGTTCCGTCCCAATCCAACCGAGCCTGACCGTCGCGCCTTACCTTGGCGACGTCCTTCCTCCTGACCCGAACCCCCGGCGGTAGGGAGGCGAGAACGGACTCGGCCTTCGACGCGTCGACGAAGATGTTGACGTCGAGGTCGCGAGTCCCTCGCGGCTCCTCGACGCAGTAGGCAAGCGCGATCGCGCCACCGAATGCATGGGCGAGGCCGGCCTCAGCGAGGGAGTCGTGAATCGAGAACAGCTTTTCGACCAGCTCGCTCATCCAGCCAGCCCCCCCTTGGCAACCCGATCGGGCAAATGTGGATAGCCGAGCTCGGGCCGGGGGCGGAACGGAAGCGCCTCGGCGAGCTCGAGAACCTGAACGAGGATCTTGCTCGCCCGATCGACGTCGACTGGAGGCTCGCGCGGCGCCAGCTTCAGTTGGAAACCGCCGGCAGCGGCCAACCGCCCGAGCGCATCCGCCCCAGGCTCCCGCTTGCCGCGAACGTAGGCGTTGACGACCGACCGCGGCATCCCGGCCCTGCGCGCAAGCTCCGCCTGGCTGAGGCCGCTGCGCCTGAGGATTTCCCTCGCTTCCATCTGAGAGAATGTTAGCGAATTCGCTAACAGGCGCAACTTCGGATCAGCCAGCCCCGCCCGCAGCGGCCTCGTCGGCGACGAGAATCATGTTGTCGTTCTCGACCCGGCCGGCTGGGATCGAGGTGTCGCCGGCGAGCAGCTTGGCCAGCGGCTCGCGCACACCCTCGCCGAGGGTCAGCCAGAGGATCTGGCGGGCTGCCCGCAATGCCGGGTAGGTGAGGGTCATGCGGCGATGGCCCTGGTAAATGCCATCGGTCATCGCGACGCGGCGGTCCTCGACGTCGAGCACCGAGTCGCCGGGCACCAGAGAGGCGGTGTGACCGTCTGGCCCGAGGCCGAGGTGGACGAGGTCGAACCGCTCCGGAATGTGCACTTCGTACTCGGCGGCGGAGAGTTCGAGATCGCGGCTCGTCACCGGCATCGGCCGCAGGGCGGCCTGGTGATCGAGCGAGAGCATCTGCACCAGGTGGGTGAGGTTGCGTGACTCATCGCCAGGCGGAGCGACGCGCTCGTCGACCTGGTAGATGTGCGTCTGCTCCCAGGGCATCCCCTCCATTTCGCCGAGCAGGCCGATCATCGCCCAGGGCGTCTTGCCGCCGCTGAGCGCGAGGTTGAACTCGCCCCGTGCCTCGACAGCCTCGCGGCCTGCCGCTGCAACAACCTCGGCCGCTTGGCGGGATGCCGCCCTGTCATCGGGCCGGATCTTGGTCTCGATCGCCATCGGGGTCCCCTATCCAGTCGCCCGGACTAGGGCGCCTTCTCGTCGTGGCCGCCGAACTGTTTGCGCATCGCCGACAGCACCTTGTCGCCGAAATCGTCGAGCCCGCGCGAGTAGAAGCGCTCGTACAGTGCCGTGGTCAGCACCGGCGCCGGCACACCCTCGTCGATCGCCGCGATCGAGGTCCAGCGGCCCTCACCGGAGTCGGAGACGCGGCCGGAGAAATCGGAGAGATCGGAGGATTCCTGCATCGCCGCGGCGGTCAGGTCGAGCAGCCAGGAGCCGACCACGCTGCCGCGCCGCCAGACCTCGGCAACCTCGGGCAGGTCGAGGTCGTACTGGTAGTACTCGGGCTGCTCCAGCGGAGCGGTCTCGGCGTCCGCCTCGCGCTCGACCTTGCCGGCGTTGGCGTGCTTGAGGATGTTGAGGCCCTCGGCGTAGGCGGCCATCATCCCGTACTCGATCCCGTTGTGGACCATCTTGACGAAGTGCCCGGCGCCGTTTGGCCCGCAGTGCAGGTAGCCGTTCTCCGAGGGCGAGGGCTCACCGTCGCGGCCGGGAGTGCGCTCCGCCGACGCCACCCCCGGAGCGAGGCTGGCGAAGATCGGATCGAGTCGCTGGACCGCCCCATCGGGGCCGCCGATCATCAGGCAGTAGCCCCGCTCGAGGCCGAAGACGCCGCCGCTGGTGCCGCAATCGACGAAGTCGATGCCCGCTTCGCGCAGCTTCTCGGCGCGGCGGATGTCGTCGCGGTAATAGGAGTTGCCGCCGTCGACGATCGCGTCCCCAGGCTCCAGGACGGCGGCAACGTCCTCGACGGTCTTCTCGGTGATCTCGCCCGCGGGAACCATCACCCAGACCGCCCGCGGGGCGCTCAGCTTCGAGGCCAGCTCCGCCAGCGCGGAAGCGCCGTCCGCTCCCTCGCCGGCCAGATCGGAGACCGCGTCCGGGTTGACGTCGAAGGCGACGATGCGGTGGCCGTCGCGCATCAGGCGCCGCGCCATGTTCGCCCCCATCCTGCCGAGTCCGACGATTCCCAGCTCCATCAGCAGCTCCCTCCATCCTCGCTCCGCGCTTGCTCCGTCGGCTAACCCTACGCGACTCAGGCGGCACCGCCGCCTGCCGACTCGGATAGCCTGGCGCCGATGGCGAGGCGCAACGACGGCACCGCGGCCGACGTGCTGACGATCTTCGGGATCAGCGGCGACCTGGCGAGGAAAATGACCTTCCACGCGCTCTACCGGCTGGAGGCCCGCGGCAAGCTCGACTGCCCGATCGTCGGCGTCGCGATCGACAAGTGGGACGACGAGAAGCTTCGCGGGCACGCCCGCGAAGCGATCGCGGCGACTGTCGAGGACCCCGACGAGGACGTCTTCGGCAGGCTCGCCGCGCGCATGTCCTACATCCAGGGGGACTACGCGGACGAGGCGACCTTCGAGCGGCTGGGCAAGGCGATCGAGGGGGCAAAGCGGCCGATCTTCTACCTGGAGATCCCGCCTGCACTGTTTGCCACGGTCGTCCAGGGCCTCGGCAAGGCCGGCCTGACCGAGAGCGCGCGGGTCGTGATCGAGAAGCCGTTCGGGCACGACCTCGAGTCCGCCCGCGCCCTCAACGCCGAACTCTGCACTGTGCTCAACGAGGAGCAGATCCTGCGGATCGACCATTACCTGGGCAAGGAGCCGGTGATGGACATCGCCTACCTGCGCTTCGCCAACTCCTTGCTGGAGCCGGTCTGGAACCGCGAGCACGTCGCCCATGTGCAGGTGACGATCGCCGAGGACTTCGGGGTCGAGGACCGCGGCCGCTTCTACGACGCGGTCGGGGCGATGCGCGACGTGATCCAAAACCATGCCCTCCAGGTCCTCGCCCTGATCGCGATGGAGCCGCCGACCGGCAACTACGCCGACTCGATCCGCGACAAGAAGCTGGAGATGTTCCGGGCGGTGCGGACCGCCGACCCGAAGCGCTACGTGCGCGGCCAGTACGAAGGCTTCCTCGACGTCAAGGAAGTGGCGCCCGACTCGAGCACCGAGACCTTCGCCGCAGTCGAGCTGGCAATCGACAACTGGCGCTGGAGCGGCATCCCCTTCTTCATCCGCGCCGGCAAGTGCATGCCGGTGAAGGCCTCGGAGGTGAACGTCGTCTTCAAGCGCCCGCCGCGACTCGGCATCGGCCGGGGGAAGCTGCCCGAACCAAACCAGCTGACCGTGCGGATCGAGCCGAAGCCCGGATCACGCATACGGCTCTTCGCCAAGCGGGCCGGCGAGGAGGCCTTCGAGCCGGCCGACCTCGAGGTCCTCTTCGAGAAAGTCCCCGGCGAGGATCCGGAGCCCTACGAGCGGCTGCTCGGCGACGCACTCGCCGGCAACAACCAGCTCTTCACCCGGCAGGACACGGTCGAGGAGACCTGGCGGATCGTCGAGCCGCTGCTCGAAGAACCGGGGCCGGTCCACCCCTACGCCCCGGGCACCTGGGGGCCGAAGCAGGCCGACGACCTCACCCGCGGGCTCTGCCAGTGGTACGAGCCCTGGCTGCCGGCCAGCTAAAGCGAGACGCGCCCTCCCGCTAGCGCGTCTCACCGTTGAGGGCCGAATCAGGCGCGACTGCGCCTCGCGGTAAGTCCCTCCAGAACAACCTCGAGCGGCGAGCGGTGCTTGCCGTTGCCGGACTCGCGAGCTTGCTGCAGCTCGTTGGCGAGGTGGCCCAATTGCGCGCCGAAGGTACCTACGTCCTTGGCGGCACTCGCCAGGTCCTTCGACTTGACCTTCACCTGCGGTCGGCGCGCAATTGCCTTGGAAAGGCCTTTGCCCCGACGAGCTTGTCTTGCGCCGAGCGCGACACCTCCCGCAGCACCGGCAAGAGCGGCACCGCCCGCCAGCAGCGGGACTTTCGCCTTGCCTACGGCGTGGGTCGCTTTGCCAGTGGCGTTGCCGACCGCACTCGTGGCGTTGCCAACCGCGCTCGTTGCTTTGTCGGCTGCGTTCCCGGCCACTTTGACGGGGGCCGGTTTGCTCGCGCGACGGCGCGAACTCGTTTTCCTGTTGTTGGTTTTGTTGGTTTTGCTGGTTGACCCCCGCGATCGCGCCTGGGGTTTTTTCGAACCCCCGGAGCGTTTCGCGGAGGCTTTCGTTTTGGTTTGGGCCATGCTTCCTCCTCCTAGTTGCTCTTGCCGAGCTCCCGCTCGCGCTGGCTGGCACGCTCCTCGTCGAGCTCGGCCTCGACCTTCGCCCGCTCTGCGCGCTCCTCGGCGATTGCGGCCTCCGTGCGCCGGCTCTCTGCCCTTTCACGATGGTGGCGTGCATCATCGTGCGTCGCCTCGGTTTGCACCTGGGCAAATTCGCGACGACCGCGAGCGCGACGCATCGCCGAGACGACGAGCGCGAGAACGATCACGGCGCCTATCACTATGGCGATGATTGCGACGGTGGACATCACTCCTCCTTTGGATTGAGAGTTTCTCCCAATTGCCCGCTTTTGCAGGATCGAAACCCGCCGCCGAGCGCCGTAAGGTGAACGGGTGACCTTGCAGACGGAGAGAACAGCCGACGCGCTACTGGGGAGGCTTGGCTTCGAGCATTGGCGACCGGGGCAACGGGAGGCTGTGGAGGCGGCGCTCGACGGGCGGGACTCGCTGATCGTGATGCCGACCGGAGGCGGCAAGAGCCTCTGCTACCAGCTGCCGGGGCTGGCGACCGAGGAGTTGACGATCGTGGTCAGCCCCCTGATCGCGCTGATGAACGACCAATGGCGGCGACTGAACGCCGCCGGCCACCCGGTGGCGATGATCACCTCGGCGATGAGCGACGGGGCGGTGCGCCACTCGCTCGACCAGGTGCGGGGAGGCGAGGCGCGGATCGTCTACTGCTCACCCGAGCGCTTCGGCTCGACCGTCTTCCTGCGGGCGATCGAGCAGCGCCGAATCGACCTGCTCGCGGTCGACGAGGCCCATTGCGTCTCCGAGTGGGGGCACGACTTCCGGCCCGACTACCTGCGCCTGCCTGAGATCGCCGAGCGGCTCGGCCGGCCGACGGTGATGGCGTGCACGGCGACGGCGACCGAGGCGGTCGCCCGCGAGATCGCCGCCCGCTTCCAGATGCGCGAGCCGCTCCAGGTTCGCTCTGGCTTCGACCGTCCCAACATCTCCTTCGACGTCGTCCGCCTCGAGGGCAAGGGCTCGAAGGCGCGGCGGCTGGCGCTGCTGGAGGCGGGCCTGGCCGACCCGGCCAATCGCCCCGCGATCGTCTACTGCGGCACCCGCCGCGACACCGACGAGATCGCCGCCGAGCTACGCGATACCGGGCTGCGCGCCCGCCCCTACCACGCCGGTATGGAGGCGGAGGACCGGGGTGATACCCAGGCCCGCTTCATGGATGGGGAGGTCGAGGTCATCGTCGCCACCAACGCCTTCGGCATGGGGGTCGACAAAGCAGACGTGCGCTCGGTCTGGCACATGGCGATCCCGACCAGCCTCGAGGCCTACTACCAGGAGGCGGGCCGAGCGGGGCGCGACGGCTTGCCCGCGCGAGCCGTGCTGCTGGCGATGAAAGCCGACCTCGGACGCTTGGTCCGCTTCAACCAGCAGCGCGCCAGTGACCCCGATCTGGCGATCGCGCATGAGCGCGGTTGGCGCGACTACCGCACGATCAAAGACTTCATCTACGCCGAGCGCTGCCGGCGCCGCAGCGTCCTCGACCACTTCTCCGACGGCACCGCCGGTCAGCCGCTGGAACGCTGCTGCGACGTCTGCGACCCGCAGGGCTGGCTGCCCGATCCCGAGACGATCGCGGTTCGCCGTACTCGCGGCGCTAAGAAGGCGGCGCCCCCACCCGCCGACCTCTCGGCGGACGACGCGCCGCTCTTCGACCAGCTGAAGGAGTGGCGCCTGCGCGCCGCCGACGGCAAGCCGGCCTTCACCGTCGCCCACAACTCGACCCTGGAGACGATCGCCGCGACCCGGCCCGGCAGCGACGATGCCCTCCTTGCGATCAAAGGCATCGGCCCCAGCTTCGTCGCAAAGCACGCGCCCGAGGTACTGGCGATCGTCGCCTCCCACGCGCCGGCCGAACCGGCTGGTGCTGCCTCAGACGTCGTCGCGGCCGAAGTTGGCCAGGGCGACCTGTTCGGCCAGCTTTAGCAGGCCCAGAGTCGAGTGCGGCGAGGAGGCGGTGCTGCGCATGCGGACGTGGGAGCCGTGCGGGCCCCTGATCTCGACGATCGTGCAGATGTCGCCGATCTCGCTGTCGTCGCCGTAATCGGCTTCGATCGCTTCCATCTGCGAGGCGATGTGCTGCCCCACTTTGCTCTGGTCTAGCGCCATCCGGATCACCCTTCGCAGTAGTCGTTTCGCTCCCAGTCTCCCACGCGCGACTCGTGACCGGGCCCTGGCGACTTACCGACGTGTATAGGGGGCTAAGTCGCCAGGGGAGTTGCACCAGCACCGACTTTCAGCGGCGGGAGAAGCGCCTTGCCACCATGTTCCACTCCTCGATGCTCGATTCGTTCCACAAGTCGCTCCTTGGCGGCGCGATCTGCGCCGTGCTTGCCTGCCTGGTCTTCGCCGCTCCAGCCGGCGCCCTCACGCTGGTGCCGCGCGGCGACAATGTCTTCTTCGGCGTCAGCGACACCGGCGACAGCGCCGACTTCGGCCAGTTCTCCAGCGCCCTGCACAAGCACCCCGCCCTGATCCAGTCGTTCCGCACCTGGGGCTCGGACTTCCCGGAGTCGATCGAACGCTGGCAGGCGGCGAACGCGCGGCCGGTGCTTCACATCAGCACCGCCGACAACAACGACGGCCACGAGCTGATCAGCCCCCGCGGGATCGCCAGCGGTGCCGGCGACGAGTACCTGATCCGCCTCAACAAGCTGTTCTGGGCGAAGAAGATGCGTGCCTATATCCGCCCGCTCGGCGAGCCGAACCGCTGCCTCAATGTCTGGGCCGCTTACGACTGCGCCGGCAAGGCCCGCGACGGTGCCCACAGCACCCTGGCGTACAAACGGGCCTTCCGCCGCATCTACGTGATCGTCCACGGCGGCGGCAAGCGCGGCGAGATCGACGCCCGCCTGCGGCAGGCCGGCCTGCCGCCGCTACAGAGCGACGTCGGCGGCCTGCCCAAGGCGCCAATCGAAGTGATCTGGAGCCCGCTGCCGGCCGGCTCGCCGACCGTCCCCCACAACCGGCCGCGCCACTACTACCCCGGCAGTCGCTGGGTCGACTGGGCGGGCACGGACATCTACTCCGACAACCAGGATTGGAAGGCGCTCGACGGGCTCTACAAGCGCTTCTCGGGAAAGCCCTTCGCGATCACCGAGTGGGGTGTCTCGACCGGCGATGACTCGACTTACGTGCGCAAGCTGATGACCTGGGTCGAGCGCCATCGCCGCGCCAAGATGCTGATCTACTACCAGGACTTCGGCTCGGCCAGCTCCTACCGGATCCAGAACTGGCCGGCCAGCCTCGGCGTTCTGCGCAACATGATCCACAACGGGCGCTTCCCGTCATATGCGCCGTTTCCACCTAAAGCGCCGCCGCCACCACCGGGCGGCGTCGCGCCGAAGAAACGCCGCTAGCGGGCGACGACCCGGTCGGCAATCGCCCGTTTGTACTTAAAGGGCTGTAGCGCCGTGATGCTGGAATAGCCAACTAAGTAGATACGACGGCCGTCAGAGACGACGGGCGTGTAGGTGCCACGCGGGTAGCGGAAGACGGTGCGGCCGCCCTTCATCGCGTAGCCGGTGGTCGAGGTTTCGTCGAACTCGGCGGCGTAGACGATGTCGCCGATCGCGACCAGCGAGCCGATGATCGAGCCGCCGGCGGAGCGGATCCAGCGCGGTTCGCCATTCTCGGCGTTGAGCGCGTAGACGTTGCCGTCGAAGGAGCCGATGTAGACGGTGGGGCCGGTGTGCGGGGTCTTGGCGACAGCGGGCCCCGAGTAGGCGTAGCCGCCGGTCGAGTAGGTCCAGGCGATCGTGCCGTCGCGGCGATCGAAGCTGTAGACGCGGGTGTCGTTGTTGCCGGCGAAGACGCGGCCGAAGGCGACCGCCGGCGTCGAGTAGAAGGCACCCGAGGTGCCGAAGCCCTGGCCAAGCGAGTCGCTCTGCCAGACCAGCTCGCCGTTCTTTGCCCTGACCGCGTTCATGTAGCCGCCGTAGTCGCCGACGTAGAGCACGCCGCCGTAGTAGGCCGGCGCCGACTTGACCGGGCCGCCGAGGCCGGTGGTCCAGCGCACGTTGCCGTTCTTGGTGCTGAGCGAGTAGAGGTTGCCGTCCTCGCAGCCGAAGTAGAGGCTGCGGCCGACGACGACCGGCGAGGACTCCGCCCGCCCAGGCAGGGGGCGTTTCCAGAGGATCTTGCCGTTGCGGGCATCGAGCTTGACCACATGGCCGGGGACGAGGTTGACGATGTAGAGGCGCTGCTTCGAGTAGGCCGGCGAGGAGGCGTTGAGGCGGCCGATGCGCCGTTTCCACAGCTGCTTGCCGGAGTCGGCGTCGAGCGCGATCGCGTGGCCGTTGTTGTCGACGAAGAAGAGCCTGCCGCCGGCGATGATCGGCGGAAACTCGAGCAGCGGCCCGTCGGTGTAGCGCCACTTTTTCTGGAACGGCGGCTTCACGCCTTTGACGGGCAGGTAGCGGGTGCGAGCGCGGTCGTAGCCGTAGAGCGGCCAGCTGACCGTCTTGCGTTTCTGCACCTTCGGTTTCTGTGGCTGGAAGGGGACATCGGTGTTGTGGATGTCGGCCGGGCGCTTGAGCTCGTCGTAGGCGATTCCGGCGACGCCGCCGATCACGACCAGGACGGCGGCGACGAGCGCCAGCGTCGCCCAGCGGTGCTCGTGCCATAGCCGCTTGACGGCGGTCCCCATCCCGGCGAGCCGCGCCCTCATCGCCGCAGCTCCCACATCTCGATGAAGCCGAGGTCGCGAAAGCCAAGCCGTTCGTAGATCGGCGCCCCCGCTTTGGTCGCCTGCAGCGAGGCGGTCGCGGCTCCCTCGGCGCGCGCCGCGGCGAGCGCCCGCAGCAACAGCCAGCTGGCGATACCCCGTCCGCGCTGCTCGGCCGGAGTGGCGACGCCGGTGACGCAGCAGTCGTCGCCGATCTCGATCGTGCCGACGCAGCCGACCGGCTCGCCAGCGGCGTAGGCGCCCTGCCAGCGGATCGACGTCTCCTCGGCGAGCGCAGCGCGAAAGCCGTTCTCGTCGTAGCCGTAGGCGCGATCGTTGAGGGCGGCAGCGGTCGGTGCGTGGCACGGTCCAGGCTCAATCCCCTCTGGCGGATCAGGCACCTCGGGAGGTTGGTCTAGCTCCATCGCCATCGCCCGCGGCGCAGCGTCGAGGACGTGGCCACGATCAGCGAGGAACTCGGCAGGAGCGCGATCCTTGTCGGTAACCCAGACGGTCCAGGCCTGTACCCCGGCGCCCTCATAGGCCTCGGCGAGCGCCTCGTACTCCCGTGCCAGCGCCGCCGGATCGTCGAGAAAAACCGAGTTGAAGAGGGAGCGCTGAGGCGAGGCGGGCGTGAGCGAAGCAACCAGACCCTCGCGCCGGATCAACCGCGAGCTCGGCGCGCCGCTGCCAAACGCCTCCACCTCGTCGCGGACGCCGTCGATCGCGCGCCGGCGCAGCTCCTTCTCGTCGATGCCCTGGCCCATCCGGGCCGGTCAGACCCCTGCGGCAGTGCGCCGCTCAGCCTCGGCGGAGATCCCGTTCAACAGCTGCGTGACACCCTGCTTGACCACGGCGACGACCGCGCCCCCGACAACCGGGACCGTCGGATGGGTCTTCACCGCGTAGGTGACCTTGGTCCCGTCGCCGTTTGGCTCCAAAGACACCGTGCCAACATGGTCACGAACGGGCAGTCCGGAGAGGAGCTTGTAGGAGAAGCGGCTCGGCCGCTGGTAGACGATCGTTTCCTCGCGCAGCGGCGGGCCCACCGCAGAGAGCTTCCGGATCGACCCGACCCCATTGGGCGCCGGCTCCCCCTCCCGCTCGAGCACGGATTTCCGCAGCGGAGTCATCTCCGCGTAGCGTCGATGATCGGTGAGCACATCAAACACCACGTCGGGCGGCGCTGCCACCTCGCGAGAAAGAGTGAAGCTAGCCAAGGCTGGGAGCCTAGCGAGGTAGCCGGGTGTCCCTCCCGCAAGCGGCGTCCTCTTTTTCGCCCATCGCCATCTCGGACGGCCGTCAGCGCGCCACGCGAAAAACCCAGCGCCGCGGGAGGGACACCCGGCTACCTCGCCAAATGCCAGCGCCGCGGCAGGGACCCCCCACTCATCCCGCCAACCGCCAACGCTTCGGATCGGTTCCATCGACCGGCATGACCTCGTCCAGGATGGTGAGATGGTCGAGGCAGGAGAGGACGATCTGCAATGCCCAGGCGCTGGCCGGGGAGTTGACGTTGTCGGGACCGAGCAGACCGGCGACGATGTCGAAGGCGGTCTTCTCACCCTCGGCCAGCGCCTCCCGGGTTTTGTCGAGCAGCGTCTCGACCTGCCGCCGGGCCTCGGCGATCTTCGCGTCGGCATCGCGGAACGTGCGCCCATGACCCGGTAGGACGAGGCCAATGTCGAGCGGCTCGATCTCATCGAGGCCACCGAGGAATTCGCCGATCGGATCGGGCGTGTGGCCGTAATCGAAGAAGAGCACCGTGCGCCCAAGCAAGTGATCGCCGGAGATCATCAGCTTGCGCTCCGGTTGGTGCAGGACGACGTGGGACGGAGCGTGGCCGGGCGTCTCGTAAACCTGCCAGGTGCCCAGATCCGTTTCGACTTCCACGCCTGGCACGAGATCACGGTCGGGCTCGACTATCGCGTCGATGCCGTTGTCGTCGTCTTCTTCACGCATGGCGCGGTAACGCTCAAGGGCGGCGGGCGGCACGCCGCTCTGCCGAGCAACCTCGATCCGGTTCTCCATCGCCGCCGTCGGGTCGTCGGCCATCAGGCGAACGTGCCCCCAAGCAGGGTGCATCCAGAGCTCGCAGCCGGCCCCCTCGACGATCGGCGCCGCGAGCCCGTAGTGATCGGTGTGCGAGTGGGTGCAGACGAGCAAGCGCACGTCCTCGAGGCCGAAGCCGGCTTGGGCCAGGGCGAGATCAAACCGGCGCAGGCCGCCCTTGCCGCCGATGCCGGTGTCGAAGAGGACGATGCCGCCGTCGGCGGCGACCGCCCACACGTTGCCGTGCGGGACGCCGGGCCAGGGCAGCGGCAGCCTCAACCGCCAGATGCCCGGCAGAACCTTCTCCGCCCGCGGCTGCTCGGGGCGCTTGCGCTGGTCCGCCATCGGTGACAATCCTTTCAGGGCCGGGTGAGTTCCCGCGTGAGGACCGTCATGCTGGGATAGGTTGGGCTGTAGATGACGGAGACCAGCCCCAAGCGCGCCGGATTGGTCCTCGCCGCGCTGATCCTGGTCGCCGCCGTCGCCAACCTCAACCTCGCCGTCGCCAACGTCGCCCTGCCCGACATCGGCAAGGCGTTCGGCTCCGGCCAGACGACGCTCAACCTGATCGCGGTTGGCTACTCGCTGGGGCTCGCGACCTCGGTCCTCTACCTCGGCGCTCTCGGCGACCGCTACGGGCGCAAACTGATGCTGCTGCTCGGCATGGGGCTCTCGATCCCCGCCTCGCTGCTGGCCGGGCTGGCGCCCTCGGACGAGGTCCTCTTCGTCGCCCGCGTGCTAGGCGGCTTCGCCGCGGGGATGGCCTTCCCGACCACGCTGGCGCTGATCACGGCGCTCTGGTCGGGCCAGGCGCGGACCCGCTCGATCGCGCTCTGGTCGGCGATCGGCGGCGCCATCGCCTCACTCGGGCCGCTGCTCTCCGGGGCCCTGCTCGAGCAGTTCGACTGGGGCTCCGTCTTTCTCGTCACCCTGCCGCTCGCCGTTCTCGCCCTCTTCATGGCCTGGCGCTTCGTCCCCGCCCACGTCAACGAGACCAGCGACCCGGTCGACAACCTCGGCGGCATCCTCTCGATGCTGCTGGTCGCCGCCCTTGTCCTCGGGATCAACCTGGCTCCGGTGCCAGGCAAGGGCACGGTCGCGATCGGCCTCGGCCTCGTCGCCATGGCGGCGACCGTCGTCTTCGTCAGGCGCCAGCGCCGTGTCGCCGCGCCGCTCTATGACCTCGAAGTCGCCTCGCGGCGGATCTTCTGGGTCGCGGCCTGCGCCGGGATCATCGTCTTCGGCTCGCTGATGGGGGCGATGTTCATCGGCCAGCAGTTCCTCCAGAACGTGCTCGAGTACTCGACCCTCGACTCCGGTCTGGCGATCCTGCCGGCGGCGGCGCTGATGGTCGTCGTCGCGCCGCGTTCGGCGAAGCTGATCGAGAGCTGCGGCGCCCGCTTCACCCTGCTCGTCGGCTACGCCTTCTGCCTGCTCGGCTTCCTCGTCATGCTGCTGCTCTGGAAGCAGGGCATCCCCTACTGGAAGGTCGGTCTCGGCTACGCCCTGATCGGGATCGGCGTCGGCTTCGCCGGCACCCCCGCCTCACACTCGCTGACCGGTTCGGTGCCGGTGCGGCGGGCGGGCATGGCCTCGGGCACGGCCGACCTGCAACGGGATCTCGGTGGCGCGATCATGCAATCGATCTTCGGCGCGCTGTTGACCGCCGGCTACGCCGCCGCGGCCGGCGCTGCGATCGCCGCCTCCCCGGAAGGGAGCAAGGCGAGCGAGAACGTCCAGGGCGAGCTGACCAAGTCCTTCTCCAGCGCCGCCGACCTCGCCAGCCAGTACCCCGCCTACTCGGACCAGATCATCGCCGCCGCCAAGTCGTCGTTCCTGCAGGGCGACGAGTTGGCCTACGCCGCCGGCATCGTCGCCGTCCTGCTCGGCGCCGCGCTCGTCTTCTTCGGCTTCCCCAAACGGGATCAGGAGCAGGCCCTGCTCGAGCAATACGCTGCCGAGGATGCCTGAAGAACGGCGACCGCGGCTGAGCGCAGCTCTGCGCGAAGAAGAGCGGGTGACGCCGCTCGAGCTCTTCTTCGACCTGATCTTCGTCCTCGCGCTGACCCAGTGCACCGCCCTGATGTCCCACCACCCGAGCTGGTCGGGGCTGGTCCAGGGGCTGCTCGTGCTGGGCGTGCTCTGGTGGACCTGGGTCGGCTACTCCTGGCTGACCAGCCTGATCGACCCCGAGGAGGGCGCGGTGCGGCTGGTCATCTTCGGCGCGATGGCGGCGCTGCTGATCGTCTCGCTCTGCGTGCCGGAAGCGTTCGGGGACCTGGCGCTCGTCTTCGCCCTCGCTTACGGGGCGGTGCGGGTCGCCCACATCGGCCTCTTCATGCTGGCCAGCCCCGACGACGACGCCCTGCGCCACTCGGTGCTCGGCCTCGCCGCGAGCACCGCTATCGCGGTGACGCTGCTGGTGACGGCCTCGCTCTTCGACGGCCTCGCCCAGGGCGCCCTCTGGGCGCTCGCCCTGCTGCTCGACATGGGCGGGCCCTACCTCTTCGGCTCCCGCGGCTGGAAACTCGTCCCCGGCCACTTCGCCGAGCGCCACGGGCTGATCGTGATCATCGCCCTCGGCGAGTCGATCGTCGCGATCGGCGTCAGCGCCGCCGGCGCGCTCACCTTCGGCATCGGCACCGCCGCCGTGCTTGGCGTCGCCCTCGCCGCCGGGCTCTGGTGGGTCTACTTCGACATCGTCGCGATCGTCTCCGGCCGCCGCCTCGTCGAGGCCGAGCCGGGCCAGGTGCAGAACGAGATGGCGCGCGATTCCTACTCCTACCTGCACCTGCCGATGGTCGCCGGCATCGTCCTCGTCGCGCTCGGCCTGAAGAAGACGATCGGCCACTTCGACGACCAGCTCGACGCCGTGCCGGCATTCGCCCTGCTCGGCGGCATCGCCCTCTACCTGATCGGCCTCGTCGCCTTCCGCTACCGCCACGTCCACTCGGTCAACCGCCAGCGCCTGCTGCTGGCGGTGGTCCTGCTGATCCTGGTACCGGTCGCGATCGAGGTGCCGGCCGTCGTCGCGTTGGCGGCCGCCAACGTGCTGCTCTGGGCGATGATCGTCTACGAGACCCGCATGTATGGGGAGACTCGCCACGCGGTCCGCCGCCCCGGCACTGCGGAGGCCTAAGCGCGCCGCCGCCGTGGACCGGCGGGGTGCTCGAACTCCTGCATCACGCCGGCGATCGCGAAACAGAGCGCGCCGCTGAACGTGCCCCAGTTGGCGATGCCGACGGCCAGCTCGTCGCCGCTGGACGGGCGCACGAACGAGGCCACCGCGGAGACCATGAAGAGGACCGAGCCGAGCTGGTTGACGGCGACGATCCACCAGCCGAGGTCGCGCCGGCGCCAGAAGCGGCGCCAGCCGCCCGCGATCCCGACCATGGCGAGGTGACCCGAGACGAGGAAGAGCGCGCAGCCGACGACGTCGGGGGACCAGACGAGCCGGTCCTCGCTCACCGGGCCAAGCCCCTCGATGAACGAGTCGACGAGGTTGATCGCGAAGACGAGCGTGCCGGTGAAGAGGATCGCCGCGCTGAGCCAGGCAATCCGCCGCGGCTCCCGCGACCACCAGCGCCAGTGGGCCGGCACGACACCGCCGACCTCGTCGGGCTCGTTGACGACCTGGAGGAGCGAGGCGAAGCCACCGGTGCTGAAGAAGACGCCGCCAGCCAAGTAAACCGAGAGGTAGAGGCTCGGCGCGGCACCCGACTGCGCCAGCGCCGCGCCGAGCGCAAACAGCGAGCCGCCGATGACGAACGCGGTCGCGGCGACCGCGTTGACGAGCCGGAGGCTTATGGCGAGACGAAGGTCGCCGGGTCGGGGCCGATCCGCTGACCGACGTCGAGCGCGGCGATCTCGGTCATGTCCTCGTCGCCGAGCTCGAAGTCGAAGAGCTCGAAGTTCTCGCGCATCCGCGCCGGCGTCACCGATTTGGGGATGACGACGTTGCCGAGCTGCAGGTGCCAGCGCAGAATCACCTGAGCGGGGGTGCGGTCGTGGCGGGCGGCGACGCTGGAGATCGTCTCGTTGACGAGCAGCTCCCCCTGGGCGAGCGGGCTCCAGGACTCGGTCGCGATGCCGTGCTCCCCGTGCCAAGCGCGCAGCTCGGCCTGGGGGAAGTGCGGGTGGAGCTCGATCTGGTTGACCGTTGGCTGGATGAAGGCCTGTTGCTCGAGCTGTTCCAGATCCTCGATGCGAAAGTTGGAGACGCCGATCGTGCGCGAGCGGCCTTCGTCGTGGACCCGTTCGAAGGCGCGCCAGGTGTCGAACGCCCGGCCCTCGGTCGGAACGGGCCAGTGGATCAGGTAGAGGTCGACGTGGTCCAGCCCGAGGCGGTCGAGGCTCTTGCGGAAGGCACCCAGGGTCGACTCGTAGCCCTGGTGTGAGTTCCAGAGCTTGGTGGTGACGAAGATCTCGTCGCGGGGAATGCCAGAGGCCGCGATCGCCGCCCCCACCCCACGCTCGTTGCGGTACGCGGCGGCGGTGTCGATATGGCGGTAGCCGACCTCGAGCGCCTCCTCGACCGCCTGCTGGGTGTCTTCGGGGGGCACCTGGAAGACGCCGAAGCCGAGCTGGGGGATCTCGACCCCGTCGTGAAGCGTCACCGCTGGGACCGAAGTTGCCTGAGCCATCTCTGCTCCCTCCTGTTCGCTAGGCCGGAACCGCACGGAGCGGCTACCCGAGGTGCAGATCGATTATGCCGGGGCCGCGCTGTTAGGCGTTGGAGAGGCCGATCGCCATCAGCGGAAAGCCGGCCATCAGGCCGAGAAAGGCGGCAATCGCGATCGCGGTCAGGGTGCTGGTCGTGGTCGACCGAACGCCGGCGACGAAGCCGACGAGCACGCAAAAGGCGGTGATTCCAAAGCCGATCCAGAAGACGTCAGGCATGAGCGGCGGCAGCCTATCGGAACTGCCCGCCGACGGGCCGATTCCGGTCGCCATGCGTCGTTTCAGGCCCGTCGGCGGGGGAGGAATCGGGGCGCTTGCGGCAAACGCCACAGGCATGGAAAAGAGTGGCGGCGCCAACCAGAAACTGATCCTCGTGGCGATGATCTTCGCCGTCTCGATGACCTTCATCGACCAGACGATCGTCGCGATCGCGGTCCCGCAGCTGCAGCAGGACCTCTCGCTCTCCTCGACCGGGGTGCAGTGGATCATCAACGGCTACCTGCTCTCGCTCTCGGCGCTGTTCGCCTTCGGCGGGCGGCTTGCCGACATCGCCGGCCACCGCACGATGGTCGTGATCGGCGTGGTGATCTTCGCCACCGCCTCGGCGCTCTGCGGAGCGACGCCCGAAACCGGCGCGGCCGAGGCGTGGATGATCACCTTCCGCGTGATCCAGGGCGCCGGCGCGGCGCTGATGTTCCCGGCGGCGCTGGCGATCGTCCTCGGCGCCTTCCCCGTCAGCGAGCGCGGCCGCGCGCTGGCGATCTTCTTCGGTGTCGCCGGCGCCTTCACCTCGATCGGCCCGATCGCCGGCGGCTACCTGACCGAGTGGACCTGGCGGGCGATCTTCTGGATCAACGTGCCGGTGGCGATCCTCTCGCTCATCTTCACCGCCCGCGCCAAGCCGGCCAACGAGAAGAACCCGGCGCCGATGGACTACCGCGGTGCGGTGCTGATCTCGGCCGGCATGGGCCTGGCGGTGCTGGGCCTGCAGCAATCGAGCGTCTGGGGCTGGGGCAGCGTCATCACCTGGGCCTGCATCGCCGCCGGCGTCGCGCTGCTGCTCGCCTTCGTCCGCTATGAGCTGCGTCTCGAGCACCCGCTGATGCAGATCCGGACCTTCGCCGATCGCGCCTTCGCCGTCGACAACGCGATCCTCTTCCTCTTGATGATTGCCTTCGTGCCGCTCTTCTTCTTCGCCAGCATGTACGCGCAGATCTCACTCGGCGAAAGCGCCTCGGAAACCGGCCTCTACCTGCTGATCTTCTTCGCCGGCTTCTTCGTCGCGACGCAGCGCGGCGGCCGGATCCTCGACCAGAAAGGCGCCCGGCCGACCGTCGTCCTCGGCTGTCTCATCGCGGCGGTCGGTTTCGCGCTCTGGGCGAAGGAAATGCCGGAGTTATCGGTCGGCTCGCAGTGGCCCTTCATGGTGCTGGCCGGGATCGGGGTGGGGCTGGTGCTGAGCCCCGCCAACACCGACGCGCTCAACCGGGTGCCGCGCAGCCGCTACGGCGAGGCGACCGGGATCACGCAGACGGTGCGTAACTTCGGCGCCAGCCTCGGCCTCGCCGTGCTGGGCACGGTGCTGATCCTGCAGAACAAGTCGAACCTGGAGTCGACGCTGGGCGAAGAGGGAATCCCCAAGAGTGAGGCCGACGCGATCGCCGAATCGCTGAGCGAAGCGGGCGGCGGCAACGAAGCCGCCTTCGCCGAAAGCGCCGGGGCGAAAGCGAAGGAGATCTTCGCCGCCGTCCAGTACGACTTCGCCCTCTCCTCGCGCACGGTCTTCTACGGCATGGCGATCGCGATGGCGATCGCATTCGTTGTCGCTCTGATCTGGATGCCGTCGGGCAAGGCGCCGGACCTGGACGCGCCCGAGCCGGCGGACGGGCCACCGACTGCCTAGTTCAGCTCAGCCCAGTGGCTTGATGCGGAAGCCGGCGCCGGTGCTGCGGCGGAAGCCGGCGGTCTGCGGCTCGAGCACCCAGGGCACCGGCAGGATGCCGTTGAAGTCTTCGAGGAAGCGGGTGAGGAGAGCCGAGGCCCGGGCGCAGCTCGGTCGGCCGGAGGCCAGGATCGTGATCTTGTAGCTGCCACGGGGCAGGTCGAGGCGGCCGACGTGGTCGTCGTGCAGGACCCGAAACATGCCCGCGCACTGGGTACGCGCCGCATCGGCGCGGCTCGGCGCGGCCATCGCGACGAGCAGGGCGACGATCGCGCAGACGGCGACCAACCCACCCAGTCGCGCAGGCCGCAGCCGGGCTAGATCCGGGAGGAACACGGCCGCCATCCTAACCGGCAGCCGTCAGCGCGGTCGAGGTTTGAACCGCTCAAGCTGGGCGACGGCTACCACCCCAACATCCCCGGCGAAACGCTGGCGTGAGCGGCTACCGCGGCGCGCGGCGCCGGCGGGTGGCGAAGTGCGGCCGGCGCCTTAGCAACGAAGTCTGCCCCCGCCTGGCGCCGACGGCGCGGTACAGAGCGGACGCGGCCAACGAGGCCCCGGTGACAATCGCCGGCGCCATCTCCTCGACCGGCAACCCCGCTACGTGGCCAGGGAGGAGCATCGCCGGGTACGCGCCTAGCCGCCCATCGGGCGCTGGGTGGCGGAGCGGATGCGCGAATCGCGTTTCAGAATGCCCATCGGTGTCACCTTATTGATTCGAATTATCTTTTTCAAAGCGAAAACTCCCGTAGCTTGCCGGAGCTGGTAAGAGCGCGTAGGTTTTGAGGCCGTGAAACTGCTCGCCTTCAGCGACCTCCACCGCGACCTGGACCAGGCCACCAAGCTGGTCGAGGTGTCGGCCGCGGCGGACGTCGTGATCGGGGCCGGCGACTTCGCCTCGGTGCACGAGGGGATCGAGGAAACGATCGGTGCCCTGGCTGCAATCGAGGTGCCGACGCTGCTTGTCCCCGGCAACAACGAGACCGAGGACGCCTTGCGGAAGGCGACGTCTGGCTGGAGCGCTGCGACCGTCCTGCACGGCAGCGGAATGGCGATCGACGGAACCGAGTTCTACGGTCTCGGCGCCGGCATCCCCGTCACTCCTTGGGACTGGAGCTTCGACCTGGACGATGAGTCGGCGGCCAAACTGCTCGCCCCCTGCCCCGAGGGCGCGATCCTCATCCTCCACTCTCCGCCCCAGGGCCACTGCGACTCGAACGGCAGCGGCGATCACTTCGGCAGCAACGCCCTGCTCGAAGCCATCCAAGCCAAGCGCCCCCGCCTCGTGGTCTGCGGCCACATCCACGAGTCATGGGGCTGCCAGAGTCAGGTCGGCAGCACGCCGGTCCGCAACCTCGGCCCTACCGGGACGTGGCTCGAAGTCTGAGCCCCGCGGCCCGGCCTAGTCGTAGGTGACGATCGCGAGCCGCTCGAAGCGGAGCGCTTCATCCGGCTTGCGGTCCTGGTAAGCCTCGCCGCCGGGCAACACCACGACGACATTCAGCGTCGCCTCATCTCCCTCGGCCGCACCGGCCAGACGAGCGAGCAGGCCGTCGGGGGTGCGAACCCGAACCTTGGCGTAACGCTGCGGCGGCTGCCGGCGGTCGAACTTGCGGCCGGCCGGGGGAGCGCAATGGGCCTCGTCTTCGCCCCAGCATTCGACCTTGCCGAAGATGGAAAATGAGCCGAGGTAACCACTCTCGGAGTCGAGCGGCGTATCGGGGCCGGCATCCGGCCGGTTGAGGAAGACGTGCCCCTGGTAGGAGGGGACGGCCTGGTCGACGCCGTGCAGCTCGACATCGGCACGCGTGTAAGGGGCGCGCAATGGCTTGAGCGGGAAGCTGTCGGAATCGTAGGTCGCCATGTCAAGCGTGCACGAGCACCTCGTCGGCGGCGTAGTCGTAGCCGAGATCGGTGACGTCAAGGGTTTCCGCGACGGTCATGTCTTTGAAGTAGTTGAGGCCCTTCGGCAGGTGCTCGGCGCGTGGATTGTCGCCACGGTTACTTCCTTGCCAGAGCGCCCAGAGGCGATCAACCATCGTGTGATGCGCCCAGAAGATCGGATCCCAGCCGGCGAATGCCTGATCTCGCATCTCGCCTCCGACCCAGATATGTATCGCGCCGTGCAGGTTCTCGACCGCGAAGGTGAAGTCCTCGTAATTTTCGGCGCTGAGCACGGCGTTCACCTCGTTCGTAGTGGGTGCGCCTCCCGATTCGAGCCAAGTTGCTCCCCGCTGTGAGGGGCGCGAGGTCCGCTCCGGCCAGCTCGGTTCGCGAAAGCCGCCGACGGCGGCGATCGGCGCATCGAACAGGGGGTTCGGGTCGCCGGACGGATCCTCTTTCGCGGCATAGGCATCCGGCAGGTCCTCAGCGTCCGCCCAGTCCCACCAGGGGAGGGTCACCCCCGGGACGAGGTCCTGCAGAGCCTGCTCGAAGAAGTAGAGATAGCCACGATGCCAGGGCAGGAACAGCTGGTTACGGTGCTCGCAGTAACCCGGCTCGGGAAACCCGTGCAGCGAGGCAAAGTGGCCGAAGCCGCGCGAGTCCGAGACTTCCTGGGCCATGCGAAAGGTGGTCCGCAACGCCGCCAGCTCCTCCGCGGTGAGCGTGGACAGCCGCTTGCGATGCGTAATGTCCCCCGCCCGTTCGCGCGAGACATTGATCCGGTCCTCAACCCCTTCGGAGCGATCAGCCATATTCCGAATGGAATCCTACCGCGTACCAATCGAAAACGCGCCCGACAGGATTCGAACCTGTGACCTTCGGTTTCGTAGACCGACGCTCTATCCAACTGAGCTACGGGCGCGGGTTGAGGCTAAGAACGCCTCTTCGGGGCATTCTATGGGGCCGAGCTGGCCCCTGTTGGTGCTCAGCGGCCCTGGAACTCGGCGTGGCCGGGGCCTTTGTCGAGGAAGGTCTTGACGGCGCGCTGGAGGTCCTCGGTGGCGAAGAGGTCGGCGGCGTCCTCGCGGACGGCTTGGTCTGCGGCAGGAATGCCGCCTTCGCGATAGCGGCGCAGGATGTGCTTGGTCATCGCGTGAGCCTTGGTCGGGCCGCCGGCTAGCTCGGCCGCGTAAGCGCGGGCGCGCTGGTTGAAGCCCTCGTCCTCGAAGAGCAGGTTTACGACCCCCCAGCGCTCCATCTCCTCGGCGCCAAAAAGCTCGCCGCTCATCACGAAGTGGCGAGCGCGGCCGCTGCCGGCGCGCTCGGCTAGGCGTTGGGTCCCGCCCATCGACGGCGTCAGGCCGACGACTTTCTCAACCAGCCCGAACTGGGCCGAGCGGGCGGCGAGAATCAGGTCGCAGCCGAGCGCCAGCTCGAAGGCCGCCGTCAACGTCAGCGCGTGGGCTGCGAAGACGACCGGCAGCGGCAGCGCTTCGACCCGCTCGACCGTGCCGATCAGCTCGTCCCAGAGTTGGCCGCCCGTCTCCGGCGTGAGGCCGTCGAACTCGTGAACGTCGACGCCGCCGGAGACGGCGCGGCCCTCGGCGCGGAAGAGCAGCGCCCGCGGCGGTTCGGCCTCGACCGCGGCGACGGCCGCCTGCAGATCTTCGAACAGCTGGCGATTGAAGAGGTTGAGCGGCGGGCTGTCGAAGCTCGCGACCGCCAGCCCACCCTCGTCGCGCTCGAGCCGGACCAGCGCCACGCCCAACCCTCCTACGCGGCGGCCGGCTTGTTCAGCCGCACATGCCAGTGCACGGTCGCCGTGGCGACCTGAGCGCCGGACTCGTCAGCAAGCTCGATCTCGCAGGGGAACTCGACCTTGCCCTCCGCGTCGAGGGTGGCGAGGGCCTCGGCGGCCGGCACAGCCAGCTTCGCTCTCGCCTCGATCGGCCCCTTGGCGATCTTTTCGTAGGAGATATCGGCGCTGCGGGCCAGCGGCGTCACCTCGCCCATCCGCTCGGCGAAGGCGCCGACGAAGGCCGCGCCGGACGCGGTCTCGGCAACGGTGAAGAGGGCGCCGGCGTGCTGGGAGGCGACGTGGTTGGTCAGCTCGGCCCGCTCGGGCAGGACCACGACCGCCTCGCCCGGGGCGACGCTCGTTATCTCCAGGCCGAGGTACCCGGCGAAGGGCACCGCCTGCGTCATCCCCTGCGCGATCGCATCGAAGTCGGTCACTGCCGCGGCAGCCTATCGGTCAGGGGATGCGATGCACCTCAAATAAGTTCGTCCCCAACTCCTGATCCGGCATGCCGGCGACGATCGCGACCAGGTCTCCCGAACGGGCGATGCCGTTGCGAACCGCCAGCGACGCGCAATCGTCGAGCAGGTCGCGCACCTCCTCCTCATGGGCGCTGAGCACGGCGGTGACGCCGAAGAGCAGGTTGAGCCGTCGCACCGTCTCGGCTCGCGGCGAGACCGCCAGCACCGGCACGTTGGGTCGGTGGGCGGAGACGAGGCGCGCGGTGCGGCCGCTCCGCGTCGGCACGACCAGCGCCGCGAGGTTGAGCCGATAGACCGCTCCTACCGCGCTCTGGGCGACGGAGTCGGCGACGTCCTGGGTCGCCTGGTCGGTGCGGGTGAAGAGCCACTCGCCATAGGGAAGGTCGGGCTCGGTCGCGCGGGCGATCTGGTCCATCACCCGCACCGCCTCGACCGGGTGCCTGCCGACGGCGGTCTCCTCGGAGAGCATCACGGCGTCGGTGCCGTCGAAGATCGCGTTGGCGACATCGGTCACCTCGGCCCTGGTCGGCCGCCGCTCGGTCACCATCGAGGCGAGCATCTGCGTCGCCGTGATCGACGGCTTGGAGCCCTTGCCCGCCGCCCGGATCAGCCGCTTCTGCACGACCGGCACCTCCGCCAGGGGCAGCTCGATCCCGAGGTCTCCTCGCGCGACCATGATCCCACCGCTCGCCGCCTGGACGATCTCCTCCACCCTCTCGGCCGCCTGCCCCTTCTCGATCTTGGCGATCAGGGGGATGTCGGAGTCGAGCGACCTGAGCCGCTCGGTGACCGGCTCGAGGTCCGCGGCAGAGGAGACGAACGACATCGCCAGCAGGTCGATCCCCTGCTCGACCGCGAACTCGACCCAGCCGAGGTCGCCGTCGGTCGCGGCCTGTGCGGTGAAGCCCGGAATGTTCATTCCCTTGTGGGAGGAGAGCGTGCCGCCGACCTCAACCTCGGCGTCGACGCCGCCGTCCTCGGGCTCGCGCACGCGCAGGCGGATCGAGCCGTCAGCGAGGTAGACGAGCTCGTCCTCGCGCAGCGAGCTGACCCCGGGCCAGTCGACCGGGATCGTCTCCTTATCCCCCTCTACTGCCTGCGGGGTCAGCTTCACATGCATGCCGGTCTCCAGCTCGGCGACGTCACCGCGCAGCTCACCGATTCGCAGCTTTGGCCCCGGCAGGTCGCCGAGCACCGCCACCTCTCGACCGACCCGCTCGGCGGCCGCGCGGATCGACTCGACCGTGCGCGCGTGCCGCTCCCGGTCGGCGTGGGAGAAGTTCAGCCGGAGGACGTCGGCGCCGGCCTCGATCAGATCCGTCAAGACCTCGACATCCCAACTCGCAGGGCCGACCGTCGCGATGATCTTGGTCCGCCTGCTGTTCATACGTCACATGACTGTAGAGGCTGCTTGATGTGACATCGATCTGTGTAACACTGAACGGGTGCCCCAGCTGGCCGAAGCCGACGCGTCGCTGAATCTGCCCGCAACCGCTGGCCTGCTCGGCGAGGCGCCGCCCTCGCCCGCGGGTCCACTCGATCCAGGTTCCGCATCCGACCTGCCGGAGCCACCGGAGATTGCCCAGCCTCGACTGCTTCAGACCCTGCGCTTCAACCAGCGCCAGATCCAGTTCGTCTTCCGCGCCCGGCGCGAGCTCGGCGAAGTCTTCCGTATGCGCACGGTGCTGCCGGACCCAGGGCCCGTGATCACCAGCCACCCTGACCATGTGCGCTCGCTCTTCACCGCCAAGCCCGAGCAGGCACCATCGCTCACCGGCGAGTCGCCACTGCGGCCGGTGGTCGGCCCGAACTCGGTTCTCACCGCGATCGGCCCCCGTCACATGCGCCAGCGCAAACTTCTGCTCCCCCCCTTCCACGGCGAGGCGATCGAGCAGTACACGCAGCTGATCGCCGATGCGGCCGAGCGCGAGATCGACCGCTGGCCGATCGGCACCCCCTTCGCCATGGCACCTCGCATGCAGGCGATCACGCTCGATGTGATCATGGCCGGGATCTTCGGCATCGAGGGCAAGCCGGAGCGCGGCACGCCGGAGTACCGGCTGCGACAGATGACCAAGCGCGTGGTCGAAGCATCGACCCTGCCCTTCGCGCAGGTCGTCGAACTGATGAACCTCAACCGAGAGGAGCCGGTCGGGCCGATGAAAGTCGGCCTGGACATGCTCGACCGTGCGACCTACTCAGTGATCGCCGAGCGCCGCCGCGCCGATGACCTCGGCGAGCGCCGCGACATCCTCTCGCTGCTGCTGCAGGCTCGCACCGAGGAGGGCGAGGCGATGAGCGACAAAGAACTGCGCGACGAGCTGCTGACCCTGGTCCTCGCCGGGCACGAGACGACGGCCAACTCGCTGGCCTGGACCTGGGAGCGGCTGGTCCGCAACCCCGCCGCCCATGAAGCTCTGCTCGACGCCGTCCGCGGCGAGGGCGACGCGGCCGAGCAGATCGAGGCGACGATCGTCGAGGGGATGCGCTCGCGGCCGGTGATCCCGGTCATCGGCCGGCGCGTGACGCTCCCGTGGCAGTTCGGCTCCCACTCGGTGCCGGCTGACACCCCGGTCCTGATGAGCATCCTCCTCGTCCACCACCGCGAGGACATCTACCCCGCGCCCTTCGAGTTCCGCCCCGAGCGCTGGCTCGGTCGCAAACCGGGAACGTATGAGTGGATCCCCTTCGGCGGCGGCATCCGCCGCTGCCTCGGCGCGGCGCTGGCGATGGCCGAGCAGCGCGTCGTCCTGGAGACAATGGCCCGCCGCCTCGACCTCGAGGCCGACGACCCGGCGCCCGAGCACGCGGTGCACCGCAACGTGACGATGATCCCCTCGCGCGGCGCCCGCGTCGTTATCCGCTCTCGGCACTAATCACCGCGAGCCGCCGCCTCAACCTCACTTCTGCAGGAGCAGAGCCGCCGCGGACCGGTGCTCGTCGTGGGAGACGACCGTGAAGCCGATGTCTTCGCAGGTGGATTTCAGCGCGTCCGGATCGTACTCGTGGATCAGCGCGAGTTTCACGTCCTCATATTTCGTTCCTTCATAGGTAATTTCGTCATACGTGGCGAGGATCGTGCTGGTGTTGGGGACCAAGCTGTATCTCTTTTTCGGCGACGTGTAATGGAGTTTCTTGGGCTCGAAGGGGACGCCCAGCAGCTCCAACGGCCCGAAGTCGAACTCCTTGTTGGCCTCGGTGCGAAGGTTCGCGGCGCTCTCCTGACTCTTGCGGACCTCGAGCAGAAGCAGATCCCCCTTGCTCATCGCCCCGCTGTGGATCTGCTCCAAGAAGACACGGTCATCCGACAGGTTCCCCAGCGTGTTACCGAGCAGCGTAAGGACGTTCGGCGCCTTTCGGTACTGGTAGATTTTCGAAAACTGGGGGAGCGAGCCGAAGTCCGCAAGGATTGCCTTTACCTGGATCTTCTTCAGGCCACGAACATCACCGGCGGTTTTCATCGCACGCGAGATCATGCTCGGGTTGACGTCGAATGGGTAGTAGTACAGATCCGAAGAACGGAACTGCTTGGCAAGCGCCCGCAGCATCACCACGTCTTTCGCGCCGTCGCCCGGACCGAGGCTGATCAAGTCGATCTCGTCCTTGTCGACCACGTCCTTGATCTTTTCGGCGAGGACCGAATCGTTTTCGCTCAACAGATCAAGTGAATCTCGGTAGTACCTGTAGCTGTGGTCTTCGGCGAGGCGAAGCCAGTTGTGGAACCCGGTGTTGGTCATGTACGCGTAGACGGTCGGCAGCACCAGATCCTGCTCGATCGTGTCGTGGATCTTGCTTTTGACGTTGACGTTCACATAGCCGCTGCTGCCGATGTAGAGCGTGCCGTCCGCGATCGAAGCGCTCCAGTGCCCGCGATCGCGCCACTCGGGGAGGTCCTCCACGCGAGAGGTGGCGGTGTCCTCGTATTCGGAGGTGAGCCAGCCGACGAATTCATCGCGCTTCTCGTTCCAACGCGGCATGCCGGGGCTGTCGTGCTCGATCCCGTTACCGACGATGACATCGGCGAGCTTGTCCAGCGATCGGGAAACCTGCAGTTGCTCGATCTGCTGCCCTTCGAAGACCGCTTTGACGTCTTTCTTGGTGAGGGAGGGCGCGGTAAGGATGAAGGTCTGCTTGTCGGTGGCCCAAGCAGCTCCCATCTCGGCCATGCAATACGGGCTCTCGTAGAAATTGTGCGAGAGAATGAAGATGGCCAGCTCAGCACCCGTGAGCTTTTCCTTCACCACACTGTTCACATTGCCCATTTCGATGTCCTTGCCCGGAATCGAAGAGGCAAAGATGGTGCCCTTCCCGTGAACCCCCAAACCGGTTTCCAGCAAGTCGACGAACTTCCCGATCAAGAGCTTGTCGCGCGAGGAATGACTGACGAAGATCTGGGCCATGTTCTCCTAACCAGGCGCCCAGACCGTCTCCCTCGGCGCCTTTATCGAGGTTGGACCGGAACCTATTAGCCGGATAGGACGGACTTCGGTATGCGCGAAGTCGCGGGCAACGCGGGCGCGGCGCGACACTCAGCGGAGAGGGAGGGATTCGAACCCTCGAGAGAGCTTGCGCCCCCTACTCGCTTAGCAGGCGAGTGCCTTCAGCCACTCGGCCACCTCTCCGGGAGAGGAAAACCATAGCGCCGGGCTCCGGGAGACGGCGCGGTTAGTCTCGAACCTGTGAATTCCGCAATCGATCAGACCCACGAGCGATACGAGGCGATCTTCGCCGAGGTCGAGGCGCCGTTTGCCTTCGTCGACCTCGACGCGATGGCAGCCAACGCGACGGAGATGCTGGGGCGGGCGGGCGGCAGGCCGATCCGGGTGGCGAGCAAGTCGCTGCGCTGCCGGACGCTGCAGGAGCGCATCCTGCGCAGCGACGCCGGCTTCGAGGGACAGATGACCTTCACCCTGCCGGAGACGCTGTGGCTGGCCGAGCAGGGCTTCGAGAATCTGCTGCTCGCCTACCCGACCGCCGACGCCGAAGCGCTGGGTGAGCTGGCGCTGCGCTCGGCCGCCAATCCGGAGGGCGCGCCGATCGTGATGGTGGACTGCAACGAGCACCTCGACGCGATCGAGTCGGTGCTGGGCACCGGAGCCCCGCCGGTGAGGGTCTGCATCGACGTCGACGCCAGCTGGTGGGCGCTCGGCGGCAGGGCAAAGGTCGGGCCGAAGCGCTCCCCCGTGCACACGGTCGAGCAGGCGGTCGCCCTCGCCCGCGAGATCGACGGCCGCCCGCAGCTCGATCTGGCCGCGCTGATGTCTTACGAGGGCCAGATCGCCGGCGTCGGCGACCGTCCCCCCGGGCGGCGGCTGCGTGGCCGCGCGATCCGCTTCATGCAGCGGCGCTCCGCCGCCGAGCTGGCCGAGCGGCGCGGCGCGATTGTCAGCGCTATCCGCGAGTTCGCGTCACTGCCGATCGTCAACGGTGGCGGCACCGGCAGCCTCGAGCTGACCGCCGCCGAGGAGCTCGTCACCGAGGTGACCGCGGGCTCCGGTTTCTACGCCCCCGCCCTCTTCGACCACTACAGCCGCTTTTCCCTGACCCCCGCGGCCGGCTTCGTGCTGCCGGTCGTGCGCAAGCCCGCGGCGGGTGTGGCAACCGCCCTCGGCGGCGGCTACCTCGCCTCCGGCGGCGGCGATCCCAGCCGGCTGCCGGCACCCTGGCTGCCCGCCGGCCTGCGCCTCGATCCCGAGGAGGGAGCGGGCGAGGTGCAGACGCCCTTGCTCGGCCCGCCCGCTGCCAACCTCTCGATCGGCGATCGTGTCTACCTGCGCCACGCCAAGGCGGGTGAGCTCTGCGAGCGCTTCGACGCCCTGCACCTGGTCGAGGGCGGCGAGATAGTCGACGTCGTGCCGACGTACCGGGGCGAGGGCAAAGCGTTTCTCTGACGAGAGTCACATTTGCCACGTTAGGGGTGGCAAATGTGACTCTCGTCAGGCACCCAGAACTCGGGTCGCGTACTCGTTGGCGAAGACGCGGTCGGGGTCGAGCTCGTCGCGCGCCGCTTTGAACCTCTCCCACTCGGGATAGAGCGGCGCCAGGGTCGCCGCGGTCTGGAAATGGCGCTTGCCCCAATGGGGCCGCCCGCCGTAGTCACGCATGATCTCCTCGACCGCTTCGAAGTAGGGTCGCCACTCCATCCCCCGGTACTGGTGCACCGCGATGTAAGCGGTGTCGCGCGCATGGGAAGGGCTGATCAGGGCGTCGTCGCCGGCCGCCACGCGCATCTCGATCGGGAAGAAGACGGGGTAGCGGTTGGAGCGCACCCACTCGATCACCCGGCGCACCGCCTCCGGCCCGTGCTCGCGCGGCACCCCGTACTCCATCTCGGTGAAGCGGACGCGGCGCTCACTGGCGAAGACGCGGTCGCTGCGGTCGACGGTCTTGCCGCCGGAAGCGAGCGCGGCGGCGAGCCGGGAGAGGTGTGGGATCGCAGCCGGAACACGCCTGCCGGCGGCGGAAAGCGCCTCCAGCGCCCAGTTCTCGATCACGGTGTCGTTGAGGTAGGCGGCGAAGCGCGCTCGCGGCCGCGGCGGTCCCTCGACCCGGTTGCGCTCGAGCACCAGGGCCGAGTCGGCGTAGGGGAAGGTGAAGAGCTCGAAGTGATCGTGGCCTTCCGCCCGCTGCTCGAAGCCGTCGAGCACCTCGTCGCGCGGCTGCGGTGAGTCGATCCGCTCGAGCACAAAGGAGGGGACGCAGCGCAGCGTCACCGCCGAAATCGCACCGAGGGCGCCGATGCTGACCCGGGCGGCGCGCAGCAGGTCGGGCTCGGTCCCGTCCAGCTCGCGGACACCGCCGTCGCCAGCGACGATCTCCACCGCCTCGACCTGGGCCGAGATGTTGCGCAGCTTGGCGCCGGTGCCGTGGGTGCCGGTCGAGATCGCCCCGGCGATGGTCTGGCGGTCGATGTCGCCGAGGTTCTCCATCGCCAGGCCGAGCCGGTGCAGCTCCTCGTTGAGCTCGGCGAGCACGGTGCCGGCGCCGACCTTGACCAGGCCCGAGCCAGGGTCGGCATCGATCACGCCGTTGAGCCCGGCGACGTCGATCATGGTGCCGTCGGTCATCGCCGCCTCGGTGAACGAGTGGCCACTGCCGGCGACGCTGATCGTGCGCCCGGCCTCGGCAGCCACGACAACCGCCGTCGCCAGCCCGTCACGATCGCGGGGCCGAACGATCTCGGCCGGCGAGCATCGCTGGTCCCCGCTCCAGTTGCGCCAGGTATCAGCCACGGCGTAAAACTAGCCCGTCGAGCTTCATGCCGGCTGCGCCAACACCAACACCCAAGAGTGCGATCGGCGTTCTTTAGCTCGCGCGTTTGCGGCTAGCATCGACAGGCCGTCTAATGCCCGGAGGGGTGGCAGAGCGGTTGAATGCGGCGGCCTTGAAAGCCGTTAGGCGTCGCAAGGCGTCTCGTGGGTTCGAATCCCACCCCCTCCGCTCGTAGAGCCAAATCCCCAAGGAACGACAGCGGTGCACAGACAATCCGCTTCGGTCGATAGGGTCGCCAGCGGTGAGTCAGTTCCCGTCGATGAAAGCGAAGCGCCTGCTTGCCGTCCTCGAACGCAAGCCGCTCAGCTACCGAATTTCGCGCCAGTCCGGCTCGCATCGCCGCATGGAGCACCGGGACGGCCGTCGCTGACCTTCGCCTTCCACGATAAAGCCACAATTCCCTCCGGCCTCGTCCGCAAGATTCTGACCCGCGACGCTGGGCTTGCCGAAGACGAGGCCTTGAAGCTACTCTGAGCGGAGAGATCAATGGAGACCGTGCGCGTCATCTATCACCATGAGGCAGACGGCTGGTGGGCCGAGTCGCCCGATGTCGAGGGCTGGTCCGCCGCTGGCGACACCTACACCGAGGTCGTCAAGCTCGCCGAAGAGGGCGTTCCCTTCGCCCTCGGCCACGATGCCGCTCTAGAGCACTACGTGCCCGCAGGCGAGCACGTCGCGGCGTAGCGCGCCTCCTGTTGACGTAGCAATGGCCGGAAGGCGCTACCCGATCATGGGTACCGGTGGATCGGCTTCCTGATTTGCAGAAATGATGCTGCTCCCCAGCACCCGAATCCAGGGAAGCTCAACGGTGTCAAACACGCCGATCAGCTTGCCGAGTATGGCCAGTTGCTCATCTGCTTCCTCTTGGCTCAGTTGAGGACTCCTGATCGAGTGGTCCTTTGACCCCTCGCCTTTGATAATCGCGGTGATATATGGCATTTCGCCCTTTCGGGTTTGGGAACGAGCGAGAGAATATCTAGAAAACACCCCTATTTACACGGCAGCCTAGAGTGGATGCCGCGCTTGCGGGCCTCGAAGAAGAGGAATGGGCCGGAGCGCTCCTTGCTGGTCAGGTCGAGGCCGGCGTCGGCCAGCCAGGATTCGGTCTCCGCTTGGGTCCCGAGTGGGCCGAAGTCGCCGACGTTGGGGCGGATGAAGTAGCGCTGGCGTAGGGTCTCCTTGCCACGGAGGAAGCTGGATCCGACCAGGCGGCCGTCGGGCTTGAGGATGCGGGCGGCCTCGAGCAGGGCCGCGGCCGGGTCGGGGAAGCAGTGCAGGCCCCAGAAAGAGAAGAGCAGGTCGGCGGAGTCGACTGGCAGCGGGATCGCGGCGGCGTCGGCTTCGACGAACTCCGCTTGGGCCAGGCCGCGGCGAGCCGCGCGTTCACGGGCGCGGCGCAGCATCGAGGGCGAGAGGTCGACGCCGACGTAGTTGACTCCTGCCGGTATCGCGCGCATCGCCGGGCCCGCCCCGCAGGGGCAGTCGACGATCGTGCCGCCAACCGGAACCTCGCCGGCGGCGGCCATGCTCGCGTAATAAGGCCTCGTGTCGCCGCCCCAGACGACCCGGCTGATGCGGCTGCTCACCCAGGGCCTCTCCATATAAGCGCTGTAGGCGGCGCCGAGTGGAGAGGCGTAGAAGTCTTCGCGGCTCACCTAGTGGAGACTAGGTTATGGTCGGAAGCCGTTTGTGCGATTGGTCACCCGATCGGCGAACGACACCGGGCGCAGGATCGCCCGCCTCCTGGCCGAACAACCGAGCATGAACCGTGAGCGGTGGCGGCAGCGTGCCCAGCGCGCGAGCGATGCATTCGGGCTGGTCCTGCTGCTGGTTCTAATCACCTACATCCTCGCCTCGGTGCTCTCGAACGGGGGCTGGTCGGCCGTGCTGCTGGCCGCCGTCACCGGCGCCACCTCGGTTGTCGCGCTGACCAGCGCCCACGCCAAGCCGGTCTTCGTCAGGCGGGCGCTGGTGCTGGCGCTGCTGGCGATCCTGCTCGCCCTGGTCGGTGCGGCCTCCGGCGGCCGGCACTGGCTCAGCGCCGCCAACTTCATCGAGATCGGCCTGTTGGCAGTGGCGATGGGAGCGGTGCTGCGTCGCGTCGTCACCTCCGACACGGTCTCCTCGCGCACGATCCTCGGCGCGATCAGCGTCTACGCCTCGCTCGGCATCCTCTTCACCTGGGCCTACGGCCTGATCGACCGGATCGAAGGCGGCGGCTTCTTCGGCGAGACGGTGAGCGTAGAGGGCAGCGACTTCCTCTTCTTCAGCTATACGACGCTGACCACGACCGGGTACGGCGACCTGGTCCCGGCTGGGCAGGTGGGTCGCATGGTCTCCGGCATCGAGATGATGCTCGGCCAGATCTTCCTCGTCACCCTGGTCGCCGGCCTGGTCAGCCTCTGGAAACCGGGCCAGGCGTTTCTGCGGCGGCGCTCCGAGCGCTCGGCCGAGCAGCCCTAGGCAGGGTCTTAGTCGGAGAGCTCGACCCGCTCGATCTTCTGAGCCTCGAGCGGGCGGTCCGAACCGTCGGTCTCGGTCTTCTCGATCGCGTCAACGGTCTCCATTCCCGAAGTGACCGTGCCGAAGACGGTGTGCTTGCCGTCCAGCCACGGCGCCGCCTCGGTGGTGACGATGAAGAACTGCGAGCCGTTGGTGTTCGGGCCGGCGTTGGCCATCGCCAGGGCGCCACGGACGACCTTGTTGTCGTTGAACTCGTCCTCGAAGGTGTAGCCAGGCCCGCCGCGACCGGTGCCTTCCGGGCAGCCCCCCTGGATCATGAAGTCGGGGATGATCCGGTGGAAGATCAACCCGTCGTAGAAGCCGTCGGCGGCGAGCTTGCGGAAGTTCTCGACCGTCTTCGGGGCGTCGGAGTCGTGCAGCTCGAGCACGATCTCCCCGGCATTGGTGTGGAGCGTGGCCTGTGACATGGCCGCGGACCCTAGACGATCTGGATCAGCCGCTCACTCGGACGAGAACCGCCCGCGACGCACCGGGTGCGTAGGGCCAGCGCTCCTCGGCGAGGGCGACCGCGCGCAGGCGGATCCGCGCCGTGCCGGCGATGTAGCGGAAGCGGTAGCGGGCATGGAAGCGGCCGCTGTGGTTGCTGCGGGTGACGAGCACCGGCCGCCAGAGGCGCGAGTCGCTCTCGTAGTACTGGATCGCGACCAGCTTGCCGCGCCGCGGAACCGGGGCCCCGCGCGTGCGAACCCGCCCCCAGAGCCGTACCGATTGGCCGTTGCGGAGATCGCGCGGCGCGGCATTGAGAATCGCGGCGCTGCGCACCCGCAGCGCCAGTGCGGCGCGCCGGGCCGGGTCCAGCCCGCGCTCACCGGCGAAGCTGACGGTGATACGCCGTGAGGGCCCGGACAGCAGAGCCAGCTTGAAGCCGCCGCGTGAACCGGTACGGACGATCTCGACCTGGCGCCGCGCCAAGGCACCGTGCGAGGGTCGCGAGACGACGCGCAAGCGCCGCCCGCCGAGCCCGGCGCCAACGGCGCTGAGCAACCGCCCCGAGAGCGACGCGCCGGCACCGAAGGGGACGGTCACGCTCTGGCCACGCCGCTTGCGCCAGCGAAGCTCGGCGAAGAGGCGGGTCTTCGCCCGTGGAGCCGAACGGGCGCTATCGGCCTGCCGCGCCGCCGGCCGGCTCGGACCCACTGGCGGCGGCAGCTTGCGCAGGGCCATCTCGGTGCCATCGGCGCGGCGAGTGGTGGAGGCGGCGTTGCCGGCCGCATCCTCGGCGTCGGCGCGAAAGACGTAGGTGCCCGGCTCGAGGCTCGGCACCGGCGCAACCAGGCGCGCGGAACCCGCCACCTCTCCCTCCTCCAGCTTGCTCGGCAGCTCAGTCCAGTGCTCAGCGTTAACCCGCCTGTAGGCGATCCGGCCTTTCACGGCACCGGAATGCTCGTCGCTGACCCCAGCGCTGACGGTCGCCGGCAGCTCGGCTCCGGCCGGGTCGGGCACTGGCTCGAAGGCGATGCCGGGCGGCACGTCGTCGAGCCGCATCGGCATCTCGACTGCCGAGCCCGAGTCGGCGTTACCGGCCTCGTCGCGCAGCCAGAGGCGCAAGGTGAAGACGCCCGGCCGCGGCACGGTCCGATCGGCGAGCGCGGAGATGTCACGGCCGCTCGCCAGCTTGAGCCCGGTGTCGTAACCGGCGGGGCCGGTGATCCGCCAGTAGGCGCCGCCGATCGGACTGGCCGGACCCTGATCGGGGTTGCTCCAGGAGAAGTCGAAGTTGTCGACGCGACGCCAGCCCTCGCCGCCGGCGATCGAGAGATTGCGCGGAGATGCCGGCGGATGGTTGTCGATCAGGACGACGACCGGGAAGAGGCAGGCGCTGTTACCGGCAAAGTCGGTGGCGCAGCGGGTCAGCTCATGCGGGCCGTCACTGAAATTCGTGGTCTGGACCGTCACCTCGCTCGCCGCGCCGGTCGGGCACGGCTGCATCCGGGTCGCCCGCCACTCGCCGTCGATAAAAGCCTTCGCGCACTGGTACTCGGTCAGCCCCACCCGAGTACCGTCGAGGCGGGTTTCGCCGTAGCGGACCCCGCCGCCGACATCCGTATCCCAGTAGTTGACCCGCTGCGCCCCTCGGCGCCAGCCACCCGCCGCCAGCTCCGCGCCGGCGGCGCCCGGGACCGGCGAGTAGCCGTCAAAGAGGGTGATCGTCAAAGCCCGCACAGCCGACCATGAGTCCGGTTCGATCGAACACCATTTGCTCTCGGGACGCGCGCAGAGCAAGCGGTCCTCGAGTGCCGGCTGGGGCACTGAGAAGCTGGCGGAGAAGATGCGCGGGTTCACGTCGGTGCCGCCGGCGATGGCGAACGGATCGAAGCCGCCACTCCAGTTGCCGGTGCCGAGCCGCTGCTCCATGCCGTCGTGCAGCGTCTGCCACCACCGACCGGTGACAGCGGTTATGCCGGTGCCGCCGGGCGCCACCCAGCGCCAGCGGGCAAAGCGGGTGCCGGAGATGGTCGCGCCGCCCTTGGTGAAGCTCTTCATGTGGACGCCGTTGAACGGATCCGCTCCGGACGGCGGCACGCACCAGGCATCGGAGCGGAACTTGGCGCCACCGGTGGTATCGGCCCAGTCGGCATCCCTCTCGACGTACCAGCCGCACTGCGCAACCGAGTAGTGACCGGCGGTCGCCTCGCGCGCCCCGAGCAGCAGCAACGCCAGCGCCAGCGCGATCCCCATCGCCAAGATCCGTCCCAAGCTCCCGCGCGTACCCGACATTCGCCCCCCTCGATCGCTTGCAGTGGAGGACCCAAGGGCGCAGCGAGGCGATCTCTCCCCCCGGCGGACAGATGTCCCGCCCCGGCGTGCACGGCCCGGGCGGCCGTGCCCGGGAGCGCCGCTTTGCGAGAATGACCCCGATGCCGCTCCCGACCCAGGATCAGATCACCGAGAAGCTGCGTGCCGTCATCGACCCCGAGCTGCGCCGTTCGATCGTCGAGCTGGGCATGGTGCGCTCGATCGAGGTCAAGGAGGACGGGCGAATCGAGATCGTCGTCTCGCTCACCACCGCTGGCTGCCCGATTCGGGCCCACTTCGAACAGGCGGTCGCCCAGCAGGTCTCCGAGCTCGACGGCGTCACCTCGGTCGCGGTCGGCTTCGACGTCCTCTCAGACGATGAGAAAGGCCAGCTCCAGCAGACGCTCGGCCGCAGCAAGCTGCCGGCTGGCGCGCTGGCCCAGGTCAAAAACGTGATCTGCGTCGCCTCCGGCAAGGGTGGCGTTGGCAAGTCGACGATGACCGCCAACCTGGCCGCGGCGCTGAGCGCCGAAGGGCATCCCGCCGGTGCCCTCGATTGCGACGTCTACGGCTACTCGATGCCGCGCATGCTCGGCGTCAACCGAAAACCGGAGGTCAACGGCGAGCGCAAGATCCTGCCGCTGGAAGCGGCGGGCGGGGTCAAAGTGATGTCGATCGGCTTCTTTGTCGAGGAGAACTCGGCGGTCGTCTGGCGCGGCCCGATGCTGCACAAGGCGATCCAGCAATTCCTCGAGGACGTCGCCTGGGGCGAGCTGGAGTACCTCCTGCTCGATCTGCCGCCGGGTACCGGCGACGTCTCGATGACCCTCTCCCAGCTATTGCCGCAGGCCAAGTTCGTGGTCGTCACGACGCCACAACCGGCGGCGCAGACGGTCGCCAAACGGGCCGCCGACATGGCGGTCAAGTTCGACCTCGAGCTGCTCGGGGTGATCGAGAACATGTCCGGCTTCACCACCCCCGGCGGTGAGCGCTTCACCATCTTCGGCGAGGGCGGCGGCCAGCTGCTCGCCGACGAGCTAGACATCCCGATGCTGGGCAAGGTCCCGCTCTCCGAGCCGCTGCGCGAGCACGCGGACAACGGCGTCCCCCTGGTTACCGCGGAGCCCGACTCACCGGCCTCACAGGCGATCCGCCAGGCCGCCCGCGGCATCATCGCCACCACGCCGCAGGAGCTGCCGGTTCTGCAGGCCACCCCGGCGCCCACCGAAGCACCGCCGGTCAGCGGCACTCCGCTGCCGGTCGTCCAGGGCTAGTCGCCCAAGAGAAAGGCGCGGCTCAGGCCGCGCTCTTGCTCTTGTAGTACTCGGCGTTGATCTCGGCGTATTTGGCCCACTCGGCGGGGAGCTGGTCCTCGGCGAAGCAGGCGTCGACCGGGCAGGCCTCGACGCAGGCATCGCAGTCGATGCACTCGTCGGGGTCGATGTAGAGCATCTCGACCGAGTCGTAGTCGGGCTCGTCCGGGGTCGGGTGGATGCAGTCCACCGGACAGACCTCGACGCACGAGTTGTCCTTGGTCCCTATGCACGGCTCGGCGATGACGTAGGTCATTCGGTGCTTATCTCCTGAGTCGACTTTGCGGTGCCGGGCGGGGTATCGGACCCTGCCAGGCGCGAACAGGCATTTTAGGGATGATGTCCCGATGCTGCTGCTGACGGGGGCGACTGGAAGCATCGGTTCACGGCTGCTGCCGCTCCTGCTGGAGCGGGGCGAGGACGTGCGCTGCCTCGTGCGCGAGCCGCGCCGGCTCGGCCCGCACCGGGTCGACGTGCAGATCGCCCTCGGCGACCTCGGTGAGATGTCGGATCCGTATCTGGTGCGGCAGGCGCTGCGAGGGGTCGACACGGTGATCCACCTGGCGGCGACGATCCGCGACCAGCCGCCGCACCGGATCGAGGAGCTGAACGGTCTGGCGACGGTGCGGCTGCTGCGTGCCGCCGAGCGCAGCCAGGTGCAGCGGTTCGCCTTCTTCAGTGCCCTCAACGCGGCGGCGACCCAGCGCACCCGCTTCTTTCGCGCCAAGTGGCTGGCCGAGCAGGCCGTCGATTCCTCGCCGCTGAAGACGACCGTTTTCGCCCCCTCGATCGTCTACGACCACAGCGACCCCTGGATCACGCTGCTGCGCCGCTTCTCCTTCCTGCCGGCGCTGCCGGTTTCCGGCGACGGCCGAGCCCGCTTCCAGCCGATCTGGGCGGCGGACGCGGCGCGCTGCGTGATCGGCGCCCTCGGCCGCGATGGGCGCGATCGCTACGAGCTGGCCGGGCCCGAGACCCTCAGCTACGACGAGATGTCCGACCTGGTCAGTCGTGTGGCCGGGCGGCCGCGCCCGTTGGTCCACATGCCCCTGCCGCTCGTCCGCGCCGGCTTGATCTGCCTCCGCTCCGTTTTCGGCGAGGCCGTGTTCGCTACTTGGGAGGAGGCAGAGCTGATGGAGATAGCGATGACGAGCGAACGCGGGACGGCCGACGCCGAGGAGCTGGGCGTCGCGCCGCGAAGGATGGGCGATGTCCTGGCGGAGACCTAAGACGGCCCTCGCCGCGCTCCTCGCCTTGGGCGCGACGAGCCTGGCTCTGGCGGCGGCACCGGCTTCGGCGCTCACCCTCGTCCCCCCCAAGCCCAATGTCTTCCTCGGGGTCAGCGACCGCGGCTCGACGCTGGAGTTCAACGAATTCACCGAACTGCTCGGCGGCAAGCACCCGGCGCTGCTGGAGACCTTCCACCCCTGGGGCAACAGCCTCAACAAGGCCTACGAACGCTGGCGGGAAACGGGCACGCGGCCGATCCTGCACATCTCGACGATCGACGACCAGACCCTGGCCGAGCTGATCACGCCGGCGCAGATCGCGCTCGGGGCCGGCGACGACTACCTGCTGCAGCTCAACGACTTCTTCTTCAAACGTGGCCTCCCCGCGTACATCAGGCCGCTCGGCGAGCCGAACCGCTGCCTCAACGCCTGGTCGGCGGTCAACTGCGACGGCAGCCAGAAAGGCGGCGAACACACGACCGGCTGGTACAAGCAGGCCTTCCGCCGGATCGCGGCGATCGTGCGCGGCGGCAACAGCCTCGAAGGGATCAACGCCACGCTGGCGGAAATCGGGCTGCCGCCGGTGAACCGCACCAAAGGCCCGCCGCCGACCGAACTGCCCGGGGCGCCGGTGAGCATCATCTGGAGCCCCCTGCCGGGCGGCTCGCCGCGGGTCAAGGGGAACTTCCCCGGCAACTACTGGCCTGGCTCGCGCTGGGTCGACTGGGCCGGCACCGACTTCTACTCGCAGTATCCCGTCTGGAAGGACCTCAACCGCTTCTACGCCGGCAAGCAATGGCGGCGCAAGCCGATCGCGATCGCCGAGTGGGCGGTATACGGCGAGGACGAACCGCGCTTCGCCAAACAGCTCGTCTCCTGGGTCGTGAAACGACCCCGGGTGCGGATGTTCGTCTACTACACCGGCTTCGGCCCCGGCGAGAACCCCTACGACCCCAGGCTCTACCCACGCACGATGAACACCCTGCGGCTCAAGGTCCGCCGCGCCACCTTCCTCACCGAAGCCGAATACAACGCCGGCCTTCTACCGCCGTTGCCGCCGAAACCGAAAAAACCCGCCACCCCCACTCCGGCGCCAACGTCCTAACGCCGAAAAGCGAGAGGCCCGGCATCTGCCGGGCCTCTCGCAAAGTCACTCGCCTGTTAGGACGAGGATACGCCTGGGCAGGCGTGGCTACATCATGCCCCCCATATCGGGCATACCGCCGCCTGGCATACCGCCGCCGCCGTCCTTCTCGGGCGGCTCGGCGATGATCGCCTCGGTGACGAGGATGTTCTTGGCGATCGAGGCGGCGTTCTGCAGCGCCGACCGGGTCACCATCGTCGGGTCGATGACGCCGGCCTTGATCAGGTCGCCGTACTCACCGTTGGATGCGTTGAGGCCTTCGCCTGGCTTCAGGTCGCGGACCTTGTTGACGACGACCGAGCCCTCCAGGCCGGAGTTCTCGGCTATCTGGCGGACCGGCTCCTCGAGCGCGCGGTGCACGATGCGGGCTCCGGTCTGCTCGTCGGGCTCGTCGAGCTTGTCGGGATCGAGGTCTGACTGCGCGTTCAGCAGCGCGACGCCACCGCCCGGCACAACTCCCTCCTCGAGCGCCGCCCGGGTCGCCTGCAAGGCGTCCTCGACACGGTGCTTTTTCTCCTTCATCTCGGTCTCGGTGGCGGCGCCTACCTTGACCACGGCGACGCCGCCGGCCAGCTTGGCGAGCCGCTCCTGGAGCTTCTCGCGATCGAAGTCGGAGTCGGTGTTCTCGATCTCCTGCTTGATCTGGTTGATCCGACCTTTGATCGCCTCGCCGTCACCGGCGCCGTCGATGATCGTCGTCGTGTCCTTGGAGACGACGACGCGACGGGCCTTGCCGAGCTGGTCGATCTGGGTGTTCTCGAGTTTGAGGCCCATCTCCTCGGTGATCACCTCGCCACCGGTGAGAACGGCGATGTCCTCGAGCATCCGCTTGCGGCGGTCGCCGAAGCCCGGCGCCTTGACCGCGACGCCGGTGAAGGTGCCGCGCAGCTTGTTGACGACGAGGGTCGCGAGGCACTCGCCCTCGACGTCCTCGGCGACGATCAGCAACGGCTTGCCACCCTGCATCACCTGCTCCAGCACGGGCAGAATGTCCCGCACGGAGCCGATTTTCTGGTTGGCGATGAGGATGTAGGGGTCCTCCAGCACCGCCTCCATGCGGTCCTGGTCGGTGACCATGTACGGGGAGATGTAGCCCTTGTCGAACTGCATCCCCTCGGTGAACTCCAGCTCCATGCCGAAGGTCTGGCCCTCCTCGACGTTGACGACGCCGTCTTTGCCGACTTTCTCGATCGCATCGGCGATCACGTTGCCGATCTCGTCATCGGCGGCGGAGATTGCAGCGACGCGGGCGATCTGCTCCTTGCCGGCGACCTCTTTGGACTGCTTGCCGCGCAGGTTGTCGACCACATCGTCGACGGCCTTCTCGATCCCGCGGCGCAGCGCCAGCGGGTTGGCCCCGGCGGCGACGTTCTTGAGGCCCTGGCGGACGATGATCTGCGCCAGCAGGGTCGCCGTCGTGGTGCCGTCACCGGCGACGTCGTTGGTCGCCGTGGCGACCTCGCGGACCAGCTGGGCGCCCTGGTTCTCGAAGACGTCCTCAACCTCGACCTCGCGGGCGATGGTGACGCCGTCATTGGTGATCGTCGGCGCGCCGAACTTTTTGTCTAGCACGACGTAACGGCCTTTCGGGCCGAGGGTCACCTTGACGGCGTCGGCGACTGCATCGACGCCGGCCTGCAGGGCCCCGCGTGCCTCCTCCTTGTACTTCAGCTCCTTGTGAGCCATTGGGTTCCTTCCTCCTTGGTCTCTAAGTCCTGTGGGCGGGGTCTAGCCGAGCTTGGCGAGTACGTCCGACTCGCGCATCACGAGCAGGTCCTCGCCGTCGACGACGATCTCGTTGCCGCCGTATTTGGAGTAGAGGACCTCGTCCCCCTCCGCAACGTCGAGCGGGATCCGCTTCTCGCCGTCCTCATCCCATCTGCCATCGCCGACGGCGACGACCTTGCCCTTCTGCGGCTTCTCTTTGGCCGTATCGGGGAGGACGATGCCGCTCGCGGTCGTCTCCTCCTCCTCGATCGGCTTGACGATCAGCCGGTCCCCGAGGGGCTTCAGCTTCATCAGTGGACCTCCGTTATCGGTGATTTACTGGTCAAAGTCATGGAAAGTGGCACTTTGGAGCCATTTCAGCGGTCTCCAGGCGTTGGCACTCTACACGCGTGAGTGCCAAGGAAGGTAAAGATAACGATAGGCCGCAGTCCGCGCTTGCCAACCCCGCGGCTGCCCTATCCGCTGGCAAGCAGCTTGCAGCCGAGCAGCTCGGCGATACCGGTGCCGCCGTGGGACATCACCCAGTCGTGGTTCCACTCGAAGGCGGGGCGAGCGATCGGGGCCAGCAGGTTCATCCACGGCTTCGTCGTCGCCACGTTCCACTCGTAGAGCACCGCGGTGAGGCCGGCCTGCTCGTAGAGGCGCCAGCGGCCGATCCCGGCCAGCTCGCCAACGGCGTCGGCCTGCAGCAAATGCGGCCGTTCGACGTGGGTGGTCGTGATCTCGAACTCGACCCGGTAGGGAAGCAGGCTCTTCCAGACCATGCGCGAAACCGCGCCGACCCCGCCCCCGTCGCCGCCGTTGCGTTCTTCGACCTCCTCCACCCCGCGCCACCACTCGGGCCAGCGCTCCTGGTCGTAGATCGCCTCCCACACCCGCTCGCGGGGACAGTCGAGCAGCCAGGTGGTGAGGAAGGAGTAATCGGCCATCGATCTGCCGCACCCACCTCAGTTGTGGTGCGGAGTCTCCCCATTGCCGAAATGAGCCCCGGGCGGCTCGACGATCTGCGAGAAACGGATCACGGTGACGATGTCGTCGGGGCCGACGGTGCGGCCGTAGATCTGCTCGAGGAACTTGACCTCGTCCTCGAGCCGGCGGAACTCGGGATTGTCGTGCTCGATATCGCGCGGTGAGAGATCGCCGATCTTCTTCACCTCAACATCATCGATCACCGCGGCGAAGATTTTCTCGCGCGGGCTATGACGGAAGCCGACCGTGATC
This sequence comes from uncultured Solirubrobacterales bacterium, assembly GCA_963718755.1. Lineage (GTDB taxonomy): Bacteria > Actinomycetota > Thermoleophilia > Solirubrobacterales > 70-9 > VRUE01. The sequence continues at coordinate 971,558 of OY970376.1, forward strand.
CAGACCACCTGGCCGCGCTCGTACTTGCTCGTCTTGTCGCCGAGCCGGATCGTCGCCGTCTTGCGACCTCGCTTGAGCTGGTCGACGAAAACAGTTGAGTAGAAGTTGAGCACGTAGATCCCGCCGCGCATGGCGCTGCGAGCGTATCTGACGGCGGGGGGAGTGGTCGCCGCAGACGAAGCTGCGAACCCGGTCGAGCGGGGTTGGCCCGGCGATGGACTTCCGTGGACGTTTGTTCGTTCCGAGGTGTAGGCAGCCTCGAAACGGTCGATGGGGACAGCGATGAGCCTCCGTCTGACCGATGCAGCCAAGCTTTCCGGTGCCGTTTTCGCCGCCGCGCTCGCGGCTCTGCTGCTGATTCCCGGCATCAGCGCAACGGCCGCCGCCGCGACCTGCGGCGGCAAGCACGCGACGATCGTCGGCACCGCCGGCAACGACGTCATCGTCGGCAAGAAGGCCAGCGACGTGATCTACGGCGGTGGCGGCGACGACAAGATCAGTGGCGGGCCGAACGGCAACGACACGATCTGCGGCGGGCCCGGTGACGACTCGATCCACGGCGGCCGCGGCTTCGACAAGCTCTACGGTGACGGCGGCAACGACCGGCTCGCCGGCGACAGCGGCTCCGATCGCGTCGAGGGCGGCGACGGCAATGACGGCCTCGAGGGCGCGGAGGGCAGCGACGTACTCATGGGCGGCGGCGGCAGCGACGAGATCCGCGGTGCCAAAGGCCCAGATCGGATGATCGGCGGCGGCGACGGCGACGTGCTGATCGGTGACAAAGGCAGCGACGAGGCCAGTGGCGACGGGGGCGACGACTGGCTCTACGGCGACAAGGGCAACGACAAGCTCGAGGGCGGCGCCGGCAACGACAAAGTCGACGGTGGCGCCGGCGACGACCCGGTGCTCGAGGGCGGCGGCGCTAGCGACACGGTCGTCGCCGGAACGGGAATCGACAACGCCGACGGAGGCGACGGTGACGGCGACATCGTCCGCGGCGACAGCGGCACCGACACGCTCGACGGTGGCGGCGGTGGTCAGGACATCGTCTCCTACGCGACCGCAACCCGTAGCGGCGTGATCGTGAACCTCGGCGCGGGCCAGTCCAAAGGCGACGGCCATGACTCGCTGCAGGGCTTCGAGGACGTCGTCGGCTCACCCCAGGGCGACGAGATCGTCGGCGACGGTGGCGCCAACCGGCTCGACGGCGGCGTCGGAAACGACGAGCTCGACGGGGCGGGGGGCGGCGACGAAGCGTTTGGCGGCGCCGGCACCGACAACTGCAACGCCTTCTCGGTCGAGCACTCCTGCGGCACCGAGGAGAACCCGCCGGGTGACGGCACCTTCGTGATCCTCAACCAGGGCCTCGACGGCGCCAGTCTGATTGTCCAGGGCGACGGGGCTGACGACCACATCCGCGTCTCCTTCGACGGCGGCTGGACCGTCTCCGACGATGCCGGCGTCTTCGCCGGCGACGGCTGCGCCCAGGCCAACGGCACGGTCGCTACCTGCCCGACTGCAAGCGCGACCGGCCTGCTCGTGATCACCGGCGACGGCGGCAACGACAGCATCGAGATCGACGGCAGTGTTCCCGCCGGAGTCAAAGTGCGGGCCAACGGAAACTCCGGCTCGGACTCGCTCAACGGCGGCCCCGGCGATGACGTGCTCGAGGCCGGCGAGAACTACAACGGGCCCGACAACGGCAACGACTCGCTGACCGGCAACGCCGGCAGCGACGTCCTCTACGCCGACCCCGGCGCCGACCAGCTCGCCGGCGGGCCCGGCAACGACTTGCTCGTCTCCTCGGTCGCGACCTGCCAGGGCCACGACTACAACGGCGGTCCCGGTGACGACACCGTCTCCTACGGGCGCTCCGACGATGCGCTGCGGGTCGAGCTCGGCGGCAGCGGCGGGCCCAACGGCTGCGGCAGGATGGACCGCGTCGGCGGCGACAACGAGAGCCTCGAGGGATCCAAAGGGCCCGACGTGCTCGTCGGCGACGGCGGCGCCAACAGCTTCTTCGGCCATTCCGGCGCCGACAGTTTCCTCGGCCAGGGCGGCAACGACTTCATCGACGCCATCGACGGCCAGCGGGACAAGGTGATCAGCTGCGGTGGGGGCGATGACGAAGTGACCCGGGATCGGGCCGATCCGAACCCGGTCGGCTGCTGAATTCGTGACGACCTTCGGGGCCTACTGAATAAGAGCTAGCTAGACCGCTGTCTTGCACGTCTGCAGTGCGGCCCGCGAGGTGTCGATGCATGGGTCCGCATGACCCACCACCCCATTCCCACCTCGCTGCGGTCCAGCGTCGCCCTGTTCGGTCTTCTCCTGGCTTTGCTGGTCCCAGCTTGGAGCCAGGCTGCCGCCGCGACCTGCGGCGGCAAGCACGCGACGATCGTCGGCACCGCCGGCAACGACGTCATCGTCGGCAAGAAGGCCAGCGACGTGATCTACGGCGGTGGCGGCGACGACAAGATCAGTGGCGGGCCGAACGGCAACGACACGATCTGCGGCGGGCCCGGTGACGACTCGATCCACGGCGGCCGTGGCAACGACTCGCTTTACGGGGGCGGGGGCGGCGACCTTCTGCTTGGCGTCACCGGCGGCGACAGGCTGTATGGCGACGACGGCGACGACAAGTTGTTCGGCGCCAAAGGCCCCGATCGCGAGAACGGCGGCTCGGGCGACGACGACCTGCTCGGCGGGCGCGGGCCGGACAGCCTGCAAGGTGGCGGCGGTGCCGACACGCTCTACGCCGGCAAGGCGACCGACCGCGAGATCGCCGGCGAGGGCGGCGACGACAGGGTCTACGGTGGGCGGGGCAACGATCCGCTGATGGGCGGGGCCGGCGAGGACGTCGTCGACGGCGGCCTCGGCGACGACACCTTGGCGGGCGACGGCGGCAGCGACCGCCTTTACGGCAGCCACGGCCGCGACGACATCTCCGGCGGCGAGGGCGACGAAGACGTCCTGCGCGGCGACATCGGCTTCGACAAGCTCGACGGCGGCCCGGGCGCGCGCGACATCGCCTCCTTCTCGACCGCCTCTGAAGCGGTCACCGTCGACCTGGCCGGCGGCAGCGCCTACGGCGACGGCCGCGACCAGATAGCAACCGGAACCGAGGACGTGATCGGCTCCGGTTACGGGGACACGCTGATCGGCGACGGCGGCGACAACCGCCTCGACGGCGGGGCCGGCTTCGACGAGCTCGACGGGCGGGACGGCTCGGACCTCCTCTATGGCGGGCCTGACGGCGCCGAGTGCGACAACGGAACCGCGGCCGAAGCCTGCGAGGAGACCGCGACCGGTGGTGCCGGCCCCAAGGTGACCAGCGTCCGCAGCATCGACGGCAGCGGCTCGCTCAGCATCCACGGCTACTCGAGCGACGACTCGGTGAGGATCAGCTTCCAGGGCTCAAACTTCATCGTCACCAACGGCTCCCAGGCGTTTCCTGGCGGCAATGTCCAGGGCTGCGCGGAGAGCAACGGGGCAGCCGTCTGCCCGGCCGGGGTGCAGACCATCCTCATCGACGTCGACGGCGGCAACGACACGGTCGAGGTCGAGGGCAACGTCCCGGCCACGGTCGAAGTTCGGATCGACGGCGGTCCCGGCGCCGATGACCTCGACGGCGGCCCCGGCAACGACGTGATCGAGGCCGGCGACGACAGCGACCCCGACGTGCTCGAGGGCAACGCCGGCGACGACGCGCTGATCGGCGCCCGCACCGACCTGCGTGTGCCGGTCAACAGCGGCAAGAGCACGCTGATCGGCGGGCCCGGGTCCGATGTCTTGGTCGGCGGCGACCCCTGCGACGGCGACTTCTTCGACGGTGGCTCGGGCAACGACAACGCCAACTTCTTCCGCTTTACCCCGGGCGTCTACGCCAAGATCGGCGGCCAGGTGCTGCGCCGGGGCAATCCCTGCACGCCGGGCCGCGTCGATCACTCGGTTGAGACGCTCGAGGGCTCGCCGGGGCCAGACGTCTTGATCGGCGACAACCACGACAGCCTGATCGGACACGGCGGGCACAACAGGCTGCGCTTCCGGCGCTAATCGGGCTCGAACCCCTCCTCGCCGATCAGCGGCACGAAGCGGCAGGGACCGATCTCCTCGCTGCGCAGCTCGTCGCCCCTGCGGCGAAAGACGGTGAGCAGGTCAGCGCGATCGGTGGCGATAGGGACAACCAGCCGGCCCCCGTCGCTGAGCTGGCCGAGCAGAGTGCGCGGCGGCGCCGGCGCCGTTGCATGGACCGCGATCGCCTCGAACGGAGCCCTGCCGGACATACCCCGGCTGCCGTCGCCAACCAGCAGCTCGACGTTCTCGGCCCCGATCCGGTCAAGCGCGCGGCGGGCCTCCGCGGCGAGCGACTCGTGGCGCTCGATGCCAATCACCTCAGCGGCGAGGCGGGAGAGAACTGCTGCCGAGTAGCCGGAGCCGGAGCCGACCTCCAGCACCCGCTCGCTGCCGCTCAACTCCAGCGCCTGGGAGATCGCGGCGACGATCCAGGGCTGGGAGATCGTCTGCCCCTCGCCGATCGGCAGCGCCGAATCGGCGTAAGCGCGGGCGCGCTGGGGCTCGGGTACGAACTCGTGCCGCGGCACATCCTCCATCGCCGCCAAGACGCGCTCGTCGCTGATGCCGCGGCGGCGCAGCTGCCGCTCGACCATCCGCATGCGCTGGGTGTCGAAGTCAGTCGCGACGGCTCCTCAGAAGATGTAGTTGCGGAGTTTCCCCGGGTTCAGCACCGTCACCCTGCCGCGGCCGGGGCGGACGACACCGGCGCGCTCCAGGTCGGCGAGGAAGCGGCTGACGCTCTCGCGCGAGGTGCCGGCGAGCTGGGCCAGATCGGACTGGTTCATGCGGATCGTGATCTCGCCACCCTCGCCTGTTCGCGGCCCCTCTTCGGCGACGAGCTGGGAGAGGACGCCGGCGACGCGGCTGGGCACGGTCTGGAAGGACTGGCGCGAGATCCGCTCGTTGGCGGCGCGCAGGCGCCGCACCAGGGCGGCGACCAGCTTCACGGTTATGTCCGGATGGCGGGCAAGCAGGGAGCGCACCTCACCGGCCGGGAGCGCCAGCAGCTCACCGTCGCCGAGCGCTTCGACGCTGGCCGAGCGAACCTCGCCGTCGAGCATCGCCAGCTCGCCGAAGATGTCGCCGGGGCCGAGCGTCGCCAGGGTGATCGCCCGCCCGTCGGAGTGCTCGCGGGTGACCCGGAAGCTGCCCGAGCGGACGATGTAGCAGGCGTCGGAGTGATCGCCCTCGTGGAAGACGCGGGTCGCGGCGGGGAAGGAGCGAGGCACGGCAACGTGCGAGAAGCTCTCCAGCTCGCGCGGCTCGAGGTCGGCGAAGAGCGGCACGCTGCGCAGCAGCTCGACCGGACTCTGGCTCTCCTCCGCAGCGGTCACGCGCGGATTATCCCGCTATGAGTGCACGGGCAAGCCCGCCGGCGCCAGAGGCGGGCCGGCGGACTCGACACGGGGACTGCCTCAGGGGGCTCTTAGGACCAGGCGTGCTGACTGCACAGACAAACGTTGGCGCTTGTGGCGGCGCTGGGCTTTCGGCCTGCGCTTGGCATTCATCGCGCCGGGACGGGCCGCGGCACTCGGCTCCTGGCTCGCGACGCCGCCGGCGGGCGCGATCACAGCTGGATCGGGGGCGGAGCCAACGCCGGTGAGGACGATCGGGGTGGGGCCATCGTTTTCGCCGAAGAGGCCCAGGGTCGCTTTCTTGACACCCTCGCTGACCGGCTGGAAGCGCACCTGGACGGTGCAAGTCGCGGCCGGGGCCAGCTCGACGCCGGTGCAGTTCTCGTCGAGGATCTGGAAGCTGCCAATTGCGCCGCCGGCGATCACCGCTATGAACATCCCGCCCGGCATGTTGCCGGTGTTGGAGATCGTGATCTCGCGGATCGTCCCGGCCGACCCGACTTTGGCCACGCCGAAATCGGTCGGGTTTGAGGCAGGAGCGAAGCTCGCTCGCCCACCTATTCCGCTCAGATCGGCGCTGAACGAGTAGGAACCGACGTTGACGCGGAACTGGGCGTTGTATTCCACCGCGTCGTAGGGGCCGAAGTAAACCTGCGCCGAGCAGGATTCGCCCGGTTGCAGCGTGGTGCCGTAGCAGTTGCTGTAGCCGGTCGAGAAGGCGCCGGAGCCCGGTCCGCTGACTTCACCGGAGCTGATCTGGAGGGCTTCCGTGCCCGCGTTGCGCAGCTGGAAGTACGTCTGGGTCGAACCCCAGTTGAGTGGGTGAAGGCCGAAGTCATAGCTCCCCGGTTCGATCGCGAGCTGGGGCGGTTCGACCGGCTCAGGCGGCGCGGCGAGGCCGGCAGCAGGCCGGATCGCCATCGTGGCGAGGAGAGCGATGGCAAACCCAAGAAGAATGAAGGCGGTTCGCGTTGCATTGGACGTCTGTCGTATGGAGGGCATGGACGACTGATCGACGCCGCGCAGCCGTTCGCTGAGGACCGGCTGAAATTTCTCATTGAGTGAGTCAACGGGCAGAGGCCGTGAGCTTGCGCGGGCCGCGGCTGAAACCGGCGCTGAGCAGGACCTCCTCGTGGCCGGATCCGATCACCGGCTCGCCGTCGAGTTTCTCGACCCCCAGCTTCGGCAGGCGGCCGGCGGAGACAGCGTCCGCCAGGACCTGCATCGCCAGCGCCAGGTCCGCGTCGCTCAGCTCGACCAGGCGCAGGATGCTGCGACCGCCGCGCTCGACGTAGACGAGCGGCTCGCCGTCGCGCAGGAGGACGTAGGCGCCGGGGGCGCGAGCAGGGCGACGGCCCGAGGGCGGCTTGGGCCAGGGAAGCGCGGCGCCGTAGGGATTGGCGGGGTCGGTGGCGGCGAGAACCTGGAAGGAGCCGTCTTCTTCGGGCAGCGAGCGCAGTCGCTCGACCGCGCCGGGCAGGGCGAACTGGGCGCCGCCGAGACCCTCGACGAAGTAGCCGCGGCGCGCGGTGCCGAGCAGCTCGAGGTTTCCCAGCTCGGCGTAGAGGGTCGAGAAGCCGCCCGGAACGCCCTCGGCGAGGACGGTCTCGCGGGTGACGATGCCGTAGCGCTCCAGCATCAGCTCGGCCTGGGCGCGCAGCTTCGCGCCGGGGCCTGGGGCGTCGGCGAGCAACGGCGCGGTCAGGGACCAGCGACCCTGCACGGCGGCCCCGGAACCCGAGCGGCGGCGGGCAAAGCGGCGGCCGCCGCGTTCGTGCGAGGGCACCGAGCGCAGCTTTGGCGCCCGCAGCGGCGCGAAGGCGTCGTTCGTCACCTCCCCCGACCAGGCCAGGTCCCAGAGCGCGTTGTGCAGCTCCTCAGGGGGGAAGTCGAGATCGGCGAGCAGGTCGAGCCAGAAGGAGGGGCCGGCCACGAGCCGCTCGCGGATCGCCTCCTGGGGCTCGCCGTCGGCCCGCTCGAGCTTCGCGTTGGCGGGCGGTGGGCCGGCCAGGCGCACGTCCTCGCGGAAGTAGAGGGCGACGCGGCCGTCGCTGCGGCCGCGCGAGCCGGCGCCGATCCAGACCAGCTCGCCGCTGGTGCAGAGCTCGTCGAGCCAGGCGGGCGAGTAGCTGCCGAGCCGGCGCGGCAGCACGTCTCCCTCCCAGACTTTCGGCGTCAGCGCGACGCCCTGCAGCGGCACCAGCGCGTCGCGCAGGCGGTCGGGACCGGCACCGGCGGGACGATGCGCGTCGACGTTCTGCCAGCTCGGCAGGAAGCGGGCGAAGCGACCGCGCGCAGCCGGCTCGACCTCGCGGCGCAGGTGGGCGAGGCTGGCCCGGCGTACGCGGCGCAGTGCGTCGGAGTCGCACCACTCGCGCTCTGAGCCGCCCGGCAGCAGCTCGCCGCGCACCAACGCCCCTTCGCGCTCCAGCTCGCGCAGCGCCGGGGTCGGGTCGACGCCGTAGCGATCGGCAAGCTGCGCCGTCGGGAAGGGCCCGTGCGTACGGGCGTAGCGCCGCACCAGCGCACGCATCGCGTCGGGGTGGTCTTCGAGGAAGGTCTCCGGCAGGCCGGGCGGGGGCGGCACGCCGAGCGCGTCGCGGTAGAGGCCGGCGTCCTCGCCGGCGATGTAGCGCTCCTCGCCGCCGATCCGGACCAGCGCGACACGGCGCTCGGCGACCAGCTTCTCCAGCATCGAGATGGCCGAGTAGCCCTCCCCCACCCGCTCGGCGCACTCCGCGGCGGTCAGGTCGCCGACGTTGCGCAGCACCTGCTGCAGAGCGTCGCGGTCGGCCGCCCGACCCGCCTCGGTGCGGTGCTGGAGCTGCGCCTCGACCTCGATCAGGGCCTCGGGGTCGATCAGCTCGCGCAGCTCCTCCTGGCCGAGCAGCTCGCGCAGGAGGTCACGGTCGAGGGAGAGGGCGGCGGCCCGTCGCTCCGCGTTCGGCGTGTCCCCCTCGTACATGTAGGTGGCGACGTAGTCGAAGAGCAGCGAGGAGGCAAAGGGCGAGGCGGTCGGGGTCTCGACCTCGACCAGGCCGATCTTGCGCGAGCCCAGGTCGGTGAGGATCTGGCGCAGTGAGGGGAGGTCGAGGACGTCGCGCAGGCACTCGCGGTAGGTCTCGAGGATGACGGGAAAGCGGGGAAAGTCGCGGGCGACCTCGAGCAGGCTCTGCGACTTCAGCCGCTGCTGCCAGAGCGGCGTGCGTTTGCCGGGGTAGGCACGGGGGATCAGCAGCGAGCGCGAGGCGTTCTCGCGGAAGCGGGCACCGAACAGGGCCGAACCGGAGAGCTCACGCACGACGAGGTCCTCGAGCTCGTCGGGCTCGACCATGATCAGGTCGGCCGGCGGCGGGTCGTCGGCGTCGGGCAGGTGGATGACGATGCCGTCGTCGGACCAGATCGCGTCGGCCTCCAGCTGAAGCTCCTCGCGGATCTTCTGCCCCAGAGCGAGGCCCCAGGCGGAGTGGACGCGGCCGCCGAAGGGCGAGAGCACGCAGAGCCGCCAGTCGCCGATCTCGTCGCGGAAGCGCTCGACCACGATCGTCTCATCGGAGGGGACGACCCGCGTGGCCGCCTGCTGCTCGCGCAGGTAGGCGACCAGGTTCTCGGCGGCGCGGCGGTCGAGGTCGTACTCCTTCGCCAGCTCCTTCGGCTCGCGGGAGACCGCCTCGCGCGAGAAGGCGCCGATCGCCCGCCCCAGCTCGGCCGGCCGGCCGATCCCGTCCCCCTTCCAGAACGGCACCGCACCGGGCAGGCCGGGGGCCGGGGTGACGATCACTCGGTCGCGGGTGATGTCCTCGATCCGCCAGGTGGTGGCGCCGAGCAGGAAGGTCTGGCCGGGGCGGGCCTCGTAGACCATCTCCTCGTCGAGCTCGCCGACGCGGCGGCCGTCGGGCAGGTGGACGCCGTAGAGGCCGCGGTCGGGGATCGTGCCGGCGTTGGTGACGACGAGCTGGCGTGAGCCTTTGCGGCCGTGCATCGTGCCGCGGGTACGGTCCCAGACGATCCGCGGCCGCAACTCGGCGAAGCGGTCCGACGGGTAGCGCCCATCGAGCATGTCGAGCACGTTCTCGAGCTGTTCGCGCGAGAGCTCGCCAAAGGGCTGGGTGGCAGTGACCAGGCGCTCGACCTCATCGATCTCCCACTCGTCGAGGGCCGCCATCGAGACCAGGTGCTGGGCGAGCACGTCGAGCGGGTTCTGCGGGATCACGGTCTCCTCGATCGCCCCTTCGCGCATCCGCCGGGCCACCACGGCGCACTCGAGCAGGTCGGCGCGGAACTTGGGGAAGATCCGCCCGCGCGAGACCTCGCCCAGCGAGTGGCCGGCGCGGCCGACCCGCTGCAACCCTCGGCTGACCGACTTCGGCGACTCGACCTGGATGACCAGGTCGACGGCGCCCATGTCGATTCCGAGCTCCAGCGACGACGTGGCGACGAGGCACGGCAGTTGCCCAGACTTCAGCATCTCCTCGACGACGAGGCGCTCTTCGTGGGAGAGCGATCCGTGGTGGGCTCTGGCGATCTCGGGCAGGGGTTCTGGCCCCTCAGCCGCGGGTCCTGTCGCGGAGGAGGGGGTGTCCGATTCGGCGCTGGGTTCCTCGCCGGACGGTGGTGACTCTCTCGACGAGTCACCGGGGCGAGGAACAGGACGCCGCCCCGAATCGGACACCCCCTCCTCCACACCACCCGCGGGAGAAGCGTGGCCGGCGTGCTCGGTCGCCGGGAGCTCTTGAGGAGCTTGTTCGAGAGCTAGCTCGTTCAAGCGCTTGGCGAGACGCTCCGCCGCGCGGCGGGCGTTTACGAAGATGATCGTCGAGTTGTGCTCTTGGACGAGCTTCAGTAGCTCGGGGTAGATGGCGGGCCAGATCGAGCGGACGTGAGCATTCGGCTCACCGTCGTTGGGGACGCCCTCGCTATTTGGGAAGTTGGGAGCCCCCGGTTCACTCATGTCCTCAACCGGAACCACGATCTCCAGATCAAGCTCCTTAGCAACGCCAGCGTCGACGATCTCGCAAGCTCTTTTAGGACCGACCAGGAACTTCGCGATCCGCTCCAGCGGTCGCTGCGTGGCGCTCAGCCCAATCCGCTGAACCCCCTGCGCTTCTCCCGTGGGTGGCGTGCCGGAGGGGGTGTCCCCTCGGTCGCGGCGTCCTGTTCCTCGCCCCGCCTGGTCCGAGCGAGCCGAATCGCCGTCCGGCGAGGAACCCAGCGGCTGAGGGGACACCCCCTCCGGCGCGACAGGACCCGCGGGCCGAGAGGCATGGTCCTTCACCAGATGGTCCAACCGCTCAAGAGTCAGCGCCAGATGCGACCCTCGCTTTGACTGGGCGACCGCGTGGATCTCGTCAATGATCACCGCCTCGGTGCCGGTGAGAATCTCGCGCGCCCCCGAGGAGAGGATCAGGTAGAGCGACTCGGGGGTGGTGATGAGGATGTCGGGCGGCGTTTTGCGCATCGCCCGCCGCTCTTTCTGGCTGGTGTCGCCGGTGCGCAGGCCGACGGAGATGTCGGCGCCAATCCCCCGCAACGGCGCCCGCAGGTTGCGCTCGATGTCGTAGGAGAGCGCCTTCAGCGGCGAGACGTAGACGAGCTTCACGCCCTGACCAAGCTGCTCCTCCCGCGAGAGCTTGTCGATTCCCCAGAGGAAGGCGGCAAGCGTCTTGCCCGAGCCGGTGGGGGCGCAGATCAGCGCGTTGTCGCCGCCCGAGATCGCCTGCCAGCCGCCCGCCTGCGCAGGCGTCGGACCCTCGAAGGACGCCTCGAACCAGCGCCTTACCGGCGCGCTGAACGGCGCCAGCGGGTCAGCTTTTGCGCTTGCTTTTCGCTCGGTGGCCAACCCACCGATCTTACGCATGAACGGCTTCGGCCCCTCCACGCGGTTGAGCTTTGGACTGCTATGCGACTCAAAGCTCGACCGCGGGCCAGGCCGGGGCGATGCCCGATGGCCGAGCTAGCCGGCGCGGCCGCCGGCGAACTGGACGTAGGCGCGCCAGGCGGGCTTCGCTTTGAAGCCGTCGGCGAAGAGACCGGAGCCACCGCAGAAGTTGCAGAGGCCGGCGTAGTCGGCAATCGAGAACCAGAAGACCCGCCGCAGGTGCCATTTGGCCTGGTTGCTGCGGAAGAGGCGGAAGGCGCCCTTCAGTTCTCGGGCTTGGCCGGCAAGGCCTTTGGCGAAGCTGTTGTTGCGCTGGGGCGGTTCGGAGCTCCAGCTCACCTCGGTCAGCCAGAGACCCTTGCCCGCGTCGCGGTTGAATTTCAGGACGCCACGGAATTCTTCGATCCGCGAGTTCAGGTTCTTGTAGCTGCCCGTATATGGGTGCAGGGCGACACCCTGGAACTTGGACTTGATCCCGGGCGTGCTCGCGTACATCTGGTCGAGGAAGTCCGCCGCGAAGTAGGCCTGCGGCGGTTTCTTCTTGAAGGTCGCCTCGATCGGCCGAGCGAAGAGGCCGCCGAGCACGACCTTCGCGCCCGGATCCGCCGCTTTGATCGCGGTACTCGAGAGCTGCACCAGTTTGCCGTACTCGGCCGGGTTGGGCCGCCCGACGAAGTACTTGAAGTTGGGCTCGTTCCAGATCTGCCAGGCACGGATCGGCCTTTTCGGCAGCCCCGGGTTTTCGGCCCAGAAGCTGCCGTTGGGCCCGTAGCGCAGCACCGCCCCTTTGACGAACCCTTTCCAGCCTGAACGCTGTTTGCCCGTTCGCACCGGCAGGAAGGCGGGGCTGCCAAAGCGCCGATCGACGGGGACCGCCCAGCTGGGCGCCGTGGAGAGGAAGGGGAAGGGCTCGATCCCCGCAGCGACCGCGGCTGCGACGTAGGCGTCGGAGCTGGACCAATCGAAGATGCCGCCTTGTGCCGCCTGCACCGACCCCCAGGAGATCGGCACGCGAAGGCTGTCGACGCCGCCCGCCTTCAGGCGCTGCAGCTGTTCGGCGCTTGGCGTCGTCTGCGGCACGACCCCCCAGAAGGTGCCGGGCACGGCCATCGCCGCCGGGGCCGCGGCGAGCGCGCCGAAAGCGGCGATCACGAACGCGGCTAGCCAAAGGCGGGCCCGCCGCGGCGGGCTGATCCGTCGCTCGCCCATCGGGCTAACTTGCCTCGGGCGAGACTGCGGAATCCGACGAATCGGCCGAGTCGGAATCGCCGCGGCGCCGTTTGATCACCAAGTAGGCGACGGAGCCCCCGGCGAGCAGCACGATCGCTATCAGGATCGGCACCAGCGGCGAAGAGCCGCCGTCATCGGAGCCCGGTTCCGAGCTGCTGATAGGTGCTGCGCCAGAGCTAAGGCCATTCTTGTCGCCCTTGCCTTGGCTACCCTGCGAGCCAGTGACGTCCTTGCCATCAGCGGTGCCACCCGCCTTCGAACCGCCTGCCCCCCCATCGGGAGACTTTGCCCCCGTGGAGTCGGCACCGCCCTTGCTGGAGTCGGCCGGCGAACCTATCCCGCTGGTCGATCCGGAACCACCGGAGAGGTTCGACTTGTTGGGCGAGTCGCCGGTCGGCGTGGACGGCGGGGCGTCCTGATATTCGTAGCCGGCGGAAGAGGCCTGCGCCAGCATCGGCAGGCAGCACAATGCGAGCAGAGCAAGCGCTGACAGAGCAAGTATCGAGCGGCCCCGGGCAAGGGGCAGGCTTTGGTGGGTCCCAAACATGGCGCGCAAGGTTAGAGCAAAGCGCGGCGTTACTCGCCCCGGTCGCCCTGATCGCCGGCTTGGCGCTGGCTGGAGGCGGTTTCGACGTCGGTCCACGCCACTTTGCCGGGCTTGCGGCATGGCTGGTCGTCGTCGCCCTGATCCTGCTGGGCATGGCGTCGCGCGCAACCCTGGGCAGGCCCCTTTACTGGGCTGTTGGCCTGATCGGTGGTCTTTCCCTGCTGTCTGCAATGTCGTCCCTCTGGTCAGGCTCAGCCGAGCTGAGCGTGGTCGAGGCAGACCGGGTCCTGGCCTACCTGGGCTTCTTCTTAGCCGCGTTCCTGATCGCCCAAACCGATAAAAGGCGCCAACGTTTCGCTGAAGGCCTGGCGATTGCCTTGACTTTCGTCGCCCTGCTGGGCCTTGCCAGCCGTCTGCTGCCCGATCTGGTGCAGGCCGGGGACTCCTATCTCACCAGCGCCCGCCTCGCCTACCCGCTGGGCTACTGGAACGCGAACGGCGCCGCCTTCGGCATGGCCGTCGCCCTGCTTCTCTGGAGCAGCCGCCAGGCAGCCTGGGAGGGCCTGCGCTGGCTCTCGGTCGCCGCGCTGCCGGCGGTTCTCCTGGCGCTCTACTTCACCTACTCGCGCGGCGGGCTGCTGGCGCTGGCGATCGCCGCCGGTTGCACGATCGCGCTTTCCAGGGACCGCCTCTGGCTGCTGGCAACTCTGGCGATCGGAACGATCGGGGCGCTGCCGGCGGTGCTGGCGGTGCAGGCGCGCCGCAGCCTCGCCGACAACATCGCCAACCAGGCGGCGGTTGACCAAGGCTTGACCGTGCTGCTCGTCCTCGCCGCGGGCATCGCGCTGACGCTGGCGCTCTTCGCCGCGCTGCGCTGGGCCGAGCAGCGCGAGGGCCGGTTGACCGGCCGGGCGCTGGAGCTGTCGCGCAATCCCAGGCTGCTGCGGGTCGTCGCGGCGGTGGCCGCCGTGGTCGTGATCGGGGTCGCGATCGCGATCGGCGGCCGAGCCTGGGACCAGTTCTCGGACTCCGACGTCCAGTTCCCCAACCAGCCCGAGCAGCACTTCTCGAATTTCAGCAGCGCCGGTCGCAACGACTTCTACCGAGTGGCGATCGACGGCTTCGGCGAAAAGCCGGTGCTTGGAAGCGGCGCCGGCACCTACGAGTTCTCCTGGGAGCGCCATCGCTCGATCCCCCTGGCGCTGCACAACGCGCACTCGCTGTACCTCGAGGCGTTCGCCGAGCTCGGCATCGTCGGCGGCCTCCTCGTGCTGGCCCTGGTCGGGACGTTGCTGTGGGGTGGCTTCTGCGCCTGGCGGGCGGCGCCGCACCCACAACGCGAGCGCAATGCCGTGCTCCTGGCCGTGATGCTCGCCTTCGCCATCGGCGCCGGCCTGGATTGGTTCTGGGAGCTCGCCGGGCTCGGCGCGGTCTTCTTCCTCGCCGCCGGAGCGCTGGTCGCCGCCAGGTGCGCGCAGCTCGCGCCTTCCGCCGACCCCCGCGCGGGCACCGACGCCGAAGGACAGCGCTTCGGCTTCGCCGTCGCCGGCCTGGCCGTGGCCTGGATCTCAGCCGTCGCCCTGATCGGCCCGCTGCTGGTGGATCGGGAGATAAACGCCAGCCAGGACGCCGCCGCGGCCGGCGACATCGGCTCCGCGGTCAACCACGCGAAGACGGCGCGCTCGATCGAGCCCTTTGCCGCCTCTCCCTACGTCCAGCTCGGCCTCCTGGCGGAGCTGGAGGGCGACTACGCGACCGCGATCGAGCACTTCACGCAAGCAATCGACCGCGAGGACCGAAACTGGCAGCTCTACTACCTACGCTCTAGAGTCGAGGAAGAGGCAGGCGACCTGGCTGCGGCCAGAGCGGACCTGGATCGCGCCCGCCATCTGAACCCCCTCGAGGAGTGCCTCCGCGGAAAACCGAGCTGTGGGTGACACCACAATGACGAGCAAGGCGCAGCAGACCGCATCGCGCAAGGACGAGCCGGCCCAAGCGCCGGGGCAAGCCCCGCGTGGGGGCCGGACGGAGGCCGCGATGCGACTGGGCCTGACCGGCCCGAGCGGCGCTCGCCGGCGCGGCGCCCTGCTGCGACGCATGCTGGCCAGCGGCGACTGGCTGACCTTGGTCGCGACGCTGTGCGTGGTGACCGCCGCGAGCCCGGAAACGGATGTCGGCACGCTGTTCTGGGCGACGATGTTCAGCCCCGTCTGGATCCTGATCCTGAAGCTGCACGGTCTCTACGACAACGACCACCGCCGCATCCGCCACAGCACCCTCGACGAGATCTCCAGCCTGATCTCGGCGGCGGCGTTGGGGACGCTGGCCCTGGACGGGCTGCTGGCGTTGAGCCCGGTCGGACCGCTGGCCGCCCCCAGCGCGATCGCCGTCGGCGTCGGTGCGCTGCTCGGCAGCTTCGCCTCGCGGGCCGTGCTGCGCTTCTTCTGGCACCGCCTGGCCGGGGCCGCAACCGGGATCGTGATCGGCCCGGCGGGCGCAGTCGCCGTGGTCGCGCGTCGGGTCGCGACCCACCCGGAGACGCGCCTGCACTTGGTCGGGTACCTGGCGCCACGGGGCGAGGACGCCGCAGGCGAAGCCGGCGGGCTGCCGCGGCTCGGCTCGATCAACGACCTTTCGCGGATCGCCCGCGAGGCGGCCGTGGAGCGGGTGATCATGACTGAGCAGGAGATGAGCGAGCCGGCCGCGGAGCGCCTGATCGAGGAGTGCAAGGCGGCCGGCCTGGCGCTGACCTTCCTGCCTCAGCACTTCGGCCTGCTCGGCCCAGGGATCGAGCTGAACCGGCTGGCCGAGCTTCCCGTGCTCGACTTCCGCTTCTCCGACCCGCCGCGCTCGACCGTGGCGCTGAAGCGCGGGATGGACCTGGCGATCGCCGGCATGATGCTGGTCCTCCTCTCCCCCGTCCTCCTCGTCAGCTCGCTGCTGATCCTGCTCGACTCCGGTCGTCCCGTCCTCTTCCGCCAGCGCCGCGCCGGCAAGGACGGGGTGCCCTTCACCTGCTTCAAGTTCCGCACGATGGTGCAGGGCGCCGAGGAGCAGCTGGGCGAACTGGTCGACCTCGAGAAGCTCGACGAGCCCGCCTTCAAGATCGCCGACGACCCCCGGGTGACCCGTGCCGGCCGCATGCTGCGGCGCTTCAGCCTCGACGAGCTGCCGCAGTTCGTCAACGTCGTCCGCGGCGAGATGTCGCTGGTCGGGCCGCGGCCCGAGGAGGAGGCGGTTGTCGCCCTATATGACGAGCGGCAGCGAATCCGCCTCGCGGTCAAGCCCGGCATGACCGGCCCGATGCAGGTCTATGGCCGCGCCGACCTCACCTTCGAGGAGCGTCTCGCGATGGAGCGCGACTACCTCGACAACATCTCGGTCGCCGGCGACCTGGCGATCCTCCTGCGAACCCCGGCCGCGATCGCACGCGGCGAGGGCTCTCACTGAGGGGCGGCCGATGGACAGCCCACTCGAGCTGGAGGTGATCATCGTCAGCCACGGCGCCGAAGGGCTGCTGCGCAACTGCCTGCGCTCGCTGCAAAAGCACCCAGCGCAGCGAGCGATGCGGGCGACCGTGGTCGACAGCGGCAGCCCCGACGGGACCCCGGAGATGGTCGAGCGCGAGTTTCCCTCCGTGCGCCTGCTGCGGCGCGAGAACGTCGGCTTCTCGGCCGCCAACAACCTCGCCCTGCGCGAGAGCGAGGCGCGTGCGGTGCTGCTGCTCAATCCCGACACCGAGGTCTACGCGGGCACGCTCGACGCCGCGCTGGCGCGCCTCTGGTCGGCCGAGCGGATCGGTATGGTCGGGGTCAAGCTGGTTACCGAGTCCGGGGCCCTCGACCACGCCTGCAAGCGCTCTTTCCCGACGCCGCTCAGCGCCCTCGCCCACTTCACCGGCATCGGCCGCTCCGAGGGTGCCTCTAGCGCCCTCAGCCAGTACCGGGCAACCGAGCTCGGCGACGACGAGCCCGGCGAGGTCGACGCCGTCAACGGCGCCTTCATGCTCTGCCGAGCAGAGGCCGTGCGTGAGGTCGGCCTACTCGACGAGGGCTACTGGCTCTACATGGAGGACCTCGACTGGTGCCACCGCTTCTGGGATGCGGGCTGGAAGGTCTTCTACGAGCCCGCCGGCACCGCCCTGCACGTCAAGGGAGCCTCCAGCGGTGGCCGCCGGGCGCCCCGGCAAGAGATCGCCTTCCACCGCGGCATGGGCCGCTTCTACCGCCGCTTCGACGCCGCCGAGCACAACCCATTACTGAACGCCGCGGTCTACGCGGGCATCGGTGCGAAACTCGCCGCCAGCCTCGCGATCACTGCCGCGCGCGGCCGCTAAGCATCTAGAAACGACAAGACCCGCCGAAGCGGGCCGAGTCTGGTGAAGCGGGGAACCACCCCGCAAGCGACTCACACTCTGCCCCATGGTACCACGGCAGATCGCCCCAGCTCGACCGCTTCGACCGGTCATATGCGGAGGGCGCCGGACTCGAACCGGATCCAACTGGTTAGGCCAGACATAGTGAGTGTGAGTCACTTGGAGACACCTGCCTCCATCACCCTCCTGCCGCGACGCTAGCAGTGAAACTACGCTGCGAAACCTACAAATTCAAATTGACACACTAATTTTTCACTTCCGTTGAGTTCGGTTCAAAACGGGAGTGAATCTGACACTTCGGCGAGCGTGGGCGCCTGCTTGTCGCGCTCGCTGAGCAACGGCTCCTCGACCGGCCACTCGACGCCTACGTCGGGATCGTCCCAAGCGATACCGGACTCGGTCGCCGGGTCGTAGGTGCTGGAGAGCAGGTAGGTGACATCGGCTTCCTCGCTGAGCACGGCGAAGCCGTGGCCGAAGCCGGCCGGGACGAAGAGCTGGCGATGGGACTCGTCGTCGAGCTCGTGGCCCTCCCACTGGCCGAAGGTGGGCGAGTCGCGACGCAGGTCAACGGCGACGTCGAAGATCCTGCCGCGCGGGCAGCGGACCAGCTTCGCCTGGCCGGGCTCGGTCTGGAAGTGGATGCCGCGCAGCGTGCCGCGCGAGGAGCGCGAGTGGTTGTGCTGGACGAACTCGACCTCGATCCCCAATTCGGCCCAGGTGTCACGGCGGTAGGTCTCGACCATGAAGCCGCGCGGGTCGCCGTGGACCGTGGGCTCGAGCAGAACCACACCGTCGAGCTTCGTTTCGAGCCGGCGGGGCATCAGCCCAGCGCTTTGCCGTACTGCTTTTCGTAGTACTCGCGATACTCGCCGGAGCGGATCGGCCCCCACCACTCCTCGTTCTCGCGGTACCACCGCACCGTGCGCTCGATGCCCTCGGCGAAGTGGACCTGCGCCTCCCAGCCGAGCTCGCTGCGCAGCTTCTCCGAGGAGAGCGAGTAGCGGCGGTCGTGGCCAGGGCGATCGGTGACGTACTCGATCTGGGACTCCTCCGCACCGCTCAGCTCGATCACCCGCTTCACCACGTCGATGTTCTCGCACTCGTCGGGGCCGCCGACGTTGTAGGCCTCTCCCGGCCGCCCGTTCATCAATACGGCGTGGATGCCGCGGCAGAAGTCCTCGACGAAGAGCCAGTTGCGGACCTGCTTCCCATCTCCGTACACGGGCAGCGAGTCGCCGTGGATCGCGTTCAAGACCATCAGCGGGATCAGCTTCTCCGGGTACTGGCGCGGCCCGTAGTTGTTGGAGCCGCGCACGATCGAGGCCTGAGTCCCGTAGGTGTGGAAGTGGGCGGAGACGAGCAGGTCGCCGGCGGCCTTCGTCGCCGAGTAGGGCGATGAGGGGTCGAGCGGTGAGGTCTCGGTGAAGGAGCCCGAGTCGATCGAGCCGTAGACCTCGTCGGTGGAGACCTGCAGGTAACGCTCGACCCCCAGCTCGCGGGCGGCGTCGAGCAGGGTGCCGGTGCCGATCACATGCGTGCGGGCGAAGGCGTCCTGGTCGTCGATCGAGCGGTCGACGTGCGACTCGGCGGCGAAGTTGACGACCGCCTCGCAGCCCGCCATCGCCTCGCGTACGATCGCCGCGTCCTCGATCCCGCCGACGACGAGGTCGGTGCCCTCGGGCAGGTTCTCGCGCCGGCCGGCGTAGGTGAGCTTGTCGAGCACCCTCACCTCGTGTTCCTCACCGATCAGGCGCACGTAGGTGGAGCCGATGAAGCCGGCGGCGCCGGTGACGAGGATCTTCATGCCGCCGCCTCGCTCTCGGTGCGCCGCTGTGAGAGGTAGGCGGCGAGCCCGTCCTGCCAGGAGGGCAGCTCGATCGGGTGCTCGCGCTGGCTCGTCAGCGCCGAGTAGGCGGGGCGGGGCGCCGGGCGGCCGAGCATCTCGGTGGTCGCAGACATCACTTTGCACTCGACCTTGGCCTGGTCGAAGATCTCCCGCGCGAACTCATACCAGGAGCAGGACCCTGCGGCGGCCATGTGATGGATGCCGAACTCGACCCCCTCGATCAGGCGGACGATGCCGTAGGCGAGGTGCCAGGTGTAGGTCGGCGAGCCGACCTGGTCGCGGACGACGAGGACCTCGCCGTGGTCGGCGGCCAGGCGCAGCATCGTCTCGACGAAATTGTGGCCGCCGATGCCGAAGAGCCAGGCGGAGCGGACCACGAAGTGGCGCTTGTTGGCCGCCCGGGTCGCCTCCTCACCCGCAAGCTTGCTGCGGCCGTAAGCCGAGAGCGGCGCCGTCTGGTCGGTCTCGACATAGGGCGCGCCCTTGCTGCCATCGAAGACGTAATCGCTGGAGAGGTAGACGACCGAAGCGCCAACCGCGGCGGCGGCCGCAGCGACGTTGCCCGCCCCCGCGCCGTTGATCCGCGTCGCCTCCTCCTCGGCCTGCTCGGCGCCGTCGACATCGGTCCAGGCGGCGCAGTTGATGACGACGTCGGGGCGCTCCCCCTCGACCCTGGCGCTGACTGCGGCCGGATCGGCGACGTCGAGCTCGGCATGGCCGAAGCCGACCACCTGGTGGCCGGCGTTGCCGGCGGCGAGCATCACGTCGCGACCCAGCATCCCCGCTGCCCCCGTCACCAGGATCTTCATCAGATGATCTTGATCTCGGACTTGTCGCCGACCAGCATCCGCAGCGTCTTCGGCATCCCCTCGCTGCGGGTCAGCTTCACTTCGCGGCCGAGCAGGCTCGCCTCCATGCGGGTGCCGAGGTCCTCGACCACCGAGCCGGCGAGGACGATCGAGTGCTCGATTTCGGAGCGGCAGATCCGCACGTTCTCACCGATCGAGGTGTAGGGGCCGACGTAAGCGCTCTCGATCCTCGCGCCGGCGCCGATCACCGCGGGGCCGCGGACGACCGAGCCGCTCACCTTCGCGCCCGCCTCGATCACGACCCGCCCCTCGACCTTCGAGTCGGCGTCGACCTCGCCCTCGAGGCGGGGCACGATCTCCTCGAGGACGAGGCGGTTGGCCTCGAGCATGTCGGCGAGCTGCCCGGTGTCCTTCCACCAGCCGCTGACGACCTCGGACTGCACCTTGTGGCCGTCCTCGATCAGGCTCTGGATCGCCTCGGTGATCTCCAGCTCCCCTCGCCAGGAGGGCTCGAGCGCACGCGCGGCCTCGAAGATCGGCGGGCCGAAGAGGTAGACGCCGACCAGGGCGAGGTTCGACGGCGGGTCTTTCGGCTTCTCGACCAGGCGCACGACGTGGTCGCCGTCGAGCTCGGCGACGCCGTAGTGCTCGGGCTCCTCGACCGGCGTGAGCAGGATCAGCGCGTCCGGCCCGGACTCGCGAAAGGTCGCGACGAGCCCGCGCAGGCCGTCCGCCAGCAGGTTGTCGCCGAGGTACATGACGAAGGGTGAGCCACCGATGAAATCCTCGGCGGTGAGCACGGCGTGGGCCAGCCCCGCCGGCTCGTCCTGGACGATGTAGGTGATCTCGGCGCCGAACTGGGAGCCGTCGCCGGCAGCCGCGCGAATCTCGTCGCCGGTCTCGGGCGCGATGATGATCCCGATCTCGGTCACGCCGGCCTCGACCAGCGCCTCGATCCCGTAGAAGAGCACGGGCTTGTTGGCGACGGGCACGAGCTGCTTCGCCGAGGTGTGCGTGATGGGGCGCAGGCGCGTGCCCGCCCCACCGGAGAGAATCAGTCCCTTCAGGGGCTCCATTCGAGGCTGCAACCCTACTGCGCCGGGATCGCTGCGGCGGCCGCGCCGGGTGGCTGCATGCGTCGTGGCTACGATAGGCCGTGGTGAGCGCCGAGACCCAAACGCGCAAGCAGGACGACGAGCAGGAGGCCAGGCACCGCGCCGAGCTGGACGCCCAGCGCGAGGAGTTCCATCGCGAGCTCGGCCGCCGCGCCTTCCGCATCGGCGAACTCGAGGAAGAAGTCCACAAGGTGGCCCAGACGTATGAGACCTCGCTCAGCTGGCGAATCACGAAACCGGTGCGAGCGGTCAAGACCACGCTGGCCAAGCTGCGGCGGGGCTGACCCCGATGCCCCGAGACGCCTGGTCGCTGAAATCCCTGCTGCCGCCGCGCCTGCTGAGCCTCCTGCGACGGCTGCGGGAGCTGACTCGAAAGGTACGGCAGCTCCATCTCAACCGACCGAAGGCGCGGCGGGAAGCCGCCGTGGAGGAAGTCGCCGCGCTCGACGCTCGGCCGCTGATCTCGCTGGCGATGCCGACCTACAGGTCGGACCTCGGCTACCTGCGCAAGGCGATCGACTCGGTGCTCGCTCAGCACTACCCCGAGTGGGAGCTCTGCATCGTCGACGACGGCTCCGGGCAGCGGGAGCTGGTCGATGCAATCGAGCGCTACGCCAGAGCTGATGCGCGGATCAAGTTCCGCCCGGTCGAGCAGAACCGCGGTATTTCCGCCGCCACCAACGAGGCGCTCGCCATGTGCAGCGGAGAGTTCGTCGGCTTCCTCGACCACGACGACGAGCTGACGCCGGACGCGCTGCTGCGCGTCGCCCAGGCACTCGTCGCCGACCCCTCGCTCGACGTCGTCTATTCCGACTCCGACAAGCTGACGCTTCACGGGGTACGGGCGGACCCGTTCCTCAAGCCCGACTGGTCGCCCGTCTACGCGCTCGGCGCGATGTACATCGGGCACCTGCTGGTCGTGCGCCGCACGGTTGCCGAGGCCGCCGGAGGCTTCGACCCCGCCTTCAACACGATCCAGGACTTCGAGTTCATGCTGCGCGTCTCCGAGCGCACCGACCGCATCCACCACATCCCGCAGACGCTCTACCACTGGCGCGCGATCCCGGGCAGCATCGCCGCCGGCACCGACCAGAAGTCCGGCGTCGAGGAGCTGCAGCCACGGGCGGTCAGCGCCCACCTCGAGCGGCGCGGCGTCGAGGCCAAGTCCGTGCCCCACCCGACGATCCCGCACCGCGCCGTCCTCGCCCCGCGCAACGCCTCATCGCCGACCCCCAAGGTCAGCATCGTGATCGCCACCGGTGGCGGCAGCGGCGGCCTGCAGCGAGCGCTCGGCTCGCTCTTCGAGCGCACCTCCTATCCCGACTTCGAGACCATCGTCATCGGCCGAAGGGCAGCACCGGCCGACGTTCCGGACCGGGTCACCTGGATCGCGGACGATTCCGGCACCTTCCGGCGCGGGCGCGCCAACAACCTCGGCGCCGCGGCCGCCGGTGGCGAGTACCTGCTCTTCCTCGGCGAAGACCTCGAGATCGTCGAGCCCGATTGGATCGAGCAGCTCCTGCTGCACGCCGGACTGCCAGGCGTGGGCGCCGTCGGCCCCCTGCTCGCGCGGCCGGACGGACTGGTCGAGCAGGCGGGCATCGCGATCGGCCTGCGCGATCCGGCGAGCCCGATGCTGAGCGGATTTCCAGTCGACGGCGACGGCTACTACGGGGCACTCCCGTGCGCCCGCGAGGTCTCGGCGCTGAGCGCCGAGTGCCTCTTCCTCAGCCGAGCCAACTTCGCGGCCGAGAACGGCTTCAACGAGTTCTACAACTGCGAGTACGAGGACTTCGACCTCTGCCAGCGCCTTGCCAAGCGCGGTCTCAAATCCGTCTACGCCCCCCGGCCGCGCCTGGTCAACCACCGCTCGCCGGCAGCCCGCCGCGCCACCACCGACGCGATCGACCGTGCTCTCTTCGTCGATTGCTGGTATGACGAGCTGATGCGGGGCGATCCCTACTTCAACCCCGGATTTGCCCAGCAGCTGGCCGACTACGTTCCGGCGAGCTGGCGCGAACGGGTCTACCGCGCAACCGCGCCCCTCGGCAAGCGATGAGGGTCCTCTTCGTCTACTTCGGCCCGTTCGACGTCAACAGCGGGATCCAGGCCTACCACTTCGGCAACGAGCTGACCGACCTCGGCTGGGAGGTGACCGTCGCCGGCCGCGGCGACCCGGAGCGCGCCAAGGTCGTCGGCGAGCCGCGCTTCGAGTGCATCTCGCATGAGCAGGTCGAGGGCAAGCTGCGCCAGATGCGCCAGAGCCCGGCCGAGACGATCATCGTCGGCTGGACCCCGCGGGAGCGGGTGCGGCTGATGACGATGGACGCGGTGCGCCAGCTCGGCGTGCCCTACGTGATCCACCTCGAGGACAACGAGGAGCTCCTGATCGAGTCGGCTACCGGGCGCTCACTGCACGAACTGCAGCGGCTGCCGCTGCGCCAGCAGGACAGCCTCGTGCCGGTCGACCTGATCCACCCCACCCACCACCGCGAGTTCCTCGACGGCGCCGCGGGGATCACCGTGATCACCGAGGCGCTGAACGAGTTCAACAGGGCGGGGCGGCCGCACCGGGTGGTCCGTCCCGGAATCGACCCCGACCGCTTCCGGCCGGCCCTGGAGCCAAAGCCCCGGGCGGAGCTGGGCCTCTCCCCCGACGACTTCGTCCTCGTCTACCACGGCACCATCCACTACGCCAACCAGCACGAGATGCTGAGCCTCTACCTGGCGGTCAAGCTGCTGCAGCGGCGGGGGCATCGGGTGCGCCTGGTCCGCCTCGGCCACTCCGAGTTCGGCGGACCCGACCCGCGGTCGTTCCGCGCCCTCGGCGACGGCGTGATCGAGCTCGGCCCGATCCCGTGGCGCGAGATCCCCGCCTACCTGGCCGTCGCCGACGCCTACGTCCAGCCGGGGCCCCCCGACGACTTCAACCGCTACCGCCTGCCCTCCAAGCTGCCGGAGTTCCTGGCGATGGGCCGGCCGGTTATCTTGCCGCACTGCAACATCGGCAACGACCTCGAGCACGGCGAGAACGCTCTGCTGCTCGAGCATGGCAACGCAATGGAGATTGTCGCTCAGATCGAAAAGCTGCTGACCGACCGCGAGCTCGCGGCGCGCCTCGGCGCGGGCGCGCGTCGCTTCGCCGCCGAGCAGCTGAGCTGGCAGGCAAACGCCGCCGGCCTCGCCCGCTTCCTGGAAGAGCGCTCGGCCGCCGCTCGGCCGGTGGGGTCCTCCGCGTGAGCACCCCGAGTGCGGCGAAGCGCCTGCGCGCGACGGCGGCCCGCTCGCCCCTGCTGCGCAAACTTGCCGGCAAGGCCGCCCTCTACACGCCGACGGCCGCCACGCCCGGGGCGAACGCCTCGGCCTGGACGATTGCCGACAGCTCGCTCTGGCCGATCGCCGAGCGCTACACCGGCTCCTTTCCCCTGCCGGAGATCTCCTACGGCACCGTCCGCGACTTCGCCGACAGCGGCGATCACATGACCGGCCTCGCCGGCGCCAGCTTCGACATGAAGGACCTGCAGCGCTGCTGGATGGTCAAGGCGATCCTCGGCAACGTCGAGCGCGGCTCGCGCATCCTCGAGATCGGCGCCGGCGAGCCGCTGGTGGCCGGGATGCTCTCCCGCCTCGGCTACGAGGTGACCGTCGTCGACGACTACCAGGGCGGCGGCAACGGCCCGCGCGAGTTCAAGCGCTTCCAGGTCGCCTACCCCGACGTGCGCTTCATCCGCGAGCTGTTCCCGCCGAGCGAGCCGCTGGATAACGACTACGGGGCGGTCTTCTCGATCTCGGTGCTCGAGCACGTTCCGCTGGAGCACGTCGGCACGGTGGTCGAGACCGGGCACCAGCTGCTCAAGCAGGGTGGCTGCTCGATCCACGCCGTCGACCACGTCCTCGCCGGCTGGGGCGCCGATGAACACCGCGAGAAACTCGACCGCATCGTCGCCGGCCTTGGCCTCTCGGCGGAGGAGCTGGCGGCGAAGATCGGCGAGATGGAGGCCGATCCGGAGACCTACTTCGTCTCCGCCGAGGCCCACAACCGCTGGCGCGGCGACCTCCCCTACGACCAGTACACGATGCGGCGCATCGGCTCGGTCAACCTCTTCCGCTCGGCCTAACCAGTTCCGGTGCGCTTTTTGTACGGCGTAGGTACATAAGGCGCACCGGAAACTTACGGGTCGGGCTCATTCGCCGAGACTGGCCCGCGGCACGGCGTCGGGATCGCCGCCGGTCCAGGCATTGAAGCTGTACCAGGCAGGCTTGGCCTCGCGGCGCTCGGTCAAGAGGCCGGCGGAGTCGCAGAACTGGCAGAGGGGGCCCGCATCGGCCCAGGAGAACCACCAAACACCGGCGATGCGCCAGTCATGACGTTTGCCGGTGAGGATCGAGAGCGCCTGGTCGAGCTCGCGCGCCTGGCCGAGCGGCCCGCGCTCCCAGCGGGTCTGGAAGCTGTCCGAGCCCCAGCCCAGCTCGGTGACGTAGAGCGGCGTCGCGGCGTCGCCGTGGCGGCGCATGACGCGGCGCAGGTTACGAATCTGGGCGCGCATCGCAGCCGCGTCGGCGACGTATGGATGCAGGCCGACCCCGTCGAAGAAGGGCTTCACGCCGCCGGCGCGGTAGACGCGGTTGAGGTAGTCGCCTGAGGCGACGTTGGGCGGTATCTGCAGCGGCCGGCCGAAGAGCCCGCCGAGGATCGCTTTGGCGCCGGGATCGGCGCGGTGGATCGCGCGGCCGCTGACGCGCAGCAGGCGGGCGAAGCGGCGCGGATCGGGGCGGGCGGAGAAGCTGACGATGTTCGACTCGTTCCAGATCTCCCAGGTGCGGATCGGCAGCGGCGGCAGCTCCGGGTTCTCCCGCCAGAAGTCGCCGCCGGGGCCGTAGCGCTCGACCGCGCGGCGCAGGAACGAGCCCCAGGCCCTGCCGTCCCAGCCGTGGCGAACCGGTTCGATCAGCTCCTCGGTGGCGATCCAGGGCGGGGTCCCCCAGACGAAGGGGAAGACCCGCAGCCCGTGGCGCGCGGCGATCGTCACCGGGCGATCGAAGTCCTCCCAATCGGGCTCGACCAGGTAGGGGCTGTGCGGCTCGATGCGGGCCCAGTTCAGCGGCAGGCGCAGGCTGCTGAGCCCAGCCTCCGCCATCAGCGAATAGTCGTCGTCGCCGGCGGGCGTCTGCGGCGAGATGCCAATCACGAAGTCAGGCGGGGCCGGCGCTGCAGGGGCCGGCGCGGGCAGGCCGAGCAGGGCCACGGCGATGACCGCGAGCAGCGATGTCGTCTTTCGAGTCAAGGCACCACCCAGAAACGCACCCGCCCCGGAAAGTAGCGGCCCGCGTGGAGCCCGTCTCGTGACCGGGTCACGAACAGGCTCCTAGAGCTGCTCGGCAATCCGCGGCGCTTCGCGGTTGAAGATCCAGACGCCGAGCACGCAGACGACGACGTAGATCAACGCCGCGACGATCAGCGGCAACGGTCCCCCGGCCGCGGTCCAGACCCCTTCGGCATGCGAATCGATCATCCACACATGCGCCTGCTGGAAGAGCGGCGTCAATGGGTTTGCCATCAGCAGGTGCTTGAGCGTCTCGCTGGGGACGAATTCGAGCGGGTAGATGATCGGCGTGCCGTAGTTGAGCGCGGTCGCCAGCACGATCCAGATGATCGCGACGTCGCGAAAGCGGACGTTGAGCGCCGAGAGCAGCAGCGAGAGGGCGCAGACGAAGACGAAGAGCGGCACGAAGACGACCGGGAAGAGCAGCCAGGTCCACATCGGGTAGACGCCGAAGGCGAGCATGAAGCCGAGGACGACGATCATGTTGAGGCCGAGCGTGAAGAGCGCGGTCAGCACCACCGAGAGCGGGATTACGAGGCGCGGGAACTGGGTCTTGCGGACGATCCCCTCCTGCGCCAGCACCGAGCCCACGGCCCCCCCGGTGGCTTCCTGGAAAAAGCCGAAGAGGACGATGTTGAAGAGCAGCAGCACTTCGTAGTGGGGAACTGCGCTGCCGAGTTTGAAGATCTGCGTGAAGACCAGGAGCAGGACGGCGAACAGCATCAGCGGCCGCACCAGCGACCAGACATAGCCGAGCGCGGTGCCAAAGAAGGTCTTCTTGAAGTCGGTCACCGACATCAGCCAGAGCAGCTCGAAGAAGCGGTGCCGACCGCCGCCCAGAGCGGATGGGCCACCGACCTCGCGCAGCTCCGCAGTGGTTGGCTCGGCGCTCATGGGCCCTCCACTGCGACGGTGACCTCGTGTGCGAGTGAGACGACCCCCGCAGTGTCTTTGCCAAAGACGACGAAGTCGAGCACATGCGGCGAGTGCAGGACGAGGTTGGCGATGTTGTGCTCGCGGTGGATCCAGCACTTGACCACGTAGCGGCCCGAGGCGAGGCGATTCTCGAGCTCGCCGCTCAAGCGCACCCGCTGGCCGGGCTCGAGACGATCCGGCGCGTCTTCGGGCAAGCGGAGGCCGAATCCGGTCACCTCGACCCCATCGGCGTTGGTGAAGGCAAAGCCGAAACTCGGGCCCTCGACCGGCCGGTGGGCTTCAAGGACCGCGCCGAAGCGCAGGTCACAGCCCTTTTCGACGTTGGTGATGCGGTTGCCGTCGCGGTCCTCGAGCCAAACATCAGCCAGGGTGACGTCGGCAACGCCGCCCATGTCGGCCTCCGCACCGCCGCCGGGCGCCTGTTCGAAGTTGAGCCGCAGGTAGCTCCGTGCCACCTCACCGGCGTCACCCATGGCCTTGACCGAGCCATCGTGGAGCAGCATCGCGCGATGGCAGTACTGCTCGACCGCGCTCATGTCGTGGGTGACGAAGACGACGGTTCGCTCGGAGTCGCGGATCTCGTGGAAGACATCGGCGCACTTTTGCTGGAAGGAGGCGTCGCCGACTGCGAGCACCTCGTCGATCAGCAGGATCTCGGCATCGGACTGGATCATCATCGAGAAGGCGAGCCGGACCAGCATCCCGGACGAGTAGTTCTTCAGCTTCAGGTCGACGAACTCCTCCAGCTCGGCGAACTCGAGCACGGCTCCGAGGCGGCTGCGTGCGTCGGCACGAGTCAAACCCATCATCACGCCGTTCAGCTCGACGTTCTCGCGCGCGCTCAGCTCCGGGTTGAAGCCAACGCCGAGCTCGATGAACGGAGCGAGGCGACCCGCCATCCTCACCCGACCGGCGTCGGCCCGATAGATCGAGGCGAGGATCTTGAGCAACGTGCTCTTGCCGGAGCCGTTGCGGCCGACGATGCCGAAGAACTCGCCGCGCTCGATCTCGAAGGAGACGTCGCGCAGGGCGTGCAGTGCCCGGAAGTCCGGCTTGTTGAAGGTGGTCAGCCGCTCCTTCAGCGAGTCCACCTTGTGAGTGGGGATGCTGAAAGTCTTCTCGACCCCCTGCACCTCGATCGCGACTGGGGAAACTGCGGCAGGGGGCGTCAAGGGAGCGCTATAGGTTACCGGCGTGGGCGGGGCATACCGACTGAAGGATCCGGCATCGCTGCTGTTCGCGGCCGCAATGGTCGCATCTGGCTTGCTGCTGGTCGTTTGGGGCTCGAACCTGAGCTTCTTCCTCGACGACTGGACCTACATCCTCTACCGGCGCGACTTCAGCGCCGACGCCTTCTTCGTCGATGCCAACGAGCATCTCGTCGCCGGCCCGGTTGCCGTCTGGAAGCTGCTGCTGAGCGGCTTCGGGCTGGGCTCGGCGCTGCCCTACCGCATCGTCTCGACGGCGATGATCCTGCTCGGCGCGTGGTTCCTCTTCGTCTGGATCAGGGCCCGGCTGGGCAGCTGGGCGGCGCTCTTCGCGACCCTGCCGATCCTCTTCTTCGGCGCCGCCTTCGAAGACCTCTACTGGTTCGCCTCGATCAGCTTCCTCGGCTCGATGACCTGCGGGATGGGCATGCTGGTCGCGCTCGACCGGCGCGACCGCCTCGGCGACGCCCTCGCCTGCGCCTGGCTGGTCGGCTCGATGCTCTTCTCCAGCCTCTGGTTCGCCTTCGCGATCGGGGCCGCGGTCGACGTCCTCCTGCGCCGGACCGACCGCGACTGGCGCCGCCGCGCCTACCTCGTCCTCGTCCCAATCGGCCTCTACGGGCTCTGGTGGCTCGGCTGGGGGCACGACGCCGAAAGCACGATCTCGCTGCGCAACATCGCCACCACCCCACTCTTCGTGCTCGATTCCTTCGCCTCGGCGATCGGCGCGCTGTTGGGCCTGGCGGCGCCGGTCGAAGGGTCTCCCAGCCCGCGAGGCCTGGACTGGGGGCGCCCGCTCGCGGTCGGGCTGGGGGCGCTGGCAGCATGGCGCATGTACAAGCTCGATCGCATCCCCCGCTCGCTCTGGGTCGTGCTCGCGGTTCTGCTCGCGTTCTGGATTCTCGGCGGTTTCGCGGTCAAGCCGGGGCGCGTGCCGTGGGCAAGTCGCTACCAGCTCCCCGGGGCGATGATGATGCTGCTGGTTGCGACCGAGCTGTTGCGCGGCGTCAAGCTGGACCGGCGAGTGCTGCTGCCGGCGCTGGCGGTTCTCGCCGTGTCGCTGGCGGGCAACGGCCTGATGCTGCGCCAAACCTACAGCGCCTACCTGAACACCAGCCAGCTGATCAAGGCCGACCTCGCCGCGGTGGAGATCGCCCGCGACACCGTCGATCCGAGCTTCTTCCTCGACGAAGAATTCGCCGACACCGGCTTCGTCTATATCGACGCCGGCTCCTACCTCTCAGCCGTCGACGAGTTCGGCTCGCCCTCCTACACGATCGACGAGCTTGAAGCCAGCCCCGAGAAGGCGCGCTTCGCCGCCGACAAGGTCCTGCTCAACGCGCTGCGGGTGGGTCTGGAACCGGTATCGCCCGGGCTCGTCGCCGGCGCCGCCACGGAGCCGGCCGCGCCGGATGCGACGGGGGTCGCGGTCGCGCCGGAGAACAGTTGCCTAGCCGTGCCCGGGGGCGCAAACGCGCCGCTGCTCAGCCTGCCGCCGGGCGGAGCAATCGTCGTCGCCGGCGCCGAGCCAGTCACCAACATCAAGATGAGGCGCTTCGCGACCGGCAGCGTGTTCCCGGTCGATTTCCAGACGGGCGTCTCCCCCGGCGAGGCACTGGCGATTCCGATACCGGTCGATCAATCGACCGTCCCCTGGAAGCTGCAGCTCGAAGGCGGCGCGGCGACCGTCTGCGGCCCCGGCGCCTGAGGCGGAGCGGGCTCAGCCCGCGGTCGCCATCCAGCGCTCGACGTTCTGGTCGTACATCTCCTGCAGGATCTCGTCGATCCCGTAGCGCGGCTGCCAATCGGGGTAGTCGGCTTCGAAGTCGGAGACGTCGGAGACCCACCAGCGATGGTCGCCGATCCGGTTCTCGTCGCTCAGCTCCCACTGCAGCTCGCGGCCGCTGATCCGCTCGCAGACGTCGATCGCCTCCAGCATCGAGCAGTTGCTGCGGCGGCCGCCGCCCATGTTGTAGACGGCGGCGGCGCGGGGGGCGCGCTGGAAGGACTGGAAGCAGGCGACGAGATCGGCGCTGTGGATGTTGTCGCGGACCTGCTTGCCGCCGTAGCCGAAGACGGTGTAGGGCGTGGCGGTGACGGTGCACTTCATCAGGTAGGCGAGGAAGCCGTGCAGCTGGGCGCCGGCGTGCTGGGGCCCCGTCAGACAGCCGCCGCGGAAGCAGACGGTCGGCATGTCGAAGTAGCGGCCGTACTCCTGCACGAGCAGGTCGGCGGCGGCCTTGGAGACGCCGAAGAGCGAGTGGGTCGAGCGGTCGATCGACATCGAGGTGTCGATGCCCTTGTGGAAGGGATGGGACTCGGGCAGCTCGAGCCGCTTCTCCAGCTCCTCCAGCGGCAGGAAGTTTGGCGTGTCGCCGTAGACCTTGTTGGTCGAGCAGAAGATGAAGGGGGCGTCCGGGGCGTGCTCGCGCGCCGCCTCGAGCAGGTTGAGGGTGCCCAGCGCGTTGACGCCGAAGTCGGTCTGCGGGTCGCGCGCCGCCCAGTCGTGCGAGGGCTGCGCCGCGGTGTGGATCACCGCGTCGAGCGAGCCGGCCAACTCGGCGAAGGCGCGGTTGACGCCGTCGGCGTCGCGGATGTCGACCTCGAGCGAGCGGAACTCCGGGTAGTTGCCGCGCAGCTCCTCGGTGACGTGCGCGGTCGAGGCCTCCTCGCCGAAGAAACGGGCGCGCATGTCGTTCTCGAGGCCGACGACGTCCCAGCCGTCCGCGATGAAGCGGCGGACGGACTCGGAGCCGATCAGACCCCCCGATCCGGTGACTATTGCGGTAGGCATGGGGGCGGCAGATTAACTACTCGGCCCCACGGAGGCGTCTCAGAAGCGCGCGCAAGGGCCGGGTCAGTCGCCAACTGAGGCTGTTCTCGTAACTCTCGCGGACTTCGGCCTCGACCCGCGCCTCAACCTGAGCCACGGCCTGGCGGTGCTCGGCCGCCCTCTCCTCGTATTCGCGACTGCGCGCCGACTCGGACTCGTGCAGGCGCTGTCGCAGCGCCTCGTTCTCGGCCCGCAGCGACTGGATGTCGAGCTGCGCCCGCCACTCCAGGCGGACCAAGCGCTCCATCTCCCGCAACGGCTCGCGAGGTTGGGGGGGCGGCGTGTCGAGCCCGCGCAAAAGATCGATCAGCTGCTCAGCGTGGCGGCTGGCGCGATGGTTGGCGACGACGAGGTCGCGATTGACCGGTCCCATCTCGGGCGAGTAGCGGCTTAGGTCAGCGGCGAGCGCCTCGCGATCCAACACGTCTTTCGCCGCGCTCCCCGCAAACCCATCCGCCTCGATCGCGTCATAGGTCTCGCGCGTAACCCACCCGTCGCCTCCCTGCCAATCGTAGACGTAGGCGGCGCGCCCGCATGCCATCGCCTCGAGGATCGAGCGACCGTAGCCGATCACCAAGTCCGCTTCGGCGAGCGCCGACCTGATGTCGGCCTTGCGCCCGGCTGAGCCGCCGAGCTGCTCGAGCTCCATGCCTGCGTCTGCGCAGGCATCACGGATCATCTCGAACCTGTCCGCATGCGGGGTGTTGCTCAGCATCAGCGCCGTGCGCGGGGCCTCCGGCAGCGGGCCCCGAGGGACGAAGCGCTGGGTGTCGATCGGCTGGCGCAGGCGCACGATCTCGGTCTCGACTCCGTAGCGGCGCATCCGCGTGCCGACGCGGTCGTTCAGCGCAACGACGGCACCCACCTCTCCCTCGAGCTGTGGCGGTGCCTGCAGGTCAAACATCCCGCTGTGGGCGACGAAGAGCTGTGGCAAGCCGGGGCGGCTCGCGGCGATCCGGTGCGAGACGCCGGCGTCCTGAACCAACGCCACCTCGACCGCCTCTGGAATCGAGCCTTCGCCGAAGACGGGGATTCCGCGCTCCTCGGCCACCGCCACCCCGGGGCCCGGTTCTGGCGCGTAGATCGCGATCTCGTGCCCGAGCCGGTCAAGCTGTTCGGCGACCGTCAACAGGTAGGACTCGCTTCCGCCCAGGCCCAGATGGTTCGTCGCGAGCAGGAGCTTCATCGGCGCAGAGAGTAGCTGTGCTGGCACTCAGCCCTGCTATGAATCCGAGCCCGATGCGGATCCTTGTCACCGGCGGAGCCGGATTTGTCGGCGCAAACCTCGGCGTCGCCCTGGCCGGGCGCCATCCGGACTGGGAGATCGTCGCGCTCGACAACCTGATGCGCCGCGGCTCCGAGCTCAACCTGGGACGCCTGCGCGAGGCCGGGGTCGAATTCGTCCACGGCGACGTGCGCGAGCAGGACGATCTCGCCGCTGCCGGCAGCTTCGACGCGATGGTCGAGTGTTCGGCCGAGCCCTCGGTCCTGGCCGGCTTCGCCGACACCTCCTACTCGGTGCAGACGAACCTCGTCGGCGCCTTCAACTGCCTCGAGCAGGCGCGGCGCGAGAGCGCCTTCGTCGTCTTCCTCTCGACCAGCCGCGTCTACCCGGTGGCACCGCAGCTGGAGCTGGCCCTGGAGGAGGCGGGGACGCGCTACGAGCTGGCGGCCGAGCAGCCGCTGCCTGGTGCCGGCCCGGCGGGCATCTCCGAGGACTTCCCGCTGCCCGGCGCCCGCACCCTCTACGGCGCCACCAAGCTCTCGGCCGAGCTCCTGATCGAGGAGTACGCCGACGCCTTCGGCCTGCGCGCCGTCGTCAACCGCTGCGGCGTGATCGCCGGCCCCTGGCAGATGGGCAAGGTCGACCAGGGGGTCTTCTCCTGGTGGCTGCTCAGCCACCACTTCGGCCGACCGCTCTCCTACATCGGCTACGGCGGCTCGGGCAAGCAGGTACGCGACCTGCTCCACATCGACGACCTCGTCGACCTGGTCGACGAGCAGCTCGGCGACCCCGACGGCTGGAGCGGCTCGGTCGCGAACGTCGGCGGCGGCCGCGAGTGCAGTCTCTCGCTGCTTGAGACGACCGAGCTCTGCCGCGAGCTGACCGGCAACGAGATCGAGATCTCCGCCGACCCCGAGACCCGCCCCGGCGACGTGCCGATCTACCTCTCGGACTGCTCGCGGATCTTCGCCCGCACCTCTTGGCGACCGCGGCGCAGCGCCCGCGACGTCCTCGCCGACCTGCTCGAGTGGACCGTCGCCCACGAGGACGCCGTCGCCGAGGCGCTCGGCTTCGAGAGGACGGCTCGATGAAGCTCTCCGTCGTCATCCCCGCCTACAACGAGGACGGAACGGTGATCGAGACGCTCTCGGAGATCGTCTCCACCCTGGACGCGGAGCAGATCGAGCACGAGGTGATCGTCGTCGACGATTCCAGCACCGACAACACCGCCGCTGTGGTCGAGGGCTTCGCCGCCGAGCACCCGCAGGTTCGCTGCCTGCCCTCGCCGTATGAAAACGGCTTCGGCTTCGCCGTGCGCGCCGGGCTGGAGGCCTTCGAGGGCGATGCGGTGGCGATCGTGATGGCCGACGGCTCCGACAGCCCGCGCGACCTCGTCTCCTACCAGCGCCTGCTCGAAGAAGGCTACGAGTGCGCCTTCGGATCCCGCTTCGTCCACGGCTCGGCGGTGATCGACTACCCGCGCTCGAAGCTGATCATGAACCGGATCGTCAACTGGTGCATCCGTGCCCTCTTCCGCCACGGCTACAACGACACCACCAATGCCTTCAAGGCCTACCGGCGCGAGGTGATCGAAAACGTCCAGCCGTTCCTCTCGCACCACTTCAACCTCACGGTCGAGCTGCCGCTGAAGGCGGTCGTGCGCGGCTACAGCTACGGCATCGTGCCGATCTCCTGGGCCAACCGCAAAGCCGGCGTCTCGAAGCTGCGGCTGAACGAGATGGGCAGCCGCTACCTCTTCATCGTGCTCTACGTCTTCCTCGAGCACCACCTGAGCCGCGGCGACTACCGCCGCGAGGGCGCTATCGAGGCACGACGGCGGCGCGGCATCTGGCGGGCCGGGCGCCTCCGGGACGGCCCCTAGATTACGGCCATGCCGCCGGGCGAAGCCACCGTTCTGGGGGGGCGGATGCG
This sequence comes from uncultured Solirubrobacterales bacterium, assembly GCA_963718755.1. Taxonomy (GTDB): domain Bacteria; phylum Actinomycetota; class Thermoleophilia; order Solirubrobacterales; family 70-9; genus VRUE01. The sequence goes on from OY970376.1 coordinate 1,006,248, forward strand.
AGCCGCTACGCCCCTCCTGCTCGCCGCCATGCTCATCTCCGGCGTCTTGATCGTCGCGCTCGCGTCGCAGATCAGCTTCCTCCTCGACGACTGGACCTACATCCTCTACCGGCGCGATTTCAGCCTCGACGCCTTCCTGGATCCGGCCAACGAGCACCTCGTCGTCGGACCGGTGGCCGCGTTCAAGTTGCTGCTGCCGACCTTCGGCATGGACACGACCCTGCCCTACCGCCTCCTGACCACCGCGCTGTTCCTGCTGGGTGTCTGGTTCCTCTTCGTCTGGATCAGGCGGCGACTGGGCGAATGGCCGGCGCTGATCGCGACGATCCCGATCCTCTTCCTCGGCGCCGCGTTCGACGACTTCCTCTGGTTCATCGCCGCGATCTCCTTCGCCGGCTCGATGACCTGTGGGTTGGGCATGCTGCTCGCCCTCGATCGGCGCGACCGTCTCGGCGACAAGCTCGCCTGCGCCTGGCTGATCGGCTCGCTGCTCTTCGCCAGCCTCTGGCTCGCGTTTGCGATCGGGGCTGCCGTCGACATCTTTCTGCGCCGAGGCGAACGCGACTGGCGCCGACGCGCCTACATCGTCCTGATCCCAGTTGCCCTCTACGCGCTCTGGTGGCTCGGCTGGGGCCACACCGCCGAAAGCGCCTTCTCGTTGCGCAACGTCGCGAGCACGCCGCTCTTCGTGCTCGACTCCTTCGCCGCCGCCATTGCCAGCTTCTTCGGCTTGGCGACCCCGGTCGAGGGGATCGCCTCACCCGGCGGCCTCGACTGGGGGCGACCGCTGGCGGTTCTGCTAGGCGGCCTCGCCATCTGGCGCCTCTACAAGCTCAAGCGCATCCCCCACTCGCTCTGGGTGGTCCTGGCGATTCTCCTCGCCTTCTGGGTGCTCGGGGGGATCGCACTCAAGCCCGGACGCGCTGCCTGGGTCAGCCGCTACCAGTACCCGGGCGTGGCGCTGATGCTGCTCGTCGCGGTGGATCTGCTGCGGGGCGTGAGGTTGGAGCGGCGCCTGCTGGCAACGGCGCTGGTCATCCTCGTCGCGGCCGTAGCCAGCAACGTGTACTTCCTCACCCAGGCCCAGGAAAGCTACGAGGCGACCACCGCGCTCGAGCGCGCCGACCTCGCCGCCCTGGAGATAGTCCGCGACGACGTCGACCCCCGCTTCGTCCTCGAAGAAGACATCGCCGACACGGGTTACGTGAGCGTCGATGCAAAGTCCTACCTGTCCGCCCGCGATGCCTTCGGATCGCCCGCCTACAGCGAAGCCGAACTGGCGCGCGCGCCCGCGGAGGCGCGAGTGCCCGCCGACAAGGTGCTGGCGGCAGCGCTCGAACTCGAGCTCACCCCCAGCGCAGCGCCCCCGGCAAGCGCGCCCTGTCGTGCGGTGCGGGCGCCGACGACCCTCACGCTGCCGCAAGGCGGCGCCTTCTTCGGTCCCCGCGGCGGCTCCTCGGTCGAACTCAACCTGGGTCGCTTCGCCGACGACTTCCCCGTCGCGCTCGGCGGCATCGAGAGGGGCTGGAGCGAGCTGGCGATTCCGAGCGATCGCTCACCGCGACGCTGGCGCGCGCAGCTGGATGGGTCGGGTGCGGTCGCCCTCTGTGGGACCGCGCGTGGCTGAGCAGGGCTGGGTCCGGGCAGCCGCGGCCTTCCTTGGCACCACGATGGGGTCATGGATCGCGCTTGGCGTCGCGATGGCGCTCTCGGCGGCCCTGATCCTGGCTACCACCGCCGGCGAGAGCTTCGGCATCGACGAGATGTTCTACCTCGGCCGCCTGGTCGAAGACTCGGGCCGGGTCGTCGCTTACGACTCGCTCAGCCTCGAATACCTCTTTGGCCCCTACAACGGCCACCTCCAACTCGGCGGCAAGCTGATCTACGAAGTGACGTTCGCCCTCTTCGGCGCCAACTACACCGCCTTCGTCCTGGTCAACATCGCCGCCCTCTGCGCTTCGGTTGGCCTCGTCTTCGAGCTGGCGCGCCGCCGGGTGGGGCCGCTGACGGCACTGGCTCCCTGCGTCCTGCTCCTCTTCCTCGGCTTCGCCCGCGAGGTCCTCCTCTGGCCCTTCGACGTGCACACCCTCGCCGCGATCGCACTCGGGCTCGGCGCGATACTGGCGCTCGAACGGGAGGATCGGCGCGGCGACATCCTCGCCAGTGTCCTGATCACGCTCTCGGTCTTCACGATCGAGGTCGGCCTCGCGATTCTCGTCGGCATCGTCGTGCTCGTGCTTTGGCGGCCAGACCGCCTGCGTCGCGCCTGGATCTTCCTCCTCCCCGCTGCCCTCTACGCCGCCTGGTGGATCTGGGCACGCAAGTTCGACCAGGAGCAGAGCACGCTCGACCCCACCAACGTCAGCCTGATCGGGGAAACCGTCTTCCACTCGGCGGCAGCCGTGCTCGGCGCCCTGACCGGCACCAACCCGGTGATCCCGGCCACCTACATCACCGAGGTGACCTGGTTCGGCAAAGCGCTGGCCGTGCTCGGCGCGGCGGCGATCGTGGTCCGCCTGCGACTGGGCGCGGTCCCTCGCGCCCTCTGGGCATGGTTGGCGGTCCTCCTCTTCTACTGGGTGACGATGGGAGCCGCCGCGCGGCCAGCGGAGGGCTCGCGCTACGTCTTCTTCGGCGCCGTCGCCGTGTTGTTGGTGGCCACCGAGGCGATGTCGGGACGGATCGGCAAGCGGGTCACGGCGGCGGTGTTCGTGATCGTCGCGCTCGCCCTTCCCGCCAACATCGCCCAGCTGCGCAGCGGCCACGATACGGATGTCCTTCACCGCGACGCGGAAGTCAGCAAGGCCGAGTTCGCGATGCTGGAGCTGGCCGGCGAGCGGGTCGACCCCGACTACATCGCCTCCTCCGACCCGAACGTGGCCGCGGTCGGAGGCGGCCTCTTCATCGGCGTCCCCGCCGGCGCCTACCTGAGCTCAGTCGAGCGCAACGGCTCGCCCGCCTTCACGCTTGAAGAGCTGCGCGCGCAATCCGAGGAGCTGCGCCGGATCGCCGACGTCACCCTCGCCGCCGCGATCGGGCTCGAAGCGGAAGTGATCCAGCCACCGGCCGGCGCAGAAAGGTGCCCGGTCGTCTCGCCGGCGCGGGGACAGGCCACCATCTCCTTCCCCCTGCGGCCGGGGCAGACGGCATTCGGCCCCGCCAGCGGGCGCGCGGTGACCGTCGGCCTGCAGCGCTTCGCCGACGAGCAGAGCGGCACCCTGGAAAAGGTGCCGCCAGAGGCCTGGCGCAGGCTCGAGATTCCGCGCGACGCCGCGCCGGAGCAGTGGCAAGCGGTGATCGACGCGCCGCTGCGCGTCTGCCCCGTCGGCTAGACGCGCTCAGGCCGCTGGCTGCAGCGGACAGGCGTATGCAGGCCCGTCGAGGACGACAAACCAACGGTCCGGCGCGCCATCCGCGGGGAACGCCAGCTCTGCCCATTCCCCCGCCCCGAGCTTGCCCAGCGCCAGCCCAGGGCCACCCTCGCCAAAGCGGCCAACCGCGACCTTGGTCGGCCGCTCGCTGCGGGAGCCAAGCAGAATTCCCCGGCGCGGGGGCAAGAAGAAGACGCTCGCTCCCGGCCGCCCCTCGAGCGAGCTGGGGCAGGCCGCGGGGTCGGCTGGCGGCGAGGCGGGCTCCAACGCAAGGCCGAGCGCGCCGACCAGGCTCGCGTCGGCGATTTCCCGCCGTTGCTGGCTCTCCCCCCTGAGCTCGTCGAGCGGCATGCCGAACCCGCCGAAGCGCTCGGCCGCTTCGAGGTAGTCGCCCGCCGGAATCGGGGTGAAGACGACGCCGCCGAGGTCGGTGACGCGTTTGTCCTTGCCGGGCGCGTACTCAGGCGGGATCGGCCCCTCGACCAGATCTACCATTGCGTACTCGATCCGGCTGTTGGTCGCGTCGTTCAGCTGTGGGCCGCGGCCGTCGTAGAGCTTGGCGACGTTGGGCGGGATCGCCAAGGCGACGATCGCGAGCGCCGCGAGCACGGCAACCGTCGACAGGCGCGCCCCGGCGAGGGCGTCGGCGGCGACGAGGAAGACCAGCAGCGTGCCGGCGAAGATGTAGCGGGAGGAGTCGGGCGCGCGGCCGCCGATTGCGATCAGGACCCAGTAGGCGAGGACGACCGCGAGGAAGATCCAGAGCGTGCGCGGCACGGCGCCGCGGGAGATCCGCCAGACCAAGGCGACCGCAGCCAGCGCCGCCAGCGCCGAGCCCCAGCCGGTCACTCCGGTGAGCGGCTCTGCGACGCCCTCGCCGGTCGGGTTGAGCCCGAAGACCGAGCCGGTGATGGCGGCGAGGGCGTCGGTCACCGTATGCGGGATCAGCCTGACGTTGGCGAGCTCAACCGCCGTGTAGTTGAACTTCGCCGCCCAGAGCCACCAGCAGCCGTAGAGGGCAATCGGGATGAGGAAGATCCAGATCCGGCGCCAACGGTCGGGGCGCAGGAGGACCGAGACGGCGATGCCGACAGCGACCGCGAGGCCGAGCTCGATCATCGCGATCGAGAGCGTGAGCAGGACGCAGGCTGCGATGTCGCCGCGCCGGTCCTCGCGTTGCAGGGTGAGGATCGCCCCCAGACCGAGGGCGAGGGCATAGGTCGTGTGCAGATCAAAGGCCCAGATGAACGCCTCCCAGGCGTAGCCGAGGGAGAGCAGCGAGAGGCAGGGCACGAGCGCGGCCCAGGGCCCGACCCGCCGCCGAGCCAGCTCGAAGAAAAGGCCGACGCAGACCATCAGGCCGGCGACGTTGGCGGCGCGGAAAATGGCGTAGTTGGCGCCGAAGGTCTCGAAGATTCCGCGGTAGAACAGTTTGCCCAGCAATTGCAAGTGGCCGTTGCTGGGCGCGAAGAAGTATTCGACCCCCCCATCGGAGGGCTGTATGTCCGACATTCCATAGACGACGTACTGGGCGTAGTAGAAGAGGTCGTCGTTGGTGAAGTTGAGGCCGTTGCCGGCGAGCATCATCCAGGTTGCCGAAACGCACATCGCCGCGGCGAGGACGAGCCAGGCGAAGGCGGTGCGGTTGATCACGCTCGGCTCAGCCATCGTCCGCAGGGGGCCTCGGCAGCATGAATTCGAAGTCGCCGAACCGCGCGGCGACGGCGAAGTCGTCGAAGACGTAGCGAACGAGCGGGGTATCGGGATGCGGCCTGCCCGCCAGCCAGGCACCGGCGACGTATTCGTTGCGGACCACGCAGGGGCGCGGGGATGCGCGCAGCTGGCGCAGGATGCGCTGCTGCAGGTCTTCGTCGAGCGCCAGCATCCAGGCCGACGGCGCATAGGGCCGTGGCGGATCGATCTCGGACCAGAGGTAGAGGCTGTCGATGTTGGGGTAGCCGATGAAGCCCGTGCAGCGGTTGCGCTGCAGTAGGTCGACAACGCGTTCGTAAGCTTCGGCCTCCGTGACAGGCAGGCGCAGACTGGTCGCGCCGGGGAAAGGCAACGCCTTCTCTTCCCTGTAGACGAGACCCTTGGTGATCGCAGGAAGGACGACTCCGTCGACCGCGAACTTTGCCCCCAGGGCGACGATCGCGACGCTGGCGACGGCGCCGAACCGCTCCAGTGATGCGGTTCCCCGGGCAGAGCTCCAGGCGCGGAACGAGGTGAGGGAGTCGGCGAGGCAGATACCGCCGACGGCGACGAACATCACCGCGGCGATCCGCATCTGGCTGCCGGCAACGGGATAGACCTGCAGAACCTCGGCGACCGCGAGGGTCGGCAGCAGCGCGCGCAGGAAGCGCTTCTGGATCGGCTCGACCACTCCAGCCGGCGGGATCACCGCGACCCAGGCCAGCACCATCGCCAGCGCGTCGACGTTGCCCGGAGCGGGGCCGAGCGAAAGCGGCGCCGACTGGGTGATCGAGAACCAGATCGCCAACCCGGCCGCGCCCCTCAGCACACCGGACCAGAGCGCCGACTCGGCGTCGCCGCGCCAGCGGAACCAACAGACCAGGGCGGCGGCGGCGATCGCCGCGATCCCCCAATCGATCGCGGCAGCGGCGGAGCCAAGCGGGGCGGGATTGACATCGCGGATACGCATCGCCTGGGTGATGACGCCGTCGTAGACGTCGGCCGGCGTCGAGCCGGTGGCGAAGATGCCGAGCAGGACCGCCAGGAAGGCGACGCCGAAGCCGGCGGCGGCGGAGAGGAGCCAGCGCATCATCCTCGCCTGCCCCCCACTCTCGGCCGGCGCCTGGCGCAGAGACCACGAGGCGACGGCGATCGCAGTGACGGCAAGAAGCTCGAGCACGGCGAAGTGGCGCACGAGCTCGCCCGAGAGGTCGCGTGCGGTGGCGACGAAGGGCAGCGCGAGGAAGGCGATGATCACCGGCCAGCGCAGCCACCGACGGCGGTGGAGCGGCTCGACCGTGAGCACGGCGGCGAAGACGACCGCGGCGACCGCGTAAACGCCGAGGTTGATCTTGGTCAGCACCAGCGCAGCGAGGAGCGCTCCACAGGCTCCACCCGCCCAGGCGACCCGCCGGGTATCGCTGGCCGAGGCGAGAAAGGTAAAGGCGGAGAGCAGCAGGACGGCGAGCACCTGGGCGTGCATCGGCTCCTGGCTGAGGATGAAGACGACGCTGAAGGCAACCAGCATCGCGGTCACCCCAAGCGCGACGCGGCCGGTGAGCCGCTGCACGGCGAGCCCGAAGAGCAGGCTCGAGGCGACCCAGACCACCATCACGATCGTGCGGCTGGCGTCGGTGCTGACGTCCAGCCCGGTGAGCTTGAAGAAGCCGCCGAAGAGCTCGTAGTAGAACGGGCCGAAGGGCGTGTAGACGTCCCTGTAGAGGGTCTCGCCACCGACGAAGGCCTTCAGCGCAACGAGTACCGTGCCCTCGTCGTCGTAGGGGGCGAACTGGGTGAAGAGGTAGAAGTAGGCGGCGATGGTCGCGGCGATGGCGGCGATGGCATAGATCGCGATCGTGCCCTCGGGCGAACGCGCCAGCGCGAGGAGGCGGGAGCCCGCCCGGCTGAATCGGGGTGATGAGGCGGACTCGCTCACAGCGCGGGCACGATATAGATCAGACCGGTGGCGGTCGCTACTTGCCGATGCGCAGGAAAGGGACCCGCCAGACGGCCTCGAGCACGATCGAACGGTCCATCTTCGAGGCACCCGCACGGCGCTCGCGGAAGACGATCGGGACCTCGACCACCTCGAAGCCACGCTCGATCGTCCGATAGGTCATCTCGACCTGGAAGGCGTAGCCGCGGGAGTGGATCGAGTCGAGGTCGATCGCTTCCAGCACCTCGCGCCGGAAGCACTTGAAACCGCCGGTGAGGTCGCGCACGCGAACTCCGAGCACGAGCCGAGCGTAGCTGCTGCCGCCGCGACTGATCGCCCGCCGCAGGCCGCTCCAATCGCTGACGCCGCCGCCGGGAACGTAGCGCGACCCAATCGCCAGATCGGCTTTCTCGCCGGCCTCCAGCAGGCGCGGCAGGTAGGCCGGGTCGTGGGAGAAATCCGAGTCCATCTCGAGCACACGGCCGGCGCCGGCGGCGAGCGCCTGCCTGAAGCCGGCGATGTAGGCGGGGCCGAGACCTTCCTTGTGCGGCCGGTGTAGGACCTCGATCGCCTCGCTCTCCGCCGCCAGCCGATCGGCGATCTCGCCCGTGCCGTCGGGGGAGTTGTCGTCGACGATCAGGATCCGGGCCGAGGCGGGGAGCTTCGCCTGCACCGCCTCGGTGAACGCCTCGATGTTGTCGGCCTCGTTGTAGGTCGGCAGGACGAGCCAGACCGGGCCCGGTGCCTCAGGCGGGAGCATGGCGGGATGCTATGCGCTGCTGCGTCCGCGTCGGACTACGGCCAGGCACGGCCGCCGCTGATCTTGACGAAGGCGTACCAGGCCGGCTTGGGCACGAGGCCACTGCCTTCGCTGAAGAAGCCGACCGAGTCGCAGTAGCTGCAGTAGAGGCTCGAGTCCTTCCAGCTGAACCAGTAGACGGCATCGAGCTTTAGCCGCTGACGGTTGGTGAGCAGGTATTTGTAGGCACCCCTCAGTTCCCGCTTCTGCCCCTCGATGCCCTGCTCGAAGGCGACGACCTGGGAGTTGTCCTCCGAGCCCCAGCCCATCTCGGTGACGCGCAGGCGGGCATCGGGGTCTTCGTTGTCGAGCATGACCGCACGCACGTCCTCGACCATTTCTTCCAGGTCGTCGACGTGGAACGCGTACGGATGCAGGGCGACCGCGTCAAAGTAGTGCTCGATCTTCGGCACCCGGTAGAGCCTGGCGAGGAAGTCGGCGGCCGACATGCCGTACGGGCTCCCCTCTTTGGGATCGCCGAAAAGGCCGGAGAGGACGATTTTCGCCGCTGGGTCGACCGACCTTACCGCGTTGGAGGTGGGCTTCAGCAGGCGTACGTAGCGAGCCGGCGAGACCGGAAAGGCGAAGTAGAAGAAGTTGACCTCGTTCCAGACCTGCCAGGTGCGGATCGGCAGCGGTTCGGGGATCACGACCCCGTCCACAGCCACGCCTGGCGGGTGCTGGGCCCAGAATTCGCCGTTCGGGCCGTATCGCCTCACCGCAGCGCTGACGAACGTCTTCCATTCCTCCACCACCTGGACGCTGTCGACCGGCAGGGTCGTCGGCGCGGTCCCCAGCCAGGGCGGCGCGCCGGCGAGGAACGGCAGCACCCGCAATCCCTGGCTGGCGGCCATCGCGACTTCGCGGTCGATGTTTTCCCAGTCGTAGGAGCCGCCCCTGACCGGCTGCACGCTCTCCCAGCCCATCCCCATACGCACGCTGCCGATCCCCCCCGCCTGCATGTAGCGGACGTCGTCCGCGGTAAGAACCGTCTGCGGCACGATGCCGAAGAAGCCGGGCGGCACCGGGCTGGCGGCCTTCTTGGTGGCCGAGGGCGCCTGCTTGGTCGCGGGCGCTTTTTTGGCGGAGGGCTTTTTGGCGACGGCAAGCGAGCCGGCCGGCGCGGCGCAGCAGGCTACGGCGAGAGCCATAGCGGCAATGGCGAGCGACACTCTCCTCATCGAGCGCGGAACTCTAAGGCCTACGGCCGCGCGCGGCCGCCGGTGATGTTGACGAAGGCGAACCAGGCGGGCTTCGGCCGGTAGCGAGGCGTTTCGCGGAAGAAGCCGACCGAGTCGCAGAAGTTGCAGTAGTAGCGCGAGTCTTTCCAGGTGAACCAGTAGGCGGCCTTGAGGTTGAGCCGGTTGCGGTTGGCGAGCAGGTATTTGTAGGCGCCCTTCAGTTCCCGCTTCTGACCCTCGATGCCCTGCTCGAAGGCGACGATGTTGGGGTCGTTCTGCGAGCCCCAGCCCATCTCGGTGATGTAGAGGCGGACGCCGGGATCGCGGTTCTCGATGGCGACCTCGCGGATGCCCTCGGTCATCGCTTCGAGGTCCTCGACGTGGAAGGCGTAGGGATGCAGGGCGATGCCGTCGAAGTGCTGCTTGATCCCCGGCACCCGGTAGAGCTGGGCGAGGAAGTCCGACGCCGACATGCCGCGCTTGCCGCCCTCGTCGGGTTCGCCGAAGAGCCCCGAGAGGATGATTTGCGCCCGCGGGTCAACTGATTTGATCGCCCCGTGGCTGAGCTTGAGCAGCCGCGCGTAGCGGCTGGTCGAGACCGGGTAGGCGAAATAGAAGAAGTTGGCCTCGTTCCAGATCTGCCAGTCGTGGATCGGCAACGGCCGCCGGATCACGATCCCGTCTTTTGCCACCGCCGGAGAGTGCTCGGTCCAGAATTCACCCCCAGGCGCGTACCGCCTCACCGCCGCCTTGACGAACGCCGACCAGCCCTGGCGCGCCGTGGCGCTGTCGATCGGCATCTTGGTCGGCTTGCGCGAGAGCCAGCGCGGGACGCCGGAGAGGAACGGCAGGACCCGCAGCCCCTGCTGGGAGGCGGTGATGAATTCGCGGTCCGTGCCTTCCCAGTTGAAACCGCCGCGCCGGGTCGGCTGCACGCTTTCCCAGCCGATCGCGAGGCGGATCGTGCCGATCCGCGCCGCCCGCATGTAGCTGACGTCCTCCTCGGAGAGGATCGCCTGCGGGACGATCCCGAAGAAGCTGCGCGGGGCGGCCTGGGCCACGCCGGGAGTCGAGAGCGAGATCGCGGCGGTGATGCAGACGGCCACCAAGCCGGCGAGGGCGGCGGCAAGCGAAGCTCTTCTCATCCTCATGCTCATCTCCTCGGCTGAACCCCGAACGGGTCTGGAAGTCGCGGTACGCACGGTCTCGTCCCAACGCGCGGCGGGACTCTAAGCCTTACGATCGGCGGCAATGCAGGCCCTGCACGTATGGCACGCACGGCTTGACACTGGCCAATGGCCCAGCGCTGAGAATCTGCCTGCTGGGGAGCGCGAACGTGCAGAGGCGATGCACCGTGCCGACGCTCGCAGACGTTGGGTAGCCGCGCGCTGGGCGCTGCGCAGCGTGCTCGGTCGCTACCTCGACCGTGAGCCGGGTGGAATCGAGCTGCGGTACGGCGAGCGCGGCAAGCCGCTCCTTGCCGAGCCGGGTACGGCGCTGCACTTCAACCTCAGTCACTCGGGCGAGCTGGCCTTGATCGCCCTCGCCGAGAGACGCGACGTCGGCGTCGACGTGCAACGCATCGGCAGACGGCAGCCGACCGACTATTACTCCGAGTGGGCGCGCCGCGAGGCGATTGCCAAGTGCCACGGAGTCGGCTTGTGGGCGGAGCTCCCCGGCACTCCGGTGGCGGTCACCGAGCTTGACGCCCCGGCGGGATACGCGGCCGCAGTGGCAATCGCCGGCGAGCAGATTCCCGGCGTCCGCTCATACGATTGGGCTCGATGCGGATCGCCATCCTCCTCTCTGACCAGCTGAAGCGGGTGCGCAAGATGCTGGAGAGAATCCCGCGACGCCGGCTGTTCGCCGGCTACGGGATCGCACTGGCCCTTCTCACTGCCGTGCTTGGCGTCGTCGCCTACTGGATGATCTTCAGCCACTTCAACGTCCCCGACGACGACGGCTACCTGCTGATGCAGCTGCGCCACTACGATGCCGGGGGCGCCCTGTATGACGACGTCTACAGCCAGTACGGCCCCGGCGTCTTCGTGCTCGTCGGCAACGCGCTCGAGCTCACCGGTCTGCCGCTGACGAGCGACGGCGCCCGCCTCTTCAACCTCGCCCTGTGGCTGCTCTCGACCCTGCTGGTCGGGCTGGTCCTGCTGCGCATGACCCGCAGCTTCTTCGTCTCCGGGGTTGGGCTGGTCGTCGGTTTCCTGGTCTTGCAGGCGGACGCGAACGAGCCCCTCCATCCCGGCGGGACGATCGGCTTTCTGCTGATCGCTCTCGTCGCCGCCGCCGTCTTCCTACTGCCCAGCCGGGAACGAGCCGCAATGGCAGCGATCGGCGTGACCGCGGCCGCCCTTCTCTCGATCAAGGTCAACGTCGGGATCTTCGCCATCGTCTCGATCGCCGTCGCCTGCGCCTTCGCGATACCGGTGCTGCGGGAACGCCGGGCCCTACCGGCGCTTGCCGCGGCGGCGTTCCTCGTCATCCCCATCGGGCTGCTTTCCGAGCACCTGGGGCAGGACTGGGCGTTCCGCTTCGCCGGAATCGTCGTGGCCGGTTCGCTCGCATTGCTTCTTGTCGGCATTCGCCTGCCGGTCGGCTCGTCGCCGACGATGCGTGGCGTCGTCGCCCTCGTCGCCGGCCTGCTCGTCACGCTCTTGGCCGTCAGTGTCGTCCCGGTCCTTGGCGGCACTTCGCCCGCCGAGCTCGTCGACGGCTGGTTCATCCGGTCGGCCGAGACGCCGGAGATCCAGTACGCGCCGCTCTTCATCCATGAGTGGGCGTGGGCCTGGGCCGCCCTCGGGCTCGGCGCCGCAATCGCTGTCTCGGCGCTCTGGGGACAGCCCGGCCCTCGCTGGCGGGGAATCAGCGGTGCCCTGCGGGTCGCCGCCGGCCTCTTGATCTGGACCTCGCTCGTCGGGCCGATCTTCGACTTGCCGCAAGATCTGACGCAGAGCCTGGTCGTCGGCGCACCGCTGCTCTGGATCGCGGCGATCCCGCCCAGTGGGGCGCCCTTGTCAGCGACCTTCCCGCGGATGCTCGTGCCGGCCCTCGCTGCATTGCAGTTCCTGCACGCCTATCCGATGCCGGGCAGTCAACTCGTCTGGGGGAGCTTCCTGCTCGTCCTCGTCGGCGGCATCTGCGTGGCCGACGGGATTGAGGACCTGGTGGCTGCCGGCAGCTCATGGCGGCCGGCCTTCGGCGGCTGGCGCGCGGCCGCAACGCTGACCGTCGTCGCCTTCGGCGCCTGGCTTGCTCTGCAGCCACTGCGCGACGAGGCGAGGCAGGCGCGCGCCACGTACCGCGAAGGCGTCCCGCTCGGTCTACCAGGAACTGACCGCATGCGCGTCTCCCAGCCCCTCGCTGAACAGATGCAGGATCTCTCCACGGCCCTGCGAGCCAACTGCGACACGTTCCTGACCATCCCCGGGATGAACAGCCTCAATATCTTCAGCGACAGGGAACCGCCGGTCGAGCTGAGCGGACCATGGCCCTTCTTCTTCACGGCGGGGGAGCAGCAGGAGATCGTCGACCGGGTCGAGCGCATCCCGCGCTTCTGCATCGTGCACAAGCCGGACCTGCTCGCCTTCTGGGCCGGGTTCTCGAAGAACACCGTCCCCAACCGACCGCTGGTCCGCTATATCGACCAGGAATTCCGGCTGCTGCACGACTTCAGCGGCTACCGGCTGTTGGTTCGGAGGGGGCAAGGCCTATTCGCCCCCGAGCGAGTCGCGTCATTGAAGGCGTCACCTCAGTAGGTGCCGCCGAGCTTGCGATGGTCCCAGGTGGCCACCCGCCGCGGCTTGAAGTGGATCGCGACGCGCTTTGGGGCTTGAGCTTCGAGAGCGGCTTTGGCGTCGCCCTCGACCGAGTCGATTCCCTCCGCGTAGCGCACCGTCAGCTCTTCGGCAAAGCCGATCACGGTGGCTGCGTCGTGGTGGAGCTCGGCTTCGGCCTCGATCATCGCGCCGCGCAGCTCGCCGTACTCGTGGCCGGTCTCGATCAAGACCGTCGCCCGCGGGTCGCGTTCGAGGTTGCGCACCTTCTGCGACTTGGCATAGGTCCAAATCCAGATCTCGCCCTGGCGCGGCACGAACCAGAGCGGCATCGAGTGCGGGAAGCCGCGCGGGCCGTTGGAGGAGATGATCGCGACCCGCTCGGACTCGAGCAGCTCGCGTAACTCCTCATTGCTGAGCTTGATCTGGTCGCGGCGGCTCATCGGCGCGGACTCTATGAGACGGGCTCTAAGCCACGGCGACAGCGGCGGGACGGAAGGAGCGCCGGTAGGCGGTCGGGGTGGTCGCCGTGGCGCGGCGGAAATGCTCGCGCAGCGAGGCCGCCGTGCCGAAGCCGGCGCGCCAGGCAACCTCGTCTATCGGCAGGTCGGACTCCTCCAACAGCCGCCGCGCCTCCAGCACCCGCTGGGCGAGCAGCCAGCGCAGCGGCGTCGTGCCGGTCTCCTCGCGGAAGCGACGGGCGAAGGTGCGCGGGCTGACACCGGCATGGCGGGCCATCGAGGCGACGTCGAGCGGCTCCGCGAGCCGCTCCGCAGCCCAGGCCCGGGTCGGCTCCAGCGAGCCGGTCTCCTCCAGGGGAGGATGCTTGATGAACTGCGCCTGACCGCCCTGGCGGTGGGGCGCGGCGACCATGCGACGAGCGACCCGCTCGCCGGCTGCGGCGCCGAAGTCCTTGCGGACGACGTGCAGGCTGAGGTCGATGCCGGCGCTGAGGCCGGCCGAGGTCATCACCTTGCCCTCGTCGACGTAGAGCGCCTCTGGCTCTACCTCAACCCGGGGAAAGAGCTCGGCGAGGTCGCTCGCGTGGGCCCAGTGGGTGGTGGCGCGGCGCCCGTCGAGCAGGCCGGCGTAGGCGAGCGCGAAGGCGCCGGTGCAGACCGAGAGGACGCGGGCGCCGCGTGCGGCGCCGCGCTGCAGGGCCAGGGTCACCGCCTCGGGCGGCGGGTCGAGCACGGCGAAGTAGCCGGGGACGACGATGGTGTCGGCTCCCTTGAGCGCGGCTAGGCCATGCTCGGGGCTCAGCCCGAAGCCGGTCGTGGTGGCGACGGGCGAGCCCGCAACCGAGCAGGTCGAGACCTCGTACAGCGGAGTCCCATCCGCCTCGGATGCAGCGAGGAAGACCTGGGTCGCCGCGGTCAGGTCGAAGGCGACGAGCCCGTCGAGGCAGAGGGCGACCACGCGATGGCGCCTCCTCCGACTCAAAGCTCGTTCAACGCCCATGGCAGAAATCTAGCGAACGTTGGCATTCCTGCCTATCGACACCCGGCGCCGGGGCGGCGATCCTCTCCCCATGCAGATAACGATCTTCATCTACGACAAGCTCGCCGCCCAGGACGCGGTCGGCCCCTACGAGGTGTTCCGTTGCGTGCCCGGGTGGGAAGTCCACTTCGCCGGCCTGCGCACCGGCGAGGTCCGCTCGGAAGGCGGCCTCGGTCTGGTCGTCGACCAGACCCTCGACGAAGCCACCGAGGCCGACCTCGTCCTGGTCCCCGGCGGGGTCGGCAGCGACGACCTGCTCGGGGACGAGACCGTGCTCTCCTGGCTGCGCGAGATCGACACGGTGACCAAGTGGACGACCTCGGTCTGCACCGGCGCCCTGCTGCTGGGCGCAGCCGGCCTCCTGGAGGGCAAGCGGGCGACCTCCAACTGGCTCGCCTTGGATGAGCTGCCCAAGTACGGAGCGGAGGTGGTCGCCGGCGGCCGCTGGGTCGAGGACGGCAAGACGGTCACCGCCGCCGGTGTCACCGCCGGCATCGACATGGCCCTGCACCTCGTCGGCCGCGAGGCCGGTCCCCAGGTGGCCGAAGCCGTCCAGCTCGGGATCGAGTACGACCCCGACCCGCCCTTCGATTCCGGCTCGCCCGAGAAGGCACCGCCCGAGATCGTCGAGCTGGTCACCTCGGTGAGCCGGCGCGCCGCTACCTCAGCCTGAGCTGACGCCCGACCTTGCCGCCGGGAATGGCGACAAGGAGGTGTGCGCGGGGGCTCGTCGAGCTCCTGGTGAGCAGTCGGCCATGGCTGCCGAGGCCGATGCGGAAGGTGTGCGACCTGCCGCCGGTGAGGCGGAAGGCGCGGCGCGCGAGCGAGCGGCGCACCATCCTCGTCCGCACCGTGGCGCGGCCGCGGCGACGGACGACGAAGCGCTGTGGCACCCGCGCCCGGACCAGGACCTGGCCCGGGCACTCGGTGCCCAGCGGCCACTCGCAGCGGACCCGGACCCGGACCGCGTTGCCGCCCGCTTTCGTCCAGAGCAGGGTGATCGGCACCGGCACGCCGACGGCGCGACAGCCGAGCAGCTTGTCGGCGCCGGGACCGACGTCGAGCGCGTAGACGCAGAGGCGCTGCCTACCACTGCCGACTACGGGGAAGCTGATGTCGAAGCCGTGCGCGGAGCCGGCGCGCGGGAAAAGCGCGAAGAGGTCGGTGCGCTCGAGGCTGGCGATCGGCCCCAGCTCGTAGCCGGTCGCCTCGCCTTCCTCGACCTTGCCGCCGAGGTAGGCGCGGATCGAGAGCGGTTGGCGCGGCGCATTCGGGTCGAAGGCCCAGCCGGAGATCTGCACCTGGCCCGGCGCGGGCGAGCTGACCGAGTCGAAGCTGCCGCGCGGGTCGTCGTCGGAGGACGCCGCGCCGGCGGTCGCCCCTTCGACGTAGTTGTTGTCGATGTTGATCGTCACCCCGCCCCAGGTCTCGTCGTGGCCGCCGCGGTACTGGTGGATGCGCTGGTGGTCGGCCCAGGCGCTGGCCGGCACGTATGGGTCGCCGGCGTTGGCGCGACCGTTCCAGTTGGCGAACCAGAGGTCGTCGGGCTGCGGGTAGCTGCTGCCCAGCCTGGAGACCAGGTCGGCGATGCCCGAGGCGCTGCTGCTGTAGACGCCCGAGTCGTAGCCGAGCGCGTGCAGGCGCGTCGTCCAGGCACCGAGGAAGGTAAGCGTCGCGCTGCTGGCGCTGGCGGTGCGCGTGTAGCTCTCCATGTCGTAGTAGATCGGGCTGCCCTCGCCGATGCCGACCAGGCCGGCCTGCTCGACCGCGTCTTCGGCCGCTTCGGTTCCCTGCGAGGCAGCAGCGGCGGCGCTCAGCGTCGCGCAGGAGCTGCAGCTCGAGGTGGGTGCCTGCAGGCCGACGTAGGTCGGGATCAGGCCCCAGCCGGCGGCAGTCTGTTCGGCGACCCAGCTCGCGGTTAGGTTCGGCTGCGAGCAGCCGCGGTTGAGGCCACCGATGTAGACGCCGATCGCCCGGTAGGGCGAGGAGGACCAGGCCGACATCGAGCGGCGCGAGGGCGCCGTGCAGGCGTCGAAGCCAAGGCCGGTGTATTCGGAGGCGGCGGAGATACGGGCGGGGGCGGCGCGGCTTGCTTCGGCCTTCGCCTTGCCCGTCCGCTCGCGCGCGTTGGGATCGACGAGGATCGCCTGGCGACGCCCGATCGCATTCGCCGGGCAGCGCTGCGCAGCCGACGGCGTGCCCAAGTAGACCGCTTTGCGGTCCAACCGCACGCAGGTCCGGGGCCGCTCGGCGAGGCGGATGACCGGCCACCCCTGGGGCACGGCGACCCGCTCCCCCTGGAAGGGGACCGTCTTGGCGCCGGCGCTCGCAGGCAGAGCAGCAGCCAGCGCCAGCAGGCATAGAACGAAGCGCCGCATCTACTCCCCAACCATCCCATCCCGCAAACGTTTCGGCCCCAATCAATTCGCGTCGCAAGAAGACGTGCCGTCACTTATGCACCCATATGGGCACCTAAGTGACGGCACGTCCCTCCAGGCCTGGGTTCAGACGGGCGGGACGAGGTCCAGCTGGCGCCAGGGACCCTCGCCGGCCATCGGCTGGGTGCGACCGTGCAGCCAGTCGGCCTGGAGGTCGTCGTAGTGCGGGCTGGCGGGGTGACCGGACTGGCCGGTGAACATCTGCCAGCGCGAGCGCCCCGGGTCGGTCGGATCGCCGACCATGCGCCAGCTGGGCGCCCAGACCGCCTTGTAGGGGTCGTTTGGGTCGTAGGCGATCTGGCTCACGGTCTCCTGCGCGCCGCCGGCACGCAGGCTGCGGTTGAGCAGCTTGCGCAGGAGCGGGTTCGCCTCGCCCAGCGGGTGGGGGAACTCCATCTCGTGGACGTGGCCCCAGCGCCAGCCCTCCGGGTCGGGGCCGAAGCGATCGCTGAGGTCGTCGAGCGCGCCCGCCAGCGCTTCGAGCACAAGCTCGTCCCAGGGACGGCCGATCAGCTCCTCGTCGCCCTCCGCCCAGAGGTCCATCAGGTGCGAGTGCCAGCGCCAGGGCGAAGTGACGTGCGGGGTGAAGCCGTTGTCGGCGCGGTCGAGCCAGCGCTCGCAGAGGTCGCGGTCGCCGATCGCGGCGCGGGCGACCTCACGCGCCAGTCGCAGCAGGAAGGCCTGGTAGATCGTGCCGGCGATCGAGTCGGGGTCGAGTCGGCCGTCCCAGCTGCGCAGGCGCTCGAGCGCGCTGACCTCGCGCTGGCCGGCCGGCGTCAGCATGCCGAGCCGCCGCACCGTCTCCAATCCCGGCAGCGAGAGGTTGTCGGACTGCATCGCCTCGAAGCCCTCGACATCGTGCTCCTCGCTGCCGCGCAGCAGTTCCTCGATCCGCCGGGCGCGGAAGCCGTCGAGCCAGTCGCTGGTGATGTGGTGGGGATAGTCGTCGCCGACGATGCGGTTGTTGGCGGTGACCAGGAAGCCGCTCTCGGGATCCACGACCTCAGGGAGCTCGTCGTATGGCACCGCCCCCTCCCACTCGAACTCGCCCTCCCAGCCCGGCTTGGGCAAGTCAGGGCAGCCGCCCTTGCGCAGCGGCAGGCGGCCGATCAGCTTGTAGCCGATCGAACCGTTCCGATCGGCCCAGATCAGGTTGGACGCGGGCGAGGTGTGGCCCTCCAGCGTCGCGACCAGATCTGCCCCGGAGCGGATCCCGTGCAGATCGAACATCCCTTTGAAGGCGGTCGGCTGGTCGAGCGTGATCCAGCGCAGTGCCAACGGCTCGGCGTCGTCGGCGCCGAGCGCCTCGTTGACCAGCGGCCCGTGGTGGGTGATGCGGACGTCGAGCACCTCGGGGGCGTCGCGCCCCTTGACGGTGATCTCCTCGCGGACGAGCTCGAGCGGCAGCCACTCATCCTCGAACAGGTAGCGATCTCCCTCGACCCGCTCGACGAAGAGGTCCTGCACGTCGGCCATCACGTTGGTGAAGGTCCAGCAGACGTCGTTGTTCTGGCCCATGTAGACGCCTGGCATCCCCGGCAGCGAGGCGCCGCGAACGAAGCGGTCGCCGAGCGTGAGCCCGACCTGGTACCAGATGCCCGGCATGCTCGGTGGCAGGTGCGGGTCGCCGGCGATCAGCGGCGAGCCGGTCGCGCTGAGGGCACCGCTCACGGCCCAGTTGTTCGAGCCGCTCGCCTCGGCGGCCATGCCGATCGAGCGGCGCACGGCGTCGATCTGCTCGGCCAGGCCGAGGCCGTCGCCGGACCAGGGTTCTTGGGTGACGACGGGATTGTCAGCCGGATAGCCAGGGTCGAGCTTGGCGGCAAGCTCGGGACCGAGCTCACGGGTCATGTCGGCGCGCAGCAGCTCCTTCTCCCAGTTGGTTGAGAGGCCGAAGGCGAGCAGCTTGCCGAGGCCGAGGATGTCGGCCGGGCGCCAGGGCTCGAACTCGAGCCGCAGCAGCTGCATCTCGAACGGCATCGCCTTGGCGTTCTCGGCGGCGGTGTTGACCCCCTCGCAGAAGCGCTCGAGCAGGCCGCGCAGCTCGGGATCGATCGTCTCCGCCTCGCGCTCCGCCGTGCGCCGCATCCCCAGCGTACGCATCAGCCGGTCGACCGGGAGCCCCTCCTCGCCGGCGAACTCCGAGACGCGGCCGGAGAGGGCGCGGCGGTAGAAGTCCATCTGCCAGAGCCGGTCCTGGCCGTGGCAAAAACCCTCGGCGAACCAGAGGTCGGCGGCGCTCCCCGCCTCGACGTGCGGCACCCCCCAGCGGTCGCGGCAAATCCGCACCGGCCCTTTGAGCCCGGCCAGCTCGATCGTCCCCTTCTGCTTGGGCAGCGGCCGGCGAGCGAGGAAGTGCCAGGCGATCGCGGCGCCTGCCGCGGCCAGCCCGGTGCTCGCCGCTCCAGCCACAAGTCCCGCTCGCGCCACCTTCCCGGGATTCATTCAGCAACCTTACTGGCTGGCTAGCCAGGATTGCTCGCCGACCGATCCAATACTTTCGCGGTCTCTATAGGTTATGAGCTGACAGGTGGGGCGCCCAAGCAGACATGCCAGCTGGATCCTGACCTGCCTCATCGGCCTCGTGGCATCGCTGGTCGTTCCCGCAGCCGCGGGGGCCAAGCCGGGAGAGCTCGACCGCGGCTTCAACGGCGACGGCAAGGTGGTGACCGTCTTTCCGGACCCCGAACGCGTTCGCTCCTACCCTGACTACCAACTGCCGTTCGAATTCGCCCCCGGGCGAGTCGCGATGGCCTCCGGGCCGGAAGGCAAGCTCGTCGTCGCCAGCAGCAAGGCGATCGTCGAGTACGCGGCCAACGGCGCCCGCGAACACCGCTTCGGGGGCAACGGCACCGTGCCGATCGAACAGATAGAAGGCCTCAACTTTCAGCTCGCCGACGTCGCCGTCGACTCGCGCGGACGCGTCTTGGTCGCCGGGACGACGAAGGAGACGACTGGAATCGGGATGGGCGGCCCACCCGTCGCGGGGCCAATTCCCAGCGCCGCCACGATTCGTCGCTACCTGCCCAACGGAGTGCCAGACCCGAGTTTCGGCTTCGGCGGCCGCTCCATCTCCTATCTCGGCGCGCCGCCGGCGACCTTCGAAGGAAGGGCCTATCCGGAACCGGCGGTATCGGTAACCGGACTCACGGTCGACACGAAGGACCGGCCGGTCTTGGTCGGCAGCCTCGTCAGCGAAGTCGGCCGCTGCCGCGCGACCCAGGCGCGCTACGAACGGTCGTACGCGTTCGTCGCCAGGATGGCGGATGATGGCGGCCCGGACCCCAGCTTCGAAGGCGGTGCGACTCGGGGCATCCGTGAGCTCTCTTGGCTCAGCTCGCCGACGCAGGGCCCGAGCGGCGTGTTCGCGATCGGTGCCGCGACTGATCCCTGCGGCAACCCCGGCAAGGACGAACCGTCGAGCGTGGTCAGCATCGGCGACGAAGGGCCGAATGGCCCCTTCGGCAGCAACGGCTTCTGGTCTCGACACTTCATGCGTGTGTCCGATCTCGCCATCGCACCCGGCGGGAGGGTGGTTCTGCTGGCGCGGACGGTCGAACTCTCGCGAGGCAAGTGGATCGAGTCGGCCGGGCGGGCGATCCGGCTGCGCCGCGACGGCTCGCTGGATCGCAGTTTCGGTCGCCGGGGGGAAGCCCAGGTGCGGCTGCCGAAGGGGGGCTCGATCGCTGCGATCGCAACCGACGCCAAGGGCCGTGTCCTGCTCGCCGGCACCGTCAAGCGCAAGCCGGGGCGCAAGAAGCGAGCGCGGCTGCGGTTCCTGCTGATCCGCACGACCGCCAGGGGAAAGACGGATCGCCAGTTCGGCAGTTACGGTCGGGTGACGACCGCTTTCGGCAAGCGGTCCAGCGCCCGTACCACCGACGTGCTCATCGACCCCAAAGGACGGATCGCGGTTGGCGGCAAGTTCGCCGGCGGCTCAACCCGCGAAGCGTTCGCCCTCGCC
The DNA here is from genome assembly GCA_963718755.1 of uncultured Solirubrobacterales bacterium. Lineage (GTDB taxonomy): Bacteria > Actinomycetota > Thermoleophilia > Solirubrobacterales > 70-9 > VRUE01. The sequence continues at coordinate 1,026,914 of OY970376.1, forward strand.
CGCTATCGAGCCGGGCGCTAGACCACCCCTTCGGGCAGCCGACCCTCCGCCTCCAGCTTCTGGAGGTGGGCTTCCATCACCAGGGCGGCGGCGGGGCGGAGCTCGGCGGGGACGTCGCTCCAGGCCTCGGCCAGCAGCGCGCCCTTCGAGCGCTCGCCGCGCTCCAGCGCGGCGAGCAGGCGGCGCTCGCGCATCTCGCGGTGCTCGACGTACTCGGCAAGCTTCGCCGCCGGGTCGGTCACCCAGGGGCCGTGCCCGGGGCAGATCAGCGTCGGCCCCTCTGCCTGGACCAGCCGTAACGACTCCATGTAAGCGGCGAGCGATCCACCGTCGGGCGGGACGAAGGTCGAACCCTCCCCGAGGACCAGGTCACCGCTGAAGCAGACGCCGTCCTCGGTGAGGTAGCAAACGTGATCGGCCGCGTGGCCTGGCGTAAAGAGGGTGCGCAGCCCGCCGCTGCTCTCCCCCGCCTGCAGCGACATGACCCCGGCGCCCAGCCGCTCCGCCCCGGCAGCGTGATCGCCATGGCTATGCGTGAGCAGGACGACCCCAATTCCACCACGCTCCTCCGCAGCGCTTCGCACCGCATCGAGGTGCCCAGCATCGTCGGGCCCCGGATCGATCACCGCACAAGGATCCGACCCATACAGGTAGGTATTAGTCCCCGCCAACGTCATCGGCCCCGGATTAGGCGCCACGACCCTCAGAATCTCCGCGTGCCCAGGCGCGGAAGTCACATCACCTGGTTTCACAGAGAGCCCATCCGGTAGGGGTGGAGCGTCTTGTACTTTTTCGTCAAGGGCATCCGGGCGACAGCCCCCGGCGATTCACCGAAAAAGTTAAGCGGAACCCCTACCGGATGGGCTCTCACGCAACGCTAGCCGCAACTTCCGCGGCAATCGCCTCACGCGCCTCGTCCGGTTCAAGCACGACAAGGTCGCCGGCGCCGCGGAGGATCTCGCGCACCAGCCATGAGGTTCCCGCGTAGGGCAGCTCGACGACGACGGCGCCGTCGGCCAGCTCCTCGACCACAGTGCGCTCCTCGCGCAGCCAGCGCGCCCGCTCGGGCGAGACCCAGACGCGGGCGACCTGCGCGGTCGGCACCTCGCCGTCGGTCATCCAGCCCTCTACCCCGGCCAGCTCTTCGACCTCCTGCCGCGGCTCGTAGGTCTCCTCGCTCGCCACCGCCTCTTTGACCCGGTCGAGCTTGAAGTGGCGGATGCCCTCTTTGGTCAGGTCGAAGCACTCGACGTACCAGCCCTCGCGCCCGTTCTCCAGTCGGTAGGGCTCGACCCGGCGCTTGGTGAACTGGTCCTCGTTCTCCTTGTAGTACTGAATCTCCATCACCCGGCGACCGGCTATCGCTTCATTGACGACGCGCGCCACCTCGCTGTCGCCGCCGCTGCCCGAGGCGATCTCCAGGCCCTCCTCGGAGGGGTCGTGTCCGAGCGCCTTGACGATCTTCTCGCGGGCGCTCTGCAGACCGCCTTCGGGCAGGTGATCGCCGAAGAGGTCGATCGCCGCGACCAGCGCCTTGGCCTCCAACGGCAGTAGCCGCGCCGGGCGGGCGAAGTTGTCGCCGTAGGGCTCTGAGTCGACCTCAATTTCATCGCCGCGGACTTCGGCGTAGAGGACGTAGGTGCCGCCACCGAAGTTGACGACGTTGAGCAGGTCGATGTCCTCCTGCAGCTCCTCGCCGGTCAACTCGAGCCGCTGACGTAGATCGGTGACGCTGAGCCGCTCACCTTTCTTGGCCGAGTCGATCAGCATGCCGGCGAGGGTGACGAGGCGGGCGAAGCGCTCGGGCCGGATTGCCGCCTCGCCGCGGCCGTTGCCGCGCGTGCGCGGCGGCGCCTCACGTAGGGGCCGGTCGATGACCTCGGCGGGTTCGAAGTCGCTGCGGTGGCGATCGTGCAGCAGGTCGAGGCGCTCGCGCGCTTCGCTGCGCAGCTCCTCGGGCTCGAGCACCTCGGCGTTCTGGCGCCAGCGCAAGACCCAGGCGATCAGCTCGCGGGGCGAAGCGTAGTCCGTCTCGAAGACCGACCCCTTGCCGGGGGCATCGTCGACCTTGCGCGCCGGGCGCAGCTCGCCGTAGGTATCGAAATCGCGATCGATCAACCAGGAGATCCGGTCGCGGACGAAGATCTTCGCCGTGCCGCGGATCTCGCCCAGCTGCCAGTCGGCGCGCTGGCCGTAGTCGCGGCGGTCGAAGTTCTCGGGCGGGGAGAAGTCGTGCTCGGCCTTGGAGGCGTATCCGACCTTGCCCTGGATTCGCGAGAGGCGGAAGACCCGGACCGCGTCGCGCTCGTGCGAGTGGCCGATCAAATAGAACTGGCCGGAGCGGAAAACTAGGTGGAACGGGTCGACCTTGCGCTTCTCGGTCTCGTCGCGCTCCATCGTGTAGTAGGTGAACTCGATCGTCTTGCGGCGCGAGATCGCCGTCTCGATCTTGGAGAGGCGCTGGGAGAGGTCGCGGCCGCCGGCCGAGGCCGTCATCGCCATCTCGACCGGTGCCTTGTCTCCCTCGCTGACGGGATTGGGGTGGCCCCAGGCGACCTGCTGCAGGGCGAGCCGCAGGGGCTCCGCGTAGGCGAAGCCGCCGTCGGTGAGCAGTGAGAGCGCCGTGCTCAGCGAGGCCAGCTCGTTGTCGGAGAACTCGATCGCGTCGAGGTAGAAGTTCTCCGGCGGCAGCGAGTAGAGCTCGGCCTCGAAGAATCCCTCACCCGGTTTCTCCACGCCGAGCTGGATGCCGAGGCTCTCGAGCTCGGCGCGGTCGGCGTAGAAGCGCCGCGCAAAGGCGTCGTCGTTCATGTCGCTGTAGCCCTCCACCTCGCGCTTGATCTCCAACGCCGAGACCGGCCTGCCCTGGGCCATCAGGAAGGAGATCAGCGAGAGCTGGCGGATCAGCTTCTCGGTGTCCTTTGCCACGAGCCCAGAATAGTGAGGGCGGGCTCGCGGACCCCCGGCCGAAACCCCTCTATTCCCGCATTTTGGCGCTTTCGAGCGGGATAGAGTGCCGCTCGCATGGACATCCTTCGCAACCTCTTCGGCAACCTGACCAACGGGATCATCCGCCTCGCGGTCGCCGCCGGCATCCTTTTCTGCGCTTACCTCTTCATTCTCAAGCCCGTCCTGGACACGACCAACAAGGCGATTGAGTCGAGTGGACTGAATCAGATCGGCAAGTCGCTGGAGAATCTAGGGCCGCAGATCGAGCGCCAGGTGAAGCACTCGTTCAGGGTGGCCAAGAGGCAGGGTGGCAGCCCGCAGAAGCTACTCGTGTGCGTCAAGCGGGCGGACCAGGACGTGGGGAAGATCGAACGCTGCACCCGCCGCTTCTAGCGGCGTTGGCTCAGGCCGCTTGGCGCTGGCCGAAGTAGGCGGAGCCCGAAAGAGCGCGATCGAAGCCCGACCAGGACTCGCCGGCGGGAAGCTCGCGCTCGAGGCGGTCGAAGCTGCCGAGGCGGCCGCCGAGGTTGTCGATCATGTGGACGAGCACGGCCTCGCGGGTCGCGGGGACGACCGGGGAGCCGTGCTCGAGCGAGCCGTGATGGCTGAGGATGATGTGGAGGACGGCCTGGGCGAGGTTTGGGTCGAAGCCAGGGATCTCCTCGATCTCGCGGCGCACCGTGTAGTAGCCGAGCGGGATCTCGCCTTCGAGCCGGCCGGCGTCGGTGAGGTCGATCGCCAATGGATCGTCGTTGTAGGCGACGGTCTTGCCGATGTCGTGCAGGAGCGCGCCGGTGACGGCGACCTCGCGGTCGATGCCGGGGAAGAAGTTGGCCGCGGCGCTGACCGCCTGGGCGACGGAGACCGTGTGCTCGAGCAGTCCATGCCGGTAGGCCTGGTGGTAGACCTTCGCCGCCGGCGCCTCGCGGAAGCGCTCCCAGATCGGCGAGCCCTCGCCGAAGAAGCGCCCGAGCAGATCGCGCAGCTGCGGCTCCTGCACCGTCTCCAGCAGCTGGCGCAGCTTGCCCTCGAGCTCCTCGAAGGAGACCTCCGACTCGGCCGCCAGGTCAGCGGCGTCATAGGCGTCCGGCGTCGCCTCGCGCAGGCTCGAGAGCTTGATCTTCGCCCCCCAGCGCTCACTCTGCTCGAAGACGCCGCCGACCTCGACCGCGGTCCCGGGCGCGGCGAGGGCGTAGAGCTCCTCGGCGTCCTCCCAGGCCACGGCCTCGGCACTGCCGCTGGCGTCGCCCAGCACCAGTCGCAGCCAGGGCTCGCCGTTTCGCTTGCGCCGCAGCTCGCGCTGGCGAACCGCGTAGACACCCTTCACCCGCTGGCCGTCCTCGAGCTCGCGCAGGCAGACCCTGACCGGAGGTGCTTCAGGGGCTTCGGCGAGCGAGCCGCCGGAGGTCTCGATCAGTGCCTCCTGGAACATGGTTGGGTCGAGCTGATCCATCCATTGCCAAGTTAGAGCGAGTGGCGGACGGCGCAGACGCGACCTTTCCGTGCCGGCTCAGAGCAGCCCGCCGAGCCAGTTGCCCAGGGCAACGGCGGCGAAACCGGCGAGCAGCGAGAGGCCGATGTTGAGCCAGACGAGGTGGCTGTGGCCGGCTGCGGCGAGACGATGCGAGTCCAGCATCCAGGTGGAGAAGGTGGTGAAGGAGCCGATGCCGCCGCCGGTGACGATCACCAGCGCCTGGCCTTCCAGCGCCGCGGCGGCGACCAGGCCCAGGGCCAGCGCTCCGCCGATGTTGATCGCGAGGATGCCGAGCGGGAAGGGGTGGCCGGTGCGGGAGGGGACGGCGGCGTCGATCAGGAAGCGGGCCGCGGCGGCGGAGCCGCCGAGCGGGCCGACCGCGACCCAGGCCGGCGCGCTCACGGGGGCCCCACTGGCGACTTACCCGCGCTTTTCGGGGGGTAAGTCGCCAAGGGCTCCAGAGCAATCCCCGGGCCAGCGCCCCGAGGACACCGCCGGCGTATATCGCCGCCAGGCGGCGGAGGTCGAATTGAGTCAGATTCACGGCGAGGATCGTAGTTCCACACCTTCATCGAAGTTCATCAATGAATGTGATACCGTCGCGCCGATGCCCGCTGCCGAACTCCCAGTGATCGAGTGCTGCACTCCGCTCGCCGGATCGTCGCTCTCCGACGAGGGCGCGACGGAGCTGGAGGCCGTGATCAAGGCGCTTGCCGACAGGCACCGCCTGCGCATCGTCAACCTCCTGTTGCGGGCAGCCGGCGAGCCTGTCTGCGTCTGCGAGGTGCAACCGCTGCTCGGGCTCTCGCAGGGCACCGTCAGCCACCACCTCAAGCAACTGGTCGATGCCGGGATCGCCGTCCGTGAGACGCGCGGCACCTACAGCTACTTCAGCCTCGTCCCCGGCGCGCTCGACTCTGTGCGGGAGGTCTTCTCGGTCCCCGAGCGGGTCGCGGTCCCAGCCGGGGACGGCGAGCCCGCCGCCTGCTGCTGAGGGTATGGACGAGCGGCCGGACCTCCTGCGCCGCTCCGCCGCGGAGGCGATTGGGGCCTTCGCCCTGGTCTTCGCCGGCTGCGGCGCGATCGTCACCGACGCCGTCCACCAAGGCGTGCTCGGCGCCGTCGGCGTCTCGCTCGTCTTCGGACTCGTGATCATGGCGATGGTCTACGCCACCGGCCACCTCTCGGGCGCCCACCTCAATCCGGCGGTGACCCTCGCCTTTGCCCTCACCCGCCACTTCCCCGCCCGCGAGGCGGTCGCCTACGTCGCCGCGCAGTTGCTCGGCGCGCTCGGCGCTGCGGCATTGCTTCTTGCGGTCTGGCCCAGCGAGCCGGCCTCGCTGGGGGCCACCGTGCCGAGCGTCGGTGCGGGCAGCGCCTTCGCCTACGAGGTCGTCCTCACCGCCTTCCTGATGTTCGTGATCATGGCCGTGGCGACCGACGCCCGCGCTGTAGGCGCCGGGGCGGCGATCGCGATTGGCGGCACCGTCGGCCTCGACGCCCTCTTTGGCGGCCCGATCACCGGCGCCTCGATGAACCCCGCTCGCTCGCTCGGACCCGGCCTGGTCTCGGGCGAGCTGCACGAGATCTGGATCTACATCGCCGCGCCGGTCCTCGGCGCCGCGATCGGTGCCCTCGCCTACCAGCTCGTCCGCGGCGAGCACCTGCCGCAACCCGAGCCGCGGACGGAGCGCGCCTGATGGCCAACGTCCTCTTCGTCTGCCTCCACAACGCGGGCCGCTCGCAGATCAGCGAGGCGCTCTTCGCCCGCGCTGCCGCCGGCGCCCACCAGGCGCGCTCCGCCGGCACGACGCCGGGCGACCGCGTCCATCCCGAGGTGGTCGAGGCTATGGCAGAGCTGGGCATCGATCTCGCCGGCCGTGTCCCGCACAAGCTCGAGCGCGCCGACGCCGAGTGGGCCGACGTGGTCGTGACGATGGGCTGTGGCGACGAATGCCCCTACATCCCCGGCAAGCGCTACCTCGACTGGGAGCTGCCCGACCCCAAGGGCCGCCCGCTCGCCGAGGTCCGCGCCACCCGCGATGAGATCGAGCGGCGGGTAGCGGAGCTGGTCGACGAGCTCGAATAAGGTTCCCGGCCGTGAAGGCCATGCGGTACATCGCGCTGACCGAGGCAACCAGCTTCATCGCCCTCCTGATCGCCTCCTACGTCAAACGAACCGGCGGCAGCGAGCTGGGGGTGCAGATCCTCGGACCGATCCACGGGGGCCTCTTCATCCTCTACGTGATCGTCGCCCTCAACCTGCGATCCGACGCCGGCTGGTCGGCGAAGACGACCTTCTGGATCCTGGTCGGCGCCGTCGTCCCCTTCGGCGGCTACGTCGTCGACTGGTGGCTGGTGCGGGAAGCGCGGCGGGCAGAGGGGGTCTCGACGCGATGAGGCTCTGCCGCTTCGCAGGCGCGAGCGGCGATGCGGCGCTCGGAGTGGTCGTTGGCGAGGAGGTCGCCGACCTCTCCTCGGCCGAGGCCCCAGCCGAACCGGCGGCAGCGCTGGACGAGGTTGGTCAACAGCGGCTGGCGGAGCTGGCCGAGGCGGCGCCGCGCCTGGCGTTGGCCGATGTCGAGCTGCTGGCCCCCGCCTCCCCCCGCAAGTACCTGGCGATCGCGCTCAACTACCGCGACCACATCGAGGAGATGGGCATGGAGGCGCCCGAGGTGCCGGTCTTCTTCAACAAGCAGGTGAGCTGCGTGGTCGGCCCCGGCGCCGACGTCCACATGCCGAAGGTCTCGACCTTCCTCGACTACGAGGCCGAGCTGGCGCTCGTGATCGGCAGGCGCTGCCGCCACGTCTCGGTCGAGGAGGCGCCCGCCGTGATCGCCGGCTACACCTGCGCCAACGACGTCAGCGTGCGCGACTGGCAGGGACGGGCGCAGACGATGACGATCGGCAAGTCGTTCGACACCCACGGCCCGCTCGGGCCGTGGCTGGTGACCGCCGAGGAGCTGGGCGATCCCAACGACCTCGCGATCCGCTGTTACGTCAACGACGAGGAGCGTCAGGACGCCCGCACCAGCCAGATGGTCTTCGACTGCTTCCAGCAGGTCGCCCACCTCTCGGAAGCGTTCACGCTCGAGCCCGGCGACGTGATCGCCACCGGCACCCCCGCCGGGGTCGGCCTCGGCCGCCAGCCGGTCCGCGACAACCTGCTCCACGTCGGCGACACGGTGCGGGTCGAGATCGAGGGCATCGGTGAGCTGGTCAACGGCGTGGTCGAGGAGCCCGACGGCTTCCTCGCCGGCGAGTAGATGCTGCCCGAGCGAGTGCAGCGCTGGCGCAACGAAGGCGCCGTCGAGGAGGTCGACGGCCGAACGCTGTTCGTCCGCCGCCGCGGCGGGGGCGACGCCGAGTCCCCCCTGCTGCTCTTCCTGCACGGCTTTCCCTCCAGCTCCTACGACTGGCGGCCGCTCTTGGAGCTGCGCCCGGCGGGCGAGCCGAGCCTGGCCTTCGACTTCCTCGGCTTCGGCCTCTCCGAGAAGCCCCGCGACCACCTCTACACGCTCGCCTGGCAGGCCGATGCGGCGGAGGAGTTGGTGCGGCGTGCAGGTTCGCCACCGGTCTTCCTGATCGGCCACGACATGGGCACTTCTGTCGCCACCGAGCTGATGGCGCGCGACCTGCGCGGCGAGCTGGCGATCGACATCAGCGGGGCGCTGCTCTTCAACGGCAGCATGCTGCTTCACCTCGCGCAACCGACCCTGGGCCAGAAGCTGCTGCGCAGCGGGCTCGGGGCGCTCTTCGCCCGCCTGACCAGCGAGCGCAGCTTCCGCGCCCAGTTCTCCCGCGTCTTCTCCCCCGAGCACCCGCTCAGCGCCGAGGAAGCGGCGGACCAGTGGGCGCTGATCGCCCACGACGGCGGCCAGCGCATCGCCCACCTGACGATCAACTACATGGCCGAGCGCGAACGCTTTACCGAACGCTGGCACGGCGCCATCCGCGACTGGCCCAAGCCGCTGACCCTGGCCTGGGGCCTGCAGGATCCCGTCGCCCGCACCGAGGTCCTCCGCGGCCTCCAGGCGCTGCGCCCCGGCGTGCCGACGATCGAGCTCCCCGACGTCGCCCACTACCCGCAGATCGAACGGCCGGACCTGATCTCCGGCGCGCTCGACGCAGCGCTCAAAGCAGGGGCTTGACGTCGAGGACAGGCGTGCCGTCCACGGCCTCCAGGTCGCGCACCCGCATCGTCGCCCCGTCGAGAGAGAGCACCGTCACCGGGTGCAGACCAATCGGGTTCGGCCGGTCCTGGGAGCGGGTGTTGAAGACGCCTTGAACCGGATTCGCGGGATCGTCACGCGGATGGACCTGCAGGACGCTGCGGTCGGAGCGGTCGAGCCAGGTGAACACGAGCACCTCGTCGCCCGCCCGGATGCCGGCGAGCGCCTCAATCACGTCCCGCTCGAAGACGATCGATGCCTCGGGTGCTCCCTCGTTCCCTTGCTTGGGCGCGGCGGCCGGGTCGGTCAACGGCGACTCGACCCTGCCAATCGGGTTCAGCTCGTAGCCCGCCCCGTCCATGCCGAAGGCGTCAGGAGAGGCCATGCGGGTGGAGGTGGTCCTCCGCCATCTTCTTCAGGCCGACCCGGTCGATCTTGCCGGTCGGGTTGAGCGGCATCTCGTCGAGGACGACGACCTCCTCCGGCGCCTTGTAGCCGACGCGGTCGCGGCAGAAGACGATCAGGTCGGCGCTCGAGGGGCGCTCGGCACCGGGCCGAAGGGTGACGTAGGCGCGCACGTTCTCACCGTGGACCGTGTCGTGCACCCCGACGACGCCGGCGAGCGCGACAGCGGGATGCTCCATCAGCGCCCCCTCGACCTCGAGCGGGCTGATGTTGGAGCCGTCGTGGACGATGACCTGCTTCTTGCGGCCGAAGAACCAGAGGTAGCCGTCCTCGTCGGCACGGGCGAGGTCGCCGGAATCGAGCCACCCCTCGCGCAAGATCTCCGCGGTCGCCTCGGGGGCCTGCCAGTAGCCGACCATGCGGCTGCGCGTCTTGAGCCAGACCCGACCGACCGTCCCCGGCTCCTCCACCGGCTCACCCGCCTCGTCGCGGATCGCGACGCTGAAGCCGCCGATCGGCGGCCCGATCGAGCCTTGCTTGATCGGGCCCGACGGTGGGTTGAGGGTGGCCAGCCCAACCTCGGTCATGCCGTAGCCCTCGTCGATCGGGAAGCCGGCCAGGGCGGCGAACTCGGTCAGCAACTCGGTCGAGACCTTGTCGGCTCCGGCCCGGCAGATCCGCAGCGAGGCGAAGTCGTCATGCGTCAAGTCGTGGTCGCGTATCAGCGCCGCCAGCGCCGCCGGGATCATCGCCAGAACCGTCGGCTCGTGCTCGCGCAGCAGCGGCAGCAACTCGTGGGCGTCGTAGCTGCGGGCGACGATCACCCGGCCGCCGACGGAGAGCGTGCTCAGGGTCCAGAGGAAGGAGCCGACGTGCGACATCGAGGAGCCGGGCAGGAAGACGTCCTCGGCGCTCAGGTCGAAGGCCGAGATCGCGCTGGCCATCATCCAGCGCAGGGTCTCGTGGCTGTGGGTGACCCCCTTGGCCGGGCCGGTGCTGCCCGAGGTGAAGAAGATCGCCGCCGGGTCCGATGGCTCGGGCGAGGTCAGGCCGTCCGCCGGCTCGCTCTCCAGCAGCGACTCGAACCGGCTCTCCGCCGGCAGCCCAGAGCCGCCGTAGGAGATGACCCCGCGCGGCAGCGCGCCGACGAGCGTGCTGGCAGCCAGGTCCTCGCCCCGCTCCTCGTGGGCGAGCAACGCCGCCGCTCCGCTCAACTCGAGCGCATGGTCGATCTCGCGGAAGGTGTAGCGGTAGTTGAGCGGCGTGGCGACCAGGCCCGCCTTGAAGCAGGCGAGGTAGTGGATCGCCAGCCCGATGCGGTTGGGCATCAGCGAGGCGATCCGGTCGCCGGGTGCCAGGCCGAGAGACAGGTACCCGCCGGCAAGGCGCAGGCTCGCGTCCTCCAACTGCCGCCACATGACCCGCTCTTCGGCGGAGACCATCGCGTCCTCCTCCGGCGAGGCCGCCAACCCGGCGGCCAGCAGATCGTGCAACGGCGCGGCCGGCGCCTCCAGCGGTGTCCCGTCGATCAGCATCAATCGATCAGTTTGACGCGATAGCCGCGACCGCCGGCGTTGCGGGCAAGCGGGCCGTCGAGCGTCCACAGTTCGGTGTCCAGCCGCTCGGCCAGCGCCAGGTAGGGAGTGTCGTAGGCATCGTGTCGTTCCAGATCCACCGCGATCTCGACGGCCCGGGCGCTGTCGGCCATCGGGTGATAGCGCACGCCCAGCGCCGCGACGATCGCCAGGGCTTCCTCGGTGTCCTCCCTGGACGCCTTTCCCCGCATGCGGTCTCGCGTCAGCACGGTGGCTATCTCGTACTGGGCCAGCAGCGGCGAGTGCGGCGTGGCGCCCTCCACCTTCCAGCGGTCGAACAGGCCGGTCACGGTCTCGGCATGGGACTCGCGCCGGATGAGCGCGAGCATGAGGTTGGAGTCGATGACGACGTCGGAGGCTATGAGCTGCGTCGCCCCAGCTCTTCGCGAGCTTCGCGTATCGCCGCCGCCGCGTCGATGGCCTCGGGCTGACGGGCCCGAAAGGCGGCGGCGCGCTCCATCAGGGCACGGTGCTCGCTGAGCTGGGTCTCCCGCTCGGCGACCCGGCTGCCCTCGGCAGCCAACAGGGCAAATTCAGCCTGCTCCTCCGTCCAGTCGCGGGCATGCTCCAGAACCATCTCCTTGGCAGTCATAAGGCAGCCATTTTAACGTCTGCCACCTAACTGTCTCGGGCCAAGAGTCGTCGGCGATCCCGTCGCCCTACGATTCTCCGCATGCCCCGCCGGCTCTGCGTCAGGCTCTCGGACGACCTCGCAAGGGGCATCGACGTTCGGGCGCAGCGCTATGGCACGACCAAGAGCGAGGTCGTCCGCGAGGCCCTGACAAGCGCCGGCCTGGCGGCCCCAACCGACGCCGCCGACCTAACCGAGCTGCTGAGGCGCGCCGCCGCCTTCCGGGCCCGTCAGCCCGAAGCCGTCGACGCAGCCGCGCTGATCCGCGAAGTCCGCAACAGATCGGCGCTGCGCCTACGGCTGATGCGACTCAACATCCCGATCATGCGAGGGGACTTGGCCTGAGAGCTGGTCCGACTGGCGCTGAAGTCACCCGGCCGGCGAGTTGCCGTAACTGACGTCAGCGACTGGGCCTACTGAGTTCACGAAGAAATGGCGAGGGTGGGAATCGAACCCACGACACCACGATTTTCAGTCGTGTGCTCTACCAACTGAGCTACCTCGCCGTAGCTTGCACTGGCCGGTGGCCGCGCCTGCGGAAGGCTAGCGACCGGGGCGGGATCGGGCTGCTTGGATTGGCCCATGGCTTGGGCCCGTGCAGGAATCGTGCTTGGGGCGGGCGTGCTTGCGCTCCTGGCGCTCTCGGGCGGGCACCGGGGCGACCCGCGAACTCCGGCCGGGCTGCCCGGGCTGCCGCCGCCGTTCCTGGGCGTCGCTGTGGTCGGCAGCGGTGGCCGGACCGCGGCTGTCGATGCCTATGGCAACGTCGTCGACCTGCGGGCGCCGGGGCCGGTGGGGCGCGCGGCGGTGGCCGTTTCGGCGGAGCGGCAGGTTGCGGGGACCGTGTCGCCAGGCGAAGCGATCGTCGCCCGGGGGCGGCTCCGGGACGGGACGTCGCTGCCGCTCTGGTGTGCTGACTCGGTCGAGCAGCGCTACCTGCCGGGCAGCAACGTGCTGCGCACGGTCGCCTGGTTCGGGGATGAGAAGGTCGTCGTGATCCGGCGGACCGGCGGACCGGACACGGTCGGCGCCGACCGGCGCTGGCTTGCGCGCGCGCGAGGGCTGGACGGCCGGGCACCACGGTGGGCGCGAGCGATGTACCGGCGCTCGCTGCTGGTACTGCGAGCGCTGACCGACCGCCGCACCGGTGCCGTTGCGGCAGGCGCCCGCGAGGGCTGGGCTTACGTTTGGCCGCGCGACGCCGCCGCGGTGGCGCTGGCCCTCGCCGCGGCCGGATACGGATCGGAGGCGCGGCGGATCGCGCACTTCCTCCTCGGTTTGGACCTCGCCGCCGCGGCACGGTTCGATGGGACGGGTGCCCCGATTCCCGGTCGCGAGGCACAAGGCGACGCGAGCGGCTGGGTCGCGGCAGCGGCGCGGACCGCAGGGCTTCGATACGGCCCCCGCTTCGACTGGCGGGGGCGAGCCGACTACCAGGAGGGTGAGACCGGCGACTACCTCGGCAACGCGATCGCCTCCTCAGCCCTGGGCGCCGAACAACTCAGCCGAGTGTTCGGCACTCGCGACGGCCTTGTGCGCGGGGAGGGTGACCCGGGCTCGGGCCTGGACTCGGTCGCGGCATGGGCGGTACGGCCTTTCCCCCACCCAGCCCTTCGCCCAGCGGCGCGGCGTACCCTGCTGCAGCTCACGGCTGAAAGTGAGAGCCGCTTCGGAATCGTTCCCTCACAGAACTGGCACGGTGGCGAGGATCCGTGGACGGCGCCGACCGCGTGGAGCGCATGGGCGCTCGCCGGCCTCGGCGAGCGCCGAGCCGCCCTGCGCCTGATCGCCGACCTGCGCCGTGCCTCCACCCCGCTCGGCCTGCTGCCCGAGCGTGTCGATGCCGAGACCGGCCTCCCCGCCTCGACCACCCCCCTCGCCTGGTCCCACGCCTTCGCGATCCTTGCCCTGCGCGAACTCTGGTCGTAAAGCCACGCCGACGGTAATCAGGTTCTGTTTAGTATGCGTCATGGCCAAGCCCGTCGAGCCGGCAGCTGACGCGCCCACGGCGGATGATTCCTCACTCCCGAAGGCCCTGCCGCCCCCGCTCGCTGCGGCCCTGGTCTTCGTCGCGGCCGGCGCGGTCCTCATGCTGGAGATCCTCGCCGTGCGGCTGCTGGCCCCATACGTCGGCCTCACCCTGGAGACGACGACCGCGATCATCGGCGCGGCGCTCGGCGGGATCGCGGTGGGCGCGGCGCTCGGCGGCTACTTCGCGGATCGCACCGATACCCGCCGGCTGATCGTCGGCCTGCTGATCGCAGGTGGCCTGTTGACGCTGCTGACCGTTCCCGTCGTGCGCTGGCTCGGTCCCGGCGCGCGCGGAGACGGCGACCTTGCCGCGCTCGGCATCACGCTGCTCGCACTTGTCCCGGCAGCTGCCGTGCTCAGCGCGGTCTCCCCGGCCGTCGCCCACCTGCAGCTGCACGACCTGCGCGCCAGCGGCACGATCGTCGGACGGCTCTCCGGCTGGGCCACCGCGGGGGCGCTGGTCGGAACTTTCGGCACCGGCTTCCTGCTCGTGCCGCTGCTTCCGGTCGGCCTCACCGTGCTTTTAATCGGCCTGACGCTGACCGTTGGAGGAATCGTCCTCGGCGTCGCCGCTCGCCTCCTGCCGCCGACCGCGGTAGCCGGCGTTGCGCTTGCGGCACTGCTGCTGAGCGGCCTTTCCGCCACCTCCAGTTCACCCTGCGACAGCGAGACCAGGTACCACTGCGTGAGCCTCGAAGCCGATCAGGCGCGACCGGCGAGCTACAGCCTCATGCTCGACGACGGCCGCCACTCATACGTCGACCTCAGCGATCCCACCTACCTCGAATTCGCCTACACGCGCTGGATCGCCGACGGGATCGACGCGACCAACCCCGCCGGAAAGCCACTCGACGTGCTCTTCGTCGGCGGCGGGGGCTTCACCCTCCCGCGTTGGCTCCTCGCGACGCGGCCTGGCTCGCACGCACATGTTCTGGAGGTCGACGGCGAACTGGTCGATTTCGTCGAGGAGCGCCTCGGCCTGCGCACGTCGCCCGCGCTTCAGGTCACCGTCGGCGACGCCCGCGTCAGCATCCTCGACGTCGAGAGCGACAGCGTCGACGTCGTGGTCGGCGACGCGTTCAGCAACGACTCGGTGCCGTGGCACCTCACCACCACCGAGTGGACCGAGGAAGTGCGGCGTGTCCTCAAGCCGGGTGGCCTCTACGCGATCAACGTGATCGACTTCCAGCCACTCGACCTTGCAAGCGCAGCCGCGGCCACGCTGCGCGGCGTCTTTCCCGGCATCCGGCTCGTCTCCCGTCAGGACGTACAGGGCGCCCTGTACGGGGGCAACCTGGTCTTCCTGGCCTCCGATCGGCCCCTGCCGCCGGCGACCGGGTCGGTGGCCAAGGGCGCGATCACCTACACGAGGGCCGCGGTCGACTCGCTGGCAAGCGGCGCGGAGGTGCTGCGGGACGACTTCGCGCCGGCGGACCAGCTGCTGACCACGCCGTATTAGCCACGGCTGATCGGTTACCGCTCGCTCATCGCCCGCCGGCGCCCTGCATCGTCCGCATCAGCTCCAGGGCACCGGCCTTGTGCAGCGGTTCGTTGAGGTTGCCGCACTTGGGGCTCTGCACGCAGGAGGGGCAGCCGGACTCGCAGGGGCACTCGCCGATCAGGCGCTCGGCGTCGCCGAGCAGGCGCTCGAACTGCTCGTAGCCGCGCAGCGTGATCCCGACCCCGCCGGGGTGGCCGTCGTAGATGAAGATCGTCGGGCGGCCGGTCTGGAAGTGGACGTTGGTCGAGAGGCCGCCGATGTCCCAGCGGTCGCACATCGCGATCAGCGGCAACACCGCGATCTGGCCGTGCTCGGTGGCGTGCAGGGCGCCGAGCAGGACGTCGGGCGGCAGCGCGCCGCTGACCCCCTCGGGCAGGACGTACCAGAGCGCCTGGGTGACGAAGTGCTGCTCGGGCAGCTCGAGGGCGACGATGTCGATCGGCTCCTGCTCGGAGATCGAGACCCGCTGGAAGGCGATCACCTGCTCGCTGACCGAGACTTCGCCGAAATGCAGCTCGACCCCCGAGGTCGTGCGCTGCTCGCGCACCCGCTCGATGTAGATCTCGGTCTCCTTTTTCGGCCGCGTGTACCAGTCGCCGTCGAAGCGGGAGACGATCGCCCGCCGCCCCTCGATGTCGAGCTGCTCGACCTCATACGAGCGCCCCAGGTGCAGGTAGACGGCGCCGGGGTGGACCGTGGTGAAGGCGCGCTCGGACTCGACCAGGCCGAGCATCTCGCCCGAGTCGCGCTCGATCACCGCGACGGAGTCGGCCGAGGCCGAGCGCAGCGGGATCTTCGCCGCGACGAACTCGCTGCCGCGCGGCACCAGCCGCCCGCCGGTGCGGCGCAGCTGGCCGGCCGAGGCGAGCCGCTCGGCCCGCTCGCGCCAGCCATCGCCGAAGACCTTGTCGTCCTCCTCGCTCAGCGGCAGCTCGTAGGCGGCGGCGACCATGTGGCGGGAGGCGATCTGCTCGCTCTCGTGGTCGAGGATCGCCGCCTCGACAGGGCGGCCGACGAACTCGTCGGGGTGGCGGCAGAAGAACTGGTCGAGAGCGTCGGCGCCGGCGACGTAGACCGCGAGCCCACGCCGCTCTCGCCCGGCGCGGCCCCACATCTGGCGCAGGCTGGCGACGGTACCGGGGAAGGTGACGCAGATCGCCGCGTCGAGCTCGCCGATGTCGATGCCGAGCTCGAGCGCGTCGGTGGCGACGACGGCGAGCAGCTCGCCCCCGGTGAGCTTGGCCTCGATCTCGCGCCGCTGCTGCGGCGTGTAGCCGCCGCGATAGGGGGCGATCCGGGCCGCCAGCTCGGGCTTGCCGCGCCGCTCCAGCGCCTCCTTGGTGAAGCGCTGGATCAGCTCGATCCCGCGCCGGCTTTTGAGGAAGCAGATCGTCCGCACCCCCTGGGTGACCAGCTCGGCCAAGAGGTCCGCCGACTCGGAGAGGGCCGAGCGCCGCGTGCCGCTCGCCTTGTCGATCAGCGGCGGGTTCCACATCGCGATCTCGCGGCCGCTGCGCGGGGCGCCGTCGTCGTCGATCAGCTCGAAGGGCTCGCCGACGAGGCGCTCGGCGAGTTCGACCGGGTTGGCGATCGTCGCCGAGGCGAGCAGGAAGCGCGGCTCGGCGCCGTAGGCGCGCGCCAGCCGGCGCAGCCGGCGCAGCACGTTGGCGACGTGGGAGCCGAAGACGCCGCGGTAGGTGTGCGCCTCGTCGACCACGACCCAGCCGAGGTTGGCGAGGAAGTCCCCCCAGCTCTTGTGGTTGGGCAGCAGACCGACGTGGAGCATGTCCGGGTTGGTGAGGACGAGGTTGTTGCGGCGGCGGATCGAGGGCCGCTCCTCGCGCGGCGTGTCGCCATCGTAGATCGCCTCGCGCAGACCGGGCGGGCGCAGCGTCGCCAGCTTGCGTGCCTGGTCCTGCGCCAAGGCCTTGGTTGGGTAGAGGTAGAGCGCCCGGCGCTTCGGATCGGCGGCGATGCCGTTGAGTACTGGCAGGTTGAAAGCGAGGCTCTTGCCCGATGCGGTGCCGCTGGTGATCACCAGGTTGGAGGCGGCGGCTGCTTTCAGCGCATCGCGCTGATGCGAGTAGAGGCGCTTGATGCCGACCCTGCCCAGCGCCTCGACCAGGCCCGGGTCGAGCGAACGCGGCATCGCCACCGGCTTGGCCTTGCGCTCCGGCTCGCTGCTTTCGGCGACGATGCGGCCGTCTCGCCGCGCGGGGTCGATCGCAATAGACCATCTGGCGAACCCGGAGGCCGCCAGGCTGTGTCCTCGCTCGACTGTCTGCGGGTCACGCACTAACTGTGCGCTCCCCTTGCCAGTCTCCCTGCGTCCTTGCCTGGCAACCTCCGGATTGCGCCAGAGACCTTCACCGCCTGCAAGGTCGAACGATCATGGATACGGAGGATGTCCGCTCCCTCGCGCACGGCGAGCGCCGCCGCAGCAACAGTGCCCCACTCGCGCTCGCCTGCCGGCAGGCGCTCCTCCCAGCTGCCGCCGAGTACCGCGCCGATGAAGTCCTTGCGCGAGAGAGACACATAGAGCGGCAACCCGAGCGCCCCCAGCTCACGCAGCCGCCGCAGGATCTCCAGGTCCTGCTCGGCGCTCAGGTCGAAGTCGAGTCCGGGATCGATCGCGATCTGCTCCTCGGCCACTCCAAGTCGCGAGGCCAGCTCGACTCTCCCCCCGAACCACGACTTCAGGTGCTCGACTATGTCGCCGTATGAACGCGGTGGCCGATCGACACGCGGCGGCCCCTCGATGTGCATCAGCACGTAACCGCACCCCGTCTCCGCCACCAGTTCGAACATCTCCTCCGAGCCACCGGAGATGTCGTTGACGGCAACCGCCCCCGCCGCCAGCGCGCGCCGCGCCACCTCGACCGAGAAGGTGTCGGCGGAGATCGGCACCCCCGAGGCGGCCAGCCCTTCGATCGCCGGGACCAGCGCCGCGGCCTCTTCCTCGGCGCCAACCGGCGGTCCGCTGCGCGCCGCCACGGCGCCGACGTCGAGCATCTCGAAGCCCTCCTCAATCAGCCTTTGCCCGTCTGCAATCGCCCCCGCGGGGGTGACGCTCCGCGCCCCCTCGAACATCGAGTCGGCGGTGACGTTGACGATCCCGGCGGCGATCGGCTGGGCGAGGTCGAGGGTCCGATCGGCGAGCTTCCAGGATGGAACAACTGGATCGCGCTCCGCTCCCTCGCGAGGGGTCAGATTTCGACGCATCGGTCGCTCCGCGCTCACGGCGCTACCGTAGCGACCGCACCATGGCCCTGCGATGCGTCTACACCGATCTCGACGGCACCCTGCTTGGACAGGGAGCTTCGCTCTACCGTGACGCCGAGGGCGGCTTCTCGCTGGCCCAGTCGCGCGGCCTCGAGGCCTGCCACCGGGCCGGGGTCGAGGTCGTGATCATGTCCGGCCGCCGCGAGCCCCAGGTCCACGAGGCCGCCCGCCTGATGGGCCAGACCTCCTACATCTACGAGGCCGGCTGCGCCTTCGTGATCGACGGCGAGACGACGCTGCTGACCGGCGGCCTCGTCCCCGACGAGGAGGGGACCGTCTACGAGAAGATAGAGCGGCGGGGCATCCCCAAGCGGCTCTTCGAGCACTTCGAGGGGCGGCTGGAGTACCACGCCCCCTGGCACCACGGCCGCGTCCTCTCCCACCTCTTCCGCGGCAAGGTCGACGTCGATGAGGCCAACGAGCTGCTAGCCGCCGATGGTCACGACGACCTGCGCCTGCTCGACAACGGCGCGATCGGGCGTGAGATGCCGGTCATCGAAGGGCCCACCCACGCCTACCACCTGGTGCCGCAGATCGTCAGCAAGGCGAACGCCGTCGCCGCCCACGCGCGGGCCCGCGGCTTCGACCCGGCGGAGTGCATCGCCGTCGGCGACTCGATCGAGGACCTCGAGGTCGCCGCCGCGGTCGGCCGCTTCTTCGTCGTCGCCAACGGCCCCCTGCGCGACCCGGCCCTGCGCGCCGCGCTCGGCGCCTGGGACAACGCCACCGTCACCGAGGGGGCGATGGGTGATGGCTTCTACGAGGCGATCGTTTCGACGCTGATCGAGCGCCGCTGAGCCCCACCCCGGGCCAGCTAGTATCGAGCCGATGAGTGACGCGACCGTCGCCGAGCAGGAGTACCTGGAGATCATGTTCTGGCTGGAGGAGGCCGGGCTGCCGATGACCGGCGCCAACATCGCCCGCGCGATGCAGCTCTCTCCCCCACCGTGCACGAGATGGTCGGCCGCCTCGTCGGCGACGGCTACGTCGAGCGCAATCCCGACAAATCACTCACCTTCACCGCCTCCGGGCGCGAGCACGCCAGCCACATCGTCCGCCGCCATCGCATGATCGAGCGCTTCCTCACCGACGTCCTCGGCATCCCCTGGGACGAGGTGCACGAGGAGGCGGAGCGGATCGAGCACGCGATGTCGCCGGTGCTGGAGGAGCGGATGCGCGCCGCGATCGGCGACGCGACGACCTGTCCGCACGGGCACCCGATCGTCGAGGGCGTGCGCGAGACCGGCTCACTGCTGGCCGACGTCGAGGTCGGCGCCAAGGTCCATGTGCTGCGCTTCGAGAACGAGGCCGAGGAGCTCCTGCACTACCTCAAAGCGGCCGGCCTCGAGCCGGGGCTGGAGGGGACGGTCGAGGCCTCCGACGAGGAGGGCATCACGATCGCCTCCGCCGACGGCACCCACACAGTCTCGCGCAGCGTCGCCGAGACGGTCTCGGTCCGCGCCGACCCGGCGCCGCCGCCACGAGCGGCAATCCCGGAGCAGCTGGTGCTCTCCAGCGACCGCTACGGCCGCTGAGAATCAGCTGGGAATCGATACCGCGACGATCGGCTCGCTGGTCGGCTGCTCGCTGCCGCCGCGCGGCTCGGCGGTGACCATCACCGCGTCGACCCCCTCCATGTCGTCGATCACCGCGGTTGCCGTGCCGTCGGGATTGGGCACGAACAGCGTCGTCGCCGATTCGACCCGCTCGCCGCGCTGAACCCACGCCTGCAGGACCTCGTCAGCGGGCAGCTGGTGCAAGTTGGCGAGCCGCAGCGTGCCGCTGTCGCCTTCGCTGATCATCTTCGCCGTCACCGCGGGAGGCTTCCCGACCGCAACGGTGGTCGCGTCCGATCCGCCCTCGCCGCCGTCGCGAAGCGCGTAGCCGGCGACCGCCGCCGCCAGCAGGGCGACCACGGCGAGGCCGGCGAGTGGCCGCAGACCGAGCGAGCGCCGCTTCCAGGCGAAGCCGTTTGCCGGCCGCTTCGCCTTCGCGTCGGCCTCGATCTCGCCCATGATCCGCGCCCGCAACCTGGCCGGAGGGTCAGTGGGCTCGACCGCCTCGGGCAGCGTCTGCACCGCTGGGCGCAGCCACTCGAGCTCGGTGCGGCACTCCTCGCAGCCGGCGAGGTGCTGCTCCAACGCAGCCGTCTCACCTGGCTCCAGCGCACCCAGCAGGTAGGCGGCCAGCTCGTCGCGGTGTCCTTGGTGATCTCTCTCGTTCATGCCAGCCCCTCCGCCAGTCGTCCCCGGATCTTCTCCAAGCCAAGTCGCATCCGTCCCTTCACCGTGCCCAGGGGAACCCCGAGCATCGAGGCGATCTCCGACTGGCTGAAGCCGCCGAAGTAAGCCAGCTCGATCACCTTCGACTGCTCACCGGGCAGCTCGCCAAGCGCGCCACGGATCTCGCGCGTGGTCTCACGCCGCAGCGCCTCCTCGTCGGTGGAGTCACCCGAGGCCCGCTGCTCGAGCGCCGCTTCGTCGTCGAAGCCCAGGCTCGGCGCTTTGCCCGAGCGGCTGCGCAGCAGGTCGATTGCCCGGTTGCGGACGATCCCCAGCGTCCAGGAGCGGACGCTTCCCCGCGCCCGGTCGTAGCGAGCGCCGCTGCGCCAGATCGAGACGAAGGCCTCCTGCGTGACGTCCTCGGCCGCCGCCCGCTCACCGACGATCCTGTAGGCAAGCGAGTAGGCGGCGGTGCCGTGACGGTCGTAGAAGACCTCGAAGGCGCCGGTGTCCTTCCCGCCGATCAGCGGCATCAGCTCCTCGTCGGCCAGTCGCTCGGGCTTCATTGGATAAAGGGTTCCACCGCCTTCAGCACCTGCGCCTTGCTCAGGGTCGGGTCGAAAGCCTCCGGCGACGGTTCGGCTTCGTTCTGGAGGCGGATCGCCGCCGCGTGCCGGGCCTCGACCTGGACGATCGAGCCGGCGGCGCCGAGGACTTCCTTCGACTTGATTTGCGGCGCGGCGCCGTTGTAGGCGCTGACGCCGGTGTCCTCGAAGGTCTGCGCCAGCTCGAGGAATTCCGCCGTGTTGCTGTAGGGGAAGTCGAATTTCGGCGCCGCCACCGGCTTGCCCCCGAGCTTCTTGATCGTCGCGGTCAGCGCCTTGACGTGTTCGTCCTCGTCACGACCGACCAGGTCGATCAGGCTCTTCAGCTCGCCGCTCGCCCCAGCCCGGCGCTTGGCTTCCCGGTAGAAGCTCGACTCCAGGTACTCGAGGGTGAGGGCGAAGTTGAGGATGCCGACGTCGCCGCCGCCCGACATCGCCAGCGCCCGGCTGACGAACGGGGCTACGGACATGGCGCCGTAAACGGCGCCGGCGGCCAGCGCCCCTTTGAGGATCACCTCGCTGCGCGAGAGATCCTCGCCCTCGGCATCGACATGGACTTCGGCGAGCCCCGGCTGTGCCAGTTCTTCGTTTCGCATCGCGGTCTCCTTTCGCGTCCGCTCGCCGGCTCAGGCGACGATGAACGGTTCGACGGATTTGAGGACGGTCGCCGCGTCGGCCGGTTTGGCAAACGCCCCGTCCGGCGTGATCGACTTGCCCAGCAGGGTGTTCAGCGCGGCCGAGTGGCGCCCCTCGACGCTGTGGATCGAGAGCGCCGGGGCCAGCACCGCCGGGCTCTTGATGTTCGCCGCCTGGCCCAGGTAGGCGGCGGCGCCGAGGTTCTCGACGGTTCCCGCCAGTTCGAGCACCGACTTGGCGCTTTTCAGCGGGAATTCGGTTTTCGGCGCCGGCGCCGGCTTGCCGCCGAGTTTCTTGACGAAGGCGGTGAGAGCGCTGACGTGTTCGGCCTCCTCTTTGCCGAATTTCCTGATCGTCGCCAGGTCGGAGCCCTTGAAGAGCCCGCTCTTGACGACATCGGCGTAGAAGGCCGTCTCCAGGTACTCGAGGGTCAGCGCGTAGTTGAGGATGCCGACGTCGCCCTTGCCGAATTCTTCTTCGATCACGGCTTCGGTGCTGCCCCCGCCGCCGCTTCCGGCCATCATCGTCGTCATCTCGTCGTCATCGCTGCCGCAGGCGGCGAGGAACGCGGCAGCGGCAGCAGAGCCACCGCCCAGGGCGAGGAACTTGCGCCGTGAGACCGGGTCCTTCGCCACGCGGCTGAGCGCATTCGCTTCATTCTGAGGAGCCATGCTGCCCTCCTGATCGCAGTTGGGGTTCTCCCCCACTACGGAGGCAGCCGGCGAAACGGATCAGCGAGGTGCGGGCGGGGGCTAGGCGGGAGAACCGGCGCGGACCCGCTCCAGAGCGCGGGCGATGCGGGCGATGCCCTCCGGAATCCGCTCCGGCGGCACGCTGGCAAAGGAGAGGCGCAGGCTGCTCTCGCCTCCCTCGATCATGAAATCGGGGCCGGCGACGAAGGCGACGCCCTCGCCCTTGGCCTCGGCGAGCAGAGTCGGCGTGTCGGTGCCGGGTGAGAGGTCGAGCCAGAGGAAGTAGCCGCCCTCGGGGACGACGAACTCGGCCTCGGGGAGCTGCTCGCGCAGCGCCCCGACCAGGGCGTCGCACCGATCGCGGAGCGCTCCCTTGACGAACTCGATATTCGAGTCCAGACCGCCCGACCGGCACAGCTCCAGGACGACCGACTCGGCCAGCATGTTGGGTGAGATATAGGTCTCGTTGGCGCGCTTGGCCAGCTTCGCGATCACCTCGCCGGGCCCGGCGAGGTAGCCGACCCGGACTCCGGGGCTGACCGTCTTGGAAAACGACGAGGCGTGGACGACGCGGTCGGCGGTGTCGATCGAGAGCATCGACTCCAACGCCTCGCCCTCGAAGGGGAGCTCGCGGTAGGGGTCGTCCTCGAAGATCCAGAAGCCGTGCTCGGCGGCGAGCTCTACCAGGCGCGTCCGCTTCCCCGCTGAGAGGGTGCAGCCAGCCGGATTGTGGAAGTTGGGGATGACGTGGGCGAGCACGATCGGCCCGTCATCTAGTGCTGCTTCGAAGGCGCCGATGTCCAGCCCGTCTGCCTCCAAGGGCACCGGCACCAGCTCGACTCCAAGGCGCTGCAACATCAGGAGCGTGCGGTCGTAGGTCGGCTGCTCGACCACGACTCGGTCGCCAGGCTCGAGCAGGTGCTCGAAGAGCATCCACCCGGCCTCGAGAGAGCCGTTGGCGACCATCACCTGGCCGGCGTCGAGCCCCCCGTGCCGCTCCGCGATCCACTCGCAGAGCCCCGGATGGCCGATCCCGGTGCCGTAGGAGAGCGCCTTTTCCCAATCCTGGGCAAGGGCCACGGCAGCAGCATCGCGCACCGCATCCTTGGGCAGGATGTCGGCGCTGGGCGCGCCGCGAGCGAATGAAATCGTGTCCCCAGCCATCGTTCCCGACACTAGCAACGCCTCCGAATTGGCGGCCACGAGGGGGAGGGATTCGTTGCGTGTGAGCTTGACACCGACATACAGGGTCAACCTCACACGCAACGGGAAAGAGAGCTTGCCGCGCTCGCAACGCGGCAGCATGGGGTCGTCGCGCGGCGGCAACTTGTAGCGCTTGGCCTGGGAGGCGGTGCGATCGATGCATGGATCAGCCTCGGTCGCCTGCATCCCCTGCATCGTGGCGTTTACGCCCACGGGCATCGACGCCTGAGCCAGCGAGGACATTGGATGGCCGCAGTACTCGCGTATGGCGACGGAGCTGTGCTCAGCCATCGCAGCGCTGCGGCACTCTGGGGGTTGATGCGCCCTCGATGGTCGCCAATCGAGGTGACAAGCCGTCATGGGCGGGCTGGAAGACCTAGGATTCTGCTGCACCGATCTCGGGTCGCCAACGACGAACTGGCAGTGGAGGCCGAGATCCCGGTCACTTCCCTGCCCCGGACCCTGCTCGACCTGGCGGAAGTCGTAGACGAGCTGCGGCTGCGGCGAGCGTTCGAGGAGGCCGACCGGTTGAAGCTCTTGCGAATGCCAGAGTTGGAACGGGTTTGCGCACGGGCGGGCAGGCGCAAGGGCCTCGTCACTCTGCGCCGCCTGATCGCCGCTGCGACGGCACCCGCCACCACCCGCTCTCCCTTGGAGGATCGCTTCGCCGAGTTCTGGCGCGACCATCTCGCCGATCTGCCAGAACCCCTCACCAACGTCATGATCCTCGACCGCGAGGTAGACGCCTACTGGCCTGGCCATCGCCTCGTCGTCGAGCTGGACGGCTTCTCCACCCACGCCCACCGCGCGGCCTTCGAGAGCGACCGAGCTCGCGACGCCGCCATGCAAGCAGCCGGCTACAGAGTCATCCACCTAACCCACCGCCAACTGGAAACCGAAGCCCCGAGAATCACCGCTCAGCTAAGAGCAATGCTCGGCCCGGATCAACCAGCTTCCTCGCGGTAGGGCTCCGAGCTGGAGGGGTATGGGTGCCCCGACCGTGCGCGGCGTCCTCGTTTTTCGCACTACGGAGTCGACGAGAGACGCCGGGCTACCGGCGAAAAACCCAGCGGGCGGTCGGGGCACCCATACCCCTCCCTAAGCCGAGACCTAACCGCGCAGCACTTCGACGGCGATCCGCGCCGTCTCGGTCGGGCTTTCGCCGACCCGCACGCCCTTCGCTTCGAGCGCGTCCTTCTTCGCCTGCGCCGTGCCCGAGGAGCCGGAGATGATCGCGCCGGCGTGGCCCATCTGCTTGCCGGGGGGCGCGGTGAAGCCGGCGATGTAGGCGACGACCGGCTTGGAGACCCCGGCGGCGATGAACTCGGCCGCCCGCTCCTCGGCGTCGCCGCCGATCTCGCCGACCATCACGATCAGCTCGGTCTCCGGGTCGGCCTCGTACAGCTTGAGGATGTCGATGAAGTCCGAGCCGATGATCGGGTCGCCGCCGATGCCGACGATCGAAGAGTTGCCCTCGCCCGCCTGTTTCAGCTCGTTGCCGATCTGGTAGGTCAGCGTGCCCGACTTGGAGACGACACCGATCTTGCCCGGGTCGAAGAACTGGGCGGGGATGATGCCGACGTTGGCCTTGCCCGGCGAGAGCACGCCGGGGCAGTTCGGGCCGATCAAGCGAACACCGGCCTCCTTCGCCTTCCAGTAAGTCTTCAGCATGTCGAGCACCGGAATCCCCTCGGTGATCGCGATCACCGTCTCGACTCCGGACTCGATCGCCTCGTCGATCGCCGGCGCGGCGAAGCGCGCGGGGACGAAGATCATCGAGGTGTTGGCGCCCTCCTGCTCGACCGCCTCGCGGATCGAGTCGAAGACCGGCACCCCCTCGACGTCCTGGCCGCCCTTGCCGGGCGTGACGCCCGCGGCGAGGTGCGTGCCGTAGGCCTTGTTGCGCAGGCCGTGGAAGGAGCCCTCGCGGCCGGTCAGGCCGGAGACGACGAGCTTCGTGTCCTTGTCGATGACGATCGACATCAGCCGCTCGCCCCAGCCAGCTCGACGACCTTCTGCGCGGCGCCGAGCATCGTCTTCTCCTGGTGCAGGTTGGGCAGGCTCGCCGCGGCGAGGATCTCCAGCCCCTCCTCCGAGTTGGTGCCGTCGAGGCGAACGACCAACGGCACCCCGAGATCGAGCTGCGCAGAGGCCTCGACGATGCCCTTGGCGATCTCGTCGCAGCGGGTGATGCCGCCGAAGATGTTGAAGAGGATCGCCGTGACCTTCTCGTCGGAGGTGATCACGGTCAGCGCGTCGACGATCGCGTCCGCCTTCGAGCCACCGCCCGCGTCGAGGAAGTTGGCCGGCGCGCCGCCCGCCTGGGCGACGACGTCGAGGGTCGACATGCAGAGCCCGGCGCCGTTGGCGAGGATGCCGACGTTGCCGTCGAGCTTTACGTAGGTGAGGCCCTTCTCCCGCGCCATCGCCTCCTGCGGGTCGTCGATCGACTCAGCGTCGAGCTCGGCCAGCCCTTCGTGGCGGTAGAGCGCGTTGCCGTCAATCGTCACCTTGGCGTCGAGGGCGACGACCTCGCGGTCGCCGGTGACGATCAGCGGGTTGACCTCGATCAGCGTCGCGTCCTCGCCCTGGGCGGTCTCGGCGAGCTTCGCCAGCACCTCGGCCGCATCGTCGCGCACGTCCTCGGCGAGGCCGGCGGCATCGATGATCGGCCGCGCCTCGACGGCCGTAAAAGGCCGAGTCGGGTCGATGTGCTCCTTGACCAGCGCCGCCGGGTCCTCCGCGGCGACAGCCTCGATGTCCATCCCGCCCTTGGCAGAGACCATCGCCAGCAACTTCTTCTCGCCGCGGTCGAGGATCACCGAGGCGTAGTACTCGGCGGCGATGTCCGAGCCACCCTCGACCCAGACCTGCTCGACCCTGAAGGGTCCCTCGCCGTGCGGCCCGGTGATGTCCATGCCGAGGATCGCGCCGGCGTACCCTTCAGCCTCCTGTTTGTCGGCGGCGATCTTGATCCCGCCCGCCTTGCCACGGCCGCCGATCAGGACCTGGGCCTTGATCGCGCAGGGGTAGCCGATCCGCTCGGCGGCGGCGACGGCGTCCTCGACGGTGGAGGCGACCTCGCCGCTCGGCACGGCTATGCCGTGCGCGGCGAAAAGCTGCTTGCCCTGATACTCGAGAAGATCCATGTGAAGGAGGCGCCCCTGCCGAGCGCGGCCGGCAGCCTATAAGATGCCGCGCCCTATGCCCCTCCCCGCCTTGAAAAGCATCACCTGGGTGACCACCGATTGCTACGGCACCCTGATCGATTGGGAGAAGGGGATCATCGACGCCTGCAAGAAAGAGGCCGCCAAAGACGGCTTCAGCTTCGAAGAGGGGCCGTTCCTCGCCCGCTTCATGGAAGTGCAGGCGGAAATCATGGCCGGCTCCTACGAACTGTACGCGGAGGTCCTGCGCCGCACGATCGTCAAGATCGCCCGCGAGGTCGGCTGGGAGATCGAGCCCTCACGGGCTCAGTTCCTGCCCAACAGCGTCGCCTACTGGCTGCCCTTCCGCGAGGCCAACGCGGCGATGGACCGGCTCGGCAAACGCTACGAGATCGGGATCATCTCCAACATCGACGACAAACTTCTCGGCATCTCGCGCCGCCACCTGCGCACCGAACTGGACCTGGTCGTCACGGCGCAGCAGGTGCGCAGCTACAAGCCGGACCCGGTCCACTTCAAAGAGTGCGCACGCCGCATCGGCGGCAAAAAAGGCTGGGTCCACATCGGCTGCGACTACACGACCGACGTCGCGCCGCTGCTGAAAATGAAGGTGCCGGTGATCTGGGTCAACCGTCACGGCGAGAAGCTGGAAGGCCGCAAAGCACCGAGCGCGACGGTGAAGAACTTCCGCGACGCGGCGAAAAAGCTCGGCGCCTCCTAGCCCGCCGTCCTCGGCGTTTTCTAGCGTTCGGCTTCGCAACTTCGCCCAGGGCGGCGGTTTCGACCATAAGCGGCCCGGTCGCCAGGGACAACACGTATTCGATGGACCAAGCAAGCGACATCCGAGTGCCTTTGCGCGCCCGCCTGCCCATTGCGGCGGCGTTGCTGGCCCTGTTCTGCGCGCTGGTGCTGAGCGTCACCCAGGCAGGCGCGATCACCCCGGTCAGCCCAGAGGAAGAACCGCCGCTGAACCCAAACGAATCGCCGCCGAGCATCGTCGTGATCCAGACCGACGACCAGACCCTCGACGGCCTCTACGCGACCTTCAGCGCCTTCCCGGGCGCCGCCGAGACCCGCGCGATGCCGAACACGCTCGACCTGATCGCCGACCGCGGCATGACCTTCAACCGCTACTACGTCCCCTATCCCCTCTGCTGCCCCTCGCGCGTCAGCCTGATGACCGGCCGCTACGCCCACAACAACGGGGTCAAGGGCAACGTGCAGCCGAACGGCGGCTACTACGGCTTCTCCTTCCGCGCAGCGGCCTCGCACAACGTCGCCACCTGGCTGCAGGGCGCCGGCTACAAGACGATCCACGTCGGCAAGTTCCTCAACGGCTACGGCGACGAGCCCTACGACAACGGCACCAGCGTGCCTCCCGGCTGGAGCGCCTGGCACACGGTGCTGAAGGCGGACACCGAGCACCTCTTCTACGGCTACACGATGAACAGCAACGGGGTGCTCAGCGAACCCGGCGCCTTCGGCGATCCCGGCAGCTGGGAAACGCGCGAATACGGCCAGCGCGACCCGATCGGCTGCCCCTTCGAACCCACCGAAGAACGTTCCTGCCTCTACGCAACCGACGTCTTCACCTGGATGGCCCGGGAAGAGATGCTCTCCACGCCGGCCGAGGTGCCCTTCTACCTGCAGCTCGACTACACCGCGCCGCACGGTGACTTCCGCCGCCCGGCGGGGCCCGAGCCGGCGCTGCGCCACTACGACTGGTTCAAGGGCGCCCGCCACCCCCACGACCGCTCCGAAGGCTTCGACGAGGGCAATGTCGAGGACAAGCCGCACTTCATCCGCGAAGCCGAACACCTCTCGCCGAACGAGAAGCGCACCTACCGCGTCTACTACCAGAAGCAGCTCGACTCGCTGCGCGCGGTCGACGACGGCGTCAAAAACGTGGTCGACACGCTGGGCCAGATGGGCCGGCTGCGCAACACCTACGTCATCTTCACCTCCGACAACGGCTTCTTCTTCGGCGAGCACCGCCTGCTCGGCGGCAAGTTCCTCGCCTACGAGCCGGCGACCCACCTGCCCTTCCTGATCCGCGGGCCGGGGATCGAGCAGGGCAGCTCGACCGGCGAGCTCGCGGCAAACATCGACGTCGCGCCGACGATCCTCGATCTGGCCGGCGCCGAAGCGGACAAGAGCCTCGACGGGCGCTCGCTGGTCCCCTTCCTGCGCGACCCCGAACTGCGCAGCCGGCGGCCGATCCTCTTCGAGTCCTTCGTCGAGACCAGCGACGTCAACGCGCAGGGCGCGATCTCCGCGGCCCCTGGGGGCGGGTCGAGCGCGACCGCCTCGAGGGCGCCGAAGGCGACGGCCTCGCTGCTGGCGCCGCCGAAGGACTACGCCGGGCTCCGCCTCGGCCCATACAAGTACATCGCCTGGCCGAGCGGCGAGAAGGAGCTCTACAACATCAACAAGGATCCCTACGAGCTCAACAACATCGTCAAGGATCCGAATTACTACCCGATCCGCAACTTCATGCACCGGCAGATGACCGCCCTGATCGACTGCGTCGGCCGGGAGTGCCGCGAAGTGACGCCCAAATTCCCGCTCACCCGCGTCGAGTTCCAGCGCCTGCGGGCGAAAAAGCAAAAGGAACTCCGCGAACGGGAACACGAGCGTGAAAAAGAACGCCGCGAACGGGAACAGGAAAAAAGCCAGAAAGGCAAGGGGCGGTAGCCCTAGTAGGGGCGGGGTGTCCCTCCGGCGCAGCGGCGTCCGTTTTCGCCTCTGAGGCAACCTCGGACGGGCGCCTAGTTCCCCAGGCGAAAACCCAGCAAGACGGAGGGACACCCCGCCCCTACCCAAGCCCCCGTCGCTACTCGATAACGGCTAGCACGTCGCCGCTCGAGACCGCTGCACCTTCGGCGACGTTGAGAGCGGTCACTTTGCCGGAGCGGTGGGCGGCTATCTCGTTCTCCATCTTCATCGCCTCTATGACGCAGATCAGGTCGCCCTCGGCGACCTCGGCGCCCTGCTCGACCGCGACTTTGAGCACCGTGCCCTGCAGCGGCGAGGGCAGCGACTCGCTCGAGGCACTGGCGGCTCCGCCCGCCTTGCGCTCGCGCTTGGGGGGCTTCTTGCCGGTCGCGCCGGCAGGTCCGGGGTTGCCCGCGGCAGCCTCGCCGAGCACCTTGACGTCGAAGAGCTTGCCGGAGACCTCGACCTTGTAGTCGCGGGC
Source organism: uncultured Solirubrobacterales bacterium (assembly GCA_963718755.1). GTDB lineage: Bacteria > Actinomycetota > Thermoleophilia > Solirubrobacterales > 70-9 > VRUE01. The sequence continues at coordinate 1,056,675 of OY970376.1, forward strand.
GACCACCTCGGCGCCCTCGGGCACCTCGGGGGGATCGGTCGCCGGCGGCGCCGTCGTCTTCAGCCACTCGCGATCCTCCATCAGGTCGCGGCACGTCTCGCCCTTCGCCCACTGCTCGGTGGCGAGGATTGCGCAGTGGAAGGGGATCAGGGTGGTCAGGCCGCCGATCTCGTACTCGCCCAGCGCGCGCAGCATGCGTCGCGTCGCGTGCTCGCGGTCGACGTCCCAGACGATCAGCTTGGCCACCATCGGGTCGTACATCGGCGTCACCTCGGAGCCGGCTTCGACCCCTGAGTCGACCCGCACGCCCGGTCCGGCCGGCTCGCGGTAGGTGGTGATCGCCCCTGGCGCCGGCGCGAACTTCTTGTGCGCGGCCTCGGCGTTGATCCGGCACTCGATCGCGTGCCCGCGCAGCTCGACGTCCTCCTGGGCAACGGTGAGTGGCTCGCCGGCGGCGACCAGCACCTGCTCGCGGACGATGTCGACGCCGGTGACCATCTCGGTCACGCAGTGCTCGACCTGCACCCGCGTGTTCATCTCGAGGAAGAAGTACTCCTCGCCGACCTGCATCCCCTCGACCGTGCCGGCACCGCGGTAGCCGACCGCGGCGGCCGCATCGGTGGCGATCTTGCCGATCCGCTCGCGCATCTCCTCGTCGACCTGCGGACCGGGCGCCTCCTCGATCACCTTCTGATGACGACGCTGGATCGAGCAGTCGCGCTCGCCGAGGTGGATCACGCTGCCGTGCGAGTCGGCGAGCACCTGGACCTCGACGTGGCGTGGGTCCTCGAGGTAGCGCTCGACGTAGACCCGGTCGTCGGAGAAGAACTTCTCGCCTTCGCGGGCGGCACCCTCGAAGGCCTCCTCGAGGTCGTCCGGCGTCATCGCCACGCGGAAGCCCTTGCCGCCGCCGCCGCCCGCCGCCTTGCAGGCAACGGGGTAGCCGGCTTCCTCAGCCTGTTTCTTAGCCGCCTCAACATCCTTGGCCGGCTCGGTTGCGCCGGGGACGATCGGCACGCCAGCCTCGGCCATGATCTCGCGCGCCCGCGTCTTCGAGCCCATAGCTTCGATCGCCTCCGGCGGCGGGCCGATGAAGACGATCTCAGCTTCCGCGCAAGCCCGGGCAAAGTCCGCGTTCTCGGCGAGGAAACCGTAACCGGGGTGAATCGCCTCAGCTCCGGCTTCTTTTGCAGTCTCAATGATCTTGGGGATGTTCAGATAGCTCTCAGCCGGCACGGCGGGGCCGATCAGGAAGGCCTCGTCCGCCTCGCACACATGCGGCGCCTCCCGGTCGATCTCCGAATAAACGGCGACCGAGCCGATCCCCATCTCCTTCAGGGTGCGGGCGACGCGGATCGCGATCTCGCCGCGGTTGGCTATGAGGACCTTCGTGAACACGGAGGCGGCACTCTATAAATGCGAGCGGTGGCTAGGGTCCCCGGTCGTGTTGATCGAGCTACAGAGCCATTCGACGGTCTCCGACGGGCAACTGGCGCCCGCCGGCGTCGTCGAGGAAGCTGCGAAGGCTGGCGTCACCACGCTGGCGCTAACGGACCACGACGCCATCGCGGGTGTGCCCGAGGCGATGGCGGCTGCCGAAGAGCTGGGCGTTGAGTTGGTGCCCGCTATCGAGATGTCCTGCGTGCATGAATACGCGGAAGACCTGCATGTGTGCGGGTACTGGGTCGATCTGGAGAAGATCGCGCCCGCTTGCAAGCGGGCGCAGCAGGAGCGGGTCTCGCGGGCTGGGGAGATCGTCGAGAAGCTGCGTGGGGAGGGCTTTGGGCTGACGCTGGACGATGCCGTGCGTGAGGCCGGCGATGCGCTCTCGATCGGACGGCCGCATATCGCCCGCGCCGCCGGCGCAACCGGCGACCTCGGCCCGTTCTTCGAGGAGTACTTGGTTCCTGGCGCGAAGGCGTTCGTGCCGCGGCGCTGGCCGACCGCCGAGCAGGCGGTCGAGGTGATCAAGGGGGCCGGCGGCGTCGCCGTCGTCGCCCATCCCTACTGGGACATATCCGAGCCGGCCGAGGTCGAGGAGCTGATCCGCGCGCTGGGCGTCAACGGGATCGAGACCTTTTACCCGACCCACAGCAGGGAGCAGACCGAGCATCTGCTGGCGCTCTGCGACGAGCTCGACTTGATCCCGACCGCATCTTCCGACTACCACGGGCCGACGCACAAGACGTTCGCTCGCTTCGGCGCCTACGACACCTACGGCCTCGCCGAGCCGCGGGTGCCGCCACGTCCCTAGCCAATTTTCTATTAGGGTGCCCTAACCAATGAAGGTCGGGGACCCAGTCAGCGAAGGGGCGGAGCGAGCAATCGCCCACCTCAACGAGGACCACGACGATGCTCTGCTCGATATGGCGCGAGCGCTTGGAGGCTGCCCCGAAGCGACCGCCGCCCGTTGCGTCGACGCCGATCGCAGCGGGCTTGACCTGATCGCGCAAGCGCCGAGTGGCGAGTGCGAGGTTCGTGTCCCCTATGGGGAGCCGATCGAGGTGCCCGAGGACCTGCGCAAAGCAACCGTCAAGCTCGCCCAACGGGCCCGCGCCGAGCTGGCTGAGCGGACACCCTAAAGCCACGACATCGATTCTTCGGCTACCCTAATTAGGTAAACCTAATTAGGGCGTCCTAAGCAGTTTGCTGGCGAACCGGGCGCCTCTCGAAAGGAGCGGGGCCTTGGTAATCGTGATGAATGTGGTGCAGGTGCACGAGGAGCGTCGGGAGGCGTTCGAGCGCGCCTTCCTCGAGCGTGAGAGCCACGTCCACAAAGCCGAGGGCTTCGCCGGCTTCGAGCTGCTGCGCCGCGAGGGCGAGGGCGCCGGCGAGTACGTCGTCCTCAGCCGCTGGGAGAGCGATGAGGCGTTCAGGGCCTGGGTCAACAGCGATCTCTTCAAGCTCAGCCACCGCCACGCCGACGGCGAGCTCGCCCACGGCAGCGAAGTGCGCAACTACACGGTGATCGACGCCAAGGTCCCGGCCTGACGTGAAGGGTTTGGGGGGCTATAGGCCCCAGAAGGCTTCAATCTGGCTGGCCGGGCTGCTTTTGGTGGCGGCGCTCGCAATCGCCCCCGCCGCCCAAGGGGCAGCGCCGAAGCGGATCGTCGCGCTGACGCCGTTCGCCGCCAACACGCTGGTCAAGCTCGGCGTCACGCCGGTGGGCATCGGCCAGACCCTGGGCGGCAAGGAACGCTTCTCGCCGAAGCTGAAGAACGTGACGACGCTGCCCCTCTCCCACCCCAACGGGCCCAATCTCGAGCAGCTCGCCTCGCTCGACCCCGACCTGGTCTTCTCCTCGCCGACCTGGGCGAAAGGGAACGAGTCGATCGGCGACCTCGGCATCGATGTCCTCATCCATGAGCCCTTCCGACTCAACGGCGCCTTCGCCCAGACGATCGAGATCGGAGCCATAGTCGGCAGGCTCGAGCAGGCCAAGGCCCTGGCCGCCTCGATGAAGAAAAGCGTCGCCCAAGCGCGCCGGAGAATCAAAGAGCACCCGACCGTGATGCTGATCCTCGGCGTCGGTCGCACCCCCTTCACCTTCCTCCCCAACAGCTGGGGCGGCGACATCGTCACCAAGGCCGGCGGGCGGCTGCTGACCGGCGGCGTCGAGTCGAGCTCGGGCTTCGAGCGCATCTCCGACGAGGTGGTGGTCGCCGAAGATCCCGACGTGATCGTCGCCGTCCCACACGCCAACGAGGACGACATCCCCAGCTTGACCGAATACCTGCGCACCAACCCCGCCTGGTCGACGACCTCGGCCGTGCGCAACGGGCGGATCTACATCTCGGTTGACAACTCGCTGCTGCAGCCCGGCACCGACGTCGCCCGCACGATCCGCAAAGTGCGGCGCGTCTACCTCGAGAACTGATCGCGGTTTGGCGCGGCGCACGCTCGTCTTCGCGGCGCTGCTCGCCGCGCTCGCCGCGGCGACGGTCGCCTCATTGGCGCTCGGCGCGGTCAAGGTCCCCTTTGCCGAGGTGATCGACATCATCCTCGGCAAGGGCGGCAGCGGGCCAGACCAGCAGATAGTCGAGACGCTGCGCCTGCCGCGCACGGTCGAGGCGCTGGTCGTCGGCGCCGCGCTGGGGATCGCGGGGGCGATCCTGCAGGGCGCGCTCGCCAACCCGCTCGCCTCGCCCGACGTGATCGGCGTGACCGGCGGCGCCGGCTTCGGCGCGATCTTGATCATCATCCTCTTCCCCGGTTCGATCGCGCTGCTGCCGATCGGGGCGCTCTTCTTCGGCCTGCTGGCGGCGGCGATGGTCTTCGCCTTCGCCTGGTCTGGCGCCAACCGCGGCGCCGTCGGCAAGGTGGTCCTCGCCGGGATCGCGATCCTCTCCCTCTTCACCGCCGGAACCACCGGCCTGCTCGCTGCCTATCCCGAGCGCGCCCCTTCCGCGATCTTCTTCATCGCCGGCGGCCTCACCTCTAGCGGCTGGGACGAGCTGGAGACGGTCTGGCCCTACTTCGCCGTGGGGTTCGCCTTCGCGCTCTGCCTGATCCGACCACTCGATCGCCTGGCGCTCGGCGATGACGTCGCTGCCTCGCTCGGCTCGCGCCCCCATCTGATCCGACTCGGTGCCGCGGTCGCGGCCGCCCTGCTCGCGGCTGCCTCAGCGGCGATCGCCGGTCTGCTCGGCTTCCTCGGCCTGGTCGTCCCGCACGTAGTGCGGATGGCGGGCGGCAGCTCCAGCCACACCTTCGTCGTCCCCGCCTCCGCGATCGGCGGCGCCGCCCTGCTCGCCGCCGCTGACACCCTCGCCCGCACCCTGCGGGCGCCGATCGAGATGCCCGTCGGCCCCTTCATGGTCGTGCTCGGCGTGCCCCTCTTCCTCTGGCTGCTGCGCAAGGCGGTGTAGATGACGAGGCATTCCGGCAATTCGGGCGACGTGCCGCCACTTGAGCGTCCATATGGGTGCATAAGTCGCGGCACGTCTCTGCCGCTGGAGGCGCGGGGGATCGAGGTGGAGATCGGCGGTACGCCGATCTTGGGCGGCGCGGACCTCACCGTCCAGCACGGTGAGCTGGTCGCGATCGTCGGCCCCAACGGCGCCGGCAAGTCGACGCTGGTGCGGGCGGTCTCGGGATTGCAGGGCATCTCCGCCGGCACCGCGCTCTGGTCGGGGCGCGAGGTCGGCGAGATGCGGGGACGCGAGCTGGCCAGGGTGCGGGCCTTCGTGCCCCAGCGGATGCCGGTCCCGGCCGGCGTCACGGTCCGAGAAGCGGTGACGATCGGCCGCTCCTCGCACCTGCGGCCCCTGCGCCGGCTCAGCGGCGAGGACCGCGACGGGATCGAGGGGGCGATGGCGCGAGCGGGGGTGACCCGTTTCGCCGATCGCTCGCTGACGACGCTCTCCGGCGGCGAGCTGCAACGGGTCCAGATCGCGATCGGGCTCGCCCAGGAGGCGCCCATGCTGATCGCCGACGAGCCCACCTCCCAGCTCGACCTTGGCGCCACGGTTGGCGTGGCCACCCTGCTCAGGGAGCTTGCCGATGACGGTCTGACGATCCTCTTGGTCGTCCACGACCTGGCGCTGGCCGCGGCCGTCGCGGACACGGCCGTGATCGTCTCCGGCGGGCGCACGATCGCCGCCGGCCCGCCCGCCGAAGTGCTGACCCCAGCGCAGCTCGCGACCACCTGGAGCGCGGAAGCCCACCTGACCGAGCACGACGGGCGCACCGCCCTACACGTCGCCTGGCTCGACCGTAAAGGGAACGTTAGGGCACCCTAATTCCGATCATGTTAGTGTGGATTTCTTAGGGTGCCCTAATCCAGCGCACTCGTGAAAACGGCGCACCGCGTGTGCGAAGAGGACAAGGAGGCTCCCTTCAGATGAGTTCCAGCGAATCGAGACAGCGGCGGATCCGAACCGGCCTGCTGGCCCTGGCCACGGCCGCCATCACCGCGGTCACCGCCGCGCCGGCCGGCGCCGCTCCCGCTATGGGCACCGCCAAGATCGTGCTCAGCGGATCGCAGAGCGACGGCAAGCTCGGCAACCGGCAGGTCTCCCTGCCCGTAACCGATCTCGATCTGCTCGCGGAGGGCGCAAGCGCGAGCGCCCGCGGCACGCTGAAACTGCGCAACGGGAAACGCACCGCGCGGCTCCATCGCTTCGAGCTCGAGGCCGGCGGCAAAGAGACGGCAATCAGCGCCAAGCTCGGCAAAGCGCGACTCACCTTCTTCCGAGCCAGCGGCAACCTGACGATCGGCGAGGGCTCGGCGACGCTGCGCAACGCCAGGCTCTCCCTGACCGGCAAAGGTGCGGCGAAGCTGCGACAGCGGCTCGGACTGGAGGGGCTGAAAGCCGGCGAGACCGGCCGCTTCAGCCTCGACGCGAGCCTGGAGTCGAAGCCCTCGACGCCGGCGGCAACTCCCCCGGCAGCTCCCGCCGAGAAACCCGCGACCCCCTCGGTGATCGATCCGTACGCGGCCCAGTGCGGGCTGCCGGCGACGAGCGAAGCGCAGGGCAACGTCACGCCCGCCGCACCCGCGCCCGCGCTCAGCGGCGCACCGAACCTCTCCGAGGGCACGATCGGCTGGGGCTTCAAGCTGTCCTTCCGTGAATACGTCGCGACCATCGCCGGCGGCTCGGCAACCGCCCTCGCTCCGGCCACCCTGGTGCCCCCGCCCCCGGCGCCACCGCAGGTCGGCACCTTCGAGTTCCCTGCCAGCGCCGGCAAGTACCTCGCCAACACGACCGACCCGGGCGATGACCGGGCGGTGATCGACGGCGAGGGCGAGGTGGTGCTCTGCGCCCTCCACAAAGGCAAAGGCTTCCGCGTCACCCTCTCGAACCCGACCGTGATCATCGACGGTGGCGACTCCCGCCTGGTGGTCGACGTCGCGACCAACATGACCGGGGCGATCACCCCCGCGCAGCGGGTGGACGTCGTGACGATCGAGCCGGGCGACGCCGAGATCACCTACGCCGGCGGCCCCCGCACGGTCACCTGGGAGGGCATGTCAACCGAGCTGACCCAGGACGGTCTCGACGCACTGCAGCTCTGCAACCCGAAAGCGCCCAGTTGCGTCTACTCGGCCGGCGACGTGCTCGATCCGCTCACGGTTGAGATCGTCGAGCCATGGGGTCAGGCGGCCGCCTGCGACCTCTCCGGCATCAGCCCGATGCCGGAACCGACGGTGACGCCGTCGTGGCCGGCGGCGCCCGCCGCGCCGGCGGGACTACCCAGCCTCACCAGCCCGTTGCCGGTGAGCTCGGGTGCGATCAACTGGGGCGTGCGCAACGCCCTGCGCGGCACTATCAATGGCACCGGTGAGTTCAACCTGCTCGGCGGCGCCACCAGCAGCCACTCGGTCAACCCGAAAGAAATGAGCGGCGCCGGCAAGTTCTTCACCTGGCCGGCCACCTCCGGGCAGTACGAGCCCGGCACGCCGGGGCGCCTGGTCCTGCATGCCAAAGGGACCGTCGGCCTCTGCCAGATCGAACCGATGCAGGCATACGGAACGGTGATCTCCGACCCGGCGCTCGTGCTCGACGGCGCCAACTCGCGCCTGGTCCTGAACGTCAGCACGCTGTTCAGGAACTCCTGGACGAGCTTCGGGCCGATCGACGCGGTCAGCCTCGACATCGCCAAAGTCACGGTCTCGACCGCACCGGGCCCGGGCGTCGACGAGGAAACGACCACCTGGACGTTCCCCGACCCAGGGGCGGACAACACTCCCGGCGGGACCGACGACAACAGCGACTCGGCCAACAGCGCGGTCAAGATGGCGGCCCCGGGCACCAGTGGCTTCTGGCTGCTCGGCAACTTCGGGCCCACCTCGCCTTACCGCACGGTTGGCTCGGGGCTGAATCAGGTCAGCGTCTCGGTCGTACACGAGGCCGAGTAGCGGATGAGTCGCGCGGCGACAGCCCTACTCGGTGCGCTGGTCATGGTCATGGCCCTCGCCGCACCCGCCTCGACGGGTGCGGCGGAGCCGACCGGCAGCGCAACGCTGACGATCGCCGCCGGCAAGGCGCAGCTGCTCGCCAAGCGGGGAGTAGACGTCGAGGGCGTGCGCGGCGCCGACACGACGGGGCGGCAGACCCGGCTGCAGATCGAGGGCGGGACGATCGGCGCCGGGACCGCCGACCTCGCTCTCGACGGCGCTCTGCGCTTCCTCGCCGGTGAGGGAAAAGCCCGCCGCGTCGTGAGGCTGGCGGCACTGCGGGTCGGGCTCGGTCCCGACTCGACGCTCGCAGGCAGGCTGAACGGAGGCAAGCGCCGCGTCCTCTTCGACCTGGAGTCGCCAGCCGGCGGCTTGACCACTGACACAAGCAAGGGCCTGGCGCAGCTGCAGGGCGCCAGACTGGTCTGGCGGCGGGCGGCGGCGAGGGCGCTCGGCAAGAAGCTCGGAAGCCGGATCCCCCGCGGCCGGCTCGGCAAGGTCAGGGTCAGCGCCGCGACCATCACCCTCGGCAACGACGCCCTCACGCCCAAATCGGGGCCGCTCGGCGATGAACCCCCTCTCCTCCCCCGACCGGCGAGCGCCGTCGACGTGACCGGCGGCTCCCTCACCTGGTTCGTGCGGGACTCCTGGATCCGCTACGTCAACACGGAAGCATCCCCGGAAGCGCTCGAAGGGGCGGCCGCCGAGCCGGCGATCCAGGAGAACGACCACCCGTGCCCGGACCGCCCCGCCGGAACCAACCCGACGCTCGTCTACTCGTACTCCTTCCCCTTCTCCAACGGTTGGTATGACGCGGCGAGCGGCGCCGCCGCGCTCTACTACGGCGGCGGCATCCGCTTCACCTACCCCAGCCGCGGCATCGACCTGGCGACCCGTAGCCCGGAGATCGAGATCAACGGCGATGGCTCGCGGGCGATCTTCCGCCTGCGCGGCGCCGGTGAGACGCCCTACCCGGACCGGCGCGCGCCGCTGCTCGACCTGGCGACCGCCGGGCCGCCAAGCGAAAGCTCCCCGTCCAGCTTCGCCTTCCCGGCGCCGCTCCGCGGAAAGCTGACCGCCGACGGCCAGAACGTGTTCGCCGGGTTCTACCCCCCACCCAACGACGGCTTCGGATGCCTCAGCGTCTCCTTCCAAACGGGCTCCTGACCGCGGCCGTCACCGCCCTGCTGCTCGGCTCGCCCTGGGTCAGCTCGGCAGGCGCCGATGCCGCCCAGGTCACCGTCGTCTCCCCGGGAGGCTCCCAGCAGACTCTCTCCCTGGACGCGCTCGGCAGCGGCGACGTTGTCTCGCGGACCTACGCACTGCACTCAGCCGAGGGCGAGAGCACCGTGACCATCAGCGGCTTCTCGCCGTCGGCCATTCTCGACGCGGCCGGCGCCAACCCGTACGGCTTCTCCTACCTCGAGGTGCAGCGTGCAGCGGGTGGCTCGGTCCTGCTCAGCCGGGACCAGGCGCTCGACCCGGGCGCCTTCCCCGAGGGTCCGCCGGTGATCTACGCAACCACCACAGGCACCGGCTTCCTCCGCCCCAGCACTGGCAGCGGCGACCTCAACGCGACCGACTCCTTCGAGGCGCCGCAGGGAATCACCCTGGTCCTCCGTAACGGCTCGCCTCTACAGGTCAGGGCAGAGGCCTCGACCCTGCGGACGCGCCCGTGGAAACCAGTGACCTTCAACGCGATCGTCGAGCAGTCCGGCGCCGGCGAGCAGCTCATCTACTCCTGGTACTTCGATGACGGCACCTCCTCGACCGGGGCGCGCACCCGCCACCGCTTCTCCAAGCCCGGCAACTACGACGTGGTCGTTGGCGTGACGACGCCCGGCGACGACGCCGGCGCCTCGGCGGTGGTGACGGTCCAGGTCGGCCCGCCGCTGGTGGGCCCCGACCGCAAGGGCGGCGGTCGCAGTGAGGAGGCGGAGGCACCCGATCACGGCGCCGCGACCGGCGGCGGTCAGGCACCGGGCGCCGGTGACTCCGCAGACGCACCGGCGAGCGCCCCGGCAAAGCCGAGCGATGACCGGCAGCGACAGAGCCAGCCAAGGCAATCGGCGGATGGCGAGCGGATCAGCGGCCTGCTGTTGAGCAACACGACGGCGCCCGAGCCGTCCTCAGCCGTGGCCGCTCGCAAGGGAAAGGTCAGCGAGGGAGGCGGCGGTGCGGGCCTCCCCGGCGCCGCGCTCGGCCTTCTGGCAACCGGCGCGCTGCTCGGCCTCGGTGCTCTCACCGAGGCGCGTGGTTCCTTATTAGCCCTATTCGTGAATAAGGAACCACGGGTCCGATGAGCGTCGAGCAGATCCTCTTCGACGTCTCCGAGGCGCTGCGCGTCCCGGTCCTGATCCTCGCCCTGGCGGCGCTTGCAGTAGTCGTCGTCGAAGCGGGGGCGCTGCTGGCCGAGCTGCGCCGTCGCCGCGGGCGCAGCATCTGGGCGCTCGACAACGCGATCGCCGAGTGCCAGGGTCGCCTCGCCGCGGGCCAGCGCGAGGAGGCTCTGGTGGCCCTCCTGCCGGTTGCCCGCAACCGGACGATGGAGGAGGCGCTCGGCGGCGTGCTCGAGCAGGTCGGCCGACCCGACGCCGAAATCCGCATCGCCAAGCACCTCGCCGAGTACGACTACCGCTCTCTGCACCGCCTCGAGCGCAGCCGCATCCTCGTCCGCATGGGGCCGGCGCTGGGACTGATGGGGACGCTGATCCCACTCTCCCCGGCCCTGGCCGGGCTTGCCGACGGCGACGTCGCGACGCTCACCGAGAACCTCCGCATCGCCTTCGGCGTAACCGTCGTCGGCCTGCTTGTCGGCGCGATCGCCTTCGCGATCTCGCTGATCCGCGATCGCCTCTACGCCCAGGACTACTCCGACGTCGAGTACATAGCCGCCAGCCTCATCGCCCCGAGCGGCAACGGCATCCCGGCGGCCCAGCACAGCCACTGGGCGGTGGCGCCGTGAAGGTCACCCCCCGCGCCCGCAGCCGCGACGACCGCGCCGGCGACCCCCTGGACGGCCTGGTCAACCTCTTCGACCTGGGCATAGTCCTCTCCGTGGCCTTCCTACTAGCCGCCCTCTCCTCGCTGGACCTGACCAACGCCCTGACCGCGAAGTCGAAAGCGGAGCAGGCAACCCGCCCAGTAGACGCAGTGGTCAAGAAGAAAGACCAGCAAGTCAAGGAAGTGCAGCTAAAACCAGGAGAGCGGGTCGTGGGCAGAGGCGAGCCGATCGGCACCGTCTATCGCCTCAGCGACGGCCGCACGGTGATCGTGCGCAGAGATCGCCCCTAGCGGCGAATCTGTTCGGCTGAGGCAGAATCGATTGAGTCGAACAAATTCATATTTAACGTTGTAAATTCGTACTTTGAGTTTAAGATTGCACGGATGATACAGCGGAGAGCCGCGCAAGAAATAGCCTCTCGACTGCAGCACATGCCGGCCGTGGCCTTGTTCGGGCCGCGCCAGGTCGGCAAGACCACCTTGGCGATCGAGATCGCCAAGGGGAGCCCGTCGATCTACCTGGACCTCGAATCCGCAGAGGACGTGTCGCGGGTGGAACAGCCGCTGCCCTACCTGAACGATCACGCCGACGAGCTCGTGGTCCTGGACGAGATACACCGACTGCCGGGCCTGTTCGGACCGCTGCGCGGAGTGATCGACGCCGGCCGCAGGGAAGGCAAAGCGACGGGGCGCTTCCTTCTCCTGGGCTCAGCCGGACTGGACCTGCTCGCTCAGTCGGGTGAGACGCTTGCCGGCCGGATCTCGATCGTCGAGTTGGGGGCCTTCGACCTGACGGAGATCGGCGCAAACCGTCTCGACCATCTCTGGGTGAGAGGAGGATTTCCCGACAGCCTCCTCGCTCCGGACGACGAAATCAGCTTGGCCTGGCGGACGGACTTCATCCGCACCTACCTCGAGCGTGACATCCCGCAGTTCGGACGACGCGTCCCGGCCGAGAGACTGCGGCGACTGTGGACGATGCTCGCTCACAGCCAGGGAGGCATGCTGAACGTGTCGCAGCTAGCCCGCAATCTCGAAGTGAGCGGCAGGACCGTCACGCATTACGTCGACCTCCTGGTCGACCTCTTGCTGGTGCGACGTCTCTCACCGCGTCATGCCAACGTCGGCAAGCGCTTGGTCCGCTCGCCCAAGGTCTACATCCGAGACAGCGGCTTGGTGCACGCCCTTTTGGGCATCGAGGACAAGGAGGCGCTCGTGGGACATCCCGTCGTCGGCGCGAGCTGGGAGGGGATGGCAATCGAGAACCTGCTCGCCGTCCTGGGGGACAAGGCCCTGCCCAGCTTCTACCGCACCGCCCGTGGCGCCGAGGTCGACCTCGTGCTCGACTGGCCGGAGGGGCGGGTCTGGGCGATCGAGATCAAGCGCACTTTGGCCCCCAAGATCGGACGGGGCATGCGCTCCGCGCTAGAGGATCTGCAGCCCGAGCGCAGCTTCGTCGTCTATGCCGGCGAGGAGCGCTTCCGCCTCGCCGAGAACATCGAGGCGATCGGTCTGGCGGAGCTGCTCGCGGAGCTAAGCGACTAACGGCGACGCCTGAGCACGATCACTTTTTCGATCGTCCGCGGCTCCCCGCCGACCGGCCGGAAGGTCACCTCTACCCGGATCCGCCCCTTGCCGTGCCGCTTGACGAAGCGCTTCAGCCTCACCTTGGGCTTGACCGGCAGGCGAACGAGCTTGGCCCGTGGCGCTCCCCGCGACAGCCGGCGCACTCCTCGTCCTTTGAGGAGCACCCTGCCCGGGCCTGGGACTTTGACGAAGAGGACGGCCGTGCCGTTCCCGCGGTTCAGCTTCAGCCCGTTGAAGCGGATCCTGTTGGAGACTCTGGCGACGGGAAGCAGGGACACCTTTACCGAAGCCGGCGCCGCATCCGTGCAGGGCGGCAGGGCGGTGCCAGGCTCGCCGAAGCGCTCAACCCGGGCGAAGCCGGCGAGCTCCTCGGTTACGTAGAGGGCTCCGCGGCAGTCGACTGCGAGACCTTGGGGCTCCGGCGTCGCGCCGGGAATCGTCCCGGCCACTACACCCTGCTGGCATCCGCTGGCCAAGGTGCAGATCTGGAAGGCTGCCGCCCCGGTGTCGACCCCCTCGCCGAAGGCGCGAATGAAGTCGCCGTTGACCGTGAACTCGCTGACGCGGTTGGTGGGTTGCTCAGCGACGAAGAGGGTCCCGGCGGGGCCGGCAATGATTCCGCTGGGGTTCCACAGGGCGCCCGCAACGACCCCCGCCACGGACCCTTCAGCACCTGCTTTGCAACCGGTAACGACGGTGCAGACGTCGCCTCCGCCGGTGCTCACGCCTTTGCCGAAGGCGCGTACGAAAGCGCCGGCGGGAGAGAAGACGCTGATGCGATTGTTGGCGCTGTCTGCGACGAAGATCTGGTCGCCCGCCCCGACAGCGACGGAGAGTGGAAGCCGGATCATGCCGGCGTCGGGGCCCACTAGGGCTCCTTGGCATGCGGTCGTGCAGACATTGGGATTGCCGGGGCCGGTGTTCACGCCTTTGCCGAAGGCCCGGATGAAGGTGCCGTCGGGGGCGAACACGTCGATACGCCCGTTGCCGTAGTCGGAGACGTAGAGAGCCCCGGAGTCAGCAGCGATCCCCGTCGGTCTGTCCATCGCGCCGGCCACGCCGATCGAGTCGCCCGGCTCACATTCGGTCGTGCAGACATCGCCTCCACCAGGATTCACGCCTTTGCCAAAGGCGCGGAGAAAGGCGCCATCAGGTGAGAAGACGTCGATGCGGTTGTTGACTTTGTCGGCGACGAAGAGGTTGCCTTCAGGACCAAAAGCCACGCCTTGGGGTTGGTTCATCGCGCCGGCGCCTTCTCCATCCAAGCCTTCCTGGCAGCTGGTCGTGCACACGTCGCCCCCACCGGGATTCACGTCCTCGCCAAACGCACGAACGAAGGCCCCATCAGGAGCAAAGACATCGATACGAAAATTGCCGACGTCCGCAACGTAAGCGGACCCATCCGCCCCAATCGCAATCCCCCGCATCCCTTCGATCTCCCCAGCCGCCCCCGCCCCGAACGTGCCAAAGCCAGAAAGCGGCCCAAACGCCATCGCGCTCCCAGGGAAAGCCAGCGCTCCCAGGACAGCTACCGCAAGAAGCGCGGCTCGAATTCCCCTGCTCACCTGCCGCACATTAGGGAATCGCCTGAATACGTCAAGGGAGACGGACTCATAAGGAGGGGGCAGGGTGCCCCTCCTCCGGAACTTGTGAGCCGCAATGCCTCGATCCCTATGGAAAGTGCGGGCGCGGGTTCCGGCGGAGGGGCACCCTGCCCCCTCCTACCGAAGCCCCGTCCCTAAGCCGTAACAGCAGCCGCAGGAATCAGATCCCGCGACTCGAGGTACTCGAGCAGCTTCTGCGCCGACTCCTCAGGAGTCTCGTTTTCGGTGTCGCAGACCCAGGCGGGATTCTCGGGAATCTCGTAGGGATCGGAGACGCCGGTGAATTCCTTGATCTCACCGGAGAACGCTTTCGCGTAGAGCCCCTTGACGTCGCGCTCGGCGCAGGTGTCGACCGAGGCCTTGACGTAGACCTCGATGAAGCGGTCGCCCATCAGCTCGTGCGCCTCGTCGCGGATCTCCGCGTAGGGGGAGATCGCCGCGGTGATCACCGGCACGCCGTTGCGGCTGAGCAGGTCGGCGACGAAGGCGATGCGGCGGATGTTGATGTCGCGATCCTCCTTCGAGAAGCCGAGGCCTTTCGAGAGGTTTTCGCGGACGATGTCGCCGTCGAGGATCTCCAGCTTCGAGCCGCGCGCACGCAGCTCGGTCTCGAGCAGCCCGGAAATGGTCGTCTTGCCGGCCCCGGAGAGCCCGGTGAACCAGAGGGTGAAGCCCTTCTCGTCAGCCATCGGTACGTCAGTCCTCCTTGTAAGCGTCGATGAGTATGTCGGCGACCTCGTCGCGTGAGAACTCGTGCGGCGGCCTTTCGCCGTTGCCGAGCATCTCGCGGACCTTGGTTCCGGAGAGGAAGAGGCGCGCCTCCTGGTCGTGGGGGCAGGTCTTGTTCGAGGCCAGTCCCTCGCACTCGTTGCACCAGAAGGTGTGCTCGAACATCAGCGGCTCGATGCCGAGCTCGTCGGTGTCGATCTCGTCGAAGATCTTCTGCGCGTCGTAGGTGCCGTAGTAGTCGCCGGCACCGGCGTGGTCGCGGCCGACGATGAAGTGGGTGGCGCCGTAGTTGCGGCGGACGATCGCGTGCAGGACGGCCTCGCGCGGGCCGGCGTAGTGCATCTTCGCCGGCTTCACGCCCAGCACGACCCGGTCTTGCGGGTAGTACTTCTCCATCAGCACCTCGTAGCAGCGCATGCGCACGTCGGCGGGGATGTCGCCGGCCTTGGTCTTGCCGATCAGCGGGTGGATGAAGAGCCCGTCGCAGGTCTCCAGCGCAGCCTTGGTCAGGTACTCGTGGGCGCGGTGGATCGGGTTGCGGGTCTGGAAGGCGACGATCTTCTTCCAGCCGCGCGCCTCGAAGTCGGCCTTGTGCTCAGCCGGCGTCTTGTAACGCCGCATGAAGGCCTCCTCGTGGTCGGGCAGCGCGTCGACCTCGATCGGGCCGGCGATACAGCGGCTGCCCTCCTCGTAAATCGCGGCGACACCCGGGTGGGCCTCGTCGGTGGTGCCGTAGACCCGCTCCGCCTCGCTGCGGGCGTCGCGCTCCCAAATCTCCTCGACCCTGATCCGACCCAGCGGCTTACCTTCGTCGCTGGAGAGGGCGACCGTGTCGCCGACCTCGCACTCGAGGTCGGTCGCCAGGGTGATCGGGATCGGCCAGTACTCGCCGTCGGCGGTGCGCATCTCGGCGCAAACCCGCTCCCAGTCGGCGGAGCCCTGGAAGCCGGTCAGCGGCGCGAAGCCACCGTTGCCGATCATCTCGAAGTCGGCGGTGTGGCGCTCGTCAAGGGTCAGGGAAAGCTCAGTCATCGTCTCGCTCATGCGGGGGTATCACCAATCGTTCGGGGGAGGGTTATCGGAGGCGCGCCTGGGCGCCGCTAGTTGATCCCGCACTCGGTCTTCTCGAGACCCGCCCAGCGACCGGCGCGCGGCGAGCCGCCCGGCCCGACCGGCTTGGTGCAATGGGTGCAGCCGATCGAGGGGTAGCCCTGATCGTGCAGCGGGTTGTACGGGAGGTGGTGCTCACGGATGTAGTTCCAGACGTCGCGCTCGGACCAGTCCGCGATCGGGTTCAGCTTCCATAGGTCGAATCGCTTGTCCCAGTTGAACTTGGGGGTCTTGGCGCGACTCTTGGAGTCCTCACGGCGGACGCCGGCGAGCCAGCAGTCTACGGAAGAAAGCGCACGACGCATCGGCTCGACCTTGCGCAGGCCGCAGCAGGCATCCGGGTCGCTCTTCCAGAGCTCGTCGCCGAACTTCGCCGCCTGCTCCTCCAGGGTCAGGTTGTGGAAGCGGTCGAACTCGACCCCGAGGTGTGCGGCGAGCTTGTCGCGCGTCTCGTAGGTCTCGGGGAAGAGAACGTCGGTGTCGAGGTAGAAGAAGCGCGCCTCGGAGTTGATCTGGCTGGCCAGGTGGGCCGTCACCGCGCTCGTTTTCTGGAACGAGCAGGCGATGTAGTGGCTCTGGCCGAAGGTCTCGAACATCCACTCGATCGCGTCGCTGGCATTGCCTTGCTCGAGGCGCGCGGCGACCTCCTCGGCGTCGATATCCGGGATGGTGGCGGTGGCGACGGGGTTCATATCGCGCACTCGCCCTCGCCCCGCTCCACTTTGTAGGGGCTGGAGCGGTTCCAGTCGATGAACTGCTGCATCGTCTCGAGGCTGAACTCGGCCGGCATGGTCAGCTCCTTGACGATCTCTTCGAAGCGCCCGGCGCCGACCCGCTCGGCGAAGTCGTTGAACTCCTCGCCCTCGCTGCGCTCGGCCTCGTAGAGCTCGATCCAGCGCTGCACGGCCTCGGGGACGCGCTTGGCGGGCAGGCGCGATTTCAGCCGCGTGCCGAAGATCACCTCGCCGCCCTCGTATTTGCCGCCGATGTGCGGGATGTAGGCGGGAATCTGGCGGCCGCCGACTTTCAGCGAGGCGCCGTAGAAGCCGATGTTGGCGATGTGGTGCTGGCTGCAGCCGTTGGGGCAGCCGCTCATCTTGATGTGGATCTTGCGGGTCAGCTCGTCGCTGATCTCCATCTCCTCGACCCGCTGCTTGATCGCTCGGTTCAGCCCCATCGAGCTGGTGATGCCGAGTTTGCAGCTGTCGGTGCCGGGGCAGCTGACCACGTCGGTGATCTCGCGGGCGCCGGGCTCGGCCAGGCCGAGCTCCTTCAGCCGATCCCATACCTCGTACAACGACTCGTCGCGCACCCAGCGCAAAACCAGGTTCTGCTGCACGGTGCTGCGCGCGTAGCCGCCGGTGAACTCGCGCATGATCGCGGCCAAGCCGCGGAACTGCTCCGGGGTCAGGTCGCCGCGCTCGATCTTGACCTCGACCGCGACGAAGCCGTCCTGGCGCTGCGGCTGCACGTTGCCCTGCAGGAAGCGGTCGAACTCGGAGCGGTCGCCATTGGGCGAGGCGGGGGTCGGCGGGGCCTCGGGGGCCCTCTCTTCCTCCTCGTCGTCGAAGCGCAGGCGCTCGACCAGCTCGGCGTCGAAGTCGCGCTCGGCGACCCAGTCGCCCTGCAGCTCCTCCTCGACCTGTTCGCGGAAGGCGTCGATCCCGATCTTGTCGATCAGGACCTTGATCCGGGCGCGGGCGCGGTTGACGCGCAGCCACTCCTGGCGATCGAAGATCCGCAGCACAGCCTCTGAGACCTTGAGGTAGTCGCCGTTGTCGGCCTCGACGAACTCGTAGAGGGTCGGCGCGACGCGGGCCATGATCGAGGTGCCGCCGCCGACGCGGACCTCGAAGCCCTTGACCCCGTCCCGTTCGCGGCTGAGGAAGGCGATGTCGTGGATGCCGGTGATCGCCCGGTCCTCGTCGGAGCCGGTGAAGGCGGTCTTGATCTTGCGCGGCATAAGCTGCGTGGTCGGGTGGCGGACGAAGTAGCGGACGTAGGCGCCGGCGTAGGGCGTCGGGTCGAAGATCTCATCGGCGGCGACGCCGGCCCACGGGTCGCCGGTGACGTTGCGCACCGTGTTGCCGCAGCCCTCGCGCGAGGAGAGGTCGACCTCTGCGATTTCGCGCAGCAGGGACTCCATGTCGCGCAGCGGCACATGGTGGATCTGAATGTTCTGGCGGGTCGTGATGTGACCCTTGTTCAGCGGGGCCCACTTCTCGACCACGGTCGCGAAGGTCTCCATCTGCTCCGGCGTGACGCCACCGAAGGGGAGCTTGACGCGGACCATCTGCACGTCGGGCTGGCGCTGGCCGTAGACGCCCTGTTTGAGGCGGAAGCCGATGAACTGGTCTTCGGCCATCTTGCCGGCGAGGAAATCCTCGGCTTCGTTGTCGAAGTCGTCGAACTCGCGCTCGATGATCGGGATCACGTTCCCGGGCACGTTCTCGTAGGTCTCGGGGTTCTCGAGCGTGCCCGTCCGGCCCTTGCCGCGCTGCTGCTTGTCCTGGTCTACGACTACCTCCACGAAGGAGAAAATAGCAAAACCGGACCGGGATTAGGGTATTTAGCTCAGAGCTGGGTGATGATCACGCCGAAGAAGCCCGCGATGAGGGTTGCGATTATCCCCCCACCGATCTGAAGCAGCGTTCGATTCAAAGCGTCGAAACGACTGTTCAGCGCCTTGAAGCCATCCTCCATACGGCGTTCGAGCGAATCGAAACGCTGATCGGTATGCGCCGCGAAGTCGTCCAGCCGTGCGTCTGTCCAGCTCTCTCTCATCGTCTCCATGATTGCAGCTAAAACGCTTCGGCGTCACGCGTGGTGCGCAGATTGAAAATTCTCTGTAACGCGATTGGGCCGATTCAGCGCTAAACGGACTTCTTGCGCGCCTCGAGGATCGCGGCGGCTTCGCCCGACTCGGCGACGTAGCCGTCGTCGGGCTCGAGCGGCAGGTCGGCTCCGTCCCAGCCGACGATCCCCTCGCTCAGCTTGACGGCGTCGAAGCCGGCATCGGTGAGCGCGTCGGTTGCCATCGTCGAGCGATTGCCGCCGCGGCAGTAGAGGACGACCGGCCGCTCCTTGTCGATCTCTCCGGTGCGCTCGGCCAGCTCAGCCAGCGCCACATGCTTGGCGCCGGCAATGCGACCGGCGCCCCACTCGTGCTCGGCGCGCACGTCGACCAGCTGCGCGCCGTCCTCGATCAGCTTCTGCGCTTCGTCGCGAGAGACCTCGCGCGTCGCGCCCTCAGCTTTCGCCTCGTCCGCCACTCAGACCACCTCCTGATCGCGCCAAAATCGCCCCGGACTCGAACAACCGGAGATCACCGTGTCGATTTTGGCGCTCAATCGACCTCGGTCCCCTCGACCAGGAAAGCGACCCGCACATGAGCGCGGTACTCATCCAGGTTCTCACCCCGGATCCCGGTCGAGACGATGTCGACGGCACGCACGTTGCGCAGCGTGCCCTGCGCCTGCGCCAGCGCTTGTTTTGCCGCGTCGTCGGTGGACGTCTTCGAACTGCCAACCAGCTCGATGATCTTCACGACTGCCATTGCGCTCCTCCTTCTAGGTGCTCCTGAACAGTGCCCTTCGCGCCGACTCCCTCGACCAGCGCGGCGCGCTGCCAGGGGCTGACGGTTCCCCCCGCCGGTGCCTCCACGGGAGCCGTCTCCGCCTGAAACCGCTCGACCGCCGCGGCAATCGCCGCCGCCTCGTCCGCGTTCGGGCTCCGATCCATGCTCCAAAGCCTATCCCGGCGCCCACTTCTCGGCCCTGCCTGACCGGGACCTCACCACAGAAGGAGGGGACTACTTCGGCGCAACCTGAAAATCAGGCTTTCTTGACTGAACAGGGAGTTGAGTGAGAGTGTTCCCGTCATCGCACAGCCGGTCGAGGAGATACGAGTCGCGCTTGCCCTCAACGGAGGCGTCAGCCTCGCGGTGTGGATGGGGGGCTGCGCAGTCGAGCTCGACTGCGCGCGACGCGCGCACCTCGGGCCCGAAGACCTCGCCTACGAGGGCTTCGCTCCCTCCCCGAGCGCCACTCAGGTGCGGACTGTCTACAACGCGCTCTGCACGGCCTTCGGCCGGCAGCTCGTCCCAGACATCCTCTGCGGCGCCAGCGCCGGTGGGGTCAACGGGGCGCTGCTGGGGGCGGCGATGGCCGGCGGCCGGCGGCTGCACCCGGAGTTCGTACGGCGAGCGTGGATCGATCTGGGCGACTTTTCCCGCCTGCTGCACCCCGCTACCGAGGAAGAACCGCGGTCCCTGATGCAGGGCAAGCTCTTCCACGAAAACCTCGTTACTGCCTTCGGGGCGATCCTCGGCAGCGACCCGGACGCCGCCGACGCGAAGGCCTCCGCCCTGCCGGCTGGACAGCCGGGGCGCGAGTGGCTCGTCCCCAAGCTCGAGGTGACGATGACCGATGTGTTCGGAGTCGAGCGGACCTTCCGGGACGAGTGGGGAGGCGAGTTGATCGCCCGTGAGCACCGGGCCTGCTTCAGCTTTGCCGAGGCCGAGGACTACACCGCGGAGAACCTGGCGGCGGCGGCGCGCACGTCTGCTTCCTTCCCGGTCGCCTTCGAGCCATGGCCGATCGACGCCCAGATCGGGCCGGCCGGCCTGGACAGTCCGACCTACGCCATCGACGGCGGCCTGCTGGACAACGCCCCGATCAAGACCGCGCTCGATCTGATCCCGGGCCAGCGGGCGACGAACCGTGTCAGGCGCTACGCCTGCTACCTCAACGCCGACCCGCCGCGCCCGGCGCCGCCCGGCACAGGGATCGAGGAACCCGGCCTGGACGACGTGGTCGGCTACATCGTCAACCTGCCCCGTCTCGCGCCTTTCGTCGACCAGCTCTACGCGGTCGAACGGGCGAGCCGACAGGCGAGCCTGACGAGCCTGATCCAGCCGTCCCTGCTGCGCTTGCCCCTGGAGGTGCTCCTGCCCACCGCCGACGCTCTGCTCGAGGCCTACCGGCGGCGGCGGGCGATCCTCTCATTGCAGAAGCTGACCGCGGAGCCGGCCGACGCGGCAAAGGTGGTGAGCCTGCTCGATCAGCCGGGGATGAGGCTGCCATGGATCCCGGAGGCGCTCGACCCGCCATACGAGCCCGACGAATGGCACTGGGGCGTCCGCTCGGCCCAGCGCGTCCTATACCTGGTGCTCGACCTGATCCGGCCGGCGATGGACACGGCCGCCGCCGGTGAGCCGCCGGCGAACCTGGTCGCCCTGCGGGAGACCATCGACACGGCCCTCGATCGACTCGACGAGCTCTATGCCGAGATGCAGGTGGACGAGGCGATCGGCGGCGCGCTGCTGCGCCTTGCCGCGCTGGCCGAGAGCCCCGATCTCGCGGCGAGCGACGGCCGGCGCGGGCGGCGGGAGTCGATCGAGGCGGTGTCGGAGGCGCTCGCGGAGCTGGTGCGTCCCTATAACGAAGCCGCCTTCGAGCCGACCCGCGAGGCGATCGAGTCCTTTCACCAGGTACCCAGCGAGGAAGCCGGCCTCGACGCCCGGCTTCGCGAGCGGCTCTTCGGTAAGGAAGGCACCGAGGACGCGCGCTCGCAGTGGGGTCCGGGACAGCATTTCCTCGCCCGTGCTCTGGCGATCGAGGTGCTGCGGCGGGCGCTAAGCGCCGACGCCGACGTCGACAGCGCCGAGCAGCTGCACTTCGTCCAGCTGACCCCTTCCGCCCCGACCCCGATCCTCGCCGCAACACCCCCCCGGAACGACGTGAAGCCGGTTGAACCGCGCGACAAGCTGACCGGCATCGGGCTCGGCCACTTCGCCGGCTTCTACCGCAGCTCCTGGCGCGCCAACGACTTCATGTGGGGGCGGCTCGACGCGGCGGCGCGCATCGTCGAGATGCTGCTCGACGAGGCACAGGTGGCGCCGGGGGACGACGACGCGATCGCCGAATCGCTGGCCGCGGCCGTGGTTCCGTCGAATGCCGGCGAGGTGGCTCGCTGGCTGGTGCACGAGGCACTCGGCGAGCTCTGCCCGGAGTACGAGCTCGCCGGCGATTGCGTCCCCGACGCCGATCAGCTGCGAGCCCAGCTGGAGAAGGCGATCCGGGGGGAGCTCAAAGAGCCGGGCGAGAAAAAGTCGACGCCGGGCGAATCCACCACTGCACCCGTCACCCGGATCGTCTGCACCAGGGCGGTGCAGCTGGAAATCCTCCAGGACGAGCTGCCGATCCTGGTCGAGGAGTCGGCGCGGGACGCCGAGCGGGGAAGCTCCTCACCGCCCCTCGAGCTGCCGCTGGACGAGGGGATGCGAGCGACGATCGAGACGCTGCGTGAGCGAACCGCGGAGGGCAGGCCCCTGCCCCGTCAGCTCGACGACTCCCACGAGGAAGTCAGCGACCTGGGCTTGCGCACGATCACCCACACCGTGTTCGTCTCGCTCTCGGCGGCGCGTGCCGTCGGTGCGCCGCTCGCCAAGTTCTTCGGCCTGGTGCGGGCACCCCTGCAGGCGGTGTCGGGCTCGGTCTCCTCGAGTCCGTTGCACCGCTCGACCCTGGCGATCGCCTTCTGGGCCGCGGCGCTCTACCTGACGATGCGCTTCGCGACGACGCAGGCCGGAGAAGCACCGCTCTCGATCGTCTGGTCGAAGCCCGTGCTCGTCTCCCTCGTCGCGGCGCTCGCCGTGCTCGGCGTCGTCCTCGTGCCGGTGCTGCGAGCGGTGCGCAAGGTCCATGCGGGCCGCAACTGGCTCTGGACTGCAGCTCTCGCCGCTGTCGGAGGTCTCGGCGCGGCGCTGCTCACCCGCTACGCGGGAGACGACCTCACGGCCACCAACGTCGTCTTCGCCACCGGCTCCGAACAGCTGCCCGACTGGCTGTTGACGCTGGTGCTCGCCGTAGCCGCCGGGCTCTCGGCGGTACGGCTGCCGTTCTTCGGCTCGGCGGCGACGAGCTGGCTGGCGAGCCTGCGCACGGGCTGGCGCCTATGCGGACCGCTCATCGCCGTCTCGGCGGCGGTGGCGGCCACGTCGGTCTGGCGCCTTTGGCCGCTGCTCGGCAATTCCCGCTGGGAAACGGTGGCTGCGATCCTCGCCATCTTCGCCGCCCCGGCGGTAATCGTCGCCTATCTGCTCGTTCCCCTGGGGCGCAGCTGGCTGCGAGCCCTGCGCCGGCGCTTGGACGAAGCCAAGGCTCAGGCAGCGCCAGCTTCGAACTTGTAGCCGACGCCGCGCACCGTGAGGACCAGCTCGGGGTTCTGCGGATCGCGCTCGACCTTCTGGCGCAAGTTGGAGATATGGACGTCGCAGGCGCGCTCGTCGCCGTCGAACTCGGTCTGCCAGAGCTCCTCCATGATCTGGCGGCGGGGGAAGACCTCGCCGGCGCGGCCGACCAGGAGGCGCAGCAGCTGGAACTCGGAGCGGGTCAGGTTGACCGGCTCGCCGCGGACTGTGGCGACGTGGCGGACGAGGTCGATCGCGACCGGGCCGGCCTCGACCTTGACCGCCTGGGAGAGCGGCGCGCGGTCGAGCTCGCGGCGGCGCAGCTGGGCGCGCACGCGGCCGAGCAGCTCGCGCACCGAGAACGGCTTGGTGACGTAGTCATCGGCGCCGACCTCGAGCCCGACCACCTTGTCGACCTCGGCGTCCTTGGCGGTGAGCAGGATGATCGGCACGGCGCTGCGCGCGCGCACCTCGCGGCAGATGTCGAGCCCGCTCGGCCCCGGCATCATGATGTCGAGGATCAGGAGGTCGTAGGGGATGCCGTCGCCGACCCGCTCCGCCGCCTCGTCGCCGTCGGCAGCCGGGGTCACCTCGAAGCCCTCCTGGGCAAGCGCGTAGCCGACCGAGTCGCGCACCGAGGGCTCGTCGTCGGCGATCAGGATGCGGCCGCTGCTCATCTGTTGTACGTCCCTTTCATGCCACCGGGGTCGGGCTGGGTTGCGCAGCGGGGAGGCGGACCCAGAAGGTGCTGCCCTGGCCCTCGACCGAGGTGGCGCCGATCTCGCCGCCCATCACGCTGACCATGCGGCGGGCGATCGCCAGGCCGAGGCCGAAGCCCTCCTGAGCCCGCGACTCGTCGCGGCGGTAGAACCGCTCGAACACCCGCTCGATCTCCGCCTCTGGAATCCCTGGTCCCGTGTCGATCACTTCCAGCACCACCTCTTTCTCGCCGTCGCGGCGGCCGCGAACGGTAACGCGCCCGGGCAGCGGCGTGTGCTTGAAGGCGTTGGTGAGCAAGCCGATCATCACCTGGCGCAGCAGGGTGGGGTCTCCGATCGCGGCCAGATCGGAGTCGACCTCGGTCGCCAGCTCGATGTGCGAGGGCGTCTCAACCGCCTCGACCGTGTCGCGGATCGCTCCGGCCACGTCGACGTCCTCGGTCCCCCCCGCGCCGATCGACTCGACCCGGGCCAGGGTCAGCAGCGAGCGGGTCAGGCGGTTCATTCGCTCGGCGTCTTCGGCGAGGCGGCCGAGGAAATGGTCGAGCGCCTGCGGGTCGTCCTTGGCCCCCTCCTGGAGGACCTCGATCGCGCTGGAGATGCCGGCCAGGGGGTTGCGCAGCTCGTGCGCGGCGTTGGAGATGAAGTCGGCTTCGGCCAGCTCGCGGCGCATCTCGTCGGTGCGATCGCGGGCGACGACGAGCACGGCGCGCTCCTCGGGCAGCGAGCGGGCCGACATCGCGTAGGCCCGGTCGCCGATCCGCAGCGCCGGGTGGGCAGCGAAGCCGAGCTCGGCGGCGCGCCGTAGGTGGGGTTGGATCGAGTCCGGGGGGTGGCCGAGCGGGTCGAGCAACTTCGCCGCTGCGCTGTTGGAGAAGCGCAAGGTGCCATCCTCGTCGACGACGATCACCGCGTCGGTGAGGCCGTCGAAGATCGCCTGCAGCTTGTTGCGGTCGGCGGTGAGCACGCCGACGCTGTCTCTGAGCGAGGTGCGCATCGTTTCGAGCGCGCGGGCGAGGTCGCCGATCTCGTCGCGCCCGCCGACGCCAAGGTGGGCGTCGAAGGAGCCGGCGGCCAGCTCGCCGGCGGCGCTGGAGAGGCGGCGCACGCGGCGGGAGACGCCGACCGCGATCAGGAAGCCGGCGAGGACACCGAGGGCGATCGCGCCGAGGACGGCGCGGGGCCGGTCGCCGAAGAGGTAGACGACCCCGGCGGTGAGCAGCGCCACGGCGGCAAACGCGGCGGCGAGCCAGAAGCGAATCCCGATCCGCCTCATCGTGTTCGCGCTCGGTTCATGAACGTTTACTAACACAGATTGACCCGCAGCCCCGGTCGCTGGCCGCGGCGACGGCTGCTCGGCATGGGAGAATCGTTCGGTGCGCACTCTGGTCTTCATACCCGCCTGGAACGAGGCTGACTCGGTCGCGAGGGTGATCGCCGACGTGCGCGAGCACCTGCCCGAGGCCGACGTGCTCGTCGTCGATGACGGCTCGACCGACGAGACGGCGGCGCGGGCCGCCGAGGCCGGTGCGACCGTCGCCGCCCTGCCCTTCAACCAGGGGCTCGGGGCCGCCCTGCAGACCGGCTACCTGTATGCGCTGCGCGAGGGCTACGACTTCTGCGCTCACCTCGACGCCGACGGCCAGCACCCGCCGGCGGAGGTCGCGCGGCTGCTGGAGGAGGTGCGCGCCGACCGTGCCGACCTGGTGATCGGCTCGCGCTACCGCGAACCGGGCGAGGCCAAGAGCGACGACTACCGGCCGACGATCTCGCGGCGGATCGGCACCAGCGTCTTCCGCTTCTTCCTCACCCTCGCCACGCGGCAGCGCTTCACCGATACGACCAGCGGCATGCGGGCAGCGAACCGGCGCGTGATGAGGCTGTTCAGCGAGAACTACTCGCCCGACTTCGCCGAGATCGAGTCGCTGCAGCTGGCGGTGCGCCAGGGGCTGCGGGTCGAGGAGGTGCCGGTGCGGATGCTCGAGCGGGTCGGCGGCTCCTCCTTCCTGACGCCGGTGCGCTCAGCCTTCTTCATCTTCAAGGGACTGGTCGTGCTGCTGGTCGGCCAGTTCCGGCCGCGCCACGGCAATGCCGGCGGCGAGCCGGGGCCGCTGGGCAAAGCGGGGGTTGAGCGGTGACGACGTTGCTGGCGGCGGCCGGCGAAGAGCCGACCGTCCACCTGACCTCGCAGACGCGAATCCTCGCCGCGGTAATCGCAGTGGTCTTCATGCTGATGATCCTCGAGCTGATCCGCCGCGACCGCCTGCAGGAGCGCTTCAGCGTCGTCTGGTTCGTCGCCGGGCTGGGGATGCTCGCCGGCGCCGTCTTCCCCGGACTGCTGGGAGTCGTCGCCGATGCGATGGGTGTCCGCGACACCAACGTCGCCCTCTTCTCGATCATCCTGCTGCTGCTGCTCGGCCTGGCGCTCAATTTCAGCGTGATCATGTCGCGCCAGGCGGCTCAGATAACTCGCTTGGCCCAGGAGCGTGCCCTGGAGAAAGCCCGCGAGCAGGCGACGAACGGGCGCAACGGCGACGCTACGACCAGTGAGCGGCTCAGCGACAGGCGCACTGATAACTGAGGTGCCTCAAGGACGTTCCGGTCGGGTTGGAATTTCGTCCTGATGCTTGACGCAGTAGTGAGCGATGTAGTTGGCAGTTGCCACTGCGTAGAGGATCACCATGAGCCCCGCCAGTTCCGACGAGGCATCGAGCAGATGGAGGAGGCTCCCGACGGGAAACGCCCCGAAGAGAACGCACGAAATTCTGATCACCAGGCCACGGATCATCGCTATCTCCAAATCTGATCGACGACGACAAAAAGTATCGTAAGCATAGCGCCGACGGTGAACCCGAGCGCGGTCATCCACTCGATCCGAGTCGATGGCAGCTCGGTTAAGACGGCCCAGCTCCGCAAGGCCCCAGCAAAGACTCCAGTCACGACCAGCAGCGATCCGCCAAGGTTTGAAGCAACCTCCAGTAGAAGCGCCAGCGGAGGCTCACTGGGAGCGAGATGATGCATGTTCGCGACGGTAGGGGACGCGGACGCACGCATTGCGCGCAAAGAGTGCCGCCTTTACAAATTGTTTGGGACTCGCGAGCAGATGAAGTCAGCCAAGAACGGCGGCGAGCCGAAACGAGAGCGCCTCGAGGGCTAGCTCCTCGGAGACGTTGAGGTCGAGGCGCCTGCGGGTGTCCTGGACGAGCTCGGCGGCCTCGCGGGCGCGGCTCGAGTCGAGGCCGGCCGCCTGGGACTGGAGCTGGCTCAAGCGATCGCGGTTGTAGACGACCTCGGTGGCTCCGGCGCCGGCGGCCGCGAGGTCGCGGAACCAGGTGGCGACCAGGCTGAGCCCTAGGTCGAGCAGTTCGGTGCGGCGGCGGCGGCCGGCTCGCTTCGCCGCGTCGGCGATGTCGCGGGCGGAGCGTTTTATCCCCACCTCTTTCTCCTCCTCGAGCGCCTCGCGCGCCGCTGACTCCGCTTCCTCTCCAGCCCGCTCGGCGTTCTGCAGCATCGCGCTCCAATCCATCGCAATCGCCTGCTCGCGCAGTGCGCTCCCCTGCTCGCTCAGCAACAGGCGGGCCAGCTCGAGGTCGCCGGCCGAAATACGTGCCGCAGCGGCGATCTTGCCGGCATCGCCGCCGTCTCCCGCATCGGCGAGCGCCGCTTCGATCGCCTCCGCAGACAGCGGCGCGAAGTCGACCGGCTGACAGCGCGAGGTGACCGTCTCCAGCAACGCCGCCGGTTCGGAGGTCAGCAGGACGAGGTGGACGAACTCAGGCGGCTCCTCCAGCGTCTTCAGCAGGGCGTTCTGGCTCTCGTCGCGCATCGCCTCCGCCGCCTCGACCACGAAGACCCGCTTGCCTCCCTCGTAGGGCCGGTAAGCGGCGGCGCGGATCACCTGCTCACGGAGCTCCTCGACCATGTGCTGCGCGCCCTTGGGGGCAATCCAGACGAGATCCGGGTGGGGCGAGGGATCGAGCAGCGCCCTGCGCCGCGCGTCCTCAGCATCCTCAGCAGCACTCGCCAGGATCTCCGCGGCAAACGCCCGCGCCGCATCTCGCTTTCCAGCTCCGCGCGGCCCGCGGAACAGATACGCATGGGACGGTCCCGACGCCAGCGCCGCACTCAGCGCCATCTGCGCCCGGGGCTGGTGCTCCACACTCAGCGCGGTCGAGCTTTGAGTCGCATAGCGGTTCAAACCTCTACCGCGCCCCCTGGAGACGACTCTGCACGACCTGCATCACCCGCGCATGAACCTCTTCGACGCTCCCTTCGGCATCAATGACGGCGACCCGGTCCGACGCGATCATCGCGATCTCGTCGTATGCCTCGGCGACCGCACGCTGCAGCTCCAGCCCCTCGGCCTCGAAGCGGTCCTCGCCCTCGGCTCGCTCCAGACCGACCTCGGGGTCGATCCGCAAGTAGATAGTCAGGTCTGGCCAGAGACCATCGATCGTGGTGTCGACCAGCGAGAGCACGTGGCTCGTCCCAAGCCCCCGGGCGCCGCCTTGATAGGCGACGCTGGAGTCGGCGAAGCGGTCGGCGACGACGGTGCCGCCGCCCTCCAGGGCTGGCCGTACAACCCGGGCGAGCAAGTCGGCGCGTGCAGCGGAGAAAAGCAGCAGCTCGGCGAAGGAATCAAGCTCCAAGGCCGGGTCGGCAAGCAACTCGCGAATCCGCTCGGCCGCTTCGGTCCCTCCCGGCTCGCGGATCAGCAGCGCCTCACCACCAAGCGCTCCCGCAAGCAGCTTCGCCTGCGTGCTCTTGCCTGAACCGTCGACGCCCTCGAGCGAAATAAACAACGGCTTGAGCCTCAGCCTTTGGCCGCTGCTTTGGCCCTTTTCCGTTTGCGAGTCGCGGTCGAGGATTTGTCCGGCGGCGGCTTTTTCTCCATCTCTTTTTTCGCCGCTTTCGCCGCTTCGCGCTCGGCGCGGCGTTTCTTCATCTCCTGCATCGACTCGCAGTCGTCGTTGAGGCAGAGGTTCCAGGGCCGGCCGCGGAAGGGAACGACTTTGAGCCGCGGGGTCTCGCCGCAAACCGAGCAGCGGTCTTCGAGCTTGAAGACGTCGCCGCGCTGGGGCAGCGGGAAGGTCTGGTCGCAGGACTCGGGGTCGTCGAGGGTCCACCCAGTGCATCCCACAAACCTTTTCCCTGATTTTTTCGCCCGGATGATCCGCAGCATGTGGGGCGAGCCGTCCTCCTTTTTGCGGCCAGCTTCTTCGCAGACCTTGCAGGGGCCGAGGATGCGGTCCTCGTCCATCCCTTTCCAGATCACTTTGGCCAGGTCCTCACGGCTGCCGTCGATCTCGGTCCAGGTCTTGTGCAGGAGGTCGCGGCTCTCGCCGACGACGGCGCCCTTGGTCATCTCGCCGGCGGCGATCCGGTCCATCTCCGCCTCGAGCTGGGCGGTCATCTCCGGCGTCGCCATCGCCGGCACGTAGTTCTTGAACGCCTCATACAGCGCGATCCCGGTCTCCGAGGGGACCGGCGGGTTGCTGTAGACGTAGCCGCGGTCGAAGAGCTTCTGGATGATGTCGGCGCGGGTGGCTTTGGTGCCGAGGCCCCGCTCCTCCATCATCTCGATCAGTTTCGCCTGCGAGATCCGCGAAGGCGGCTGGGTCTCCTTGTCGATGATCCAGGGATCGCCGTCGAGATCGAGCTGTTGGCCCTCCTGCAGGGCAGGGATCTCCTCGTCCGCGGAGCGGGCGTAGGTGTAGATGCCGGCATAGCCGGGGTCAACGACGACAGAGCCTCGAACGAAGTAGGTCTCCGAGCCGGCCTCGATGTCGGCACGGGTCGACTCGGTGATCATCGGCGGGCTGAAGGTGGCGAGGAAGCGACGTACGACCAGTTCGTAGACCCGCTTCTTCGGCCCCTCGAGGGCGCCGGGGTGGATCGCCTGGGTCGGATAGATCGGCGGGTGGTCGGTGGTCTCTTTTTTGCCCCGGGTCGCTTTCAGATCGCCACCGAGCAGGCCGGCGGCAGCGGAGAACTCTTTGACCCGAACCAGCGAGGAAACAAGCTCGCGCACCGGCAGCGAAGCCGGGTAGACCGTGTTGTCGGTACGCGGGTAGGAGATGAAGCCGTCCATGTAGAGGTCCTCGGCGATCCGCATCGCGCTGGCGGGGGTGATGCCGAGGCGGCTGGATGCGTCGGTGCTGAAGGCGGTCGTGTTGTAGGGGGTCGGCGGCTTGCGCGTGTTTTTGCGCGCCGTTACCGATTTGACCGTGCCCGGGCTCGAGGTGCCGGCGAGCGCCGCATCGGCCTCTGCCTTCTCCCAGAATTTGTCGGTGGCATGGTGGGCCTCGAAGCTGCCGTCGGCATGCTGGAACTTGGCGAACAGTTCCCAAAACGGTTTGGCGACGTGGGCGCGACGCTCCATCTCGCGCTCAACGATCAAGCCCAGGGTCGGGCTCTGGACGCGGCCGACCGAGAGGAAGTTGGAGCCGAAGCGGCGGCTGGCGAGGGAAACGGCGCGGGTCAGGGTCGCGCCCCAGAGCAGGTCGATGTCCTGGCGGGCGGCGCCAGCGTTGGCGAGCGGGTAGGAGAGCGTGTCGAGGTCGCCGAAGGCGCGCTCGATCTCTTCCTTGGTCAGGGCCGAGTAGCGAGCGCGCTGGATCACAAGGCTGCCGTCGGCGGTGCCCTCGCGGGAGCCGAGGTCGGGGTTGGAGTCGAGCATCTCCTCCAGCGCCTCGAGGCCGATCAGCTCGCCCTCGCGGTCGAAGTCGGTGGCGATCACCAGCTCGTCGGCCTCTTTGGCAACTTTTTTGATCGCTTTGACGACGTTTTTGTCGGTCGGCTCCTTGATCAGCTCGGCGTCGATCAGGTCGTGCAGGTCCGTCTTCTGCCAGTTCGAGTAGCCCTCGGGGAAGGCGGGCCCGAGCACATGGCCCTTGAGCCCAATCGTCATGTGATCGCTGCCGGCCTCGTCGGTCCAGGTGTAGAAGGGGACTTTGAAAGTTTTGTCCTCCTTCGCCTCGCCGCGGCCGAGGATGTCGGCAATCTTCTTGGCGCTGTTGTTCTTCTCGGTGACGATCAGTCGCATGGGGCGGCGAGGGTAGCAGGGGCGTTCGCCGACCCCTCCCAGCCGCCGACGGGACGCAAAGCGTCCTATTTGTCCGCTTTGCGTCCCGTCGGCAGGCTTTTGGGCTTAGGATCGCGCGGCGATGAAGGCACTTGTCACCGGCGGAGCGGGGTTCATCGGCTCGAACTTGGTCGACGCGCTGCTCGCGCGCGGCGACACGGTGACCGTGGTCGACAACCTCTCCACGGGGCGGCGCGAGAACCTCGACGGCGCGCTCGCCGCGGGCGCCCAGCTGGCCGAGCTCGACATCCGCGACGCCAGTGGGTTGACCGAGCTGATGACCGAGGCGCAGCCGCAGATCGTCTTCCACCTGGCCGCGCAGATCGACGTGCGCAGATCGATCGAGGATCCCGCCTTCGACGCCTCGATCAACGTCGGCGGCACCGCAAACCTGCTGGAGGCGATGCGGGCGGGCGGCTCGTCGCGGATCGTCTTCGTCTCGACCGGCGGCGCGATCTACGGCGAGGGAGAGGGTCAGCAGTTGCCGCTCGACGAGAGCACGCCGATCGCGCCGCTGTCCGCCTACGGCCAGAGCAAGTTCGCCGCCGAGGGATACCTGGCGCTCTACGAACGGCTCTACGGCCTCTCCGGGGTGAGCCTGCGACTTGGCAACGTCTACGGCCCGCGCCAGGACCCGCTCGGCGAGGCGGGTGTGATCGCGATCTTCTGCGGGCGGCTGCGGGCCGGCGAACGGCCGACCGTGTTCGGCGACGGCACCCAGACCCGCGACTACATATATGTGGGCGACGTGGTGGCGGCGGCGCTGGCTGCGGCGGAGAGCTCGTTCAGCGGGCCGATCAACATCGGCAGCGGGATCGAGACCGACGTGCTCGAGCTGGCGCGACTGCTCGCCGAGATTGACGGCGCCGAGGACTTCGAGCCCGAGCTCGCCCCGGCCCGCGCCGGCGAGGTACAGAGGATCTCGCTCGATGCGAGCAAGGCAGAGCGCGAGCTGGGCTGGCGGGCGACGACCAGCGTCGCCGACGGTCTCCGGCTGACGCTGGACTCCCTCTAACCCCGCATCACTAACCTTCATCCCATGCCAGCCCAGGCCTACGCGGGCAAGGAGTGCGTCTGCCAGCTCCGCAAGGGGATCTGCGACCAGTCGTGTGTGCGCGACATGCTCGAGACCCCCTTTTACATCGCCTGCCTGAAACTCAAGGGACGGCGTTGCCTGGTGGTCGGCGGCGGCGACATCGGGCTCGAGAAGGTCGAGGGATTGCTCGCCTGCGATGCCGACGTCACCCTGATCGCCCCGATCGCCCACCCCGAGCTGGAGTTGCTGGCCGCGGAGGGATCAATCGTCTGGGAGAAGCGGGCCTACACGGGGGCGGCGGACCTCGAGGGCGTCTTCATGGCAATCGCTTGCACCAATGACACCGACGTCAACATCGCCGTCTTCGACGATGCCGAGAAGCGAGCGATGCTGGTCAACATCGTCGACGTACCGCCGCTCTGCAACTTCATCCTGCCGGCGATAGTCCGCACCGGGCCGCTGGCGATAGCGATCTCCACCGCCGGCGCCTCGCCGGCGCTGGCGAAGCGGATGAAGCGCGAGGTCTCCGAGCTCTTCGGCGAGGAGTACGCGCGGCTGGCGGTGATCCTCAACGACGCCCGCGGCTGGGCGAAGGGGACGCTGCCGACCTACCAGGACCGCAAGGAGTTCTTCGAGGGCATCGTCAACGGCGATCCTGATCCGGTGGGGCTGATCCGGGATGGTGAAGAGGCGCGGGTGCTGGGGTTGATCGAGGCGGCCAAAGAGCGGGCTGCGGCGGCTCTGGCGTAGGAGTCCCGTCATGGCCCCCTGGCGGGAACCCGCATAGGAATCGCCTCGAGGGTCCTTGCCGGGGAGGGCTCCAATGTTCCCGCCAGGGGACCCTGACGCGCCTCCATTGTCAGAGCTGACCGGTTCCAAGGTTCCTCCGGAAATACCCTGTCCCGCTTAGCTCATGCCGCAGGCCGAGGAGCGGACTTGCTCGAGCATGCGGCGGAGCTGGTCCGCTTCGGGATCGCTTAGGTTTGCTGCGAAGGCGGTTTTTAGCTCGGCTACTACTACTGGGCGCATCTCTTCTAGTAGGGCTTGGCCGGCGGGGAGCAGGGTTGCGTAGCTGACCCGGCGGTCCGTTTTGCAGAAGGTTCGCTCCATCAGGCCGGCCTTGATCAGGCGGTCTACCAGCTTGGTCAGGCCGCCGCGGGTGATCACCATCGCCTCTGCGAGCTCCCCCATTTTCATCCGCTGCTCGGGGGCGTCGGCGACGGTCGCCAATACCTCGTACCAAGGCAGGGGCGGGAAGTCGGATGCCGCCAGGGCTTCCTGCAGGCGCCCGACGATCGCCGCGTGGGTGCGGGTGAGCGCGCCCCAAGCCTCGCCGTGAGGCGTGCCGGCGGACGTTGCCGGCGCTCCATCTGACGCTGCCTGGCTTGGCACGGTGGCTTGCTCGCTCATAAAGCCATGATCCCAGATAAATATTGCCTAGTCAATAGTTGACAAGCTAACTACTTCTGCTATGATTGTTTCCAAGTCAAAGGTTTATTAAGCAACAAATCCAGGAGAGATTCGAAATGAGCACGCAAGCGATTCAACAGCAGATCCCCGCCGGCGCCTACGTCGTCGATCCGGTCCATTCCTCGATCGGCTTTGCCGTCGTCCACAACGGCGTCTCGACCTTTCGCAGCGGCTTCGGTGGATACGAGGCGAAGCTCAGCGGTGGTGAGAGCCCAAGGCTCGAGGGCAGCGTCGACGTCGCCAGCATCCAAATCGAGGAGCCGCAGCTGAAGGGCCATCTCCTCTCCCCCGAGTTCTTTGACGCCGAGCGCTACCCGCAGCTGCGCTTCGAGTCGAGCGCACTGGAGATCGCCGAGGATGGCTCGGCGGCGATCCATGGCGAGCTCGAGATCCGTGGCGAGGCGCGCGAGGTCGAGGCAAGCGGCCGCTTCGTGCAGCTCGGCGCCGACCTGGCCGGCAAGCCTCGCGTCGGCCTCTCGCTGGAGGCGAGCGTGGACCGGCGCAGCTTCGGGCTCGACTGGCAAGCCGAGCTGCCGAGCGGCGGCGAAGTCCTCGACTACGAGGTGCAGATCGCGGTCGAGCTGGAGCTGGTCAAGGAGGACGAGTAGCGATGAGGGTGCTCGGGATCTCGGGCAGCCTGCGGCGCGAGTCGCACAACAGCGCCCTGCTGCGGGCGACCGCCGAGCGCCTGCCCGCCGGGGTCGAGCTGGTCCCCTACGAGCGGCTGGCCGAGATCCCGCCCTACGACGAGGACGTCGAAATGCGCGACGTGCCGGAGCCGGTGCACGAGCTGCGCGAGGCGATCCGCAACGCCGACGCAGTCCTGATCGCCACTCCCGAGTACAACCACTCGATCCCGGGTCAGCTCAAGAACGCCCTCGACTGGGCCTCCCGCCCAGCCGGCAAGAGCGCCCTCAACGGCAAGCCAGCCGCGGTAATCGGCGCCTCGAACGGAATGTTCGGCGCAGTCTGGGCTCAGGCCGAGCTGCGCAAGGTCCTGGGCGCGATGGGCGGCCGCGTCATCGAGGCAGAACTGCCCGTAGCCCACGCAGCAGACCTGCACCACGGGGACAAGCTGGAGCTCGGACCCGAACAAACTGAGCAACTAGAGGAGATCCTCGCCGAGCTAGTTTCCGCCGCCGAGCGCGAACTCACTCCGGCAGCTCTCGCCTAGCGAGCTCTACGAAGCCTCCGGCAGGGCGAAGAAAGCGATTGCTGCGAAGTGAGCTGCCGCGGCGAGGATCACCAGGGCGTGGAAAATCTCGTGGTAGCCGAAGACGCGCGGGCTGGGGTTGGGTCTCTGGGTCGCGTAAACAACCGCCCCCGCCGTATAGAGGAGGCCGCCGGCGGCTACCAGCAAGGTGCCGGTGACCCCCATATCGACCCAGAGCTGGGGAAAAGCGGCCACGGCGACCCAACCCAGTGACATGTATATGAGCGCCGCCACCCATTTCGGATGCTCGATCCAGATCATCTCCACTACCGCACCGGCGATCGCCCCGATCCAGACGACTACCAGGATCGCGTCGGCCAGCGGGCCGTTGAGGACGAGCAGGGCGAAGGGCGTGTAGGTGCCGGCGATGAGGAAGAAGATCATCGAGTGATCGAGGCGGCGCATCCAGCGGCGCACGTCGGGCCGCTTCCAGTTGACCCGGTGGTAGAGGGCGCTGGTGCCGAGCAGGGCCGAGAGGCTGACGGCGTAGATCGCGACGGCCAGGGTTGCCTGGGGCGTCTTCGCGGCGATGATCAGCGCCGCGCCGAGGACGAGCGAGATGAAGAAGGCCCACTCGTGCGAGACGCCGCGCAGCCGCGGCTTGACCGAGGCGATCGCCTCGCTCGCAACTTCCTTTGCAGATTCCGCCTTCGCGGCGGCCCTTGCCCGCACCATCTTCTTGTCACCATAGAGGTAGAAGGGCGTGAAATCAGCGGGGTTTGCGGAATTGGTCATGACAAATTCCGTCCGACTTGTGAACGATCCTCGACAGTCCCCCCTAATAGCCGCTTCGAGAGGAGAAGTTCGATGTCCAAGACCGCCACCAGTACCCGTCCCACCGGTCTCGAGGGCCTGGCTATCGAACGCCGTTTCTCCTCGCCGGGAACGCACCCCTTCGACGAGATCGAGTGGGAGGTCCGCGACGCGGTGATCGGCGATCCCGCCGCGCCGGCCTTCGAGCAGCGCGGGGTCGAGTTCCCCAAGAGCTGGAGTCAGAACGCGACCAACATCGTCGCCCAGAAGTACTTCCGCGGGCAGATGGGGAGCGAGCAGCGCGAGAACTCGGTCAAACAGATGATCGGCCGGGTCGCGGGGACGATCTCGGGCTGGGGGCGCGAGGGGGGCTACTTCGCCACCGATGAGGACGCCGATGCCTTCGAGGCCGAGCTGACCTCGATCCTGCTCAACCAGAAGGCAGCCTTCAACTCACCGGTCTGGTTCAACGTCGGCTTCGAGGAGCGGCCGCAGTGCTCAGCTTGCTTCATCCTCAGCGTCGACGACAGCATGGAGTCGATCCTCGACTGGAACACCAAGGAGGGAATGATCTTCCGCGGCGGCTCTGGCTCCGGCATCAACCTCTCCAACATCCGCGGCTCGGTCGAGCCACTCTCCAAGGGTGGCCTCGCCTCCGGCCCGGTCAGCTTCATGCGCGGCGCCGACGCCTGGGCGGGGACGATCAAGTCGGGTGGCAAGACGCGGCGCGCGGCGAAGATGGTCGTCCTCGACGTCGACCACCCCGACGTCGAGCACTTCATCTGGTGCAAGGCGAAAGAGGAGGAGAAGGCGGGCGCCCTGCGCGACGCCGGCTTCGACATGTCGATCGACGGCGAGGGCTTCACCTCGATCCAGTACCAGAACGCCAACAACTCGGTGCGGGTCACCGACGAGTTCATGGAGGCGGTCGAGGCCGACGAGGACTGGAGCCTGACCGCCCGCACCACCGGCGAGGCGACGAAAACGCTGCCGGCGCGCGACCTGATGAACCAGATCGCCGACGCCGCCTGGCGCTGCGCCGATCCCGGTGTCCAGTACGACACGATCATCAACCGCTGGCACACCTCGCCGGAGTCCGGCCGGATCAACGCCTCCAACCCCTGCAGCGAGTACATGCACGTCGACGACTCGGCCTGCAACCTCGCCTCGCTCAACCTGATGAAGTTCCGCCGCGAGGACGGCAGCTTCGAAGTCGAGGACTTCAAGCACGCGGTCGACGTCGTCTTCCTCGCCCAAGAGATCGTCGTCGGCTTCTCCAGCTACCCGACCGAGCAGATCGGCGAGAACGCCAACGCCTTCCGCCAGCTCGGCCTCGGCTACGCCAACCTCGGCGCGCTGCTGATGTCGGACGGCCTCCCCTACGACTCCGACGAAGGCCGCAACGTCGCTGCCGCGATCACGGCGCTGATGACCGGCCGTGCCTACCGTCAGTCGGCGGAGATCGCCGCCGGGGCGACCGGGCCCTATGACGAGTACGAGAAGAACCGCGAGGCCCACAACGGCGTGATGCGGATGCACCGAGACGCCGCTTACGACATCGAGCCGACCGGGATAAAGGCCGACCTGCTCGAGGCCGCGCAGAGGTCTTGGGACGAAGCGGTCGAGCTGGGCGAGGAGCACGGCTACCGCAACGCGCAGGCGACGGTGCTGGCGCCTACCGGGACGATCAGCTTCCTGATGGACTGCGATACGACCGGGATCGAGCCCGACTTCTCACTGGTCAAGTTCAAGGAGCTGGTCGGCGGCGGGCAGATGACGATCGCCAACCGCTCGGTGCCGCTGGCCCTGAGCCGTCTCGGCTACAGCGACGCCGAGATCGACCAGATCAACGCCTACATCACCGAGAACGCGACGATCGTCGGCGCGCCGGGACTCAAGGACGAGCACCTCGAGGTCTTCGACGTCGCGGTCGGCGAGCGGGCGATCTCCCACACCGGCCACATCGACATGATGGCGGCGACCCAGCCCTTCATCTCCGGCGCGATCTCCAAGACGGTCAACCTGCCGCAGTCGGCGACGGTCGAGGACATCGCCGACGCCTACACCCGCGGCTGGAAGGGCGGCCTCAAGGCGCTGGCGATCTACCGCGACGGCTCCAAGACCGCGCAGGCGCTGCGCACCGACGCGCAGGACGAGAAGGAGGCCGAGGCGGAGGTCGTGGCGCTGCCGCCGGAGCGCAAGCGGATGCCGCGCGAGCGCGAATCGATCACCCACAAGTTCTCGATCGCCGGCCACGAGGGCTACATCACCGCCGGCAAATACGAGGACGGCTCGGTCGGCGAGATCTTCCTCACCGACATCGGCAAGGAGGGCTCGACGATGCGGGGGCTGATGAACGCCTTCGCGACGGCGATCTCGCTCGGCCTCCAGTACGGCGTGCCGCTCGAAGACTTCGTGCGCAAGTTCAGCTACATGCGCTTCGAGCCGGAGGGCATCACCGGCAACACGGAGATCCCCTTCGCCAAATCGCTGCCGGACTACATCATGCGCTGGGTCGCCAGTCGCTTCATCGAGGACACCGAGACGCTGGAGGAACTGGGGATCATGACCAAGGAGGTCCGGGCAAAGCAGGAGGCGGAGACCTCCCAGCTCGGGCTCGGGATCGCCACCGACACCGCCGGGCCGGCCAACGGCGGCAACGGCCACTCCAAGCCGGGCAACGGAAGCGGCGCCGAGAAGGCGAAGGCAAGCGGCGGCGAGGCGGTTCCGGCGGCGGCGGCCTTCACCGAAACCCCACCGGTCGTCCCGGCGAAGATGTCCGGCCTCGACCTCGGCCCCGCCTGCGAGCAGTGTGGCGGCATGATGCAGCGCACGGGCTCTTGCTACACCTGCTCAAGCTGCGGCAACAACACCGGCTGCGGCTAAGGTCGTATAACCGGCGCCTGACCGCACCCGCGGCTACGCGCCGTGCAGTGCACTGTCGCTCCGCCGCGTGCACGCCCATGCTTGGTTCTACGACCTTAGTCACCGCATTGATTTTTGCCTCGTCGGCGCTCTCTGCTCCGGCAGCAATCCAGGTCGCCAGCTGCGATCCGGGGCCGGTGATGATCGGCAGCGGCAAAGCCACCTGGAGGCAGGAGTCCCTGTCGGCCGGCCCGCTGGGGATTCGACGGCGACCATTGCGTGGCATGACCCCGCGCACGAAGCAGGAACCGAACGTCCTGGTCACCAAGGCGCCGATCCTGGTCGAAGGGGAGGATCCGGTGACGCTCAGCGTTCCGCCTCATCTCGCCCACCGCGTCTTCCTCTACTACGGCTTCCACGAGGGGCTCGACGGGAAGCGATCCACCTCCTTCAATGGATACCCCGGCAGCTCGTCGGTCGAGTTCCGGCCCTGCACCGACAAGCCTCGCACCGTCTGGCCGGGAGGGATACGGGTCAAGGGACGCAAGCCGGTGCACCTAAATGTGGCCGTCATGGGCCAGCCCGACCCGATCCAACTTCAACTCGGGCGCCCCTCGGTCTACGCCGGCTACCACCGCGGCTCGCGCTAGTTGAGAATCACCCGCGCGTTATGCCGCGGGGTCTCGGTGATCGCGCGGCGGAAGATCCGTTCCGGCTTCGGGTCCGCCGGGCGGATCTGGCGGCGCTTGACCAGCTCCTTGAGGACCACGGCCATCTCGAACTGGGCGAATGAGGCGCCGAGGCAGCGGCGGACGCCACCGCCGAAGGGGATCCAGGTGTAGGTGCCGGGCGGGCGCTCGAGGAAGCGCTCGGGCTTGAAGCTCTCCGGGTCCGGATAGATCTCCGGGTTGCGGTGGGCCAGGTAAACGCTCGGCACCACGGAGACACCCGCCGGCAGCTCGTAGCCGCCGATCTCGACCGGCTCGGTGAGGCGGCGGATGACGATCGAGATCACCGGGCGCAGGCGCAGCGTCTCCTGGATCGTCGCGGTCAGATAGTCCTCCGAGCCACCAGCTTCGACCTCGGCGCGGAGACGATCGAGCTTCTCGGGGTGGCGACTGAGCCGCTCGACCGCCCAGGCAAGCGAGGTCGCGGTCGTCTCGTGGCCGGCGACGAGCAGGGTCAACAGCTCGTCGCGCATCTCCTCGTCGCTCATCGGACTGTCGTCCTCGTGCCGGGCGCCGACCAGCAGCGAGAGGATGTCGTCACGTTCCTCCAAATTCCCGGCACGCCGGCACTCGGCGATCTCACGGTAGATCAGCCGGTCGACGCGGTCGATCCGCCGCCCGAAGGGCCCGAATTGCCGGACCCGCTCGGGACCGACCAGGAGCAACGGCAGGAGCAGCCGCGGATTGGTGGTGAGATCAAGGAAATCGCGCAGCGCCTCGCGCAACTCGGCCAGCCTCTCGCCCTCGCGCACCCCGAAGACGGTGCGCAGGATGATGTCCAGGGTGATCGCCTGCATCCGCGGGCGCAGTTCGTAGGGAGTCCCCGCCGGCCAGCTCTCGATCTCCGCAGCCGCGATCTCGCCCATCGTCTCGACGTAGCCCTGCATCCGCTCGCCGTGGAAGGGCGGCAGCAGCAGCCGGCGCTGGCTCATGTGCGGCTTCTCGTCGAGGACCAGGACCGAGTTGCGGCCGAGGACCGGGGCGAGAATCTGGTTTCCCTCACCCGCGTGGAAGACGCGCGGGTCGCCGGTGAAGACCTGCTTGACCGCGTCTGGATCGGCCAGGATCACCCAGGTTCCTTCATAGGCGATCTTCAGCCTGAACATGTCGCCGTAACGGTCCTGGCAGGAGAACAGCATCCGCCGCGCCTGGCGGGACCAGATCGCCGTCTGGATCGGACGGGGCAGCGGCGGGCCCGGCGGAAGGCGACGCACGGCCGGGCTAGTGGCCGTCGGC
This sequence comes from uncultured Solirubrobacterales bacterium, assembly GCA_963718755.1. Taxonomy (GTDB): domain Bacteria; phylum Actinomycetota; class Thermoleophilia; order Solirubrobacterales; family 70-9; genus VRUE01. The sequence goes on from OY970376.1 coordinate 1,096,904, forward strand.
GGAGCCGTTGTAGTCGCTGCCTCCATTGCGCCTTCTCACGCGACGTTACACCTACCAGTGCAACCCTCGTGTGAGATCCGTCCTTACTCAATCGGAACTCGGCATTGCCGAACAAAGCCCCAATCGCATAGTCTGCCGCCCCGTCTTGACCCCTCCCCGGCTGCCGCCCCGCATCGAGCACAGGGTTCTGCGGTTCGTCTGCCGCATGCCACCGCGACTGCAGCGGCTGCTCTTCGGCGCGCCGGCGCGGATCGACGGCCAGGTTTTGGCGCCGGAGATGCAGGCATTGGTGCGACTCGCGAGCCTCGCCCGCGACGAGTCGGCGTCGGCTTACGGCACGCTCACGCCGCAAGAGGCGCGCGCCAGGATCCGCGCCGGCGCCGCTGCGGCAGCGGGCCCGAAACGAACGCAGCCAACCGTCACCGACCTGGCGGTCCCGGGTCCGACGGGAACGCTTTCGGCGCGGTTCTACGAACCGTCCGGCATGGGGCTCGAGAACCGGCCCCTTGTCGTCTACTTCCACGGCGGCGGATGGACGATCGGCGATCTCGACACCTGCGACAGCATCTGCCGCTTCCTCGCCCTCAACACGCCCGCCACAGTGCTCTCGGTCGGCTATCGCCTTGCCCCCGAGCACCCCTTCCCCGCCGCGGTCGACGACGCCCTCGCCGCCTTTCGCTGGGCAGCGGTCGACAACGCTCGGCTGGGGGTGGATCCCAACCGCATCGCCGTCGCCGGCGACAGCGCCGGCGGCAACCTCGCCGCCGCGGTCAGTCTGCTGGCCCGGGACGGCGACGGACCGACACCGGCGATGCAGGTGCTGATTTACCCGGTCACCGACGCGGTCGGTGGGCAACGCTCACGCGACGAATTCGCCGAGGGCTTCCTGCTGACCAAAGCCGACATGGACTGGTTCGAGCACCACTACCTGCCCCGCGGATCCGATCAGGGCGACCCGCGTGTCTCGATGCTGCGGGCAAACGATCTCTCCCGCCTACCACCTGCCTACGTCGCGACCGCCGGCTTCGATCCGCTGCGCGACGAGGGCGAGGCCTATGCGGCACAGATGCAGGACGCAGGGGTGCAAGTCACCCTGCGCCGACACCCCGGACTGATCCACGGCTTCGCCAACATGACCGAGGTCAGCGGCACCGCCCGCGCGGCGATGCTCGAGCTCACCGGCGCCATCGCCGGCGGCTTGTCCTAGATACCCCCTAGGGGTATTTGTTACGCTGCTTGGCGTCCCTTCAAAATCGACCCTAGGAGCCGCATGGATGCCGCCGGCCACGCCCACGATCACCACCACGAGATGCCGACCGAGGGCTCGGCTCTGACCTCGATGGCGGTCATCGCCACCCTGCACTGCCTGACCGGCTGCGCGATCGGAGAGGTGCTCGGAATGGCGCTCGGCACCGCGTTTGGCTTCTCGAACCTGGGGACGGTGGTTCTCGCGATTGCACTCGCCTTCCTCTTCGGCTACTCGCTCACCAGTTGGCCGCTGCTGCGCTCGGGGATGACGCTCGCCGCAGTCGCACCGATTGCGCTTGCCGTCGACACGGTCAGCATCGCGACGATGGAGATCGTCGACAACGCGATCATGCTCGCCATCCCCGGCGCGATGGAGGCCGGCCTCGGCGACCTGCTGTTCTGGGGTTCGCTGGGAGTCGCCCTGGCGATCGCCGGGCTCGCGGCGCTACCGGTCAACCGCTGGTTGCTGAAGCGCGGCAAGGGTCACGCCGTCATGCACGAGACCGGCATCCACGGCGGCCTGCCCGCCAAGCCGGTCGCCGTCTTCTTCGCGTCGGCGGCGCTGTTCGGGGCGATCGTGCTCGGCGTCGAGGCCTTCAGCAGCGACGACTCCGCAACGCACGGTACTCCGATGGAGCACGGGCACCAATGAGCGGCGCAAGCGAGACCCGCGGCTACAGCGCCGAAAAGGAGGCCGTGCTCAAGCGCCTGCGGCGGATCGAGGGTCAGGTGCGCGGGGTCGAGCGGATGGTCGAGGAGGACCGCTACTGCATCGACGTCGTAACCCAGATCACCGCGATCCAGGCCGCCCTCGACAAGGTCGCACTAGAGCTGCTCGGCGAGCACGCGACGCACTGTGTGATCGGCGCGCCCGAGGACCAGCAGGCGGACCGTACGGACGAGCTGATGGGCGCTGTTCGCCGTCTCCTACGCCATGGCTAGTGAGGCCGCGTAGCCAAGCAGATCAAGGACGCAGGGAGCGTGGCGTGCTCTGCACGCGAGCGACCGAGGACGCCGATATGCGCCGGCTACGTGGCCTCACTCGTACTGGAGCGCTCTGAGCACGTCCAGGCGCGAAGCGCGCCGGGCAGGTGGAATCGCGGCAAGGACGCCGGCGAAGGCGGCGAAGACCAGCAGCACGAGCAATTGCCCGACCGGGTAGGAGAGAGCAAAACCTTCGTCCTTGAGCGGCTGCGCGATCAGCGCCGCGAAGATCACCCCGATCACCATCCCCAACAGGGCCCCGATCAGCGCCGTGATCACCGCCTCGTAGCGAATCATCGTCCGCACCTGGCGCCGCGACATGCCGATCGCCCGCAGCATTCCCAGCTCCCGCGTGCGCTCGTGGATCGAGAGCGCCAGCGTGTTGGCGATGCCGAAGAGGGAGACGATTACCGCCAGCGCCAGCAAGGCGTAGATCAAGCCGAGCAGCTGGTTGATCTGTTCTTCCTGGTTTTCCTTCAGTTCCTGCTGGTTGCGCACCTCGATCACCGGGAACTCACGGTCCATCGCCGCCACGAGGCGACCCTGAACCGTCGTGGCGTTGGCGCCCGGCGCCAACTTGACGAAGTCGAGGACGTCGTCCTTCTGATCGAAGGCGCGCGCCATCACGCCCTGGGTGACGATCGCTGAGCCGAGCAGTTCCGCCTTGTCTTCGAACTCGCCAACGACCGTCAGCTCGGGCCGGGCTCCAATCTGGGTCAAGAAGCGCACCTTGTCGCCGCGCTCGAGGTCATTGTCAGAAGCAAGGGACTTGTCGACGATCACCTCGCGGTCGGTGAGCCCGCGCAGTGCCTCTGGCCCGCCTTCGGTCCAATCGATCGTCAGCACAGCGTCGGCATCGGGAGCCAAAGCCGAAACGCGCTTTTTGCCCCCTCCGTCCAGCACCTTCGCCTGCGCGGCGCGCACGGTCGAGACCAGATCGACGCCGGGCACCTGACGGGCCGCCTCGGCGGCGCGCGGGGAGATCGGTGAGAACCCATCGGAGTTCTGCAGCACCAGCTCGCCCTGAAAGCTCTCGTCGACCGCGGTCGCAATCGAGCTCTTGATGCCGGCGGCGAAGACGGTGACGAAGACGACGACGGCAAGGCCGATCATCAGCGCCGCTGCGGTGACGGCGGTGCGGGCCGGGTTGCGCTGCGTGTTCTCGCGGGCGAGGCGGCCGGTAAGGCGGCGCAACATCTCCAGCGGCCGGCCGGTAAGGGAGGCGAGCGGGCGCACCAGGCGGGGGCTGAAGAGTGAGACGCCAAGCAGGACGGCGACTGCGCCGGCGCCCATCAGCCCGGCCGCGCTGCCGCCGCTGGCGCTGCCAAAGAGCCCGGCCAGGACCATCGCCAGTCCCGCCACACCGAGCAGGACGGCGAGCGCCGCGACGACGAGGCCGCGACGGCGACTCTGCGGCAGCTCCAGCGCCAGCAGGGCGGCGATCGGCGGCACCCGGGTCGCCCGCAGGGCCGGGATGGACGAGGAGACGAGCGTGACGCCGATCCCGATCAGCAGCGAGATGATGATCGTCCGGTCCTTCGTCACCAGGGAAGTGGTCGGCAGATCGATGCCGAGCGCGACGAAGAGCCCGTTGAGGCCGACGGCGATCGCGTAGCCGCCGGCCAGACCGAGCAGCGCGCCGAGCACGCCGATCGCCAGCGCCTCGACCACGACCGAGCCGAGGATCTGGCCCCGGCTGGCACCGAGCGTTCGCAGCATGCCGAACTCCCTGATCCGCTGGGCGACGGTGATCGAGAAGGTGTTGAAGATCAGGAAAGCACCGACGAAGAGGGCGACGAAGGCGAAGACCAGCAGCGCGATCCGCAGGAAGCCGATGTCTTCGCGAATCTGGTCTGAGTTGCGTTCGGCGTTCTGCTTGGCCGTCTCGACCAGCAATGAAGGCGGCGTGACCTGGCCGACCCGCCGTGCCAGCGCCGCTTCGGACGTACCCTCGTCGGCGGCGATCAGGATCTGGTCGAATTCGCCGCGCTTGTCGGTAATCCGCTGCGCCTCGGGCAGGATCAGCCCGGCGATGCTGGCGCCGCCCCAGGAGGCCTCGCCGAGCTTGGTCAGCCCGACGACACGGTAGGCGACGACGCGTTCAACCGAGGCAAGCTTGAGCGTGTCGCCGATCCCCAGCCCCGCCTCTTCGGCCGCGCTCTGGTCGAGCGAGGCCTCCTTGGCGTCGCGCGGCGGGCGACCCTCGACATAGGTCTGGGTTTCGAGGTCCTCCGGCAGAACCGAGGTGATGAACTTGGGCGCGAACTGGGTGCCGATTTCCTCGTTCTCTTTGTCGAAGAAGGCGCCCACCGTGAAGATCTGGCCGGTCGCCGAGCGCACGCCCGGCACCCGCTTCACCTTCGGCAGCACGGCGGCGCTGAAGCTGGGCGTCTCGCCGCTTTCCTGCCGAACCTCCTCTTTCGCCGTGATCACGACGCTCGTCTTTGCCAGCGAGTCTTCGAAGATTTCGTCGAAGGCGGCGAAGGTCGTGTCGGTGAGGATGTAGGTGCCGGCGACGAAGGCGACGCCGATCACGACGGCCAGGATCGTCGTCAGGGCGCGGATGCGGCGCGCCCAAAGGCTCTTGAGGGCGAGGCCGGTCACAAGGTGGCCGTCAGTCGATCGTCTTCATCAGCTCGATTACCTCGTCGGTCGAGCCCGGGGCGGCGTCGTGGACGACCCTGCCGTCGCGGAGGGTGATCAGCCGGTCGGCGTGGGAGGCGGCGGCGGGGTCGTGGGTGACCATGATCACCGTCTGACCGAACTCGTCAACCGCCTGCCGCAGCAGGCGCAGCACGTCGGCACTGGCTTTCGAGTCGAGGTTTCCAGTCGGCTCGTCGGCGAAGACAACGGCCGGTTTGGAGACCAGGGCGCGGGCGACGGCAACGCGCTGCTGCTGGCCACCGGAGAGCTCTGAGGGACGATGGGTGCGGCGATCCTCGAGGCCGACGGTGCGGACCAGCTGGTCGAGCCAGGCGGCGTCGGGCTTGCGGCCGGCGATCGAGAGTGGCAACACGAGGTTCTCTTCGGCGGTGAGGACCGGCAAGAGATTGAAGAACTGGAAGACGAAGCCGAGCTTGTCGCGGCGCAGCTTGGTCAGCGCACCGTCGTCGAGAGCGGTGATCTCGTCGCCGTCGAGGACGACCTTGCCCGAGGTCGGCTTGTCGAGGCCGGCGAGGATATGCATCAGGGTCGACTTGCCCGACCCCGACGGGCCCATGATCGCGGTGAAGCGGCCGGAGTCGAAGCCGGTGCTGACGTCAACCAACGCGTCGACCGCCGCCTCGCCTTCGCCGTAGCGGCGCGAGACGTCCGTTGCCACCACGACCTGCCCGTTCTGGCTCATGACCGGCACCGTATCGATCTCATTGGTTGAGCGGCCCTAATAGCCTGGCAGCGAGATGGCTCTCGCAGACGAATTCGATGGGTTGCTGGTCGATCTCGATGGCGTGGTCTGGATCGGGCGGGAGATGGTGCCGGGGTCGGCGGAGGCGCTGCGCGAGCTGCTGGCGGCGGGGATCGAGATCGCGTTCGTGACCAACAACCCGGGGAAGCCGGCGGCGGAGTATGCGCAGCGGCTCCGCGACGCCGGGGTCGAGATCGGCGCTGAGCACGTCGTCACCGCTGGACAAGCGACGGCTGGCCTCGCGGCTGAGAGTGTGGGTACCGGTAGCACCGCGTTCGTGATCGGCGCCCCGGCCTTTCACGAGACGGCGGCGACCGCCGGCCTGCAGCTGCTCGAGGGGGAGGCCGGGCACAAGGCGGATGTGGTGCTGGTCTCCGGGCACCGCGGCTTCGATTACGACGAGCTGCTGACGGCGACGCTCGCCCTGCAGCGTGGGGCGACACTCTTCGCGACCAGCCGCGACCCGACCCTGCCGATGCCGGGCGGACCCTGGCCGGGAACGGGGGCCGTGCTCGCCGCGGTCGAGACGGCGAGTGGGGCGACGGCGGAGATCGGTGGTAAGCCGGAGCCACACCTGTTCGAGATGGCCCGCGAGCGGATCGGCGGCGCGAAGCGCGTCGCGATGGTCGGCGATCGGGTCTCGTCAGATATCGAGGGAGGGCGGCGGGCGGGCCTGGAGACGATCCTTGCGCTGAGCGGGGCGACCTCGGGGGAGGAGGCGGCGCTCGCGACGCCCTCGCCCGACCGGATAGTCGAGAACCTCGCCGCCCTGGTCTCGTGAGCGGTACGGCCACGCCGGCGGTCGCGCGGCCCGGCGTTGCCTTCGCCGGCGTCTTCGCCGTCACCTTCTCCGGCCTGCTTGCCGTCGGCGCGGTGCTGCCCGTCCTGCCGCGCTACGTGCACGGTCCACTCGGCGGTGGCGACATCGCCGTCGGCATCGTCATCGGCTCCTACGCCGTAACTGGCCTGCTCCTACGCCCCTTTGCCGGCCGCCTCGCCGACCGTCGCGGCCGCAAGTCAACCGTCCTGCTCGGCTCGTTCCTCGTCGCCGTCGCGGGCTTCCTCTACCTGCTTCCGCTTGGCGTTCCGGGGTTGATCGGCGCTCGCCTTCTGCTCGGCGCCGGCGAGGGCACTGTCTTCACCGCGGGCTCGGCCTGGATCGTCGACATCGCACCGCCGGAGCGCCGCGGGCGGGTAATCGGCCTCTATGGACTCGCGGTCTGGTCGGGGCTCAGCATCGGGCCGCTGGTCGGCGAGCTGCTGCTCAACGCTTCCGGCTACACGCTGGTCTGGCTCTTCGCTGGAGCCGCGCCGCTGGTCGGCGCATTGATCGCCTTGCGGCTGCCGGACCCGTTCCACCCCAAGCCCGCTGAGGACGAGCACCAGCCGCTGATCGCCCGCGAGGCGATCCGGCCGGGGACCGCGCTCGCCCTCGCCTCGCTCGGCTATGCGACCGTCGCTTCCTTCGTCGTCCTCCATCTCGATGAGCGCGGAGTCGGCCACGGCGCCGTCGTCTTCGGCGTCTTCGCAACGATGGTGGTCCTCACCCGGCTGGTCGGTGGTGATCTCCCCGATCGCGTCGGCCCGCTCCGCGTGGCGATCGTCGCGGCGGTCGTCGAGGCCGTCGGCCTGGCGACGATGGGCGTCGCCCACAGCCTTGGGGTCGCGATCGCGGGTGCCCTGGCGATGGGAGCCGCCTTCTCACTCCTCTACCCCTCGCTCTCGCTGATCGTCGTCGGCCGCGTGCCCGAGACGCGCCGCGGCGCCGCTTTGGGCACCTTCACCGCCTTCTTCGACGCCGGCATCGGCTTCGGCGCACCACTGGCCGGCATCGCCGCGGCCCTGACCAATTACGAGGGCGCCTTCCTCTTCTCAGCAGCGATCGCCCTAGTCGCCGTGGCGACGATCGCCTTCGCGGTCCCGACCCGAAGACGCCCCATACCAGCCTGAAGACGGTTGCGTGTGAGGTTGACCTTGTATGTCAGTGCCAACCTCACACGCAACGCGCTGCTTCAGCGTTCGGCGATGAGGAGCGCCTGGGCAGCGCGGCCGATGCGGCCGCGCTCGTCCGACAGCACCGACTCGGCGGTGCCGATTCCGTTTGGCTGCGGCAACGTGACGGCGTCGACACAGATCCACTCGCCCTTGGGCATGCGCTCCAGGTACACGCTGAGATCGACGTTGATGAAGAGGAAGCGGCTCCAGTCGAGCACCGCGCTGATCCCGTTGCCGACGTCGGCGGCGACGAGGGTGCGCTGCAGGGGGCTCGGCTCCTCACCGGCGACCAGCTGGCAGCCCATCCGCATCCACACCGTGGCCGGCCCGGGCTCGCGAAAACCGCCGCCAACCGATCGCCACTCCATCGCCGTGTGGTAGCCGACGTCCTGGCCGGTGGAGAAGAACTCAGACTTGCCGCCCTCCTCCGGGCCCAGGGGTGGATCCGGCGTGGTCAGCACGTCATCCGGGATCTCGATCTCGCCACTCCGGATCCGCCAAGCCCGAGCCACCATCAGCGGCCCATCCTCGCCAGAGAGAGTGGCCTCAATCATCTGCACCGACCGCCCCGGCCGCACCACCTCAGCCTCAACCCGCATAGGCCCAATAGGCACCGACTTCAAGATCTCAAAGGTGACCCGAGCAACCTGAAACCCCTCACCACCCTCAACCCCCTCAATGGCTCGACCCAGCAAAGCTGAGGGAGGACCAGCATGCTGCGCCCCCGGATCCCAAGGACCGCGGGTCAGCTCAGTGGCCACGAACCCGTCACCAGCTATCTCGTAAAAGGCTTCTCCCACGGCACCGCATCCTATGAAGCGGTCCACGAAGCGGTGAAGGGGTCTGCCGCGGGAGTGCCTCGCTGTTCGGCACCGCGGAGTGACCTCCGCCGCGAAGCGGCACTTCATCAATCCCGCCAAAGGCGGGATTTAGGCACTCCCGCGGCAGACCCCGTCACCGCCCCCTGGACACCCTCCGTACCCTGGATGTAGAGCGAAAGGAGCGAAATGGACAAGGTCGAGAAGTCAGACGAGCAATGGCGCGAGGAGCTAACGCCCGAGCAATACGAGGTAACGCGCAAGGCCGCCACCGAGCGCCCTTTCACCGGCCCCTACGTAGACGAGAAGAGCGACGGCATGTACCGCTGCGTCTGCTGCGGCGCCGAGCTGTTCTCCTCCGACACCAAGTTCGACTCGGGCACCGGCTGGCCCAGCTTCACCGAGCCGGTCAACCTCGAGCACGTCGAGCTGCGGCCGGACAACGGCCTGATGATGCGCCGCACCGAGGTCGTCTGCAAGCACTGCGACGCCCACCTGGGACACGTCTTCGACGACGGGCCGCCGGAGCGCGGCGGCCAGCGCTACTGCATCAACGGCTGCGCCCTCGAGCTGAGGCGCGACTGAGACCTGGCGGCTAGCTCGAGCCCCCGACCGCGCCGAGGTAGCTGAACTTGACCGCGAGGGCGACGGCCTCGGTGCGGGTGTCGACTTCGAGCTTTTTGATCGCGTTGCGGACGTGGGTGTGCACCGTGGCCGGGCTGAGCCCGAGCCTTTCGGCGATCTCTTTCACCCGCAGCCCCTCGGCCAGCAGCTCGAGGATCTGCCGCTCGCGCGGCGAGAGGAGCAGGAGTTTCTCCACCTCCGAGGGCTTGCCGCCGGCGAAGTCGCCACCAAGGAAGGTGCCGCCGCCGGTGACCGCCTTGACCGCGCGGGCGATGTCCTCCGCCGGCGCGGACTTCAAGACGTAGCCGGAGGCGCCCGCCCGCAGCGCAAGCGCCAAGAGGTCGGGCTGAGCGTGCGCCGTGAAGATGATCACTTTGGTCCGCGGTCGGACCTTGAGCACCTCCTTGGTCGCCTCGATGCCGTCCCGCCTGGGCAGCTCGACGTCGATGATCAGGACGTCGGGTTCGAGCTCTTTGACCACGTCGACGACATCGCGGCCGTTCGACGCCTCGCCGACGATCTGCAGCGCGTTGGTGCCCGCCATCCGCGCTTTGATCGCGTCGCGGACGATCTCGTGGTCGTCGCAAAGGACGACGCGTTTAGCGTCGCGAAGGCTGGCGCTCATCTTGCAACGATCCTCTCAGGGGAGCCATAGGCATACAGAATATTAGGTAGGGTAAACCCGCCTTCTCGATCTTGGCGGTTCTCAATCAGCGCGATCATCGTCCGTCCTACGGCAACGGCGGTCCCATTCAGGGTGTGAACCGCCTGGATTGCTTCGTTATCGGCAGGTCGATACCTACAACTGAGGCGACGTGCCTGGTAATCGGTGGTATTCGAGCACGAGGTCAGCTCGCGGTAACGACCCTGGCTCGGGATCCACGCCTCGCAGTCGTACTTCTTCGCCGCCGGTGCGCCGAGATCGCCGGCGGCGACGTTTACGACCCGGTAGGGAATCTCCAGCTCGGCGAGGATGCGCTCCTCGATCGCCAGCAGGCGCTCGTGCTCGGCAGCCGACTCGGAGGGCTCGACGAACGAGAACATCTCGACCTTGTCGAACTGGTGCACACGGAAGATGCCGCGGGTGTCGCGGCCGGCGGCGCCGGCCTCGCGGCGAAAGCAGGTCGAGAAGCCGGCGTAGCGCAGCGGTAGCTGCTCGGCCTCGAGGATCTCGTCGGCGTGCAGCCCGGCCAGCGCGACCTCGGAGGTGCCAACCAGGAAGAGGTCGTCCTTCGGCACCTCGTAGATCTGGTCGCGGTCGCCGGGCAGGAAGCCGGTCCCGTAGAGAGCCTCTTCACGGACCAGAACCGGCGGGATCACTGGCTCGTGCCCCTCGCCCCGCACGGCGTCGATCGCGTAGCGGACCAGTGCCAGCTCGAGCAGGACGAGATCGCCCTTCAGGTAAGCGAAGCGCGAGCCGGAGAGCCGCGCCGCGGACTCCATGTCGATCAGGCCCAGCTCGGTGCCGATCTCGAGGTGGTCGCGCGGCTCGAAGTCGAAGCTCGGCCGCTCCCCCACCTCGCGCAGGACGACAGCGTCCTCCTCGCTCATCCCGTCGGGGGCATCGGGGTCCGGCAGGTTGGGAAGCGCCGCAGCGACCCGCTCGAGCTCGGCCTCGACCCGCTCGAGCTCGGCCTTGCCGTCCTCGATCTTCTGCTTGAGGCCCTGCACCGCCGCCATCGGCCCCTCGGCATCCTCGCCGCGCTGTTTCGCCTCGCCGATCTGCTTGGAGAGGGTCTTGCGCTCCGCCTGCGCGCCCTCGATCTCGGGCAGGAGCTCGCGGCGCCGCGCGTCGAGAGCCAGTAGGGCGTCGACGCCCGCAGCCGCGCCGCGCCGCGCCAGCGCCGCCTTGACCCGCTCGGGGTCGGAGCGGATCAGCTTCAGGTCGAGCATCGAGGGCTCCGGCTAGGGCGAGGGGGTCTCGCCGGGGCGCGGCGATTCTTCGGCTTCTGAGCCCGCGTACTTGGCGACGAAGCGGGCCAGCGCTTCGGCCTCCTCGCCGACGACGATGTTCTGGGGCATGATCGCCCCGGAGAAGCCGCCGTTCTGGATCGCGAAGAGAGCATCGTCATAGGTCTCGGTTCGCTGGTCGAGGTTCGGCCCCTGCGTGCGCTCGCTGCGGTTGCCGGTTCCCTGCGTGCCGGCGGCGGTCATGGTGTGGCAACCGCTGCAGTGGGTTGAGAAGAGCACGGCCCCGTTGTAGTCGGGGTCGTCCTTGGATACCGAGATGCCCTCCTCGCCGAACCCGCAGGCGGCGAGGACAAGGGCGGCCAGGGCGGCCAGGGCTATTGCCAGTGCAGGTCGCACGCGGCGCGCATCATATTGTCCGGACCAGCGATGAGTCCGCCCGACCCCGCCAGCTTCCGCGCCGCGATGGGGATGCTGCCCACGGGAGTGACCGTAGTGGCCGCTTCCGGGCCGCAGGGACCGGCCGGCGCGACCGCCAACGCGGTCAGCTCACTCTCGATCGAGCCGATGCTGATGCTGGCCTGCCTCGACCGCGGCTCGCGCACCCTGCTCGCCGTGCAGGCGGCCAACCGCTTCGGGATCAGCGTCCTGCATGCCGGCCAGGAGTCGATCGCCCGATCCTTTGCCACCAAGGTCCCGGTCGCCGACAAGTGGGACGGCGTCGCCTGGCACGAAAGCGACGGCATCCCCGCAATCGACGACGCCCTCGCCTTCGTCGCCTGCGACCTGCGCGACGTGATCGCCGGTGGCGACCATGTGATCGTCACCGGCGAGGTAACCGCCCTGGAGACGAGCGAGGGCGACCCGCTCGTCTTCCACGGCGGCGAGTACCGGCCGCTCCACTGAGATTGACGCTCTGTTAAGCGTCCTAGACAACTCGCTGGCGGCGGTACGGCAGCAGACGCACCTCAGTACAGTCCTTGCGTCGACTGGGAATCGATGAAGTTCTGGATCAGGAGGGGACTACGCAAGGGCTTGCTATAGACAGGGGAAGGTTGCGGCTGTTCATGGGCGCCGTTCTGGTGGCACTCGCCCTGGTCTGGACGCCGTCCCTCGCCGCACTCGCCTTCGGGGACTCCGGCGATCTACCGGCGGAGAGTGCCTTGCTCGACCCGACGGGCGCCGAAAGTTCAATCCGCGAAAGCTTCACGCTCGGGTTCAAGATCGGCAACACCAAGGCTGATCGCTCGAAGCTCGACCTTCGTGGAACCCGCTCGAGTGGCGGCAACTCAGGGCCCTTCAGGGCCAACATGACGATCCACAGCGTCCCCTGCCCGGGCGAGTACTTCTTCTCCGGCGGTCAGGAAAACACGCGCAACGGGAACAGCATGGAATATCTCGGGCTGCTCCGGCTCTACGGCCTTGAGATGTCGCCCGCTTCGGCTCGCTGCGGAATCGCCGTTCCCCCGCGCTCCGGCAAGGCTGAGGTTTCCCTGGGGATGCCTGAAAGATTGATCTTCGACCTCAGCGAGGCCGAGCGTACGAACGACGGCGCCTTCGGCGGCAAGCTCACTTTCAGAGTGTTCCCTCCGTGTGGCACCTACAGGTTGAGAATTGCGCTCGATCTGACCGGCTGGCGACGCAGCGTCAACTTCAAGGTCCAGGTGATCGAGTTCGAAGCGACGTACCAAGGGGGGAGGAGGGTCCCAAAGCAGTCATGCTGAGCAGCCCCGGGAGGCGAATCGCCATCGGAAGCCTGCTAATCGCGATCATCCTGGCCGGGCTAGCGCTCACCGTAGGGCGAGCGCATCTCCGCCAGACCCACCGCCACGTCGTCGTCGAGGTCTCCAACGTCGACGGCATCGCGCAGGTCTTCATCGACTGCAACCTGGCTCTCAGGGTGCAAACCGGGGAATCCTGGTCTTTCGACCTCGGCTGGCTGGAGCCGGACGACGATATCTACCTCAGCACCACCAGCCTCGACGGTACCCCCGCCTGGGGTTTCCACGGCACCAGCAATGGCGAGCCCCTCTTCAACAAAAGAGGCGGCGATGCGGAGCTGGCGCGATACGCGGCGGAGGCGCACGGCGTCGTCTTCGCCAGAGCCTTCTCGGCCTCCGGCGAGGACCTTGGCACAATCGGCTGCCAGCCACCCGGGATCGTCACCATCGAGGGCTACGCCCTCTCCCCCGACGATGAAGAGGTGGCCAGGGTCGACGCGGCGGATTCGTCCTACCGGCAGGAGAACCGGCTCTATGACTGGATCGACGTCCTCGGCAAGTGGTCGCTTGCGGTGCTCGCCCTCGCCGGTGTCGCCGCCGCCGCCGCCACGCCCTTGATCCGCCGCATCGCTTGGGCACACAAGGGCCGCGTCGCCGGCGGTGGCCTGGCGCTGATCGGGGCGGGGGCCTTCGCGCTCGACTCCCTGCCGACGATCATTACGGCCGCTGGCCTGCTGCTGCTGCTCGCTGTGGCGGCCCTGCTGCTGCTCGAAGGCGCCGCCGACATAAAGCACGGGCGAGGGTCAGACGCCCCCGGCGGCGCGTCGCGGGGCTAAGACGACCCTACGCGGCGCGGTGGCAGACGGCCTCGACGTTGTTGCCGTCGGGGTCGAGCACAAAGGCGCCGTAGTAACCAGGGTGGTAAATCGGGCGGAGGCCGGGTGCACCGTTGTCGGTGCCTCCCACAGCGAGAGCCGCAGCATGGAAGGCATCGACTCCCTCGGTATCGCGAACTCCAAAGGCGACGTGGGCACCGCTCACCGGCGGACGCCCACGGGCGTAGACCCAGAAGAAGGGCTTTGGCCCATGCTCGGTCTCCTTGCCGAACCCGAGCGCCCCCTCGAACTCCATCAACACGCGGATCCCGAGCGGCTCCAGCGCCGCTTCGTAGAACGCCTTGCTGCGCTCGAGATCGCTTACCTCGATGCCGACGTGATCGAGCATGCGCGCAGCCTACCCGCGCAGCTCTCGCACCGGGTATCCCGACTTGATCACCTTGAACCTGCAGTTACCCCTCATATAGACGGGTAACTGCAGTCTCGTCGCCAGTGCACTCAGAAAGCGCCGCTGGTGCCGGCCGCGCGAAGGCCGAGAAAGAGGATCACGCCGCAACTGACGGCCATGATCCCCATCTCGCGGCGGACTATCGCCAGGGCCAGGGCCCGCTGCTCGGAGGCGGGGAGGGCTTCGAAGTCGATGTCGCCGAGCTCGCGCTGGGCGGCGCCGGCGCGTGCGCCCTCGGCCAGGAAGGAGACGACGAGGGGCAGGACCCCGTATAGGTAATGGATTTCGCTTGCCGGTTCGTGGCCGGTGAGCAGAAGCAGGCCGCCGAGCAGCGCCTGCAGGAAGACCGCGGCCTGGGCGCCGCGCAGCAGGTACCAGAAGGGGACCGAGGGGCTCTGGCGCAGCCAGGCGATGCCGCCGAAGGCGAAGGCAGCGAGGTTGAGGACGATCAGCGCGCAACCGACGACGAGGTGAACCGCGGCCATCGGTCTAAATCCGTCCGAAAGGGTCGGGATTCGGCTTGCTGATGCGGAAAATCACTATGTAGCAAGTTGTCACAAGGTGGGTGTATAACAGCGAGTGCAGGCGACGAAAGCGCGGCGCGGGGAGCGCCCACTTGAAACGGCCGCCGCACCTCCACCCCAATGCTGAAGAGCTATCTACCGATCCTCGTCTTCGCCCTGCTCGGCCTCGGCGTCGGCACCGCCTTCGTCCTGCTCAACCACGTGATCGGGCCGAAGCGGCCGCAGAAGCCGACCGCCGCGAGCCGCCGCCAGGGCGAGCCGTATGAGTCCGGCATCCCCGTTGAGCCCTCGGGCGGGATGCGCTTCGGAGTCGGCTTCTACCTGATCGCGATGCTCTTCATCCTCTTCGACATCGAGGTGGTCTTCCTCTACCCGATCGGGGTCATCCTCGAGGACGCCGACAGCCTCTTCGTCCTCGGCGAGCTGGTCGTCTTCGTCGTCCTCCTGCTGGTCGCCTTCGTCTACGTATGGCGGAAGGGGGCACTGGATTGGAGGTAGAGCGACAGACGATGCGTGACCGCCAGTTGCGCGCCCGCGACATGCTGCGCGGCGACCTCGAGGGTGAGGAGCTGGAGCGCTACGTCGAGGAAAAAGTCGTGATGACCAACTTCGAGAAGCTGCTCGGCTGGGCGCGGGCGAACTCCTGCTTCCCGCTCACCTTCGGCCTCGCCTGCTGCGCGATCGAGGCGCCGATCTCGCTCGTCACGGCCCGCTACGACCTCGCCCGCTTCGGCGCCGAGGCGTTGCGCGCCTCGCCGCGCCAGGCGGACATGATCATCCTCTCAGGCCGAGTCTCGATCAAGATGGCGCCGGTCGTCCGCCGCCTCTACGACCAGATGCTGGAGCCGAAGTGGGCGATCTCGATGGGCGCCTGCTCGTCCTCGGGCGGCATGTTCTCCAACTACGCCGTGGTCCAGGGCGCCGACAAGTTCATGCCGATCGACCTCCACATCCCCGGCTGCCCGCCGCGCCCGGAGGCGGTCCTCTACGGCTTCACCAAGCTGCAGCGCAAGATCATGGGCAACTCCGACCAGGGTTGGCGCCAGCGCTACAACGCCGCCGGCACCGAGGAGTGGGCGCGCGGCGGCCCGCGCAGCGAACCGAGCCCGGAGGCGGCGGAGGCCTACGAGGAAGCCCGAGGGCTGATCCGTGCCTGACGCCCCCGGACTGGAGCTGATCCGGGGGGAGATCGAGCAGGACCACCCCGGCGCGGTGCTCGACACCAGCTTCGACCGCAACCAGCCGGCGCTGGTCGTCGACCCGGCCCAGATCATCGCCGTGCTCACCTGGTTGCGCGACGCCCCGGGCCAGGGCTACGGCTTCCTCTCCAGCCTGCACGCAGCGGATTACCTGCCGGCTGAACCGCGCTTCGCGGTGCATTACGAGCTGCTGAACAGGGATCGCGTAGAGCGCCTCCGCGTAAAAGCGATGCTTGCCGACCCAGGCGAGGACGCATTGCCGGAGATCGACTCCTGCACCGAGATGTTCCCCACCGCCGAGTTCCAGGAGCGAGAGGTCTTCGACTTCTTCGGAATCGTGTTCAGAGGGCATCCGAATCTGACGCGGATCTTGCTGCCGGACGACTATGTGGGATGGCCCCAGCGGCGCGACTTCCCCATCGGCGGGGAGCCGGTGACCTTCACCTATAACGAGCGGGCGTATGGCTGAGCTGACCGAGATGAAAGCTGCGCCCGATCTCGATACCGAGGTGATGACGATCAACATCGGGCCGCACCACCCGGCCACGCACGGGGTGCTGCGCCTCATCGTCGACCTCGAAGGCGAGACGGTGCGCGACCTGAAGCCGGTGATCGGCTACGTCCACACCGGGATCGAAAAGTCCTGCGAGGACAAGAGCTACTGGAAGGTCATCCCCTTCGTCGAGCGGATGGATTACGTCTCCTACTTCTTCCAGATGGAGGCCTTCTGCGGCGCGGTCGAGCGCCTCGTCGACCTCGAGATCCCGCCGCGCGCCAAGTACCTGCGGACGATCTTCCTCGAGCTCAACCGGATCCACTCCCACCTGGTCTGGCTGGGGACGACGGCGCTCGACCTCGGCGCGATCTCGATGCTCTGGTACTGCTTCCGCGAGCGCGACAAGATCCTCGACCTGTTCGAGATGGCGACCGGGCAGCGGATGCACACCCGCTACTTCCAGGTCGGCGGCGTGATCGAGGACATCCCGCGCGGCTTCGAGGCGAAGCTGCGCGAGTTCATCACCGAGATGCCGATCCGGGTCGGCCAGTACCAGGACCTGCTCGACCGCAACGAGGTCTTCCTCTCGCGGACCAAGGGCACCGGGATCGTCTCGCGGGAGCGGCTGCTGGAGCTCGGCGTGACCGGGCCGCTGCTGCGCGCCGCCGGCGAGCCCTGGGACCTGCGCAAGGCCTTCGACTACCTCGCCTATCCGGAGATGGACTTCAAGATCCCGGTCGGCACGGTCGGCGACAACTACGACCGTTACCGCGTGCGGGTCGCGGAGATGGTCGAGTCGACGCGGATCGTCGAGCAGGCGCTCGACGGCCTGCCCGAGGGCCCGTTCATCGCCGATGACCGCAAGTACGTGCTGCCGCCGCGCTCGGAGCTCTCGACCTCGATGGAGTCGCTGATCCACCACTTCAAGCTGGTCACCGAGGGCTACCGGGTCGAGGCCGGCGAGGTCTACTACGCGATCGAGTCGCCGCGCGGCGAGCTCGGCTGCTTCGTCCTTGCCGACGGCTCCGCCAAGCCAGCCCGGGTCCACTACCGCGATCCTTCCTTCGTCAACCTGCAGGCCTTCAAGGACATGTCGGTCGACAGCTACGTCGCCGACATGATCTGCAGCCTCGGCATGCTCGACCCAATCCTCGGGGGAGTGGATCGGTGAGCGACGGCAACGGCAACGGGCGCGCCCTGCCCGTAGATCGCGCGGTCACCGAGGGACGCGTCCCGGATCGGACTCCCGAGGCGATCCCCGAGCTGCACGAAGTCGATTGCCCGCCCGAGCTGCGCGAGCAGGTCGAGACGCTGATGAGCCGCTACCCCGACAAGCACTCGGTCTCGATCCCGGCGCTGTGGGCGGTGCAGCGGCTCTACGGCTGGTGCACCCCGGAGGGAATCCGCCAGGTGGCGGCGGTGATGCGGGTCACCCCCGCCTACCTCGAGTCGGTGGCCTCCTTCTACGACCTGCTCCACACCGACCCGGTCGGCTCGCACAAAGTCGCCGTCTGCACCAACATCAGCTGCTGGATGCGCGGCGGCGACGAGCTGCTCGACGCCTTCCGCGCCGCTGCCGGCGAGGCGGAGGACCTCTTCATCACCGGCTTCGAGTGCCTCGGCGCCTGCGACATCGCCCCGATGGCCTCGATCGACGAGCGCTACTTCGGCCCGCTGCTGCCGGACGAGGCGAAAACCGCGATCAACCAACTGCTCGCGGGCGAGGACGTGCTGCCCGGCAAAGCGCTCGAGCGGCGCCCGCTGGCAGGCGACACCCCCGGCATCCTGAAGGGTTCGGGGGTCCAGGACACCGTTAACCCTTCAGAATCCGGAGGGGGCGGCGATGCCTGAGACCCGCATCCTGCTCGAGCACGCCGAGGATCCGGCGCTGCGCACGATCGACAGCTACAAGGGCTACGGCGGCTACGCGACGCTGGAGAAGGCCTACCGCGAACTCGAGGCCGAGGAGATCCTCAAGGAGCTCGAAGACTCGGGCCTGCGCGGTCGCGGCGGCGCCGGCTTCTCGATGGGCAAAAAGGCCTCCTTCCTGCCACGCGGCGACATGGCCAAGTACCTCTGCTGCAACGCGGACGAGTCCGAGCCCGGGGCCTTCAAGGACCGCGAGCTGATGCAGCGCAACCCACACCAGCTGATCGAGGGGATCGCAATCGCCGCGATCGCGGCCGACGCCGGCCACGCCTTCATCTTCATCCGCGGCGAGTACGACTCGCAGGCCGACATCCTCGACGTCGCGGTCGCCGAAGCGTATGAGGCGGGCTATCTGGGCAAGGACATCCTCGGCTCGCGCCGCGACCTCGAGCTGATCGTCCACCGCGGCGCCGGCGCCTACATCTGCGGCGAGGAGACGGCGCTGCTCGACGCACTCGAGGGCAAGCGCGGCAACCCGCGCCTGAAGCCGCCGTTCCCCGCCGTGCAGGGGCTCTACGGGGGGCCGACGCTGATCAACAACGTCGAGACCCTCTCCAACGTGCCGCGCATCGTCGCCCACGGGGCCGAGTGGTTCAAAGGGTTCGGGACCGAGCAGTCGCCCGGGACCAAGGTCGTCTCGGTCTCCGGCGGCGTGCGCCGGCCGGGCAACTACGAGGTCGAGCTGGGCATCCCCACCCGCGAGCTGATCTACGACCTCGCCGGCGGCCCGCTCGAGGGGCGCGAGATCAAGGCCTTCTACCCCGGCGGCTCCTCCGCCCCGGTGCTCACCGCCGCGGAGGGCATGGACCTGCCCTACTCCTTCGAGGCGATGGCCGAGGCCGGCTCGATGCTCGGCTCGGGCTCGATCATCGTCGCCGACGACAGCGTCTCGATCCCGCACATGGCGCTGCGTACCGCCCGCTTCTACCACCACGAGTCCTGCGGCAAGTGCACGCCCTGCAGGGAGGGCACCAACTGGACGGTGAAGATGCTGGAAAGGGTCGTGCGCGGCGAGGCGACGCCGATGGACCTCGACATCATCAGCTCGGTCCAGGAGAACATCATGGGCCACTGCCTCTGCGTGCTCGGCGACTCGATGGCGATGCCGGTCAGCGCGATGGTGAAGAAGTTCCGGCCCGAGTTCGAAGAGGTGATCGCCAGCGCGGCGGAAGCGAGCCGGATCGCCGCCGTGCAGGGAACGCCCGAGACCCTGGGGGCGGCAACGTGAGCAGCCGCGAGGTGACGATCGTCGTCGACGGCCGCGAGGTCGCCGCGACCGAGGGCGAGATGCTGCACGACGCGGCCAAGCGCGGCGACGTCGAGATCCCGGTCTTCTGTTACGAGCCGAAGCTGGGCGAGCCGGTCGGGGCCTGCCGCATGTGCCTGGTCGAGATCGAGGGGATCCCGAAACTGCAGACCTCCTGCTCGACGCCTGTCCGCGACGGCATGGTCGTCCACACCCGCACCGAGCAGGTCAAGCACGCGCAGAGCGCCGTGGTCGAGTTCCTGCTCGTCAACCACCCGCTCGACTGCCCCGTCTGCGACAAAGGCGGCGAGTGCCCGCTGCAGGACATCGCGCAGGGCTGGGGTCCCGGCAAGAGCCGCATGACCGATCAGAAGCGTCACTTCGAGAAGCCAATCGAGCTCTCGCCGCTGGTCGCGATCGACCGCGAGCGCTGCATCCTCTGCTACCGCTGCGTGCGCTTCAGCCAGGAGGTCTCCGAGGACTCGCAGCTGCAGCTGCTGGAGCGCGGCGACCGGACCTTCGTCGGCACCTTCGACGATCGGCCCTACGTCGACCCCTTCCACGGCAACATCACCGATCTCTGCCCGGTCGGGGCGCTGACCAGCTACACCTACCGCTTCCGCGCCCGGCCCTGGGACATCGAGCAGGCGGGCTCGGTCTGCACGCTCTGCCCGAGCCAGTGCAACGTCAGCTTCACCGTCCGCGACGAGCAGGTGAAGCGGGTGATCTCCCGCGACAACGCCGACGTCGACGACGGCTGGCTCTGCGACCGCGGCCGCTACGGCTTCGAGATGTTCGCCGCCGAGGAGCGGGTCAGCGGTCCGCGCCTGCGCGGCGGCGCCGTCGAGTGGGGCGAGGCGATCGCGAAAGCCGCCGCAGCACTGAAGGCGGGCGGCGCCGAGACCACGGCGATCGTCGGCGATGCTTCCAACGAGGAGGGCTACCTGGTCCAGCGCATCCTGCGTGAGGCGCTGGGCTCGCCGCACGTCGAGTCGCGGATCTCGCGCGGACCCAGCCGCGACACCCTGCTGCAGCTCGCTCAGCCCAATCTCTCGGTGCAGGTGCGCGATATCGATACGGCCGACGCGATCCTCCTCGTCGGCTCCGACCCCCTGCACAGCTCGCCGATCCTCGACCTGCGCATTCGCAAGGCGATGCGCCGCAACGGCGCCAAGCTGGTGCTGGCCACCGATCGCCCGACGTCGCTCGACGGCGGCGCCGAGGCGGTCGCTCGCTACGCCCCCGGCGAGGCCACCCACTTCCTCTCGGAGCTCTCGGTCTCCCTGCGCTTGGGCGACCAAGGCGGTGCCTCCGCCGTCGCCGACGTCCTCAAGGACGCCGAGAAGGTCGTGATCCTCTGGGGCGAGCGCATCTCCCGCGAGGGCGAGGAAGCAACGGCCGCCCTGCTCGACGTAGCCGCCGCCCTCGACCTCGCCGGCAAGGACGGCAGCGGCCTGCTGGAGATCCCCGACCTAACCAACGCCCGCGGCCTGCGCGAGGCGGGCTGCCTCCCCGACGCCGGCCCGGGTCTCTCCGAGACGAGCGCTGCATTTGCACCAAATAACGTGGCAAATGCAATCCCCGTCGGCAAGTCGACCGAGGAGATCCGGAGCGCGCTCGAGTCGGGCGAGCTCAAGAGCCTTTTGCTCTTCGGCGCAGACCCCCTTCGCGACTTCCCGGACACCGCAGCCTGGCAACGAGCCCTCGCCGCGGCCGACCACCTGATCGTCTTCTCGACCTTCGAGAACGCGACGACCAAACTCGCCGACGTCGTCTTCCCGCTGGAGACCCACGCGGAGAAAGACGGCACCGTCACCCACCCCGACGGCCGACTGCAGCGGGTAAGGCCAAGTGCTTCCCGCCCAGGCGACATCCGCCCGAACTGGGGAGTGCTCGCAGAGCTGTCCCTCGCTCTCGACCACGACACGGGCGTCACCTCTCAGCCCTCAGCCCTCGCGGCTCTAGCCCGAGCGGTCCCGTTCTATGAGGGCATCGACGACGTAGAGATCGCGGGGCGCGGAGTCCGCTGGCAGGATCGCGACACAGCTTCGAAGCTGCCTGTGCCTTCTGAGGGGGCGTCGGGTGCGGGGTCCCCAGGAACTCCTCGCGATAGCGAGCCTGGGGACCCCGCGCCCGGCGCCCTCACGCTGGGCACGTACCGGGACCTGTGGGCCGGCCCAATCACCGAGCTCAACCCGCCGCTGAAGTTCCTGCAGCCGCAGCAACGCGTTGAGCTGTCGCCGTCAGATGCGCAGAGCCTCGGCGTGAGCACCGGTGACACCGTGCGTGTCGGTCAGAACGGCTCAGCCGTTGAAGCTTCGGTCCAAATCCGCGAGCGGATCGAGCAAGGCGTTTGCTTCTTGATCGAGGGGACGTTTGAGGGCAACGCCAACGGTCTCCTCAACGGCTCGCCGGTCAGCGTCACGATCAAGAAGGTCCCCGGCTGATGCTGCCGATCGCCGACACGCAGTACGTAGAAGCGACCTGGGTCATGATCGTCAAGTCGCTGGTGATTTTCGCCGTGATCTTCGGCATCTTGCCGCTGATGACGGTGCTCGAGCGCAAGCTGATCGGCCGCTTCCAGCACCGCTACGGCCCCAACCGGGTCGGCCCATTCGGCATCCTGCAGCCGCTTGCCGACGTCGGCAAGCTGCTCAGCAAGGAGGCCTTCATGCCGGACAACGCGATCAAATCGCTGTTCATCCTCGGCCCGCTACTGCCGGTCCTCTCCGGCGTCCTCGCCCTCGCGATCATCCCCTGGGGCGACGTCCAGGACGGCGTCGGCCTCTACGGGATCGACGTCCCAATCGGCATCCTCTACTTCTTCGCCGTCGGCTCGATCGCCTTCTACGGAGTGTTGCTCGGCGGCTGGGCCTCGGGCTCCAAATACAGCCTGCTCGGCGCGATGCGCGGCGCCGCCCAGCTGATCTCCTACGAGGTGGCGATGGGCCTGGCGCTGCTCGGCGCGATCATCATGGGCGGCTCGCTCTCGCTCGTCGACCTCGTCCACGCGCAGGGCGCGATGTGGTTCATCGTCCCCCAGTTCGTCGGCTTCCTGATCTTCATGCTGGCCGGCTTCGCCGAGACCAACCGCACCCCGTTCGACATGCCCGAGGCCGACGCCGAACTGGTCCAGGGCTTCATGACCGAGTACGGCGGCATGCGTTTCGGCAGCTTCCTCCTGGTCGAATACATGGAGATCCTGGTCGTCTCCGGAATCGCCGCGGCGGTCTTCCTCGGCGGCTGGATGGGGCCCGGGCCGGGCTTCCTCGACCCGATCTGGATGCTGGCCAAGATGATGGGGCTGGTGCTGCTCTTCATCTGGGTGCGGGCGACGCTGCCGCGGCTGCGTTACGACCAGCTGATGAGCCTCGGCTGGAAGGTGCTGCTGCCGCTGGCCACGCTCAACGTCCTCGTCACCGCGGTCCTGGTGGTGGTCACCTGATGGCCTTGGCGACTTACCCCCCGAAAAACGTCGGTAACTCGCCAAGGGGGGTCCGCTCATGAGCGAGTTTCCCTATCTGAAGGACCAGGACGTGGTCGAGGTGCAGCGCGGGCCCGAGCCCGGCGGCGTCGGCGGTGCCTACCGCGCCTTCGGCGAGACGCTGCGCGGGCTGAAGACGACGATGGCGCGGCTGATCGAGGGCCCGCTGACGATCGAGTACCCCGAGGAGAAGACTCCCGTCTACCCCCGCTTCCGCGGCCGCCACAAACTTCACAAGTTCGAGGACACCGGGCTGGAGAAGTGCGTCGGCTGCTCGCTCTGCGCCGCCGCCTGCCCGGCCGACTGCATCCGCGTCGTAGCAGCCGAGAACATCCCCGGCGAGCGGGTCTCGGCCGGCGAGCGCTACGCCGCCGTGTACGAGATCAACCTCTCGCGCTGCATCTTCTGCGGCTACTGCGAGATCGCCTGCCCCTTCGACGCGATCACGATGGGCCACGACTACGAGATGGCCGACTACGACCGCGAGAACCTGATCTTCACCAAGGAGATGCTGCTCGCCGAGCCACTCGAGCGGACGCCGCTGAAAGCCGAGGGCGAGTAGTGGAAGAGATCCTCTTCTTCGGCGCCGCTCTCGGCGCCCTCGGCGGCGCGATCGGGGTCGTCGCCATGCGCAACCCCTTTTACAGCGTGCTGGCGCTGATCGTCCACCTCTTCTCGCTGGCCGTGCTCTTCCTGCTGCTCAGCTCGGCCTTCGTCGCCGCCGCGCAGGTGGTCGTCTACGCCGGCGCCGTGATGGTCCTCTACGTCTTCGTAGTCGCCTACGTAGGCGGCACCGACGAGTCCGCCTGGAATCCAATTCCCGGCCAACGCCTCCTAGCCCCCCTGCTGGGAATAGCGATTTTCGTCGAGCTGGCGATAGCCGTCCTAGCCTCCTCCCTCCTGGCCCTCGGCACCGACGGCCCCGACATAAAAGCTGGCTTCGGAGATCCAGCAGCGATCGGAACTTTGCTTCTCGAGAAGTTCCTGGTGCCCTTCGAGGCCTCGTCAATCCTGCTCCTGCTTGCGGCAGTCGGAGCAATCGTGCTCGCTGGGCAGCGGCGGGGGGCCGGAGGGGACGTCGGTAGCCCCTCCGAACGTTTTGCGCAGTTGGCCCGCAAAGCGCCCGCGGACGACAACCAGCGATCCAGCCAAGCTGCGAGTGAGGAGGGGCTGCCGGCGGCCCCTCCGAGAGGCACTGCATGAGCATCGAGTGGTACATCGTCCTCTCCTCCCTGCTCTTCGCCACCGGCGCGATGGGCATCCTGCTCAGGCGCAGCCCGGTAGTGATCCTGCTCTGCCTAGAGCTGATGCTGAACGCCGGCAACCTCGCCCTGGTCGCCTTCAGCCGCATGGTCGGCAACCAGGAGGGGCAGGTCTTCGCCCTCGTGGTGATGGTGGTCGCCGCCTGCGAGGTCGTCGTCGGCCTCGGCCTGATCGTCGCGATCTTCCGCCGCAAGCTGCCGCTCGACGTCGACGAGCTGAGGGAGCTGCGCGGATGAGCGCCGGGAGGACAGCGTGAGCGCTTCATCTTGGGCCTGGCTGGTCCTGCTGCTGCCGCTGCTCGGCTCGATCGCGATCTCGCTCGGCTTCCGGGTTATCCCGGCGCGCGTCGCCGGCATCATCGGCACCGCCGCGATCGGCCTCGCCTTCCTCTGCGCGGTCGCCGCCCTGCTCAACCTGCTCGGCGACGAGCCCGAGTCGCGCCACCACGCCTCGACGCTGTGGACCTATGCCAGCGCCGGCGGGCTGGACATCGACCTCGGCATCTACGTCGACCAGCTCTCCACCTTCATGATCCTCGTGGTGACTGGGGTCTCGACCCTGATCCACCTCTACTCGTTCGGCTACATGCGCTCCGACGAGGGCTACCACCGCTTCTTCGCCTACCTCAACTTCTTCGTCTTCTCGATGCTGCTGCTCGTCCTCGCCGGCAACTTCGTCCTGCTGATCGTCGGCTGGGCCTTCGTCGGCTTCGCCTCCTACGCGCTGATCAGCTTCTGGTACCGCCGCGACACCGCGACCAAGGCGGGGATGAAGGCCTTCGTGATCAACGTCGTCGGCGACATCGGACTCGTCCTCGCCGCCTTCCTGATCTTCCGAGAACTGGGCAGCTTCGAGTACACGACCGTCTTCGAGAAAGCGCCCGAGGTCTTCTCCCAGGGCGAGTGGACGATCACGGCGATCTGCCTGCTGCTCCTGGTCGGCGCCTTCGCCAAGTCGGCGCAGATCCCGTTCCACACCTGGCTGCCCGACGCGATGGAGGGCCCGACCCCGGTCTCCTCGCTGATCCACGCCGCGACCATGGTCACCGCCGGCGTCTACCTGATCGCCCGCACCAACGTCCTCTTCTACCTCGCCCCGACCGCCGCTGACATCGCCGCCTTCGTCGGCCTGGCGACGCTGCTCGTCGCCGGCACGATCGCGATCGCGATGACCGACCTGAAGCGGGCGATCGCCTACTCGACGATGAGCCAGATCGGCTACATGATCATGGGCGTCTCGATCGGCGCCTACTCGGCCGGCCTCTTCCACCTGATGACCCACGCCTTCTTCAAGGCGCTGCTCTTCATGGCGGCCGGCTCGATCATCTCGGCGATGGCGAACCGCCAGGACATCGACCGGATGAGCGGCTTCTGGAAGGCGATGCGGTTCACCTCGCTGATGCTCTTGATCGGCGGCCTGGCGCTGGCGGCCTTCCCGCTCACCTCGGGCTTCTTCTCCAAGGACTCGATCCTGGCTTACGCGGAGCTGCGCGGCGGCATGTACTTCTGGATGGCTATGGGCGGCTACGTCGGCGCCTTCCTCACCGCGCTCTACACCTTCCGCCTGATCTTCCGCGTGCTGCCCGGCAGGCCCTGCGAGGAGGCCCAGCACCTGATCGACACCGGCGAGCTGTACCACGGGCCGGCGATCAACCCGGCGACCGAAGAGCTCGAGGATGCCGACGTCGGCTTCCCCGGCGCGCACCACCACATCGCCGAGCAATCCTGGCCGATGGCGGTGGCGATGGCGCTGCTCGGCGTCGGCGCGCTGTTCGCCGGCTTGGTCCAGGTGCCCGGCGTCGACAACGTCCTCTTCGGCTTCCTCGAGCCGGCCTTCCACGACTCGCCGCTGGCTGAGATCCACCCTTCCGTCGGGGCCGAGTGGCGCGGCCTCGCGATCGGCGGCGCGATCTCGCTGCTCGGCATCGCCACCGCCTGGCTGCTCTGGGCAAGGAGCCCCGGACTGCCGGCAGCCTTCCGCCGGCGCTTCCGGCCGCTCTACGAGCTCGCCGTCAACAAGTGGTACTTCGACGAGGCGATCGACTTCCTCATCGTCCGCCCGGCGCTCGCCATTGGCCGCTTCGCCAACTCGACCTTCGAGCGCTTCGTCGTCGACGGTCTCGTCACCGGCACCAAGGAGACCGTGGCCGGCGCCGGCGGCATCGTCCGCATCGTCCAGAGCGGCTTCGTGCGCAGCTACGCGCTGCTCCTGATCGCCGGCTTTGCCGGGCTCGCCCTCTACTTCCTGCTGAGCAGCTCATGATCAACTCGCTGCTCTGGACCCCAGTGATCTTTGGCCTCGCCGGACTCGCCGTGCCGAAGCGGATGGTCGGCTGGTGGGCGGCGCTGGGGACGGCTGTGACGCTCGGCATCGCGATCGCCCTGCTCGCCGGCTTCGACTCCGGCGCGCCGGGCCTCCAGGACAGCTACGACGCCAGCTGGATCCCCGGGCTGGGCGTCCGCTACAGCCTCGGCATCGACGGCCTCAACGTCTTCCTCGTCCTGCTGACCGCAGTCGTCTGGCTGGGCGGGACCGCCTTCGCCGCCCTGCGCGAGCAAGAGCGGCCGCACCTCTTCTTCCTGATGATGCTGGTCGGCGAGACCGCGACCCTGGGTGCCTTCGTCGCCCAGGATCTGCTCCTCTTCGTCCTCTTCTTCGACCTGATGCTGGTCCCGTTCTACTTCCTCTTCGGTGGCTGGGGAAGCGACCGCGAGGGCGGCCCGACCGCCTCGGCGGCGACGCTGAAGATGATCGTCTACACCCTGATCGGCTCGCTGCTGATGCTGGTAGCGGCGATCGCCACCGCGATCATCGCCGCCGACGGCGGCCAGATCAGCTTCTCGATCGCCGACCTGGCCCAGGACCCGATCGGCGCGGGCAGCCAACGCTGGATCTTCTGGTTCTTCGCCGCGGCCTTCCTGGTCAAGATGCCGGCCTTCCTCCTGCACGGCTGGATGCCGGACGCCTACCGGGCGGCGCCGCTGCCGGTGCTGGCGGTCTTCTCCGGTGTGCTGGCCAAGGTCGGCGCCTACGGCTTTCTCCGAGTCGTCCTGCCGCTCTTCCCCGACGCGACGATCGAGTTTCAGGAGGTCGTCCTGGTGATCGCCCTGGCCTCGATCCTCTACGGCTCGGTGATGGCCTTCACCCAGACCAACGTGCGCCTGATCGGCGGCTACTCCTCGGTCGCCCAGCTCGGCTTCATCACCGCCGGCATCTTCGCCCTGCGCGCCGACGGGGCCGACGGCGCGGTGCTGCAAATGGTCAACCACGGGCTGGTCGTGGCGCCCCTCTTCATCATCGTCGCGCTCCTCGCCGAGCGCAGCGGCTCGGAGGACCTGCGCGAGATGGGCGGGATGGCGATGCGCGCCCCGGTCCTGGCGGCGCTCTTCCTGATCGTCACCCTGGCGACCCTGGCGATGCCGGGCTCGGCCAACTTCGTCGGCGAGTTCTACATCCTCAACGGCCTCTTCCAGGCGAAGGTCGTCTTCGCCTTCGTCGCCGCCTCCGGCATCGCGATGTCGGCTTATTACGCGCTGCGGCTATACCAGCGCACGATGCACAACCGCCGGCCCGACGGCATCGCCTCGCGCGAGATCAGCCTCCGCGACGGGCTCGTGCTCGCGCCGTTGGTGCTCTGCATCATCGGCCTTGCGTTCTACCCACAGCTGATCCTGAGTCGCGTCAACGAGTCGGCGACCCAGGCTGTCGCTGCAGCGTGTAGACCAGGAGGCATCCTGCTCAGCGACCCCCCGCAAGGCGGTGAAGATCGCTGTCCCGGAGGAGACGATCTGAGGACCTACGGCCATCTGAGCGAGCGCTGAATATGAACTTCGACGCCCCCCACATCGATTACGCGGCGCTCTCGCCGGTCATCGCCCTGACCGTTGCCGTCTGTGTCGTGCTGATGAGCGCCGTCACCCCGCCCCTGCGGCGCAGCGCGCCGGGCCTGACCCTGATCGCTCTGGCGACGACCGCCGGCCTGCTGATCTGGAACTGGAACGACCCGGTCACCCTGGTCTCGGGGGCGCTGCGCCTCGATGACCTGGCGATTGCGATCTCGCTGATCGCGATCGCGGCCGCCGCCTTTGCCGTCTTGCTCTCGATCCGCGAGCCGGCCGCCGAGCAGGCCGGCTCCGGCGAGTACCACGCGCTGCTGCTCGGCTCGGTCCTCGGCATGGTGCTGCTGGCCCAAGCGCAGAACCTGGTCAGCTTCTTCGTCGCGATCGAGACCCTCTCGATCCCCCTCTACATCCTCTGCGCGACCAACATGGTCCGCGAGCGCTCGCTCGAGTCCGGCCTCAAGTACCTGATCGTCGGCTCGCTCGGCTCGGCGACGCTGCTCTATGGGATGGCCTTCCTCTACGGCGGCTCGGGCTCGACCGACTTCGGCCGGATCGCCAACGGGATCGACAAAGCGGGGCTGATCGGCGATCCGCTGGTCCTGGTCGGAATCGCCCTGGTCGCGGTGGGCCTCGCCTTCAAGACCTCGATCGCGCCCTTCCACCAGTGGACGCCCGACGTCTACGAGGGGGCGCCGACGCCGATCACCTCGTTCATGGCGGTGGCGACCAAGGCCGTGGCCTTCGCCGTCTTCGTCCGCTTCTTCCTCGTCGCCCTCGCCGGTGAGACCGGCGACTGGCAGCCGGCGCTGGCGGTGCTCGCGGCGGTCTCGATCGTCGTCGGCAACGTCGGCGCGCTCGGGCAGGACTCGCTCAAGCGCCTGCTCGGTTACTCGGGCATCGCCCAGGCCGGCTACATCCTCGGCGGCCTGGTCGTCGCCAGCGAGGCGGGCGTCAGTGCCCTCGTCTTCTACCTCGCCGGCTACCTCTTCATGAACCTTGCCGCCTTCAGCGTGATCGTCGCCCGCGAGCGCGAGACCGCCTTCGGCGACGACATCCGCGCCATGCGCGGCCTCGGCCGGGAGCGGCCGCTGCTCGCCTGGCCGATGACGATCTCGATGCTGGCCCTGGCCGGTCTGCCCGCGACGGTCGGCTTCATCGGCAAGCTCTACCTGATCGAGGCGCTGGTCGAAGGCGACTACACCTGGCTCGCCGTCTTCATCGCCGTCGGCACGATGATCTCGCTCGCCTACTACCTGCGGGTGGTTGCGGCAATGTGGATGCGGCCCGAGGGCGAGGCCGTAGGCGCTCCGGCGATCGCAGGGGCCTCCCCCGAGGCCGACCCGATCGACCCCGACGCCGGCCGCCGCCTCTACCTCGTCGGGCCGGCGCTGCTTGCCGCCGCAGGCGCCGTCTTCTTCGGGATCGTCCCGCAGCCGCTGGTCGAGTTCGCCCAGCACGCCGGCTCGTCCCTGTTCTGATCCGCGCGATTAGTCGCGATATGGTCAGCACATGGGGGAGCGACCGGCAGCACTGTCTGCGGAAACGATGTGCGAGGCCTTTCAGCTCACCGCGGCGGAGTACGCGGCTGCGCCAGCGCTGCGGCTGAAGGATTCCGACTACGCGGCGACGTGGGCCGATTACGCCGAGGCGGTGCGCAAACGCGCCGCCGGCCTGGCGGCGCTGGGCGTCGAGCGCGGCGACACGGTCGGCTTCATGCTGGTCAACCGGCCGGCGTTCGTCCTCACCGACTGCGCCGCGATGCACCTCGGCGCCACCTGCTTCTCCGTCTACAACACCTCCTCGCCCGAGCAGATCGAGTATGTCGTCAGCGACGCGGCCAACCGGGTGATCGTCACCGAGCAGGCCTTCCTCGACCGCGTGCTCGAGGCGCGCGAGCGGGTTGAGACGCTCGAGCACGTCGTCGTGGTCGACGGCGAAGCGCCCGAGGGCACGATCTCGCTCTCGGAGCTGGAGGCGATGGGTGATCCCGATTTCGACTTTGAGGCAGCCTGGCGCGCGGTCGAGGCCGACGACGTGCTCTGCCTGATCTACACCTCCGGCACCACCGGCCCGCCGAAGGGCGTACAGCTCACCCACCGCAACATGGTGTCCCAGTGGCGAGCCTGCGACGAGGTCCACGCGACGACGCCCGGCGGCCGCACCATCTCCTACCTGCCCAGCGCCCATGTCGCCGACCGCTGGGGGCTCTTCTATGCGCAGATGTTCTACGGCAACTGCATGTACTGCTGCCCCGACCCGCGCGAACTGGTCGCCTACTCGATCGAGGTCAGGCCCACCGTCTGGGGCGGCGTGCCGCGGATCTGGGAGAAACTGAAGGCCGCGATCGAGATGGGGATGGCCGCCGAGCCGGACGCCGAGAAAGGCAAGGCTACCGAGTGGGCGGTGGAGGTCGGCCATCGCCGCGTTGCCGCCTACATGGCGGGAGACATCCCCGCGGATCTGCAGGCGGAATGGGACAAAGCCGACGAGCTGGTGTTCTCGAAGATCCGCGAGACGCTCGGGATCGACCAGGTCGAGTGGTTCGTCGTCGGCGCCGCGCCGACCCCGCCCGAGGTGCTCGAGTTCTTCCTCGCGATGGGGGTCGAGATCTGCGAGCTATGGGGGATGTCGGAGACCACCGCTGTCGCGACCGTGAACCGCGGCGGGAAGGTGCGGGTTGGCACGGTGGGGCCACCAATCCCAGGAGTCGAGGTGAAGCTGGCCTCCGACGGCGAGGTGATGGTCCGCGGGCCGGTCGTGATGAAGGGCTATCGCAACATGCCGGAGAAGACCGCCGAGGCGCTGACCGAGGATGGCTGGCTGCTGAGCGGCGACGTCGGCGAGTTCGACGATGACGGCTACCTGCGGATAGTCGACCGCAAGAAGGAGCTGATCATCAACGCGGCGGGCAAAAACATGTCCCCCGCCAACATCGAGGCGAAGCTGAAGGCCGCCTCGCCGCTGATCGCCCATGTGGTGGCGATCGGCGATCGGCGCCCCTACAACGTGGCGCTGATCCTGCTCGACCACGAGACGCTCGCCGCGCGTGGCGCCGCAGCCGAGGACGCGGAGACGATCGCCGAGATCGAGGGTGCGGTGGCAAGCGCCAACGAGCGCCTCGCCCGGGTCGAGCAGATCAAGCGCTTCCATGTGCTCGACGGCGAGTGGGAGCCCGGCGGCGAGGAGCTGACGCCGACCCTGAAGCTGAAGCGCAAGCCGATCGGCGAGAAGTACGCGGTGCAGATCGAGGCGCTCTACGCGGGCTGAGCCCGGCCGGGGGTCGCGCCCCTCGAATCGATAGGCATCAGGGATGGGCGTCCTTCTCACCGCGGTAGCGATCGTCGCCGGCATCGCTGTCGGCGTCTTCGCCGAGCGCCGCCGTCCGCAGGCGGCGGGATTGGCCGCGCGCCAGGCGCTGACGCTGATGCTCTACGTGCTGGTTCCGCCGGTGATCTTCTTCAACCTGGCGGCGAGCGAGATCGACGTCGAGCACGGCGTCGGCCTGCTGCTCGGCATCGTCGCCGTCTCGCTCTCGGGCCTGGCCGCCTGGTGGGTCTCGAGCCATGTGCTCCGGCTCAGCCGCCCCCGCACCGGGGCGGTCGTCTGCGCCGTGCTCAGCGTCAACACCGGCTACCTCGGCTACCCGCTGACCGTGGCCCTGCTCGGCCGCGACCAGCTGACCACCGCGGTTCTCTACGACGTCCTGGTAACCGCCCCATGCCTGCTGCTCGGCGCCTTCGCCGTCGGCGCCGCCTTCGGCACCAAGGCGGGAGAAGGCCCGCGCGACCGCGTCCGCGCCTTCTTCACCCGCAACCCGCCGCTCTACGCGGCAATCGCCGGCCTGCTCGCCCCCGACGTTCTCGCCCCCAGCGTCCTCGTCGACGCCTCGCAGATCCTCGTCTTCGCGATGCTGCCGCTCGGCTTCTTCGCCGTCGGCGCGACCCTCGCCGAGAACGCCGAGCACGGCGAGCTGCCGATGCCGCCGCCCCTGACCAGGCCGGTCGCCGTCGCCCTCGGCGCCCGCCTCGCGCTCGCACCGGCGCTGCTGATGCTGCTGGCGGCGCCGCTGATCGACCTGCCCGCCGCCTACCGGCTGATGTCGGCGATGCCCTCCGGCCTCAACTCGATGGTCGTCGCCCACGCCTACGGCCTCGACATGGAGATCACGGCCGAGGCGGTCACCTGGTCGACCGCGATAGTCGTCTTAGCCGCGCTCGGCTCACTGCTGCTTTGACGTGCCGTCACTTATGCACCCATATGGACGCCAAAGTGGTGGCACGTCCCGCCTATCCTGAACGCATGCTCCAACACGTCACGCTCGAGGTGGCCCCGGAGGACATCGAGCGCTCGCTCGAGCTCTGGGCGCTGCTCGGGTTCGAATGGGTCGAGCCGCCGTCCGCGCTGGCCGAGACCTTCGTCTGGGTCGAACGCGAGGGGACCCAGATCCACCTCGAACGCAACGACTCGCCGACCGTCCCGCCGCACGGCCACGCCGCAGTTGTGGTCGAAGACTTCGACCGGACCGTGGCGCAGCTGAGGGAGCACGGCTTCGAGGTGGCGGTGGGGCGCGAGCACTGGGGCTCTCCACGCGCCAAGGCGATCGCTCCCGGCGGCCACCGGGTCGAGCTGATGGCTTTTCCGCCGCCGCGAGTGGAAGATTGAGCAACCGATGGGATTCGACGCCAAAGTCCTCGCCGATTCGCGGTCTCCCGCCGGCCACCGGCTGACGACTCTGGAGGCGACCTTCCCCCGCTTCGTCCTCGCCGAGTTCAACACGCACCGCGTCTTCTCGCGCAACTCGGCCAGCTCGCGGGCGATCCCGATCGCCAAGCAGCTGCGGCGGGTGCTCGAGGAGCCCTACGTGCCGATCGAGTTCGGCTCGAACCAGCCCGGCATGCAGGCCGGGCCAGCCCTCGACGGCGAGAAGAGAGAGGCCGCGGAGCGCGAGTGGCTGCGTGCCCGCGACGACGCGGTGCGCCGGGTCCTGGGACTCGTGACCGACCCCGGCACGGCGGAGGGGGACCTGCTCGACGTCCTCGAGCAGGTCGAGGAGGCCACCCGGGCCAAGAGCCGTCCCGACGAGTGGCTCAACGTGCACAAGCAGGTCGCAAACCGCTTGCTGGAGCCATTTATGTGGCACACGGTGATCGTCACCGCAACCGAGTGGGAGAACTTCTGGAACCTGCGCTGCCACCCCGACGCGCAGCCGGAGATCAGGCTCGTGGCCGAGACGATGCGCGACGTCGCTGCGGCGTCGGAGCCAGAGGAGCTGGCCGAAGACGAGTGGCACCTACCGCTCGTGCGTCCGGAGGACCGAGACCAGGTTGAATCGATCGAAGACCTGATCAAGATCTCAGCCGGCCGCTGCGCCAGGGTCAGTTACCTGACCCACGCCGGTGAGCGCGACCTCGACGCCGACATCGAGCTCCACGACCGCCTGCTGGAAAGCGGTCACATGTCCCCGCTAGAGCACCCAGCTCGCCCTCTGAGCACAACCGAGCTAGAGGAAAGCGAGTGGAGCGGCAACTTCCGCGGCTGGTTCCCCTACCGCAAGAGCATCGCCGGGGAGGCCAATCCCCTGGGCCCTAAGGTGCCCGAGAGGGCCGCTGAGCGAATCGCCGCTTAACCGCGTTCCTCGTCTGAGGGCTTGTCGAGTTCCTCGGCCGCTTTTTCGCCGGGAGTCGGCCAGGGCTCCGCTTCGCCGCTCTTCCACGCCGGCGGACGGTCTCCCGGAATGAGCCCCATGAAGAGGAAGCCGAGGTAGATGAACCAGAGCAGGGCGAACTGGAAGAAGATGAAGGAGACCGCGCCAAGCGCCATCCCGAGCGAGCCCCAGAAGCGGGTCAGCAAGCCGGTCCGCATCGCGTGCATCGACGTGTAGAACATCGCTACGACGAAGCCGATCTGCCCGCCGATGCCAAAGCCGGCGGCGATCGACCGCAACGAGGAGTCCGTGAGCGTGTCGCTGGCGACGTCGTTGGCGCGATCGCTGCCGAGCGCCACGCCTTTCGCCATCAACCGCGGCACTTCGTCGTTGACAAAGGTCGTGGCGGCTTCGAGATTGGAGAGGCCGCTGAGGATGGCCAGCGCGGCGAGGAACAGCGGCGCTGCGATGACGACGCCGACCAGCTGGCCGCGCATCGACTCACTGCGCGCGTTGGCGGCGCGAAAGAGGTAGTAGAGCGGCACTGCGAGGAGGCCCACGCCGAGCGCCTGCAGAATGCTGGAGATCAGCTGGGCGCTGCGGTGGACGTCGACGTTGCGCAGCAGCTCGGAATCGCCATCGCTGCCGCCGATCTGGCTGGCGATGATGATCGCGGCAATGATCAGCAGGATCGAGCCGAAGGTGGCCAGCGCTGCCGGCCGCGACCAGCGCTCCTCCCAGGCCAGAGCCGCCTCCTTACTGCGATTCAAGCTTCGCTCAGCCCCGCTCGTGGAAGTAGAACTGGGGCAGCGCGCCCTCGATCACCTCAGCGGTCATCTTCTGGGCGACCTCGAGGTTGCCGGTCCGCACCGCGATGTCATCGAGCGTGACGATGCCCGCGAGGCTATCGCCATCGACCACCGGCAGTCGCCGCACCCGGTGCTGGACCATCAGCGCCGCCGCCTCGTCGAGCTCCATCGCCGGCTCGCCGCAGATCAACGGCCGCGAGGCGTGGTCGCCCACCGGGGTCTCCGGGTCAACTCCGTCGGCGAAGACCCGCACGGCGAGATCGCGGTCGGTGATCATCGCCACGGGCGAACCGGCGGGATCGACGATGACGACCGAGCCGACGCGGTTGTCGCGCATCTGCCGCGCGACGGAGACGGCGCTGGCCTCGGGCGTTGCCGTCACGACCCCGGCCGTCATGATCTCGGTGAGCTGCATGCCCTTACGCTACCGCGCAATGAGCGCAGAGCGAGAGCAGTCGCGATGAGCACGAAGCGAGCCGATCGACCAATCCCGGTCGTCCCCCTCGAGGCGGGCGCGAGCCCCGACAACCCCCCCTGCCCCGCCTGCGGCGAGCCGCTCTTCGGCTGGATCGACCAGCGCCCGGGTCTGGATGGCCCGGTGCGCCGCTGCGAGAGCTGCGGCCTGGGCGTGGTCGGTTCGCCGGGCGATGCCGAAGAGGCGCTGCGGGAGCTAGACCGAGCCGGGGGCGCCGGGCAGGCACTGAGGATCGCCGACCGGGCCGGCTTCTCGGCCTGGATCGGGGGCGCCGGCTGGGCCGGGCTCGAGGCGGGCGCCCGCTACCTGTTCACGGTCGAGTCGGTTCGCCGCCTCGTCGCTCACCGCGACCAGGTGGTCAAGTCCGCCCGCTGGTCGTCGGGCGCCGGCATCACGACGATGTGGCAGACGATCCTCAACGGCTTCACCTTCGGCCGCAACGTCGCCCTCGGCACCCTGGGCCGCAGCAAACCCGTCCCAGCCGGGCAACCCTGGCAGCGACGCCTAGATGCCTTCGTCACCGTGGTAGTAGCGATCCCAGCCCTCCTCTTCGCCGTCCCCCTGGAGCTGGCGGCAGCAACCCTGAGGCGCGGCAGCGCAATAAGGCTCCAACTAGAGCTTCTCTAGAAGGCGTTCCTCGCGCGCCAGAAGCGCTAGGCAAGCCCTTCCCGGGCCTCACGAACCAGAGTCACGGCCTCAGGGAAAAGGACGCGAATCGCGTCGCGCACCTGCATCGCCTGCTCGTCGGTGCTGCCGGTCAGCTCGATCCGCTCGATCGAGGCCACGGTCAGCTCAACCGCCAGCCGGATCGCGTTGTCGGCCCAGGCGACCCGCTGGGAGGACTGCATCTGCTCGCTGAGCTCCTCCATGCGTGCGCGGAACTCATCGGGGTCCCCAAATAGGTTGAAGCCCTCCACGGGAGGAATGTAAGCAGACTGCGCGAGAGGCGGCACGAACTCCTTGCATTTAGCGCGCCACCCGCGTACCGAAGCCTCCTAGCGTCGCGCCGGTGCACTCAGAGAAGGGAACCGCGAGCGTCGAGCAGGCAGGCCTGACAGCGCTGATCGCCCTGCTGCTGATCGCCGCGATCGCTGCTCTCGCCGCCGGCGAGGAGATCGATCCCCAGCGCTCCCTCGGCGGCACGATCGCCCGCCGCCTCGCCTGCGCCCCGCGCCTCCCCGACGCTTGCGGTCATCACCCGCTGGTTCCAGCCTACGGCTGGCCACTGGCCCGCCTCGTTCGCGCCCTGGCCCCGGCCCCGGTCGCCGTGGCCGGGCCGGCCGGCCTGCCCCTGGTCCCGGTCGACTTTCGTCGCTGCCGCCGTCAGAGCTGCGCCGTGCCGAAGCCCGGCGAGGGACTCCACCTGACCACCTCGAATCGCCGCACCACCGCCTTCACGACAGTCGAGGACCACCGCCGCAGCCTCGGTTGGATCGAGCTGACCTACTGGCTCTACCGCCCCGGGCTGGGCTGGGAGCGCATCGTCCGCCGAGCCGATAGAGCCCAGGTGGAGGCCGCGAGCGACGTTCGTGTCCTGCGCGAGGACAACCCCGCCCTGGCGCCGCTGGAGACTCTGCCCGGCCGCGACCACTACGACTTCCCCCCGGGTGAGCAGCCGCCGTGGCAATGGCAGATCGACGGCCGCTACCCGGGCTGGTCGAGCTGATCGCACGGTCGCGCGGGACGGCATGGCACCATTGCGGCTCGCCATGGCCGCCACCTGCAAACGAGTAGCGGATTCGAAGCAGTTCCAGCTGTTCATCCTCGCCGTGATCCTCGCCAACGCGGTGGCGCTCGGGCTGGAGACCTACGACGCGGTCGACCGCGAGGTCGGCGACACGCTGGGCGTTCTCAACGACGTCTTCCTCGGCATCTTCGTGGTCGAGATCGCGATCAGGATCGCCGCCCACGGCAGGCGGCCCCAGGACTACTTCAAGAGCGGCTGGAACGTCTTCGACTTCCTCATCATCGGCGGCGCCTTCGTCCCCGGGGTGCGCCAGAACGCCACCGCCCTGCGGGTGCTGCGCCTGCTGCGGATCGTCCGCGTGGTCAGCCTCTTCCCCGACCTGCGCTTCCTGATCCGCGGCATGGCCGCCAGCCTGCCGCCGATCGGCAGCATGGCGATGCTCACCTCGCTGCTGATCTACATCTACGGGATGCTCGGCTGGATCCTCTACGCCGACACCAATCCCGCCCACTGGGGGGACATCGGCCAGGCGATGCTCTCGCTCTTCATCGTCCTCACGCTGGAGAGCTGGCCCGAAATCATGGGCGAAGTGATCGGAGACCACCCCTGGGCTTGGGTCTACTTCGTCAGCTACGTGCTGATCGCCTCGTTCCTGCTGATCAACATGGTGATCGCGATCCTGATCAACAGCCTCGAGGAGGTGCGGGCGATGGAGGCGATCGAGAAGCGCCTCGAAAACCGCCGCGCCGAACGCGACGCCGAGGGGGAGTCAGGCGGCAAAGCGGCCGCCGAGCGGCTGCTGAGGATCCGCGAGGCGCTCGACGAGCTCGAGGACGAGCTGCACCTGGACGGCCACCTGGAGGCGCCCAAGGGCAAGCGCGACGGGCCCCGGATGATCAGGCGCTTCCGGGGGTAACTGCCGCCTCGTCAGAAGCCTCCCTGTCCTCTTCTGCGTCACGGATCAGGCCGCGCCAGTCGGTCGTCCGGAAGACGAGCAGGATCGCGGCGAAGCCGAGGACCACCGACCAGGCCGCCATCGCGATCTGCGTGCCGACCGAGAAGGAGAGGACGGCGGTGCGCGAGGGCCCGTGCAGGGTCGCGACGAGAAGCGCCTGCTGGGCGCCGGCGCCGCCCGGAGTGAAGGGGACGATGTTGGCGATCGCCTGCACGCTCATCACCAGCAGCACGCTGGGGACGGAGCCACCGATGCCGAAGGCCTCGAGGAAGAACCAGAAAGCGGCGAAGCGGCAAAGCCAGCCGAGACCCTGCCAAGCCGCAACCTCGCGCAGGTAACGACGTGGGGTTCTGAGGATGGTCACACCCTGTTTGACCCGGTCCCAGAAGCGCCGCACACGGTGCGCCAGCAGGTAGACCGCAATCGCAATCGCCAACAGCAGCGCGCCGAGCGTGGTCAGGAAGATCTGCGGGTGTTCGGCCCAGAAGGCGATCTCGAAGGCGGGCAGGTTCGGCAGCTGCGGCGGCTCCGGCAGCAGGCCCTGCGAGATCGCGTAGAAGAGCACCAGCACCCCGACGGAGGTGTCGAAGACCGTCTGCACCAGGAAAGAGGACGTGACCGCGGGGTAGGAGGAGCCGGGGATCTGGCGTTTGGCGAGAAAGACTTTGGTCACGTCGCCGGCGTGCGCGGGCAGGATCGCGTTGATCCCAGCCCCGGCCAGGTAGGCAGCGCTGAGGCGGAGGAAGGAGATCTGGACGTCCGGGTAGGCGGCGCGGAGGACGTTGCGCCAGGCCCAGGCACGGGCCAGCTGCATCGCGGCGAGGCAGACCAGCGCCAGGGCAAAGGAGGACCACTCGATCTCCGAGAGGTGGCCGAAGAACTCCGCGGCACGCCGGCCAAAGGCTTCGGCACTCGAGGCAAAGTCAGCGTGTGGCATCGCAGTTACACTAGCCCGCTCGTGTCAGAGCCCGAGACGACTCAGACCGTGCCCAGCGCCCCCCGCGACCCCGCCGACGAGGCGATGTGCGCGCGTGCCCGCGAGCGCTATGCCGGCGATCGCGGCAGCAGCTTCCGGCGCCGGCGCAAGCGCCATGCCGAGCTGCCCAACCTGATCATCATCGGCGGCCTCAAGTGCGGCACGACCAGCATCCACCACTACCTCGGGCTGCACCCGGAAATCCAGATGTCGAAGCCGAAGGAGCTCAACTTCTTCGCCGCGGAGCTGAACTGGGACCTCGGCCTCGACTGGTACGCGAGCCGCTTCGACGACCGCTTCAAGGTGCGCGGCGAGTCCTCGCCCCACTACACCAACCTGCCCCGCTTCCAGGGCGTCCCGGCG
Source organism: uncultured Solirubrobacterales bacterium (assembly GCA_963718755.1). Taxonomy (GTDB): domain Bacteria; phylum Actinomycetota; class Thermoleophilia; order Solirubrobacterales; family 70-9; genus VRUE01. Next base: position 1,135,784 of record OY970376.1, read on the forward strand.
CGGATCAAAGAGCACTGTCCCGACGCCCGCCTGCTCTACATGGTGCGCGACCCGATCAAGCGCATCCTCTCGCACTGGGTACACGCCACCGGCGCCGGCTACGAGACCCGCGACCTGGTCCCGACCCTGTCTGAGCCCGACTCCTCCTACGTCTATCGCTCGATGTACTGGATGCAGTTGCAGCCCTACCTCGAGCTGTTCGATCGCGAGCAGATCGAGGTGATCACCCAGGAGGAGCTGCAGACCGAACGCGAGGAGACGATGCGCAAGGCCTTCCGCTTCGCCGGCGTCGACGAAAGCTTCACCTCGGAGCAGTTCGACCGCGAGTGGGAGAAGTCGAGCGCCAAGCAGAGCGACAAATACCAGTTCATGGAGAAGGCGATCAAACTGCCCGGCCTGCGCTCCTTCGACCGCAACTTCGACCGCCTGCCCGAGTCGCTGCGCTGGGTAGTCGAGAAGGTCGTCCACGACCCGGAGAAGCCGCCGGCACCGAAGCCGAAGCTGCCCGACGACCTCTTCGAGACGCTGCGCGGCCGCTTCGGCGCCGACGTCGCCGGCCTGCAGGAGTTCGCCGGCCGCAAGTTCGCCGGGTGGCACGACTACTCCTGAGTTGCGCGGTCGAGCTTTCGACCGCTATGCGACTCAAACCTCGACCGCACTAGGCTCAACCCTCGGTGCATCGGTTACTGCCAAACCCGGGACCAACCACGGTGGAGGAGCAACTGGTCTCTTACCGGCCGTCGGAGCATGCGCGCGCGGAGCGCCCCTTCCTCGCGATGAACTTCGCCGCCACGGTCGACGGGCGGGCCACGATCGGCGGTGTCTCGGGTCCGATCGGGTCGGAGACCGACACGGCGATGCTGGTCGCGCTGCGCAGCCGCTTCGACGCGGTGATGATCGGTGCCGGCACGATGCGCGCCGAGCGCTACAGCGGGCTCGATCGGCGCTTGGTCGTGGTCGAAAGCGGGCCGGAGGGGCGCGTGGATCTACCGGCGCTTCTGGGCTCGCTGCGCGAGGAAGGCGTGAGGGCGCTTCTCTGTGAGGGCGGGCCGACCCTTCACGGGGCGCTGCAGGCTGCCGGCCTGGTCGACGAGCTCTTCCTGACGATCGCGCCGAAGCTGAGCGGCGGCGGCGTCCCGCCGCGCATCCTCGAGGGCGAGCTGGACGAGGTGATCCCGCTCGAGCTGGCCTGGTTGCTCGAGCAGGACGGCGAGCTCTTCGCCCGCTACAGCCGCCGCTGAGCTAGCGTTCCCCATCATCGCGGGGTTCCTTAATCACCTATTTCGCGAATAAGGAACAACGCGCTTCCCGGATCTCTAGGAGAGGACGCCGCAGCGATGGACTTCAAGCCCAGCCCCCAGGTCGAGACCCTGCGCGAGCGCATCCTCGACTTCATCGACGATCACCTATATCCGCAGGAGCGGAAGATCATGGAGGCACTCGACGCTGAGGTCGCCCCGGGCGTCCCCTACCCGAAGGTCCTGATCGAGGTCCGCGAGCGGGCCAAGAGCGACGGCCTTTGGAACCTCTTCATGCCGGATGAGCGCTTCGGCCCCGGGCTCAGCAACTGGGAGTACGGGCTGCTCTGCGAGGAGATGGGGCGCAGCCCGGCGGCGGCGCCGATGGCCTTCAACTGCGCCGCGCCGGACACCGGCAACATGGAGATCCTCGCCGAGCATGGGACGGAGGAACAGCGCGAGCGCTGGCTCGAGCCACTGCTCGAGGGACGGATCCGCTCCTGCTTCTCGATGACGGAGCCGGACGTCTCGGGCTCCGACCCCACGCTGCTGCAGGCGCGCGCCGTACGCGACGGCGACGAGTGGGTGATCGACGGCCACAAGTGGTTCACCTCGGGCGCGGTGGGCGCCGAGCTGGCGATCGTGATGGTCGTCACCGACCCCGAGGCGCCGCCCTACTCGCGCGCCTCGATGATCTGCGTGCCAACCGACAACCCGGGCTTCAACCTGGTCCGGCCGATCCCGGTGATGGGGCACGACAAGGGTCCCGGCCACTGCGAGATCCGCTACGAGGAATGCCGCGTGCCGGCAGCCAACCTGCTCGGCGAAGAGGGCAAGGGCTTCGCGATAGCCCAGGACCGGCTCGGGCCGGGGCGCATCCACCACTGCATGCGCGCGATCGGCACGGCGGAGCGGGCGCACGAGATGATGTGCCGGCGCGCCAACGAGCGCCAGGCCTTCGGCGGGCCGCTGGCCGACAAGCAGTTCGTGCAGGAGGCGATCGCCACCTCGCGGATGGAAATCGACCAGGCGCGGCTCTTGACGATGTACGCGGCGTGGAAGATGGACACCGAGGGCAAGCGCGCCGCCCGCCAGTCGATCTCGGCGATCAAGATCGTCGCCGCCAACATGGTGATGGAGGTGCTCGACCGGGCGATCCAGATCCACGGCTCACTCGGCATGACCGACGACACCCCCCTCGCCGCCCTCTGGCGCTTCAGCCGCATGCTCCGCCTCGCCGACGGCCCCGACGAGGTCCACAAGATGGTCCTAGCCCGCCGCGAGCTCAACCGCTGGTCCAAGCGCGCCGAGGCGGAAGCGGCCGGCGAGCTGGAGCCCAGGCACGCACCGCGGCCGATCTGAGCAAAGAAAGGGCCGGGCTTTCGCCCGGCCCTTTTGATGATCAGAGATGTCTGAGTTAGCTACCAGTGAACGAGGCGACCTTGACCGCGGATAGGCCTCGGTCGAGCCAGTTGCCTTCGCTGGTGCTGGCATCGCAGACGAGCTGAGCGACCCCGGCTGCGGCGAGAGTGCCTCCACTCGTGACAGGCAGGACCTGCCTGTCCAGCTCGGTGTTCGGTCCCAGGTTGACCGCATCGGTTTCGCCGATCGTCGTCGCGCCGAGTTTGAGAGAACAGAGCGCCGTCTCCTGGGTCACGGCGTTGTTGTTGGCACTCGCATAGCCGGTCAGCACGTAGCTGCCCGCCGGCAGTGAGAGCTGGCGGACCACCTGCGGCGCACCGGTGTAATCGAGCTGAGTGCTGGTGTTCGTCGCGAAACCCTGCGCCGGCTGCGCGTCGGCGCTCAGCTTCGAGGGGTTCACTGCACCGTTTGCGAGTTTGGCGGTGCTCACGGCGTCGTTGGCGATCTTCGGCGTCGTCACGGCATTGTCAGCGAGCTTGTTGGTGGTAACTGCGCCGTCGCCAATCTTGCTCTCGATCACCGCGCCGTTCTTGATCTTGCCGGCGGTCACGGCTTCTTTGACGATCTTGCCGGTTTTGATCGAGTTGGCTTTGATTTCGTTGGCGCCGATCTTCTGGACGGCTGCGAAGGCGGTGGCGCCGCCGAGGATGAGGAAAACAGCGAATGACGACATCACGTTTGCGTACGTGACGTGCCTGCGAATCTGCTTCAAGAGTCTCTCCTTGAATTGCGGGTGGAGGGACTCGTGGACGAGCCTCCGTGCCCAGTTACAGGGATTAGGGGACAAAATCAGGTCGGTCGGTCGGCGTCAAGCACTTTGGACCGGTCTACTGCGGAAAACCGGGGTCAGTCGCGCCGCTCTGCCACCTCAGCAGCCTCAGCCAACCGCTCGACCAGACGGGCGAAGTGTTCAATCCCCGGATCGACCTTGCCGTACTGGCCCGCCGCGTAGCGCGCGTAGACGCCCTCGAGGATGATCGCCAGCTTCCAGTAGCCGAGGGCGACGAAGAAATCAAGCTGGGATAGGTCGCGGCCAGAGCGCTCGGCGTAGCGCCGGCGCAGCTCCTCGCGGGTCGGGAAGCCCGGCGCCAGGTTGGCGGGCTGGCCAAGCGCCACCGGGTCCTCGCCGCGCTCCGGCCAGTAGACCATCAGCAGGCCGACGTCGGCGAGCGGGTCTCCGAGCGTGCAGAGCTCCCAGTCGACGACCGCCGCCACCTCCCCTAGCGGCGTCAGGATCATGTTGTCGAGCCGGTAGTCGCCGTGGACGATCGTCGCCGGCCCCTGCTCGGGGATGCGCGCCTGGAGCCGTTCGTGCACCGCGTCGACCGTCGGCAGCTCGCGCGTCTTCGACTTCTCCCACTGGCCCTGCCAGCGATGCAGCTGGCGGGCGACGTAGTCCTCCTTGCGGCCGAGGTCGCCGAGCCCAACGGCATCCGGATCGACCGCGTGGATGTCGACCAAGGTGTCAGCAACGCGCTCGCCGATCGCCTGCCGGTCCGCTTCGGCCGGAAATGCTTCGGCCTCGGCCAGGCCGCGCAGGATCGGCCCCTCGACGAACTCCATCACGTAGAAGGGCGCACCGTTCACGCTCTCGTCCTCACAGAGCCCGACGACCGGTGCAACGGGCACAGAGGTCGGGCCCAGCGCTGAGACGACCTTGTGCTCGCGCCCCATGTCGTGGGCCGAGCCGAGCCGCTTGCCCAGCGGCGGGCGGCGCAATGCCCAGCGGCGGCCGCCTTCGTCGGCAACTCCGTAGGTGAGGTTGGAGTGACCGCCGGAGATCCGCTCGAAGGCGAGGGGCAGGCGGACCCCGTCCACATGCTGCTCGAACCAGGCCTCGACGCCCGCCCGATCGATTCCCTGCGGCGCCGCGGCGATGCCGTCGGAGGTGTCTGTAGCCTCGTCGCCCATATTCATAAATTTCGCGCTTCTCTCCCGGCGCGAAGGATCAGAGATGCACGCTTGGTCGCTCCGCACTCATGACACAAGCATATTCCCGAGGACGATTCCGGCTCAGCCCATCGCTCGCCAACAGGCTGACGATTGGCTTTGCGATCGCCTTCGCGGTGCTGACCGGCCTGGCCGTGATCGGCGTCGCCCGCTTCCTGCAGCAGCGCCAGGACTTCGAGAATGCCACCGCCCGCTCCTACCAGCGCGAGATCGAGGCCCGCAACGACCTGGCTGCAGGAGAACAACCGGCCCGCGCCCGAGCGGCGATCGAAGCTCAGCAGCGCCGCCGCCAGGTGCTGCGCGACGAGATTTCAGACGAGACTCGGGACACCGCGCTGCTGGTCGGAGCGGGGCTGATCGCCGGCCTGACCGGGGCGGCCCTCCTCTTCACCGGTTTGATCTCCTCGATGCGCCGCCCGCTCGAGGATCTCGTCGAAGCATCGGGTCGCCTGGCAAGCGGCGACCTCGACGTCCGGGTCAAAGTCGGCGGGCTCTCGGAGACGGCAACGCTCGGCGGCGCCTTCAACGAGATGGCGGAAGAGCTGCAGCGACGTGCCGGCGAACGCGATCAACTCGAACGAATGAAAGACGAGTTCGTCCTCACCGCCTCACACGAGCTGCGCAGCCCGCTCACCTCCGTGCAGGGGTTTGCCGAGCTGCTGCTGCTGGAGCGGGAGAAGCTCAGCCCGAGGCAGGCGGAGACGGTCGAGGTGATCCTCGACAACACCCGCCACCTGGTGCGCTTGCTCAATGACCTCCTCGACCTCGCCCGCAGCGATGCGGGACGGCTGACGATCCGACCCGAGCCAACCGGCGCGGCGAGCCTGATCGAGGAGGCGGTGCGAACGATGCGGGCCCAGTTCGAGGCTCGCGGACAAGAGCTGCGCCTGCAGATCGAGGCCGATCTGCCCGAGGTGGAGGCAGATCGGGACCGGATTCGCCAAGTACTGGTGAACTTGCTTACGAATGCAAACGAGTATTGCCCCCAAGGAGCGCAGATCGAGGTGCAGTCGCGCCGCGCAGATGCCGACGTTGAGATCGACGTGATCGACAACGGACCCGGCATCCCTCCCGAGCAGCTGGAGCACATCTTCGAGCGCTTCACCCGCGGCGATGCCGGTGAGACGCAGCGGGTCGGTGGCACCGGGCTCGGGTTGGCGATCTCCAAGTCGCTGATCGAGCTGCACGGCGGCAACATCGACGCCGCCTCGACTCCGGGGGGCGGCTCGACCTTCCGCATCCGCCTGCCGGCGATCGCCCACGACCGCGCCGAGGTGACCTGATGGCGAGGATCCTCGTCGCCGACGATTCCGAGACGATCCTGCTGCTGCTCCGCACCCGCCTCGAGATGGAGGGCCACGAGGTCGAGGCGGCAAGCGACGGTGAGGACGTTGTCACAGCGGTGCTGCGCGATCCGGGCGGCCACGACCTGCTCCTGCTCGACGCGATGATGCCGCGAAAATCCGGCATCGACGCCCTGCGCGAGCTACGCGAGAACGGCGTCGAGACCCCGGCGCTGATCGTCAGCGCTCACACCGACGGCGGCAACGGCGCCGCCCACTCAGACCTGGCGATCGCGGCCTACATCCCCAAGCCAATCGACTTCGATCAGCTCTTCGCCAAGATCACCGAGCTGACCGACCCCGCCGTCTGAGCGGGGCCAGGTTCTCCGATGGGCTGTGCGCTAACCGGTTTGATAGTTGGGAAACGGGCTGGGCGAGCTGCCCGTTCCCGAACTGACCGTGCTGCCCGGCTTTCCCACAGCCACACAGACGGCGGTGACGGTCATCGTGACGCCAGGCCTGTAGCGGAAGCCGGTCGCCGTCCAGCCGGTCTGCTGCGGGGTTGGGCCACTGTCGCTGACGAAGCCGCCTTCGTCATCGCTAAGGGTCGCCCCGCCGCCGATGACGTGGGTGTCCGGGGGGCAACCGACAGTCGCGGTCGTCCCATTGCTCGAGTTCGCAAGCGGGACCGTCATCACCTGATACTGCACGCTGGCGAGGGCGGCGGCGCTGATCCCGGTGAGCGTTCCCTGATTGATCTCGTTGCCGGTCAGCGAGCGCTTCTTGATCTGGCGGCCGGTCAGCGCCTTTGGCTTGATCCGGTTGGCGGTGATCGTCCGCGGCTTTATCCGGTTACCCGGCAGCGAACTCGGCTTGATCTGCTTTCCACTGATCTTCTCCGCCGCATAGACGGTGCCTCCAAGCGCTATGAAAAGCGCCAGGCAGGCGATTACGTTTGAGAAGGAAAGGGCCTTCCCTATTCGAGCGGTCATGAGCCTCCTTAGTGATCTGAAAGAGGCTGAAACCTATTCAATACCGAATAGGTAATTTGGAATTACCAAGAACTCTGCATGAGGCACCGCCTCAGCTCTTGGCGATCTCGAGCCGGATCTCCTTGCCTTTCAGCTTCGTCCCGTCGAGGAACTCGACCGTGCGGTCGGCTTGATCGGGATCGACCTCGACGAAGGAGAAGCGGTGCAGGACGCGTACGTCGTGGATCGCCTCATCGGGTAGGACGGCTCCCTCGCGCAGGGCCCAGCGCAGGTCCTCCTCATCGATACCGCTGCGCTCTCCCCGGTTGACGAAGAGCTTGACCGGCTTGCCGTTCGCCGGCGCCTCAGCGGCGGGCGCCTCGGCCTCCTCGCCGCTCGAAGGCCCTGCCTCGCCGGCCCCCTCGCGCACCTTGGGCCGCTCGCGACGACGCGGGCGCGGCGCGTGTTCCATCCGCTCCTCCGGACTCTCCCACTCGCCGATCGTGGTTTTGACGTCGCGCTCGATCCGCCCGATCTCGTCGCGCTGAGCGGGGGTGACGAAGGTGATCGCGCGGCCCGTGCGGCCGACCCGGCCGGTGCGGCCGATCCGGTGCACGTAGACCTCCGAGGAGGCGGGAACGTCGTAGTTGATGACGTGGGTGACGTGCTCGATGTCGAGCCCGCGAGCAGCGATGTCGGTGGCTACCAGCAGCCGCACGCGGTGATCCTTGAAGGCGATCATCACCCCGTCGCGTGAGCCCTGACTCATGTCGCCGTGCAGGGCCTTCACGTCAAGGCCTTTGTCCTTCAGCGTCTTCTCCAGCTTCGAGGCGCCGATTTTGGTCCGGCAGAAGATGATCGCCTGCTCGGGTTCCTCGGTCTTCAGCAGCTCGACCAGGCGCGCCGCCTTCTCGTTTGCCGCCACCTCGATGAAAGCTTGGGCAATCGCGTCGACAGTCAGTTTCTTCGGCGTGATTTTGATCGTCTGCGGGTCGTACATGTAGCTCTCGGCGAGCCGTTTGACCGGCGGCGGCATCGTTGCCGAGAAGAGCGCCGTCTGGCGCCCGCTCGGGCACATGCGCAGGATCTTCTCGACGTCCTCGATGAAGCCCAGGTCGAGCATCTCATCGGCCTCGTCGAGGACGATGTAGCGGGCCGCGGTAAGGACCAGCGAGCGGCGCGACATCAGGTCCATCATCCGGCCCACCGTGGCGACAACAACGTGGGCACCGGCACGCAGCTGCGCCTGCTGCGATTTGATCGGCGCGCCGCCGAAGACGGCGACGATCTCGACGTCGAGGTGCTCGGCGTAGGCGCGCAGCGCCTGGGTCACCTGAATGCAGAGCTCGCGGGTCGGGGTGAGGACGACCGCCTGCACCTCATCGTCGCTGGGGTCGATGTATTGGAGGAGCGGCAGGCCGAAGGCGGCGGTCTTGCCGGTCCCGGTCTGCGCCTGGCCGATCACGTCGTGGCCGGAGAGCAGCTCCGGGATCGCTTGCTCCTGGATCGGCGTTGGCTCCTCATAGCCGAGCTCGTCCAGCACCTGCTGAATTTCCGGCGCCAGTCCCAGGTCCTTGAAGGCCGTCACTTCGACGGGTCCAAGAGGAGCTTGCCGCTGGTGCGACGGGCGATCAGGTCTTCGTGCGCGCGGGCGGCTTCCGACAGCGGATAGACCTCGCCGACGCTGACCTCGAGCTCGCCGCCGGCGACGGCACCGAGCAGCTCGGCGATCATCGGACCGGTCTCTTGGGGTCGCATCAGCAGGTGAACCAGCCAGAAGCCGATCACCGCCTTGGAGCCCCGCAGCAGGGCGGCGGTGGAAACCTCGCGCTGTTCGCGGGAAGCAATGCCGAAGACGACCATGCGGCCGAGCGGCGCGAGCGCCGAGAGCTCGGCATCAAACGCGTCGCCGCCGCTCATATGGAGGACGGCGTCGACTCGCTTGCCGTCGTTGGCGGCGAGGATCGCCTCCTTCAGGTCCTCGGCGCGCGAGTCGACGGTGGCGTCGGCGCCAAGTCCTTCCACAAAGGTCCGCTTCTCCTCGCTGGAAGCGAGGCCGATCACCTTCGCGCCCGCTTTCTTGCCGAGCTGCACCGCCAACGAGCCGGTGCCGCCGGCTGCCGCCTCGACCAGCAGCGTCTCCCCGGGCTCGATGCGGGCGCAACGACGCACCAGCGCCATTGCCGTGATTCCCTGCAGCAGCAGGGCGGCTGCCTGGTCGTCATCGACGCCGTCGGGCACTGGAATAAGCATCTGCTCGGGCACGGCGACCTTCTGGGCGTAGCCGCCTCCGCCGAGGAGCGCCGCAACCCGCCGCCCGTCAGACGTACGCCCACTGACCTCCCCGCCGGGAATCAGCGGCAGTTGCTGCTCAGCCAGGTAGTCGTTGCGGGTCGCGTGCGTGTCAGCGAAATTGATCCCGCTCCGCGCAACCTCAACCAGCACCTCGCCCTCGCCGGGCACCGGGTCCTCTACATCGCGGTACGCAAGAACCTCGGGCCCACCGAACTCATCGATCTGAATCGCCTTCACGGCGCCGAACCATAGACGGCCGTGGAAATCTCATAGCCAGCGCCGGAATCTCGCCGTCCCTGAAAAGAGAGGTGGGGTGTCCCTCACGCGCAGCGGCGGTCTCTCTTTTTCGCACAGACCACTCGGCGAGAGGCGCGGGCCGCAAGGCGAAAAAGGCAGCAAGCGAGAGGGGCACCCCACCTCTCTCTGCCAGAGAGCAATAGATACCCTGCCGCCATGTCGCTGACCGTTGTCGGATCGATCGCCTTCGATGCAGTCAAGACCCCGTTCGGGGAGCGCGACCGCATGCTCGGCGGTGCCGCCGTTCACTTCTCACTTGCCGCCAGCTTCTTCACCGAGGTGCGCCCCGTGGGACCGGTCGGCGATGACTTCGGCAGCGCCGAGTTCGAGGTGCTCGAGGGCCGCGGCGTGCAGACCGGCGACATCGAGCGGGTCGAGGGTGGGCAGTCCTTCTTCTGGCGCGGTCGCTACGAGTACGACCTCAACGTCGCCCACACCGAGGACACGCAGCTCGGCGTCTTCGGCAAGTTCGAGCCGAAGCTCTCCACCGAGGCAAAAGCCGCCGACACGCTCTTCCTCGCCAACATCCAACCCGACCTGCAGCGCCAGGTGCGCGCCCAGTGCCCCGCGACCCGCTTCAGCGCTCTGGACTCGATGAACCTCTGGATCGACACGGCGAAGGACTCGCTGCTGGCGGCGATCGCCGAAATCGACTGCCTGATCGTCAACGACGCCGAGATCCGCCAGCTGACCGGCGAGTCGAACCTCGCCCGCGCCGCCCGCGCCGTGATGGCGAATGGCCCCCGCGCGATCGTCGCCAAGCAGGGCGAGTACGGAGCCGCCCTCTTCACCGAAGAGAGCTTCTTCGCCCTGCCCGGCTTCCCATTGGAGGACGTGCGCGACCCGACCGGCGCCGGCGACAGCTTCGCCGGCGGCTTTCTCGGCTACCTCGACGGCCACGAGGGCGAGCTGGACGAGGCCTCGCTGCGGCGAGCGATGGGCTACGGCACCGTGCTCGCCTCCTTCAACGTCGAGGAGTTCGGCACCGAGCGGGTCGCGCGGCTGAGCCGCGAGGAGATCGACGAGCGCTTCGCCAGCCTGCACGAGATGACCCAGTTCGAGCCGTTGCCGGTGCGTTAACCAGCCGGAGCTTCTGAGCTGCGAGAATCTCCGCCGCATGAGCGCCGACTCCCTGACCGTCACCGATAACCGGACCGGCAAGACCTACGAGCTGCCGATCACCGACGGCACGGTCCGCGCCATGGACCTGCGCCAGATCAAAGTCGACGAGGACGAATTCGGCACGCTGTCCTACGACCCGGCGTTCACCAACACCGCCTCCTGCCGCTCGGCGATCACCTACATCGACGGCGCCGCCGGCATCCTCGAACACCGCGGCTACTCGATCGAGCAGCTCTGCGAGAAATCGACCTTCCTCGAGGTCGCCTACCTCTTGATCTTCGGCGAGTTGCCAACCGGGCCGCAGCTCGAGCGCTGGACCCACGACATCATCCACCACACCTTCGTCCACGAGGATCTCAAGCAGTTCTTCGAGGGCTTCCGCTACGACGCCCACCCGATGGGGATGCTGCTGGCCGGGGTCGGCGCGCTCTCGACCTTCTACCCCGATGCCAAGCACACCGAAGACCCCGAAGAGCGCTACATGGCGGCCGTGCGACTGATCGCCAAGGTGCCGACGCTGGCCGCCTTCTCCTACCGCCACAACCGCGGCCTGCCCTACGTCTACCCCGACAACGAGCTCAACTTCGCCGAGAACTTCCTCTCGATGATGTTCAAGATGACCGAGGCCAAGCACACACCGAAGGAGAGCCTCTCCAAGGCCCTCGACGTGCTCTTCATCCTCCACGCCGACCACGAACAGAACTGCTCGACCAACGCGGTGCGCGGCGTCGGCTCCTCCGACGTCGACCCGTACTCGGCGGTGGCGGCGGGTGTGGCGGCGCTCTACGGCCCCCTGCACGGCGGCGCCAACGAGGCGGTGCTGCGGATGCTGCGCAAGATCGGCTCGGTCGACAACATCCCGAGCTTCCTCGATCGGGTCAAGGGGCGCGAAGAGAAACTGATGGGCTTCGGCCACCGCGTCTACAAGAATTACGACCCGCGGGCGAAAATCATCCAGCAGCACATGGAGGAGGTCTTCGAGGCGACCGAGTACAACCCGCTGGTCGAGATCGCCCGCGAGCTGGAGAAGCAGGCGCTCGAGGACGAGTACTTCACCTCGCGCAAGCTCTACCCCAACGTCGACTACTACTCGGGGATCATCTACGAGTCACTGGGCGTGCCGACGGAGATGTTCACGGTGATCTTCGCAATCCCCCGTACCGCCGGCTGGATCGCTCAGTGGATGGAGATGAAGGACGACCCCGAGCAGAAAATTGCCCGGCCCCGTCAGGTCTACACCGGCGAGCGCGAGCGCGAGTACGTCGCGCTCGACGACCGCGACGGCCCGGAGAAAATCGTCGGACCGCCGGCGCGGCGGCCGAAACGGCCGCGGCGCGGCGCGTAGGTGGGGAGGAGCGTCGGGGGTCTCTCCCGGGCGCTGTCTTTTTCGCCTTGCGGCTCGCCCCTCTCGCCAACCTGGCAGTGCGAAAAAGGTAGCGCCGCGCCCGGGAGAGACCCCCGACGCTCCTCTTCTCCGACCCGTACGCTGCTCGCGTGAGCTGGAAATTGACTGTCAGGCACGGATCCGATGTTTCGCACGAGCGGTTTGGCGAGCTGGACGAAGCTGTGGCGGCTATGCGGGAGCGGGCTTTGGCTATTCGGGCTGAGGGGCCGGTGGAGGGGGTTTCGGCGTTGCGCGACTTTGGGCCCGAGCAGCAGGTGCATGCCCGGCTGCAGCTGACGGGTAAGGGGCTCTTGCGCAAACCGGTAGCCGGGGTCGACGTGCGGGGCGATGGGACTTTCACGCCCTTCCGCGGCGGCGTCACCCGGGAGGAGCTCGACCCGACCGCCTACGACACGCCCTTCGACGCGGTCCGCAAGACTCTGCAAACAGGATGAGTGAGACCGATATCCCCAAGGGAAGCTATGCCGCCGGCCGGCGGCTGAAATTGCCCGCCGGCGCCGAAGCCCCATACGCTGTCTTCATCAACGGGGTCGAGCAACGTGAGGGCACCGACTACAACCTGCGCGCCGGCGAGATCGTCTTCAGCCGCGAGATCGTCAAGGAGAAGGTCGGCACCGGCCGCTGGCTGGCGATGTACCTCGGCCTCTTCGGCACCTACCGCAAGAACGAGACGATCGACCTTCAGTTCCAGCGCAACGGCAGGACCGAACTGCTCTCCGATTTGCCGGTCGAGTCCTGAGTGCCGGATCCGGCGCGCCCTACTTGAAGATATAGAGCACGGCGAAGGCGACGATCACGAAGCTGGCGCCGGCGGCGATCATGCCCTTGTCTTTGGAGACCATCGCGGCGATCGAGCGGTCGTCGGCGCGGTCGTAGATCAGGTAGAGGTAGCGGAAGATCCCGTAGACCATCGGCGGGATCGTCCACATCATCTCGTTGCCGACGATCGGCGAATCGACGGCGTAGATCGAATAGCTGATCACGGTCCCGGTGGTGACGAGGGCGACCATCTGGTCGAGGAAGGGCAGCGAGTAGTGCTCGAGGACGGGGCGGCTGCTGGTCCCTTCGTGCAGCTCGGAGACGGCCTCCTGACGGCGCTTGGTGAAGCCGAGGAAGAGCGCGATCATGCCGGTGCAGAGCAGCAGCCATTCCGAGGCGTGGGCGTCGACGGCGCTGGCGCCGGCCGCCACGCGCAGGATGAAGAGGCCGGCGAGGGTCATCACGTCGACGATCACGACCTGCTTGAGGCCGAAGCTGTAGGCCATTTGGGCGATGCCGTAGCCGATCACCATCACCCCGACCTCCCAATTGACGGTCGCGAAGGCGAGGGCGATCGCCGCCGCCGCGAGCAGCGGCGCGATCGTCATCGCCGCCCGCTCGGAGAGCTCGCCCGCGGCCAGCGGCCGGAAGCGCTTCTTCGGGTGCTTGCGGTCGAGGTCGACGTCGACCAGGTCGTTGACGTAGTAGCCGGCGCTGGAGATCGCGCAGAAGGCGAGGAAGGTCAGGAACGCCTCCAGCACCGCGTGCGAGTTGTCGAACTGGCCGGAGAAGAGCAGCCCGGCGAAGACGAAGACGTTCTTGATCCACTCCTGCGGCCGCCCGGTCTTGATCGCCGCCCGCAGCGGCGAGCGCCGCGGCACGACGGGCTCAGCGGCGGCGTCAGCGTGTCCGGCAGAGGCCGGCACGGTCGGCTGTTCGGGGGTGATCGTTTCCATCTAGATCGGCGGGCTCAAGCGCAAACCCCGCTCAGCAGGGGAGATTCAGTCGCGACAGGGTAGCGCCGCCAGCGGCTCACTCGCCAGCCGCGCCCACATAGAACCGGTATGCCCAAGCCTTTCCTCCAGCCACAAATCCGGTCATCACGTCGACCGTTCCCCCACTGCCAATGGGCGATGGCGTTTCAACCAGGACGAGTTCACGCCCGCTCTCCCTGGCTCCCGGATAGAGGCGCCGCAAGGTGGCGACGTCCATACCGACCTCAGCTCCTCCGCTGATCTGCCAGCCAGCCTGGGCAGCGGAGGCACCGCTCAGCTCAAAGCTGCCAATGAGACCTTCGGGGCCACACGGATCTCCGGCTCCGAAATTCGCGAAGGTGATCGTCAGCCCAAGATCACTCCACTCATATGGACAGGAGGAATCCCAGCTGCTCCCAATTGACGTTGGAGCTCCAAACTCGGCGAGCGCCTGAATGGAGGAATCGGTGAAGGGGTCGAGCCCGGCGAGCCGAACCACACGGCCTTCGTCCACGACGACCTCTCGTTGCGACGGCGCTACGTTGGGCGAGTCGACCACGAACTCACCTCCCCGAAAAGCGATGCGGGTCGTTTTGAACCCAGACGGGCAGCACAGCGGGTCGCCGGCCTTGAAGGTCGGCGTCCGAACGACAATCGCTCGATCACCGGTATGGATCGAGTCCACCCGGCTGCCCTCTCGGTCGAAAAGAAGAACCCATCGGCCATTCTTGTCCAACGTGAATACAGCCCAGCTGGAGATTCGGCCCGATGCCCCAGCGCCCAAGCCGATGATCATCTCCTCGCTTCCATCATCGGTGACGTCCTGGCAGCGAAGCAGCGCCACTTGGTAGTCCGTTGCCACATTCGTAAAGAAGTCGGGGCCAGCTTCAACGGGGTAGCCAGCCAGACTAGCCCGTGCGGCCGCATGCTCACGGATCGTCTCGTCGAAGTCGCTGGCAATGGTTGCCCTCTCGGCCATTGCCCGTGAGCAGCTCGCCCCATCGACACCCAGGGAAGCCACGGCTGCCGGCGAGTCCCCTCCACCATTTGATCGGCCCAGGAGAAACGCCCCGATCACAGCCGCAGCCACCATCGCTCCGCCAAGGAGCCAAAGAAGCCACTTTGGGATCTGCAGCGTCATCTCACTCGTCGCCACCGGAATCGGCCTCGCTCGCCGATTCCAGAGCTTCGAGATCATCCTTATCGCGGGGCCGCTCACTGGCCCGCTTCATCGCGAGAAGGTGCTCCAACGAGCAGACGCGCACAACCAGTCCCGCAACGTCGACTTCGACCTCATCGGCGCTTAGCTCTTCATACGTCGGGATCTGCGGAAGGCCCTGCAATACGTCAACTCGACCGTGCGTCGTGACTACAAGCGTTCGATCTCCCGTCTTGAGAAAAGCCAAAATGGCTGATGATGAGAGAAGGCGACCATCAACATCGACTTTCCCGCCCAATTCTCGTAGCAATGAGTCGAGCTTCTCGAGATTCTCTGTCGAAGGGTCCGGAACCACGTCGATATCGCGAGTTGCGCGAAGGTAGCCCCAAGCATTCACGGCGAGGCCACCGACGAGGACGAAACGGACGTCCGCTTCGACCAGCCTTTCCAGCAACTCGCGCAAGCGCAGCGGCTCGACCATCAATCCCGCCGCGCAGCCCCGGTGAAAGTCGAGAGAAATTCGCTCAGGGCAAGGCCCTCGGTGAGGTTGACCGCCAGAGACCGGCGGCCATCATCACGTAGCTGCCTGCGGCGTGCCTGTTCGTTGGCCTTCCAGGGATCGGGGGCTTCATGCCCGTCGACCGCGGAGCGCACATTCGAATCGTCGGCTTTGCGCATGAGAAGAGGGTAAACGCGCTGCGTGCGGGAGGGCGCCGCTACGGGTCGATCAGCACGCCGGGGTTCAGAATCGCGGCGGGGTCCAGCTCCGACTTGGCGGCCCGCAGGGCCGCGGCGAACGGGGCTGGTCGCTGGCGGTCGTACCAGGGGCGATGGTCGCGGCCGACGGCGTGATGGTGGGTGATCGTGCCGCCGCCCTCGATCACGGCCTCGGCGGCGGCTGACTTGATCTCATCCCACTGCTCGACCTCGCCGCCGCGCACGGCGGGGGCCATCACGGTGAAGTAGGGAGCCGGGCCATCCGGATAGACGTGGGTGAAGCGGCAGCTGATCCGGGGCGCGCCGGGTCCCTCGGCGGGGGCGTCGCAGACCTCGGCGACCTTCGCCCGAACCGCGTCCATCGCTGTCGCGTGGAACTCCTCGAAGCGGTCCCAGGTGATCGCCGTCTCGAAGGTCTCCGAGAGGACGCCGCAGGCGACGAAGGTGTCGCGCAGGTAGGGCGCAAGGAGGAAGGCGTTGCGCCAGGCGCCGACCGCGCCCGAATCGCCGCCATCGCCGCTGCCGCTTTCGCGCACCTCGCCCGGCGCGCCGCCGAGCTCGCGGGCGATCACCAGGGCCAGCTCCATCGGCGCGGCGACGGGATGGTGGGCGGACTCGAAGCCGAGCACCAGCAGACTCTTCTCTCCTGGCCCCGCCCCGGTCATCCCCGCCTCGAGCGCGTCGAGCAGCCGGCAGTTGCTCGGATAGAGCCCCGACTGCGAAATCTCGCGCACGGCGCCCGCGGCGGTCAGGAAGTCGTCGAACTCGACCCCGCACGAGGCCTTGAACTCGGGCCGCGGCCGCACCCGCATCCAGGCCTCGCCGATCACCCCGAGTATCCCCTCCGAGCCAATCAGCGCCCGGTCGGGCGAGGGGCCCGCTCCCGAGCCCGGCAACCGCCGGCTCTCCCAGAGGCCACGGGGGGTGATCGCCCGCACCGACTCGACCAGATCGTCGATGTGGGTGTAGAGGGTGGCGAAATGCCCACCGGCCCTGGTCGCGATCCAGCCGCCCAGGGTCGCGTACTCGAAGGACTGGGGGAAGTGGCGCAGGGTCAACCCGTGCTCGCGCAACTGCTCCTCCAGCCCCGGCCCGGTGGCGCCTGCCTGGATTCGCGCCGCCATCGACTCCGCGTCGACCTCCAGAACCCGGTCCAACCGCCGCAGGTCGAGCGATACAAACGGCCGATCCCCAAGCCGGCCCTCCACCCCACCGACCACGCTGGTCCCGCCGCCAAAGGGGATCACAGCCGCCCCCTCGGCCTCGGCCCAGCTCAGCACCACCTCGATCTCGGACTCGTCCCGCGGCCGCGCCACCAGATCAGGCGGATTCTCAAATTCCCCCCGGAACCCCCGCACCACATCCCGGTAGGCCTTCCCCAGCGCCCGCGAAACCCGCTCGTACTTCTCATCCGTAAACAGATCCCCGAACCCAGCCGGCGCCTTCAACCGAGGCGCCCGCACCTCCACCGCATCAAGCGGCACAGCCGTCTCCGGCTCGCCCCCAAACCCAAGCCGCTCCCGAATCCCAGCCGCAGCCTCCCTCAGCTCCTTCTCAGAGGGCGCCTGATCCTCATACCCCCATCCCCAATGCTTGAGCCGCCGCTCACCCATAGCCGCGAACAATCGCAGGCCACGAAAGATGGAGCTTTGTATCCCCCATAGGGGCCACAACTGTCCATTCTGGGAGAGGAGGGGCGGGCGGGACGGGAGCCGCCGTCGCGCGGTAGCTCGCGACGGACGCCCCAGGCGCCCGCGTAGGAGGCCCTGGGGGTGTCCTACGGGGTGCGGCGTTAGTTTTTCGCCCGCCGGTCGACGAGAGAAGTAGGCAGCACGGGCGAAAAACCCAGCACCCCCGGAGGACACCCCCAGGGCCTCCCCACACCGCGACCTACCAGTGAACGCCTTTCATCAAATGCGCAAACGCAACCGCCTCGGTGGTCGGCGCCAGATCCGGCGCCTCGTCGCCCTTCCCCTTGGCCGCCTGCGACTCCGGGAACAGTTTGTAGGCGGTATTGAGGATTTTGTCGCTGACAGTCGGCGCGACCGCGTAGAGCAGCTCGCCGAAGGTGCCCATCCGCGTCGCCACCTTCTTCGGCTTGGCGATCATCGCCCCGGCGATCATCTCGGCCGCCTCCTCAGGCGTGATCGCCGGGAACATGTCGTACATCCGCGTCGGCGCGATCATCGGCGTCCGCACGAGCGGCATGTAGATCGTCGTGATGTTGACCCCGTCGTCGAACACCTCAGAGGCGATCACCCGGCTGAAGGCATCCAGCGCCGCCTTCGAAGCGACATAGGCCGAGAAGCGCGGCGGATTGGTCTGGGCGCCGATCGAGCTGACGTTGATGATGTGGCCCGACTTGCGTGCCTGCATCGAGGGCAGCAGGGCGAGGATCAGCCGCAGGGCGCCGAAGTAGTTGATCTGCATCGTCCGCTCGTAGTCGTGGAAGCGGTCGTAAGAGAGCTTCACCGAACGCCGGATCGAGCGGCCCGCGTTGTTGACGAGGATGTCGACCTGGCCGTGGTAGGCGAGCACCTCCTCAGCCATCCGCTCAACGTCCTCCATGTCGGACATGTCGCAGCGGTGGATGTGGGCGACGCCGCCGGCTGTCTCGATCTCGGCTTTCGTCTCCTCGAGCTTGTCGATCGAGCGTGCGACCAGGAGCACGGTCGCGCCCGCGTCGGCTGCCTTGACCGCGGTCGCCTTGCCGATCCCCGAGGAGGCGCCAGTGATCAGCACCACCTTGCCCCGCACCGCTGCCGAGAGCGAGCGGTCCTTGAACAGGTCGGGGTCGAGGTTGCGCTCCCAGTAGTCCCAGACCCGGTCGGCGTAGCTCTCCAGCGGCGGCACCTCGATCCCCGAGCCCTCCAGCGCCGCCTCCGCCTCGGTCGAGTCGAAGTGGGTCGGGTAGTTGACGTAGCTGAGAACCCCCGCCGGAATGCCGACCTGATCCAGTGCCATCTTCGCCGCCCGCTTGGCCGGCGGGAAGACCCTCAGCCCGGTCCGGACCAGGCTCGTCGCCGGCTCGGTAATGCCGGAGTCGAGCTGCAAAGCTGCCTGCGGTGCATCCGCCGCATGGGCGAAGACATTGAGCACCTCGCCTGCGGTCTTCGGCTTGGGGTCGGTAAGGCTGAAGGCGCGCCCGTCGAGCCCCGGTTTGTGGGCGATGTGGTCGATCGCCGCGGATACGTAGTCGACCGGGACGATGTTGATCTCGCCGCCTTCGACTCCGACCGTTGGCAGCCAGGACGGCAGCACCCGCCGGGCCTGCTGCAGCAACTTGAACATGTAATAGGGGCCGTCGATCTTGTCGATCTCGCCGCTGCGCGAATCGCCGACGACGATTCCCGGCCTGTAGATGCGCCAGGGCCGGCGGCAGTCCTCGCGCACGACCCGCTCGGACTCGTGCTTGGTGCGGAAGTACGGATGAGTGTCGAGGTCTTCGGCCTCCTCGAACATGTCCTCTGTCCAAGTGCCCTTGTAGAGGCCGGCGGCGGCGATAGAGCTGACCTGGTGGAAGCAGCCGGCCTCGACCGCCCCGGCAAGTTCCACAGCGTGCCTGGTCCCCTCGACGTTGGCCACCTCCTGCGCCTCCGCACCGGCCGCCATGTCGTAGATCGCCGCCAGGTGGAAGAAGTGGTCGACCTCGCCGCGCAGCGTCAGCAGGTCCTCCTCAGAGACACCAAGCCCGGGCTGCGAGAGATCGCCGGAGATCGGAACCACCCGCGCCCCATCGGCTCCCCATGCGGTCCGCAGCTCCTCGAGCCGGCCCCGCGAACCGGCCCGGACCAAGGCGTAGATCGTCCCCTCGCGCTGCAACAGGCGGGCAACGAGGTTGCGCCCGATGAATCCCGTCGCGCCGGTGACGAAGTAGTTCATCGCTCTTTCATACACTCAATCAACGAATGGCGCAAACGGCGACCGTCCAGATCCAGATGCCCGAGATGGGGGAGTCGGTCACCGAGGGCATCGTTCTCGAGTGGCACGTCGCGGAGGGCGACTTCGTCAACGAGGGCGACACGGTGGTCGAGGTCTCGACCGACAAGGTCGACGCCGAGGTGCCGGCGCCGGCCGACGGGGTCATCACCAAGCTTCTCGTGCAGGTTGACGATGAGGTGCCGGTTGGTGCTCCCCTTGCTGAGATGGAGCCGGGGGAGGGAAGCTCCGAGGGTTCGGGCCCATCAGCCGCGGGTCCTGTCGCAGAGGAGGGGGTGTCCGGACGTGCGCTGGGTTCCTCGCCGGGCGGCGACGCGGCTCTCGCTGAGCCGGCAGGGCGAGGAACGGGACGCCGCGCCCGTCCGGACACCCCCTCCTCCACGCCACCCTCGGGTGAGGCGTCTGAGGGAACTTCCGGCGACAACGGCGCAGGCAATGGAGTGCGAGCGACCCCGGTTGCGCGGCGTGTAGCTGCGGAGAATGGCGTCGACCTTGCTTCAGTCGCTGGGAATGGGCCGGGGGGCAAGGTGACTAAGGACGATGTGCTTGCGGCTGCCGACGGGGGGAATGGCGCGGCTGCGCCTGTTGCCGGCGAGGCCAAGCCTTTGCGGGGGCCGGCCGCGATGCTGGCTCAGGCTATGGGTGAGAGCCGGGAGGTTCCTACGGCTACCTCCTTCCGGACGGTCGCGGTCGACACGCTCGATGCGAAACGCAAGGCGCTCAACGGTGAGCTCAAAGAGCGCGGGCTGAAGGTGTCGTTTACGCACCTGATCGCCTGGGCGATCGTACGCGCGGCCAAGGAGTGGCCGGTGATGGTGCGCACGTTCGAGGAACGCGACGGCAAGCCGTTCGCGATCGAGAACGGCCCGGTCAATCTCGGCATCGCTGTCGACATCGAGCGCAAGGACGGCTCGCGCAGCCTGATGGTGCCGGCGATCAAGGGTGCCGACGGGCTCGACTTCGCCGCCTTCCACTCCTACTACGAGGACCTGATCACCAAGACGCGCGAGAGCAAGCTCACCGCCGACGACTTCCAGGGCACCAACATCTCCCTGACCAACCCGGGTGGGATCGGCACCGTCGCCTCGGTACCGCGCCTGATGAAGGGTCAGAGCGCGATCATCGCCGCCGGTGCGATCGCCTACCCGCCGGAGTGGGCCCACGCCTCACCGGAACGGCTGCGTCAGCTCGGCGTCTCGAAAACGATGACGTTGACCTCCACCTACGACCACCGGGTGATCCAGGGAGCCGAGTCGGGCGCCTTCCTGCGCCGCATCGAACAGCTGCTCGAGGGCGAAGGCGACTTCTACGAGTCGGCCGCCGCCGATCTCGGCATCGACCCGGCCCCACTGGCCACCGCCCATCCCGCCTCCGCCTCGGCCCCGCCGCTCGGCGCCGCCCCGGCGCCAGCCACTCCAGGCACGCCGGACGAGGAACTGCTGAGAGCCGTCCAGGCCGCGACCTCGCTGCTCAAGGGCTACCGCACCCACGGCCACCTCGCCGCCCGCCTCGACCCGCTCGGCAGAGAGCCGAAGGGCGATCCGGCAATCCAGCCCGAGAACCTCAACCTGACGCCGGAGCTGATGGCGCGCGTGCCGGCGTCGATCCTGCGCATCGGCGTCCCCGGCGAGAGTCTGCTCGATGTGCTGCCGCGGATGCGGGAGGCCTACTGCGGCACGATCGCCTACCAGTTCGAGCATCTCTCCTCTCACCAGCAGCGGACCTGGCTGCGTGAGATGGTCGAGACCGGCGCCCACCGCCAGCCCCTCACCGAGGACGAGAAACGGCGCTTGCTCGGCCGCCTGATCGACGTCTTCGAGTTCGAGCGCTTCATCGAGAAAGCGTATTTGGGACAGAAGATCTTCTCGATCGAGGGCCTCGACGCGATCGTGCCGATGCTCGATGAGCTGGCCACCCTCGCCGGCCGCTCCGGCGCCGAAGAGGTCGTCTACGGCATGGCGCACCGTGGGCGCCTAAGCGTCCTCACCCACAACCTCGGCCGCTCGGTCGAGTCGATCCTGGCCGAGTTCGAGGGAGCGAAACAGATCGAGCAGGTGAAGGCTGTGGCGGCGATCCCCCATGGCGGCACCGGTGACGTCAAGTACCACTACGGCCACCAGGGAACCTACGAAAACAGCGAGGGCGAGAAGATCGCCGTCCGCCTCTACCCCAACCCCAGCCACCTCGAGTTCGTCGACCCGGTGGTCGAGGGCGGGACCCGTTTCCTCCAGTCGAAGATCGATGGGGCCACGCTCGAGCACAACTCGAAGTACGCAGTGCCCGTCCTCCTGCACGGCGACGCCGCCTTCCCGGGCCAGGGAGTGGTTGCCGAGACGCTCAACCTGCAGGCGCTGCGCGGCTACACCACCGGTGGCACGGTCCACATCATCCAGGACAACCAGGTGGGCTTCACCACCGATCCCGAGGACGCCCGCTCCACGCCCTATGCCGCCGACATGGCGAAGGGCTTCAACGTCCCGATCGTCCACGTCAACGCCGACGACGTCGAGGCCTGCTCGGCGGCGATCCGGCTGGCGATGGCCTATCGCGAGCGCTGGAGCCGCGACATCGTCATCGACGTGATCGGCTATCGCCGTTACGGCCACAACGAGACCGACGAGCCCGCCTACACGCAACCGGCGATCGCGGCCAAGATCAAGGCCCATCCCCCGGTCTCCGAGATCTACGCCAAGAAGCTGGTCGAGGAGGGGGCGATCGCGCCCGAGGACGTCGAGGGCGCGCGCACGAGGCGCCACGACGAGATGTCGGCGGCGCTCAAGGACCTGCGTAAGAAGATGGAGCTGGGCGAGTACGAAGACCCGACTGTGACCACCTCGAGCACCGGCGAACTCGACCGCAGCGCCAGCCCACCGGTTGAAACCGCCGTCTCGGAGGAAAGGCTGGGCGAGCTGAACGAGGCGCTGCTCGAGGTGCCGGAGAGCTTCACGATCCACCGCAAGCTGCGCAAGCCGCTCGGCAACCGCGGGGAGGCGCTGGGCGAGGGGGGGATCGAGTTCGGCCACGCCGAGGCGCTCGCCTTTGCCTCGCTGCTGACCGAGGGCGTCCACATCCGCCTCACCGGCCAGGACACCGAGCGTGGCACCTTCTCCCACCGCCACCTTGTCCTGCACGACGAGAAGACCGGCCTGCCCTACTGCCCGATGCAGAACCTCGCCGGCTCAACCGCCCCCTTCGAGCTCTACAACAGCCCGCTCTCGGAGATCGCCTGCCTCGGCTTCGAGTACGGCTACTCGGCGGCAACCCCAAACGCGCTGATCCTCTGGGAGGCGCAGTTCGGTGACTTCGCCAACGCCGGCCAGGTGATCATCGACAGCTTCATCGTCTCCGGCGAGGCCAAGTGGGGGCAGACCAGCCGCCTGACCCTGCTGCTGCCGCACGGCTACGAGGGCTCCGGTCCCGAGCATTCCAGCGCCCGCATCGAGCGCTTCCTGGCGATGGCGGCGGAGGGCAACATCCGCATCGCCAACCCGAGCACCGCGGCGCAGTACTTCCACCTGCTGCGGCGCCAGGCACTGATCCGCAAGCCGCGGCCGCTGATCGTGTTCACGCCGAAGGGGCTGCTGCGGCTCGACCGGGCCTCCGCCACCGTCGATGAACTCAGCAAGGGCCAGTTCCACTTCATCCTCGACGACCCCTCCGTAGGCGAGCGGCGCGAGAAGGTCGAGCGGCTGGTCCTCTGCACCGGCAAGATCTTCTGGGACATCGACTCGAGCGAGCGACGCGCGGCGGCGGAGAACGTCGCGATCGCCCGGGTCGAGCTGCTCTACCCCTTCGCCAAGGAACAACTGAGCCAGCTGATCGCCTCCTACTCCAACTTGAAGGAGATCGTCTGGACGCAGGAGGAGCCGCGCAACATGGGCGCCTGGAAGGTGATGTCGCGACGTCTTCCCGATCTACTGCCCGAGGGCGTTGAGCTCGGCTACGTCGGCCGCCCGACGCGGGCCAGTCCGGGCGAGGGCTACTCGGTGTCCCACGCCAGAGAGCAAGAACGGATCGTGCTCACCGCGCTGACTCCAGGCGCCTGATGCGCAAGCCGGTTCCCGGGCGACTGTTCGTCTGGGTCAAGCGCATCTCCTGGGTCGAGCTGGTGGTCTTCGCCGGCCTGATCTTCTTCTGGCTGATGCCCGGCTTCGACACCGAGACGATGCTGTTCGGCTGGGCACACGGGTTGGGCTTCATCGTGCTCTGCATCGTGATCTGGATCGCCTGCGTCAGGCGCGAGGCTCCCTACACTCTGCTCGCCGCGACCCTTACTCCGGTCGGGCCGGTTGGCAGTGTGATCGGAATCGAACTGATCGAGCGACGCGGCTGGGGCATCAGGGATTCTCCGCAAAAAGTCGTGGAATCCCCATAGATTCGCTCAAGAAGCCTTGACCCCAGGGCTCGCAGGCGCTATAGCTAGACAGTGACTGTTCTTCTCGAACAGTCCCGTTCGAGAGAAACAGGCGCGTCGGCATCCCTCCCTGGCTACCGACGCATAGGTGCAGTGAGGGTCGCGCGGACCCCCTGCCTCCCGCGGCCCTCCTGCGCCGCCTTGCACTTTTGAGGTCTAGTTCCTCAGGTTGCGCAGAACCGTTTGGAGGATGCCGCCGTTGCGGAAATACTCGACCTCGTTTGGCGTGTCGAGTCTCACCGTTGCCTCGAACTCCACATCGCCGGCTTTCACTGTGACTGTTTTTGTCTGACCTTTAACTAGATCGTCCACGTCAAATATCTCTTCACCCGTGAGGCCGAGTGACTGGATCGACTCTCCCCCAGGGAACTGGAGGGGTAGGACGCCCATCCCGATCAGGTTGGAGCGGTGAATTCGCTCGAAGGACTCGGCGATCACGGCGCGGACGCCGAGCAGCTTCGTTCCCTTCGCCGCCCAATCGCGGGAGGAGCCGGAGCCGTACTCCTTGCCGGCGAGGACGACCAGCGGCACGCCTTCCTCCGCATAGGCCATCGCCGCCTCGAAGATCGTCGTCTCCTCGCCGTCCGGAAAGTGCCGGGTGAAGCCGCCGGCGCACTCGACCAGGAGGTTGCGGAGGCGGATGTTGGCGAAGGTGCCCCGAATCATCACCTCGTGGTTGCCGCGCCGCGAACCGTAGGAGTTGAAGTCGCGTGGCTCGACGCCGTGCTCGATCAGCCACTCCCCCGCCGGGCTCGCCTTCTTGATCGCACCCGCAGGTGAGATGTGATCGGTGGTAATCGAGTCGCCGAGCAGAGCGAGCACGCGAGCGCCGCCGATCGGCTCGATCGGGACCGGCTCGGGCGGCATCCCCTCGAAGAAGGAAGGCTTGCGAACATAGGTCGAGTCGGGCCAGGTGTAGCGGTCGCCCCCTGGAACCTCGACCGCCTTCCAGGTCTCGTCTCCCTCGAGCACGCCGCCGTAGTTGCGGGTGAACATCTCAGAGGCGATTGAGCGGCCGATCAGCTCCTTCACCTCGGCAGGATCGGGCCAAATGTCGCGCAGGTAGACCGGCTCCCCGTCTGATCCTTCACCCAGCGGCTCATTGATCAGATCGAGGTCCATACGCCCGGCGAGCGCGTAGGCGACGACCAGCGGCGGGCTGGCCAGGTAGTTCGCCTTGACGTCCTGGTTGATACGGCCCTCGAAGTTGCGGTTCCCCGACAGCACCGCGCAGACGGCCAGGTCGTTTTTCTCGACCGCGGCGGAGATCTCCGGCGGCAGCGGTCCCGAGTTGCCGATGCAGGTGGTGCAGCCGTAACCGACCAGGTTGAACTGGAGCCGGTCCAGGTACTCGGTCAGCCCTGCCTTCTCGAGGTAATCGGTGACCACGGTCGAGCCCGGAGCAAGCGAGGTCTTCACCCACGGCTTGCGCTCCAAGCCCCGCTCCACAGCGTTGCGCGCGAGCAGGCCGGCACCGATCATCACCGACGGGTTGGAGGTGTTGGTACAGCTGGTGATCGCGGCGATCACGACCCTGCCGTGGTCGAGCTCGACTTTCGTCCCGTCCTCCAGCGTCACCTCAATCTCGTCGCCGCTGTTGTCCACGGTGGCGAGGGGGCTCCCGCTCACCGCCGGGCGCGGTTTACCCCGCTCGTCGTCGTGTTCCTCGGCCGGGGGGTCGGAGGCGGGGAAGGACTCTTCGATCGCCCCATCTCGCCCGTTGCCCATCCGCTCCGCCGCCTCGGGATCGAACTCCCGCAGCGCCTCGAGGAAGGCCTCCTTCGCCTGCGCCAGCGGCACCCTGTCCTGGGGGCGTTTGGGCCCAGCGATGCTCGGCTCGACCCGGCCCAGGTCGAGCTCCAGCATTGCCGAGAAGACCGGGTCCGGGCTGGACTCGTCGTGGAACATGTCCTGCTCGCGGGCGTAGGCGTCGACCAGCTCGAGCGTCTCGGTCGGCCGCCCGGTCAGCTCCAGGTAGCGCAGCGTCTCGGCGTCGATCGGGAAGATCGCGCAGGTCGAGCCGAACTCAGGCGACATGTTGCCGATCGTCGCCCGGTCGGCGAGGCCGAGGGTCGAGAGGCCGGGGCCGAAGAACTCGACGAACTTGGAGACGACGCCGTGCTCGCGCAGCATCTCGGTCACGGTCAGGACCAGGTCGGTCGCGGTCGCCCCCTCGGGCAGCTCGCCGCCGAGCTTGAAGCCGACCACCTGGGGCAGCAGCATCGAGACCGGTTGGCCGAGCATCGCCGCCTCGGCCTCGATCCCGCCGACGCCCCAGCCGAGCACGCCGAGGCCGTTGACCATCGTCGTGTGGGAGTCGGTGCCGACCAGGGTGTCGGGGTAGGCCTGGAGCGTGCCGCCGCGCTCGGAGCTGTAGACGACCTGGGAGATGTGCTCGAGGTTGACCTGGTGGCAGATCCCGGTCGCCGGCGGGACGACGCTGAAGTTGTCGAAGGCCTCGCGGCCCCACTTAAGGAAGGAGTAGCGCTCGCGGTTGCGTTCGAACTCGCGCTCGGCGTTGACGGCGAAGGCCCGCTCGTTGCCGAAGGCGTCGACCTGGACCGAGTGGTCGATCACGAGGTCGACGTCGACCAGCGGGTTGATCTTCTCCGGGTCACCGCCGATCTCGGCCATCGCGTCGCGCATCGCCGCCAGGTCGACCACGGCGGGAACGCCGGTGAAGTCCTGCATCAGCACCCGCGCCGGCTGATACGGAATCTCAGCGCTGGGCTCGGCCGCGGCGTCCCAGCTGGCGATCGCCTCGACGTCGGCGGCGCTGGCCGAGACGCCGTCCTCGAGTCGCAGGACGTTCTCCAGCAGCACCTTGATCGAGTAGGGCAGCCGCGCTACATCGAAGCGCTCCTGCAAGACGTTGAGGCGGAAGATCTCGTAGGAGCGGGCGCCTATGTCGAGGGTTGAGCGGGCGCCGAAGGAGTCGAGGGAGGTCACTCATTCATCCTAGGCAACGGCGAAGGGGCGCGGGTGGGGGGTGTCCAGCCGTTGCTGGGTTTTTCGCCTGGAGAGGATGCGGCCGTCCGAGATCGTGGGTGGGGCGAAAAAGGGGACGCCGCTGCCGGCTGGACACCCCCCACCCGCGCCTCGTCAGCGCCTGCGGCTTGCCTCGCTAGGGCTAGCGCTTGTCGCCGAGCTGAGCTAGCGCTTGTTCAATTGGCCGTCGGCGACGACGGCGGCGGCCTTCTGGCCTTGCTCGCCGCTGGCGATCTTGACCGCGATGCCGGGACTCGTCAGAGCGAAGTGGGCCAATAGGCGCTGCTGGGGCGGGGCCACGGTGATCTCTACCTTGTTCTTCTCGATCGCCCTGACTACCGCGTTGGCTACCTGAGCTGGCGTGCCCGTTCCCAGGCCGGGGATCGGCGGGGCGCCCGAGTCTGAGTACATGCCGGCTTCGCGGATGGTGCCGGGGGAGACAATGGAAACACCGATTCCCTGGGGGTCGAGGTCGGCGCGTAGGCCCAGGGCGAAGCCTCGTAGACCGAACTTCGTTGCGTTGTAGATCGAGGAGAGCGGGGTTGCTGACTTGCCCGATAGGGACGAGATGAAGACCATGTGGCCGGAGCCCTTCTCCAGCATCGCCGGCTCCAGGGCGCGGGCTAGAAGGATCGGCGCCTCCAGGTTCACGCGCATGGTTCCGGTCAGCTGCTCGGTGCTGTAGTCGGGTAGCCGTCCGGTTCCCGGCAGCCCCGCGTTGGCGATGAGGATGTCTACGGCGCCGACCTCCGCCGCGAGCTTCTCGGCGGCACCGGGCTCCGCCAGATCACTGGGAACCGTGCTGTGCCCTTCGCCCGGCAGCTCGGCGGCCAGCGCCTCCAGCGCCTCGGCCTTGCGGCCGCTGAGGGTCAGCGTCGCGCCCCGCGCGGCGAGCGCTGCAGCGATCGCGCGCCCCAGGCCTCCGGTGGCGCCGGTGAGCAGGGCTTTGTGGCCGGCAAGTTCCATCCCAGCCCGCAAGCTACCACCCGCACTGCCGACAGGAATTCGGGATGCAAGTGCGAAAGGCCACAAAATGTTTGTTTTTCATGAGCGTCCACCCGGAGGATCGTTTACACTGCTCGCCGTTCCGAACAACCGAAACGCCTAATCCCGCCAGCCACCTGGCCACGCGGGAACGGGGGAACCACGTTTTCGGGGCTAACTCGCCCATCTGGGCGGGGGCGCAAGCTCCTTTCGCGCCAGCCCGACAGCTAACCCCGTAGGCAGACGAAGGAGAATCGGTTTGCCCAAGAACAGTGCAAAGCTCAGAGCGGGGTTGGTGGCCTTGGTCATACCCGCCTCGCTCGCATTCATGCCCGCCGGCGCATCCGCTGCCTGCGAAGGCGGCGGCTTGACCTCGGCAGCGGTCGACATGTGCACGCCGACGCCGAAAGCGCGGCTGCTCCCCAACGGGATGCTGATCCCGCCTGAGTCGGCTCCGCCACGGGTGAAGCGCGTAGTCGCGTTCGCCAACAGGATCCGCAACAAGCCCTACATCTACGGTGGTGGCCACCGCCGCTGGGAGGACGCCGGGTACGACTGCTCGGGCTCGGTCAGCTACGCCCTGCGAGGAGGCAACTTCCTCACCAGCCCCGTCCCCTCGGGGCCGCTGGCAAGCTGGGGCCTCAGCGGCGAAGGCCGCTGGATCACCGTCTACGCCAACCCTGGCCACACCTACGCTGTGATCGCCGGCTATCGCTGGGACACCTCCGGCAACACCGACGGCAAAACCGGCCCGAGCTGGCACGAAGACGTGCGTGACGGCGCCGGCTTCGTCGCCCGTCACCCCGCCGGCTACTGAGAGAACTTCGGGGCAGGGGTCCCGTAGGCCACCCCGGCCAACCGGCCGGGGTGGTTTTGTCCTTGCTTTCCTGAACTGCTCGGATAACTTCTCTCTGTAGCTGCGCCTTCTGACATCCGCTTAAGCAACCTCACCAAGAGCTATGGCGAGGTACAGGCGGTTGCGGGCATCGATCTGGAGATCGAGGCGGGCGAGTTCTTCACCATGCTCGGCCCTTCGGGATCGGGCAAGACGACGACGCTGCGGATGATCGCCGGCTTCGAGGACCCCAGCACTGGCACGATCGAGCTGGCCGGGAAGGACATGGCGGGGGTCCCCCCGTACGACCGAGCGGTCAACACCGTCTTTCAGGACTACGCCCTGTTTCCCCATATGACGGTCGGCGAGAACGTCGCCTACGGGCTGCGGGTCGCCGGCGTCGACAAGGGGAAGCGAGCCCGCCGCCGCGACGAGGCGCTGGCGATGGTCCGCCTGCCCAGCTACACCGAGCGCAAGCCCGCCGAGCTCTCAGGCGGGCAGCGCCAGCGCGTCGCCCTGGCGCGGGCAATCGTCAACCGGCCGCAGGTGCTGCTGCTCGATGAGCCGCTCGGCGCCCTCGACCTGAAGCTGCGTGAGCAGATGCAGACCGAGCTGAAGGCGATCCAGGGCGAGGTCGGGATCACTTTCGTCTACGTCACCCACGATCAGGACGAGGCGCTGACGATGAGCGACCGGATCGCCGTCTTCAACCAGGGGCGCATCGAACAGGTGAGCACGCCGGTCGAGCTCTACGAGCACCCGGCCACCGAGTTCGTCGCCGGCTTCGTCGGCGTCTCCAACCTGCTCGAGCGCGAGGGCACCCGCTTCACGATCCGGCCCGAGAAGATCCAGCTGCTCGACCCCGCCACAATGCCGAACGGGCTGCGGACCGAGCGCGGCCGGATCGCCGCGGTCGCCTACGCGGGCATGGTCACCCGTTACACGGTCGCGCTCGAGGCAGGCGGAGAGCTTCAACTGGTACGGCAGAACGCGGAGGGCGCACCGACCGAGGCGCCCTCCGAGCAGGGCAGGGAGGTGCTGGTGGGCTGGCGCCCGGAGCACACGGTCGCAGTCCATGGGAAACCGAAACCAGAGGAGGAATCACCGTGAGGACTCAGGACGCACATCCAGGGCGAACGGCGTGGCTCGTCATCGCCGGCCTGCTCGTATTCATGCTCCTGCTCGCCGGCTGCGGCGGAGGCGACGACGACAGCTCGAGCGGCGAAGAACTGACCAAGGTCGGCAAAGGAGAGGGACAGGTCAATCTGATCTCCTGGGCCGGCTACGTCGAACCCGAATGGACCAAACCGTTCGAACAGAAGACCGGCTGCAAGGTCAACAACAAGGTCGCCGGCACCTCTGACGAAATGGTGACGCTGATGCGCAGCGGCCAGTACGACGGCGTCTCGGCCTCCGGCAATGCCTCGGCCCGCCTGGTCGATGGAGGCGACGTCAACCCGGTCAACGTCGAGCTCGTGCCCAACTACGAGACGATCTTCGACGATCTCAAGGACCAGCCGTACAACACCTTCGACGGCACCAACTACGGCATCCCCCACGGCCGCGGCGCCAACCTGCTGATGTGGAATACCGAAGACGTCAAACCGGCGCCGACTTCCTGGGATGTCATCCTCGATCCCGAAAAAGCCGCTGAATACAAGGGCAAAATCAGCGCCTACGACGACCCGATCTACATCGCCGACGCGGCCGTCTACCTGAAGACGCACGAACCCGACCTGGGGATCGACAACCCCTACGAGCTCAACGACGAGCAGTTCGAAGCAGCGGTGAACCTGCTCGAAGAACAGCGGCCCAACGTCGGCGAATACTGGTCCGAAGCGGCCAAGCAGATCCAGGCCTTCGCCGCCGGCGACAGCCAGGTCGGCACCACCTGGCAGTACCAGTACTTCGAACTCGAAGGCGAAGGCAAACCGGTGGCCGCGAGCCCCGCGAGCCAGGGATTCCTGCCCGAAGAGGGTGCGACCGGCTGGTCGGACACCTGGATGCTCAGCTCAGAAGCCAAAAACCCCAACTGCATGTACAGGTGGATGGACTGGATCGTCTCGCCGAAAGTGAACGCCGAAGTGGCCGAATACTTCGGCGAGGCGCCGGCGCAGAGCCTCGCCTGCGAGGAGACGGCGGAGAAAGGGTTCTGCGAGAAATATCACGCGGAAGACCCCGGCTTCTGGAAACGCGTCTACTACTGGGAAACCCCGCTCGCCGACTGCGGCGACGGGTCTGAAGATTGCAAGGACTACAACGAGTGGGTCCAGGCCTGGACCTCGATCAAAGGCTGATCGAGCAGCTCTGACCTGATGGCGAGCGAAGCGGTCGTGGAGAGGCGTACGGTGGGCCACCGGCTCGCCGGCCTCTTCCACGGCCGCCCTCGCCTGCAGGTGGGTGCGCTGCTGGCCGGCCCGATCGGCTGGCTGGTCATCGGCTACCTGGGCTCACTCGCGGTCCTGTTGATCGCGGCATTCTGGTCGGTCGATCCGCTCAGCGGCGAAGTGGTCCGCGGCTTCGGCCTGCAGAACTTCGAAACGTTGATCGAGGAACCCGTGTACCGGGACATCGTCGGCCGGACGGTGCTGATCGCGGCCCTGGTCACGATCACCGATGCCGTGCTCGCCTTCCCGATCGCCTTCTACATGGCCAAGGTCGCGAGCCGAAGCGGCAAGGCCATCCTGGTGATCCTGGTCCTGATGCCGCTCTGGTCGAGCTACCTCGTCAAGGCGCTCTCCTGGCGGACGATGCTCTCCAACGACGGCGTGATCGATTGGGCGCTGGCGCCGTTCGGCCTGAGCGGGCCCGGTTATGGCGAGACCGCGGTCTGGCTGGTGATGAGCTACCTCTGGTTGCCCTACATGATCCTGCCGATCTACGCCGGTCTGGAGCGCATCCCCAACTCGCTGATCAGCGCCTCGGAGGACCTCGGCGCCTCACCCTTCACCACCTTCCGGCGCGTGATCCTGCCGCTCGTCTTCCCGGCGGTCGTCGCCGGCTCGATCTTCACCTTCGCGCTCACCCTGGGTGACTACATCACGCCCAGGCTGGTCTCCAACGACCAGTTCATCGGCAACGTGATCTTCAACAACATCTCCAACAACCTGCCGCTCGCCTCCGCCCTCGCGCTCGTCCCGATTGTGGTGATGATCGCCTACCTGATGGTCGCCCGGAAGCTGGGCGCCTTCGAGCACATCTAGGGGCGGCGGATGAGGCTCTCGAAAAGAGCGACGGCTCTGCTCCGCCTCGGCGTCGGCCTGGGGATGGCCTTCATCTACGTGCCGTTGATCGTGCTCGCGATATATGCCTTCAACGCGAGCAACATCCTCGAGTGGCCACCGCCGGGGCTGACCCTCGATTGGTTCCCGAAGGCGATCGAAAACGAATTCGCCCGCGACTCGTTCGTCACCTCGCTCAAAGCCGCGACTGCCGCTACGGCGATCGCGATCGTGCTCGGCACGCTCGCCTCTTTGGCCGTGTCGCGCCACCGCTTCTTCGGCCGCGAGACGATCTCCTTCCTCGTCGTCCTGCCGATCGCGCTGCCGGGGATCGTCACCGGCGTCGCCCTCAGCAACACCTTCACCCAGGTGCTCGGGATCGACCTCAGCCTCTTCACCGTGATCGTCGGCCACGCCACCTTCTGCATCGTCGTCGTCTACAACAACGTCGTCGCCCGCCTGCGCCGCGTCTCCACCTCCTTCGAGGAGGCCTCGGCCGACCTCGGCGCCCACACCTGGCAGACCTTCCGCTTCGTCACGGTTCCCAACCTCCGCAGCGCGCTCGGCGCCGGGGCCCTGCTCGCCTTCGGCCTCTCCTTCGACGAGATCATCGTCACCACGTTCACGATCGGAGCCGGCGAAGAAACGCTGCCGATCTGGATCTTCCGCAACCTCTTCCGCCCCAATCAGCTGCCGATCGTCAACGCGGTCGCGGTGATTGTCGTCCTGCTCTCGATCATCCCCGTCTACCTCGCCCACCGCCTCACCCGCGAGGAAGGCGGTGCGGCGACCGCGCGCGGAGGCGCGGTCGAGGCCGAGGCTACGGCGGTTCCGTAAGGCCCAAGGCAGGAGTCCCAACAAAGGCCCAGGAGTAGGCGATTAATCGTCTAGTCGTCTATACTTCTACAATGATCTTTGCTACGCCTTCACTTCCAAAGGATGTACGCGCTCGCCTCCGCGAGCTGAACCGCATTCGTCGCTCTCTCGGCGGGGAGACCGGCCGGCTTGCCCCCTGGATGGGAACGCTGCGGCGTGTCGTGCGGGCCAGCTCGATCGAGGGCTCGACCTCGATCGAGGGCTACAGCGTCGAGCCCCAAGAAGCGCTTGCGCTGACGAGCGGCGCGGAGATACCCGACGGCCACGACGAAAATCGCCTGGCGGTCGCCTGCTATGCCCGAGCCATGGACCACGTCGGGGCGATGGCCCGCGACCCGGCCTTCTCGTGGAGCGCCCGCGCGATCCTCGACCTGCACTTCGACGCCTGCTCCTTTCAACGCGACAGGGACCCGGGCTTGTGGCGCACTGGCGAGATATCGGTGACGGGACCGGACGGCGGAATCGACTACCGCGGCCCGGAGGGCAAGGAGGTGCCGGCGCTGATGGGCGAAGTGGTCGAGTGGCTGGAGAGCGGCGATCCCGAAACGGACGTCGTCGTTCGCGCGGCGATGGCGCACCTCCATGTCGTCTCCGTCCACCCCTTCCGCGACGGCAACGGGCGCGTCGCTCGCATCGTCCAATCGTTGGCCCTGGCCCGTGACGGATTGCTCTCACCGGAGTTCTCCTCGATCGAGGAGCACCTCAGCCGCAACACCCCCGCCTACTACGCGGCGCTGCGGGACACGCAGGGAGGGAGCTACCAGCCGGATCGAGATGCCCTGGGCTGGGTCCGGTTCTGCATCGAGGCGCATATCTCCCAAGCCGGCCGACGCCTCGACCAGATCCATGAGGCGGCCCAGCGCTGGGACCGGCTCGAACGGGAGGTCGAGGAGCACGGCTGGCCGGACCGGTTCGCGATTGCGCTCGAGCAGAGCCTGGTCGGCGGCGCCGACCGCAGCAAGTACGGCGAGGAGGCCGACGTCTCACCGGCGACGGCAAGCGCCGACCTGAGGCGCCTGCTCGACAGCGGCCTGATCGAGCAACAGGGACGCGGGCGAACTACGCGGTATCGGGCGAGTGAACGGCTGCGCTCGCTACTGGCGGGCTAGCCGCTCGGCCTCTTCGGCACCGACGTAGGGCGCCAGGGTCAGCTCGACCAGATCCGGCAGCAAGCTCTCGAGCTGCTCGGTGCGGCCGGCACTGATCTCGCGCACGATCAGCGAGACGATGCCGCCGACGAGGGTCTCCTCGGTCGCCTCGGGCAGCGGGTGCTCGCCGCTGTGCTGGGGACGGCCGGCCTTGAGGATGTCGACCAGTCCCTGCATCGAGGCACGGTGGCGGGTGGCGATGTCACCGCCGGCGGCGACCGGCTCGATCATGCAGATGCGCGCCAGCTCCGGCTCGCCGGCGAGGAAGCTGAGCATCGTCGCCAGCGCTGCCCGGACCTTCTGCGGCCACTCCTCGAAGGACTCGGCCGCGGCCCGCATCGAGGCGGCGATGTGGTCGGCGACCATCTCGTAAGCGGCGAGGAAGCAAGCTTCCTTGTCGGCGAAATGCTCGTAGAAGGTGCGACGCGAGACCGACGCGGCTTTGGTGATGTTGGCGACCGTGGTCGCGTTGTAGCCGCGCTCGGCGACTGTGTCGACCAGCGCCGTGACGATCCGCTCGCGCTGGTTCTGGACGATGAACTCACGCGGCAGTCCGTGGCGCCCGGCGGGCAGTCGCGACGACTCGGCCGCCGTGGCCGTCGACTCATCGCCCTTTTTCCCCTTGCCTTTCGCCATCACAAAGTTTCGCGCTTCACTCCCGGCGCGAAGAACCAGATATGCACGCTTGGTCGTTCCGCGCTCATGGGCCGACGATACCCCAGACTCTGGAGGTCACGAGGGCTTACGCGTCCACCTAGCGCAGCGGCTGGACCATCAGCTCGTCCTCGGCGGCGCGGGCGCCGAGGTAGGGCATCGTCGCCAGATAGATCAGCTCGGGCAGGAACTCTTCGCCACGTTCTATCGAACCGCTTTCGACCTTGGTCAGGATCGTGCCGTAGACCGCGCCGGCGGTGATTTCAGCGGTGCAGCGGGACATCCGCCGCTCCCCGTTGACCTCGCCCCGGCCACCATCGAGAAAATCGGCAATCCGTTGCACGATCCGGTCGCGGCGGCTCTGGGCGCCGCTGCCGGCGCCGTTGACGGAGACGACGAGGAAGCGGGCCCGGGTCGAGTCCTCCTGCAGGTAGCGCGTAGCCGCCACCCCCGCCGCCCAGATCCTGTCGTGCCAGGCCTCGCGCCCGTTGCAAGCGGTGTCGACCCGCACGCAGAGCTCCTCCATCACCTCGTCGTGGATCGCCAGAAAGCAGTCCTCGAGGTCGGCGAAGCAGCGATCGAAGTGGCCGCGACCCACTTGGGCCCGCTGGCAGATCGTCTCTACGTCGACCGCCGCAAAACCATGATCGGCAACCATCCCGATCATCGTGGCGGCGATCCTCTCCCGCGCCGGATCGCGTCCTCTGCGCGGGCCGCTCACATCGTCCCGGCCCTGCTCCCCGCGCTGGAAAACCGATTCCCCCGCCATGCCCGCCCGGACGCCGCGAATCGCACTAAGCCGCCGCTCGGGCCTGGGCCGCCTCCGCGGCCCGCGCCGCCTCGACCTCCCCGACGTAGGGCGTCAACGTCACCTGCAGCATCTCCGGCAGCAGGCCCTTGAGGTCGTCGACCTGGTCGGCGATCAGGCGCTGGTGGACCAGCCACATCAGGCCACCTACGATCGCCACCTCGAGCCCGTCCGGCAGCCGGCTCGTCCGCGGGTTGAGCTCGCGCCCCTCGCGCAGCTTCGGCGCGACGCTCTCCAGCATCGATTGGTAGCGGGCCAGGGCCTCGCCTCCAGCCGCCTGGCTCTCGACGATGCAGAGCTTGGCCCGTGCCTGTTCGGCGACGACCATCTCGAGGAAGACCTCGAGCCCGCTGGAGATCTGCTCGACCCAGGGCTGTTCGAGGTCGACCAGCTCGGCGAAGACCTCGCCTGCCGCCGCGACGCTCTCGTCGAAGGCGGCGAGGAAGCACTCTTCCTTGTTGGCGAAGTGCTCGTAGAAGGTGACCAGGGCGACCCGAGCCGTTTTCGCGATCAGCTCGATCGTCGTCTTCTGGTAGCCGCGCTCGGCGACCAGCTCGGCGGTCGCCAGCAGCATCCGCTCGCGCTGGTTCTGGGAGACGAAGTCGCGCGGGATCAGGTGACGCCCCGGCGGCAATTTCGAAAGGCGTTCCGAGAGCGAACGCGAGTCGGCCATTCCAAGACGGTACCAAAACATACATCTGATGTCTATTTCCCTTTTCTATAGAAAACATGGCGTTCTAGGCATCTCTGTTTCTAAAAGCTGCTATACCTAGACAAAAGGAGTATGTTTTCGGATAACGACAGCGGCATCGTCCTCGCTTTCCCAGGCTCCCGCGGCGGTCGTCCCCCTCGCGAGCGAATCCTGCAGGCGATGCTCTCCACCAGCGGCGAGCTTGGCTACGACCAGGTCGCCGTCAGGCATGTGATCGAGCGCGCGCAGACGAGTCGCGCCACCTTCTACAAGCACTTCAAGGACCGCGAGGACTGCTTCGCCCAGGCCTACGCCGACACCGGCGAGTGGCTCTACCGGCGGCTGATCGCCGCCGCCAAGCGCCAGCCCTCCTGGCGCGAGGGCCTGCGAGCCGCCCTGGCCGAGCTGCTCGAGTTCTGCGCCAACCAGCCGGCGATCGCCAAGGCGCTGCTTGTCGAGGTGCATGCGGCCGGCGAGCTCTCGCTCGCCCAGCGGCGCGATTTGATGGAGCGCCTCTCCCGTGCACTGGACAGCGCACGCCGCGAGATCCCCTCTCGCCAAGCTCCACCTCCTATTACGTCGGACTTCATTGTAGGGGCGATCGACACGCTTTTGGCGGCGAAATTGCTGGATGGCGACGCCGAGCACGCCCCGGAGATGCTTCCCGGCCTGCTCCACTTCGTCGCCATGCAGTACTTCGGCGAGGACGCCGCCTGGGAGGAGATGGCCGCGGCTCCACTGGCCACCTGGCAGGCTCGCCGCGCCGCCGCCTCCCAGGGCCCGCCGCCGCGGCGATGAGCTCGCGGTGAGTTGAGGTAGGCCTTCAGCCGGGCTACAGCGGGATGTTGCCGTGCTTCCGTTTGGGCTGCGGCACCCGCTTGCTCTGCAGCATGCGGAGGGCCTTGATGAGCTTAGGCCTAGTTTCGCGCGGCTCGATCACGTCGTCGATGTAGCCGCGCTCCGCCGCCGAGTACGGGTTGGCGAAGTGGGCTTTGTAGTCGTCGATCAGCTTCTGGCGGCGCTCGTCGGGGGTCGGCGAGGAGGCGATGTCCTTGCGGTAGATGATGTTGACCGCGCCCTCCGGCCCCATCACCGCCACCTCCGCCGTCGGCCAGGCGACGTTGTAGTCGGCCAGCATGTGCTTCGAGTTCATCACGTCGTAGGCGCCGCCGTAGGCCTTGCGGGTGACGACGGTGAGCTTCGGTACGGTCGCCTCGGTGAAGGCGTAGAGCAGCTTGGCGCCGTGGCGGATGATCCCGTTCCACTCCTGGTCGGTGCCGGGCAGGAAGCCGGGCACGTCGGTGAAGGTGAGGATCGGGACGTTGTAGGCGTCGCAGGTGCGGACGAAGCGGGCCGCCTTCTCGGATGCCTCGATGTCGAGCACGCCGGCGAGGAAGGCCGGCTGGTTGCCGACGATCCCGATCGGGAAGCCGTCGAGGCGGGAGAAGCCGCAGACGATGTTCTTGGCGAAGTGCTCGTGGACCTCGAAGAACTCGCCGTCGTCGACGACGCGGGAGATCACCTCGCGCATGTCGTAGGGCTTGGAGGGATCGTCGGGGACGACCGTTTCGAGCTCCTCGTCTTCGCGCTCGGGGTCGTCGTCGGGCGCGTAGCGCGGCGGCGCCTCGAGGTTGTTGGAGGGCAGGAAGCCGAGCAGGAAACGCACGTCCTCGAGGCAGCTCTCCTCGTCCTCGGCGGCGAAGTGGGCGACGCCCGACTTGCTGTTGTGGCTCATCGCCCCGCCCAGCTCCTCGAACTCGACTTCCTCGCCGGTCACCGTCTTGATCACTTCGGGGCCGGTGATGAACATGTGCGAGGTCTCTTTGACCATGAAGATGAAGTCGGTCATCGCCGGCGAGTAGACGGCGCCGCCGGCGCAGGGCCCCATGATCACGCTGATCTGCGGGATCACGCCGGAGCACTGGACGTTGCGGACGAAGACGTCGCCGTAGGCGCCGAGCGAGACGACGCCCTCCTGGATCCGGGCGCCGCCGGAGTCGTTGATGCCGACCACCGGCGCCCCGACCTGGGCGGCGAGGTCCATCACCTTGCACATCTTCTCCGCCATCACCTCGCCGAGGCTGCCCCCGAACACCGTGAAGTCCTGGGAGAAGACGAAAACAGTTCTTCCGTCGATCGTGCCGTGGCCGGTGACGACGGCGTCGCCCCAAGGCCGCTTTTTCTGCATCTCGAAGTCGTAGGTGCGGTGGCGGACGAAGGTGTCGAGCTCCTCGAACGAGCCGGGGTCGAGCAGTTTCTCGATCCGCTCGCGGGCGGTCATCTTGCCCTTCGCGTGCTGCTTCTCAACCGCCTCCTCGGAGGCGGAGTTGACCGCCGCCTCGCGCAGCTCGCGCAGGTAGGCGAGCTTCTCCTCGTGGGTGATCGGATTCTTCTCGCGCATCGCGGCGCGGGAGTCTATTTAGAACTCAGAATTCGGCGCAGATGGCGTGCGCTTCAACGGACCAGTTGGACCCGCTGACGCCAGACTCTTTGGCCACGGCCATCCAGGCGGTCCGCTTGCCCTCGGCGTTGGCAGAAGCAGGCGCAGACTCGGTAACCGCAATCAGGACGGTGCCGCCGATGACTTTGGCGCCACCGCCGACCACCTGCTTGCCGGCCGGGCACGTCGCAGTGGCCGTCTTCGTCGCTTCGGAGGTATTGCTGGGGCTACTCCCAGGCACGTAGGAGACGTTCTTGATCAGCTGCGCATAGAAGCTCGAGGAGAGTTTCGCGCTGGTCACCGCTCCGTCGGCGATCTTGCCCGCCGCCACCGAGTTGGGGCCGAGCTTGGAGTTGGTGACGGCGCTGTTGAAGAGCTTCGCCTCGGTCACGGCGCCGTTTTTCAGCTTGCCCTCGGTCACCACGCCGCCTCCGAGCTGCGCCGAGCGGACTGAGCCACCGGCCAGCGCAGTTGAGCCGACCGCTCCGGGCCCGATCTTGGGGCCGGTCACCGCGCCGTTCTTCAGCTTCAGGGTCGTGACCGAGCCATTGCCGAGCTTGAGCGCGGTCACCGAGCCGTTAGCCAGGTTTTTCGTCTTGACCGCCTTGTTGCCGAGCGTCGTTTTGGCCGCATAGGCCGCGCCGCTCAGGGCAACGAAGAGGGCGATGCAGGAGATCGCGTTGGCGAAGTTCAAGTGCTTGCTCAGCTGCTTCAAGTCGGTTTCTCCTTGGTTATGTGAAGGGCTGTTTCTGCGGCTCGGCAAGGCGATCCAGAAAGCGCTCCAGATCGGCCGCTTCGAGGCCGGATCGCTCATCGGCGCGGATCTCGACCCGGGTGCCAAAGCCTTTCTCGGCCATCGTCACCTCGACGCCCTCGACCTCGGCCAAGAGCTCAGCCAGCTCCGGCTCGGACTTCATCAGCGTCCTCGATGCCTCGATCATTGCGAGCCGCTTCAACTGCGCACGGCCCATTCCTTCTCCTGGGCGGGACGTGCCGGTGGAACGGTGCCCATATGGACACTCCAGCACCGGCACGTCGGGGCGGCTAGAAGAAGGCGCCGCCCTTGTATTCGCCGAAGACGTCGCGCATCGCGCCGCAGACCTCGCCAATCGAGGCATCGGCGGCGAGCGCGGATCGGATCGGGTGCAGCAGGTTGCCCTCACCGCGAGCGACGGCGCGAAGCTCGTCCAGCCTCTGCTCGACCGCGGCCTGGTCGCGGTTCTGCTTGAAAGCCGCCAAGCGGGCCAACTGGCGCTGCTCGGACTCGGGGTCGACGCGGAGGATGTCGACGTCGTCGACCTGGTCGGTGACGTATTTGTTGACGCCGACGATGATGTCCTGGCCCGACTTGTAGCGCTCGTGGTAGGAGTGCGCCGACTCCTCGATCTCCTTCTGCATGAAGTCCAGCGCCTCGACCGAGCCGCCCATCTCCTCGACCTTGCCGATCAGCTCCCAGGACCGCGCCTCGATCTCGTCGGTGAGCGACTCGACGAAGTAGGAGCCGGCAAAGGGATCGACGGTGTCGGCGACACCAGACTCGTGGGCGAGCACCTGCTGGGTCCGCAGGGCGATCCGCGCCGAGCGCTCGGTCGGCAGCGCCAGCGCCTCGTCGAAGCCGTTGGTGTGCAGCGACTGGGTGCCGCCGCTGACCGCTGCGAAGCCCTGCAGGGCGACCCGGATGATGTTGACCTCGGGCTGCTGAGCCTGCAGCGTCACGCCGCCGGTCTGCGTGTGGAAGCGGATCTTCATCGAGTTGGGGTCCTTCGCCCCGAACCGCTCCTCGACGATCTTCGCCCACATCCGCCGCGCGGCGCGGAACTTGGCGACCTCCTGGAAGACGTTGTTGTGGCAGTTGAAGAAGAAGGCGAGCCGGGTCGCGAACTCGTCGATCTTCAGCCCCCGCTCGAGCGCCGCTTCGACGTAGGCGATCGCGTTGGAGAGCGTGAAGGCGACCTCCTGCACAGCCGAGCAGCCCTTCTCGCGGATGTGGTAGCCGGAGATCGAGATCGTGTTCCATTTCGGCACGTTCTCGCGGCAGTATTCGAAGATGTCGGTGGTCAGCCGCATGGTCGGCTCGGGCGGGTAGATGTAGTTGCCGCGCGCCATGTACTCCTTCAGCACGTCGTTCTGGACGGTGCCGCGCAGCTTCTGGGAGGGGACGCCCTGCTCCTCGCCGACCAGCTCGTAGAGCAGCAAGAGGATCGCCGCCGGGGCGTTGATCGTCATCGAGGTCGAGACCTGATCAAGTGGGATCTTCTCGAAGCAGATCCGCATGTCCTCGATCGTGTCGATCGGGACGCCGGTGCGGCCGACCTCGCCATTGCAGAGCGGATCGTCGGAGTCGCGGCCGAGCTGGGTCGGCAGGTCGAAGGCCATCGAGAGCCCGGTCGAGCCGTGCTCGATCAGGTAGCGGTAGCGCTCGTTGGTGTCTTCGGGGGTGGCGAAGCCGGCGTACTGGCGCATCGTCCAGAGCCGGTCGCGGTACATCCGCTCGTGGATGCCACGGGTGAAGGGGGGCTTGCCGGGCACGCCGAGCCGCTCCTCGAGGCCGGGGGCGACGTCCTCCTCGGTGTAGAGGGGGTCGATCTCGATCCCGGAGTCGGTGAAGACCCGTTCGTCATCGGGC
Source organism: uncultured Solirubrobacterales bacterium (assembly GCA_963718755.1). GTDB lineage: Bacteria > Actinomycetota > Thermoleophilia > Solirubrobacterales > 70-9 > VRUE01. Next base: position 1,177,000 of record OY970376.1, read on the forward strand.
CCGACCAGCGGAGCGATCGTGCGGGCGTTTTCCTCGACAGCGGACTTGTCGGTCTTGCCGGCCATTGGGCGGAGGATATTGGGAGCTGGAGGGCGGGGCTCAGTCCGAGGCGCCGGCGAGCTGCTCGACGCCGGCCTGCTCGATCGTGCGCTGCAGTCCCTCGCGCAGCTCGACCTGCGGCTCCCAGCCGAGCAGATCGCGAGCGCGGGTGATGTCGGGCTGACGCTGCTGCGGGTCGTCCACGGGCAGCGGCTCATAGATGATCTCCGAGCGCGAATCGGTCACCTCGATCACCGTCTTGGCAAGTTCCAGCAGGGTGAACTCGTTGGGGTTGCCGACGTTGACCGGCGTGTGCACGTCGGACTCGGCAAGGGCGACGATGCCGCGGATCAGGTCGTCGACGTAACAGAAGCTGCGCGTCTGGCTGCCGTCGCCGAAGACGGTCAGGTGCTGATCCTTCAGCGCCTGGCGCAGGAAGGTCGGGATCGCCCGCCCGTCGTGAGCGCGCATCCGCGGCCCGTAGGTGTTGAAGATGCGCACGATCGAGGTGTCGACGCCCTGCTGGCGGTGGTAAGCCATCGTCAGCGCCTCGGCGTAGCGCTTCGCCTCGTCGTAGACGCCGCGCGGGCCGATCGGGTTGACATGGCCCCAGTAGTCCTCCGCCTGCGGATGGACCTGCGGATCGCCGTAGACCTCGCTGGTCGAGGCGATCAGGAAACGGGCGCGCTTGAACTTCGCCAGGCCAAGCATGTGGTGGGTGCCGTGCGAGCCGACCTTGAGCGTGTGCAGCGGCAGCCGCAGGTAATCGATCGGGCTCGCCGGCGAGGCGAGGTGGTAGACGAAGTCGACATCCTCGGGGATGTCGACCTTCTCGGTGATGTCGATGTTGCGGAAGTCGAAGGCGTCGTCGCGGATGTGCTCGATGTTCTGCAGCGACCCCGTCTCGAGATTGTCGACGCAGATGACACGGTGTCCCTTGCCAAGCAGGTGCTCGCAGAGGTGGGAGCCGAGGAAGCCGGCGCCGCCGGTGATTACGCAGGTGCTCATCGGCCGCGGATGCTACAGGTGACCCCCTCGAGGGCGTGTCCGAGCTTTCGGATGCATATGCCACCAAAAACTCGGACACGCCCCGGTTAGATAAACGCTTCAGTTCGCAAATTGCGGGGATTTGGCCCATCCACCCGTCCAGTTGGGGGGAGAACCCGGTCCCGTCCCTAGCTGTACGTGGCATGTTCGGACGAGGGAGCTGAACCGGTGCAGGGAGGTGTCACAACAGCCGGGCGCAAGCGCGCCGCCGTCGAACTCGTCGCCCGCGAGGACAACGAGCTGAGACGGACGGCGCGTCGCTTCTCGCTCTGCGAGGACGACGCGGAGGACGCCTACCAGCGGGCGCTGGAGATCCTCCTCGTCAAAGCACCCAGCGATCGCCCGCACGAGCTGATCCGCTGGATGAAGACGGTGGTCAAGCACGAGGCGCTGGCGATTCGCCGCTACCGCGAGCGCCTGCTCGGGGTGGGCGAGGATGAGATGGGGGACCCGATTGCACGGATCGCGGCGAGTGGCGCCGGGCCAGGCGAGCGCACCGAGCGGCGGGAGCAGATCGCCCGAAGCCGCGAGGCGCTGCAATCCCTGAAGCCGGCCGAGCTGCGCGCGCTGACCCTGCTCGCAGCCGGCTACTCCTACGTCGAGATCGGCGAGATCACCGGCTTCAGCCAGACAAAGGTGAACCGCTGCCTGGCCGAGGGACGGGAGCGCTTTCGGCGACTGATGACGCACAGCGAGGACGGCACTCGCTGCGCCGAGCTGGCGCCGCTGCTGTCGGCCTACTGCGACGGAGAGGCCGACGCGGAAAACGAGGCCATCGTGCGAGAGCACCTGCGTGCCTGTCCCACCTGCCGGGCGACGATGCGCGCCTACCGCGCTGCTCCCGCCGCAGTCGCCGCCCTGGCGCCGGCGCTGCCGCTCTCGCGCTCCCTGCTGGAGCGGGCGCACGAGCTCGTGGTCAGTCTGCACTCCCGCCTCCCCGGCGCCGGCAATGTAGGCGAGGGCGGGCTCACGCAGGTTGCCGTCGCCGGCGGCACTCGCGGGGCTGGAGCGGCGGCCCTCGCCAAGGCGCTGGCGATCTGCGCTGGAACCGTCGGTGGCGCTGCCGCCTGCGTTGCCACGGGCGTCGCGCCATTGCCGCTCGGCATCGAGCCGGCGCACAAGACCGGGGCAAAGGTCGAGCGGGTCTCCAAGCAGGCGCTGAAGGAACCGGTTGCCCCCACTACCGCCCACGAGTCCGCCCCACCCGCGCCAGAAGCTCCGGCACAGCCGGAACCCGAGCAAGAGCCGAAGGCTGATCCGCCGCCGGGGCCAGAGCCGGCTCCCGAAAGCGCCGAAGCGGGTGCTGTCGAATATGTGCCGCCGCTACAGGAACCAGCGCCGACGCCGCCTGCGACAGAAGCACCGCCTTCAAGCGGCAGCGCGGCGGGGGAGTTTGGCCCGTGAGGATTCGCCTCGGTCTGGCCCTTCTAGGGCTTATCACGATCGCACCTGTGTGCCTCGTTGCCTCAGCTCAGGCGAGCCCACCACGGCCGGCAGGCCTGCAGGTGGCCGGTGGTGGCGATGCCTGGCACGCGGACAACCGCTTCGGGCTGACCTGGGTGAATCCGCCGGTAGGCGGACCAGCGCTTGTCGCCACCCGCTACCGGGTCCGCAACCCCGAAGGCGGGGTTCTCAGCGAAAACCAGATCGGCTGGCCGAGCGATGGGATAGCGGGGCTGACGCTGCCAAAGGTACCCGGCACCTACAGCGTTGAAGTCTGGTTCGAGGATGCCGCCGGAGACCAGGGTCCCCCGGCCATCGAGCAGCTGCGCTTCGACAACGTCCGTCCCGCCTCGATCGAACCGGAGTCGGTCACGGGCTGGATCGGCCGCACCAGCTTCCCGCTGCGTGTCCGCCTCGAACATCCATCCGGGGCGCCTCCGATCTCAGGGATCCGCGGCTACGCGGTCGCGATCGGCTCGGCCCCCCTCAACACCCCCTGCGCGGCGCCGGACCGCTGCACGAAGGCAGAGACCACTTTGCATGGCGGCGCAGGGGACGACCGGCTCAGGATCGAGGGGCTGCCGGAGGGAACGAACTACCTGCACGCAGTCGCCGTCTCGGGGTCGGGAATGAAGTCGCCGAGCAGCGGCCGTGCCATTCTCCGCGTCGACACCACGGATCCGATCACGCTGCTGAGCGGCGCACCAAAAGGCTGGACCAACCGCGCCGTGTCGCTTGTCGCAAGCGCGGTCGACTCCGGCTCGGGAATGGCGCCGGCCGGTGACCGCCCGCCGCCCTTCACGGCGATCCGCATCGACGGCGGCTCACCCGCAATCGAACACGGTGGATCAGTCGCTGCCAGCGTGATCGACGAGGGCGTGCACCGAGTCGCCTACTACGCGCGTGACGCCGCCGGCAACGTCGATGACGGCGGCGGCAGCAACGGCCTCGCCAACCGGACGCCCCAGTCGGCCGTCGTGCGAATCGATCGCACACCGCCCGACCTCGCATTCGCCAACTCCCAAGACCCAACCGACCCCGAGCTGCTGGGGGTGCGGGTCGCCGACTCGCTTGCGGGGGCCGATTCCTCACGGGGTCAGATCGGCGTGCGGCGCGTCGGGTCTGGCGACCACTTCGAGCCGCTCGCTCCCGCCCGGCCATCGGCCGGCGAGCTGCGCGCCCGCTGGGACTCCGACGCCTTCCCGCCGGGCGACTACGAATTCCGCGCGGTCGGCTACGACGCTGCCGGCAATGCGACCGTGACCACGCGTCGCCGCAACGGCAGCCCAATGGTCCTCTCGAACCCGCTCAAGGCGACGACCACCCTGCGCGTCCGCTTCCACGGTGAGGGCCAGCGGCGCACTGTCCCCTACGGTCGGCGCGTGCTCCTCAGCGGGCGCCTCCTCGGCGGGCGCCACACCCCGCTGCGCGGCAAGCCGGTACGGGTGATCGAGCGCTTCCTCGCCGGCGCCCGCCCCGCCACACGCGTTTCCACAGCGGTGACCGACCCCGACGGGGGCTTCTCGATCCGCACAGCCGCAGGGCCGAGCCGGACGATCGCGGTTGTTTTCGACGGCAGCCCAAGCCTGGGCCGATCGGCTGGGCCGATTCTCGAGCTGGGGGTGCGCAGCCGGCTGCAGCTGGCGACTTCAGCTGCCGTGGCGAGGATCGGTGGGCCGCCGCTGGTCTTCCGCGGCAGGCTGGTTGCGCCCAGGGAGACGATTCCGCCAGCCGGAAGGTCGGTAGAGCTGCAGTTCCGCCTGCCGGGTTTGCCCTGGGCCGAGTTCCGCACGGTCCGTACGGACAGCCACGGGCGCTTTCGCTACGCCTACCGCTTCAGCGACGACGACAGCCGCGGCGCCCGCTTCCAGTTCCGCGCCTACGCACCAGCGCAAGAGGATTGGCCTTACGAGCCGGCGGGCTCGCGGCCAATCCTGGTGCGCGGACTCTAGACGCGGCTAGCGGATAACCGGGATCTGATCGACCAGGCTCTGAGCGCGGGAGGTTTGCTCATCGATCGCCTTGCGCACGCGCTGCTCGGCCTCTTTGCGATTGCGCTTCAGGGTCGTCTCGACCGTGCGCTGACGTTTACGCGCCTCGCGCTCGACTTTGCTGCGGGTCTTGCGTGCTTCGGTGGTCGCCTTGCGACGGGCGCTGGCGCCGCGACGCTCGGTGCGCTTCACCGTGCGGCGCAACTGCTGGCCGTAGGACTTGAACTGTTTCTGCGCGGCGGTACGGCCGGCGAAAGGTTCGACCAGCTCGGCGACGCGATCGCTGACCTCGAGCACGGCGCCGACCGGGACGTCGACCGCGCTTTCAGCCGCGGCGCGGGCCTGCTCGACACGCGAGGGAGCGGGGGCAGGAGTCTTTTTCGCCTGCGTTTTCGGTTTGGAGCTGCTTTTACTGGCTTTGGTTGCCAAGAAGATCATCCCTTCGGGGTGGTTGTGGAGCGGGGGAGTTCGCGAGTGTAGCGAACATACGTTCTTCCGAACACCTGTTCTAAACCGCCCCCCCGAAGGCGTTACGAACCGTTGCCAAGCCCTGCTCGCCGGCGGCCGCCAGGATCGGATAGCGCGCCTCGAGGCCGAGATCTGCCTGCTCCAGCGCCAACTCGCCGAAAGCGAGCGCGCCCCCCGCCTCGCGGACGATCAACTGGGCGGCGGCGATGTCGACCGAGCGACAGGGCCGCAGGCTGAGCATCCCGTCCAGCCGCCCAGCCGCTACATAGGCGGCGGTGATCGCGATCGAGCCGATCACCCGCAGGCGAAAGACGCGGCCGTCGAGGGCTTCCTCGAGCGACTGCATGCGGCCGGGCGCGGCCGACTCGACCCCGAGCAGCTCGAGCTTCTCGGCGTCGACGGCGACCTCCAGCCGCCTCCCCTCCAAGTTCGCCCCCTCTCCCTTGCCGGCGGCGAATCCCTCGCCGGCCCCGAAGTCGTAGACGTAGCCGAACTCGACGTCGGCCATCGAGGGCCCCGAGGCCACCGCGATGCTGAGGCTGTGGGAAGGCAGGGTGCGGCGGGCATTGAGGGAACCGTCGATCGGATCGATCACGATCCGGGCAGGACCCCCGTCGCCGAAGACCACCTCGCCCCGCTCCTCGGAGATCGCGAGGAAGGAGGCACCCGCTGCGGCCAGCTGCTCGAGCTCGGCGAAGACGGCGTCCTCGCAGCGGCGGTCGATCACGAGGCTGCGATCGCCCCCCTCGCCCACCCCCTCGTACTCGGTCCGCGCCTCGATTCCGGCCGTCTGCTCGAACAGCTCCCGCTGCACCTCGACGATGCGACGGCAGATCTCCATCCAATCTGCGGAGAAGACGTCCACTGAGCGCATCCTATGGAGGGCGCCCAGTTCGGCGGTCCCGGTAGCGTTGAACCATGCTTGCCCTGGCGGAGCCCCAAGAGCGTGCGATCGGCCATCGCTCGGGGCCGCTGCTGCTGATCGGAGCGGCGGGGACGGGCAAGACCGAGGTCCTGGCCCAACGCTTCGAGCGCCTCTGCGCGGACGGAACCGCACCGGAGCGAATCCTCGTCCTGGCGTTCTCTCGGGCCACCGCCCAACGGCTGCGCGAAAGGGTCGAGCAGCTCCTCGACCGCTCACTTGAAGAGCTCTGGATCGACACCTGGGAGCAGCTCTGCGAGAGGTTGCTCCGCGAGTACTCGACCGGGGCGAACCTCGACCCGTTCTTCAGCGTCCTCGGGCCCGCCGAGCGTCTGGCGCTCCTCCTCGACCGCCTCGACGAGCTCCCCCTGCGCGACCAGCAGATCCGTGGCAACCCAGCGGGGCTGCTCGCTCGTCTGTTGGCGCAGATCGATGAAGTCAAGGCCGGCTCGACCCCCCCAGATCCCGAGCTGGCAGAGCTGATTGCCGCCCACGACCGCATCCTCGCCAGCACCTGCAGCCTCGACCGAGGCGATGTCTATCTAACGCTCAACAAGCTCTTCGACGAGCGACCTGACGTCCGGGCGGAGATCGCCCACCGGTTCGAGTACGTGATGGTCGACGAGCTCGAGGACACCTCACCGGCTCAACGGGCAATCCTCGCTGCGCTCGCTGAAGACAACCCCAATCAGCTGTACGCCGTGGACGCTGGGGGCGAGGGGGCGGGGGTGTCCGAGTGGGCGCTGGGTTTCTCGCCGGGCGGCGGGGCGTCTCTCGCTGAGTCGCCGGGGCGAGAAACAGGACGCCGCGCCCCCTCGGACACCCCCGCCCCCTCGCTTGTGACTACGGTCGAGCTCGATCAGCAGTTCCGGGACCCGGAAACGAAATTCTGGCGCTGCACCAACGAGCGAGCGCAAGCGCAGGGGGTAGCGCGCGAGGCCGAGCACCTGATCGCCAGTGGCACCGCGCCGGAAGAGATCGGCGTCTTGGTCGAGAGCCAAGAGCGCGGTGGGGCAGTAGCTGCGGCCATGGAAGAGCGTGGGATTCCATTTCATCTCTCCGGGCCCGCTGCACTGTTTCAGCGACCCGAGGTGAGGGATGCGATCGCCTGGCTGCGTGTGCTGGCCGATCCAGCGGACTCAGCGGCCGCAGCACGGGCGCTGACCCGGCCACCGGTCGAGCTTCGTTCTGCCGACCTTGCGCGACTGACGACGATTGCTCGACGCCGCAAGTTGGACATGGTCTCCGCTTGTGAGGCAGCGTTGGAGAGTCCACAGATTCCCCCCGAGGCCCGGGAGCGGCTTCAGTCCTTCCTAAAGCTCTACGGAACTGCTTCGGCGGTGCTGGAGGAGCGTCGCGCGGATGTATTCGTCCGTCGTTTGATCGAGGCCGTCGGATTACGCCGCCAGAGACTCTTCGCGGCCCAACCGGAGGTCGCCGAGCGACTGCTCGGGCTCTCGCGGCTTGCCGAGCTGGCAGCTGCCTGGGCACGGCGGCAACCCAACGGCTCGACGCGGGACTTCGTCCGTCATCTCAGCGCCGTCGCCGACGCCGGGGTCGAGCCGGCGGGTGTGACTGAGCCGCCGGCGCGCGGGGCCGTGCAGGGACTCACCCGTGGCGCGGTCAAGGGAATGGAGTTCGGGCACGTCTTCGTCCTCGGCCTCGAGCGCGGCGCGGGAGCCGAACAGATCGGCAGGCCCGCGCGTAGCGGCCTCGTCCTCGCCCGGGTCGAGCGCGGCGAGGGTGGCGAGGTTCGGCCCTCAGACCTCTACGCCTCGGCGCTGGCAGAGGCAGATGCCGAAGAGGAGGAGCACAAGGAGGAGCTGTTTGGCCCGGCCGAGGGACTGCACGCCACCTACCGCATGCTGCGCGAGGAGATGCTGGCGGCGTCTTGGAAAGCGGGCCGAGAGTTGTCTGAGCCGCGGCTCGACACCGCGATCGACGTCAACCGGGCGATCGCCCGCTACCTGGAGCTGCTGAAGCTGGCGGCGCTTGCCCAGCGGCCCGGCGACGAGGCGACTGCGGAGGCGATCGACGCGGTCAACGGCCTGCTGCGCCAGGTCGCGACGCCCGAGCAGCAGGCTGAGCTCGACGCCTCCTCGCTCGATTCCTACCTGCTCGGCTCCGAGCGGGAGCGCGAGGGCCGTCGCCGGCTTATCGCCGCCCGCCAGGAGCCCTCGCTGGAGGCCTTCCTTCCGCGCCGCGGCGACGGCGCGCTCAGCCTCTCGGCATCCGACCTCGGCCTCTATCTCACCTGCCCGCTGAAGTACAAGTTCGCCCGCGTCTTCGGCATTCCCCAGGAACCGACGATCAACCAGCGTTTCGGCATCCTCATCCACAACGTCCTCGAGCGCTTCCACAAAGAAGGCGACGATCAGGCAAGCGAGGAGGGGCTGCGCCGCCTGATGTCTCTCTTCGAGGCGGGCTGGCGCCGCACCGGCTTCGGCTCAAGCGACGACGAGCTGCAGTTCCGCGATCGCGCCCGCGAGGCGATGCGGCTCTACTGGGAGCGGGAGAGGGAGTCCGACGGCGAGCCGGTCTGGCTGGAGCGAAAGTTCGACATCCGGATCGGCGAGCACCACGTCCGCGGCCGGGTCGATCGGGTCGACCGCCTCCCGGGGGGCGACTACGAGCTGATCGACTACAAGACCGGCGAGCGCAAGAGCGAGGCCGAGCTCGAGAGCGACCTGCAGCTGGCCCTCTACCGCCTCGCCGCCCGCGAGGCGTGGGAGCTCGAGGCCAACACCGGCAGCTACTACTACGTGCTCGACGGCGACAAGGTCGCGGCGCCGGTCCGGGCCGACGACGCCGAACGAGTCGAGAGCACCGTCTTCCAGGTCGGCGAGGGCGTCCTCGGGCAGGACTTCGAGCCCCGCCCGTCGCCCACTGTCTGCAGCTGGTGCGACTACCGCCTGATCTGCCCCGCGGCCGAGAGCTGAGGCTGGTGACAGGAGGCCCGGTTGTCCTCCGGGTGAATTGATGTCGCACGCGCGCTGCGCGCGCTTAGCGACTGTGTTGGAGCGCGGCTTCGCCGCGCAAAAGACAGATTGCATATCGCGGCCTTCGGCCACATTCCCCCGGAGGACAACCGGGCCTCCTGTCAACGCCGCGAACTCTCGTTTTTGAGCTTGAAACGCAAAACGAGTTGAGCTGAACAACTCTGGGCTCGATGAAGAAGCGATGGTCCACTCCCGCGGGAATGTCGCGAAGCGGCGAAATGCAATCTGATGATCGCGCGGCGAAGCCGCGCACCAACTCAGTCGCTAAGCCCCGAAGGGGCGTGCGACATCAATTCCCGCGGGAGTGGACCATCGCTTCTCTACAACGGGCGACCGTGGAACTCAGTTCGACTCGCCGCGGCGCTGCTGGAGGAACTGCTGAAACTCGCGGGCGATCGTGTCGGCGGACGGTAGGTCCTCGCCCTCCTCGCCGAGCTGCTCGACCTGCTCGGCCTCGATCCGCTCCACCAGTTCGGCGATTTCCGGATTGGCGGCGACCGCGCGGCCGATCTGCTCCTCGTAGCTGGCGGTTTCCTCCTCCAAACCGGTCGCGTCGACGGCGATCCCGGTCAAGCCCTCGAGCCGCCGCAGCAGCGCCAGCGCGGCCTTCGGGTTGGGCACTGCTGCCACGTAATGGGGAACGGCGGCCCACAGCGAGGCGGAGGTCATCCCGACCTGGCGGCAGCAGTCGTGGACGACGCCGACGATCCCGGTCGGACCCTCGTAACTGGAGCGCTGCAGGTCGAGCTCTTCGACCAGCTGCTTGTCGGACGCAAGCCCCGTGATCGGCACCGGCAGCGTGTGCGAGACCTCGGCGACGAGCGCCCCCAGGGTGACGACCATCTCGACCCCGAGGGCATCGGCCGCGGTTGCCACCGTCTCGGAGAAAGTGCGCCAGCGTAGGTTCGGCTCGGTCCCGTCAAAGAGGATCAGGTCGTGGTCGGCGCCGGGAATGCGGATCGCGATCAGCTCGTTCCGCGGCCACTCGATCCGCCTCGTCTGTCCTTCGGAGAGCACGATCGTCGGTCGGGTTGCCTGGAAGTCGAAGTAGTCCTCCGGATCGATCTCGGCGATCGGTTCGGCATCGAAGGAGTCGGCCACCGCGCCCAGCGCTGCTGAGGCCGCGCCCGCGGCGTCGTTCCAGCCGCGGAAGGAGCAGACGAGGACCGGGGAGCGAAGCTGCGGCATATCCCCATGCCAGGTAAGTGAGTCCACCTAATGAGCGTAGCGCTCCGCGCCGGAGTCCCTACGCCTGTGTTGAAAGGGCTCGGCGGACGAGGCCGTAGGCGACGTAGAGCGCCAGGGCGGCAAACGAGAGTTCCAGCGCCCGCTGCGAAAGCTCGTTGGCTACGACGACGCCGATCAGCACGCCGAGCGGGGAGAGAGCACCGATCACCAACGCGTCGCGCAGGTTGAGGTTGCCGTAGCCCTTCTGGCGGTAGGCGCCGACCAGGGCGACGATCACGATCATCAACAGGGAGGTCGACTCGCCCTCGACCTGGGAGAAGCCGAGGAAGATCGTCAGCGCAGGCACGAAGAGGACGCCGCCGCCGACGCCGACCAGGCCACCCGCTAGCCCGCCGGCGATAGCGAGGAGGATCGCGAAGAGCTCATCCATCGTTCATGCCCATCACTTAACGACCAGCTCGATTGCAATGCCGACGAGGAGCACGGCGAAGATGAGTGACACAGCCCGCTGCGGAATCCGCTGCTGGATTGCCGTACCGAGAACGACGCCACCAATCGCCGGGATCGAGAGCCAGAGGCCGGTTCCGACGTCGACGTTGCCGTAGATGCCACCCTGGGCGAGGGCGCCGAGTAGACCGATCAGGACAATCGCCCCCAGGCTGGTGCCGGTCGCCAGCCGCTCTCCGTAGCCGAACCAGAAGATCAGCAGCGGCACGATCACGGTCCCTCCCCCAACCCCGAATAGACCGCTGAAGATCCCCGCCAGCGTGCCGACCGCAGCAAGCTTCAGGGTGCGCTCCGATGGCATCGCGCGATACTAGTCATGTGTCTCCCGAATCCGGCAGAGGGGAGCGCGGGGCAGGGCTGGGGCCGCTGGCGAAGCTCCGCGACGACCCGGACCATGCCGCCATCCTCACCGACGTCGATGGAACCCTGGCGCCGATCGCACTGAGGCCAGAGGAAGCCACGGTGCCGCCGCGGGCGACCGAGCTGCTCGCGCGGTTGAACGAAACCTACGGCCTGGTCGGCTGTGTCTCCGGGCGCCAGGCCGAGGAGGCGCGAGCGCTGGTGGGCATCGACGGCATCGCCTACGCCGGCAACCACGGCCTCGAGCTGCTGCTCCCCGGTGAAGAGGCACCCAGGGTCGACCCCTCGCTACAGGGCCGCGAGCGGGACGCGGCGGACTTCGTCGCCGGCCTCGGGACCGACTCGCTCGCGGAGGCCGGCCTGCGGCTGGAGGACAAGGGGCCGATCCAGGCGCTGCACTGGCGCGGTGCCGGCGACGAGCGCGGTGCCGAAGCTCACGCCCACGAGCTGGCCACGGCGGCGGGCCGGGCGGGACTGGAGCTGCGCTGGGGCCGCAAGGTGCTGGAGCTGCGGCCGCCGGGCGGGGGTGGCAAGGACGCGGCGGTGGCAGCGCTGCTTGCCACAGACGGGATGACAGCAGCCGTCTATGCCGGCGACGATCGCACCGACCTCGATGCCTTTCGTCGCTTGCGGGAGCTGCGTGAGAGCGGCGAGCTCAAGACGGCGGTCTGCGTCGGGATCCTCTCCGAGGAGGGACCGCCGGAGATCGCCGAGGAGGCGGACCTGGCGGTCGACGGCCCGGCCGGCTGGCTGGCGCTGCTGGAGGCGCTGGCGGAGTAAAAGGCAGAGATGCCCTACACCGACCTGCTGCGAGTCACCGTCTTCCTCACCGCCGGCGAGGCAACCATCCTCGGTGCAATCGCGGCGCTGTCGGCCGGTCGCGTCGACGACACGACGACCGTCATCGTCGCCGCCGCCTGGTGGCTGATCGCGCTCATTCTCGGGCTCTACCTCGGGCGCCCGTCGCGGGCGGCCGATGGCGTCCGCGACGTCCTCGCCCGGGCGCGCACCACCACCTCCCTGCCCGAGGAGACGCCGGCGAGGATTTCCGCCGCTCGCCTCTGGCCAATCGGCGTCACCGCGATCCTCGCCGGTGCTCTGGGCGTCGTCTTCCCCGGAGTCGCCGCGATCGGAGCCGGCTACGCCCTGCTGGTCTCGCTGCAGCTGCACAACCGGGAGGCGGCGGTCCTCGGGATCGAGCACCGCGACGGGGTCAAGTTCTACGTCGTCCCCAACTCCGCATTACGCCCGGTCCAGCTGGTGCGGACGCCGGGCCTGCGCAGCGACCGATTGCGCATGAGCTGACGATGCTCACGCTGAAAGCAGACGGCCCGCCGAGGCGGGCCGTCTGAGAAAACTTGGGGAAGTCCGGCGAAACACCGTGCTCCCAATCTCGCGTCATCGATGATAGCGCTCCCAGCACCATAGTGCAGACAGAATGACGCCCCCGGAGGGAATCGAACCCTCTCTTCCCCAATTGCGAGATTGGGAGCCGGCCTCCACCGGCGGGGGCGTCACCGCTCTCGCGGCTCATGGAGCTTATCGTCTGCGCAGACGAATGTCTAACAGACGAGAGACTTCTAGCGAAGCAGCTTCTTGAACTCGCCCCAGCCGCGCGTATTCGCCACGTCGGCGGCGGTCAGCCAGGCGCGGCGGGCGGTGGCGACTGCGTACCGCATGTTGCCCAGCGTGTCGACCCCGTGGGCATCGGTGTTGAGAACGATCCTGGCGCCGGCTTCCCTGGCGAGGCGGGCGTGGTGCTCGGAGAGGTCGCGGCGGTTTGGGTTGCCGTTGATCTCCAGCATCGTGCCGGTGCGCGCCGCCGTCTCGACCACGGCCTCGACGTCGATTCCGTAGGGCTCGCGGCGCCCGATCAGGCGGCCGGTGAGGTGGCCGATGCAGTCGACGTTGGGGTTCTCGATCGCGGCGAGGACACGCTCGGTCATCGCCGGCTTGGAGATCGAGAAGGAGGTGTGGACGCTCGCCACCACCCAGTCGAGCGCTTCGACCAGGTCATCGGGGTAGTCGAGCGAGCCGTCGAGGCCGATGTTGACCTCCGAGCCGGCGAGCAGGCGGAAGCCGCGCACCCCCTCGTTCCACTCCCTCACCTCGTCGATCCGCTGCCAGAGTCGCTCGGCGGTGACGTGGTCGCCGAAGCCGTGACTCGCCGAGTGATCGGTGATCGCCATGTAGGCGTAGCCGCGCTCGCGGCCGGCCGCCGCCATCTCCTCGAGCGTGTTGCGCCCGTCGGAGAGGGTGGTGTGGGAGTGCAGGTCGCCGCGGATGTCCTCGAGCGAGATCAGGTCGGGCAGCTCCCCTGCGCGCGCCGCCTTCAGCTCGCCCCGCCCCTCGCGCAGCTCCGGCTCGATATAGCCGTAGCCGAGTCGTTCGTAGACCTCCGCCTCACTCGCGCACAGCGTCGTCTCGCCGCTCTCGGCCTCGGTGATTCCGTGCTCGGAGACCGAGAGGCCGCGGCCGACAGCCTCTTCGCGCAGCTGCACGTTGTGCGCCGCCGAGCCGGTGAAGTGCTGCAGCAGGTTGCCGAACGCCTGCGGGGCGACGATCCGCAGGTCGACCGAGATCCCGTTGTGCGTCTGCGCCCGCACCCCGTTCGGGCCCGGTTTGCCGGCGGACGCGATCAAGGCGTGGCCGGCCAGCTCCTCGGCGAGCTCCTTGGGCTCATCGGCGGTGGCGATCAGGTCGATGTCCTTGCAGGTCTCGGCCCAGCGCCGCGCCGAGCCGGCGACCTCGACCTCGTTCGCGGCCGGGTGCTCCCGCAGGGCCGCGGCCAGCTCCTCGGCGATCGGGCGCACCGCTGAGAGCAGCACGCGGCCCGGCCCCTCGCCGGGCTCGCCGAGCCGCTCCAGCGAAGCGAGCACGTTCTCCTCCGCCTTCGGCCCGAGGCCCTTGACGTCGCGCACTTTTTCCGCTTCCGCCGCCGCCTTCAGATCCTCCAGCGAGGTGACGTCGAGCTCCTCGAAGAGCAGCCGCGCCGTTTTCGCCCCCACCCCGGGCACCCGCGTCACCTCGATCAGGGTCGGCGGGAACTTCGCCTTCAGCTTCGCCGCGGCGGGAATCTCACCGGTCTCCAGCAGCGCGTCGATCTTTTCCGCCAGCGTCTTGCCGACCCCGGGGATCTCGGTCGCCCGTCCCGCCGCGGCCAGCTCGGCGACCGAGACGGGGCTCTCGCGGATCGCCTTGGCCGCGGTCGAGTAGGCAAGGACGCGGTATTTGACCGCGCCGTCGAGCTCGTAGAGGACGCCCAGCTCTTCGAGCGCTGCTGCTATCTCCGCGTTCGTCATATCTTGCAAGCTAGCCTCTTACAGGCTCGCTATACTTTTTGAAGTATTGAGCGCTGAACCTCGACTTATGGGAGACCGATACCAGTGACCGGCAAGCTCACCGACGTGACCGACGGCAACTTCAAGTCCGATGTCCTCGAGGCCGAGGGCCCCGTGCTGGTCGACTTCTGGGCTCCCTGGTGCGGTCCCTGCCGCGTCGTCCACCCGGTCCTCGAGGAAATCGACGCCGAGCGCGACGACCTGAAGATCGTCAGCCTCAACGTCGACGAGAACCAGCAGACCGCGGCCCAGTACGAAGTCCTCTCGATCCCGACGCTGCTCCTCTTCAAGGACGGCGCGATCGCCAAGAAAGTCGTCGGGGCGATGCCGAAGCGGCGTCTCGAGGCCGAGCTGGAGCCGGCGCTCGCCTAGAGCGCGCTCCAAGCAACCCGATGCCGTTCGTCCACATTCACTGGTTCGAGGGCCGCAGCGACGAGCAGAAGGCCGAGATCGCAAAGCGGGTCGAAGCGGCCTTGGTCGAGGTCGCCGGCGCCGCGCCTGAGCACTGCTGGGTGAAGTTCTCGGACTCGGCGAAAACGGACTTCATCATCGGCGAGGCTGAGGAGTAGGGCCGGGTGCCCCTATTTCAAGCGCGGGTGATGACGATGTGAAGGTCGCGCCCGTCGAGCGTGGCGCTGACGCCGTCGGCGGCGTCATAGGCGATCGCGGTGGCCAGAACCTCGCCGGTCACGTAGTCCTCGTGGGCGCGGGCGGAGGCGAGCAGCTCCTCATCGCCGCCGAGGCTTAGCTGGATCCGGTCGGTGATTTCGAGGCCCGCCTCTTTGCGGGCGTTCTGGACCGCGTGGACGATCTCGCGGGCGAGGCCCTCGCGGCGCAGCTCGTCGTCGAGCTCTAGCTGCAGGGCGACTGCGTGGCCGGCCTCTGCCTCGACCTCGTATCCCTCCAGCGGCTGCAGCGAGAGCGTCAGCTCATCCGTGGCGAGTGCGTGCTCGTCGCCGTCGACGTTGATGCCGACCTCGCCCCCGTCGGCCATCACCGCGGCGACGTGGACCGGGTCGAGCGCCTCGACCGCGGCGGCTACCTGTGGCATCCGCTTGCCGAAGCGGGGGCCGAGCGCGCGGTAGTTGGGCTTGACCGCGTAGCTGACCAGCTCTGACTCCTCCTCGACGAAATCGAGCTCCTTCACGTTGAGCTCTGCCCTGACCAGCTCGGCGCTGGCCGAGATCGCCGCGCGCTCGGCGTCGTTGGCGACGATCACCGCGCGGCGCAGCGGCTGGCGGACCTTCGCCTTGGCCTGGGCGCGGGCGGCGCGGCCGAGTTCGACCGTGAGCCGCACGGCCCCCATCGCCGACTCCAGATCCGGATCGGAGAGAGCGCTGTCGGGCTCGGGGAAGTCGCGCAGGTGAACCGAGTCGGGCAGCTCGCCCAAGCTCTCGGCCTCGCCCCCGGCCAGGTTGACGTGGATCTCGTCGGCGAGGAAGGGAGTGAACGGTGCGAGCAGCGCGGCGATCTCCAGCAGGCAGTGCCGCAGGGTGGCGAAGGCGGCGCGGTCGCCGTCCCAGAAGCGACGTCTGGAGAGGCGCACGTACCAGTTGGAGAGCTCCTCGACCAAGGCGGCGATCTCGCGCCCGGCGGCGGTGCAGTCGAAGCCGTCCATGTGCTCGCTCACGCTCGCCACCGTCGCCTGCAGTCGCGAGAGCGCCCACCGGTCGAGATCCTCGCTCGGCTCGGGCGCCTCCCTGAAGTCCTCGGGACCGAGGTTCTCCGCGTTCGCGTAGAGGACCCAGAACGAGTAGGTGTTCCACAGGGTCAAGAGGAACTGGCGCACCGATTCGCCCACCGTCTCGACCGAGAAGCGGTAGCCGGACCAGGGCTGCTGCGCGGTCAGGTAGTACCAGCGGAAGGCGTCTGCCCCGTGGGTGTCGATCACCTCCCAGGGCTCGACCACGTTGCCCTTGCTCTTCGACATCTTCTGGCCCTCGGGGTCGAGGATCAGGCCGAGGCAGACGCAGTTGCGGTAGCTCGAGGTGTCGAAGAGCAGGGTCGACTCGGCCAGCAGGGTGTAGAACCAGCCGCGGGTCTGGTCGATCGCCTCGCAGATGAAGTCGGCGGGGAAGCGCTCCTCGAACAGCTCCTCGTTCTCGAATGGGTAGTGGAACTGGGCGAAGGGCATCGCGCCGCTGTCGTACCAGGTGTCGATCACCGACTCGACCCGGCGCATCTCACCGCCGCACCCCTCGCACGCCACCGTGACCTCGTCGATGTAGGGGCGGTGCAGGTCGTCGGGCACCTCGCCGCCGGCGCGCTCGCGCAGCTCCGCGACCGAGCCGGCGCAGAAGCGGCCGTCGCAGTCCTCGCCGCTGCACTCCCAGATCGGCAGCGGCGTGCCCCAGTAGCGGTCGCGCGAGAGCGCCCAGTCGACGTTGCTCTCCAGCCATTTGCCGAACCGCCCGTGCTTGATGTGCTCGGGGTGCCAGCCGATCTGCTCGTTGTTGGCGAGGAGCTGCTCGCGGGCACTCGAGGTGGCGACGTACCAGCTCGACTTGGCGTAGTAGAGGAGCGGCGTGCCGCAGCGCCAACAGTGCGGGTAGGCGTGCTCGTAGACCTGCTCGCGGAAGAGCAGGCCGCGGGCGTCGAGGTCGGCGATCAGCTCGCGGGTGACCTCAGGGTCCTTGACGAAGCGGCCCTCGAAGCCGGTGACGCGGTCGTCGAAGCGCCCGTCCGGCCGCACAGGGTTGTAAAGGCTGCCGTGGTCGGTCGGGTCGAAGATCCCGTTCTCGGCCGCGACCGCGTAGTCGTCCTCGCCGAAAGCCGGTGCGATGTGGACGAGGCCGGCGCCGTCCTCAGTGGTGACGAAATCGCCGGCCACGACTGGGAAGCCACCCGGCTCGCGATCGTCGAGGGCGAAGACCGGACCCTTGTAGCGACGGCCGACCAAGTCGCGGCCGGGAAAGCGATCGACGATCTCCGCGCCCTCTCCGAGGACCTTCTCGACCAGGGGCTCGGCCAGGATCAGCCTCTCCCCCTCGACCCGGGCCCTGACATAGGTGACGTCGGCGGCAACCGCGACGGCCTCGTTGCCGGGCAGCGTCCAGGGCGTCGTCGTCCAAACGAGCAGTGACTCGCCGTCGCCGTCGCCGTTCTCGGCCAGCAACGGGAAGCGCACGTATATAGAGGGGTCCTCGACGTCCTTGTAGCCGAGCGCTACCTCGTGCGAGGAAAGCGCCGTGCCGCAACGGGGGCAGTAGGGGACGACCTTGTGGCCCTCGTAGAGCAGGCCCTTCTCCCAGAGCCGGCCGAGCGACCACCAGACCGACTCGATGTACTCGTTGTCGAGCGTGACGTAGGGGTCGTCGAGATCGATCCAGAAGCCGATCCGCTCGGTCAGCCGGTTCCACTCCTCGACGTACTCGAAGACCGACTCGCGGCAGCGCTGGTTGAACTCGGCGATGCCGTACTCCTCGATCTCCTGCTTGGAGGAGATGCCGAGCTGCTTCTCGACCTCGAGCTCTACCGGCAGCCCGTGGCAGTCCCAGCCGGCCTTGCGCGGCACCCGGTAGCCGCGCATCATGCGGTAGCGGGGATAGACGTCCTTGAAGACGCGGGAGAAGACGTGGTGGGAGCCGGGACGGCCGTTGGCGGTCGGCGGCCCCTCGTAGAAGCTCCAGACCTCGGCGCCCTCGCGATTGGCCAGCGAACGGTCGAACACGCCACGCTCGCGCCAGCGCGCCAGCACGCGCTCCTCAAGCTCGGGAAAGGACTGCCTGGGGTCGACCTGACGGAAACCTGACATGGACGGGTGATTCTAGGAGCGGGTAGCCTGATCGCCGCATGCCCGTCTTCGACCTGAACGGAAAGGTGGCGCTGGTGACCGGCGCCGCACGGGGAATCGGCTTCGAGACCGCCCGCCAGATCCACATGCGCGGCGCCTCGGTCGCGGTGGTTGATCTCGATCCAGAGCAGGCTCGCGAGGCCGCCGAGCGGATCGGCCCGCGGGCGATCGGCATCGGTGCTGACGTGACCGACGAGAGCGCGATGCGAGCCGCCGTCGCCGAGACCGTCGAGCGCTTCGGCGGGCTCGACGTGGCGGTCGCCAACGCCGGCATTGCCCAGTCCCAGGTGGCGACGGTGCGCGGCATCGGCGGCGAGGAGTGGGAGCGCGTCTTCGAGGTCGACCTGCTCGGCGTCTGGCGCACGGTCCGGGCGGCGCTGCCGCAGATCGTCGAGCGCAAGGGCCACGTCGTCGTCACCGGCTCGGTCTACTCGTTCGCCAACGGGGTCCTCAACAGTCCCTACGCCGTGGCCAAGGCCGGAGTCGAGGCGCTCGGCAGGGGCCTGCGGGCCGAGCTGATGCCGCTCGGCGCCAGCGCCGGCGTCGTCTACTACGGCTGGGTGGATACGGCGCTCGTTCGGGACGGCTTCGAGCGCAAGCACTCCGACCGCCTGCAGGAGAACGCCCCCGCCTGGCTCTTCAAGCGGATCCAGCCGGACGAGGCCGGGGCAGCGACCGTGCACGGCATCGAAGAACGCGCCCCGCGCACCTTCGCGCCGAAGTGGTGGCGCTACGTCTCCGCCCTGCGCGGCATCGTCAATCCGATCCTCGACCGCCGCTTCGACCGTGATCCGCAGATGTTCGAGACGATCCGCGCGGTCGAGGCCGAGGCCGACGAGCAGGGCGCAGCCGCGGTCGCATCTGCTTCGCGCTAGTCCGGATTGGGGCGGGTCACCTCGGGCGGTGTCGTTCCTTGTCCTTTGGCACCGACAAGGGGCAGGTGACCTTGTTGATGATCGGAGTACCCGAGGCGCCGCGGGCAGCGGTTTCGATTCCGGTTTTGATCAGCGGAGTCGAGGCGGAGAGCACGACCAGGGCGAGGAGCACGTTCACACCCATGCCCGCCTTTGCCTTGCGGGCTAGGGGTTGTGGCCGGGGCGCCTCGGTTTTCATCGCGACGACGTAGAAGGCGACGGCCAGGGCGATGCAGGCGCTCGCGTCGACCAGGAAGAAGGTCGAGCTCGTCGGGGCGAGGGCGGCTGCGGCGGCCAGGAGCAGGCCGCTGACCAGGCACACCGATCCCAGTTTCGCCCAGGTGAGCAAGCGGCCGGGAGTCTATCGCGATGGTCTTATTTAGGTAATTAATCAGTTTCTACAAAGCAATGTGCGTCCCTGTCCGGATGGCTCACGCTCATCGCGTGAGTCGCTCGAGCAGGAAAACGGGTGACCCGTAGGGCTCGCCCGTGGCGCGGCTGAGGCCGATCTCGCAGGTGCGGTTATTCGAGAGGTAGGCGTCGAAATCGCGCCCGGCCAGCTCGGCTGCCTGCTCGGCGGTCGCCGCTGCGGTCAGCTCGGGGTGGCTGAAGCCGCGGTCACCGGCGAAGCCGCAGCAGGTCGCCGAGGGGGCCACGTAGACCTCCTCGGCGAGGGCGCCGGCCAGCGCCCGCAGACGCGGCGCCAGTCCCATCTGGCGGGTCGCGCAGGTCGGGTGGACGGTGGCCGAGCCGACCTTCTGGCTGATTTCCAGCTGGGGCAGGAGTCGGTCGTGGGCCCAGGCGACCGAATCGAGGATCGTCAGCTTCCCCAGCCGCTCGCCATTCGCCTCGGTGAGAACGCCCTCGCCTGGCTCGGCGACCGCGTCGGTGCAGGAGGCGGCGTCGATCACGATCGGCAGCTGCCCTTCGCCGCTCCAGCGCCAGAGGCGCTCGACCATCTCGTTGGCCTTGTGACGGTGCGCCTCGCCATAGCCTTTCGACCCCCAGGGCAACCCGCAGCAACTCCCCCCAACCTCGCCCGGAATCCAAACCGGCAACCCGGCCCGCGCCGAGACCGCGACCATCGCCTCGGCCAAGCTCGGCCGACGGGCCGAAAACGCAACTCCGGCTCCCGTTTTCGGCCCGTCGGCGGGGGTGCGGCCGAAGATGCGGTTGGTGCAGCTGGGGACGTAGACGGCGGCGGCACCTTGGCGCGCGGTCTCGGGCAGCTTCGCCGGTGCCGGGGGAGGCAGGCCGGAGCCTCGTTTCGTCCGCCTCATCAGCGGCCCGCCTATCCGCAGTCCCGCGCGCGACGCCTTCTCCACCGGGCCCCAGCTCTTCGCGGCACGCAGCGCCAGCGCTTCTGCGCGCGGCGAGTGGCGCTCGGCGCGCAGCTCCTTGACCAGCTTGCCGGTGTCGATTCCCAGTGGACAAGCGAGGCGGCAGGAGCCGTCGGCGGCGCAGGTCTCGAGCCCGTCGTAGGCGTACTCCTCCTCCAGCGTCTTCGCCAACGGCGAACCGGCTGGCTGGCGGGCGATCTCCCGGCGCAGCACGATCCGCTGGCGCGGCGTCGTGGTCAGGTGGCGACTGGGGCAGGCGGGCTCGCAGAAGCCGCACTCGACGCAGGTGCTCGCCGATTCCTCCTCGACCTCGGGCATCGTTTTCAGATTGCGCAGGTGGACGTCCGGATCGCGGTTGAGGACCACGCCCGGGGCGAGGACGCCGTCGGGGTCGGCGAGGCGCTTGATCCGCCACATCGCCTCGGTCGCCTTCTCGCCCCACTCGCGCTCTACGTAGGGCGCCATGTTGATCCCGGTCCCGTGCTCCGCCTTGAGCGAGCCGTCGTACTTGCCGACGACGAGCTCGACCAGCTTCGCCATGAAGGACTCGTAGCGCTCCAGATCCTCCTGCTTGCCGAAGTCCGGCGTCAGCATGAAGTGCAGGTTGCCGGCGGAGGCGTGGCCGGCGACGCCGGGGAGGAAGCCGTGCTCGCCGAGCAGCGCCTGCAGGTCGCGCGCGCCTTCGGCGATCCGCTCCGGTGGCACGCAGACGTCCTCGACGATCAGCGCCGTGCCCGGCAAACGCAGCCGCCCGACCAAGCCGTGCAGCCCCTCGCGCACGCGCCAGGCGAGCTCGATCTCCTCGGGGTCGCGGGTGAACCCGAGCGGCCGGATCGTCTCCTTCGAAGGGACGATCTCCTCCGCCCGGGCGACGTGGGCGTCCAGCTCGGCATCCGTCTCGGCGCCGAACTCGACCAGCAGCACCGCCGACTCGGGGGGCAGCTCTTTCCACTCCTCGGGCGCGCCGACCATGTTCCAGGCAGCGGTGATCAAGGCTGGCGCGACCATCAGCTCAACCGCGGTGGCGCCGCACTCGACCAGCTCGCGCACGGGGGCGATCGCCGCGTCGATGCTGGGGAAGTGGATCCAGGCGGTCGTGGTGCGCTTGGGCAAGGGCACCGTCTCGAAAACGGCCTCGGCGACGAAGGCAAGGGTCCCCTCCGAGCCGACCAAGAGCCGGCGGAAGATCTCCACCGGCTCGTCGGCGTCGAGGAAGGCGCAGAGGCGGTAGCCGGTCGTGTTCTTGATCGCGAACTTGCGGCGGATCCGCTCGCTCAGCTCGGCGTCGGCGCGGATCTCGGCGCGGATCTCGGTCAGGCCGGCGGCCAGCTCGGGCTCGGCGGCGGCGAAGCGCTCGGCGGCATCGGGAGCGGCGGTGTCGATCTTCGTCCCCGAAGGCAGGACGAAGGTCAGCGAGCGCACGGTCGAGTAGGAGTCATACGTGGTGCCGCAGCGCATGCCGCCCGAGTTGTTGGCGATCACGCCGCCAACGGTGGCGATGTCGGTGCTGGCCGGGTCGGGGCCGAGCTTGCGGCCGTGCGGGGCGAGCACGCGGTTGGCGTGGCCGAGCACGATCCCCGGTTTGACCCGCGCCCTGACTCCGTCCTCCTCGACCGCGACGCCGCCGAAATGGCGCCTCACGTCGAGCAGGATGCCGTCGCCCTGGCCCTGGCCGTTGAGACTGGTGCCGCCGGCGCGGAAGACGACCGGCACGTCGTTGGCGCGGCCGTAGGCGAGGGTCTTGGCGACATCGTCGGCGTCGTGGGCCATCACCACCACCTGCGGCAGCAGCCGGTAGGGGCTGGCGTCGGAGGCGTAGCGGACGATGTCGCTGGCGCGACCAAGAACACGGTCGGCGCCGAGCAGCGATTCGAGCTCGCCGCGCAGCGGCTGTGCGGCCCCGCCGGCCAGCGACTCGGGGGCGCGGTCGGGGGCGACGACGGTCATCCCTAGATTCTCCTAAAACAGCATCTAGAAGAGGGACATCCCCGGCTGCACCGGGACTTCGACCAGCTCCGGGCGCGGGGAGGCGAGCGCCTTGGCGAGCGCGTCGCGCACCTCGTCGCGACCGCTCGCCACCTGGGTCGAGACGCCGTAGCCGGCGGCGACGGCAGCGACGTCGAGGTCGGGTAGGTCGAGGCCGGGGGCGCCGGTGACCGACTCGACCTCGGCGAACCACTTGAGGATCGCGTACTCGGAGTTGCGCATGACGAGGAAGGTGACCGGAACCTCGTGGGCGACGGCGCTCCAGAAGGCGGTGACCGCGTACTGGACCGAGCCCTCGCCGATCACGCAGACGACGGGGCGGTCGGGCTGGGCGAGCTGCACGCCGACAGATGCGGAGAGGCCGAAGCCGAGGCCGCCGCCGGCGCTGAAGTAGTAGCTGCCGGGACGGGAGAGGCGCAGCTGGTTGCGCAGGGCGAGCGTGCTCGCCGGCGACTCGAGCACGACGATGCCGTCCTCGGGGAAGACCTCGGCCAGGGCGGAGTGCACCGTGGAGGAGTTGAGCGGATCCTCGGCGGGGATTTCGGTCGGCCCCGGGTTCGGCTCGGGCGCCGGGCGCGAGGACTCGGGAACAGCCTCGTGCAGCGCCGCCAGGGTGAGGCCGACGTCGGCGACGATCGCGTAGCCCATCGGCGCCCGGGCGGCCTCGTCGGGATCGCTGGTGATCGCCACCAGCGTCGCCCCCTCGGGCAGCAGCGGGCCGGGGATATACGGGTAGTAGGGGAAGACGGAGCTGCCGGCGACGAGGATCAGGTCGTGGCCCTCGAGCGTCTGCGCGACCGGCCCGATCGCCGGCGGCAGGACGCCGCGGAAGTTGGGGTGGCCCTCGGGAAAGCCGAGTTTGCCCCCGCCGGGCGCGGGCGTCGCCCAGACCGGCAGGTGCTGCCGCTCGGCCAGCGCCACCGCCGCGTCCCAGCCGCCGCTGGCATCGATGTCGGGGCCCGCGACCAGGACCGGGTTGCTCGCTTTGTCGAGATGCGCGGCAAGCCGGCGGACTGAATCCGGATCGGCGACGGCGCGTCCGTTCACGCCCCGTTTGACCGCCTCGCCGGCTGCGGCCTCGTCGACGTCGACGTCCCAGTCGTCCATCGGGATCGAGACGAACGTGGGGCCCTGGGGCGGCAGCGATGCAAGGTGGATGCCGTGGGCGAGCGCGAGCGGCACGTCCTCGGCCCGCGGCGGCTCATAGGCCCACTTGACCAGCGGGTGGGGCATACGGATCGCGTCGCGGTTGGTCAGGTTCGCCTGCAGGGTCATCTGCGCCCGCGCCTGCTGGCCGGCGGTGACCAGAACCGGCGAGTGGTTGGCCTGCGCGTTGAAGATCGCCCCCATCGCGTTGCCGACGCCCGGCGCCGTGTGGAGGTTGGCGATCGCGGGGCGGCGAGAGGCCTGGGCGTAGCCGTCTGCCATGCCCACGACCACCGCCTCGTGCAGCCCGAGCACGAAGCGGAAATCGCCCGGGAAGTCGGCGAGCATCGGCAGCTCGGTCGAGCCGGGGTTGCCGAAGATCGTCGTCATCCCCTGGGCACGGAAGAGGTCGTAGCTGGCGTCGCGCACGGTAGGCATGGCGGGCACCCTATTCCACGATCTGAGTTGCGGTACTCAAGCGTCGTGGGGGTGGCTGTCGATAAGGGCGGGGACGTGTCAGGGACTTCCGACATTTCGCCACGCAGGATGCACCGCCGGCTCGCCTTGCTCGCGCTCGCGGCGATCGTTCTCCTCGCCGCTTGGACGGCCGCGCCGGCGAGCGCCGCGCCGATCCCGACCCGGATCGCCTACGCGACCGGCGAACTCGTCCCGATCCCGGCCTCGATCCCGCACGAAGAGGGCGACATGGTCGACCGCCGCATCGTGCCGAACCTGCGCTGGCTCGCCGCCCGCTTCCCGATCTACGTCACCGACGGCTACTCGGGCAAGTTGCCGGACGGCGAGCACGTCGGCTGCAACGGCTGCCATGTGCGTAACTCGGACCATTACAACGGCCTTGCCGTCGACATCGTCGCCCTGAACGGGACCGGCGGCTGCGACCGCGCCTGGAACGGCATCACCCGCCTCGCCCACTGGGCCGAGCCGGTGCAGAACCGACCCCGGGCGCCGTTCCGCTGGGTCGGCTACGACGGCGACGCCGGGCACGGCTGCGGACACCACCTGCACCTCTCCTGGGAACACGCGATCGCGCCGATGTTCGAGCTGGCCGAATGGGTCGAGGTCTTCCCCGTCAGCCGCCAGGGAGTCGCCAAGCAGCCCCAGCCCAAACCGGGACCAAGCGGAGACCCCTCCGGCCTCAAGCCGCCCGAGGGCCCGCAGGGCGGCAGCGAGCCCGGCCCCACCTACGAACAGGGGCCCCGCGGCGGCGTCTCCGTAGTCGAGTCCGGCGGCGTCTCCCCCCGCGGCGACTGAGCCTCGGGGACGTGCCGTCACTTAGGCGTCCATATGGGTGCCTAAGTGGCGGCACGTCCTAGGATGCCGCGGGTGTACCGCGCATCACTGATCGCTCTCGCAGGCTTGGCTGTGATCTTCGCCGCCGGCTGCGGCGGCACTGACGACGGCACCCCGGCCGCCTGCCTGGAAGGGGCGCCGGCCTACCTCACTGCGCTCGAGGACGCTCCCGGCGAGGTCAGGCTGGGGGGAGAGACGCCGATCTCCGACTGCCTCGCCGCGAACCAGAGCGGTGGCGACCTGGCCGAAGTCGGCACGGCGATGCTGGCGGCGGCAACCGAGCTCAACACCGAGGCGCGCGCGCAGCCCGGCAGCGCCTCAAACCTCCAGCTCGGCTACCTGCTCGGCGCCGCCGAGCGCGGTGCCGAGGAGAGCGAAGGGATCCACGCCGAGCTGGTCCGCCGCCTCGCCGCCGCCGCTCGCTACAGCCCCGACAACCAGCCCCTCCCCGCTCGGTTCATGCGCACCTACCGCGAGGGCTTCGACGCCGGGCGCGCTCGGGGTTGAGGGTGTTAGGCTGACGCCGACTCGCGGCGTGGGGAACTCCGGTGTGAATCCGGGGCTGACGCGCAGCGGTATGGGTGACGACTGACTGGTAGTCCCACTGGATCCGAAGTTTCGGGTCCGGGAAGGGTGGTCAGAAGGATGATCCCGAGCCCGAATATCCGGCCGAGAGTCGCAAGGAGGTTCGCCTCGCGACTAGGCGGCCGGCTCACTCAACACGGTTGTGTGGTGCGTCGCCGCCCTTGAAAAAGGAGATGGCGATGAACACGCCAAGAAGCAGTTCCCTTAGACGCCCCCTGCGCACTCTCTGCGCGCTGGGACTCAACCTGGTGGCCCTGGCCGCCTTTGCCGGCAACGCCGGCGCCCACGTCTCACCGGCCCAGGCCGACCATGCCGCCGAGCGCGGCGTCAACTGGTTCCTGTCCAACCAAGAAGCGAGCGGCTCGTTCGGGTTCGGCGGCGACTGGGCGATGACCGCCCTGGCCGCCACCGGTCTCAACGCCGCCGACGCCAGCACTTCGCTGGTCGACCCCAGCGCCCAGGACTTCTACCTCGGCGAATGGCAGGTTGGCGGTCCGGGCGGTGCCGCGACCGACGCCGAGCGGGCGATCCTCTCCGGCGTCGCGGGAGGCATCCAGACGTCCCGTCTCTCGATCGACGCCGACACGACCCGGAGCAACCTGGTCGCCAGGGTGGCCGAACTGTTCGACGGCGAGCAGATCGGCGAAGCCGGCCTGCTCAACGACGACATCTTCGGCGTGCTGGCACTGCATCACGCCGGAGCCCCGCCCGAGCTGTTGCGCTCGATCGTCGACTACCTGCGCACGAAGCAGAAGCCCAACGGCGGCTGGACCTGGAACGCATCACCGGGCGCTCCTGCTGACACCGACATGACGGGCTCCGTCGTCGCGGCCTTTTGCGCCGCCGGAGTGGGTCCCGGAGACAGTGACCTGGACGAGGCGATCGCCCTGCTCCACACCCTGCAGGATCCCGCCACCGGAGGATTCATCGCTCCGCCGGAGGCATTCGGAATCGGCGTCAACACCGACACCACCTCCTGGGTGGTGAGCGGGCTGATCCAGTGCGGGATCGACCCGCAGGGCCCAGAGTGGACGACCACCCAGGGCAAGACCCCGCTCGACTACCTGGTCTCGCTGCAGCGGCCGGACGGCCACTTCGACTGGACCGAGGAATTCGCCGGCGGTGCCTTCGAGACCTACAGTTCGGTGCGGCCGCTCGCCGGCGAGGCGTTCTCCACCGCGCCGCCGGAGAGACTCGACGGCGTCAGCCCCGCAGTGCGCCCCGCGGCCGACGTGCCCGACGGAACGCCGGTTCCGATCACGCTCGTGATCGACCACGGACCGGGCGCCGATGACGTGCGGATGTGCCGGGTCGATACCGAGTCCGGATCGAGCCTCGACACCGTGCTCGCCGACGCCGAGGCCACCTCGGTGCCCGCCAACTGCGTCGCCAGCTTCACCGGCGGCCGCGGCTCCGGCGGCCTCACTTCGCTCAACGGCGTGTCCGAGACCGCTGACTACGAGTGGCGCACGGCGGTAAACGGATCCGCTCCGACCGCGGGCAGCGAGGACCCGATCGGCTTCGGCGATCTCCTCTTCCTCGAGCTCGCAGCAAAGGTCGCCGACCCCGCCGCTCCGCCAAAGGTGGAGGTGCCTCCGCTTCGCGCGGCAGCCAAGCAACGCCAGAGGAAGGGGCCACGCGTTGCCGTCCGCGGCCGGGCGAGGCTGCGAAGCGATGGTGAGCTGGCAGTGCGCCTGGAGTGCCCGCGCGGCAACGGCCAGGTCGGCTGCCGCGGGGCGCTGACCGTGCAGTTCCGCGTCGGCCAGGACGATCGCCTGCGCTTCGGCGGGTCGACTGCGTTTGCCCTCCCCTCGGGTGAGCGCAACACGCTCCTCGTCTCGGCAAGCGAGGCGCTGCGCCAGAGCGCCGATGCGGGTCGGGTGCGGCTGCGTGTCACCGCTGCCACTCGCGCCGAGGATGGCGCCCTGCGACTGACCCACGCGAGGCGGTTCCTCAACCCGTGAGGACCCCACCGGCACTGCTCGCCGCCATGGCCGCGCTTGCGGCCGTGGCGGCGGTCGCCGCTCCACCGGCCGCAGCCACGCCGGTCACCTTGCGAGTCGAAAGCTCGGCGGAACCGATACCGCTGTTCTCCGGGCCGGTGGACACCACTCCCCATCCGGTCGACGGGGGCGACGGCAGCGGCTCGCATCCATGCTCAGGGCCGCCCGGGGGGGCACCCGTCCCCACCGCGACCGCCGCCCTCGATGACGGCCTGCGCACCGCCGGCATCTCCTGGCAGGGCAACTGGAACCCGAGCTTCCGCGACTTCTTCATCGAGCGCATCGGCCCCCACGCCTCGACTCCTCCCGACAACTACTGGTCGCTCAGCGTCAACGGCCGCTTCTCCTCAGGCGGCTGCCTCGCCTCGATCACCGACGGCGACGAAGTCCGCTTCTTCTACGGGCCGCTGTTCGGCACGCCCCCGCCACTGGATCCTGTGGGCGCGGACGGTGCGGCAGAAGGCCACGGTGCGGGCGGAGGGCGGTCGGGCGCCGACGACGCCCGCAAGCCGATCGAGCTGCGCGGGCTCGCCCGACGGGCGAGTTGTTTCCTGCGCCACAGCGACGGCCCCGGTGGCGAGTGGGCCGAGCTGGCCCTCGCCTTGCGCGGGCCAGGCGAGCCGCCGGGCGCGGCCCGACTGCTCGCCGAGCGCTTACTCGACCGACCCGCGAACGGCTCCCTCCTCGGTGATGTCGACTCGGCGGCCCTTGATGCCTGGGCGCTGGCCGTCGAAGGCCGGGGAGCAGCCGCGCGCCGAGTCGCCACCGGAGTCCGCGCTGCCCAGACCGTCGACGGTGGCTTCCCCGTGACCCGAGGTGGCAGCTCGAACGCGCAAAGCACCGGCATCGCCCTGATCGCCCTGCGCGTCGCCGGACTCGGCCCCCGACCGACCGCGGTACCCGGCGGTCCCACGCCCCTCGACTACCTGGCTTCTCTCGCCCGCCGCAACGGCTCGATCGCCTACGCCGGGGGGAGCGCTCTCACCCCGGTCTGGACCACCGCCCAGGCGCTGCTGGGCCTGACGGCGAGGAGCAAGTTGCTGCGACTGAAATACGCTGCAGGAAGCAGATAAACGAAAATACGCACGGCCGCGAAAACCGAGATGCGCCGGTTTGCAGCGGCGGACCGAGGAGCGAAATGCCAGAGCAGCTGTGGGGTGGCGAGACCACCAAAGCCGTTGAGAACTTTCCCGTCTCCGGCGAGCGGGTCCCCGCTCCCGTCGTCCGCTGGCTGGGCCGGCTGAAGGCCGCCGCGGCGCGGGCCAACGGCGAGCTGGGCGGGCTCGACGCCGACCTCGCCGCGCGCGTTGCCGACGCAGGCGACGCGGTTGCCGCCGGCGAGCACGACGACCAGTTCCCGGTCGACGTCTTCCAAACCGGTTCCGGCACCTCCTCGAACATGAACGCCAACGAGGTGCTTGCCAACCTCGCCGGTGATGGAGCCCACGCCAACGACCACGTCAACATGGGCCAGTCCTCGAACGACGTCTTCCCCTCCGCCGTCCATCTGGCCGCGCTCGGCGAGGTCACCCACGACCTGCTGCCGGCGATGGAGGGCCTGCAGGCGGCGCTGGAGGAGAAGGCGGAGCGCTTCGCCGACACGGTCAAGGCAGGCCGCACCCACCTGATGGACGCCGTGCCCGTGACCCTCGGCCAGGAGTTCGGCGGCTACGCGGCGCAAGTGCGGCTCGGCATCCAGCGGGTCGAGGGAACGCTGCGCCGTGTGGGCCAGATCCCGCTCGGCGGCACGGCCACCGGCACCGGCCTCAACACCCACCCCGAGTTCGCCGCCAAGGTGCGGGAGAAGCTCGCCGCGGACACCGGCCTGGCGATCTCAGAGCCGCTCGATCCCTTCGAGGCCCAGGGCAACCGCGACGCTCTGGTCGAGCTCTCGGGCGCGCTCAAGGTCTACGCCGTCTCGCTCAACAAGATCGCCAACGACCTGGCGCTGATGGGCTCCGGCCCGCGCGCCGGGCTGGCGGAGTTGCGCCTGCCCGAGCTGCAGAAGGGCTCCTCGATCATGCCGGGCAAGGTCAACCCGGTGATCCCCGAGGTCGTGATCCAGGTCGCCGCCCAGGTGATCGGCAACGACGCCGCGATCACCGTCGCCGGCAGCCAGGGTCAGTTCGAGCTCAACGTCCGCGTGCCGCTGATCGCCCGCAACCTGCTCGACTCGATCAAGCTGCTCGCCTCCGCCTCGCGCCTGCTGAACGAGAAATGCGTCGCCGGAATCGAGGCCAACGAGGAGATGACCGAGCGCCACGCCGAGGCGACCCTGGCCACGGCAACCGCGCTCAACCCGCACATCGGCTACGACCGCGCTGCCGACATCGTCAAGGTCGCAGCAGAGTCAGGCCGCTCCCTGCGCGAGGTCGCCCTCGAGCAGGGCGTCGAGCCGACGGTGCTGGAGGAGGCGCTGGACCACCGCCGCATGGCGCGGCCGCACGAGTAGTCGCCAAGGGGGCCTTGGCGACTTAGCCCCCCACAGGTGACGGTAAGTCGCCAGAGATCAGCGCGGGTCGTCGATCAGCAGCTCGACGTTGCGGTCGTCCGCCTGTCCTTCGCCGATCGGCGCGCCCGACTGGAAGTCGTTGAACGACATCGTCCGCCCGGCGGAGGCGAGGTCGTTGAGGTCCATCCCGGCCGCCGCGGTCCCGGCCGCCGGCGCTGCCGACTGGCCGACGTGGTCGAGGATCGTGCCGAAGATCGAAAGCGTGCCGTCGTGGTTGTCGAAGACCTCGAGCAGGCGGCTCTGCTGCGGCCAGTCAGCCTCGGCGGCGACGCGGATGCTCCAGAACCCACCCGGCCCGCTCGGACTTGGGAACGGATTGACGACGTTGTCGTGCGAGTGACCGGCGACCCAGGCGATCGCGTTGGGGAATTCGTGCAGCAGGTTGACTGCGTCGGCCTGAAGGTGGATCGGCTGCGAGTTGCGCGGGTCGAGGTCGCAGCCGGGATTGACGTCGTGGCCGTGAGCGTCGTTGATCAGACACGGCGGCGCCAGCTCGTCGGCGGCATCGGCCGTGAGGCTCTCCGGCGCGTGGTGGCTGAAGAGGACGACCAGCTCGTCGGCGGTGGTGGCCGCTTCGAGCTGGGCTCGCAGCCATTTGAACTGGGGATCGTCGATGTTGCCGTCGGAGGTCGAGGCGCCACTCGGGGTGAGGATCGTGCCCGCCTCGGCGACCGTGTCGACGGCGACGAAACGGGTGCCGGGCGTCGGGCTCCACGAGTAGTACCCGGCGGCGCCTTTCGAGGCCGTCTCCTGGGCCGCGTCGATGAGATCGAAGCCGTGGCCGTCGGCCTGGGTGCCGGCCTTGAAGATGTCCTTGTACTGCTTCTTGGAGACGAACCGCCGCTGCGGATCGCCCGGCACGAGAACCAAATTCTGCGGGCTGCTCAACAGGGTCCCCAGCAGGGCCGTCGGGTTGAACAGCGACGAAAGCAGCGCCGCCGCGTTTTCGGGGTTGGGGACGGGGCCGATCGGCTTGAGGCAGCCGGTGGCGACCTGCTCGAAGGCGATGTTCGCCGCCGCGTTGCCCTGCACGAGCGCGTCGTGGTTGCCGAAGGCGACGTAGGAGGGAACGTCGAGGCCGGCGGCGGTGAACGCCTGCTGGGCCCTGTCCATCAGGCCGGGGTATTTGGGCCAGGCGGCGTGCGGGCCTTTGGGAACGTCGGGATCGTAGAACTCGGGGAAGGTGCCCTCGAAATAGTCGTCGTAGTCCTGGATGCCCGTGTAGCGGGCCGCCTCGGCGGCGCCGGGGACGAGCAGGTTCGGGCAGAGCAGATGCGAGTAGGTGGCTTTGCTGACCCCGCTGTTGGGGTTCAGCGTGCCGCCCTCGAGCAGCGTGCGCACCCACTGCGTCTCGTTGAGCTGCTGGCTGTCGGCCGAGTCGCCGGTGTTGATCGTCAGGTCCATCGCGCGATGCGCGCCAGTGCCATCGGCGACCGGACTGGCGCCGGTGAACTGGTTCAGCTGCCGGATCATCGCGTCGGAGATCTGCGGCTCGAGCGCCTCCCAGGGACGCCAGGCCGAACCGAAGGGGAGGTTGAGCGGGGTCGAGAGCGGGTCGATGATCTCGACCCGCGCCGGCGACTCCTCATCGGCGAGCTGGAAGTCGGAGAGCTGGCCGAAGTAGACGAGCGAGGTGCGAGCATCCGCTCGCCCGGCAGCGGCGCCGGCGAGCTCTTCGCGCACCGTGTAGGGCTCACCCGCTCCAAGCTGCAGGAAGCGAAAGGCTCCTGGCGCAGCCGGCACGATTCGCTGCTGCACCGTTGACTGGCTTTCGGTGTCAGACGGGGCGGCGGCAACCGAGGCCGCGGTGAGACCCGAAAAAGACAGCGAGACGATTAGAGCAAAAAGCTTGATTCGGTGACGCTACCAAAAACCAAGTAGGAATGCACAGGAACTATCCCTGCAAAGTGACGAAGCGCTCCTCGGTCAGCTCGAGCACCGCGAAGGCCGGGCCCTCGCGGGTGTTGCCGGAATCCTTGACGCCGCCGTAGGGCATCTGGTCAGCGCGGAAGGTCGGCACCTCGTTGATCAGCACCCCGCCGAACTCAAGCGTCGCCGCCGCCTCTAACCCCCGGCCCATGTCGCGAGTGAAGACGCCGGCCTGGAGGCCGAACTTGGAGTCGTTGGCCATCCGCAGCGCCTCGCCGAAATCGGAGTAGCGATCGATCGTCGCGACCGGGCCGAAGATCTCCTCGTGCCAGACCTTCGCCTCTCGCGGCGGGTTGCCCAGCAGGGTCGGTGCCAGGCAGCGGCCCTCGTCGACCAGGGCCCCTCCGGTCAAGAGCTCTGCGCCTGCGGCGACCGCCTCCTCCACCCACTCCTTGACCCGGTCACGGTCGCCGGGGGAGATCAGCGGGCCGACGTCGGTCTCGGGATCAAGCGGGTCGCCGACCCGCAGCGACTTGGCGTTGGCGACGAGGCGCTCGGTGAACGCATCGGCGATCTCCTCGTCGACGAGGATCCGCTGAATCGAGATGCAGCTCTGCCCCGCGTGCGAGAAGGCGTGCAGCTTGGTTTTGTCGGCTGCCGCTTCCCAGTCGCCGTCGGCGTGGACGATCAGTGGCGCGTTGGAGCCCAGCTCCAGGTTGACCTTCTTGTGGGGGACACGGCTGCGGATGTCCCAGCCGACCTTGGCCGAGCCGGTGAAGCTGAGCGCGCCGGTCAGCTCGTGCTCGACGATCGCGTTGCCAACCTCAGAGCCGGGGCCCGGGATGACGCTTAGCCAGCCCTGCGGCAGGCCGGCCTCGACCAGGATCGCGGCCAGCTTCAGCGCCGAGATCGGCGTCTGTCCGGCGGGCTTCAGCACAACCGCGTTGCCGGCCGCCAGCGCCGGGCCGAGCTTGTGGGCAACGAGGTTGATCGGAAAGTTGAAAGGGCTGATCGCGCCGACGACCCCGTAGGGAACGCGCATCATCACCCCGAGCTTGCCGGCGCCCGCCGGGGAAGCCTCCATCGGCACCGTGCCACCGCTCAGCTTGCGCGCCTCGACCGCGGAGAAGGTGAGCGTGTCGACGCAGCGTTCCGCCTCGACCCGCGCCGTCTTCAACGGCTTGCCGGCCTCGGCGGCGATCGTCAGGGCGAGATCGTCAGTCCGTTCGCCCGCCAGCTCAGCCGCCCTATCGAGAACCGCAGCGCGCTCGTACTGGGGAAGCTCTCCAGACTCAAACGCGGCTCGCGCAGCAATCGCACAACGATCGACAAGCGCCGCATCCCCCTGCGCGACCCGGCCAAGCACGGTCCCGTCGTAGGGACTCTTTACCTCGCTCCACTCGCCGGTCTCGATCCACTCTCCAGCAGCAAGAAGCTCATGGTCAACGGCTTGGACCGTCCTGGTAGCCATCCTTCGCTAAGCGTAGAGAACCCGATCAGCCGTCTGGATAAGGCTGAATCGGGATGCCGTGATCGGTCTCGCGCATGCCGAACTCGTAGGCCGCGCCCGCGGGGAGAGAGAGCTGCACGGGCGGGACGGCCGGCCGTTCGACCGTCAGCTCCAGATCGGAGACCGAGCAGTTGATCGTGTTGTGCTCGGGACCCTTTGGGTCGGCGTAGACCCAGCCGACGAAGTCCTTCTTTGGCGCCGAGACCCGGCCGCGGACAACTATGTCCTTGCCGGGCAGGACGAAGGAGCACTCGCCCGGGGAGGCGTCGATCGTCGCGCCGCGGATCTGGCCAAAGCCGCCGAGGCGGTGGGCATCGCCGTCGAGCATCAGCATTCCGGAGGGGATCCAGGGCGTCGTCCAGGGGCCGAGCTTGATCCTCGCGGCGCCGGCGTCGAAGTAGGTGTCGGGCGAGCCGGAGAAGCCGGTGCCCTCGAGCCAGACCCAACGCTCGGCGTGCTCGCTGCCCCAGTTATGGCCAATCATCCCGGGCCAGTCGCTGATGTCGATCGTCTCGCCGCCAACCTCGAGGCGGCCGTCGAAGCGAGCGTTTGGAAACGGGGCGACGAACTTGGTTTTCGGCAAACGCGTCTCGTAAAGGCGGTCGGACGGCAGGTACTTGCAGGGCTCGGCGTCGCCGGCGAAGGTCAGCTCCCAGGAAGCCTTGACGGCGTCGGTGTCGACCGCGCCCCGCGCCCTCCCCGGCCCGATCTCCACCCCGTCCACCCGTATCCACGAGCCGGCCGGGGCCGAGAGCTCGGCCGCCGGCACCGTGACCTTGGTCGCCCGCGGCCCATCCGCCTCGCGGTCAAACAAGACAAACCAGATCGAGGCATTCGGCTCGGCACCGGGATGCTTGTGAACCGTGTGCCGGATCCAGATCCCCCGGCCACCGCCGGGCTGGCAAGCCTTGATGTAGAAGCTCTCGTAATGGCCCGCCTTGGTGGCGACCCCCGGAAACCGCGCTCCCTGATCCATGAGGCGGAAGCTACACCTTGATCGTGATTACGTCGCCATCTTGGACGACGTAGTCGCGACCCTCAATGCGGAGCAGGCCCTTGTCGCGGCCGGCGGCGTAACCACCGCACTCGACCAGCTCACGCCAGCCGATCGCCTCGGCTTTGACGAAGGCTTCCTGGATCTCGGTGTGGATCGTCCCCGCCGCTTCCAGCGCGGTGGCACCACGTTGTAGCGGTCGCGCGACGGCTTCCTTGTCCTCGCCTGCGGTGAAGAACGTGATCAGCTCCAGCAGGTCGTAGGCGGCGCGGACCAGGCGTGCCAGGCCCGAGCCCTCTACCCCGTAGGACTCGCGCATCTCCTCCGCTTCGGCCGCGTCAAGCTCGGCCAGCTCGCCCTCGATCCGGGCGCTGACAGCAACCACTCCGGCGCCGACCTCGTTGGCGTGGGCGGTAACCGCGGCGGGGGACTCGGCATCCCCCTCGTCGACATTGGCCACGTAGAGGATCGGCTTCGAGGTCAGCGCCTGCAGGTTGGCGGGGCCGTGGGCGGCGGCATCGGGGACCGGGATCGAGCGAGCCGGCTTGCCGGCCGCGAGCGCCTCAACGACCTGCTCCAGCCAGTCCCGCTCCGCGATTGCCTCGGCGTCACCCGACTTGGCGCCCTTGCGCACCCGGTCCAGCCGTCGCCCCGCCTGCTCGTAGTCGGAGAGGACCAGCTCGGTCTCGATCGTTTCGATATCGGCAAGGGGGTCGACACGTCCGTCGGGATGGGGGACGCCGGAGTCGGCGTGGCAGCGGACGACGTGGCAGATCGCATCGGTCTCACGGATCGAAGCGAGGAACTGGTTGCCCAAGCCCTCCCCTTCCGAGGCCCCTTTGACCAGGCCGGCGATGTCGTGGAAGGAGATCGTCGCCGGGACGAGCTCGGAGCTGCGCACGGTCGCGGCGATCTGCTCCAAGCGCTCGTCCGGCACCTGGGCGATTGCCACGTTGGGCTCGATCGTCGTGAACGGGTAGTCGCCGGTCTGGGCGCCGCCCTTGGTGAGCGCGTTAAAGAGGGTCGACTTGCCCGCGTTAGGCAGCCCCACGATCCCCACCTTCATAAAGCGCCGCCTCCTCTGCTCTCGTGGGGGGCAAAAGAATCAGATATGGATTGCTCCCCACTTCCGCGTCCGGGGGGGGCTTGGCATGTCATAGGGAAAGGGGAACCGCCAATCCCAGGGCGATGCCGAGCAGGGCGCCCGCGAGGACGTCGGAGGGGTAGTGCATGCCGAGGTAGGGACGGCCCAGGGCGAGAGCGGCCGCCAACAGGAAGGCAAGCGCGCCGAGCGGCTCGACCCGCGTCATCGCCGTCGCCACGGCAAAGGCCGAGGTCGCGTGGGCGGAGGGGAAGCTGAGCGAGCTGGGGGCGCCGCCGAGCGGCGGCAGGCCCTCCAACACCGGTCGCGGTCGCTTGACGATCAGCTTGACCACGTAGTTGAGCCCGATCGCGAATGGGCCGAGCAGGGCGCAGATCAGCCACGCTTCGCGGTTCGAGCCGTCGAAGATCGCGAGCCCGATCCCAAGCAGGAACCAGATCGCCGCGTTGTTGCCGGTCCTGCCCAGCAGCTTGGCGCAGCGCTCGAGCGCGGGCGAGTGCCCGCGGGTGCGCATCGCGCGCAGCAGTCTGAGGTCGGCGGTCTGCACTGGCGGGGCAGGATAATCAGCGGGCGATGCCCTCCGTCCCCGGCTACACCCACACGCCCGGCCAGCACTGCGGCTCGACCGCCCTGCGCAACCTGCTCGCCTTCCACGGGATCGAGATCAGCGAGGAGATGGCCTTCGGGCTCGGGGCCGGAGCCTGCTTCTACTACGTGACGATCGAGGACGCCTCGCCGACGCGTTGGTTCAACGGCCGCACCGCCCGGCTCGAGGAGAACTTCGACGAGCTGACCGGGGCGGCGCTCGAGCTGCGCACGTTCGACCGCGGTGACGACGGCGCCTGGGACGCGGCCCGGGCCGAGGTCGACGCCGGCCGGCCGGTCCTCCTGCTCACCGACCTCTATTACCTGGACCACTACGGCAACTCGGCCCACTTCCCCGGCCACGCTGTCGTCCTCGCCGGCTACGACGACGAGGACGCGCACCTCTCCGACACCGGCTTCGAGCAGCTGCAGACGACCAAGCTGGAGAACCTCGACAAAGCGCGCCACAGCGAGCACCCCGCCTACCCGCTCTCCGGTCATATGTTCACCGCCACCGGCGAGGTCTCACCACAGCGGTTGGACGAGGCGATACCGGCGGCAATAGAGCACGCCGCCCGGGCGATGGTCGAGCCCGAGTTCCGCGGCTTCTCCGGCCTCGACGCGGTGCGCCGCCTCGCCGAGGAGGCGGGCTCCTGGCCGGAGGTCGCCGAGGACTGGCAGTGGTGCGCCCGCTTCGGCTACCAGGTGATCGAGCGGCGCGGCACCGGCGGCGGCGCGTTCCGCTTGATGTACTCGCGGTTCCTCGAAGAGGCGGGGTGCAGCGAGGCGCCGCTGGCAACGGCGGCCGCGGCCGCATGGACCGATCTGGCCAACGCCTTCCACGCGGCCAGCGAGAACAACGAGCCAAAACCTGAGTTCTGGCGCCAAATCGACACAGCGGCCAATCGCGTAGCCGAGGTGGAGGAGCGCCTCTGGACCTCTTTGGCCAATCCGTAGTTATCCCCTATGGAGTCCGCGGACTCCATGGTGTACCGTTTTTAACTGCGGGAGGCGGGTAGTTGCTTTGTGAAACCCGTCTTGGAGGAGAGTTCATATGAGAAGCACGCGTGGCCCATTGGGGCTTCTCGTTCTCACCGCTGCATTCCTTGTCTTTGCTTTCGGCGCTTCAGCCCCGGCCGATACCCAGGACATCATCCAGCCGCAGGCCCCGGAATCGTTTGATTCAGGGTTCCAGGCGGGAACCTGCACCGCTGAAACGGAAGCGGGATTGCCGCCGGAAGGTCCTCCTCCCAAACGGTGTTCAGTGGAAACGCCCGGCCTCTTCTTCAAAACGGCCTCGGGCCACCCGCCGATCGGGTTCACCCAGTACACCATCGAGCACGCGCCGTACACGCTCATCCCCGGACCGGGCTTCTTGGCACCGATTCCCGGTGAAGACATCAAAGAACACACGATCCGGACGCTGCGCACCGATCTGCCGCCGGGCCTCACGGTGAATCCGGAGGCGACCCCGTCGCGGTGCCCGTTGGCCAGCTTCCTCAACCAACCAGTCCCGGGAACCTTCGTGCCGACCTGCGACGCCTCAACCCAGACCGGCACCGACAAAATCACCCTGGTCACGAACAAAAACGAAGTCGAAGTCGCACCGGGGGTGAAACCGCCGAAAGGCTTCGTGATCCCCCCGATCCCCGGCGGAACCGAAATCCCGGTCTACAACCTGGTCCCGGCCGAAGGTGAACCGGCGAAACTCGGCTTCGTCGTCAACGGAAAAATTCCGATCTTCCTTGAAACGGAGGTGGCCTGGGAGAACGACTTCCACGAGAGCTTCACGATCAAACTGCTGAACACGGCGGAAGCAAGCGGCCTCTCGACGCTGATCAGCCGCCTCGTCACTAACGGGGCCACGACGGGCAACGGTACTTACCTGACCAACCCGACCACCTGCTTCGACCCCAACGAACCGGCGTTCGAACACCTCTACTCGACCTGGTTCCGGGCCGAGTCCCATGCGGACCCCGCAAACCCGAACTTCCCCGCCGGCGTCACCGCCGTCGAGGCGCCGCTGCCGAAAGTTCCGCCGAACACCGGGCCGCGGATCAAACAGGAAGGCTGCGAGACGATCCCGTTCGAACCTTCGATCGAAGCGGATGCCGGAACCGAGAGCATCGACTCCCCCGCGGCGGCGACTGTGACGGCGAAATTACCGTTCGATCCGGCCACCGAAGGCGGAGCGGCAAATCAGTCCCAGTCGCATGTTCGAAGTGCCGAGGTCTCGCTGCCACAGGGAATGGGGCTGAACCCCTCGGGGGCCAACGGCCTCGTGGCGTGCACCGACGCTCAATTCAAGAAGGGGCAGCGGGTGGAGACGAACGAATGCCCACCCGAGTCCGTCATCGGCACGGTCGAGGTGGTCTCACCGCCGCTGGCTGAGCCGCTCGAGGGCGACGTCTACGTCGGCGAACAGCAGAGCCAGGATCCCCAGTCCGGCGAGATGTTCCGCATCCTGATCGAAGCGAAGAGCGCGCATGAGGGCATCTTCGCCCGCCTGGTGGGCAACGTGAAAGCGAACCCGGTCACCGGGGAGCTGACTGCGGTCCTCACCGACAAGATCGTCGGCCAGTTCGCCGGCACGCTGCCCGACGGGCTGCCGCAGGTTCCTTTCGAGACGGTGAAAATGCATCTCGGCGGCTCGAAAGCGACGCTGACGAGCCCGCCCACCTGCGCGACCTTCGAGGCGACGGGTCAGTTCGAACCATGGGCCAGGCCCGGCGAACAGGTTCCCGTCAGCGCCAAACTGCCGACGCTCTCCAGCGATCCCGGCGGGGGCAGCTGCCCGCAGACGCTCGCGGAGCGCAAGTTCGCACCGTTCTACGCCGCTGGCCCGCAGGGCAACGGCGCGGGTGACTTCGTCCCCTTCCGGCTCGACCTCTTCCGTGACGACGGCAACCAGGAGGTGAAGCAGATCGACGTCGACCTCCCCCCCGGGATGGTCGCCAAACTGAAAGGAGTCGAGTACTGCCCACAGGCAAGCATCGACGCGGCTGGCTCGCGCACCGGCAAAGAGGAGCAGGCGAACCCAAGCTGCCCCTCGAGCAGCTTCGTCGGCACGGCCAAGATTGACGCCGGCACCGGCCCGTCGCCGTTCAAGGCCAACGGCAACGCCTACCTCGCCGGCCCCTACAAAGAGGCGCCGGTGAGCATGGTCTTCGTGACGCCGGCGGTCGCCGGGCCGTTTGACCTCGGCAACGTCGTCGTGCGGGCCGCGCTCAACGTCGACCCCGAAACGGTGGAGGTCCGGGCCGTGTCTGACCCGATCCCGGACGTCTTCGGCGGGGTCAAGCTAGACATCCGGACGATCGCGGTCAACCTGGACCGAAAAGATTTCACCCTCAATCCGACCACCTGCCGTGAACCGCTGAAAATCGAGTCCACCCTGTTCGGCGGTGGTGGCAACCCGGCGGACCCGGCCCAATGGCAGCAAACGACGCGAACCGACACGATCCAGTTCCGTGGTTGCAAAGACCTGCAGTACAAACCGAAGTTCTACGCCAGGATCTTCGGCGGAAAAAACCAGATGCAGCGGGCCGCCCACCCGAAGTTCCGGGCTACGCTCGATGCACGCAACGGCGATGCCAACACGCGCAGGGCGGCTTTCATCCTGCCCCGCGCGACGATTCTCGATCAGGGGCACATCAAAACGATCTGCACCAGGGTCCAGTTGGCAGCGAACAATTGTCCGAAAGGGTCGGTCTACGGCAACGCCACGGCGACCTCGCCGTTGCTCGCCGGCAAGCTCAAGGGCCCGGTCTACCTGACCTCGTCCGACAACGAACTGCCGGACCTGCTGGCCGACCTCAAGGGTCAGGTCAACATCCGGTTGCGCGGCGTGATCAGCTCGTCGAACGGCCGCCTGAAGACGGTGTTCCGCAAAACGCCTGACGTCGCCGTGGACAAATTCGTCCTGACCATGAAGGGTGGGGACAAGGGGCTGCTGATCAACTCGCGCAATCTCTGCTCGAGGCAGACCACCGGCTTCCTCAACCTCAAAGCCCAGAACAGCAGGCAGCTGAAGAGGAAAAACCTGCGGCTCAACATCCCGGCTTGCCGCGGGGGCCAAAACAACTAGCGGTAGCCCGGCGCCGGGGCGGGCCTCCCTCCGTCCCGGCGCCTCTGCCGTCGGCTATGCATTGAGGCAATGGCCGAGGGCGACACGATCCTGCGCGCCAGCCGGCGGATCGAAGCAGGGGTAGGCGGGCAAGAGCTGGGGGTCAGAGCGCGTAGCGGTCGGGCTCGCGCAGCCGGCCTCGAACGAGTTGACGGCCGCCGGCTGGAGCGAGTCGACGCACACGGCAAGCACCTGCTGTTCCACTTCGGTGACCTCGTCCTCCACAGTCACATGGGGATGAGCGGCTCTTGGCACGTTTACAGCCGCGGCGCCAGGTGGCACAAGCCGGCGCGCGCGGCGTGGTTGACCCTGAGCGGAGCCGAGGCGGAAGCGGTCCAGTTCGACGGGCCGACGCTGCGCCTGTTGAGCGCGACGCAGCTGCGCTCAGATCCAGCGCTGTCCCGGCTGGGCCCCGACGTTCTCGCGCCGGAGTTCGATCCGGGGGCGGTCCGTGCCCATCTTCAGGCCACGCCCGAGCGCGAGCTGGGGAACGCGCTGCTCGACCAGAAGCTGATCGCCGGGATCGGCAACATCTTCAAGAGCGAGGCCTGCTTCGCGGTGAAAGTAAGCCCCTGGCACAGGGTCGGCGAGCTTGACGACGGTGAGGTCGAGCGCGTCCTCGAAGCCGCGCGGCGGCTGATGCAAGGGTCGGTCGAGAAGGGCCGCCCCAGCCGCGCCGTCTACCACCGCGCCGGCCAACCCTGCAAAACCTGCGGCATGCCGATCGCGGCCCGCGGCCAGGGCGACACCAACCGCCGCACCTACTGGTGCCCTCGCTGCCAGCGGTAGTACATCGCCGGCGCGCCAGGGCGACGCATGCGCTCACGCGCAATCGGGTACCCGATGCCCATGCTTCCGTGGATCCTCAGGCGCGCCTCGAAGCGCGTCCCCTGGGGGATGGTGTTGACCGTCTCGCTCTGGCTTGCCCAGAAAGGCCGTGAGCGAGTGAACCACAATCTGACGCACTCCGAGCAGCAGGAGTTTCTGCACCTGATCGCAAAGTCGAAGGGGCGGCCAAGCAACCTCTCGCAGCGCGACCGGACGCGGGTCAAGAACATCGCCAGGAAGGCGATCCGCGGCTAGAACGCCTACCCGCGTGGGTGATCTACGAACCGGGCGTCAGGCGGGCGAAGTAGGCAAACCAGTTGCCGGAGTGGGTTTCGTAGGCGAGACCGGCGTCGACGGCTTGCCGCTCCAGGCTCGTCCGCGTGGTGAAGTGGGGGTCGCCGAAGAGCTCGCCGACGACGAGGCGGCCCGCCGGCTTCAACACACGGCGGATCTCCCGCAGGGCGGCACCGGGCTCGGGAATCTCGCCGAGCACGGCGGTGAGGACGACCGCGTCGACCGATGCGTCCTCATAGGGCAGTGCGGTTGCGTCACCCTGGGTCGGGACCACATTGCCCAGGCCGCGCTCGGCGGCGCGAGCGGTGACGTGGTCGAGGAACTCCTGCTGCAGGTCGAAGATCTCTACCCGCCCCTCGCCACCGACCCACTCCGCGATGTCCAGCGTGTAATAGCCGGTGCCCGGACCGATCTCGAGCACCCGCTCGCCAGGCTGCGGCGCCAGGACCCAGCGCAGGCGGTCGCAGGTGATGACCGGGTGCGGTGCTTCGACCCAGAAGCGCTGTCCGTAAGGGCAGGCCGAAGGGTTCTTACGCCACCACAGGGCTGCCGCCAGCGTCGCCAACCCCGCGACCCCGAGCAACCGGCGGGCTCGCATCAGTCCTGCCGGTCGAGGGCGAAGCCGACCCGGTGCCCGGCCGAATCGATACGCAGGAAGGCGACCTTGCCGACGTAGATGGAGAGGACGCCATCCTCGGTCTTGATGTCGTGCCAGCCGCCCTTCTCTACCTGCTTGCGCAGGTCCTTCAGCTCGTCGCTGCTGAGCCGCACCGGGACCACCTGTCCACCCTCGAAGCCGATCTCCACCTTCTGCACGTCCGCCATCAGTGCTCCTCTCCATCAGGTTCGACGATCTCGGTCAGGACACCGCCGGTCGAGCGCGGCTGGATGAACGCGACCCGGCTGCCGCGGATTCCCGTCCGCGCCTCGCTGTCGATCAACTCGAGCCCGGCGGCAGCGAGCCGCTCCAGGGTCGAGTCGATGTCATCGACGGCATAGGCGACATGGTGCAGTCCCGGCCCCTTGCGGGCGAGGAACTTGCCGACAGCGGTCTCGGGGCCAAGTGGCCGCAACAGCTCGACATGCCCGTCGCCGACATCGAGCAGCACCGCCTCGACCCCCTGCGCCTCGACGGTCTCGCGGTGGGCGACGGTCATCTCGAAGGTCTCCGCGTAGAGCTGGAGCGCCGCATCGATGTCCTCGACGGCGACGCCGATGTGGTCGATCTTGCCGAACATCGGCGGGAGTCTAGATGGACGCCTAGGTCGCGGGCGGCGGCTCGGCCGCGCCGGCCTGAGCGTCCTCGACCCGGAGGATCTCGGCCAGGGCGGCGATGCCGACCTGGAGCTGCTCCGGCGTCGGCTCCTTAGTTGCCAGATGGCGCTGGATCTCGCGGCCGGGCGTGTGGAATGCCTCGGCCAGTGGAGCGCCGTGGTTGCGGTCGCTCCAAGCGAACATCTCAACCGCGATCGAGGCGCCGGCGAGGCCGACGGCGGCGCGCGCGACCGGGCTCGGTCGCTCGACCAGCCGCTCCAGCATCACAGTGCCGCCGACGGAGAGCAGCATCATCGGCGTAATCAGGTTGGAGCCGCAGCGGTCGTGCTCCTTCGGCACTGCGGCCGGATCCTCGACCCCCTGCTCGTAGGCGGCGATCGCCTTGTGCTCGACGCCGTGGTAGGCGGCCAGGTCACGGTCGGCGAGGGCGATCACGGCCGGCGCCGCGCCGAGCGCCTGCGCGAACCCCTCGCGCATCACGCCGCTCGGCACTCGGCGGCGCAGAACGGCGGTGGCGACGAGCGTCGCCCCGATCGTCGCCAGCACCCTGGGATCCTCGAAGGGCAGCCGCGCAGCGGGCAAGCGTCGCCGCACCAACGGCAGCACCGCCATTGCCTCGACCAGTTTCAGCGGACCCCGCAAACCCGGTACCCGACCCGCCAGTTTCGGCGCCAGCTCCGGTTTGCGCTCGGAGGCGACCTGAACCTCGCCGTCCTTGTCGCGCACCGCAGCGGCCCAGTGCGTCGGCCCGTGGATCAGCAGGCCGTTGCGCAATGCCATCCCGCCAAGTCGCAGCTTCTCCGAGCTCATGACACCAGACGATAGAGAGCGAGGCCAGCTCGCTGGTCGCCGGGCCCAGGCAAGCGTGGCGGCGAGTCGGGCCTACTCGGCTAGGAATTGACGGTCGGGGTCCAGCCGGGCGGAAAGGCGCCGGGCGGGACGTCGCCGCTGCCGCGGTCGAACCAAGCGGTGACGAGGGTGGCGGCCGGTCGCGCCTCGACCAGGGGGCGGACGTCACCGACCTGGGCGAGGAGGTGAAGCGAAGAGCCGAGCTGGAAGTCGGCGGCGGTCGGTGCCTCTCCGGCGGCTGCGCCCGCGTTGATCAGGGCGTCGACCGCGTCCAGCTGCGCCGGCAACTCCTGCAAGGTCGCGTGGACCCGCTCGGCGGTGATGTCCAGGTAGCGCCAGCTCGCGCGCAAGGTCCTGATCGCGAAGTCGACCCCGGCCGGGTCAAGCTGCTCGACCCCGGCGAAGGTCCCCATCGACTCGGGGCGGAAGTGAAGCGCGCCGAAAGCAAGCACGCGGGCGCTCGTCTGCAGGTCCTCGGCGACGCCGGCCTCGGCCTCGCGGATCGCCTCGGCCGTCGCCTCCGGGTAGAGGCCGGCGTCGGGGTGCAGCTCGTCGAGGCGAGCGAAGATCGTCGCCGTGCCGTGCACCGGCTCGTCGTCCACCAGCAGCCCCGGGACCGTCCTATGCCCCTCGCCGTAGATCCCTTCGATCTCCTCGCCGTGTTTGCCGGAGACCAGTTCCACCGTCTCGTACTCGTGCCCGAACCGATCCAGCGCCACGCTCACAGCAAGCACCGGGTGCGAAAACGGGACCGAGTGAAGAACAAGCTTAGGTTGCGAGCTCATCGGGCGAGACCCTACCGACGACGCGGCCGCGGAGGAGGCGGGGAGTCGCCTCGGGAGTGCCTCGCGAAGCGGCCCCGGCAGGGTGATCCCCGCCGCGAAGCGGCTCCAGTTTTCACCGCCGAAGGCGGTGATGGGCACTCCTGAGGCGACTCCCCGCCTCCCTTTCTACGGCGTCACGCTGTAAGCCGCCACCGTGCCGCTGATCTCGTAGGTGACGAGCAGCATCGCCTTGCCGGTCGGGCTGTCCCAGCGCGAGACGAACTCGATCCCCTCGGGCCCGAGGTCGCCCTCCCGCGTGTTGATCCAGCCGGCGAACTCGGCCTCCCCTGGAGTCGAGGAGAGGTCGAAGGCGTAGATCATGCCGCTGCGCTCGGCAGCGAGAAAAGCGTAGGTGTGGCCGCCGACCTCGCCGGTGGTCACCGCCTCCGGCTCGGGACCCTTGTTGTCGGAGCGGTTGTCGACGTTCGACGCTGCGTTGTCCTTGTTGAAGCTCGCCGCGTCGAGCGTGGCCGAGAGCCGCTCCAGTTGGTCGCCCGTGTCGTAGACGACCCGCCCACCGGGGCTGAGCAATGACATCGAGCGTCCGCCGAAGGCGTAGAGCTGCTCGTAGTCTGGATCGGCGTCGGTGT
This sequence comes from uncultured Solirubrobacterales bacterium, assembly GCA_963718755.1. Classification (GTDB taxonomy): domain Bacteria; phylum Actinomycetota; class Thermoleophilia; order Solirubrobacterales; family 70-9; genus VRUE01. The sequence goes on from OY970376.1 coordinate 1,221,741, forward strand.
TGCCGAGCGTCGTGGTGACGGTGAGGCGGCCGAGCTGTTTCTCGTCGCTGACCGTCGTCGGGAACACCTCCGGGGCGAGGGCGAGGTCTTCGACCCGCGCCTCCTCGGCGAAGAAATCCCAGTCGCGGGCGTCGCCCTCATTCGCGGTGGCGATCAGGGTCCGGGTGACATAGCGGGGCTTCTGGAAGCCGTGCATGGTCTGGCGGCCGCCAGTGCCGTGACCGAATCCATCGCCGAACCAGTCCCAATCGCTCGGCCAGCGGTCCGGCACCCGCACCTTCACGGTGAAGGCCGAAATCGCGTCGGGCTGGTACATGCCGTAGACGCTCTGGTGGGGTTCGATCGTCGCCGCTTTGTCTTTGTCGGTTGCGTCAAAGGCGTTCTCGGGCAGACCGAGGTTCTTGAAACCAAGGCTGCGGACGGAGACGAACTCGGCCTCCTCGATGTCGAGGAGGCCGATCGCGTTTGCCTCCTGGATCGAGACCCAGGCCCAGTCGCCGTTGGTGGTGATGTACTCGGGCTCGAGGTCCTGCTCGACGGTCGAGCCCGGGCTGAAGGCCCTGACTGGGCCACGCAGTGGCACGCCGTGGAAGTCCGCGGTCTCGACCTCGGCTTTTTTCATCCCGCGCTTGAGGTCGATCACCGTCACCGAGCCCTCCGGGTCAACCGAGCCATCGGAGGCCGGCTCACCCTCATTGGCAACGAGCAGGTACCGCTCGTCCTCGCTCGTGGTGACCATGTCCGGCAACGCGCCGGCCGGGAAGGTGGCGAGATGCGTCCCTTTTTTCGCATCGAAAACGACGACGTTGCCGGGATCACCGACGTTGGCTGCCTCAACCGCGACGGCTACGGCGCGAAGATTCGACAAGTAGACGACGCTGTTCGGACCGGCGCCGTAGGGACTGAGGTCGATCGGTGCGAGCGGCAGGGGCGCCGCCGGTTTCGAGAAGTCGAAGACGTCGAGCTGGTTGTTCTCAGCGTCGGTGGCAAAGACCCGTTTCGTCTTCGGGTCGAAGGCGGCGATCTCGGCGGTTGCCTCACCACCTGCCGGCGTGCGGCCAAGCAGCTCGAGGTCAAGCGGGGCCGGCGTAGCGAGCGCGGCAGGCGCAGCGACGGCCAGCGCGGCCAGGGACAGGACGATGAGGCGCAGCGTTTGTTTGAGCATGCGGCCAACCTGCCACCCCGCCCAGGGCCCGATGTTGGACAGATGTTCCCGGCCGGTTGAAAAGTTGTTCCAGAGAGGTTGAAAGCTGGTGAAGACGCCGCGAGGCGCGGGTGTGCGCACGCCCGACGACCGCGCGGTCTTCGTGCGCGGTCGTCGAGTTTCCCCCCTGATTCCCCTTTAGTGCCGGCCGGAGACCCCCAGTCCAGGCCTCCGGCCGGTGTGTCGGCTCTCCCTGGCTCTAGCTTGGAAAGCCGACCTCTGAAACACCGCGTCTATGAAGAAGTTGCGCTTGCGGCTAGGGGTCTGAGCGGGCTGTGGAAAGCCGTTTGCGGAGCGCCTCCAAACGCCGTCCCAGCTCCGCCTCGAAGCCACGATCGGTGGGCTCGTAGAAGCGCAGCTCCTCCAAATCCGCGGGCATCAGCGGCTGGTCGCTGACAGCCCCTGGCTGGTCGTGCGCGTAGCGGTAGCCCTCGCCGCGGCCGAGCTGGGTCGCGCCGGGGTAGTGGGCGTCCCGCAGGTAGTCGGGTGGGGTCTTGGCGCCGTTCTCGCGCACCTCGGCGCGGGCGCGGCCCAGGGCTTTGTAGGAGGCGTTGGACTTCGGCGCCAGGGCGAGATAGACGGCAGCCTGGGCGAGATTGAGCGTGCACTCGGGCAGGCCGACCCGGTCGACCGCGCGCGCCGCGGCGTCGGCGACGAGCAGCGCCTGGGGATCGGCGTTGCCGACGTCCTCGGAGGCGAGGATGACCATGCGGCGGGCGATGAAGCGTGGGTCCTCGCCACCCTCGAGCATCACCGCCAGGTAGTAGAGCGAGGCGTCGACGTCCGAGCCCCGCGTTGCCTTGATCCAGGCCGAGACGAAGTCGTAGTGGCCGTCTCCCCCGCGGTCATAGTCGAGCGCCTTGCGCTGCAGCGCGTCCTCGACCGCGGCGACGTCGATCGTGGCCGACTTTGACCCCACCCCAGTGTGGTCAAAGTCGGCAGCGCGTGCGACCGCGCGCTCCAGACCGGAGAGGGCGACGCGGGCATCGCCGCCGGAGCGCTGCGCCAGCATCTCGAGCGCGGCGTCCTCGACCGGTGGCGGGTCGGCCAGCCCGCGCTCGGGGTCGGCCAGCGCCCGCCGCAGCAGCTCCTCCACCTGCTCGGCGGAGAGCGACTGCAGCTCGTAGATCTGGCTGCGCGAGAGCAATGCCGAGTTGACCTCGAAGTAGGGGTTCTCGGTGGTGGCGCCGATCAGCGTCAGCAGCCCCTCCTCTACAGCCGGCAGCAGCGCGTCCTGCTGCGCCTTGTTGAAGCGATGGATCTCGTCGAGGAAGAGGACTGTGTGTCGCCCATTGGCCTGCCGGCGCTCCCGCGCCCGCTCGATCACCGCACGGATCTCGGCTTTCCCGGCATTGACCGCCGACTGCTCCTCAAACGCCCCGTCGGCGGTCGACGCCGCGATCCGCGCCAGCGTCGTCTTCCCAGACCCCGGCGGCCCATACAAGATCGCTGAGTGAACGTGCCCACTTTCAATTGCAGTCCGCAGCGCCGACCCCTCGCCCAGCACATGCTCCTGCCCCACAAGCTCATCCAAGCTCCGCGGCCTCATCCGCACAGCCAAAGGAGCATCAGCTCCCGGCGAAGCCGGCTGGCGGGCTGATCCCTCGTCGCTTCCAAACAGGGTTCCTGACACTGCGCCCGAGTATGACCAGGAGAGAGGCTGGCGCTGGACGTGGGGAGCAGGGGGAGGGGTTCGCCGGAGCCTCCCCGCTGTTGCTCCGCCGAACCCCTCCCCCTGCTCCCCCCAACCCCGGCTTGCTGCGATACTGGTACGCAGATCGTCTCATCCATACCACCGCCCATAGCCTCAATCCTTCCCACCCCCGACGAGATCCCAGCCCTCCTGCCGCAGCCAGGATCGGCCGTCTGGCGCTACGCCGGCGATGCCCGCCTGATCGCCACGGGCGCCTACGCGATCCTGCTGCAGGTAGCGCACCCAACTGTCGGCGCTGGAGTCAGCGAGCACTCGGACTTCCGCGCCGACCCCTGGGGGCGGCTGCTGCGGACGCTCGACTACTCCTACGTCATGACCTACGGCGGCCCGGCCCTGGCTGGCGAGATGGGCAGGCGGATCCGCGAGATGCACAAATCGATCAGGGGAACCAAGCCCGACGGCGAGGCCTACCACGCCCTCGAGCCAGAGGCCTATGCCTGGGTGCACGCCACCCTCGCCCACTCGATCGTGCGAGGTCACCAACTGTTGGGCAACCCGATCCCGGCCGGCGAACTCGAGGCCTTCTACGCGGGCTGGCGCCGCGGCGGGCGGCTGATCGGCGTGCGCGAGCGCGACCTGCCAGAGAGCTGGGTGGAGTTCGGCGAGTACTTCGATCGCATGGCGGCGGATCGCCTGGAGCGCACCGCCGCGGTCGACGAAGTGCTGGAAGCGCTTGACAGCCCGGCTCGCCCGGAGCTTCCCTTCCTCCCCGAGCGCGCCTGGCGGCTCGCCCGCATCCCCGCCGCCAGCCAAACCGTGCTGATCACCGCCGGCTTGCTCACGCCGTCGCTGCGCGAGCGCTTTGGGATTCCCTGGAGCCCTGCCCGGGAGCGCCGTCTGCGCCTCCTGGGCGCCACTTCGCGCGGGCTGAGCCCGCTGCTTCCGCGAACGCTGCGCAACGTCGGGCCGAGCTACCTGCGCTGGCGCCGGGATGCGATCGCCCGGGGCGAGGCCGCGTCGCCCTCGCGCGCACCGGTCGCGGCCTAGGGCCATCTAATGACGGTCGAGCCGCTCACCCTTCTCACCAGCGCGGTCGAAGCCGACGCTGCACCCCCGACGGACGCGGTCAGCAACCGCATCCTCGACGCCGCTCTGGACCTCGCTGCTGCCTCGGGGGTGCAGAACCTGACGATGGACGCCGTAGCCCGCCGGGCTCACGTCGGGCGGATGACCGTGTACCGGCGCTTCGGCGACAAGCCGGCGCTGGTCGCCGCGCTCGGGCGGCGCGAGGGCCTGCGCTGCCTCGAGCAGTTGGACATGGCCGCGCGCGTCGATGCGCCGATCGGCGAGCAGGTCGCCGCCGGCTTCGCGACCAGCCTCCGCCTCGCCCGCGAGCACCCGTTGCTGAGTCGCCTCGCACGGCTGGAGCCCGACACCGTGCTCGGTGCCCTCACCGAGGACGGGGGGGCCCTGTTCGAGGTCGCTCGCCAATACCTCGCCCGGCGTTTGCGCGATTCCCAACGTGCCGGCGTGCTCGGCCCGCTCGACGTCGACGCGGCGGCCGAGCTGCTCGTCCGCCTCGCGATCAGCTTCATCCTCATCCCCGAGAGCGCCCTGCCGCTGGACGACGAGGTGAGGGTGAAGGGACTGGCCCGGGAGCTCATCGCACCGATCCTCGAGGGACCCGCGTCGAACAGAGGGGCTTAGAATCGCTGTATGGAGACCGCCACGCAGCCCCAAGCCGCCCAGTCCACGCTCGAGTCCTTCAACCCCGCCACCGGAGAGCTGGTTGGCTCCGTCGCCACGATCACCCCGGACCAAGTCCAGGGCGTGGTCGACGACGTCGCCCGCATCCAGCCCGCCTGGGCAGAGCTCGACCTGAAGACCCGAGGCGCCTACCTCAAGCGCGCCGCCGACGCCCTGCTCGATGACATCGACGAGCTCGCCGAACTGCTCGTCTCCGAGCAGGGCAAGCCACGCGCCGAGGCCTACACGATGGAGCTGCTGCCGACCGTCGACGCGCTGCACTGGTGCGCCAAGGCCGGCCCCAAGATCCTCGCTGACGAGAAGGTGCGGATGAGCCAGGCCTTCCTCGCGAGCAAGAAATCGCGCTTCACGTATGAGCCGATCGGCGTCGTCGGCGTGATCGCGCCCTGGAACTACCCCTGGTCGATCCCCTTCGGCGAGGTCGCGATCGCGCTGATGGCCGGCAACGGCGTCGTGCTCAAGCCCGCCAGCCTGACGCCGCTGCTGGGAGAGGCGATCCGCCGCGTCTTCGAGAAGGGCGGCCTGCCCGAGGGCCTGGTCCGCGTCGTCCACGGCGGCGGCGCGGTCGGCGACGCGCTGGCCAAATCGAGCGCGGGCAAGATCTTCTTCACCGGTTCAGTCGACGTCGGCCGGGTGGTCGGCGAGGTGTGTGCAAAGCAGCTCAAGGGCTCGGTGCTCGAGCTCGGCGGCAAGGACCCGATGATCGTCTGCGCCGACGCCGACCTCGACAACGCGATCTCCGGCGCCGTCTGGGGCGGCTTCGCCAACGCCGGCCAGACCTGTTCGGGGATCGAGCGCGTCTACGTCATGCGCGAGGTCGCCGACCGCTTCGTCGAGGGGGTCGCCCGCGAAGCGCAGAAGCTGCGGCTCGGCAACCCGCTCGAGTGGGAGACCGAGATCGGCCCGATGACCTCACCCGGCCAGTACGAGATCGTCGTCGAGCTGATCGAGGACGCGGTCGCCTCCGGTGCGACCAGGCTCTGCGGCGGCCCAACCCCGGTTGCCGGCCTCTCAGACAAGTACATCGCCCCAACCGTGCTGACCGGCGTAACGCATGAGATGCGGATCATGAGCGAGGAGGTCTTCGGCCCGGTGCTGCCGATCGTCGTCGTCGACTCCGAGCAGGAGGCGATCGACCTCGCCAACGACTCCGAGTTCGGCCTCGGCGCCTCGGTCTGGACCAAGGACCGCCAGAAGGGCGCGCGGATCGCGCGGCGGATCGAGTCGGGCATGGTCTGGGTCAACGACCACTCCTTCAGCCACGGCGCCTGCCAGTGCGCCTGGGGCGGGGTCAAGGATTCCGGCGTCGGCCGCTCGCACTCCAAATTCGGCTTCTATGAGTGCGTCAACGTCAAGATGAACTCCTGGGAGCCGGGCCTCACCCGCGACTTCTGGTGGCACCCCTACGACCAGACCCTGGGCGAAGCGGTGCGGGCCTCGGCGAAGCTGCTCTACGGCAAAGGCGCAACCCGCACGCAGGCCCTGCGCGAGGGCGCCGGCCCGCTGCTCGCCGTCGGCGTCCGCACGCTGAAGAAGAAGCGCCGCTGAGCACGACGGCGCATCCTGGACAGTTGATGCCCCTATAAGGGGTCAACTGTCCACTCTGTCCCGCTGGGGGAGAATCCCGACGTGAGCACGGCAATCGAGCTGCGCGGACTGCGGCGGGAGTTCGGCGAACGAGTGGCGCTGGAAGGTGTCGACCTCACCCTGGGCGCGGGTGAGTCGCTCGTCGTGCTGGGCCCGAACGGCGCCGGCAAGACCACGCTGCTGCGCATCCTCGCCACCCTGCTGCGGCCGGGAGGCGGCGAGGTGCAGGTGCTGGGGGCGCGACTGCCCGGCGAGGCGTGGAAGGCGCGCGGGCGGATCGGCTTCCTCGGCCACGAGCCGCTGCTCTACCGCGACCTGAGCGGCCGCGAGAACCTGCGCTTCCACGCCAAGCTGCACGGGTTGCGCGGGGAGGACGCCGAGCGCCGGATCGACACCCTGCTCGCCGCGGTCGGCATGCAGCGGCGGGGCGACCAACACGTCGCCGAGCTCTCGGCCGGAATGCGACAGCGGCTCGCCGTCTGCCGCTGCGTCCTGCATGAGCCCGAGCTGCTGCTGCTCGACGAGCCCGACTCGAACCTCGACGCCGAGGGACGCGAGCTCGCCCGCGAGCTGATCGGCCCCGGCGAGGGACGCACCCGCGTCCTCGTCACCCACGACCCCGAGCGGGCACTGCCCGACGCCGACCAAATTCTCAGATTGGGCTCAAAGTGAGTGGAGCGCCGAGCGAGCAAGCGTCCATCTCTGATTCTCCGCGCCGTGAGCGAGGCGCGACTGTGATGACCCCCTCCCGCCTCGCCTTCGCCGCGATCCTCGGCAAGGACCTGCGCGCCGAGCTGCGCACCCTGCAGTCGCTGCCGGCGATGGCGCTGTTCGCGGTCACCACCTTCGTCATCTTCCGCTTCGGCCTCGACCGCACGGCTCTCTCCGGCAACCTCGCCGCCGGCGTGCTCTGGGTGACCCTGCTCTTCGCCGCGATCCTCGGCATCAACCGCCTCTTCGTCGCCGAGCGCGAGGAGGGCGGCTTCGACGCGATCCGCCTCGCCCCGATCGACCGCACCGCCGTCTTCGCCGCCAAGGCGGCGGCGCTGCTCGTCTACCTGGTCGCGCTGGAGCTGGTCGTCGTCCCTGTCTTCGCTGTCTTCTTCCTCGACTCGGCTACGGCGCTGGCGCCGCTCGCCCTGGTCCTCCTGCTCGCCGACCTCGGCCTGGCCGCGACCGGCACGCTGATCTCCTCGATGGCGGTCAACTCCCGCGCCCGCGACCTGCTGACGCCGCTGGTCCTGCTGCCGCTCGTGGTTCCGCTCTCGATCGCCGCCACCGGGGCGATCGAGCCGCTGCTGGCCGTGGGCGGTCCCGGTTACGAGCGCTTCGGCACCTGGCTGACGGTGCTCGGCCTATACGATTTGATCTTCCTCCTGGTCGGATACGCGGTGTTCGACTTCCTGCTGGAGGACTGAGGCGCCCCAACCTCCCACCGCGCCACGAGCATGTACGGCAAAGGCCTGAGACCCCTCTCGATCGCGACCGTCGCGGCTCTTGCCGTGTCGCTCTCACTGGTCTTCTTCTACGCGCCGCTCGACGCCGATCAGGGCTTCATCCAGAAGATCTTCTACCTGCATGTGCCGCTGGCGATCGTGGCGCTGATCGGCTTCGTGGTCGGCGGCGTCTTCGCGATCCTGCATCTGCGCAGCGGCGACTCGCGCTGGGACGCCTACTCCTACGTCTCGATCCACATGTCGGTGATCTTCGGCGTCGCCGTGCTGATCACCGGCTCGATCTGGGCCAAGGCCTCCTGGGGGCACTGGTGGGTCTGGGACGAGCCGACCCTGGTCAGCTTCCTGATCGTCTTCCTGATGTACGCGACCTATTACCCCTTCCGTTACGCGATCGAGGACCGCGAGCGCCAGGCGCGCTACGCCTCGGTCTTTGCGATCACCGCGGGCGCCTTCGTGCCGCTCAACTTTATCGCGGTGCGGATGGCCGAGAGCCTCGTCCACCCGCGCACCTTCGCCACCGCCAACGGCGGCCTGCCGGGAGAGATGATGTTCACCTTCCTCGTCAGCCTTGCCGCCTTCAGCTTGCTCTGGGTAACCCTGGTCAAGTTCGAGCTGACCGCGAAGAGCGCCTCCGGCCAGCTGAAGCGGCTGCGCCGCGCCCTCGACGCGCCGGCGCCCGGCGGCTCCTCCCGCGTCGCCCCGGAGGTCAGCTGATGTTCCTGCCGCTCGCAGCGCCCGCCCTGCCGCTGGACGAGGCCGGCAGGTACGTCGCCGCCGCCTACATCGTCTTCGTCCTCCTGCTCGTCATCTACGTCGCGATCATGGCGGCGAAAGTCCAGCGGATCGAGAAGGAGCTACGCGAGCTCGCCGGCTTTGCCGAGAGCCGTGCCAATGGTGACGGCCAAGCCACCCCCGGACGCGGGAGTGAGGTGTCATCCATATCTGATTCTTTGACCCCTCGCGGGAGCGGAGGAGGCGGCGCCGTATGAGTGAGCTGCTCGCCCTTGGCGTCTCGCATAAGACCGCGCCGCTCGACCTGCGCGAGCGCCTCTCCCTGACCGAGGGCCGCGCCGTCGGCGCCCTGCACGAGCTGACCGCGGTCGACGGCATCCACGAGGCCGCGGCCATATCAACTTGCAATCGAACGGAGCTCTACCTGATCGTCTCCGACCCGGTCGAAGCCGAGTCGACGGCACTGGGCGTGCTCACCCGGCAGGCGGAGATCCGCCCAACCGAGCTGCTCGGCCATCTCTACTCGCTGCGCTCGGGCGACGCCGCTCACCACCTCTTCAAGGTCACCGCCGGGCTCGATTCGATGATCGTCGGCGAGGCCGAGATCCAGGGTCAGGTCAAACGCGCCTACGAGCTGGCGCTGGTCGAGGGCGCCACCGGACCGATCCTCAACCGCCTCTTCCGCGGCGCGCTCGCCGCCGGCGGCAGGGTCCGCGAGGAGACCGCCGTCGGCGAAAAGGGGGTCTCGATCCCCTCGGTGGCAGTTGGCCTTGCCCAGCGGACGCTTGGCGATCTCGGTGAGAAGCGCGTCCTCGTGATCGGCGCCGGCGAGACCGCCGAGCTGGTCGCCAAGGCACTGGTCGCCCGCGGTGCCGCCAGCGTCTTCGTCGCCAACCGCCACTACGACCGGGCGATCGGGCTCGCCCAGCGCTTCCATGGCGAGGCCGTCCGCTTCGAGGAGCTGCCCGAGCAGTTGCAGGCCGCCGACATCGTCGTCTCGGCGACCAACTCGCCCCACCACATCGTCGAGCGCGACGGGCTCGAGCAGGTAATGGAGACACGCTCCGGCCGGCCCCTGCTGCTGGTCGATATCGCGGTGCCGCGCGATATCGAGCCCGAGTGCCGCGAGGTCGCCGGCGTCACCCTCCATGACATCGACGACGTGCAGCAGATCGTCGAGCGCAACGCGGGCGACCGCGAGGGCGAGGCGCGCCGAGCCGAGCCGATTCTCGTCGCCGAGCTGGATCGCTTCGAGCGCTGGCTTGCCTCGCTTGCGGTCGTGCCGACGATCGCGGCCCTGCGCGAGCGCGGCGACGAGGTGATCGAGCGCGTCCTGGCCGAGAACGAGGGCCGCTGGGAGAACCTCAGCGAGGCCGACCGTGAGCGCCTGGCCGTTGTGGCGAAGGCAATCGCCTCACGCCTGCTGCACGAGCCGACGCTGCGGATGAAGCGATCCGCCGGTGGCGATGAGGCCTACCTGTATGTCAGTGCCCTGCGTGAGCTGTTCGGGCTAGACGTTGAGACTGAGCCGGAAGAGGCTGGCGCCGACGTGACGGATATCTCGGAGCGCAGGGCGGGTCCGGGCAGGGGTTCCACTTAACTTTTTTTGAAGACAGTTACTTGCTGTCCGCCAACGCCGCCGCAAAAAAAGTACAAGACGTTCCACCCCTACCCGAACCCGCCTAAATGATTCGAATCGCCACTCGGAACAGTGCACTCGCCAAGGCACAAGCCGGACAGGTCGCAACGCTCTTAGGGCAAGCTGAACTGATCGAGGTGTCGTCCGACGGTGAGGTGGGAGACAAGGCGCGTTTCGTACGAGGGGTGGAGCGGGCACTGCTCGAGGGCAAGGCGGAGATCGGTGTGCACTCGGCCAAGGACCTGCCGGCGGAGATGGCGGAGGAGCTGGCGATCGCGGCGGTGCCCGTGCGTGAGGATCCGGCCGATGTCTGGATCGGGGTCGGCTCCTCGCTCGACGAGGTGCCTGAGGGCGCCAGGGTGGGGACCGCCAGCTTGCGCCGCCAAGCTCAGCTGCTGGCGGCCCGACCCGACCTGAAAATCGGCGAGTTGCACGGCAACGTCGACACCCGCCTGCGCAAGCTCGCCGAAGGGGAGCACGACGCGATCGTGCTTGCCGCCGCTGGGCTGCGGCGGCTGGGACGCGCGGACGAGGCGTCGTTCGCCCTCCCCGCGGAGACGATGATGCCGGCGGCCGGCCAGGGCGCGCTGGTCCTGCAGGCGCGCCGCGACGACACCGAGGCGCTCGCAGCGGCAGGCGCGATCAACGACGAGAAGGCCCTGCGCGAGCTGACCGCGGAGCGAGCCGTCGTCGCCCTGCTCGACGCGACCTGCGCCACCCCGATCGGCGTCCACGCAACCGTCAACGGAGATCGGATCGCGATCGAGTCCTTCGTCGGCCTGCCCGACGGGACCGAGTGGATCCGCGACCGGGTCGAGGGCGATGCCGGAGAGCCGGCAGCCGCCGGAGCCCTCCTCACCGAGCGCCTGCTGGGTGCCGGCGCCCGCGACATCCTCGACCGGGCGGAGCAGCTATGACGATTGAGTGTGCAGTTGACAGTGATATGCACGGTCAAGTGCACACGCAACAGCGGGGAGGCGCGGGGTGAGCGCGCGGGCTGGAGTCGTGTACCTGGTCGGAGCCGGGCCCGGCGACCCCGGCTTGATGACGGCACGCTCGCTCGAGCTGATCGCCTCCGCCGACACGATCTTCTACGACCGCCTGATCCCGCCGGGCGCGCTCGACGGCGCCCGAGCCAACGCCGAGCTCATCTACATGGGCAAGGCCCCCGCCAAGGACGTGCCGTCACTTGTGCACCCATATGGGCACCTAAGTGACGGCACGTCGGTGCCGCAGGGTGAAATCAATGAGCGCTTGGTCGAGGCGGCACACGCCGGCAAGAGCGTCGTCCGCCTCAAGGGCGGCGACCCCTTCATCTTCGGCCGCGGTGGCGAGGAGGGCGAGGCTCTGCGCGCCGCCGGGATCGAGTTCGAGGTCGTTCCCGGGGTGACGGCCGGGGTGGCGGCAAGCGCCTACGCGGGCATCCCGGTCACCCATCGCGACGATGCCTCGGCAGTCGCCTTCATCACCGGCCATGAGGACCCGGACAAGCCGGAGACCGCCCTCGACTGGGAGGCCCTGGCCAAGTTCCCCGGCACGCTCGTCTTCTACATGGGCGTCAAACGACTGGCGAACAACGCGGCGGCGCTGATCGCAGCCGGCCGTGATGCAAACGAGCCTGCCGCCGCTGTCGAGCGCGGCACGATGGAGGGCCAGCGCACTGTGGTGGCGACCCTCGGCACCCTTGCCGAGACGGTCGAGCGCGAGGGGGTCGGCGCCCCAGCGCTAATCGTCGTGGGCCCGGTGGTCGAGCGGCGCGAGGCGCTCGCCTGGCTCGAGCGTCGTCCCTTGCACGGGCGCTGCGTCGTCGTCACCCGCGCCCGGGCGCAGGCAAGTGGGTTGGCGGCGACCCTACGATCGCTCGGCGCCGAGGTGGTCGAGCTGCCGGCGATCCGGATCGAGCCACGGATCGAGAGCGAGGAGGTGCGGCGTGTGGTCGAGCAGATCGGTGACTACGCGCTGATCTGCGTCACCAGCCCCAACGGGGCACATCTTCTTTTCGAGGCACTCTCAGCTGCCGGGCTTGACGCGCGGGCGCTTGGTGGAGCACCGAAACAGAAGCAAGTAGGGAAGGGGGATCCCGGCGCGGGCGGCCAAGCGCGGGCGGATGGGGGGACGGTTGCCGCCATCGGTCCCGGCACTGCGCGAGCCCTCGCCGAACATGGAATTGCTGCCGACGTCGTCCCGGACCGCTTCGTAGCCGAGGCGTTGGTTGAGGCGTTGGGCCCGGTCGCGGTTGAGGGTCGCAAAGTACTTGTCGCTCGCGCCACCGAGGCTCGCGACGTCCTCCCCGACGCGCTGCGCGAGCGCGGTGCCGAGGTCGACGTCGTCGCCCTCTACGAGACCATGCGCGAGACACCCGACCCGGAGTCGATCGAGGCCGCACAGAACGCCGACTACGTCACCTTCACCTCCTCCTCCACCGTGCGCAACCTGACCGAGGCACTCGGCGACCGCTTCCCCGCCGCCGCCCGCGTCGTCTCGATCGGCCCGATTACCAGCGAGGCGGTGCGCGCCGCAGGCCTCGAGGTCCACGTCGAGGCCGAACGCCACGACATCGACGGCCTGCTCACCGCCCTCCTCGCCGATGCCGCGGAATGATGAAGCTTTGTGTCCCTTATAGGGGGTACAAAGCTTCATGATGCGGGAGGTGACCGACTTCGGGGTACCGCACCGGCACTTCCGCGTCACCGACTCGACCAACGCCCGCGCCCGCGAGCTGGTCGAGGCCGGCGCCCCCGGCGGCACCGTCGTCACCGCCGCCGAGCAGACCGCCGGCCGCGGCCGCCAGGGCCGCACCTGGACCGCCCCCCCCAACAAAGCCCTCCTCTACTCAGCGATCCTGCGCCCCCTAGACGAGCGCCACCTACTGCTGCCCCTCGCGGTCCCACTTGCAGTGTGCGAGGCAGCGGAGCAGCTCGCACCCGGCATCGAGTGCCAGATCAAGTGGCCCAACGACATCTGGATCAACGGCCGCAAGCTCGCGGGGATCTTGATCGAGGCAAAGCCCCAGGACGGCTGGGCAGTGATCGGCGTCGGCCTAAACCTCTCGATCGCCCCGGATGAGTTTCCCCCCGAGCTCCGCGACACAGCGATCTCCCTCTTCGGCTCGACCAAGGGGGGTCGGGGTGTCCCTCCGGCGCAGCGGCGTCCTCTTTTTCGCCCCACCGACGCCCTCGAACAGCCTCCCGCGCCTCAGGCGAAAAACCCAGCAAGCCGGAGGGACACCCCGACCCCCCTCACCGCAGCCAAAGTCCTGAGTTGTCACCTAACCCGCTGGGTCGATGCGAACCATGAGGAAACGCTGAGCGCCTGGCGCGCCCGCGACGCGCTGCGCGGTCGTCAGATCTCCTGGGACGGGGGTAGCGGAGTCGTTGATGGAATCGAGGACTCGGGCGACCTAGTCGTCGTCGCTGCGGGCGACGACCGCGTCGTCCTCGGCGCCGGCGAGATCCACCTCAGGCTCTGAGTCCGGCTTCGATCCGTTCCCCCCGGCGCTTTTCGATCGCGACCGGCGCGGCCGTTTCGTCGGTTTTGCCGGTTTCGCCCCGTTCTCTCCCTCACCCTCCGGGGCGCCGCCCTTGCCCTTTTTGCGTTTGCGACGACGTTTGCCGCCTTTGGGGAAGTTGCGCAGCAGCTCGCGCGCGGTGGCAGACGGTTTCCGCGCCATCCGCATCCGCGCGCCGCGCAGCACCTCCTCGCCTTCCGGCGTGTGCGAGACCGCGCCGGCAAGCAACGCCACCGCCAAACGGCGGTCCTGTTTGCGCGCGGCGTGGACGAGGCGACGGGCGTTGCGCCCGTGCGCCCGGCCCGAGGAGTTGACCAGGAGACCGAGCAGTCGCTTCGTCTCCGGCCAGCGCTGCACGGCGTACTCTTCGTGCAGCTCACGGGTGTAGGAGGCGAGCCGCCAGACCCACGCCTGCGCTTGGTCGCGGCGGCCGATTCGTTTGTCGACCAGCGCCTGCAGCAGGGTTTTGGTCCCGGCCCGCTTGTCGTCGCGGCTCCAGGTGCCGACGATGTCGATCGCGTCGTCGAAGGCGTCGGGGTCGCGCAGGTCGGCGATCTCGGCAAGCGCTTTCAGCCGTAGCTGCGAGTTGCGGTTGCGCTGCACGCAGGTGAGCAGGAAGCGGCGGCGCAGCTCTTTGGTCCTGTCGTTCTGCAGCATCGAGCGCGCCCGGCGCCAGTTCTGCGGGTTGACCCGCGCCCCGGCCAGCGCCGCCCAGGCGTGCTGCTCGGGGTAGTCGAGGTTCTCGACCGCGATCCGCCAGAGCTCCCGTTCGAGCACCTGGGTGCGGCGTTCGGAATCCTCGGAGACGGGGACGATCCGCCGCTCGACCCGCACCCTCCGGCCGCGACCGCGGCGCACGGGCCCGACCACGATCGCGCCGCCGCGGTAGACGTCGCGGTCGAGCAGGCTGTGCAGGGTAACGATCGTCTCGTCGTGGGTGGTGGCCGGGTGGACGAAGTCGATGACGAGGCCGGCCTCCTTGCCCGGCGCCCGCCGGGTGACGCGACCGACCCGCTGCTGGTAGATGCGGCGCGAGGCGGTCGGCGCCAGGTGCATGCAGATCGTCGCCCGCGGCGAGTTCCAGCCCTCAGCGAGAAGCATCGCGTTGCAGAGCACGTCGACCTCGCCGCGCTCGAAGGCGGCAAGGATCTCGGCCAGTTCGCGCTTCGGCGTCTCACCGGAGACGGCGCGGGCGACGATCCCCGTGTCCTTGAAGGCTTTGGCGACGTTCTTCGCATGCTGGACACCCGCCGTGTAGAGGACGCCGGGGGTCTTCGAGAAGCGCGTCTTGTAGAGATCGGCGATGGCGACGTTGAAGGGCTCCTGGTCGAGCAGCGCGGCCAGCTCCTCCTGGTCGAAGTCCTGATCGACCTCGCCTTTTCGCAGCGGCACCTTGGCGATCGTCCGCACCCCTGGCCCAGGCGGGATGCGCATGCAGCGCAGCGGCGCGATGACGCCGCGACGTGCCGCCTGGGCGAGGTCGAAGCGCGAGGTCTGGGTCGGGAAGAGGTCGGCGACGTGGCGGGCGATCAGCGCCCCGGTCGCGGTCATGCCGATGAAGACGGGACCGGTCCAGGCGCGGATGCAGGCGCTGGTTTTCTCGCCCAGCGCGGTGTGTGCCTCATCGCAGATCACGATCGAGTACGCGTCGGAGACTTTCTTGTGGTTGCGCACGAACCACTGGTAGGTCTCGACCGTGACCGGACCTTCGGCATCGTCGCGATCGCCGAGCAGCGGCGGGCGCAGGCGCTCCTTGTAGCCGCGGTCGGAGATCTCGCCGATGAACTGGTCGACCAGGTTGCGACGGTGGGTGAGGATGAGGACGCCGCCGGTGCGGGTGGCGTCGATAAAGCCGACCGCGGCGACGGTCTTACCGGCGCCGGTCGCATGCTCGAACCAGAAGCGGCGAGCAGCGCCGGGGTCGTCGGCGGCCTCGGCAACGGCCTCCTCGTCGTCCTCTTCGGCCGGCTCTTCCTCCCAATCCTGCGGCTCCTCCTCGTCCGGCGCCAGCTCCTCCGGCTCCTCCTCATCAGCGTCCTCATCGGCATCCTTGCCATCGGTGGCGGACTCGGCGACGTCGGCGGCGACGGGCACGTCGCCGTTTTCAGCCGCCGTCTGCTGCTCGGACATCAACTCGGTCAGGGTTCCCGAGAGGGCATCAACTTGGTGCGGGTTGAGTTCGGCGCCGTCACGCAGCTTCGGCGGTTCGTCGGCCAGCAACCGCTCGAGCCCGAGCAGCAGCGAGAAGTCGCGGCGCCACTGGATCGAGGGCACCTCCGCCCCTTCATCCAGCTCCTTCAGCGCCAGGTCGAGGGCACGCCGGCGGGCGGTGCCAGGGGCCAGCGCCTCGGGCCCCTCGCCGTCGAGCAGCAACGGCTCGCGGGCAAAGTCAGCCGCCCGCTCGATGTCGGCGCCTGAGGGAACTGCCGCTGACGCGGCAACTTCGCTGGTCTTGGCCATGAAGGCTTGTGCGCTTTCGTTCCCGCAGCGACGCAATGCGTGCCGCCGGGAAGACTTAGACGAGGATGCCGGGAGGTTGGCTTCTCCTTCCCCCCAGCGCACTCGAGCGGCTCGCATACGGCGAACCGGACATACGTATTGTAAACAGGGAAGCCAGATGAATGATTCCGATGCCCGCAGTCGCGGATGATGCGCCCACCGCGACTCCCCCTCCTACTTTTCGTATTGGCCCTGGTGATCGGCGGCTGCGGCTCCTCGCAGGACGAGAACGGTGGCGGTCATCCCGACTACTCCAAGGCGTTGTCCGGAGCGCCGGCGCCTTTAGCGGCCCTGTACCGCCAGTCGAACGAGCTGCTGCCGGGCGGCGTCGATGCCTACGAAGAGCGGATCGCGGCGCTGCGCGGCTACCCGGCGGTTGTCAACGTCTGGGCCTCCTGGTGCGGGCCCTGCCGCTTGGAGTTCCCCCACTTCCAGCAGGCGGCGGCGAAGTACGGCAAGCGGGTCGCCTTCCTCGGCATCGACAGCGAGGACTCCGACGACGACGCAAGCACCTTCTTGGAAGAGGAGCCGGTCCCCTACCCCAGCTACACCGATCCCGATAAAGACGTCGCCGACTCGATCGGCGCCTCCGTCGGCCTCCCCGACACCGCCTTCTATGACCGGGACGGCGAGCTCGTCTATCTCAAACAGGGTCCGTATGACGACTACGAGGAGCTGAAGGCGGACATCGAGCGCTTCGCCTTTGGCGACGGGTCCAGCGAAAGCGGATAATCGAAGCATGGACCTCTACGTCCTGATCGCTTTGCTCGGGGTGGCGCTTCTAGTCGCGGAGCTGCTGCTGCCAACCGGCGGCGTGCTCGCCGTGCTGGGCGCGCTCGGACTCGTGGCCGGCGGCGTGATCGCCCTCACCGCTGAATCGGACGCGACCGCCGCCGACTGGGCCGGTCCGGCGCTGGTCACGCTCGGGATCCTCTCCGGGATCAGCTTCTACGTCATCACTCGGAAAGTATTGGCCGCGCACCGCGAGCAGCCGGTCCGCGCCGGCCACGAGGAGCTGATCGGCGCCCCGGCTGAGGTTCGCTCCTCGCTCGACCCCGAGGGCCAGGTCTGGATCGAGGGTGCCCTGTGGCGCGCACGGCTGACCGGCGACGGAGGGCCGCTGCGCCCGGGGGATAGAGTCACGGTCGAGGCGATCGAGGGCCTGACGCTTATGGTCCGGCCCGAGTCGTCACCTGCCGGCGCCGAGAAGGGAGCAGCGAGCTGATGGACATCGCGGTCGGAGTTTTCCTGGTCCTCTTGTTCTTCGGTGCGATCCTGCTCGGCTCTTCCGTGCGGATCCTGCGCGAGTACGAGCGGGGGGTCATATTCCGCCTTGGGCGGCTGATCGCCACCAAGGGGCCCGGTCTGATCCTGCTGATCCCGCTGGTCGACCGGATGGAACGGGTCGATCTGCGCACTGTCACGCTCAACATCCCGCCGCAGGAGGTGATCACTCGCGACAACGTCCCCTCCAGCGTCAACGCCGTCGCCTACTTCCGCGTGGTCGACCAGAACCGGGCGATAGTCGAGGTCGAGAACTACCTGCTCGCCACCTCGCAGATCGCGCAGACGGCACTGCGGTCGGTGCTCGGCAAGGCCGAGCTCGACCAGCTGCTCTCCGAGCGCGAGCGGCTCAACGAAGAGCTGCAGACGATCATCGACGAGTCGACCGAGCCCTGGGGCGTCAAGGTGACCGCGGTCGAGATCAAGGACGTCGAGATCCCCGAGCAGATGCAGCGGGCGATGGCGCGCCAGGCCGAGGCCGAGCGCGAGCGGCGGGCGAAGATCATCAACTCCGAGGGCGAGTACCAGGCGGCGCAGAAGCTCACCGACGCGGCCGACATCATCAGCACCAACCCCGCGTCGCTGCAGCTGCGCTACCTGCAGACCCTGCTCGAGATCGGCAGCAACCAGAACACGACGATCGTCTTCCCGCTGCCGATGGACGTCCTCGAGCCGTTCCTGACCGCGACCGAGCGGAAAACGCCGCCGAAAACCGGGCCGCGACCCGCTCCGCCGCCACCTCCCGACGCGCCCGAGCCGGACGCAGACGACCTTCCTCCTTCGCGGATCTAGCCCTGAGCTCGCCCGAGATTCGCATCGACCAGCTGATCGGGCTGCCGACGATCCTCGCGCCCGCTCGCGCCGACCGCCCGCACGGATTCAAACGGGCGGAGCAGGACGAGAAGGGCGCTGAGAGCTGCCCCTTCTGCGAGGGGCGCGAGGAGAAGACGCCGCCGGAGATATACGCGGTGCGCCCAGACGGCGGCGAGCCGGACACGCCGGGCTGGACCAGCCGGGTGGTGCCCAACCTCTACCCGGCGCTGGCCGATCCACCGCGTGGTTCCTTAATCACCCAGGGGGCTAATAAGGAACCACGCGATGAGGGCGACGAGCCGAGCCCAACCGGCAGCGGAGCTGGCGCCTTCGCCAGCTCCGGCGACCCGCTGCTGGAGTCGCGCCGTGCCGGCGAGCCCGACCTCTTTGCCTCCCGGCCGGCGGTCGGCGGCCACGAGGTGATCGTCAACGCCCCCGAGCACGCTACGGCGATGGCTGAGCTGAGCGAGGGGCGGTTTCTCGGCGCGATCGCCACCTGGCGCGAGCGGATGCGCGCCCACTCCGATGCTGCCTACGTGCAGCTGGTCGTCAACGAGGGCGCCGGGGCGGGTGCCTCGCTGCCCCACACGCACGCCCAGCTCTACGCGCTCCAATTCGTGCCGGCGGCAGTCGCTCGGGAGCGCGAACGGGCTGGCGCATACAGAGAACGCACCGCCGGCGGCAGCCTGCTCAGCGATGTCCTGGTCGAGGAGGTGCGCCGCCGCGAGCGCCTGGTCGCAATCGACGATGAGGCGGCGCTGATCTGCCCCTGGGCCTCCCGCTCCCCCTACGAGCTGCGCGTGGTTCCGCGCCGGGAGGCCGCGCGGTTCGAGGACGACACGGCGGGCGGGGCAATGCTCCGCACCGCGATGCAGGTCCTCGCCGCGCGCTTCGACGGCCCGCCCGAGCTCAACCTCTGGGTCGCCACGGCGCCGCGCGGCAGCGACAGCTTCCACTGGCACGTCGACATCGCGCCGCGGCTCACCACCAAGGCCGGGTTCGAGCTGGGCACCGGCGTAGACATCAACATCTACCCGCCGGAGCGGGCGGCCGCCGATCTGCGGGAGTGCCTCTGATGCCGCCCGACCCACGCCCGATCCCCCGCTTCATCGCCGACTCGACCCAGGAGGGAATTCCCCACGGCCGCTTCGCGGAGAAGCTCACCGGGGAGTTCGGCAACGCCGGCAAACAGATCGACGACCTGCCCGACGGCGTCGAGATCCCCAGCGAGGTCGAGTGGTTCCCGGAGCGCGCCTGGGGCGGTCGGGTATGGGTTCCCGCCACTGCCCGGACCAGCGGCCCCGAAGGCGCCCTGGAGCTGTTCGGCCACGTCTCCTACGTCCAGCAGGACGGCGGGGAGCCGGCGGACTTCCGCGCCGCCGCCGACTTCACCGACGTCCTCGCCGAGGACAACGCCGGCTGGAGCATCGACATCAACGACGACGTGATCGGCCGCTGGCGCGGCGAGAACGGCCGCGCGGGTGACGTCACCCTGGTCTGGGGACGACCGCTCGTCCGCGGCGCAGTCGCCGCCACCGCGGTGCTGGACTTCGAGACCGTCGACCAGGAAGTCGTCTCCAACGAACGCTTCACGCTGATCGCGCTCGACGCCCTGAAGGGCTACGGCGATGACATCTTCATGGAGGTCAAGCTCTGGGGCCCGCGGGCGCAGGAGCTGGCCAGCGAGAGCCTCTACGCCTGAGGCGAGCTGGGCTCGCCGAGGGCCTCACGCAGCTGCCGTACCTGCTCGCGCAGATCGCTCAGCTCTCGCTCGAGGCGTTCAAGCCGATCCTCCTCGGCAGAGGGGGCCGGCGGCGCCGGGGCGCCGGCGGATGAATCGGCGGCCTCCGGCCCCGCCCCGGATGGTGCCTCGCCCTCACCGCCCAACAACTGCGTATAGCGCTCCTCCTTTTGGCCCGGGCGGCGCGGGAGACGTTCGACGTAGCCACGCTCGACCAGCTTCTCAAGCGTCTCGTGAACGGCGCCCAGCTCAGCGAACGCGTGCAGCCGATCTGAACGTTGCTTCAGCTCACCTGGCGTCTGCGTGCCACGAAGCATCAGCACCGCGAGCAAAGCCAGTTCGGCGGGATCGGCGTCGAGTGCCTCGTCGAGCAGATGCCGGTACTTGCGCGCCCGGCTGCCGGCGCCGCTGGCGAGCCGCGTCCAGCCGCGCAGCGCGGTGCGCCGCAGCGCCTCGACCACCGTCGCCTCGTCGTAATCGACGACGGGTTCGCGGTTGGTCGCCTGGTTGCAGGCGAGCCGCAGCGCGTTCAGCGAGAGCGGGTAGGCGTCCGGCGTAGTCCGCTGCTTCTCCAGCAGGCAACCGACCACACGGATCTCGACGGCATCGGCGTCCATCAGAGAACCTGCGCGTCGAGGAAGCCCGCGATCAGCACCAGCCAGCCGCCGATCTCGGCGGCGATCAAGGTCACCATGAAGGGGTGTAAGCCGCGGCCGGGCGGGTGGAACTGATTCTCGGTGTCGCGCCTCCAACCGTGCAGGAGGTAGCCGGCAACCGCCGCGTAGAAGTAGAAGCCCATCGCCCCCGCGGCGAGCAGGTTGACCAACGTGCTCCAGCCGCTCAGCTCGACGAACGTGGCGACGAGCAGCAGCGCGAAGCTGTAGAGCAGGGCCGCGCGGTGGGCGGTGTCGACGTAGGGATGGGCGAGGCCGTCGGGCGAGGTGACCATCTGGCGGTACTTCCAGATACCGAGCAGGAGCGCCCAGAGGAACATCGCCGCTGCCGACAGCAAGACCGCCTTGGTGTCCCCACCCAGCTCCACCCAAGCGATCCTAGCCGTGGACAGGCCAGAGGTCAGGCCTCGAGTGCCTCGAGCCAGCCGTCGAGGTCCTTGACCCAGAGCGCGATCGAGTCCCACCTGCCGAGCTCGGTCGTCCAGACGACCTTCAACAGATCCCTGAAGACCGTCTTGCCCAGGTGCGAGCGCGCCGTCGTCACCTCGACGATCGAGTTGCGCGGAATCCGCACCACCCGATTCGGCACCCACTGCGCGAACAGCAGCTCGTGCTCGGTCAACGCCAGGTTGCCGTTCCCCCGCACCTGCCACTTCCCCGCCGACTCCACCCCGAAGCTGTTGGCGTCGTCTTCACGCAGCACCGTTTCACCGGCGAAATGGCCCGATGCCCGCCTGCGAAATCGGCCCGTAATCAGTCCCAAAGCGAAATCGACCCTACCTGCCGGTAATCCCGGATTTCGCCAGCCGCTCCGATACCGTGTGCCTATGGCCTCTACCCGGGATGCTGCCAAGGCGAAGGACGCCGCCTCGGAGGCGGAGGCAGTCCGCCTACACGACTGCGCAAGGACGGGGAACGTCCGATGAGGGTTAACTTGGCGGAGGGAATCGCCCTCAGCCCTCAGCTGATGCGGTTCACCGGCGCTGCTCGCCGCACTTGACCGAGCCAGCCTTCGATCAGCCCCGATAGCTCAGCTGGATAGAGCGACTCCCTCCCAAGCGAAGTCGAGGAGTAGCGTCTTTCACTGCTACAGAGCCGAACCGGCAAGGCATCTTGCGATTGCGGATTAGTTCGATTACGCACGATTGACCGGGATTGGGGCAGCCGCTGCCCAATGGATTGCATTGTCGGCGACTCGCTCCGATACCTTGTCCGCATGGTTTCTCGCGACCTGATCGACCAGGCAGGGAAGCTGCTGGCGGAAACCGCCGGCGCGGAGTCGAAGGTGATTCTCTTCGGCTCTCACGCACGCGGAGAAGCGAGAGCGGATGGCGATGTCGACTTCCTCGTCATTGAGCCTGTTGTGGAGAACCGCCTCGAGGAGTGGGAGCGTCTACGGCGCACCCTCAGAGACTTCCCGGCGCCAGTGGACATCGTCGTCCTAGACGAGAAGCGTGCTGAGCGGCGCGCAAAGGTGCCGGGAACGATGGTCCATCACGCGCTGCGCGACGGTCGCGTCCTTGCTCACGCCTGAGCAGATCGAAGGTCGCGAGGTCCCTCGCTCGGCTCGCGGAGATCGACCTGGCGACTGCCGAGAAGCTCGCTCCCGATCCGGAGATGGACGATCGCCCTGTGGGGTTTCACGCACAGCAAGCCGTCGAGAAGGCCGTGAAGGTCGCTCTGATACTGGTGGGCGCCGACTTCCGAAGACGCACGATCTCGAATACCTGCTCGTGCTGGCCGGCAAGCACTCAATCGCCATGGGACCGGAACTCGAATCGGCGTCCTGGCTTACCCTGGGCCGCCGAATTTCGCTATGACGACGCACCAATAGAGGCGCTGGATCGCAAGCGAGCGATCGCTGTCGCCAACTCAGCGGTCCGCTGGTGCCAAGAGCTGATCGCGAACCGGGAGTGAGACAATCCGCAGTCCAAGCCCCGATAGCTCAGCTGGATAGAGCGACTCCCTCCTAAGGAGTAGGCCGCTGGTTCGAATCCAGCTCGGGGCGTTAGCGAAACCGTTTGGATAAGCCAAATGACGGCTGAAGGTCTGGGCCGCTAGAAGCTGGTCATTGCGGATCGGGCAGGTAGCCGGTGCGCCGCGCACCAGCGCTACTCGCAAAGGGCCAAGCCCGCCTTAGTCAGGGTGCTCTCGTACCTAGGTCCGGCGCTCCGCCTAAAGAGAGGAGTGATCCTCGGGTATCCGACCATGCGAGCGCCCACACTCGCGGCGTAATCCTTTCCGCCCGGCGTCGTGAAAACCACTTCTCTGTTCGCGTACCGGCCTTTGGGATCGCAGCGCAAAAATCCATACTGAACGCGAAGTGGCCATCGCTGTTCAAAGTCGGCGCAGGCCACGGGTAGAACTCCCAGCTGGCGCTGAGCCGGCCGATGGATTTCAGCGTGGCAAGTCGCCGTCGGCCGGCGAGCAGCCCCTATCAGGAGCCGAAGCTCCTTGATGGCCACCATGGCCTTGCCGTGCGCCACGCGGCGGTTTGCAGCATTTTCCTTGCTCAAAGCCGCTGCCTTCTGCGGATGCTCCACGTCGAAGGCGGCGTCCTCGCACCCCGTCGCGGCAGCGACGCAGACAAGCGCTGCTATCCATGGGAGTCGAGCCTTTGCAATCACAGTCGCGCAAATCTACCCAGTGGGCCTGCCTGCCTGGGATTGATCGGTCTCATCTACAGGCGCTTATCGGAGCCGGGGGCGGGTAACGAGACTGATCGGTCGCATTACGGCAGGATCGGACCCGATCGAGGGAAATGGGATCGATCGGTCTCATCTGCGCTACCCTGCTCCCATGGAGCGCACCGAATCTCCCTCCGCCCTGGGCGCGGCAATTCGCAGGCGCCGAAGCGCCCTGGGCATCACCCAAGACGACCTGGCCCTGTCGATCGGCGTCAACCGCAAGGTCATTGGTCAGTTGGAGGGCGGCAAGGAGACCGTCAGGCTTGACATCGCGCTGAATGCGGCGCGCGCGCTCGGGCTGAACGTCGGAGTCGAGGCGCGTGGCGAAGCCGGCTCTTGACGTTCATCTCGGCGGCAGGCTCGCCGGCGTCCTGCTCCGCAAGGACAACGGCAACCTCCAGTTCCGCTACGACGGGTCCTACGTCGAGACAGAAGGGCCGCCGCTCTCGGTGAAGCTCCCTCTGAGGACCGAGGCATATCCACACCGCGACTGCCTCGCCTTCTTCGGAAACCTGCTGCCCGAGGAGGATGTCCGCAAGCAGATCGCTCTGGCCACCGGAATCTCGGCGGCCAATGACTACAAGCTGCTCGAGCGTTTCGGTGGCGACGTCGCTGGCGCGGTCACTCTCCTGCCGGCGGGCGGCGCCGAGGAGCCCGAAACGGTCGGGCTCGAGATCCTCTCGCCTGAAAAGCTCGATGAGCTCCTCGCGCAGCTGCCCAAACGCCCCCTTGCAGTTGATGATGAGGGCGAGGTACGCATGTCCCTCGCGGGGGCCCAGAGCAAGCTGCCGGTGGTCGGGGTCGACGGCGGCTTTGCACTGCCACACGGCTCAGAGCGCCCCACCACCCACATCCTCAAGCCGGAGCCGGACCGGTTCCCCGGCCTGGTGGCGAACGAGTTCTTCTACATGCGACTCGCCGAGGAGGTCGGCCTGCAGGTCGCCCAGGTTGAGCGCGCTGAAACGACCTCGGGCCTGCCGTTCTTGATCGTCGCTCGCTATGACCGTGACGTGACGCAGGAGCCGATCCGCCGGCTCCACCAGGAGGACTTCTGCCAGGCGCTCGGCAAGCTCCACGTAGAGAAGTACCAGCACGAAGGCGGGCCCAGCGCTCCCGACGCGATGAGCTTGATCGACGAAGAGTCGAGCGCTCCCGTGCGGGATCGCCAGCAGCTCTGGCTGGCGCTCGTCTTCAATGTCCTGATCGGCAACTGCGACGCGCACGGCAAGAACTACTCGCTGCTCTACGACTCACCGGCGCCGAGCCTCGCTCCCCTCTACGACCTGCTTTCCACCGCGGTGTATGAGGAGCTCACCAAGCGCCTGGCGATGTCGATCGATGGTGCGGCCAGATTGGATGACGTCGACAGTCAGGCCTGGACCCAGCTTGCCCCCGATGTCGGCTTCGCCCCCCGTTTCCTGACCCAGCGCATGGAGCCTTTCGTCGAACAGGTGCTCGATGCCGCCGAAGCACTGGCCAGGCGGCGTGACTACGCAGAGCCATTGGTCGAGGAGATCGTCAGCGGCATCCGCCGGAGGTCCAAGCAATTCCGGCGCGGAGCGACAGCCTAGGTAGGGGAGTAGGCGAGTCGGGCGCCGAGCGCGTTTCGAGCGACCACCGCGGCCACCTAGCCCCACCGCTCCGCCAGCGTCTGCGTCCCGGCGCTGTAGTTTTCCGGCCGCTTCTGGCCCGACCGCCGTGCAGGCGCTCGGCGAGGTGCAGGAGACCGCGTTGAGGCGCGAGTAGGCGAGCGGGTTGACGGTGCTCTGCACCGCCCAGGCGCTGCCGTTCCAGACCTCTGCCAGGGTCGATTCGGCTGGGATCCCCGTTACGCCGCCGGTGCGCCCGACCGCAGAGCAGGCGTTGGCCGCCGTGCAGGAGACGCCGGTCAGGGTGACGCCGTCTTCGGCGCCGCTGGGGACGGCGGTGGCGACCGTCGACCAGGCGCTGGTGCTCCAGCTCACCGAGAGGCCCTTGCGCGGTGTGGCGATGCTGGTGCTTTCCCTGAACCAGCCCACCGCCATGCAGGCGCTGCGGTGGCGCAGGAGACGCCTTCGAGCCGGCCTTCGACCGAGCCCGCCGGTTTGGGCACCGAGGCGATCGACCAGGTCGTGCCGTTCCAGCGCTCAGAGAAGGTCTGGATGCCGCTCGAGGATCTCGAGCCCACCGCGGTGCAGGAGGTCGAGGTCGGGCAGGAGACCGCGAGCAGTTTGCCGCTGTCGCCTTCGCCGCCGCTTGGGTTGGGGGTCGTCTGGATCGTCCAGGCGGTGCCGTTCCAGCGCATCGCCAGGGGAACGTACGTGTACGGGGGGGCATCGAAGTAGTAGTGGCCCACCGCCGTGCAGGCCGTTTCGGCGCTGCAGGAGACGTCTTCGAGGATGACGGTGCTCACACCCGCGGGGGTGGGCGTGGTCAGCTGGTTGACCGTGCCCCAGAATTTGCCGCTGAGGATTTTCGGCAGCTTCCAGGTGGCCCCCAGGCCGCTTGCGCGCCTGGAGCCGGTGATCAGGCAGGTATTGCCCGAGCAGGAGACGGCAGTGAAACGTGCGTCGTCGAGGGTCTGCAGGATGCTCCAGCTGGTCCCGTCCCAGGTCTGCACGAAGCCGGTCCCGCGGTAGTCGTCGTTGCCGACCGCGACGCAGGAGGTGGCGGAGAGACAGGAGGTGTCCTCGAGCAGGCTGTGGTCATAGGGAATGGGGTTGGGGGTGGCCTGGGTTGACCAGGAGCTTCCGTCCCACCGCTCCACCAAGGTCTGCGTCCCGGCGCTGTAGTTTCCCGGCCGCTTCTGGCCGACCGCCGTGCAGGCGCTCGATGAGGTGCAGGAGACGGCGCTGAGGCGCGAGTAGGCCAGCGGGTTGACGGTGCTCTGCACCGCCCAGGCGCTGCCGTTCCATACCTCTGCCACGGTCGATTCGACTGGGAACGCCGGCGCCACGCCGCCGGTGCGCCCGACAGCCGTGCAGGCGTTGGCCGCCGTGCACGAGATGCCGGTCAGGGTGACGCCGTTTTCGGCTCCGCTGGGGACGGCGGTGGCGACCGTCGACCAGGCGCTGGTGTTCCAGCTCACCGAGAGGCCCTTGCGCGGAGTGGCGATGTTGGTGCTTTCCTTGAACCAGCCGACAGCCATGCAGGCGCTGGTGCTGGCACAGGAGACGTCTTCGAGCCGGCCTTCGGCCGAGACCGCCGGTTTAGGCACCGAGGCGATCGACCAGGCGCTGCCGTTCCAGCGCTCCGAGAAGGTCTGGATGCCGCTCGAGGATCTCGATCCCACCGCCGTGCAGGAGGTGGAGGTCGGACAGGACACCGCGAGCAGCCTGCCGCCGCTGCCTTCGCCGCCGCTTGGGCTGGGGGTCGTCTGGATCGTCCAGGCGGTGCCGTTCCAGCGCATCGCCAGGGTGCCTGCGGAGTGGTAGCCCACCGCCGTGCAGGCCGTTTCGGCGCTGCAGGAGACGTCTTCGAGCGTGACCGTGCTCACTCCTTCGGGGGTGGGCGTGGTCAGCTGGTTGACCGTGCCCCAGAATTTGCCGCCGAGGATTTTCGGCAGCCTCCAGGTTGCCCCCAGTTCGCCCATGCGCTTGGAGCCGGTGATCAGGCAGGCGTTGCCCGAGCAGGAGACGCCGCTGAAGCTGGCGTTGTCGAGGGTCTGCAGGATGCTCCAGCTGGTCCCGTCCCAGGTCTGCACGAAGCCGGTCCCGCGGTAGTCGTCGTTGCCGACCGCCACGCAGGAGGTGGCGGAGGTGCAGGAGGCGTCTTCGAGCAGGCTGTGGTCATAGGGAACGGGGTTGGGGGTGCTCTGGGCGATCCAGGCGGGGATGATCAGGGTTTTGGGGTCTGAGTAGGAAGTTCCGTTCGCGTTCGTCGCCACGAGCCGGAAGTGATAGGTCGTATTCGTGGAAAGACCGCTGATCGCCTCGCTCACGGCAACGCTGCTCGATCCCGACCCTGCCGATTTGGAGGCGGTGCTGGTCGCGTGGACAAAGCCGTTGGGCTGATCTGCCTGGAAAGTGGCGTCGGGCACGTACTCGAAGTGGTAGGTGCTCGCCAGACCTTCGGGGTTGACGGTTCCGTGCAGGATCGCGTCGTCGCCTTCGACGCCGGTGGCGGCTTCGATTGCGACCTGCGGAGCAGGTGCGATGAACGTGCTCGCTTTCGAGTACGTGGTTCCGTTCGCGTTCGTCGCCACGAGGCGGACGTGATAGGTCGTATTCGGAGTGAGCCCCGTCAGCGCTTCGCTCACGGCAACGTTGCTCGATCCCGACCCGGCAGATTTGGAGGCGGTGCTGGTCGCGTTGGCAAAGCCGTTGGGCTGATCTGCCTGGAAAGTGGCGTCGGGCACGTACTCGAAGTGGTAGGTGCTCGCCAGACCTTCGGGGTTGACGGTTCCGTGCAGGATCGCGTCGTCGCCTTCGACGCCGGTGGCGGCTTCGAGCACGGCCAGAGGGCGAGGCGGGCCCGTGGTGAAGGTTCTGTCTTCACCCGCCACTATGTTCAGACTCGACTGCTCCAGGTTGGCCGCGCTGATCCGGTAGTGGTAGGTGGTGTTCGGCTGGAGGTCTTCCACCTGCTGTTCAATGGAAATGATTCCCGTAGGGTCTGGGAGGTATCCGCCGAGTTCAAGGCCGTAGGCGGTCGTCGTGCCGTATTCGACGCTATAGCTGGTCTGATACCCATGGGTATCGATGCTGCCGGTCAGCATCGCGGCTCTATCGGTGACGCCGGTCGCCGGTCCGGCCTGCACCACCGGATCTGGCAGCCCGGTGGTGAAGGAGACGTCTTTGCCGATGTCCCCGCTCCCGTCGGCGTTGGTTGCGACCAGGCGGGCGTGGTAGGTGGTGTTCGGGCTGAGGCCGGTTAGTTTCTCCTCGACATGCCAGAGTCCGCCTTCTGATTTCCCGGTCGTCACGTTTTTCGCCGGTACCGGCACTTTCTGCCCGTACGCGGTCGTCGTGCCGTATTCGAACTGGTAGGTGGTGCTGAGGCCGTTGGGGTTGACGTTGCCCTCGAGGGTCACGTTCGACTGGTTGCTTGGATCGACGACGGCCGGCTCGGTGACCGCCACCGGGGCGTGATTGGTGGTGAAGGTTTTGTCGCTTCCCTGGACGCTGCCGACGTCGTTGGCCGCGACGACACGGTAGTGGTAGGTCGTGCCCGCCGGCAAGCCCGCCACGGCCTGGCTCACGTTGACCGCGGCGGAGCCGAAGCCGGGCACACGCCCGCTCGGGACCGGGACGCTGGTGCCATAGGACGTCGTTGGCCCGTATTCGAAGTAGTAGGTCGCGTAATCGGCTTTGGGGGTGATCGTGGCCTGCATCGTCGCGCCGCCAGAGGCCACGCTCGTGGCCGCGGCCGTGGTTGCCTGCGGCGCCTGGGTGGGCGCGACCGTGAGGAAGGGATTCTCCGGGCCGGCCAGGTTCCAGTGGGTGGCCAGCCAGGTTCCCGCCGCCGGCGCAGCGTTGAAGTAGGTGTCCTTGCCGCAGTCGATCGGTATGGTCACGCCGGTGAACGAGCCCGGGCAGTATGAGTTGCTGTAGTTGCCCCAGGGTGCGTGGCCACCGCCGTCGTCGTAGCACATGATGTCGGCGCCGTCGACACAATGGCGCTGGTAGGAGGAGTAGGGGGCGATGGATTCCAGACCTGCTTTCGGAAGGCCACCTTCAAGTTCCCCGGCCCAGCCCTGAACGGCGCCAAAGGTATGGAACATCTCGTGCATCGGGGTATGCGTTTCCCACTTCGTTTTCCCGCCGCCGATGACCGCTACGGCAGTATTGACGGCATTTTTGTTGACTACGCTCTTGGATGAGTCGTCCGCGATCAGCCCGTAGCTCCGGTCAAGGCCACCTTCTGGGCCGAGCAGCAGGTACTTGATGGCTTCGGTGCCGTTCGGGTTCGGGTCTGCTTTCGTCGGGTAACCGAGGAGGTCTGCGTCGAGCGCGGCCTTAACGGTGTCGGACGTGAAATCTGGGACCTCGAGGTCATAGACCTGGATCGCGCCGGAGGAGTTGCACTCGACCACCATCTTCACGGCGCGCGCCCCACCGCTCGAGAGCGAGGACTGGTCGGAGATCTTCCAGTTCGTTCGCCTGATGATGCTGCGGATCAGTTCCACCGGCGCCGGCTCGGTGCTCTCCGAGTCGTGCGCGTACACGACGACGATCCGGTTTCCGCTCGTGCGGCAGAGTGGTGCGAGTTCCTGCGTGGGAAGGGGCGCCACGGCTGCGCCGGCGCCATCCGCGTAGGCAGGTGCGGTGGTCGAAGTAGAGGCGAGGAAAAGCGCCACGACCGTGACGATCGAACTTAGAGCGATTAAGGCACTCGGCTGAGATCTGCGACGAGGCTCGACCCGCATTGAACTCTCCCCTCCCGAATCCCCGCGGCCTCCCAGCCGGCGGGGCGTTGACACTGAGTGTCGTCAGCCTGACTGATTTAGGTGACCTTGCGAGGTGGCAATGTGCTTAATCGACCGCCGATCCTTAGGCGGCCTGCAAGGGGCTCTGCGCTGCTGCCGCCACGCAGATCTTCGAGCCGCAGTGCCGCTTCGAGCTCCGTCCCACAGGAATCAAGCGGCCGGCCGATCGCTCGCTCTATCGCCGCGAGGCGTTTGGAGACCGTGTTGCGGTTGATTCCCAGGGCGGCGGCGGTGGATGAGACATGGCGGGCTGCCGCGAAGTAGGCGCGCAGGGTCTTCTTGGCCGCCTCGCCGCCGTCGCGTTCCTTCTCCAGGGGACCGAGGAAGATCTGGTGCAGGGAGGTGACGAGAAGGTCGTCGCCGAGAATCGAAGCGAGAAGGGCCACGTCGCGATAGCAGACGACTCGCTCGGGCCCTCTCTGGGCAATGGGCATGCTCGCCTGGGCTTGCCGATGGGAGAGGCGCCAGCCCGACAGCTCCTTTGCCGGCTCGCCGATCGCGACGCGCAGTGAGGATTCCCGCAGGCGAGCCTCGACCTCGCCCGGGTCGATCCTCCGGCGGGCGCCGAGCCACGCCCAGGCCGCCTCCTCTCCCGCTGGAACCAGGAGAGAACGGCAATCGAGATCCGCCAACGCCTCATGCAGGTTCTTTGCTGCTCGGTCCCCGCTTGCGATCACCCCGAGGTGGTGAGCGCCGAAGTCATATTCGAGCCCCGGCGCGTCGAGCAGCTCCCCGACGAGAAGCCTTCGCACCTGCTCCGCCTTTCGCCCTGTCGTCGATCCGTGCTGTCCCTGCTCGCGGTTGTATTCGTCTGTGACAGAGCTCAACAGGCGGTCGAGCAGGGCGGCCTGTATGCGCAGGAGCGCCTTCAGGGAAGAGCTGCTCGAGATCCCCTCTTCTTCGGCGGCCTCGATCAGGAAGTCGCCGAAGACGGTGTAGCCGGCTATGTAGCGGCGCATCACCGCGTCGAGGGTGATTCGATTTCTTGCCGCAAGCCTCGCTTGGCTCAGCAGCTCGGTGGGAGTCGGCGGCGAACGATCCTCTGTGCACTCGAAGGCGGCGATGCCGTATCCAAGGGCCGCCGAGACCGCCGCCGGCAGGCCTTCCTTGTACTCGGGGTCTGCGATCTCCATGGGATCGGAGACGGCGTAGACCCTCGTCAGCGCCGCCTGCTCGATCTCCTCATGGCGGGAGCGCAGGCGACGGGCTAACCGCGTGCGCGCTTCTTCCCGCAACTGGCCTTCACCGTGAGGCGCCTCATCGTTCCGCCCTCCGCTTGTCGTTCGCTCGCTTGTGGGTAGCTCGTTTGCGATCTGCTTGCTTCTCCCGTTTCCTCGGCACGCACCGGGTCTTGCCGTCCCGGCGCGCCTTGCGCTTGCCCTTCGGACACCGCGGCGAGCCGCTCTGCTTGAGATTCCCCGCTCCCTCGAAGGCGGCGGAGGCTGGGGTCGGATCGCTTGGCGCAGATACCGGCCCCTGGCAGGCGTCGCCTTCGCAGACCGCCGGAGGTTTCGGCGGCGGCGGGTAGCCGCCGCCGATCCGTGCGTCGTAGACATCGACCAGACCGGGGTCCTGGGGCAGCAGGCTGGCGGCGGTGGTGAAGAAGACGTCGCGGCCGCTCGCACCGACGTCGATCAATTCGGAGTCGCCGAGGCTCTGGCCGCTCGAGATCAGGCTGAGGCAGCCGCCGGCGCTCTGCACGTAGAGGTCTGCTCCGGCTTTGGCGCAGGCTTCCTCGTCAGAAGCCCGCTCCCACCCGTAGACGTCGGTGCGCCCGTTTGAGTCGCGGGGCAATAGGTCGTCGTAGCTTTCGAAGAAGAGTCGGTTGCCGTCGGCTGAGAGCAGCCGCGTCGGGCGCAGCTGTTCATTCCAGCCGGGGATCGTGGCGGCGGTCCAACGCGGCGAAACGGAGTCGCCCAGGTTCCGCCCGTGCGGCCGTGCCCCGCTCGGGTTGCAGGAGATGCAGCGCAGCTCTCCGGGGCCGCCGCTGCCGTCGGCGTCGTAGAGGTAGACCTCGGCTGCCGGTTTCCCGCTGGAGGCGTCCTTGTTGTCGTAGCTCGTCAGCGGAGCCGAGGAGGCGAAGGCCAGGTGCAGGCCGTCCGGGCTGACGCGCGAGCGACGCGAGGAGGGCTCGCGGTCGGCAAGGGAATCGAGGCTCGAGGCCCTCGCCACGAAGACGATGCCGGCGCCCGCTTCGTAGAGATAGATGTTGCGCTCCCCCGCTTGGGCTTTGCCGCCCTCGCTGTTTTCCCCTTCGCCGCTCAGCACCTCGGTTGAGACGAAGTAGACGCGCGAGGCGTCCTCGCTGATCCCGGCCGGACTCCTGTCACATGTTTGGCGATCGATTTGGATTTGGCTTCCTCGAGGTCGTATTCGAAGAGCTCTTCGTTGGTGATGTCTTCCCTAACGCCATAGATCGCGGTCGTGCCCTGCGGGTTTGCGCCCCAGAAGCGAGCCGCGCCGCTTTTGGAGATCGCAACCGTGCAGGCCAGGGCGGGGTCGGTGCAGCTGCCCGATGCGACCGGGCTCTGTTCCTCGGCCGCGTTCTGGCGCAGGTAGAGGTTGCCGGGGCCGAGACCGGGGACGCTGTCTTCGATGACGGTCTGGCTATCCAGCGAGTCGGTCCAAAACACCCGCGAGCCGTCCTCAGAGACCGCGCCGGCCATGTTCGACTCGCGAAAGCCGTCGGTCGAGTCCTCGAAGGTGCCGGCGGTCGAGTTGGTGCAGGTCCCGTTGCCGTTGGGCAGGGCGCTGATCAGACGCAGCGGCCCTTCCCTGGAGCTCAGGTAGACCTGGTTGATCCCCACGGTCGCGCAGGCACCTTCGGCCAGCGCCGCGGGGGCGCGGAAGACCGTGTGGGCCTGGTCGGCTGAGAAGCCCTGCGGGTTGGGGACGTAGAATTCCGGTTTCTTCTCGCCCGCTTCGAAGCCGAAGCCCGGTGGGTCGACGGGGGTCAGCAGCTCATAATTCGCTTCTGGGTCGCAGTAGTCGCGGCGGTAGATGCTGGCGACTCCCGCTGGGGCTCCTGGCGCCAGGGCGAGGTCGGAATCCTGAATGAACCAGCCGCCGCAGAGGTCGTCGTCAAAGGCCTTGAACTGGCCGGTGAAGCCCGGCGGCCAGATCGGGAAGCCGGTGCGCGGCGGTGAGATCGACGAAGCAGACCAGCCGTTTGCTCCGCGGGCCGAGAGGAACTGTTTGGTCAGCGGCGCGGCATCGGGGTTCGCGAAGGCGCGGATCGAGCTGAAGGCAAGTCTTTCGCCGTCGGCCGAGCTCTTGTTGGGAGCGGTGAAGGCCTTGGCGATCGACCCAGTTGCGACGTCGCCGCCGTTTTTGTCAACCGGGCTGACCATCTCATAAGCGCGGCAGTCGGGAAGCTTTGCCGAGGCTTCGGTGCGGAAGGCCTGGTTTGGGCAGTCGGTCTTCAGCGTCTGGGCCGGGAAGGTGGTGAAGGTTCCTTCCCCGCCGTCGATGCCCTCTTCGCCGCCGACGCCGAAGACCGGGCCTCCGCCCGAGCTCTCGGCGGCGAAGCGGTAGTGGTAGGTCGTCGCGGGCTCGAGCCCGTCGAGGAAGACCCCGGCGGTGGTGATCGCTTTGTTTGCGACCTGGCTGGTCAGTTTCGAGCCGGGCGCAAGCGGCTGCTCTTTGTCGCAGCCCCCTTCAGAGCATTTGCCGGTCCCGTACTGAAGATAGTAGGTCGCATCGGGCCAGAATTCGGGGCTGATCTCCGCCTTCAGCGTGGCGCCCTTGCTCTGCACCGAGGCCGCGTACTGGGCCTCGATGCTGGGTGGGACCGGCGGCGGCGGGCAGAGCGCCGGGTCGGGCGGGGGGCCGTAGGCGCGGACGTAGCTGTTGTTGTTTGAGAGCTAGAAGTTCGAGACGTAGAAGTCGGCGCCGTCGATCCCGCAGGCCGAGCTCGTCGCGATCCCGATCGAGCGGTCGAGAGCCGTCGAAGGAAGGGGAATCCAGGCAGCTCGTTGCCGGCCGGGCCGAACTTGTGGATCTCCATCCTGAATCACGTCCTCGAGCTTCGCCCCGTCGATCGCGTAGACGTTGCCGTCCACATCGACCGCGAGCGCCTGCGGATCGGGCACCGCCAGCGATACCGAGCACGGCCCCCGCCGGGCTCAGCTTCAACACGTCGGGTTTCGAGCCGGGGATGGAGTGGCCCTGAACACAAAAGTCTTGCGAGGTCGCAGCGCGCGACGTAGAGGTTGCCGTTGTTCACCCCGCCGCTGGTGTCGACCGCCAGCGACTGCACCGTCTCGCCGGGCAGCGCAATGCTCTCGACGTAATCGCCACCTGTGTTGAAGCGCTGGATCCGGTTCTCATCGCCGACGTAGACCTCGTCGTTCGGGCCCACGGCGATGTAGGCGCTGACGGGGGCCCAGTTGCCGAACTGGCCGTCGCCGGCGCCTTTGGTGCCGGCCTGGCAGACGTCTCCCGAGGCGGCGGTGCAGAGGTTGCGTTCGGCCTCAGTCGAGCCGACTTCTTCGGTTTTGGTCTTGTTGACTTCGCCGCCGAAGGCGAGCAGGAACTCGGCTTCGTCTTCGTCTGGGCCGGCGTTGGGATCGAACTTCTGTACGCGCTGGTTTATCCGGTCGACGACGTAGACGTCTCCGGCGCTGTCCACCGCGACACCAAAGGCAAGGCTCAGCCGTCCCGTCGCCGCGCCTGCCAGTCCTGCTAAGCACCCCGTCTGCGCCGTACAGGTCTGCAGCTCGGGATCGCCGTTGCGCACGCCCCAACCCCAGGCCTTGACGAAGACGCCCCAGATCGTGAACTCGTCTGATGCGGCGGTTCTCCTGGTCGGCGACGTAGACGTTGCCGCTGGTGGGATCGGCGGCGATGCCGCGGGGGATGTTGCACTGCCCCGCCCCCGAACCGGTCTCACAACTGTTCCAGAGCGTGTCGGGAACAGCACCTGAAGCGCCGGTCGGCAGCAGGGCGAGCAGGGCCAGGCGGCCAAGACCACGCCGAGACCCACTCGGGCGCCCGGCACGGCGCCTTTGGCTCTAACGGCCAACACGCTTTGCCTTGCTCCCTCTCCCGCAGCCGGCCTCCATCACCGGCCTGCTCCTCGCCGCCTTGCCGTTATGCCCGCTGAGCTCCGCATTGGCCCTGCTCTTGGCCCCGCAGAGGTCGCGGCTGTTGATGATCAGGCCCTTCTTGGCGCCCTGCATCTGGACCACGACTTTGGTCAGCGGGGCGTCAGGGACGTCCTCGAAGGTCGCCCTGATGCCGCCTTTTTGGGAGTCGATGCGGGCGACCGCTTCGACGTCGATCAGACCGTGCAGGTCGGCGACGAAGTCGGGCAGGTTGTGGTTTGAGGAGCGAGGTAGACCGGGCCCGTCAGTGGCTGATCGAACAAGCGGCGTGTAAGCGGTGGCCTTGCCGTAGATCGCTCCCGGCGGGCAGCTCTTGGCGGCGAACTGGACCCTGGTGCAGATCGTGCGGATGTGGGCTTGGTCTAAGAAGGCCGAGCGGGGCAGGCGCAGGACCATGCCGGCGAGGTTCGCGTCGCCTCCGCGGGGCCGGTAGGCGCCGGTCAGGGCCGGGTGGCCGCCTCGCTTGGTTCCGCCCTTCAGCTTCAAGGACAGCCGCGGCTTGAAACCGAGCGCCTGGCAGTCCGCCGCCTGAAAGCGCGAGGAGCGACTAAACGGTGAGTCGTCAAGGACGCTGAAGACCTCACTGCCCCCGCCCCATAGCGAGGCCTCCAAGGCGAACGGTTCACAAGAGGTCGGGTTGATCGTGAAGTTCTGCTTGTCGACGTAGACCCTGATGTCGCGCACCTTCAAGGGGATCCCGGCGAGGATGTGGGGGATCGGGTCCGATCTGTCGCCGTCGACCCTGACTTCCGCGGTACGCGGGTCGATCTGCAGGGCCTGGCGGGTGACCACGGTGCCGACGTCGAAGGGACCGGCCACAGCCGGCACGACTCCGATCACGCTCAGCGGTGCTCCCTGGTAGGGGCCGGCGAGGTAGATCCTGCCGGGGACATAGGTGAGGACCGGGCCGACTCCCGCTCCGGCGAGGACGCGGCCGATCTCCGAGCTTTGCGGGCAGCTCGGCGACGCAAGCTCCGCTCGACCGCTCTTGACCTTGGTCTCGGCGATAGCCGCGTCAGAGCACTGCGTGGTGCCGGCCAGCTTCGCCACCATCCCGGGAGGAAGCTCGGCGGAGAACTTGGTCAGGTCCTGGTCGCCGTCGCGCCTGGTTATGCGCATGTATACGGGGGAGAAGGATCCTGCTTGGTTGTTCTGGGTGCCTCCTTCGAAGCCCGGGTCAAAGGGCGGGGCGCCGCCGCTCGGACAGGGCGACTCCCCCGGGCCGGTGATTACCTCGAAGCTGGAGGTCGCCGTGACCGGCGCGCCCCCCGCCCACGGGGTCAGCTCCGCCTCGACGGTGTAGGGGTCGTTGCCGGGGGTCGAGGGGTCGGCATCGCAGCTCGGCGGGCTGACCAGGGGCGATCTCGCCCCTTCGCGGAAGTGCAGCTTGAAGCTCGAGAAAGGCAGCTGGGGGATCTCATCGGTCGTGGTCACGAGCTGGCCCGTCTTCGGGTCGGGGATGACTTTCGCCGTCTGTTTGACGATGATCCCGAGCTTCTCGTTCTCGATCACGAAGTAGAGGGCTATGAGCGAGCCTGCTGGGTTCTTGAATGGCTCGGCGAGGAAGAGGGAGCCCGAGAGGCTTTCGTCCAAGAGCGGCGTCTGCACCTCGATCGTGCCGAGCTTGGAGGCTTCCGGGCAGCCCGCTCCCGGCGCTGCGCCCAGCACTTCCCTGTCCAGGTCGGCTTCAGAGCAGACCTCCAACCCCTGCGCCGAGGAGGGGTTGACCGTCATCCCCTCGGGCAGGGTCACCACCGCTTTCCTTATGTCCGAGGCGGCGAGCCCGTCGGGGTTGGCTAGGCCTTCGTCGGCGACGTTCAGGCTGAAGTCGAGTCCGCTCGAGCTCTCCGCCGCTTTGGTCGTCGGCTTGGCCACGATCGAGGGGGCGAAGGCGAGGCGGTCACAACCGGTCATCCCCTGCGGGTTGGGCGGTTCGGCGTCGTCGTGGGAGAGGACGCTGCCTGTGGCGGGGGCCGCATTTGGTTCCTGCCAGGAGACCGCTTCGAAGGCGGTCGTGAGCGGCCCGGTGCACGAGCGCGGCATCGTCAAAAGCGGCTTTTCGGCCAGGTTGAGGTCGCAGCTGCCTGCCCCACAGCTTCTTTCCTCCTCGTGGGCGGGGTCCGCCGGGACCCCCCAGATCGTGAAGTCGGAGTAATAGAAGGGGACCGCGTTGGGGATGCCGTGCAGGTCGGCGAAGACGTTGTATGGGGGGTTGGGGTTGACCTTGAGGTCTACGGTGACCGGTATCTGGACGACCTTGAAGCCGAGCTCCATCACCACGCCGGGCGGCGGCTCGAGGCTGTAGACGGGGATCCCCTCATAGACGCTTCCGAAGTCGATCGCCTGAACGTCGGTGAAGCCAACCTGCGTCGCCGGCGGGCATTTCTCCTGGAGGAACTCGATGCCCGAGCAGCGCGGCACCGCGTTGGGGTCGCCGACTAAGCCCGGCGGCAGCGAGACGATCAGGTTCTTCGCGTCCCCGTCTGGGACCACCACGCCGGTTTCGGGTTCGACCCTGGTCTCCAGGCCCAGCGAGGTGGTCTGGGCGAAGGGGTGGGCGCCGGCCTGGGTCGCGACCGAGCCGTCCTGGTTGGTGAAGGCGGCGTCGAGGTCCTTCAAGGCGAAGGCGTGGGCCGATGGCGCGATCGCAAGCGCAATTAGTAGCGCCGTGCTCAGGAATGCCGTCGTGAGGCGCTTCATCGTCTTGCCCTCCGCTCGTTGTCGGTTCTCTTTTGCTGGGCGCTTTTCTGCCGCTTCCTCGCCACGCAGCGGGTCTTGCCGCCTTGGCGCGCCTTGCGCTTGCCCTTCGGGCAGCGCGGTGAGCTGATCTGCTTGAGATTCCCCGCGCCCTCAAAGGCGGCGGAGGCGGGGGTCGGGTCATTGGGAGCCGAGACCGGCCCCTGGCAGGCGTCGCCTTCGCAGACCGCCGGCGGCTTTGGCGGCGGCGGGTAGCCGCCGCCGATCCGTGCGTCGTAGACGTCGATCAGGCCGGGGTCCTGGGGCAGCAGGCTGGCGGCGGTGGTGAAGAAGACGTCGCGGCCGCTCTGCCCGACGTCGATCAATTCGGAGTCGCCGAGGCTCTGGCCGCTCGAGATCAGGCTGAGGCAGCCGCCGGCGCTCTGCACGTAGAGGTCCGCTCCGGCTTTGGCGCAGGCTTCCTCGCCCGATGAGCGCTCCCACCCGTAGACGTCGGTGCGCCCGTTTGAGTCACGGGGCAATAGGTCGTCATAGCTCTCGAAGAAGAGCCGGCCGCCGTCGGCTGAGAGCAGCCGCGTCGGGCGCAGCTGTTCGTTCCAGCCGGGGATCGTGGCTGCGGTCCAACGCGGGAAGGTCGAAGAGCCCAGGTTTCGCCCCTGGGGGCGGGCGCCGCTCGGGTTGCAGGAGACGCAGCGCAGCTCGCCGGGGCCACCGGCGCCGTCGGCGCCGTAGAGGTAGACCTCGGCTGCCGGTTCCCCGCTGGCGGCGTCCTTGTTGTCATAGGCGCTCAGCGGCGCATGGGAGACGAAGGCGAGGTGCATGCCGTCGGGGCTGACGCGCGAGCGGCGTGAGGAGGGCTTGACGTCGGCGGGGGAGTCTGGATACGCGATGCCCCCCACGAAGACGACGCCGCTACCGGCTTCATAGAGGTAGAGGTTGTGCTCCCCCGCCAGGGCTTTATCGCCCTCGCTGTTTGCCTGTTCGCCGCTCAGCGCCTCAGTCGAGACGAAGTAGACGCGCGAGGCGTCCTCGCTGATCCCCACCACTCCCGCGGTGACCCCTTTCAGCCCTTTGGCGATCGATTTGGATTTGGCTTCCTCGACGTCGTATTCGAAGAGCTCTGCGTCTGCGCCGGCGGTGCCGATTTCCCCGACGGTGTAGATCGCGGTCGTGCCCTGGGGATTTGCGCCCCAGAAGCCGGCTTGGCCGCTTTTGGAGATCGCGACCGTGCAGGCCAGGGCGGGGTCGGTGCAGCTGCCCGATTCGACCGGGCTCTGTTCCTCGGTCGCGTTTTGGCGCAGGTAGAGGTTGCCGGGGCCGACGCCGATTTCGCCTTGGGTGCCGCTCTCCAGCGAGTCGGTCCAAAACACCCGCGAGCCGTCCTCGGAGACCGCGCCGGCGACGTTTGACTCGCGAAAGCCGTCGATCGTGTCTCCGAAGGTGCCGGCGGTCGCGTTGGTGCAGGTCCCTTTGCCGTTGGGCAGGGCGCTGATCAGCCGCAGCGGTCCTTCTTTGGAGCTCAGGTAGACCTGGTTGATCCCCGCCGTCGGGCAGGCGCCTTCGGCCAGGCCACCGGCGACGCGGAAGACAGTGTGGGTCTGATCGGCTGAGAAGCCCTGCGGGATCGGGATGTAATAGAGCGGATCGACCTCGCCGGGTTCAAAGCCGAAGCCCGGTGGGCCGACCGTGGTCAGGAGCTCATAATTCGCTTCCGGGTCGCAGTAGTCGCGGCGGTAGAGGTTGGCTACTCCCGCCGGGGCTCCGGGGACCAGGGCGAGGTCTGAGTCCTGCACGAACCAGCCGCCGCAGAGGTCGTCGTCGAAAGCCTTGAACTGGCCTTTGAAGCCGGGGGGCGCGATCGGGAAGCTGGTCCGCGGCGGGGAGATCGACGAGGCAGACCAGCCGTTTGCCCCTCTCAGCGAGAGGAACTGTTTGGTCAGCGGCGCCGCTTTGGGGTCGGCGAAGGCGCGGATCGAGCTGAAGGCGAGTCTTTCACCGTCGGCCGAGCTCTTGTCGGGGGCGGCGAACGAGACGGCGATTTCCCCTGAGGCGACGTCGCCGCCGTTTTTGTCAACCGGGCTGACCATCTCATAAGCGCGGCAGTCGGGCAGCTTCGCCGAGGCTTCGGTGCGGAAGGCCTGGTTTGGGCAGTCGGTCTTCAGCGTCTGGGCCGGAAAGGTGGTGAAGGTTCCTTCCTCGCCGTCGATGCCCTCTTCTCCGCCGACGCCGAAGACCGGGCCTCCGCCGGAGCTCTCGGCGACGAAGCGGTAGTGGTAGGTCGTGGCGGGCTCGAGGCCGTCGAGGAGGATCCCGGCGGTGGTGACCGCCTTGTCGGTGACCTGGCTGGTCAGTTTCGAACCGGGCGCAAGCGGCTGCTCTTGATCGCAGCCCCCTTCAGAGCATTTGCCCGTGCCGTACTGGAGGTAGTAGGTCGCATCGGGCCAGAACTCGGGGCTGATCTCCGCCTTCAGCGTCGCCCCCTTGCTCTGCACAGAGGCCGCGTACTGGGCCTCGATGCTCGGTGGGACCGGCGGCGGCGGGCAGAGGGCGGGATCGGGCGGGGGGCCGTAGGCGCGGACGTAGCTGTTGCCGGCCAAGGCGTTGGAGACGTAGAAGTCGGCGCCGTCTATCCCGCAGGCCGAGCTGGCTGCGATCCCGGTCGAGATATCGAAGCCCTCAGAGAAGGGGAACCCGGGCAGCTCGTTGCCGGCGGGGCCGAACTTGTGGATGCTCACTTTGAAGAGATCCGCGAACTTCACCCCGTCGACGACGTAGACGTTGCCGTCCGCATCGACCGCGAGCGCCCGCGGCTCGGGCACCGCCAAGGCGCCGAGGACGGCACCCGCCGGGCTCAGCTTCAGCACGTCGGGTTTCGAGCCGGGGACTGAGATGCCCTGGACGCAGAAGTTTGCGGGGTTGCAGCGCGCCACGTAGAGGTTGCCGTCGTTGGGCCCGCCGCTGGTGTCGATTGCCAGCGACTGCACTCGCTCCCCCGGCAGGGGGATGCTCTCGACGTATTCGCCGTCGGCGTCGAAGCGCTGGATCCGGTTGTCATCACCCACATAGACGTCGTCGCCGGAATTCACGGCTATGTAGCTGCCGACCGGCCATTGCCGGAACTGGCCATCGCCGGTGCCTTCGCTTCCCGCCTGGCAGACGTCGCCCGAGGCGGCGGTGCAGAGGTTGCGCTCAGCTTCGGTCGATCCCAGTTCTTCGCTTTTGGTCTTGTTGACTTCGCCGCCGAAGGTGAGCAGGAACTCTGCTTCCTCCCCCACCGGCCCGGGGTCGAACTTCTGCACCCGTTTGTTGGACCAGTCGACGACGTAGACGTCGCCGGCGCTGTCGACTGCGACTCCCATGGCCAGCCACAGCTGGCCCTTGCCGCTG
The DNA here is from genome assembly GCA_963718755.1 of uncultured Solirubrobacterales bacterium. GTDB lineage: Bacteria > Actinomycetota > Thermoleophilia > Solirubrobacterales > 70-9 > VRUE01. The sequence goes on from OY970376.1 coordinate 1,262,582, forward strand.
CCTTCCAGACCTTTCTGGCATCCCGTCTGGGCCGTGCAGGTCTGCAGCTCGGGGTCGCCGTTGCGCACGCCCCAGCCCCAGGCCTTGACGAAGACGCCCCATACGCTGAACTGGTTGATGCGCCGGTTCGCTTCGTCGACAACGAAAATCTCTCCACTGGCCGGGTCGACGGCAACTCCCCGCGGCTTTTCGCACTGACCCGCCCCCGAGCCGGTCTCGCAGCTGTCCCAGAGCGTGTCGGGGACGACGGCCGAGGCGCCGGCCGGCAGCAGGGCGAGCAGGGCCAGGGCGAGTGCCAGGGCCGCGCCGGCGCCCACTCGGGTGCTCGGCGCGGCGCCTTTGGATCGAGTCGTCATCAGAGCGAGCGCGATCCGGTCAGGGAGCCGTTACGGCCCAGGCGCCCTGAGAGAACGCGAACGGCGTGGCCGCGGTCAGTTCCAGCCCGAGGATGAACCCCGACACACTCGCCCCACCCCCACCCTGGAGCTTGCCGGCGAATTCCCCCGGGGGGGCGGTCAGAGTTCTTTCCGGGGGTTCACCCTGAGTGCTTACCGCACTCTCAAAGAGGCAGAGATACCCGGGGGTTGCCTCGGGGTTCTCGGCGCTGGCCGGGTCGGGGTGTCCGGCGTCCTCGCATTCGGCGGGAACCGTGGGGGCGGTCTGAGTGACGAAAACCGTGTGATCCGCCTCTATCACCTCCGGCAGGGGGATTGGGAAGGAGACCGCCGTCGAGACGACTCCGGCGAACTTGGTTCCTTTTCCTTCTTCGGCGCTGACGAGATAGGCGCCCGTCTCGGTCTGTTCGCTGGGAAGCGTTGAGGTGAATCCGGAGAGGCCGTTGGTGCCGTTGGTGCCTTTTTTGCCGTTGCAGACGAGGGTCGTGGCGCTGGCCGATTTGACTTCGAGGCCGCCTTCGGTGCAGGTCACCCCGCCGATCGGGCCTTTGGAGCCGGCGAAGGGGATCGCTTCGGCGTTTTTGCCGGCAACGCCGGCAGCGCCGGCGTTGCCGGCGTCGCCCTTGTCACCCTTGGCGCCTGCGGGTCCCTGTGAGCCTGCCGGACCCGCCGGCCCCTGTGGCCCTGCGGGACCGGGCTTGCCCGGCTTGCCGCGTGGGCCTGGCTTGCCTTTGGCCGAAGCGGTTGCCTTGGCGCCGTCGCCGTCGTTCGTCGCGGCGTAAGCGCCGCCGAACATCGCGAAGACGAGGGCGATCACCGAGATCACGCCCGGGATGCCGAAGCGGTTGTTCCGTGGCGAGAGCATTGAAATCTCTTCTCCTTGTCCCGTGAGCCCCTCTGCCTGCCGCTTCCCTGGCGGCCCCTTGTGGCGGACTCGGTTATTGGTCCCTGTGCCGTCCGTAACCAGACGGTTGCAAGACTGTAAACAAAGACCTTTTTAATGTCAAGGAGAGTGTTTTTGTAGAAAAGAGCGTTGTTGCGCGCAGCCTAAAAAGCCCTGCAAAGCAGGGACTCGATGATGGGTACTCGACCGGTGTCTGCTCAGCCGCGGTCGGGGCGGTCCGGGTAGAGCTCGTCGATCGTGACGAGGGCCCGGTAGGGGGCGGCCGAGGCCGCTTCGATCGCTTCGCCGCCGCCGGCCAGGCGGTCGACGACGGCCACCACGCCGACGGGCTCGAGCCCCTGCTCTTCGATCTTCTCGATCGCCTTCACGGTTGAGCCGCCGCTGGTGACGGTGTCCTCGACGACGAGCACCCTGTCGCCCTCCTCGACCGGGCCCTCCACCCAGCGCTGCAGCCCGTGCTGCTTGCGCTCGCCGCGGACGAAGAAGCCGACCAGGCCGTCTCCGGCAGGCACCGCGAGGGCGGCGCAGCTCGGCGGGATCGCTGCCGTCGCCGGGCCCCCCACCGCGCTCGCGCCAACCTCTACCGCCGCCGCAGCGATCAGCTGCCCGGCAGCGCGAAAACCCGCCGGCCGCAGCAGCGCCCGCCGCGCGTCGACGTAGTACTGCGCCACCGCCCCGCTGGACAGCGTCACCTCGCCGATGATCAGCGAGTGCTCCCGCAGCTCGGCGAGCAGAGTGCGCTTGGCAGCGCCTAGATCAGCCATAGCGACAGTCCGTTAATTAGCGATATCGCCTTATCGTTAAGTAACGGGTAGGCCAACTAAGCCATCGCTTAGAAGACGAAGATGTCTTCGCCGAACTGGATCCGCTCGTAGATCTCGGGCTGGTCGGCGATGAAGGTGCGCAGGCAGCCGTGGCTCGCCGGGTAGTCGGGGACCGATTCGTAGCCGTGCACCGCGTAGCCGCCGTAGAAGTACCAGGAGTAGTACATGCCGTGCGAGTTGTAGCCCGGTTCGGTCCTGATGAACTCGAAGTGGCCGGTGACCGTCGGGGTTGCGGACGTGCCCGAGGAGATCGGGTAGATCGCGTAGGGCTTGTCGCCCTGGGCGAAGACGAGCACCTGCTTGCCGAGCGGCGCCTCGACGTGGCGGCCGGCGCCGGGGTGGCGCACGCGGTAGCCCCCTCGTCCGGCAAATGCTTTCTTGACCAGGCCCTTGCCGGCGCGCATGCTGCGGGTCATGCCGTTGACTTTGCGGTAGGCGAGCACGCCGCGCGCCGTCTTGCCGCCGAAGCAGCGGCCGCTGTTGGCGATGTAGCCAAGCTTCCGCATCGCCTTCTTGAAGCCGAGGACGACATCGCCGCACTGGCCTTGGTGAAGCGAGGGGAAGCTGACCTTCCAGCTCTTGCGCACGGTGCTGTCGGCGCCGAGCGCCGGCGTCGCCATGTGCTTGGCGCTGACCGCGTACTTGCCGCCCTCCTCGATCAGGACCTTGGCGCGGAACACACCCTTGTCACCCTTGCCCTTGCTCAGCCTGACCTTCTGGTGCTGGACCCGGCGGCCGTCGAGGTAGAAGCTGACGTCGATCTTCTGCCCGGCGACGAAGGGCTTGACCGTCCCGATCGCCGGCACGGTGCTGTAGATCTGCGCCTTGCCGTCGTTCAGGTGCCCGATGTGCGTGATCTTCACCGTTGCATCCCGCGGCGCCGCGGAGGCGGCAGCGGGAAACGCCAGTAGGACCATGAGAACGAGGGCTGAGGCAAGGCGGCGATTCATCGGCCGGGGCATTCTTGCTGATGCTCCGGTTGGCCGATTGTCACGACTCTGTCACAGCTCAGTCAATTGTCTGAAAATATTGTGAAACATGGCTTGAAATGGCGAATTCCTCAGCTACGGCCGCCGGCAGCGGAGGGTGAAGCTGCCAGGGTGGCAGCGACCGGTTGATAACCGCGAGTTCGGGCTAAGCGGTCCGGATAGGGTTCGAATCCCTCGCCCTTCGTCATGTATTGTCTGAGTGAGCGAAGGCTGGATTGAGGTGCAATTTGTCACGCGGCCTGTAGGGTAGCTCCCACCTAGCGATCCGGTCTTCGCACCTCGGCATCGTGGTAGGCTTCGCTTGGTTATCAACCGGTTCGGGGGTAGCTCCCCCTTCACCCGTTACGGCCCGCTCGCGCGGGCCGTTTCTTTGCTCCGATTCCCTACTGCCCGACCAGCGCCACCGAGTTGTTCAACATGTGCAGGACGATTCCTGGAACGATCGAGCCGGTCTTCTCGTAGAGCAGGCAGAGGATGAAGCCGAAGAAGACCAGCGGCGGCACGGCGCTGAGCCCGGTGAGGGCGTGCAGGGCGCCGAAGATCAGGCCGGCGAGGAGCGCCGCGGCGATGCGCGGCATGTGCTTGCGGATGCCGCCGAAGATCAGACCGCGGAAGAGCAGCTCCTCGCTGATCGGCGCCGCGATCACTATCAGCAGGATCTGCACCGGCAACGCCCCGAAGCCCTCGGCGATGTCCTCCTGTTCAGGCACGCCGAAGATGCCCGCGTAGATGGCGGCGAAGGCGAGGTAGGCACCGATCGAGGCTGCGCCCCACTTCAGTGCCGTGGACACACGAAAGCCCCGCACGCCGAGCCGCCGCAGCGCCTCCACGACCGGGACCTTCCCCCACTGGCTCGCAATCAGGATCGGCACGAGCAGAAACCCGAGCGCCGTGGCGAGCTGGACGAGCACGTTGGCAGTGGTGCTGAGGTCTTCACCTTCGGCGGGGCTCTCGACGATCGCCACGGGAACGCTGAGCAGCACCCCCACCCCGAGCGCAATCAGCAAACCCCCAACTGCCAGCTGGGGACCCCAGGTCACATAGGGAAAGGGGCCCGGGGGTCGACCCGGCCCAGCCTCCCCGCTGTTCGCTGGGCCGGATCGACCCCCGGGCCCCCCTGCGGCTAAGTTCCCGTCCATGACGCCGGCAGTCTCCCAGGTCTCGCGGTCCACCAAGACCCGCCTGCGCTTCCTGCGCCGGCTGGCGATCGTGACCGTCGTCGTCGTCCTCGGCGCGATCGCGATCGCCCAGTTCACCGAGCTCGAGCGTCTCGCCACCGGCATCCTCGCCTCGACCGCGGTGCTCGCCGCGATCATCGGCTTCGCCGCCCAGCACACGATCGCCAACACGGTCGCCGGCGTGCAGCTGGCGATCTCGCAGCCGATCAGGATCGGCGACCGCATCTCCTTCGAGGAAGTCGAGGGCCGCGTCCTCGACATCACCCTCTCCTACACCTACGTCGACCCGGGCGACGGCACCTCGGTCGTGATCCCCAACCAGCTGCTGGTCGAGGGGGTCGTCCACAACCTCTCCACCGCCGACACGCAGGCCTGAGCCCGGCCACGGGCGAAGTACGCTTTTTCCGTGAGCGCGGAGCGAACAAGCGTGCATATCTGGTTCTTCGCGCCGTGAGCGGAGCGCGAAATTCAAGATGACGCAGCGCAGCCGTCGACGTCAGCGTCACCGGGGAGGCGCCGGCACCAAGATCCTCCTCGTCGCCTTCGGCATCATCGCCCTGCTCGCGATCGGCGCGATCGGCGTCGCCTCCTGGGTGCTCGACGTCGCCGCCAAGGCACCCTCGCTCGCCGCCTGCAAGCCGGTCGAGAAGGGCGGCAACACGACGATCTACGCCGGCGATGGCAGCAAGCTCGGGATGGTGCGCTCCGACGTGGCGCGGGAGCCGGTCTCACTCAAGCGCATCCCGAAGAGCCTCCAGCATGCGACCGTCGCGATCGAGGACGAGCGCTTCTACGAGCACGGCGGCGTCGACCCCGAGGCGATCGCGCGCGCCGCGCTGAAGAACCTCGAGGCGGGTAGGACCGTCGAGGGCGGCTCGACGATCACCCAGCAGCTCGTGCGCAACCTCTGCATCCGCAACCCCTCCCGCGACCTCGAACGCAAGATCATCGAGGCGGAGCTGGCGATCGAGTACGCCGAGCGGCATTCGCGGCGCGAGATCCTCGACCAGTACCTCAACACCGCCTCCTACGGCACGATCGAGGGCAGCACCGCGGTGGGCGTCGGGGCGGCGGCGAAGATCTACTTCTCCCGGCCGGTCTCGAAGCTGAGCCTGGAGCAGTCTGCGCTGCTTGCCGGTCTGCCGCAGGCGCCCTCCGAATACAACCCAGTACTCCACCCGAAAGCGGCGCTCGCGAGGCGCAACGCCGTGCTCGCCAAGATGGCGGACCTGGGCTACGCCTCGCCCCAGCGAGCCCGGCAGGCCCGCCAGCGCGGACTCGGCCTCAACCTCGACGACGGCTACTTCGACAAGAGCGAGCCCTACTTCTTCGACTACGTCGAAGACAGGCTGATCGACGAATATGGCGCCGGCACGGTCCGCAACGGCGGCCTCGAGGTGCACACGACGATCGATCAACGCCTGCAGGCGATCGGGCTGGAAGGGATGCGCTCGGCCCTCCCCTACTCCGAAGACCCGGCCTCCGCCTTGGTGGCGATCGACCCCCGCAACGGCCACGTCGAGGCCATGGTCTCCAGCTCCAGCTACGAGGCGAGCAAGTTCAACCTCGCCGCCCAGAGCCACCGCCAGCCCGGCTCGACCTTCAAGACCTTCGTCCTGACCACGGCGATCAAGCAGGGGATCGACCCCTACTCGACCTACTACACGTCGAAACCGCTCGACCTCGACCTGCCCGAGTGGGGGCCCTGGGAGGTCGCGACCGCCGACGAGGGCTACCTGGGTCGGGTCAACCTGCAGCAGGCGACGGTCGCCTCCGACAACACCGTCTTCGCCCAGCTCGACCTCGACGTCGGCCCGCGGCAGGTGAAGGCAACGGCGAAGTCGATGGGGATCGAGAGCCCGCTCGACGGCATCCCGGCCGAGGGGATCGGCGGCCTGCGGATCGGCGTCTCGCCGCTGGAGATGGCCGACGCCTACGCAACGCTCGCCGCCGGCGGCATCCACCGCAATCCGATCGCGATCGAGCGGGTGGTCTTTCCCGGCGGCCGTGTCGACAAACCGGAGCGGCCCGAGCCTAGGCGGGTCGTGCCCGAAGCGGTCGCCTACGAGGTCTGGCGGCTGCTGCACGACAACATCACCGAAGGCACCGGCACCGCCGCCTACACCGGCTGCCCCGGCCAGGGCGGCAAGACGGGAACGACCGACAACTACACCGACGCCTGGTTCGCCGGCTTCCAGCCCAACCTGGCGACCGCGGTCTGGGTCGGCTACCCGGAATCCAACGCGATCGAAATGACCAGCGTCCACGGCGCGACCGTCTTCGGCGGCACGTTCCCGGCGGACATCTGGCACTCGCTCTACGCCAACGCCGAAGTCCCCTGCGAGGAATTCGACGAGCCGAAGCAGCCGATCAGCTGGGCGCCCTACTACGGCTCGTTCACCGCTGCCGCGCCGAGCAGCGACGGCGACGATTCCGACTACGAAGCCAAGGACGGTGAAGACGAAAGCGAAGCGGAGAGGCTGGGCAAGGAAGCGACTGGCGGCTATGACCCCGACGCCTACGCCCCGGGAGCCGGCCAAGAACCAACCCCCGTCCCGCCACCCCCGCCGGCTTACGGGACTGGTGGGGGCTCGGGCGTTGACGGGGGCGCCGCGGCCGGCAATTGACCAAGCTCGATGCTGCCGTCGGCCGGCGACCTCTCGGTTTCCCGCCTATATCGCGGGTAACTGAGAGTTCGATCAACCGCCGCCTCATCTGGGCCGCTGTCGTCGTCCTGATTGCCGCCTTTGCCGCAGCCCCCATCCTCCTCTCCCACGACGTCTACAGCTACGTCGACTACGCCCGGCTCGCGGTCGTCCACGGCCTCGACCCCTATGCCTACCCACCGGCCGCGGCGCCCTTCGACCCGGCCTACGCTCGCGTCACCTGGATCGACGCGACCAGCGCCTACGGGCCCCTCTTCACGCTGCTCACCTACCCGCTCGCCTGGTTACCCGTCTGGCTCGCCGTCGCGACCCTGAAGGCGATGGCGGCGCTCTCGGTGCTCGCGATCGCCGCCTTGGTCGCCCGCATCGCGCCCGCCCGCGGCGTATCGCCCCTCGCCGCGGCGGCGTTCGTCGCGCTCAACCCGTTGGCCCTGATCCACGTCGTCGGCGGGGCCCACAACGACGCCCTGGCGATGCTGGCGGCGACGGTCGGCATCGCGGCGATGCTCTCCGCCCGTGAGGCAAGCGCCGGCGCCGCCTTCGTCGCCGCTTTCGCGATCAAGGCCCCGGCGGCCATCGCCGCCCCCTTCGCCTTACTGAGCGCCGCGAAGATGGAACCTTTTACCCCCTATAGGGGCCACAAAGCTCCATTCTGGCCGGCGTGGCGAATGCTCGTGGGGGCCGGCACGGCATTGCTGGCACTGGCAGCTGCCGCCTGCGCCGCCTTCGGCTGGAGCTGGCTCGACGCAATCGGATTGGCTGGCGAGAACCAGCACCGCACCAGCCACATGAGCGTCCCAATCACCTTCGCCCGCCTCACCGGCCTCGACCCAACCGCCGTCCGCGCCACGGCCCTAGCCCTCTTCGCCGCCGCCTTCGCCTACCTGCTGCTCAGAACCTGGCGAGGCGCCGACTGGCTCCGCAACGCCGCCTGGGCCTCCTTCGCCCTCCTCCTAGCCACCGCCTGGCTCCTGCCCTGGTACCTGATCTGGACCCTCCCCCTGGTAGCCCTCTCCCGCGACCGGCCCCTCCAGCTCTTGACGCTAGCCCTGACGGCATACCAGCTCCCCGCCAGGATGCCGCTGTAGCGTTTCGATGAGAAGGACGGGGGAGTCTCCCGAACCGGCGGATACTCAGAGCGATCGGCCCTCCAGCAAATGAGCCTCAGCCGCGATTCGCGGCCGGTCGCGAGTCGGGGCGGGAGACTCCCCCGTCCTTCTCACTGACCGCCTCCGCCGCCTGCTCCTCCGGCGACGCATGCACGATGCCGGTAGGGATCGACCAACCCTCGCGTTTGCCGAGAGCCGTGACCAGGGCGACGTAGATCAGCTCGACCACGGTCAGCACACCGCGCACGGCGATCGCGATCAGCGACCCGATCGCAAAGCTGTTGTCCGGCACGGCGCCCTTCACCGCCCAGGCGAAGGCGGCGTCGCGAATGCCGAGGCCGGCCGGGGCGACGAGGGTAACGAGCGCCGCCACGTAGCCGACGGCCTGCGCAGAGCCGACCGTGAGCACCTCGCTGAAGGTGAGCGGAATGCTCGTCACCGAGCGGGCGACGCAATACATCCCGAGCGCAACGACGCCCCACACGGAGAGGTAGAAGAGCGTCATCGTGATCACGCCGCGCATCGGCATCACCGCCGGCAGCGGTTCGCGGCCGAAGGCGCGCAGGACCCGGTTGGCGAGCGGGCCGAAGACGCGCGGCTGCAGGATCGCGATCGCCAGCGGGATCAAGAGGAGGACCGCCCAGCGCAGCGGCTGGCCCTGCAGGTCGGGGTGGCTGATCAGGAAGTAGGCGGCGAAGACGATCGCCGAGGTGGCGGAGATCGCCTGCTCGTAAACGATGCTGGCGATCGTCACGCGCCGCTGCACGCCGGCCCGCTCCGAGAGCAGCACCCGCCCGAGCACGTAGAGCACGCTGCCGGGCACGTAGCGGGCCAGCAGCGGCTGGCCCCAGGCGACCTGCGCCCGCCCGTGCCCGATCCGGTGACCGAGGAAGCGCAGGATCAGGTCCCAGCCGAGCGCGCTGAGGGCATAGAACATCGGCAGGAAGACGAAGGCCGGGATCAGCCAGAGGACGTGGAAGTGGACGCCGCTGTCCTTGATCTCCGCCCACTGGTTGACGACGGTGAGGACGAGGAAGCCGAAGACGACGATCGCGATCCCGAGCTGGATCGCGAGGCGGACACGTTTGCTGCGCGGCGGCTTCGTGCCGAAACGCGCGCCTGCATCGCCGACCTTATGTAGGAATGGTTGGTCCTCTGCCACGTCTGCCGCACCTTAGTGAGATCGGGGGCTGCCAATCGCTACCCGCAGCGGCGAGAATGGGCGCATGGGCGAGTTCGAGCTCTTGGCTCGCATACGGGAGCGGTTGCCCGACCCGGGCACCCGGCTGCGACTCGGCAGCGGCGACGACGCCGCGGTCACCCTCCCCGGCGGAGCCACCGCGACCTCGGTCGACGCCCTCGTCGAGGGAGTCCACTTCCGGCGCCGTTCGAGCAGCCTCGAGCAGATCGGCGCCAAGGCCCTCGCCGTCGCCCTCTCCGACCTGGCGGCAATGGGCGCCGAGCCGGGAGAGGCGTACGTCGTCCTGGGGGTCCCGGCCGATCTCGACGAGGACGGCTGCCTGGAGCTGCTCGACGGGATCGAGATGGTGGCGAAGGAAACCGGGACGGACCTCGCCGGCGGCGACCTGACGCGAGCGCCGGTACTGACGCTCGCGATGACCGTGGTCGGTCACGCCGAGCGGCCCGAGAACTTCGTAACGCGTTCCGGCGCCCGCCCCGGTGACGCGCTCGTCGTAACCGGGGAGCTCGGTGGCGCGGCGGCCGGCCTGCTCCTGCTCGAGCAGGAAGCCAAACCGGACGTGCCGCCACTTGAGCGTCCATATGGGTGCATAAGTGACGGCACGTCCGCGGGGCTGGTTGCGCGGCAGCTTGAACCGCGGCCGCGCCTCGAGGCTGGGCGTGCTCTGGCCGAGGCCGGCGCGACAGCGATGATCGATCTCAGCGACGGGCTCGCCGGCGACGCCCGCCATCTGGCCGAGGCGAGCGGCGTGTCCCTGCAGATCGACGCCGCGGCGCTGCCACTTGCCGCGGGCCTCGCCGAGGTCGCGCACGCCGCCGGGCGCGAGCCGCTCGAGCTCGCCGTCTCCGGCGGCGAAGACTACGAGCTGCTCGCCGCTCTGCCCGCGGACAAGCTCACCGACGCCATCGAGGCCGTGGCCAAGCACGGTGGGCTAACCCGGATCGGCGCCGTGAGCGCCGGCAAAGGGGTCGAGATCAGGCTGCCTGGCGGCGGGCTGCTTGCGGCGAGGGGCTTCGATCAGCTGAGCTGATCGAAGCGCCGGTCAGCAGGGTCCGCACGCCGCGGCGGCGCAACATCGCCTCTGCAATCAGCACCGGCACGGGCTGGTACTGGCCGTTCTCGACGAGGCTCTTGAGCTGTCGCTGCTGCATGACTTTCCTCATATCGGCCCCCGGCTCGGGAACCTTAGTTCTTGGTACTCGCACATACGTCCATGGCTACCGAGGGCGCGCCGGGATTACTCTTGTGTTTATGCCGAACGGGTCTACGCGGATACTGCTGGTCGACGACGAGCAGTCGGTACAGACTTTGCTCAGCTACCCGCTGCGCAAGGACGGCTACCACGTCACCTCGGCGCTGGACGGGCGCGAAGCGCTGGAACGCTTCACCGAGGCCCGCTTCGACCTCGTCGTCCTCGACCTGATGCTGCCCAAGCTCGACGGCGTCGAAGTCTGCCGCCAGATGCGCCGCCAGAGCCAGGTGCCGATCATCATGCTGACCGCCAAGGGCTCAGAGACCGACAAGGTGGCTGGGCTCGAGGTCGGCGCCGACGACTACATAACCAAGCCCTTCTCGATGCGCGAGTTCCGCAGCCGTGTCAAGGCGGCCCTGCGCCGCTCGCGGATGGTCGCCGATCCACCCGAGGAAGAGCCGATCGAGCATGCCGAGTTGAAGATCGATCCCGCCCGCCGCTCGGTAACCCTCGGCGGCGACGAGGTCGCCGCCACCTACGTCGAGTTCGAGATCCTCACCGCCCTCGCCCGCTCGCCTGGCAAGGTGCTCAGCCGCGAGACCCTGCTCGAGCACGTCTGGGGTGACTCCGACTATCGCGATCCCCGCACGGTCGACGTCCACATCCGTCACCTGCGGGAAAAGATCGAGGCCGACCCCAAGCAACCCGAGTACCTGTTCACGGTGCGAGGCGTCGGCTATCGCTTCCGGGAATGAAGGTGCTTCGTTTCACTCCGCTCGGCAGCAGGATCGCGACCGCGGCGCTGTCAATCGGGGCTGGGACGGCGGCCATCATCTACGTCTGGGTCGTCGTGATCGAAGGCCATGACGCCGCCGCGGGCCCGATCCTGGTCGGCTCTCTCATTGCGCTCTTGATGGCGCTTGGCGTCGGCATCTACTCGGCCCGGGACGCGGCGTTGCGGATCAAACGGTTCGAGGACGCGGCACGCGCCGTAGCCGACGGCGACTTCGCCGTCCGTATCCCGGTCGAATCCTTCGGTCTACTGGACCAGCTGGCCCGCACCTTCAACGAAATGCAGCGCCGGCTCGCCGAGCTCGACAGCGCCCGCAAACAGTTCATCGCCAACGCCTCACACGAGCTGCGCACGCCGATCTTCAGCCTCGGTGGCTTCGTCGAACTGCTCGACGAGGAGGACCCCAGCCCCGAGGAGCGAGCCGAGTTCGTGCGCACGATGCGCCAGCAGATCGAGCGGCTGACCAAGCTCACCGCCGATCTCCTGAACCTCTCGCAGCTCGACGCCGGCGGCATCGTGATGGCGATCGGCAACATCGACCTCAGCTCCCTGGCGCGCGATGTGGCGCGCGAGTTCGGCGCCCGTGCCGACCTGCGCGACTCGCGCTTGGAGCTGCGCACGCCGGATCGTCCGGTGGTCGCAGTGGCCGACCCGGACCGGGTGCGGCAGATCATCCGTATCCTGCTCGACAATGCCCTCACCCACACGCCGGAGGGCACCAGCGTCACCGTGACCATCTACTCCGTCAATCAGCGTGCCGAGCTGACCGTCTCCGACGACGGTACCGGCATCCCCAAGCGCGTTCAAAAGCGAATCTTCGAGCGCTTCTTCACCGCTACCTCCGCCGGAGGCTCGGGGCTCGGGCTGGCGATCGCCCGCGAGCTGGCCCAGCGCATGGACGGCCACATCGCGATCTCTTCCAGTCGCCGTTTCACCGCGTTCACCCTCGACCTGCCCACCGCCCGGCCGGGGGCGCCGACGTCGATCGCCGCCGATCCCGTCAAGGCGCCCGCGTGAGCGGGCGGGCCCGCACGTTCGCGGCGCTGCTCGCGCTGCTCGCCGCGGCGCTGCTTGGCGGTTGTGGCGACCAGGGCGGGGAGAGCGCCGGCACCGGTTCGGCCGGGGCGACGAAGACGACGACCCAGGTCGTCGTGCAGACGGCCAGCGACGGCGAGTTCGACGCGGCGGAGGTGTACCGAGAGGCCTCCCCAGGCGTGGTCACGATCCGCTCGATCTTCGACCAGGGTGCCGCCGAAGGATCGGGCTTCGTGCTCGACACCGATGGGCGGATCGTCACCAACGCCCACGTCGTCACCGACGGCGAGGGAGAGGGCCGCAAGGAGGCGGAGTCCGTCTTCGTCGAGTTCCCGGACCGCAACGTCGTGCCGGCGAAGATCGTCGGCTTCGACCCCTTCGCCGACGTCGCCCTGCTGGAGGTCGAGCCCAACGGCTTCGACCTCCACCCGCTGGAGCTTGGCGACGACGCCGAGCTCGTCGTCGGTCAGCCGGTCGCCGCGATCGGCAGCCCGTTCGGCGAGCAACAATCGCTCTCGATCGGGGTGGTGTCGGCGACCGACCGCTCGGTCGGTTCGCTGACCCAGTTCCAGATCGAGGGCGCGATCCAGACCGACGCCTCGATCAACCCGGGCAACTCCGGCGGGCCGCTGCTCGATGCCAACGCCCGCGTCATCGGCATCAACCAGCAGATCGAGACCAACTCCGGTGCCAACGACGGGGTCGGCTTCGCGGTGCCGATCTCCGCCGTGAAGCGCTCCCTCGCGCAGCTCGAGAAGAAGGGCAGCGTCGACTACGCCTACATCGGTGTCTCCAGCCAAACGCTCTACCCGCAGCTTGCCGCCAAGCTCGGCATCGACGTCGACCACGGCGGCCTGGTGGCGGAGGTCGTGCCTGGCGGCCCGGCCGACGAGGCCGGGATCGAGGGGGGCGACGAGGACGTCCGTTTCCAGGGAATCCCCTACCAGACGGGCGGCGACACGATCGTCGCCGTCGAAGGCCGGAAGGTGGTGCAGCCGGACGACCTCTCCAGCTACATCTCCCTCTTCCAGCCCGGCGAGGAGATAACGCTCGATGTTCTTCACGCGAACGGAGATCGCGGAAAAGTCGAGGTTACTCTGGGCAAGCGACCTGTCGCCGAACCCGGCGGCTGATCAGGCTGCCAGTCGTCCAACCGGCGATGCCTGTAGAAATCGCCGATGCTTCAGGAAGTCAGCCTCGGCCAAAAGGCCCTCTCCGACTACACCCACATCGCCGGCAAGGAGCTGAGCGAGCGCATTCGCGAGCTTGCCAAGCCGCTCGAGGGGCAGCGGGTCCTGCACGTCAGCGCCACCGCGTTCGGCGGTGGCGTCTCGGAGATCCTCTACACGATCGTGCCCTTGATGCGCGACGCCGGGATCGACGCCCACTGGCAGGTGATCTTCGGGAAAGAAGAGTTCTTCAACGCGACCAAGCTCCTCCACAACTCGTTGCAGGGGGCGGAGGAGACGCTGAGCGACGAGCAGTGGGCCGTGTTCGACGAAATCAACGCGATCAACGCCGAGGGCCTGAAAGGCGAGTGGGACACGATCATCGTCCACGACCCGCAGCCGATCGGGCTGCGCCGCGGCGCCCAGGAGAAGAGCCGCAACTGGGTCTGGCGCTGCCACATCGACCTCTCCGAGCCCAACCCGGCCCCGATCGCCCGCCTGCAGCCGCTGATCGCGGAGTACGACGCGACCGTGTGGCACCTGCCGTCCTACGTGCCGAGCGGGCTGAACGAGCATGACGGCATCCGCATCATCCCGCCGGCGATCGATCCGCTCTCGCCGAAGAACATGGCCTTCTCTCCCGACGACGCCGCCTTCGTCTGCCACCAGTTCGGCATCGACGTCGACCGGCCGCTGATCACCCAGGTCTCGCGCTTCGACCCGTGGAAGGACCCGATCGGCGTCATCGACGCCTACCGCGACGTGACCGCGGAGATGCCCGACGTGCAGCTGGCGCTGGTCGGCTCAATGGCCACCGACGACCCCGAGGGCTGGGACTTCTTCCAGCAGACGGTCGAATACGCGGACGGCGACGACGACATCAAGATCCTCAACAACCTCAACAACGTCGGCGCGATCGAGGTCAACGCCTTCCAGTCGCAGTCCGACGTCTGCCTGCAGAAGTCGATTCGCGAGGGCTTCGGCCTGACCGTCACCGAGGCGCTCTGGAAGGGCCGGCCGACCGTGGCCGGAAACGTCGGCGGCATCCCACTGCAGATCGAGAACGGCGTCAGCGGCTACCTGGTCGACTCGCCGGCGGAGTGCGCGCAGCGCTGCACCGAGATCCTCGCCGACCCAGAGCTGGGCAAGCGACTGGGCAAAGCGGGCAAGGAACACGCCCGGCGCGAGTTCCTCTCGCCACGGCTGCTGCGCGACTGGCTGCAGCTCTTGACCGAGCTCGACCAGTGACGTGCCGTCACTTATGCACCCATATTGACGCCTAAGTGACGGCACGCCCCAGGGGTTAGGCTGGGGAGCGGATGGCCGACTCGCACGATCCCCTGATCATCGTCTCCAACCGCGGGCCAGCCCAGTTCGAGCGCGACGAGAACGGTGAGCGCACGGTGCGCCGCGGGGGTGGTGGGCTGGTGACCGCGCTTTCCGGCCTGGTCTCCCACCGCGAGGCGCTCTGGATCGCTTCGGCGATGACCGACGAGGACGTGGCGGTCTCCGAGGAGCGTGGCGGTCCGGCCGAGCTCTCGATCGACGGCATCGACTACCGCGTGCTGCTGGTCGGCAGCGATGCCGATGCCTACGACGGCTTCTACAACGTGATCGCCAACCCGATCCTCTGGTTCATCCAGCACTACCTCTGGGACCTCTCCAACGCTCCCGACATCCGCCAAGAGGAGCTCGACGCCTGGGACTACGGCTACCAGGCGGTCAACAGCGACATCGCCCGTGCCGTCCTGGGTCAGATCGAGGGCCGCGAACGGCCCCTGGTGATGCTCCACGACTACCACCTCTACACCGCCCCGGGGATGATCCGTGCCGAGCGGCCGGACGCCTTCCTGCACCACTTCGTCCACATTCCCTGGTCGCAACCCGACAGCTGGCGGATCCTGCCCGGCCGCATCCGCGAGGAGATCTTCCGCGGCATGCTCGCCAACGACATCATCGGCTTCCACACCCACGCCTACTGCATCAACTTCATCCGCTGCTGCGACGAACTGCTCGAGGTGGACGTCGACTACGACAGCTGCGTGGTGCGCCACGCAGGCGGCGAGACCCGCGCTCGCGCCTACCCGCTCTCGATCGACGCCGAGCGGCTGCGGCGGGCAGCGGAGTCGAGCGAGGTCGCCCAATACGAGCGCGAGGTGCTCGAGCGCCGCCGCGAGCACCTGATCATCCGCGTCGACCGCGCCGACCTCTCCAAGAACGTGCTGCGCGGCTTCACCGCCTTCGACACCTTCCTCACCCAGCACCCGGAGTTCCACGAGAAGGTGACCTTCATCGCGCACCTGCAGCCCTCGCGCCAGGACGTGCCCGAGTACGCCGAGTACCTGGAGAAAATCGAGGCGCTGGTCGCGGTCGTCAACCACCGCCACGGCACCACCGACTGGATGCCGATCAACCTCAACATCTACGAGAACTTCCCCGAGGCGGTCGCCCGCTATAAGCAGTTCGACCTGCTGATGGTCAACTCGATCTTCGACGGGATGAACCTCGTCGCCAAGGAGGCGCCGGCAGTGAACACCCGTGACGGCGTGCTGATGCTCTCCGAGAACACCGGCTCGCACGAGGAGCTCGCCGACTGCGTCCTCTCGGTCAACCCCTTCGACATCCAGGATCAGGCGGACGCGATCCACCGGGCGCTGACGATGGGGCCCGAGGAGCGCAAGCTGCGGGCGCAGCACCTGAAGGAGATCATCTACTCGCGCAATCCGGGGGATTGGGTCGACGAGCAGTTGCGGGACATCGCGGAGCTTCGGGAGGCGGTTGCTTAGGGGGGAGGTCCGGGGGGTCCCTCCCGCTTGCTGGGTTTTTCGCCACGGATACTGCGACCGTCCGAGATCGCGATTGGGGCGAAAAAGAGGACGCCGCTTCACGGGAGGGACCCCCCGGACCTCTCTCTCGACAGCCGCAGAGGGGAGAAGCTTGGTCACTGGGCGCTTAGAGATGCGTGCGCTTGCGGATCCAGTGGAAAGCTGCGGGAAAGGTCGCTGCCGTTCTCGGTGCCGCTCTCCTTTTCTTGAAGCTGGTTCCGGCTCTCCTAGAGCCGCCGGCGCCTGAGCCCTTGCCAGCTGACGTCGGCCTTCCTCGGGTGGTGGCGCCGGAACGACCTGGGCCAAAGCTCTCCATCGGGCGGGTGGTGTCGGGTGGGGGTGGACGGCGCAGGGCGGAGTCTTCTGAGGGCGAGGCCTCATCCCGCGGACGGCGAGGTCCCTCTGCCCGAAGAAGATCGCAGCCCAAGCCGGGTACCCCCACCCGACGACAGGACCCGCCCGAGGAAGCCATCGTCCCTGCCGTCCCCCCACCCGCCCCAGCTCCCGAACCAGTGCCTGCGCCCGCTGCCCCGCAAGCTCCCACACCCCCCGGTGACGGCTCAGCTGAGTTCGCTCCTCGCTAGGCGATCCTCGAGGGATGTCGGGTGACCCTCCCGGCGGCTTGTACTTTTTCGCCACTGGAATCCGCGGAGGACCGGAGGAGCCTCACCGAAAAAGTTGAGCCGGGAGGGTTGCCCGGCAGCCCTCGCTGTCACAGACCCGTCGCTATAGTGCGTCGCCGTTTGGCAGCGCCACGCGAATACGAGCTGGTTTTGATGCTTGACCCGGGGCAGGACGCCCCGGCCCGCGACGCTGTCGCCAACGAGGTGAAGGGTCAGATCGAGGCCGCGGGGACACTGAAGCACGAGAACACCTGGGGCCTGCGCAAGATGGCTTACGAGATCGACCAGCGCACCGAGGCCGACTACCGCTGGTTCCGCTTCGAGGCGCCGGTCGAGCTGCTCGAGCAGCTCGACCACAACCTGAAGATCGCCGACGGCGTGCTCCGCTTCCGCGTCTTCAAAGTCGATGCCGACACTCCCGTGATGGCGCCGCCGGCGACCAGCGCTCCCGGTCCGGGCGCTTCTCGCGATCGGCCGGCAGCCCCCGAAGCGCCGCAAGCGGCACCTGCCGAGGCGGCACCCGAGACTGCTGCCCCCGAGGCACCTGCTGCGCCAACCGCCGTCGCCGAGCCTCCAGCCGAAGCGGAGCCCGCGGCGGAGACGCCCGAGCCGGCAGCGGAGACCGCTGAGCCCGCCGCTGAGCAGGAGGCCCCCGAGGCACCTGCCGAGGGCGAGCCCGGCGACACCGCCGCCTAGCAGCCTTTTCGCGCGATTTCCGGCTTTCGGGGGGAGAGTCGCGCCGCCCGCGCTCTTAGACTGGTGTCTCGATAAACGATCTTGAGGAGTGAGAGCCGTGGCGGCTTCGAATATCAACGTGGTGGTCATCACCGGGAACCTGACCCAAGACCCCGAACTGCGCCATCTGGGCAGCGGAACGGCAGTCTGCGAGCTGCGGGTGGCGGTCAACAGCCGCCGCAAGGACGGTGCGACCGGCGAATGGGTCGACAAGCCCAACTACTTCAACGTGACCGTCTGGGGCGCGCAGGGCGAGAACTGTGCCAACTACCTCGCCAAGGGCCGTCCGGTGGCAATCGAAGGCCGGCTCGACTGGCGCGAGTGGGAGGCCAAAGACGGCGGCGGCAAACGTCAGGCGGTTCAGATCGTCGCCAACTCCGTTCAGTTCCTAGGTTCGCGCGACGGAGGCGGTAGTGGCGGCGGAAACGGCAACGGCTTCACCCCCCAAAGCGACACCCCCACCGACACCTCCGACTACGACGCAGCCCCAGCCAGTGCCGGCGCGGGCGGCGGCGGGGACGACGACATCCCCTTCTAGGGCCGGTCTGTAGCATGCCGGTCCCTAATGGCTAGACCTAGAGAGAACGGAAACGACGCACCCCGCCGTGGGCGGCGTGGTGCTGATCGTGTTCGGCCGCGCAAATACACGCGGATCAATTCCGAGGCGGTCGACTACAAGGACCTCAACCTCCTCCGTCGCTTCCTTTCCGACAAGGGAAAGACGCGGGGTCGTCGCGTAACCGGGCTCTCGCGCAAGCACCAGCGGCAGCTCTCAGTGGCAGTGAAGCGGGCGCGTGAGATCGCCCTGCTGCCCTACGTCGGAGAGCGTTGATGGCGCAGGCGATCCTGCTCGAGGACGTCGAGAGCCTCGGACAGCGCGGCGAACCGGTAGACGTCGCCCCTGGCTACCTGCGCAACTATCTGATCCCGCGCAAGCTTGCGGCCCCGGCCACGCCCGGCGCCCTCGAGCAGGCGCAGCAGCGGCAAGCAGCGACGGAAAAGGCCGAAAAGCTGCGGGCCGAGCGTGAAGAGCAAGCCGCCTCGCTGCTCTCCAAAACCGTGCTGACGATCCATCAGCGAGCTGACGACGGCGGCAAACTGTTCGGCTCGGTTGGCGCCAAGGAGATCGTCGACGCGATCCGCGAGGCAAGGGACCTGCGCATCGACCGCCGCAAAGTCCGCCTCGAGCAGCCGATCCGCGAGATCGGCACCCACATGGTCGAGATCGAGCTCGCCGACGGAACCACCGCCTCGGTGAAGACGATCGTCGCCGAGGAGAGCTAAGGCCCCTCGGTTCACGGCGTTAGGCTCCGCCGAGTGCCCTCACGCCGCCTTCCAACTCGTCTGACCCGCCGCGCCAAGGCGCGAACGCGGTTCGGCTGGGCCCGATCCGAGCGGGCGACGGTGGGGCTGGCAGCGGTCGCCCTGGGTGGCGTCGGAGCGGTATTGGTGGGCCAGTACGGCCGGCTGCTGCAGCGCCGAGCTCACGATCCCAGCGACGGCGAGGCACTGGTCGAAGCAGCGCCGGCAGCCGCGCTCGACACGGTCGGCGTCGCGGTAAGCGGCTACGCAGCGACGCCGCGCAGCGAGACCGTCCTCTTCAACCTGCTGGCGGGCTTCCTCGGCGCCTTCGCCCTCGTGCGGGTTTCGACCTGGGGCATCCGTGATCGTTGGTGGCCCTTCGAAAACGTCAAAGTCGGCGGGCGCCACATCCACCACTTCGTCCCCGGCATCCTGCTCGCCTTCGCCTCGGGCACCGCAGCCCTGCTGACCGACAACGACGCGCTCGAGGATCGCCTCGCGATCCCGATGGGCGCCGGCATGGGTCTCACCTTTGACGAGGCGGCACTCCTGCTCGACCTGCGCGACGTCTACTGGACCCGCGAGGGCCTGCTCAGCGTCCAGCTCAGCTTCGGCGCAACCGCGATTCTCAGCATCGCGATTCTCACCCAGCGCATGCTGCGCCGTGGCGAGCGCCAGAAGGAGGCCGCGGGTGAGATCCCACCCGCCGAGTTCTAGATCTGGGTGGCGATGAACCCGATCAGGGCTATCAGCGCACCGCTGCAAAACTGGAACATCAGGCGTTGCATCGCATAGAGGCGGTCCATCATCGCTTCGAAACGCTGGTCGTTGCGAATCTCCATCCGCTCGAAGCGGTCGTCGATCTTGTCGAAGCCCACTTTTATCTCACCCCTGACCGCAGCAAACTCCTCCTTCATCTCGGTGCGAACCGCGTGGAATTCCTCTTTCATATCACCGCGGACCGCTTTGAATTCGGTCCGCATCTCCACCCGCAGGACGTCGACCTTGCCGTTGAGGTCGTCCATCCGATCGTCGGTCCAGCTCTCTCTCATCGCCTCCATGATTGCAGCTTAAACGTTGCGCCGACACGGAAGGCGCGCAAAGCAAAATCTTCTGTAACGACTCTGTCGCGGAAGATTCTCGCCGTATTTGCAGCCGTGCCTCCCTACTAAGGCAAGCACTCTGGTTTGCTAGCAGGGCGCGGTGAATCCGCCGCCTCCTTCCCTTAACTAGGTCTCGATGCCGCAGCCGCCCGCAACCCACGTCCCGCCCCAGAACATCGAGGCCGAGGAATCGGTGCTGGGGGCGATGCTGGTCGCCGAGCCGTCGCTGAGCCGGGTCATCGACGAGGTGAAGCTGAACGGGGAAGACTTCTACCTCGAGAAGCACGCGGCGATCTTCCGCGCCGTCCACGACCTCTACTCCGCCTCGAAGCCGGTCGACGAGCTCAGCGTCAGCGAGGCGCTCGTCCAGCGCAACGAGATCGACGCCGCGGGCGGCAAGCACTACGTCTCCGAGCTCGCCGCCAAGGTGCCGGCCGCCGGCAACGCCAAGCACTACGCCGAGATCGTCCAGCAGAACTCGCTGCTGCGGCGCCTGCTCGGCGCCGGGCAGGAGATCCAGGGCTGGGTGCACGGGCGCGACGGCGAACCGCGCGAGCTCTCAGAGCGGGCCGAGAAGCTGCTCTTCGACGTCGCCCACAAAGAGCAGGCGAGCGACTTCCGCCTGCTCTCGGAGATCCTCCACGACGAGGTCGACCGGTTGGAGAAGCTCTCCACCGGCGAGCTGGAGATGACCGGCACGCCCTCGGGCTTCCGCGACATCGACGCGATCACCGGCGGCTTCCAGCCCGGCAACCTGATCATCGTCGCTGCCCGCCCGGCAATGGGCAAGAGCGCGATCGTCGCCAACATCGCCGAGAACGTGGCGGTGAAGCGCGGCATGCCGGTTGCCTTCTTCTCGCTCGAGATGTCCGAGGTCGAGCTGGCCCAGCGCTTCATCGCCTGCCGGGCGAGGATCTCCGGCGACAAGCTGCGCAAGGGGCAGGTTGCGCAGAAGGACTGGCCGAAGGTGGTCCGCGCCTGCAACGAGCTCGAGGAGGCGCCGCTCTGGTTCGACGATTCCTCCGACCTCGGCCTGCTCGACCTGCGAGCAAAGGCGCGACGCCTGCACGCGCAGACGCAGGACCAGGGTGGCCTCGGGCTGGTGATCGTCGACTACCTGCAGCTGATGCGCTCCGACGACATGCGCGCCAACCGGGTCGAGCAGGTCGGCCAGATGAGCCGTGGGCTGAAGATCCTCGCCCGCGAGCTGGAGGTGCCGGTGCTGGCTATCTCCCAGCTCTCGCGCGCGCCCGAGCAGCGCCACCCGCCGAAGCCGATGCTCTCGGACCTGCGTGAGTCGGGATCCATTGAGCAGGACGCCGACCTGGTCGCATTCCTCTTCCGCGAGGACTACTACCGCGACCCCGAAGACGAGCCGGATGGCCTGGCGGACGTGATCATCGCCAAGCATAGGAACGGGCCGATCGGCGCGCCCAAGCTCGTCTTCCTCGATCGCTTCCCCAAATTCGCCGACTTCTCCGGCCATGAGCGGCCGGTCGAGCAGCCCGCTGGAGAAGGGCCGCCGATCGAGGACGCGGCCAGCGCGGGGCCTGAGTTCTGATGGCTGCGCGGCCACGCAGCGAACCCTTCGCCGAGCAAGCCTGCCCGCTGGGAGCATGCGACGGGTCGGGCTGGATCCTCGGCCCCGAGGACGTCGCCCGCCCCTGCGAGTGCCGCGCGCAGCGGCTCAAGAGAGGCCGAAACAAGGGGGTCGCTTCGGTGATCCCGTCCCGCTACCGCGGTGTCTCGTTCGAGCGGCCCCCGGTAAGCGACATGGTCCGCGACCTGAAGACGAAGGGAGCGGTCAACGACGTACGTGGCTTCGTCGACGAGCTCGACGATCGGCTTGGCGCCGGACGCGGCTTATGGCTGTACGGCGACACCGGGACCGGCAAGACGACGCTGGCGATGCTGGTTTCGAAGGCGGCGCTCGAGGCAGGGCACTCGGTCGCGATCTACTCGCTGCCAAAGCTGCTGGCGCGCATACGCCGCACCTATGAGTCGGAGCCGGGTGGCGACTCCTACCTCTCTTTTTTTGAGCGGTTGACCTCGGTCGACCTTCTGCACATCGACGACCTGGGCGCGGAGAAGCGCTCCGACTGGGTTCTGGAGCAGCTCTACGCTCTGATCAACGAGCGTTACGAGGCGCAGCGGTCGGTCATGGTCACGACCAACCTCGCCCACGAGGAGCTGGAGGCGCAAATCGGCAACCGCACCGTCTCCCGTCTGACCCAGGTCTGCGACGAGGTTCCCCTCTTCGGAGACGACCGGCGCTACGGCAAAGTCGCCTAACTACTGACGCCGATATGCGCCGCGCCGCGTGTGGCGTCACAATCCCGGGCCGTATGCCTGGAGTGGTCATAGTCGGCGCCCAGTGGGGCGATGAGGGTAAGGGCAAGGTCGTCGACCTGCTCGCCGAGAACGCGAGCGCGATCGTGCGCTTCCAGGGCGGCAACAACGCCGGCCACACGATCGTCCGCGACGGCGAGGAGTTCAAGTTCCACCTGATCCCCTCCGGCATCCTCTACCCGGACAAGCTCTGCATGATCGGCAACGGCGTCGTCCTCGATCCGCGCATCCTGCTCGGCGAGATCGACGGCCTCAAGCGCCGCGGCATCGACGTCGGCAACCTGCGGATCTCCGCCAACGCCCACCTGATCATGCCCTACCACGTACTGCTCGACACGGCCGGCGAGGTGAAGCTGGGCAAGCTCTCGATCGGGACGACGCGGCGCGGCATCGGCCCCTGCTACGCCGACAAGGCGCTGCGGCTCGGAATCCGCGTCCAGGACCTGCTCGACGAGAAGATCCTGCGCAAGAAGATCATGGCGGCGCTCGAGCCCAAGCAGCAGGCACTGCGCGAGCTCTCGGTGCAGCGGCGCAAGCTGCGCAAGGAGGCCGGCGAGGGCGGCAGCCAGGGAGCCGACCAATCGGTCGCCGAGGCGCCCGACCCGCGCCTCGACCTGCACACGATGACCGAGGAGTTCGCCGGCTACGGCCACCAGCTCGAGCCCCACATCGCCGACACCGCGCGGCTTTGCTGGGAGGAGCTCGACAACGACCGCACCGTGCTCTTCGAGGGCGCCCAGGCGACCCTGCTCGACCTCGACCACGGCACCTATCCCTTCGTCACCTCCTCCAACCCGATCGCCGGCGCCGCCTGCGTCGGGGCGGGGATCGGGCCGACAGACATCGACGAGGTCTGGGGCGTGGCGAAGGCGTACGCGACCCGCGTCGGCGCCGGGCCCTTCCCGACCGAGCTCGAAGACGAGGTCGGTCGCCACATGCTGGAGCGCGGCCACGAGTACGGGACGACGACCGGGCGCGAGCGGCGCTGCGGGTGGATGGACCTCGTCGCCCTGCGCTACGCCGTCCGCCTCAACCGGATGAGCGCGCTGACGATCACCAAGCTCGACGTGCTCAGCGGTCTCGACACGCTGCGGGTGGCGGTGCGCTACCGCTCGCGCGAGGGAGCGATCTTCGACAGCTTCCCCTACCACCAGTCGATCCTGCACTCGGCCGAGCCCGAGTACGAGGAGCTGCCCGGCTTCGACGCGGACCTGACCGCCTGTCGCAACGAGGCCGACCTGCCGGCGCAGGCGCGCACCTACCTCGACTTCATCGCCGACGCGATCGGCATCCCGATCCGCCTGGTCGGCGTCGGCCCGGCGCGCGATCAGGTCGTCTGGATTGGGTCGCCTCGCGCGGAATAGAACTGACCAACAAGCAATTAGGCTATTTGCTAAATTTAGCTTAGTAACTTAATTTAGCAAGGAGGCTAAGCGCCTGTGAATTCCGTCCCCGAGTTCAAGAACCCATATCGGCCCGGGGCAGGGCATATGCCTCCGCACCTCGCCGGCCGTGAGCGCGAGTATGCCGAATTCGAGCGGCTGTTAGAGCAGGACGAGATCCTCGAGAATCTAGTTTTGACCGGGCTGCGCGGCGTTGGCAAGACGGTGCTCCTGGAGACCTTCAAGCCTCGCGCCCTTCAGCGCGGTTGGCTGTGGGCAACGGCCGACCTATCGGAGTCAGCGAGCATCAGCGAGGCGGCGCTGGCGGAGCGGCTGCTGGCGGACCTGGCACTGATCACGTCTTCGGCAAGCATCGCTGAGCCAGCGCCGCACAGACAGGTTGGTTTCGGCGCTCCCAGCGAGCCGCGAGAAGTCCCGCTGTCCCACGAGATCTTGGTGGCGGTCTACTCGAGAACGCCGGGGCTCATCTCCGACAAGATCAAGGCGACGCTCGAATTCGCTTGGGAGCACCTAAAGCGGCAGGGCCAGCACAAGGTCATCTTCGCCTACGACGAGGCCCAGAATCTCTCCGACCACGCAAGCAAGGACCAGTTCCCGCTGTCGGTCCTGCTTGACGTGTTCCAGTCGATCCAAAAGAAGGGGATTCCCTTCATGCTGGTGCTGGCGGGCCTGCCTACTCTGTTCCCGAAACTCGTGGATGCTCGGACCTACGCCGAGCGCATGTTTCGGGTCATGACCTTGACCAGGCTGAATGAAGATGAGAGCCGCGAAGCGATCCTCAAGCCGATTGAGGTGGCGGAGTGTCCGGTCAACCTCTCCGCGAGCTCCGTCGAGATTATCATTCACGAGTCCGCGGGCTATCCGTACTTCATCCAGTTCATATGCCGCGAGGTCTACGACGTCTTCATCCGCCAGCACGCAGACGAAGAGGCGAAATCCGTCCCAATTGAGGCGATCCAGCACAAGCTGGACGCCGACTTCTTCGCGGGGCGCTGGGCCAAGATCACCGATCGGCAACGGGAACTGCTTTGGGTGGTGGCGAACCTCGACCACCCCGACGAGGAATTCACGATCCTCGAACTCACCGAAAAGGCAAAGACCCTCTTGCCCAAGTCCTTCTCGCCCAGCCATTCAAATCAGATGCTCGCCAGCCTCGCCGAGCGCGGGATGATCTACAAGAACCGGCTGGGCAAGTATTCGTTTGCGGTGCCCCTGCTGGGGCGCTTCATTCTGCGGACCTACGAGCTACCCGACGACATTCAAGAGGTCGGCCGAGGCTAACGCTCTTTCTTCGCTTCGGATTGGCGGAGAACCAGAGATCCCTTGGGATGGCGCATTCCACTCAATGGTGGAGAAATCTTCTGGAGTGGATAGAACTAGATCAAATATTTGGTACGTCGTAGGTTTTTGTCTGGTATAGGGTCGCCTCGACCGGTTTCTTATTCGGTCTTTCAGAAGGCAACTCAAATAAGGGAGAGGGACATAGATGAGTACCCCTGCGACTCATGAGCAGTTCGGCGTCCGCGAACGCGGGCTGCTGATCCTTGCCGCGTTGGTGGCAACTTTGGCGATGTGCTTTGCAGCTGCGCCGCCGAAGGCTTCGGCCCAGACCCACTACAACTTTTGCCAAGTCACCCTGGCACCGTATGGACAGTACGGCGATCAATGCATGGCATGGGGGGGTGGCTATCTTCTTAACGCGACCATTACGACGTACGAACGAGCCGGGTGCTTGACTGTGGCGAATGGACAAGGCAACCTAATCCAGTCTTGGACCTGCTTCCCTAAATCAGGAGGAGCTGGTGCGTACATCATGAGCTGGTCCAATGACGGTACCTACCGCAAACCCGTAATTCGGAACAACAATCTTAGTTTCTCAGGCAAATTTGCCGGAAGCTACGACTGTTACTACCCGTGTTGAGCCGCGCCTGAGGACTGCGGGTTAGTGAATTTCGTCTTGAAGCCAGCAGGCTGGCACCTATGTGCTGGCCTGCTGGCGTTTGCCTTGACGGGAGTCGCCTTGACGGGGTGGCTTTCTGCACACGCGGAGGACTCGAGAGATCGTCGAGCGCCCTCTTCAGATGCCCAGCACCGGAACCTGGGATCGCCCCCGGACCACCCCAGATCGGTCGCAGTCATTCGACGCATTCAGAACCACCAACTGGCAAACTTCGGGCTGTTCCGCACTCCTCCAGAGGGACTGCCTAGACCAGTAAGACGAATACTGCGGCAGCCAACCTACGGGGCGAACTGGGAGCTGGCTCAGCGCTTGCCGATTGCGAATGCGCCGCCGATGTGGATCGTCCCCGGCAACCACTTCATCTGCCTCGTGGAACAACAGACTCGACAGACGGTCGGCGTCGGCTGCTTCAGAACCAAGGAAACGCTTACTCATGGAGTGGTCGCGATCACGCTCGGCAGATCATCCAAAGACTCAAGGGGCGTCAAACGCGTCATCGCCGGAGTCGCCCCCGACACGGCCCGGGCGGTGATCGCGCACACGCGGGGGGCGGAGGTACGGATCCCCGTCGCGGAGAACGGCGTCTTCGTGCTGCGCGACCGTGCCACAGACCCGCCTGACCGGCTGACGCTGACCAGAAACGGCGGGGCCTAGGCGACCGCGTACGGCCGGGTACACAATTTGTGAAAACGGTCGCGGTTTCCAGCTCCCTGCTCTAAAGTCTTGATGTGGCTTCCGGTAGACGCACCGCTAAGCTGAATGAGCGGCTGCCCCGGGGCCGTCATGGGCTACCGCGGGAGGCGGTGACGGAGTCCCAGCAGCGGCGGATTCTGCAGGCGATGATCGAGGTTGTCGCCGAGCGCGGCTATCCAGAGACGCGCGTGGTCGACGTGATCGGCGTCGCCGGCGTGTCGCGAAAGACCTTCTACGAGCTCTTCGCCAGCAAGGAGGACTGCTTCCTCGCCGCCTATGACGTCCTGCTCGGCAACCTGCTCGGCGACACCGCGCGCGGTTTCGAGTCCAAGCCCGGCGCGCCCTGGGCCGAGCGTGTCGCGGCGGGCCTGGCCGAACTGCTGAAACACCTGGCGGAGCATCCCGACGAGGGCCGCTTCGCGATCGTCGAGGTCCTCGCCGCCGGCCCGAAGGCCCTCGCCCGCCGCGATGCCGCCCTGCGCCAGTTCACCGGGTTTCTCGATGCCGGCCGGGCCGAGACATCGGTCGAGCTGCCGGGGATCACCTCGCTCTCCCTCGCCGGCGGCATCAACGAGCTGCTCTACAGCGAGATCCTGCACGGGGCCTCCGCGCGCCTCCCCAGCCGGCTTCCCGACCTGATGTTCTGGATAACGCTGCCGTTTCTGGGACCCGACGGTGCCGCCGAGGAGCGTGAGCGAGTGCGCCTTTCCATGCTCGAAAGCTGAGCTTGACCGCCCCCGGGCCGCTCCTTCGCCCTCTCAGAGGGGTTTATGCAGTGGCCGGGCGGGAATCTCGTCCCAGGAGGACCATGGATAACTGCAACTCAAACCCCCGCGCTGCTAGCTTCTGCACGGGATGAACTGGCTTTCAATGGCCGTGGCTCAGACGGGCAGGGCCAAAAAGGAGAGAGAACAAAATGCGTAGAAACTTGATGCTTGCGCTTGCGCTGGCAGGAGTGCTGTCGCTTGGCGTTACGGCCATCGCCAGCGCAGTGCAGATCACCCTGCGGGCGGGGAACATCGTCACGACCTTCGGTGGAACCACCTCGCCGAAAGCAATGCCGAAGAACGATTACGTGCCGGTCAGCACGAACATCTTCGGCAAAGTCGAAACCGCCAACGGAAAACATCCGCCGGCGCTGCGGGAAGTCGAATTCGACATCGACAAGGACGTCAAGATCAACGTCAAGGGCTACCCGGCTTGCAAATCAGGGCAGCTGACGGCGCGTAACACCAGCGCCGCGATGAAAGTCTGCGGCAAAACGGTCCTCGGCAGCGGCGAAGCGCACGTCGAGATCGCCTTCCCCGAACAGAAACCGCTCAAGGTCGCCAGTCCGCTGACCGTCTTCAACGGCGGCGAAAAGGGCGGCAAGGTGAAGCTGCTGATCCACATCTTCATCACCGTGCCGGTTCCAACCGCCGTTGTGACCGAAGTCTCGATTTCGCGCAAGGGCACCGGTATTCACTCGGTCTCGAAGATTCCGCAGGTTGCCGGGGGCAGCGGCTCGGCCCTCGACTTCAAATTCAAACTGGGCAAAACCTATTCCTACAAAGGCAAGAAGGTCGGCTACTTCGAAGCCAAATGCCCGGATGGCGTCTTCAAGGCCAACGCGAAAAAGATTCTCTTCAAGAACGAAGCCAAGACCCCAGAAGAAGCTGCGCAGACCTCGCTGAAAGGCTCGCTCGCGGTTCCTTGCACGGGTAAGGGCTAAGAGCCTCACTAGCTAGCACTAGGAAAAAAGGGCGGCCGAAAGGCCGCCCTTTTTTGTGGCCCTCGTTCCCGATCCGCCCAACGAGGGACCGTACTGGTACGGTAACGGTACGATCCATTATTGAGCCCGCCCTGAGGCGGGCTTGGTGCGAACGAGGGAGAGGGATTGATGCGGAGAACTCTGCTGCTGGTGCTTGCCTTGGCAGGATTGCTGTCGATCGGCGTGGCGGCGATCGCGACCGCCAAGCGATCGCAGACCACCATAAAAGCCGGGAACCTCGTGCTTACCTTCGGCGGAGGAATCTCCCCCACCAAGCTGCCGAAAGCTCAATACGTGCCGGTTACCGCTGATCTCTTCGGCAAGATTTCCACCGACGATGGAACGCACCCCTCGGCCTTCAGGGAAACCACTGTCGACGTCGACAAGGATTTCAAGGTCAACGTCAAAGGGCTGCCGATCTGCAAAGCGGGCGAGCTGACGGCGCGTAACACCAGCGCCGCGCTGAAAGTCTGCGGCGACACCGTGCTCGGCAGCGGCAACGCTCACGCCGAGATCGCCTTCCCCGAACAGAAACCGCTCAAGGTCGCCAGTCCGCTGACCGTCTTCAACGGCGGCGAAAAGGGCGGCAAGGTGAAGCTGCTGATCCACACCTTCATAACCGTTCCGGTTCCAACCGCAATCGTCACCGACGTGACGATCTCACGGAAAGGCAGCGGACTGCACTCCATCGCGCGAATCCCGGCCATCGCCGGAGGCAGCGGATCCGCGCTTGATTTCAGCTTCAAGCTAGGTAAGACGTACACCTACAAAGGCAGGAAGGTCGGCCACCTGGAAGCCAAATGCCCAGATGGCTTCTTCAAGGCGAGCTCACCCAAGACGGTCTTCAAGAACGAAGCTCGAGTTCCAAACGTCGCGCCTGTGACCGTGCTGCAAGGCGGCCTGGTACTGCCCTGTACGCCAAAAGGCTAGTTCGACAGAGGCGGGAGCTCCAACCCCGGTAAGCGATCTGAGAGGGCGCCTAAGGCGCCCTCTTCATTCGCCCTGTTCGAACGTGTGCTGGTAGCTGGTCGCGGGGCCGCTGCCGTAGATCGGCTCGAAGGGGGCCTGGGGGCTGCAGCCGGGGGCCGGGATCGTCGCCGAGCCTTCCTGTTCGGCGAAAGCGTATTTCTTCAGACGTTCGAAGAAATCTTTCGCTTTCTCGACATCGCCGTTGGTCCGCTCGTTGAAAGCGGGGTCATTGGGGGTGTCGGAATCCAGCGTCGCCGTAATTCCTGAGCTGCACTGGTAGGTGTGGAAATTCAGCAGGCCTTTGGCCAGGCGATTCGATGCACCCGGCTGCCTGTAGGCGCTGTTGCGATTGTTGGTCAATCGGTTTGGGTAGGTCGCGAGCGATTCCGGCCCAAAGGGTCCTAATGCACGCAGGTAGTGAATCTGCGTACCCTCGGCGGAGAGTCGAACTGCGTTGGTAGCCGCAGACACATTTGCCGCTGAGGCTGCCAGCTCGCGTTTGTAGAGATCCAGGCCAGTGAGAATCGGATTGAGGTTGCGCAGGAAGGGGTCGATCGACCGCAGCAAGATTGGAAAGTCGCCGCGGAGGAATTTGCGCAGCGAGCCGAGACCGCTCGGCGCGCGGTCGATCACGGTTTCGAGGCCTTCGAAGAGACCCTTCGCCTGCGGGGCGAGGTTGGAGATGGCGATCAGCGTCGGCGAGAGCTGTTCGGCCGCCGGCACCAGCTGGCGGAACAGCGGATCGGCGTTGAGGGCGAACGCTTTGAGCCGGTCGAAGGTCAGCCGCTGCTCGTCCTCGAAGGTCGGGAAGGCGCGGAAGAGAGCTTCGATGTCGCGGTTGCGCGCGGCGGTCGTGCGCCAGACCGCGTCGGAGTTGCGGATCAGCTCGGCCAGCTCGCCTTCACGCCCGCGCAGGGCGCGGAAGGTGACCGTGCCGTTGCGGAACAGCTGCTCTACCGCGACCCGCTGCGTGTCGAGCACGCGGAAGAGATCGTCGACTTCCGAGAAGAAGGGCTCGAATTCGCCCAACGCGTTGGAGAACGACTGGCCGCGGCCGGCGATCGCCACGGCCCCTTCCTGCATCCATTCCTGGAAGGCGGTGCGCGTGCGGGCGTCGAAGGTGCGGAAGATCTCGTCGAGCTGGGCCGATTCGGCGACGTTGGCCCGGGCCAGGGTGCCGCCGTCGGGGAGCTGCGGGCCGTCGGCGTCACCGGGGGTCAGCTCGACGTAAGTCTCGCCGAGCAACGTCTTGGTGCGCAGGATCGCCCGCGTCCCCTTCGGGATCGGCGCGTACTTGTCTTCGATGTTGATCGTCGCCAGGGCTTCCTGGCCGTCGGGCGAGGTCTCGATCGTCTGCACTTTGCCGACCGAGACGCCGGAGATGCGCACGTCGGACTGCTGGGCGAGCTGGGTTGCCTCCTGGAAGGGAACCTTGAGCTCATACGACTTCGCTTTGAACGGAGTCGGGCCGCCGAAGGTGATCCAGAGGAAGAGCAGGATGCCGAAGCACGACAGGGCGAAGCCGGCGATGACAAGCAGCTGCGCGGTGCTGGGGGCTCGCTTGCTCATTTGGGCCCGCAGCTGATTCCGGGGTTGCCAGGATCTTCAGGGATGGGCGGAAGTTCATCTGGCGCCGGCAGGCGGGTGCCTTGCAGCACAGTCCTCAGATACGGCTTAAGCGAGGTCAAGTTGTAGGCGAGGAAAGAGCCGTTGCAAGAGGTCATTACAGAACCCCGCAACAACGGCCCACCGGCATCGACGAGGTTGAAGCTGGCATTGAGGTCGTGGTTGAGCCAAGGGAGGTAAAAGAGGAAGCTCTCTTTCCTCCCCTCCGGGTTGAAGGCAAGCGTATTGAGGAAGCTGTTGAGCGCGCCGAGCGAGTTGCCGAAGCCGCTGACCGACGTCTTCAGATCCGACGAGCCTTCGTTGAGATGGGTGAGCGCCGGCCGCACCTGGCGGGTGAAGGGGCGGATCTGATCGCGGATCGGCGCGGTGGTCTGCCTGAACAGGCGCTCGTTGGCCTTGAAGGCGGGGACCGAGGCCTGCGCCTGCGGGATCAAGCCCAAGAGCGCCGGCCGCGCGGCGACCGAGAATTGATTTGAGCTGGTGAGAGCCGATCGCAAGGCCGTGAGGGTCGAGGGGAACTCGACCAGCGATTCCTGGATCGCCTGCTGCTGGTTGGCGAAGTTGCCGAGGGCGCCCTTGGAGGCGCTGACGAAGCGTTCCAGCTCGGCGTCACGGCGGGCCAGTTCGGCGGTCAGCTCGCCGAAGCTGTGGATCGTGCGGGCAAGCGCCAGGCGGCGCTGGGCGACGGCGCGGTTGAGGTCGGCGATGTAGTGGGCGAAGGGCTGCAGGCGACGGAAGGCGCCGGAGAGCTGGCGGCCGCGGCCGCCGATCCCTTGAGCGCCGCCGGCGACGAGCAGCTGGATGTACTGGCGCGTGTCGGCGTCGAGCGTGGAGAGGAACGCTTCGAACTGGATGCTCGGTTCGGTGCGCGAGAGCGGGAAGCGGTGGCCCTCCTCGACATGGCGCTTGCCGCTGCCAGGATCGATCTCGATCGTCATGTCGTTGAGGTTGGTTTTCGGCCGCAGCAGCAGGTTGGCGTTGGGGTGGATCAGCTCGAGGTACTTGGGCTCGACGTCCATCCCGACCACCGCGTGACCGTCTTCGAGGTCGACCGAGGAGATCTTGCCGACCTGGATGCCGGCGATAACAACCGCCTGGCCCTGCCCGGGGGTGACGGCCTGCGCGTTGCTGAAGTCCGCCGAGAGCTCGACGAAGTCTTCGCCGACGAACGGGGCCCAGGACGGCAGCGAAGCTTTCTGCTGGGTGAAGATCCAGAGCGTCATCACGATCGCGACCACGGTGAGCACGGCAATCGCGACCGTGTCTTTGCCGCGTCCGCGCGACTGCCGCGCCAACGAGGCGCGGAAGTGCTTCCAGCGGCTCACATTAGGATCGCGTTCGCTCATGGGCTCACAGCCGTTAGGTTCGGGGGACCAACCTGGCCCAGTGGGCCGTTGATGTCGGGGACCGGCTGGGTCGAGCAGCGCACGTCCGGCTTCTTCGGCGGGCGCCCGCCGAGCTGTGGCTGCACGCCCGTGGGAGCGACGACCGTGTTCGCCCAAAGGTCTTCGTCGACGGTGAACTGGCTATCTGGATTCTTCTGACTGACCAAAGTGCCACCGCCGCCGGCCTGCGCACGCAGGTAAGGACCGTTCCCATCGAAGTTCTGCGTGATCCCAGCAAAGTTGGCCAGGTAGTAGAAGAACTCGCGATAGTTCGGTCCGGTTTTGAAGCCGTCCTCGATCGTCACGTTGCCGGTCGGCACGAACACCCGCGAGGCGCAAAGACTGATCCGGTTGATCTCGGGGATCGTGTTCGCCTTGCCCGCCTGGGCGGAGCCGGCCAGGCCCGGGGTCGATTCGCGCAGCAGCCTGGCGACGCCGCCGCCCTCTTTGCCGGAGAGCAATGGCCGCGCCTGGGCCAGCCACGGTTCGGCGGCAGAGATCAGGGCGGGCAGCTCGGCGACCGCGGGGCGGAACTCGATCGCCCAGGCGCGCAGCGGCGGCAGCGAGCTGTTCAGGCTGGCCAGCGACCTGCGGCCGATCCTCAGCGTCGGCGCCAAGCGCTGCACGGTCGTCGAGAGGTTCTCCGACTGGGCGGCGAGGGCGCCGGTGAAGGTGTCGAAGTTGACGATCAGGCCCTGCAGGTCGGCCTCGTGCCTGGCAAGCGCTCCAAAGGCGCGCCCGGCGCTGGCGACCAGACGCGAGAGGTCGCCAGGGCTGGTGCCGAGGAAGGCGTTCGTCACCTGGGCGCTGTAGCGGCCCGCCGGGCCGCCGTAAAGAAATGCCCCGTTGAGTCCTTCGGCGCCGGTCTTGCCTTTCACCTCGGGCAGCTGGGTCGCGTCTTCGGCCGCGGTCGGCTTGCGGTTGAGCGCGGTGCCGAAGCTGCTGAGCAGGCGGCTGAGGTCGGCACGCACGGGCGCCTGCAGGGCGGTCAGGATCTCGTCGAGCTGGACTCCGGTCGAGGTGTGGCTGACCGGGATCGTCGCGTCGCTGTCCAGCTCCGTGGCGCTGGGGCTGCCGGGGTCGAGCTCGATGAAGAAGTTACCCTCGAGGAAGATCCGCGGCCGGATCGTGGCGAAGGCGTCCTCGTGGATCGGCCGGCCCTCGCCGGCGACGGTGAAGGTGACCTCGGTGTTGTCGCCGTCGCGGCCGACCTCGATCACTTTGCCGACGTCGACGCCGGCGATCCGCACGGGCGAGTTGGTCGAGATGTTGACTCCGTTGGAGAAGGTCGCGTTGAGGGTGTAGCCGTGCCCGGTGAAAGGAATGTGTTTGGTGAAGGCCAGGTAGGGACCGACGGTGAAGACGAGGATGAAGAGCAGCGCGATCATCGCGTTGCTGGGCCGCCACTTGAAACGGCTCTCGGTGGCCCCGACCCTGGTGTCTCGCTCCGGTAGGCGTCCCATTTATTCCTCGTTCACCGTCGTCGTGCCCCAGAGTTCGGGCGCAGGCCCGATCACGGTCTGTTCTCTCGTGTAGCGCTCGTTCCCCGCTTCACAGACCCCATCCTGCCCCGGTGCTGCGGTCCGCGGATAGGGGTTGAAGTGCAGGAAGTTCTTCGGTTCGGGACCGCCGGCCGGCGCAGACGCTGGGCGACCCTCAGAGTTGGCGCCGGCGGCGGGCTCGAAGGAGAGCGCTCCAAGCCAGTTGCCTTTGCCGTTGCCTTCGCTGAACGCGTCAGCAAGATTGCGGAAGGCGAGCGTGAGGTAGTTGCATTTGGTTTGTGCGGGAGCGAGAAAGCGGGCCGGGGGCTTGAGGACTTCATTGGTGTCAGTGAGGAGATCGAGACCGTTGAAGACGCCAGGCTCGGCCTGGAAGTCGAGCAGCGCTTCCGCCGTCGGGTTCAGTTGCGCGAACAGCACCGGCGAGCGGTTGAGGGCGGGGATGCCCGCGCGCAGGGCGGCGTTGATCGTCGGCGAGGTTTCGCCGAGGGCCTTGGCGCCTGGTTTCAACGCGGTGAAGAAGCGCCCGGCATTGCGGAAGAAGGGCCGCAGCGCCGGCAGGTCGGCGGTGACCGCGTCAAGCGTCGGTGGGCCTTTGACGATCGTTTCCTGAATGTAGGGGCGCGAGACGCGGGCGAAGGCGGCGAAGGTGCGGTCGAGGGCGACGAACATGCTGGCCTGGGTCTCGGCGACCGGGGCGACCGTTGCGGAGAGATCCTCGAGCGCTTCCCAGAAGCCGCCGAAGTCGGTGCCCGGGGCTACCAGCGTGCGCAGGACGGGCTGGCTGTTTTCGACCAGGCTGCGCAGGGCGCCGAAGGCGGCGTTGATCTGCGGGCCGCGGCCGGCGAAGGCGTTGCCGAAGCCTGCGTTGTTGCGCTGGATCGCCTTGCGGGTCGGCTCGTCGAACATGCTGAAGAACTGGTCGATGTCGACCGGCTCGGGCCTGGCGGCGCTTACCGGGATCGTCTCACCGGCCTCGAGGCCCTCGGGGGAGTCGCCGGGGACGATCTGCAGGTACTTCAGGCCGAGCGGCGATTTGGGCCGGATGATCATCGTCGAGTTGACCGGGATCGGTTCCGCGCTCTTGTCGAGCTTGAGGTCGAGTTCGGCGACGACGGCGCCGTTGGAAAGCTGAACCGGCACGACCTCCCTGACGACGCCCACGCGCGAGCCGCCGATCCGCACCTCGTTGCCTTTGACCAGGGCGTTGGCATTGGGCACGCGCGCCTTGAGGTCGTAGGTGGAGACGAAGGGCAGGCCGTTGTTGGCGTTGTAGGCGAGGAAGACGGCGACGATCACGACCAGCACCGTGACCGTGCCGACGATCACCGGGCTGCTCGCGACTCCCTGTATGCCGCTGCGGTTCCTCATGGTCCCAGGAGGTAGTCGAGGAGGGCACGCTGGGGAGCGGCGGCCGTGGAGCTGGCCCCCAGTTGTTCACCTTCGCCGAGACTCGGCGATTGGCCAGGTGACAGCGGCCGGGCTGGGGCGGGGACAGATGAGGAGCTCGAGGTGCCGCCAGTTTCTCGGTCTAGGTTGCCTAGGAACTCTCGGTAGAGCGATACGGCGGCGGCGGCGGATGCCGTCGATCGGGCGTTCGGGCCGTTGAAGTTCGCAACGCAACCGCTCCTAGGTGCGGCGATCCAGTAATCGATGCAGTCGCTCAATGCGATGTTGTTACGGCCAAAGTGGCCGTACTGGTCGAATTCGTTTACGGTGCCCGCGCTGTTGTAAATCAGATCGGCGAGACTGTCGAAGCCGCCCGTCGTCCTCGTGCTGACCAGGAAGCGGGCCAATTCGGTGGTCGGGCTAGCTCCAGTGACGGCGAGGTCTCTGATCTTCTTGACTACCGGATCTGCGGCACGGAACTTCGGCCCGGCTACCTCGCCGCTTGCGCCGAGTGACTTGAGCGAGACGGTCGAGGCGGCCGAGAAGGGCGTCAGCGCCCGCGTCGCCTGGGTCAGCGACGGCGCCGCCTTGCCCAGCGCTTCGACCACCGGCGTGCCGGACTCGGAGAAGTATTCGAAGCTGGCCATCGTCTCGCGCAGCTCGCGCAGGAAGGCGGGCAGCTTGCTCAGCGAGGCTTCCAGCGCCTCGCCCTCTTCGGTGCTCGCCTCGGCCACGGCGCCCGCATTGGAGAGGAAGCCGGCAACGCTGGAGCGCTCGCGGGCGAGCGGGCCGAGGATCCGGTCGGAATCGGAGGCGAGCTGCGCCAGGCGGTCGCGCTGGGCGTTGAGGATGCCGAAGATGCGGTCGACGTCGCGCAGCACCGGGTTGGCGCGCTTGACGACCTCCTCGACGTCTTCGCCGCGGCCGGCGAGGCCGGCGCCGAGTTCGTTGAGGATCAAACGGAAGCGCTGCACATAGGTCAGCTGGTTGATGTTGTTGATCAGGTCCGGGTCGACGCTGGTGCTGTTGTTCTCGACCGGCAGCAGGTACTGGCCGGCGCCCGGCTCGCCCTCGGCGATCTCCTTCAGCGCCGGCGCCGGCTCGGAGCCCGGCGCCCGCGGCAGCGTCGGCTGGCAGTCGACGAACTTCTCGCCGATCAGCGACTGCGGCCGGATTTCGCAGCCGCCGTCGGCGCGGAAGTCCTGAAAGCCCGGATCGGTGATCTTCAGCGTGATCACCGCCTTGCCGGGAAGCGCCTGCGGCTTGCCGTCCTCGTAGCTGTCGACCTCACCGGGCATGGTCACGCCCACCGATTCGATTTCGCCCACGGTCGCGCCGGCGACGCGCACTTCCTCGCCCTTGACCATGAAGCCGCCGTTGTCGAAGATCGCGCGGACGACGTAGGCGTTGTTGCCGCTGCCGCCGCCCGAGACCAGCGCGACGATCACCACCACGATGGCGACGACACCGAGTGCGGGTAGCCATTTCCTCATGGGCCGGGGGGCGCGTCGGCCGGGTCGCATTCGGACGATGGGTCTACGCCCGAGCCGGCGAAGGGCGGCTCGGTGAAGGGGCTGGAGCCGTCGGGCGCGGACTGGGTTGCGCCACCTGGGCAAGGGCGCCGCACCCCGGCCGAGCCACCGAAGGCGTCGTACTGTTCGCTTGGGCTGATCGGTTCCAGCTCACCCGTACTGTCATTGCGCCTGAACATGTTGAGCGCGAACTGAACGCGGGCATAGTGGCCGTTGCTGTCGTAGTAGCCGGTGATCTGGCCGAGCGTGCCGAAGCCGTTGAAGATGTCCGGCGTGTAGGCGCGGGCGAAGTTGAGCGTCGGCTGGAAGTCCTCGATTCCCTGTTCGGCATGGGGGAAGGCCCTGGACGCGCGCGACTGCACCGCCGGCAGGAAGCCGAGGGCTTCGGCGGTGTCGTTGGCGAAGCCCGGCTTGCTGGTGCTGAGGCGGAGGTCCCTGAAGACCGGCACCGTTTTGGAGAGCACCGGGCGCAGTTCGCTCAGGAACGAGGCCAGGTTCCGCGTCGCCGGCTTCGCCGTTTCCACCAGCGGGTCGAGGTCGTCGAGCGCAGCGCGCAGGTTGACGAAGGTGGTGTTGCTCTGGCGCATGAACGGCGGCAGCAGGCGCAGGGTCTGGTCCAGGGCTTCGTTCTGCTCGGCGATCGCACCGAAGGCGGTGCTGGCGTTGGAGATCGCGCTCGAGAGCTCGGCGCCGCGCTGGGCAACCGCGGTGGAGAGCTTGCTGGAGCTGACGACGAACCGCTCGAACAGCTTCTGGTCAGCGTTCAGCTCGCTGACGAAGGCGCCGGCCCGGTTAAGCCCCGGGCCGAAGTACTTGAAGGTCTCGTTGGCCTCCTTGCCGCGGTCGCGGAACTGTTCGGCGCTGCCGCGCACAAACTCGCCGAGGGCGCGGCGCACCGGATTGGGGAAGGTGTTGAGGAGCTGGTCGAGGTCGACCTCGGTCGTGGTCGAGCCCAGGTCGAGGGTGGAGCCATCCTCCAGCTCCGGGTCGCTGTTCGGTCCCGGGCTGAGCGAGATGTAGTGGTTCGCAACTCCGGAGAGCGAGGTGGCACGGATGACGGCGGTCGTGCCCTCGTGCAGCTGCTGTTCGACGCTGACCTCGATCTCGGCCAGGTTGTCGTCGGTGAGCTCGATGCTCTCCACCGAGCCGACCGCCTGGCCGCCGATCAGCACCTGGTTGTCGGGCACGAGCTGGGCGGCATTCTGGAAGATGAGCTTGTACTTGTGGCTGCCGTCGCCGCCGAAGAGGACGACAGCGAGCGCGATGACAACGATCGCCAGGCCCACCAGGGCCGCAATTCGGGCGGGGGTGACCCCCCGGGCTTGCGCCGGGCTTTTCTCCTCGCCTAAGGAATTAGCAGCCACGTATCGTCGCTTGCGGTTCCCCCGCCTCCATACAGAGGAACAAAGCTGCCGAATCGTATCCGAGCGATCAGCCGCCACGCGTCCGCCCATGCCTGGCTTAACTGGAAGTCAACGCACCTGCAAACGGCGCAGGCGAGCGCTCAGACGTCAACCCGGGGCATAACGCGGTCCAGCCTGCGCGGCAGCCACCAGACGCGGTCGCCGAGCAGCAGCATCAGGGCCGGCAGCAGGACGATGCGAACGACGGTGGCATCGAGCAGCACGGCGATCGTGAGGCCGACCCCGAGCTGGCTTATGGTGGCGATCGGCGCGCCGGCGAAGGCGATGAAGACCGCCATCATGATTGCCGCCGCGCCGGTGATCACGCGGGCCGTGCGTTCGAGGCCGAAATTGATCGCGGCGGCGTTGTCGCCCTCCCGGTCGTAGTGCTCCCGCATGCGGACCAGGAGGAAGACCGCGTAGTCGATCGAGAGCCCGAAGACGACCCCGAAGATCGCCACCGCACCCACCGCATCGACGTAGTTGCGCCCGCCCAGCGGCCAGTCCTCGGGCAGGCTGAAGAGCAGGGTGAGGACGCCGAAGGCGACCGCGACCGTGGCCAGGTTGAGGCCGACCGCGATCGCCGCCAGGGGCAGGGCGCGGAGGATGAGGACCAGGACCAGGAAGGTCGCGAGGGTGATCGCAGCCACCACCACGGGAAGCCGCGCGCGGGTGACCTTGCTGTAGTCGTTGAGCTGCGCCGCGCCGCCGGCGACACCGGCATCGACATCCGCTTCCCGGCTCAGCCGCTCCGCTTCGACCTCGAGCCGCTCGTTGAGCGCGATCGAGCCGGGCGAGTTGAAGGTGAAGCGGGAGATGACCAGGATCGCCGCCGCCTGTCCGCCGCCTTCCAGATCGACGGCCGTCGCCGTGCGCTCGCGCGCCCGCGGCCGAGCGCCGTCGAGCGCCGAGAGGACGAAGTAGCCGGAGTCGAAAAGGCCCGGGCTGGAGCGCTGGAGGCGCCGCGCCTGCCGTTTGACGCGTGCGTTGCCGGAGAGCACCTGCACCGTCGCGCGGCGCAGCCCCGACTGCAGCGGAGCGGAAGCGCTGTAGCCGAGGGCGAGGTTCTCTTCGAGCGCGCCGGCGCCGCCGCGCAGCCGCGCGAGGCCGCTGGCGAGGGCGGTGGCGCCCGCGCCAAGGCGGGCGACGCCGCCCTGCAGGGTGCCGGCAGCGCGAGCGAGGCGGGCGGAGCCGTGGGCGAGTTTTTTGCCCGCGCCCTCGAGTTTCCGCAGGCCGTCGGAGAGACGGGTCGCGCCGACGCGCAGGCGCTGGATCAGGGCCAGCCCCGAGCCCAGCCAGACACTGACCTGCTTCGCTTCTTCGGCGTCTTCGACCAGCCTTGCCTGCAGCGCCGTGAGTTCAGTCGGCAGCCCCGTGTAGTCCGCTGCATACGGGGCGCCGCTGGCCGGATCGGTGCCGCTGACCGCCGCCAGGGCGCGGCTGACCGCCGCCAGCGCCGCTGCGTAGTTGGGATCCGATTTGCCGACCGTCATCCCTTTGAGCTGCTCCAGCGCCGTTTTCAGCTGAGCGTCCGCTTCCTGCGCCGGCGCCTGCAACCGCGGCAACGTCTGGTTTGCCTCCTCATTCAGCGAGCGCTGCAGGTTGCGCGAGCGGCGCAATGCGTTGCGGCGCAGATTGGGCCCGAGGCTCTGCAGCGCGAACTTCAGGTTCAGCCCCGCGAGCGCAGCCCGGTGCTGGGCGCCGGCCAGGCGCCGCGTGCCGCTGGCAAAGGTCTGCAGCGCATTCACGGCGCGCTCGCTGCCGGCGTCGGCCTGGGCCAACCCGGAAGCCAGGGCCGTCGCGCCGGTCTCCGCCCTGCCGGATCCCACGGCCAGCAAGCCGGCGCCGTAGCTTGCTTTCGAGATCCCGTCACGCAGCTGAGCCACTCCCGATGCGGCGCGGCCGAGGTTGCGGCCGAGGCGCCCCAACTGGGCCAGCGGGCCGTTGCCGCTGGTGGCAAGGAGTGACTCGGCCCGGCGCAGCGGCGCCACCGCGCGCGAGATCTGCGCTGGGCCGACGACGGTCTGGACACCGGGGAGAGCGGCGACCTGGTGCTGCCAGCGGCTCAGCACCGCCAGCCGGCGCGGTTCGGTGATCGTGCCCTGCTCGGCGCTGGCGACGACCACGAAGGGGGCGTCATAGCCCGGGCCAATCGCGTGCTCGATCAGTTCGAAGTCCTGCCTGATCGGGTCGTCGTGGGCAAGCTGCGCCTGGCTCGGCGGGCCGGTCTTGAGCGCAACCGCCGGAACGGCGAGCGCCAGCACCACCGCGCCGATCACGATTGCCACTGCCGCAGGGCGGCGCAGGGCGGCGCCGACGAGGCCCATCAGGCGCGAGCTGCGCTCCCCCGCCGCGGGACCGATCCGCCAGCGGTCGAGCTTCGAGCCGACCAGGATCAACACCGCAGGGCCCGCGACGACGGCGACGGCGACGCTCAGCGCAACAACGAGGAACAGCGTCGCCGCCAGCGAGCCGAGCAGCGAGCCGGGAACGATGAAGAAGGCGACCAGCATCGAGAGCATCAACGTGGCGCCGGCAAATACGGTGGTGCGGCCGGCGGTGTGACGCGTGCTTGCGGCCGCATCGATCGGGGTGGCGCCGGCCGCCAGCTCTTCGCGGAAGCGGGACACCATCAGCAGCGCGTAATCAACCCCCAGCGCCAGCCCCATCATCGTGCAGACGACGAGCGCGAAGGCGTCGATGCTGAACCAGTTGGTCAGGATCGAGAGCAGGCCGCGCGAGGCGATCACCGTCACCGCCCCGAAGGCGAGGGGTATCGCCGCAGCAACCGGGGAGCGGAAGACGAGCAGCAGGACGACGAGCAAAATCGGCAAGGCGATCAGCTCGCCGCGCTCGGTGGCAGCGATCGAGTCGTCCTGGATCGACCGCGAGAGCGTCGCGTAGCCGGTTTGGGTCGAGCGCACCGGCGGCTCGATCGTCGACTCGAGGATGCCGTTGAGCTCCGGCACCGTCTCGTTTACCGCCTCGTCGATGCCGACGTGGAAGTCGGCGATGACGATCGCCCGCCGCGGGCTGGGCCGCAACCGCTGCACCGCCCCCAGGTCCCAGGGCGAGAGCGTGGTCACGGCCGGGTCGCGACGCAGGGTGCGGATCAACGCCGGCCCCTGCCGGTCGAGCTCCTTTGCCGGACCGCGCAGGAGGATTACGAAGGGCGCGCTGTCGCCGAAGTGCTCGCGCAGCATCCGGTTTGCCCGCGCCGAAGAGGTGCTGGGAATTTCGAGGCTGGTCGGGCTGAGCTTCTCCTCGACCCCGGCCCCGATAGCTCCGAGCACGACGAGCAGAAGAAAGGCGACGGCGAGCACCCGGCGAGGGTGGCGCAGCAAAGCAGAGCCGCGTTTGCGGCTGCGGTCCGGCGCGGACTCGCCGCTCCCTCTCCCCCGGCTCCTCAATCCCACCGTGCTAGTTTGGCGGTCAGGGACTACGGAGGGGGCTGATAATGCGGAAGACTCTGTTAAGAACGCTCGTGGGTATAGCGGCGATTGCCTTAATCGGCGCCGGCACCGCGCAGGCGATCAAGCTGCGGATCGGCAACATCGTCATCGTCGCCAATGGCGGCTTCACGCCGACGACGCTGCCCAAGCACGAGAACGCGCCGATCAAGCTCTACGGCAACGCGAAGTTCTCAACCGTCGACGGCAGCCGGCCCTCGCCGCTGCGCCAGATAGTCATCGAATTCGACAAGCACGGCGCGGTCGAGACTCGGGGCCTGCCCAAATGCACCAAAGCGAAGCTGATCGCGACGACGACCGCGACGGCGCGTCGGAACTGCGCCGGCTCGATCGTCGGCACCGGCTTCGGTACGGCGCTGGTGGAGCTGCCCGAACAGCGTGGGATCAAAGCCTCCTCGCCCCTGACCCTTTTCAACGGACCGAAAGTGCACGGCAACCCCTCGGTCCTCGGCCACGCCCACCTCGACTACCCGGCGCCGACGACCTACGTCATCTTGATCGAGATCGAGAAGATCAGCAACGGCCGCTACGGCTTCAAAACCGTCGCCGACTTCCCCCGCATCGCCAACGACTACGGCTCACCGCTCTCCGGTCATCTGACGATCGGTCGCGAATGGCAGTACAAGGGGAAGACTCTCAGCTACGCCAATGCCCACTGCGCCGACGGGCGGCTCCAGGCCAAGGCCGAGTTCAGCTTCAAGGACGGCAGCTTTGTCGAGGGCACGGTTTTCCGGCCCTGCAAGGTGCGTAAGTAGCGGCGCTCGACAGCGGCGCTACCCTGGAGGGTGCCCGGGTTTCTAGGAGGCAATGGTGCGAAGTTGGGTTCTGGGAATAGGAGTGCTGTGCGCGGCGAGCGTGGTCCTGCTGGCCGGAATCTCAGGCGCCGCTACGGTCAGGGTCGGAACCCTCGTGCTGCACGCCGACGGCAGTTTCGAGCCGCGGCTTCTGCCTAAGCGGGCCTACGCCCCGATCCATTTTCAGGGCTACGGCGAAGTCAAGACCACCAACGGCTCGCTTCCGCCCGCGCTCGAGCACGTCAAGCTCGACTTCGATCGCGACGGCCACCTGACCACCGCCGGCCTGCCCGTCTGCCAGCCGAGCAGCATCGAAATCGCGACCCCGAAGCAGGCGCGCAACCGCTGCCAGAGCGCAATCGTCGGCACCGGGCACCTCGCGGCGGCGATCCCACTGGGCGGCCTCGGCCGGATCGGCATGCGCTCGCCGCTGACGATCTTCAACGGCCCACGCCAGGGCGGCAACCCGACTGCCGTGCTCCACGCCCAAGCGCCCTTCCCGGTCTCTGAGACCTACGTCGTGGTCGCTCCGATCGAACGGCGCAAGGGGATCTACGGCTACAGGACCGAGTTCGACATTCCGCCGATCGCCGGCGGGCTTGGCTCGCTCACTCGCATCGACGCCAAGGTCGGCCGCTCCTACCGTGCGGGCGGTGCCGAACGCAGCTACGTCGCCGCGCGTTGCTCGGACTACATCCTGCAGACCCAGGGCTACTTCTCCTTCGCCGACGGCAACGTCATCTACGGCAGTGTCTTCAAAGCCTGCAGCCCCCGCCCCTGAGCCAGCAGCGCGAAGCGCTCGCGGCGAGTGCGCCGTCTTCCTATACTTGC
This sequence comes from uncultured Solirubrobacterales bacterium, assembly GCA_963718755.1. GTDB lineage: Bacteria > Actinomycetota > Thermoleophilia > Solirubrobacterales > 70-9 > VRUE01. The sequence continues at coordinate 1,305,678 of OY970376.1, forward strand.
CGACCCCGGGCCGTTAGCTCAGCTGGTTAGAGCAGGAGACTCTTAATCTCAAGGTCGAAGGTTCGAATCCTTCACGGCCCATTTCCGAGCTTGGTTCGATCGTCCACCAACGAGCGCTATCCGCCAGGTGGCGCTCCACCTAAGCCAAGGGGATTCTGGAGCACTTCCTGGCCAGTTTTTTGTTCCTGCTTAGCCGCCTGCTTCAGGCTCGTTTGGAACTGCTTTGCCGCCCGGCGATATTGGTCGAGCTGTTTTTCGATGCCCTTGGCTTCTTCTTTGGCCGGGGCTTCGGCTATCGCCTCGTTCTTGGCTCTGTCGCCAGCCGCAAAATTGCCGTCGAAGTACTCGTAGATGGCCAAGGTGCTGAGCGAGCCGAGGCTGGGATCCTGCTCTGCGGCGATCCGCTGCGCCCGCGCTGCCTGGGCGACGTTTTCCTGAAGTTCACCAAGGCTGGCGGAGCGGGATTCGGCCAGCTGGAAGAAAGTTCCCGCGACGAGCTGCGCCGCCGTCGCGCTCGGTTCGTCGCCTGCCTGCTTCAGGTAGCGGCTCCAAGCTTCAGAGGCAGCGTCGAACTCTTTGCGGGCATCGAGGGAGATTTCCGCGACTTCGCCTTCGGCGACAGGTTCGATAGAGGAGTTGCCGGCGTTGATGCGGGCGCGGGTCAGAGCCAGGAGCAGCTGCTCGTCCTGCGGGTTCTTGGCCAGCCGCGCTTCGATCCTCTCGGCCTGTTCTTCGAAGACCTCGCCGGCGCTGCCGCTGCTCGAGCCGCCGGTCAGTTCGGCGAGGTTGAAGGGCCCGACCACGAGGAAGAGGCTGGCGCCCATCAGGAGCGCGAGGATCGCGTAGACCACGCGGATGACGTGCTTTCGTTTGCCACGCGTATCGAAGAGCATTCTGTGCTCGCCGTCTGCCATCGCTCCCTATCTCTCCTACGTCGAGGGTTCGGCCAGGCCTCCCGTCGCCTTCGGACTGCCAAAGGCCCGGGCTAGCAAGATACTCAACTCATACAAAGCAAGCAGCGGAACCATCTCGATCAGCATCGACACCGGGTCGACCCCCGGCAGCGCGGCGGCGAGAACAGCGATCCCGAGGTAGGCGTAGCGGCGGTTTGCCCGGAGCTGGGCGACGCTGACGATGCCCAATCGCGTAACCGCGAGGATCGCCAATGGCATCTGGAAGACGACGCCGCCGGCGAGCATCGTCATCGAGAAGAAGCTGTAGTAGTCGCGGGCCCGAACCTGGATGTTGAACTGGGCGTCGTTGAAGCCGAGCAGGAAGGTGACGGCCGCCGGCATCACGACGAAGTAGGCAAAGGCGATGCCGGTGAGGAAGAGGAGCGGCGCGGCGAGCAAAACCGGCATCACGACCCGGCGCTCCCTCTCGCTGAAGGCAGGCAGGACATAGGCGTAGAGCTGGTAGAGGAGGATCGGCAGCGAGAGGATGATCGCTCCGTAGGTGGAGACCGTGACGGTCGTGGTGAAGGGCTCGGTAACGCCGAAGGTGATGAGTTCGTCGCGATCGCTGGGCAACGGGCCGTTGGCGATTTCGAGCAGCAGCTCGTTCTGCCAGAAGCAGAGCGCCAGGGCCACGCCAAAGACGATCAGGCAGACGACGATGCGGCTGCGGAGCTCATCGAGATGCTCGACGAGGGTGAGGCGATCCTCGTGCGAAACCGCCCTGACGCGGCGAGTCATCCGGCGCCCCTCAGGGGCGTTTGTGCGCGACGGGCTCGGTCTTCTCGTCGGCAACCGCCGGGCCGGGATCGCCGGCCGGGATCTCGCGCTGGCGGGGCTCCTCGTCCTCGTCGCCGCCGCGATCGCCGCTGACGGAACCGCGGAACTCACGGATGCCGCGCCCCAGTGAGCGGCCAAGCTCTGGCAAGCGTTTCGGCCCGAAAACGACCAGGGCGATGATCAAGACTATCGCGAGCTCGAGCGGTCCAACGTTTGGCATCGACCCATGGTAACGGGCGACACCCCCCGATCGGATCACTTCGAATCGATGGTCCCCCTACCCGGTTCTGGGGTTTTTTCGAATTGCCACAGAACTCCCCGAACTTAATCGCCGTTTTGCGTGTTCGATATTGCAAGCAATGCACAAGGCAAGCCACACTGGGACAAAGGTCGACACTGGACTGCACGTCTGCCCCGAGTGCGGCTCGAACCTGGTCCAGCCGACTCGCTGGGAACAGACCGCGAAACGCGGGCACTGGCGTCTTTGGAGGCGTTGCCCGGAGTGCGAGTGGTGCCTCGATGGCATCCACGGCGAGGCCGAGATCGATGCTTTCGACGAGGCGCTCGACGACGGCGCCGAGGCGCTTGCCGCCGAGCTGCAGGAGCTCGAACGGGAGAGCATGCGGCGGATCGCCGAGTCCTTCTCCACCGCCCTGGCCGCGGACCTGATCACGGCGGACGACTTCCGCCCGCCGTTCCCGCGCGCCTGAGTCACTTAGCTGTAGCGCTGGACGACCCCGTCCGCAACGAGGTCGAAGAGCTTGCGCCGCTCGGGATCGAACCCCGCCGCGCCGAGGTGGCGCTTGCCTTCGGCGACCATCTCCAGGGCGCTGGAGCGGACCTGCCGCAACGCGCCGCTGGCCTCGATCCGGTCGCATAGCCGCTCAGCCCCGGCGCCATCGAGGGCATGCAGATCGACGGCGCGGAGCTTGGGATCCCGCTCGGCGGCGAGGATCAGCGGCAGGGTCACCGTGCCATCGAGCAGATCGGTCCCGCGTGCCTTGCCCGTCCGCTCCGGCGGGCCGGTTACGTCGAGGACGTCGTCGAGCAGCTGGAAGGCAAGCCCAATCGACGCGCCGAAAGCCCCCACGGCCTCGTCGTCTCGGCCGAGCAGGCAGGCGCATTCGAACAGGGTGGCGGTCTTCAGGCGGCAGCGCTCCAGGTAGCGGGCCTCGCCGACCGAGACGTCATACGCGTCGTGGCGCTGGGCGAGCTCGCCGCGGGCCAGGGCGACGGAGGCGGCGGACAGCAACTCGACCGAACGCAGGTCTCCGGGTGAGGCGAGCAGGGCGAAGGCGCGCGAGAAGAGCAGGTCGCCGGTTGCCGTGGCACGGGCGCGACCCGATGTGGCGGCCACGGTCGGCTGACCGCGGCGCAGGGGCGCAGCGTCGAGCACGTCGTCGTGAACCAGCGTCGCCATGTGGACCAGCTCGATCGCCGCCGCGGCGCGGATCACCCCCTCCCCTCCCTCCTCGCCGGCGCTGAGCAAGACCAGCATCGGCCGCAACCGCTTGCCGCCGGCCTCCAGGGTCATCGCCGCATCGCGGGCGAGGACATCGCCGTGGCCGGCGCCCTGCTCGCGCAGGATCTGCTCGACCTGGCCCAGGCGCGCCGGCAGCCAGCGGCTCGAAGCGTCGAGGACCGCCGTCACCGGCGGCGGGACGGCGGAGTGGCGGGTCACCCTTGGCTTGCGACGCCGCTGTGGATCGCGATGATCCCGCCGGCGAGGACCGTCCAGCGGATCTGCTCCAAGCCGGCCGTGTTCATCTTCTCGGCGAGGCCGCGGGGGCTGGGGAAGCTGCGCACCGACTCGGGCAGATAGCTGTAGGCCTCCTGGTCACCGGCCAGCGCGCCGAGGATCGGCACCACCCGGTCGAACCAGAGCGAGTAGAAGGTCGAGAGCGGCGGCCTGGTCGGCTGGGTGATCTCGAGGATCACCAGACGCCCGCCGGGTCGCAGGACGCGGGTCAGCTCACGCAAGCCCGCGTCGAGGTCGGAGAGGTTGCGGACGCCAAAGCCGACCGTCACGGCATCGAAACGCCCGTCGTCGTAGGGAAGCTGCAGCGCGTCGGCCCACTCGAAGCGGACCCCCGAGGCGCCGTGGCCGCTCGCCTTCTCCCGCGCCAGGTCGAGCATCGGCTCCGAGAAATCGCAGCCGATCACGCGGCCCCCGGGCTGGACCCGGGCTGCCAGCTCCAGCGCCAGGTCTCCGGTGCCGCAGCAGACGTCGAGCGCGGAGTCCCCGGGCCCGAGCTCGGCCCGGTCGGCGGCGCGCTGGCGCCAACGGTGGTGGAGGCCCGCCGTCATCACCGAGTTGAGCAGGTCGTAGCGACCGGCGACGCGGTCGAACATGCGGTTGACCTGCCCGGCGAACTGGGCCGAGTCCCGCGAGGGCTTGGCGCCGCTAGTCGAGTGAGGCGAGGAAATCGGCGAGCTCGTTGAGCTTTTTCGGCGGAAGTTCGCGATAGGAGGGCATGATGCCAGGCCCGATCTCCACCGAGCGCACGATCGCCGCTCGGGGTACCCGCTCGGCGATGTGGGTCAGGTCGGGGCCGGGGCCGTGGTTGCCGTTCTCACCGAGCTTGTGGCAGGCGAGGCAGCCAGCGCCGGCGACGACCTCCTTGCCGGCCTCATAGCGCGGTGCGACTTCCATCTCGATCTCGGTTGGCGGGCCGGCGGTGGCGCCGAGGAAGGTGAGGTAGGCCATTGCGACGATCGTCAACACACCGGCCGTCGTCGCGATCGGCCGGCGTGCCGGGTTGCGCTCCGGGCCACGATCGTAAAAGGGCAGGAGCAGGAGCAGGACCATGCAGATCGTCGGTACGCCGATCGTCGCGATCGGGACCAGCTCCGGCGGTTTGATCACGCGCAGAAGCTCGAAGAGGAAGAAGAAGTACCACTCGGGCCGCGGCACGTAGGTGGTCGAGGTCGGGTCGGCCTTTGGGCCCTGCTCGGCCCCGAGGATCAGCGACATCGCGATGACCACGCCGGCGACGATCAACATCATCGTCGAGTCCTTCATAACGGCATAGGGGAAGAAGGGCTTCCCCTTCTTCTTCAGCTGCTCGTACTCCTCCAGGTAGGCCTGCTTGTCTGCGGGCTTCATCGGCGGCTCCCGCCGTTGCCCTCGACCCCGGCGTCCAGCGGCGCGACCGGCGCTGCGACCTTGGGCTTCTCGGCGCGCAGCCACGGCGGCGCGGTCGTGCCCAGCTTGACCACCAGATACAGGTGGGCGCCGATCAAGGCGATGATCGCGCCGGGCAGGAGCAGCATGTGGATCGCGTAGAAGCGCGAGAGCGTCGTCGCCCCCAGCTCGGGACCGGCGCGCAGGAAGTCGCTCAGGTAGGGGCCGACGATGGGTCCGGTGCCGTTGATGTTGATGCCGACCACCGAGGCCCAGAAGGAGCGCTGGTCGAAGGGCAGCAGGTAGCCGGTGAATGCCATCGTCATCGTCAGGATCAGCAGCACGACGCCGATCACCCAGTTGAGCTCGCGCGGGTACTTGTAGGCACCGAAGAAGAAGGTGCGCCCCATGTGGAGGAAGATCAGGATCACCATCACACTCGAGCCCCATTTGTGCATGCCGTGCACGAAGGCACCGAGGAAGACCTCGTTGTTGATGTGGGAGATCGAGGCGTAGGCCTGGGTCGTCGACGGCGTGTAGAACATCGCCAGGAAGACGCCCGTCAGCGCCTGCACGATGAAGGCGAAGAGCGTCGCCGAGCCGAGCGTGTAGAACCAGTTGGTCCCCTTCGGCACCTTGCGGTAGAGCATCCCGGTGAGGAAGCCGGTCGCCCCGGTGCGCTGGTCGACCCAGGCGAGGACGTCGACGGGGGCCTCTTTGGCTTTGTCGGCGAGCTGCGACCCGTCGGAGGGCCGCTCCGGCGGCGAGCTCTTCAGGTCGGCCGGGGCGGCGCCCTTGGCACCGTTGCCCTGGCCGGGCTTGGCCGGTTTGCGCAGTGGGGCGGGGATCAGCGAGTCGAGCTTCATCTAGGCCTCAACCACTCGGCGGCGGGAAGGTGGACGGACGGGGCGGGTAGAGGTATTCCCAGATCCCGCCGGTGAACTCGCCGGGGTCGCGGGCGCGGACCGGCTCCATCTGTGAGGTGACGCTGTAGCGGGGACCGAGCTCGACCTGGCCGTTGCGGATGCGGGTCTGGAAGTGATCGAGGGGGCGGACCGGCGGGCCACCGAGGACTTTGCCGACGAAATCGTAGACGCCGCCGTGACAGGGGCAGATGAAGTTGCCGGCCGCCTCGACGAAACGCACCGGACAGCCCAGGTGGACGCAGCGGTTGGAGATCGCGACGATCTCCTTCGGATTCTCACCGAGCTCCTTCGACCCCTTGCGCACGTAGGCCGTCGTCTTGCCGGCGTCGCCGATTCCCTCGGTTTCGGTGAAGACGACCTGGCGGTAGGTGTCGCGAGCAAAATCGTCGACCGGGCCGACCGCCTCCCAGCGCTCCTTGCCGCGGTGGAAGATCGGCGCCACCGCGAAACCAACTGCGGGCAGGACGATCGCCGCGCCGGCTACCCCGCCGAGGCCCTGGGCAGCGATCGTGAAGGCGCGACGACGGGTCATCGACTCGCCCTCGAAGTAGCCGGGGGGTGCAGGCTTAGCCCGCTCGACCGGGCTCGTGGCCTCGGTCCCGTTTCGCTTGTTTGCCTCGTCAGCCAATGTGTGCCAGGAGGAAGGGGCTGGGGAGTTTATTGGCTCGGCGGCGAGACCGAGTTCGAGACTATCCGGGCTCGTTCCGTGCCTGGGCTTTTGTGTATAGGAGATTAACGACGGCGGCAGCTCGGGCGCGCAGGCTGGTATAAGCGCCTAGGTATATATGCCGGTGCGGGACCGGCGGATTCCTAGGGAGGGGAAAAAAGAAAACTGCCTAGCCGTCGCCCGCCGACGAAGCGGAGCAACCGAGGAGACACCGGGCCCGGTGCCGCGGCATCCAGCGGCCGCTTGCCGCTTGCCTTGCGTAGGCCGCGGACCCTGCTCGCGGTGGCACTGGCCGTGATCGTCGCGCTCGCCGTGATCGGTCAGGGCGTCGAGGACAAGCTGAAGCCAACCTCACTCAGCGTTCCCGGGACCGAGTCGGGGCGGGCCAGCGAGCTGGTGGAGCGCTACTTCGGCGACACCGCGCCCTTTGCGATCCTGCTCCAGGGGCCTCCTGCCGAGCTCGACCGGCAGGGTCCTGCGCTGATCCGCGAGCTGCGCACGGACCCGGCTGTCTCGACCGTCTCGCCGTGGGACAAAGGCAGCGTCGGCAACCTGCGCCCAAGCCCGCGCAAGGCGCTGATCCTGGTCGACTTCCACGTCGACGAGGCGGAGGCGGTGGAGAACACCGTCCCCTACCTGAACCGCACCCTCGACAAAGAGATCAAGCCGCCGGTGAGTGCGGCGCAGAGCGGCTTCGCCAGCCTCTCACGGGCGACGATCGACGAGTCGGTCCACTCGACCAAAGTCGCCGAGCTGGTCGCGATCCCGTTCCTGCTGCTCGTCCTGCTGCTCGTCTTCCGCTCGCCGGTTGCCGCGGCTATCCCGCTTGCCTTCGGCGCGGTCACCGTCACCGCCTCACGCGGCGTGCTCGCCATCGCCGCCGACTGGCTCACCATCGACGGCTTCGCGCTGACCGTCTGCGTGATGATGGGGCTGGCGCTCGGCGTCGACTACGCGCTGCTGATGGTCTCCCGCTTCCGCGAGGAGCTCGAGGCCGGGGCGGAGCCGCTGGAGGCGGCACGGATGACCCGGCGCACCGCGGGGCGGACCACCGCGTTTGCCGGCTCGACCCTCTTCCTGGCGATGCTCGTGACGCTGTTCGTGATGCCGGGGAACCTGCTGCTCTCCCTGGCCGGGACGGCGATCATCGTCACTGGGATCAGTGTGCTCGTCGCCGCCCTGGTCGGGCCGGCGTTGCTCGCCGTGACCGGCCACAACGTCAACCGTTGGCGGATCGGGCGCGAGACCGACGGCGGCGGGGTGATGACGCTGGTGCGAGGGGCGCTCAGCCGGCCGGTGGTCGCCGTGGTGGTGATCGGCATCATCGTCCTGGTGCTGGCGGCTCCAGTGGTCGCGCTGAAAACCGGCCCTCCCAGCGCCGAGCAGCTGCCCACCTCCAACCCCGCCCGTGAGGAAGCCGAACTGATCGCCGACGCGATCGGGCCGGGCTGGGAAGCGCCGTTCGTCGTCGTGGCCGTCTCCAACGAGGGCCCGATCACCGAAGCCGACTCGCTTGCAGCGCTGACGCGCTGGCAGCGGCGGATCGCTGACGATCCGGGCGTGCAGGCCGTGATCGGCCCGGCGCCGATCAAACGCCAGGTCAAGCCGCTGCAGACGACCGGCAACGACCTGCTCGCCGGCCGCGGCGAAGCGGACCCCGAACAGCTGACGACGCTGGGCGAGAAACTTGGCACGGCGGCGGGCGGCGTGAAGAAATTGCGCTCGGGGATCTCCAAGGCCAGCTACGGCGCCGGTCTGCTCGCCGAAGGGGCGGGCAAAGCGGGTGACGGCGCCGAGACTCTCGGTGGAGGCATCGCCCGCCTCGCCTCGGGAGCCGATCAGGCGGCCGGCGCACTCAACCGCCTCGCCGACGGCTCCGGCAAACTGGCCGAGGGCCAGCGCACCGCCCAGCTCGGGGCATTCTCGGTGGAAGGCGCCTCCGAGGAACTGCTCGGAGGGCTGGAAGGCAATGGGCTGCAGCGGGCACGCGACCTGCGGGCTGAGCTGAGCCGGCGTGCCGCCGGCGACCCGAGCCTCGCGCCGCAGGTGCGCGAAGCCGAACGGCTGGTCGAATCGCTGGCGATCGCACGCAACGAAGCGAGGCGCGTCAACAACCAGGCGACCCGTCTGCACGATGGCCAGGTGAAACTGGCGGATGCGACCGTCAAGTTGCACGATGGCGCCTCACGGCTTGCCGATGAGACCGGGAAACTACCCGGGGCCCTGGGCAAGCTCGAAGGCGGCGCCGCGCAATTGGCCGACGGCCTCGGTCAGCTGCGCGGCGGCGCCGACACGCTCGGCGAACGCCTCACCGAAGGCTTCGATCGCTCCCAGCCGCTGCAGACCAAACTGCAAGACGGCCACGTCGAAGTATCGGTCAGCGCCCGCAGGGTCAACCGCAAAGTGGACCGCCTGCGAAGGAGCTCGCCGGGGATCTTCAATTCCGGCTACTTCGTCCTCTCCAGCCTGGCGGGGGCTCCCGAAGGGGAGCGCGAGCGGGTCTCGGGGATCGTCGACCTCGGCAGCGGCCAGGCCGCGCAGATGATCGTCATCCCCCGCTACACCTTCAACACGGAGGGCTCGACGGCGCTGAACGAACGGCTGAAGCGGGACGCGGACGGGCTGGCGACGGAAACGGGCGCGACCACCGGCGTCACCGGTGCCGCCGCGGAACTGATCGATTACACCGACGTGATCTCGGAGCGGATGCCGATCATGATCGGGGTGATCACGATCGCGACCTTCCTGATCCTTGTCGTGATCCTGCGGGCGCTGCTGCTGGCCGCGATCGCGGTCGCGCTCAACCTGGTCACGGTCGGGGTCGCCTTCGGCGTCCTGACCCTGCTCTTCGACGTCCCCGCGGGGTGGCCGCTGGGGGGCCACACCTATGTCGATTCGATCGGCGCGGCGGGGATCTTCGGGATCATCTTCGGCTTATCGATCGACTACGCGGTGTTTCTGCTGATGCGGATGCGCGAGCACTACGAGAACAACGCCTCCAACGAGGAGGCAATCGTCTTCGGCCTCGAAAAAACCGCGCGGGTGATCACCGGGGCGGCGGCAATCATGATGGCGGTCTTCGTCGCCTTCGCCGGCGCCAACATAGCCACGGTCAGCCAGCTCGGCACCGGCCTCGCCGTCGCCGTCCTGCTCGACGCGACCGTGGTGCGGATTGTCCTGCTGCCGGCGCTGATGCTGTTGCTCGGGGACCGGGTGTGGTGGTTGCCCCGGCCGCTGGAGAGAATCCTGCCGGAGATCGATCTTCATGGCTCGCGCGCGGGTTAGCGCCAGTGCAGGGCATAGGAACTCATGTATTTTTTGACACCAGGGTGAGAACAGGGGATCGGCTGGGGCCATTGCGTCGTCGCCGGACCGGCCAGAGCAAACAGGAGGATTGATCTAGTGGGAAGCTCAGCAAGAACGTCGCGGCTGCCGGTACTCGGCCTGGCCCTGGCCTTCGCATTGATGGTGGTGGCGCCGGTAGCGCTCGCCGACGAAAGGAGCGACTACGTCGAAAGGGTCGAGCCGATCTGCAAGGCCAACACCGACGCCAACTCGCGCATCCTCAAAGGCGTCAAAGAGCAGGTCAAGGACGGCAAGCTTGTGCCGGCAGGAAAGCGCTTCATCCGCGCCTCCGGAGCCCTCGGCAAATCGGTCACCCAAATCGCCGCGGTGCCGCAACCCGCGGCCGACGAAGCGAAGCTGACGAAATGGATCGGCTACCTGAAAGACGAGAAGGCCTACCTGCAGAAAATCGGTCAGGCGCTGAAGGCCGGGAACAAGTTCAAAGCGCAGAAACTCGCGGTAGAGCTCAACAAGAACAACAACAAAGCAAATAACACGGTGATCAGCTTCGGCTTCGACGAGTGCCGGATCGACTCCTCGAGGTTCATCTAGATTGCGGGGCCCCCGCCTGATCGGGGTCGCGCTGATCGTGGCGCTGAGCGTCGCGGGCGTGGCGCGGGGTGAGGCCGGGGGCGATGGCAACGTCATCGTCTCCTTCACCGGTGGGATCACGCCCAAGACGTTGCCCCGAGCCGATACCGCCCCTGTCGGTGTGAACATCGACACCTCCTTCAAAGCGATCGATGGTGTCGATCCGCCGCCACAGCTGCGCGAGATCTCGATCGGCATCAACCGTCAGGGCAAGATCTTCGACCGTGGCCTTCCCACCTGCCGCGTTCGCAGCATCCAGCCGACGACGATCTCGGCGGCGCGGCGAATCTGCGGCGGGGCTATCGTCGGCAGCGGCCATATCGAGGTTCGCATCCACCTGACGAACCAGCAGCCGTTCACCTTCACCGGCCCGCTCCTCGTCTTCAACGCCACGCCGTCGGACGGCAAGCGCCGGCTGCTTGCGCAGGTGTACGGCATCAAGCCGCCCTCCGCCTTCGTCCTCACCTTCAAGATCCTCAAGCGCAGCGGCACGTTCGGGACCGTGATCAGGACGGTGCTGCCGAAGTCGGCCCAGAAATGGGCCTACGTGACCCACTTCGACATGCGGCTTCACCGAACCTACGCCTACGAGGGAGAACGCCGGAGCTTCATCAGCGCGAGCTGCGCGGCGCCGGCGGGGTTCCGCGCCGCCCTTTTCCCCTTCGCCCGCGGCAAGTTCACCTTCGCGGGGGGTCTCGACGTGGCGATTCCGTTAAACCGCGAATGCAAAGTCCGCTGAGAGGGGCTGTGGCACGGCGCATTTCGGCGTCCTCGGTCGGTCGGCTGCGGGTCACGCACAAAAGTGCGCTCCCCTTGCCTTCCTCCCTGCGTCCTTGAACTGCTTGGCCACAGCCCCTCTCAGGAGCCGGTTACAGCCTCGATTGCCCCTTGCCACGCCGCGGGCACCTCGTCGTCGCGGCCTTCGGTGTGGAGTTGGGCTGAGGCGCTGATCAGGTCGGCGAGCACGAGGACCGCTTCGGTGTCGCCCAAGGCAGCGAGGCGCTCGATCCCGAGGGCGTAGAGATAGTCGCCGGCGAGCAGGGCGAGGTCGGGGTCGTGGCCGGCGAGCAGGCGCGGGGCACCGTAGTGCAAGAGGTAGCCCTCGCGCACGGCCTCCAGCACGGGCGCGTACTCCCCGGGCGGGGCGAATGCGGCCTCCTCACCGGGGTCGACGACGTGCGGGGAGATCGGCGTGTCCTCCTCGCGGAGCTGTGCCGCGAGGAGCTGGAGGGCGGCCACGGGGTCGCTCACCGCAGTGCCTCGTCAAGCGATTCTGCCGCGGCTTCGAGCGTGCGCTCGATCTCGGCCTCGCCGTGCGCGAGCGAGACGAACCAGGCCTCGAACTGCGAGGGCGGCGGGTAGATGCCGCGCTCCAGCATTGCCCGGCAGAAACGGGCGTGGGCCTCGAGGTCGCAGGCGGCGGCAGCGGCGAAGTCGGTCACCGGATCGGGGCTGAAGAAAAGGGTGAGGAGGCCGGGGGCCGAGGAGACCTGCAGCGGGCGGGCGGCGGCCAGCTCCAGCAGGCCGCCGGCGAGGGCCTCGGTGAGAGCGGCGAGCTGCTCGTAAGCGGACGCGTCGAGCTGGCTCAGCGTGGCAAGCCCAGCCGCCACTGCAAGCGGGTTGCCCGACAGCGTCCCGGCTTGGTAGACGTCGCCGGCAGGAGCGACCCGTTCCATCGTCTCGCGCGGGCCGCCGAAGGCCGCGGCCGGCAGGCCGCCGCCGAGCACCTTGCCGAGCACGGTCAGGTCCGGTTCGACCCCGTAGAGCTCCTGCGCCCCGCCGCGGGCGAGCCGGAAGCCGCTGATCACCTCGTCGAAGACGAGCATCGTGCCGGCGTCGCGGGTCGAGTCACGTAGGAACTCGAGGAAACCGTCCTCGGCGGGGACGACCCCCATGTTGGCCGGCAGCGGCTCGACCAGCAACGCGGCGACGGGATGATCGGACAGCGCCCGCTCAACCGCCTCGTTGTCGTTCCACGGCACGACCACCGTGTCGGCGATCTGCGCCGCGGTGACGCCAGGGCTGGCGGGAATCGCGAGCGTGGCCAGGCCCGAGCCGGCCTCGGCGAGCAGGCCATCGGCGTGACCGTGGTAGGCGCCGGCGAACTTGACCACGAGCTCGCGGTCGGTCACGGCGCGGGAGAGGCGGACCGCGCTCATCGCCGCCTCGGTCCCGGAGCTGGTCATCCGCAGCATCTCCACCGACGGGACGCGGGAGGCGACCTCCTCTGCCAGCTCGACCTCAGCCGCAGTCGCGGCGCCGTAGCTGGTGCCGCGCGCGGCGGCTTCACTCACCGCGGCGACGACGGCGGGCTGGGCGTGGCCGAGAATCAGCGGCCCCCAGGAGCAGACCCAGTCGACGTAGCGGTTGCCGTCGACGTCGATCAGCTCACAGCCCTCGCCGCGCTCGACGAAGATCGGCTCGCGGCCGATCTGCCGCATCGCCCGCACCGGCGAATTCACTCCCCCCGGAAGCACCTTCACCGCCCGCTGGTACAGCTCGGAGGGCATCGGGGTCAAGTGCCTGTTCCGGTAGGGGTGGAACGTCTTGTACTTTTTCCGCGGCGGCGCTCGCGGACAGCCGGGGGCTGTCTTCGGAAAAAGTTAAGTGGAACCCCTGCCGGAACAGGCACTAGGAATGCTCCGCTTCCCACCTTGCGTACTCGTCGGTGAAGTAGTGGAGGCGGATCTTCTTGTACTCGGTCGAGGAGTAGAGGGTTGCGCGATCGTCCGGTCCCATCCCGCACTCGACGGCGATCGAGTCGAGGATCGCGTCGCACTCCTCCTTCGAGCGACCGTGGGCCATGGTGAAGACGCTGTAGGGCCAGTCCTGGTAGGTCGGGCGCTGGTAGCAGTGGGAGATGCCGCGGAAGGAGGCCATCCGCCGGCCGGTCTCGAAGATCTCCGCCTCGGGCACCTTCCAGACCCCCATGCCGTTGGCCGAGAAGCCCGCCCGACGGTGGTAGAGGATCGCGGCGACGCGGCGAAGCAGCTTGCGATCGATCATCGTCCGCAGTCGCTCGAGCAGCTCCTCGGTCCCGATTCCGAGCTCGTCGGCCGCAGCGTCGTAGGGCCGCTCGACCGGCTCCATCGGTCCCTGCAGGGCCTTGATCGTGGCGATGTCGTCCCCGTCGTAGGGCTGGCGCTCGAGCTCGCGCGGCGGCGCGGCCTCGACCGCTGCGGCGAGCGCATCCGTGCCTTTCTCCATCTCCAGGTTCATGTTGATCTTGAACAGGGTCAGGGTGGGCAGCTGGCGCATCGACTCGGCCCCGGTCTCGCCCATCAGCGCCTCCAGGGTTCCCTCCATCCCCAGCTCCGAGTCGGGCGGCACGGCGATCGTGAACCAGAGGTTGAAGTCGTGGGTGCGCAGGTAGTTGTGCGAGACGCCCGGGTGGGCGTTGACCGCGGCGGCGGCACGCTGCGGGTTCTCGGCGTCGACTTTGGCGGCGACCAACATCGAGTCGTAGCCGAGCGCGCGGGTGTCGAAGATCGGCGTGATCTCGCGGATGATCCGCTCGTCCAGCAGGCGCCGCGTGCGAGCGAGGATGTCCTCGAGCTCCAGCTCCGCCTCGGAGGCGAGCAGGGCAAAGGGCTCGGGGTCGAGCGGGAAGCTCGACTGGAGCAGGTTCATCAGCCGCTTGTCGGTCTCGTCGAGCGGGATCGCGGCGCCGTCCTTGCGGGAGCGCGCCTTCGACTGTGGAACTTTTACCGAAGCCAAGCCGCGGCCTCCTTTGCGTAATAGGTGACGATCGCGTCGGCGCCGGCGCGGCGGATCGCCGTCAGCGTCTCCAGCACCGCCGAGCGCTCGTCGATCCAGCCGTTGGCGGCGGCCGCCTTCAGCATCGAATACTCGCCGGAGACATGGTAGGCGGCGAGCGGGGCTCCGGTCTCCTCCTTGATCCGCCGCACGATGTCGAGATAGGGAATCGCCGGCTTCACCATCAGCATGTCGGCGCCCTCGTCGAGGTCGAGCTTGGCCTCGCGCACGGCCTCCTCGGCGTTTGCCGGATCGAGCTGGTAGCCGCGGCGGTCGCCGAATTCCGGAGTCGATCCGGCTGCGTCGCGGAAGGGGCCGTAGAAGGCGGAGGCGTACTTGGCGCTGTAGGCGACGATCGGCGTACCGGCGTGACCCTCCTCGTCGAGCTGGTGGCGGATCGAGCCGACCCTGCCGTCCATCATGTCGCTGGGCGCAACCGCATCGGCGCCGGCCTCGGCGTGAGAGATCGCGGTTTTCGCCAGCAGCTCGACCGTAAGGTCGTTGTCGACCTCGCCGTCCCGGACGAAGCCGCAGTGACCGTGCGAGGTGTACTCGCAGAGGCAGACGTCGGTGATCACGGTCAGCTCGGGATGGGCCTCCTTCAGGGCACGCACCGCCATCTGCACGACCCCCTCGTCGTCGTAGGCCCCCGAGCCGGTCTCGTCCTTGGCCGCGGGGACGCCGAAGAGGAGGATCGCGCCGATCCCGGCGCTGGCGATCTCGGTCGCCTCGGCGACCAGCTCGGAAATTGAGAAGCGCTCGATCCCCGGCATCGAGGGGACCTCCTCGCGCACGCCCTCCCCGGCCACCACGAAGGTCGGCTGGATCAGGTGTGCCGCGGACAGCTCGGTCTCGCGGACCAGGCCGCGCAGCGTCTCGGTGCGGCGCAAACGCCGCATGCGGGTGCTTGGGAACTGCATCGGAAGCGATTCTACGAGGCAGTAGCGTTCCGGCGGTGGAGGCACGGGGGATCACGAAGTCGTTCGGCGCCCGCCAGGCGTTGAAGGACGTTGACCTCGCCGCCCAATCCGGAGAGCTGGTTGCCGTAATCGGTCCCAATGGAGCGGGTAAGACGACGCTGCTCTCGATCCTGGCCGGCACCGTCGAGCCAGACGACGGAGAGGTTCATTCGGCCAACGGGGATGTCGGCTGGGTACCGCAGCAGGCGGCGCTCTACCGGCGTTTGACGGTGGAGGAGAACCTGCTGCTCTTCGCCCGCCTCGAGAAGCACGAGGAGCCGGCGGCGGCGGTCGAGGAGATGCTCGAGCTGACTGGCCTGCGGGAACGGCGCGGCGACCTGGTCGCTCGTCTCTCCGGCGGCAACCAACAACGGATCAACATCGCGATCGGCCTGCTCGCCCGCCCTGCGGTTCTGTTGCTGGACGAGCCCAGCGTCGGCCTCGACCCGCGTCAGCGGGCGCGACTCTGGGAGTTCGTTTCCGCCCTCGCAGGCGGTGGCACGGCGGTGATCTTCTCCACCCACGACATCCAGGAGGCCGAGCGCTACGGGCAACGCCTGCTGGTCCTCGCCGATGGCGAGAGCCTCTTCGACGGCTCGGCCGAGGACCTGCGTGAGGCGGTCCGGGGAGAGGCCCCGGAGGCTGCCGGCAGCGACTTCGAGACCGCCTTCGTCACCTTCCTCCAGCACCGGGGGCATTAGCAAGTGCGCGCGGAGGGAGCATCCATATCTGACTCTTTGCGACCGGAGCGCGCGCGCCGCCACTTGTCCTCTATGCGCTGGCTGCTGCTCAAGGACCTGCAGATCCTGCGGCGATCGCCGTTGCAGGCAGCGCTGCTGATCGTCTATCCGGTGCTGATCGCGCTGCTGATCGGCTTCGCCATCTCACGCGACCCCGGCAAGCCCAAGGTCGCCTTCCTCAACGAAATTCCCCCCGGGTCGCGGGTCGCGGCGGGCAACGGAAAGCTGCCGGCGGTCGGCGTCAACGAGCGAATCTGCCGGCGAGTCGAGTGCGTCGAGGTGAGCAGCCGCGGCGAGGCCGAAGAGAAGGTTCGCGATGGGGACGTGTTGGCGGCCCTGGTCCTGCCCGCCGACTTGATCGACCGGCTCAACTCGCTTGCGACCCTCGATCCCGAAACGCCGCAAGTCGATGTGATCGTCAACGAGGAGGACCCGGTCAAGGCTCGCCTCATCGATGACCGCATCACGGCGCTGCTCGCCGAAGCCAATCTCTTCATCGCCCGCCAGATCGCCGCCGAAGGCGGCCGCTACCTCGATCTCGTCGTCGACGGCGGCGCCTTCGACGTGCTGGGGACCCCGGTCGAGATCCTCGGCTTGCGAAACGCGGCCGCGACCCTGCGCTCGCTGCGCCCGGCCGTTCCCGTGGCACAGCGCGGCGAGCTCGACCGGGTGATCCGCTTCGCCAGCCTGGCCCGCGACAACCTCGACGTCGCCTCGCCGCTGATCGATCGCCTCGCGCAGCCGATCGCGGTCGAGAAGCAGTCGGTGAGCGCTCCCACGGCCCCTCTCGACAGCTTCGCGGTGGCGGTGGCGGCAACGCTGACGCTCACCTTCGTCACCCTGCTCCTGGTCGCCGGCTCGCTCGCGCTCGAGCGTGAGGAAGGCACCTTCGCCCGCCTGACCGGTGGCCTCGTCTCGCGTTGGGCGCTGCTGGCCGAGAAGGTCGGGCTCGGGATCGTCGTCGGCCTGGTTGTGACCTTGCTGATGCTCGGAGGCGTAGAGCTGTTCGTCAACCTCGAGTGGCAGCGGCTCGGGCTTTGGCTGGCGGCGATCCTCGCCGGCGGCGCTGGCCTGGCGGCAGCCGGCGCCGCGCTGGGCGCGGCCGCGCGGGACGTTCGCGCGGTCTCCCTGCTCGCCTTCATGATCTCGCTGCCGGTTGCACTGCTCTCGCTCGTCCCCTCGGGTGCGGTTGGCGGGACCCTCTATGACGCGATCCGCGTGATCACCGCGATCTTCCCGTTCAAGCCGGCCCTGCAGGCGATCACTGCAGCACTCGATTCCGCCGGGTCAGGGATCGGCGGTCCGCTGCTGCACCTGGCGATCCTCACCATCGCCTACAGCGCGATCGCCCGCTTTGCCCTGCGCCGCTTCGCTGCCGTCTGATCCACCCTCCCACCGCGCGGTTGAGGTTTGAACCGCTATGCGGACCAAAGCTCACCCGCGGGCGGGTAGGGTCCTCGCATGAGGGTGCTGTTCATCGGCGATGTCGTCGGCGGGCCAGGTAGGCGCGGGCTGCAGGCCGCAATGCCCGAGCTGCGTGAGCGCTATGAGCCCGACCTGACGATCGTCAACGGCGAGAACTCGGCGGGCGGAATGGGGATCACCGAGAAGACCGCCGACTTCCTCTTCAGCGCAGGCTGCGACGTGATCACCACCGGCAACCACGTCTACCGCCACCGCGACGCCTACGAGTTCCTCGATCGCGCCGAGCGGGTGATTCGGCCCGCCAACTATCCACACGCAAACCCCGGGAAAGGGCACGTCGTGGTCGAGGCGGGTGGCATGCGCGTCGGGGTGATCAACCTCAGCGGTGCTATCGGCCTGCAGGTCGCGCGACTGCCCTTCCACGAGGTCGACGCAATCCTCGAGCGGATCGATGCCGACTGCGTCATCGTCGATTTCCACGCCGAAGTGAGCAGCGAGAAGGTCGCGATCGGGTGGCACCTCGACGGCCGTGTCGCCGCCGTCTTCGGCACCCACACCCACGTCCCCACCGCCGACGCCCGCGTCCTCCCGGGTGGCACCGCCCACATCTCCGACGTCGGCATGACCGGGTCGCGGACCAGCGTGCTGGGAGTCAAGCCGGCGCAGGTGCTGGAGGCGATGACTACTCAGATGCCGGTTCGCTTTGAGACTGCTGAGGAGGATGTCTGGGTGATGGGGGCCGTGGTTGACGTCAACTCCAAGGGACTAGCTGACTCGATCGAGCAGGTGATGGTGCCTGCACCTTCCAGCTAGGGACCCAGGTCTCAGGTGGGAGGGGACGGGGAATCCCCCGCTCCGACAAACGACGGCCTAATTAGGCCGTCGTTTTGAGTATCCGCCGGCTCGGGGGATTCCCCGTCCCCTCTTCCCAGAGCTATCGCTACCAGGAGTAGGGGATAGAACCAGACTATGTAGAGGTAGAACCAGTGTTGGGCGGTTAGCTGGAGGCCGATCAGGACAGCCGCTCCCAGGGCTGCTACTTGGGTGAGCTTCTTCTCCTTGGGCCAGAACGCCAGGGCGATGGCGAAGATGCCAACTGCTACGAGGATCGCGATGCGTAGGGGCTCTAACCCACCAACCTGGCCCCAGAAGCTAAAAGGCGAGTCGCGGTCTGCTTGATAGGCGATGGTCCTGTCGTAGACCGTGCTGAGCCCGGGATCTATCGCGGGCCATGCCATCAGCACCGCGATCGTCAGCAGGAACGTTGCGCCGAACACCAGGCCCGCGGGTCCTGTCACGGCAGGGGACCCACCACCCCTTCCGGTAGCTAAAGCTTCCTCAGGGGTGGTCCCCCCTGCCGCGCCACCCGCGGGAGGGGCGTAGGTGGCGAGCATCGGAACGAGGAGGGCCGGTGCGAACTTCGCCAGGGTCGCAAGGGCCGTGAGCACCCCCCGAGCAGCCGGACGAGCCAGGACCAAGAGGACGGCGACGAGAAGAGCTGCCACCAGCGTGTCGTTGGAGTTGGACTCCAGTGCGAAGGCGGTGTAGGGGTATGCCGCCCAGCCGAACGCCAAGGTGGCGGCGAGCTTACGGCCGGCGGGCCCGGGTCTTATGCGGAGGCCCAGCCAGATGAGCAACGCGAACGCGAGAAGATCGAAACCGACGGCGGCGCCATGAGCTGCCGGCAGGTCGTCCCAGCTGCCCTGCCAGGGCCAGATCGCCTCGAAGGGGACGTAGGCGAGGTAGTTGACCGGGCCGTAGGTGTCCCCCTGCGATACGTCGCCGGGGAAGTTGTCGTAGAGCGGATCGGCGTGGGCGATCCGGTCGGCGCCGACAACGCCCGCGTAGCCGACGTCGATCACGCCCGAGTCGGCCATGTTGAGGCCGACCCGAAATCCCATCAGGAAGAGCGCGGCGATCAACAGCCAGGCCGCCGGCCAAACCGGGCGGAGCCCCTCCCCCCGCCCGCGCAGGCCGATCCAGAGCGCTCGTCCCAGCAGGTACAGAAGCACCGGGTACTGCAGGGGAACCGAGAGCCCGATCTCAGCCCGGTTGAAGAAGAAGTGCGAGGCGCCGAAGCCCAGCAGAACCAGTAGGTCCAACGTCGCCACGCGCCAGGGACGGCGCCAATCCATCAGGCCGACCAGGAAGAGAACGCAGAGGGGCAGGAAGACGTAGGGGGCGTTGAGCTTGTGGCCGAAAGCGCCGGAGTATCCGCGCGCCATCTTCCAGAGCACCTGGTAGCCGGTCCACGACTCCTTCACCGCGCCGCTCTGCGGATCGACCAGCACCACCGCCACCTGGTCATCGCCGGCGAAATAGGCGACCTCCCAGTTGCCGTCGACCATCGCGGCGGTGTGACTCAGCCCTCCGCTCTCCCGTCGCTCCTCGGCAACCTTCGCGTCACGATCTGCGACACGGACCGCTGCGGATTCACTGACCTCCGCGGCGCCTGCCGACGCCGGCAGCAGGACGATGGCGAGCGCCGCGGCGAGCAGGGCGCGGGTCATAAGCCAAAGTGCTCGAGCACCGCCGGCGCCACGTCGCGCAGCGCCCACTGCTCGCGATCGTCGGGGTCGTCCGGCCCGCAACCGACGAAGAGCAGCGGGCCGAGCGAGTCGCCCGCGTGGAGCGAGCCGTGGCTACCGCCCCCGGCATGGCTGACCCCGCCCCAGTCGACCGCCTCATAGCCGGGCGTGAGCGAGACGACGAAGTCGCCGGCGTGTGGAGCGCTGACCGCAGCGAAGATCCGCTGCAGCGGATCCGGGTACGCATCGCTGCGGATCCGGCCGTCTTCCATGACCGCCTCGAGAACCGCTAAGTCCCCCTCCATCCGCCAGCGACCACCGCGCAGGTCGGCTACCTCACCACCACGGCGGAACCTCAGCTGCTCTCCCTGCTGCTCCACCACCGCCATGCCACCCTCTTGCCAGCAGACGAGGTCGATCCCGTCGGTCTCGCCTAGGCGGCGCGCGACCGCGGTGGCATCGGCCCGCTCCCCCTCTCCGGGGAGCAGGTAAACGTGCGCGGCGCGGCCAGTCGGGCTGACGGCGAGCTGCGCCAGCTCGGGGCGGTCGTCGGAAGGTGCCAGCACCGTCCAGTCGCGGGCGAGCAGCTCGGCCAGCGGCAGGCCACGGCTGACCGGAGTTTGAGCGTGGTCGGCGACCAGGATCACCGCGTGGGTGGCGAGGAACTCCTCCAGCCCACCCCCCGCCTCGACCAGCTTGGCGAAGCAGTGGTCGGCCTTGGCGATCGACTCGACGCTCGCATCCGGTCCGTGCCGGTGCGAGTAGTTGTCGTTATCGGGCAGCGAGAGGAGCAGGAAGTCGTAGTCACCGGCCCGCTCCAGCTCCGCCGCACAGCAGGCGGAGTAGCCGTCGCGGCTGCCGGGAATCGAGGTCGACTTGCAGGGGACCTCGCGGCTGGCGTAGAGGTCGCCGTAGAAGAGCTCGGCCGGCCCCCAGGTGTGGTGGCGGAACTTGAGCTGGGTCGTCTCTACCGCCCGGCGCAGCAGGCCCTCGAGCGAGACCTGGTGACGATGCCGGCCGCGATAGATCAGGAACGGGGTGCAGGCGGTGCGAATGCCGGCATCGTCGAGGCGCTCGAAGAGGGTCTCGACTTCCGGGCTGAGGTGGGCCAGGTTCATGTTGTAGACGAGGTCGTAGAGCGCGCGGAAGACGCCCACCGTCCGCGTCGCGTCGAGCGAGGACCCGTACTCGACGTAGCGCCGCTCGAGCCGGTGATACCAGTTCATGCCGCTGATCCAGTGCTCGTCGGCCGCCACGCCGGTGACCATCTCGGCGCAGGCGACAGGGGTGACGGAGGGGAAGCTGGAGACGCAGTCGGGGATCAGGACGCCGCGCTCGAGCAGCGCGGCGAAGGTCGGTGCTCGACCCTCGCGCACCGCCTGCTGGAGCATGTCGGTCCGCAGGGAGTCGACGTAGGTGAGGACCAGCTTCTTCGCAGGCATGCCGCTGCGAATGATGATGGCCGCGGTCGGTCGGCTCTAGCGCAGGACGCGCAGGCCGGCGTGCTTGCGCTGGGCGCGGCGATGACGGGCCACCCCGAGCCAGACCAGGGCGACGATGACCAGCAGCGTCAGCACCGGCAGCAACAGGGCCGCCGCCGCGACGACGAGAGCGGCGAGCGAGACGAGGAAGCCGAGGGCGCCGCTGCGACCTCCCTCGCGGCGGCTGGCGCCACTGACCACGTCGCTGAGCACGACGCAGCCGAGGACGGCGCCGGCAGCGCAGAAGAGCGCTCCGACGAGGCGGCTCAAGTCGGCGGTGCCGGCGAGCAGGAAGCCGACGATGAGCCCGATCATCGCGGCGAGCAGAGTCATCCGGCCGCGGGCGGAGCCGCGCGTTCCGGTGGTGCCGGCCAGCATTCCGATCGCGATGCCAATGCCAAGCTCGAGCCCGGTGCCTTCGAGGAAGCTCACGTCGAAAACCTACACTCCAGGGATGGAAGAGACGCCGCACCGGCGCCGCGCTCACACCCGGACCCGTGATCTGGAGCGATACGCCGGCCTCTTCGCCGCCCGCACGGGGGTGATGCGCTCCTCAGCGATGCGCGACCTGATGGCGATCACGGCGCGGCCCGAGGTGATCTCACTGGCCGGCGGCCTGCCCGACACCTCGACCTTTCCCGCCAGCACATTCGCCGCCCAGATGACCCGGATCGCCCAGGAGTCGACCGCGGAGGCGCTGCAGTACGGACCGACCGAGGGCTTCGCCGAGACGGTCGACTGCATCGTCGAGGTAATGGGCGCCGAGGGAATGCTCCCCGACCCCGACGACGTGATCGTCACCACCGGCGGTCAGCAGGCAATCGACTTGGTCTGCAAGACGCTGATCGACCCCGGCGACGTCGTCGTCTGCGAGGCGCCGACCTACCCCGGCGCGGTGCCCGTCTTCTGCAGCTATCAGGCGGACACGATCCAGATCGATTGCGACGAGGATGGGATGAGGATCGATCAACTGGAAACGGTCCTGGCCCAGTTGGACGGGGAAGGGCGCCGACCAAAATTCGTCTACTCGGTGCCGAGCTTCCAGAACCCCGCCGGGGTGACGATGTCGCTCGAGCGGCGCCGGCGTCTGGTCGAGCTGGCACGCCAGCGGGAGCTGCTCGTGGTCGAGGACAACCCCTACGGCCTGCTCCGCTTTGGCGGCGAGTCGTTGCCGCCGCTGTATCAGCTCGACGGCGGTGACTTCGTCATCTACATCGGCACCTTCTCGAAGATCCTCTCCCCCGGCATCCGCCTCGGCTGGGCGGTGGCGCCGCCGCCGGTGATGGAGAAGATCGTCCTCGGCAAGCAGGCCTCCGACCTCTGCACCTCGACCCTGACCCAGCACTTCGTCCGCGAGTACTTCAGCGAAGGGCGCTGGCGGGAGTACGTCGAAAGCCTGGTCGAGATCTACCGTGGGCGGCGCGACACGATGGTCGCGGCGTTGCGGGAGCACTTCCCGGCGGAGGCGACCTGGACCGAGCCGGAAGGCGGCCTCTTCATCTGGGCAACCCTGCCCGCGTACATCGATACCAGCGACCTGCTCGCCAAGGCCCTGCGCGAGGACGTCGCCTTCGTCCCGGGACAGGCCGCCTACGTCGATGAGAGCCGCGGCCGCAGCTCGATGCGGCTCAACTTCTCGGGCGTCGGCGATGAGGAGATCCGCGAGGGCGTCAGGCGAATCGGCAAAGCGATCGCGGAGCAGGTCGAGCTCTACGGGGCATTGACATCAGATTCCGCCGCGTCCTCTGCTCCCGCCCAGGCGCGGGACCCGGATGTGGCGGGGGCGGCCAGGGACGACGGGAACGTTCTTCCGTTCAGGAAGACGGGTGAAGGGGCGGCGTGAAGGTCGCGGTGCTGAAAGGCGGTCGCTCACTGGAGCGCGGCGTCTCGCTGCGCTCAGGTGCTCGGGTCGAGGACGCGCTGCAGCGACTCGGCCACGAGGTAGTGGCGATCGACGCCGGTGGAGATCTGGTCAAGCGGCTGACGCGCGAGCGCCCCGATGTCGCCTTTGTCGCTCTGCACGGGTTTGGCGGCGAGGACGGGACCGTTCAGGAGCTGCTCGAGATCCTCGGCGTCCCCTTCACCGGTCCCGGTGTGGCCGCCTGCGCTCGCTGCATCGACAAGGTCCTCACCAAGCACGAGCTGCGCGGTGCCGGCGTCCCGACGCCCGACTGGTTCGCCTTCAACGAGACCGCCTTCCGCGAGCTCGGGGCTGCCGATGCGCTCAGCGAGCTCGAGGAGCGGCTGGGATTCCCGCTCGTGGTCAAGCCGAGTCGCGGGGGTTCGGCCTTGGGGGTGAAGTTCGCTGCCAGCTGGTTCGAGGTCCCCGAGGCTCTGGTCTCCGCCTTCAGCTATGACGACCGGGTCCTTCTGGAGCGCTTCATCGAAGGTCGCGAGCTTGCCGTCAGCGTGCTCGGCGGCGAGCCGCTGCCGATCGTCGAAGCGATTCCCAGCGGTGGTGATCGCTATGACTTCGAGGCGCGCTACGAAATCGGCCGCACCGATTTCGTCTGCCCGGCGGAGCTCAGCCCGGCGGAGACGTCCGCGGTGACCAGCGCTGCGCTGCAGGCCTACGAGACGCTGGGTTGCTCCGGTTTCTCCCGCGTCGACCTGATCCTCGGCGCCGACGGCCCGCAACTGCTCGAGGTCAACGCGATCCCCGGCCTCACCGACACCAGCCTCCTCCCGCAAGCCGCCGAGGCGGCGGGGATGGCCTTTGAGCAGCTGGTCGAGCGGATCCTCGAGCTGGCGCTGAAGCCCGCAGCGGCCTAGGAGGTCCCTTCGGCGAAGTCGTCGGGTGAGACCTCGTCGAGGAACTCCTTGAATTTGTCGACGACCTCCTCGGTGTCCTCGACCTCGTGCTCGAACTCGATCGCCGACTCCTCGATGACCTCCTCGGCAGCGAAGATCGGGGCCGAGACGCGGACGGCGAGAGCGAGGGCGTCGGAGGGGCGCGAGTCGATCTCCAGCTCCGAGCCGTCGATCGAGACCGTGATCGAGGCGTAGAAGGTGTTGTCACGCAGCTCGGTCACAGAGACCCGCTCGCATTTGGCGTCGAGCTGCTCGAGCATGTCGGAGAGCAGGTCGTGGGTCATCGGCCGCGGGGTCGAGGCGCCCTGCAGCTTCATCAGGATCGCCGCCGCCTCCGGGTGACCGATCCAGATCGGCAAGAAGCGATTGCCGTCAACAGTCTTCAGCAAAACGATCGGCTGCTTGCCGACCATGTCGAAGCTGACCCCGTAGATCTGCATCTGCTGCAAAATTCGCTCCGCGCCGAGGTGGATCGCCCATTATAGGTACGGCTCTGGGCCGCTCCACTGGGCGAATCACATGGCGTGGCGGCAGTGGGCGATCCTGGATTCGAACCAGGGACCTCGTCCTTATCAGAGACGCGCTCTAACCAACTGAGCTAATCGCCCGAGCTGGGCGATGATAGCGATCCGTTCAGGACCGCCCGCGACCCAGTGTGCGCGCCAGGGCGATGGCCTCGTCGAGGTCGGCGAGGCGGATCTCGACCGCCACCTCGTCCCCTTTCGGCCTCACCTTCACCTCGTGGCCCAAGGCGGCCTCGAGCTTGTCGGCGGCCTCCCGCATCGCGGCTGCCTCCTCCGCGCTCGGTTTCGTCGACCCTCGCGCCCCCCGCTTTGGCTGGCTAGCCAGCTTAACCCTGTTCTCGATCTCGCGAACAGACCAACCCCCCCGCGCTGCGTCCCGGGCGAGCCGTCGGCGGACGTCGTTGCCGTCGGCGGCAAGCAGGGCGCGGCCGTGGCCCTCGCTCAGCTCGCCGGACTCGAGCAGCTCGAGCGCCTCGTCGGGAAGCGCGAGCAGGCGGATCAGGTTGGACACCGCAGGTCGGCTGCGGCCGACGCGGCGGGCCAGCTCCTCTTTGGAGAGGCCGAGGTCCTCGACCAGGGCGGCGCAGGCGCGCGCCTCCTCGACCGGGTTGAGGTCCTCGCGGACCATGTTCTCGATCAGCGCCACCTGCAGGCGCTCCGCTTGCTCGGAGTCGCGGACGATGACGGGGACCTTCTCCAGCCCCGCCTGCTGAGCCGCTCGCCAGCGCCGCTCGCCGGCGATCAGCTCGTAGCTGCCGTCGTGGAGGGGACGGACCAGTAGCGGCTGCACGACGCCGCTGGTCTCGATCGAGGAGGCCAGCCCGGCCAGGGCATCGGCATCAAAGTTGGTGCGGGGCTGCTTCGGGTTGGGCTTGATCAGGCTGACGGGGAGCTCGCACAGAGCGCCGACGGCCTCGCTGCTCGGGGATTCGGGCAGGATCGCCGAGAGCCCCCGTCCCATGCCGCGCTTCGCCTTGCCGCCCTTGCTCGCGGCGCTAGCCACGGCTCGTCAGCTCCTCGGCCAGCGCCTGGTAGGCGATGGAGCCGCGCGAGGCCGGTGCGTGCTCGGTCACCGGCAGGCCAAAGCTCGGCGCCTCGGCGACCCTGACGCTGCGCGGTATGACCGTCTCGAAAACCATCTCGGGGAAATGCTCGCGCAGCTCCCGCTCCACATCCTGGGCGAGACGCGTGCGCTCGTCATGCATGGTGATCAACAGACCCGACACGTTCAGCGCAGGGTTGAGCTCGCGGCGGATCATCCCCAGGGTGTCGAGGAACTGGACCAGGCCCTCCAGGGCCAGGTACTCAGCCTGAACCGGCACTATCACCCGGTCGGAGGCGACCAGGGCGTTGACGCTGACCGGGCCGAGCGAGGGTGGGCAATCGAGCATCGTGAAGGCAAAGCGCTCGCGCAGTGGGCCGAGCCGTTCGCGCAGGCGCGTCTCGGAGCCCTCGAGGCGCGGCAGCTCGACGGCGGCGCCGGCCAGGTCGCGATTGGCGGCAACGAGCCAGAGGTTGTCGGGCCCGGCGGGCCGGGCGGCCTCGGCGACCGACACGTCGCCGATCAGGCAGTCATAGGAAGAGGGGTGGGCGTCGCGATCGCCGCCCAGGGCGACGGTCGCATTGCACTGAGGGTCGAGGTCGACCAGCAGCGTCTGCGAGCCGGCCGCGGCGACACAGGCGGTCAGGTTGACCGCGGTCGTCGTCTTGCCGACGCCGCCCTTCTGGTTTGCCACTGCGTAGACGAGACCCATTGAGACCGCAGCCTAGTGAGGTGAGGTCGGGTGTCCCCCTCCGCAACCCGCAACGGTCGCTCGGCCAAGGCTCACTTCCCAACTGCTCACAAGTTCCTTCCGGGGGACACCCGACCTCACCTCAGCCACGCGGGCGCTTCTTGGCCATGCCGGGACGGCGTGGCAGATCGGCGGGCGCATCTCCCACCTTGCGCAAAACGTGCAGGTGGCGATGCTTACTGCCCGCCCGGTCGCCGACGTCGAGGATCTGCTCTGGGTGCATGGCCAGCCGGTCGGCCGCGCGGTCCATCTGCGCCTCTTCCTCCGCGTCGCGCTTGCCCTTCCAGGCGACCAGGACACCGCCCTTGCAGAGAAGTGGGGAGGCCAGCTCGGCAAGGGTCGAGAGGCGGCCTACCGCTCGGGCGGTAACCGCGTCATAGGACTCCCGCTGCGGGCCGCCGGCAAGCTCCTCAGAGCGGGCGTTGACGACGTTTGCGTTGGGGATCCCGGCCGCGTCGACGGCGCGCCGGATGAACTCACACTTGCGACCGACCGACTCGATCAGATCAAGCTGGGCATCCGGCTTGGCGACCGCCAGCACAAGGCCCGGAAACCCAGCTCCAGAGCCAATATCAGCGATCCTACTCGCACTGGCCAACTCACCCACCTCGAGCCCAGTGAGGCTGTCCTCAACATGGACCCGCCACGCACGCTCCGGCGTAGTAATGGAGCTGACCGAAGCCCGCTCCTCTGCCAGCAAGGCGAGCACCGTCTCGAGCTGCTCTCGCTGCGGAGAGGAGAGTCCGGTAGGGCTGGAACGTCTTGTACTTTTTCGTTGCCGGTCCACGGGCGTCAGCCTAAGACGGTTCCACCGAAAAAGTTAAGTGGAAGCCCTACCGGACTCTCCCTACTCGGAAACCAAAGGAGCGACGACCACGCAGCGCCGCGGCTCGTCCCCTTCGCTGTAGGTCTCAACGCCGGAGCGATCTTTGAGGTGTTCGTGCACAACCCGCCGTTCCTGAGCGCTCATCGGATCCATCTCAACAGTGACGTTGCGCTCCAGCGCCTGCTCGGCGGCACGGTCCGCTCGCGCGGTGAGCACATCACGCCGTCGCTCGCGGTAGCCAGAGGCATCGAGCACCACCCGTTTGCGGTCACGCAGGCCCCGAAAGGCGGCCTGAAAGCAGAGCAGCTGCAGCGCGTCGATCGTCTGGCCGCGTTTGCCGATCAGCAGCCCAAAGTCATCCTCGCCGGAAACGACGGCCTCGATCCGCTCATCGTCCTCCCGAACCTCAACCTCACCATCAAGGTCAAGCTCGTCCAGGACCCCCTCCACAAGCTCCCGAACCCGCTCAGCAGGCTCCTCAGGCCATTTCGTCTCGCCACTCACGCCCAGCACCTTATGCCAGCCGGCGAAGGAGATGGGGGCCGGGTGCTCCTATCCGAGGATCCCATGTGAGCTCCGCTGCCGCTCCGCGAGGCTCCCGAAGGGAAGACCCCAGCTCCCATCCCTATCGCTAAACGAGAGACGGCATGGTCACGGGCGTCCAGGGGAGTCCCCCAGAAGTGCCTCGCGAAGCGGTCCCAACCCAGGTGATTCTGGGCCGCGAAGCGGCTCCAACACAGTGAGCGGAGCGTCAGCGGAGCTCACATAGGCACCTTCTGGGGGACTCCCCTGGACGCCCGTGGAGCTTCCGTTACCTGCGCCGCTTCTTCTTTTTGGGCGGCGGAGGAGGCGGTTTCGCCGCAGCCACCTCTTCAGGCGTAGCCACCGCCGGCGCCGGAATCAGCTTCTGGATCGTGTACTGCTGGCCGATCGTCCAGATGTTGGTCGTTATCCAGTAGAGGACGAGGCCGGCGGGGAAGGTGATCACGAAGGGGACGAAGACGAAGGGGAGGATGAGCATCAGCATGCGCTGGCTTTTGTCAGCCGTGACCGCCATCACCAGGCCCGAGATCAGCTGGGTGCCGACGTAGAGGATCAGCAGCGCGATCAGTTCGCCGCCCGCCGCCTTGGCGGTCAAGTCGCTGATGAAGAGAAAGGAAGCTTCGCCGCCGCATTCCCCCGCCGTGCAGCCGATGTCGTCGGGAAGCTCGTTTTTGAGCACGTAGAAGAGGGTGATGAAGACCGGCAGCTGCGCGAGGAGCGGAATGCAGGAGGCAAAGGGGTTGACTTTGTTCTCCTGGTAGAAGCGCATCATCTCCTGCTGCATGCGTTTCTGATCGTTTTTGTACTTCTCTTTGATCTCCTTGAGCTGCGGCTGCAACGCCTGCAACGCCCGCATCCCTTTCAGCGATTTGTAGGTGAGCGGGATCAGCAGCGCCCGGGTGACGACCGTGAGAGCAATGATCGACATCCCCCAGCTGAGCCCGACGCTGTCGTGAAAGAAGGTCAGGACCGAGTTGCCGACGTCGATCAGCGGCTGCAGGATGTTGGCCATTACCGTGGCCACTACCGGCGTCATGTGTGGGCTCCATGGTGGCGGTGGTACTCGGACGGATCGACCGGGCCGACCCGCAGCGTGAAGCGGTCCGGCACCGGGTCAAAGCCACCGTGGCTGAGCGGGTTGCAGCGCAGCAGGCGCCAGCAGGCAAGCAGGAGGCCGCGAACAGGGCCGAAGCGGCGGATCGACTGCGCGGCGTAAGCGGAGCAGGTCGGCTCGTAGCGGCATCGGCGCGGCAGTCCTGGCGAGATCCAGCGCTGATATGCCCCAATCGGAGCCAACAGGATCCGTTTCATGTGGAACGCTCCTGGCCGGCGCCCGTCTGCTCAAGTGCCTCTTCAAGGCTCGCCTTGGCCCCCTCGGTGCCGTCGCGCTCGATCATCTCAGCGATCTCCGCCCGCGCCACAAGGACAAAGTCGTGCCTGGGGGGAAGGTGGTCGGCGAGGCTCCAAAAAGCCTCGCGAAGCGTCCGCTTGACCCGGTTGCGGTCGACCGCGCCGCCGACCTTGCGACTGACGGAGACGCCCAGACGAATGTCACGGTCTTCTTCATCTTTGCGGGGAAAGCTGTAGAGCACGAGGTAGCGCGTGGCGTGGGACGTTCCGTCGCGGTAAACGCGATCGAACTCGGCGCTGCGCGAGAGCCGGCGTCGCTTTGCCGCCATCACTCGAACCCGACTGTGGGGAGGGTCATCCTGGCGTGAGGCGTTTCCGGCCTTTGGCCCGACGCCGCTTCAGGATCGCGCGGCCGCCGCGCGTCCGCATCCTTGCCCGGAACCCGTGGGTCTTGGCCCGCTTTCGCCGCTTCGGCTGATAGGTGCGCTTCATTGGCCGTCGCAGTATACGGACGCGGGGGGTGATTGCCCTGAAAGACACGTCCGAGTGAGAGGTCGGTCGCCAAATCATTTCTTCGGCATTTGCGACCCACTCCGATTCAGGCAAGAGAGGCGCCGCTATGGTCGCTCGCCGGTGCCCGACGCCTCGCCTGCACAGAGCCTCGATTCCCTCTGGGGGGAAGTACAGCACCGCCTGCGCAGCGCCGTTCCCGAGTCCACTTTCAAGATCTGGCTCGAGCCTCTGCGAGCTGTCGGAGCGCAGGGCGCGACGCTCTACCTGGCCGCTCCCGACGGGATCCGAACCTGGGTCGAGCGCCGCTACGTGACCTTGCTGCGCGAAGCGGTGAGCGAGGTCGCGCCCGCTTTGAGCGAGGTCGCCTTCGCCGGCTCGGCGGAAGTCGCAGGCGGGAACACGGGTCATGACCAAGCGGTCGAGCTCAACCCCAATTACACATTCGAGCGCTTCGTGATCGGCGAGGGCAACCGGCTGGCCCATGCTGCGGCCCTCGCCGTCGCCGAGACTCCCTCAGAGGCCTACAACCCGCTCTTCCTCCACGGGCCTCCCGGCCTCGGCAAGACCCACCTGCTCGGCGCGATCGCCAACTACCTGCGTGCCAACGCACCAGGCCTCAGCGTCCGCTACACCACCGCAGAGGGCTTCACCAATGAGTTCGTCGGCGCCCTCCGTTCTTCCGGCGCCGAGAAGTTCAAGAACCGCTACCGCGACCTCGACGTCCTGCTCGTCGACGACGTCCAGTTCCTGCAGGGGAAGCAGCACACCGAAGAGGAGTTCTTCCACACCTTCAACGCCCTTTACGAGGGCGGCAGCCAGCTCGTCCTCTCGGCCGATCGCCTGCCCAGCGAGCTCTCGACGCTTGAGGCGCGACTGCGCGACCGCTTCGAGTGGGGCCTGACGATCCCAGTGGAACCGCCCGACCTCGCGACGCGCGTCACCGTTCTTCAGCATCTCGCTCGTGAGGCCGGCCTCGGGGCCGACGACAGCGATGCCCTCTCCGAGCTCGCGCGCCGTATCGACGCCAACATCCGCCGTCTGCACGGCGGCCTGACCAAGGTCATCGCCCACGCTTCGCTGACCGCAAAGCCGCTCAGCCCCGAGCTGATCGCCGAGCTGATCCCCTCCCGTGCACCGGTGAGCAAGCCGAGCACCGTGGAAGAGATCCAGCAACAGGTCGCCGCCGCCTTCGGCATCTCCCGGGCTGAGCTTGTCGGCTCCGGGCGGGCGGCGACACCGCTGCGGGCCAGGCAGATCGCGATCCTCCTCACCCGCGAGGCAACCGACCTCTCCCTGCCTCAAATCGGGCGCCTCTACGGCGGCCGCGACCATTCCACCGTCCTCAACTCGTTGCGCCGTGCCGAGGCCACGCTCAGCGACGATGCCGACCTGGCGCGCCGCGTCGGCGAGTTGCGCTCCTCTATCCACAGCCGTCCGGGGGAATCGGCCTGACGCCGACGGCACTGTAAGAATCAGCTTTCTTCCCCAGCCATCTCCACAGCCTGAAATTCCCTTGGATATGCCGATTCCCGCCGATTCCCCCTGTTTCCACAACCACTAACTCAACTTAAGAGGACATCACTCATTTGAAGCTGACCACCAAACGCGATGAGCTTGTCTCGAAGCTGTCGATCGTCTCGCGAGCAGTTTCAACCCGCGCCGCGACCCAGGCCCTCTCGGGAATTCTCCTCAGCGCCTCCGAGGATGGGGTCGCGATGGCGGCAACCGACGGGGAGATGGGATTGCGCACGAGGATGGAGGCGGAGGTCGAGGGGACTGGCTCGGTGCTGCTTCCCGGTCGGCTGCTGTCCGAGCTCGCCCGCTCGCTCGGTGATGCGAACGTCGAGATCGAGTTGCGCGAGTCCGAGCGAGACGTCGAGATTCGCAGTGGTGGCTCCAGCTTCCACCTCCGAGTCCTCCCCAGCGAGGACTTCCCGAACCTCCCCGAGCAGGGATCCGAGCCGCTGAAGATTCCGGCCAAGGCGTTGGCCGAGACGGTCGAGCTGGTCGCACCGGCTGCCTCACGCGATGACATGCGACCGGTGCTCACCGGCGTCCTGGTGACCGCCACGGGCCAGGAGATGACGATGGTCGCCACCGACTCCTACCGGCTCGCCGTCAAGCGCACCGAGCTGGAGAGCGCGATCGGCGGTGAGCTCGAGGCCAACATTCCGGCCAAGGCGCTGCGCGAGCTCGGCCGCCTGGTCGCGGCCGCAGGGCTCGACGACGTCGGCGTCAGCCTGCTGCCGAACCAGGCTGTTTTCAGGGCAGGGGACGTCCTCCTCAACACGAGGCTGATCGACGGCCAGTT
This sequence comes from uncultured Solirubrobacterales bacterium, assembly GCA_963718755.1. GTDB lineage: Bacteria > Actinomycetota > Thermoleophilia > Solirubrobacterales > 70-9 > VRUE01. The sequence continues at coordinate 1,337,624 of OY970376.1, forward strand.
CCCCAACTTTCGACAACTCCTGCCGGAGTCCTACGAGCACGACGTGCGACTGCCGCGCCCGGAATTCCTCGAGGTGGCTCGCCGCGTCAGCCAGCTCGCGCAACGCAACGCCCCGCTGCGGCTCTCGCTCTCGCAGGGGGAGCTGAAGATCTCCGCCTCGACCCCCGACGTCGGCGACGCCGAAGAGACGATGCCGGCGGCGTTCGAGGGGGAGCCGCTGGAGATCGGCTTCAACCCGGAGTTCCTGCGCGACGGAATCGAGAGCGTCGAGGGCGACGAGGTGATGCTGCGGCTGATCTCGCCGCTTCGTCCCGGCCTGCTGCAGCCGGTTGACAACGAAGACTTCCGCTACCTGGTGATGCCGATCCGCCTCAACGTGTAGGCGGTGGGCCGGTGCTGGTCACCGCCGTAGAAGCGAAGCCGCTGCGCAGCCTGAGTGACTCGCGGATCGAGCTGGGGGAGGGGATCGCCAGCCTGATCGGACCCAACGGCGCCGGCAAGACCAACCTGCTCGAGGCCCTCTACTTTGCCCTCACCGGGCGTTCCTTCCGCACCTCCGACCGCCGCGAGCTGATCCCCTTTGGCGGCGACTTTGCCCGCGCCGAGGTAACGATCGGTGATGAGGATGGCGTCGAGCACCGGCTGCTTGCCTCGGTCAGCCGCGCGGAGGGGCGCCGCCACCTGCTCGACGGCAACGCCGGCGAGCCCGCCGACCTGGCCAGGCAGCGGCCGCCGGTCGCGGTCTTCTCGCCCGATCGCCTGGCACTGGTCAAGGGCCCGCCGGCGGAGCGCCGCGCCCACCTCGACCGCTTCGTGGCAGCGCGCTGGCCTACGCGCGCGGGTTTGAGGCAGCGCTACGGCCAGGCGCTGGCCCAGCGCAACGCCCTGGTGGCCCGCCTCGCGGCCGGCCGGCCGGCCGCCGACCTCGAGGTCTGGGACACGACCCTGGCCGAGGCCGCCGAGGCCTTGATCGCCGCGCGGGCCGAGGCGGTGGCTGAGCTGGCGACACCGTTCGCCGCCGCCGCCGCCGACCTCGGGCTTCCTGGCAGCGCCGCCCTCGGGTACGCGCCGCGCGCCGTGGGGTCCGTCGCGGAGATCTGCGCTGGGCTGGCGGAGCGCCGCGAGGCGGATCTGCGTCTCGGCCGCACGTCCTGGGGCCCCCACTTGGACGAGCTGAAGATCTCGGTGGGGGAGCGGTCCCTGCGCCGCTATGGATCGCAGGGACAGCAACGCGCAGGGCTTCTCTCGCTGCTCTTCGCCGAGCGCGAGGCACTGCTCTCGGCCCGCCGCGTCTCGCCGTTGCTGCTGCTCGACGACGTGATGAGCGAGCTCGATCAGCAACGCCGCGAGCGTTTGGTCGAACGCCTCCAGCGCGGCGGGCAGTCTCTGATCACCGCCGCCGCCGAGGAGTCGGTTCCCGCCGCCGCGCTGGAGCGAGTGGTGCGGATGCCGTTCGACGTCGCCCACACAGCCGCAGCATGAGCCGCCGCCGCGCTCCACGCCCGGCCTCCGAGGCGCTCCGTGCCGCGCGCCGGCAAGCTGCGCCGAAGACGCGGCTGGCGGCGACGCAGTCGGTGTGGGAGGAGGTCGTCGGCGCGCGTGTAGCGGCGGTGGCTCAGCCGGTTTCCGAACGCGACGGAGAGGTCACCATCAGCTGCCAGGACCCGGTCTGGATGCAGGAGCTCGACCTGATGCAGGAGCAGCTCCGCCAGGGTTTATGCGAGCGACTCGGCGACGGGGCTCCACGCAGTTTGCGCTTTCGTGTGAAAGACGCTTGACTCAAGCCAGAATTTTCCGCGATTTGCAGGGATTTCTTTGCCTAGCGACGGGGTTTCCAGGGTCCCGAACTGGTATCCTTATGTCAACTCGAATTTCTGGCCCCGACTCGGCGCGTCGAGAGCGCTAAGCGGTCGGGGTTTTCTTTGAGACGCGGAAAGGATCAGTTGCCCAAGACGAACGAGAACGCCGACGGGGGACAGGCGAAGAAAGACTCCTACGGCGCCAAGGACATCACCGTCCTCGAGGGCCTGGAAGCCGTCCGCAAGCGGCCCGGCATGTACATCGGCTCGACCGGGCCGCGGGGGCTCCATCACCTTGTCTACGAGGTCGTCGACAACTCGGTCGACGAGGCGATCGCCGGGCACTGCTCCGAAGTCCGTGTCGTCCTCCATCCCGATGACAGCTGCACCGTGTCCGATGACGGCCGGGGCATCCCGGTCGAAGAACTGAAGAAGGAGAAAAGGCCGGCGGCCGAGGTCGTGCTGACCACGCTGCACGCCGGCGGCAAGTTCGGCGACGGCGGCGGCTACAAAGTCTCCGGTGGCCTGCACGGGGTAGGCGTCTCGGTTGTCAACGCGCTCTCCGAGAAGCTGCATCTGGCGATCAGCCGGGACGGACAGGTCTGGAGCCAGGATTACGAGCGCGGCAAGCCGCAGGGCCCGCTGACCGCGGGTGCCGCAGCGGAGAAGACCGGCACGACGCTGACCTTCCAGCCCGACGCGGAAATCTTCGAGGAGGTCGAGTTCGACTTCCAGACGCTCGCCGAGCGGTTGCGCGAGACCGCCTTCCTCACCCGCGGGCTGAAGATCGAGCTGATCGACGAGCGCGGCCAGACCAACAGCGTCACCTTCCAGTACGAGGGCGGGATCGAGGACTTCGTCCGCCATCTCAACGAGAACAAGGACACGCTGCACCCCAAGACGATCTTCTTCGAGGGCGAGGAGGATGAGGGCCAGGTCGAGGTGGCGATGCAGTGGAACGGCTCCTACCAGGAGTCGATCTTCAGCTTCGCCAACAACATCAACACCCACGAGGGCGGCTCGCACCTCTCCGGCTTCCGCTCGGCGCTGACCCGCACCCTCAACGCCTACGCCCGTAACAAAGGTTTGCTCAAGGAGAAAGACGAGAACCTCGGCGGCGAGGACGTGCGCGAGGGCTTGACCGCGGTGATCTCGGTCAAGCTGCACGACCCGCAGTTCGAGGGCCAGACCAAGACCAAACTCGGCAACCCGCCGATTCGGGGCCTGGTCGAGGAGACGGTCAACCGCAAGCTGGCCGAGTTCTTCGAGGAGAACCCAGGTGACGCGCGGCGGATCATCAACAAGGCGATCGATGCCTCCCGCGCTCGTGACGCCGCTCGTAAAGCGCGAGACCTGACTCGCCGCAAGTCGGCACTGGAGAACTCGACCCTGCCGGGGAAGCTGGCCGACTGCACGGTCAAGGACCCGCGCGACGCTGAGCTGTTCGTGGTCGAGGGTGATTCAGCGGGCGGCTCGGCCAAGCAGGCCCGCGACCGCTCGACCCAGGCGGTCCTGCCCCTGCGAGGAAAGATCATCAACGTCGAGAAGAGCCGCATCGACAAGGTGCTGGCCAACACCGAGGTGCAGGCGCTGATCACGGCGATCGGCACCGGCGTCCATGAAGAGTTCAACTTGGAGGACGCGAGGTACCACAAAATCGTCATGGCGACGGACGCCGACGTCGACGGTGCGCACATCCGCACCTTGGTCCTCACCTTCCTCTACCGGCAGATGCCGGAGCTGATCGACGCCGGCTACGTCTACATCGCCAAACCGCCGCTCTACCGGGTCAAACAGGGAAACCAGGAGACCTACCTGGAGCGCGAGTCAGAACTCGAGGAGCTGTTGCTGCGCGACAAGCTCGAGGAGATCGAGGTCATTGACGTGAACGGCAAGGGGACGAAGCTGAGCAAGAGCCGCTGGCAGAGCTACACCCGCCGGGCGAAAGAGTACGAGGGCTGGGGATCCTCGCTGCAGGCCGAGTTCGGACACGAGACCGTGCGCTTCCTCGAGGAGTCGAGCTTGCTCGACGAAGAGGTCGCGACGGTGGCCGGTGCGCGCAAGGTTCTCAGCGCCAAGGCCGCCGAGGGCGAGCCCTTCGACACCGAGGTCGTCGAGGACTCCGACGCCGGCCTGGTGGTGAAGGCGATCGAACGCAAGAGCGGCCTGGCTCGCACCCACCGCCTTCCCCACGAGCTCTTCGAGCATCACGATTACCGCAAATTTGCCGAGGTGCACGCGGCCTTGCTGAAGCAAGTCGGCAGACCGCCATTCGAGGTTCGCTACAGCGGCCGCACCTCGGAGGCGCTCTCCTTCCAGGCCCTCCGATCCGCTGTGCTCGAGCTCGCCCGCCACGGCGTTCAGCTGACCCGCTTCAAGGGTCTCGGCGAGATGAATGCCGACCAGCTGCGTGAGACGACGATGGATCCGGCAACCCGCACCCTGGCGCGCGTAACGCTCGATGACGCGACCGCCGCCGATCAAATCTTCTCGATGCTGATGGGCGACCAGGTAGGGCCAAGGCGCGACTTCATCGAGAGCAACGCGAAGGACGTGAAGTTCCTTGACGTCTAAGGAGGACGGGCGCTGATGGCACTTGAGGCCCTGACGGGAAGGATCGAAGAGCGCGAGCTCGAGAAGGAGATGCGCTCCTCGTACCTCGATTACGCGATGAGCGTGATCGTGGGGCGGGCGTTGCCGGACGTGCGCGACGGCCTCAAGCCGGTCCACCGCCGGGTGCTCTATGCGATGCACGACATCGGCCTGCAGCCGACGCGGCCCTACCGCAAGTGCGCCTTCATCGTCGGCGAGGTGATGGGCAAGTACCACCCCCACGGCGACTCCGCCATCTACGACACCTTGGTGCGGATGGCGCAGGAGTTCTCGCTGCGCTACCCGCTGATCGACGGCCAGGGCAACTTCGGCTCGATCGACGACGACCCGGCGGCGGCGATGAGGTACACCGAGGCCCGCCTGGGCCGCCTTGCGACCGAGCTGCTGCGAGACATCGACGCGGACACGGTCGACTTCGGGCCCAACTACGACGAATCGACGCAGGAGCCGCTGATCCTGCCGGCGCGCTTCCCGAACCTGCTGGTCAACGGCGCCTCGGGGATCGCGGTCGGGATGGCGACCAACATCCCGCCGCACAACCTGCGCGAGGTCTCCGCCGCCGTCACCGCCTACATCGACGATCCGAGCATCGACCTCGCCGGGCTGATGGAGCACGTCAAAGGCCCCGACTTTCCCGGCGGCGGGATTATGAGCTTGGAGGGGATCCGTGACGCCTACGCTTCCGGCCGCGGCTCGGTCAAGGTGCGCGCCCGCGCTCACGTCGAGCCGCTCAAGGGCGGCAAGGACGCGATCGTCGTCACCGAGCTCCCCTTCATGGTCAAGAAGGGCGGCGATAACGGCTTGATCACGAAGATCGCCGACCTCGTCCGCGACAAGAAACTGGAGGGCATCTCCGACCTCCGCGACGAGTCCGACCGCTCCGGGATGCGCCTGGTGATCGAGCTCAAGCGCGGCGGCCACCCGGCCAAGGTCGTGCTCAACAACCTCTACAAGAAAACCGGGATGCAGACCAGCTTCGGCATCAACATGGTGGCGCTGGTCGATGGAGTGCCGCGCACCCTGAGCCTGCTCGAGCTGGTCAAGTACTACGTGCAGCATCAGCGCGAGGTCGTTACCCGCCGCACCCAGTACGAACTGCGCCGCGCCGAGGCCCGCGCCCACATCCTCGAGGGGCTGCTGATCGCCCTCGACAACCTCGACGCGGTGATCAAACTGATCCGCGCCTCCGCCGACCCCGACGAGGCACGCGACGGCCTGATCTCGCAGTTCGAGCTGTCCCGCGAGCAAGCCCAGGCGATCCTCGACATGCGCCTGCAGCGGCTCACGGCGTTGGAGTCAGACAAAGTGCGGGCCGAGCACACCGACCTGATGGAGCGGATCGGCGAGCTGCGCACGATCCTTGGCGACGAGGCGCGGGTGCTGGGCCTGGTCAAGGAGGAGCTGGCGGAGATCGTCGGTTCCTACGGAGACGAGCGCCGTACGGAAATCGCCCACTTCGAGGGAGACGTCGGGATCGAGGACATGATCGCCGACCAGCAGATGGTGATCTCGCTGACCGCCTCCGGCTACGTCAAGCGACTGCCGCTGGCGACCTACCGCCAGCAGCACCGCGGTGGGGTCGGGGTGATGGGGATGAACATGAAGGAGGACGACTACATCGCCCACCTTCACATCTGCTCGACCCATGACTACCTGCTCTTCTTCACCAACCGCGGCAAGGTTTACCGGCTCAAGGTCTACGAGCTACCGGAGGGTTCGCGGACGGCGAAAGGGAGCGCCCTGGTCAACCTGCTGCCGCTGCGCGAAGGCGAGAAGGTGATGGCGGTGATCCCGACCCGGGACTTCAAAGAGAACAAGTACCTCGCCTTTGCCACCGCCAAGGGGATGATCAAGAAGACCGAGTTCCTTGCCTACAACACGCCGATTCGCGCCGACGGGATCATCGCGATCAAGGTTCGTGACGGCGACGAGTTGGTTCAGGTGCGGCTCACCTCCGGCGAAGACGACCTGCTGATGGTCTCCAAGTCCGGCCACGCGTCGCGCTTCTCCGAGGACGCGGTGCGGGGGATGGGGCGCGACACCTCCGGGGTCAAAGGCATGAACGTCTCAGCCAAGGTGAACGGCGAGGAGAACCGGGTGCTGGCAATGGATGTCGCCCGTGACGACACCGAGCTCTTCGTCGTCACCGAGAACGGCTACGGCAAGCGCACGTCGATCGCCGAGTACCCGGTCAAGGGCCGTGGGACGAAAGGTGTGCTGACCGCGAAGCTGACCGAGAAGAAGGGCGGCCTCGCCGGCGCCCTGATCGTGCGCGAGCACCAGGACCTGCTCTTCATCTCCCAGAACGGGATGGTGCAGCGAACCCAAGCGGGGGGCATCTCGTTGATGGGCCGGCCGACGCAGGGGGTCCGTGTCATGAATATCAAGGACGACGACCGCGTCTCCGCCGTCGCGTTGGTGGTCGAGAGTGACAGTGGCGAGGCGGCTCCTGCGGACGAGCAGGTCGAGCTTGAGCCTTCGAGTGACGGGGATTCGGGGTAGGTCCGCTTGCGCCTAGCACCGGCAAAGGCCGGTGCAATCAGGACCGGCGGCAAAGCCGCCGGGGAATACGCAACGAGTTGTGGAGGCTTATCGGACCTACCCCGAATCCCCGCACACCAGCGCTTGCAGCTAAACCAGCGACCGAGGTTCGTTCGCTTCCAGCTCTCGACCGGCGACGGGGCAACTTTTTCGCAAAGCTTCTGAGGGACCATGCCGTCAGCGTTGAAGCCGTGCTTTCGTCCCTACTTAGGCGTGTGGGTCGGGAGGATGGGGGTCACCTCACGGGCGCCTCCACAACTCGTTGCATATATCCGGGCGGCGGTAGCCGCCCTCCAAATTGCACCGGCAAAGCCGGTGCTAGGCAACCGGGAGGTGACCCCCATCCTCCCCTGCGACCGGCTAAGCAGCCACAGGTAAGTACTGCTGCCAGGCCGGAGGAATGTTCGGACTGGCAACTTGGATGAAGATGCTCGGCCCCGGCGCCTTGGGCGACTTCTTCGGGTGCATCTGGATCTCGTGCGGCAGCCGGTTCCCCTTGCGGCGGTTGCAGCTGGCGCAGGCGGCGACGATGTTGCCCCAGACCGACTTGCCGCCGCGGCTGCGGGGGATGACGTGGTCGACGGTCAGGCCCGATTTGGTCGAGCCGCAGTACTGGCAGGTCCAGGCGTCGCGGGCGAGGACGGCGCGGCGGGTGATCTTGCGCCGGTGCGCCTCGCGGGGGACGCGCACGTAGCTGACCAGGCGGATCACGTCGGGGCGCTCGAGCGTCATGTGCTCGGAGTGGATTGCCCCCTCGCGCCGCTCCAACAGCTCGGCTTTTTCCTTGAGCAATAAGACAGCAGCCCGTCTCAACGTGCAAACGTTGATTGGCTCGTAGGTTGCGTTCAAAACGAGCACACGTGCCATCTTGCTCGCGAATTCTACGCAGGCGGGCTAACCAATCGGGTAGGAGCCGAGAATCCTCACGCTCTCGGCCTTCGCCCTGAGCGCCTCGAGCGCCTCAGCGACGGGCGGCTCGTCTACCGCCCCCTCCAGGTCACAGAAGAACATGTAGCGGCCCAGGCCTTGGCGGGCAGGGCGGGACTCGATCCGGGAAAGGTTGACCGCGCGGCTGGAGAACTCCTGAAGCGCGTCGACAAGCGCGCCGGGGTGGTCGGCGCCGAGCTCGGAGAAGACGAGCGAGGTCCGCCATGGCCCCTCTCCCTCCGGCTCCGTGTCCCCCGGGGCGATCCAGACGAAGCGGGTGACGTTGTCGGCCTCGTCCTCGATCCCCTCGCGCAGGACGATGCAGCCGTAGAGGTCGGCGGCGGCGCGGGCGCCGATCGCCGCCCAGGGCCGCACCGACTCGCCGACCATTCGCACCGCCTCGGCCGTGCTGCTGACGCTGCGCCGTTCGACCCCGGGAAGGTGCTCGCGCAGGAAGCCGGCGCACTGGGCGAGCGGCTGTGGGTGGGAGAGGATCGCCGACACCTGCTCCAGCTCGATCCCCTCGCGAGCGATCAGGTGGGCGTGGACGCGGAAGTCGTGCTCACCGACGATCGTCACCGCCGCGGTGTCGAAGGCGAGCGTGTCGAGCGTGCTGCGCACCGACCCCTCGATCGAGTTCTCGAACGGCACCAACGCCCGCTCCGCCTCACCCCGCTCGACCGCGACGATCGCGTCGTGGACGGTAGGCGTCCGCAGCGCCTCGATCTCCTGACCTTCCGGCAAGGCCTCGCGCAGCGCGTCTTCAGTAAACGTCCCAGCTGGACCTAGGAAGGAGATTTTCATCTACAGAAACGGCGGCTGTGTTGGGGGTAGGCGCGCGGGGTGGCTCTGATGGAGCCTCGCGAAGCGGCTCCGCAGAGTAATTCAGACCGCGAAGCGGTCCAACATAGTGAGCGAAGCGACAGCGAAGCGAACATAGGCTCCAGCAGAGCCACCCCGCGCGCCCTTCTCATTCAAAGACGACGGTGTACGACGCTTCGTTGTTTTCGGAGACTTCCTCGCCCGGCACCGGCTCCACTTCGACTTCCAACGTCGCTTCACCTTTTGGCGCGGGGGTCAGCGGAATCACCACCGTTTCGGTCGCCCCGGCTTCGATGCTGCTGATGTCGCCGGCGAGGGTTTTGCCGTTGGCGGTGACCGAGACCGTCACGCCGTTCTCGGTCGATTCACCCTGGTTTTGCACTTCCACTTCCACTTCAGGCGTTTCTTCTGCCGTCACCGAGGTGGTTCCTTCAGGCGTCAGTTCAGTGCCGTTGACGCTGGTCCCGAGCAGCCCCAGGCCGTGTACGCCCGGCGTCGCCGCACTGGTCGAGCCGCTGACTGCGCCGAGAGCTTCGGCGATGGCGGTTTCGTCGAGCCACTCGGTGCCATCCGGCACGAAGACGCTCTCCGGCACGTCCTCGCCTTCGATCCCATCGCCGGCGAGGACGGCGTCGATTTCGGGACGGGCGACGGTGGCGTAGAGGATGTCGCTGGCGTACAGCTTGCCCATCTGGTTGGCGATCGCCGCGGTCGCTTTCTCCGAGCCGACGTCGCCCAGGGCCGTGCTCACCTTGTCGGCGATCTCGGCCATCGCGCTGCCGCGCAGCTCGTAGACCAGCTCCAGCGTGCGCTGGGCGTCGCTCATGTCGCCGGGCGTGTCGAGTGCGTCGACCCGGGCCACATAGTTGTCCATCGCGCTGCGGTCGGCGTTGACCTCGGCGACAAAGTCGGTGACAGAGAGGCTGCCGGGGTCCGAGAGCTTGTCGAAGAACGATTTGCTGGTCTGGTCGGTCTCTTCGATGATCTGGGTGACGTTGTTTGCGTAGTCCTTCAACGCCCGCTCCTTGCGAGCGTTGAGGCAACCGCGCACGCCGAGCACGAGCAGGATCAGGACCAGCAAGCCTGCGCCGAGGGCGAGCCCTCGGCGCAACAGGATCTGTTGCCGTTCGGGACGACGTTGCGGGCGCGGTCTGCGCCCCGGCCGGGATGCGAGCGAATCCTCCAAGTAGCAGGGAGTATGTCGCAGGAGGAAGCGGATTCGCGACGAAGTCGGATAGAGCTCGTGGTCGGCACCCTCGTCCTCAACCGTTTCCTGATCGAGCGCCGCATCGGCAGCGGCGGCTTCGGCGTGGTCTACGAGGCCTGGGATGGACGCCTCGAGCGAACGGTCGCGGTCAAGGCGATCGAATCTCGCGGGGAGTCCGGCAAACGGGTTCTGCGCGAGGCCCAGGCCGCGGCGCGGCTCAATCACCCGGGCATCGTGACGCTCTATGAGATGGGGGAGGAGGACGGCAACGCACTGCTCGTCACCGAGCTGGTCGAGGGCAGGACCCTGGCCCGGCTCAGCCGTGAGGGCGCCCTCAGCGACCGCGAGATCGGCGAGATCGGCGCCGACCTCTGCGAGGCGCTCGACCACGCGCACTCACGCGGAGTCGTCCATCGCGACATCAAGCCGCAGAACGTCGTCGTCGCGCCCGAGGGCGAGTTCCGCGCCAAGCTGATGGATTTCGGCATCGCTCGCCTCTCGGACTCTGCCGCCCTGACCGTTCCCGGTGACGTCGTCGGCACCCTTGCCTACATGTCTCCGGAGCAGGCCGAGGGTCAGGCCGCCGGGCCCGAGGCGGACGTCTACTCGCTGGCCCTGACGCTGTACGAGTGCTGGGGCGGCGAGAACCCCAACCGCCGCGCGACCCCCGCCGCAACGGCCCGGGCGATCGGCGCTCGCCTCCGTCCTCTGCGCCGCCTCCGCCCCGACCTGCCGCGCGACCTCAGCGACGCGATCGATGCCGCGCTCCAACCCCGCCCCTCGCGCCGGCCGGCCCTGGAGGAGCTGGGCAGCGCGATCGAGGAGGCACTCGACCGCCTCGCCGACGATCTTCCCGCAACCCGCGCCCCGCTCGGCCTGCGCCTCGGGGCTGTGGCTGCCGCCGCGACGCTCGGCGCCTGGCTGGCGCTGGGCCACGGAGCCTTCCTCCCCTAGCCCTACCTCTAGGATTTCCCGATCAGCGTCTTGCGCAGTCTCGAGAGTCGGATCGAAGGCCTCGTCGAGGGGGTCTTCAGCCGCGCCTTCAGCTCCGAGGTGCAGCCGGTCGAGCTCGCTCGCAAGCTGGCCAAGGAGATGGACTCCCACAAGACCGCCGGCGTCGCCCGCGTCTACGTTCCCAACGAGTACACGGTCTACCTCTCGGGCAAGGACCGCACCCGCCTCGAGGGCTATGAGCGCTCGCTGGAGCAGGAGCTGTCGGGGTACCTGCTGGAGCATGCCCGGCGCCGTAGCTACGACCTGCTGACCCGCCCCACTGTCGCCTTCGAGACCGACGAGCGCTTGCGCCTGGGCGAGTTTGGGATCCAGACGCGGCTGGTCAAGCCGCCGGCGCACGAGGGCGAGGCGCCGAGCCAGGGGGAGGAGGGCCACACGATGGTCTACTCGGCGGTTCGCGACCCGCCGCCGAAAGCGGCGGAGAGTCCGGTCGGCCGGGCCGAAGTCACGACGCGTGCGGTGGTCACTGTCGACGACCGCCGCTACGTGCTCGACGCAACCCGGTCGACGGTCGGCCGCTCGCGCGATGCGGACTGCGTTCTGCGCGATCCGAACGTCTCCCGCCACCACGCCGAGTTGCGCCGCTCGCCCAGCGGCGATTGGACGATCGCCGACCTCGGCTCGACCAACGGGATCAAGGTCAATGGCCGGCGTGTCGCCTCGACCCGGCTCAAATCTGGGGACAAAGTCACGCTGGGTACGACGACCTTTCAGGTCGACATCGAGCGGTAGTCCCCGAGGACGCAATATGGCGACGATCTGGGCCCGTCATTAGGGTGCTGGCGTGGACTATGACCCGATTTCGGTCGCGCTCAAGTTCGGCTTCCTCGCCGTCCTCTACCTCTTCCTGCTCTGGATCGCGCGCAGCGCGCTGAAGGATCTGCGCGGCACGGTCGCGCCCGCCCCCGACGCGACCGGCTTTCACCCCGTGCCGGCCTACGAGGGTGCCACTGCAGGTGGCGACGCCTGGCTGGTGGTCTTACGCGGCGGCGGGTTGCGTGAGGGAGAGCGTTTCGACCTGATCGGCGGCCTCTCGATCGGCCGCTCGCAAGAAGCCGACCTGCGGATCGAGGACCGCTACGCCTCCGGCCTTCACGCCAGGATCTTCTCCCGTGAAGGGCATGCTTACGCCGAAGACATGAGCTCCACCAACGGCACCCTGCTCAACGATGCCGAGCTGCACGGAGAGGCCGAGTTGATCGACGGGGACGTGGTGCGGATCGGCGACACCGAGTTCAGGTTCGAGCAATGAGGCGCATGCGGAGCGGCCGTGCATATCTGATTCTTCGGCCGCGGAGCATGCGCCGAGAAGGGGCTTTTTAGATGCTTCGGGTCGAGGACCACGCGTTCCGCACCGACACCGGTCGGCAGCGCAGCGAGAACGAGGACTCGCTCTTCGTCCGCGCGCCGATCTTCGTCGTCGCCGACGGCATGGGGGGCGCCCAGGCCGGTGAGGTCGCCTCCAAGGCGGCAGCCGACTCCTTCGATCGCGACCTGCCCGAGGGTTCCCCCGAGCAGTTCCTGCGCGAGACGATCGAAGCGGCGAATCGCCACATCCACGAGCTCGCCCGCGCCGATCCCTCGCGCGCCGGCATGGGCACGACGATCACCGCGGCGATCGTCGACGCGCAGGCCGAAGAGGTCGGGATTGGCCACGTCGGCGACAGCCGCGCCTACCGCCTGCGCCGCAGCAGGCTCGAGCGACTGACGCGGGACCACTCGCTGGTCGAGGAGATGCGGCGCAAAGGCCAGATCACCGACGCCCAGGCCGAGGACCACCCGCAGCGCTCGATCATCACCCGCGCGCTCGGTCCCGAGCCGGATGTGGAGGTCGACCTGCAGACGGTCCCCGCCGCCCCGGGCGACGTCTTTCTGCTCTGCTCCGACGGCTTGACGACGATGGTCAACGAGGAGCGCATCGCCGCGGTTCTCTCCAGCACCCCCTCGATGCGAGAGGCGGTGCGGACGCTGGTCGACGAGGCCAACGGGGCCGGCGGGCGGGACAACATCACCGCGCTCGCCTTCCGTCTCGGCGACGCCGCGGCGCCAATGGGAGAGAAGCCCGAGGACGCGACGCTGGTGGGTGCCGCGGCCGAGGAGGCCGGCTTGACCGCAACGGAGGTGCGCCGTCGGGCGGCAGGCGCCGCGGCTCAGGAGCGCCGCGAGAAGCTGGCGGCAAAGTCGCCCCGCGGCGGCCTGCGCACGACGGCGAAGGTCCTCGCCGTTCTCGCCATCGTCGGCGCGGTCGCCTTCGGCGCCTGGTACGGCAACCGCCAGGTTTGGTTCCTCGGCACCGACGACGGTGGTCGGGTCTCCCTCTACCGCGGCCTGCCCTACGAGCTCCCCTTCGGCCTGGCGCTCTACGAGGAGCGCTACGCCAGCCCGGTCCAGACGGAGGCTTTGCCGCGGGTGCGCCGCGAATCCGTCACCGACCACGACTTCCGCTCGCGCGAGGACGCGGTCTCTCTGATCGAAGACATCGAACGCAGCCAGGGGGTTCCTTGAGCGCGGAGCGACCAAGCGTGCATATCTGGTTCTTCGCGCCGGGAGCGGAGCGCGAACCTTGTTGAAAATTAGTGCGCGAAACCGGGAGCTGGCCGCCCTCGTCCCGGTCGCGCTGTTGCTCAGTGCCGGCTTTGCTGCGGTCTTTGCCCAGGAGGACGCACGGCTGGGCAACGTCAGCCTCGTTTACGGCGCCTACTTCCTGGCCGTCTGCTTCGCCACCCACATCTTCCTGCGTCTGCGCCTTCCCAACGCCGACCCCTACCTCTTCCCCCTGGTCGCCCTGCTGACCGCCTTTGGGCTGGTGATGATCTACCGGATCGACGAGGGACTCGCTCGCGACCAGGCCAACTGGTTCGTGCTGGGCCTCATCCTCTTCGCCCTGACGATCCAGCTCCTGCGCGAATACGACGTGCTCGAGCGCTACCGCTACACGATCGCCGGCGTCGGCCTGCTTCTCCTGCTGGCACCGCGCCTGCCGGGGATCGGCCAGCAGGTCAACGGCGCCTTCCTCGGCGTCAAGATCGGCCCGCTTGCCTTCCAGCCGGCCGAGTTCTCGAAGATCTGCATAGTCGTCTTCCTCGCCAGCTACTTGCGCGAGCACCGCGAGGTGTTGATCGTCGGCGCGCGGCGGGTGCTCGGCGTGACCCTGCCGCCGCTCAAGCACCTCGGCCCGTTGCTGGTCGTCTGGGGCGCGTCGATGTTCATGCTCGTCTTCATCCGTGACCTGGGCAGCTCGCTGATGTTCTTCGCCGCCTTCCTCGCCCTGCTCTACGTCGCCACCGGCCGCTTCTCCTTCGTCGTGATCGGGATGGCGATGTTCCTGGTCGGCGCCTGGTTCTTCGCCTCCACCGTTCCCCACGTCCACGACCGGGTGGAGATCTGGCTCGACCCCTACCAGGACCCGACCGTGAGCGGTTACCAGATCCTGCAATCGATCTTCGCCCAGGCCGACGGCGGCCTATTCGGCAGGGGCTTCGGGCAGGCCCTGATCACGATCCCTGGCACCGACGATGCCCTGTTGCCGGCGGCGCAGACCGACACGATCTACTCGCTGATCGTTAACGAGGTCGGCCTCTTCGGCGCCAGCGCGGTCGTCCTCACCTACCTTCTGATCGCCGCGCGCGGCTTCAAGATTGCGCTGCTGGCCGATGACGGCTTCTCGAAGCTGCTCGCCACCGGCCTCACCGCCGTCTTCGCGATCCAGGCCTTCGTGATCATCGGCGGCGTCACGCGGGTGATCCCGCTGACCGGCGTCACCTTACCTTTCATTAGCTACGGCGGCAGCTCGATCGTCGCCAATTTCGTTCTCCTGGCGCTTTTGCTGCTGATCTCTGACCGCGCCCGCCGTGAGGCGCAGGCGCCGCGCGGGGCGCTTGGCATGGAGGGTGCGTGAGCCGATGAACCGCCAGATCGTCCAGCTCTTCGGCTTCATCGTCGTTCTCTTTGCCGTGCTGGTTGCGTTCACGTCCTACTGGTCGGTCTTCGAGGCGGAGGCGCTGAAGGACAAGGGCGCGAACAAGCGACCGCTGCTCGAGCAGCAGCAGATCGAGCGCGGCCGGATCCTCGCCGCCGACGGCACGGTCTTGGCGCGTTCGGTTGCCAAGGGACGCGGCGATGCCCTGCGTTACGTGCGCCGCTACCCCGAGGGGGCGCTCTACGGCCACCCGATCGGCTACAGCTTCGTGCGCCAGGGCGACAGCGAGTTCGAGAAGTACCACAACGACGAGCTGATCGGCGAAGGCTCGGAGCTCGGCTCGATCCTCGACGAGCTGCGCGGGGTGCAGCAGGAAGGCAACGACATCGTTACCAACATCGATCCGGAGGCGCAGCAGGTGGCGCTGGCTGATCTCGAAGCCGCCGGCTTCGGTGCCGTCGTGGCGATCGAGCCGAGCACGGGCAGGGTGCGGGTTATGGCGTCGAACCCGCCCTACGACCCAAACCGGGTGCCGGAACACCTCACCGAACTGAACCAGGACCCGACTTCGCCCTTGCTCAATCGTGCCACCCAAGGCCAGTACCCGCCGGGCTCGACCTTCAAGGTGGTGACCGCTGCCGCCGGGCTCGACAGCGGTGCGATCACGCCTGAAACGACGATCGATGCCCCGGGCACGATCGAAGTCCAGGGGCAGCCACTCTCCAACGACTTCAACCAGGACTTTGGCGCGATTTCCCTCGACACTGCGCTGACCAACTCGGTCAACACCTGGTTCGCGCAGCTCGGCGAGCAGCTCGGCGCCGAGACGATGTTCGAGTACATGGACGCTTTCGGCTTCGGCTCGACCCCGGCAATAGACCTGCCTGATGACCAGGTCTATACGAGCGGCCTATTTGACGGGGGCGAGCTGCTCGGCCCATCTGACCCGGTCGACATCGCACGCGTCGCCTTCGGCCAGGAGCGGCTCGCGGTGACGCCGCTGCAGATGGCCGAGGTGGCGGCAGCGGTCGCCAACGGCGGCAGCTTGATGAAGCCGCAGATCTGGAGCCGCGTGATCGATCCCGACGGGCGCGTGACTGAGCGGCTGGATCCCTCGCAGTACAGTCAGCCGATCGATGAGCAGACGGCGGCGGAGCTGACCACGGCGATGGAAGGGGTTGTCAGCGAAGGCACCGGCACCAACGCGGCGATCTCGGGCATCGCGGTCGCCGGCAAGACCGGCACGGCGGAAACGCCGTTCAACGAGACCTGTGGCGGCGGCAGCGAAGAGAACCAGGCATGGTTCATCGGCTTTGCGCCGGCCGATGACCCGCAGATCGCGATCGCTGCGACGGTCGAGTGCACGACCGCCTTCGGCGGCGACATCGCCGCGCCGATCTTCCGCGACGTAGCCGAAACCATCCTCGACAACGAAGGGAGCTGAGAGTGCCGCCTGAAGTCGGCGAGGGGAGCACGGTGGACGGCCGCTACCGGGTGCTGCACCGGATTGGCTCGGGCGGCATGGCGGACGTCTGGCTGGCCGAGGACCCGCACCTGCAGCGCCGCGTCGCGCTTAAGGTCCTGCACGGGCGCTTCGCCCAGGACCGCGAGTTCGTCGAGCGCTTCCGCCGCGAGGCCGAGGCCGCCGCCGGGCTCTCGCACCCCAACATCGTCTCCGTCTTCGACCGCGGCGACGTCGAGGGCACCTACTACATCGCGATGCAGTTGCTCGAGGGACGCTCGCTGAAGGAGCTGATCGACCAGGGGCTGACCCCCGAGCAGTCGGCCGGCCTGATCCGCCAGGTGCTCGACGCCGCCGGCTACGCGCACCGGCACGGCGTCGTCCACCGCGATCTCAAGCCTCAGAACGTGATCGTCGACGACGAGGGCAAGGCGACGGTCACCGACTTCGGCATCGCCCGCGCCGGCGCCTCGGAAATCACCCAGGCCGGCTCGGTGATGGGCACGCCGCACTATCTCTCGCCCGAGCAGGCGCAGGGTCAGGCGGTCACCGCAGTGTCCGACCTCTACTCGGTCGGCGTGATGCTCTACGAGGCGCTGGCGGGCCGCGTCCCGTTCGAGGCCGACTCGGCGGTGGCGATCGCGATGAAGCAGGTCTCGCACACCCCGCAGCGCCCCAGCTCGATCAACCCAGCCGTCTCACCGGCGCTCGACGCGGTCGTGATGCGGGCGCTGGAAAAGGATCCGGGCCGGCGCTTCCAGAGCGCCGAGGCGTTCATCGCCGCGCTCGACGCCGCGGGCCGCGACCCAGGCGCCGAGCATGGCGGCACCGCCGCCTTCGCACCGCTGCCCGCCCCGGTGGTGGGTCCGGAGGATGCCGAGGAGGGCGACCCCGAGGAGGAGGAGCGCAAGCGCCGCCGCCGCTTCTGGGCGATTCTTGCTGCCGTGGCGGTGCTGATCGGCGCCCTGCTTGGCTTCGCCCTCACCCGCGACACGACGACCGAGGTGCCGGGCGTCACCGGCAACGACCTCAACGTAGCGATCTCCCTGCTGCAGCAGAACGGCTTCGCGGTCGGCGACATTGACCGGGTCCAGCGCGAAAGGGTGGTCAACACCGTGCTCGAGCAGGACCCGGCGGCGGGGGAGACGTCGCTCGACTGCGCCTTCCTCAGCTTCTTCTGCTCGAAGCCGAAGGTGGCGTTGACCGTCAGCTCCGGGCCCGGCAGCGCCGCCGTGCCGGGCGGCCTGGCCGGCCTCAGCCAGAGCGAGGCCGAAGAAAAGGTGGAAGAAGCCGGCTTCGTCGCGCAGGTCAGCAGGGTCAACTCCGAGGGGGTCGAAGCCGGGCTGGTGATCCGCTCCGAACCTTCCGGGGGGACCACCGCGACCCGCGGCTCGACCGTTGTGCTCGTGGTTTCGAAGGGGCAGAAGCTCGCCAAGGTGCCGGTGCTGGTCGGCACGCAGCGATCCGTTGCGGTGCAGCGGATCCGCGGCCGGGGCCTCACTCCCAGCGTCGAAGAAGAAGAAAGCGAGAGACCGGCCGGCGAGGTGATCCGCCAGTCGCCCAGTGCCGGTTCGGAGTTGCCGCGTGGCTCGTCCGTCTCAATCGTCGTCTCCAAGGGCCGTCAGCAGGCCAAGGTCCCGAACCTGATCGGTAAGGAAAGGCGGGAAGCGGTTGAAGAAGCCCGCGCTGCCGGCCTCGTCCCGGAAGTGCAGGAAGAGGAAACCGAAGTACCGGCCCAGGTCGGTCGCGTCACCGACCAGTTCCCGCCACCTGGCTCCGAGGTCGAGCCCGGATCCGGCGTGACCGTTGTGGTCGGCAAACGCAGCGCCGAAGGCGAAAGCGAAACGGAAGCCGAATGAGGGTCGCGGTCCTGTGTGGCGGGCGCTCCTCGGAGCACGACGTCTCGCTGCGCTCGGGCGAGGCGGTCGCCCGCGGTCTCGAGCAGGCCGGTCACGAGGCGCTGCTGGTGACGATCGCTCGCGACGGCGCCTGGAGCTTCCGCGGCGCCCCGGTCGAGCTGATCCCCGCAGCCGGCCTATTCGCCGCCGACGCTGCATTTCCAGCCCTGCACGGGCCCTTCGGCGAGGACGGCAGCGTGCAGGGGGTGCTGGAGTGGCTCGACGTCCCCTATGTCGGTTCCGACGTGCTCGCCTCGGCCGTCTGCATGGACAAGCTGACGCTGAAGCGCCTCTTCGCCCAGGCCGGCCTGCCCCAGGTCGAGTTCGCCGCGGCCGGCGCGGCGGGTTGGCGCGAGCGCTGCGAGGCGATGGGGTTGCCGCTTTGGGTCAAGCCCTCGCGCCTCGGCTCCAGCGTCGGCATCAGCAGGGTCGAGAGCCTCGGGGAGGAGCTCGCCGCCGCCGTCGACCTGGCCTTGCGCCATGACCCGCGTGTGATCGTCGAGGCGCATGCTGCGGGTCGCGAGATCGAGTGCTCCGTGCTCGGCAACGATCGCCCCAAGACCTCACTGCCAGGAGAGGTGATCGCCCACGGCGAGTGGTACGACTACGAGACCAAGTACAGCGCCGGGGGCATGGAGCTGGCCGTGCCGGCGCCAATCCCCGGCGAGCTGGCCACGTCCCTGCAGGAACTGGCCATCGACGCCTTCGAGCTGGGCGGCTGCTCCGGCCTGGCCCGCTGCGACTTCTTCCTCGAAGCCGACGGCCGCCTGCTCGTCAACGAGATCAACACCATGCCCGGCTTCACCGAGACCAGCGTCTACGCCAAGCTCTGGGAGGCCAGCGGCCTCTCTTATTCTGACCTGTGCAACCGCCTGGTCGAGCTCGCGATCGAACGCCACACCGAGACTCGCTCACACGAGTTCTAGGCTCAGCCCAGCAGTTCGATGTCGCTGATCTCGATCTGGTAGCGGCCGGGTTGGTCGCGGGCTTCTGAGGCCTTGGTGAACCAGAGCAGGAAGTAGGTCGAGGGCTCGGTGACCTGGAGGTCGATCTCCTGGGTCTCCCCGGCTTCGCTCGCTTCCCCCACCGGTTCGCCCCAGCCGGAGAGGTCTGACGGCGGGCCGGCAGGAGCGGCGTAGACCTGCGCGTCCCAGCCCGGCGTGGCGCTGCGCACGATCATCCTCTGCGGCGTCGCCGGCGAGCTGGCGGTGACGTAGACGCCGACGCCGGGATTGGGACCGGTCTTCGTCCCTTCGAAGGTTTCGGAGTCGTAGTGCTCGGTTTCCCAGGCGGTGCCGGTCGGGTCGCCGTCGGTGACGAGTTCGACCTTGCTGCCGATCTCCTCCCCATCACCCTGCGGGTCGTAGTCGGTGGCGCCCGATAGCGCCACCTCGCCACCTTTGCCCTTGTTGGCGCCACCCCCGCCGAAGCCCCCGCCGGAGATCAGCTGCACGGCGAGCAGGGCGCCGCCACCGACCAGGAGCAGAAGCACGATTGCGGCCCAGGACCGGCGGCCCCCGCCGGAGAGCTTGCGCTTCGGCGGTGGCACCGCGTCGAGCACGCTGGTCGCCTCGCCGGTGGTCGAGCCCGCTCGCGCCGCCTCGACCTCGAGCGCGGTCTCGAGGTCGTCGATCATCTCGGCGACCGTCTGGTAGCGCTCGGCCGGGTCCTTCGCCGTCGAGCGCTCGACCACCAGCGCGACCGCCGCCGAGACGTCCGGGCGCCGCCGCTGCACGTCGGGCAGGTCCTCGTTGACGTGTTTCATCGCCACGCCGACCTGGCTGTCGGCGTGGAACGGCACCTGGCCGATCAGCATCTCGTAGAGGACGACGCCGAGCGAGTAGATGTCGGAGCGCGGGTCGACCCCCTTGCCCATCGCCTGCTCCGGCGCGACGTAGTCGGTCGTGCCGAGGACGCGGCCGGTGGCGGTGACGCCGTCCTGTTCGAGCTGGCGCGAGATGCCGAAGTCGGTCAGCTTTGCCCGGCCCTCCTCGTCGATCAGCACGTTCTGCGGCTTGATGTCGCGGTGGACCATGTTGCGCGCGTGGGCGACGCTGAGCCCGCGGGCGACCTCGATCGCGTAGGCGATCGCCTCCTGCGCGTCGAGCGCGCCGACGCGCCCGATCCGCTGCTTCAGCGTCTCCCCCTTGACGTACTCGAAGACGATGTAGGGGTGACCGCCATCCTCACCGGCGTCGATCACGGAGACGACGTTGGGATGGGTCAGCTTGGCGACCGCCCGTGCCTCTTGGCGGAAGCGCTGCAGCTGGTCCTCCTGCTCGGACATCTCGCGGTGCATGACCTTGACCGCGACCGGCCGATCGAGCGTATCGTCGCGGGCCAGGTAGACGGTGGACATGCCGCCGCTGCCCAGCTTCGCCTCCAGCCGGTAGCGGCCGGAGAGAACGGTTCCGATCATCGAGCTGGAGGGTCGGGAGCTCATCTAAGTCGTACGGATGATCCTTCTACCGTACGACCGATCCGTCGCGCCTCGGGATAGTGACGGCGCATCGTTTCAACCGCGAGCTCCTCGTCATCGGCGGCGACCACCAGACAGAAGCCGCAGCCCATGTTGAAGACGTCGCGCATCTCCTCCTCGCCGACGCCGGCGCGCTCCCGGATCAGCTCGAAGACCGGCGGCACCGGCAGCGGCTCATCGATCTCGTAGCCGACCTCGGCGGCGAGGCGGAGCAGGTTGCCGAGGCCGCCCGAGGTGATGTGGGCGAGCCCCCGCACGTCGACCCCGGAGCGCAGCAGCTCCAGCACCGGCTTGACGTAGATCTCGGTCGGCTCGAGCAGGACGTCGCCGAGCGGCCGGCCGAGGCGCCCCTCAGGGTCCTCGCCGAGCGGCAGCCCGTCGAGGGCGGAGCGGGCGAGGGTGTAGCCATTGGAGTGGATGCCGGAGGAGGGCAGGCCGACGATCGCGTCGCCCGGCTGCACCGCGGAGCCATCGATGATCCCGTCGAGCATGACCGTGCCGAAGCAGGCGCCGGCGATGTCGAAGCCGCGCACCATGTCACCGAGCTGGGCCAGCTCGCCGCCCGGGATCTCGACCCCGGCCAGTTCCGCCCCGCGCGCCAGGCCGATGCCGATCTGCTCGCAGACCTCCGGGTCGGCACGCTCGATCGCGATGTAGTCGAGCATCGCCAGCGGCTCGGCGCCGACGCAGATCACGTCGTTGACGTTCATCGCGACGCAGTCGATGCCGACCGTGTCGAAGCGCCCAAGCTGCTCGGCGACCAGCAGCTTGGTTCCCACGCCGTCGGTCGAGAGCGCGATCCCGAGCCGCTCGTCGATCTTGATCACGCTGGCGTAGTGCCCCGGCAGGGGCACCTGCCGCGAGGGGCGCCCCAGCTCGATAGCGCCGAGGGCCCGCACCAAGCCGGCGACCGCGGAGTCGGCTGCCCCTTGGTCGACTCCGGCCTTTGCGTAGGCGTCCGCGTCGCTCACGCTGGCGATTCTTTCAGGCGCTCCGGGTTCCAACTCCAAATCAACTCCAGGTTTTTCCAAATTTTGGAAATGGCTGCTAGTGGCGCAGTTTTAGGAGGACCGCGGTGGCCAGGGCGGCCCTATAAGCCGCGTAGGGCCACAGTGCCCTGTCGCGCTCCACAAGGCCGATCAAGCGCTGCGATGCCAGGGTCGAGACAAAGGAGGCAGCGACGCCGATCGCCATCGAGCGGCGCAGGGAGGGGGAGGCGCCGCGGCGACGCAGGCGCTCGCCCTTGAGGGCGGTGGCGCCGACGATGATCGGCAGCGCGATCGTGCGCGAGAGCAGGTTTGCCTGGTCGCGGGAGAAGAAACGCCAGCGAGCCGCCGCCAGGGTGACGCCGTTGCGCGAGACGCCCGGCGCCAGCGCCGCCGCCTGGGCGACGCCGAGGACCAACCCGTCGGCAGGCGTCGCTTCGCCGCGGCCGCGCCGCTGCGGCTTTGTGTCGGCAATCAGCATCGCCGCCGCGCCGGCCAGCAGCCCTATCGCCGTCGCCTTCGGCCCGCCCAGGCGCTGCTCGATCGGCCGCTCCAGGGTGTAGCCGACCAGCGCCGCCGGCAAGAAGGAGAGGCTGAGGGTGAGCGCGCGGGCGCAATCGAAGTGGCGCAGCTCTTCGAGGATCGTCTGCCGCTGGCCGATCAGCAGCGCCACCGCTGCACCGCCGTGGACTGCGACCTCGAAGCTCTTGCGCACCTCCGGGTCGAGCTGCTCCCAGTCCCAACCCGCCAGCCAGGGGACGAGGACGATGTGGGCGGAGGAGGAGACCGGCAGCAGCTCGGCCGGACCTTGCACGATCCCCAGCGCCAGGGCGCGAGCGGCGGGGATCCTGCCGTCGGCCGCGGTGCTCAAGCGCTGCTGCTCGAAGACGCTGCCTCGCCGCGCGCGCCGCGCTCCTCGCCCGTGGTCTCCGGCTTGGCGCCGGGCCCGCCGCCGCGGTAGCGGCGGATCAGCAGGTAGATCGCCCCCGCCAGGGCGGCGGCGACCACGGCGTAGTCGAGGTAGTGCAGGTGTCCGCGCCACTCCTCCCAGTTCTCGCCGACCGTCTGGCCTACCAGTGCCAGCATCAGCACCCAGGGGATGCAGCCCAGCAGGGTGAGCACGGTGAAGCGCCAGAAAGGCATCTTGGCGACGCCGGCCGGCAGCGAGATGAAGGTGCGGATGATCGGCAGCATGCGGGTGAAGAAGACGGTCGCGTCGCCGTAGCGTTCGAACCAGTCGTCGGCCCATTTCAGGTACTTCGGCGGCAGGTGGATCAGCCTGTTTTTCTCCAGCAGGTCGAGGCGGGCGTAGTAGCCGACGGCGTAGGCGGCCCAGGAGCCGACCAGGTTGCCGAGCACGCCCGCGGCGACGACGCCGAACAGGGTCAGGTCGCCGGCGGCGACGCTGGAGCCGGCGAAGAGCATGATCGCCTCGCTCGGAACCGGCAGGCAGGCAGACTCGAGCGCCATCAGGATGAAGACCGCCGGCAGCCCCGTGGAGCTGATGAAGTCGGTCCCCGCGTTGACGATCGGGTCGAGGAAGAAGTCGGTGACACTGGCGAGAAGCAGCATGCGAGAGCGGTGGATTGTAGGGATCGCGGGGGGCAGGAACTAAACTCGGGCTGTGAGCGCGGAGCGACCAAGCGTGCATATCTGGTTCTTCGCGTCGGGAGCGGAGCGCGATCCTGGATGTCCCTTATGCACCGGTTGAACCATCCCGTCTACCGCAACCGGGTACTTCAGGTTGTCGCCGACGCGCTGCTCGTCGCGCTCGCCTTCTACCTGGCGTTCCGCCTTCGCTTCCTCGACGAAGGCCTGCCGAGCCGCTACGAGAACCTCTTCCTGCAGGCGGTCGCCTTCGTCGCCGTCGGCAAGGTCGCCGTCTTCGCCGCTTTCGGCCTCTACCAGAAGTGGTGGCGCTACGTCAGCGGTCGCGACTTCCTCTCGATCGTCCGCGCCGTCGCCGTCTCCAGCGCGATCCTCGTCGTCCTCTTCACCGTCGCGCAGCCCTTCAAGTACGACCTGCCGCGCTCGGTCGCGGTGATGGACTTCATCCTCACCCTCTTCCTGATCACCGGGGCGCGGCTCGCCGTGCGATTGATCGTCGAGCGGCCCTCGCGCGGCCACCTCGTGCCCAAGCACGAGGTGCTGGTGATCGGCGCCGGCTCCGGCGGCCAGATGGTCGTCCGCGAGATGCAGCTCAACCCAAACCTGGGCGCGACCGCGATCGGCTTCGTCGACGACGACGCGCGCAAGCAGGGGATGCGGATGCTCGGCCTCAAGGTGCTCGGCACGACCTCGCAGATCGAGACGATCCTCGACGATACCGAGCCGGACGAGGTCGTTATCGCAATCCCCTCAGCGCCCGGGACGCTGCGAGCCAGGGTCGTCGCGGCGTGCCGCGAGCGCGAGATCCGCGTCCGCACCCTGCCCACCGTCTTCGAGCTGCTGCGCGGCGGCGTCCAGCTCAACAAGCAGCTGCGCGAGGTCCAGGTCGAGGACGTGCTCGGGCGCGACCCGATCGTGGTCGAGCTCGACACGGTCGGCGCCTACCTGCGCGACCGGATCGTCCTCGTCACCGGCGCCGGCGGCTCGATCGGCTCCGAGCTCTGCCGCCAGATCGCTCGCGTCGGGCCACGGCTGCTGGTGATGCTCGACCACGCCGAGGACAACCTCTTCGAGATCGAGCGCGAGATGGTCGACGAGCGCCACTTCTCGAACGTCGAGGCGGTGCTCGCCGATTGCAAGGAGCCGCACCGGATGCTGGAGACGATGCAGCGCTTCAAACCAAGCGTCGTCTTCCACGCGGCCGCCTACAAGCATGTGCCGCTGATGGAGGCCAATCCGCTGGAGGCGGTCCGCAACAACGCGATCGCGACCCGGATCACCGCCGAGACCGCAGCCGCCTCCGACGTCGAGCGCTTCGTCCTGATCTCGACCGACAAGGCAGTCAACCCGAAGACGGTGATGGGCGCCTCCAAGGCAATGGCCGAGTGGATCGTCGAGAGCGCCGGCCACAAGCACCGGGGCACCCGCTTCACCAGCGTTCGCTTCGGCAACGTGCTCGCCTCCTCGGGCAGCGTCGTGCCGATCTTCCGCGGCCAGATCGAGCGCGGTGGCCCGGTCACGGTCACCCATCCCGAGATGACCCGCTACTTCATGACGATCCCCGAGGCGGTGCAGCTGGTGATCCGCGCCGCTGACATCGGTGCCGGCCGCGGCGAGGTCTTCGTCCTCGACATGGGCGAGCCGGTGAAGATCGTCGACCTCGCCAACAACATGATCCGCCTCGCCGGCTACGAGCCGGGGGCCGAGATCGCGGTCGAGTTCACCCAGCCGCGGGCAGGTGAGAAGCTGCACGAGGAGCTGTTCGGCAACAGCGAGGAGCTGCAGCCGACGGCGGCAAAGCGCATTCACCGCGCCGTGCGCGAGATGCCGCTCGACCCGCAGTGGGTCGAGTCGACGCTGAACTCGCTCGAGCACCTGGTGATGGCCGGTGACGAGGCCAACCTCGCCGAGCAGGTCGTAGCGCTGATCACCGACGGCGTCTCGCCGCCTGATGCCGGCGCCATAGAGCACCGTCCTCCGTCCAGGTAGCGCTGCTACCTGGACGTTCGCCCGGCACTCCCTGGCTTGGCCTCAGACACCGAGACGCTCGCCGGACCCATATCCTGCTGCGGCCTGTGGAGTTGATCAAGGAAATAGGGGCTTTCGCGGGTCTGGTCGCCTTTCTCGGCCTGGCCGTGCTCTCGCTGCTCTCATTCGCCCAGGGGCGCGACATCCGCCGCTTGCGCGAGTGGGCCGGCTCGGCGCCCGAGCGCGACGCCGATCGCAAGGAGACGACCTCCGCCGCCGCGTCGGAGCGGGCCGAGGAGATGCGCAAGCTGGAAGAGGCGCGCGAGGCGGAGAAACGCGCGGCGGACCTGCGCGAGCACCGTCGAGAGCGCCGCGAGGCGGGGCTGCCGGAACTGACGCGGACCGAGCGCTTACGCGAGCGCTTTGGCGGCGGTGACCTTGCCGAGGGCGGTGCGCGCAGCAGGCTGGGCGAACCGCGCTACCTGATCGCGATCTTCGCCGTCCTTGTTCTAGTCGTCGGTGGTGTCGCCTTTGCGGTTCTTGGCGGCTCCGATGATGGTGGCGGCGGCAAGAGCGGCAAGGGGGCCTCGCGCTCGCTCAAGCCGAGCGAAATCGAGGTGACGGTGCTCAATGGCACCGCGGTCGACGGATTGGCCGGCACCTACGGCGACATGGTCGAGCGCAAGGGCTTCGAACTCGGTGCCGTCACCAACAGCCGTTCGAGCTTCGCCGACAGCGTCGTGATGTTCTCGCAGGGCAACGGCCGCGAGGCGCACCGGGTGGCCACCTCGCTGCAGATCTCGCGGGTGCGGCCGATGAGCTCGGAGATCGCCTCGCTCTCGGCGGGCGCACCGGTCGCGGTCGTAATCGGCGAGGACAATGCCTCGACGGCGGGCTAGCGCGCCGGCGATCGTCTTCGCTCTGCTCGTCCTCGCCACGATCGCCGCCTTCGCCTGGTCGCAGCGCCTCAAGCGCGACCCGCTCGTGCTCGACCGGGTCGGCTTCCGCGCCGTCCCCTACGCCGACCGGGACGACGAGCCGGTCCGTGCCTTCACCCCCAACGGCGATTGCCGCTTCGACCGCATCCGCATCCGCTTCCGCATGACCCAATCGGATCGGGCCAATGTCCAGGTAGTGAAGCCGGGTGGCAAATTGATCCTTACCCTCGCTCGCAACGCCTACCTCAAGCGCTACCGGTTCCACACCTACTACTGGGACGGCGGTATGCGCAATGACGGCACCGCACCTCCCGGCCGCTACAAGCTACGGGTCAAAATGCTCGGCGAGGACCGCACGCTCGTCCCGGGTGGGGTGATGCGCCTGCACCGCGCGCGGCTGCGGCCGACCGGGCAGACCGGGACGATCTGCTCCTACAAATCGCCTCGTGCAGCGAAGGCGGCCCCTTGATCCTCTCTGCGGTCGGCGTCCTTGCCGCCGCAACCGCCGCCGCAGCGTCGATCATCCTCCCGCCCGGACGCGCCCGCGCAACGACGATGCTGCTGGCGCTCGCCCTCTTCCCGATCCTGATCCTCGGCGATCAGTGGCACTCAGCCCAGATCGCCGACTTGCGCGACAACCCAGTCAGCTTCGCTGCGCTTGGCGTCGCCACGGTAGCCGCCAGCCTGATTCTGGCGGCGATCTTCCGACGCTGGCCGATCTTGCTGCCGCTGGCGATCGTTGCGGCGCTGCCTTTTCGTGTGCCGCTGGAGGCTGGCGGCGATACGGCGAACCTCCTGGTGCCGCTGTATCTCGTGATCGCTGGGGGCGTCCTATCGGCGGCGCTGCGTGAGTGGACGGGTGGGGGTGTCCCACTCGCACAGCGGCGTCCTGTTTTTCGCACTACGCACTCGGCGAGAGAGACAGACTCCAAGGCGAAAAACCCAGCAAGCGAGGGGGACACCCCCACCCGTCCACACCTCCTCCTGCCATACGTCCTGGCCGGGGTCGTACTGCTTTATGCGCTGCAGACGCTTTACTCCCCGGATTTCTCCAAATCGCTTCAGAACGTGTGCTTTTTCTTCGTTCCGTTTTCGCTGGTCTATGCGCTGCTGCGGGACATCAAGTGGGATCGGAAGCTCCTGCAGTACGTGCTTGTAGTTGTTGCAGTCGAGGCGGCGGCGTTTGTGATCGTGGGCTCGATCGAGTACCTCAGCCGGGAGCTGTTCTGGAATGACCAAGTCATCAGGTCGAACGAATTCCACACTTACTTCAGGGTCAACTCGATCTTCTGGGATCCGAACATCTATGGGCGGTATTTGGCGCTGGTGATCGTGCTTGCGATGTCGGCGCTGCTGTGGGTGAAGGAGCGGCGGACGTTTGCGCTGCTTACGGGATTGGTTGCGGTTCTCTGGCTTGGGCTGGTCGTAACCTTCTCGCAGTCGAGCTTCGCCGCGCTTCTGGTCGGCCTGGCTGTCCTCGCAGCCTTGAGATGGAGCTGGCGTTGGACGCTTGCCGCAGTGGGTGCTGGCGCTGTCCTTGCCGTCGTCATCGTCCTCTTCGCCGGCGGCGTCTCGAAGCTGAGTCCCGACCGCTTCAACGTCGACACCGGTGGCCGCGCCAACCTCGTCTCCGGCGGCACCGACCTCTTCGCCCAACGCCCGCTCTGGGGTTACGGCTCCGGCAGCTTCCCCCGCGCCTACCGCGAACACATCGCAACGAAAAAAGCTCCCGTGTCCGTGTCCCACACTGAGCCGGTAACCGTCGCAGCGGAGCAGGGCCTGATTGGCTTGATGGCCTACGCAGCTCTCCTAATCGTGGCCCTATGGGCCATGGCAACCGGCCTGTTCCCTGGCCGGGAGGGTGGGGGTGTCCCACTCGCACAGCGGCGTCCTGTTTTTCGCACTACGCACTCGGCGAGAGAGACAGACTCCAAGGCGAAAAACCCAGCAAGCGAGGGGGACACCCCCACCCTCCCCCGAGCCCAACGAGTCGCGCGCATAGCCGTCCTCGCAGCCTTCGTAGCCCTCCTGGTCCACACCATGGCCTACGCGGGGTTCTACGAGGACCCAATTGCTTGGGTGCTGCTCGCGATGGGAGCATCGCTGGCGAGCGTGCCGGTCCGTGGCGACGCTTAGGCTGGCGACGTGTCTGGCTATCTGCGTCGATTAGCGACGACCGGCGCCGCCTACACGGCGGCGAGCGTCATCTCGAAGCTGATCGCGGTCGCGCTGCTGCCGCTCTACACGCGCTACCTCACGCCCGCCGACTACGGCGCAGCCGAGGTCCTCTTCGCCGCTGTCGTCGCCGCCAGCATCGTCATCCGCTTTGGCGTGATCGAGGCCGTGCTGCGCTTCTATTACAAGGGTGGCGAGGACCCGCAGCGGGTCGTCGCCACCTCCTTTGCCGCGCTCTTCTGGTTCGGCACCGTGGCGGCGCTGATCGCGCTGCCCTTCGCCGAGCCGATCTCCGAAGCGCTGCTCGATCGCCCCGCGACCGACCTGACCAGGATCGCGATCGCCGGCCTCTGGGTGCTGACCCTGCACGAGTACCTGCTGACCCTGTTCCGGCTCGAGGAGCGCGCCCGCGCCTTCTTCGTCGTCACGATCGCCAACGTGCTGGCGGCGATCGCCCTCACCGTCGTCCTGGTCGTCGGCGAGGACGAGGGAGCTCGCGGTCTGCTGCTCGGCAGCTATGTCAGCGGCGCCGCCTTCGTGCTCGGCCTGATCGCCGTCCACCGGCGCCGCCTCTCGCTGCGGATCGAACGGCCCTTGCTGCGGCGGATGCTGCGCTTTGGCCTGCCGACGATGCCGGCCGAGCTCTCGCTCTACGCGCTCAACTTTGTCGACCGGATCATCATCGTCCGCACGGTCGGGCTGGCGGAGGCGGGGCTCTACTCGCTCGCGGTCAAGTTCTCGCAGGCGGTCAACGTCCTTGCCCGAGGCTTTCAGCTCGCCTGGCCGCCGCTCGCCTACTCGATCCGCGACGACGACGAGGCCCGCCGCGCCTATGCCGCGGTCGTCACCTACTTCCTCGCGGTCTGCGCCTTCGTCGTCGCCGGCATGTGGCTGTTCGCACGCTGGATCGCCCGCGCCCTTGCCGCGCCGGAGTTCTTCCAGTCCTACGAAGCGGTCGGGCTGATCTCAACCGCCGTCACCCTCTACGCGCTCTACATGGTGCTATTGGTGATCCTCGGCAGGACCGGCCGCACCGAGTTCAACTTCCCGGCCACGGGGGCAGCGCTGGTCGTCAACGTCGTCCTCAACCTGATCCTCGTGCCCCCGCTGGGCATCGTCGGCGCCGGCATCGCCCTGGTCGTCTCCTACCTGCTCGTGGTGGCGCTGATGTACGGGTTCACCCAGCGCCTCTTCCCGGTCCCATACGAATGGGGACGCCTGGCACGGATCGTGATCGTCACCGCGGTGCTGGTTGGACTGGGTGAGCTGCTCATGCCGACCGACGGCTTCGCCGGGCTGGCCGGCAGGGTCGTCCTCTGGCTGGCCTACCCCGCTGTGCTCCTCCTCTCCGGCTTCTTCACCGCCGAGGAGCGCGGCTGGCTCACCCAGCTCCGTCATCCCGGCGAGCTGTTGGAGCGCTACCGAGTTGCGAGCCAGCCCCCGGCCGCGGTGGACGGAGCGCTCCCGGAGGCCTTCGAGGCAGAGCAGATGGACGAGGACAGTCGCCCTTAGGACGTGCCGTCACTTAAGCACCCTATGTGACGCCTAAGTGACGGCACGTTCGGCACGATCGCGGATGCTTTCGCCGCGGCTTGGGGCAAGCGCCTGGCGGGCGTGGGCCCAGTAGATGCGTGCTGGCTGGCTGGGGATGACGGTGGCAGCGAGGGCGCGCAGGGCGTAGGACCAGGCAGTGAGGACGCGGACGACGAAGGCCGCCGCACGCCCGTGGTGCTTTCGCATGTAGAGGTCGCGGTTGCGGTGGAATTCGACGATGCGGGGAAGGCCGGCGGCAAGGTCGGTTGAGAGCTGGTCGTGATGGACCGCCTCGGAGGACGGGACGAAGAGGGTGTGCCAACCGGCCCCGGCGAGGCGCTTGCAGAAGTCGCACTCGTCGTAGTAGACGAAGAAGGCGGGGTCGAGGTAGCCGACTTGCTCGGCGGCCTCGCGACGCACTAACAAGGCGCTCGACTGCGCCCAGTCGACTGGGCGCAGTCGTGTCCCCACGCTCTGCACGGTGAGGCGACGATGGAGGAAGAGGGCTCCGGCCAGCGCCGTGCCGACGCCGGGAAAGCGCCAGGCGCAGGGGACCGGATCGCCCGCGGAGTCGAGCAACTGTGCCCCGGCAACACCGGCGCGAGGATCCGCGTCGAGGGCCGCGATCAGCGCCTCGGCAGCCCCCGGGCGCAGCTCGGAGTCCTCGTTCAGCAGCAGGCAGTAGCGCCCCTGCGCCTCGCGCAGCAGGGTCGAGTCGTTCTCGGCCTTGCCGGCACGTTGCTCGAGCGCGATCAGGCGGACGTCCCCGCCCCGCATCCGCACCGCCTCCGCCGAGCCGTCCTCGGAGGCGTTGTCGAGGACGAGGATCTCGTGCTCGACCGCAGCTGGGTGGGTGCGCTCGATTGCGTCGAGGCAGGCGAGCAGGTGCTCGCGGCCGTTCGTGTTCACTACGCAGTAGGAGAGCGTGGGCGCCACGCAGGCCACGATAATCGCGCCGATGAAGGTACAGCTGGTCGACCCCTCGGCCTTCACGCCTCCCTACGACCGCGCCCTCGCCGCGGCGCTTGCCCGCGCCGGCGCCGAGGTCGAGCTGCTGACCAGCCGCTTCCTCTACGGGCCGGTGCCGGAGGCCGATGGATATCGGGTGGACGAGCGCTTCTACCGCCGCAGCGCCGCCCGCGGGTTGGAGGCGCCAGGACGGCGCGTCTTCAAGCTCGCCGAGCACGTTGCCGACATGCTGCGCTTCCGTCGCGACGCCGAGGCGGATGTCGTCCACTACCAGTGGCTGACCCTGCCGGGCCTCGACCCGAGGCTGCTGCCCGCCCAGCGGCCGCGGGTGATGACGGCCCACTACGTGCTGCCCCCACGGCCGAGTCGTCGGCAGCTGGCCAGCGCCCGCCGCGCCTTCGGCGCGATGGACGCGGTCATCGCCCACTCCGAGCATGGCGCACGCCGGCTGCGCGAACAGGTCGGTCTCGAGCCCGATCGCGTTCGGGTCATCCATCACGGCGCCTTCGACTACCTGACGCGCCTGCCTGAGGAGAAGCCCCTGCCGTCCGAGCTGGAGGGGGCGGAGGGACCGGTGATCCTCTTCTTTGGCCTGCTCCGTCCCTACAAGGGCATCGACACCCTGCTCGAGGCCTTCCGCCGCATCGAGGGCGCCGAGCTCTGGATCGTCGGCAACCCGCGGATGGAGCTGGGGCCGTTGCGCCGGCTCGCGGCCGGGGTGCCCGGCCGCGTCCGCTTTCTCACCCGTTTCGTCGAGGACGCCGAGATCCCGGCGCTGATGCGCCGCGCCGACGTCGTCGTCCTGCCCTACCGCGACGCCGAGCACTCCGGCGTCCTCTACGCCGCCCTCGCCTTTGGCAAGCCGCTGGTGCTGAGCGCCGTCGGCGGTTTCCCCGAGGTCGCCGAGCAGGGGGCCGCCCGTCTGATCCCGCCCGAGGACCCACAAACTCTCGCCGCCGAGTTGAGCGAGTTGGTTGCAGACCAGGCAGCCCGCGAGGAGCTGGGGCAGGCGGCTGCCCGCGCGGCATTGGGCGCCTACTCCTGGGACGAGTCGGCCCGCCAGACCCTCGCCCTCTACGAGGAGCTGTTGGGGGAGGGGCGTTGATCGCAATCGCCCTCGCCTTCTGGATCAGCGCTGCGCTGATCGTCTACACGCACCTCGGCTACCCGCTGGTCCTGCGCGGTCTCGTCGCTCTGCGCCGCCACCCGACCCTGCGGCCGGGCACCTGGGAGGAGCCGCCGCGGGTCTCGCTGATCGTCGCCGCCTACGACGAGGAGGAGGTGATCGCCGCCAAGGTCGCCAACGCGCTGGCGCAGGAGTACCCGCGCGACCGGCTCGAGCTGATCGTCGCCTCCGACGGCTCCCGCGACGCCACCGTCGCGCGAGCCGAGGGAGCCGGCGCGGACCTCGTCCTCGACCTGCCCCGCGGCGGCAAGCTCACCGCCCAGAACGCCGCCGCCGATCGCGCCTCCGGGGAGATCCTCGCCTTCTCCGACGCCAACAGCATCTGGGCTCCAGAGGCTCTTCGTCACCTGGTCGAGCCCTTCGCCGATCCGCGCGTCGCCTACATCTGCGGCCAGGTCCGCTTCCTCGACCAGGAGGGGGGCAACCTCGAGGGCTCCTACTGGCGCTACGAGATGCGGGTCCGCGAGATGGAGTCCGCCCTGGCCGGGGTTACCGCCGGCAACGGGGCGATCTACGCTGTACGCTGCGACGACTACATCCCGCTTCCCCCGGCCGGCAGCCACGACCTCTCGCTGCCCTTCCTGCTCGCCAAGCGGGGAAAGCGCTCGCTCTACGTCCCCTGGGCCTCGGCCGAGGAGAAGATGGTGCCGACGCTGGAGGGCGAGCTCGCCCGCAAGCGGCGGATGATGGTCGGCATCTGGGACATCGTCGTCGGCGAAGGGATGCTCCGCCCGCGCGGCTACCCGCCGCTCTACGCCTTCGAGATCGCTTCGCACCGCCTGCTGCGCTACGCGACGCCCTTCCTCCACCTGGTCGCCCTGGCGACGAACCTGGCGCTGCTCGGCGAAGGCTGGGTCTACACGGTGACGCTGGCCGCGCAGCTCGCCGTGATCGTCGCCGCGGTTCTCGCCAGGATCGTCCCGCTGGCCCCCTTGCGGATCGCCCGCTACTACGTCTCGACCACCGCCTCGATCGCGCTCGGGCTCTGGGACCGGCTGCGCCGAGGCGCCCCTGGCGCCTGGGACAAGGCAGAGGGGACTCGCTAGCCGTGCCCCGCCCCTTCGATTTGGTCATCGCCGCGATCGCCCTCGTCATCCTCTCGCCGGTCCTACTCGTTGCCGCGATCGCGATCAAGCTCGGCAGCCGCGGTCCGGTGGTCTATCGTCAGCGCCGCGTCGGGCTGGAGGGGCACGAGTTCGAGCTGTTGAAGCTGCGCACGATGGTGCAGGGCTCAGACCCGGTCGGAGTCGGCAGGGTCGTCGCTCGCGACGACCCCCGCGTCACCGCCGTCGGCCGCTTCCTCCGCCGCACCTCCCTCGATGAGATCCCCAACTTGATCAACGTTCTGCGCGGCGAGATGGCGATCGTCGGGCCGCGGCCAACCATTTCCGCCCAGGTGGCGGACTACACGCGCTTCCAGCATCGGCGCCACGAGGTGCGGCCGGGGCTGACCGGCTGGGCCCAGGTGCAGGGCCGCGCCGGCATCCCATGGGAGGAGCGGATCGAGCTCGACGTCGATTACGTCGACCGCCGCAGCCTCGCCCTCGACGCGCGCATCCTCGCCAAGACCGCCTGGCTCCTCGTCACCGGCCACGGCCTCGCTCCGGACTAGGGTTCGGTTATGGCCGAGCAGCCCGAGATCAGCCTGCGCCCGTTCGAGCCCGGAGATGCCGCGGCCGTGCACCGCTGGTTCAACAACCCCGAGGCGACGAAGACCCTGATGGAGCAGCGCGAGGGCTTTTCGATCGAGGAAGCCGAAGGCTGGGTGGGGCGGGCGATCGACGGCCCCGACGAGGATCGCAAGTACGCGATCGTGGTCGAGGGCTACGAGGAGCCGGTTGGCTTCACCGCGCTCTACGGCCTCTTCCGCCAGACCGCGCCCGAGTTGGGGGCGCTGATCGGCGACGACGTGCGCGGCAAGGGCGTCGGCCGCCGTGCCGAGGCGCTGACGATCGCCAAGGCCTTCGACGAGTTCGGCGCGCACCGCGTCTACGGCCGTATCCCGGCTCGCAACGAGGTCGCGAAGAAGACGGTGACGGGGCTCGGATGGAAGCACGAGGGGACGATGCGGGCCCACCTGCGGCGGCCGGACGGCGTCGACGACTGCGAGGTCTGGGGCGTGTTGCCCGACGAGTTCCGCGCCGCCGCCGCGGACCTCCTGCCGTGAAGGGCGTGAGTGCGACCGCCGAGCTGCTCGCCGACCGCGGTGCCGCGGTCGAGAGCGAGGAGTTCTTCCGCTCGCGCCCCTTCCTCGACGCCGAAGAGGTCACCCACACCTTGCGGATCGAGGCGGGTGACTCGGAGCTGCTGGCGCCGCTGATCGTGCGCGAGATCCCCGGCGGGGGGGAAGCGATGCGATCTCCCCTTACGGCTACCCGGGACTGATTGTGGGGACTCGGGGGGGTGCCCTGCGGAGCAACAGCGGGGAGGCTCCACAGGGCACCCCCCCGAGTCCCTTGCTCGATCCGGAGAAGGTCGACTTCACCGCCGCCGGGCTGGTCTCGGTCTTCATCCGTCACGCGCTCGGCGAGGTGCCGCTAGCGGGCGCCGCCGATCGCAACGTCGTCCAGATCGCCGACCCAGCTCTGCCGGCGAAGCGCCGCTCCAGCGACCGCAACCAGATCAACAAGAACCGCCGCGCGGGGTATGAGGTCGAACTGCTCGCGGGAGAGGAGACCAGCGCCGAGCAGCGCGCCGGCTTTCTAGCCGCTTACGAGGAGACGATGCGGCGCACCGGGGCCAGTGAGCGCTACTTCTTCGGCGCCGCCTACTTCGAGCGCATCCTCGAATCGGACCGCGCCTGGCTCGCCCTCGCGCGAGCGCCCGGCGGAGGCGTGGCAGCGGCCTCGATCACGGTTCGCAGCGACGGCTTCCTCCACTACTACCTGAGCGGCAGCGCCGACGCCCACCTGCGCGACTCGCCGATGAAGAACGTCGTCGCGGCCCTGGTCGAGCTCTCCACCGAGCAGGGGCTCCCACTCAATCTCGGCGGCGGAATCACCCGCGGCGACGCGTTGGAGGAGTTCAAGCGCGGCTTCGCCAACCGCGAGCAGCCCTGGCACACGTCAGAGATCGTCTGCGACCGGGAAGCCTACGCGCGGCTGGCGAGCGGCCGTGACGGTGCCGGCTTCTTCCCGGCCTATCGCGCGACGGGCGGTTAGCTGCTCGGCGCTGGTTCTGCCGGCGTTGGACCTTTCAGCCCGAACGCGTTCACCGGCTCGCCGCCGTATTTGCCCCAGGTCTCTTTGCCGAAGGCGCGGATCGCGTCGAGGGTCGCCGCGCCTTTGTACTCGGGGCAGCCGAGCAGGTTGGTCCAGGTGGTCGCCGCGACCGCGTATTCCATCTCGGGATTGGGGAAGAGGAGCGTGCCCCCGTACATCGTGTCGTAGAGCCCCTTCAGTTCGAGCTCCTCCTCCTCGGGCAGGTCGGGGCTGTACTGGATCTCCATGCGCCCGTGCTCCAGGGTGTGGACGATGAAGATTTCGTCGGGCATCTCGCTGTAAGCGCCGTCGGCCTGCTGGTAGGGCGGTTCGGCGTGGTTACCCGAGGTCGGCGGGTTGGTCCCGTAGTCGGGGGTTGAAGCAGTGGGCGGCAGGTGGGTTTTGCCCTCGTCCTTCAGCTCCAGCCGCAGCACGCACCCCGCCTCTTTCGCAGCTTTCTCCAGGTCGGTCTGTTTGGTGGCGGCCACCTCGACCCCATCCCGCGTGTCCGGCTCGAAGCCGTTGGTCGAGCCGGTTGCCTGGAGGATGTGAGCGTCGCTGCTGCTGCCGCTGCCTTCCGAGCCGGCGATCAGCGCAACCACCCCGGCGACGACCAGCAGGCCGATCAGGCCGGCGACGCCATAGACGGCGTACAGGCGGCGTTTCTCCGACTTGGCCTGACCGGACTCACGTTCCTGCCGGGCCTGGCGGAGTCGCTCCCTCTCTTCCTCCCTGCGATTTGCCATGACGCGGTCCCTATCCTGCCACAGCAGCGGCGCCGCGGCCGTTTCCGTTGGCATTTGGCACGGAGGGAGGGAGGCCCCAGACCTCGTCGAGGAACTGCGCCAGCTCTTCGTTGAGCCGGCGCGGGCGCGTCCTCCACTCGAAGATCGAGCTCGCCTCGATCAGTCGCGCCCGGCTCAGCTCCTCGATCAACATCCCCGAGTCGCTGAAGGGGTGCAGGGGGTCCCGCGGGTGACCGACGACGAGGGCGGGCTGGTCGATCAGGACGCGCCGCTCACGCGGCGGCGCCGTCTCCCCCAGCAGCAGGCCCTCCAGCACCGCAATGGAGGGATCGGGCCGGCGGCGGGCCCAGTCGAGGCCGATATCGAGCAGGAAGCTCGTGCGGGGGATGAGCGAGGCGATGCGGGAGCTGAGCTCGATTGCCGGACGACCCATTCGTAGCCCCAGCAGGATGGGCGCGAAGATCGCCGCAACTCCCGCCAGCGCATTGTCGAGCACCGGCATCTCGATGAAGAGGCCCTCGACCCGGTCCGGATGGCGCACCGCCAGCTCGAGTGCGACGTTGGCCCCCAGCGAGGTGCCGCCGACCACCGCCCGCTCCAGTCCCAGGTGGTCGAGCAAAGCGAGCACCTGCTCGGCGAAGAGCGGCATCGAGTAGACGCGCAGGTCGTCCGGCTGGTCGGAGCGCCCGTGGCCGAGCAGGTCGACGCAGATCACCCGGTTGCCGCGCTCCGCCAGCGCCGGTCCCAACCGCTCGAACATGCGGCGGTTCATCAAGAGGCCGTGGGCGAGGACGATTGGCAGCTCGCCATCGCCGTACTCGTCGAAGCCGATCCGGTGTCCCTGATAGGTCAGCGATCCCATGGCCTACCGGTTTTTAGCGCACCCAGCACAGCCCGCGTCGCCGGCGCCCGGTTGAGGGCGTAGAAGTGGATCCCCGGAACCCCGGCGATCAGCAGCTCCGCGCCCTGCTGGGCCGCGTAGGCGACACCAAGCTCGAACTCGGCGCCCTCGTCACCGTCGACCGCGGCAAACGCCGCCTCCAGCCGGGTCGGGATCGAGGCGTCGCAGAGGTCGCAGATCCGCTTCGTCTGGGCGTAGCTGGCGACCGGAATGATCCCGGCCAGGATCGGCACGTCGATCCCCTTCTCACGCGCGGCAGCGACGAAGTCGAAGTAGACTTGGTTGTCGAAGAAGAGCTGGGTGATCAGGAACGACGCACCCGCTTCCACCTTGGTCTTCAGGTAGTCGAGGTCGGTGTCGAGGTCGGGAGCCTCCGGATGCACCTCGGGGAAGCAGGCGCCGCCGACGGTGAAGTCCCAGCGTGATCCGATGAACGCCGCCAGCTCGGCGGCGCTGCCCAGGCCGCCCTCCGGTTGGACGAAGTCCTCCTGGCCGCGAGGCGGGTCACCGCGCAGGGCGAAGACGTTCTCGATTCCGGCGGCGGCGATCCGGTCGAGCGTGGCGGCGATGCCCTCGGCGCTCTCGCCCACGCAGCTGAGGTGAGCCATCGTCTCCAGGCCCAACTCGTCCTTCAGCGCCCGGGTGATCTCGACCGTGCCGTCGCGGGTCGACCCCCCCGCCCCGTAGGTGACCGAGACGAAATCGGGCTCCAGCTCGCGCAGCGAGCGCGCCGTCGCCAGCAGCTCTTTCTTTCCCTCAGCCGTCTTCGGCGGGAAGAGCTCGACCGAGAAAACGGGCCGCTTGGAGGCGAGGATCTGGTCTATGCGCATTCAGGGAGGGTAAATGCCAAGCCGCCCCCGGACGCGGGAGCCCAGTCGCGTCCATACCTGATTCATCGCGACTGGGCGGGAGCAGAGGAGGCGGCTTTGTGTTTGTCCACCCTCGCCTGGAAGTAGGCCTGGATGTCCTCCAGCCGTTTGCCCTTCGTCTCCGGCACGACCTTCCAGCAGAAGACGAGGGTGACGATGCCGATCGCGCCGTAGAACCAGAAGGCGCCACTGCGCCCGAGCTCTTCGATCAGCAGCAGGAAGGTGAGCGAAACGATGAAGTTGAAGGTCCAGTTCGCCATCGTCCCCACCCCGGCCGCCTTACTGCGCACGCCGAGCGGGTAGATCTCCGCGTTGAGCAGCCAGAAGATCGGCCCGAGGCTGATCGCGAAGGAGGCGACGTAGACCATCAGGCTGGCGATCGCCAGCGCCGAGTCGAAGGTGCTGGCGCCGCCGCCGACGAAGGCGAGGCCGAGCGTGAACAGCGAGATCGTCATCCCGGAGACGCCGACCATCAACAGGGTCCGGCGGCCCGCTCGGTCGAGCAGCCGCATCGCCACCAGGGTCATGGCGACGTTGATCACCCCGACCCCGACCGCGGCCAGGATCGCTCCCGCCGAGGAGTCGACACCGGTGAATTCGACGATCGTCGGCGCGTAGTAGATGACCGTGTTGATCCCGGTCACCTGCTGCAGGATCGCCAGCCCGACGCCGACGACCAGCGCAGCTTTCACCACCGGCTGCAGCAGCTCGCTCCAGGCGCCGGGCTTCTCGTCGAGGCTGTCTTTGATCTCCTCCAGCTCGCGGTCGATCGTGTCCGGATCGTCGACACGGATCTTGGCCAGCGTCGCCCGCGCGGCGAAGTCGTCACCGCTCATCACCAGCCAGCGCGGGCTCTGCGGCATCCGCCATATGCCAAAGGCGAGGGCCAGCGCCGGCAGGCAACCGAGGCCGAGCATCCAACGCCAGCCTTCGACATGGTCGAAGGCGAGGCCGACGAGGTAGGCGACGAGGATGCCGATCGTCACCGCGAGCTGGAAGAAGCTGACCAGGCGGCCGCGGCTCTCCGGCGGCGCCACCTCGGAGATGTAGACGGGGGCGGCCGCCGAGGCGAGCCCGATCGCGACGCCGATCACGATTCGGGCCCCGACCAGCACCTCGGTACCGGGCGCGGCGGCACTGGCGAGGGCGCCGGCGATGAAGACGAAGGCCGCGAGCAGGATCATCAGGCGGCGGCCGTAGCGGTCGGCGGCCGGGCCGGCGAAGGCAGCACCGGCGACGGCGCCGATCGGCACCGCGGCGACGACCAGTCCCTGGGCGAAGCTGCTGAGGCCGAAGTCGTCCTTGATGAAGAGCAGCGCGCCGGCGATGACGCCGGTGTCGTAGCCGAAGAGCAGCCCGCCGAGCCCGGCAATTGCCGCGGTCAGGACTACGTTGCGCCTTGCGCGGTGCCGCGAGGCCTCGATCCCGTCGCTCATCCGGCGCGACCGTACATCGGTCGCCAGACGGCCTGGAGCGCCGCGCCGCCGCGCAATTTTCCGGACTTTGCGGGAACGATCTGGCGGCACCCCTAGCGCGGCGAAAGGGGGAGCGCTAGGTTGACTTTGCGACCGGGAAAGACAGGACCTGCGGAAGCCAGC
This sequence comes from uncultured Solirubrobacterales bacterium, assembly GCA_963718755.1. Classification (GTDB taxonomy): domain Bacteria; phylum Actinomycetota; class Thermoleophilia; order Solirubrobacterales; family 70-9; genus VRUE01. Next base: position 1,376,982 of record OY970376.1, read on the forward strand.
GGGACACCGTCTTGAAGGTGGCGCAAAGAGCTTCTACGTGCGAAGGCTACGCGCGAGGCAGGCTTTGGGCGCCGCCCCCGGTTGCTTTTGCATGCGCGGCGAATCCCGTGGTTCCTTAATCACCAAATAGGCGAATAAGGAACCGCGCGGCGTCCGGGTGGGTCTCTAGCTTGGCGGACGGTCATCCAGCGCCTGCCCTGATGACCGCGGCGCGCCGGGGCGTATTACCCGGGGAGTCGGGCGTCGTCGGCGAGACCCGGAGGTACGCCGCGACTAGCCCGCCCGCTCCCTACTCAACCGATTTCGGGCAGACTCCTTGCCGCGATGGTCGATGAGCTTCGCTACGAGCGGGTCGGTGCGGCAGCGGTGCTGACGATCGACCGACCGGCACGGCGCAACGCGATCGACGCCGCTGCGGCCGAGGCGTTCCGGCAGGGTCTGGTGGACTTCGAGGCCGACGACGATGCCCGCGTGCTGGTCCTCACCGGCGCCGGCGGCGAGGCCTTCTGCGCCGGCGCCGACTTGAAGGCGATGAACCTCGACGTCAGCCACCCGGACGGGCCGATGGGTCCGACCCGCCTCACCCCGGCCAAGCCGGCGATCGCCGCGGTCGATGGCTGGTGCCTGGCCGGCGGGGTCGAGCTCTCGCTCTGGTGTGACATGCGGATCGTCACGCCGCAAACGACTTTCGGCCTCTTCGAGCGCCGCTGGGGCGTGCCCCTGCTCGACGGCGGCACCCAGCGGCTGCCCCGCGTCGTCGGCATGGGCCGCGCCCTCGAGCTGATCCTCACCGGCCGCCCCGTGAAGGCGGACGAGGCAAAGGAGATCGGCCTCGTCAACGAGCTGGTCGAGCCCGGCAAGCACCTCGACCGCGCCCTCGAGCTGGCCGAGAAGATCGCCGGCTTCCCCCAGGAGACGATGCTCGCCGACCGCCAGGCCGCAATAGAGGGCTTCGGCCAGCCTTTGGCCGACGGCCTGGAGCTGGAGCGCAAGCTCGGCATGGAGGTGCTCGACGTGGCGGTACGGGGCGCAGCCCGCTTCGCCTCCGGCGAGGGCCGCCACGGCCAGTTCCCCGACTAGCTCCCAGCTTTCCCAGGTGACGCGGGCGTCTGAGTGGGAGGGTCCGGGTAGGGCCGAAACGTCTTGTACTTTTTCGCCACCGGCATCGGGCGACAGCCCTAAGGCGATTCACCGAAAAAGTTAAGTGAAGGCCCTACCCGGACCCTCCCTCAACCACCAGCCCGCGTCACCCGCCGCATCTCGTCTTCAGCTGCTTCGGGTCCCAGATAAGGCATCAGCACGGCAAAGACCAGGTCGGGAAGCAGCCGTTTCAGCTCCGGCCCACGCCCTGCCCGGACCTCGTCGAAGATCATCGAGGTGGCGCCGCCGATCGCGAAGCGGGCGGTGTCCGCCGGCAGCTCCTCGCCCTGCCCAGAATAGGTGCGGCCCTTCTCGAGGAAGGGAGTGAAACGGGTCAGCATCGTGCGGTAGCGCTCGCGGGCGTCGTCGCCCGCCGCGGTCACCTCGACCATCGCCATTCGCGCGATGTCCGCCTCCATCGAGAGCAGCTCGACCAGCGCTCCCAGGCCGGCGGCGATCTGCTCCGGCCAGGGCTCGTCTGACGCGGCCTCAAAGGCCGCCGTGACGTGCGCCACCAGCACGTCGAAGACCGCGTCGTAGGCCTCTAGGAAGCAGGCCTCCTTGCTCTCGAACATCTCGTCGAAGGTCTCGTGCGGGACGCCGGCGTACTCGATCACGTCGGCCACGGTGGTCGCCTCGTAGCCCTTCGCCGCCGACATCCTCACCATCGCCTCCAGCAGCCGCTCGCGCTCGGACCGAATGATGTAAGCGCGGGGCAACTCGTGACGGTCGAGGGGCGCTTCAGGATTCGAAGTAGGAGGCGAATCCATCGCAACCCAATGTAGGGCAGGACCGGCGAGCTGTCCAACGGCCGCGACGCTAGACGCGGGCGGCTTGCATCTCGGCGCCGGCAGCGTCGGCGCCGAAGTAAGGCAGCACGGCGAAGTACATGAACTCCGGCAGCAGGGCGCGGAAGCCGTCCGTTGCCCCGGTGGAGAGCCGCGAATGGACGATCGCGTGGATCCCGGCGACGATCCCCTCCGGTGCTATTTGCGGAGGCGACTCGGCCTCGCCCGTTTCCCGCCGTGCCAGATCGATGAAATCGGCCACTCTTTTCATCGCTTCGGCGCGTATTGCCAGCGCCTCGGGGCCCGCCGCGTGCACCTCGACGATCACGCCGCGGCCGAAATCCGGCGCGGCATCGAGCCGGTCGAGCAGCGCGCCGAGGCCCGCCCGCAGCTTGCCGCGCCACGATTCCTCGCTCGCCGCCGCCCTGATCACGACGCCTTCGAGGCGCCGGATTCCCATCTCGAGCGCCGCCAGGTAGCAGGCGTCCTTGTCGGCGAAGTTGTCGTAGAAGGCCTGCCGGTAGAGCCCGGTTCGGCTCAAAACCGTGCGTACAGAGGTCCCGTCGTAGCCCTCGGCGCCGACTGCCTCCAGCATTCCCTCGAGAATCTTTTCGCGCTTGGGAGAATTCACAAGCTCGAGCGTGGGGGAGTGGGGGAGTGATTCCACTGCCCTGATCCTGCCGGTCCCCTCGGCCCCTGCCTGGACGTTGGTTGCGGCCTGCCTCCCCATCGCTATCCCTTCCTCTCGATCTAGGGAACAGGTTGTCTGGACTCCGGTACTGTAGCGGTATATCGCTAATCCGTCCAGCTTGAATCTCGTCCGTCTGTGAGTACCTTGGATTCCGTGGCTGAACGTGTTACCCAGGCAACGAGGATGCCGCCAGGAAGGCATCCTCTGCCTCGTGAGTTCATCACCCAGCACCAGCGCGCTCGGATCATCTCGGCGCTCGCGGAGGAGACCGTGGAGAAGGGCTACCGCGCCGTCACCGTCGCCGACATCGTGCGCCGCGCCGGCATCGCCCGCAACACCTTCTACGAGAACTTCTCCTCCAAGGAAGACTGTTTCCTCGCCGCTTCGGAGTTCGCCGTCAAAGAGGCGCTCCGCCGCGTCGTCGACGCTGCCAGCCGGGTCGACAGCTGGCCCGCCCGGGTCAACTCCGGCCTCGCCGCCTTCCTCCACTACGTATCGACCGAGCCGGCGCTGGCCCGCACCTGCATCGTCGAGGCGCTCTCCGCCGGTCCGGCCGCGGTCGAGCGCTACGAACGCTCGATCCAAGCCTTCGTGCCACTCTTCCGCATGGGCCGCAAGGTCGCGGCGAAGGGCGAGGACCTGCCGGGGACACTCGAGGAGACGATCGTCGGCGGGATCTTCTGGATCATCTACCAGCGCATCGTGATGGGACAGGTGGAGGAGATCGAGCAGCTCCTCCCCGAGCTGGTCGAGTTCTCGCTCACCCCGTACGTCGGTGCCGAGGCCGCCAAGCGCACGGCCGCTGAGGCGCCGACCAAAGCCGCAGGCTGAGCGAGCCGGTATGCGACACCCGAGTCAGGGAGCTCGGAGTGACTGGACCACGAAGGCTGGGACCGGAGGCCTCATGCCGTAGTGGTGCTGGACACGCAGATCCGTGAGGAGACCGGCAGCTCCGAGCGCGCCCTGATCGTCGAAGCCGTGATCGAGATCGCCGCCGAGCGCGGCTACGGCGAAACCACGATCGAGTCGATCCTCGACCGAGCGGGCCTCGATCGCCCCGCCTTCGACCGTCACTTCCGTGGCAAGTACGACTGCTTCCTCTCCGCCTGGCAGGAGATGAACGAGCAGTGCCTGGAGACGATGGTCAGCGCTTATGAGAGCTGCGAAGAGTGGCCCGACCGCCTCCGCGCCGTCGCCTACCAGGTGATCGCCGGCCTCAGCAGCGATCCGTGCCGCGCCAGCTTTGGGGTCGAGGTGCTGGCCGCCGGCGACGCCGCCCGCGCCCGCCGCGACATGACGATGCGGGTGATCGCCTCGCTGATCGACGCCGGCCGCCAGGAGATGGAGGACCCCGAGGCCGTTCCGCATACGACGGCTGAGGCCCTGGCCGGCTCCGCCTACGGCCAGATCTACTCGCGGGTGGTGCGGGGGGCGGTTCACGAGCTGCCGGATCTGGTCCCGCAGCTGATGTCCGCGGCGGTGATGCCGTATTTGGGTATCGAGGCGGCTATGGCGGAGTTGAGCCGGGACTCCGGCGTGCCGGAGGGATATGCTCGCGGTGTGGCTCGCAAACGCGCCGACAAATCCGAGAAGGCTTCAAATGACGGCGTCGAGGACTATCCGCCCGAGCTCGCCCGTCTGCCACCCGGCCGTCACGGGCTGCCTCGCGAGTTCGTCACCCATAACCAGCGGGAGCGCCTGATCGCGGGGATCGCCGAGGCGATTGCGGAAAACGGCTACTCGGGCACGACGATCGCCCACATCACCCGCGCCGCAGCCGTTTCCCGCCGCACCTTCTACGAGCATTTCTCGAGCAAGGACGAGTGCTTCGTCGCCGCTTACGACACGGTGATGAAGGAGCTGCGCGAGCGCGTCTCGGCGGCCTTCGACGAGACCGAGGAGTGGCCGCAGGCGATCAAGGCGGGGATCGACGCGATGCTGCAGTTCCTCGCTGCCGAGCCGAACCTCGCCCGCCTCTGCATGGTCGAGGCGCTGGTCGCCGGTCCAGCCGTGGTCGAGCGCTACGACGCCGCGATCCAGAGCTTCGTCCCCTACTTCCAGGAGGGCCGCGAGGGCCGCCCGCCGGAGGTCCTCTCGCGCCTCTCGCCGACGACCGAGGAAGCGCTGGTCGGCGGCATGGTCTCGCTGATCTCGCGCCGCATCATCGCCGGCAAAACCGAGGAACTGGAGGACCTGCTCCCCGACCTGGTCGAGTTCACCCTGACGCCGTACGTCGGCAGCGCCGAGGCGGCCGAGATCGCCAAGGGCTGACGGCCTCAGGGCCGTCAGCCGACCGGCCAGCTCTCGACCTCCAGCTCTTCCATCGGGAAGTCGCGGGGGTTGCCGGTCGCGAGTCGAGCACCAACGCCGACCGCGGCGGCGGCAATCAGGCAATCAGCTTGGCTGAGGGTTATCCCGCTTGCGGCGAAGCTCGCCCGCCAGCGTCCCGCGCGCTCGCCCTCGGCTCGCCCGAGCGGGGCGATCCGGAGGGCGCCGAGGAGGCGGCCGACGGCATCCTCCTCGGCGGATCTCGTTCCTCGCCACACCTCCTCGACGTTGATCGCGCAAACGTAGGGCGGCGCCCCTTCGCCGGACATCCTCCGCAGTCGCTCGGCCGCCCCGCGCCCACGCAGAGCGTCGATCAGAACCGTGGTGTCGAGAAGCAGCTGGGCCACCTCAACGCTCCGATGGTGGCGCGCTCACCCGGCGCGTCGAGCATCTTCGCGGCGGCCCCGTCTCACCCAATCGGCGGGATCCTCGTCCCACTCGTGGCCGTGATCGTCGATCGCGCCGAGTGCCCCCGCGATTTCGCGCCAACGCCGCTCTTCATCGAGCGTGCGCTCGACCGCGTGCGCGATGAAGGCGCTTCTCTGCCGGCGTCCCGCAACACGATCCAGCTCACCCACCAAAGCGTCATCCAGGCTTATGTGCAAACGCATGTGCCTAAGTTAACACACAGCGCACGCCGTCCTGCGGTTAGGCGGCGCGAATTTCGGCGTCGAGCGCCTCGGCGGCGGAGCGAGCCTCCTCGGCGAAGTCATCGCCCGCCGAGGCGTAGATGATCGAGCGCGAGGCGGCGATCAGGAAGGCGTTGCTGCCGGACTCCTGATTGGCCGAGACCACGGCGGCGACGTCGCCGCCCTGGGCGCCGACTCCGGGGATCAGGATCGGCATCGTCGCCGGGACGTCCTCGCGGATCGCGCGCATCTCCTCCGGGTAGGTGGCGCCGACGACGAGGCCGCAGTTGCCCGCCGCGTTCCAGTCCCGAGCGACGGCGCGGGCGACGTGACGGTAGAGCGGCACCCCGTCGGCAACCAGGTCCTGGAGCTCGCCGGCACCTGGGTTGGACGTGCGGGCGAGGACGAAGACAAGCTTGTCGGCGCGCTCGATGAAGGGCGCCAGCGCCTCGCCGCCGAGGTAGGGGTGGACGGTGATCGCGTCGGCGCCGAGCTGCTCGAACGCCGCGGCGACGTAGCCGGCGTTGGTCGAGCCGATGTCAGCGCGCTTGGCGTCGAGGATCACGGCGGCGCCGGGGGCGCCCTCCCGAATCGCGGCGATCGTCTCGCTCAGGGCGAGGAAGCCTTCGCCGCCGAGCGCCTCGTAGAAGGCGGCGTTCGGCTTGTAGGCGCAGGCGAGGTCGGCGGTCGCCTCGATGATCCGCCCGTTGAACTCGACCACCCGCTCGCCGGTGGCCGCTCCTGCTGCCACCGCCTCCGGGATCAGCCCCGGATCGGGATCGAGGCCGATGACCAGGTGCTTTCCCACATCGAAGTGCCCGATCAGCAGCTCTGCGCAAGAGTCGCCCCGGTCCATGTCCGCAGCGTATATGCCTTGTGGCGTGGTAGCCGACATGCAACGTCGCCGACACGCAACGTCGCCGACACCTCCTGTAGGTAAGCTCCTGTCATGTTCGTCAACCGAACGGAGGAGCTGAAGCAGCTGGACACATGGTGGCGCGGACCCACCGCAGCGCTCGGCGTGGTCTGGGGGCGCCGTCGTGTGGGCAAGACGGCGCTGATCCAGCACTTCGCGGCGGATCGCCCGACCGTCTTCCATACCGGCGGCGGTCGCCCCGCGGCGGCCGAGCTCGCGGCGCTCTCCCGCGCCGCTCTGCCCCAGCTGGCCGCGACCTTCCGCGACCTCGCCGAGCGCCCGTTTGCCGACTGGGACGACGCCCTCGAGACCATGGCGAGCGCCGCGGCTGAGCGGCCGCTTCTGCTCGTCCTCGACGAGTGGCCCGCCCTGGTCGAGACCTCGCCGGAGCTGCCTAACCTGCTGCGCGCTGCCTGGGACCGTGTTCGCTCGCGCAGCAAGCTGAAGCTGCTGCTCTGCGGCTCGGCCGTGCGCACGATGGAGGCGATGCAGGAGGAGCGCGCGCCGCTCTACGGCCGCCTCGATCTCGCCCTTCTGCTCCACCCGTTCCGCCCTCACGAGGCGGCGCAGATGCTGCCGGCGCTGCGACCGGCCCAGCGTGCGTTGGTCTGGGGCCTGGTGGGCGGCATGCCCCTCTACCTCCAGTGGTGGGACCAGCGCGCCAGCCCCCGGGTCAACCTCGCCCGCCTCGCCTGCACGCCGGGGGGCCAGCTCCTCACCGAGGGCCAGCTGGTGCTCGCCACCGAGGGGGAGGGTGGCGAGCTGGCTCGGCAGGTGCTCTACGCGATCGCCGCCGGCCGCACGCGCTTCAACGAGATCGAAGGGGCCGTCCGCGCCGATCCCACGCGGACGCTGGAGCGGCTCGTCGCCCTGCGCCTGGTCGAGCGCATCGTGCCGGTCACCGAGGACCCGCGCCGCACGCGGCGGCGGATCTACCGGATCGCCGACAACTTCCTCGCCTTTTGGCTCGGCCTGCTCGACCGCTACCGGCCCGAGATCGAGAGGGGTCTGGGGCAGAGCATCCTGCCGGTCCTGCTGAGCTCGCTCGACGATCACATGGGCGTCCCCTGGGAGGCCGCGTTCCGCGACCACCTTCGGCTGCGCGCGGCTGCCGGCGAGCTGGGCGGGGACGTCGTCGCGATCGGGCCCTTCTGGACGAGCGCTGAGGACCCGACCGAGATCGACGCCGTGGCGCTCGCCGGCCGCCGGCGCGAGGCCGTACTGCTCGGCGAGGCAAAGTGGGCGAAACGGGTCAACGCGGCGCGCCTGCGCGCGGAGCTGGAGCGAAAGGCGGCTGCCTTGCCCAGGCTTGTCGCCGAGCCTCGCTACGCGATATGCGCTCGGGAGCGGATCGACAATCCCGACGGCGTGTTAGCGGTCACCGCCGAGGAGATCTTCTGAGCCATACCTATCCCTCGTCCTCTGGCAAGTTCGCCAAGTCCGCCTGGTCCTCCGGCCGCCCCTGCGCCACCTTCATCTCGCGCAGCCGGGCGAGGGAGCAAACCCGAACCGGGATCCCCAGCAGCTCGGTCTTGACCGCGTCCGCCTCGAGCTGGGAGTAGCTGGGCACGCCGCGGGCTCGTTGCACCACGTCGAGGCCGCCAAATCTCGTGTCGGCGGTCACGTTTCCCCCCCCCGGCGGATAACCCCAGCGTCTGAGCTCGGATCAAATCGGCGGTCGCCGACGGTGGGAAGAGTGGCCTCCAACTCCTCAAGGACCTGAGCCATCCTTTTCAGGTTTTGCGGGTCGGGCTCCGGGACCAGGTCCAGATCGGCCGTACCGCGGACATAACCGTGCGCCGCCACCGCCACGCCGCCGATGACGACGAAGCGAACCTCTCTTTCATGCAGCAGCTCGAGAAGCGAACGCAGGTCGAGCGCGCTCAACGGCTTGCCGCCGCACCCTTGATGGCACCCAGCTGCGTGCAGAGCGCGTGTAAAAGCGCAAGACGCTCAGCCATGGATGCGCGACGATCGGCGGCGAGCCGCGCGGCTCGTGCGCGATCGAAGTCACCGATGTCGTGCGCTGGCGCCGCTGACATGGCGGAAAGTCTAGCCGCGCCGGCAGCCTCTACTCCTCGCCGAAGAGCTGCAGGAAGGCGAGGTGGGTGAGGTCGTCGAGGAGGAGCTGGACTCCCTCGGTGCGGCCGGCGGCGATCTCGATGCTGAGCGATTCCTCGATCGCGCCGGCGACGAAGCCGGCGGTCATCGGGCTGGCACCGGGGCGGGCACCGGGCTCCTCGCGGGCGGTGTCCAGGGCGGCGGTCAGGCGCTCGACGACCTCCTGATGCTTGACCCAGGCATCACCCCGCGCCGCCCGCACCTCGATCAGCAGCGCCTTTGCCAGCAGCGGTTGCTCGGCGAGGAAGCGCAGCAGCCCGGTCAGCCCGGCCCGGAACCCTTCGCGCCAGCTCGCCGCTTCGCCGCAGGCGCCGCGCACCTGCCTGGCGAGGTCCTCGGCCGCCCCTTCATAGGCTCGCGCGAAGCAGGCCTCCTTGCTGCCGAAGCGGCGGTGAAAACGGTCCCGCGTGATGCGGGCGCGGTCGGCGACCTCGCGCACGGTCGTCCTCGAATAGCCCATTTCCCCAGCGCTCAGCAGCATTGCCTCGAAGACGTCGGCGTCCGCGCTACGGTCCGGCACGACCTCCTCCCAGGAGCGAACGGCGCGCAGTGGCCCGGGTGCTTCCATTCAGGACACCATAGCTTATGTTTGGGAACTTTCCCAACTTCATGTACCTGTTTCGTACCAATGGGAACTAGCGCTATCCTGGGCCTGTGCGAGCCCTGCCTGGCAAGGAGAACCGGCAGCCTCCCGGCCCCGAGCCGGTCAGCCGCGACGCCGCCGCCGCCGACCAGCGCCGCCGCATCCTCGAGGCAACCGCCGAGCTGATCGCCGAGCAGGGCTACCAGGAGACGACGATGGAGGAGGTCGTCCGCCGCGCCAAGGTCGGCTACGCGACCTTCTACAAGCACTACCCCGACAAGGAGGCCGCCTTTCTCGCTCTGCTCGAGGCGGCGACCGACCGCACCGTGAGCCGGGTCGAAGACGCCTACAAGCGCGAAGAAGGCCCCTGGGCGGACCGGGTCGGGGCGGGGCTCGGGGTGCTCTTCGCCGACGTCGCCGAGTACCCGGCCGCTGCACGCGCGGTTCTGGTCGAGGCGGTCGCCGCCGGCCCCGAGGCGGCGGCGAAACACGAGGCGGCGCTGAAGCGCCTGGCGCCGTTGCTGCGGCCCGGCCGCGAGCTCAACCCGCGCCAGGCGGAGCTGCCCGAGAGCCTCGAGGAGACCCTCGCCGGCGGCGTCGTCTGGGTGCTGGGCCAGCGCCTGATCGCCGGCGAAGCCGACAAGCTGCGCTCGCTCCTGCCCGAGACCCTCGAGTTCGTCCTCCGCCCCTACATCGGCGAGGACGAAGCAGCGCGGGAGGCCGGCGAGGTCGCCGACGCGATCTCCGCCTAGCCCGCTTCGCGCATAGGCGATGCCCGCCGAAGAGCTCGGTCCCCTGCCCGCCGGCCGCCACGGCTACAGCCGCGAGCAGGTCGCCCACCACCAGCGCGAGCGTCTGATCGCCGGCCTCGCCGAAGCGGTCGCCGAGAAGGGCTACGCCGCGGTGACCCTGTCGGACATCGTCAAGCACGCCAAGGTAAGCCGCCGCGTCTTCTACGCCAACTTCGAGAGCAAGGAGCAGTGCTTCCTCGCGGCGTTCGAGGTGGTCGTGGGGCACCTGCACGAGCTGGTGGCCGAGGCGGTCGACGGCATCGAGGGATGGCCGCAGCAGGCGATCGCCGCGACTCGCGCGACGCTCGCTTTCCTTGCCTCCGAGCCCGACCTGGCGCGGCTCGTCCTGGTCGAATCGCGCGGGGCCGGCCCCGCCGTGACCGGGCGCTTCAACGAGGCAGTGGGGGAGATAGCGCCGCTGCTGTCCCGAGGCCGCGGCGAGCGCCCCGAGGCCGAGCGCCTCCCCGAGTCGACCGAGGACTCGACCATCGGATCACTCGTCTCACTCGCCCACCGCAAGGTCGCGGCAGGCGAAGCCGCGCAACTGGAGGGTCTCCTTCCCGACTTCACCGAGCTCATCCTCCTGCCCTACCTTGGCCAAGTTGGCTAAGGACGCTGCTATTCTTTTCCTATGACCCGTACCTTCAGCATCGGCGAGGCGAAGACCAACCTCTCCAAGCTCGTCGCGCTTGCCGAGCAGGGTGAGCGTGTGGAGCTGCGACGGGGCCCCAAGCCGGTGGTCCGGCTGGTTGCTTTGCCTGCTGCCGACGCTTCCCGGCGCAAACCGGGAGCGCTCAAAGGCCGGATCAAGCTGGCCGACGACTTCGATGTCTGGCCCGAGGACGTCGCCCGCGCCCTTGGGGTTGAGGGCTGAGGCTTCTCACCGACACCCATGCCGCGCTGTGGTGGCTGCAGGACGATCCGCGGCTCTCGGCTGAGGCACGGAAGGCGCTCGCCGCTGCCGAGGCGCCGATGCTCAGCGCTTGCACTCTGTTCGAGGTTGCGATCAAGTCGTCCCTGGGCAAGCTTGAGGTTCCCGTGGAGTGGGCGGAGGAGCTGATGGCGGAGGGCTTCAGCCTGTTGCCGATCTCCCTCGCCCATGCGCGGGCATATCGAGAGCTGCCGTACGTAGACGTGGGCGGCAGCCCCTTTCATGACCCCTTCGACCGACTGTTGGTTGCCCAGGCCGAAGTCGAGGGGATCCCGATCGTGACTCGGGATCCGGCGATCATCGCTCACGGTCCCAGAACCGTCTGGTAGACGCAGAAGCCCAGCCACGCCGCGCTGGTACTCAAGCATCTTGCCTTGGGAACGCATCTAGGAACGCGTTTTCTCTTTTTGGGAACTTTCCTTGACAACTCCGTGAGGGAGTGGTTTCCTGGCCTTGTCAGCGGTACAGCCAGCACCTTCTAGGAACTGGTTGCAATCGTTCGACAGGAACAGGGAAATACATACCGAGCTCGCCAGGAGGCCGCCCAGGGAAGCGGCCGGCAGAGGAGCTCACGGGACAAGGAGAGGAGGGCGCGCCGAGGGCGAGGGTGGCGATCCGCACCTCCCTCTCCCTCTTCGCCGCCGATGTTCCCTCGGCGCGGCTGCTGACGGTCGAGGTCCTCGCCGCCGGGCCGGAGGGGGTCAAGCGGCACGACGCGATGGTCGAGGCCTTCGCCGAGCGCCTCGGGACCGACTGGGTACGAGCTGCCGGCATGCTTGCCCTGGTCGGCAAGCGCGTCGTCGCTGGCGAAGCCGATCGTTTGCCTGGGCTCGAGGACGAGCTGGTCGCGACTGTTTCGGCACAGAGCTGACTCAGAAGATTTAGATCCAGCGCGCCACTCGCGCAACGTGTTGTCATAGCGTCTGCGATCATGTTCGACGTGAGGCAGAGCTGGACTGATGAGCGGTTGGACGACTTTCGGGGCGAAGTCAATCGCCGCTTCGACGAGGTGGACACGGAATTCCACGATCTGCGGCGGGAGATGAAGTCGGGCTTCGACGGCCTCAATCAGAGATTCGACCGCCTCGATCAAAGATTCGACGGCCTACAGCAGGCACTGCTGAAAATCGCCGGCGCTGTGATCGCCACCCTCATCGCGGGCATCCTCGGGATAGTCGCCACTCAGCTGTAAGCGGTCGACCGAAGGGAAAAAGAAACCTTTCGTAGGTGGATTTCCGTTCGGTCGTATACGAACATATGTTCGTATGACGGCTTTCGTCTCTGAACTCCCCGTCGCGGCGCTGAGCGAGCGCTTGGGCTTGCCCGAGCGGCAGGCCGGCAACCTGGTCGAGGCGCTGAAGCGGCTTGGAATCGGCAGCCTGGGAGAGCTGGCTGGGCTCTCACCAGGTCACGTTGCCGATCGCTTCGGGCCGGCCGGGTTGCGCGCCCTGCGCATCGCCCAGGGGGAGGACGAGCTGCTCGTCTGCACTCGCCACGGCTCATGGGAGGAGCTGGTGGAGGAGATCGATTTGCCGGAAGGCACGGCCGGCAGCCAGCTGCAGCGGGCGCTGGAGCTGCTGGTCGATCGACTGCTCGCCGCACCGAGGCGCTCGGGGCGAACGTTGCTGGGGCTGCGCCTCGGCGCCATGCTCGGTGACGGCGGCAGCTGGAGCGTCGCGCAGGGTCTCGGCCGGCCCACTGGGTCGGCACGAGCCCTGCGCGGAGTGCTCCTACCGCGCTTGGAGGAGCTGCCGGCGCCCGCCGTGTCCCTGTGGCTGCGAGCGGTCGGCCTCGGCGCCCGCGCCGCCGACCAGCTCGAGCTCGCCGTGCGCGGGGACGAGTCCCGGCGCCACCGCCTCACCGCCGCGCTGCGCGAGGTCCGCGCCGCCCAGGGCGCCGACTCGCTGCTGAAGGTGCTGCCGGTCGACGCCGGCTCGCGCGTCCCCGAGCGCCGCACGATGCTGACGCCCTACCCCGTGCCGTCGCGATGAGGGAGCTAAGCGTGTTTCGGGGAAGGCTTGATGACGCGCAGCTTGTCAAGCGGAGCGAAGACGATCCTGGCAGCAGGCCCGAGTTCAGGCTCGAGGATCTCGAGCATCGCGATCTCAGGGGTATAGAACTCCAAAACCCCTCCCCGCGCACCGGCGGGCGCATCGTCCACTCGCTCGGTCAGCTCGACGATGTCGAATTCGTGGATCCTTCGCGCTATTGCCATGGCTCCTCCATGCTAGGGGGTCGGATACGCAGTCACCAATCTGGGCGCAGCGATCTCGACCGCGTAATGCCAAGAGATAAGTGTCAGGGCGCGGCGATCGTTGACCGTAAGCCCTACTTCGACCTCGCAAGTTATGCCGTAAGGCGATTCGCGAACCTCCGTGACCGTGGCTCCCGGCATCGCGTCAGAGATCGCCAACCAAACCCCCACCATGTCTTCGAGCTCAACGCGGAACACACGCGCCCATTCGCGACCATGTCCCTCTTCTCCAAGGATCCACTCCAGCTTGCGTTGTTCGTGCCAGACGTACTCCGCGCGGGGAAGAGGGTCTCCAATTCTTGGCGGCCACGACACGACGCCCACGCTAGGAAACGGTGGCGCGCGTATGTGTCACCCGGGTCAATTCTTCGAGTCGGCAGTCACGCAAAAGTGGGTCAGGGGCGATGACTCCGGGGGTGCGGCGGCTCTACTCACCGCAGCGGGTGGCGGTCGAGGTCGACGCCGAAGGCATGCCGACCGCGGTCGAGGGGGTCGAGGTGGTGGCGGTGCGCGAGGAGTGGGTGGTCGAGGATCGCTGGTGGACGCTGCGCCGGATGTGGCGGCACTACTTCGAGCTCGTCCTGCTCGACGGGCGCAACACGGTCGTCTTCCGCGACAGCGACGGGCGCTGGTTCCGGCAGCGCGCCTGACGGATGTCCTGCTCAGCCGGCCTCAGGGACCCAGCAGCGCGGCGGGAACGACGGCGATTCCGTCCTTGCGACGGTAGGCCTCGGCTCCGGTGGTGACGATCACCGCATCGAGGAGATCGTCGCCGATCCTGCTTGCCAGCCAGCGCAGGTGGGCGGTGTCGTGATCCTGCACGTCGCGAGCGAGCTTCACCTCGAGCGCGATAACGCGACCGTCGGCCCGCTCGACGATCAGGTCGATCTCCCGTTGCCCCCCCGCGGTTCGAAGGTGCTTGACGGCTGCCTCCGCCGCCTGGGCGTAGGTCCGCACCGAGAGGGTCACCAGCGACTCGAAGAGAGCGCCAAGCAGCGTCCCGTCGCGCGGGACCGGCGGCCCGGCATCCCGGCCCTCGAGCAGGGCGTCCGCATCGACGCCGAGCAGCCGCGCGGCGAGGGCGGGATCGGCAAGCTGGTGCTTGGGGGGGGACGAGAGCCGGGAGATGCGGTTCCGCGTGGGGAGCCAGGCTTCGACTGGGTCGAGGATCCAGAGTCGCTCGAGCACGTCGCGGTAGGGAAGCGTCGTGGTCTTCGCCGGCTTCTCCCCGTGGCCGGCGGTGGCGGCATCGCGGATCTTCTCGAAGGACGTCGCGGTCGAAGAGGCAGCCGCGTAAGCCGCCATCCACCGCCGCAGGGCCGCAGGGTCACGAAGGTTGTGGCCGAGCTCCTCGAAATCCCGGTCGACGATGCGCAGGAGGTAGCCGTCGAGCTGGGCGCGAAGCGCTCGGCCCGACAGCGAGCGCAGGCCTGGAAAGCCCGAGGACACGATCTCGCTGACGTAGTCCGCGAGGCCGGCGCTGCAGCCGCCGGCCAGCCGCGCCCGCCCTCCCTGCAGGAGCTTCGCGAGGCTGACGCTCGGGGAGGCGAGCCCACGCTCGGAGAGTGCGAGCGGCCGCATGCGGACGCTGACTATGCGTGCGGCGCCAGAGTGCGATCCTCGCTCTGCCGGGCGGGAGGAGCCGGTGAGGAGAAAGCTGCCCGCCGGCGCGGCATCATCCACTGCGCGCCGGACCAGATCCCACGACTCCGGTACGTACTGCCACTCGTCGATCAGCACCGGCATTGGTCCATCGAGCAGGCGAGCCGGATCCGCGGCGGCGATGCTGCGTTGAGCGGGATCGTCGAGCTCGCGAATCTGCGCCGCCCGACGTGCCGCCGTCGCGGTCTTGCCGACACCCTTGGCTCCCTCGATTGCCAGGGCGGCGATCGAGCGCATCAGCTCGTTCAGCTCGGCGTCCACGACGCGGGGGGTGTAGCTGCCGTTTCCCATCGCTCTACGCTACCGTTCTGCAGGAGTATACACTACTGTTTTGTAGGTATTTACACTACTGTTATGCTCACTGGGTCGAATGGGGGCCAGTGAGGCTCGTGAGCGCCCCATACGTGGAGCTGCACGCCCACTCGGCCTTCTCCTTCCTCGACGGGGCCTCGACGCCGATGGAGCTGGCCGCGGCGGCGGCCGAGTGCGGCTACCCCGCCTTCGCCCTCACCGATCACGACGGGGTCTGGGGCTCGATGGAGTTCGCCCATGCCTGCAAGGGGTTCGGGGTGCGGGCGATCACCGGGGCGGAGGTGAGCGCCGGGAGCGCCCACCTGACGCTCCTTGTGGTGGACGTGACCGGCTACCGCAACCTCTGCCGGCTGCTGACCGAAGCCCATTCGCACACCCGCGACAGCGTTGGTCGTACGGCAGGGCGGCCGGCCGTGACGCTGGAGCGGCTCGAAGCGCACGCCGGGGGGTTGGTTTGCCTGTCCGGCTGTGCGCGAGATGGGGCGGCCGCCGGAGCTTGGGAGCGGGGCGATCTGCGTGGTGGGGCGGCTCTCGGCCGCCGGTTGCTTGCCATCTTCGGCCGCGACCGCTTCCGGATCGAGCTGCAGCGCCCCTACTGGCGCCACGACCGTGCCCGCAACCGCTGGCTCGCCGGCCTCGGCGAGCAGCTCGGAGTTCCCTGCGTGGCGACCGGCAACGTCCACTCCCACGCCCGCCGCCGCGCCTTCCTCCAGGACGCCTTCGTCGCCGTGCGGCTGGGGACGACGCTGGAGGCCTCCGAGCCGCAGCGCCGCGGCAACTCCTCTTCCGCCCTGGCCTCTCCGCAGGCGATGGCGACTCGCTTCGCCGAGCACCCCGAAGCGGTCGCCGAGACCCTGCGACTCGCCGAGCGGCTCAGCTTCGACCTGACAGCCGAGCTCGGCTACAGCTACCCCGGCGCTGAGAATCCCGGCGCCGACCGGGAGCTGGCCGAGGTCTGCCGCAACCTGCTGGGCGAGCGCTACGCCGGCTCGGGGCGGCGGCGAGAGGCCGAGGATCGTCTCGAGGACGAGCTGCGGACGATCCGCGTCCGCAGCCTCTCGGGCTTTTTCCTCCTTCACCGCGACCTGCTCGAGCTGGCCCGCGAGGTGGCGCTGGAGGTGCGCGGGCCCGACTCGGCGCGCTCGATCATGCCACCGGGCCGCGGCCGCGGCTCCAGCGTCAGCTCGGTCGTCTGCTTCCTGACCGGCCTCTCCCACATCGACCCGGTCGAGAAGGAGCTCTTCTCCGGTCGCTTCCTCAACGAGGAAGTCGACGAGCACACCGCTGCCCCCGATATCGACCTCGACTTCCCGCGCGACATTCGCGAGAAGCTGATCCCCCGGGTTCACGACCGCTATGGCGCCGACCGCTCCGCCCTCGTCGCCGCCTTCCCCACCTACCGGCCGCGCGGCGCCGTGCGCGACCTCGGCAAGGCGCTGGCGCTGCCGCCGGCGGAGATCGAGCGGGTGGCGAAGACCGTCGGCTTCCACGAGCGCAGCGGCGAGATCGAGCGCGACGTCGTCGCCGCGATCGGGCCCGAGCGAGCGGCCGCGCGCGGCTGGAAGGTCCTGATCGGGCTCACCGCCGAGGCGATGGGGCTGCCCCGCCACGCCTCCCAGCACTCCGGCGGCATGGTGATCTCGACCCAGCCGCTGATCGACGTTTGCCCGGTCGTGCCGGCGGCGATGGAGGGGCGGCAGATCGTCCAGTGGGACAAGGACTCCTGCGCGGACGCCGGCTTCCTCAAGCTCGACCTGCTCGGCCTGGGGATGCTCTCGGCGGTCGAGCGCTGCGTCGAAGAAGTCGGCCGCACGCGGGGGAAACGGCTCGACCTCACGCGCATCTCGCTCGAGGACGAGGAGACCTTCGAATCGATCCGCGCCGCCGAGACGACCGGCGTCTTCCAGATCGAGAGCCGCGCCCAGATGCAGATGCTGCCGCGCACGCGTCCCGAAAGCCTCGACGACCTCACGGTGCAGGTGGCGCTGGTCCGCCCCGGCCCGATCCAGGGCGGCGCTGTCCACCCATATATAGAGCGGCGCAAACGGCTGCGCGAGGACCCCGCCTACGAGATCCCCTACGAGCACCCGCTGCTGGAGCGGGCGCTGAGTGAGACCCTGGGCGCGATCGTCTACCAGGAGCAGGTGCTCGAGGTCGCGATCGACCTCGCCGACTTCACCCACTCCGAAGCGGACGGGCTGCGGCGGGCGATGAGCCGCAGGCGCTCCCAAGCCGCGATCGAGGAGTTCCACGACCGCTTCCTGGTCGGCGCCGTGGGTGCGAACGAGGTCCCGCTCGAGGTGGCCGAGCGGGTCTGGGGCCAGATCCAGGGCTTCTCAGGCTTCGGCTTCCCCAAGGCGCACTCGGCCGCCTTCGGCCTGCTCGCCTACCACTCGGCCTGGCTGCGGATCCACTACGCGCAGGAGTTCCTCTGCGCGCTGCTCAACGAGCAGCCGATGGGCTTCTACCCGCCCGACGCGCTGGTCCACGAGGCGCAGCGCCGCGGCGTCCGCCTCGCCCCGCCCGACGCCAACCGCAGCCGCGTCCTCTGCCACGTTGAGACACCCCTTCGATCAGCGCGGTCGAGGTTTGAACCGGATAGCGGGCCAAACCTCGACCGCGCTCGGCCGGCCGGCGAGCCGGAGCTACGGGGTGGCCTCCGGGTGCGGATCGGCCTCGGCTACGTCAAGGGAGTGCGCGTGGAGGAGATGGAGAGCCTCGTCGCCGAGCGCGATCGCGCTGGTCCCTACCGGGGGATCGCCGACCTCGCCTCGCGCTCGGGCGCGGGCCGCGACGGGCTCGAGCGCCTCGCCTGGGCTGGCGCCCTCGACGACCTGGCGGGGGACGTGCCGTCACTTAAGGCCCCATATGGGTGCCTAAGTGACGGCACGTCTGCGAAGGGCGTGAGGCGGAAGGCGCTTTGGGAGGTTGGGGTTGCCGGGACTGGCGTGCGTCACGGCGAGGGAACCCAGATGGCGCTGCCGCTGGGGACGCCCGATGCGCCGGAGCTGGAGCCACTGGACCCATGGGGGGAGGCGCTCGCCGATTATCGCTCGACCGGGATGACGCTGGGTGAGCACCCGATGGGGCTGATGCGCGAGGGCCTCGGCCGCGAGCTGCTGCGCAGCACCGATCTGGAGCGGGTCGAGGACGGCGCGATCGTCGAGGTGGGGGGGATGGTCGTCGCCCGCCAGCGCCCCGAGACCGCCAAGGGGATCGTCTTCATGCTGCTCGAAGACGAGCGCGGCACGGTCAACCTGATCGTGCCGCCGCCCGTCTACGACCGCCACCGGGCCGAGGTTCGCACCTCGCCGCTGGTCCGCGCCAAGGGCAGGCTCGAGCGCCGCGAAGGGACGACCAACGTCCTCGTCTCCGAGGTGACCGAGCTGCACCGCGAGCCCACCGCGCTCCCACCGAGGCGCGAGCGCGCGGTCACACAGCTCGAGGCCGTCGCCCCCGCCGGCCACAGCTTCGGCCGCCGCGGGCACTGACGGTCGCGACGGTTTCGTCGCGAAGTTGGAGCAGAAGATTTTGTTCAGGCGCGCCATTCGCGCAACGTCTTGTCATAGCGTATGCGACCATGTACAAGATGAGAGAGAGCTGGACCGACGAGCGGCTGGACGATTTCCGCGGCGAAGTCAACCGGCGCTTCGACGATGTCAACCGTCGCTTCGACAAAGTGGACACGGAACTGAATCGCGTCAACGACCGGCTCGACGGGCTGCACAAGATCCTGAGTTTTGCCCTCGTCGCCTACACGTCGGCGACGCTTGCCGGCTACGGCGCGATGGTCGCCCTGATCGTCACCCGCACCTAGCTCAAATACCCCCCGCAGATCGATAAAGCGTCCACTCGGGGTACTCGGTCAAACACTCGGGATTAACTTAGGAAAAAACGGGTACAGGGCCTGCGCTTCCTCGGCTCCAGCCCGGTCCCAAAATTTCGAGAGGAGATCGATATGACCCGGTCAACCCAGTCAAGTACGCGGCTGCGGCGGACGGCGGTCCTGCTTGCCGCGATCGCGGCGCTGCTCGTCGCCTTCGCCGGCACCGCCCGCGCCAACTACGTCGCGCTCGGCGACTCCTACGCCGCCGGACCGCTGATCCCCAACCCGCTCTTACCGCTCGGCTGCCTCAAGTCGAGCAACAACTACGCCCACCTGGCGGCGCCAGGCATCGGCCAGCCCCTGGTCGACCCGACCTGCAGCGGCGCCACCACCGAGGACATGACCAACCCGCAGAACGTCGACCCCGATGGGCCCAACCCGCCCCAGTTCAACTCGCTCAGCGCCGAAACGACGGTGGTCTCGTTAACGATCGGGGGCAACGACATCGGCTTCTCCGACATCGCCCTCGATTGCGTCACGCTCAACCCGTTCAGCACCCCGTGCAAAGACCAGTACAACTCGGGCGGCAAAGACGTGATCGCCGAACGGATCGCGGCAACGGCGCCGAAAGTGGACGCGGTGCTCGACGGCATCAAAGCCCGTTCGCCATCGGCCGAGGTCTTCGTCGTCAACTACGCGGCGATCTTCCCCGAGACCGGCTTCGGCTGCTGGCCGCAGATGCCGATCGGCTTCGGTGACGTGCCCTACCTGCGCGCGAAGCAGAAACAATTGAACGCGATGCTTGCCACTCAGACGGCGAGCAACGGCGCGACGCTGGTCGATTGGTACAAAGCCAGCATCGGCCACGATGCCTGCAAGGGCAGCTCGACGCGCTGGGTGGAGCCAGTCGTGCCGACCAATCCGGCGGCCCCGATCCATCCCAACAAAGCTGGCATGGTGGGGGCGGCAAACGCCCTCGTCGCGGCGGCCAAATGAGCTGAGATCGCTAGGCGAGCTGGGGCTCGCGCGAGCCGGCGGGGTTCTCCTGCCGGCTCGCCGGGCACGGCTCGGGCATCGGGAAGAGCGCGAGGAAGCGCCGTGCCTCCTTCTTGCTCCCCTGAATGCTTGCGGCGCCTGACCCGAGCGCGTCCTCGAGTGGCAGCTGCCCGGTGAGCAGGGCCGCCAGGGTCGGCGCGTCGGTCTCGATCGCCGCGGCCGGGTCCTGGGCTTCGCCACGTTCGAGGATGAGCTCGCCCGCGGCGACGTCGACGCGGAACCGCTCCTCGCCGAGCCGCAACTCGTAGCTCGCCTCCAGCCCGGCGGCGGTGCTGGGGTCAAAGAGCGAGCGCAGGGCGAGGACGATCGAGTCGGTGCCGATCTCCTGGTGCTCGGGCGGCAGCGGCGAGCGGGCGCCCCAGGCGCCCAGCTTGGTCACCACCGGCTCCAGCTCCCGGCCCCACTCGGTCAGCTCGTAGACCTGCGCCGCGTACGGGGGCGGAAGTTTGCGACGATGGACGACACCGCCCTGCTCGAGCTCGCGCAGACGCTCGGAGAGGATGTTCGGGCTTGCGTTGGGCAGGCCGTGACGCAGGTCGGTGAAGCGCTTCGGGCCGAGCAGCAGCTCGCGCACGACGAGAAGGGCCCAGCGCTCGCCGACGAGGTCCAGGGCATAGGCGAAACGACAAGCGTCCCCGTATGAGCGCTTCGTTCCCATAGCGACCAGTCTAGTCCATTGATACAAGTTTGCAACTAAGAAGTCCTGTTTCACAACCTTTTGCTAGGGTAGCCGCAATGACGACCAGAACCCGATCCCGGAGGAGGCGACCGAGATGAGCGCCAGTCCCGCAGCACCCGAAGCCGCCACCAAGCACGCCGAGGACGGAAACCGCTGGATTGCCCTCTACGTCCTCTGCGCGGGGATGCTGATGATCGTCCTCGACATCACGATCGTCAACGTCGCCCTGCCCTCGATCCAGGACGATCTCGGCTTCTCCCAGAGCAACCTCGCCTGGGTCGTCAACGCTTACCTGGTCCCCTTCGGCGGACTGCTGCTCCTGGCCGGCCGCCTCGGCGACCTGCTCGGCCAGCGCCGCGTCTTCCTCGTCGGCCTCGCCGTCTTCACCACCGCGTCGTTGCTCTGCGGGCTCTCGCAGAGCCAGGAGATGTTGATCGGCGCCCGTTTCATCCAGGGCGTCGGCGGCGCGCTGACCTCGGCGGTGATCCTGGGCATGATCGTGACGATGTTCCCGGAGCCGCGCGAGCAGGCGAAAGCGATCGGCGTCTACGGCTTCGTCGCCTCCGCCGGCGGCACGATCGGCCTCTTGATCGGCGGCGTGCTGACCGAGGCGATCGCCTGGCACTGGATCTTCTTCATCAACCTGCCGATCGGGATCGCGACCGCGCTGATGGCGCGGCGGCTGATCACCGACTCGCCCGGCCTCGGCTTCGGCCAAGGCGCCGACATCCTCGGCGCGACGTCGATCACCGCCGGCCTGATGCTCGGCACCTACACGATCCTCGGCGTCAACGAGCACGGCTGGGGCTCGGCGCAGACGCTGGTGCTCGGGGCGATCTCGCTGGCGCTCGGCGCCGCCTTCCTGGTCCGCCAGGCGCGCATCGCCAACCCGCTGATGCCGCTGCGGCTGTTCCGCTCGCGCAACGTCTCCGGCGCCAACGCATTGCAGATGCTGCTCGTCGCCGGGATGTTCTCGATGTTCTTCCTCGGCGCTCTCTACCTGCAGCAGATCCTTGGCTATGACCCACTCGAGGTCGGCTTCGCCTTCCTCCCGGCCACCCTGGTCATGGGGACGCTCTCGCTGGGCTACTCCGAAAAACTGATCATGCGCTTCGGTCCCCGCGCCTGCCTGATCCCGGGCATGGTGTTCGTGGGATCAGCGCTGCTGCTCTTCGCCCGCACGCCGGTCGACGGCAACTACCTAACCGACGTGCTGCCGCCGATGCTCTTGATCGGCGTCGGCATCGGGACGTCGTTCCCCTCGCTGATGACGCTGGCGATGTCGGGCGCGACCCCCGAAGACGCGGGTCTCGCCTCGGGCGTGGTCAACACCAGCGCCCAGGTCGGCGGCGCGATCGGCCTCGCCGTGCTGGCCACGCTGGCGGCGGAGCGCACGAGCACGCTGGAAGCCGGTGGCACCGCGTTCAAGGCGGCGCTCAACTCGGGCTTCCACCTCGCCTATCTGGTCGGTGCCGGGCTCGTCGCGGTCGCCCTCGCGATCGCGGTCTTCGTCCTGCGCTCCGAACCGATGCCCGACCCGGCGGCGATGGCCGAAGGCGCAGCCGGCGAGGAGTCGCACGGGGCCCGCGAGCCCGCCTACTCCGAGGGATAGGACCGACGACCGGACGAGCGTCACACTTGCCACCTATACGGGGGTAAACGTAGCGCTCGTCGCAGAGCTTGACGCTGCGCGGGCGCCCCGTAGTGTGGTGGTGCATGCCACCGGAGACCAGATACGCGCGCAGCGGCGACATCGGCATCGCCTACCAGGAAATCGGCGAAGGCGAGCTCGACATCGTCGTCGCCTACCCCTACCTCTCCCACCTCGACCTGATGTGGGAAAACCCGGCGCTGGTGCGGTTCCTGCGCCGGCTCGGCTCCTTCGCCCGGGTGATCACCTTCGACCGTCGCGGGGTCGGCCTGTCGGACCCGGTGGACGGCACGACGACGCTGGAGGAGCGGATGGACGACCTGCGCGCGGTGATGGACGCGGCCGGGTCCGAGCGCGCGGCGCTGTTCGGCATGTCGGAGGGGGCGATGACCAGCATGCTGTTCGCCGCCACCCACCCCGAGCGCGTCTCGGCGCTCGTGCTGTGGGGTGGGATGGCGCGCTCGACCTGGGCCGAGGACTATCCGTGGGCGCCGCCGAAGGAGGCGCTGCTCGAGGCCGACAGGGAGCTGATGAACCCCCAATGGGGGCAGGGGGCGACGCTCGACGTCTTCTCGCCGAGCCTCGCCGACGACCCCGCCGCCCGCGAGGGGCAGGCCCGCTACGAGCGCCAGGCGGCCAGTCCGTTGCGGGCCCATCAGCTCCTGAAGATGTTCCTCGACGCGGATGTGCGCGACGCCCTGCCGTTGATTCGCACGCCGACCCTGGTCATGCACCGCCGCGGCGACCGCGTCGTCAATTACCGCGCCGCGCGCTGGCTGGCCGAGCAGATCGAGGGCAGTCGCTACCTGGAGCTCGAGGGCGAGGACCACTTTCCCTGGGTGGGGGAGAACGGGATCGAGGCGATGGACGAGGTCGAGGAGTTCCTCACCGGCGTGCGCCCGGTCCCGGCTCCGGAGCGAGTGCTGGCGACGGTCCTCTTCACCGACATCGTCGACTCGACCAGGCTGGCCGGCGAGATGGGCGACCGCCGCTGGCGCAACTTGCTGGAGCGCCACCAAGAGGTGACCCGAGCCCAGCTCGCCCGCTTCCAGGGCCGCGAGGTGAAGACGACCGGCGACGGCTTCCTCGCGGTGTTCGACGGCCCGACCCGCGCGGCGGAGTGCGCGCGCGCGATCGCCGACGCGATGCCGGCGCTGGGAATCGAGGTCCGTGCCGGCTTGCACACCGGCGAGGTCGAGCTGATGGGCGAGGACGTGGGCGGGATCGCCGTCCATGTCGCCGCCCGCATCGCCGCCCTCTCCGGCGCCCGCGAGGTGCTCGTATCGCGCACCGTGCGCGACCTCTCCGTCGGCTCGGGCATCGAGTTCGACGAGGCGGGCCACCACGCGCTCAAGGGCGTGGCCGAGGAGTGGGACGTCTACAGCGTCGCCTCGACCCCGCTCTCGCCGAGCGGCGTCAGCTGAGCGGTTCGGCTCGGTCGCCAACCGCCCAGATCGCGACCAGCGGCGGTGCCAGAAGGAAGGCGAGCGAGGCCAGCTCGGCGACGGCGTCGCCGGTGCTGAAGTTCTCCAGGTGGGTGGCGTGGAAGAAGAGGTGGATCGCGGCGGTGAGCAGCCAGGCCGAGCAGGCGGCGCGAATCAGGGTCGGCTGCAGCGTCCAGGCTGCCCAGCCGAAGAGCACGGCGAAGCCGAGGTAGAGGCCACCGACGTCGGTGACCAGGTGCTCGTTGTATGGGGGGAGCAGGTCGACCCAGTGGCGGAGGAAGGGGAAGTCGCCGTAGAAGGACTCGGGCGCGAACGTCGCTGGTAGCCCCACGGCGAGGGTGGAGACCACGAGGATCAGCAGCGCCGCCCGAGCGAGGTTCTCCATCAGCAGCGCCCGGTCGTCAGCCATCCGCCAACCATTGCTCGAAGGTCGCCCCGCCGGCAGCGGCCCCAGGGTCGCAGAGCGCCCCTTCGCGCAGCGGCCGGCCGACCTTGCCGATCATCGGGATCGGCAGCGGCAGCATCATGCGGCCGTCGGCGCGCCGCCAGGTCCTGGCCAGCTCGGTCAGCGTGAGCACCTCGGGGCCGGCGATGTCCTCCAGCCGCCCCGCCGGCTCGGCGTGGGCGATGGCGGCCAGGCGCGCGGCCACGACCCCTGGCTCGACCGGCTGCAGACGAGCGCTGCCGGTCGGCATCAGCCGCGCCTTCCCGGCCTGCCCTAAAGCCCAGGCCAGCAGCGAGTGGAACTGGGTCGCGCGCAGCAGGCTCCAGGGGACCTCGCCGGCGGCGATCGCCTTCTCCTGTTCGACCTTGACCTTGTAGTACGAAGTCGGCACGCGGTCGCATCCGACGATCGAGATGCCGACGTGGTGGCGAACCCCGGCTTGCACGCCTGCCGCGAGCAGCCGCTCGGTCCCGTCGACCAGCACCGGCCCCGCGTTGCGCGGGCTCTCGTTCGAGGCGTCGACGACAACCTCGACGCCGGCGAGCGCCTCGTCCAGGCCCTCGCCGCTGGTTAGGTCGACGCGGTGGTGCGTGGCGCCTTCGGGAAGCTTCGCTGGAGCCGTACGGCTCAGGGCGCGGACCTCGTCGCCCCGCGCCGCCAGCTCGGCAACCAAGGGCTTGCCGAGGACACCCGTACCGCCGACCACCGCCACCTTCATCGCCGATCAGGATATTGGCTGTCGACTAAAGGGCCGGCAGCGGCTGGCGGAAGAGCTCCGCCGAGGGTATGCCGATGACCTCGCCCTGGAAGCGCTTCTGCTTTCCGTAGACGACCCAGGTGGTGTCGATTTCGCCGATGTCGAGGTCGAGCCGCAGCTCGTCCGCGTGCTCCTCGACGTGCTCCATGTGGGTCAGGCCGGAGTCGTAGCGGCCGGCGAGCAGCTCTTCGGCGACGATCGGCTTCGAGGCGACGTCGATCACCTCCTCCCACTGAGAGAGATCGACGTACCCCTTGGTCGCGGGGACGATGCCGAGCGAGCGCGGCACCTCCACCTCCTTGCGGCTGAGCAGCACCAGGTGCTTGGTCGGGTAGATGAAGGTGTCGACGACCCAGACCTCGGTCCAGTATTTCTCGGTGATCTCATGCACCTTGGGATGGGCGCTGCACTGGACGAGGAAGGCGCCGGGCGTCTCGCGCAGCATCTCCAGGCCGACGAAGAAGTCGGTGATCAGCTCGATCCCGTAGTCCTCGATCCCCTGGAAAGCGGCGTACTCGTTCACCGCTCGCTCGTGACAGGTGCCGGTTGGCCCGAGCGTGATGAACGTGACCTTGTCGTACGCCGCCTCAGCCTCCATTCATTCAAGATTACTCGACTAAACGTGAGGGGTCTAGGTGAAGCGCTTGACGAACTCGAGCGTCTTCTCTGCGACCTCGCGCCAGCCGCTGTCGATCGTCAGCGAGTGACCGCGGTTGGGGATCTTGACGATCTCGGTCACCGCCTCGTTGCGGGTCTGTCTCTTGAACGAGGCGTTGGCGATCGCCGGCGGCACCGTGTGGTCTTTCTCACCGGAGATGACCAGCAGCGGTCCCCGTTCGGGGTTCTTGGTGTCGGCCTTGGCCTCGGTCCAGGGGTTGAGGTTCGCATTCGCCATCTGGGACAGGGCGATGCCGGGGGCGGCCACATGGTAGGTCTCGTACAGCTGCTTCGCCTCGTCCTCGCTGAGCGCGTTGGCCCAGCCGTACTTGAACTGATCCAGGGTGAGGGTGATCGCGCGGCCCCTGTTGAGCGGGTTGCGCAGCACCGGCAGGGCCGAGCGCAGCGCCGAGATCGGCAGCGGCAACACGCCGCGGAACGGTCCGGGATCGATCGCGACCGATGCGGCCGCCAGACCCCGCCCGGCGATCATGTGGGTCAGCAAACCGCCGGTGGAGTGACCCATCACCGCCGGTTTCTCGTTCAGCGCCGCGATCACCTCGGCGACGTGGTCGGCAACCTGTCCCACGGTCTTCTTGGCGAAGACGTCGGGGTTCGCCCGCGCCTCCTCGATCGTCGCCGGGTCATCGGGCCAGTCGACGGCGACTGGTGCATAGCCGGCCTCCTGGAAGAGGCCAGCCCAGTTGTCCCAGCTGCTCGCCAGCAGCCAGAGGCCGTGGATGAACACCGCCGGCGTCCGGCCTCCCGCGTTTGCTGCCTCTACTTGCCTTGCCTCTCGTTCGCTGATGGTTGCCATCTCACTGCCTTTCTGGAAGGTCTGGGGGGCCAGTAGGTGTTTTCGGGGGACTAGACGACGGGCGGTGGATCTCCCTCGGCGCTGGCCGCGAGCGTTGCGTCCCAGCCGCAGACCAGGCAGGCGTGGCGGAACGCCGAGCGGGCGAACTCGAGCGCGTAGGCGTGTGGGTCGGGGGCGGCTCGCACGTCGTCCCAGTCGAGCAGGTACTCGCCCAGCCCGTCGTCCCAGCGGGCCGCCTCGGGGTCGAGGGTGGCCTCCGCGAAGCCATCGGGAGCGGGGTGCGCGTAGGAGAAGAAGGCCGCCTTGCCGTAGCGGCCATCGCCCGGCCACCAGCCCACCTCGATCAGCTGTGCGTCGCCCCCGTTGCGCGCGATGAAGTCGTCAGAGGGCGGCTCGGCGGGGAGGCCGGAGTAGAGGTTGACGGCGAGGTCGAAGGAGCCCCACCAGGCGTTGATCGGGCTCGAGCGGCCGCGGAAAGGGGCGCGAAAGTCGGCGAGGACGAGGGCGGCCTGGGTCGCGGCGGCGAAGTAGGCAGCGACCTCCGCGGGCTCGTAGGTCGCGTGCTCGCTGTCCTCGTCGAGCGGAACGCTCCAGTTGACCTCCTGCGGCGTCGGGTCGATCTCGACCGCTCCCACCAGCTCGCCCACCGCGGCCAGCAACTCCCGGGTCACCTCGCCGACGGCACGGTGCGGGGTCAGTGGCACTCGCTGGGCACGGCCGTCGCTGTGCTCTGCGATCGCCTCGTGGGCGTGCAGATCGAGCGCCACGACCAATGCCCCGGAGCCGTCCGGCGCCGGCAGCGGAGCCGTCTCCCAGCCGCGCGCGGTCAGCCGCAGCGCCGCGTGCTGGAGCTGGGGCTCGGCGGGGGCGAGCTTCGCCGCGAGCTTGCCCAACACCTGCGTGTGGGCGTGCAGCGTGTCGCAGGTCGCCGCCCAATCTTCGTAGGAAGTGGCGGGCCAGGACGGCGACGGCATCGACTGAAGATAGCGCCGCACTACCATCGCCTCATGTCCTACCGCCTCGAGGCGGACGAGAAGCCGGCCGCGGGGATGCGGCGAATCGCCTTGGAGCGCGCGGAACGAGCAGCGGAGCGGTTGCGCGAGGCCAGGGCGGTTGGGGATCCGTCCGAGTGCATCCACGCCGCCCGCAAAGACCTGAAGAAGCTGCGCGCTGTGGTTCGCTTACTCCGCTGTGAGCTGGGCGACGATCTCTACCGGGCCGAAAACGAGCGCTACCAAGAGGCCGCCCGCCTGCTCTCTCCGAGCCGCGACGCCGAGGCGAAGCTGGAGGCCCTGGAAGACCTGCGCGAGCGCTTCTCCGGCCGGCTCGCCCCGACCGACACCGCGGATTGGCTCGACGAGCTGCGTCAGGAGCGCGATCTCGCGGTGCGCGCGGCGCGCGCAGGCGACGCGGACTCGATCGGCGCGGCGCTCGAAGCGGTCGAAGAGGGACGCGGGCGGATCGAAGCTTGGCCCCTGCAGGCCAATTCCTGGAAGCTGGTCGGGCCGGGCATCTGCCGCGCCTACCGCCGCGGCAGGCGGGAAATGAGCCGCGCCGCGGAGGACCCGAGCGGGGCGAACATGCACCAGTGGCGTAAGCGCGCCAAGGACCTCTGGTACCACCTGCGCATCCTCCGCGACGCTCGCCCCGAAGCGTTCGGCAACAGTCTCGAGTGGGCTGACGAGCTCGCCGATGCCCTCGGCGACCACCATGACCTCACCGTCCTCGGCGACGACCTCTTGCGTCGGGATCTGCCGCTCGCTGGACGCCCCGCTCTGGTCGCTGCGATCGCCGAGCGACAGGAGGAGCTCGCCGGCACCGCCTTCGAGCTTGGCGAGCGCCTCTACGCCAGGAAGCCCAAGGTCTTCCGTCGCAAGATGCGTCGCGGCTGGAAGAAGTGGCGCAAGGGGTAGTTACTTGGAGGAGTCTTGCTCGCCCGGCCAGGTTCCCGTCAGTGAGGCGAAGCCGAGGCGGCTGCCGCGGTCGACCATCCCTTTGACCAGGCGAAAGATCGCCCCCTCGAGGACCAGCGCCAGCGCCAGCTTCGGGTAGGAGACCTCGCGATCCTCCGGCTCGGGGGCCTCGTGGTCGTCGAAGATCGCCCAGACTTTCTCGAAGCCCTTCTGGGCGGCAAAGCCCGCCGCCAGGCCGGCGAGGATCCCGATCGGGGCGAAGATGAACTTCATGCCGCCGGGCTACCCGGCGGCGAGAGCGGGGAAACGCTGGGCGGCGCCACGATAGGCGCCTTGGTCAGGCCGGCGCCAGGCGGCGCTGAGCGCGCGACGGAAGCAGCAGGGCCGAGCCGCAGACCATCGCGAAGGCGGTCGCTTGAAGGGCTATGCCCAGGGGATCGGCGGAGATCGGATCGCCGAAGACGAGCACGCCGCCGGCGATCTGGGTTGCGTTGGCGACCAGCCCGATCAGGCCGATCGTCTCGATCGCCTGCCCTCCCTGCAGGGCCGCGACGACGGCGTACTGGGCCATGACGCCGCAGGTGACGGTGAGTGCGATCCAGGGCGCGAGCACCGCGAGCGAGACCTCGCCGGCGCCGAAGAGGCCCTTGATTGCGACGCCGGCAAAGGCGATCAGGGTCCCGGCGAGCACCGCGAGGAGCACTCCCCGGCGAGCGGCGAGCCGCTGCGAGCGATGGCCGAGGGCGAGGCCGCTGGCAATCAACGCCAGCCCGCCCTCGAAGCCGAGGATCGCCCCGGCGGAGAATTCCGAGTGGCTGCCGTGCAGCTGTGGCACGGTGAGTGCGAGCAGCGCCAGCCCGGCGCCGCCCAGCCCCAGCGCCAGCCACTGCTGACGCTCGACCGGGTCGCCGAAGATCCGCTGCGAGAGCACCGCCAGGGTCACGGCGCCGCCGGCGAGCACCGCCTGCACGATCGAGATCGGCGCCATCGAGAGCGCCGCGACGTGGATCAGCCAAGCGATCGCGGCCAGCGCCCAACCGGCCGCGAACCAGCGCGAGCCGGCCAGGGCGCGGGCGCTGCGCAGCGGTTTCCGGATCTGGATCGGCTCCGTCCGGTGGCAGCCCCGGTGCTTGAGCAGCGAGGCGAGGTTCGTCATCAGCGCGGCGAGAAGGGCGAGTGCGATTCCGACCTGCATCGAGAATTCCGCCTAACGCCTGCCGACGACGTCGCGCGCTCTCGCAACAGCGGAGGCTGAGGTATGGCACGCCTTGGCGATCGCGTTGTCGGCGCGATCCGGTGCCCGGCGCACCTCAAACTCGAGCAGGCCGGACCGACGCAATTTGGCGCGAGCGTCGTTGCTGCAGTCGTCCGGTGCGGCGTCCAAAGCCGCCTCTGCCGCCCGCTCGCGCCGACAGGTAAGGCAGAAGCGGCCGTCGGACCCTGTGGCCCAGCTATCGGGCATCGGCACTTCCCCACCGTCGAGCTGACTGACGGAGACACCGCAGCGGTCGCAGGTCCACTTGCTGGCGGTTGGGGCGGCCGCGGTCATCGGGCCGCCTTGGGCCGGCGACGGCGACGCGAACGTCGCGCCGCGCCCTGCTGTCGTTGCTGTTGTTGCGGCTTGGACGGCTGGCGATCGCCTCGTTCGTGGTCGAACTCGCGGACGAGGCCGAGGGCGACGGCCATGCGCCGCACCTCGTCGACCTGGTCGGCGAGGACGAAGCTGATCCCGGTGCCGCTGCGCCCGGCCCGACCGGTGCGGCCGACCCGGTGCACGTAGGCGTCCTGGTCACCGGGCGCGTCGAAGTTGACAACCTGTGTGATCCCGTCGACGTCGATGCCGCGAGCGGCGACGTCGGTTGCGATCAGCGCTTCGATATCGCCCGCCTCGAAGCGCGCTAGCGCGCGTTCGCGCTGGCGCTGGTTTTTGTCACCGTGCATCGCGGCCGCCTCGACCTGGTGTTTGCGCAGGCGTTTGACGAGGCGATCGGCACCGCGCTTGGTGCGGACGAAGACGAGCGTGCGTCCACCGCCCTCGCCGCGCAGCTGCTCGACCAGGTGCTCGAGCTTGGCGCTCTGGGAGTCGACGTGGAGGAAGCGGTGCTCGATGTCGGCCGCCTCCGCCTCGCTCGCCGCGCGGGTGTGGCGGCGCGGGTCGCGGGTGTAGGCGGCGGCGATCTTGCCGGTGGCGCCCTCGAGGGTCGCCGAGAAGAAGAGGGTCTGCCGCTCGTCGGGGGTATCGGCGACGATCCGATCGACCGCCGGCTTGAAGCCCATGTCGAGCATGCGGTCGGCCTCGTCGAGGACCAGGATGCGGACCCGGTCGAGCGAGATCACACCGCGCCCGATCAGGTCCTCGAGCCGGCCGGGCGTGGCGACGACGATGTCGGCGCGCTTTGCCGCGGCGCTCTGCGGGCCGAAGCCGACGCCCCCGTAGACGGCGGCGATCCGCAGCCGTCGCGCGTCGGCTACGGACCCCAGCTCGTCGACGATCTGGCTTGCCAGCTCGCGGGTGGGGGCGAGGACGAGAGCGGAGAGGTGCTTTGCGCCCGGCTCGATCCGGTCGACGAGCGGCACGCCGAAGGCGAGCGTCTTGCCGGAGCCGGTCGGCGACTGGA
This sequence comes from uncultured Solirubrobacterales bacterium, assembly GCA_963718755.1. Lineage (GTDB taxonomy): Bacteria > Actinomycetota > Thermoleophilia > Solirubrobacterales > 70-9 > VRUE01. Next base: position 1,407,992 of record OY970376.1, read on the forward strand.
CGAGAAGGTCATGACCGGCGAGCGCATCGCGGATGACCATCTGCTGTACGGGAAAGGGTTGGTCGATGCCACGCTGCGAAAGCGCGCGCACGACATTGTTGGAAACGCCGAGATCGGCGAACGACATAATTTTGTGAGCTCCTTTTTGAGCGATAGGGGAGATCCAGCGACCCCTAAACGCAAAGCAGCGCACGGAGGAAACGGAACCTCTCGGGAGGCGTTTGGCCAAACCCGACTCCTTCACGGTAGCAGTCGCAAGCGAGGCCGCCGGTGATTACCGCCCATCCGCCATCCGCCCCACACCCCGTTCCAGGGCGGCCACGCTCGTCGCGCCGGGGGGAACCGGTACTGCCCTGAAGGTTGGGGCGGCGAGCTTCAGCCGAAACTCGATCCGTCCCGCGGCGTCGAACTGGGTGACGAGCGGATTGTCCCCCCAACTGACCAGCCAGCCGCCGTCCGCGAGCTGCCGGGCGGAGCCGCAGCAGTGACTGGTCGTCACCTGCGGATCGTTGAGCTGGCCTCGGTAGAGCGCTTTGCGCTGCTCGAGGTCGAGCCTGTAGAAGACGACCCTCGGCCGGCGCGGGCGGTCCTTGCCGTTGTCGAAGATGCTGAGGCTGCCGTCGGCGGCGATGCGGGCGTCATGCTGACCGCCGAGCAGCTTTTGCGCCGGGTCGCCGACGACCTGCAGCGAGTCGGGCGTTTCGATGCCGCCGAGCTTCCAGGCGATCTCGCCACTCGAGCGACGGATTCCGTACACCGCGTCGGTGTGGCGGGTGGAGATCACCACTTCGTCGCGTCCGCGCGGCTCGATCGAGTTGATGTGCACGGGGTCGAAGGACTCGAGCCCCTGCAACCGCCGCCGTGGGTTGGCCAGCACGTTGTGCCACCAGCGGCCCGTCTCGTCAAGGCCGATGTGCCCGCGTGAGTTCCAGCGCCACAGCACCCGCCCATCGGGATCGATTTCCTGGATTTCAGCGGAGACGATGGCCGCCTTGGCGGGCCCCCCGAAGCGCCGCAGGTCGGCGGTTTCGGGCACGTAGGAGTCGACCAGCACGTTGCCGTTGCCCAGCTCGCGGAACTCGTGGCCGTCGATGATCGCGCCCTTCGTCCGTACCAAGCGCAGCAGCTTGCCCGAGGGCGAGCGGATCTCATGGGCCATGCGCGGATCCAAGCCGTAGCCGTCGCCAAACGAGCGCGGCCAGGAGATCGTGCCGTCGGCGAGGACCTGCGCCCAGAGGGCGCGGGTGTTGGGCCTGTACCACCAGCGCGGCTGACCCCCGTTGTCGAAGACGATCACCCAGGGGCGCGAATCCTCGCGGTCTTGAAAGCTGACCGTAAAGAGCCCGGCGGGTGCTGGGCGCACGGACTCGAATTCCCATCTTGGGAAATCGGCCGGAAGGCAGGGCCCCCCGCGTTCGAGCGCGGCCTCATGGCCGCAGCGTTCCGGCTCCCGAGTCGAGGCGAGCTGCACATCACCGGTCTCTCCGCAACCGATGAGGAGCATGAGCCCGATCAGGACGACAGCGGCCAGCCCGGGCATGGTCGGGCATGGGAATCGACGACTCATCGTCAACGACTACCCAACGCGACGCCCACCGACGCCAAGGGCAGGGAGCGGTCGACCCCCCTTCCTCACTGGCTATTTACGGCTGCTCTGTCCCACCTGTGTGGTCAGCGTCGCTTTTGCGGCCGAGTCGACGGTTACGCCCTTCACTTTGAAGCGGAGAGTCCCTTTCCTCAGCCTCGAGACTTTGATGATGGTGAAGGTGGAGCTGGTCGTTTTCGTCACTTTCAGTTTGCCCGGTTTGCGCGAGGCGACCGCGACGAGGCCGTTTTTGCCGACCAGGCGAAGCGCGGTGAGCTTGAATTTGTCGACTGGATTGGTCCAGGTCAGGGTGATCTGGACCGTCTTGGTCGCGGCGCCGATGGCGACGCTGTGCGGCTTGCTCTGGCCCTCGGCGATCGTGTCGATGAACTGGCGCGGCGGGGTCTGACAGGTGAGCGCCGCGCTGACACTGTTCATCACCGCCTGCAGCTCGCCGGCTTCCTCGACCGGGAAGTACTTGCCGCCGGTGTCTTTGGCGATTTTTTTCAGCCGCGCCTGGTCTTCGCCGCCGGAGAGGCCCGAGCCGAAGCCGACCACGTAGGTCGGCACTTTGTGCCCCAGATGGGCGTTGTTGTAAGGACCTTCGACGTGGCCGCCGTCGGTGAGGAAGATCTTCGCGTCGGCGTCCGGGTTATCGGCATCTGCCTTGGCGAAGGCCGAGTTGTAGTCGGTGGCGCCGTTGTCGGCGTGGATCGCCGCGTCGAGCGCAGTGCGCATGGCGGTCGCATTCGGCCCCACGGGCTGGGGCGGGAAGAGGGTGTTGGCGGCGGGTTGTTCGAGGAATCCGGAGCCGAACTCGATCGCGCCGAGCTGCGTCTTCGGCGAGAGCGTGCCGATCAAAAGGTTCATCGCCTGCACGCGGAGGCGACCCGCGTCGCTGAATTCCATCGAGATCGAGTCGTCGACGATTGCCTCGATGTCGTTTGCCCTCGCGCAGGAGGACGCACTGGTCGATGCCGCCGTGGCGGTAGGTGCGCCAATCAGGCCGACTACGAGTAGCGCTACGGCTCCGGGTCCCAGCAACAGCTTGGCGACTCGTCTCATCTGACTCTCCCCCGATCGATGGCTCTTGCGGCGCACGATAGCGCGGCAAACGTGGCTCGCGGACGTTTATCGCAGCGTCCGTGACGGGTACCAGTCGGGGCCGTGAAAAACGACGGAAGGAAGACACATGGGCATTCTCGACAAGCTCACCGGTAGAGCCAAGAAGGCCGCCGGAGACCTCGCCGACGACGCATCGCTGCGCCGCGAAGGCAGGCTCGAGGAGAAAAAGGGCGAGGCGAAGGAGGAGCGCGACCAAGCCCGCGAGCACGCCGACGAGAAGGCCGAGGAGGCGGCGGATCTGGAGCGCAAGACGTGAGCTTTTCCGGGCGGTAATTTTTCGATGCGCGCAACATCTGCGCGCATCGTTCTGTCTACAATGCCATCACGGAGGCAATGAGGCAGAGCTGGGGACGAGAGGCTCGACGACGGCTTCGACCACTGGCAGCGGGTGTTCTTCCATCTGGGGATCGGCATATTCGTCGCCTTGCTCGGCCTCCTCGCCACACAGCTGTAATCGGACGCCCTGGCATCGCCGCCCGTAAGACGGCTGCGGGCTATCGTCGGGGGAGGTGAAGGTGGATGGCTGCTGAGAAGCGCAAAACCCGTGGTGAGATTGGCGAGTACGAGCGAAAGCGCGACTTCGACACCTCGCCCGAGCCGAAGCCCCGGCGCCGCCGCAGCAAGAAAGCGCCGCCTCGCTTCGTCGTCCAGGAGCACAGCGCCCGGCGCCTGCACTGGGACCTGCGCCTCGAGCACGACGGCGCGGCCGTGTCGTGGGCGGTCCCCAACGGCATCCCGCAGGACCCGAGCGAAAACCGCAAGGCCATCCACACCGAGGACCACCCGCTCGAGTACCTGGAGTTCGAGGGTGAGATCCCCGCCGGGGAGTACGGCGCCGGCACGATGCGGATCTGGGACCGCGGCACCTATGAGTGCGAGAAGTGGGAGGCCGAGAAAGTCATCGTCAGCTTCGCCGGCGAGCGGTTGAGCGGGCGTTACGCGCTGTTCCGGACGGGGAGCGCGAAGGACTGGATGATCCACCGCATGGACCCGCCCGGCGAGGCGCGCGATCCCTTCCCCGAATCGGTCGTGCCGATGCTGGCCCGGCTCGCGGAGCTGCCGGCCAAGGAGGAGGGCTGGGCGGCGGAGATCAAGTGGGACGGGGTGCGCGCGATCGCCTACTGCCGTCCAGGTCGCCTCAGTCTGCAGACCAGGAACCTGCGCGAGGTCACCGCCCGGTATCCCGAGGTGCGGCAGCTCTCGCGGCAGCTGGGGACCCTCGACGCCGTTCTCGACGGCGAGCTGGTCGCCTTCGACGCTGAGGGGAGACCGAGCTTTGCCCACCTACAGCAGCGCATCCACCAGACCTCCGAGACCGTGGTCCGCGACCGGATGAAGACCCACCCGGTGACCTACGTGATCTTCGATCTGCTCCATCTCGATGGTGTCGACCTGATGGCCGAGCCATACCGGCGCCGGCGCGAGTTGCTCGAGCGGCTGGAGCTGGCCGGTTCGAGTTGGCAGACGCCTGCCTACTCGACCGGCCACGCCGAGGAGCTGCTCGCGGTGAGCGGCGAGCGGGGGCTGGAGGGTCTTGTGATGAAGCGACTCGAGAGCGCCTACTCACCGGGCAAGCGGACCGGCGAGTGGCTGAAGGTGAAGAACGTCGGCCGCCAAGAGTTCGTCATCGGTGGCTGGCTGCCGGGGCAGGGCCGTCGCCGCGGCCGGCTCGGCTCCCTCCTGATCGGCTACCACGAGGACGGCAAGCTGCGCTACGCCGGCAAAGTCGGCACCGGGTTCTCCGACCGGGACCTCGCCGACCTGACGAAGCGCCTGAAGCCGCTGGAGCGCAAGAAGAATCCCTTCGCGGCCGGCAGGGGACCGCGCGGGGCGAACTACGTCGAGCCATGCCTCGTCGCCGAGGTCGAGTTCCGCGAGCTGACCGGCGATGGGCTGGTCCGCCACGGCTCGTTCAAGGGCTTGCGTGAGGACAAGCCCGCCAGCGGGGTCACGCTCGAGTAAGTCGGCAACCCACGGAGTGATCACCCAATCTCTGGGCCCATCGTCGTTTCTAGCCGGTCAGCCGATCCGCGACTACCTCTGCGCCCTAGTTTGAAGCCGAAGTCCAGTCTCGCCTAGGGCAATTTCGCGACAAGGAATTCGCCAAGAATTCACCTTTCGCGCAACACTCGCGCGCATCGTCTTGTCTACAGTGCTGTAATCATGGAGGCGATGAGGAACAGCTGGACAGACGAGCGGCTGGACGATGGCTTTAACCATGTCGCGGGGGAAATCCGATTCGTGCGGAATGAAGTCAAGTCCGTGAGGGGAGAAGTTCAATCGGTCAAGCACGACCTTCAATCCCATCGGGCTGAGATGCACGGCGAATTCAAGGCTGTCCGAACCGAGATACAGGACGAATTCAGAGCTGTCCGCACTGAGATGAGGGACGAATTCAAGGCTGTCCGCACCGAGATGCGCGAGGAATTCAAATCCTTCCGCAGCGAGGTGCGCGAAGGGTTCGCTCAGATGGACGCGCGGCTCGCCGGTCTGCAGCGAACGTTCATGCAGCTCTGCGGCGGCATCATCGCCGCCCTGATCGGGGTCATTGCTACGCAGCTGTAACTCAGGCTCAAGAGCTCCTCGGCGAGCTACGTCCAGGTGCTTGGCACGCCGATGTAGAAGCTGTGCTTTCGTGCGGTAGCGTCGCTCGTCCATGACGGAGGAGTTTCGGCAAGGCCACTACATCCTTGGCATCGAGGGCCTGGCGCTGTTGCGTGCCGGCGCTCGTCGAGCATTTGGCAAGGTCGAGACCCGTGCCGAGGAGATTCGGCAGATTGCCTCGCAACTCGATCAGCCGCCTCACTCCGAGCGCCGCGATCTGCCGGAGGTGGAGGTTGACTCGGGCTACGCCCAGTGGGCGCCGGATTACGACGATCCGGGCAACGACACGATTGCGCTGGAGGAGCCGGTCGTCCGCGAGCTACTCGGGCAGCTGCCGGATGGCGTGGTGCTCGATGCCGCCTGTGGCACTGGTCGCCACGCCGCCCACCTCAACCATGTCCGAGACGACGGGGTAATCGGCGTCGATGCGAGCAAGGCGATGCTTGCCCGCGCCAGGGCCAAGCTTCCCGGCGTCGACTTCCGCCAGGGCAAGCTGACCTCTCTGCCCCTCGATGACGGTGAGGTCGCCGCGGCTGTCTGTGCGCTGGCACTCAGCCACTTGCCCGAGCTAGGACCGGCGATCGCAGAGCTTGGGCGAGTGCTTAGGCCGGGTGGCCGTCTGATCGTCTCCAACCCCCATCCGCTTGCCACGGCAATTCTTGGTTGGCGCGCCGTGTTCGTCGACACGCAAGGACGGCGCGCGATGATCCCGGAGTACCCGCATCTGCACGGCGAGTACGTCGATGCGTTTGGTGAGGCGGGACTGACGGTGCGCCGTTGCCTCGAACCACGGCTGAGCGCCGAGCAGGCGAAGGCACGGTCGAAGAAGCACCGAACCGATGCCTTCGAGGATGCGCTCACCGGCGTTCCGGCCGTGATCGTCTGGGAAGCCGAGCGTTTGTAGCTATTCGGGAGCCGGCAACTGCGATGCCATCTGCGCGTAGCCGGTGGCGCTGGGGTGGATGCCGGTGTCGCCGCTGATCACCCAGGGCTCGCCTTTGGCCGGGCCGGGGCAGAAGGAGAGCGGATGGGCGAGGAGGAGCTCGTCCTGGCTCGGATCGGACTGGACGCTGCGGCCGTCGACCCCGTAGCCGAGGCTGGAGCAGGTGTATTCGGAGGGGAAGACCGGCGAGACGTCGATGCCGACGTTGAAATGGGGCGGGGCGACCACCTGCAGCCTGGCGCCGTTCACTTCCGCCGCCGCCGCGGCGATTTCCCCGTTCAGCATCGCGCCCATCATCGCGATCTGGGTCGCCGAGTAGGCGAGCGCCGAGGCCGGCACTGAGAGCGGGTACTGCATCAGGTAGATCATCGCGTGGGTGTGATCGACCAGCTCGGCGTAGAGGGCTTTCAGGTTGGCCCGCAGTTTCACCGAGGCGAAGGCACCCTCGACGCATTCGCGGTACCTGCCGAAGACGTCGGCCCAGATCGCGCAGCCCATGTTGTCGACGCCGAAGAGCATTTCGGAAAGCAGCGGGTTGGCACCCGCCGTCAGCAGGATGTAGTCGGGGCTTTCGGCCTCGATCCGTTTGGTGGTGTCGTAGAGCTGGCCGCCGGGGCTCCAGTCCTTGGGTTCGGAACCGCTGACAGCGAAGTTCGCGTAGTTGGCCACGCCGTACTGGTTCGCCCACTGTGCCGCCCAGGAGACGTTGCTGGAGAGGCCGTAGTCGGGCGCGTATTCGACCTGCGCCGCTTCGTTATCGCGGTCGAGCGAGTTCGAGGAGCAGGCGTCGTCGTAGGTTTTCGCCCCCGGCTTGCAGCTGGGCAGGCTGGTGAACTGCATCAGCGAGCCGTCGTCGTAGTAGCCGAAGCCGGCGGTGACCGAATCGCCGAGGGCACGCACCGAGACCTCTGCCCCGCTCAGCACCTTGATCTGGACCGGCGCCACCAGCTTCCCCCGGCGGGCCGAGCTGCCGGCGCCCGCGACCCGCCCCCGCAGCTCGAGCGACTCGGTTCCGCGGAAGCCTCTTGCCGAGCGGTAGATCAGCCGCCCGTCGCGGATGGTGGCAGTGCCGTGGATGGGGCGGGAGACCCGCCAGCGGACGCCGGCGCCGCAGGCGGGCAGCCTGGCCCTGACCGGCCGGCGGAGCCTGGTTCGCAGCTGGGGGACGGTGGCGCAGAGACGCCGCGCGTAGCCGCCGGGCAGTGGCTGCCGCTCGGTGTCGCTCGCGGCGAGGTCGGCGCGGCCATCGCGGTTGAGGTCGAGCGCCGCGCTTGCGTTCACCACCGCGATCGGCCGCGGCGTCAGCCCATGCCGGATGCGCCGCGTGGTGCGGCGGCTGAGGTCGATCCGGTGGACGAAGCTGAACCAGCGCCGCCGCTCCGGCGCCCGCAGCGGACCGCCGTTGGCGTGGGCCCGTGAGATCCAAGAGTCAATCGTGCCCCGTCCCGGCCGGCGCAGCGAGACCCTCAGCTCGAGCCGCTGCCCCACCAGCTGGATCGGGTAGCGAACCGGAACCAGCAAAGCGCCACGCCCGTCCGCCGGTAGCGCCAGCCCGACCCGTCCCACCTCGACCGGTACCGGTTCACCTGCGCTCGCGGAAGGGGCGAGGAGCAGGCCGACCAGGCAGGCGAGTGCAAGCAGGGATGGTGCGAGTGCGCTGCGCGGCTGGCCCCTCCGTTTGCTGCCCATGTTCATCGACGGCACGCTATCCGGCGGGGGCCAGCCGCTCGTGGACGAAGCGCACCGCGGCGGCGCCCTCGCCAACCGCGGTGGCGCAGCGCTTGATCGAGCCGGCGCGGACGTCCCCGGCGGCGTAGACGCCGGGGACACTGGTCTCGAGCAGCCCTTCGGCCCCCGCTGCCTCACCGGTGAGAACGAAGCCCTTGGCGTCGCGGGCGACGGTGTCGCCGAGCCACTCGGTGCACGGTGCAGCGCCGAGGAAGAGAAAGAGGAAGGAGAGCGACAGCTCGGTGCCATCGCTGAGGGTGACGCTGTCGAGCTGGCCCTCGGCGCCGTGCAGCGCAGCGATTTCGCTGCGGTCGCGCACGGCGACGCCGTAGCGCTCGAGCTCGGCGATCAGGTAGTGGGACATCGTCTCGCTGAGGTCCTCGCGGCGGTGAAGCAGGGTGACGAGGGCGCCGCCCCGCGCCAGCCAGACGGCGGCCTGAGCCGCCGAGTTGCCGCCGCCGACGACCCCGACCCGTTGGGCGCCGCAGAGCTGTGCCTCCGGCGGGCCGGCGGCGTAGAAGACGCTGATTCCCTCGTAATCCTCGAGGTCGGCGACGGGGAGGCGCCGGTATTCGGCGCCGGTCGAGAGCAGCACCGCCCGCGCGGCGATCTCGTTGCCCTCCTCGAGTCTGACCAGATGCTGCGCGCCGCCGGGCTCCAGCGCCTGGGCGCGGTAGGGCGTCGCCGTGCGGGCGCTGAACTTGCGCGCCTGCGTGACCGCGCGGCTGGTCAGCTCGGTGCCGCTGATCCCCGCTGGGAAGCCGAGGTAGTTCTCGATCCGTCGCGAGCTGCCCGCCTGGCCACCAAGGACAGTGCTCTCGATCACCAGCGTGTCGAGCCCCTCCGAGGCGCCGTAGACGGCGGCGCCGAGGCCGGCCGGACCGCCACCGATGACGAGCAGGTCGACCTCCTCGCGCGGCGCGAGCTCGAGTCCGATTCCCAACGCCCGTGAGAGCTCGCCGTTGCTCGGTCGCCGCAGCTCGGCGCCGCCGGGAAGACGGACCAGGGGCACGCCGTCGGGGCCGACCCGCTCGACCGCTGCTGCCGCCTCCTCGCTCTCGGCCGGATCGAGCCATGAGTAGGGCAGCCGCCCGCCGCGGGCGAAGTCGCGCAACCGCCGCGTCTCGGCGGAGTCACGTCCACCGATGATCTCGATTCCGACCCCCTGCCGTTGCTGAAGCAGCTCGCGGCGCTCGACGAAGGCCGAGAGCAGCAGGTCGGAGAGCGAGCTGTCCTCGAGCAGCAGCCGTCGCAGCGCTTGTCGCTCGACCGCGATGTAGCGGATCGGCTCGGTGACGACGGCGGTGAGGAAGACCGTCTGGCCGGAGAGCAAGTTCATCTCGCCGAGGAAGCCGGAGGCGCCGTGGCGGACGATCTCCTGCCCGGCGGCATCGCGCACCGCCGCCTCGCCCTCGACGATCGCGATGAACGGGTAGCTCTCGTCGCCAATTTCGTACAGCGTCTCGCCGACCGCCGCGGTCCGCTCCTCGCCGTGCTCGGCGAGCATTGCCAGCTGCGAGTCGGAGAGCACACGATGGGCGGGTCCAGCCACGGGCGAAGGCTACCCGGCGGCGATCGTGGGTCCGAAGGGGCGGGCTCGGGTAGCTTGCCCGCCGTGAAAGTCGTCCTCACGCTCCTTGCCGTTCTGGTCCTTGCGGCGGGTCCGATGCCGGTGGCAGAGGCCGCCGGCAAGGCACCTGCCTTCCACGGCAAGCTGGAGCCCATCGATGCCGAGACGCGGGCGCGGATGAGCGGCGTCTCCTGGCGTCCCGGCTGTCCGGTCGGCTTCGCCGAGCTGCGCTTGCTCAAGGTCAGCCACTGGGGTTTCGACCGCCGGGTCCACCGCGGCCGGCTGGTCGTCCACCGCGAAGCGGCGCCGGGGATGCTGCGGGTGATGCGCTCGCTCTACCGCCAGCGCTTCCCGGTCCGGCGGATGCACCTCGTCGATGCCTACGGCGCCGACGATCACCGCAGCATGGCAGCCGACAACACCTCCGCTTTCAACTGTCGCTTTGTCGCCGGTCAACCTGGTGTCTGGTCCGAACACGCCTTCGGCAGAGCGATCGACCTCAACCCGATCGAGAACCCCTACGTGACCGAGTCCGGCTACGTCTCACCGCCCGCCGGCGCCCCCTACGCGCGTCGCTCGCGCCACAGCAAGGGGATGATCCACCGCGACGGCGCGGTCGTCGCCGCCTTCGCCGCGATCGGCTGGGAGTGGGCGGGCAACTGGTCTTGGCCCAAGGACTACCAGCACTTTTCGGCGACCGGGAGCTGAGTCCCGGCAGGGGATCTTGCGTCCCGCGCGGAGGCCGCCGCTAGTCTCGGGCCGGATGACGAGAGCACGGATCGCAGTGCTGTCGCTGATCCTCCTCGCGGTCAGCTCGGCCCCCACGGCGGCCGGCGCCGCCGCCACCTGGGTGGTCAAAGGCGGCGGCTTCGGACACGGGGTCGGCATGAGCGCTTACGGCGCCTACGGCTACGGCAAGCACGGCGCCGGCTACCGGCAGATCCTCGGCCACTACTACCGCGGGATCCGGCTCGCCGAGATGCCCGGGGCGCCGGCGGTGACCGTGCTGCTGGCGGTCAGCCCCGGCGACGTCAGCTTCAGCCACGCGACCGCCGCCTGCGGCCGCTCGCTCGACCCGCGGCGCAGTTACCGCGCGCGGCGGCGAGGAGCGTCCGTGCAGCTGCTCTCGAACTCGGGCAAATTGGTCGCCCGCTGCGGTGAGCGGCTCCACGCCACTGGCCGGGGGCCGATCCAGGTCGCCGGCGTCGGCCTCTACCGCGGCGCGCTCGAGCTGGTCCCGACCGAGTCGGCGGCGGGTTCACTCAACGTGATCAACCGGCTCAACGTCAACAGCTATGCGCGCGGCTCGCTGCCCGGCGAGGTACCACCCGAATGGCCGATGGCGACGCTGAAGGCGTTTGCCGTGGCGGCACGCTCGATCGCCCTCTCAACCGACGTCGGCGGCAACGGCTTCGACCTCTACGCCGACACCCGCACCCAGGTCTACGGCGGTGTCGAGATCGAGGACGAGCGGACCGACCTGGCGGTGCGCTCGACCCGCAACCAGGTGGCGACCTTCGCCGGCGAGATCGCCCAGACGACCTACTTCTCCTCCTCGGGCGGCCGCACCGAGTCGGGCTTCCTCGGCGCGCCGGACGTTCCCTACCTGCAGAGCGTCAACGACCCCTACGACTACTACTCACCCCTGCACGAGTGGACCTTTCGCTTTTCCCAGGCCGAGATGAACAGCCGCCTCGGCGCCTACCTGGACGGCAGCCTGCGCCGGATCAAAGTGACCAAGCGCGGCGAGTCGCCGCGGGTCGACTACGCGAAGCTGATCGGCACCCGCGGCACGACCACGATCCGCGGCGACACCCTGGCGGCGGCGCTGGGCCTGTACGACCGCTGGGCGTACTTCAAGAAGGTTCCGTGAGCGGCGCTGAGATCAGGCAGTCGTCCCGGTCGGCCATCTCCAGCGGCTTCGAGTTGGGGAAGGCCGCGAGTAGGGCGTCGGCGATCAGCCTGCCGCGTTCGGCGTAGCCTTCCGAGGTGAAGTGGATCCCGTCGGGGATGAACCACGGGTCCTTGACGTCGGAGGCCCAGTCGTAGATCCGCATGTGCGGGTAGCGGTCACACGCTTCGAGCAGCGCTTCGTCCCACTCCTCCATGTTCTCTGAGGCGTAGGGCCCGTTCTTGACGATCGATTTCACGTTCACCCACAGGACCGGTTCGTCGCCGATCGTCGCCATCATGCTGTCGATCCGGTCGTCGTAGGTGACGGCGGAGCCGACGGCGACGTTGGCGGCCTCGTTGGTGCCCATCGCCAGCACCCAGCATCCGGCGAAGCCTTCGTTCTTCCAGGCTTCGGCGACTTCCTGGGCGTTGGGCAGCCCTTCGAAGTTCTCGTAGATCGAACGCGCCCCCGAGACCTCGAGGTGCTGGGTGGTGGCACCGACGCGGGCGTACTGGGCGCTGATCAACTGGTCCGGGTCCGGCAGATATTCCTCGGAGACGAGCCCCTCCGAGGTCGAGTCGCCGATGTGGATGGCCGCTTCGCAGGAGGTCGCCAGCGGCGCCCGCTTGACGTTCTTCGCGGTGACGGTCTTGGCCACCGTCTCGGAGCCGATCGCCTGCGGCTCGTTGGAGACGCCGACGCCGGCCAGGCCGGCGATCGCGATCGCGACGACGACGGCGCCGGCGGAGACGGCCGCCCAGCCGCGCCGCGTCACCCGCTCGCGCTGCAGGCGCCCCGCCCGCCACTGCTCCCAGAGCCGGCCCAGGGCGCCGTGGCGGATCGGGTTCTCGACGTAGCGCCAGGAAAGCTCGGCCACGGCCATGATTGCCGCGACCTGGAGGACGGCGCGGAGGAGGTCGGCGCCCTGGGCGCCCTCGGGCGTGGTCAGGACGATGATCGGCAGGGTCCAGAGGTAGATGCCGTAGGAGCGTTCACCGATCCAGCGCATCGGCACGCAGCCGACGATCGGGCCGAGCCGCGAGGCAGGGTGGGCGAGCGCGGCGACGGCGAGCACCGATGCCAGCGCGAGCAGCGCGAAGCCGCCGCGGTAGAGAAAGGGCGAGAACTCATCGGCGCGCCAGAACATCAGCCCGATCAGCACCAGACCGACCACTCCCGCGGCCTCGATCGTGTGGCGGGCGGGAGTGGCGATGCGGGTGTGCAGGCGCCGGCTCGGCCAGAGCATCGCCAACGCAGCTCCGGCGAGCAGCTCGAGCGCGCGGGTGTCGGTCCCGTAGTACACGCGCGAGGGGTCGATCGAGGGGCTGTAGAGGATCACCATCAGGATTCCCGAGGCGATCGCCGCGGCGGCGGTGACCGCGGCGAGGCGCGGTCGCACGCCGGTCTTCCGCGCCGCTTCGGGGACGAGCCGCAGGCCGAGCATCAGCAGGAAGGGCCAGACGATGTAGAACTGCTCCTCGACCGAGAGCGACCAGAGGTGGTTGAGCGGCGACGGCGGCGCGAAGCGCTCGAAGTAGGAGACGTCGTGGATGATCAGCCACCAGTTGTTGAAGTAGGCGGCGGCGCTGAGGGCGGCGCTGCGGAAGTCGGGAGGCTGGTGCGGTCCGATCAGGGTCACCCAGGCCGTCACCACGATCAACATCAGGAAAAGGGCCGGCAGCAGGCGGCGGGCACGCGCCAGCCAGAACGACTTCAGCCTGATTCCGCCACTGTTCACCTGATTGAGCAGGATGTCGGTGATCAGATAGCCGCTGAGGGTGAAGAACACACCCACACCGAGCAGCCCCCCTTCCGCCCAGGTGAAGTTGAGGTGGTAGAGGATCACGCCGAGCACCGCGATCGCTCGCAGGCCGTCGAGCCCCGGCATGTAGCGCTGCCCGCGCGCTACCGGTTCAGGCATCGGGGGAGATCATTCCGAGTGCCGTGACCAGCAGCGGTTGCCGGCCGGCGATCCGCATCGCCACGGCCTCACCCAGTGACGTGGCGATGGTGCGGGCGAGCACTGCCTGACGCTGGGCGAACTTGCTCACAGTGGCAAGTTCGGGACCGGATTCGATTGCCGGTTCCATCGGGGCGTGGCTAAAGGCGAGGCACCCTTTGATGCCTTGGGCGACCAGCCGCGCTCTGTAATCGCCGCCGGCAGGAATCGGGTGCAGGTTGTCGGCCTGCATCAGCTCGGGATGGCTGGCAACGGCGCCCGCCCAGTCGGGCACCTGCGTTCCCAGGCGGGAGGCGGCGAAGGACCGGACCACGCTGTTCTTGCCCTCGTTGCCGATGCCGTTGACGGTAAAGCCGTGAATGGTCGGCACAACCATGCAGCGGTCACCAATCTGTGCGGCGACGGCGGTCAGGTTTTCGGCCAGAATTTGCGGATAGGCGGGGTTGTCGTTGGTTCCCGCGTCGAAGACGATCACGGAGTGCGAGGGGTCGTAGCTCTCCTCGAAAAGGTCGAAGATTTGGTAGCTGTTGTAGCCACCGCCGGTGTTGATCGTCAGCGGCACACCGGGTAGGTAGCGCTGCAGGTAGGGCGAGGCCAGCAGCTCGAGGCTGTCACCTACGACCAGCACCCCACCATTGCCGCTCGCCTTCGCGGTGGGTGCGGTCAGAGTGAGGACGAGCAGGGCAACCTGCGCACCGACCGCCACCAGCTTCCGCACCCCCAACATCAGCGGATTCTTACACTACACAGATGCGCTCCGGCCCAATCGCGGCGACCGCCGCACTGTTGAGCCTGGCGCTGATCCTGCCTGGCTGCGGTGAGGAAGGAACGGCGACCGCCGGTGGAGGCAAGGAGCACACGGGTGCGGCGGGGACCGAGGCAAGTGCGCCGGCGGCAACTGCAAGGGGTGGGGCAAGTGCTTCCAGGTCCAGGCCGGCGGCGGCGAAGCACTGCGGCGCCGAGCTCGGCGACTTCCTCGATTCGATCGAATCGCTGGGCAACACCCTCGCGGTCGGGCTCGACTACGAACAGTACGTGGGCAGCGTCAACCGCGTCCGCGCCAGCTACGCAAGTGTCGCCGCCGATCGCCTCGGGATCGTCTGCTTGAGCCGCGTCGCCGCACCCGCCGAGCGGGCCCTCAACGTCTACATAGACGCCGCCAACGAGTGGGGCAACTGCCTGACCCGCTCCTCCTGCGATCCCGACTCGGTCGAGCCGAAACTGCAGCGCGAATGGGAACACGCTTCCGGCCAGGTCGCCCAGGCACGGGGTGGCCTGCGGGATCTGAGCTAGCTGGCGGCAGCTTCGGGGGATTTTGCCCGCTGTCTCGTGCGGGCCGACGTTTGCACTCGCGGCAGGTTTGGCTTTCCTCGCCATTCTGTCGGCTTTCGCGACATCCGCCCAGGCGGCGCAGAAACAGCCGCCGGCGACGATCACCGTTTGCGTCAAGGAGGCCAAGCCCCGCAAGGGCGGCATTCGCTTCGCTCGGACGAAACGACACTGTAAAGAGGCGGAGCGTGCCGTCCCGGTGGTGACCAGCTCTGGCGAACAGATCATCCAGGGCAGCGGCGGAGAGAAGGGCGAACAGGGTCTCACGGGGGTCCCGGGTCCGCCGGGCCTCCAGGGCGAAAAAGGCGAGCAGGGTCCCCAGGGCCTGAAAGGCGAACAGGGCCCGCCCGGCCCCGCGGGGAGCGGCCTGTGGGCAGTTGTAAGCGCTACTGGCACGGCTGTGCGTGAGAGTGGAGTGGTTGCTGTCAGCGGTCCAAGCTCGAACGTCTTCACTGTGGAATTCGAACAGAGCGTGAGCGGCTGCGCCTATCTCTCGGTGCCCGGCGAAACCGGGACCGCCACTCCCGGCAGTGAGCCACTCGGATTCGCGGTGCCAACCGGACATTCGAGCAATGCCAAAGCCGTCAGGGTGAAGACCTACGACAAGGGTGGCTCAGTCGCCAACAGGGCGTTTCACCTGACCGTGATCTGCTGAGCGGCGACCTGGCGCCGACGATCTAGACGAAGCGCCAGCGGGTCTGGCTGTACTCGCCCTTGCCGAAGCCGAAGGCGGTCGTTGGAGCGACCTCGAAGACCAGCGCCTCGCCACTGCCCTCGGCATGGAAAGCGCCGTCGCGAACGTCGAAGTGCCACTCGCTGCCGTACTTCGACTCGTAGGCGTCGGCGACGCGCTCGAGCATGACCTCGTCGCGGATCTGCCTCGCCCCGCCCTCGATCACGACGTCGAGACCCTCCTCGAGCAGGTTGCACCCGGTGGTCAGGATGCAGTTCGGATTCTCTGCCAGGTTCCTTGCCTTGCGCTCGTCCGCCCCGGTGCAGAAGTACGCCGCACCGTCGAGCCAGACGGAGATCAGCGGCGTCACATGCGGGCGACCGTCCGGGCGCACCGTCGACAGCCAGAACAGCTCGGCCCCTTCGATTCGCTTGCGGCCCGTCTCCCACTCGATCGCGCTGGCGCCCGGGCTGCTGAAGCGGGGGTTGAGCTTGGTCTCCGGCTCCTTCACGGTCATCCTCGTCTCCTTCGCACGGGTCGGCAGGGTCGTTTTTGCCTACCCGGGTGCAGGTGAGGGGAATCCGACTCGGTTTCCCGATATCGGCGCCGGGTATCCGTGGCCGGTCAGCGACTAGAGATAGGAGCGCATCGAATGGCGGACTTGAACGAGCGGGACGCGAAGTTGGTCCAGTACCTGAGCGAGGCCTACGGCAAGGAGCGGGAGCTGGAGACCGCCCTGCAGGCCCATATCGCGATGACCACGCGTGCCCCCTACCAAAAACGGCTCAAACAGCATCTGCGCGAGACGAAAGGCCACGCCAAAGCAGTCGAGCGGCGGATCAAGAAGCTCGGTGGCGGCGGTCAGCTGGCGCAGACGGTGATTGGCAAGGCGATGGCGGCGGCAAAGGGCCCCCTGCACGCGGTGCGCGGTGACGGCGAGCAGGAGAGGATGCTGAAGAACGCCAAGACCGAGTACTTCAACGAGCACGAGGAGGTCGCCACCTACCTGGCGATCGAGACCCTGGCGGAGAAAGTCGGCGATCGCGAGACGGCGAAACTGGCCCGCGGGATCAGGCGCGAGGAGGAACGGATGGCGAAGTTCCTCGAGGGTCAGATCAAGTCGCTCACCGGCGCCGTCGTCGCCGAAGACGTTCCGGCGAAACAGCGCAGGGCGAGCTCGAACTCTGGCAATAGGGCCAAGCGATCGGCCTCCGGCAAAAGGTCGAAACCGAGATCGGCCAAACGGGCATCGCCGAAACGGTCGAGCGCCAAAAAACGTGCCCCTAAAGCCAAACGCGCTCGAAAAGCAACTGCTGCCTCTCGGCGCTAAATAGCCACACCTAGGAGATGCTCGAAAGCGCGGTCGCGACGGCGAAGCCGAGGGTCGTGACCAGCCCGGCGACCCGACCGGAAGCTCTGGTTGCCTCGGGGATCATCGAGTCGATCAGCATGACCAGGAGAGCGCCGGCGGCAAAGCCGTCGATCCCTGAACGAAGCTCGCCCGAGGCCGCGTCCGCGATCGCGAACCCAACGGCGGTGGCGAGGACGCAGATCGCCGCGACCGCGCCCCAGAGGAGCAGGATCCTGCGCCGGCTGACACGGGCTTTCCGCATCTCACTCGCCGAGCCGATCGCCTCGGGCAGGTTGGAGACGAAGATCGCGACGAGGAGCCCGATGCCGATTCCCTCGCCGGCGGCCAGCCCGATCCCGAGCACGAGCTGCTCGGGGATGCCGTCGAGGAAGGCGCCGAGGGCGAGGGCGATCCCCGGATCCGACGCGCCGGCCCTTCCGGACCGGCCCCGACCGGCCGAGTAGTGCCTCGCGATCAGGCCATCGAGTCCGAAATAGGTGAGAGCCCCGACAGCCAGCCCGCCCGCGGTTGCGCCAAGGCTTCCAACCGCGAGCCCCTCCGCCGCCAGCTCGAAGCTGACCGCACTGATCAGCGCCCCGGCGCCAAAAGCGAGGACGAGTCCAACCTGCCAGGGCGGCCAGCGGCGGGCAAGGGCGAGCCCAGCGCCGATTACCAGCGACGAAGCCGCCAAGGCCCCCCAACCAAGCGCGGCATCCATGCTTCGAGACTAGAGCTCAGCCAGGCTGCGGGGCGGGCTGCGCCTCGGTGATGTCGAGGGTGTCGGCCGGGGCGTTCTCTCGCCGGGACAGTGCGAGGCAGGGGATCGCCAAAACCGAGATACCCGCTCCCAACAGGTAGGAGGGCGCGTAGCCCCAGACGTCGGCCGCGCGGCCCAGCAGCGGCTGCGTCCAGACCCCGCCGGTCGAGGACATCATCGAGTCGAAGGAGAGGATCGTCGCCCGCTGCCGGGAGGGGATCAGGCCGTTGAGGTAGGTCTGGCGGATCGGCAGCGTGGCGGCGAACAGCAGCCCCCAGATCACGATCAGGCCGATCACCGCCCAGAAGCTCTCGACCAGGCCGATCAGCCCGAGCGTGAGGACGCTGAGGCCGGCGGTGGCGATCAGCGCCGAGGTGCGGCGGCGGAAGAGGCGGCGGATGCGGGGGGCCGCGATCCCGCCGGCGATCTGCGCGCCCGCGACGATCGCCGCCACCAGGCCTGCGATCTGGTAAGCCTGCGGATCCCCGTACAGCTCCAGCAGGTAGGGCTGCAACGCGTAGAAGGCGTAGATGCCGACGCCGCCGGTGAACAGGGCCTCGACCATCAGCCACTTGACCGCGGGGACCCGCCAGCCGTACTCGATCGAGTTGGAGGCGATTTTTCGCATCTCGGCCAGTGGCCGGCCGCCCTTCTCGGGGGTGAAGCCGATGTCGTGCATCAGCCTGAAGGCGAGGCCGAACATCACGATCAGGATCACGCCGCGGAGCACGAACGGCACGCCGAGGCTGGTCTGCTGGGCGATGAAGCCGCCCGCCACCGAGCCGGTCAACATCGCGATGCCGGTGACGATCTGGCCGCGGCCGAACACGGTCTCCATCTCGCCGGTGAAGCCGGTCGCGGTCAGCGCGTCGACCAGCCAGGCCTCGACCGCGCCGGAGAAGAAGGTGAAGCCGAGGCCGAGCAGCATCGAGGCAACCGCCCACTGCCAGAACGGCGCCTCGATCTGCCAGAGGGCGACGTAGAGAAAGGTCGAGAGGGTCAACGTCACCGTGCCGAGCAGGTAGGAGGTGCGGCGCCCGATCGTGTCGGCGACGATCCCGGTCGGCACCTCGAACAGCACCATCCCGGCGGTGAAGAAGGCGTTGGCCGCGAACGCCTCCAGGTTCGAGAGTCCCGCATCGAGCAAGAAGATCGTGTTGATCCCCCAGATGAACGACGCCGCCAGGGTGTTGCCGAGCAATAGCGTGAGGTAGGTGCGCTGGATCGTGCGGGGCGTCTGCACTGGCTGCATGCATACATCCTTGCGGGGGTTGTAGGTCGCAGCGGCATTACCGACTATTGGGAGATGCGCCCGATTATGAGAATCGGCGCAGCGGCGCTGATCGTCATCGCGATCGCCTTGCCCGCACGCGCCGATGCTTCCCCCGCGAACGTGGCTGCTCTGCAGGCGGCGCTGAAGTCATTGCATTTATACGGGGGCTTCGTCGATGGGATCAAAGGCCCCCTCACCCGGCGTGGGGTGACCGCCTTCCAGCGACGCCGGCACCTATCGGTGGACGGCGTTGCGGGGCCGCGGACGCGGCGCGCTCTGGGCTGGCGGGGAAGGCCGCCGCTCGGCAGTCGGGTGATGCGGTTCGGCAACCGGGGCTGGGACGTCGCCGCGCTGCAGTTCCTGCTCCAGCGTGCGGGCCACGGGCCGGGCAGGGCCGATGGGATCTTCGGGCCGCTGACCAGGGGGGCGGTGCGGCGCGCGCAGAGCGCCACGGGCATCGGGGTCGACGGGCTCGCCGGGCCGGCGACGATCCGTTCGCTGCGTTCGGGCAGCGAACCCGGCAGCGAACCGGTCAGCTATCCGAGCGGCCCGGTGCGCTTCCTGCGACCGGTCCCCGGCCCGATCGGTGACGGGTTCGGCGCTCCCCGGGGAGGCGGTCGCACTCACGACGGCCTCGATTTCCCGGTCCCCTACGGCACCCAGGTCGGCGCGGCGGGTCGCGGGACGACGATCTACGCCGCCTACAACTACGGCGGCTACGGCAACCTCGTCGTGATCCAGCACCGCCTCGGCTACACCACCTGGTACGCCCACCTGTCCTCGATCACGAGCTGGGTCGGCGAGCAGGTCGTCGGCGGCACGCGCATCGGCTACGTCGGCTCGACTGGCTATTCGACCGGGCCGCACCTGCATTTCGAGGTGCGGCGCTACGACACGCCGCTGGACCCGGTTCCGATGCTGCTGCCGACCGTCGCTCGATTGCTCCGCCCCGCCGACCGCCATCGCACCCGCGAGTGCAGCCGGGCCGGCTACGAGACGCGGAAACCGCCTCGAGGATCCGACTGGATCGCCCGCGAGCGCCTCTGCCCGGCGAGGTAGCCCACCCCGCTACCGCGGGTCTGGGTCTGGGTCCGGGTCGGGATCCGGATCCGTCTTGGGGTCCGGATCTGGGCCGTCGGCCGGCCCGCCGGCGCCGGTTCCGTCGACGGTTCTGTTGCCGTCTTCCAGAGCGCGTTCCGCCTCCTCCTGCCCCGTGCCCCCGTTGCCCTTATCGGTTCCCCCGGCGCCGTTGCCTTCGGCGGCCTCGCGTTCGCGATCCCTTTGCCAGCTCCGGGCAACCGACTCGAAGATCGTAAAGGCGATCGCGCCGACGAGGATCATGACGTTCACCCAGAAGTAGGCCCAGGCCGATGGGTGAAGCTCCGCCGCTTGCCTGAACTCGACCAGCGTATTCGGCTCAGGATGACTGTTGGTGTAGAGCAGGATGAAGAACGCGTAGTAGACGATGGTCGCCGCCAGCACTGAGCCGACCGTCTTCGGCTCGTTGGCGAGAAAGGGCGTGAACACTGCGATCGCGAGCGTCATCTCGGCGAACGGGCTCTCGATCGGCCCCCCGGTTTCCCAGAGCAACGATGCCAGCGCCACGAACTGGACGATGAACGCCCCGATCAAGACGTAGCCGGCGAATTTTTCCGCGTCGGAGGCGTCGGT
This sequence comes from uncultured Solirubrobacterales bacterium, assembly GCA_963718755.1. Classification (GTDB taxonomy): domain Bacteria; phylum Actinomycetota; class Thermoleophilia; order Solirubrobacterales; family 70-9; genus VRUE01. Next base: position 1,428,455 of record OY970376.1, read on the forward strand.
CTTCCCGCTGGGGTTTGCGCCGTCCCCTGCGTTTGATGACTCCTCAGAGGGTAGGCCGCCCCGAGCGTAGTTTTTGAGCTCCGGCACCCTGACGACGACGAGCCCGCAGACGAAGATGATCACGAGCTCGCCGATGAGGAACCCCGCCGGCATGAAGGAGTCCACGTCGAACGCCCAGCCGATCAGGGCCACCACCGCGAGGACCCCGAGGTGTCCGACCATCACGACGCTGAGCTGTTCGCCCCGCCTGAGTTGACGATCGCGGCCGGCCCGCGACAGCAGGCGTGACAGGCGGGAAAAAGCGGATCTCATCTGATGACCGGGTGAAGTCCGGTTGGCTGGTCCGCTAGGACCCAGCCGCGCGAGTTGGTCGAGTCACCTACTCGACGTTGCCTCGGCGCAGCGCGCCGGCGGGGAGCACTGTGTCGCGAACGCGCTGCGAGGCCCCTTCGACCAGGCGCACGGAGCGGGTCAGGTCGAGGGCGACCACGAGGGAGAGAAGGAGCAGGACTGCGGCCAGCGAGACCCACAGCGTCCCGGGGAGAAACGGCGCGGCGATCGCCCCGACGGCCACACACAGGTTCAGCCCGCGGTACATCCAGTCGGCCTTGATCGCCACCTTCCGCCGGTGCATCATGCGGGCGCAGATCGCCGCGCAGTAGGCGTCGCGGGCCAGGAGGGCCACGAGGAGGAATCCAGGAAGGATGCCGGCGAGGAACGCGCAGACGATGCCCGCGTCGATCGCGATGCGGTCCACGGTCGAATCCAGTGCGCGACGGCTCGGGCCGTCGGCGCCACGGTCACGGGCGAGGACCCCGTCGAAGACGTCGGCGACGACGAACAGGACGATCGCGCTTGCCGTCACGACCGGGCTCTTCATATACGAGAGCACGATCACCGGGACCAGGCTCAGCCTTGCCAGGGTCAGCGCAGCCAGTCGAAGATCGGCCCCTGCGAACGGGAGCACCCGATTCGATTGGACACCATCGGCGCTCCAGCCGAGCCTGGATGCTGCTGGTATTGCTGGAACGGACATGACGGCCTCCTTGCGCGGGGTTGAGAGACCGGGACCGTACCTGATTTAGCGGCGTAAGTACTTATCAGTAAACCCACTGTTCCTGAAGCGAGGGCCGGGCGTCAGAGGTGTTAGACGACGGTGAGCTGCAACGCCGCGCCGATCAGCCCGCAGCCGAGCACGACGTAGAGAACGGTGAGCTTGCCGTGCCAGCGGTTGAGGGCGAGGAAGGCCCCGGCGGCGAGGATCGCGGTCGGCGCGTCGACCACGCTCGTTTCGAGGATCGTCACCGTTACCGCGGCGATCAGGCCGATGACGCCGGCGGCGACACCCAGCAGGAACGGTCGGATCCGAGAGTTCTCGGCGACTGCGACCAGGGTGCGGTGGAAGAAGATCGGAAAGACGAAGGCCGGCAGGAAGATCCCCAGCGTCATCGCCAGAGCGCCGACCGTGCCGCCGGCGAGGTAGCCGACGAAGGTGGAGAAGATGATCAGCGGCGCGGGCAGCACGCCGCTGATCGCGAGGCCGTCGACGAACTGGCTGTCGGTGAGCCAGTGGTGCTCGCTGACGGCGCTGTCCTGCAGAAACGGAATCACCGTGTAGGCGCCGCCGAAGGTGAGCAGCCCGGCCTTCAGGCCCTCGAAGAAGATCGACGCGGTGAGCGAGAGGGTGATCGTGCCGAGGGCAAGCGCCACTACGGCCGCCGGGCCGAGGGAGAAGGAGCTGGCATGGCCTCGCCAGCGGCGCCCGTTGGTCCACAGCTCATAGGCGATCCCGGCCCCGAGCAGCACCAGGATGAAGCTCGCCGAGGCGAACACCGTGAGCCCGAAGCCGACGAGCGCGATGATCGCCAACGGGGCGTCGGTGATGAAGGCGCCGCCGAGACGAACCAGTGCCCGCGCGACCAGCGCGCCGACCGCGGCGGTCAGGCCATAGAACAACTCCTCGAGCTGGCCGGCGAGGTTTGCCTCGACGTAGAGGACCGACAGGCCCAGCATGAGCAGGAAGCCCGGCAGCATGAAACCGAGACCGGCAAGGAAGCCGCCGAGCTTGCCGCCGCGGAGTCGGCCGAAATAGACGCAGAGCTCATGGGCCTCGGGGCCGGGGAGGACCTGGTAGACGGCGAGCGTCTTTTTGAAGCTCTCCGCCGAGACCCACCCTTCCTCGTCGACGCACTCGCGCTTGATCATCGCGATCTGCGCCGCAGGCCCGCCCCAGGCAAGCGCGCCGAACTTGAGGAAGCGGAGGAAGATCGAGCCGGGGGAGTCGATAGCCGGCGCGATTCTAAGCCGGACCGGGGATACCGGAGGAGAGGGATACTGCCCAGGTGATCGTCAACTGCGCTCTCTATGAGAGTGGTCACCGCCGCGACGGCGATCTTCCCCTGGAGCGCGCGGGCGAAGCCGTTCGCGACGAGGGCTCCTTCGTCTGGCTCGGGGTCTTCGAGCCCTCGGCCGAGGAGTTCAAGGCGATCGCCGGCGAGTTCGACCTGCACGAGCTGGCGGTCGAGGACGCGATCAAGGCCCACCAGCGCCCCAAGGTCGAGCAGTACGGCGACACGCTGCTCGTCGTCGTCAAGACCGCTCGCTACGTCGACCCCGAGGAGGTGATCGAGATCGGCGAGCTGCTGCTCTTCGTCAACCCCGCCTTCATCATCACCGTCCGCCACGGGGAGGGAGAGCTGAGCCCCGTCCGGGAAAGGATCGAGCGACGCCCCGATCTGCTCGAGCACGGCGTCGGCATGGCGCTCTACGCGATCCTCGACCACGTCGTCGACGGCTATGAGGATGCGGCGCAGGGGATCGACGTCGACATCCAGCAGGTCGAGCGCCAGGTCTTCTCCGAGGATCAGAACAATCCCGTCGAGCGGATCTACAAGCTGGAGCGCGAGGTGCTCGACTTCGACACCGCGGTGGCGCCGCTCTCCGGGGTCGTCGACGAGATCTCACGGGGTCACTTCGAGGTTGTGCCGGACGAGCTGCGCGAGTACTACCGCGATGTCCACGACCACCTGCGCCGCGTCAGCGGGCGCGTCCGCGGCTTCCGCGAGCTGCTTGGCAGCGCCCTGCACGCCAACCTCACCCAGGTCTCGGTGCGCCAAAACGAAGACATGCGCAAGATCTCCGCCTGGGTCGCGATCCTGGCCGTGCCGACGATGATCGCTGGCATCTATGGGATGAACTTCGAGAACATGCCGGAGTTGGAGTGGCGCTTCGGCTATCCCGCTGTGCTGGTCCTCATCCTCGTCATCTGCGCGTTGCTCTACCGGCGCTTCAAGCGGTCCGGCTGGCTCTAGCTCGGCTCAGGCACGGGACGCCCTCACTTCGGCGCCAGCGCGCCGCTTCCGACCAGCGCCAGCACCAGCACGCCGAGGCCGACCCGGTAGATGATGAAGATCGAGTAGGTGTGGCGGGCGATGTAGCGCAGCAGCCAGCTGACGGCGAAGAAGGCGACGACGAAGCTGACCAGGGTGGCGACGATCGTCGGGCCCCAGCCGACGCCGGCCGAGATGTTGTCGAACTCGTCGACCGTCTGCAGGATCCCGGCGCCGGTCAGGGCTGGGATCGAGAGGAAGAAGGAGAGCCGGGTCACGGCGACACGGTCGATTCCGCGCAGCAGGCCGGCCGACATCGTCGCCCCCGAGCGGGAGACGCCGGGGATCAGCGCCAGGCATTGGACGATGCCGATGATCAGCGTGTCGCGCCAGGTGACGTCGGCCTCGTGGCGCTCCTGGGTCGCGCGGCTGTCGGCGAACCACATCACCCCGCTCCAGAGGATCAGGGCGGAACCGACGAACCAGAGGCTGCGCAGCGTCGTCTCAATCTCCTCCTTGAAGGTGAGGCCGACGACGATGATCGGCAGCGAGCCGAGGATCACCGCCCAGGCGAAACGGTAATCCGGCGCCGCGCGCTGCTCGGGGCTCCTCAGCCCCCGCACCCAGGCGACGAGCATCCGGGCGATGTCGCGGCGCAGGAAGAGCAGGGTGGCGGCAACGGCGCCCACCTGGATGATCGCCGTGAAGGCGGTGATGTCAGGGTCGGTGGTTGAGTACCCCAGCACCCGCTCGAGGATCGTCAGGTGCCCCGTGCTGGAGATCGGCAGGAACTCGGTGAACCCCTCGACCGCGCCGAGCAGGATCGCTTCCCACCAGGCCATCTAGCCAGTCCGCCGGCGCTGTTCGCTCGAGGAGCCCAAATTCGGGGTCAGGATGTCATGCGCCGCAGGCGGCGCCCGCGGCTCGCCGAATATGGAGTAACTCCGAAGAGCTACACTGTGCATTCTGATGCCTTCCAAACACCCTCGCATCGCTGTGACCGCCGACCCAGAGCTGGGTGAGGCGCTGGCACGCGTGCGCGCCGCCACCGGTACCCGCGAGGCCGACGCGACGCTGCTGCGTCGCCTCGCCGTCGAGGGGGCGGAGGCCGAGCTGGAGGCTGGGCGCAACCGCCGTGTCGCCACCGAGGCCCTGTTCGAGGCGATGGACGCCGCGCAGTTCGACCTCGACCTCGCCGCTGTCGATCGCCTGAACGCCCCGCCCGCGGGCTGATGCCCGTCCGGCTCTGGGATGGGACCGGTCCCATCCTCGCCGACACCTCCGCCTGGATGCAGGCCCGCCGGGATCTGAGGGCGCGCGGGTTGTTGCTGAGCGCCGTCGAGCGCGGCGACGTCTGCTGGTGCTGGCCGGTGCGCTACGAGCTGATGGTCGACGCCCGCGGCCCCGAAGGAATCGCCGCCGTCGAGCGCACGCTGGAGAGCCTGCGGGAGATCCCCGTGGATCGCAGCGTGCAGCGTGGGGCCTTGGCGACGATGCGCGAGCTGGCTGACGCCGGCTCGCACGGCGCCCACCGCTTTCCCTTGACCGATCTAGCGGTAGCCGTCGCCGCGCAGGCCGCAGGCATCGGCATCCTGCACTTCGACCAGCACCTCGAGCGCCTCGGGGACCAGCTCGGAGTCGACGCACACTGGATCGCCGAGCCATCTTCCGCCTGAGACCGCGGAAACCCTCGCAGCCCAAACGTGAGGTTTCAGTCTTGCGACTCGCGCCTCTGGCGGAGCGCCTGGCGCGTGGCGTAGAGGGCCGGGAGAGCGGCGGTGTCCCTCGGCCGTCCGAGCTTCTCCTTGGAGGCGATCACCTCATCGATCGTGATCACGCGGATGGAGATCTCGCCGAGCGCCAGCTCGATCGTCGCGACATCCTCGAACCCGCCGATCGCGGCGGCACGCGGAACGACGTTCCAGCGGACCGGCATCGGTGTCGAAGCGCCGCGATCTCCAACTGAGGAAGTCGGCTCCTTCCAGCCTGGCCTCCGCGTCATCGCCGGGCGGGCGGGCCCCCAGCGCGTTCAGTGCCGCGGCGAGGCGTTCGGCGTTGTCGAGCTCCCGCCGGGGCATTACGGTGCTGCATCCGGGTCCTCCTTGAGGTCGTAGGCGTCAACACCCACAGCCTCTCGGCGGGCCCGGATCTATCTCATGGCGTTCGGAACGTGGTGAGGCACGTCATCTAGCTCGGTCACCCTCACCCTCGTGCGAGCTCGTGCAGGCGGGCATAGCGCCGCAGCGCCCGGAGGCGCTCTTCGGGCGTGAGCCGAAGGAGCATGCCGGCAAGCTCGACGTCGTGTGGGTCGGGCACCGCTTCGGCGCTGATCATCACCCGCTGTCCGCACGCACCCGCGAGCCGCTGGAGCGTCTCCCAGGAAGGCGTGGCGACGCCACGCTCGTAGCGGGCGACGGCCGGCTGCGACGTGCCGGCCCGGCGGGCGAGGGCGCGCTGGGAGAGGCCGGCGGCGACGCGCAGCTCGCGCACGAGCGTGTTGGGAGACTCCATGTCAATACGATACCTGATCAGGTATCACAAGCCAACCGTCCGTACTTGGCTGAAGACTCTCGCTCTCGATGGGGATTTACTACCTGGTTGCGGGTGTGGCACTGGACCAAGAGCTCGAACGCTTGCGGGCGCTGCCGGTCTTCGCCGACGGGCCACTCGCGGAACGAAGGCCCGAGCTCAAGGTGCGGCGGGCCGGCAAGCGCCCGAACCGCCTCGGCTTTGCCGTCCCCAGCGAGTTCCGCCTTCAGGTCACCGCCTACCCCGGCGTCCGCCCAGGCGACATCCAGGAGACGCTCCTCCACGAGCTGGTCCACCTGCATGTGGGCCGCGCCGCCGAGCCTCACGCCTGGCACGGCCGAACCTTCAAGCAGGCACTGGCAACCGCGATGCGGCAGGCCTACGGAATCGCCATCCGCCCCCCGTCGAGCACCCGCCACGGCACCTACGCCGAGGCGATCGAGCGGCAGGTTTGGGCGCCGGCGGGCTAGCGGCGCCCACTGGCCCGCGCCTGCAGCACCTCGCGCTCGCGCTCGTTGCCGCTGAGCGCGGCGGCGCGGGCGAACTCGGCGCTTGCCTCTTCCTCGCGGCCGAGCCGCTCGAGCAGCTCGCCACGCGCCGCCGGCAGCAGGTGGTATCCGTCGAGGGCGGGCTCGGAGGCGAGGCCGTCGAGCAGCTCCAGCCCCGCCGCCGGCCCGAACGCCATGCCGACGGCGACGGCGCGGTTCAGCTGCACGACCGGTGAGCCGGTGATCGCGGCGAGGCCGTCGTAGAGGGCGACGATCCGCGCCCAGTCGGTCTGCTCCGGCGCCCGCGCCCGCGCATGACAAGCGGCGATCGCCGCCTGCAGCGCGTAGGGACCGAGCGGGCGACCGAGCGCTTCGGCGCGCTCCAGCGCCTTCAGGCCCCGACCGATCAGGACGAAGTCCCAGCGCGAGCGGTCCTGCTCGAGCAGCGGGATCGCCTCACCCGACGGGCCGGTCCGCGCCGGGAAGCGCGCCGCCCCCAGCTCCATCAGCGCCACCAGCCCCAGCACCTCCGGCTCGCTCGGCGCCAGCCCGGCGAGGATCCTGCCCAATCGCATCGCCTCCTCGCAGAGGTCGGCCCGGATCCAGTCCTCGCCGCCGCTCGCGGCGTAGCCCTCGTTGAAGATCGCGTAGATCACCTCCAGCACCGGGGCAAGCCGCTGCTCGCGCTCGGCCGCCCCCGGCGCCTCGATCGGCACCCGCGCCTCCGCCAGCGTCCGCTTGGCGCGGACGATCCGCTGCGCCACCGTCGACTCCTTGGCGAGGAAGGCGCGGGCGATCTCCGCCGTGGTCAGCGAGCCGACCAGGCGCAGGGTCAGCGCCACCCGCGCCTCGGTCGAGAGCACCGGGTGGCAGGCGGTGAAGATCAGGCTGAGCAGGTCGTCTTCGATCTCGTCGTCGGCCGCCGCGGCGAGGTCCGGCTCGGCCAGCCGCGCCTGCAGCTCGACTTCCCGCCCCAGCTCCTCCTGCTTGCGCGCCGCCATCTCGCCGCGCCGCAGCCGGTCGATCGCGCGGTGCTTCGCCGTCGTCATCAGCCAGGCGCCCGGGTTGTCGGGGACGCCTGAGCGCGGCCACTGCTCGAGCGCGACGACGAGCGCATCCTGGGCCAGGTCCTCGGCGATCCCGACGTCGCCGGTCATCCGCGCCAGCCCCGCGATCAGCCGGGCCGACTCGATCCTCCAGACCGCGTCGATCGCGCGGCGGGCGTCCTGCTCGCTCATCGTCTTGCCCGCCGCGCCGTCCGGCGGCGCTACTGGTTCTGCTCCGCCTGGGCCCGGATGCGGTCCTCCTGCTCGCGCAGCTCGGGCGTGAACTCCTCGCCGAAGTCCTCGGCCTCGAAGACCTGGCGGATCTCGATCTCGCCCTCTTCGTGGTGCGGGTTGGGGCAGCGCTTCATCCACTCGACCGCCTCGTCGAAGGAGCGCACCTGCATCAGCCAGTAGCCGGCGATCAGCTCCTTGGTCTCGGCAAATGGGCCGTCGATCACGGTCCGCTCGCCGTCGCCGCCAAAGCTGACCCGCGCCCCCCTCGAACTCGGATGCAACCCCTCGCCGGCCAGCAGCACTCCGGCCTTGACCATCTCCTCGTTGAACTTGCCCATCTCAGCGAGCAGCTCCTCGCTCGGCATCACGCCGGCCTCGGAGTCCTTGCTTGCCTTGACAATCGCCATAACTCTCATCTCGCTGTCCTTTCGGTCGCCCTCGCGGAAGTCGGTGTGCCCGATATTCCCGCCTTTACCCACTACGACGAACGAAGATCGCCGAAATCGACACGGCTCCCCAAATCCTTCCCGCCGCTTGATGTAACAAATTTACGTAAGTTGTAAAACACATCTCAATTCTTTAATCTCCGGGGTGGATGGGGGTTCCCGCTGCGACAGGCGATGGCCAGGACTCGTTGCTCGAGCGCATCTTCAGCGATGGGGTTCCGCCGGAGGACGAAGCGACGGAGCGGATGCTGGCGGCGGCGCTCGACCAGATCGAGGACTTCGGCGTGCGCCGCTTCACGATCGACGACCTGGCGCGGCGTCTCGGCATATCCCGCGTGACCATCTATCGGCGCTTCGCCAAGAAGAACCGCCTGCTCGAGGCGGCGTTGCTGTACGAGTTGCGACGCCTCCTGCGTGAGATCGACGCCAGCGTCGAGCGCTGTGAGACGCTCGAAGAGCGACTCGTCGAGGGGTTCGTCTCCAGCCTGCTGATTCTGCGCGGCCACCGTCTGCTGAGCCGCCTGCTGCGCACCGAGCCCGAGTTGATCCTCCCTCTGCTGACGGTCAGAGGGGGACCGGTGATCGCGGCCAGCCGCGAGTTCATCGCCGGCCTCGCCCGGCGCGAGGCCGAGCGCGACGAGGTGACCTTTGACGAGGAGCAGCTCGCGGTGCTGAGCGAGCTGCTCGTCCGCGCCGTCCTCTCCTTCCTGCTCACTCCGCAGTCGGCCGTGAGCCTGGAGACGCCGGAGGAGGCGCGGCGCTTTGCCCGGCGCTACCTGACGCCGGTGCTGCAGACGATGGCCGACTTCGAATCCAAACCAAGTACAAGCCGGGGAGGGCGAGTGCGATGAAGAAGAAGATCCTGATTGGGACGATGCTGGGGCTGCTCGCGATGGTGGGCACGGCGGGTGCGCTGAAGGTCAGGGCGGGGGACCTGATCCTCAACGCCGACGGCGGCTTCACGCCGACGGCGTTGCCCAAGCACAAGGACGCGCCGATCACGCTGCACGGCGGCGGCAAGCTCTCGACGGTGTCGGGGGACCTGCCGCCGATCGTGGAGACGCTCGTGATCGAATTCGACCGGCACGGCTCGGTGCAGACCGCCGGTCTGCCGACCTGCAACGGGAGCAAGCTCCAGGCGACCAACGTGTCGACCGCGCGCAAGCGCTGCCCGGGTGCGATCGTCGGCAAGGGCTTCGGCAGCGCGATCGTCGCCTTCCCAGAACAGAAGCCGATCCCGATCTCCTCGCCGATCACGCTCTTCAACGGGCCGCGCAAAAACGGCGACCCCACCGTCTACGCCCACGCTTTCACCACCGTCCCGGTGCCGACCACGTTCGTCATCCCGGTCGTGATCGAAACGATCAACAACGGCGTTTACGGCTACCGCACCAAAGCGCAGATCCCGAAGATCGCCGGCGGCGCCGGACACCCGATCTCCGGCTCGTTGACGATCGGGCGCAAATGGACCTTCAAGGGCCAGAAGCACAGCTACGTCAACGCCCGCTGCGAAACCGGGCACTTGCAGGCTCGGGCCGAACTCACCTTCAAGGACGAAGGCGCCGGTAAAACCTTCCTCGTCGGCACCTTCGTGCGTCCCTGCACTGTGCGCTGACGGTAGGCGCGGGGCGGGGCGAATTTGACCGGGCGGGACGGCCGTAGGCCTTCATCGTTGTTGCGCCATCCCCGGCGCGTGCTGGCCGCTGCCGCCCTCCCGATCGCGCTGCTCAGCCTGCTCGGGCTCGGGCTCGACCACCGGCTCAGCCCCAGCACGCTCGACATCCCCGGCACCTCGTCCTCGCGGGCGGAGACGATGCTGCGCGAGCACTTTGGCCCCAGCGCCCCCTTCCCGATCCTGCTGCAGGGACCGCCGCGGGCGCTCGACCGCCAGGGCCCGGCACTGGTCCGGGCGCTGCGTCGCGACCCCCAGGTCACGACGCTCTCGCCCTGGGACCGCGGCGGCGTGGAGCGCCTGCGCCCGAGCCCGCGCCGGGCGCTGATCATCGCCGACTTCCACACCGAAATCGGCGAGGCGGTGAAACACACCGTGCCGGAGCTGAACCGCCTGCTGGAGGAGAACGTCCAGCCACCTGTGAGCGCGACCCAGACGGGCTTTGCGACGATCTCGCGCGCGATCCAGGAAGAGTCGATCTCCTCTGCCGAGCGAGCCGAGCTGATCGCCCTGCCGATCCTCCTGCTCGTCCTCCTCGTCGTCTTCCGCTCCCCGATCGCGGCGCTGATCCCGCTCGCCTTCGGTGCTGTGACCGTGCTCAGCTCGCGCGGGCTGCTCTCCATCCTCACCCACTGGTTCAGCGTCGACGCCCTGGCCCTGACCGTCTGCACGATGATGGGGCTGGCGCTCGGTGTCGACTACGCCCTGCTGATGGTCTCCCGCTTCCGCGAGGAGCTGGCGGAGGGGGCGACGCCGCTCGAGGCGGCTGTGGCAACGCGGCGCACCGCCGGACGCACCACCGTCTTCGCCGGCAGCACGCTGGTGCTCTCGATGGTCGTCGGCTTCTTCGTCGTCCCCGGCGCCCTGCTGGCCTCGCTTGCGGCGACCTTGGCGCTGGTCGTCGTGCTCAGCGTCGTCGTCTCGGTCGTGGCGGTGCCGGCGATCCTGGTCCTGCTCGGCCCCAGGATCGACCGCTGGCGGATCGGGCCGCGGCCGAACGGCCGCTCGCGCCTGATGGTCTTCGTCGCCGCCGCGCTGCGCCGACCGGTACCGGTGACGCTCGTGATCGGCGCTGTCGTGCTCATCCTCGCCGCGCCGGCGCTGGGGTTGAAGACCGGCCCGCTCAGCCCCGGGCAGCTGCCGCACGACGATCCCGTCCGCCAGGACTACGACCGGATAACCGAGGCGGCGGGAAGCGGCTTCGAAGCCCCCTTCCAGATCGTCATCGTCGCCGACGAAGGGACGATGACCGAATCGGAGCGGCTCGCCGCCCTGAGCCGCTGGCAGCGGCGGATCGCTTCCTCGCCGGGGGTCCAGACCGTCGTCGGGCCGGGGCAGATACGCGATGCGGTCGAGCCCTTGGACCGCGCCGGGGAGGTCCTGCTCTCCTCCTCCGACGATGGTCCGCTGGCCGGCTTGACCACGCTGGGCCGCAGCCTGGGGCGCGCCGCGGATGGCGTCGCAACCCTTCGTTCGGGAATCTCCGAAGCCACCTACGGCAGCGGCGTGCTCGCCGATGGCTCAGCCAAAGGGGCGGAGGGCGCCGGCCTGATTGCGGGCGGCCTGGCGCGAGCCGAGGACGGCGCCGTGCGGGCGGTCGCCGCGCTCGACTCCTTCGCCACCCGTGCCCCCCGCCTGGTCAAAGCGCAGTACAAAGCTGCCTTTGGCGCCAAGCAGCTGAACATCGGCATCGACTCTCTCGTCCCCAGCCTGCGCCGCAACGCCGTGCCGCAGGGGCGCCGCCTGCAGAAGTCGTTGAACGAAGCGGCGCACGTCACCCTGCCGAAGCTCGAGGCGCCGGCGAAGGCGACTGACGAGCATCTCGACGGGGCGCTCGCGCGACTGCAGGCGATGACGGTGGGCAAGGACGACCCCGAATACCAAGCGGCTGTCGACGAGGTCCGCCAGGCGAGCGCCGCGCTGACCGGCACCGACCCGATCAGCGGCGCGGCCTACGCGGACGGCTACGCCGGCCTCCCGGCCGAACTGGCGGCCCTGCGCGAAAGCTTGCTCGGCGACGTGAAAGAAGCGCAGCAGGTCACCTACTGGCTGACCTCGACGATCGAAAGCCTCGACCGCCTCTCCGACGGCGGCGTGCGGCTTCGCGAAGGCCTCTACCGGCTCGCGCGCGGCGCCAAGACGATCTCCCGCGTCCTCTCCGATCAGGTGGCCAAGGCGGAAGCGCTGAGCGAGGGCTTGCCTCTCCTCAGCGGCGGCGCGCAACGGCTGGCGGCGGGAACCGAACGGCTGACCGACGGCGTCGAGCAGTTGCGCGACGGCCTCGCCGAGGGTTTCCACCGTTCCTACCCGCTGCAGGCGGGGTTGCGGCGGGGCACGGTTCGCGTGGTTTCCGCCAACACGCGGCTGCAGCGTGGTCAGCGGCTTCTACGGCGCTCCTCACCCGGCCTCTTCGACTCCGGCTACTTCGTCCTCTCGGCGCTCGACGGCGCCCCCCCGCTCGAGCGCGACGCGGCCGCCAGCGCTGTCGACCTGGACAACGGGGGGCAGGCCGCGACGATGCTGGTCTTCTCCCGCTACAACCTCAACACCCCCGGCTCGATCGCCCTCAACCAGAGGCTCGACCGCGATGCCGCCGCGATCGGCCGCGCGACGAACGCGGCCGCGGCGGTCGCGGGCGGGCCCGCCACGCTCAACACCTACAGCCGCGTGGCGCGCGACAAGATCCCCCTGCTGGTGGCCGCGATCACCCTCGCCACCTTCCTCGTCCTCGTGATCGTCCTCCGCGCCCTGCCGATCGCCGCGCTTGCCGTCCTCCTCAACCTGCTGACCGTGGGGGTGGCCTTCGGCATCCTCACCCTGCTCACCTACGTGCCGGACGGTTGGCCGCTCGGCGGGCGCAACTACATCGACGCGGTCGGGGCGACGATGATCTTCGGCGTCGTCTTCGGCCTCTCGATCGACTACGCGGTCTTCCTCCTGGTGCGCATGCGCGAACGCTACGACGCCGAGGGCGACCACGCCGACGCGATCTCCTTCGGGCTGGAGAAGACCGCGAAGGTGATCACCGGCGCCGCGGCGATCATGATGGCCGTCTTCATCGCCTTCGGCGGCTCGTCGATCGCCACCGTCAGCCAGCTCGGCGTCGGCCTGACCGTGGCGGTGCTGCTCGACGCGACGATCGTCCGCATCGTCCTCCTGCCGGCGCTGATGCTGCTGATAGGCGAGCGCGTCTGGTGGCTGCCGCGGCCGCTCGAGCGGATCCTGCCCCGGCTCAACGTTTGATCAGGTCCTTCGCTTGAATGCGAGAAGCGTCTTCGCCTCTATGCGGGCGTAGGGAGCTCCGGGATGGGCGGCGTCCCAGTCGAAGTCGTAGCTCTCGCGGGCGTAGTCGGCAAACCCGCCGGCCTCCGGGCCCCTCGGGTCGGTCTCGATCGCCTCGCCGTGGGCGAGGACGAGAAAGGTCTCCAGGCCGCGCGTGATCGCGGCGCTCACAGCCCGGTTCGAGCGGATGTTGCGGAAGCGGAACGAGTTTGGCGAGGAGCCGAACCAGAAGCGGCCGCGGAAGAAGAACCCGTCGACGGGCGCCACCCGCGGTTCGCTGCGGGGGTTGACGGTGGCGAGGTCGAGGACCTGCACCCCGGGCAGCTCGTCGACCAGGCTCTGGGCGTCGAGCAGTGAGTCCTCGCCCCAGATCCCCCGCAGGTGCGCGCCGGCGCGCTCATAGCTCCGGTCGAGCAGGCGTTGCAGCTCCTCCAGCTCCGCGGCGGTCTCGTGCATCGCCTCTCGATTATGGCTGGACTTGCGAATTGCTCGCGCCGGAGCGCACCGCTGACCCACGACCTCGGAGCCGCTCGCGAACGGCGTAGAGCGTGATGGCGATGAGAGGGAAGAGGATGTCCGCGTAGAGCACGGGGCCGGTGTTGTCCGGATCGTGGTTGTCGTTGACCGCGGCCTGGTGGATGTGGCCGTAGGCGTCCCCCCAGAGCGAGATCGCGGCGACGATCACGACCGCGAGCAGGAAGCGATCACGGAACCAGATGGCGAGCACCGCGACGACGCCGAGCGCCAGGTCGCCGAAGCCGACCTCGGTCTGGAAGCCGCCGTCGCCGCGCGTGAAGCCGATTTCCTCGGCGATTGCCGGCCCGTCGAAGAGGTGGAAGCCGGCGCCGACGATGCCGGCGACCCCGATCGTGACCACGATCCACCAGATCAGCGCGACCTCGACCGCCCGGCCCGCGACCCGGTCGTCCGGGTGGCGCCAGAGGTGGACGGCGGTTCCGAGCACAGCCACCAGGGCGTAGACGACGTAGATCACTGTTCCTCCTCGGTCGGGCTTGCCTGGCCGTATCGGTCGCTCCGGGAAACCCTTGAGGTGGCCACTGGCATGGCCCCTCTACGATCAGACTCATGCGCAGCACGCCAGTGCTGATCGACGCCAAGCCACGCGACTCTCTTTGTTACGGGGGCCTGGGTGGGAGGCATTAACCTCGCAGTCGTGGCCAAGCTGATCTACTCGACGATCGCGTCGCTCGACGGCTACGTAGCGGACGAGGACGGCAACTTCGACTGGGCCCAGCCAGACGAGGAGGTGCACACCTTCGTCAACGACCTCGAGCGACCGGTCGGCACCTATCTCTTCGGGCGCCGGATGTACGAGACGATGGTCTACTGGGAGACCGCCGACCTCGCCGACCAACCACCCTACGAGCGGGATTTTGCGGACCTATGGCGGGCGGCCGACAAGGTCGTCTATTCAAAGACGCTGGCGACGCCCTCTGCCGCAAGGACGCGGATCGAGCGGGACTTCGACCCCGAGGCGGTGCGGCAGATGAAGGCGCAGTCGGGACAGGACCTCGCCGTGGGCGGTCCCACCCTTGCCGCCCACGCGTTCGAAGCCGGGTTGGTCGACGAATGCCACTTGTTCCTCGCGCCGATCATGGTGGGAGGGGGCAAGCGGTCTCTCCCCGAGGCGATCCGCCTGAAGCTCGAGCTGCTGGACCACCGCCGTTTCGCCAACGGCATGGTCTACCTCCGCTATCGCTCGCGCGGCCCCAGGATAGCCTCGTAGAAAAGCGATAAAAGCTCTCTATTTCCCCCGACGCCGGCCCACGGCCCGGGTCTTCTTCGGCGCCGACCGCTCAGGCTTCTTCTTTCCCCTTTGCGCCCTCGTCTTTACCTCCGCTGCGGACGCCGCCAACTCCTGCGCGTCACTTGGCGGTCCGACCCTTCTCTCTCCACCGACAGAGGCGTAGCCAAGGATCGAGACCGTGCATGACGTGCCGGCTTTGCCGCTGGCAATAAGCCGCTCCTTGGTGCTCTCTTGAACCTCAACCGCGTCCCTCAACGCCCGATCCAATATCGCGATCATTTCCCCCCAGCCCTGCGTATCAAGGATCATGGGAGTCCAGCTCATGTGAGCATCAGCGGACTCGATCGAGTCATAGGTCCCCTCGGCCACGGCTTCCACAGCATCGTCAAGCACATTGCGGAGAAGCGTCGCCCTCATGGGCTCTTTCAAGCTATCTGGAACTTTCGGCCACTCCGCGTCGTCCAAGAACGCGCGAGAGTTTGCCTTATAAAAGTGCTGAAGCCTGTTGCCTACCCTGCGGGTATAGGTCACTTCGATGCATTTGGCTTCCTTAAGGACATCGATGTGGTGGCAGACTTTGTTCAGCGTCTCGCCCATTTCATCTGCAATTTCACTGGCACTCGCCTCACGTTCGTTCATGATCCAAAGGATCTGCTGACGGAAGGAATTGCTTAGTGCTTTCCCGACGCAATCATCAATGATCGATCGCCAAGGGCGTGATGGTTTCCTTCCCCTGGCTGCCTTCTTCCTTACCGCCATATCGGAACCCCCTCGTAGAGCAATAGGTACGAACGGAGCACTTTAGCTGTTTGAACTGTTGCTGAGGCAGACTGCGGCGATTCTCCTCGCTCACTTCCATATCAATATAGAAAGCTTGATTATTAGATATGCTTCCAAGCATTTCCGCTAGTCGTCCTTCCGGATGACTGGTCAACGAGTGCTAAGGGAGGTGAGTCGCTTGAAGATCACGCCGCAAGGTCGTGTTGCTCCACTGGTTTCCATCCACAAGACGGGATGAGGCTCAGGGGCCGGGGCGGCTGTTGAGCCGTCCCTTGTCCCAAATCGCGCGTGTCGTCCGCATGGCAAATGCTGAGCGCAGAGCCTTTAGCCGAGCGCAGCCGACGCTCTGAGCGCGGTGCCTAATTGGTTCGAGAATTGCGTATGGCGAATCGAGCAGGGATGGCTAAGGTTCCCCAGAGCATTCAGCGCAGTCGAAACCGCCTGCTCGTTGACCTCCCATGACGAGATGGCAGGCCAGTCTCTGGGCGGGGACCCAACCCGGTCGCCGCCCAGAACTGCCCCAGCGACGAGGACGAATCAGTGTCGCGCAAGAAAAAGAAGACACCCAAACCACTTCTCAATCACCGCCATATGTATGCGCTGGCGAAGGAAGAGCGTGCGCGGATCCTCGCCATCTTCTGCGAACGGGTTGCCAGTCCGAAAGAAATTGCAGCAGAGCTTGATGAAGAACTTGGCAACGTCTCCTACCACGTCAAAGTTCTGCGTGAATGTCGCTTGATCGTCTTGGAGCGCGAAGTTCCGCGCCGAGGGGCTGCTGAGCACTTCTACCGGGCAGTCACCCCGACCCTAATCCCGCCGGGCAGTTGGAAAGGTCTTCCCCCCGCTGTGCGCAAGTGCATCTCGGCCAACATCTTGCAGGAGTTCTTTGACGACGCCTCTGCCGCGATGAAGGCGGGCGTCTTCGATGACCCTCCGGGTGAGCTGAACTGGACCCCACTGGTCCTCGACACCGAAGGAATCGAGGAATTCGGCGAGCTGGCGAGAGACTTTCTGGAGTCTGTCTTGGAGTTACAGGCAAATGCGAGCAAACGCCTGTCCAAAGGAAAACGCAAAGCAAGCAAGGTGAAGGCAGCCACCGTGTTCCTGGCGACGTTCATGTCGGCGAGAAAGCCGCAGGACGGCAAGAAAGCCTCCGCGACGAAAAGGCGCTAGCAGCCGCTCGCTCCAAGCGAACACTGATGGCTATTGAGCCTGCCATAGCCCCTTTACCATCGGTTCTCATGCGCAGCACGCCACTGCTGATCGACGCCAAGCCATCCGATGGCTACACGGTTCACGTCCAATTTGAGGATGGCCTGGCCGCCTACGTCGACCTCTCGTATCTGCTCGACTACGGCGGCGTCTTTGTGCCTCTTCGAGACCTCGCGTACTTCCGCCAGCTTCGGGCTGACGCCGAGGCGGGCACGATCATTTGGCCCCAATGAGGCCGACATCGCGCCCGAGACCCTCTATGCGCACGCCCAGCAGTGTGGCGCTGCAACTGCGTAGGGGGCTTGGGAGGAAGCGATGATCGAGCGGATTGACGGGATGCCGGCGGGGACGGTGGGCCTGCGGGCCTCAGGCAAGCTCAGCAAGGAGGACTACACCGAGGCGCTGGAGCCGGCGCTGCGCGAGGGGGTCGAGTCCGGAGAGCTGCGCTTGCTCTTCGTCCTGACCGACTTTGACGGCCTCGAGGCGAGCGCGGTGGCTGAGGACTTCAAGACGGGCGTCCAGGTCTGGTTCCGCGACCACTCCGCCTGGAAGCGCTTCGCCCTGGTCACCGACGTTGAGTGAGTCGCCAAAGCGATGCACATGTTCACCTGGCTAACCCCCGGCGAGGTGCTGATCCGCGGCCTCGACGGGCTGGAGGAGGCAAAGCGCTGGGTGGCCGGCTGAGTCGCTCGCTCAGGCCGGCTGGTCGAGGAAGCTGCCAGAGCGCGCGGATCAAAAAGCTCTTGCGAAGCCAATCGGGCGAGCGCTCAGATGGCCTTGACCCGCAACCGGCGATCTCTGCACCCCGAGTGCGACCACCATCCCGAGTGGCCTACCGCCTCCGGGCAATGCATTACTTGGCCTGTGTCTGCTCCGACGATGAAGGCAGGCAGCTTTTCTGTTTGAGTAACGACCCAGCCCAGCTCCCTTGGCAGTTGAGTCCCGTCGTGCCGGCGTTTCGAGTCGCGTTCGCAACATGTCGCCTGGTCGTCGTCGAGCTCTCCCACCTTCCTAATGCTCAACAGTTCTCTAGCATTTTGCCGGAGGCTGCCCAAGGTGGCTTGTCTCCGCGAAAAGGGAGGTGAGGAAATTGACGATCAAGCAGGCGGAGTCCGTTACTCCAGCCGTTTCAGTTCACAAGAACGGCTGACACGAATCGGGCAGCGGGGCTGGCGTCGCGCCGGCCCCGATTCGCCCAACTGCTGTCGAGCCACTGGCATTGGCCCCTCTACCATCAGACTCATGCGCGGCACGCCGCTGCCGATTTACGCCGACGGCCAGCTTCGCGCCGACGCCGAGGCGGGCACGATCGTTTGGCCTGACGCCACCGTTCCCAGCGACGCACTGCGTGCAGGCTCAGGCTGCCTGCGAGAGCAGTGAGCTGAAGGGGAGTCCCCGCATGAATCCGTCCATGAAGTCCCAGTCGGGATCCCCGGCCGAAGTGGAGGGCAGCCTGATCGGCGTTTTCTTCATCCGGGCGAGGTTCCACTTGTACCCGTAGGTGTAGCGCGATCTGCCGTGCTTGATGACGGCGGCGACGAAGAGGAGGGAGAGGACTGAGACCGGCGACTTCGGCTCCAGGACGTTCACGTCGTCGGAGGCAAAGAAAGGCTTGTCCTGGTAGAAGCTCCAACCGACCGAGTTGCCGTTGTAGACAACGGTGAGCTGTCCGCCGTCGAAGCGTGGTTCGAGGTCGTTGTGGTCGGTGATCCCGTTGTGCTTCTCGGATGCGCCGATAAAGCGGACCGAGCCTGGAGACCGAGTTGCCTTCGTCAGGCGCTTCCCCTTCTTGATCTCGAACAGGGCCCCGAGCGTGAACTCACGCCAGCTGACCGGGTCGGCGAGGGGGAGCGGAGGTGCCGAGGGCGCTGCTAGCCCCTCGTGGGTGGGAATCTCGGCCTCCTCGACCCAGGCCGGGATCTCCTCGGGCAGCTCGAGCGTTCCCAGGGTTCTGTTCGCCTCGCGCCCGTAGGTCGTGTAGCGGAAGGCGTTGTGGCGGATGCACATCGCGTAGTAGAGGCGATGTATGAGCGGCATGTCTGCAGCGTTCGGTGCGAGGACGGCGACGTTCTGAGCGGTGTAGAACGGCTGCTGCTGCACGTATGAGGACAGCAGGGATCCGCCGAGGGCAACCGTCAGCAGTCCCGCCGGGTACGGCTGCAGGCCGGGGATTGGCGCCACGAACCCGGAAACGCCCTGGCCAACTCCCCGTCGCCCCACGAAGGCAACGCCGGTCTGCCGATCGGCCTGGGTCATCTTGTTCATGTCGAGCTTGTTCCCGTAGCTGACCGAGAACAGGTCTTCGACACGCGTCATGTCTCAGGATCTCCGTCGGAATAGCCGAGCGAAAACAGGGCGTAGTCGAGGAGAACTTTCTCGAAGTCAGCTTTCGTCAGCGTCGAGTAGTCGGTTTCCATGTACGCCTCGGCAACCCACTCGGCCGTCGCCGTGACGGAAGCCGTGACCGACTCCCCGGCGTGAACCTCACGATTGCGGAACGAGGAGATCCAGCGATCGCGCGTCTGCGGCCAAACGTAGTCACGGTCGACGCGACCGCGGTTCTTGATCTTCACAAAACCGTCCTCACGCCAGTAGCCAAACCAGGTCTTTCGGTTCGACGTGGTGTGGGGCACCCCGGAGGTGAACACCATCACGCAGGTGACTACCCCCACCGGGTGAAAGATCTCCGGAGGCATCGACATCACCGCCTCGAGGGTGTGCTTCTTGAGCAGATTCTCTTTGTGGACGGATGGTGCGGTCGCGCACGACACCGGGACGATGGCGACGCCCGTGCCGTTCTTCTGGAGCATGTCGAGCATGTGCTCGACGAATCTGAGCTCGTGGAGGTCGGCCTTTGACTTCGCGTAAGGCGGGTTGATCAGGCCGATGTTCGGTTCGTGCCCGACGACGGCCTTCGTGATGCCGGGATCGAAGCACGACCCCTGGTACAGGTTTGCCTTGCCGTCCCCGCGAAGGATCATGTTCGACGCCGCGAGCGCGTACATGGTCGCCTGTTGCTCGACGCCGATCAGGCGGTCCCGCTTGATCGAGTCCTCCTCCGCCTGCGTCGTCGCCGTCTTCGCCATCTGAGCCATCGAGGAGATCAGGAAGCCGCCGGTCCCCGCACACGGGTCGACCACGACGTCGTCCTTGGAGACGTTCGCTATGAGCGCGAAGAGCTCGGTGACGTGCTTTGGCGTCAGCACGATCCCGAGCCCCTTGCCGTCGCCGCCGCTGTATTTCAGGAACTCGCCGTAGAACTGACCAACCACGTCGAAGTCGTGGTAGATGGTGAGAAAGGGCAGCACACGATCGGCGAGAAGCGTGACGATCTCTGAGAGCAGGCCTTTCGGGTAGCCCTTGGTCGGCTTGCGCAGCTCCGGGTGGACCTCGATATTCGTGAACGGCTGCGTCATGTTGTCGATCTTCGTTACGGGGATCTCCGCTTTGGAGATCTCATCCTTGATCGCCTGCATCCACACGGCTGGCAGGTCCCGCGCCGAATGGAGCTGGTAGGTCTTGGCGAAGATCGGGTTCCCGAGGGCTATCAGCGAGCCGGCGACGGCGAGTGGCTTCTCCTTCTCCTCCAGCTCGGCCTCGTCCCTCATGAAGACGTGCATCTCGGCGCTGAACTGGATCAGGTCGTGCTGGCGCTTGGCGTGGACAGTCGGGTCGAAGGATGCGGCTCGGATCATGTCCTCTATCGGGACGAGCCCCTCGATCTTCGCCCCCTTTGGCGCAACCAATGGGCGTGGCTCGGACTCACCCTGTGGGATCAGGAAGCTCGACCACCGGTTTGCGGTCTTGGTGCCGCTGGCGGCGATCGCGATAACGGTGTACTTGGCTGACAGCGCGCGCCCGTAGTGGAGTACGCCGTCGACCGCATAGTCGGCCGGCCGGTCCCCCTGCTTCGATTCGTGCTTGGAGACGTCGCCCTTGCACTCGATGAGGATCACGATGTCCGGCGCCGCAGCCGCGGTCACGATGAACTCCGGGTACCCAGCCCCTCCCTTGCCCGACTTCGACGCCTTCGACAGGGCTTTGCGGATCGCCTCGATCGTCGACTGCTGCTTCTCGACGACGACTGCATCGGGGTCGTCGTAGAAGCCCTCCTTGCGCAGAAGGGCGTCAACCATGTCCTCGGTGACTCGCTCGTTGGTCATCGGTAGCGAGGTTCGGCACTTCGGCAGCGAGACCTGCGGGCCTGCATCCACCCCCGGCTCCTCCCTGCCCATACCCTGACGTCGATGCACCAACATCGGTTACCGATCGGCTTCGGCATCGAGCCGCCGGCCACCTGGCTCGGGATCGTGGCGACGTTCTTCGCGGTTGCGGTAGGAACGCTCCTCGTCTACCCGCTCAAGTCGGTGGCGCCGGTCGTCTCGCTCGGGATCGTCTACCTGCCGGCGATCCTGCTCATCTCGATTGTGTGGGGGCTCCGCCTTGGACTGCTCGCATCGATCGCCAGCGCCGCCGCCTTCAACTTCTTCCAGATTCCGCCGCTGCATCGCTTCACGATCGCCGAGGAGGAGAACTGGGTTGCTCTGGCTGCGTTTGTGATCGCGGCGATCGTCAGCAGCACCGTCGCTGAGCTCGCGCGTGCCCGTGCGGTTGAAGCCGAGCGTCGCCGCGAGGAAGCCGATCGCGCGCTTGCTGAGCTGGAGGCTTTGACCCGCGAGCGCGATCGGATGCAGGCAGAGGCGGTGGAGGCCGAGGCGCTGCGGCGCAGTGACGAGTTGAAGACCGCCCTGCTGCGGTCGATCTCCCACGACCTGCGAACGCCCCTGACCTCGATCATCGCCGGTGGTTCTGCGCTCGACTCGCCGACGCTGACCGCCGAGGAGCGCGCCGAGCTGAGCGAGGGGATCGTCGGCGAGGGGAAGCGGCTATCGCGCTTGGTTGAGAACCTGCTCGATATGTCCCGCCTGGAGGCGGGTAAGGCCGAGCCCCACCGGGAGCCGGTCGATCTCGCGGAGGTGCTGGACGCAGCTCGCGAAGGGGTAGCCGGGTCGACGCCGATCCGGCTGGTGATCGACGCCGATCTGCCGATGGTCGACGCCGACGCCGCCCAGCTCGAGCGCGCCTTCGCGAACCTGCTTGAGAACGCCGTCCGCTACAGCGACGGGCGACCCGTATCGGCGAGGTCGCGGCTGGTCGGCGGCAATATCGTCGTCCGCGTGGTCGATCAGGGGGCGGGCATACCCGAGAGCGAGTGGGAACGGATCTTTGAGCCGTTTCAGCGCGGCGACACCGCCAACACCGGCTCGGGCCTCGGCCTGGCGATTGCCAAGGGGTTCATCGAGGCCAACGGCGGCGAGATCGCGATCGAGTCGCTGCCGGGGCAGGGCACCAGCTTCGTCGTGACGCTGCCGCCGCGAGTGGGGGCCGGCGCGTGAACGACGCGACGCGCGTGCTGGTCTGCGACGACGAGCCGCAGATCCTTCGCGCCCTGCGGGTGATCCTGCGCGACGCGGGATACGAGGCGGTCACGGCTGCGACCGGCGAGGAGGCGCTCGACCGTGCGTCCGTGAAGCCGCCGGCCGCAGCGATCCTCGACCTGATGCTGCCCGACATCGACGGGGTCGAGGTGACGAAGCGGCTGCGCGAGTGGAGCGAGATGCCGATCATCGTCCTCTCGGCGGTCGGGGAGGAGGAGGCGAAGGTGCGGGCGTTGGCGGCCGGCGCTGACGACTACGTGACGAAGCCGTTTGGACCGCCGGAGCTGGTGGCGCGACTCGAGGCTGTGCTGCGGCGGGCCAAGCCGGAATCAGCGGAGCCGCTGATCGCCGCCGATGGCCTGGAGATCGACATCGTCGCCCGTGCCGTGCGCCGCGATGGGGAGGAGGTCCACCTGACCCCGACCGAGTTCGAGCTGCTGCGCTGTCTGGCGCAGAACCGGGGACGCCTGATGACGCATCGCTCGCTGCTGGTCGAGGTGTGGGGCGTGGAGTACGAAGACGACGTGCAGGTGCTGCGCGCCCACGTCGCCAACCTGCGCCGCAAGATCGAGCCGGACGACGGCCCCCGCTACATCCGCACTGACCCCGGCGTCGGCTACCGCTTCGCCGGCTAGAAGCGACCTTTACGAAATCTGTATACGGGGGGCCGGTTCCTTCATGCGGCTTTGACGGGGGTGGGTCCACGATCGTCGTATGGATCTCGTCTCAATCGCCCTTGCGGTTGCCGCCTTCGGGCTGATCTACGCGGCGATCGGGGCGTTGGACAGGGTCCGATGATCCAGGGCTGGGCCCAGATCGTCGTCTTCCTGCTCGTCCTAACTGCGCTCGTACCGTTGGTCGGCGGATACCTCGCCCGCGTCTTCGGGGGCGAGCGCGTGTTCCTGAGTCCTGTCGTCGGGCCAATCGAGCGCTTCTCCTACCGGGTGCTGCGCGTGAGGCCCGGCGACAGTCAGGACTGGAAGGCATATGCCCGCTCGATCGTCGTCTTCAGCCTGATCTCTTGGCTCGCGCTCTATCTGGTTCTCCGCACTCAGAGCATCCAGCCGCTCAACCCCGAGGGCTTCGGCGCCGGCCCCTGGAACCTCAGCTTCAACACCGCCTCCTCCTTCGTCACCAACACCAACTGGCAGTACTACGGCGGCGAGACGACCCTCTCCTACTTCGTCCAGATGGTCGGGCTGACGGTGCAGAACTTCGTCTCCGCCGCGGTCGGGATCGCCGCGCTGGCGGCGGTGATCCGCGGCTTCGCCGCCCGCTCGGGGGCAGCGCTCGGCAACTTCTGGACCGACCTCATCCGGATCAACCTCT
Organism: uncultured Solirubrobacterales bacterium; assembly: GCA_963718755.1. GTDB lineage: Bacteria > Actinomycetota > Thermoleophilia > Solirubrobacterales > 70-9 > VRUE01. Next base: position 1,452,008 of record OY970376.1, read on the forward strand.
ACGTCCTGCTGCCGATCTCCTTCGCCGCGGCGCTGGTGCTCGTCTCCCAGGGCGTGATCCAGACCCTCGACGGGTCGCAGACCCTTCAGACGCTCGCGGGCGGGACGCAGACGCTGGCGCTGGGGCCGGTCGCATCGCAGGAGGCGATCAAGGAGCTCGGCACCAACGGCGGCGGCTTCTTCAACGTCAACAGCTCCTACCCGTTCGAGAACTCGGGCGGCTTCACCAACATGGTCGAGCTGCTGCTGATCCTGATCGTCCCGGCCAGCCTCACCTACACCTTCGGTCGCATGATCGGCAATCGCCGCCAGGGCTGGGCGCTCTATGCAGCGATGATGGCGATGTTCATCGTCGCGGTCGCCGTCGTCTACGCAGCCGAGCAGCACGGCTCTCCGGCGCAGCACCATGCCGGCGTCCTCACCCACGCCTTCGACGGCTCGACCGGCGGCAACATGGAGGGCAAGGAGCAGCGGTTCGGCATCGCCGAGTCCTCGCTGTGGACGGCGGTGACGACCGTGACCTCCTGCGGCGCCGTCAACGCGGCGCTCGACTCGCTGACCGGGATCGGCGGCCTGGTGCCGTTGGCGAACATGGGGACCGGCGAGGTCGTCTTCGGCGGGGTCGGCTCGGGCCTCTATTACATGTTGCTGTTCGTCCTGCTGACCGTCTTCATCGCCGGCCTGATGGTCGGCCGCACGCCCGAGTTCCTCGGCAAGAAGATCGAGTCGCGGGAGGTGAAGCTGGTGTTGGTGGGTGTATTGGTCACGCCCCTGCTGGTGTTGTTCGCGACCGCCTGGGCGGTGGCCGGCCCGGACGGGGCGCAGTCGATCTACAACCCCGGTCCGCAGGGCTTCTCGGAGTCGCTCTACGCCTATATGTCGCAGGCGAACAACAACGGCTCGGCTTTCGCCGGCTACACGGGCTTCGTCCAGCCGAACGCGCCCGGCAACGCCGGCTCGGAAGCGTTCAGCTTCGCCAACCTGCTCGGCGGCCTGGTGATGCTTCTCTCCCGCTTCCTGCCGATGATCGCGGCGCTAGCGGTGGCGGGGTCGCTGGCCGGGAAGCGGATCGCCCCGGCCGGCGCCGGCACCTTCCGTGCCGACTCGCCCACCTTCGTCGTCCTGCTGATCGGCGTCGTCGTGATCGTCGCCGCGCTCACCTTCCTTCCCGCCTTCCTGCTCGGCCCGGTCGTGCAGGGATTGACCGACCAGCTCTTCTGAGATGAACGGACTGCGCAAAGACCTGACCACCGCCACCCTCGCGGTCGCCTTCCTGACGCTGCTGCTCGGGGTCGGCTATCCGCTGGTGACGACCGGGGTGGCGCAGCTGGCCTTCCCCAGCGCGTCCAACGGCAGCAAGGTCGAGATCGACGGGAAGGTCGTCGGCTCGAAGCTGATCGGCCAGGATTTCAAGGGCCTTCCTCGCTACTTCCAGGGCCGGCCCTCCGCCACCGAGTACAGCGCCGACGTCACCTTCTTCAACAACCTCGGCCCCAACAGCAGAGAGCTGTCGGACTTCTTCACCGAGCAGCTTGCCGCCTATTTGAAGCGCGAGCGCCCATACAACGCCGGCCTCACGGCCGGCGGCGTTCCCGTCGACGCGGTGACCACCTCCGCATCGGGTGTCGATCCCCACGTCTCCGAGGCCAACGCCCGAATCCAGGCGCATCGGGTGGCGTCCGTCCGTGACCTGCCGCTGGCGGAAGTGCTCGACCTCGTCGACGAGCACACCGATGGGCGCTTCCTCGGGCTGTTCGGCGAGCCGGGGGTGAACGTCCTGCAGCTCAACCTCGCCCTCGACCGGGGAGCCACCGAATGACCGACCAGACCCTTCGCAACGAGCCACGCTCGCTGTTCGACCGGGCGATCATGGCCCGCGCCCTGCTTGATTCGGTGCGCAAGCTCGACCCCCGCCACCAGGTTCGGAGCCCGGTGCTGTTCGTGGTCGAGATTGGCGCGGCGATCGTCACCGGCGGTTGGCTGATTCAGGTCTTCGGCGGGCCTCCCCTCGGTGGGGGCAGCGAGCCCGCCTGGTTCGCCTTCTCGATCGGCCTCTGGCTCTGGCTGACCGTGATCTTCGCCAACTTCGCCGAGGCGATCGCCGAGGGGCGGGGCAAGGCGCAGGCCGACGCGCTGCGCTCGATGCGAACAGAGACCGTCGCCCACCTCCGCGACGGCGGCGAGAAGCCGGCCGCAGAGTTGCGCCGCGGCGACCTGGTCGTGGTTGAGGCGGGGGAGGCGATTCCAGGAGACGGCACGGTGATCGAGGGCATCGCCTCGGTCGATGAGTCGGCGATCACCGGCGAGTCGGCGCCGGTCGTGCGCGAGTCCGGCGGCGACCGCTCCGCCGTCACCGGCGGCACTCGCGTCCTCTCTGACCGGATCGTGGTCGAGATAACCCAGGAGCCGGGGCAGAGCTTCCTCGACCGGATGATCGCCCTGGTCGAGGGAGCCGAGCGACGCAAGACGCCGAACGAGATCGCGCTCAACATCCTTCTCACCGGCCTCACGCTCGTCTTCCTTGCCGTCGTCGTCTCGCTGCGGCCCTTCGCCGAGTTCTCCGGCACCGACGCCTCGGTCGTCACCCTGATCGCGCTGCTGGTCGCGCTGATCCCGACCACGATCGGCGCCCTGCTCTCAGCGATCGGGATCGCCGGCATGGATCGCCTCGTCCGCCACAACGTCCTTGCTCTCTCCGGCCGTGCTGTCGAGGCTTCGGGTGATGTCGACGTGCTGCTGCTCGACAAGACCGGGACGATCACGCTCGGCAACCGCGAGGCGACGCAGTTCATCCCGATGCCGGGGATCGAGGAGTCAGAGCTGGCCGAAGCGGCGCAGCTCTCCTCGCTCGCCGACGAGACGCCAGAGGGACGCTCGATCGTCATTCTCGCCAAGGAGTACGGCATCCGGGAGCGCCAGCTCGAATCCCACGAGGCCCACTTCGTTCCCTTCTCGGCCGAAACGCGGATGAGCGGGGTCGATGTGAACGGCAACCAGTACCGCAAGGGCGCCGGTGACGCGATCATCCGCTACGTCACCGAGCAGGGTGGCCGCCCGCCCGTCGAGCTGCAGGAGCAGCTCGACCTGATCGGCCGCGACGGCGGCACGCCGCTGGCGGTCTGCCGCGACAACCACGTCCTCGGCGTCCTCTACCTGAAGGACATCGTCAAGGAGGGGATGCGGGCTCGCTTCGACGAACTGCGGCGGATGGGGATCTCGACCGTGATGGTGACCGGCGACAACCGTCTGACGGCGGCGAAGATCGCAGAGGAGTCCGGCGTCGATGACTTCCTGCCGGAAGCGACGCCCGAGCAGAAGCTGGAGCTGATCCGTGGCCACCAGGAGGAAGGGCGGATGGTCGCTATGGCGGGCGACGGCACCAACGACGCACCCGCCCTGGCACAGTCAGACGTCGGCGTGGCGATGAACACCGGCACCCAGGCCGCCCGCGAGGCGGGGAACATGGTCGATCTCGACTCCAACCCGACGAAGCTGATCGAGGTCGTTGAGATCGGCAAGCAGCTCCTCATCACCCGCGGAGCCCTGACCACCTTCTCGATCGCCAACGACGTCGCCAAGTACTTCGCGATCCTGCCGGCGATCTTCGCCTTCACCTACGCGGCGAATCCGGGCGAGCGCGGGCCTCTGGACGACCTCAACATCATGGGCCTGGGCACGCCGCTCTCGGCGATCCTCTCCGCGATCGTCTTCAACGCCCTGGTCATTCCTCTGCTGGTGCCGCTGGCCCTGCGCGGCGTCCGCTACCGGCCGATCGGCGCCACGGCGCTGCTGCGGCGCAACATGCTGATCTACGGCCTCGGCGGGCTGATCGTGCCCTTCGTCGGGATCAAGCTGCTCGACCTTCTGATTCACAACCTGCTGGGAGCTTGAGATGCACGCCGCGCAAATGGCGGCGGACAATGACGGCGTGCAAGCGGCTCGCCGGGGACACCTCAAGGTCTTCATCGGCATGGCGGCCGGAGTCGGCAAGACCTACCGGATGCTTCAGGAGGGGCACGCCGAGCGGGCCGCCGGGCGCGACGTGGCGATCGGCTACATGGAGCCCCACAAGCGCCCGGAGACCTCGGCGCTGGCGGAGGGGCTGGAGACGATCCCGCGGCGGCGCGTCACCTACCGCGACACCAATCTCGAGGAGATGGACCTGCCGGGGCTCCTTGCCCGTGCTCCCGAGCTGGCGCTGATCGACGAGCTGGCACACACCAACGCGCCCGGCGCCGAGCACGAGAAGCGCTACGAAGACGTCCGCGACGTGCTCGCCGCCGGTATCGACGTCTTCTCCACCGTCAACGTCCAGCACCTGGAGTCACTGAACGATCAGATCACCGAGCTGACCGGGACGCGGGTACGGGAGACGATTCCCGACGCCGTGCTCGGCGAGGCCGACGAGGTGGTGCTGATCGACCTCACTCCGGAGGCGCTGATCGAGCGTTTGCGGGCAGGCAAGGTCTACCCCGGCGAGAGCGTCGAGGCGGCGCTGCGCAACTTCTTCACCGTGGAGAACCTGCTGGCGCTGCGCGAGGTCGCGCTGCGCCAGGTCGCTCAGGAGGTCGAGGCGAAGCGGCTGGTGGTCGAGGAGCCGCTTGGCACCCGCGAGGAGCGCGTCGCCGCCGAGGTGCCGAAAGCGGTCGGCGAGCGGCTGTTGGCGCTGGTCCGCCCCCAGCCCAGCTCGCAGCGGCTGGTGCGGCGAGCCTGGCGCTCGGCGCAGCGGCTCGGCGCCGGCCTCGACCTGCTGTGGGTAAAGCCCCCCGGCCAGCCGATCGAAGGGGAGGTCGAGCGGCAGGTGACGGCGCTGCGCCACCTGGCATCGGTGCTCGGCACCACCCTCCTGGTCGAGGAGAGCGACAACCTGGTCGAGGGCGCGGCGCGGGTCGTCCGCGAGCGCGGCATCACCTACATCATGGTCGGCGAATCGCAGCCTCCTCGCGGTCTAGCGCGACTTCGCGAGCCGTTGCCGCAACGGCTGATGCGGGCGACGCCGCCGGGAGTCGACGTGCGAATCGTCGCCCATCGAGGCGGCAAGGACCGGGAGCCCGATTGAGCATCGAGCACGTCCTCATCGCCGTCGCGCTGATCTCCGGGCTGGCGGGGGGCTACCTGATCGCTCGCTCCCGGTTGCGCGGGCGGCGATCCGAACGTCCGCAGGCCATCCACCAGATCCTCCTTCCCTTCACCGGCACCGCGATCTCGCGTCGTGCGGTCGACGCTGCGCTCCGGCTTGCCCGAGCCGAGGAAGCAACGCTGATGCCCGCTTATCTGGCGACGGTGCCGAAGCGACTCCCACTCGACTGTTCGATTCCCGCAGAGGCCGCGAAGGCGATGCCGATGCTGGAGGCGATCGAACAGCGAGCGGCGGCGCAGGGAGTGAGCATCGACTCACGCATCGAGCGCGGCCGCTCCTACCGCCACGCCCTCGCCCGCCTGCTCGATCGGGAGCGCTTCGATCGCGTCGTCGTCCCAGTCACCGCCGAGGCTGGAGCCGAGCTCTCCGGCGATGACCTCATTTGGCTGCTGGAGAAAGCTCCCGCCGAGGTCTTGATCCTGCGCCCCGGCCCCGAGGACCGGCTGTTCGTGACCGCAAACGGCTTTCAGGCCGCTGCCGATCTCCCCGGGAGGCCGGGGAGATCGGCACAGCCACAAATCTGAATCCCGCCACCGCGGGGCCAGGGTCGCCGGCGGAGCTAGCCGGACTCGAGCCGGCGACCTCCCTGGGCGGCGGATCCGCGCGGTCGAGCCGCGGCGATCGTGCGCAGGCGCTCGTCGAGCTGGCCGGCGAGGCCGGTGGCGTCCTCCAGCTCGCCCTCCCAGAATTCGGACAGGTAGCGGCCATGATGCGCGATGTCGCGCCGGTGGACGCCGTCGTCGAGCACGCCGGCGAGCGCCGCGGTGAGCGCGTAGCGGTCGCGGGGGTCGCCGACCAGGACGCAGTTCTTGCCGTCGACGAGGCTGGCGGCGAAAGGCAGCTTGCGGGCGACCTCGTCCGAGCAGATGAGGCAGCGTCCCGCGGCGAGGATCTCGCGCGGCGACGAGCAGTGGTGGAAGGGGATCGGGAAGTCCCGCTCGAGCACGCAGGCCACGTCGCAGCACGCGAGCAGCGACGGAATCCGCCACGGCGCCAACGGCGGCAGCACCCACGTCACCCGGCTCAGGTGCCGCGTGGCGAGGACGGCGCGCGAGAACCGTCGCAGCTCGCGCGGCCGCCCGGCCGCCGCGGCGAGGAAGTTGAAGGACGTGCCCGCGGCGGCGACCTGCTCGAGCGCCTCGAGCAGGTCGTAAGTGCCCTTTGCCTCGCCGACCTTGCCGTAGATCCCGACGGTCGGCCGCGTCGGGTCGTGCGCGCCGGAGTTGAGCGTGGACGCCAGTTCGGCGGCGACCGGGTCCAGCCTGGCGGCGGCGATCCAGCTCTCGATGGTGGCGGGCAGCGCGTCGAGGTTGAGCGGCGCGGCGCGCTCGGTGTATACGGACGGCAGCGGCGCGGCGAGCGTGCGCACCCGTTGCTCGGCGGAGAAGCCGAGGTGCGACAGCGCGTCGGCGACGGCCCTGTCGCCCCCGCCGGTGAACAGCGTCGTGCACTGCTGCGCCATCCAGCGATAGGCGGAGGCAAGGTCCGGGTGTCGCGCCAGCCGCCCGATGTCGCTGCCGGCGTGGCGCAGCAGCAACGGCGTGCCGAAGGCCGTGGCCGCCTGCGCCGCGACGAGGCCGTAGGGCTCGAAGTACCAGCCGAGCACAGCGTCGAAGGTTTGCTCGGCGAGCACCTCGGCCGCACGGCCGAACAGCTGTGAGCCGAACGGCGGCGCCCACGGGATGTAGCTCTCGGCGCGCAGCGGGCAGGTGGCGTGAACGTGCACCTCTCCGTGCGCGTGCGTGCCGGCGAGCAACTCGCGGTCCGCGCCGAAGAGCATCTGGTGGAAGCCGTAGTCGACCGCTTCGGCGTTGGTCACGACATGCACCTGGTGACCGAGGTCGGCCAGCCGATGGGCCGTCCAGAACGTTTGCGTGCTGACGCCGCCTTGGATCGGCGGGAACTTGCCGACGATCAGGATCCGCATTGCGGGGCGCTCGCCGCTTAGTCGTCGTCGCCGTCGTCGGGCACCGGCTCTATGCAGCTGTCCGGCGGTTCGGGTTCGATGATGCAGCTATCGCAGCTGCAGAGGTTGAAGCTGCACAGCTCGAGCGCGGCCGACGACTTGCGACCAACACGCGGCCACAGCTCCGGCGGGGGGTCCTCTCCGAAGACCTTCTTGTAGTCCTCCAGCATCCGGCGATAGCCGCCGCTCGACTTGCCCTTCGGCGGGGACTTCGACGACCGCGGGACGTGATGCAGGAAGCGGCCGGCGACCTGGTCGCAGAACGCCTGGTACTCCTTCGTGAACATGATGAACGTGTGCCAGTAGTTGTCCGTCGGCCCGCGCATGCCGTAGCTCTCGCCGTGGTTGAGCGCGCACAGGATGAGGAAGCGCTTGCACTCGCGCTCATGCGCTCTCGCCACGTCGAGCGAGAGGTCGTAGTCGCTCGCGTAGCGCTCGGTGATGTGCTCGACGGGGAACTCCATCCCGCGGCGGATCGTCGCGTCTTGGCTGGTCAGCGTCGGTGTCCTTCGGGGCGGGCCGTGTGGCCGTTGTCGATGGAGGCGGCGACGCGCGCGATCGCGGTGGCCACGTCGTCGGGGCCGGGCATCGCGCCGGCGCTGGAGGTCCGCGCGTGCTCCGACACGCTGAGCCCGACGACCGGCCCGACGACCGTGTGGCCGTCGGACTCGAGCTGGGCGAGGTTGCGCTCGAACCACGGCTTGCGCAGCGTCGCCGGATGCACCGCCGGGAACAGCACGGACGGGCCGGGGAACACCGACAGCACCGTCGTGACGGTGCAGTCCACGATGCCGTTCGCCAGCTTGCCGACGAGGTTCGCGGTCGCGGGCGCGACCGCCGCGAGCTCGCACGTCCGCGCGAGCTCGGCATGCACCGCCCGCCCCCCGCGGGCCGCGGCGAAGACATCGGTCACGCACGGCGCGCCGGCGAGGACCGCGAGCGTCGCGGGCGACACGAACTCGGCCGCGGCCTCCGAGAGGACGATCGTCACGCGGTCGGCGATGCGCTGTTCCAGGATGGTCTGCACCGTCAGCGGGATGCCCGCGGCCGCGATCGACCCGCCGACGCAGACGAGCAGCCCGTCGATCAGGCAGTCGTGCCCGGTCGGCGGGTCGCTCGCGCTCACCCGCTAACAGGCCCAGCAGTTTCCATTGGGCCTCGGTGCGGCTGCCCCGAGCCGGTTGGTCTCATCCGGCGTCAGCGCGATGCCCTTGCGCACCTTGTCGAGGATCGGGGTGATGTCCTCGCCCTCGGGGACGATGCCCGGGACGATCGGGACCTCGAGGTTGGACATCTTGATGAACTGCAGCTCTTCGTTCATGGGTGCACCTTTCTGCGATGGTCTGATGGGTTGGGTCAGGTTCGGGCGTCAGTCGATGATTTTCAGCACGCGGCGGCCGAACGTCTTCGGGGTCGGACACGGTCGTCGTTCGTTCTCGATCCGCTCCAGCGGACACGCGTTGCCCTGGCAGGAGGGCCCGAACCAGCACCCCTGGCAGACGGCGTCCTCCTCGATGCCGGAGCCGGTCCAGAGCGCGAGGCGGTCGAGGTCGAGGTCCATTCTCCCCGCCTCGTCGAGGCGGCCGACGTGGTTGTAGTCGGCGTCGAGCGCGACGGTGCACTTGTTGACGGCGCCGTTGGCGCGGATCACGAACGAGTTCGCACGCGCGGCGTAGCAGACGAGCGCGCCGGGGGCGTAGGCGCCGGCGAGGTCGGTGTTGAGGCCGACCTCGTGCGCGAGCTCGAAAAACTCGACCGCCGTGCGCTGCTTCTCGCGACCGGCGCAGAGGCTGACGGGCACCTCGTCCGGGTTGGCCCAGATCGCGGCGAAGTCGACCCGCACGCGCGGGTCGCTCGCGAAGCGCTGTCCGAGGAAGCGGATGAAGTCTGGGATCGCGGGGAGCGAGTCGCGGTCGTAGTTCACGCGCAACGTCAGTGAGAAGACGCGCTGGAGGGCGAGCAGGCGCTCGACGTTGGCGAGGATGCGGTCGAACGTCCCAGAGTCTCCATCTTCGCTCTCGTGCAGACGGCGGCGTTCGTCGTGCTCCTCCCGCGGGCCGTCGAGCGTGATCTGGAAGCTCGTCACACCGCCGTCGAGCAGCTCGCTCGCGATCTCCTCGGTCAGCGAGTAGCCGTTCGTCGTGATGTGGCAGCGAAACCAGCAGTCGTTCTCGACCGCGAGGTCCCGGATCTTCGGCCCGAGCTCGCGGATGACCTCCAGGCCCTGCAGCGGCTCGCCGCCGAACCAGTGCAACAGCAGCGAGGAGAGCTTCGGCACGCGTGCCCGCACGAGGTTCAGGACCCCAGCCCGGACCTTCGGGGTCATCATCCCGATCTTGAAGTCCTCGTAGCAGTAGACGCAGCGGAAGTCGCACTGCTCGGTCGGCAGCAGGAACAGCTCGAGGTGGTCGGCGCGCGAGGTGGCCAGGCCGCGGACGAGGCGCGCCTGGCGGGCCTCGTCGGCTGACGCGTCGCAGAAGAAGCCGGCGCTCCGCAGGCCGTCCAGGGCGGCGGGCAGCGTCGCCGTCGCGAAGGGCTCGGAGCGCGCGAGGAAGGCGAACGACTCGTCCGCGAGCGACGGCGGAACCGTGACCGCGGCCCCGGACAGCGTGTTCACAACGACGAGCGACGTGTCGTCATTGCGCGAGTACATGTTGTACGACGACGCGCGCAACTGCCGCGGGGTGGATTCGGCTGGGAGCTGGCTACGATTGACTAACATAAAGCTTCCTGAGAAGTCGACTCTAGTAGCCCTTAATTGAAAGAGCAAGTCACCGCGCGCCGATCCGCGTCAGCCGTGGGCGTTGCCGTGATGCGAAAGTTCGGGGATCGCTGACACCTGGTTAGACGTCCTTGGAAGCCGGAGGATCTACCTCCTCGGTTCGCACGAGCACAAGGCGCGCTTCCGTCACCGGCTGACCCCCATCCGTTGCGTCGAGGACAACCTCAATCTCCTCGCACGATGCGACCTCACTTGCTTCGGGATGGGCCTGGCAGTGCCACCCCTCGGCATCACGGTTCACCAGGATTGCGTCTGCGTGCTCGGTCGAAACCTCGTATAGATCCGGGTTACGTTGGGAGACCATGTACGGGCCTAGGAAGCGCACTGGATGCAGCTCCTCGCGATCGTCGCTCGCCCAGAGCCACTCGCTGCCTTGATCGACGACCCGAAGGTCGAAGTCTTCGCGGGCGAAGGCGGGGATCCGGCTCAGTACGTCGCGAACCTGCCCTGAGAGTCGGGAGGAGTCATCTTTGGAGACCCGATCGCGGTAAGGGGCAAGAGCCTCGATGAGCGCGGAGACGATCGACGCAAATTGGGGGTCGTCCTGAAGAAAGGGATTTGCGGCGAGCTTTTCGAGCCTAGCCAGCACAGCCTGAGTACGGTGCCAGTGGTCTAGACGTCCTTCCAGCCACACAAGCGTGTTGCCCAGCTGCAAAAAGCAGCCAAGCGGGGGACCGAGATTCCGGCCCTTGGAGAGCAGCATCTCAGAGACTTCGCGAGCGCGAGCGAAGTCTTCAGGCGGGGTGGTCAGTAACGCAGATTCCTCCGGTCCGAACTGAAGGCCGAGGTTGACACAACAATCGCGTATCACGTCCCAGCTTTCGGGCGTCAACTCGATGGGCAGCCTGCTTGCCTCATAGCCGAGAGTGAACCCGTTGTCGGCAGCAGCGTGGCGTAGACGCGCATCTCTCTCTGCTTGCTCCGTCAAATCCCGTTGCAAGCCCTCGAGCTGCTCTTCCGCGGCCCTTCTCTCAGGCCCGGCTCGGAGAGTCTCGTCGATGATCAGACTGAAGAGCCCGATTAGTGCTCCGCCAAGTACCAGCCCCACGTCCCGGACTCCCCGGGGCATGCCGGGGAGCTCAACGATCGCGACAAGAAGCACTCCGGCAGCGATACAGGGGATCAGCGTCCTGAGAAGGCGCCCTTTATCACCCTTCGAGGAGTCACCCGCGTACTCCGCCTCCACAACAGCAAAGTAATACAGGCAGAATGATCAGTCAAACGTGAAGCGATGTAACGGCCGCGCCACAGTTCCTTCTCTAGGCGGGTAGGGCAGTGGGAGTGTCTGGAGGACCGCGTCGCTCGGCCTGCCGAACTCGAGGTCGAGCAAGCCGGCGATGCGCAACCTCGTAGACGCATGGCCGTGCTGGGGTGACAGCGGCGAGTCTCGATCGGCACGTCGTCGGCGATGACCATCTCGTCAAAGCGCCACCGGGGCTCGGCTACGACGACGTGTCGGTCTTCGTCAACAAGTATGGAGGTGCCTACCTCCAGCTCGGAGCCCAGGACAGCGAACTGCGCCCCGACGGTTCCCTGACCCCTGACCCCTGACCCCTGACCCCGGTGCCCGGTGCCCGGTGGTCGGTGGTCGTGGCATCGCCATGAACCACAACCCACATTTCTACGCCGACGACTCTGTGCTGGAAACCGGCGTGCGGATACACGCCAACGTCGCACTGGACCACCTCACCGGCATCATCCCCGTCCCCCACTGAGCGGCAATGAGGACGGCGCCCACCGCGTCATCTCTGAGGTCTCCGGCGCCCTCGCCGACATCATGAGCGGTCGCATTTCACCGGCAGAGCCGCGGCGTCACCGTAGGGTGTGCGTCACCGTCTTCGACGCCGTGCCGCCGGCGTCGTCACGCGCTTCGCCGGCGATCAGGAGCTTCACCTGGGACAGGGACCGCAGGGCTTTGCGCCCTCGTTTCGATAGCGCCAGCGTCACTTTTCCCTCGGCCTCCGCGGCGAGACGAACCGTTTTCGGCGCGAAGACCGGGACGAGCTTGGTCCGAGTCCCGCCTCGAGCGCGGCGGACCTTGAGCTTCGCTCGGCCGCTCAGCGCCACGCTCGCCACTTCGGTGACGCTCGCGGCGACACGCAGGGTGCCAGTCCGCATCAGCTTCCTCAGCGACTCTCCTTCGATCCGAAGGGCGAGCGCGATCTTGCGGCGGGGAGGCGGAGGTTTGGTCGCCGCAGCGATCGCAATCGCCCCAATCTGCGTGCTCGTATTGCCGCCGGCGTCGACGGCGCTGACCGTCACTGGGTAGGCCCCTGGCGTGGTGTAGACGTGGGAGACGGTGTTGCCTTTGGCGCCGGATCCGCCGTCGCCAAAAGTCCAGCTCGTCGCGAACGGGAAGACGTCAAATGAGGAAACGCCGAACTTCACCGGCTCGCCCACGGTTCCCGCCGCGGGGATCTGGAGATCGCTTAACCGCGGCCCGACGAAGTCATAGCCGCTCGCCTGCACGAACGGGCCGTCGTCCCCGTTGCGTCCGAAGACCGCGATCGCGTTGCCCGCCGCGTCGAGCGCGACCTCGGGAAATGCGGCGCCTTCTCCCGCGGCCGAAAGGGTGTCCGGTTTAGACCACTCGCCGTCGGGTGGGCGCACCGCCGCCTGGACCCTGAAGTTGGCGCCGTCGTCGCGGTACCACATCGCTACCGCACCGACCGGGACGTTCATCGCCGCGACCGGGGACGCGCCATCCTGGCCGGAAGCCGAGAGGTCGTCCGGGTCCGCCCACTCGCCGCCCGCAGGCCGCACCGCCGCCTGGACGATGAAGTTGCTGCCGTTGTAGCGGCGCCAGACCGCGCCCGCCTCGCCCGCCTCGTCAATCGCCACATCCGGCTGCCCCGCGTCCTGGCCCGCATCCGAGAGGTCGTCCGGTTCGGCCCACGCGCCGCCCGCGGGCCGCACAGCGCCCTGGACGGTGTCCGCGCCGTCGAAGCGCGTCCAGACGGAGACCGCCTCGCCCGCATCGTTCATCGCCACGGCTGGCTCTTTCGCGTCCTGGCCCGCATCCGAGAGGTCGTCCGGTGCAGCCCAATCTTCCTGGCCCGCGGGGCGCACCGCGGCTTGAATGATGTCATTGCTGCCTTCTAGTTTCCACACCGCGATCGCGTTGCCCGCCGCGTCGATCGCCACATCCGGCGCTTCCAGCGGCGTCACATCTTGGCCTGCCGGGGAGAGGTCGTCAGGTTCGGACCACTCGCCGTCCGCGGATCGAACCGCCCCCTGGACGAGTACGTCCCCGTTGTCAAAGGCGGTCCAGACGGCGACCGCTTCGCTCACCGCATCGATTGCCAGTATGGGCGACCCCGCTGCGGAGATCGAGTCGGACACGTCTTCCGGTTCCGACCATGTGCCGCCGAGCGGGCGTACAGCCGAGCGAACGACGAAGCCGCCGATGCCGTCACCGGTGACCCACACCGCGATCGCGTTGCCCGCCGCGTCGATCGCCGCCTGCGACTGTTCGCCTTCTTCGCCCGGGAGGGAGAGGATCTCCGGCTCGGACCAGTCACCCCCGGCGGGGCGTTCGGTCGCCTCGACGACCTCCTCGCCGCCGACGTGGCGTTCCCAGATCGCGACCGCGCCGCCCGCGGGGTCGACCGCCACCTGGGGTCGACCGTCGACGACTTCGTTGGAGGCGGAGATGTCCTTTGGCTCCAGCCAGCCCGCCGCCGACGCACTACCGACTGTGGACGACAGCATTACGACGACCAGCACGAGCAACATAGCTGGGACCGGCATTCGAACCCGCGACCTTCGAGCTATTAGCAACGATGACCTCCCTGGCATTGGTCCGCTACACTGTAGCACTTAAAGGAATACGGTGAAGCGTCTAAGGGGATCCGTTTCACGCGATCCGGTCGGTCGGGACTACGGTTCAAACGGTGCAGGAGTCGAAGCCCTCCGGGGGACAGGCGAAGAAACGGCGGCGGCTGTCGCCCGAGGCGATCACCGAGGCGGCGATCCGGTTGGCCGACGCCGAGGGCCTCGAGGGGGTCTCGATCAGGCGCGTCGCCGCCGAGCTCGACGCCCGGGCGATGAGCCTCTACGACCACTTCGCCAGCAAGCGCGAGCTGCTTGCCTCGATGACCGACGAGGTGGTGGGGGAGATGCTTGTCTCCCGACCCCTGCCGGAGTCCTGGCGAAAGGCGGTGGCGATCTCCGCCCGAAGGATGTACGCCGCTTATGCCCGTCACCCCTGGGCGATCTCCGCCGCCGCCGAACGGCTCGGTCCCGGACCCAATGCGATCACGCTCGCCAAGCAGATGGCGCGGGGGGTGGCGACTCTCCCGCTCGAGCACGGTGATGTCTGGCAGGTGCAGGGGATTGTCAACGACTACGTCATCGGCTACTCGTTTCGAACCGTCGGTACCGTGAACCCAGAGGACATGGAAGCGGCGATCGCCGCCACCGACGTGGTCGAGTTCCCCGAGCTCGCCGCCCTCCCCGACAACCTCCGCGCCCGCTCCTCAATAGAGCGCTTCGAGCTCGGCCTCGAGACCGTGCTCGACGGCATCGAACGGCGCTTTCTCGATCAGCCTGGCTGAGAAGCCGTCAGCGGTTCCAACGGCCTGGTGGAGCGAAGCGGGCCTCTCTCGAACCGGAGCGATGGTTCGAGAGACGGCGTCCTAGTGGAGCTAGGCGGATTCGAACCGCCGACCTCCTGGGTGCGATCCAAGGCGGTCGCGCAGCGTCGAAGGCACCAGAAACGGGTTATTACCAGCGCTTTTGAATAAAGGCGCGACGGTGTCGATTCCGCTGAATGCGAACGGATATGCACGGATAGGCAGGGTTTCAGCCACTTTTGGCCAGAAGTGGCTGAGATCAGGAATGGCCGGTTGGAGTTGTTTGCCGTGCTAGTATTGTCCGACAGAATCGTTAACTTGACTCTGTGGATCTGAAATGGGCCAGAGCCGCGACCAAGCACCGAATATCGCGTGAACGCTCTCGCTACGTCATCGAGCATTGCGGCCTGCGCTTCGAGCAGGACCCGCCTGACGGTTCTCCGGAGAGGGCCAGTTCGCGGCTCGTCTTTCTCGGCGATGACGAGGAGGGGATCGCGCTGGAGGTGATGGCGGTCGAGCTCGAAGAAGACGCTCTGTTCGTGATTCACGCAATGCCGCTGCGCGACCGCTACCGGAAGCAGTACGAGGAGGCAAAGAGATGGCGAAGGTAAAGAAGGCGACTCGCAAGAACCCAAGGACCAAGACCGGGACGGAGATCACGCCCGAGATCGCCGACGCCCTCGCCGCCGAGGCCGAGCGCGGCTACGACCTCTCGAAGGCAAAGCGCCGCCGAGTCGGCCGCCCTTCGCTCGCTGGCGCCGGAGCTTCCCCGCGATTGAGCTTCCGCACGACTCCAGATCTCTATCGAGCGGCCCAAAAGCGCGCCAAAGAAGAAGGCCGCTCGGTCAGCGATCTCGTGAGAGAGGCAGTCGCCCGTTTCGTGAAGTCATGACTGTTTTGTCTGTCGGGTTCACGGCATTTCATGCACCGGCTGGGCGAGGACCTCGTCGGCCACCCCATCGAGAAGTCGATAGCGGGAGCGCCAGCCGCCTGCTCCCTCCTGCGGCCCGTAATTGCCGTCGAAAATAAGTTGCACCGGCGCCGGATTGCCTTTTTCGCGCTCCCATCTAGCCGCGGTGCGGCCGGAATTGCGGTGATAGCTCTTGACGCTCTCGTAGTCGACGCTCAGATGCTTGGCTACGTCCTCCAGGGAAAAGCCCGGCCCGCGGGTGTCTTCGATGCCTGCTGCCGCTCGATAGAGCCTGCGGCCGCTGGGGCTCAGGTAGTCCGTCCAATACTCCTCAACGGGATTTCGGCCTGACTCAGGCGAGACCTCGATGCCAGCCTCGCTGTTCAGGGAGACGATAGTTCCCTCCGGCAGGTCTAGCGTGATGGTCAGCCTAGGCATATGTCAATTTTCTCAATTATAGGCTTAGGTATGTACATGCAGCTATTATATATGAGCACATGCAAAGCGCAACATGCATGATCCTGGCCCGTTTGTCCTGTACACCTATGTTCTATTCGCATAAGGGAAGGACACAACATGGAGCTCTCGGACAAGGAATTCGGCGAGCGGATCCGTCAGCTGAGAGAGCAGGTAGGCCTAAGTCAAGCTGCTCTCGGAGCCCGGCTCGGCATCGATCAGAGCGGCATCAGTCGTCTCGAGGACGGTTCGCGCACGGTCACTGCGCGCGAGCTGATCTTGATCGGCGACGTATTTCGGGTGTCGCTGGCACAACTCGTGGAGCCGGGTGGGCAAAAGGTCCCTGCCCTGCTTCGTGCCGGTGCCGCCGACGGCGAGGACGTCGCGGAGTCCTTGCGGGTCTTCGCGGAGTGCATCGACCAGTACCACGGCGTCAAAGCTCTAGCTGGATGAGCGTCGAGCGAGCTGGGGAGGAGGCTCGCCGGACCCTGGGCCTCGCGCTTGAGGGGCCAGTCCCGGACTTGCTGCGCCATGTTGAAGATGAGGCGGGTCTTCGGGTCTTTATCGTCTCGCTCGGTGAAGGGGGGATCGAGGGCGCCTATCAGCAACTGAAGGATGAGCGCTTCGTTCTCGTGAACCATGATCGCCAGCCCGTTAGGAAGCGCTTCACCCTTGCCCACGAGTTCGGCCATCACTTCCTGGATCACGGCTCACGTTTCGACTACCGATTCAGCTTTCATGATGAAGATAGTTTTGAGCGCGAAGCCAATGGCTTCGCGGCCGAACTTCTCGTTCCTCGCCCGGCGATTGACCACTGGCTCTCGCGCCGCGCAGACCCAAAGATCGACCTTGAGATCCTTGTTCGAATCGCCAACTACTTTGACGTTAGCGCCGCTGTAATTCGTTTTCGGCTCGAGAACGAGAACCGCATTACGACCGACGCCGGAGGGCAGTTCGACGCAGACATCAGAGCCGGCCGACACCGGGCCCTGGCCAGGGAGCTGGGACTGGCTCCTCCGCGCGACTCGATCGCAGCCCACCATGTGCGCGGCGGCTACGTTCCAGCCGCCATGCAGGCGACGATCGCCGACCTTTTGCGGCGCGAGCTCCTCTCTCGCGAGGCTGCCGCCTCTCTCCTTCGGGTCTCCGAGAAGGACGCAGCCGACCAGATCGACGAAATGCTCGAGCATGTCGATCCAACGGGCGACGAGTCAAGTGGGTGAGCATCGTCTCGGACCTGCTCCTCACCGACTCAACCATGCCCGTGTGCTTCTGCGATGCGGGCGGGAACCTGGCGCGGACCCTGCTCGCATACTTGGGCGAGCGCCTCTACATGGTCAGCGACGTTCGAGAGGAGCTCGAACGCAAGGCTGAGGGGTCAGCCGCCCTCCGCGCCTTTCTGAGCGACTTCCCCGACGAGCGTGTCCGTGTCCTTGACCTGAGTATCGCTGCGAAAGTCGGTGAGGCAAGGAAGGCTGTCAGTGTCCCCGGCACCCACCCTCGGGAGGACACGGGGGAGATCGCCAGCGTCTTTTACGCCGAGGTCCGCCGTGAGCAGGGAGAGAAATTCACCGTGATTACCGACGATAGCTACGGCAAGACCCTAGCCCGCGACCGCCAGCTCAAGGTTCTCACGACTCCGGGCCTTGTGGTCGAGATGGTCTGCGCCGAGGCGCTCGCCTATGCCGATGGCGAGCGGGTATGGCGAGCATGTTTCACCAACCGCGACAAGTGGAAGGGGTTCGGCGAGCGGGTGCGCCAAGTTTGCCCCGAGCGCGTCTCCACATAGGGGATCGAGGGATGCGGACGGTCACGACGCCGTCGAGCACCCATTCATGACCCTACCGCCGGAGCTTGACGCTCACGCAACGTGGACTGCAACGCTGCTGCGGTGGACGACTGGCATGGGGAGGGCGTCCTCGTGCATCGCTTCGAGGTAGGCCTCGATGGCCTCCTTGGCCATCTCAGTAGCTTCCTCCATCGTCTCGCCCTGGGTGGCGACGCTTGGCAGCTCGGGCACGAAGACGCTGAAGCCGCCTTCGGGCTCCGGTTGCAGCATGATCTCGTACTTGCGCTCGATGCTCATGTGGCCAAGCCTACGAGCCCTTTAGCTCTGCTGTCGCTGAAATGCAAGCCGGGAACAGAAGCTACTCAGCAGCACCCCGAAGCGCTCGTGGTTCGTTCTGGGTATCGCTGCTAATCCGTTCCTGTCGAGGCGATTTCACCCACTAGTGGCTGAAATGGAGCGCGATTTCAGGGCCAGTTGGAGTGCCCCCAAAAGCAGAAGCCCCCGCGTGTGCAGGGGCTTCTGCTCATGGAGCTAGGCGGATTCGAACCGCCGACCTCCTGGGTGCGATCCAGGCGCTCTGCCAGCTGAGCTATAGCCCCTCGTGCGGGGTTGGGAGGATCGTCCCAAACGCCTCGCAAGAGCAAGGATAACCGCATAGTCTTTAGGTTCCCCAGGGATCCGCATGGGCATTCTCGACGACGCGATCAAAGAGCACCTGGAGCTGAAGCGCCAGCACGGCGCCGATGACTCTGAGCTGAAACAACTCGAGCACGAGGCGTTCGGCGCTGCCGAACGGCCTGGCAGCGAGGGGTCGGCACCCGATCCGCTTGCCGAGGCGCCGACGGAATTCATGACGCAGCCCGACACGGAGGGGGCGTTGGAGGCTGAGGCGGGCGCCGATGCGGCGCCGGAGCCGACCCCGCTCGAGGCGGAGGATGTGCCCGGCCGTCCCGCGCCCCGCTCCGAGATCGCCGACCTACAGGAGGCACCCCCCTCTGAGCACGATGAGCCCGCCGAGGAGGAGGCGCCGGCGATGGAACACGAGGCGGTGCCAGAGGCGGAAGCGACCGACGAGCCCATTGCCTCAGCCGGCCCGACCACCGAGGAGCGCGAGGCGATTGCCGAGCAGCCGACCGAGATGTACGACATCGAGGAGGAGCTCTCCATCTCCCAAGCGGCCGCCCCCTCCGAGGAGGAGCTGGTCGAGGAGGAGATGGACGAGCCGCGCCTGGCCCCGGTCGATCCGCTCGCTGGCCTCGATGACGAGGCCAAGAACGAGACGCAGGACGAGGAGTACGAGGAGGACGAAGACTTCTGGGACGAGAAGCGCCTCTCCGACGAGCTCGACCAGGCGCTGGAGGCGCCGAGCGAGGTCGAGGACAAGGAGACGATCTTCGATCAGCCTCCGGTTACCGAGCCAGAGCCCGAATCCGCTCCTCAGCCCGAGGACGAGCCCGACGCGGAGGAGCCCCGTCCCGCCGCCCCCGAGGAGGACGTGCTCGAGGAGACGCCGGACTTCCTCGAGGAGGCGCCCGAGGACGACGAGCTCTGGTTCGAGCAGAAACCGCCCAAGGATTTCGATTTCGACGACTGAATTCGAGCAGTCGGTGCGTATAGATTCCACCGATGCCCGACGAAGCCGCAATCGAAGCCAGCGGCCTCTGCAAGTCCTACGGCAAGGTCCGCGCCCTCGAAGGGGTCGATCTGCGTGCCCCCACCGGAACGGTGCTCGGCCTGCTCGGGCCAAACGGCGCCGGTAAGACGACCGCCGTCCGCATCCTCACCACGCTGCTGAGGGCCGACGGCGGCAGCGCCCGCGTCGCCGGCCTCGACGTCGCCCGCGACGCCGCCGCCCTGCGGGCGAAGATCGGCCTCGCCGGCCAGTACGCGGCGGTCGATGAAAACCTGACCGGGGCCGAGAACCTGGAGATGGTCGGCCGTCTCTACCACCTGCCGAAGGGCGAGCCGCGCGCCCGCGCCGCCCAGCTGCTGGAGCGCTTCGGCCTCAGCGAGGCCGCCGACCGTCTCGTCCGCACCTACTCGGGCGGGATGCGACGCCGCCTCGACCTTGCCGCCGCGTTGGTCGCCCGCCCGCCCGTCCTCTTCCTCGACGAGCCGACGACGGGTCTCGACCCGCGCAGCCGCATCGACCTCTGGGAGATGATCGAAGACCGGGTGGCGAAAGGGACCACGGTCCTGCTCACCACCCAGTACCTGGACGAGGCCGACCGGCTCGCCGATCGCATCGCCGTTATCGACCGCGGCCGCATGCTCGCCGAGGGCACCTCGGACGAGCTCAAGGACCGCTTCGGCGGCGAGCGCCTCGACCTCACTCTGGAGAACCGCGGCCAAGCCGACGCCGCGACCGCCGCGCTCGAGCCGATCGTCTCCGGGCTGCCCAGCGACCTGCCCGGCGGCGCCCTCTGTTACCCGGTAGAGCAACGCCAGGGGACGATCGCCGCCGCGGTGCGCCGGCTCGACGAGGCCGGGATCGCGATCGACGACGTCGCGATGCACCGCCCGACCCTCGATGACGTCTTCCTCGGTTTGACCGGGCGCGCCGCCAGCGAGGCGGAGGAAAACGGCGAGCCGGACGCCGAGGTCAGGTGATCATGGGCATCCGCGACAGCGTCTCCGACACTCTGGTCCTGGCCGGCCGCAGCTTCATGCGGATCCGTCGCGCGCCCGACCTGCTGGTCTCGTTCACCGTGCAGCCGATCATGTTCGTGCTGCTCTTCGTCTACGTCTTCGGCGGCGCGATCGAAACGCCGGGCTACTCCTACGTCGACTTCCTGATTCCCGGGATCGTCGTGCAGACGATGTCCTTCGGCGGCTTCGTCACCGCGCTCGGCCTCTCCGAGGATCTGAAGAAAGGGTTGATCGACCGCTTCCGCTCGCTGCCGATGTCGCGCGGCGCGGTGCTCGCCGGCCGCACCCTCGCCGACGTCGGCACCAACGCGTTGTCGCTGGTGATCATGGTCGCCGTCGGCTTCATCGCCGGCTTCTCCTTCGACGCGCCCGCCACGCACATCGCCGCCGGCGTCGGCCTGATGCTGCTCTTCGGCTACGCCTTCTCCTGGGTCTTCGCCTTCGTCGGGCTGGTCTCGTCCTCGCCGGAGTCCTCACAGGCGTTCGGCTTCATCATCATCTTCCCGCTCACCTTCATCTCGTCGGCCTTCGTTCCGGTCGACTCGATGCCCGCCGTGCTGCAGTCCTTCGCCGAAGTCAACCCGTTCACGGTCACGGTCGACGCGATGCGCGCCCTCTGGCTCGGCGCCCCGGCCGGCAACTCGATCTGGGGCGCCACCCTCTGGTCGATCGGCATCGCCGTCGTCTTCGCCGCCCTCTCGATCAACCGCTACAAACGCGCCGTCATTCGCTGAGAGGGGCGGGTTTGCGCCCCCCGATCGTCGTCTGAGGGTGTGTTGCACTATTGGCACAGTTATGTGTCCCATACGTGACAGTTGTCTGAGTAAGGTAAGCGCAGATGGCTGCGCTGAAGAAGAAAGGGGATCTGGCTGAGCTGAAGGTAGCCGCCGACCTTGCGAATCGCGGCTGCTGCATCTCCATTCCGTTTGGCGAGGACTGCGACTATGACTTGATCGCTGACGCGAGTGGCTTTCTCCACCGTGTGCAAGTCAAATACACGGAGTCAGACGAAGAGGTCATTGCGGTCCGCTGCATGTCGCATTCTCTGACCAACGGGAAGATCCGGCAGACCAAGCACTACACGGCTGAGCTCGTTGACTGGATTGCCGTCTATGACCGAACTTCGGAGCGCTGCTACTACGTCCCAGCCAGCGAGCTGGGATCCGGGAGAAGCTACCTGCACCTACGCCTTGCTCCAGCCCGCAACGGTCAGCGCATAGGCATTCGCAAAGCGTGTGACTACGTAGACCCCAATTTTGTGCGAGATCCGCGAGGAGGAGTGGAGCCAGCGGGACTCGAACCCGCGGCCTCCGCCGTGCAAGGGCGGCGCTCTTCCAGCTGAGCTATGGCCCCTCTGGCTGAATTGTAGGCGCGATACGGTGGTGCCATCGAAGCCAAGCTCACCCATATCGGCGGTCCCACTGTCCTGATCGAGGTCGGGGGCTGGCGGCTGTTGACCGATCCGACCTTCGACCCGGCTGGGGGTCGCTACAACTTTGGTTGGGGGACCGGGTCGCGCAAGCTCGTCGGACCGGCGACCGCGGCGGACGCCCTGTGGCCGATCGACGCGGTCCTGCTTAGCCACGACCACCACGAGGACAACCTCG
Organism: uncultured Solirubrobacterales bacterium; assembly: GCA_963718755.1. GTDB lineage: Bacteria > Actinomycetota > Thermoleophilia > Solirubrobacterales > 70-9 > VRUE01. The sequence goes on from OY970376.1 coordinate 1,473,880, forward strand.
ACGCTGCCGGTCGCGCGCTGCTGCCCAGCGCGGGCACCGTGATCACCACCGTGCCCGGCGCGAAGCGCCTGGGCGGCGGCGCGCAGGGGCTCGCGCCTTGGGCCACGACCCGGCTCGAGGCCGAGGGGCGGCCGGCGATCGAGATCACCGCGACCCCCTGCCGGCACGGCCCACCTCTCAGCCGGCCGCTGGTCGGCGACGTGGTCGGCTTCGCGCTCGCCTGGGAGGGGCAGGAGCACGGGGTGCTCTGGATCTCCGGCGACTCGGTGCTCTACGAGGGTCTTCGCGAAGTCGCCAAGCGACTCAGCGTCGGCACCGCCCTGTTGCACCTCGGCGGCGTCCGCTTCCCGACCACGGGCCCGATCCACTACACGATGACCGCAAAGCAGGCCGTCGAGCTGGTCGGGCTCATGGAGCCACATGAGGCGATCCCGATCCATTACGAGGGCTGGAAGCACTTCCGCCAGGGTCGCGAGGCGATCGAGCGCGAGCTCTCCGCCGCCCCCGAGCAGACCCGGGCCCGCTTTCGCTGGCTGCCAATCGGCGAGCCGACCCCGGTCGCCGTCTGAGCCGCGCCAAAGGCGCCTGTCGCAGCCTTTTCCCCATACCGCTATACTGAACCATATGGTTCAGTATCAGCTACAGCTCGACCAGACCCTCGGCGCCCTCGCCGATCCGACTCGCAGGCAGGTTCTCGAGCGGCTCGGCAGAGGTAGCGCCACCGTCTCCGAGCTTGCGGAGCCGTTCGAGATGTCGCTGACGGGAATGAAGAAGCACATTCGGGTACTGGAGGAGGCAGAGCTCGTGACGACCGAGAAGGTTGGCCGGGCGCGGCGCTGCAGCCTCGGCCCGAGACAGCTCGAGGAAGTAACGGAGTGGATCGACGCGTACCGGCGCACGCTGGAGGAACGCTTCGACCGCCTCGGTGAGCTCCTCGAAAACCGAAAGGAGATCGCGATGACCGATAACCAGCAACAGAGCACGCCCAACCCCGCGACCGTGACGACCCCCTCCGAGCGCGAGGTCTACATCGAGCGCGTCTTCGAGGCGCCCGCGGAGCGGGTCTTCGCGGCCTTCACCGATCCGGAGCTGATCCCGCAGTGGTGGGGTCCGCGCAGCACGACGACGACCGTCGAGGAGATGGACGTCCGACCCGGCGGCGCCTGGCGCTTCATCCACCGGATGGACGACGGCAGCGAGACCGCCTTCCGTGGCGTCTACCGCGAGATCACGCCGCCGACGCGGCTCGTGCAGACCTTCGAATGGGAGGGGATGCCCGGCCACGTCTGCGTCGAAACGAACGATTTCGAGGACCTCGGCGATGGCCGCACCAAGATCACGAGCACGACGATCTTCCACACCACCGAGGAACGCGACGCGATGCTCGAGTCGGGCATGGAAGGCGGCATGAACGAGTCCTTCGAGCGGCTCGACGCGCTGCTCGCCGCCTAGCGTCGATTCGGTCGCGCCAGCCGGCTCGCGGCGACGCGGGTCAGCTGGCGGCGGCCGCTTTGGGCAGGTTCTGGTCGGCGTGGTAGCTGGAGCGCACCAGCGGGCCCGAGGCGACTGACTCGAAGCCCATCGCGTAGGCCTCCCGCTCCAGCGCCGCGAACTCGTCCGGGTGCCAGTAACGCTCGACCGGCAGATGGTTTGCGGTCGGCCGCAGGTACTGGCCGACGGTCAGCACCTGGACCTTGTGCTCGCGCAGCAGGCCGAAGGTCTCGACCATCTCCTCGAAGGTCTCGCCGAGCCCGACCATCAGACCCGACTTGGTCACGACCTCGGGCCCGCCCATCTCCTTCGCGATCCGCAGCACCCGCGCCGAGCGCAGGAACTTGGAGCCGCGCCTCGCCTTCGGATATAGCCGCGGCACCGTCTCGACGTTGTGGTTGAAGACGTCGGGACGCTCGTGGATCACCTTGGCCAGCGGCATCTCCTGGCCGCGGAAGTCCGGCGTCAGCACCTCGACCTTGCAGCCGGGCGCCTGCATGCGGATCGAGCGGATCGTGCCGACGAAGGCGCTCGCCCCGTAGTCGGGCAGATCGTCGCGGTCGACCGAGGTGACGACGGCGTGGCGCAGTCCCATCCTCTTCACCTGGTTGGCGACGCGCAGCGGCTCCAGCGGGTCGTTCCAGCTCGGCACCCCCGTCTTCACGTTGCAGAAGCCGCAGCGGCGGGTGCAGACGTCGCCGAGGATCATGAAGGTGGCCGTGCCGCGCTCCCAGCACTCGCCGACGTTGGGGCAGTTCGCCTCCTCGCAGACCGTGTGCAGGCCCTCGCCGCCGATCTCCGCCTTCAGCCGTCGATAGGTCGGTCCGCCCGGCGCCGGCACCTTCAGCCAGGGCGGCTTGCGGGCGCGGCGGAAGGGGACGGCGTTCTCGCCGCTGGCCGCGGTGCCGCCCGGCTTGGCGCGCGAGCGGGTGACGTGGACGCGCTCGGCCGCCTCTGCAGTCGGATCGCTCATGCGATACCGAGCCTAGCGTTGTCGAGCCCCAGGTCCGCCGGTGCTGTGTCGACGTGCGAGCGCTCGAAGATCTCGCCGTAGCGCCCCGCGACCGTGTCGGCGAAGGCGGCGAGGTCCTGCTCGGCGCCGAGCTCGCGGCCGAGTGAGGTGACGCGGCAATTATCAATTCCGCAGGGGACCACCCACTCGAACGGCTGCAGATCGTTGTTGACGTTGATCGCCAGCCCGTGCGTGGTGACGCCGCGGCTGACGTGGACGCCGATCGAGCCGATCTTGCGCGCTTCGCCCTCCGCCGATGGACCGATTTCCTTCGCCATGCGTGGGTTTTCGTCCCGTCGGCTGCCGGTCGGTGGGTTGCCCTCGGTCCAGACCCCGGTCAGGCCGTCGATCGTTTGCGCCGCGACGCCGTGCGCCTCCAGCGCCTCGATCGCGACCCGCTCCAGCCTCCGCACGTACTCGTGGACGTCATCGCCGTAGGGCGCCAGCGAGACGATCGGGTAGGCGACCAGCTGCCCCGGGCCGTGGTAGGTGACGCGGCCGCCGCGATCGGTCTCGTGGATCTCGATCCCCTGCATCTCGTACCACTCGCGCTGCATCGGCAGCTCCTCCTCGCTGGAGCGCCTGCCGCGGGTGTAGACGGGGGGGTGCTCGAGCAGCAGCAGGACGTCCGGGATCTCGCCCTCCTGGCGGGCGCCCTTGAGCCAGCGCTGGGCAACCAGCGCCTCCTCATAAGGGACGATTCCGCACCGCACGACGAGGATTTCATCGCTCACTCTTGAAATCGTCGCATGCCGCGGTCCTATCCTTCGGCTTTCCGCGTATGGACCGGTCCTCCTCACAGCTCCTCCGACCCGACTGGCTCCCCGCCGTGGCGCTCAGCGCTGCGCTCGCCGCCGCGATGCTCGCCTGGAACCCGCCGGTCGGCGACCTCGCCGCCCAGGTCTTCCGCACCGAGCTCTTCCAGCGCGGCGGGCTCGGCATCTGGAACGGCAGCTGGTACGGAGGCCACTACACCCTCACCTACAGCGTCCTCTTCCCGCCGCTCGCCTCCCTGCTCGGCCCGCGCTTGGTCGGGACGATCGCCGTCGTCGCCTCCTCCTACTTCTTCGACCGCCTCGTCCGCGACCGCTGGGGTGAGCCGGCACGCTGGGCGACCCTCTGGTTCGCCGCCGGCGTGGTCACCCTCCTGGCCGACGGTCAACTCACCTTCGCCCTCGGCGTCGCCTTCGGACTGGCGGCGCTGCGCAGCTTGCAGCTGGGCCGGGCTCCCCTCGCGCTTGTCGCGGCGACCGCCTGCGCGCTCTCCAGCCCGGTGGCCGCTGTCTTCCTCGCCGGGGTGCTGCTTGCCTCCGTGCGGCGCAGCGACGTCACCGCCGTCTGGGTCGCCGCCGTCGCGCTCGCCCTCACGCTCGTCCCCAACCTCGTTTTCCCCGGCGCCGGCGAGTTCCCCTTCGCCTTCTCCTCCTACATCGCGATCCCGCTCTGGTGCGGCTCTGCCCTCTACATCACCCGCGGCCTGGGTACCGAGGAGCGGCAGCTGCGCCGCGTCCTGTTCGCCTACCTGCTGGCGGCAACCGTGATCCTGCTCGTGCCGAACGCGATGGGCGGCAACGCGGTGCGGCTCGGCGCCCTCTTCGGCGCCCCCGTGCTTGCCGCGGTTGTGCTCGCCCGCCGGCCCCGCGTCCCCGTCTGGTTTCTCGTCCTCTTCATGGCCGGTGGCCTCTACTGGCAGGTCACCGCGAGTGTCAGCCAGATTGCCCGCAGCGTCGGCGACCCCTCGACCACCTCGGAGTACTTCGCCCCCGTCGGCAGCTGGCTGCGCGACCACGGTGGCGACGCCGCGCGGATCGAGGTGCCGCCGACCGCCAACCACTGGGAGTCGGCCTACCTGGCGCCCGATTTCGAACTCGCCCGTGGCTGGCTGCGCCAGCTCGACACCACGCGGGACGGCATCTTCTACCGCGACGAGGGCAGGCTCGGCGACCGCGCCTACCGCGCCTGGCTGCACGACAACGCGATCCGCTACGTCGCCCTGCCCGACGCCCCGCTCGACTACTCCTCGGTCGCCGAGCAGCGCCTGATCCTGCGCGAGCCGCCCTACCTGGAGCCGCGCTGGAGCGACGAGCACTGGCGCGTCTACGAGGTGCGCAACCCGGCGCCACTGGTGCAGTCCCTGGGCGCCGGCACTGCCAGCATTCGCTCGGTAGGCCACAACGGCTTCGCCCTCGACGTGACCCGCCCGGGCGAGTTCCTAGTCCGCTTCGCCTTCACCCCCTACTGGTCAATAGCCCGCGGCCAAGGCTGCCTGCTCCGGCACGGCGACTGGACCCTCGCTCGCGCAAGCAAGCCAGGTGTCTTTCGCGTCGCCGCTGACTTTTCGCTGCCCCGCGCGTGGAACGCTGTCACGGGCGCCCGCAAGACGTGTTGACTGAGGCCGTCCGGTAGGGGTGGAACGTCTTGTACTTTTTGGCCACCGCAATCCGCGGAGGACCGCTCCGGCCCCACCCAAAAAGTTAAGTGGAACCCCTACCGGACGGCCTCAGAGCGCCAACGAAAGCGGCTCTTCCAGCAGCCCTTTCACTCTCGCCAGAAACTCCGCGGCAGGCGCGCCATAGAGGATGCGATGGTCACACGCGAGGTCCACCTGCATCAGGTGTGCGGTGGCGATCTCGCCGTCGCGGACCACCGGCCGCTCCTCGATCGCGCCGACGGCGAGGATCGCCGCCTGCGGCGGGTTGATCACCGCCGAGAAGCCGTCGATCCCGTACATCCCCAGGTTGGAGACGGTGAAGGTGGCGCCGGAGAGCTCCGGCGGGGTGATCTGCCCCTCGCGCACCTTGGCGGCCAGCGCCCGCGACTCCTGGGCGATCTGCCGCAACCCCTTGCGGTCGGCGTCGAAGAGGGTGGGGACGATCAGCGCGTCGTCGGCCGCCACGGCGACGCCGACGTTGACCCGCGAGTAGAGCTCGAAGCGCCCATCGCGGTAGGCGCCGTTGGCGCGCGGATGCTCGCGTAGCGCCAGCGCGCAGGCCTTGACCACCATGTCGTTGAAGGAGGGGATGACATCGCCCGGCAGCGCCCGCGCCTTCACCTGGCCGCGCCCCGCCACCGCCTCGCTCATGTCGATCGTGGCCCGCAGGTAGAAGTGCGGCGCCGTAGCCTTCGACTCGGCCATGCGGCGCGCGATGACCTGCTGCGTCTTGCTCAGATCTTCGTAGGAGACCTGGCCCTTGGCGGTTTCGGTCGAGGGACCAGCCGTCTCGGCCGCGGGTCCTGCCGCGGTGGAGGGGGTGTCCGACCGTGCGCTGGGTTCCTCGCCGGGCGGCGATGCAGCTCTCGCCGGGCTGGTGGGGCGAGGAACAGGACGCCGCGCCCGCTCGGACACCCCCTCCCCCACGTCACCCGCGGAAGACGCGCGCTCGACATCAGCTTTCACGATGCGACCGCCAGGCCCCGACCCCTCAACCTGCGACAAGTCGAGACCCTGCTCCTTAGCTAGTCGACGCGCGAGCGGAGAAGCTTTCGGCCTGTGCCCGTCGCCGTCGCCATTGGGCTGGGAGGGGCGGGGCGGGGCGGCGGTGACCGTTTGCGCCTCGGCCTCCGGCTCCTCTTGCTCTTCGGGTTCAGGAGTGGTGGCTTCATCGGCCTCACCAATCCGCGCAATTGGCGTGCCAATGGCAACGGTCTCTCCCTCGTTCACCAGGATCTCCGTCAGCGTCCCGGCAGTGTCGGACTCGTAGGCCATGTTCGCCTTGTCGGTCTCGACTTCAACGAGCTCGTCACCAACCGCGATCTCATCCCCAACAGCTTTCAGCCACTGAAGAACGGTCCCCTCCTCCATTGAGTCAGACAGCCGTGGCATGACGATGTCAGGCATCGGCAATCCCCCCCAAGCTGGCGACAACGGAGCTGGTGCGGTCGTCACGCCGCATCTCCCCAAGCGCCGAGATCAAAGCGACCCCTCCAATGCGGCGAGAGCCGCCTGCACGACGTGCTCCTCGTGCGGAATCGCCGCCTGCTCGAGTCGTTTCGCATAAGGCATGTGCACGTCGGCCCCAGTCACCCGCTGCACCGGCGCGTCGAGGTAGTCGAAGGCCTGCTCGGTTATCAGCGTCGCCAGGTTGGCGCCGACGCCGCCGTGCGGCCAGCCCTCCTCGACGATCACCGCGCGGTTGGTCTTGCGCACCGACTCGACGATCGTGTCGAGGTCGAGCGGGCGCAGCGTGCGCGGGTCGATTACCTCGGCCTCGACGCCGTGCTCGTGGGAGAGCGTCCGTGCCGCCTCCTCGGCAACGTGGGCCATCTTGAGGATGCCAACGATCGTCACGTCGCCGCCCTCGCGCCGCACGGCCGCTTCGCCGAAGCGCAGCTCCTCGCCGTCGCCATTGTCGGCGACCTCGCCGCGCGTCCCGTAGAGGCTCTCGTGCTCGATGAAGATCACCGGATTCTCGTCGCGGATCGCCGCCTTCAGCAGCGCCTTGCCGTCGGCCGGGGTCGAGGGGCAGGCGACTAGCAGCCCCGGCACCTGCAGGTAGAGCGCCTCGAAGCTGTGCGAGTGGGTCGGGCCGAGCTGGTGCCCGCCGCCGCCGGGCATGCGGATCACCAGCGGCACCCGCGCCTGGCCGTTGAACATGTAGGGGATCGCGGCGGCATGGTTGACGATCTGGTCCAGCGCCAGCAGCGAGAAGTTGACCGTCATCAGCTCGACCACCGGGCGCAGGCCGGCCATCGCGGCGCCGACCCCGGTGCCGACGATCGTGTTCTCGGAGATCGGCGTGTCGCGGACCCGTCGCTCGCCGAACTCGTCGAGCAGCCCTTCGGTCACCTTGAAGGCGCCCTGGAAGACGCCGACGTCCTCGCCCATCACGAAGACGGCCTCGTCGCGGCGCATCTCCTCGGCCATCGCGTCGCGCAACGCCTCCCGCATCCGCAGCGTCGCCATCAGTGCTCGGCCTCCTCGACCTTGTCGGCCGCCGGCGAGTCGCCGCCCGCTTCTGCGACCTCCGGCTCGACCCCCTCCTGGGCGTCGCCGTGCTCGGCCGGGTTCGGCCTGGCCTGGGGCCGCGGCCCGTCCGGCTGCCCGGCGTAAGCGGCGCCTGCCTCGGCCAGCTCACGCGCCGCATCCGGCATGTGCTCCTCGTCCTCGCCCCGGTGCGGCTCGGGGCTGCGCTCGTCGACCGCGTACCAGCCGGCCTCCTGGTCGACCACGTAGAGGTTTTCGTAGAGGCTGTCGAGCGCCGGTTCGGGCGCGGCGTCGGCGAACTCGACCGCCTCTTTCACCGCCCCGTCGGCCTTGTCGCGGGCCTCCTGCACCTCGCGCTCGCCCAGCACGCCCGCCTCGACGCAGCGCTGCGCGAAGGCCTCGATCGGGTCTTTCTGGCGCCACTCCTCGACCTCCTCGCGCTCGCGGTAGACCTCGGGGTCGGCGGCGGAGTGGCCGCGGTAGCGGTAGGTGAAGGCCTCGAGGATGGTCGGCCGTCGCCCCTCGCGCGCCTGGCGGATTCCCTCGGCGACACCCTCACGCACGGCGATCACGTCCATCCCGTCGATCCGCTCGCCGCTGATGCCGTAGCCCTCCGCCTTCTTCGAGAGATCGGTCTGCGCGGAGTGCCGCTCGACCGAGGTGCCCATCCCGTAGAGGTTGTTCTCGACCAGGAAGAAGACGGGCAGCTGCCAGAGCGCCGCCAGGTTCATCGTCTCGCCGAAGTTGCCGGTGTTGGAGGCGCCGTCGCCGAACATGCAGACGGTGACTGCGTCCTCGCCCTTGTACTCGGAGGAGAGGGCGAGCCCGGCCGCGATCGGAAGGTTGCCACCGACGACCCCGTAGCCGCCCATGAAACGGCGCTCGCGGTCGAAGATGTGCATCGAGCCGCCGCGCCCACCACTGGTCCCGTCGACCCGGCCGAAGAGCTCGGCCATCACGCGTTTCGGCTCGGTGCCGCGTGCGATCGCGTGGCCGTGGGTGCGGTAGGTGCCGATCAGGTAGTCCTCGTCGCGCATTACCGAGGTGGTGCCGACGATCGTCGCCTCCTCGCCGATCGCCAGGTGGAGGAAGCCGCCGGCTTTGGCGCGCTGGTACTGGCGCCCCGCCTCCTCCTCGAAGCGGCGGATCAGCGCCATCCGCGCGAGCAGCTCATAACAAGTGGCGGCGTCAGGCAGATTTGCCATCGACGCTCACCTTAGCTCGCGGCTTCGACCGCCTCCTCCAATCGATCGTCGCCCCAGAAGACCTCGTCACCGACGGCGAGCGAGGGGACGCCGATCACGCCGCGCTCGGCCGCCTGATCCGTTGCCTCGATCAGGGCCCGCTTGACACTTTCGGTCCCCGCCGCCTTCGACACCGCGTTCGGATGTAGCTCGCAGGCAGCGGCGGCGATCAGCACGTTGTCGTGCTCGGTCAGATCCCGACCGCCGGCAAATGCCTGGCGAAAAGCGGCGAGGGCGAAGGAGACGGTTCGCCCGGTCTGCTTGGCAAAGGTGGCGACGCGCATCGCGAACAGCGTGTTGCCGGGCCAGGGCTCGGGCCAGACCAGCCGCGGCAGCCCGTAGTCCGCGGCACGGCGTTCGACCGCCGCGATCCCATCCTCACGCTCGGGCCCGTTCGCCCAGGAGTCGCGGCCGTAGCGCTTGAAGAGCCCGCCGAGCAGGATCGGTTGCCACTCCGGCTGCTCCAGCTCGGCATCGGTGAAGACGCCGCTGATCCGCTCCGCGGTCAGGTACGCGTAGGGGGAACCGAGGTCGAAGTAGAAGGTGGTGCGCTCGCCGCTCAAGCGTGCGTCGCCCAGCCGTCGACTGCCCGCGCCGCTTCGAAGATCGCCTCGGAGATCGTCGGGTGCGGGTGGACGATCCGGGCCAGCTCCTGGTAGCCGCCCTCCAGCGCCATCGTCGCGACCAGCTCGGCGATCATGTCGCAGGCCCGGTTGCCGACGATGTGGGCGCCGAGGATCTCCCCGTACTTGGCGTCGACGACGAGCTTGACCAGGCCTTCTTTGTCGTCGTAGACGGTCGCGCCGCCGACGCCGCCCAGTTTCAGCTTGCCGATCTTGACCTCGTGCCCGGCCTCCTTCGCCGCCGCCTCGGTGAGGCCGACGCTGGCGACCTGCGGGTGGCAGAAGATGGCCCCGGCGAGGAGCTTCTGGTCGACCGGATGGGTCTCGGCGCCGGCGGCGTGCTCGACCGCGACGACGCCCTCATCGGAGGCCTTGTGGGCGAGCGCCTTGGCGTTGACGAGGTCGCCGATCGCATAGACCTTGGAGTTGGACGTGCGGCCGAACTCGTCGACCTTGACCTTGCCGTTCTCCTCCAGCTCGACGCCGGCCGCCTCGAGGCCGAGGCCGCTGACGTCGGCGCCGCGGCCGCCGGCGATGCAGAGGTAGTCGACCTCGGCCGACTCCCCGCCGTAGCTGAACTTGACCGAGCTGCTGCCCGCCTCGACGTTCTCCACCGGGGCGCCGGTGGCGATCGTGATGTTCTGCTTCTTGAAGGCCCGCTCGACGATCCGCGCCATGTCCTTGTCCTCGGCGGGGAGGATCTGGGGAAGCATCTCGATCAGCAGCACCTCGGTGCCGAAGCGGCCGTAGGCGGAGGCGATCTCACAGCCCGATGCGCCGGCGCCGACGACGGCGATCTTCTTGGGCCGCTCGGGCAGGGACCACGCTCCCCAGGTGTCGAGCACCCGGTCGCCGAACTCGACCCCGGGGATCGGCAGCGCGACCGAGCCGGTGGCGAGCACCACGGCGCCGGCCTCGTAGACGTCGTCGCCGACCTGGACGTTGCCCTCGGCGGTGAGCGAGCCGTCGCCCTCGATCACGGTCACCTTGTTTTTGTCCCAGAGCATCTTCACGCCGTTGGAGAGCGATTCCGAGACGGCGGCGCGGCGCTTGCCGAGGGCGTCCCAGTCGAGCTCGACGTCCTTGGCCACTACGCCCAGGTCAGCGCTGCTCTGCGCCTGGTGGTAGATCTCGGCGGCACGGAGCACGGTCTTCGCCGGGATGCAGGCGTAGTTGAGGCAGCGCCCGCCCGCCTTGTCGCGCTCGACCACGGCGGTCTTGCGGCCCAACTGGGCCGAACGGATCGCGGCGACGTAGCCGCCAGGGCCCCCGCCGATGACGATCGTGTCGAAGGATTCAGCCAAGGAGTTTGAGCCTATAGAACCGGCTCAGTCGCGGCTCGGCATCTGGATCCGCGCCATCGCCTTGACCATGAAGAAGAAGAAGGTGCCCGAGACGACGAGCAGGCCGAGCGTCGTCGCGATCTCCGCCAGGCTCGACGCCTGCACGGCAAGCCCGAAGACGGCGCTGAAGATGAGGAAGACGAGCAGCAGCTGGAAGCCGAGCACGGCCCAGTAGCGGGCGCGCCACATGCCCCATGCCATCACGCCCATGATCAGGGCGGGGGCGAGGACCTGGGCCAGGCGCGGTTTGTCGCCTTCGACCTCGACCCCGGCCAGGTAGCCGGCAAGGATGGAGACGCAGATCAGGCCGGCGAGCACGGCGCCGATCGTCACCACCAGCGGCCGCTCGCCCTGCTCCAGCGGCTCGAGGTTCTCGCGCACTTCCTGGTTGCGCTCCTCGGCGCGGGCGTAGCCACGCTGCATCCGCTCGCGCGGCGTTGGCTTTGCGCCCGGTGCCGGCGCGCCGCTGCCGCGCTGCTTGCGCTTGCGCGGCGCCGAGTCAGGCACCGGGCGCCGCCTCACCGACGGCCGCCAGAGCGCTGCGCAGCGCTTCCGCCACCGCGGCCGGCTGCTCGGCGTCGCGGATCGCTCGCACGACGCCGAGTCGCTGGGCGCCGGCGGCAACGACCTCGGCGGCGTTGGTCGGATCGATGCCACCGATCGCGAAAAAGGGGTGGGGGGCGTTGGCGGCGGCATGCTCGACCAGGCTGAGGCCGACGCCGGGCCTCCCCGCTTTCGTCGGCGTCTCCCAGATCGGGCCGACGCTGACGTAGTCAACGGGCTGTCCAGCACTCGCCGCGAGCTGCTGCTCGGAGTGGGTCGAGAGACCGACGATCGCATCGGGCCCCAGCAGCTCGCGCGCCTCGGCCGCGGACGCATCGTCCTGGCCGACGTGAACACCATCGGCATTGCAGGTCCGCGCCAGGTAGGGATCGTCGTTGACGATGAAGAGGGCGCTGTAGGTGTCGCAGAGGCGGCGGAAGGTCTGCGCCGAGCGCTGAATCTCCTCGCGCCCCAGCTCCTTCTCACGCAGTTGGACGATGTCGACGCCACCACCGAGCGCAGCCTGGAGCAGCGCTTCCGGATCGCGGCCGCCGGGCAGCGCCTCGCAGACGAAGTAGAGGCGCGCCGTGCGCAGCCGCTCGCGTCGCAGCGGCCCGCGTCCCTCAGGTGGTGCCAGGCTCATACGCCGATTATGCCGGGGGGGCGTGTCCGAGGTTATGGGTGCAATAGCCACCGAAAACTCGGACACGCCCCGGGGCGGGGGGTCGGGGAGGGGTAGCATCGGGGGAGTAACGGGAGCCGATGGAGCCCTGCCGGGCGCCGAGGCTGAGAGGGCGGCATCGAGGCCGCCGACCGTCTAGACCTGATCCGGGTAATGCCGGCGGAGGCAAGAATGATCAGCAGTACCTACGAGCAGCGGAGTTATGACGCGGTAATCGTCGGGGGCGGCATCATCGGCCTCTCCTGTGCTTGGCGCGCGGCGCAGCGGGGTGCGCGGGTGGCGCTTGTGGAGCGCTCATCCAGGCCGCCGGCCGGCGCGACGCGGGTCGCCGCCGGGATGCTGGCGCCGGTCGGCGAGCTTGCCTTCGGCGAGCCCGAGCTGCTGAAGCTGACCCTCGCCGCGTCCGAGCTCTACCCGAGCTTCGTCGCCGAGCTCGAGCAGGCGAGCGGCATCGCCACCGGCTACCGTCGCGACGGCGCCCTGCACGTCGCGCTCGACCGCGACGAGGCGGCGGAGCTGCGGCGCGTGCACGAGCTGCAGCGCTCGCTCGGCCTCGGCGCCGAGTGGTTGCCGCCGCGTCGTTGCCGCGATTTGGAGCCTGGCCTCACTCCCTCCTTCAACGGCGGCGTCCACGCGCCGGACGAGGCCTCGGTTGACCCCCGCGCCCTCACGGATGCGCTCCTCGCCGCACTTGCGGCCGAGGAGGACGGGGACCTGCTGACCGGAACCGGGGTGGAGGCCGCGCTGTACGACGGCGAGCGGATCGCCGGCGTTCGCACCGAGAGCGGCGAGGAGCTCCGAGCGGCGTCGGTCGTCCTCACCGCCGGCGCCTGGTCTGGGCAGGCCGAGTGGCTCCCCGAGGCCGCCCGCCCGCCGGTGCGCCCGGTCAAGGGCCAGATTCTTGAGTTGCGTTCTCGCGACGGCGCCGCTCCCTGCCGGCGGATCGTCGCCTCCGAGCGCATCTACCTGGTGCCGCGTCCCGACGGCCGCCTGGTCGTCGGCGCCACGGTCGAGGAGCAGGGCTTTGACATCGCGGTCACCGCGGGCGGCGTCCACGAGTTGCTGCGCGAGGCATACCGCCTGCTGCCCGAGGTCGCCGAGATGGAGCTGGTCGAGGCCGCCGCCGGGCTGCGCCCGGGCACGCCGGACAACCTCCCTTTGGTTGGGCCGAGCGGCGTCGATGGTCTGGTCTGGGCGACCGGGCACTACCGCAACGGGATCTTGCTGGCGCCGCTGGCCGCCAAGACCCTGGTCGAGGAGCTTGAGGGGGTGCCCGCGTGAGGATCAAGCTGAACGGCGAGCCACGCGAGCTGGCCGAGGGGGCGACCCTTGCCGACGCGGTGCGCGAGAGCGGCGCCGAGCAGGAAGGACGTGGTGTCGCCGTGGCGCTCGACGGCGAGGTTGTGCCACGCGGCGAGTGGGGCTCGACTGCGCTGGCCGAGGGCCACAACGTCGAGGTCCTGGCGGCGATCCAGGGCGGAGCGGAGACCTGGGAGCTGGGCGGGCGCCAGTTGAGCTCACGGCTGATTGCCGGCACCGGCGGCTTCCGCTCGCTCGAGCAGATGGAGGAGGCTCTGCGGGCGTCGGGCGTTGAGATCGTCACCGTCGCGCTGCGCCGCATCGACCCCGCCGCGAAGGGCTCGGTGCTCGAGGTGCTCGACCGGCTCGGCCTCTTCGCCCTGCCTAACACGGCCGGCTGCTTCACCGCTCGCGACGCGGTCCGCACTGCCCGCCTCGCCCGCGAGGCGTTCGAGACCGAGTGGATCAAGCTCGAGGTGGTCGGCGACGATCGCACGCTCTACCCGGACGCGGTCGAGCTGCTCGACGCCGCCGAGACCCTGGTCGGCGAGGGCTTCACCGTCCTCCCCTACACCAACGACGACCCGATCCTCGCCCGCCGCCTCGAGCAAGCCGGCTGCGCCGCGGTGATGCCGCTCGGCTCGCCGATCGGCTCGGGCGCAGGCATCCGCAACCCCTACAACGTCGCGATCATCGCCAAGCAGGCCGAGGTACCGGTCATCCTCGATGCTGGCATCGGCACCGCCTCCGACGCCGCCCTGGCGATGGAGCTCGGCTGCGACGCGGTGATGGCGGCCAGCTCGATCTTCGGCGCCGAGGACCCGGCCGCGATGGCACGCGCCCTGCGCGGCGCGGTCGAGGCCGGCCACGCCGCCCGCCGGGCCGGCCGCATCCCCCGCCGCACCCACGCCGAGGCCTCGACCAGCGTCGAGGGCCTTCCCGACCTCTCTTGATGAGCGCGGTCGAGGTTTGAACCGCTATGCGACTCAAACCTCGACCGCTCATCGGTCGCCGCCCGACTACCATGGGCCGCGCGCCCCTGTAGCTCAGTTGGTTAGAGCGGCGGCCTTTTAAGCCGCGCGGCGCGGGTTCGAATCCCGCCGGGGGCATTGACGACAAAGGGCATTCTAGCGCCCAATGCTGTCGTCAACGATCGAGATCGGCTCGGCGCTTGGTTTCCGTGGGCACCACATTTGGGCATCAAGCAGGCAATCTGTGTGTGGCAGTCGGCTGCTTGGACTACGTTCCCCGAAATGCCTGGTCAGCTCAAAAAGCCGGAAAGCCTGGTGCGCGCGGCACCCGATCCTCAGAGCGACAGGGAGGCGCTGCTCGAGCTACGGGATTCGGGCAGCCCGCAGGCCAAGGAGCTCGCTAAGCGCTTGCTCAGCGATGAGGGATGGCGCAGCTCGCTGCTAGGGGAACTGCTACCGGGCCTACCTCTCTTCGACGCGCCGAACTTCTCGATTCGACTCAGTGTCCGTGCCGCGAATCCCCTCCTCAAAGCGGATCTCGCTACGTTGAGGGCTCTGGCCACGAGAGCGCCTGTCGGCCTCCTTGCGTTGCCGGGTCTCGGCAAGAGGACGGTCGAGGAGATTTTGGCAACCGTGGTCAGCGAGTGGGCGGCGGCCTATCTCGGTGAGGACGAGAAGGACCAGGAGGCCCGTCCGCCGCTACCCGCCGATGCCCCCGACGCTCTCGATACTCGGGAACAACAACGCCGCCTCGCGGATGCCTTTGACGAGATAGAAGGGGCCACTGGATTCGAGGCGTTCCGCCTTCGCAAGCTCGATCCGGGTGAGAGTCCGAGCCAATCAGAAGTGGCCGTTGCCTTCGGGCTAAAGGCCGAGCAGGTATCGCACTACGAGAGGGGGATCAGCGCGAAGCTCGCGCGGCAGATGCGGGACGAGAGCTCGCGATTGTCCCTCGCCGTCACTGCCCTGAAGGACGGGGTTGGCGTGCTCGCTCGCCCACCCGACCTCGAGCGCGCGTTTGCAGCGATCGATCCCTTCGAACGAGCAATGCCCAAAGGGGCGCCCCAGAGGCGCGCGCTGCTTCTATTGCTCGCGGGCCTTCGCCTGACGGACGATTGGATCATCGATGTCGAGATCGAGGAAATCGTGGATGCTCTGCTCAGGGGACTTACCGAGTCCGGACCAGCGAGCCTAGATGTGATTGATCGTCAACTCAGCCGGCTCGGGGTGCGCCAAGATCTACGACTTCCTTGGGTTGTTTCACGCTCGGGATACCGCGTTGTGGAGCAGAAGCTCGTGCGCGTCGGTTATGACTAAAGAGCGCTCGCCCCAGCTGAAGTGCATCAGCCGAGCGCGGCGGCCGGTGTGATGAATCTGCCAGATTTCTCCGGGATTACGGCCGCCGCGCTCGGCTGATGCAGAGACTTTACGACGCGTAGAGCAGAAGCCCTTTCGACCCTGGCCGAATTGACATGCAAAGGGCGAGCCCGGAGGCCCGCCCTTTGCACTGGCCAGCGATCATGCCAGCCAACGTCGGATCAAGCAGTGCGACTACTCGCTCCAGTCGCCTCCGGTCGGGCACCCACCACCGACGGGTTCACAGTCGAAAGTAACCGTTCCGCCGTCACGGCTGATGCTGAAGTCGGTCGTGGTATCCGATTCGACCGAAACCGTATATTCATCAGCTGCCGGGGTGACAGGGTCGGCGAGGTTCGCGTCCGTGAGCGTCGGCTCGATCGTCTCGAGAGCGAGCGCGTCTGGGCCGCCTTCATCGTTGTAGGCACCACCGTGTTCGGTCGCCCACGTCTCCATCGAGGTCTGGGCGGTCCGGACGGCGGCCTTGGCCTGAGCGTCGGTGCCCTTGTCCCGCTGGTTGAAGAAGGCGGGAATCGCGATTGCGGCGAGGATGCCGAGGATCAGCATGACGACGAGAAGCTCGATCAGCGTGAAGCCGCCCTCGCTGTCGCCGTTGAGTCGGGCGCTCATGCGTGCCCGGAGATTCTGCAAAAACATCAGTGACCTCCTGTGGTCATCTTGTTTTTGCCAGAGCCCCGTCGCGTCTCAGCCACGTGGTGTCTGTCGACCCCGGTGGTAGCCCGGCCGGCTCCCGCAAAGGAGCCCCGCAAGCTTTGCGCCCCCGCCTCACGGCGGGTTTGCCTTTTGCACCGAGGCACTGGCAGCATTTCCGCCCATTCATCGACCGCTTACGGGCGAGCTTTAGCCCTTTTCGTGCGAATTCCCCGATGCCCGAATTCTGTAGCGGGCACCTAATAAAAGTTGGAATGAGCCCTACCGAAAAGCGCAGAACTGCTGATCCATTCCGTTCGCTTTACCCACGAGCCTGCGACATCCGTCCGGGTGCTCAAGGGCGCTCATCAAAGGGGCTCCCAGCCCTGCCGCCAGCGATAGGACACATGACGACAGCATTGCCGGGAGCCCCCGATGTTTCTCCGCTCCTCAGAATACATCTGGGCCGCCTGTTGTTCTAGTCGGATCATCTCGGTGGGAGGGTCGCTAACTTTTGCTAAGCCGAGGTCGAAACGGTCCGCATCGAGGGTCGGGCCTACTTCCCTTTTGCCCTGTCATCCATGATGCGTTGAAACCGCGCGACGATCTCATCAGGCCCAACGTCTAGACCATTTGCGATGCGAAGAAGGGTGCTAAACCTACAGTCGGTTGCCCCTCGCTCCCACTCCCCAATGCGGTTGAACTCGGTCCCGACTCTCTCCGCCAGGCCCTCCTGGGTTAGGCCGGCCTCCCGCCGTAGCTCCTCAATGGCCTGACCCAATGCGCCGTGTGCTGCAGATCGCGGTTTGACGCGGCGGCGGGGTGGCATCCTCCCCCGCAGCCTTCCCGGCTCAGCACTCGTTTGTTAGCCGTTTTAGCGGTTATTGGGAGTCCCGACGCATAATCTTCTGTCCACTTCGCTCGACACGACCTTGCGCGTGCCTATAGGGTGCCGCCCGCGGCTGGGTTAGGACGCTTAGCGTCTATCTGCCGCACATCGGGAGCCAGGGTGAATCAGCGACGGAGGGAGCGGGATGCAGACCGAGGGGCGATCTTGTGGGATTGGACCAATAGCTTCGATCGAGAGGGTCCGGTCATTCCTAACCAGAACCCTCCCGAGCTGCCTCGGGCTTCTCGTCGCGTTGCTCATCTTCATCTTGGCGCCTCACACGGCGGTGGCCGCCGAATGCACGACTACCTGGACTGGCCCGAGTTCGGGCACCTGGCACACGGGCGCTAACTGGTCGACCGGAAAAGTGCCTACGTCAGAAGACGTTGCTTGTATCGGTTCAGGGAGCACTGCCGAAATTACGACGAGCTCTCAAGTGGCTGCGGAGGTTCAAGGAGAAGGAGGCCTCAAAATCACGGGTGGTTCCCTTGGACTGATGCGGCCCGGAAGCGAAGGGACTTCGACCGTCAACTCGCTCGCGATGAGCAACGGCACCTTGACCGGCCCCGGCACGCTGAACGTCACCAGCTCCTTCGCGATGACGGGCACCAAATCGGTGACCATGAGCGGCGGTGGGAAAACCGTTCTCAAACCGGGATCGACGAGCGAAATCAACTCGACCAACACGCTCCTCTTGAACGAACGCACCTTCGTTAACGAAGGCACGCTCACCTTCGCCAGCGGTGTCATCGAAATGCCGAAATCGGTGATCGAAAACATCGGCACCTTCAAAGCGAACTCGCAGTCAGGCAACCCCGAGATCAGGCCCGGGATCTGGGCCTCGACCTTTGTCAACAACGGTGTCTTCGAGAAGACCGCCGGCAGTGGCAAAACCACCGTCGGCGTCAAATTCGAAAACAACGGCGGCAGCGTCGAAGCGAAAAGCGGCGATATCGGCTTCAGCAACGGCGGCTCCTCCAGCGGCACCAACTCCCTCACCGCCGCTGAAGGCAAGAAGATCATCTTCGCGTTCACCGGTAACTGGACGCTGGGCTCGAGCACGAGCTATGCCGGCAACTTTGAACTCACCGGAGCAAACGTAACTGCGGGCGGAGGCTTTCAAATTCCGGGCGACACGCTCTTTGTTTCCTCTGGGCAGCTCACGGTTTCCAGTGGACTCTTGAAAGCCGCCACCCTCTCTATGAGCGGCGGCACGGTCAAACTCGAAGGCGAACCGTCGACCGTCAACTCGCTCGCGATGAGCAACGGCACCTTGACCGGCCCCGGCACGCTGAACGTCACCAGCTCCTTCGCGATGACGGGCACCAAATCGGTGACCATGAGCGGCGGTGGGAAAACCGTTCTCAAACCGGGATCGACGAGCGAAATCAACTCGACCAACACGCTCCTCTTGAACGAACGCACCTTCGTTAACGAAGGCACGCTCACCTTCGCCAGCGGTGTCATCGAAATGCCGAAATCGGTGATCGAAAACATCGGCACCTTCAAAGCGAACTCGCAGTCAGGCAACCCCGAGATCAGGCCCGGGATCTGGGCCTCGACCTTTGTCAACAACGGTGTCTTCGAGAAGACCGCCGGCAGTGGCAAAACCACCGTCGGCGTCAAATTCGAAAACAACGGCGGCAGCGTCGAAGCGAAAAGCGGCGATATCGGCTTCAGCAACGGCGGCTCCTCCAGCGGCACCAACTCCCTCACCGCCGCTGAAGGCAAGAAGATCATCTTCGCGTTCACCGGTAACTGGACGCTGGGCTCGAGCACGAGCTATGCCGGCAACTTTGAACTCACCGGAGCAAACGTAACTGCGGGCGGAGGCTTTCAAATTCCGGGCGACACGCTCTTTGTTTCCTCTGGGCAGCTCACGGTTTCCAGTGGACTCTTGAAAGCCGCCACCCTCTCTATGAGCGGCGGCACGGTCAAACTCGAAGGCGAACCGTCGACCGTCAACTCGCTCGCGATGAGCAACGGCACCTTGACCGGCCCCGGCACGCTGAACGTCACCAGCTCCTTCGCGATGACGGGCACCAAATCGGTGACCATGAGCGGCGGTGGGAAAACCGTTCTCAAACCGGGATCGACGAGCGAAATCAACTCGACCAACACGCTCCTCTTGAACGAACGCACCTTCGTTAACGAAGGCACGCTCACCTTCGCCAGCGGTGTCATCGAAATGCCGAAATCGGTGATCGAAAACATCGGCACCTTCAAAGCGAACTCGCAGTCAGGCAACCCCGAGATCAGGCCCGGGATCTGGGCCTCGACCTTTGTCAACAACGGTGTCTTCGAGAAGACCGCCGGCAGTGGCAAAACCACCGTCGGCGTCAAATTCGAAAACAACGGCGGCAGCGTCGAAGCGAAAAGCGGCGATATCGGCTTCAGCAACGGCGGCTCCTCCAGCGGCACCAACTCCCTCACCGCCGCTGAAGGCAAGAAGATCATCTTCGCGTTCACCGGTAACTGGACGATAGGACCGAGCACCTCTTTTTCTGGTGTATTCGAATTCACGGGTGCGAGCGTGACTGTCTCTAACGGTCTCTCGCTTCTCCCGGCTGGCACCCTCAATGTCATCTCTGGGCAGCTCACGATTGCCAGTGGCGCTCTCGAAGCGGATACCCTCTCTATGAGCGGCGGCACGGTCAAACTCGAAGGCGAACCGTCGACCGTCAACTCGCTCGCGATGAGCAACGGCACCTTGACCGGCCCCGGCACGCTGAACGTCACCAGCTCCTTCGCGATGACGGGCACCAAATCGGTGACCATGAGCGGCGGTGGGAAAACCGTTCTCAAACCGGGATCGACGAGCGAAATCAACTCGACCAACACGCTCCTCTTGAACGAACGCACCTTCGTTAACGAAGGCACGCTCACCTTCGCCAGCGGTGTCATCGAAATGCCGAAATCGGTGATCGAAAACATCGGCACCTTCAAAGCGAACTCGCAGTCAGGCAACCCCGAGATCAGGCCCGGGATCTGGGCCTCGACCTTTGTCAACAACGGTGTCTTCGAGAAGACCGCCGGCAGTGGCAAAACCACCGTCGGCGTCAAATTCGAAAACAACGGCGGCAGCGTCGAAGCGAAAAGCGGCGATATCGGCTTCAGCAACGGGGGTGCTGGTAATAGCGCAAACTCCTTCACGACTGGAGAAGGAAACAAAATCATCTTTGCCTTTACTGGCGAATTCGCGATGGGCTCCGGAACGTTCTACTCCGGAAATTTCGAAATCACCGGAGCGAAATTGAGCACCAGCAACGGTATGAACAATGCAAAAGGCACCCTGACGATCCAGTCCGGGAGCTACTTCACCGACGATCCGCTTGAAGTGAAAACTCTCACCATGCACAGCGGTACTGCCCATCTCGACGGTGAACCTTCGACGGTGAACTCTCTCACGATGACTGATGGAACCTTGAAAGGCCCGGCCGATCTAAACGTGACTAGCTCCTTCGCGCTGACGGGCACCAAATCGGTCGACATGAGCGGCGTAGGTGGGACGATCCTAAAACCAAACGCCACATCAGAAATCAACACGACTAATGATCTGGCGCTCACCGAACGTACGCTTATCAATGAGGGAACCCTTACCTTTGCCCAGGGGAGAATCGAGGGTATTAAAGGTGCCTTCATAGAAAACAAAGGGACGTTCAAAGCGAACTCCGAGTCGAGCTTTCCGCAAATCCTTCCAGGCACGGGCGAAGCGCCGCTGATCCTCAATGAGGGGACGTTTGAAAAGACGGCCGGGACCGGCAAAACGCAGGTGGATATCAACTTCGCGAACTTTGGCAAAATCGGCGAAAAAACCGGCAAACTTGTGATCAAAAATCCGGTGAAAGTAGACCGGAATCAGAAGTTCGGTAAGCGCTCCACCTGCGGCGATCCGGTTGACTGCGCGACCGGCAACTTCTTTGAGACCCAGACCGATATAGCCGTAGGCGGGCGCGGCATTGGATTGATGCTGGCTAGGAGCTACAGTGCTCGCTCAGCTGCCGTCGCCTCCTCTCCCGGGGCCTTTGGCTATGGCTGGACGAACTCCTTTGGCGACCGCCTCGTGGCCGAAGAAGAAGGCAAACGTGTCACGCTCATTCGAGGAAACGGAACTACCGTTCCCTTTACGGGCGGGCCGGGCACCTTCACGGCGCCGACTTGGAGCCAAGAGACTCTGAGCGGGAACGCTGAAGCCGGCTACGCGCTGACTCTTGCTGATCAGACCCTCTATGAGTTTTCTGGCAGCGGACGCCTCACGGACGTCATTGACCGCAACGGGAACAAAACGACGTTGGGATACGACGGATCAGGTCGCCTGAAAACCATTACCGACCCCTCGGCCCGGCAGATCGTGCTCACTTACAACGGGGAAGGGCTGATCGAAGGCGCAGAAGATCCAATGGGGCATGTGATCGAATACGCTTACGAAAGCAAACATCTGAAATCCGTCACGCTGCCTGGTGAAGAAGAACCCCGCTGGCAGTTCAAATATGACGGGTCACATCGCATTACGGAAATGACTGATGGCCGTGGCGGAAAAACCACGAACGAATACGACGCAGACAGTCGCGTAATTTCGCAAACTAATCCTGCTGGCCAAACGCTGAAATTCGTCTACGAGCCGTTCCACACGACCGTGACGAACGAAGCGACCGGAACTGTCACGGATCAATGGTTCACGAGCAACAATCAGCCATACTCGATTACCTACGGCTACGGAACTGAACAAGCGCGGACTGAAACGTTCGCGTACGACAGCGCTGGTCGACTGCTGAGTCAGACGGATCCGGCGAGCCGGAAAACCACCTACGGCTATAACGCAGCAGGCGACCGGACGTCCATGAAAGACCCCGCGGGGAACGAAACGAAATGGACGTACAACGCGACTCACGATGTCATAGCGCAGACCACGCCGGGCGGCCTGACTACGACGCTGACACGGGATGAACAGGGCAACGTCGAATCGCTTTCCAGGCCTGCTCCTAGCGAATCCAATCAGACGTTCAGCTTCGCTCACGCCGAAAACGGTGATCTAGAAGGTGTTACGAATCCGCTTGGCAAAACCTGGAGCTTCGAATACAACGCGCAAGGTGATCGGGTCGCTGAAACGAGCCCCGAAGGCGACACGGGAACGTGGACCTACAACGCGAATTCTCAGGTCATTGCTTCCGTGAGTCCACGCGGCAACGAGGAAGGAGCTGAAGCAAGCGAATTCACGACTACGACCGAACTTGATGCGATCGGGAGGCCGATCAAAGTGACCGATCCTCTTGGGCACGCAGTCGAATACGCCTACGACGGTAACGGGAACCTTGAAACACTGACCAACGCGAACGGTCACACAACGACGTATTTCTACGACCCTCTCGATCAGCTCGTCAAAGTCGAAAAGCCAAATAGCGATTTAACCGAAACGGGTTACAACGGCGAAGGACAAGTAACCAGCCAAACGGATGGGAACGAAGAGACGACCACCTACGTCCGAAATATCCTTGGTCAGGTCACGAAAGTCATTGACCCGCTTGGTAGGGAAAAGATCTACGCATACGACTTGGCTGGAAATCTCGTGACTGCTACCGATGCAGCTGAACGCGAAACGTCCTATACCTATGACTTGGCCGATCGAGTGACGGACATCGACTACTCAAGCGAAGGTACGCCCGACGTTTCCTTCGAATATGACGCTGATGGAAACGTTCTAGAGATGGTGGACGGGACTGGCGAATCGTCGTTTGAATACGACATCCTGGGCCGTCTCGTCGCAGCTGAAGATGGCCACGGTGATCAAGTCGAATATCAATACGACCTAGCGAATCAGCAAACCGCGATTACTTATCCAAACGGGAAATCCGTCCTGCGCTCGTTCGACGGCGCCGGCCAGCTCGAATCTGTGACTGATTGGCTCGGTGGCACGACGTCATTTAGCTACGACGCCGACTCGCATCTCGCTGAAACCGTCTTCCCAGAATCCACGGGAAGCAAAGACGAGTTTGCATACGACGCGGCGGGCTTCATGGAAGAAGCAGCCTTCAAACAGGAAAGCGAAGTCCTGGGGGCAGTCAACTACGCCCGGGACAGCGCTGCCCAAATCGAAGCTACTGTCACGCAGGGACTACCGGGCACCGAAGAACAGGAATTTGACTATGACAAAAACGGTCGGCTGAGCGAATCGAGCGCGGGAAGCTACGAATTCGATGCAGCCGACAACCTGATCAAAACCCCAACGTCGACGAACGCCTATGACGCGGCAGGCCAGCTCGAAGAAGGCGGAGGGGTCGCCTACACGTACAACGTGCTCGGTGAGCGAACGAAAGCGACCCCGAGTAGCGGACCGGCAACGACCTATGCCTATGACCAGGCTGGTGGGTTGATGTCGATAACTCGCCCGGAAGAAGGCGAAGCTGCCGCAATCAACGAGTCCTTTACCTACGACGGCAGCCGCTTGGCAGCATCCCACACGGTTGGCGAATCCGTGAGCTACTTGACGTGGGATACCTCTCGGAAGATGCCAGCCCTTCTCAGCGATGGCACTCGAAGCTTCATCTACGGGCCTGGTGGGGTTCCTATCGCGCACATCGACACCGGCGAAACGCCTACCTACTATCACCACGATCAGCTCGGGAGTACGCGGATGCTCTCAAATGAAGCGGGTGAAGCGATTGGCTCCTTTAGCTATACGCCCTACGGGGAGGTCGAAGCGAGTTCGGGGTCAGCCAACACCCCCATCGGCTATGCCGCTCAGTACACCGCGTCGGGCACTGGTCTCCAGTACCTACGTGCCCGGCAGTACGATCCGTTGACCGCGCAGTTTCTAACCAAAGATCCTCTCGCCGAGCTTACCCGGGAACCTTACGCATACGGCGGAGGCAATCCACTCACGTACGTCGATCCTACCGGCCTCGGCTTGTGCATCGGAGGAATCATCGATTGTGATGAAGATGATGACCCTTGCGACAAGGTTCTCGGTCAAGGGTTGCTGTGTCTTGTTCCGATTGGCTCGCAAGACGACGTTGTGAACACGGCAGCCGGTGCCGCAGACTCGATCCTCTCACCCATCCCGGGAACCGACCCTGGGCCGTGGCTTCGTGACCAGCTCGGTATACCAGGTGTCGATATGTGCTCTGCTGCATATCGCTTCGCTAGGGGCGCCACGGACTTGGTGACCGCCATGAGGAATATTGCTAGGGGTGCGGATTGGGCAGGGCGACGCCTACCCGATGTCTACGATTGGGGTCGTCGCACCGCCAGGAAGCAGAACGAAAGGATCGTCCACCTCCCATCTGAGATCATGCAATAGTTCAGGATATGGTGCCGCTGGGTGTAACTGATTTCGGTCCGCCTGAAATCTTCAAGCTGACTATTGGTGCTGTCGTCGTCGCGGAGGTGATAGGCGTCCCCGTAGCTTGGCTGAGACTGCGTAGAACCGTAGAGTGGGCCAACCGGCCCACGGACGTACGGCGAATGGAGCTCTTGTCCCGCTACGTTCGGCGCATCACGGGGTTTGCCGCCGCGTGGGCGCTGCTCGTCGCGCTTTCGGCGTTCGCGGTGGCGGCACTATCGTGAAGAACTCAGACCCCACCTCGATCCCTGACAGCGTGATCTTGGTCATTGTCGCGCTCTTGGTTGCCGGGGTGTGCCTGGGAACGCTCTACGGCCTCGACCTTATTTCCGTCTTGGTACTCGACGCACTGTTTTTCGGCGCGCTCGTCATTTTTGTTCCGTGGGCTGTCTGGAAGCTCGATCCAGGTGATCTGACTAAGTTCAGCGACGGTTCCAATGGCACTCGTTCGTAGCTCGAGGCATTAGCCCACCTTGAGCGCGGTGTAGATCACGTCAGGGTTGGCCTTCGAGGTATACCCGTGGCCGGACTACAGCGGGAGGACTACTTCGTAACTAGAGCGATGCTGAATCCGTCATAGCCCTTGCTCCCGACGGTCTGGATCGTGGTCGCGCTGACACGAGACTCGGCCGCCATCATCTCATGCAGGGTGCGCTGCCCTCGGACGGCGGCGTCCTCATCCTCGGCGTCTGCAAGCGCCCCACCTCGGACAACGTTGTCGGCGACGATCAGGCCGCCCGAGCGGGTGTGATCGACGGCCCATGAAAAGTAATCTGGGCTGCGCGCCTTGTCTGCGTCGATAAAGACGAGATCGAAGGGTCCGGCTTCCTCCAGCTCGGCGTCTACGAGTAGGTCGGTCGCCGGGCCGATTCGCAGATCGACCCGATCGCCAACTCCAGCGCGGTCGATGTTCTTACGTGCGACTGCGGCGAAATCTGGGTTGATCTCCAACGTAACCAAGCGCCCGTCGTCGGAGAGGCCACGCGCCAGCCAGATCGTGCTGTAGCCGCCAAGGGCGCCGAACTCCAAGATCGCCTTCGCCCCGAGCGTTTTCGCCAAGAGACTCAGGAGCTTGCCCTGAGGCGGTGACACCTGGATCGCCGGCAGCCCCGCTTTTTCACTCTCCTCGAGCGCGGTATCGAGCGCCTGGTCGTGCGGGACCAGAAGATCAGTGACGTATTGGTCGACGGCCGACCATCGATCTTGCTCCACGACTGGTCTGTCTATCAGAGGGCCCCATCCCACAAGCCCGTCGAGTGGCGTTGCCTGGCAGCGAAGTCGATGCAAGCGGCGTCTGTTTTCGACAACGGGGTGAGTGACTCCGCTGCCCAGAAATAGGCCGCCGCCCCCGCCCGCTGCGGGAGCCGCCCTCCCCTTCGTGATCTTGGCACGCCTTCGGCGTGCGCGGGTCGGGCACCGGCTCCCGCAGCGGGCGGGGGCACGACCGAGGAGGTCGAGATGACCCAGACCATCGACATCGCCGAGCAGGCGGTCGAGCAGCCCCAGGGCACCCTCACCTACGAGGAGCTTTCCGGGCTCAACGGCCAACAAGCCGAACGGAAGCTTGAGAGCTTTGTCGCCGAACTTCGCAAGATGACTCCCGAGGAGCGAATCCGCGCGTCCCGCTACACGATGAACCGCTGGGAATATTGGGTCTACGCGGCTCGCTTCCCGGACGAGGTGCCGCTCGTGAATGGTGAGCTGGAGCGAATTGCCCTGACTCTCGAATAGGTGGACCGATCTCCGTGTGGAGCCGGGCGGGGCCGACTCCGCCCCAGGATGGCACGCCCTGGCGGGCGTGCAGGGCTCCGTCGACGGCCCCGCACCCGGTGGGGTCAAGACAAGGAGGACGATCATGACTGTCGATCCCCAGGCGTGCCCGGAATGCCTACGCCGCGCGCGACTTCTGGCGCACCTCGCCCCATACATAGAGCAGTTCAGCTCCGGAGCGCCCGAGCGCGTCTCGGAGCTGCTTTGCCTCGGCAGCACGGAGCTGGCCGAGGCTGCGGCGCCGAAGGTTGCCGCGCAGCTCATCGCCCAGATCGATGCCCTGCTAGAGGAGCGGCTGCAAGCCGAGCTGGTCGCGGCGGAATGCTGGGGATGCTGCAAGCACGACCCCCGCTACCCGGCGGGCCTGCGCGATGCAGTTGGAGCCCCGTGGGCGCTGATCGGCAGAGGCGACCCTGCGCTTTTGACTCGCCTCGTTCCCGATCAGTCGGTGACTCTTGTCGGGGCCAGGCGCGCCAGCACCTACGGCCGCGAGGTCGCGCGCGAGCTAGGTCGCGATCTGGCTAGCGCGGGTCTCCTCGTTGTCAGTGGCCTCGCCTTCGGCATCGACGCCTGTGCTCACCGCGGCGCGTTGGACGCCGGGCCGACGGTAGCCGTGCTCGGCTGCGGCGCCGACGTCGCCTACCCTGCGGCCCATCGATCGTTGTGGCGGCGGATCGGCGAGGGCGGTCTCGTCGTTTCCGAGCTTCCCCCTGGTTGCGGAGCGTGGCGCTGGACCTTCCCCGCACGCAGCCGGATCATGGCGGCGCTTTCGGGGATGACGGTCGTAGTCGAGGCGGCGGAGCGCTCGGGCAGCTTGGCCACGGCAGACCTAGCCGCTGATCTCGGCCGCGATGTCGGCGCGGTGCCGGGGCCTGTTGGCTCCCGGCTCTCGGCCGGGCCGAACCGATTGCTCGCCTCCGGGGCTTGCCTGGTGCGCGACGCGCAGGACGTGCTCGACGCGACGCTCGGGTCTGGCGTTCGGCAGCTTCAGAATCCCGGGCCGCAGCTGAGCTCCACCCAGCGCGACGTGTTGCGAGCGCTTGAAGACGGCGCTCAGGGCGAGGAGGAGATCGCAAGCGACTCGGGGATCTCCGAGAGCGAGGTCGAGGAAGTGCTGAAGGCGCTCGAGAAGCTCGGCTACACCGCCGCCTTCCAGGTGACCGCCTACAGCGCTACGGGCCTGCAGCCCCCGCCCGAGTCCTAGCGGGGGCGCTCGATGACGGAGCGCGGAACAACGCCTCTGCGGGGCCGACTCCGCCCCAGGTTGGCACGCCCTAGCGGGCGTGCGGGGGCTCCGTCATCGGCCCCGCAGAGGGCGGGGCCCTCCGTGAAAGGACGGCCATGCCTCCCTCGACCTCTCCAGCTAGCGCACCCACGCAGGGCAAGCGCTCGGCGCTCACGGGCGCCGCCATGACCGATGAAGTCTTCGACTCCTCGCCCTCCCTGCTTCGTCCAAGCCGCGGCGATCGCAACACCGTGGCGGGGCTCCAGCAGTTCTTCTCGCCGCCCGAGGCGGCTCAGCTAATCGCCGCGGTCAATGGTCGCGAGCACTCGACGCTCGACCTGACCGCTGGCGACGGCTCGCTGCTCGCCGGGGTCGACCCAGACTTCCGCTTCGGCATCGAGATCGACGCCGATCAGGTGAAGGCTGGCGCCTACGAGCCGATCCACGGCGACGTGCGGCGCGCGTACCCGTTGCTGCGCCTGGTGCGGACGCAGTTCCCGCGAGTGGCCTGCAACCCGCCCTTCGGTCTCGACTGGCAGATCAACGGCCGCAAGGAGAACTCGATGGTGGCGACCTGGCGCATGGCGAACGCGCTGCTCGCCGAGCGCGGCGCGGGTGCCTTCATCGCCGGGCGAGACCGCTTCGCCCGCGACGTGATGTCGCGACCCGACGCCGCCGGTGTCTACGCGCTGGTCGAGTGCAAGGACCTGTTCGAGGGGGTCGAGCTGCCCTGCGTGATCGCCTTCTTCGTTCTCGCCGAGAGCGCCGAGGAACCCCGCGAGGGAGGACCGCTGACCCTCCAGGCTTCGCGGGACGAGCTACCGGGACTCGCCGAGGAGATCCGCGACGAGCGCCTGGAAGTCGCGGGCTACATCCCCGAACACGCTCGCTGCGGCTACCGGGTTGCGCTGACCGAGACCTTCAAGACGGTCTCCAAAGAGCTCGCGCGCCGCCGCACCGAGGAGGAGGCCAAACGCCAGCGCTACGACCTCGAGCTGAAAGGCAACCGCGTCTCCGCGCGGCCGAGCCCGTTCGCTCGCCTCGCGCTCGGTCAGCGCCGCGGCCTGCGCGAGGTCGAGCGGCTGAACGGGCAGCCGACCACCTACTTCGCGCTGAACCTGCGCGAGTGGCGTCAGCTGCGCACCCTCGCCTCCGAAGACGCCCTCACGCTGGAGCCGGCGCTCTGCGAGGCGATCGAAGCGGCCACGGTCGAGGCCGAGCAAGCCGTTTGCCCGCTCTATGAGGTTCGCCCGCAGCAGCGGCTCGCCTTCCTCGATGACCTCGACTCGATCCTCTGCATCGCCTCCGATTCCGAGCGCGGCTTCGAGGCCGGCGAGCGCTACCCGCTTACGACCTCAAGCGACGTGCAGATCACCCACGCCGAACGGCCCCATCAGAAGCGGAACGGCGATGTCGAAATCCGCAAGTACGAGCACGAGGCGAAGGTGCTCCGCGTCGACATCGACGGCCACGTCTTCAACGAGTCCGCATCCGATGTCGCCTACCTCTTGGAGCACTTCGAGCTGCCCGACCCCGGAGACCTCGGCAGCCGCTTCCCGGAGCAGGTCTCCGAAGCGCGCGGCGTCTTGGGCGAGCTCGCCGAGCGACACGACTTCGAGTTCAAGACCTCAGAGGTCGAGGAATGGCAGCTCGAGGATCTCGCCCGCCTCGTCGTCAAGGGCTCCGGGGTGCTCGGCTGGGAGCAGGGTGGAGGCAAGAGCCTCGGCGGCGCCACCCTGATCCACGCCCTGTGGGAGCGCGGTGCCGCGCGCAAGGCGCTGATCGTCTGCCCCCAGGACTTGATCTTGCAGTGGAAGCGCGAGATCAGGCGCTTCTACGGTGTCGAGCCCGAGCACATCACGACGCCCGCCCAGGCTCGCGCCGTCGCCCGCCACCTGAAGGCGGGAGGCGACGGCCTCTACATCACCCACTACGAGGTGCTTTCGCTGATCGGCCGCGCCGATGAGCCTCTGCCGGTGGCGCCGGTCAGCGCATCGGTTGCCGAGCACGAGGAGGAGGGCCGCACTGCCCTGACCACCGAGGAGTTCTGCCCCAATTGCCTCGCCTCCTTCGACGCCGGCTGGCAGCGGCAGAGCCCACACGTCTGCGAACGCTGCCACTACGTCCACAAGCGACTGCGGGTCAAGACGGCAGGGCACTACCTCGCTCACGCCTTCGCCGATGGCGTGATCGTCGTGGACGAGGGGACGCTGGCGAAGGGCAACGAGAGCCTGCGTTCCAAGGCGATCCGCGGTTTGCGCGCCCGTTATCGCTTCCTGCTCACCGGCACGCCGATCTCCAACTACGTCAACGATGTCTTCTGGCTGCTGTGGTGGACGCTCGGCAACGCCACCCTGCGCTTCCCCTTCGACTACGAAGGCGGCCGGGCGAAGTTCGAGGCCGACTTCTGCGTCATCGAGTACTTCCGCAAAGCCGGCAAGCGAGAAGGGCGAAAGGTCTTGCCCCAGGTGACGAACGTCTCGCGCCTGTGGCGGCTGCTCTCCGGCGCGATGGTCCGGCGCCGCAAGCAGCACATGGGCGAGCTGCCGCCGCGCACCACGCGGACGATCGCCGCGCCGATGGGCAAAGCGCAGCTCGACCTCTACAAGTTCTGGCTTTCGGGCTCGACCTTCGAGCGCTACTTCGCCTGGAAGCACCCCGGCCACCCGATGTTGAAGGTGGACGGGCTGGTCGAACGCTTCGCCGCCGGCCTCGGCCAGCTGACCAAGCTGGAGTACGCGACGACCCTGCCAGAGGCCGATCCCGACCTCGGCGGCTGGGAGCCGCTGGAGGCTTTCCCGCACTCCAACTGGACGCCGAAGAACCTGAAGGTTCTCCAGGTCGCCCTCGAACACGTCGAGCGCGGCGAGAAGGTGCTGATCGGCTCGGACCTGATCGAGACCGGCCGCTGGCTGTGCGAGCGGCTGCGCGAAAAGGGAGTCGAAGCGGCACACATCGTCGAGGAGCGGGGCGGCAAGGCGGCAACGATGAATCCCCGCCGCCGCGCGAAGGCGATCGAGGCGTTCAAGACCGGCCGCACCCAGGTTCTCTGCTGCGGCATCCCCTCGATCCGTCTCGGGCACTCCCTCGAGGCGGCCTCCTGCGTGATCGCGACCGGCCTCGTCTTCTCCTACGAGATGTTCGATCAGTTCATCGCCCGCGCCTGGCGGCTGACCTCGCCCGGCCCGGTCTCCGTCTACGTCGCGCTCACCCTCGGCTCGCTCGACCCGCGCAAGTGGGAGTTGCTCTGCCAGAAGGCGAAGGCCGCTGACCTCGCCCTCGACGGGCAGCTGGTCGATGAGCCCGAGCAGCCGATCTCCCGCGAGGAGTTCTTGCGGGAGCTGCGCAAGCAGGGGGTAAAGCCGACCGGTGAGGAGATCGCCGAGGCCGACATCGAGGCGGCCTGGGAAGCGACCACGAGCCTCAAGGCGAGTTTCGTCCCGATCCGCCAGCCATCCAACGGCGACTCCGGCGCGAAGACGGTTGCCTGGTACGAAGCGTCGACCGACCCCGGAGAGCAACTCGACCTGTTCGCGCCGGCATGAAGCCGGGTCGCGGACTATTGGGAGGCGAGCGACCGTGAGCGGCCAGCTGAATCTTCTCGCGCCGCCAAGCGACGACCCGATCGCAGTCCCGATCTGCCGCTCGGTGCTCTACTTGGGCGCCAACGCCTACGCCCAGGGCAACCCCGACGAGCCGCTGTTCCCACACCGCCATCTCCCACCGGCTCCACCAAAGCTTCCCGACGATGCCGCCTGGCCCGCAGCCCTCGACTTCGCCGAGGAGCAGCTTCGTTACAAGCAGGCAGGACGCGCCATCCTCGATCTCGACCGCTGCAGCGGAACTGGCTGTTGCGGCGGCCGCGCCGGCCCGTCGAGTCCCACGCTCATGTCCTCCTCGCGAGGGATCGAGATCGACGGCTTCCTCGCCACTTGGGCGCAGCTTCTCAAGGGACGCCAAGAGCAGCGCGAGGTCGAGTTCGGCCTCGCTCGTGCCCGCGACCTGGCCACGGCGTACCACTACCTCGACTACTACGGCCACGTCTACGGCGAGCCCGAGGACCGCGACGGCTTCGACGGCATCGGCGAGCAGTTCTCGCCCGTCCCGTTGATCTGCCGCCTCGCCGAAGAAGCGATCGACCTGGGCGGCGACCCGACGCAGCTGGAGCTACACACCTCCTACATGCGCCAGGGCATCGCGGAGGCGACCCGATGACCGTCAGCGCCACCTCGACGAGACCGGCTGACCCGCCCTCTGCGGGAGCCGCCCCGCCAGGGTCGCACGCTTCGCGTGCAGGGGCGGGGCCAACAGGCTCCCGCAGACGGCGGGCGCCACCTACGTCAAGGAGACTTTCGATGAGAGTCCTACTGAAGGAAGACGCCGAGAAGGCGACGGCCGCCAGCATCCTCGTTCTGCCCCAGGAGATCGAGACGACGTTCGAGACGCTCTCGGGCGAAGCGGTCCCTGACGGGGGCATCGTCGCGGAGGCCGACTACTCGACCGTGGCGCTCGCCGTCAACACCGGCGCCAAGGACCGCGCTCAGACCATCACGCCCAAAAAACTGCTCAAGCAGGTTGAGTGGATCGCCAGGGCTCTCAGCCCATACGAGGTCGGCTCGAAGATCGGCCTGCACATCGTCGGCGACGGCTGGGCGCTCGACGCATCCAAGGCCAAGCGGATCGACCGGGCCGAGGGTCTCTCGGAGGGAGACACGATCGCGGTCGGCCCGACGATCTCACCGAGGAGGTTCATGAACGCGCGAGGCCGCGTCATCTCCATCAACGACGAGAGCGTTCTAGTCGAGTTGGAGGCCGGCGACCGCGACCGCATCCATCGCGCGACTGGCAAGGAACAAGCCAAGTGCGTCAGCTTCCCGCTCGTCTGCGTGGAGAAGGTGGAGTAACGATGGGCTGGACTGGCGGAAAACTAGACGTCCCGTTCACCAGCCTCGCGGCGATCGCCTTCGAGCTTGGCGACGAGTTCGCCAGCCGCGTCATCGACACGGCCCGCTACGGGACTGTCATCTACGCGGCCGTGCGATCCGCCGACGGCAAGCAGATCTTCGGCCTGGTCCTCCTCGCTGAGCGCAGCGGCGGCATCCTCTACACGAAGCCGATCAGCGAGGACATGGGGCCGGCTGAGGACTGTTGCCCCGAGCGCATCCTCGACCTCCTGACCGAACCCAGCAACGAGCACGCTCGGGAGTGGCGAAGCCGATGCCGAGCACGAATCGAGCGTGGTCGCCCGACCCCCGGTCAGACGGCCGCCTTCGCCGAGCCGTTGAAGTTCGTCGATGGCACCGAGCATCGCGTCCTCACGTTCGTCGCAGGATCGCGGTTCAAATCCCATGACGGCGCCCTCTACCACGTCCCCTCGTGGTGGACGCTCGACTACGAGCTGCGCACGGAGGACGCGCCCTCATCCAGCTCCCTCACTCCAGAGGAGCGGCGGCGAGCCGAGGAGGCCGACGAGCGTGGTGATTACGGATCGCTCGCCAGCCGCATCGGCCGGCTTGCAGACGCCCGCGATGCCACCGCCCAGAGTCTCGAGGAGCTCCGCCAGCGTCCCGAGGCCCGCGCTCAGGATGTCCGAGCAAGGGACGCCCAGCTGCGCTCCTATGACCGCGAGTTGGCCGAACTCAGGAGACGGAGAGGCGATGTCGCGGCATGAAGCTGTGAGTTGGTCATGGCTTTGACCGCGTAGCAGACCTCCCCCGGCCGGGCCTCGCCCGGCCTCCTCCGGCCCGCTCTTCGCGGGCCATGACCAACTCACAGCTTCATCTCAAGCCGAGACCCCGACAGCTGCGGTACTTGAAAGACCTGGCGTTGGCGGTTGGGGAGTCCATCACCTACCCGAAGACCCGCGCGGAGGCAAGCGCCGAAATCAACCGCCTGAAGGCGCGCAAGCGCCTCAGCCCCGGGGAGCGCCGCCGCGAAGACTTCGAGGCCCGCTGCGAGGCGGGTGAACGCCACGGCGACGCCGCCGCGGTGCGCCCCGAGGAGATCAGCGGCTACGGGTCGCGGGCGACCTGGAGCTAACAGGCTGACCATGAATGGCAAGCCCGACCTCATCCACGTCAGCCGCACCGACATCGCGGCTCTCCTGGCCGCCGTCGCCTCTGGGCGGCTCGCCGCCAGCGAGGCCCACTCGGCCGACGCCGCGACCGCGAGGCGGATCGGAGAGCGAGCCATCGCACGCGAGCGCGAGTTCCTCAGCGCTCGCCTTCGCCACAACGGCGACCAGCTGCTCGAGGCCGCGGGGGCGATCGTCGGCGCCGAGGACCCGCTGGCCACGCTGGCAAACGCGATGCCGCTCGTCCGTGAGCGCATCGGCAAGGGCGAGGAGCGTCACCCATGAGGCTGTCCGAGCGCGAATACCTCGCCGTCGAGCCGCTGTGCCCGCAGGACTCGCTGCTTTTTCACAGCTGCGGGGAGGGCCACAGCTGGATTGAGCAGCCCGACGGCACCGTCTCGCCCAGCTGGGGCTACGCCGGCACGCGCGCTTCCTTTCCCGGCCACGACCCGGCCACCTGCCCCGAGCCCGAGCGCGACGAGGAGGGCCGCTACAAGTGTCCGGGCTGCGGCGGGCGTTTCTTCTCCGGCCACGGCGAACGCGGCGTGATGTGCGATCCGTGGAACTACAAGGAGGGCTGCACCGCGCCGCCGCCCGCCTGCGGCAAGCCCCCCATCGCCACGGCCCGCTGGATGCGCATCAAGAAGATGCTTCCCGTCGAGGGAAGCGAGGGAGCGGGCGCCACCACCTACAAGCCGGGCTGGACCCGTTCCTGGGTTCCCCTGGACGAAACGGGCGCCCCCGACGCCGAGCATGTTCGCGAGCCGACCCTCTTCTAGGACCGTGCGCCGCGGCGCCTCGCCGATTGTCGCACGGCTTCGCCGTGCGGTTGCGGCGGCGACCGCTCGCCCGCTGGGGGCGGGCCGATCCAAGGAGGCCCTCATGGACCTGAAGCAACGCGCCGAATTCGGACGCGCCGCAGTCAACGCTGGCGCCGTCGACCGCGCCGAGGACGGTGAGCGCGAGGCCGCGATCAACACCGTCGCCAACGTCCTGCACTGGCTCGCGAGCATCGGCGAAAGCGAGCCCGAGCTGATCCTGAGCAGCGCCGCGACCCATTTCTTCGCCGAGCGCGAGGGCCTTTGGACGCCGGTCGAACACGACGAGGGCGTCTTCTACCTCGAGTCGGCCGGGGAGCGCATCGGCCCTTACTCCCGAGAGGAGGCGCACGACGATCTGGACCACTCCGCCGTCCGCAGTGAGGTCGAGGCGATGATCGCCGAAGACCGAGTGCCGACCGAGGTCTTGCAGATGCTCCTCGACAACTTCGCCCAGGACCACGAGAAGGGCGAGCAACCCGGAGGGGAACCGTGACCGACCTCGCGGGAGAGCACACCGCCGAGGCCGCCGACACCCTCCGCGCCGCGGCTCTGATCGACGACCCCTACATGCGGGCCGACGCGATCTGGGAAGCCGTGCTTCGCGTGCGCAGCGCCGCGGACCACCTCCGCGGCCGGCCGGCCGGCCGCTGCACCGACATTGCCCGCTACCTCGAAGAGGGCTGTGAGGGAACGGCCGAACCGCCGAGCGGCGACGTGCTCCGCAACTACGCCCGAACGCTCGACCGCATCTAGCCCGGATCCGAAGGCCGCCCCTCCGGGCCGCGACCCCAATCGAGCTTCCAGCTCGATCAACCACGACGAAGGGACCAGTCATGCAAGAGCCCGTCAGGCTCGCCCTAGAGGCAGCCGAGGTATCCCGCCTTCAGGCCGAAGCCGAGCAAGGCAGCGAGCAAGCCCAACGGGAGGCAGATGAGCGACGCGCTGATTTGAACGAGTCCGCCCTCGACGCGATCCATGCCGCCCTCGACGGCAAGGAGTGGACTCCCGAGACCCCCGAAAGCATCGCGACGATCCTGCGCGCGATCGGCCTGCCGGTCCGCGATGTGGACGAGCTCGAGGACAACACGAAGCAATAGCGCCTCCGAGAGGAGTCCGAATTTCCTCACGCCAGGGTGGCACGCGCCGCCTGCACTTCAACCCCCGCAAGGGGGGTTCCCCTCCGCCTTCGGCTCCGGTTCCGCGCATTCGGTCGCGCGCCCTACCTGGGCTCGTCAATCGAACACCTCTCAAGGAGGCCCGAAGTGCCACAGAACATCAACGTCGTAGTCATCACCGGCAACCTGACCCAGGACCCCGAACTGCGCCACCTCGGAAGCGGCACCGCCGTCTGCGAGCTGCGCGTCGCGGTCAACAGCCGACGCAAGGACAGTGCGACGGGGGAGTGGGTCGACAAGCCCAACTACTTCAACGTCACCGTCTTCGGCGCTCACGGCGAGAACTGCAGTCAGTACCTCGCCAAGGGTCGTCCGGTCGCGATCGACGGCCGGCTCGACTGGCGCGAGTGGGAGGCCAAAGACGGGAGCGGCAAACGCCAGGCCGTTCAGATCATCGCCGACAACGTGCAGTTCCTCGGCAGCAAACCGAGCGGCGACACCCCCAGCGCGACGGACCCGGATCCCGGGGACCGGCAGCCGGCGGGCGTCGGAGCGGGCGGAGGGGACGACGACATCCCCTTCTAACCGCCATCGCACCAGCGACAAAGCCCGGTGGAGACACCGGGCTTTGTCGTGCTATTCGAGGTCGTCGGGGTCATCGCGACAACACAGATGAAACGGCCGACTCTGGGGGCCGTCTTTTGGGGACGCGCTCACTTGCATTCAGCGTAGCTCGGGCACCGTCCCGCGCAAGGGGCTTCGCCCCTTCCCCTCCGCTTCGCTCCGGTGCGCGGGCCGGATGTCCCTCGCTTTTTGGGCAGGCAAGTAAGCACGAGGCCCAGCGGGGCGAGAAAGGAAGCGATAGCGATGGCAGCAGATCAGAACGGAGCACAGGCAGCGAACGGGAATCAGCCGGTCATTCGGACCTTTGCCCGAGGATGGCTCGCGAAGCCACCGGAGTTCGCACACTCTGACGAGGGCATTGCGGTCTGTCGTCTCCTGGTGATCGGTGAGGCGGCCGGTCCGGCGAGCAAGCCACCCAGGGTTTCCCTCTACTTGAGAGGCGTGGAGGCCGAGCGCTGCGCCTACGGCCTGCGCGAGGGTGACTTGATCGAGGGTGTCGGAGTTCTCGGACCCGAGCGCAAGAGCGCTCTCCGGCAGGAGGTCTTGGTGGACAAGCGCGTGAAGCTGCGTCAGCGGGCGGGGGTGGCGGCATGAGTGCCGCCCCTGTCGTCGCCCTGTTCTGCGGCTCGCGCGAATGGACTGACCGCGAGCGAATCCGGCGCGACCTGGAATCGCTGCCGGAGGGCTCGGTGGTGATCGAGGGCGGCGCTCGCGGCGCGGATCGCATCGCCCGCGAAGAAGCCCAGCGCCTCGGCCTTCACGTCGCCATCGTCCCGGCGCTGTGGGACCACTACGGGCGCTCGGCGGGCTACCGTCGAAACGAGGCGATGGCTCGACTCGAACCGGATTACGTCTATGCCTACCCGCTCGGCGGGCCGGGCACCGCGCAGATGATCGCCATCGCCGAAGACGAGTGCATCCAGGTTCGCGAACCATGAGTGCCGCCGTAGTCCATTGCAAGCAAGCGCCCTATGACATCTACATAGGGCGCGGCCGTGATCCGGCCAGCGGCGCCCTCGGCGAGTGGGGCAACCCCTACTCGCACCGGCCGAGCCGGGTTCCCGGCGTGATCGTCGTGCCCACCGTCGAGGAGGCGATCGAGCGCTACCGCCGCCACCTCTGGGAGGAGATCCGCTCCGAACGCCTGCCGCTTGATCGGCTCGCCGCGCTCGCCGGCAAGACGCTCGGCTGTTGGTGCGCGCCGGGTCCCTGCCACGGCGAAGTGCTCGCCGAGGCGGCGACCTGGGCGGCTGCGCAGCTGCGCTAAGCAGCTCCTCCCGGCGACTCCGCGCCCGCGCGCCTTCGGCGTCGCGGGCGCTTCGCCGTGCGCTCGCGCGCAGCCAGCCAGCGAAAAAGCCAAGCACCCAGCAAAGCCAGCCAAAGCCAAGAAGCCAAAGGCGAAAGAGCCCAAGGCAGAGCACCAGGAAGCATCCAGAGCTCAGCAGGCACCGAAACGAGGCCCTGAAGCAACCAGCTCAGACCCTCCTCACAACCACAACCCCACAGCCCGACACACTGGGAACCGTCCCGGTTCAGCCGATGCAAACGGGCCGCGCCATCGACATCAGGGGCGTGGTCGGAGTGACGAAGATCGGGCGCAGGAACGCCAACTACTGGATCAACGCCGTGGCGGAAGGCGGCGAGGACTACTACACGAAACCCGGCGAGGCGCCGGGGGAGTGGATGGGCGAGCTGGCCGCGGAGCTCGACCTGTCAGGCGACGTCGACCGCGATGCCTACGCGGCTGTCCTCGCAGGTAAACACCCCGGTACCGGAGAAGTGCTCGTTGCCCGACCTGCACCGCGCAAGTTCGTTGACGCCGACGGGCGCGAGCGTCGTCTTGATCCGATCCTCGGCTACGACGTGCGCTTCAGCGCGCCGAAGTCAGTCTCCCTGCTCTATGCGGTCGGCTCGCCGGAGGTCCGCGCGAGCATCCTGCGCGCCCACGACCGCGCCGTCGCTCAGGGGGTCGAGTACCTGGAGCGAAACGCCTGCTTTGTGCAGCGCGGCCACGGTGGCAAGTCGATCGAGCCCGGGGCCGGGCTCGTGGCGATGGCTTTCCGCCATCGCTCCTCGCGCGCAGGAGACCCCGCTCTGCACACCCATCTCGTCACGTCCAACATGACCCGCGCCGTCTCGGACGGTCGCTGGCTTAGCCTGGCGGCGCCGAAGGGACGCACTCCCTTCTGGCTCCATGCCAAAGCGGCGGGCCACATTTACCAGGCGGCGCTCCGCGCGGCCGTCACCCGCGAGCTCGGGGCGGCGTGGCAGGCGCCACACAACGGCTACGCCGACCTCGAGGGGATCGACCGGCCGGTGATCGACCACTTCTCCCAACGGCGCGCTGAGATCGTCGAGGCCCTGGCTGAGCGAGGGGATACCTCGGCGGCAGCCGCCGAAGTCGCCGCTTACCGGACCCGCGACCGCAAGGACTACGAGGTCGATCCCGACACGCAGCGCGCGGAGTGGATCGCCCGCGCTGCGGAGTTCAACCTCACGCCAGAGGCCATTGACCGGATGCTCGCGCGAGCGCGGAGCCGAGAGCCGCAGCCGATTCGCTCCCACGACCTCGACCGCGCCCTGACCGACCTCGAGGATCACCACTCCCACTTCGACCGCCGCGACCTGCTCGCTGCGCTCGCGAATCAGCTGCACGAGGGAGCGGACGCCCGCGTGTTGGAGCGAGCCGTTGAGTCCCTGATCGCCGGCGAGCGGCTGATCGAGATTCACCGGGGCGCTGGACCGCTCGACTCGACCTACTACACGACGCCGCGTCTGTGGGAGCTGGAGCAGGGCTTCATGGCGACGGCCCGCAAGGGGGAGAAGGCGGGCGCGGCCGTGGTCGACGGCGCGACCCTTGCGGCCGTCCTCGACCGCCACAGCTACCTGAGCGACGAGCAGAAGGCGATGGTCAGGCGCCTCACCACTGGAGGGGAGCGAATCGTTGCGGTCGCCGCCCTGCCCGGCGCCGGCAAGACGACGGCCCTCAAGGCGGCGCAGGAGGCTTGGGCGGCGGACGGTTTCCGGGGCTTTGGTGTCGCCACGGCGCGCAGCGCATCCGGTCAGCTTGGAGAAAGCGCCGGGATGCCGGCAACGTCGATCACGCACTTCCTGATCCGAATTGATGAGCGGATCGAGCAAGGTCTCGCGCCGCTGCCACACGGGACGGTGATCGTCGTGGACGAGGCATCCGCGACGCCGACTCCCTACCTCGCCCGTCTTGCCGATCTGGTTGAGGGCTGCGACGGCAAGCTGGTGAAGATCGGCGACCCGCGGCAGATCGGCGCAGTCGGTCCCGGTGGTCTCTACGGCCACTTCACCAACGAGTTCGAGCCGGTCGTCCTCAGCGAAATCCGCCGCCAGCACAGCGAAGTCGACCGCTACATCGTCGAACTCGCCCACGAAGGGCGCGGCTCAGACGCGCTCGACGTGTTGCGCATGGAAAACCGCCTCGTGATCGCCGACACGCTGCCCGAGGCCCTCGACGCCCAGGTGCTCGACTGGCACAGGCGTTTCGCCGCTGGCGAGGACGCCGTGATGATCGCTCGGCGCACCCACGACGTAGCGGAGCTGAACGAACGGGCGCGGGAGCTGTTGGTCGCCGAGGGGAGGGTGGGGGAGCAGTCCATCGTCGTCGGCGGCAAGGAGTTTGCGGTCGGCGATCGCGTCGTCACTCGCGTCAACACGTCGAAGGTCTCCAATCGCGAACGCTGGGATGTCGTCGGCGTCGACGCGGCGAAGCAGCAGCTCTATCTGCAGCGCATCGGCGAGGAAGGTCGCGGGGTCATCCTCGATCGCCGCTATCTGGACGAGGTGACGAAGGCCGGTGAAGCGGCGATTCAGCACGCTTACGCGCTCACCACCTACACCACCCAATCCAAGACGTTTGACTCTTCCTTCGCCCTGCTCGACTCCGGCATCAGCCGCGAGGACTTCACCGTCGCGGTCTCGCGCAACACCGGACCGATCTTCGCCTACGGAGTTGCCGCCACCGAGTTCACCGATCCCGAGTTTGGCCCAGGTATTAGGGAGATTGAGGACACGGCCCACGAGCTGCGGTTCGGTGCCGAGCGGGCGGCCGAGGAGTACGCCGCGATTGAGATCAGTCTGCGCAAGCGGATTGAGGCCAAGGTGCCCGGCGAGCTGGCGAACCGTCGCTCCGAATTGGAGGCGCGACGAGCTGCAGAAACCGAGCGCTCCCCGACGCAGGAACGTCTTGACGGTCTTGACGAGCGCATCGCTGCCGGCAACGCGCGTTTGCGCGAGCTGGCGAAGGAGAGAGCGGGTCTGTTCGATGGCT
The DNA here is from genome assembly GCA_963718755.1 of uncultured Solirubrobacterales bacterium. Classification (GTDB taxonomy): domain Bacteria; phylum Actinomycetota; class Thermoleophilia; order Solirubrobacterales; family 70-9; genus VRUE01. Next base: position 1,514,175 of record OY970376.1, read on the forward strand.
CACCCGACGACGGACATCTACGTCGGCTTGAGGCGAGCTACCGCCGCACGACGAAACAGGTTGACCGCCTTGAAGAGGAGCGCAACGCGCTGGCGGTCGAGGCTTCTCACGAGTCGCGCCCCGTCGGCCTCAGTCCCGCTGAGCGCGCCGAACTTGTGGTGATCGAGGATCGCCTCGATCATCTGGCCCGGCGCGAGGTTATGGCGGCACGCGCTCACCCGCCAAAGTTGATCCAGGACAGCCTTGGGGCCCGTCCCAAAGATCCGCTCGAGGCAGCGCTTTGGAACGAGGGAGCCCATGCGATTTACAGCTATCGCCTGCGCTACGGCCTCACCTCAGACAGCGGGCATCCTCTCGGCCCGAAATCGCGTGATGCCACTCGCAACCGCGACCGAAGACAAGCAGAGCTTCGCCTTTCTCGAATGCAGCAACGGCTTTCCAAACAGCGTGCCCGTCGTGCGGAGCGCGGTATGCGCATCGCTCGCTAGGTGCCTGTCCGCCGTGAAGCTCCTGGTTTGTGGCTCTTGCCTCTGGCTAGGTGGTAACTAAATGCCTAGCTTGGAGCCTCTTAGTGATGGCTGGCAACGATGGGACGACCAGGGGAAACTGCGCGATCATCGAGAGACGCCGCCCTGCGCGCGTATGAGGCATTGGCGCCTGTCTACGACGGCTTCACCGTAGAACTGGACTACGAGCCGTGGCTGAGCGAAGTCCTGCCGCGTCTAGAGCGCTACGGCCTGTCCGGAAACCATCTGCTCGATGTCGGTTGCGGCACCGGCGAGAGCCTGATTCCCATGCTTGAGCGGGGCTGGCATGTGGTCGGCTGTGACATCTCCCCCGCGATGGTCGACATCGCCAAGGAGAAGATCGGCGAGCGCGCACGGCTCGAGATCGCGGACATGCGTTAGCTGCCCCGCTTCGGGACCTTCGATCTCGTCTGGTCGCTGAACGATTCGATCAACTACATGGCCGATCGCGCGGAGCTTGAGGCCGCGCTCGACGGGATGCACAGAAATCTCGCCAACGGCGCCTTGCTCGCCTTCGACGTGAACACTCTCTTCACCTACCGGACCTTCTTCGCAGAAAGGCATGTTGTCGAGCACGGCGGAGATCGCTTGATCTGGACCGGCAGAGCTTCACGTGAGCAACCTCCAGGATCGATCTGCGAAGCGACCTTCGAGGTGGATGGCGAACTCGGCGCCGAACGGGTCGAAGCCCACACCCATTGTCAGCGTCACTTCCCCGAAGCCGAGGTTCTCTCCGCGCTGGAAAACACTGGACTGGCCCTTCTCGATGCCTTCGGTCAGGGCCACGATGGGGAACTCGAACAGCCGCTTGACGAATCACGGCATGTGAAGGCCCTGTACGTGGCTTCTCGCCAAGCGAGCCGATGATGGGTCAATCAGCGTAAGCCTTTGCCTGGCTGGGTGGCCACGCGCCTTGAGGATCGCACGCTGTCGCGTGCGGGGGCCGGCGCATGGCCACCCAGCGGCAAAGCCCGAGCGAGGAGAAGGATTACCGAGCGACCGCACTCTCGAACTTGCTTCAGGTCGCACATTCTCGCCTCATGCACCAGGCGCTCTCCCACTCACGAGGACGTGACGATGCCGAGGACGCCCTGAGTGATGCTTGCGTTCAGTTTCTTCGTTTCTATGACGGCCCCGCGGGCGAGGCTGCATTGCATTGGATGCTCCTCGTCATCAAACGATGCGCATGGGCAATCGGCCGTGGCCGAGTAGGCGAGCTGATCGAGGTAGTTGTCCCTGATGATGGTCTCGGTCCGGCTGAGCTCGTGGAACGAGCGGAGGAAACGGAGCAGCTGATCGAGTCAATTGAGTTGCTGAAACCGGACGAGCGCGTGGCGCTCATCTTGCTCGGGTTGGGTTGCAGCTATGCGGAGATCCGCGACCTGCGCGGCTGGAGCACGAGAAAGGTTCGCCGTTGCCTTGACGAGGGCCGCGCCCGCGTCAGAAAAATGTTGGAGGAGGGGGGGACTTAGCCATGCCAACGCCTTTAGCGCCTATGGACGCGCTTCAACCGACCACGTTCAGAGACGCCTTGGTACGCCTTCAAGCGCTGATAGGGGCCGAAATCAATGTGACCATCAACGTCTACGGGGAGTTTTTCGGCTGTGCCTTCTCGGGAGAGCTGGATCACGTCGAGACGCTGCCACCGGACCACGCCGCGATCAAGGTATCGCTCGACGGCGGCCAGGGTTTCTTCCTCGATCCCGCCGATACCGAGGCATTCGTTCATCGAGGGGATGAGGACTGCGCCAGCGTGCTCGAACTAAAGCTCAGCTTTGGCGCAACCGTGACCGTCGAGCGTTCCGCCGACTCCTAGCTAAGGAAGCCGAGCGCAGCGCGGCGAGAGTTCTACCCAGATCGCCGTTCCGGGGTTCGGAAATAGCGCGCCACTGGCTCGCCTGCTCGGCGGGAAGCAACAGGTAGTGCCCAACTGGATTCCCGTTCTTCTCGAACACTCCCACCCGCATCACAATGGGATCGAATCCGTCGAGTTCGTTTAGCTGCTCAGCTGCTCGGGCGACACCCGCGTGCATCCTGGCAATTTCGTATCCCATCGGCCAGTACGCCGTCCCCTCGACCGTCTCGTATGGGCGGCCTCTGTCCATGTCGCCGACTAGGGCTGCTCCAGGGCACCATCGCGCTTGCCGTAGTAGACGACGAATCCCTGGTGAAATCCGTGGCGTTCATAGAACCGATGGGAACTGACGTTGGCGAGGGCCGTCCTTATCACCATCTCATCCACGCCACGCTCGGCCAGCTTCGACCACACGGCGTCCAGCAGTTGGCTTCCTATCCCCGTTCCTCTGCGTTCCGACAGCACCGAAAGCGTCTCTAGCTCGGCAAGCCGGCCAGTGGTCCAGCTCGAATAGCCCGGACCAATTGTCACGAAGGCATAGCCAACAGGCGTCCGGCTGTCCTCGGCGACAACGAAGAAGGATTCAGCATCATTCAGCCACAGCTCATATTTGGCACGTCGGTGGTTCCAGGCGTCAGAGAGCGGACGTGGGCCAGCTTGCCCTCCAAGTGCCGGAACGACCTCAGAATGATGCTCGTGAAGCGCATTCCATAGCGGCTCAAGAATGTCCAGCTCCGCGGCACTATTCGCATAACGCATTGTCGTCTCAGTTTTCATCCCCAACAGGTCAACGCTCTATTCCCGACGTCGCTAATGCGACCTGTGGCACTTGGTGCCCTTCTGCGGCTCTGTCGCGATCCTCAGCCGTCCGATCGTCCTTGGACTCCAAATCACGGACGCTCCTATCCCCGACGATCCAGGCAGTGGCGCTGGCCACGATCAGCGCCCCTCCAATCAGACCCGCCGTGGCACCAACGGTCCCAATAGCTGCAGCTCCGAGCAGATACCCCAGCGGCACAAGGCCGAGACCCCCGAGATGGTCGAACGAGCCGAGGCGGGCTCGAAGATGAGGTGGAGTATGGGTCTGTTTGACCGTTTCCCAGATCGAGTCGAACATCGAGGCTGCGATGCCCCCAAGTGCAGCAGTGACGATCAGCAGCCCTATGGGCGCCAGCACGGCGAGGGCTACTAGCGGAATGATCCAAGCTGCAACGAGTGACGTTGCAGCCAATAGAGGACGTTGCGGCTCCCACGGCATAACGACTAGCGCTCCGATTAGCTGTCCAATCCCGAGACCGACGAGGATTTGCGACCAAGCCCATGAGCCTCCAAGGGATTCCTGCGCCACGTGAGGTCCGATAACGAAGTAAGGAGCAAGTACGAGGGTGTTGATTACGGCGAACTCGATCCCCACATGCCAGTACCAGCGTATTTTCCGAAACGCACTCCATCCTTCGGCCACGTCTTTCATCAGCGCTCGGAGCGAAATCGGGTTCGACTTTCCTTCCTCTCCGAACGGCGTCGGAAGCGAATAGATCAGCAATGCACTCGCAAGAAACGTGCCTGCATCTACGGCGAAGGTTGCCGCAGCACCGACCGTATTGAACAGAAACCCGCCCACCAGCGGACCCAGCGTCATTCCAAGTGAAAGCGCCAGAACGCGAAGTGCATTGACCTTCAAGAGGCGCTTTTCCCCGCTGATTACCTCCGGTACAAAACCGTCCATCGTCGTCATAAAGAGAGCGGTTCCAGCCCCGTTTGCTGCCTGTGCGAAAAGAAGCTGCCAGAACGTCGCCTCGCCTCCGATCAGGAGTAGAGCGAACGCGCCACGGGCTCCGAACCGCAGCAGGTCCGCGGTCACGAGTACGCGACGACGATTGAACCGATCGCCGATCACCCCAGAGGGCAGAAGAAAGGCAACCATCGTGAATGCCTGCACGGCGAGGGCGACCGCAAACTGACCATCCGTCCCGCCGGCGGCGAGGATCGCAAATGGCAATGCGGCGAGCACGATCCCGTCGCCTGCAGCCGACGTCAACTGTCCGAGCGCGAGTCGTCGCACGCTGCGGTCCCGCAGCACGCTCAGGTCAATCTCTTCGCGGAACCGTCTGAAGTTGATCGTCCCGCGTGCTGAGTCTGCGTCGGTTGCGGAAGCGAGTTGAGGCGACGTTCTTCTGCTCCGTCGCCCCAACTCGCCCGCTCGCATCGGGCGCCTCCTGGCCTGTTTTGATCGAGAAGACTTGGCTCGTCCCACGCATCGAACGTACGAGCCTCAGGCAAGTGCATCAACAGGCAGTTGTGAAGTAATTCCTTCCGGCCCTGCTATGGATCCTTGACGGGGAAGATCGGCGCAATTGCCGAGAGCCCCACCACCATCGTCAGCGGCCTCGCGCCTGCGTCGATGCGCTTTTTGGCGCCCTTCTCCTCCTCGCGGATGAGGGTCGGCAGCTTTTCCATATCGGTGACTACATTCCCGAAGCCCTCGCGATCAAGATTCACGATCAGCCAGCTCAGATGCCTATCGTCGCGAATATCGAAGGTGCCGGCGACTATGGCCTCTTTGACCAAGGCGGACAGGTGCTCGAATGTCTTCCAAGTTTTGGTTTTCTGAAGCGCTCCCGGCACATCGGACCAAAGTTTGCTGTCGACCGCCGGCTTCGTAGCCCGGTAGATGAACTCTTGCGCTCCACCCTTCTGCACTTTGTCGACTACCGCTAGGAAGGCCAGCTCTTCCAGCTTGTTGAATCGATAGCGAACAACCCACTCAGAATCGCCGTTAGCGAACTCTCGATGAAACTGCTTGATCGACATATCGCCCTTATTGAGTTCCTCGAGAATTTGCATGTAGAGATCGTCAGCGAAAATCGGGGCTAGGCGCTCTGGAAATGGGATCGGCGGTTCGCCTGAAGCATCTGCCAAGCCAAGCGCAAGCCGCTCGTTGCTTCTCGGCGACTCGAATCCGATATGGAGGATTCCCGCTCGCATAAGCTCCTCGCCACTGCGCGCGGCACGAATCTTTGCGTCTTCCTGCTCTTCGAAGGTCAACTCGAAATGAGCATCGAGCGCCGCGATCACTCGCTCCCAGCCAAGCTCATCGAGTTCGAGCGGCGTGCAAGTTAGATCGCGGGTCAGGCGTCCATCAGAGAATGCGCCTTTGATTCCCTCCCCGAGATCAATAGCGGTCGCCTTGAAGCTGCTCCAGCTAAACGCGAGCCGAAGCGAATAGGGCAGCAAGACCCAGGTCTCAGCGTCGAAAAACGGAAGGTCCGTGGCCCTATACAAGGTCTCGGAAGGCCCACGGCGCTTTCTGTCGTGACCTCTGTGAACCGGCCTGGCCCAGCCGTGTCTCTCGAGGTATTCGAAGTGCTGGGCAACACGCTCCACTGAACCGCCGCCGAACTCGGCCTGGTATTCCTTCGGGCTCATCTCGCGCCTGTAGAGCTCGACGATGATTTTCAGGCGTATTTCGACCCTGTAGATGATCGACAGCCGGCGCAGGTGCTCCCGCCGCGACCTGATGCTGCTGGCGATTCTCGCCGCCACCCGCCGCTCCTCTCAGAACGATCGCATTTTGCTGAGCGGCGGAAAGTCTAGGGAGATTTCCGGATACGACCGTCCTGGTATCTAAACGCCCCTTCGATTACGATTGCTAAAAGTTTTTTTAGCATTCGTATCAAGGAAGGGGGTGAGGAGATGAAGCTCGCAGCCATCGAGGCGACCCTGCCGGTCGTTTCCATCACGAAGTACGGCTGATTGCTAGTTCCCGCGCGGGGCCGGGTCCTATGCCGCCAATGGGGCTAGGCCCGGTCCAACTGCGCGGCGCCAATACCACTCCGGCGTCCCGTCGGCAACCCCAACTCGATAGGCAAACGTGAAGCAATTCCAGGCCCCTTATCGGCCTAGTCTTTGCCTCGAAAATGCCTGCCGAATTTGAACAAGCGGCTCTCAACGAGGTTGTGAAGCTGGACCCGGAGCACCTGACGATCCCGGAGCTGATTTTGCGAATCGCCCGCGACCCGGAGGACGAGGCGACGCAGGAAGAGATCAGACACGCAGTCCGCGAACTCCGGCGATCTGGCGTGGTCCGATACCGCGATGACGACGAAGTTGTGGAACCTACCCATGCGACGCTTCGAGTTGTTGATCTGCTTACCGCGTAGGGCCGGCGACTGGATGCGCGGTTGCGGCGGGCATGGTCTCGTGCCGGCATCTCAATCACCGGCGTTGGCGCTCTGCATTTGCTCGAATCGAGCCACCAGCTCGGCGAGCTCGATATCCAACCCTTCGACTACTCGAAGCAGGAACGAGAACGTCGGGTTCGAGTCGCCGCGCTCGAGATACCCGATGTACGTGAAGTCGCTGTTGATGCGCTCGGCCAGCTCCTCTTGGGTCAGCCCCGCCTCACGGCGCAGCTCCTTAACCGCGCGCCCCAGGGCGGCGTGGGCTTGCGATCTAGGACTGTCGTCGTGGCGACGAGGCATTGCCAAAGGCAGCCTTCCCGCCAAGCGGTCTAGACGTTAGGGAATATGTTCCCTATTGCCAAAAGGGCAACCCCCGCGTGCGTACCTGACCGAGACCTATCCTCTTTAGGGAATATGTTCCCTAAAATGTGGCCAGGGAGGATGAGGCGAGTGGCTTGGGCAGGAGCCGCTTTCCGTTGCTGCAGGGGAACGATCCTCGCTAAAGCGAGAGTCGGCGAGGATCGAGGCAGAGCTTCCCTGTCTCCCATCGGGGAAGACGCCGGGAAATGAGCGGACTAGGATCGCGCAGGGTCGAGACTGGCGGCCGTTGGGCACCTAGTCCGCTCATTTCCCGGCACTTGGCATGGGATGGCGCTGAGTGATGAGTGGCTCAAATGCCTCTGCGATCGGGGTCGGACCAATCGGACGGCTCGGCTGGTTGGCAGCAAGGCATCGCCGCTTGGTGTTCGGCGCTTGGCTTGTGCTTGCCCTCGTTCTCGGTCTACTCGCGCCAAAAGCTCAGCATGCCCTCTCTGGAGCAGGCTGGGAGTCTGGGGGGTGGGAGGCTGGCGACTCAGAGTCCGTGGCCGCTCGCAAGCTTGTGCAGCAGGACTCCATTGCGGTCGGTTCCTACGGTCTTCAGGTCGTCGTTCATTCGCAGTCTCTGAGCGTGGCCGATCCGCAATTTCGACGGACCTTGGCGCGTGTGAACCGGCTGCTGGAAACCGATCGGGCCGTGAAGCCCAACGTGGTGCTGTTCAAGGGCGAACGTCTTTCGGTCTCCCCAGACCGACACACCGCTGTCGTTCGAGCGGCGGCGGGCGCCGGTCCGAACTACATGGTCACTGTCGCAGATCGCCTCAAGGGGGAGCTGGCGGATGCTGGGTCAAGCAAAGTTGAAGTCAACCTTGCCGGGAGTGCCGGGATGTGGTCGGACTTCAACGAAGCCAATCGTGAGGCGATGCTCCATTCAGAGTTGCTGTCATGGCCAGTGACGCTACTGATTCTCATTCTGGCTTTCGGCTCTCTTGTGGCGGCGGGGCTGCCACTGGTTCTGACCATTCTCGCCCTTACGGCATCAGCAGGCGTGCTCTACATCGTTACCTTCTTCTCGCCCATCTCGATCTGGGCCATGAACTTTGCCCTCATGTTCTCTCTCGCGCTTGGTGTCGATTATGCGCTGTTCCTTGTCATGCGCTTCCGACGTGCCCTGTCGACCGAAGGTCTGCCAACCATTGAGGCTGTCGCGAAAACGATGGACACGGCTGGCAGTGCAGTTCTTTTTTCGGGCCTGACCGTAGTGGTCTCACTCTCGGCGGTAATGCTCATTCCCAGCCCGGCGTTTCGCTCGACTGCTCTCGGGATCATCCTGTCTGCCCTATTCGTTCTGGCGGCGGCCTTGACCCTGTTGCCGGCAGTTCTTGCGTGGCTCGGTCCGAGGGTGGACAAATTCGCCCTGCCGTGGGCAGACCGCCAAGAGCGTCCGTCCAAACGCCTTGCTAAGTGGGCCGATCTTCTCTGGCGGCGACCTGTGTTCTTCGGTGGACTTGCCCTCGCCGTTCTTGTCGCACTGGCGCTTCCGATCCTGAACCTGAAGACCGCAATGCCATCAATCAAGGTATTGCCGTCTACCGAGCAGGCGCGTCGTGGCTACGAACAGATAAGCGCCTCATTTGGCGCCGGTGCCCCCGCAGCCATCCAAGTGATCGTCGACAACCGCGAAGGCCCTGCTGCGGTAGACGTGCTGCGCAGTGACCCGGCCATTACCGCAGTTCTCCCGAGTCGCAGCGAAAGTTTTGGATTCGAGGTAATCAACGCCATTCCGGCCTTTGGTTCGTCAAGCCCAGAATTCGGCCCAACCATCACGAGACTTCGCTCCGACTTGCCTCAATCGGCCTTGGTAGGTGGGTCCGCAGTCGAAAACTTCGACCTTGAAAGCTCACTGAAAAGGAATGCGCCGTGGGTTATAGCCGTCGTGCTTGCCCTCGGGTTCCTCTTGCTTCTCCTTGCCTTTCGGGCGCCTCTAATCGCCATGATCGGCGTACTGACCAACCTTCTCTCTACTGCCGCTGCTTTCGGCGTCGCCAAGTTGATCTTTCAGGACGGCCACCTGTCAGGGCTTCTCGGCTTTGAATCTCAGGGATTTCTGAACTCTTGGGGTCCCGTCTACTTCTTCGCGATGGTTTTCGCGATCTCAATGGACTACACCGTCTTTCTCTTTTCGTCAGCGCGCGAAAATTGGAAGCAATCAAGAGACGCGAAAGAAGCAATGGTGAAGGGCATCGCGCAGACCGGGCGCGTCATTACTGCAGCCGCCGTCGTGATGATCGCGGTCTTCTTCACTTTTGCGTTGTCTGGACCCCTTGCGCCAAAGGAAATGGGAGTGATCCTTGGGATTGCTGTCCTCTTAGATGCCTTCATAGTCCGATTGCTGTTGGTACCTGTTCTTCTGCGAATTTGTGGTGACGCTGCTTGGCATTTGCCTGCTTGGCTGAGCCGACTCTTGCCCATCCTCAAGTCCGGCGACGACGCGACGCCGTCTACGGCAAGTCCCGGAGCTATGCAGTGAGTGAGAGAGGCTCCGAGTCGTCCACATGAAGCCACAAGCGTCGCCGCCATTCGACCATCTGATACGCCGTCGCATACAGCGACGTCTAAACGAGGTCGATGGTCCTTACAGTGCCGCTGAGCTATCGACGGACCTAAAACTGGAGCCGAGAGAAATTCACTACCATGGCCGTGTCCTTGCAAGGTGTCGAGTCGTCAAGGAACATCGAGGACAATCTGACCGCTCGGCAGTCAGATATGAGTCGCTAGTCGCTGATGATCCAGACGTGATTGCGCTGCTGGACTCCACTCGGGCCAAAGATGAGGCTCAGACAGAGGACGGTGATTCCTCGACGGAATGAGTCAACGGCGTACGGCGGCACCATCTCATTCTCGACTGGCGCCAGGCTTGGGGGGCCTCCTGGTGATTACACGCCAGCGGGCTTCCCGTTCCTCGGCTTCCACCCGCTCGAAGTCGTCCATGACGGGCACCGTGCCCTCGCTCAGGTCGGACCATGACGTAGGACGTGGACTGAATCCTGCCCGACCTGACGCGCCTTCCTGCGTCGGCTCTGCGCCTGGCGGCAGTTCTCGGTCGACGGTCATTGCGAGGTCTCCAATGCGCTCGCCGTGGACCCACCATGCTGGAGCTTCATAAGCCCCTTGTCCTCGAACGACAAGCGCAAGCTGATTTTCGCCAGCGGCAGGTTGTGGTACATCAGCAGCGCCGATCCCGGATCGCGTTCACGCACGACGTTGGCGGGTGCGAGATCGCGGTAGGTCTCGCCCTCGGTCTGAGAGCGTCTTCCTCGCTCGCCGGTGTTTCGCGATCGTTGCTCGAACTCCGCGACGCCTGATACGCGGGTGATGAAATTCAGAGTCTCCAGGTCGGCGATCCCGATCCCGAACACCTTCCCGCGATGGTTGTTGATGATCGTCCAGGCTTTTCGACCGTAGACCGTCATCACCTGGGAGACATCCTGGAAGATCGAGAGCAGCTGCACCCCCTGTCCCGCTCCGGTCGACGCAATCGCGTCCAGGTCGGGGATCGGGGCGATGTTCGCCGCCTCGTCGAGCAGAAGCAACAGCGGCGGATCGAGTGGGCCATCGACCGCCGCACGTAGGAAGGCGGAGGCGACAAGCTCCTGAACGAGCATCGCGAACAGCGGGCGCAGTCGCTCCTGCTCGTGCAGCGGAGCGCAGAGGTAGAGCGTGTTCCTGCCGCCGCTCAGCAGTCGAGCGGGGGTGTAGTCGGCACCTTCGGTCTCCTGCTGTACGCGCTCATCCGCGAAGGCGGCAAGGATCATCTCGGCGGTCGTGTAGACGGAGCTGCGCTGACGCTCCTCGCGGTTCTGCGTCGCCTGCCACGCGCGTTCTGCCGCGGGCTCGCCGGCTTTTTTCAACGCTTTGCCGACCTGGGCCGCGTTGAGGTCAGGTCCTTCATCGAGCCAGCGCACCACGTCGGCCATCGTCCGTCTGCTGGCAGCCGCGGCGAACAGCAGCGGAGCCACCAGCTTCTCGGCGGTCGCAAACCAAAAGTCGGCGTCCTGTAGCCCACCTTTGCTGCCCTGCGCCGCGTTGCAGAGCCAGTGCGCGACCTTCATCGCCCCTTGCCAGGTCGAGGCGCCATCGAGCGGCGTCGCACGCGCGGTCGGCTCAATCCCGCTCACACCAGTCGGATCGAAGACCATCACCTCGCCGAGCTGTTCACGCCGCTCGATCGTCTCGGGAAGGAGGTCACCCTTTACCGTCGTGACGAGGACGGGACCTTGCCACTCCAAGAGGGCCGGGATCACCAGCCCGCTCGTCTTATGCGTCCCGGTGGGAGCGAAGGCAATGACGGACTGACGCTCCTCCGCCGCGAGCAGCGTCCGGCCGAACCGGCCGAGGGTCAGACGGCCAGGCTCGGTTGCACGAACACGCAACAGGGCGAGGTCTCTCAGAGCTGCCCAGCGCGCAGCCGGGACGCGGCGCGATCGGCCGCCGATCTGCGACAGACCCGCCGGCAACGGGACTCGGCGAAGGAGCAAGCAAAGGGCGAGGATCGCGCTGCCGGCGAGCATGACGCTCACGTAAAAGCCGACAGCGCTGGGAAGTTTGGCGTGGGCATCCCGCGGCCATGCGTCACGCGGTTCGCCAAGATGAGCCGGAAGCCGCAGCGCCGTCATAACGAGATCGCTCATCCCGGTCGAGGGCGAGCCGGAGCCGAACAGCAGCCCGGCCAGTGCTCCGCTCAGCCAGATCGACGCTAGCAACGCCGCGACAGCCGCCGCGAGAGCGAGGTAGAGCTGACGCTCGCTGTTGGTCACGCCGCCTCCACCGCGGGGCGCTCGACCATGCGCCAGTCCGTGTAAACGAACTTGCGCTCGATCCGCGAGCTTCGGTGCCTGACCAGGGCGGAGTAAGGCTTGACGATCCATAGCGCCTCGCCGGGCGCCAGCGAGGTCGTCAGCTCCGCTTCGGTCTCGCTCACACCAACCCGATCGCGCAGGAGCTCCCGCTGATCGTGCGGCTGGCGATGGACGACGATCGTGCCCGCGTCGCGCAGCAACGCCTCCGCGATGCGCGCCTCCCGAGAGCCCTCGGCTCCAGCGGCTCCCAGGTCGGAGAGGCGGTGGACGATCAGGATGACCTGGATTCCGAGCGCGCGGCAGAGCTTGAAGCAGGACTGAAGCCATTCGGCGATGCCGATGTCGCCGGTCACGCGCCAGCCCTCCTCGACGACCAAGATCAGCTTCGGGCTCTCCCGTCCCTCGAACTCGGCCGCTTCCTTTCGCTCGAGAAGGATCGCCTGCAGCCAGGCCGCGGCGCAGGTCATCAGGATTCCCAGCGCCGCTGAGTCGCGGATCGCGCTCAGGTCGAGCACGACCAGGGGGGCGTCGAGATCGAGGCCCTCGCTCGTCGGTCCGTCGAACATGCCCTTCAGGTCGCCCTCGCAGAGCCGCTGCAGTGCCAGAGCCGACTGCCGGTTGGCCTCGGCGAATCCCTCGCGGGAGGTTGCCGAGACACCCCGCACCATCGCCTCGCGAGGGTGGAGCAGGGCGTCGACCACCATTGGCAGCGTCGGCTCCCCCGATCCCGCCTCTTTCGTGACGGCCCTAAGCGCCTCGCGCAGGCCGGCGTCCTCCTCTGGCGTCAGCTCACGTCGCAGCGCCGCCTTCGCCACCGAGCGCAGTAGGCCCAGCTGCTCCTCGCGCCCCCCGCGGGGCGTGATCGGGTTAAGTCGGATGTCGCCGCCAGGGAAAAGACGGACCGGCTTGACCCCAAGGGCGTTCGCGAGCGGCCAGTACTCGCCCTTGATGTCAATCACCCACGCCTGGCGGCCGTGCAACACCTGGCGGTAGACGTAGGTCTTTGCCACCGTCGACTTGCGGTAGTTGAGGTCGCCGAGGATCAGCATGTTCGTGCCGGGCAGCCCCGCCTGCTGGCAGCGCACCCACGGGTCATAGGTCCAGGCGCCGCCGAAGCTGTCTCGGCCGATGTAGATGCCGGGGGTGCTCGGACACCCTGCGCCGACGAAGGGATAGGCGGCCTGGAAGTGCGCGGTCGTGCCGCTGTGGCCCGGTCGATCTGAGAGCCGCCGCCGTCTCACCGCATCCCCCAGCAGATCGGCAGGGTGTTGGCGAAGGCCGTGTCCTGCTCGCCGTAGCAGGGCTGAAGGCCCAGGCGGGCCAGCTGCGCGCCGTGCTCGACCACGCTTCGCGAGTGCTCCAGCTCGGGCAGCGTCGCCGTGTCGGTCCGCACGAAGCCGACCCACCGCATCTCGGCGTGCCCGTCGGCGAGCTCCTCCTCGCGGCGCGAGGCTGCCTGCTGGCGGCGCCTGATTCGCGCCGTTGAGGCGAAGCCCTGTCGGCTGCGGTTGATCTCGTCGGCGACCTCCGCCGTCTGTGCCGCCTCGGCGCGGCGCATCGCGAGCGCATAGGGCACTGGCTCGATCGTCACCGCCACCGTCCGCAGCACGCTCGTCTGCATCAGAAGCGGTGCCATGAACATCGGCCCGACGTCAGAGCGCGGCCAAGAGGAGATCCAGTAGGTCGCGTGGAAGGCCGAGTCGCTGCGGTAGTGAGACCAGCCGGTCTCATCGGCCAGCGGCCCCATCAGCGCCGGCTCGACGCCCTCACGTCCCTCCTGGCCGAGCGTCGCGCGATCGCGTGCCTGGCGCCCAAAGGGATCGAAGGCGTTGCGTATCACCGCTGCGTACTGGCGCGGGCGCAGGAGGCCAGAGACCGAGACCTCGGCAAGAGTCAGCCGCTCGGCAAGCCCCTCGGCTTCGCGCAAGAGCAGCTCGCAGGCCGCCTCGGAGCCGCCGCCCAAGCGGCGCAGCTCGCGGGCACCGCGCCGCTGATCAATCTGGACCGCGATCAGGACCTCGTGCTCGGTTGACTGCGGCGCCGCCGACTCGACCAGCTCTATGTATGAGCGAACTAGGTCGGAGCCCATCGGCACCGTGGGGTCGCGCTGGGATTGGAAGTGCGCCGCCAGCTCGTCGCCCTGGCCGGGGAGCGTCTGCTCGATCCACTGCACGCGGCTCACGGGGCTGCTGTCGCGCGCCAGGCTGGCCAGCACCGATCCCCAGGCATCGAGCGCGCGCTCTTGCTCGCCGGAGTCCCGCAGCGCGAAGGATTCCGCGCGCACGGCCATCGCTGCCGTGAAGGTGCCGGCGCGGCGGTCTTCGATTACGCCGACCTGCTCTGAGCCGTATGGAGCCGAGATCAGATCGAGGTCGTCCAAAGCAGGCGGAAGCGAGGGTTCGTGAGCCACCTCGCCTTCCTCGCCGAGCCGCGCTCCTGCGCCGGGCGCCTTTGAGCGATAGCCGGTCTCGGCGCGGCGACGGCCAAGCGCCCAGCGGCCTACGACGGGCGCCCACTCCTCCGCAGTACGTCCCTCGATCGGCACGCAGATCGCCGCGACCGCCAAAACGAGCGCGCAGAGCGCCGCGCCGAGACCGACCACACTTTGCGCCGCATAGAGGGCCCCGAGGCCGAACAGCGCCCCGGCCGCCACGATCGCGACCTGCCCTGCGCGCAGCGGTCCAACGACCGCGCGCTGCTCAAGCGGGCCGAAGCGATAACGCCGACTCATCCCTTGCTGCCTTTCTCCGGCTTGACGCCGGGCCGATCGGCGGCGGGCCGGGGCGGCTTTTCAGCCGACTCGCCGCCCTTCTCGCTCGCGGGCGTGCTCTCGGCTCGCTCTGAGGTCGCGGCCTCGTTTGGCGAGGAGGTGGGAGCCGCAGTCGAAGCGCCGGGCTCTTTCGCTGCCGCAGTCGTCTGAAGGCGCCCGCTTGCTCCTTTGGCCGCGCCCACAGCCGCGGTCGGCACGGCCGCCGCAGCTCCGGCCGCCCCCGCCGCGCCGCTGGCGCCGCCACCCGCCGCGCCGGAGCCAGCGCCCCCGCCGCCCCTGGCTCCACCACCTCCGGATCCCGAGCCACCACCGCCGCTTCGAGGACCGCCTGGGCTCAGACCGCCGCCCCCCTTGTCGCCGGCCTCCCAGAGCGAGACGCCCGAGTCGCCCCCCCAATTGGAGCGCGCCATGTTGCGGAGGATCTGAATGTCGCTTGCGACCTGGACGCCGCTGATAACGCCGCCGCCCGCCGAGCGGCGGCTGTAGGCGGCCGTCATCGCGCCCTCGGCGAAGGGGACGAACTTGAGCAGCACGAACGGCGCGAAGCAGGCCAGCACCATCAGCGCCGAGGCGGCGAGCATCGGCTCGATCCGGCCTTCCGGTTTTGCCATCAGGCCCGCCGCCAAGGCGAGGATCGAGACGATCACGAACTTCGAGCCGATTATCGCCACCAGCAGCTCGCCCGTCTTGCGAAGGGCGCTCGCCCAGCGCGGCCAGATCGCGGCCGCCAGCGAGAGCGGCATGAAGGAGGCGACGACGTAGATCGCCGCATCGCGCATCAGCAGCTCGAGCCAGACCAGGAAGGCGGCGAAGGCGCCGATGATCGCGACAAGGAAGGTGACGAACAGCGGCACCGCCACCGATCCGCTTGCTTCGCCGGCGACGCTGCCGCCATTGATTTCTCGCCCCGCATCGCCTCCGGCGTTGCCGAGGCTCGTGATCGCGCCCTTGAAGAAGTCCTGGCTGCTTTCGTGGCTCGTCGCGGCGATCGCGTGGCAGAGGCCGTCGGTCGCAACGAGGAGCATCTGCACCACCGCGTAGGCGACGCTCGTCGCAATGAAGGCGAGCGGTACGTTCACCAAGACGACGCGGGTGAGCATCGCCGAGTTGCCCTGCGCGACGCCCTCCAGCACCGCGAGCAGCAGCATCGCCAGCCCCAGAATGGCGGCGATCTGCGCCATTCGCCCGTACTCGGCGATGAACGTCTTGGTCGTCAGCTTGGGACTCGTGCTCTTGTCGATCCCCTTGACGACCTCGCCGATCAGCCAGCCAGCGCCTTCACTGACCCAATCGGTGATCTGCTCGAAGATCCCGTTGCCGACGCCCTTCAAGGCATCGGTGACCGGGTTGGTCACGACTTTGCCAGCGGCCCCCGTGACGGTGTTGCAGACATCCTGAACCGGATTTGCACCGCCCACGACGCCCCCGGTAACGGCGTCGATTCCGCCAGACACAGCGCCGCCGACGCCCCCGGCGACGCCGCAGACCACGTTTGCGCGCGCCGTGTCCGGTGACGGTTGCCCGAGGGTGATCAGCCCGGCGAGGAGACTGACGACGAAGACCGCTGTCCAACGCCTACGGAGCAAGCTCATAGCTCCGCAGTTGCCGCGCGAGGTCGATGACGCGATAGCCGCCGAGCGGACCGGGAGGCGTTGCCAGCCTCGGCGTTGGGCCGAAGCCACCGCGCGTCTCCGCGATCCGCCAGCGGCCGTCCATCCAAACGACCTCCGTGTGGGTGATGCCGAAATAGGCGGCGGGTTCGACCGATGAGGCGTTGCCGAACAAGCAGAAGCCCCAGGTCAGAATTTGGGCGCGACCTGGCTGGAAGGACTCAACCCGGTAGCCGATCGGCACGCTCGCAAAGAGCGTTTGCACTCCCTCCCGGACGCCGACCCCGAGTGGCCCGGCAGCCAGTCGCCGCGCTCCCGGCGAGTTGACCTCGAGCATCGTCTGCGCGTAGTCGGGCGTCGCCACGACGCCGATCCGCGAGCGCAGAACGCCAGCTCGCAAGACCGCAGGCGTCGCAAAGGCCCGCTGGTAGGCGGCGACCGCCCCCGCGGCACCCACCACAGTGGGGGGGAAACCGACCGGAACGCCGGCAATCGACCGCGCCGCGGCGGCACTGGCAGGTGCCGCGGCGCGGTCGGTGGGGGAGGGGGAGAGGACGTGGCCGAGAAGGAGGCCGAGCAGCAGGGCAGCGAGGGAGGACAGGAGGAGGCGCCGCCCTGCCGGCCCGGCCGTATCGCGAGCGCGGCGGCTCATTTGACCGCCGAGCCCGAGTTGTAGAAGAAGTTGATCAGGGCGGCGCCGGCGCCGATTACGAATGCACCGAGCAGCCCGTAGAGCACCTTCGACTTGCCGTCGGAGGCGTGGCTGTAGTTGTTGGACTTAGAGCCGAGCGCCCATTGCGCGGCACCGATCAGGACGCCCGCGACGCAGGCAAGGAGGGCGATCAGGGCAAGACCGTTGACCAGTTTCTGCAGCGCCGGGATGCCCGGCAGCCCTTTGGGATTTGGCTCGACTTGAACCTTGTCGGCGGCGAGCTGCAGCTTGACGAAGATCGCGAGGACCACGGCGGACTCCTTTGCCTAGAGGTGCTTCTGCACCCCGGCTGTCGAGTCCAAGGCCCGTTTGCATCGGGTCGGCGGCGAATTTTCTGTCGCGCCGCCTGCTCATCGCAGAGTCATAGGCGGTCCATCTGGCGCGAGTGCTTCTCTGATTCGACATGCCTGGAATGCGATGCGACGGCCCCGACTGCGACGGATATCTCGTCTATAAGACCGAGATCGTTGTCGTTCGTATCGAGGACGGACGACTGCGGGCGTCTACGGAGCTTGAGGACACCCCGCCATCTCGCGAGCGGCCGGCGCCTACAGGCCGCTATCACTCGAACTGCTACGCGGCGGCGCGGGCGCTTGACGACCGCTTACCTGCGGTCAGCGAACAAGCGCACTCAGAATCTCGCCGCGGCTGAAGGTCCACGAGGTCAGTTGGGCGCTGATTGGGGTGGCGGCCTATATTCGGTCGATGGGCGCCATGGGGTTCCTGCTGCGACTAATCCGGTCTATGAAGATCCTCGCGAGGGACAGCAGGATTCCGAAGCCGCTTCGCTGGGTTGCAGGCATTGCCTTGCTACCGATACCCGGGCCGGTAGATGAGATTCTGTGATCCTTATCGCGCCTGTGTTTCTGCTCTATCGCGAGCCATTGCGGGAGGCTTGGAACAGGGCAGCCGAAGCTCCAAACTCAAGCTGACCCACTGCCTGGGAGCCAGTCGGGCTTGCCGCCTGAACGCTTCCGCGCCGCTTCTTTACAGCTCTAGCGCAACCGTTCCGGTGGCAAGACCGTCAGGCAGCTAGCTGCGCTCAACGCAGCCTGAGAACGGTGCCCGAGTAGATGAGATTGGGATCGCCCGTCCCTATGCGGTCTTCGTTCAACCGCCACAGCCTTTCGACCTCGCGTTCGATCTCTTGCGTGCCTGCCTCTCCAGGCAGCAAGTCGGCGGCAATGTGCCACAGGCAGTCGCCCGGCCGCACGGTGTAGAAGCCCTTACCGGCGAGACTCCGACCTGAGTCGACCGGCATTGCCGCTACGGGTTGAGGCGATGGGGACGGAGCTTCCTCCTCAGCAGGCTCGGTCGGCGACGCAGACTCAGTCGGTGCGGTTTGGTCGTGCGCCGTGTGCCGCTGGGCTGGTTTCTCCCTCGGAGCGACGAGCGACTGGTTCGCCACCGGCTCCGTTTGAGTCGGTTCCGCAGCCGCTTGCTGCACCGGCTCGGGTTCCGGCGCCGGAGTCGCGACGGTCGGCGGCTCTGCCGGCTGAGGTTGGGCGTCTTCGATGACGTCGGTCACGGCGCTGGTCACTTCCTCGGGTGCTGGAGCTTCGACATCGACTTCCGGTTCGACTTCTACTGCCCCGCCTTCTTCAGCTCCACCGGGCGCCGGTGCATCTTCCAGGCCCGCTTCCTCGCCGCCAGGATCGAAGTCTGGAACCCCTGGCGCTTCAATCGGCGGCGCGGTTCCAGTCCCTTCGCTGTCGGACTCGCCGGCAAAGGCGACGGCGGGCAGAGTGCTGCTGAAGGTCAGCATGGCGCACAGTGCGAGCGCCGCGATGCGGCGGCCGGGAGACGAACCCGATCGCAACTCCGGGGAGATGGAAGTCAGATGCTCGATGAGGTTTGCCATCGGATTCCTCCTCGTTGTTAGGTGTGCTCAGTTCACGTTCATGGGGTCGGCTACGCAACGGAAGCTCTTGGCGCCATCGCCGCTGTCGGGAGTAATTCCGACGCCCCCGTTTTCTTCGGTGACGTAGAGAACATCGAGCTTGCCGGGCGTGCTCGAGGGATAGACATTGCTGGTCAGCTCACCCCCAGGTGCCAGTTGAATGCGGGGGTCGGCGAGCGCGGTCATCAGCTCCTCATGCGTTGGTAGCCGTCTCCCGAACCCGTCCCGGTTATCGGTCAGCGCGCAGTAGAACGATGCCCCGCGATAGGAGTCGGGCGGATGAGCGTCGACCTCGACACAAACGTCCGAGCTCGGACTCGTCTGCGCAAACGCTTGCGGGCAGCTGTCGGCAAAGCTTTTTGCGGGCAGACCCCCCAGACGCTGGGCGTTGAAGGCTCGCGGAACAGTGCGCAGGCTCGACTCCTTGACGACCCTGCGACCGATCGAGTCCGACTTGAACTGCTTGCTCGTCAGGCTGCGCTTCCGGATGTCGGAGCCGTCGATCTTGGATGCGGCATAGGCGACACCACTTCCCAAGGCGATGAACAGCGCCAGGGTCGAAACAAGGTTGGCGTAGGTGATTCGGTCTCGCAGCCCACTCAGCATTCGCATCTCTCCTTGTTGGGTCGACGATCTGTCTGGATTACAAGCATGGCCGCCCTCTCACTCGGACACTCAGTACCCGACTGTTTCCTGCCTCTAGCGGATAGCCAGCCTCGGGCGGCAGGTGAACCCGGAAGGGGTAGTTCTCCACCCCGCACGTCCTATTGAAGAGATACTCGAAGCTCCAGCGCCCGTCCGATCTCGTGCGAAGGGTCTTGAAGGTCTGCCACTCGCCCGTGTTTCGGTACTGGATCTCAAGCAACTTTCCGTCTTCTGGCAGGGGCCGACCCTTGACACGGCCGCTGAAGACAACGGAGTCGCCGTTCAGGATTCGACTCGGCTCAACGGTGGCCGTGGAGTACCCCTTGACCAGCAGCGTCGCCGTGTCTTCGACCGGCAGGATCGTCGCCGTGCCCGGATAGACGAAGCGGAACCGCCGCGATGCGCGCGCCTCCACGGGGTGGACAAAGCGGCCGCGGGCGTCGGTCGTGACCGTGCCATCGACTTGCTCGCTGTCTTCGCTTGCGCGCGAGTAGACGGTGAGCTTCGCGTCGGCCAGTGGGTGCCCGCCCCCGTTGACGAGGCGGCCAGCGAGGCGTACTCGATCCCCGAAGGCGACCTTAACCCGCGGCTCGAGGACGGTGACCGTCCGGCGTTTGCCTTTACGGCTGACGGTGCGCTTCTCGACGACACCCGACTTCATCGAAGTCGCGATCCGCAGCGGAAGCCTCAGTCGCATCGATTGGCCGTCAAGACGCCGGTCGGTTTCCGCGAGGTTGCCCGCCAGATCGCGTGCGCTCGCCCGCAGCTCATAGTCGCCCGGCGGAAGGGAGGAGTCGTCTATCCGGGCGACGAGCCGATCACCTTCCTTACTGGCGGGAACAATTTGCCAGGTACCCGATCCGGTGGGGCTGATTTCGATCTCCCCGCCGCCGAGTCCGGAAATTCGATCAGTGACCAGAATCGAAACGCGCGTTGGGTCCTCCGCATTGGGCGTCTCGAAGCCAAGCTGCGGCGGCTCGGGATCGAAGCGAAGGCGGACCGGCTGAGAGGCGTTCGCAGCCTCCTGATTGCCGGCCGAATCCTCGCGCCAGAGCCGCAGCTCCCATTCCCCGGGCGAGGGGACAGCCAGGTTGTCGATCGCCGCGATCGCCGTCGCGGCACGATCGCCGCTCACGCACTCATTGCTTCCAGCGGGACAGAGTCGGTAGTGGGCAGCCGCAATCGGAGCCCGATCGGGCTCAAGTGGATTGGCCCAGGTGAGGTCGAAGTCGTTGGTGTTCCGCCAGATCTCCCCGCCGCCGACGCCCACCGGCACGGCACCGGGCGGGGCGTTGTCGATGCGCGCGGTGACGGTGGCCGACTCGGCGCGATTGCCTGCCGCGTCCTCGGCTGCAACCGTCAAGCTCTGCGAGCCTTCGGGCGCGCCTCGGGTATCGACCTCAATCGATCCACCCCCGCTCTGACAGGGGATTCGCTGTGAGTAGTCACATGGCCGCAAGTCATCGCCGCGCCCTCCCCCCGCGATGAGCGCGACTGCGCTCTTGATGCCAACGTTGTCGGAGGCGTCGTAGTCCAGAGTCTGCTTTCCGCCAACCCATTCGCCCCTTGCCAGTGGCGAGTCGGCGACGACGCCGGCGGACGGTGCGATGCCATCGACTACCGTCGCCTCGGCGGCAAAGGTTCGTATGTAGTTCTGGCCGCGCGCCGAGCAGAACTCCTGTGACGGAGCGCCTACGCAGACGACACGCTGGACGATTCGCGTCGCGCCGCCAAGATCGAATGCGCGCAGGCGCGGCCAACTCGACGCCTGGGCTCGATCGGGAAGCGGGCAGCTGCGGTTGGCACGCACGTTCTTGATCGGCACAGGCGAGGAGCCGGCGCGCTCGGCGTAGAGCTGCAGCGCGTACCGGCAGTCACGGCGATGCGCCTGGCCGGACCAGCGCAAGCGCGAGAACGTCGTCCCGGGCGGGGCGTTGAGAAAGAACGCCGATTCGGAGCCGCGCGCCACCCGGCCGGTACCGGGCACGTTCGCCGTAACCAGCCCGCGCAGGCCAGGTCCGATCGGTTTGCAGGCCCGCCTCCACCGCATCCCTTTGGTGGCGAAGTCTTCGAAGGCGGTGCTCACGTAGCCGGCGGCGTCAGCCTGACAGGCGGAGATCTTGTATTCGCCTGCGTGCGCCGGACGGGCAATTGCCAACGCGACCGCCAAGGTGACGGCAATGGCCGCAGGGAGGACGACAAACGTCGGCCAACGGTCTCGTAGAGCTGCAGCTTTCATCAGGGACCTCCTGGGCCTCCGAACTGAGGCCCGGCATTTGCGGGGACGGGATCAGGTTCGGGAGCCGGAGCTTCATGAGTCGCTTCGGGTTCGCCCACCGGTTCAAACGGCGGCGGCGGTGATTCGGGCACCGGTGCCGGCTGCGGCTGCGCCGGGGACTCTGAAGGAGCCGGTTCGGGGGCCGGCTCTGGAGCGGGAGCTTCTTCTATGGGAGGTTCTGCTGGCGTGTAGGTCGGGGCTTGCGGTTCCGGTTCAGGGGTCTCGTTCGACGGCGCTTCCGGCTCGTCGGTGGAGGCGATCAGGCCGCTCGCGGCACCGAGCGGGTTCATGCCTTGCTCAACGCAATACGTCGCGGCGCCACCGCCGATGGCGACGCAGCTAGCGACCACCGCTGCGACCGTTCCAGGGCGAGCGGCGGCGAGCGGCGTCGGGTCGATCGCCCGGTAGTAGGTCGCGCTGGCGTGCTCTTTGAGCTGCGCCCCTGACTCGCCGACCTGCTGCTTGAACGAGGCGACCGTCTCGGCCGATCTCTGGGTCGCCCGCTCCAGCAGGTTGCCACTCGCCCCTCCGGCTGCAAGGGAGAGGTAGGCGGCGAGGCCGATCTCAACCGCGAGATCGTCGGCGCTGCTCACGCCGAGGAGGTCGTGCAACTTGCGCTTTGCGCCCTCGTGGGCGCGCTGTGCCTTGGATGAATGCCAGTGGAGCTGTCGTGCGGCCTCCCTCACCGTGAGGCCCTCGAAATAGGAGAGCGCCAATAGTCGTCGCTGGCGGATCGGCAGCTCCTTCACAGCGTCATGTACCTTGCGGAACCGATCCTTGTCGAGAAGCACGTCCTCTGGACCTTCGGCCTCATCGACCACCGGGCATTTCTCTGCCGAGACCGCCGCGGGGCGCCTTGCTTCGACTCTTAGCTGGTCAATGGTGCGCTGCGAGGCGCAGCTGACAAGCCACGCCGCCGGACTCTCGATCTCCTCTCCTTCGGCCAGCTTGCGGCTGTATTCAAGGGCCGCCGTCGCGAAGAGTTCGTCCCCGTTGCGGTCTATGAACTGCGGCGAGAACCCCTTTCGGCGCAGGTACTGGTTGAAGCCGAGCCGAGCCTGCTCCAGCTCGTCCGACGCCATCCCGCTTGGAAGGGTGCCTTCTCTAAACATCGCGCTTACCGATCGAGCGAACTAGCGGCATTAGATACCCAGACGTTCCTTCCTCAAACCTCATTGGGTTTGTCCTCTCTGATTCCCCTGTCGATCTCCGAGGCGATTTGCATCGGTCTGCCCCGAATCCGATGCAAATCGGCGTGGAGCTCGACAGCGAAGGCGGATGCAGAAGTCGGCCTCCCAACTCCCGTCGGGCGCTTCCAAGCTGCTCGTCATTCCGCTCGGTGCCCTTGCTGCGCTGGTTGCCGGTCTCCTGATGCTGACCGTCTTCCTGGGCGTCGCCTCGCCGAATTGCGGAGAAGAATCGCTCGGCGCGCTCAACTCCAAGGTTCCGCAGCGCTTGGTCCCTATCTACATCGCCGCCGCGGTGGAGTACAAGCTGGGCATCCGAGGCCCTTCGATTCTCGCCTCAATCAACGAGATCGAGAGCGCCTTCGGCTCGAACATGGGACCGTCCTCGGCGGGAGCGGTCGGGTGGATGCAGTTCATGCCGGAAACGTGGGACGGCTACGGCGTCGATGCCAATGGCGACGGGCGCAAAGACCCCTACAACCCCAAGGACGCGATATTCGCCGCCGCCAACTACCTGAGCGCTTCGGGAGCGCCGGGCAACTGGCATGACGCGATCTTCGCCTACAACCATGCCGAGTGGTACGTCGAAGATGTCGAACGGGGTGCGGAGCGTTTTGCCGCGGGTGCAAGCGAGTCTGTGCCGGTCGCCGAATCCTCTGGCTGCGTCGCAGGGCCGAGCAGCGCCGTTGTCGGGAAGGCGCTCCGCCTCTTTGCGCCGCGCGCCTTCAAGCCCCTTCCGGCGCGGCTCTGGGTTGGCGAAGGCCCGCCACAGGCGGTCGACGCCCGAATCTGGCCCAATGCCGTTTGGCTGCTGGAAACGTTCGATCTGCGTGTCACGGCCGCACGCGAGTCGGGCCACGAAACTCACGGCGACGGTACGGCGATGGACATGGTGCCGGCGTCGGGTCGAGGCTGGGATGGGACGGCGCTCCGTGCGGCCCTCGCTCTCGGCTGGATTCCGAGCTGCGGTGGGAGTGGAAGCGCGCCTGCCTGCCCACTCTCGCCGGCGATCCAATGGGTCGGCTACAACGGCGCCGAAAATCACGGCGATCCTGCGCACGCGGGCTCGAATGCCCACCTGCATGTCTCCTGGCGAAGCTCGGAATACGGTTGCCCAGGCCTGTGCGAACCGCGCGAATGGGTGGAGGTGTTCCCGTGGCAGGAATAGCCGCGCCGCAGCCTTCCTTTTCTCGCGACGACCTCCTGACCGCGACGGAGGTCGCCGAGGTGCTTCGCGTCAAGCGCACGACCGCGCTCGACTACATGCGACGGGGAGTCGTCCCTGCCTGCAAGATCGGCCGGCGCTGGTATGCCGCGAAACCACTACTCGACCAACATCTCGATCACCTCTTTGATCTGGATCCGCGTCGGAAATAGCGGGTCGACCGGGGCGAAACTCGCCTCCTCCCTTCGAGTCGGTTGCGTCGTCTGCGCGCCACGCCCGGCACGGGCGGGCAGGCGACGGCTTCCCGAACGGAGGCAGCGCGGCGTCGACCGGATGAGTACTAGCCGCTAGGGTCGCTCAATGCCGCTGAGTCCCGCTACTCACCGAATAGAGCGCGAGTCGAGGGCAGCATTTGAATTGCTCTTGGGTGACAAGTTTGTCTATCGCCGAGAGGAACCCGACTACGCGATAGATGGTGTTGTGGAGGAGATTGATAGCGGAGACGGTGTAACCGGTCTCCGCTTCTACGTCCAGCTCAAAGCCACGGCCGAGGCCGACTTCAAAAAGGCGCTCGCACTCTCTCTCAAGCTCACGGACCGCGACTACTACCGGTCGCTGTCACTGCCGACGTTGATGGTCCTCTATTACAAGCCGACAAAAACCTTCTACACCCGGTGGATCAGCGAGTACGACCCGTACTACGGACGTGGGGGGAAAAAGACCTTCACGTTCCGATGGCAGGAATCGGACGCTTGGAGCGAGACGCGAGCAGATGAGCTGATCGCCGAGGCGGCGGTATTTCGCGAGCTGCGCTCGCCCAATCCCCCACTACCTCGGCCCCTGCACGTAGTCAGTCAACGGGCCTTCGGATTGTCCGAGACGGAGTTGCTCTACGCCCTCCGCGACGCAGCAGACAGCTGCTCCGACGTAATCGAAATTCTGAGCGGCCCTCCAACCGACGGGGCAGCATGGGTTGAGATCAGCGAGGCGGAGGTGAGCGTCAACCTCGCCAAAGTGACGGGAGCGGTCCTTCATATCGACGCGGAGTACAACCCGGGAGAGATGGGTGCGGGACTTGCAATCGACGGCCTGCTGATAGCCGCCCCAGCCTTCGCGAACGTGGACCAGTTCGAGATCGCCTCGCGATTGATCACGGAGCTCGCGCCGAAATCAAGCCTTCTGAGAGACGCTGGAATCACGATGGGTCTCCAAGGAATCATGGCGGGCGCGCGACGTATCCGCGAGTCGCTGAGAATCGCCGATCAACTGGATCGCAGCGAGGATGAGGCAATTCGGGAAGCAAGTATCGCCTTCACCTTCCCGGCGCTGAAATTCGGGGACGCGTTAGGTAAGGAAGATGCGGATTTCCACAAGAAGATCTTGCGATCCCGGATCAACCGGCGCAAGCGCGTCGATGATTCAACGGGCGCAGCCCGGGAGATGGTCAATCTGGCGAACCTGCATCGGCGTCGCGGCGAAAGCAGCAAAGCCGTTCATCTCTACCACGAGGCAAGACAAACCGATCCTGACTACGGGCAGCGGGCTTACTACTGGCACGAGCTCGGCGGCGTTTTGTGGATGGAGCGTCGATATGAGGAAGCCGCGGATTCCTACCGACGGGCGATCGATATAGGTGGTGAACCAATAGCTGACGCGCTCTACGCGGACTGCCTGATGTACGCGGGCAGATACGCGGAGGCGAGGGACCTCTTCGAGGTGTTCAACGCGGCGCACCCCGAGCTTGCCGATGAGTATCGACTAAAGAAGATCGCGCTCGACGTGATTGTCGGTGACCTCAATATCGACAGTCAGCAGCGCGATATGAGGGCGGCTGTAAAAGCTGGCCCAAGGGTCAATGACGACACCCCGGTAGAGACCATGATTGCCGCCTCGCTGCGGCAACTGCAGCATGATGCCCTGTGGTCAAGTGCTTGGTACAACCTCGGCGTCGGCTCCGGAAAGAGCGGAGCAACAAACAAAGCGCTTCTTGCGTTCATTGCGGGCACGATCCTGATGCCCGGGGTCGATATGGACCCTTGGACGCACGCAATCTTCTATGCCTGGAATGCTGACGAGAAGGATCTCCTCAGAGATATTCTCACCACCGCCCGGAGACAATCGGGGACTTCATTCCTGAAGGCGCTCCTAAAGTTCACCCGGCAACAGGTCGCAGACTTCCCCAGTGATGAACTTTTGCGCGAAGTCGATTCGATCCTCGCGGATTCGCCGGTTCACCACGCCGGCGGTTACAGAATTAGGCTCCTCGGTCCTGAGGGAGTCGAGGAGATCGATGTCCGGGATTAAGCCGCTCCCACGCGGGGGTCATAGCCCTGAGGGTGACTAGTGACGAAGCCAGTGTGCGTCGGTTCGGCGCAGCCGGGTCCGCAGTCGATCAGGCCGTCCAGCGCTTCCCGATAGTCTCGTCGGCCTTGAAGATCTGGCGAAAGTCAGGGTCCTCGATCGCCCGGCGGACCGCCTTGCGAAGAACATCCTGAAGCACGGCGACCGCGGCGAAGGCGCTCTCCTCGTCGCGGGTCTGCGGTCCCTCCGGCTCTTCGTCGCCTTGAGCCTCGGCGGCGCTGCCGGGTCCGACGAAAAGCTGGACGTGTGAGCCGTGGACCCAATCGGACCGACCGTCGTAGAGCTGCTCGGCGAGGTCTTCGGTCATGCCGTCTACGTCGAGGTCCGCGGCCAGAGCTGGAACCCGTCTCCTGAACTGTTCGGTCAGGTCGCGCCTGCCGACCTTCAAGATCGCCTCAAGCCCGCTGACCAAGATCAGCACCAGCATGTCTGCCCAGCGGATTCGGGATCCGAAGGCCATTCTCCACATCGCCTCTCGAACGCGAGGCGGCAGGTCTTCGCGGCACTCCCAATAGGCCGCGAGAAGGGCGGCAAGCTCCCTTCCCTCGGCGTCGTCGAGCCACTCCCGGCCACGGCGAAGCCGGTAGATCGCCTTATCTTCTCGATACGGCACGTAGACAACGCAGCGCTGGCCGTCCTCGTAGTCGATCAGCCGCGCCGCGTACTCGGTCGAGTAGCCGTTGTCGCGGACGAGGCGGCTGAGAGTGAGCGCGTCCTCCAGGGTGCGGTCCGTGTCCCAGGTGAAGTGCCGTTTCTCCCACTCCTCCAGCGAGACCTCCTTGACGAAGGAGTAGCGCTGGCCGAACTGGCGCACCGGCACGAAGTAGTGGCCGCGCGGCGAGCAGGCGTTCATCACCAGCTCGGCGAGATCTTGGTCGAGCTCTTCGATGGTGATGCCGCCCCCGAGCTCCACTTTCTCGACCCACTCGCCCCGGTTGTCGTCCAGGCCCGGATGATGCTCTTCGCCGATCGGCGGGTGCTCGTAGAGTTCCTCGATCGGAACCTCGTCGGAGCCGTCGGTGGCGCAGACGATCAGATCGCGCACCCTGACCGCGGCCGTCCCGGTCGGTGGCCCGGCAACAAACGACGCCTCGAACTTCGCGCTGAACTGGTCCGCCATCTTGCCGAGCAAAGCTATAGGGCCGGCGGGGATAGGGTCAGCGACTCGTGGACCGAGCTCTCCGTCCCTTAGGCGACAAGCGCCAGCTCGTCTGAGCCCTCCTCGGAAAAGAGGGCGGTCAGCTTGGCGGCGTCTGACGGGCGCGGCTTCGAGTGCAGATACCGCTCCGTCGTGGTCAGCTGCGCGTGGCCCATCATTTCCTTGACGCTCACGAGGTCGAAGCGCCGGATCGCCAGCGTGCCGAAGGTGTGCCTCAGATCGTGGAAGCGTCGCACCCGAAGCTCCGCCTTCTTCTGAGCGCGGATGAAGCGCGCCCGCACCGCTGACCCATCCAAGCGGCCACCAGCCGGCCCGCAAAAGACGAAATCATCCCGGCCCTTAAAGTTGTCCCGCTCTAGCAGGCACTCGAACGCCGCGATCGCCTGCGCGGCGAGCGGCACGGTCCGAGTCCGCCTTGACTTCGTGCTCGTCTCCTTCCCGGCCGAGATCGACCGCGAGACGGTCAGCACGCCGCCGCGCAGATCGACATCGCGCCACCGAAGCGCCAGCAGCTCGCCGAGCCGCATGCCGGTGCAGGCAGCGATGGCGAATAGAGCGGCGTCCTGCTCGTTGAGCCGCACCCACTCGCGCTCCGCCTCGGGCGAGAACACCGAGTGTGCGTAGCCACCGCGGCGGCGGTGATCCCCGCGCCTCGCAAGCTCCGCAATCGCCAGGATCTCTTCCGGCTCGAAGGTTTCGATCGGACTCGCTCCATCTTCAGGGCGCTTCGTCGTCTCGGCGAATGGATTGGTGGGCAGTCCGAAGCTGTCCTCGCGACGGGCGAACTCGAAGATCGCGTGGAGAACCTGGCGATGGATGTTGACGGTCCTCGCGGAAATGTCCTCGCGATCCAGCTTCGCCAGGAAGCGGCGGGCGTCCTTCGTCTTGACATCGAGAAGGAGGCGCTTCTCAAACTCGCGCATGATCCTTCCGCGGCGAAGGTCGCGGCTTCGGCCAGGTCGAACGAGCAGGCGGTTGTACCCCGCGAGGGTCGAGGGCTTGACTCGCTTCTCCGTTTCCAAGTAGTCGATCCAGGCGTCTACCGCCTCGGGGAACAGCGCTTCGGGGCACGACGGCTCCGCGAGCCGCAACTTCGCTTCGTGCTCCTCGATCACCGAGTCCATCAGCGGGTAGGCCCGGCGCTCGTCCAAGAAGCCCCGACGGACCCGGCCGCGCCGAGGAATCCACTCCCCGTTCGCGTCCAGTTCGACCCATGCAGGGCCGAGCCGGTGCCTGCGCTGCGTGCGCTCCAGGTCGCGCCACCTTGCCTCGTAGAACGGCTTTCCCTTGTAGTCCCTGACGTGCAAGAAGCCTTTGTCCGCTGCGCCGCCATCAAGTAGAACCGTCGCCATGCTGCACCTCCATCTATTGAAGGACCCCGGTCAGCTGTGCTGTCGAAGCCATCGCCTCCTTGCATCGGGGTCCTTCATGCCGGCGACGATTGGGCACCACTTTGGGCACCAATGTCGTCGGCCCGAGGCTGATCTAAACTGCGCTTCGCTATGTCAAACCAGGCACGACTTCGCTTCACAGAGGGCGATAGCGGCGCCTTTTAAGCCGCGCGGCGCGGGTTCGAATCCCGCCGGGGGCATTCCGTGCCAGGCGAAACGCCCGTCCTCATCCTCACCGGGCCTCCCGGGGCCGGGAAGACCACGACGGCCGCTGCCATCGTCGACCGCTTCCCCCGCGCCGTCCATCTCGAATCGGACCGGTTCTTCCAGTTCATCCGCTCCGATTACGTCGAGCCCTGGCGGCCGGAGTCCGACGACCAGAATCGGGTTGTGATGCGGATCGTCGCCGAGGCCGCGGCGCGCTACGCGGCGGCCGGCTACTTCACCGTCATCGACGGAATCGTCATCCCCGGCTGGTTTCTCGAACCGGTGCGGGACGTGCTCCGCGACGCCGGGCACCCGGTCGCTCTCGCTGTCCTTCGGGCGCCCCTGTCGGTATGCCTCGCGCGAGTGAACGGGAGGGAAGGGGGGCCGGATGCCGATTCCGGCGCAATCGAGCAGATCTGGCAGAGCTTTGCGGACGTCGGCGGGTTCGAGCCAAACGTTCTGGAGCCGGCCGACGACGATGTGGAGAAGGTGACCGAGACCCTGACCCGCCATCTGGAGGATGGCCGCCTCCTGATATGAGCCCATCTGCCGACAAGCGACTGCTTCAGGTCCCCTCTGACGTCGAGGCCGAAGACGAGCGTCGCCTTGCTCGCATTCGCGCCGAGGTCGACGCGGGATTCGATGCCCTGCGCGACGTCGACGATGGCGTCTCGGTCTTCGGCTCGGCTCGGATCGCCGAGGGCCACCCTTGGTACGAGCTCTGCCGCGAGACGGGCGCCTGCCTGGCGCGCCATGGCTTCACGGTCATAACCGGCGGCGGACCGGGGCTGATGGAGGCGGCGAACCGCGGCGCGGCGGAGGCAGATGGCCTCTCGGTTGGCTTGAACATTGCTCTGCCGCACGAGCAACACGTCAATCCCTACGTCAACCGCAGCCTCGAGTTCCACTACTTCTTCGCCCGCAAGCTGATGTTCGTCCGCTACGCCCGCGCCTTCGTCATCTTCCCCGGCGGCTTCGGCACGCTCGACGAGCTTTTCGAGAGCCTCACCCTGATCCAGACCCACCGGGTCCAGCACTTCCCCACGATCCTCGTCGGCCGCGAGTTCTGGCGGCCGCTGCTCGAGTGGACCGACGATCGCCTCGAGGACGAAGGCCTGATCTCACCGGGCGACAAAGAGCTGCTTGTCACCGCCGAGACCCCCGAGGAAGTCTGCGACCACGTCCGTCGCGCCAGCGCGGCGCAGAAAGAGCTGTCCTAGGCCGCGCTTAGTGCCTGAAGTGGCGGTGCTTGGTGAAGACCATCGGGATCGAGGCCGAGTCGCAGGCATCGATCACCTCGGCGTCGCGTTTGGAGCCGCCGGGCTGGATCACCGAGTTGGCGCCGGCGTCGATTGCCGCCTGGGGGCCGTCGGCGAAGGGGAAGAAGGCGTCGGAGGCGACGGCCGAGCCAGCCAGGAAGCTGTCGGCGTCCTCGCCACGCGCGTCGCGGCACTTCTCGACCGCGAGGCGGACCGAGTCGACGCGGCTCATCTGCCCGGCGCCGATGCCGAGCGTGGCGCCGCCCTTGGCGATCACGATCGCGTTGGAGCGGACGTGGCGGACTACCGTCCAGGCGAAGAGCAGGTCGTCCCACTGCTCCTCGCTCGGCTCGGTCTTGGTCACCGTCTCCATCATCTGGCGCGGCTCGGGGTCGCCGTCGCGATCCTGGATCAGGAGGCCGCCGCGGACCCGCTTGACGTCGCGTTCGGCCGGGTCGGGCTGGCGGCGCTCCTCGTCGCAGAGGATGCGGATCGCCTCCTTCTGCTGCAGCACCTCCAGCGCGCCGTCCTCGAATCCGGGCGCGAACAGGACCTCGACGAAGTTCTCGTGCAGTGCCTCGGCCAGCTCCGCGCTCACCGGCCGGTTGAGCGCGATCACGCCTCCGTAGGCGGAGACCGGGTCGCAGGCGAGCGCCTTGCGGTAGGCGTCGAGCGCGTCCTCGCCGACCGCCACCCCACAAGGGTTGTTGTGCTTGACGATCGTGCAGGCGGGCGGCTCGAAGTCTTCGTTCAGCCGCCGCGCCGAGTCGAGGTCGAGCACGTTGTTGAAGGAGAGCGCCTTGCCGTGGAGCTTCGAGACCCCGGCGAGGACGTGGCTGCGCAGGCCGGCCTCGGAATAGAGAGCGGCGCGCTGGTGCGGGTTCTCGCCGTAGGCGAGGTCGAGCTCCTTCTCGTAGGAGACCGTCAGGTGTTCCGGGAAGTCCTCATAGGAGGTAGAGAACCAGCGGCTGATCGCGGCGTCGTAGCGCGCCGTCTGGGCGAAGGCCTCGTTGGCGAGCCAGTGGCTGGTCGAGGCGGAGACCTCGCCGCCGCTCTCCTCCAGCTCGGCGCAGACCGCGTCGTAGGACTCCGGTTTGACGACGACTGCGACGCCCTCGTGGTTCTTGGCGGCGGCGCGGATCATCGTCGGCCCGCCGATGTCGATGTTCTCGACCGCCACGTCCGGGTCGACCTCGTGGGCGGCGACGGTCTGCTCGAAGGGGTAGAGGTTGACGCAGACCAGGTCGATCGGCTCGATTCCCTCGCGCTCCAAGATCGCCATGTGCTCCGGGTCGCCGCGGCGGGCGAGCAGCGCCGCGTGCAGGCGCGGGTGCAGCGTCTTAACGCGGCCGCCGAGGATCTCCTCCTGGCCGGTGAACTCGGAGACGTCGGTCACCTCCAGCCCCGCCTCGCGCAGCGCGCTGGCGGTTCCCCCGGTGGAGAGGATCTCGACGCCCTGCGCCGCCAGCGTCTTGGCGAAGTCGGCGACCCCGGTCTTGTCGGAGACCGAGATCAGCGCCCGGCGCACACGGATCGCGCCGTTGCTCACGGCCTCGGATCGGGTGTCTGCGGGAGCCTCACTCATCGGTGACGACGACCCTGGGGTCGTCTGCGTCGATCCTAACCATGCCCCTCGCGATCATGCGGATCGCCTCTGGGTAGAGCTCGTGCTCCACTGCGTGGATCGCCTCCTCGAGCCGCTCCCGGTCGCGGTCCGCCGGCACGGCCACCTCGCGCTGCACGATCGGCGGCCCGGTATCGACGCCCTCGTCGACGAAATGGACCGTGACCCCCGTCGTCTCAACCCCCGCCTCCAGTGCCTGCCCAATCGCATCGAGGCCGGGGAAGGCCGGCAGCAGCGCCGGGTGGATGTTGACTATCCGCTCGCGGAAGCGGGCGACGAAGGCGGGGGAGAGCAGCTGCATGTAGCCGGCAAGGACAACGAGCTCTGCAGCGCGTTCCTCGATCCACGCCGCCATCGCCGCATCGCGCGCCTCGCGGCCGGTGTACTCGTCGCGGGGGAAGACGGCGATCTCGACACCGGCCTCGCGCGCCCGCTCCAGTGCCCGCGCATCCGGCTTGTCGGAGGCGACACCGACGACCTCGATCCCCTCGCGCTCGTGCAGCGTGTCGAGGATCGCCTGCAGGTTGGTCCCGCTGCCCGAGGCCAGAACAACCAGTTTGAACGCGTCGGCCACCAGGGCATTATCGGCCTTCGAATAGACCCTAAGATCGCCAGGTGGCATTCCTCGAGCGCCTCGGCATCACCATCCCCGTCGCCCAGGCCGGCATGGGCGGCGGAATAAGCCGCCATGAGCTGGCGGCGGCCGTCTCCGAGGCGGGCGGATTGGGCACGATCGCGGTGGCCGGCCCGGAAGCGATTCGGCGAGAGCTGGCTGCCGCGCGAGCGCTGACTGACCGACCGATCGCCGTGAACGTGCTGCTTCCCTTTGCCCGGCGAAGCTGGTTCGAAGCAGCGGCAGCCGCGGACGTGATCGTCACCTTTTGGGGCGCACCGAAGCGCCGCGGCGGCGGGACCTGGATCCACCAGTGCGGTTCGGTGGCCGAGGCCCGCTCGGCCCACGCTGCCGGCGCCGACGCGGTGGTCGTCCAGGGTGTCGAGGCTGGTGGCCATGTGCGCGGGAGCGAACCGGCTCTGGGGCTGCTCGAGCGGGTCAAGGCGGCGCTGCCGCCCGACTACCCGCTGCTCCTCGCCGGCGGGATCGCGGAGCGCGCCGACGTGCGACAGGCACTCGAGGCGGGGGTGAGCGCCGCCGTCGCAGGAACGCGCTTCCTGCTTTCGGACGAGAGCCGCGCCCATCCCGAGTACAAGCAGCGCTTGCTGGGAGCGGACGAGACGATCCTCACCGAGCTCTTCGGCCTCAGCTGGCCCGCGCCTCACCGTGTGATCCCCAACGCCGCCACCGAGCATCACCTCGGCGGCGACGCACACGTTCCCAGCCTGAACCGAGCCCTCAACCGCCTCTCCGCTCCCGCTGCTCGCTTCACTCCCGCGTCGCTCCAGCGGCGCCTGATTTACGCCCAGCACCCGACGAGCCGGATGCTCACGCCGCAGGGCCCGACCGACGACGGCCCCGCCACCCTGCTCGACGCCGGCCCTCTCTACGCAGGCCAAACGGTTACTCGCATCAGCGACGTCCGCTCCGCGGCCCAGATCGTCGCCGACCTCACGCCTTGAGGCCCATCCGGTAGGGCTGAAACGTCTTGTACTTTTTCCGCGTAAGCGTTCGCGACGACGGCAGCCTGTCTTCGGAAAAAGTTAAGTGGAAGCCCTGCCGGATGGGCCTTCAGCCGCCAGCCGGCACGACCGCGATGTCCTCCAACGCGAATTTCCCATTCGCGTCCAGCGGATCCCCGAGCGGGTAGCGCCCCGTGAAGCAAGCATCGCAATGGTCCTCGGGCGGCGTGCCGATCGCCTCGTAGACGCCCTCCATCGAGAGGTAGGCGAGCGAATCGGCGCCGAGCTCGTCGGCGATCTCCTCGATCGTCCGTTCGTGGGCGATCATCTCCTCGCGCGTCGACATGTCGACCCCGTAGTGACAGGGGTGGCGGATCGGTGGCGCCGAGATCCGCAGGTGGACCTCCTTGGCGCCGGCGTCGCGCAGCATGCCGACGATCTGCCGCGTCGTATTACCGCGCACGATCGAGTCGTCGACGACGACGATCCGCTGCCCGGAGACGATCTCCGGCAACGGGTTGAACTTCAGCCGCAGGCCGCGCTTGCGCAGCTCCTGCCCCGGCTGGATGAAGGTGCGGGCGACGTAGCGGTTCTTGATCAGGCCATCGTCGCGCGGCAGCCCCGAGGCACGGGAGAAGCCGGCCGCAGCAGGGTTTCCTGAGTCGGGCACGGAGATCACCAGGTCGGCCTCCGCCGGAGCCTCGCGCCAGAGGATTTCGCCCATCCGCCCGCGCACCTGTTGCAGCACCTTGCCCTCGAGGCGGCTGTCGGGGCGGGAGAAGTAGATGTGCTCGAAGACGCAGTGGGCCGGCCGGCCGGCCTTGACCACCTGGCGCGTCTCCAGGCCGCGCTCGGTCAGCGAGACCATCTCCCCGGGGTGGACTTCGCGCAGCAGCTCGGCGCCGACGATGTCGAAGGCGCAGCTCTCCGAGGCGACGACGAAGCGATCGCCGAGGCGGCCGAGCGAGAGCGGCCGCACGCCGTGCGGGTCGCGGAAGGCGACGATCGCGTGCTTGGTCATCGCCACGGTCGAGTAGGCACCCTCCAGGCGCGGCATCATGTCGGTTACCGCGTCCTCGACGAACTTGCCCTCGTTGGAGGAGATCAGCGCCGCGATGATCTCCGAGTCCGAGGTACCGCGGAAAGCGATGCCGGCCTCCTTCAGCTCGCCCCAGAGCTCGACCGCGTTGGTCAGGTTGCCGTTGTGGGCGAGCGCCAGCTCGCGACCGTCGTCGCGCCAGACCGGCTGCGCGTTCTCCCAGGAGCCGCCGCCGGTGGTCGAGTAGCGCACATGGCCGATCGCCATGTCGCCCTCCAGCGCCCGCAGCTTCTCCTCGTCGAAGACCTGGGAGACGAGCCCCGAGTCGCGCATCGTCGTGATGTGGCCGCCCTCGCAGGTAGCGATCCCGGCCGACTCCTGACCCCGGTGCTGCAGCGCGTAGAGGCCGAAGTAGGCGAGGCGGGCGACGTCGTGGCCGGGCGCGTATATGCCAAACACACCGCATTCCTCGCGCGGTGAGTCGTCATCTATCTGCTGCCCCCGGGGCGGAGTCAAAAGCGCGTGTTCCTCGCGGTAGAAAAGGACGTGACGCGCAGGCAGACTGCCTACCCCGGGAGGGTAGCAACGGCGCCGGATCAGGCCCTATGCGGACGTGCCGTCACTTAAGCGCCACATAGGGTGCCTAAGTGACGGCACGTCCGTCGAGCAAGGAATTGAGGGCCTTGTGAAGACCGGCTACGGCCGAGTCGAGCGGGGCCTTATCGCCGGCTGCGCGGGCGCGGATCAGGGCGCCCTCGATCGTGGAGACGACGAGGCCGGCGAAGCTCTCGGCGTCCTTTGCCGAGACGCCTTCGTCGCGAAGGGCGGCGGCGATTGGGGCTTCCCAGCTCTGGAAGGCGGCGGTTGCGGCTGCGGCCAGGGCCGGGTCCTCGGGGCGGGCGAGGGCGGCTGCGGCGACGGGACAGCCGAGCCGCTCCGGCTTGTCCTTGACCCGGCGGCGGAAGGTCTCGCCGAACATCGTCAGCGTCTCGCCGAGGCCGCGCTGCTCGAGCGAGTGTTCGATCGCGGCGCGGATCTCGCGCCCCTCCGCCTCGGCGGCCTCGATCGCCAGCTGGCTCTTGCCGCCGGGGAAGTGGTGGTATATCGAGCCGCGGGGCGCCTCGCCGACAGCGGCGACGTCGCGCAGCTCCATCCCCGCGTAGCCCTTCTCGGCGAGCAGCCGTCGCGCCCCGGCGATCAGCCGCTCGCGCCCGTCGCGGCGCTTCGGTTCGATCGCTTTCGCGTCTGCAAGTCGCGTTATGCCCACGGACATAGTATAGTCGCGCCGCGGATGTATGACCGTGGACATAGAGCCAGTGTCGCGATCGCCTGTGCCGGCGCCTTCGTCGCCTTCCTCGACACGACGATCGTCAACATCGCCTTCCCCGACATCTCGGCCTCCTTCGCCGGCTCGGGGCGCGACGCGCTCTCCTGGGTGCTCGACGGCTACTTCGTCGTCATCGCCGCCCTGCTGGTCCCGGCCGGCGGCCTCGCCGACCGCTTCGGCCACAAGCGGATCTTCCTCGTCGGCGTGGGCGCCTTCACCGCCGCCAGCCTGCTCTGCGCGATCGCCCCCAGCCTCGAGCTGCTGATCTCCTTCCGCGTCCTGCAGGGGGCCGGCGCGGCGCTGATCGCCCCGGCCTCGCTGGCGATCGTGCTCGACGCCTACCCGGCGGAGAAGCGGGCGACCGGCGTCGGCCTCTGGGGTGCGGCAGCGGCGGCTGCGGCGGCGACCGGCCCGACCCTGGGCGGTGCCTTGGTCGAGCTCTCCGACTGGCGCCTCGTCTTCCTCGTCAACCTGCCGCTCGGCGCCGCGATCATCTGGGCGGGCAGCCGCCGCCTCGCCGAGCGCCCGATCCGCGACCACCACCTGCCCGACCTGCCCGGCGCCGCGATGCTCGCGCTTGCCCTGGCCCTGATCACGCTCGGCATCGTCGAGGGCAACGACTGGGGCTGGACCGCTCCCGCCACCCTCGCCTCGTTCGCCGCCGGCACCGTCCTGCTCGCGGCGATGACCGCCCGCAGCCGCACCCATCCGCGGCCGATCGTCGAACCCGACCTCTTCGCCCACCGCTCCTTCCGCATCGGCAACCTCGGCACGCTGCTCTTCTCCGCCGCCTTCTTCTCGATCGTCCTCGGCAACGTCGTTTTCCTCACCTCGATCTGGGGCTACACCGTGCTCCAGGCAGGCCTCGCGACGCTGCCCGGGCCGGCTTGGACGACGATCGTCTCCGGCCCGGCGGGGAAGCTCGCCGATCGCTTCGGCCAGCGCGCCGTCGTCGTCCCCGGCACGCTGATCTTCGCCGCCGGGGTGATGGTCCTGCGCTCGGCCGGGGCCGAGCCCGACTGGCTAGGTCTCTGGCTGCCGGGGGCGACGCTGACCGGGATCGGCATCGGCCTCGCCTTCCCGACCCTCGGCTCAGCCGCCGTGCGCGACGTCGAGGTCGACCGCTTCGCCACCGCCAGCGCGGTCAACGCCGCCTTCCGCCAGATCGGCGCCGTGCTCGGCACCGCGCTCCTCGTCGCCATCGTCGGCGACCCCGCCACGCTCGCCGACGCGCTTGCGGTCTCCGACAGCGCCTACCTCTTCGCCGCGATCGCCGCACTGCTCTCCGGCGCGGTCACCCTGATGCTGCGGCCGGCGCCGAGTCCCGCCGGGTCAGGCTCTCGCCGCTCTCGGGATCGAAGAGATGCAGCTTCGACGTATCCGCCCATAGCGTCGCCCGCTCGCGACGTTTGATCCTGCTCGCCGGGTCGAGCCGGGCGACGATCTGCTCCTCGCCCTCGCGCAGGCTGGCCGCGCCGGTTTCGCCGATGCTCTCCTCGGCCAGATCGGCGAGCTGCTCGGACTCGACCCCTTCGGACTCGACGTGGAAGTAGGCGTAGAGGTCTGAGCCGAGCGACTCGACCAGGTCGATCTCGGCCTCGATCGCGACCCCGCGCCCGCGCTTCAGCTCGTCGTCGATCATCGCGGCGTCCTCGAAGCTCTCCGGCCGCAGCCCGGCGACGACCTTGCCTTCGCCGCGCCCGCCCGCCTGCTCGGGCAGCTCGGCCTCGCCGATCGGCAACACCACCTTCCCAGAAGCTATTTCTGCCGGCATGAAGTTCATCGCCGGCGAGCCGATGAAGCCGGCGACGAAGAGGTTCTTCGGGTCGTCGTAGAGCTCGGCCGGCGGGCCAACCTGCTGCAGGACGCCGGCCCGCATCACGGCGACCCGGTCCCCCAGCGTCATCGCCTCGACCTGGTCGTGGGTGACGTAGACGGTCGTCGTCTCCAACCGCGACTGCAGTTTCGCCACCTCGGTCCGCATCTGCACGCGCAGCTTGGCGTCGAGGTTGGAGAGCGGCTCGTCCATCAGGAAGGCTTTCGGGTCGCGCACGATCGCCCGGCCCATCGCCACCCGCTGCCGCTGTCCCCCGGAGAGGTTGGCTGGGCGGCGGTCGAGGTGCTGGGTCAGGTCGAGCGTCTCCGCCGCCTCCTCGACCTGGCGGTTGATCTCGTCCTTCTCGACCCCCGCCAGCTTCAGCGCGAAGCCCATGTTCTCGCGCACGGTCATGTGCGGGTAGAGGGCGTAGTTCTGGAAGACCATCGCGATGTCGCGGTCCTTGGGGGCGCGGTCGTTGACGACCTCGCCGCCGATCTTCACCTCGCCGCTCGAGATGTCCTCGAGCCCGGCGATCATCCGCAGCGCCGTCGACTTGCCGCAACCCGAGGGCCCGACGAGGATCATGAACTCGCCGTCGCCGATCTCCAGGTTCATCTCCTTGACGGCCTCGGTGCCGTCGTCGAAGACCTTGGTCACACCATCGAGGGTTATCTCTGACATCAGGTGGCTCCTATCCCTTCACGGCCCCGGCGGTAAGGCCGGAGACGATTCGGCGCTGGAATAACAGGACGAAGACGATGATCGGCACGGTCACGACGACCGCCGCGGCGGCGATGCTGCCGGTCGGCTGGGTGAACGACGACTCGCCGGTGAAGAAGGCCAGGGCCGCCGGCACCGTGCGCGAGGCATCGGAGGAGGTCAGCGAGATCGCGAAGAGGAAGTCGTTCCAGGCGAAGATGAAGACGAGGATCGCCGCCGTGAACATGCCCGGCGCGGCGAGCGGCACGATCACCTTGGTGAAGGCTTGGAATGGGGTGGCGCCGTCGACCTGGGCCGCCTGCTCGAGCTCCCAGGGAATCTCGCGGAAGAAGGCGACGAGGACGTAGATCGCCAGCGGCAGGGAGAAGGTCAGGTAGGGGATGATCAGCCCCGGATAGGTGTCGTAGAGGCCGATCGCCCGCCACATGTCGAACAGCGGCCCGACCGTTGAGATCGGCGGGAACATCGCGATCGCCAGCGCCCCGGCGAGGATCACCCGCTTACCGGGGAACTCGAGCCGGGCGATCGCGTAGGCGGCGAAGGAGGCGAAGGTGATCGCGATCACCGTCGTGCTCAGCGCGATCAGGATCGAGTTGATCAGCGGTTTGATGAAGGGGCTGTCGTCGATGCCCCCTTCGAACAGGCTCTTGTAGTTGTCGAAGGAGATCTCGCTGGGCAGGAAGTGCCCGTCGGTGACCGCATCGGTTGGCTTCAACGAGATCGAGATCAGCCAGACGACGGGGACCAGGGCGACCACGATCACGGCCAGGATGGCGATGCTCCACAGTGCGTACTCGCGGCTTCCACGTTCCATCTCAGCTACCAGGCCTTCCTTCCTCGACCCGTGCCCCGAAGCCGCGCACGAAGACGAACGCGATCAGGAAGACACAGAGGAAGATCAGCACCGAGACCGCCGAGCCGAGGCCGAGGTTGAGGCGCGAGATCAGCTGGTTGAAGCCGAGGATCGAGACCGATTCGGTGTCCTGGGCACCGCGGGTCATGATGAAGATCGTGTCGAAGACGCGGAAGGCGTCGAGGGTGCGGAAGAGCAGGGCGACGAGGATCGCCGGCTTCATCAGCGGCAGGGTGATGCGGGTGAAGCGCTGCCATGCCGACGCCCCGTCGACCTTCGCCGCCTCATACAGCTGGCCGTCGATCGTCACCAGCCCGGCCAGCAGCAGCAGCGCCATGAACGGGGTCGTCTTCCAGACCTCGGCCATGATGATCACGGCGAAGGAGCTGAAGCGACCGCCGAACCAGTCCATGTCTTCGGCGATCAGCGGCAGGTTGTTGACGAAGCCGGTGTCCGGCGCGAAGGCGAACTGCCAGGCGAAGGCCGCAACCACGGTGATGATCCCGTAGGGGATCAGGACCGAGGTGCGGACAATGCCGCGGCCGAAGATCGCCCGGTGCATCACCAGCGCGATCGCCATGCCGAGGACAAGCTCGATCGCGACCGAGGTGACCATCACGAAGACGGTGTTGAAGAGGTCGGTCCACCAGAGGTCGGAGCTGAGGATGGCGGTGTAGTTGTCGAGGCCGACAAAGCCGCCCTGGTCGGGGAAGCGCAGGTCGATCTGCTGCAGCGAGAGGACGACCGCGTAGCCGATCGGGTAGGCGGTCACCGCCAGCATCGCGATCACCGCGGGCGCGCACAGCAGCCAGGCCAGGCGGTGCTCGGAGCGCGTCCGCTGGCTGCCTGCTGGCTGTGGCTGCACGCTCGCCTCCATCAGAACAGCCCTTCGTGCTTGACCGCGTCTTCGAGGTTCGACTTCAGTTCCTCATAGATCGAGCTGGTGTCTTCGGGGTCGATCTTGTCCGGAGGGTGCAGCGTGCGCTGCACCGCGAGCGAGACGTCCTGGTAGGCGGGCGTCGTCGGGCGGGGGCCGGAGTCCTCGATCGACTTTTTGACCAGCTGCGCGAAGCCGGGGTAGGCCTTGGTCACGGTTTTGGTCGCGTAGAGGTCGGAGCGGGAGGGCGGCAGCCCATCCAGTTCCGTCGCCGTCATCTGGCTTTTGCCGTTGGCCAGGCAGGCGGCGGCGTCGAAGGCGACGTCCTTGTTCTCCGAGAAGGCGCTGACCGCGAGGTTGAAGCCGCCGAGTGGCGGTTTGCTCGGCAGGTCCGCCTCGACCTGGGGGAAGCGCGCGAAGCCCATCTCTTTGCCGATCTCCGGCGCTTCGGCCTGGGCGCTCGCGTAGGCGAAGGTGTAGTTGGTCATGAAAGCCGATTCGCCTGCCTCGAAGGCCAGCCGGCTGGTGTCCTCGTCGGAGGTGGAGAGGCTCGGCGGGGCGGCGGAGGAGTTGGCCAGCCTCCCCATCACCTCGAGCGCCTTTTCGGTCGGGCCCTCCTTCAGCTCGACCGCTTCCGGTCCCGAGAGGATCGGCGTGCCGGCGCTCTCGATCATGGCGTTGACCCAGACCATGAAGCCCTCGTAGCGGTTGGCCTGCACCTGGATCGTGCCGGCATTTCCGCGGCCGAGCTTTTCCGCCTGGTCGATCATCTCGTCCCAGGTGCGGGGCGGTTTCGGCACCAGGTCTTTGCGGTACCAGAGCAGCTGGGTGTTGGTGTTGAACGGCGCCGCGTAGAGCTTGCCCTCGAAGGAGGCAGTC
The DNA here is from genome assembly GCA_963718755.1 of uncultured Solirubrobacterales bacterium. Lineage (GTDB taxonomy): Bacteria > Actinomycetota > Thermoleophilia > Solirubrobacterales > 70-9 > VRUE01. The sequence continues at coordinate 1,555,272 of OY970376.1, forward strand.
TCGATCACGTTGGAGAAGACCTTTTCGGTCACCTGTTTCTTCAGCGGCCCTTTCCACTCTTCGACCCAGCCGGCGTTGGCGAACTCGCCGGTCCAGATCACGTCCATGCCGACGATGTCGATCGAGGGGTCCTCCGCGCCGAGCCTGCGCACCAGCTGTTCGCGCTGCTGGCTGGCGTCGGTCGGCAGGAATTCGGGTTCGACCCTGTACTGGCCTTTCGACTCTTCCGAGCAGCGCTTGGCCACTTCCTCGATCGTGCCGCCCGGCTGGATCGCGACGAACCAGCTCAGCTCGCGGGTGCCAGAGGCGTTCGAGTCGCCGCCGCAACCACCAAGGGCGACGACCGCCAGCACCGTCGCCCCCAGGCAAAACAGGGCTGAGGTCGTCACCCGTGGTGTCACTCTCTTTCCTCCATCAAACGCACCCCTGCCATCCGGGAGTCTCAGGGGTGCACTGCTGGAAATGCCCGGATTGGGCGCGGCCTAAACGGGGTGAGCGAAGTGGCGGAGCCGTTTACCCGCCCCCTTGGACCGGGTACCTGGCGAGCAGTCATCGACTACGGGGAAAGGAGCTGCTCATGGGGATCATCGGATGGATCGTGCTCGGGCTCTGCGCAGGGGCGATCGCGAAGCTGATCATGCCGGGTGAGGATCCGGGCGGGATCATCGTCACGATGCTGATCGGGATTGCCGGCGCCCTCGTCGGTGGGTTTATCGCCAGCGCCCTGGACATAGGCGACCTGGACGAGTTCTTCGACATCGGAACCTGGCTGATCGCGATTGGCGGCTCGCTGCTGCTGCTCTTCCTCTACCGGATGATCGCCGGTGACCGGAGCGGCCGCGGGGCGTATCGCTGAAGGCCTTTCGCGCTATGCGCTGAGTTCATGGCGCTCGGCGAGCGAGCACCAGGCTTGCTGCGCAGCACCGAGTGCAACGGTAAGGCTACGGTCGCCGGCGGCAATCTCGATGGCCCTGCCACCGACGCTGCCGAGGTGAAGAACAGCGACGCCCTCGCCGGCAAGGCTTTCCAACGCTTTGCGCTCACCGCTGAGCAGAAAACCACCTACGCCCTCGCCGAACAGCGCCTCCTCCGGTGAGCAGCCGCGCTCGCGCAGGTGCTGGAGGTCGACCTTGCAGCCGAGGCCGGAACCAATCGACGCCTCGGCCAGCGCGCAGGCGAGGCCGCCGTCGCTGACGTCGTGGGCGGAGGCCAGCTTGCCGGCGCGCACCGCGTGACGGACCGCAGCGCAGGCGGCGGCGACGGCGCTGATGTCGGGCTGGGGGAGGCCCGCCTCGAGCTCGCCGCGCTGCTTCGCCAGCTCCGAGCCGGCGAGCGACGGTTCGAAGGGGCCGACGAGAGCGATTGCGTCGCCCTCGCGGACGAAGGCACTGGGGGCAGACAGGTTTGGGTCCGGCAGCTCGCCGACCATGCCGACGACCGGGGTCGGGTAGATCGGGCCTTCCGGGCCCTCGTTGTAGAGGGAGACGTTGCCGCCCACCACGGGCACGCCGAGCGCCTCGCAGGCGTCGGCGAGGCCGCTGACCGAGCGGTCGAGCTGCCAGGCCGGGAGCGGTTTCTCCGGATTGCCGAAGTTGAGGCAGTTGGTCAGACCGAGCGGCTCGGCGCCGGTGCAGGCGAGGTTCTGGGCGCACTCGAGCACCGCCTCGATCGTGCCGGCGTAGGGATCGCAGGCGACCCGGCGGCCGTTGCCGTCGATCGAGATCGCGATCGCGGAGCCGGCCTCCGGAATTGCCAGAACGGCTGCGTCGGCGCTCTCGGGCCGCCGCGCCGTGCGCGAGCCGACGATCGAGTCGTACTGCTCGAAGATCCAGCGCTTGGAGGCGATGCTGGGCGCGGAGAGAAGTGCGAGCAGCGTCTCGGCAGCCGGGGCGCCGCCCGCGAGGGTCGCCGTGTTGCCATAGCTCCAGCCCTCCGGCTCCGCCGGCTCGAGGTCGTAGAGCGGGCAGCCGTCGACCAACGCCTCGACCGGCATCTCGCCGACCACGTCGGCGCCGCGCAGCACCCGCACCAGGCCGTTGTCGGTGATCGTGCCGATCTCCGCCGAGCCGGTCTGCCATTTCTCGCAGACCGCGATCACCTGATCCACCTTCGAGGGCTCGACCACAGCCAGCATCCGCTCCTGGGACTCGGAGACCATGATCTCGAAGGGCTCCATGTCTGCCTCGCGCAGCGGCACTCGCGCCACGTCGATGTCGATGCCGACGCCTCCGGCAGAGGCCATCTCGCTGGCCGAGGAGGTGAGGCCGGCGGCGCCGAGATCCTGCAGCGAGACGAGCAGCCCCTTGCCCAGCAGCTCCAGGCAGCACTCCAACACCTTGGACTCCTCAAACGGGTCGCCGATCTGCACCGTCGGCCGCTTCGCCTCGTCGCCGTCGCCGAGCTCGGCCGAGGCGAGCACCGAGGCGCCGCCGATCCCGTCACGCCCGGTCGAGGCGCCCATCAGCACGACCGCGTTGCCGACCCCGGCGGCCGCGGCGCGCACCATGTCCACCTGTTTGGCGACTCCGACGCACATCGCGTTGACCAGGCAGTTGTGCTCGTAGGGGGCCTCGAAGTAGATCTCGCCACCGACGTTCGGCACGCCGATCGAGTTGCCGTAATGGCCGATGCCGCGCACGGCGCCGTCGAGCAGGTGACGCGAGCGCACCGAATCGAGCTCGCCGAAGCGCAGCGAGTCGAGGATCGCGATCGGCCGCGCGCCGAGGGCGAAGACGTCGCGCATGATGCCGCCGACTCCCGTCGCTGCACCTTGGAAGGGCTCGACCGCGCTCGGGTGGTTGTGGGACTCGACCTTGAAGGCGATCGCGTAGCCCGCGCCGACGTCGACGGCGCCGGCGTTCTCGCCCGGACCCATCACGACCCGCTCGCCCTCGGTCGGCAGCCGCCGCAACAGCTTGCGCGAGTGCTTGTAAGCGCAGTGCTCGGACCAGAGCAGGCTGAACATCGCCAGCTCGACCCCGTTCGGCTCGCGACCGAGCTTCTCGCAGATCAGCAGGTACTCGGCCTCGGTGAGGCCGAGTACCTCATACTCCGCCGGCTGCTCTGCTCCCGTGGACGGCGGAGGAGTCAGAGATGGACCGCCGTCCACTCCCGCGTCCGCGCCGGCGGGGGTCATGCGAGGGCTCCGGCTGCAACCGCCTCGAACACCCTCAACCCGTCCATCGAGCCCGTCATCGGGTCGACTGCGTGCTCGGGGTGGGGCATCAGGCCGAGCACGTTGCCGGCCGCGTTGCGGACGCCGGCGATGTCCCGCGCCGATCCGTTCGGGTTCTGCCCCGGCGCGTAGCGAAACGCCACCTGCCCGTTCGCCTCCAGCGCGTCGAGCATCCCCTCCGGCCCCCAATATCGCCCTTCGCCGTGCTTGGCCGGAATCGACAGCGTCTCCCCGGCCAAAGTGAAGGATTGTGTCCCCTCTGGGGGACCAAATCCTTCAACTTGCAGCTCGACTTGGCGGCAGGTGAAGCGCATGCTCTCGTTGAGCAGCAGGGCGCCGGGGAGGAGCCCGGTCTCGCATAAGACCTGGAAGCCGTTGCAGATCCCCAGCACCGGGCCGCCCGCCGCGGCGAACCCGGCGACCGCCTCCATCGCCGGTGAGAAGCGGGCGATCGCTCCCGCCCGCAGGTAGTCGCCGTAGGAGAAGCCGCCGGGGACGACGACCGCCTCGACGCCGTCGAGGCCGCGCTCTTCATGCCAGATCAGCCGCGCCTCGCCACCGGCCAGCTCGCAAGCGTGCAGGGCGTCCCGCTCGTCGCAGGAGCCGGGGAACTGGACGACGCCCCAAAGCATCAGGCGCCGTCGATGCTCTCGATCTCGAAGTCCTCGATCAGCGGGTTGGCGAGCAGCTTCTCGCAGAGCGCCGGCAGCTGCGCCGGGTCGTCGGCTTCCAGCTCGACCATTCGCCCGACCCGCACATGCTCGATGCCCTCGAAGCCGAGTGCCGGCAGGGCGCGCTCGACCGCCTTGCCCTGCGGGTCGAGGATCCCCTCCTTCGGCCGGATCAGGACTCTGGCCTTGGGCACTAGAAGGAGCGCTCCGTGATCCGCTCGTAGGCCTCGACGTACTTGGCCCGCGTCTGCTCGATCACGTCGGCGGGCAGCTCCGGCGCCGGTGGCTTGTGGTCCCAGCCGGCCGCGTCGGCCCAGTCGCGCACGAACTGCTTGTCGAAGGAGGGCTGCGTCTTGCCCGGCTCGTAGCGGTCGGCCGGCCAGAAGCGCGAGGAGTCCGGCGTCAGCACCTCGTCGCCGAGGACGATCTCGGCCCCGGCATGGCGGCCGAACTCGAACTTGGTGTCGGCGAGGATGATCCCCCGCTCCGCGGCGTGTTCGGCGCCGCGCTGGTAGACCTCGATCGAGATCCGCCGCAGCTCTTCCATCAGCGCCCGGTCGCCGACGATCTCCGCCGCCCGCTCGAAGTCGACGTTCTCGTCGTGGTCGCCGATCTCGGCCTTGGTCGCCGGGGTGAAGATCGGCTCCGGCAGCTTGTCGGACTCGAGCAGGTTGGGCGGCAGCTCGATCCCGCAGACCGCACCGCCCGACTTGTATTCCTTCCAGCCCGAACCGGAGAGGTAGCCGCGGACGACGCACTCGACCGGATACATCTCCAGCCGCCGCACCCGCATCCCCCGTTCCATCGCCTCCTCCGGCACGTCGGCCGAGAGGAAGTGGTTGGGGACGATGTCGCCGGTCAGCTCGAACCAGAATTCCGAGATCCGGTTCAGCACCTTCCCCTTGTCCGGGATCGGCGTAGGCATCACCACGTCGTAGATCGAGATCCGGTCGGAGGCGACCATCAGAAGGTCGTTCTCCCACTCATAAATCTCGCGGACCTTGCCGGACGAGTGGAGCTTGAGATCGGCTACCGCTGGCATCAAACCGATGCTAGCTGTCCGGGAGGCGGGGGGAGGGACTGGGGTGTCCGTCCATCTTGCTGGGTTTTTCGCCTGTGGCGTGGGAGGGCCGTCCGAGGGTGCCGATGGGGCGAAAAACAGGACGCCGCTGCGCCGGACGGACACCCCAGTCCCTCCACTGCAGCGATCGCTCGCAGCTGCGCCAAGCGAGCGGGGTCTGCGAAGCTGTGATCGCATGCTGCCCCCCGAACCCAAGAGCTCGCCGCTGGTTCAGACGCTGAGATGGTCGTTTCGGCCACTGCCGTTTATGCAGGAGTGCCGGGAGAAGTACGGCGATTCGTTCAGCGTCAAGTTCCTCACCTTCGAGCGGCCGATGGTGATGATCTCCGATCCCGCCGCGATCAAGGCTCTCTATACCGAGCGGTCGCATGGATTGCCGCCGGGGCGGGAGATCATCCTCACCCCGGTGGTCGGGCCGCACTCGGTGCTGGTGATCGAGGGCTCGGATCACCTTGCCCATAGGAAACTGATGCTGCCCGCTTTCCACGGCGAGCGGATGCGCTCCTACGAGCCGATCGTCAGCGAGATCGTCGATGCCGAGATCGACTCCTGGCCGCTCGGCGAGGAGTTTGCGATCCACCCGCAGATGCAGGCGATGACGCTCGAGGTGATCCTGCGCGTCGTCTTCGGCGTCGCCGAGGGTCCGCGGCTGGAGCAGCTGCGCGTCGTGCTCACCGAAGTGCTGGAGGGGACCGCGTCCCCGTTCGCGCAGCTGATCGGCCTTGCCTCACGCCGCTTCGGTGGCCGTGGGCCATGGGCCAAATTCGAAACGCAGCTGAGAGCTGCCGACGATCTGCTCTACGCGGAGATCGCCGAGCACCGCAAGCGCGACGATCTGGAGGAGCGCGACGACATCCTCTCCCAGTTGATGCAGGCCCGCTTCGAGGACGGTGGCGAGATGAGCGACGAGGACCTGCGCGACCAGCTGATGACGCTGCTGCTCGCCGGCCACGAGACGACCGCGACCGCCCTCGCCTGGACCTTCGACCTGCTGCTGCGCCATCCGCGCGAGCTGGCGCGGTTGCGCGACTCGCTCGAGGCGGGGGAGGACGACTACCTGCGGGCGACGATCACCGAGTCGCTGCGCCTGCGCCCGGTGGTGCCGCTGGCCGGCCGCCGCCTCAGCAAGGAGCTCGTCGCCGACGGGCTCACCCTGCCCGCCGGCACCGACGTGACGCCGGCGATCTGGCTCGCCCACACCCGCGCCGACGCATACCCCGAGCCCTTTGCCTTCAAGCCCGAGCGCTTCCTCGAGGACGGTCCCGACACCTACGCCTGGATCCCCTTCGGCGGCGGCGTCCGCCGCTGCCTCGGCGCCGCCTTCGCCGAGTTCGAGATGCGGATCGTCCTGCGCGAGGTGCTGACCCGCTGCGACCTGCGCAAGGCGAACCCGCAGCCGGAGAAGATCGGCCGCCGCAACATCACCCTCTCGCCGAAGGACGGCACCCCGGTCGTCCTCACCGCGCGCCACCCGGCGCGCGAGCTAGTAGCCGCCTAGCCCGACTTAGAGGCCGCCCGCGTCACGGTGCTTTCGCCGTGTCCCTGGGCGATTCGAACGCGGTCAGGGCGAGCGTCGTGGTGATCGGCATCTCACCCGAGCTGGACATACGCCGTTTGGCGTCCTCCTGGGCCTTGAAGGCAAACGCGAACAGCGCATCGACGGCCGCGACGACTCTCTCCCAACCGAGCTGATCGAGCCGCAGGGGCCACCAGCTGAGGTGGCTGTCGGGGCGGGCGTCGAAGGTGCCTGCCCCAATCGCTTCGTTGACCTGTTCGGACAGCTGTTCGAAGGTTCGCCAGCTGTACGTCGTCTTGACCGAGTCCGGCACGTCGACCCACGTCTCGCTGTCGAAGATCGCTGGTCCGGTTGCACGGTAGAAGTGCTCGGTGGCCCCTCGGCGTCGCCCACCCGTCTTCTCGGCGACCTTCTGCAGCCAGCCGATTTCCGCCAGCGTCTTGAAGCGGCGGCGGATGCCACCGACGGAGGCTTCGCCGAACTGTTCGTGGAACTGCGCCGCACTCATCTCGTGCAGATTCGTCTCCGCGACGATCTTCAGGCAGAGCGGATCGGCGAACACCTTGGAAAGGCGCAGCGACAGGGGGATGGGGGAGTCCGGGCTCGTCGAGCTCGGGCCATCCCGTATTTCGCTTGCATCGCGGATGCGGCTGGGCGATTCGAACGCGGCCAAAGCCACCGTCGTGGGGAACAGACTCTCGCCGGAGCCGAGCACGCGGAGCCTGGCGTCAGCTTGCTCGTCGGCGAGGGATTCGAAGAGGGCGTCGACGTTGGCAACCAGCCGCTCCCAGCCGCGCCGGTCCAGCAAGAGCGGCGTCCAGCTCAGGTGGCGCTCGGGGCGACAGTCGAACGTCCCGGCCGTCAGCGCATCTCGGACTCGTTGCGCGAGCTGCCCGAAGTTTCTTCGGCTGTAGGCCGCCTGGACCGAGTGCGGCAGATGGGACCAGGTCTCGTTGTCGAGGACGGCAAGGTCTGTCGCCCGGTAGAAATGCTCGGTGCTGCCACGGCGGTGGCCTCCCGACTCGCTGCGGACGAACGTGAGCCAGTCGTGTTCGGCCAGCCTTTTGAAGTGACGGTCGACCCGGGGCACCGAGCCGCCGCCGAACTCCGCGTGGAACTCGCTCGGGCTCATTTCACGTATGAAGAGCTCGCACACGATTTGTTCTCGGAGCGGATCGGCGAACAGGACGCCCATGCGCCGCAGGAGGGACTCCTGAGATTGGGTGCCTATCTGAACTTCGGTCATGCAAAGTCCTCCGAGTGCTCTCAACTAACTGAACACCTGGAGTCTATGCAGTTACGAACCCCGTTCCCGGATTGGGCCTAGCTACCGTCTCCAAGTTCCCTTAGTAAATGGAAGGGGGTGAGGAGATGAGGCTCGCAGCGACCCAGTCGGCTCTGCCAGTGCTGTCCATTACGAAGTCCGGTTGATCAGTTGAAGCGGCACGAGCTGGGCTTCCGGCGTTTGGCGGGGCCCAGCTCGGTGCCGGCGCACTCGGACTCGGGATCAGCTGCCTGATCTCGTCGCATCCTGCGCGGCAGGATGCTCGCCGGCCCAGCGGGCGATCGTGCCCGAGCCGGAGATGACCTCGCCGTCGTCGAGGACGAGGATCGGCACCTCGTTGGTGCCGCTCAGCTTCCTCACCTCGGCCCGCTCGTCGTCGCGGCCGCCCCAGGTCCAGGGCATCAGCCGGTAGCCGCCGACGACTCGCAGCTCGTACGCGTACCCGGCAGCATCGAGCGCCTTCCCCGCCTTCGCGCAGGGGTGCGCGAATCCCGGCCCAAATTTCTTCTGCCCACAGGTGTAGAGGACCATCGGCGGATCCTACTCGGCCATTGCCATTCGACGCAGATGCTACGCTCGTAGCACAATGATGGAAGTTGCGACCAGAGAGCTGAGAAACGACACCGCCGGTGTGTTGCGTCGGGTTGAGGCTGGCGAGACCGTGGTTATCACCGTGCGGGGAAAGCCCGTCGCGGATCTGATTCCGCATCGTCGCGACGAGCCTCGCTGGATGCCGCGCGAGGAACTCATCGAGCTGCTGAAGACCCATTCCGCCGATCCCGGCCTGCGCGACGATCTGGAGCGCATCGCGGGGGAAACGACCGACGAAGACGGCCTGGACCAACTGTGGTGAGCAGCCAGGAAAATTCTCTAGGCCTCCTCGATACGTCGGTTCTCATCGCACTTGAGAGCGGTAGGTCGCTTCGCACTGAGGCGATGCCCGAGACTTTCGCGATCTCAGTGGTGACGAAGGCAGAGTTACGGGTCGGCATCTTCGCCGCAGAGAACGTCGAGACACGCGACCGGCGGTTGGTGACTTTTGAGCTCGCGAACCGCATCGTCTCGCTCCCAGTCGATGGGCCCGTAGCCAGGGCGTGGTCGCAGATGCGCGCCTATATGCGCGCTTCCGGAAAGAGAGTCAGGATCAACGACATGTGGATCGCCGCCACCGCGGCCGCGCACGAAATACCTGTCGTCACCCAGGACGCCGACTTCGACGCCCTCAACGGCGTCGCCGGCCTGACCGTGATCCCGGTCTAGCACTCGTCTCGGCGGGGCCCAGCTCAGCCGCGCAGCGCTTCGAGCCGCTCGAGGATCGTCGGGATGTGGCCGAGGTAGGCGTCGTAGTCGAAGACCGCATCGAGGTCTAGCTCGGGGGCGGCCTCGGCGAGCAGCTCGCGGAAGTGGGTGCCGGTGTCCCAGGCGCGCTGGGCGTTCTCCTGGACGACCCGGTAGGCGTCGTCGCGGGTGAGGCCGGACTCGACCAGGGCGGTCAGGGCGCGCTGGCTGAAGAGGGCGCCGTGCGTCAGCTCCAGGTTCTCCACCATGCGGTCGGTGCGGATCGTCATCTCCGCTGCGACCTTCGCCGCCAGGTCCTGCATGTAGTCGAGGCCGATCGTCGCGTCGGGCAGGATCACCCGCTCGGCGCCGGAGTGGGAGATGTCGCGCTCGTGCCAGAGGGCGACGTTCTCGAGGCCGGTCTGGGCGTAGCCCCGCAGCACGCGGGCCAGGCCGGTGATCCGCTCAGTGCGGATCGGGTTGCGCTTGTGCGGCATCGCCGAGGAGCCCTTCTGACCGGCGCCGAACGGCTCCTCGACCTCGCGCACCTCGGTGCGCTGCAGGTTGCGGACCTCGGTCGCGAAGCGCTCGAGGCCGGCGCCGGCGATCGCGATCCGCGAGGTCAGCACGGCGTGGCGGTCACGCGGCACGACCTGGGTGGCGACGTCCTCGCGCTGCAGCCCCAGCCGCTCCATCACCCGTGCCTCGACCGCGGGCGGCACCGAAGCGTAGGTGCCGACCGCCCCGGAGAGCTTGCCGAAGCGCAGCTGCTCGAAGGCGTCGGTCAGGCGACCGAGGTTGCGGTCGGCCTCGAAAGCAAAGCCCGCGAGGCGCAGGCCGAAGGTGGTCGGCTCGGCGTGGACGCCGTGGGTGCGGCCGACGCAGAGCGTGTCGCGGTGCTCGAGCGCCCGCTCGATCAGGGCGTCGCGGTAGGCACGCGCGGAGGCGAGGACGACCTCGCCCGCCTGGCCCAGCTGCAGCGCCAGCGCCGTGTCGAGCACGTCGGATGAGGTGAGCCCGTAGTGGACCCAGCGCCCGTGCTCGCCGACCGACTGGGCGACGACGTCGACGAAGGCGGCGACGTCGTGATCGGTGACCCGCTCGCGCTCGTTGACCGCCTCGACCGTGAACGCCGCATTGGCGCGGGCGGCCTCCGCCGCCTCGGCTGGAACCGCACCCTCCTCGGCCCAGGCCTCGGTCGCCGCCAGCTCGACCTCGAGCCAGCACTCGAGCTTGCGCTGTTGGGACCAGACTTGGCCGATCTCGGGACGGGTGTAGCGGGAGATCATTCGCCGACGGCTAGCAGTTGATGATCCGGATCGCGAGCAAGCCGGCGTTCTTCGCCCCGTCGACGGCGACGCAGGCAACCGGCACGCCGGGCGGCATCTGCACCGCCGAGAGCAGGGCGTCGAGCCCGCCGAGGCTCTTGCCGAGGATCGGCACGCCGATCACGGGCAGGTCGGTGTGGGCGGCGGCGACACCGGGCAGCGCGGCCGACATCCCCGCCCCGGCGATGATCGCCCTCAAGCCGCGCATGCGGGCGCTGTGGCAGTACTCGCGGACCAGCTCGGGGTCGCGGTGGGCGCTCATCACGCGGACCTCGTAGCGAATGCCCGCTTCCTGCAGCGCGGTCCCCGCGGGCTGCATCTTGGGCTTGTCGCTTTTCGAGCCCATGATGATCCCGACGTGGGGCTCGTCGACGTCGATTTCCTCGAACGCCTCCTCCACCTCGGGCATCGTCGTCGGCGCGGCCGGCTGCGGCTCCTCTGAGATCTCGCTCATCGCTTCCTCTCTGGGTTGTTCTAGGTCAACTGGGTACCCGCTCGACCGCACGGGCGGCGATGTCGGAGCGGATCTGCATTCCGTCGAAGGAGATCCGGCTCGCCGCATCGTACGCACGATCGCGCGCCGCGGCGGGGGTGGAGCCCAGCGCCGTCAGGTTGAGGACGCGACCGCCCGCGGTGACGATCTCGCCCCCTTCCGCGGCGGTGCCGGCGTGAGTCACCTCGGCCAGCTCGGACGCAGCCTCGAGACCGCTGATCACGTCGCCCTTCGAGGACGACTCCGGGTAGCCGGCGGAGGCCAGGACCAAGGTCACCGCCCAGTCCTCGCCGAACTCGGCCTCGGCGCCGGCCAGCCCGCCCGGCTCGCGCGCCGCCAGGCAGAGGTCGAGCAGGTCGGAGCGCAGGCGCGGCAGCACCGCCTGGGTCTCGGGGTCGCCGAAACGGGTGTTGAACTCGAGCACCTTGGGACCGTCCGGGCCGACCATCAGGCCGGCGTAGAGGACGCCGTGGAAGGGGACGCCGCGAGCCGCCATCGCGGCGACGACTGGCCGGTGCACCGCGTCGACGATCTCCTCGACCTCGACCGGGCCGAAGCCCGGCACCGGCGAGTAGCTGCCCATGCCGCCGGTATTGGGACCCTCGTCGCCGTCGAAGATCCGCTTGTAGTCCTGCGCCGGCGCCAGCGGCACGACGTTCTCGCCGTCGCAGAGGGCGAGCAGCGAGAGCTCTTCGCCCTCGAGGAACTCCTCCAGGACGACGGGCGTATCTCCAAAGCGCCGCTCGCCGAAGAAAATCTCAATCGCGTCACGGGCCGAGGCTTCGGACTCACAGATGATCACGCCCTTGCCGGCCGCGAGGCCGTCGGCCTTGAGCACCGCCGGGTAAGCGGCGCTCGCGATGTGCTCGAGTGCCTCCTCGCGGCTATGCAGGAGGACGTGCGAGGCGGTCGGCACCCCGGCCTCCTTCATCAGCTCCTTGGCGAAGGCCTTCGAGCCCTCCAGCTCAGCCGCAGCGCCGCTAGGCCCAAAGGCCGCGATCCCGGCCTCCTCCAACGCATCCACCACGCCGGCGACCAGCGCCGCCTCCGGACCAACGGCGACCAGATCGACGCCGCGCTCCTGCGCCACAGCCACGATTGCCTCGACATCATCAGCCCCGACCCCCGGCAGGCACTCAGCATCAACAGCGATCCCAGCATTGCCAGGAGCACAGAGCAATTCAGGAGAGTGGCGCGACCGAGCAAAAGCCCGCACCATCGCGTGCTCCCGCCCACCTCCCCCTACAACCAGGACTCGCAAGCTTGTGACCTAAAGCGAGCTGGCCAGCACATCCGCCGGCATCGCCGTAAGCGTCTGGCTAGTCATCGTCCCGCGCGAACCAAGCTCGACCGAAACCTTCGCCATCGTCTTCTCGTCAGGAGCCTCAACGATCGTGACGAAGTCGTACTGCCCCAGCGTCGCGTACTGGGCCTGCACTTTCGCCCCAATCTGTTCGACCTCCTTGTTCACCTCAGCAACCCGTCCAGGATTGTTCTTCAGCGTCCGAACACCCTCGGCGGTCAAATTCGTAAGCATCACGTAAGTGGGCATCGCACTCTCCTTCTTTGTGCTTCAGCGGGGAGATTCGAGCCTACGTTAATCACGCCGGTTGGGGAAGGGGGATGGGGTGTCCCTCCTGCTTGCTGGGTTTTTCGCCTCAGACTGTGCGGCTGTCCGAGATTGTGATTGGGGCGAAAAAGAGGACGCCGCTGCGCAGGAGGGACACCCCATCCCCCTTTCGCGAGCGTCGGTCTTAGCCGTCGTAACCGGCGTGGACGTGGTCGCAGTGGTCCGACCTGGCGAAGGCTGGGCCTGCGCCATCCACGTCGTAGCAATAGATGAGCTCAGTCGGCATAGCCGGCGCCGGCAGAGAGGCCAGCGTCGCCGCCAGCTCGCCACAGGGAGACGTAGGAGCCGTGTCGGTGCAGGAGACCCCGTCCACCGCCGCGATGTCCATCGCGCGGCCGTAGTAATGGTTGGAGACGCCGCCCGAGACCGTGTACATCGAGTGGTCGGAGCGCAGCGAGGAGATCGTGATCTGGTGCGATTGGGTGATCGCGCCGAGCAGGCCGACGATGCGCGGGTCGATCGCTCCGGCGTCGAGGTCCGCTTTCTGCGATTCGTTGGTGAAGCTCAGGTTCTCCCAGTTGATCGGGGCGAGAACCGCGTTGGGCAGAGCCAGTGCCCAGTCGACCGTGCTGGTCTGGCACTTGCCTTCGATCCGGTCGGCCTCGGCGAGGACGGCGTCGACGTACCACTTGGCGTGGTTGTGCTCGAACAGCCCGGCTCGCAGCCCCCCCTGCGACCAGATCATCCGCGCCAGCGTGGCGGCCGAGTCGGCGGGGTCCTGGCGGTGAATGCGGCCATCCCCATCGCCGTCGACGGCGTAGCGTTGCCACTCCTCGCCGACCAGGCCGAGCGCGCTGTGCTTCGCGAGCTCGCCCTTCGACATGCCGCGGCCGAAGTTCGACTCCAGGCGGGCGACGGCGGCCAGCGCCCAGACACCGCGACGACCGAGGTCGTAGCGGGCGGCGGCTTCCTCGAAGGCGTTGAGGTAGGTGGTCGGCACCTTCTTGCGCCATGCCTTTGCCGTGTTGCAGCTCAGCACCTTGAGCTTCGGCGTCAGTTCGAAGAGGCCGGGAGCGGCACCGTTCAGCTGTCCGTAGCACTGGGCGTTGGCGAGTACCTCGGCGACGTACCAGTCGGCGTGGTTGTAGGCGAAGACGGCGTTGTACCAGTCGACCGGCGCGCCGGAGGCACGCAGGTAGTTGGCAGCGGCGTGGATCGCGTCCTCGGGGTCGTAGGGGTCCGCGACCCCGTCGCCGTTGGCGTCGACGCCGTAGCCGGCCCAGGTTTCCGGCATGAACTGCATCCAGCCGACCGCACCGGCCGAGGAGACGTTGAGGTTGGTGCCGAAGGCGGTCTCGATGCCGTTGATCGCGGCGAGGACGCTGGGACCCTGCGGGCCGAGCCCGTAGGCCGCGGCGGCCCGCTGGTAGATCGGCACGAGCACCGCCGGCACGCCGGACGGTGCGCAGGTCGAGCCTGGAAGCAGCGGCACAGCGAAGGAGGGAGGAGCAACTGGGACACCACCCCCACCTTCTTCTTGTTCGGGTTCCGCCGCCTGCGGCGCGGGTCCAGGCTTGGGCTTCGCCGTGACTCCACCGTCCTCACCACTCGGCTTTGGCGCGGGCTCGGGCGGCGCTGCAAGGGTGTCGCCCTGCTGCAGTGACGGTTGTGGCGCCGGCGCTTCGGTCTGGCTCGCCGCCGTCCCGTCGTCACTCGCGACAGGCGCGATCGTCATCGCTTCCCCCGCGACCGGGTCGTCGGCAAGCGCGCCTGGCACGGCAAATGCCAGCACCAGGCCCGCCCCTGCCAAAACTCCGAGTAGGCGCTGCTTCATCCGCGCACGTCCGTCACGAGCCAGATCCCGTTCTTTTTGTTCAGCTCGAGTCGCAGCTCGCTGGTCAGCCCGACCCGCAGCAGCGAGACGCTGATCGTGTAGGCCTTGCCGGCCCGCGGCCCCGGAACGAGGTTGAGGACGCGCGCCTTCGGCACGGCCGCGTCCGCGGGTTGCCGCGGCGGCCGTTCGTCGAGCGCTTCGGCGAGCTGCGGAGATGCCGTTTCGCCGAACACAGCCTTTGCCCGCGCCGGCCGCTCGCCGATCTCATAGAAGACGAAGGCCTCCGAGAAACGGCGGGCGACTTTCGCCGCCGCCGGGCCGGCCGGCACCGGCTTCCTGCTCGAGCTCGTCGCCGCTGCACCCTCTTCAGCAGCGGAGGTTTCGTCGCCGGCAAGCGGTGCGTCGCTTGCGCTTTCCGCGTCGAGTTCCGTGTCCTCCCCTCCCGTCGCCGGGGCAACGCCTTCACCCTCATCAACCTCGAAGCTCGGTGCCACTCCCTGCAGCTCACGGCCAGAAGGCTGGGCGGACTCTGGCTCGGGGGTCGCGATTGCCACCCGGGTTGGCGCGGCAACCTGCTGGGGCGGCGTCTCGCCGCTACCGGGCAGCAAGAGGACACCGGCGAGCGCGGCGGCAGCGGCGATGCCGGCGAGTGCCGCGGCACCGACGCTGCGGCCGGCCGGGGCATGGCCGGCAAAGCGCTCCCGCAAGGGCCAGAGCAGCCGCCGCTCGATCGACCAGGCCGCCCGCTCAAACGGCCAGCGAACGAGATCGGCGACAGCAGAGAAGAAGCGCATGCTGCGCCCTCGCGGATCACCGTTGATGTGACGTCGTCTCAGCATCTGTTTGAAGCTCACTGAAGCTTACGTCGGAATCTGCGCCTTTTTCCTGAAGTCCCGCCGCCTGGGTTGCGTATCCCAGCCGGCGCCGCAGGCCCCTTCATACAGGCACAAACTCAGCGGCGATTAAATAAGAGCGGCCTTGGCAGCCTCGAAAACCAGTTCCCCGTCGGCTGCGTCGACCCGGACCGTGTCCCCTTCGCTGAACTCGCCCTCGAGGATCTTCAGCGCCAGCTTGTCGACCAGCTGCTTCTGGATCACCCGCTTCAGTGGCCGGGCGCCGTAAGTCGGGTCGTAGCCGAGGTTGCCGAGCAGCGTTCGCGCATCGCCCGTCAGCTCGACCTCGATCCCGCGCTCGCGCACACGGCCAACCAGCTGTGCCACCTGCAGCTCGACGATGCGGGCGATGTCGGCCTTGGATAGGCGGTGGAAGATGACGATGTCATCGATCCGGTTGAGGAACTCGGGCTTGAAGGTTTCCGCCAGCACCTCTTCGATCTGCTCGCGCATCCTCTCGTCGATCGACTCGCTGACGATCCGGTCGCTGCCGATGTTGGAGGTCATGATCAGCACCGTGTTGGTGAAGCTGACCGTGCGCCCCTGGCCGTCGGTGAGGCGGCCGTCGTCCATGATCTGCAGCAGCGTGTTGAAGACGTCGGGGTGGGCCTTCTCGATCTCGTCGAGCAGGATCACGGCGTAGGGACGACGCCGCACCGCCTCGGTCAGCTGCCCGCCCTCCTCGTAGCCGACGTAGCCGGGTGGCGCACCGATCAGTCGCGCCACGGTGTGTTTCTCCATGTACTCGGACATGTCGAGGCGGACCATCGCCTGCTCGGAGTCGAACATGAACTCGGCCAGCGCTTTCGCCAGCTCCGTCTTGCCGACCCCGGTCGGGCCGAGGAAGAGGAAGGAGCCGATCGGCCGGTTTGGATCGGAGAGGCCGGCGCGCGAGCGCCGCAGCGCGTTGGACACCGCCTCGATCGCCTCGTCCTGGCCGATCACCCGATCGTGCAGGCGCTCCTCCATGTGGATCAGCTTCTCGACCTCGCCCTCCATCAGCCGGCTGACCGGGATCCCGGTCCATTTGGCGACGACCTCGGCGACGTCCTCCTCGGTCACCTCATTCGCGAGCATCGAACCGCTCTCGGAGTGCAGCTCGGCCAGCCGTGCCTCGCCCTCGGCGATTTTCTTCTCCAGCTCCGGGATCTCGCCGTAACGCAGCTTCGCCGCCGTCTCGAGATCCGCTTCGCGCTCGGCCCGCTCCGCTTCGCGGTTTGCCTCCTCGAGCTCGGCCTGGGCGGCTTTGATCGCCTCGATCGGCTCTTTCTCGTTCTGCCAGCGCGCTCTCATCTCGGCCGCCTTCTCGCGCAGCTCGGCCAGCTCTGCCTCCAGCGCCTCGAGCCGCGCCTTCGAGGCCTCGTCGCTCTCTTTCTTCAGCGCCTCGCGCTCGATCTCGAGCTGCTGTACGCGCCGCTCGACCTCGTCGATCTCGGTCGGCACCGAGTCGATCTCGATCTTCAGCCGCGAGGCGGCCTCGTCGATCAGGTCGATCGCCTTGTCGGGCAGGAAGCGGTCGGCGATGTAGCGCTCCGAGAGGGTCGCCGCCGCGACGACGGCCGAGTCCGTGATCCGCACGCCGTGGTGGAGTTCGTAGCGCTCCTTCAGCCCGCGCAGGATCGCGATCGTGTCGTTGATGTCGGGCTCGTCGACGAAGACCGGCTGGAACCGCCGCTCCAGCGCGGCGTCTTTCTCGATGTATTTGCGGTACTCGTCGAGCGTCGTGGCGCCGACCGCGCGCAGCTCGCCGCGGGCAAGCATCGGCTTCAGGAGGTTGGCGGCGTCGACCGCGCCTTCGGCGGCACCGGCGCCGACGATCGTGTGCAGCTCGTCGAGGAAGAGGACGATCTGCCCGGCCGCCTCCTGCACCTCCGCCAGGACCGCTTTCAGCCGCTCCTCGAACTCGCCGCGGTATTTGGCGCCGGCAAGCAGCGAGCCAATGTCGAGCGCGATCACGCGCCTGTCGCGCAGGCTCTCGGGCACGTCGCCATCGACGATCCGCTGTGCCAGCCCCTCGACGATCGCGGTCTTGCCGACGCCTGGATCGCCGATCAGCACCGGGTTGTTCTTGGTGCGGCGCGAGAGGACCTGGATCACGCGGCGGATCTCCTCGTCGCGGCCGATCACCGGGTCGAGCTTGCCCGCCTCCGCCTCCGCGGTCAGGTCGCGGCCGAATTTCTCCAGCGCCTGCATCGTGTCCTCGGGGTTGGGCGAGGTGACCTTGTGCGGGCCGCGCACCTCGGCGACCGCCTTCTCCAGCGAGCCGCGGTCGGGCAGGACGTCGGCGACGCCGGAGGCCTTGTCGGCGAGGGCGAGCAGGATGTGCTCGGTCGAGATGTACTCGTCGCCGAGCTTGGCCATCTCGCTCTCGGCCTGCTGCAGGACCTTCACGAAGGTCGAGGAGGGGCGGACCTCGGTGGCCTCGGCCAGCTTCGGAAGGGCCTCTACCTCCTGCACCGCGCGAGCGGCGACGGCGTTGGCATCGGCACCGAGCTTCTGCAGGATCGGTATGACCAGGCCGTCCTCCTGGCGCACCAGCGCCACGAGCAGATGGGCCGGCGTGACCTCGGAGTTGCGCCGCTCGGCGGCGAGTGCCTGCGCCGCGGCGACCGCTTCCTGCGACTTGACGGTGAACCTGTCGGGCTGCATCAGAGTCCTTCCCTCGCGATTCGGCCTTCGAGCTCGGCGGCGTGGCGCCGCATCCGCTCGAGCTTGGCGCGCATCCTCTCCACCTCGGCTTCCATGTTCAGCACCGTTTCGACCCCGGCGAGGTTGAGGCCCTGCTCAGAGGTGAGCCGCTGGATGTGACGCAGCCGCTCGACGTCGCGCTGGGAGTAGAGGCGGGTGTTCTTCGGTGAGCGCTGCGGCTCGATCAGGCCGCGCGCCTCGTACATGCGCAGCGTCTGCGGGTGCATGTGCGCGAGCTCGGCGGCGACCGAGATCATGAAGACGCCGCGCTCGGCGGCGACCGAGATCTCGACTCGTTCGCGCTGCGTGTTCACTGCCCCACCCCGCGTGGTTCTTTATGAAAGCAGTGGTTGATTAAGGAACCACGCGGCCTCATCGCGCCGCCCTCCGCAGCAGCTCGGCGCGGGGGTCGGCGCCGTTCAGCGCCTCGGCCAGCTCCTCGACCGCTTTCTCCTGCTCCTCGGTCAGCTCTTTCGGCATCTCGATCTCGAGCCGGTAGCGGACGTCGCCGCGACCGTTGCCGCGCGGCTTGGGCGGGCCCTCGCCGCGCAGGCGCTGGACCGTGCCGTGCTTGGTCCCCGCCGGCACCTTGATCTTCTTCGTCCCGTCGAGGGTAGGCACCTCGATCGTCGCTCCGCGCAGCGCCTCGGTGATCGTGATCGGCACCGTCACCTCGAGGTTGCCGCCGTCGAGCCGTTTGAAGACAGGGGAGGCGGAGACGCGGGTGACTACGTAGAGGTCGCCGGGGGGGCCGCCGCGGGGGCCTGCCTCGCCCTTGCCGGCGAGGCGGATCCGCGCGCCGTCCTTGACCCCGGCCGGGATGTTGACCTTGTAGCGCTTGGTCTGTTTGGTCAGGCCGCTGCCGCCGCAGGTGGGGCAGGGGTCCTCGATGATCTGCCCGGCGCCGCCGCATCGCGGGCAGGGCTGGCTGATCGAGAAGAAGCCCTGGCTTTCGGCGTCGACCCCGCGCCCTTCGCAGCGCGGGCAGGTGACCGGGGCGGTGCCGGGTTTGGCGCCGCTGCCGTGGCAGGTCGTGCAGCGCTCGGCCTTCGGCACGCTGACGCTGACCTGGGCGCCGTTGACCGCCTGGTCGAAGCTGAGGCTGATCTCGGTTTCGAGGTCGCGGCCGCGCTGCTGTTCGGGCCGCGCCCCGCCGCCTCCACCCCCGCGGCCGAAGATGCCGGAGAAGATGTCGCCGAGGTCGGGCCCGCCGCCGCCGCCCGGGAAGCCGCCGAACGGCGAGCCGCCCCCCGGTCCTCCCGGCTGGCCGCCGAAGCCGGCGAACATCCCGCCCTGGTCGTATGCCTCGCGCTTCTCGGGGTCCGAGAGGGTGTCGTAGGCGCCCTGCACCTCCTTGAACTTCTCCTCCGCCGCGGCGTCGTCGGGATTGCGGTCGGGATGGTATTTGCGGGCCAGCTTGCGGTAGGCCTTCTTGATCTCGTCATCGCTGGCCTTTTTCGAGACCCCGAGAACCTCGTAGAGATCGGTCGCCATCCGCCCTCCTACTCCGCCACCACCACGCGAGCGGGCCGGATCAGCTGATCGCCGAAGCGGTAGCCCTTCTGCATCGTCTCGACGACCACACCGGACTCAACCCCCTCGGCCGGCTGAGCCGAAAGCGCCTCGTGCAGGTTCGGATCAAACCTCTCCCCAGTCGGATCCACCGCCTCGATCCCATGCTTAGCCAACGAGTCACGCAAGCTCCTGAACACCAGGATGACCCCATGGGCAAGTCCATCGTCTGAGTCCCCCTCGGGATCCAGGCCAGCGGCCTGAATAGCCCGCTCGAGGTCATCGAGAGCCGGGAGAACGTCCCGAAGCACTTCAGCTTTTCCTCGTCCAGCAGCGGCCAGGACTTCAGCACTCATCCGCTTCCTGAAGTTCTCGAAGTCGGCCTTCGTTCGCTTCGCGAGATCCAGGTACTCGTCTCGCTCGGCGAGAAGGGCATCGAGGTCCTTCGCAATCTCCTCTCCCGCGGGTGGCGGCGTAGGGGGGACCTCCCCTGAGGAAGCTTTAGCTACCGCAGGGGGAGGTGGGTCCCCTGCGCCGACAGGACCCGCGGGCCGGGGCTCATCAGTCCCTTGGTCATCCCTTTGGTGGTCCCTCATTTGTCGTCGCCCTCATCGACCACCTCGGCGTCCACGACCTCCTCCTCATCAGAGGAATCGCCGTCAGCTGACCCGCCGTCCTCAGACGCGGCCTGGGCCTGCTCCTGCGCCGCCGCATAGATCTGCTCTGACACTTTGGTCATCGCCGCGGTAAGCGCCTCGGCCTTCGAGTTGATCTCCTCGACGCTGTCGGAGCCGAGCGCCTCGCGCAGCTCCTTGATCGCGCCCTCGATCTCCTCTTTGTTCTCGGCCTCGATCTTGTCGCCCAGCTCCTCGACCTGTTTCTCGGACTGGTAGGCGAGGCTCTCGGCCATGTTGCGCGCTTCCGCCAGCTCGCGTTGCTTTCTGTCCTCCTCGGCGTGGGACTCAGCGTCGGAGACCATGCTCTGGATCTCCTCCTCGGAGAGGCCGGAGCCGGATTTGATCTCGATTTTCTGCTCTTTGCCGGTGCCCAGGTCTTTGGCGGTCACATGCAGGATGCCGTTGGCGTCGATGTCGAAGGTGACCTCGATCTGGGGCAGCCCGCGCGGCGCCGGTGGGATCCCGGTCAGCTGGAACTTGCCGAGGCTCTTGTTGCCGCTGGCCATCTCGCGCTCTCCCTGCAGCACATGGATCTCGACCGAGGGCTGGTTGTCGTCGGCGGTCGAGAAGATCTCCGACTTCTTCGTGGGGATCGTCGTGTTGCGCTCGATCAGCTTGGTCATCACGCCGCCTTTGGTCTCGATCCCGAGGGTCAGCGGGGTGACGTCGAGCAGCAGCACGTCCTTGACGTCGCCGGCCAGCACACCGGCCTGGATCGCGGCGCCGACGGCCACCACCTCGTCGGGGTTGACGCCCTGGTGCGGGTCCTTGCCGGTCAGCTCCTTGACCTTCTCGCGCACCGCCGGCATCCGGGTCATGCCGCCGACCAGGACGACGTGATCGATCGTCGCGTCGGCATCGCCCAGCGCCTGTTTGACCGGACCGACGATGCGGTTCAGCAGATCGGCGGTCAGCTCGTTCAGTTTCGAGCGGCTGAGCTTCATGTCGAGGTGCTTCGGCTGTCCCTCGACCGCGGTGATGAAGGGCAGGTTGATCTGCGTCTCCTGCGTGGAGGAGAGCTCGATCTTGGCTTTCTCCGCAGCCTCGTAGAGGCGCTGCAGCGAGTTCTTGTCAGCCGCCAGGTCGACGCCCTGGTCTTTTTTGAACTCGGCGACCAGCCACTCGACGATCGCTTTGTCCCAGTTGTCGCCGCCGAGGTGGTTGTCGCCCGCGGTCGACTTCACCTCGAAGACGCCGTCGCCGATTTCCAGCACCGAGACGTCGAAGGTGCCGCCGCCGAGGTCGAAGACGAGGATCGTGTGGTCGGCCTCCTCTTTGTCGAGGCCATAGGCGAGCGAGGCCGCGGTCGGCTCGTTGATGATCCGCTTGACGTCGAGCCCGGCGATCTTGCCGGCGTCCTTGGTCGCCTGCCGCTGGTCGTCGTTGAAATAGGCGGGGACGGTGATCACGGCGCTGTCGACCGCTTCGCCCAGCTTCGCTTCGGCGTCGGTCCTCAGCTTCTGCAGGATCATCGCGCTGATCTCGGGCGGGCTGTACTGCTTGTCGCGCACGTCGACGCGGACGTCGCCGTTGGGGCCGGCAACGACCTTGTAGGGGACGATCGTCTCCTCCTCTTTGACTTCGGCCTCCTTGCGGCCCATGAAGCGCTTGATCGAGAAGATCGTGTTCTCCGGGTTCATCACCGCCTGGCGTTTGGCGACGGTGCCGACCAGGCGATCGCCGGAGTCGGTGAAGGCGACGACCGACGGGGTCGTGCGCCCGCCCTCGGCGTTCTCGAGAACGGTCGGCTCGCCGCCCTCCATCACGGCGACGCAGGAGTTGGTCGTGCCCAGGTCGATCCCGATCGTCTTTCCCACTTCTCAACTACCTCCAGGTCCAGGGGTTTTGCCGTCAACTGGTTGAGAGCCGCCGAGCGGACTCTGAAAATCTAAGTGGCAGTATGGCAGATTCTGGATTAACTTCAAGTCGGCTTTCCGTATATTGGTCTCGCGCTTGGTTTGCGCGCGGCAGTGACGGGCAGCAAAGGGAGACGCCTCGATTAATCCACGGATGAGGAGGAATCTCTTGAGTTACGCCCATATATCGCCCCGGCGTTCCTTGCTGGTGGCCGTAGTGGCGCTGGTTGCTCTATTGCTCGTACCCGGCTGGGCCGCGGCGAAGCAGAAGGCGATTCACGACCAGGGCAAAGGCAAGGTCGTCAACACGATGACGCGCAACCTCTACCTGGGCGCCGACCTGACGCCGGCGATCGTGGCGAAAACCCCTGAAGAATTCGTCGCCGCCAACGGCCAGATCCTGCGCGAAGTGACCGCCAACGACTTCCCCACCCGGGCCGAGGGCCTCGCCGATGAGATCCTCGATGCCAAGCCCGACCTGGTCGGCCTGCAGGAGGTGGCGCTCTGGCGCACCGCGCCGGTCGACTTCGAAGTCCTGGCGAAAGGGCCGAGCGCGACGACGGTCCGCTACGACTACTTGCAGGAACTGCTCGCCGAGCTCAACCAGGGCAAACCGAGCTACGAAGTCGTCGTCGTCCAGGACGAGTTCGACCTCGAGGCGCCCGCCGATGAGGATGAAAACCCGGCAACCGGACCGCTCGGCGCTGACATCAACGGCCGGCTGACGATGCGCGACGTGATCCTCGCCCGTCGTGGCGCCGGCGTGCAGACCTGGAACGAGCAGGGTGCCAACTTCAAAACCCTGCTCACCGTTCCGATTCTGAGCGGCACCAGCTCGCTGACGATCAAACGCGGCTGGACGGCGACCGATGCCAAGGTCCGCGGCAGCCATCCGTTCCGCTTCGTCAATACCCATCTGGAGGCGTTCCAGCCGCTGGTCCGCGCGGCCCAGGCGGGCGAGCTGGTGGCGCCCACGGGGCCGGCGACGAGCGATCTGCCCGTCGTCCTGCTCGGTGACCTCAACTCTGACGACGACACGGTCGAAGGCGAAGATCGGCTCGCTTATGAAGCGCTGCTCGCGACCGGCATGGTCGAGCGCAGCACGAACAAACCGCTCAGCTGTTGCCTCAAGTCGAGCCTGCTCGCCGTGGGCAAAGGCGGCAGCGAAGGCGACTTCGACCACCAGGTCGACCACATCATGACCCGCGACCCCGAAGTGGTGACGCTGCAGAGTTCATCGGTCAGCGGCATCCAGCCGGTAAACGGCTTCTGGAACTCCGACCACGCGGGCGTCTTCAGCGCCCTGCGCTTCGGCCGCTAACCAGCTCCCCGCCGCCGATGGGCCACACCCGTCGGCGGCGGTGTCTAGGCCTTCCCGGTAGGGCTGGAATGTCTTGTACTTTTTCGTCGAGGCAATCGGGCGATAGCCCAACCCGCGATACACCGAAAAAGTTAAGTGAAAGCCCTACCGGGAAGGCCTCAACCCTCACCTGCCGTTGCGGCGACGAAGGCGGCCACTTCTTCGGCCTGTTCGCCGTCGATGATGCCGCCCGGCATCCGTCCCGGCGTGGTGCTGCCGTCGACGCCCTCCTCGATCGCGCTGAGCACGCGGCCTTCGGTCGCCTTGATCGTGTCCGCCGCCGTTGGGCCTTCCGGCGGGCCTGAGGGGGCCAGCAATTCATCGAGGTCCGGAGCGAAGTTGCCGTCGGTCCCCGCCGCGTAGAGCGCGTGGCAGGTGCCGCAGTTGGTCTCGAAGAGCTCCTTGCCCTGCTCGAGCCCGGCCGGAACCGAGGCCGCGGTGGCCTCGTCGCCGTCCGCGCGGAAGGCGAGCCAGGGGATGAGGGCGGCCAGGACGATGACCAGCAGCCCGAAGACGATGAAGGTCTTCTTACTCATTCGGGCGGGCACGGTACCAGGGACACATGCGACGCAGGGCGCACTCGCCGCAGCGGGGTTTGGGACGGCATATCTCGCGGCCGTGGCGGATCAGGTTCATGTGCAGCTCGTAGGCGTCCTCGGCGGGGACGATCGCCAGCATCTCGTCGTGGGCGCGCTCGAATGAGGCGTTCGCCGGGAAGAGGCCGAGGCGGCCGCCGACGCGGTGGACGTGGACGTCGACGGGGATCTCCGGGATCCCCCAGGTGAAGATCAGCACGCAGGCCGCCGTTTTGCGCCCGACCCCCGGCAGCGAGAGGAGGAACTCGAGCGACTCCTCGCGCGGCGCCGTCCTGGTCCACTCGAGGTCGGGATGCTCGCCGAGCTGCTCGAGGATCGCCTGGATCCGAGGCGCCTTCTGCCTGGCGAGCCCGCCGGGGCGGATCGCCTCCTCGAGCTCGTCCACGGGAGCGTCGCGCACCGCCTCCCAGGTCGGGTAGCGCTCGCGAAGCTGAGCGAAGGAGCGGTCGCGATTGCGGTCGTTGGTGTGCTGGGAGAGCACCGTCTTGATCAACTCGGCGATCGGCTGCCCGTGCGGCTCGTTGACCGGCTGCCCGTACATCTCCCGCAGGCGGTCGCGGATCGCCCGCACGCGGCGTTTGTCGGGTCGCTTCCAGCTCACGAGCTGGACCCTAGTTGGCCCATATGCTGCTGCTCGTGGCGACGACCCCGGCGGCGACTATCGAAGACGGAGAGCTCGTTCTCGACGGCGTGCGGGTCTTCTACCGGCGCGTCCCGGGGGAGGGCACGCCGACGGTCTACTTCCACGGCAACCCGACGCACAGCGAGGACTGGCTGCCGTTCATGGAACGCGGAGGACCATCGATCGCGATCGACATGCCGGGTTGGGGCCGATCGGACCGGCCCGATCCGGCCCGCTTCGACTACTCGATGTACGGGCTCTCGGCCTTTCTCGAGCGCTGCCTCGACGAGCTCGGCGTCACGCGGCGCAAGCTCGTCGTCCACGACTGGGGATCGCTTGCCCTGATCGGCGCCCAGCGCCGGCCCGACCTGGTCGAGAAACTGGTCATGGTCAATGTGGTGCCCCTGCTGCCCGGATACCGCTGGCACTGGGTCGCCCGGGTCTGGCGCAGCCGACCTCTGGGCGAGCTGGCCAACGCGACGACGACCCGCGCCTCGATGGCGCTGACGATGCGCCAGGCAAAGGGCGACCGCAGCTCGATGCCGCCCTGGCTCGTCGACATGGTCTGGAAGCACTGGGACAAGGGCACCCAGGCCGCGATCCTCGCCCTCTACCGCCACGCCAACCCCGACCGTCTGGCCGCAGCCGGCAAGGACCAGAACAACCTCACCTGCCCCACCCTCATCCTCTGGGGCAACCGCGACCCCTACCTGCCAACCAAATTCGCCGAGGACTACGCCCGCGCCCTCCCCAACGCGAGCTTCGAAGCAATTGAGGGCGCCGGTCACTGGCCCTGGATAGACGACGCACGAGTCATCGATCGCGTGGTCCGTTTCGTCTCCTGACCCCCGTCGGTTAACGGGGTATTTACAATTACCCGATGTCTCGTGCGTTCGCGGCGCTGACCGCCAAGCTGCCCCAGGGCTGGGGCGACCTTGCCAGGCAAATCGGTCTGCTCGTCATTGTCGATCTCGCTTACGAGACCGTGCGCGGCATGGCCGACGGTCAGCGCGCCGTGGCCTTCGCCAACGGCCAGCAGATCATCGACATCGAGCGCTCGACCCACACCTTCTTCGAGCCCGGCTGGCAGTCGTTCTTCACCCAGGCGCAGTGGTTGATCGACTTCGCCAACCAGATCTACATGAACAGCCAGTTCGCGGTCGTCGTCGCCTTCTTCTTCTGGCTCTACTTCTTCCACAACAGCGCCTACTACTTCGTCCGCAACATGTTCATGGTCTCGATGGGGCTGGCGTTACTCGGCTACGCGTTCTACCCGACCGCCCCCCCCCGCTTCTTCGGCGAGTACGGCTTCGTCGACACGATCAACGACTTCTCCAGCGTCAACCACGATTCGGGCTTGGCTAAAGCCTTCATCAACCCCTACGCGGCCGTGCCGAGCATGCACTGTGCCTTCGCGTCGATGGTTGGCCTCAGCGCCTTCCGCCTGGTCAAGCATCGCCCGTTCAAAGTCTTCTGGCTCTGCTGGCCGCTGCTCGTCGCCTGGGTCGTGATCGTCACCGGCAACCACTACTGGCTCGACGTAGCCCTCGGCTGGGGGGTAGCGGCCATCTCAGCTCTGGTGGCCAGCCGGCTGCTGGCCCGCGCCCGCCCGCACGCCTGGGCCTGGCGCGCATCCCCACAAGAAGCTGACGCGTAGAGGCCATCCCGGCAGGGGTGGAACGTCTTGTACTTTTTCGTCGAGGCCATCGGGCGATAGCCCACCCGCGATCCACCGAAAAAGTTAAGTGGAACCCCTGCCGGGATGGCCTCGTCCGTTAGCCTCAGCGCAATGGATTCGTCGGCCCCGCCCCGGGCGCCTCAGTCCCGCCGCAATGGCCGCCAGCCGCGCAACGGCCAGGAGCTTCGCTCCTACGCGCGCGATCGCCTGATCGAGTCCCGCCTCACCCCGAACGCGATCTCGATCGCCGGCCTCGTCGGCAACCTGATCGCCGCCGGCCTGGTCACCCAGCGACTCTTCTTCCTCGCCGGGGTCGCCTTCATCCTCGGCTCGGTGATGGACACGCTGGACGGGCGCTACTCGCGCATGTCCGGCAAGGGGACCCTCTTCGGCGCCTTTCTCGACTCGACCCTGGACAGGATCGAGGAGGGAATCGTGCTCGCCGCGGTCGCCGGCTACTTCGCCGCCACGGGCGACGATTTCGCCGCTGCGATGTGCGTCGTCGCGGTGCTCGGCTCGCTGATGGTGTCCTACACGCGGGCCCGCGCCGAGGCGCTCGGGGTCGAGTGCAAGGTCGGGTTGGCGACGCGCCCGGTGCGGGTAGTCATACTCTCCGTCGGCTTGGTCTTCGCCAAGGGTGCCGGGCTCGGGGATTTCGAGCTTCTGGCACCGGCGGTCTACCTGATCGCGGCGCTGACCATCATCACGACGATCCAGCGCGTATGGCACGTCAGAAACGAGCTTTCAAGCGAGGCCCAACGGTCTCCCGAGGTGTAACCAGTCGACCCCGCGGGTGTGGCTTCCCCACCCCCTGCGAGAGCGAGAGAGGATTCCGAATTTCATGAGTGAGACGAACGGCAGCAACGGCTCGGTCCGGGCCGACGAGAAGGTCCGCGTCGCGATAGTCGGCGTCGGCAACTGCGCCAACTCCTTCATCCAGGGGGTCCAGTACTACAAGGACGCCGACCCCAGCGACGAAGTCCCGGGTCTGATGCACGTCGAACTCGGCGGCTACCACGTCCGCGACGTCGAGTTCGTCGCCGCTTTCGACATCGACTCCGAGAAGGTCGGCAAGGACCTCTCCGAGGCGATCTGGTCGGGTCAGAACGACACGATCAAGTTCGCCGATGTGCCGGAGCTCGGGATCAAGGTCGAGCGCGGGATGACCCACGACGGCCTCGGCAAGTATCTGAAAGAGAAGATCACCAAAGCGCCGGGCGAGACCGCCGACATCGTCGGCATTCTCAAAGAGACCAAGGCGGACGTGCTGGTCTGCTACCTGCCGGTCGGCTCCGAGGAGGCGACCAAGTGGTACGTCGAGCAGGCGCTCAAGGCCGGCGTCGGCTTCGTCAACTGCCTGCCGGTCTTCATCGCCCGCGAGGACTACTGGGACAAGCGCTTCAGGGAGGCCGGCCTGCCGATCATCGGCGACGACATCAAGTCCCAGGTCGGGGCGACGATCGTCCACCGCCAGCTCGCCCGCCTCTTCCACGACCGGGGCGTGCGGGTCGAGCGCACCTCGCAGCTCAACGTCGGCGGCAACATGGACTTCTACAACATGCTCGAGCGCGAGCGGCTCGACTCGAAGAAGATCTCGAAGACCAACGCGGTCACCTCGATCATGGGCCACGAGCTGCCCGAGGAGAGCGTCCACGTCGGTCCCTCCGATTACGTCCCCTGGCTGACCGACCGCAAGTGGGCGCACATCCGGGTCGAGGGCAAAGCCTTCGGCGACGTGCCGCTCAACGTCGAGCTGAAGCTCGAGGTCTGGGACTCGCCCAACTCGGCCGGCGTCGTGATCGACGCGGTGCGGCTGATCAAGCTGGCGCTCAACAACGGCATCGCCGGCCAGCTCGACGGCCCCTCCAGCTACCTGATGAAGTCGCCGCACAGCCAGCGGCCCGACGACGAAGCGCGCGAGCAGACCGAGGAGTTCATCGCCAAGAACGCGCGCGGCAAGGCTCCGGCGCCGCCCGCGGCGGCTCCGACCGAGACGAAGGCTTAGCGGATCTAAGAGCCGGCCCCTCGCCGGCTCTTATGCTTGCCCTGTGTCGGTCGCGCCGCTCTCGATAGCGCAGGTCTCGCCGCATCGGCGAGCCACTCGCAATCCCCTCAACGAGTTCGCCGGGCGGGTCTCCGAGGCGCTCGAGCGGCGCGGGCACGAGGTGCTCCGCATCGGCTCGGGCGAGTCGGTCAAACGACTGCTCGGCTCGGGCTCGCCCGACATCGTCCACGTCCACGAGCCGTTCGCGCCCAGCGTCTCCTCGGCGGCGCTGCGCCACTCCTACTCGCTCAACGTCGCCACCTTCCACAAACCGCAGGAGCGGGTGCTCTCGACCCAGGTGGCACGGCCCCTGGTCGAGGTCTTCTTCGGTCGCCTCGACGCGCGCACCGTCGTCACCCCGGCGACCGGCGAGCTGCTCGAGCGCTACTTCCCCGGTCCCTACGAGCTGGTCGAAGCGGCTGATGGGGAGCGCGATTGGGATGCGGTCGCGGCACAGCTGGAAGCGATCTACCGCCGCCTGCTCGCCCGCCGCCACGACCCCACCGGGGACGCCACGGTGCGGGAGCGGATCGCGGAGCGCCCCCTGATCGAGGTCGACCTGCACATGCACACCGACCACTCCCCCGACTGCGCGACGCCGGTTGAGGTGCTGCTGGAGACGGCCCGCGACCGAGGCCTCGGCGCGATCGCGATCACCGACCACAACGAGGTCTCCGGGGCGCTCGAGGCGCGGCGGATCGCGAGGGAGATGGGCGACATCGAGGTGATCGTCGCCGAGGAGGTGAAGACGGCCGAACAGGGCGAGGTGATCGGCCTCTTCCTCGAGGAGAAGATCCCGCGGGGAATGACGATGGCGGAGACGATCGCCGCGATCCGCCGCCAGGGCGGCCTCGTCTACGTCCCGCACCCGTTCGACCGCTTCCACTCGGTGCCCGACTACGAGCACCTGCTCGACATCGTCGAGGAGATCGACATCCTCGAGGTCTTCAACCCGCGGGTGGCGCTGACCGCCTTCAACGAAGAGGCGGAGCGGTTCGCCCGCAAGTACCGGATCGTGCCCGGCGCCGGCTCCGACAGCCATGTCGCCCAGGGGCTGGGCAGCGTGCGGGTGCGGATCCACGAGTTCGACGGGCCGGCGGAGTTTCTTGAGGCGATGCGCGACGCCGACATCACCCGCAAGCACAAGAACCTCGTCTACGTGCAGGCGCTGAAGCTGCTGCAGACGGCGGGGCGGCCGAAGGCGCCGAAGCGCAGCGTCCCCGACGCCAAGCCGGTGCGGGGCGGGAGGCCGCGCAAGAAACGCCGCTCGGTCGGGGGCCGGGCGTCCGGCAAGAGCTGATGCAAGAGGCAAGAGCTGGTGCATGAGGCGCGGACGAAAGGAAGCACGGCCGGGCCGTCAAAGAACTCGCCAAGCGTGCCGGCGACCGACGACGAGATCAGAGAGAAGTACCTGGAGCGCGCGATCCGCGAGCTCAACAACCTGACCCACGAGGTGCAGGAGTGCAAGCACTGCCCGCGCGGCAAGCTGATGCCGGTGCTGGGCTCGGGCCATCCGCAGGCCGACGTCTTCATGATCAAGCACGCCCCGGGCGTCGCCGAGATCGAAGAGGGGGTCGCCTTCTACGGCCGCGCCGGCAACGCCCTGATGAAAAGCTTCAAGCGGCTGGGGATCGACCCACTGGTCGTTTACGGCACGCTCTGCGTCAAGTGCCCGATCGCCGAGCCCGACCTCGCCGCAGAGGAGTGCGTGCGCAGGATGCTGGAGGAGCTGGCGATCGTCCAGCCGAAGATCATCGTGATCATGGGCGAGCCCGCCCTGCGCGTCCTCAACGGCCTCGAAGTCCCGCTCTCCCGCAAGGTCGAGCCACGCGAGGGCGAGATCCAAGCCTTCACCCCCACCGTCGACGCCCTCTACACCCCGGACATCGACGAATCGCTCGACGAAGAGGGCGCCAAGCAACGCTTCTGGCGCTCCTTCAAGACGCTGGGCGAGTGGTACGAGGATTTGCCGCCTTATTAGCGCTTGGGGGAGGGACGGGGTGCCCCTCCGCCTTGCTGGGATTTTCGCCGCGGACCTACTGGTCGTCCGAGGATGTGGTTGGGGCGAAAATCAGGACGCCGCTGCGTCGGAGGGGCACCCCGTCCCTCCAACTGCGTTCAGGGCGCGGCAGCCTCGGCCAGGGCGAGCATCGGATTGACCCTTGCTGAAGCGAGACCGCGTACTACGACCGTGTCTAGAGCGGTGTAGGAGGCGATGAGCTTTTGGGCTGTGTCGCTGTCGGCGGCGGCTACGCCGACCGTGCCCTCGGGCTCGCCCAGGCGGTCGAAGTGGTTGCGGTAGCCGGCGTGCAGGTCGCGGTAGAAGGACTCCTCCTTGGCCAGGCGCCCGGCGGCGTCGGGGCCGACGGCGGTGCGGACGTAGCCGAAGACCGGTGGGGCCTCGCGGCCCGCCTCGCTGGCCCCGGCCTCCACCTGGCTGCGGGCGCGGGCGGCGAACTCCGGCGTCATCCAGTTGAAGAAGGCGCCGTCGAACTCGGCCCCGGCCAGGGCGCACATCTTCGGTCCCATCGCGGCGAGGACGAGGCGCACGCCGGGCAGCTGCTCACGCAGCTCGGGCAGCGACTCGCGCATCCGCGTCAGCGGCTTCTTCGAGAAGCCGGCGCCGACGCCTAGCCAGAGCCTCGTCGGATCTATGCCGACCCGCTCGATGTCGGCGGCGATCTCCTGCGGGGGCGTCCGGTCGAGCGCGATCACGGCGACGCCAAGGTCGGTCGCGGACGCGGCGGCGGCGAACTCGGCCAGCGTCTCCAGGCCCTTGGCGCCGGGGTGGTCGTTGGACCAGAGCGAGTCGTAGCCGAACTCGGCGCAGCGCGCGGCGAGCGGCCGCGCCACCTCGGGGTCGAGGCCGGCGGCAACGCCGAAGCCGCGGGCCATCAGGCGCCCCTCATAAAACGCCGCCTCCTCTGCTCCCGCGTCCGGGGGCGGCTTTGTCGAACAGGGCGACGCACTCGATGTGGGGGGTCTGGGGAAACATGTCGACCGGTTTCACGCGGCGCAGGGTATATCCCGCCTCGACCAGCTGGGCGGCGTTCGGCGCCAGCGTCGTCGGGTTGCAGGAGACGTAGACGATCCGCTTTGCCTCGCACTCGAGCACGCGCCGGACGATCTTCTGCGAGAGGCCGGCGCGGGGCGGGTCGATGACGACGACGTCGGGCTTGCCCGCCTGCTCCACCAGGGGCCTGACGCCGGTACGAGCACTGCCGGCGAGGAAGCGCGCGTTCTCGATCCCGTTGCGCTCGGCGTTGCGCTCCGCGTCGGCGATCGCGTCGGGGACCAGCTCCAGCCCCCAGATCTCGCCGGCGCCGCCGGCCATGCTGAGGCCGATCGTGCCGATCCCGCAGTAGAGGTCGAAGACGCGCTCGCCACCGCTCAACCCGGCGTATTCGGCGGCGACCGAGTAGAGCCGCTCCGCCATCTCGGTGTTGGTCTGGAAGAAGGCGTTGTAGGACATCTCGAACTCGAGCCCGCAGAGCTGCTCGCGCAGCAGTTCCTCGCCGAGCACCCCTGTCGGCCCCTCACTACCGCCCGAGCCATCGTCGACCACCGTGTGCAGGTCGACCGGTGGCTTGGGCAGGCGCTTCGGTGTGGTCACCAGCCGGGTCTGGATCTGGCCGCTGCGCTTGCCCTCGCGCACGACGAGGTTGCAGAGGGTGCCCGTGCCGGCCGGCCGGTCATACGGGGCGACCGATTCCTCGCGCGCCCATTCGCGGACCGCGTTGCGGGCGGCGTTGCCGCGCTCGGAGGCGAGCAGGCAGTCCTCGACGCCGATGACCAGGTCCCAACGGCCGCTGGCGTGGAAGCCGAGCACGGTCTCCTCGTCGCCGAGGCCGAAGGAGTATTCGAGCTTGTTGCGGTAGCGCCATTGCTCCAGCGCCGGCTCGATCGGCTCCAGCTCGAAGCCGTCCAGGTCGCCAATGCGGCGTAGCGCCTCATTGACCTGGTTGCGCTTCTCGACCAGCTGCTGCTCGTAAGCGAGGCCCTGCCACGGGGCGCCCGGGCAGGGCTCGCCTTCGTGCAGGCAACGGTTCGCGATCCGGTCGGCGCCGGGCCGCAGCAACTCGACCGCGCGCGCCTCGGCGAAGCGCTTCTTCGGCTTGGTGATCTCTGCCCGCACCAGGTCGCCGGGCAGGCCGCCGGAGACGAAGACGACGTATCCGCCGACGCGGGCGACCCCGCGCCCGCCGAAGGCGAGCGAGTCGACCTCGACCTCGAGCTGCTCGCCGCGCCGCGGGCGCGTCGCCGTCTGCCCCGGCGCGGCCTCCACCTAGCTCAGTTTCTTGCGCGCGCGGCGCGCCGCCTGGGTCGCCTGTTTGCGCACCGGCGCGGTTCGGCCGCCGACTTCTTTGCGCGCCTGTTTGACCAGCCGCTCCAGCTCTTTGAGCATGCCGTCGGTTTGGCGCCGCCCGCGTTTGATCAGGTCGGAGACCATCTTCTCGGCGTCGCCGCGGGTCATCCGGCCGCGCTTGACCGCGTCGTCGACGACCTCCTGCAGGCGCTCGCGGCTCAGCGTGACGCTGTGTTCGAGGCTCTCGCGGAACTGCTCGACGCTCTTGTCGAGGCCGGTGGTCGTGTTCCGGCTCGCGGATTTTTTCGCCGCTTTCGCTTTCGGTTTCGCTTTTTTGGCGGTGGGTTTGCGAGCAGACGCTTTTTTGGCGCGCGTCCCGGCTTTCGCTTTTTTCGTCGCTTTGCCGGACGACTGTTTTTTCGCGGCCATTCTCAGTTGCCTCCTGTCTCGCTATGGACGATGGATGTTGTGAGAGACGAACTTGCACTTACCCGTCATATGCGCGGGTAACTGCAAGTTCGTTGACTGACTATCTCATTACCTGGGGGCGGGGAGCGCGAAACGTGCCTCTACGGGAGCGTGGTCGGAGAGTCGCAGGGCGCGCCCGTCCTCGTCGACCTCGCGCTGCTCGGGTGGCCACTGGCGGGGCGGCTCGACCAGGTCGAGCCCCCGTGCCAGCAGGTGGTCGATCGCGCGCGGGCCGGTCGGGGCCGCGAGGCCGAAGCGCTCGTGCAGCGCGGCGAACACTCCGGGGCTCACCTGCGGTCGCAGGTTGAGGTCGCCGCCGAAGATCAGCGGCGCCTCGCCTGCCCACTCGTCGGCGGCGACGGCGGCGCGCAGCACGTCTTCGGCGGTCAACTCAGGTCGGTGCGCCGACGCATGCAGGTTGGCGACACAGAGCGTCGTGTCGCCAGGGCCGACGAGGCGGGTGAAGGCCATCGCCCGCCGCTCGAGCGGGCCCTCGTGGATCGCCAGCTCCCGCCGCTCGACGACCCCTCGATCCCCGCCATCTCCATCGCGTGGTTCCTTATTCACACCATGGTCGAATAAAGAACCACGGACCAGGGTGAGGTTCGAGCCGCCCTCCCCCGAAGCGATCAGGTCCGGGTTGAGGCGAGCGGCGAGGGCCCGCAAGGCGCCGAAGGAGTTGCGCGAGGTCAGCGCCCGGTGGGCCTCGGCCCCACACGCGTTTGCCAGCGGCTCGGCGAAACGCGGCGGGCACTCCTGCAGCAGCGCCATGTCCCATTCGGCGTCGGCCAGAACGCGCGAGAACTCCTCGAGCAGGTCGCGGTTGACTTGGACATGCGTCCCGTTGCGCTCCGTCACCCGCAGCAGGCGCGAGCGCCAGGTGAACAGGCTGGGATCGGGCGGGAAATCGCACCCGTGGAAGAGGTTCCAGGAGATGACGGTCAACTCCACGCCCGTAGTATCCGCGGCTTGAAGCGCGACTTCCTCACCGGCGAGGAGCTGGGGGCCTACGACCTCTCCCAGCTGCTCGACCTTGCGCTCGAGCTGAAAGCCGGGCGATCCGAGGGCGCGGGTGCCGGCGACCTCGCCCGGCGCAGCATCGCGCTTGTCTTCGAGAAGCCCTCGACGCGGACGCGGATCTCCTTCGAGGTCGGCGTCGCCGAGCTCGGCGCTACCCCGATCGTCCTGCGCGGCGATGAAATGCAGCTCTCCCGTGGCGAGTCCGCCGGCGATACCGGCCGGGTCCTCTCCCGCTACCTCGACGCGATCGTGATCCGCTCGGGCTCCCACGAGTCGGTTGCCGAGTTGGCCGCGGAGGCCGAAGTGCCGGTGGTCAACGCGCTCACCCCGCTTCATCACCCCTGCCAGGCGCTGGCCGATCTACTCACCCTGCGTGAGCGCTTCGATGACCTGCACGGGCTGCGTCTCGCCTACGTCGGCGACGGCAACAACGTCGCCCGCTCGCTCGCCATCGCCTGTGAGCTGGCCGGCGTCGAGCTGACCGTTGCAGCGCCGGATGGCTACCAGCTCGAGGAGGGGCACGGCGTGAAGCTGACCGAGGACCCACGGCTCGCTGTCTCCGGCGCCGACGCGATCTACACCGACGTCTGGGTCAGCATGGGGGACGAGGAGGAAGCCGAGCGCCGCCGTGCCGACCTGACGCCGTTCCGGGTCGATGCCGATTTGCTCAGCGCGGCGAAGGAGAGCGCTGTCGTCCTCCATTGCCTGCCGGCCCACCCGGGCGAGGAGATCACCGCCGACGTCCTCTACGGGCCGCAGTCCGCCGTCTGGGATCAGGCCGAGAACCGCCTCCACACGCAGAAGGCGCTGCTGCGGACGCTGCTCTCGAGCTGAGCGATGTACCCGGAGATCAATCTCGGCCCGCTGACCCTGCAGACCTTTGGCCTGATGTTCGCCCTCGCCTTCCTCGCCGCCGGGGCGCTGGTCTGGAAGCGCCTGGGGGAGCTCGGCAAGCCGGTCGACTGGGCCTATGAGATCGGCTTCTCCGCCCTGGTCGGGGGCGTCGTCGGCTCACGCCTCTACTTCATCGCCGAAAACTGGGACAGCGTCAAGGACGACCTGCTCGGCAACATCTTCAGCGGCTCCGGGCTGGTCTGGTACGGCGGCGCGATCGGCGGCGCGGTTGCGGTTCTGCTCTGGGCCTGGTACCGCGACTTCCTGCGCCTCGCCCTGCTCGACCTGGCCGCGCCGGCCCTGGCGCTCGGCTACGCGGTCGGTCGGGTCGGTTGCCAGCTCTCCGGCGACGGCGACTACGGCAGGGCCTGGGACGGGCCCTGGGCGATGTCCTACCCCGACGGCACCGTGCCGACCACCGAAGAGGTCCATCCGACCCCGGTTTACGAGGCGCTGGCGATGGGCTTTGGCGCTTGGCTGTTGTGGCGCTTGCGCGACCGCTTCCGCGTCGGCGTCTTGTTCGCGCTCTACCTGATCTATGCCGGTGCCGAGCGCTTCTTGGTCGAGTTCCTCAGGCGCAACAGCGATGCCGCTCTCGGCCTGACCTCCGCTCAGCTGGAGAGCCTTGCAATGATGGTCGCCGGCATTGTTTGGCTGTATGTGGTCAGGCGGCGCTACGGGACCCTTTCCCGCAACGCTCCAGATGCCGCCGGTCCACGCCTGGCGGGTTGACCGCAGTGGCTTGGAATGTCGGCTAATCTTGCACAAATATTTTTAAGGTAAACAAGGGAGGCGAGCGGAGTGGAAGCAGTGGAGACTGGCAGCGGGGGAGGTTCGTCCGCGACCGTCGGCGCGCTGCTTGACACCGCGGCGGAGAGGATCGCGGCGGCGGGCTGTGAGGAGCCGCGCACCGACGCGGAAGCGCTGGTTGCCAACGCACTCGGGGTCAGCGTCGACGAGCTTTCCCGCGACGGCGCGGGCGAGGCTTCGCCCGAGGTCGTGGCGGCGATCGAGGTCGCCGTGGCGCGCCGTGCGGACCATGAGCCCCTCGCCTACGTGCTCGAACGCGCTCCCTTCCGCGACCTCCAGATCCACGTCGACCCACGGGTGCTGTGGCCGCGCCGCGAGACCGAGCTGCTGGTCGAGGTCGGCACCGAACTGCCCGAGGGCGCGCGCGTGCACGAGGTCGGCACCGGCTCCGGCGCGATCGCCCTGGCGCTGATGTCAGAGCGCCCAGACCTGCGCATCACCGCCTCGGACCTCTCGCCGGAAGCCGTCGAAGCCGCCCGCGAGAACGCCGAGCGCCTCGGCCTGGAGTTCGACGTCAGCGTCGCCGAAGGCCTCCCCGAGGGGCTTGAGAACGTCGACATGGTGATCGCCAACCTGCCCTACGTGACGGACCAGACGATCTACGACCGCTCGCCGGAGATCCGCCGCGAGCCGCGGATCGCCGTAACCGGCGCCTGTGGCGAGGATGGGCTTGGCGTAATCCGCGGCCTGATCGAGGAAACGCCGAGCGGCTGGAAGCTGGCGATGGAGCACGACACGCACCACGGCCCGGCGATGCGCGAGATGCTGCGTGACGCAACTACTATGCGCGACTACATGGGAGATGAGCGGGTAACCGTCGGCGTCGCGCCTTGAGTGCGGAGGAGCGCCTAGCGAAGGTAGAGCGGCTGCGATCCGAAGGGATCGACCCCTACCCGTTCTCCTTTCCGGACCGCAACAGGATCGACGAGATCCTCGAGGCGCACGACCCCGCCGAGCTGGGGGAGGGCGAGCATCGCGAGTTCTCCTACCGGATCGCCGGCCGGGTGACCGGGCAGCGCGGCCACGGCAAGACGACCTTCTTCGACGTCCGCGACGTCTCCGGCACGATCCAGGCCTACGCCCGCCGCGACACGCTCGGCGAGGAGGCGTTCGACCGGATCGAAGACCTCGACATCGGCGACCTAGTGGGGGTTGAGGGCGACCTCTATGTGACCAAACGCGGCCAGCTCGCGGTCGAGGTGCGCGAGTGCACTCTGCTGGCCAAGGCGCTGCGCGACCCGCCCGATCTCTTCCACGGCATCTCCGATCCGGAGGTGCGCTACCGCCAGCGCGAGCTCGACCTGATGGCGAACGAGCGCTCGCGCGAGATCTTCGCGATGCGGGCCAAGGTGGTGAAGGCGATCCGCGACCACCTCGACGAACGCGGCTATGTCGAGATGGAAACGCCGGTGCTGCAGCGGATGACCGGCGGCGCCGCGGCGCGGCCCTTCAAGACCCACCACAACGCGCTCGACCGCCACCTCTATTTGCGGATCGCCACCGAGCTCTACCTGAAGCGGGCGATCGTCGGCGGCTTCGAGCACGTCTACGAGCTCGGCAAGTTCTTCCGCAACGAGGGGATGTCACCGCAGCACAACCCCGAGTTCACGATGCTCGAGTGGTTCGTCAGCGGCGCCGACTACCACGGCGTGATGGACGTCGCCGAGGGCATCGTCTCCGGCGTCGCCGAACGGGTGCTGGGGACGACCAAGGTCGAGCGCGACGGCGACACGATCGACCTGGCCCCGCCCTGGCCGCGGCTGCGGCTGCAGGACCTGATCGAGGAAGAGACCGGGGTCGACATCACCAAGGCCAGCCGCGACGAGCTGGCCGAGCTCGCCGGCGACGACGCTGAGCCCGACGACGACTGGGCGGCGCTGGTGGACACGCTGCAGGGCAAGCTGATCGAGCCGAAGCTGATCCAGCCGACCTTCATCATCGACCTGCCGCTGGCAATCTGGCCGCTGGTCAAGCCGGTGCCCGAGCACCCGCAGCTGCTGGCCGCGGCCTTCGACGGGATCGTCGCCGGGATGGAGATCACCGGCGGCGGCACCGACGTCAACGACCCGATCGAACAGCGTCGCCACTTCGTCGAACAGCGCGAACGGCAGGAGTCGGGCGCGGAGGAGACGCCGCACGAGCACGACGAGGAGTTCGTGCGCGCGCTCGAATACGGGATGCTGACGGCGAGCGGCTCCGGCCTCGGCGTCGACCGCCTGATGATGATCCTCAGCGGCGCCAAGACCCTGCGCGACGTGATCCTCTTCCCCTCGATGCGCGAGGCCGTCGGCGGCTAGTTCTCGATCTGGACCAGGTGCTCGGGCTCGTGCTCGACCTGGAGCGTCGTGTGGTGGATGCCGAACTCGCGCTCGATCAGCTCGGCCAGCTCGAGCCGGGTGCGATGGCAGTCGTTGTCCGCCTCGACGATGACGTGAGCGGAGAGCGCCGGGAACTCCGAGGTGACCTCCCAGACGTGCAGGTCGTGGACCTCGACCACATGGGGCTGGGCAGCCATCAGCTGGCCGATCTGTTCGGGGTCGATCCCCTTCGGCGAGGCCTCGAGGAAGACCCGGCCCGAGTCGCGCAGCAGGCCGTAGGCCGAGTAGAGCATCAGCGCTGCGACCAGCAGCGAGGCGATTGCGTCGGCCTGGTCGAAGCCGGTCAACAGGATTACCGCGGCGGCGATCGCCGTGCCGATGAAGGCGTAGAGGTCGGTGAGCAGGTGCTGGAAGCTGCCCTCGACGTTGAGGCTCTGCCGGTTGGCGCTGGCGAGGACGGCGGTCGCGGCAACGTTGACGACGATTCCGACGAGGGCGACGACGAGGACGAGGCCGCCGTCGACGCCGGGCGGGTCGAAGAGGCGGCGGATGCCCTCGATCGCGATCACCGCGGCGAGCACGAGCAGCGTGATCCCGTTGATCTGCGCGGAGAGGATCTCGACCCGTTTGAGGCCGAAGGTCATGCGGCCTTCGGCGGGGCGTTTGCTGAGGCGGATCGCGACCAGGGAGAGCGCGATCGCGGCCGCATCCGTGAGCATGTGCGCCGCGTCGGAGAGCAGCGCCAGCGAGTTGGCGAGGATCCCGGTCACCACCTCGGCCGCCATGAAGCAGAGGATCAGCAAGAGGGCGATCGTCAGCTTCTTGCGGTCGGCGTCCGCCGAGGCGCCGTGGCTGTGGCCGTGGTGGGAGTGACTCATGCCCTCCATCGATACCACCTCACCCGCCCGGACGTGCCGTGACTTATGCACCCATATGGACGCTTAAGTGGCAGCACGCCCCCTTAGACCTCTAAGCCGAGCGCAACATGCCGCCGTCGATTGGGATCGTGACGCCGGTGATGTAGGCGGCCCGGTCGGAGCAGAGGAAGGCGACCAGGTCGCCGTACTCCTCTGGCCGGCCGAGACGGCCGGCCGGCACGTCGCGTTGGGCGGCCGCTTCGGCGGCCTCCATCGAGCCGAAGTTGGAGGCCAGCCGCTCGGTTGCGAAGCGGCCGGTCGCGACGGTGTTGACCGTGATCCCGTCGGCGGCGACCTCGCGCGCGAGCGTCTTGAGGAAGCCGACCGCCGCCATGCGGTGGGAGTTGGAGAGGTTGAGGCCGGGGATCGGCTCGCGGGTCGAGCTGGAGCCGACGTTGACGATCCGCCCCCAGCCACGTTCCTGCATCCCCGGTACGACGGCACCGGCGAGTACCCGCGGGGCGAGGACGAGCGAGCGGTAGGCCAGTTCCCACTCGTCGCGCTCGTGGATCAGCGCTCCGCCGAGCGGCGGCCCACCCGTGTTAGGGACGAGGATCTCGATTGGGCCGAGCGCAGCCTCAACCTCGCCCGGCAGCTCGGCGAGCCGGTCGAGGTCGGTGGCGTCGGCGACGAACGGGGACACGTCACCGTCGATCGATCCGGCGGCCTCCTCGATCCGCTCCCGCGAGCGGCTGGCGATCGCCAGCCGAGCCCCTTCTCGGGCAAGCGCCTCCGCGATCCCGCGACCGATCCCCTGGCTGGCGCCCATCACCAGGGCGACCCGCCCCTGAAGCGCTAAGTCCACGCCTGCCAGCAATGCTCGAACGACTTCACGCCGATAAAGTAATGCAGCAGGGCGCCCGTAGCTCAGTGGTCAACGGTCCCTTCACGGGGACCAAAGAGCGTCGGTCTTTCAAGCCGAAGGTCGCGAGTTCGATTCTCGTCGGGCGCATGGGGAGGAGTGCCGGCAGATGCCGGCCTTTTCCTTTTGTGGAGCCAAATGCTCGGCTCATGGGTGAATCGGCGTTCCGCGAGCTTCCTGGCGATTCCGAGGCGTTCCGGGGCACGAGAGTCTCATTCCTGTCTCATTTTTCGGCAGCGGAGAGCTTGTCGGCGAGCTTCGCCAGCTCGCCCATCGTGACGCCGAGGGCTTTGGCGATGTCTCGCACCGTCGCCCAAGTCGGGTTGCTGTTGCCGCCTTCGATCATCGAGAGCGTTGGGATCGCGATGCCCGCTCGCTGAGCGACCGTCTCCTGCGTCTCACCCTTCTTGTCGCGGACTCGGCGAATCGCTTGCCCAAGCGCTGGCTGTGGTCGCGATGAGCGGCGCATGGGGGAGACATTCTCGAACAGCCCGGCGTCTCCCCGGTGGGTTAGTACATGTACTAAGAGCTTGCTAGGCTTCGACAACGACGAAAAAGCGGCCCTCGGCGGCGCGCGAACGCCAACCGAGGGCCTAACCACAAGGAGGGCTAGCTCCTCATGGCTGAGACCAACCCTACGGATTGCGACCGCAATCCTGCCCACCCAAATGCCGATGACGCGAAGGCAGAGCGCGTCGTTCTGGCGTTCCTTCTCGAAGAGCACCCATCACTGCTGACGATCCCCGAGCTGTCCCGGGCGCTGAATGTCGATCCAGGTTTCGACACTGACGACGCCGTCGAGCGAGCGATCCGCGAACTAGTAGGCGCTGGGCTCCTCCACTGCGAGGGTGCCTTCATCGTCCCGACTCGCGCCGTGCTCTACTTCGCGCGGCTGGAGATGGACTGATGGAGGTAGGACCGACGGTCGCCAGGCAGTTCGGCAAGAACCTCCATCGCGAGCGCAAGCGGGCCGGCCTCAGCCAGGAAGAGGTCGGCTTTCGCGCCTCCCTCCACCGCACTGAGATCGGACTACTGGAGCGGGGCGCTCGCACCCCGCGCATCGACACGCTGGTCAAGCTCGCGGCGGCGCTCGGCGTACGGATCGACTGCGCGCTGCTGGAGGGCATCACCTGGAACACCGGCAGCACGCAGCTCGGCGCGTTCAGTCTCTCGCCGCCTCACGAGGCGCCGTGATGTCCGCAATCCAGCAAAGCCACCAACGACCAAGAAATGAGACAGCTAAATCAGGAACCAGATCAACGCCAACAATCACTGACCCAAAGATCCAGTCGAGAACATCCGAGATCGAGCGAGAGACGTCTCTCAGATGGCCCAAACCAACCACAGCCCAACTACACGACACACTACGAACCCTCCGGTTCCGTGCCTGGGCCGCACCTTCTGGATCAAGAAGGTCGCCAAGCGCCGAGGCGACTGTTTTCCCGGGCGTCCGGCGGCCGATTGTGGCACGGCTTCGCCGTGCGACGGCCGCCTGTAAGGACGCCCGGGAGACCGAAGGTCAAGACCGCTGTGAGCTGCTGGTTTGGGCGAGGCCGATGCAAACCGCTGTCTCGATGGACAACAGGTGCGTGAAGCGGAATACCTCCACCACATTCTTCACCGAGCGAAGCCTGGCCGCCTATCTCGCTGTTTCGGACCGCACGATCCGCAACTGGATCAGGAGGGGAGAGCTGCCCAGCTACAAGCTCGGCACCGCACGGCGGATCGATCCAGCCGACGTCGAGGACTTCCTCGCCCGCCACAGGGACGAAGCGGCATGAGGCGCGAGTCGCCGATCAAACGCCGCAACCCGTCGGGCAAGATCGTCTGGGTAGCTCGCTACACCGGCCGCGATGGCAAGCACCACATCGCCAAGCCGACGTGGAACCGCGGCAAGGGCACCTTCGAGCGCAAGGCCGATGCGCAACGGGCGATCGAGGAGGCCTACGGCATCTCCGAAAAGCCCGACACCCTCGGTGACTACGCCGCCACCTGGACCGAACGCCACCCCCGAGCAGAACGCACCAATGCCACGTACGATCACCGAATCAGCCGAGTCCTCGACGTGGAGATCGAGGGCATCCCGCTCAAGGACTGGCCGCTGCACGAGCTGCGCCGCCGCCACACCCTCGCCCTGGTCGACCACATGCTGAGGAACGAAGGTCGCGCCACCACCGGTGCCGTAGGCATCCTCCGCTCGCTGTCGGCCATGGCCGAGGACGCGATCACCGACGAAGTCTGCGACCTCAACCCCTTCAAGGGCATTCGCATCCGCGCGAACGACCCTAGGGCGAAAAAGAAGCCCCGCCCTATCCGCGTCTTCACCTTCGAGGAGATGCACCGCTTCGCGAAAGCGGCCGGCCGCTACGAGGCAATGGTCCGCGTCTTCACCGACACCGGCTTGAGGCTGGGGGAGGTCCTTCCTCTGCGCCGCGAAGACTTCGACGGCGAAACGCTCCAAGTCCGACGCACGGCCCACGAGGGACAGATCCTCGAGGGAACGAAGACCGACCACGGCGAGCCCGACGCCGGCCGCGTCGTCCCGGTCCCAGCGACCCTCGCCTGGATGCTCGAAGCTCAGATCAACCTCAACGGCCCGGACTGCCAGCTCCTCTTCCCAACCCCAAGAGGCCGCCTCTGGCGCGAGCGCACTCTCTACCGCGACCTCTGGAAGCCGGCCCAGGAAGCCTCCCGCCTAGACATCCGCCCCCACGAGTGCCGGCACTCCTACGTCACCCACATGCGCGCCGCAGGCATCAACGACGCCGATCTAGCCGAGATTGTTGGCCACCGTGTCGAGACCATGCTGGCGCGGTACACCCACGCCGTAGGGCAGAGCTTCGACCTAGTCCGTTCTTCGGTCGGGTAAGTCGGGTGGTGTAGTAAGCGAACCCATAGGTACGCTATCGGTATGGACTCCGAACCCTTGCGAATGGAACGGGCACCTTGTGCCGCTCGCCTGTATGGGCCCGTCTTCACCCGTATGTCATGCCATTGACAGCGACTAAAGGCTGCTGCGATCACAGAGGCGGCCCCGTTACAACCTCTCGCCGTCTTGCTGGTACCGGTAGCGTGAGCGAATGAGCGAATACGGGGGCGTCTCCGAGAACCAAGTTAAGCACCTAGAAATGATTCAGGCTGTGGTCGCCAGGCTCGGCAATAACGCATTCCTCATCAAAGGCTGGGCGATCACCGTTGC
Source organism: uncultured Solirubrobacterales bacterium (assembly GCA_963718755.1). Lineage (GTDB taxonomy): Bacteria > Actinomycetota > Thermoleophilia > Solirubrobacterales > 70-9 > VRUE01. The sequence continues at coordinate 1,598,223 of OY970376.1, forward strand.
CGGCGCCTTCCTCGCTTTCGCCGTCAATCGAGACAAATGGGGCCTTGCCGTTGCTGCCCTGGCTCCGACCTTGCTGTTTTGGATACTCGACACCTCCTTCCTGCGAAACGAGAGGCTCTTTCGCGACCTCTTCGATCGGGTCAGGAAGGGACTTGAGGCCCCCTTCTATATGGGTGCGACCGCGCCGCAGTACGTGAAGCGAATCAAGCTGGAAGCAGAAGAAGGAAAACGCGAAGAGGACATCGGCTCTCGAATGCGCACGTTCTGGCGCGAGGCGTTAGTCCTCTTCTACGCTGCGATCATTTTGGCCTGCATGGTCACGGCGATAATTATCTGCCACTCTCAGCACAGCTGAGCAAGTTAGCCATCCGCGCACGCAGCGCGGACCGCCGCGGCTAGGTCTTCCTTCAGCTCTCCAGCCATCGCTTGCTTTGGGGGCCAGATGTCCAAGCGATCATCTGCCCACCGGGGCACGACGTGAATGTGCAAGTGAAAGACGGTCTGCTCTGCTGCCCTGCCCGCCGAAGTGATCAGGTTCATACCCTCGGGCTCCACCGCGTGCCGGATCGCCTTTCCGACCTTAGACACTGCCCCGAACAGCTCGGCTCCGAGCGTGGTCTCTGCCGACCAGAGGTCCCGAACGTGTTTACGCGGGATCACCAAGGTGTGACCCGGCGTGGCCGGATCGTCGGGGAAGAAGGCAACCCACTCGGGGCCCGAACAGACAATCTCGACCGAGTCGTCACGTCCGGAAGCGATCGCGCAAAATGGGCAGTTATCCTCCTGTTTAAACACGTTAGTTGAACTATAATCTTGGCTCACTTTTTAGCTCGCATATCTCGTCGGTTACAGAATTTAAACAGCTCACTCATCGAAAGAAGGCGATACGTGGCCCGTAAGGTTTTCAACACTTTTCACTACAAGTCCGACGTGACGCGCGTGTCCCTGATCCGCCAGATGGGCGCCATCGAGGGGCAACCAATTCTTTCCAGCAATGATTGGGAGCAGGTGAAGCGGGGCGGCGAGGCTGCAATCAAGAAGTGGATCAGTGACCAGATGTCAGGCAAATCCTGCTCCGTAGTTTTAATCGGCAGCGCGACCGCAGGTCGTAAGTGGGTCAAATATGAGATCAAGAAGGCTTGGGATGACAAGAAGGGTCTCGTCGGTGTCTATATCCACGGCCTCAAAAACCTAGCGGGAGAACAAGCAACCAAAGGAGCAAATCCATTCGACGACTTCACGGTCGGTGAAAAATCGCTGTCTTCGATTGTCAAAGCCTACGACCCCCCGTATTCGGCTAGTACCTCCGTCTACGACTACATCAAGTCTAACCTGCCCGACTGGGTCGAGGAGGCGATCACGATCCGTGCTGAATACTCCTAAGAGCCTCAGACAAAGCGATTGCTCTGGCGTGCACGAACTGCTGGCATCATCTTCGTTGCCCATTCCCGCGTCTATTACCTCGCGGCTGCCGACTCCACCCAGGCCGGAAATCGCTGTGAGTTCCAGCGATAAAGAGGGCTATCTCCCAGCTCTTTAGGCTTGGTGTAGCCGTAGGTGCCGGGCAAGTAGATACCGAGGAGGCCGTTGCCCCGCGCCCTGCTGGCCGTCAGCTCGTACTTCACCCAACGTCGATTTGCAGTGCGTTCCCCTACGCACACCACGGTGACACTAGTTCCCTTGAGCGATTCATCAATCGCCCGCTTGATTGCGGCGTCACTTTTGCGTTTCAGCTTCTCCCATTGGGAGCCGTCGCTGAAGCCAGCAACGGCGCGGGTGACGAACTCTCCTGAGCGCCGAATTTGATTTACGGCAAATACATCCTTGTAGTCAAATGCGAAATACACGGTTCGAGCCACAGCCTTGATCCTTTCCGTTGCGGGGCGGAGCGCACGCTACCCGTGATCTGCGACCTGCGCAAGACCCAAATAAAAACTGAGCCGTACGCAGGACGAATCCGTCTCGTGCTGCCCCTAGTCTCTGCCAATGGCGCCGGACACCGGAACCGCGATCCTCGTTCTCGGAGTATTCGTCTTGCCGGGGTTTATCACTCTGCTATTTCGGGAGTGGCTGTACGCCGTCAAGCGAGATGAGTCCGCCTTCGAGCGCCTCCTGCAGGCATTGTTCAATAGCGCGATCGTCTATGCCATAGCGATCGGCGGGGGGCTGATCTTTCGCCTGGATAAGGTCGATGTGGAGGAGTTCTACGAAGGTCAAAAGAGCCTCGGCGAGGACTTTCTTGCAGCGGTCCTGATTTTCTTGGTACTTCCCGCGTCTCTTGCTGTGATCGGTTCATACTGGAAGGGGGCGAAGAGCTTTCGGCCAAACGTGCTCCGCCTCTTAGGAAGCTCGACCGCGCACAGCACGGCCTCTGGTTGGAATGAGCTCTTCAGTCTTCAGGACTCAGCATTCATTCGAGCCTCACTTTCCGACGGTCGCGTGATCGGCGGCCTCTATACCCGAGGCAGCCTCGCTGGCTATTCCCAACACACTCAGGACCTCTACATCTCCCAACGATGGGAGCTTGATGACCAGAATTGGTTCGTAAAACCAGCACCACATTCCCTAGGGGCGTGGTTTCCGCGCGAGAGCATCGTTTCTCTTGATGTCTATGCCTTAGAGGATGTCTCCGGTAGCAGCGGAGGCGGGGGCTAAAATAGGATCATGGGCCGCGGCTCTAAAGAGGTCATTCAGAAGCGAGGCGGTTACGCGCCGAAGAATTCCGTGCCCCAACCCCCTGCGCCGCCGCCGCGTCCGAGCGATGCTGGCCGGTCCGCCCAGCCACAGCCAAAAGGAGGCCCCTCGAAATGAACAAACCATCTGCTCGAATCCCTCGTACCGGAACCGGCAAAGTGCAAGGCGGACTCGCTCCAGGCGGTCAGCGTGGCATGGGCCCGACCAATCAGGTCCCTACGCCCCCGGCGCCGCCGCGCCCGACTGACTCCAGCCCCTCGTCGCAGCCACCAAAAGGCAGCAAATGAAGTCGCCACATTGATGGCTGATCACCTCTGTTCCCCACTTAAATAGGCCCTTGACCTTCGGGTTGTTTCGACCGCACCCGTCAGTCACGGTGGTCACATCAGACCACCGCAACGGCTCTAGCAAGCCAGCTCCACTCAGCGGTTCATAGCCCAAGAACGCAGAGGGCTCGGCTCTTAGCCGTGCGGCACGGGTACCTATCGGTACACTGCGAGTCTCGACGGTGCGCACTGCGACGGAGCTAAGCAGGAAGGTCCGAGTGCCGGGATACCGGGCGCCTGGACCTACGAGCGAATCACCGCCCGCCTTCCTGAGCGTGCCGCCGAACCTCGCACGTAAAGCGGTATCCCTTTATCACGAAGAAGGTGCGCCCGCAGCTCGTCGCTACCTCCGTTCAAGCAAAGTTGGTCAATGGGCCAATCACACCAATGCCAGCATGGCGACCTCCAACAGCAATGTCCTTTCGGGATTCGACGCCTACGTCATCGCAGACACTGCGGATGGACGTCCAGTAGCGGAATTGGCCCGAAGCACGGTCCTCGCTTGGCCGGCGGGACCACTGAAAGTGCGACTCGACGTAATTCTTGCCGACGGCGATGGATTCGCGGCCCGAGCGCTTCTCTGGGATGGCCCCGACCTAACCGAAGCCCAGGCACCGCTGATCGCGGCGCCCTATGTCACCGCTCTTGCTCAGCTTCACCCCGAAGCATCGCTAACCACGATTGGGATCTGGCAGGCACGTCGCCAGACCTACATCGAGGTGCCGATCAAAAGCGCGCTGCGTCAGGTTAAGGCGGCCCAGAAACTTCAGTCCAGCCTCTAGCTCGCTCGCGACTGGCCGCCTACTAAGTCGTCCGGAGGAATTCGCCTCTGGCCGATGGAAAGTGGCCCGATCTATCCGGTTCAGCCCGTCCTCTCGGATTCGTTCCGGAACGCTAGTCGGGTCGTCGGGTTGGTCGGGGGCCGGCGGTGGACCGGGCCCCTCAGCCGATCTTCTCTGCCAGCTCGACGATGATTCCCTCGGGGCCGCGGACGTAGCAGAGCCGGTAGCTGTTCTCGTAGCGCACCAGCTCGCCGACGAGCTCAGTGCCGCGGGCCTGTAGGCCGGCGACTACGGCGTCGATGTCCTCGACGAGGAAGGAGAGGTGGCGGAGGCCTGGAGTGTTCGAGGGCGCATGTGGGTCGCCGCCCTGGATCGGCGGCGAGTGGAACTTCACCAGCTCGATTTCTACGTCCCCGTCGGGGGTTCGTAGCATCGCTAACTCGGCCTTGGTCCCGTGGAGCGCAATGATGCGGTCTACCAAGTCACCCTCGACCTGGCCCTTGCCTCCCGGCTCCAGTCCGAGCTCTACGAAGAACTCGATTGCGGCCGCTAGGTCGTCGACCACGATCCCGACGTGTTCCATCTTTTTGATCGCCATGTGCTCGATGGTAGGGACGCCAACTACCTGAGGGTCGCATTCCGGTCGCATCGCCGTCGCAATCCGGCTCCCCGCGCCGGCGGCAGCCGTCCTTTCAACCCGACGGAAATTGGCTGTCTAGAGCGGTCGAGCCGGGAGCCAACTGATCATGATCGCTGGCGGATCAGCGCGAAGCTAGGGGGCTGCTCTAGGCGCCGCGCGATTGATCGAGGCGTCGGCGGCCATAAAATGCAATTCCAGCTAGAACGCCAATTCCCCAGAGAATCGAGGCCCAGATACCTAGCGCCTCTCCTAGGAAGCCCGCGACGATGACTGCCGCTATGACGGCGGTGTAGATCCCAAACAGAAGAAGGGCTCGGCGAAAAAGTCTGCGCACTGAACCACTATCTCATTCCCATTCAACGCCGTGAGGCACTGCGCGTGGGCAGGCTGGACTCAGTCCGGTTGATCGGGGACGATGTAAGTCATGGTCGTCATTGACGAGAAATCACGAGTGGCGCCGCTCGATGAGGGGGCCCTAGAGCGACTCGGCCATGCGCTCGACCGCGAGGGCGTAGTTGCGGCGATGTTGATCGGATCGCAGGCGCGTGGGAATCCTGGCCCGCTGTCAGACATAGATGTCGCGGTCTGGCACGACCCCGACCTCGACTCTCGCGGTCGCTTCGATCTTCAGCTGAGCCTCGTCGGCGATGCAGGTCGTGCTTTGGGCACCGAGGAGATCGATCTCGTCATGCTCAACCACGCCCCTCCGGTGATGCAGCACCGCGCCATTCGCGAGGGTAAGCGCCTCGTCGAGCGCGACCATGACGAGCGGGTCCGGCTGGAGACGCGGGCGATTCTCGACTACCTCGACACCGCGCCGTTACGCGCGGAGCTTGGTCGCGGAGTGCGGCGGCGGATGGGGGAAGGCCGCTTTGGTCGACGCTGAGCAGGTCGAGAACCGCCTCGAGCGGCTGGAGGCGATGCTCGAGCGCTTGGAGGAGATCCGTGGTGCCGGGGAGGAGGCTTACTTGGCCGACGCCCAACAGCGCCTTGCGACCGAACGGCTGCTTCAGCTCTCGATCCAGATCTGCATTGACTTGGCGGCCCAGGTCGTCAGCGAGCAGTCCGCTCCGCCTCCGTCGAGTTATTCGGACGTGTTCAAGATTCTCGGCGACAAGGGCGTCATCTCAGCCGAGATTGCCGAGCGGCTTGGCAATGCAGCTAGGCAGCGCAATTTGCTTGTCCATCTCTACATGGAGATCGATGACAAGGCAGTGTTTGCCTCATTGGCTTTCCTCGATGACCTCCGCGAGTTCGCGACGATCGTTGGGCGATTGGCTGAGGCAGACGCATCCAACTGATCGGGGACAATCTCGGGGCCGATGACCGTCTTTGCCAGCGCAACGTCCGGCCAGCGAAAGAACGCCCTCCATGTCTGGTGCGCGGCACGGACGGCGGATGGGGACCCACCATCTAAGGCACGCATCGACCGGGTGGGGAGAAAGCTTGCCGATACGGCTGCGTCCCTCTTGGTCGGCTGCGATGGTGAACTCGTGGTCGCGATGGCGCTGTCCGAGCCGTACCGCGAGCGCCACGGCGCCGGTACGGTCCGCCCCAACGCAGGACACGTCTCAATGGTGTTTGTCGATCCGGAACATTGGGGACGTGGCGTCGGCAGCCGACTGTTGGACGCCTTACACCGGGAGATGCGAGCGCGCGATTGGAGGACCTCCTCCCTCTGGACGCGCTCGAACAACGTAAGGGCCCGACGGTTATACGAGGGCCGCGGCTACAGCCTGACCGATGACGTCAAGTACCTTCGCGATCAGGAGATCGTTCGCTATGAACTCCAGATCGAGGTGGGCGATTGCCCGAAATCGACGTGGAGGAATCGGTAACCGACTGGTGCCGACCGGGGGCTGCGTGGGTTCCCGACGCGCCTGCGAGACGGATGGCAGTGACGGTGCGTGCTCCAAAGATCGTCCCAGCTGAGGTGGATATCTGTCGGGCTCGGCTGCGACTGGGCTGCGAGTCAACCTGGCGAGAACTCAGCTGGCGAGAAGACGGGGATCTTGTTGGCGAGTTCGAGCAGGTCGCTGTCACCTGAGACGAGGGCGGCGCTCTGGCTGTGGGCTAGAGCGATGAGGTAGTCGTCATCGGGGTCCGTGCAGCGGACAGGCGGTGGGGCTTCAGGGTCAGCCGCCGGTTGGGCATCGCGGCGTAGAAGATCCAAATAGGCAGCAACGCCGTCGAGATCGATGTAGCGCCGGGACTTCCTCCGCTGTAGTACCGACTCCAGCTGATTCGGCTTGATCGGCGCCCAGGCAGTGGGCGGCTGGGCCGTTGGCCGCTCTGGCTCAGGAGGATGTCTCGAGCTTGGTTGCTGGCTGGTCGGGCTCGGGGGGCTTGAAGTCGCCCAGGTCCTCGGCGTCGAAGCTCTCGAGTGCTTCTTCGGCTGCATCGGCGAGGAAGACTGCGGCGTGCGTGCGATCGCTTCCTTCGAGTGATTCGAGGAAGGTCACCAGCTTGTTGAGCAGCTTCTTCACCGCCTTCCGCTCCTGGCTGTCGAGCGTGTCGAAGAGGCCGATCGCTTCGCGCAGCGGCTCGATGATGTCGGCCCGCGCCTTCGAGCCGAGCTCTCCCAGGGAGACGAGGACGCCGGCGAGCTTCGGCTCGAAGCCGAGCTGGTCGATGTAAGCGGAGCGCTCCCGCTCGCGGAAGAGGCGGCGCGCGTCCGCCTCCGGGTCACCGGCCTCCTGTTCCTGCGCGACTTCGACGAACACAGAGGCGAGGAGCTGCAGCTTCTCGGGGCTCGGCAGCAGGCTTTCTTTCTCGATCCCGTGGATGTAGGAGGTGCTTATCCCGACCCGCTCTTCGAAGAGCCGCATCGGGATCCTGCGTCGCGTCCTGAGGTCGGTGAAGGTCGTAGAGAAAGCCATGGTCAGCAGATTAGACGGCGCAGAGTAGTGCAAACGGGCCGGACGTCTCGGTCCGCCCGCGACGCCGTTCCTGTAGCGCCGAGATACTTATCGGCTGATTCGCCGGAAAGCTTGACATACCGCGCATAAGGCGTTCATAGATTGCGCATAAGAATTTCAGTGCTACTCTGGAACCAGGCAGGTCATGCTCAGCGCAGAGATCACCAAGAGACGGCGTAAGCGCCAGTCATTCAGGCGGGCCCTCGCGGGCGAGCCGCCATGGCCGGGCGAAGCCCCAAGCGAAACCGCTCGCAAACCGGAGGCGTCCCTCTAGATGCTCTTCCTGCCGGCCAAGTCCCCTGTGGCCGGCGCTGTTGAGGCGACGCTGGTCAAGGCGGTCGTGAGCGCCTGGCCACGGCTGTCGCCGGGGGGCGCCTACGCCGGCACGATCTGCAACGTCTCGGCGACGGTCACCGTCGCTCCGACCTCGGCGGAGCCGCTGCGCGGGGTGCTCTTCCTTCTGCCCGCCGCTCTCTGCGTCCAGGCGGGGGCGCCGCTCGACATATCGGCCACCCTGCTCGACCCCGCCAACCCGCTCAGCTACACGACCCAGGGGCGCTACCGCAAGGAGCCGGGCGCCGATCGCCTGCTCTCCTACGACGGTCTCCCCGACGTCGTCGTCGAATGCGTGGCGGCGATCGACGTGCGCTGGGTGGAGAGCGAGCCCTTCGGCCGGATCTCGGTCCGCTTCGACTCGCCGGTCGCGCCCGGCGAAACCAGGGCCGTCCGCTTCTGCTTCGAGGCGCACAGGTTCTTCTCCGAAAGCGCTGACGGCGCGCTGCACTTCCATGTGCCGATCCAGTCGGATGAGGTCATCCGCCAGCAGCTCAGCGACGACCTGCTCGAGCGGATCAGCCTGCCGACCCTCAGCGTCGCCCACGACGGCATCAGCGGCGGCTTCGATCTCTTCTTCTACATGCCGCTCGAGTACGAGGGGGAGCGCTTCAGCCGTGACCCCGCGTCAAACCTGCTCACCGACTACGACCACCTGGGGAATCAGACCGAGGAGCCAAGGCGGAAGTTCGCCTGGACGGGACCCAATCTCTTCAGTCGCCCCGGGAAGACCTTCGCCCTGGGCGAGAACCTCGCAATCTCGGGAATCTTCAAAAGGAGAGCGCCAATGTCCAACAGCCAGAACGTCAACAACATCGCGGGCTCCGTCTTCATCGGCAGCACCGTCTCGGGCAGTGCCGTAAGCCATGGTGGGAGTGCGACCGCCGCAGCGCCATCCTCTCAGCAGCTGCTCGAGCTGCTCGAGGAGCTGCGTGAGTCCGCTCGCCTGCTGCCGGCAGACGATCCACGTGTGGACCTGATCGAGACCCACGCGAACGCCGTCGCCGCCTCGGTTCGCGAGGGTGAGCCGGATGCGGCCCTGCGGCGGCTGCCGCTGCTCCGCGACGCAGCGCAGGGGATCCTCGAGTACAGCCCGCGCGTGCTCGACCTGGTCGACCGCGTCGGCCGCCTGCTGGGGGCCTGAGGTGGAGTCCGTGAAAGCCACCTCGGCATCCCTGCCCAGCGAGTGCGAGATCGTGATCGACGACGCCGTCCTCGAGCGCCATCCGGGTACGCGGTTCGCCTTCCTTGCGGTCCCGGCGGCCCCCTACGCCGATCCGGCCGAGGCGACGCGGGCCGAGGCGAGCGTATTGAGCGAGCTGCGCGGCGCCTTCGCCGGCGAGGACGAGCTGCGCGCCAGCCCCGAGGACGCCCTCTACCGGCAGTTCTACCGTGGCATGGGGCTGAAGGCGGCGCAGGTGTCGACCCCCGTCAAGCAGGCGCTGCGCGTTCTGCGCAACGGCTCCTACAGCTCGCGCGGCCCGGTGGTCGACACGGCGATGGCGATCGAGTACTCGACCCTGGTCAGCTTCCAGGTCTACGCGGCGACCCGCCTCACCGGCCCGCTCACCTTCTCCCTGGCCGGGGGCGAGGAGCCGATCGAGACCGTGCGGGGTGAGCGCAAGAGCTGCAAGCCGGGCGAGCTGTTGCTGCTGAGCGGCGACGCGGTCGTCCACAGCTGTTACTACGGCAATGACCCCGCCTTTTTCCTCGGCGAGGAGGACGAGATTGCCGTGGTCCGCGTCATGGGCGTGCCCGGGCTGGCGGCCGGCCTCTTCGAGAGGGCATTCGAGGAGGCGGCGCGGCGCCTCTCCCCGATCGACACGGCGGTGCTCGAGCGCACGGCGCCGAGCGGGCGCCTCTCACTTGGCCAGAGCAGGGAAGGGAGCGGGAGATGAAGACCAATCACCTGGAGACGGACGTGCTCGTCATCGGGGCGGGCCTGAGCGGCACCCGCGCCGCGATCGCCGCCCGCGACGCCGACCCGGCGGCGAGGGTGACGATCGCCGCCCCCGCCTTCCCCGGCCAGGGCGGCTGCGGGCCGGAAACCCACGGCGTCAACGCCGCCGTCTTGGAGGGGGACTCGCCCGAGCTCCACCTCGAGGACACCCTCGCCGGCGGCGCCTACCTGAACCAGGAGTCGCTTGCCCGCACCCTCTGCGAGCGCAGCCCCGGTGAGATCGCCTTCCTGGAAGGCGAGGGCGTGCCCTTCGACCATCTGCGGGCTGAGGCGGCCGGCGACGGCGACGAGTTCGACGTCGTCGGTCGCTACGGCGGCAGCAGCGTCGGCCGCAGTCTCCACTGGCGGGACCTGACCGGGCGGGTCATCTCCAACGCCCTGCAGACCCGCCTGCTCAAGTCGAGCGTCACCGTCCTGGCGCGGCACTGGCTGCTCGACCTGCTGCTCTGCGACGGTCGCTGCGAGGGCGCGGTCTTCCTCGACACCGAGTGGGAGGAGGTCCTCGTCGTCCGCGCACGCGCTGTCGTCCTCGCCACCGGTGGCGGCGCGTGCATGTACCCGGCGCGGTCGATGTCGGCGGACAAAGCCGCGACCGGGATCGCCTGCGCGCTGCGCGCCGGCGCCGCCGCGATCGACATGGAGATGGTGCAGTTCCACCCGACCGGGTTCCGCAACGACGCCGGCCCCGGCAACGGGGTGCTGCTGGAGGAGGAGTTCCGCACGCAGGGGGCCAAGCTGCTCAACGCGAGCGGCGAGCGCTTCATGGGCAGGTACGACGAGCGCGGCGAGCTGGCGACCCGCGACGTCGTCTCGCAGGCGATCTACCTCGAGATGAAGGCGACGAGCGCCGGCGGCGTGCTCGGCGAGGTCGTGCTCGACCTCAGCTCCTTCAGCAGCGCCCAACTGGAGAGCCGCTTCCCGGCCACCATCCGCCGCCTCCGGGCCTACGGCTTCGACCTCGTCAGCCAGCCGGTGGTCCCGGTCATCCCGTCGAGCCACTTTCTCATGGGCGGGGTCGAGATCGACCCGCGGGCGATCACGCAGATCCCCGGTCTGCTCTGCTGCGGTGAGGACGCCGGCGGCGTGCACGGCGCCAACCGGCTCGGCGGCAACGGAGTCGCGGACGCGCTCGTCTTCGGCCACATCGCCGGCGGCGAGGCGGCGGAGCTCGCCCGCGCCGCGGCGGAGACGCCGGCGCCGCCGCTCGAGTCGATGGCTCCACTCGCGGTCGCCGGCGCGAGCCCGGCGACCGCGGCGACCATCCTGATGCGCATCCGCGAGCTGATGTGGGAGTACTGCAGCCCGGTGCGGACGACGGACGAGCTGGCCACCCTGCGGGCGAAGCTCGACGAGCTCGAGGGCTGGGCCGAGCCGGCGGAGCACCGTCCCACCGAGCTGGGTGAGGCGCTCGCCGAGCGCCCGAACGCGGCGATCGTCGCGGCCTCCTCGGTGGAAAACGTCCATCTCGTCGCGCGGGCGATCGCGGCGGCGGCCGCCTGGCGGCGCAGCTCGGCCGGCAGCCACTTCCTCGCCGACGAAGAGCTCGAGTGGCCCTCGGCCCGCGAGAACTCCTGCGTCAGGCTCGCCGCTGCCTCCGAGCTGGAGATCGGCCCCCTTGGCGCCGCCGCCGGCGTGGGCCCGGGCGTTTCCGGGGAGAACCGCGCCGCGCCGGTCGTCTAGGCCTCGCCGTATTACGGGCGAGTACCCGAAGCCTCCAGGCCTGCTGCAAAGCGACTTTTGCGCTCGACCTGGCCATGCGGCCATCAAGAAACACAACCTTTTTCTTGACGTTTAGAACATCTTCTGTTTCATTTGTGCCTGGTTCATGTACGAAGTAGTTCAGGGAACAGGGACATAACCGAGCTTCACGGGTGCCGCTGAGGGAGCGGCCGGCAGAGGGGCTCACGGGACAAGGAGAAGAGATTTCTATGCTCTCACCGCTACGCAACCGCTTCGGCATCCCGGGCGTGATCTCGGTGATCGCCCTCGTCTTCGCCATGTTCGGCGGCGCCTACGCCGCGACGAACTCCAGCGATGCCACCAAGGCAACCGCTTCGGCCAAAGGCAAGCCAGGCCCGCGCGGCAAGCAAGGCAAGCCTGGCCCAGCAGGACCCCAGGGACCCGCAGGCGCCCAGGGACCCGCAGGCCCCGCCGGGGCCAAGGGCGACAAGGGCGATAACGGCGGCGCCGGTACCAACGGCAAATCCGCCGAAGCGGTCGCCTTCGCCGGGGCCAAAGGCCCGATCGGTGGCGTGACCTGCACCGAAGGCGGGCTCGAAGTCAAATCCGCCAGCGCCACGACCCTCGTCTGCAACGGCAAAAAAGGCACCAACGGCCTGAGTGGATTCACCTCAACGCTGCCCAGCGAACAGACCGAGACGGGCTCCTACTTCCTCGGCACCGAAGACGGCAACGGCCAGTGGCTCGGCTTGCCGGCGACGACCATCTCCTTTCCGATTCCGCTCCCGGATTTGATCCTGGAAGCGAAAACCCACTTCATCCCCAAGGTAGTGGGCGATCCGTCAGTTTGCGAGAACACCGCACATCCCGGGGCGCCAAGCGCCGCAAACCCGGAGGCGCCTGCCGGAGAGCTCTGTGTCTTCGAGGCTAGCGTCAACCCAAGTTTTCCAACTTCTCCATCTTCATGGAGCGCCGCGGTTGAATTCGTTAATCCGAGCACCGGCGCAGCCGGGGCTGGCACTACGGGCGCCATGCTGCTCCGGGAACCCCCTGCAACCGAAGCGGCCGGAGCGTTTTCGTTCGGCACCTGGGCCGTAACGGCGCCAGAAGCGTAACGGCGTCCTGATGGCGAGAAGAGCCAAAGGCACCACGCCGAGCACCCGCCTGGGTCTCGGCGTGGTGCTGGCACTCACCGTGATCCTGCTCGCCCTCGCCCCCGCGGGCGCCTCGGCAGCGGTCCCCGACAGACTCTGGGACGCGTGTGAGACGGGCCCAGGGGCCGGGCAGTGCTTCGTCCCGGCCGGCATCGCCGCCGACCCCGCGACCGGCAACCTCTACGTCGCCGACCTGCAAAACCGCCGCGTCGACGAGCTCACGATCTGGGGCGTCTTCGTCAAGGCCTGGGGCTGGGGCGTGCGCAACGGCGACCCCGAACTGCAGACCTGCACGACGCAGACGGGATGCCAAAAAGGACTCCAAGGAGCCGGGGACGGCCAGCTGAGCTTGGCCCCGGGAATCGCCATAGACAGCGAAGGCGACGTCTACGTCGTCGACCGCTCCAGCCAGCGCGTGCAGAAGTTCGAGCCCAACGCCGGCCCAGACGAAGACGAAGCCGAGTTCCTGCTCACCTTCGGCGGCGAAGTCAACAAGACCAAAAGCGAAGAACCGGGCTCGACCGAAGCGCAGCGCAACCTCTGCACCGCCGCCTCGGGCGACGTCTGCCAGGCCGGCACGATGGGCGCCGGCGACGGCCAGTTCGGCAACTGGGCGCCGTGGAGCAACATGATCGCGATTGGTCCGAACGACGACGTCTACGTGGGCGACGAGAACCGGATCCAGCGCTTCGACAGCGAAGGCCACTATATCGAGAGCATCGCCACCGTCACGCTGGCGGGAGAGCGGGTGCAGTCGCTGGCGATCGACACGAGCGGTGGCGTGAACGACGGCGACCTCTACGCATCGCGCTGCAGCTTGGGCGCTTGTGTCGAGGCCCCGAACATCCCCGGCTCGAAACCGAATGTCCTGAGACTGAGCCCGACGGGGGCGGTGGAGGCGACGCTCTCGGTGCCGGGCCCGCAGGCACTGGCGGTCGACGCGGACGGCAACCTCTATGTGACGGAGGGGACGAAAAACGGGCCTCTGTCCATGAGCATCCACAAGCTCACCCCGGCGGGCACCGTGGCGCCGGGATTCCCCTTCTCCGACGGCTTCGACATGTCGGTCGGGATCGCGGCGAGCTCGGCCTGCGGGATCGACGGCGCCGATCTCTACGTCGCCAACTTCTCCGACACCAACGCCTACGTCCGCGCCTACGGCCCGCCACCGGACCCGGCGCTCTGCCCGCCGCCGTCGGTCCCGCCGAGCATCGAGGCCCAGTACGCGACCTCGGTGCAGAGCAAAGGCGCGACGCTGAAGGCCGAGATCAGACCCGAATTCTGGCCCGACGCCACCTACTACCTCCAGTACGGCACTGGCAAATGCTCCGAAGGCGGCTGCGAGGAAGAGCAGCCACCGCCACCGGGCTCGAAACTGACCAGCCAGGTCACCAACCAGGCGGTCACCACCTCCGGCGTCTTCCTCGGAGGCCTCGAGCCAAACACGACCTACCACTACCGCTTCGTCGCCGAGAGCTCGGGCGGCGGCCCGGTCTTCGGCGTCGGCGGCGAAGTGGGCATCGACGGGGAGGAAGGCAGCTTCACTACCTTCCCGACCCAGGCAGTGAGGACCGACTGCCCCAACCAGGCCTTCCGCACCGAAGCATCGGCGCGGCTTCCCAACTGCCGCGCTTACGAGCTGGTCAGCCCGCTGGACAAAAACGGCGGCGACGTGACCTCGGGGGAAATCACCGAGGCATACACCGCCCCCAACAAGAGCTCAGCCGACGGCGAAAGGCTCGCCTTCGCCTCGCTGCGCGCCTTCGCCAACCCCTCCGCCGCGCCGCTGACCAACCAGTACCTCTCGGCCCGCGGCCCGGATGGCTGGTCGACCGACGCGATCTCACCGCCGCGCTCGAGCGATGACCTCTGGCCACCGGCGTTCACCGGCCAGTTCAAGGCCTTCGACGACGACCTCTGCGGCGGCTGGTTCATCCAGGACTCAGACTTCGCGCTGGCGCCGGGAGCACCACCGGGAGTCGCCAGCATCTACCGGCGCGATTACTGCACTGCGGGGTCGAGCTATGAGCTGCTGACGCCGGTCGACCCACCGGGATTCGGCCTCGAACCCGGTGAGATCAAAGCGGAATTCTACGCCCCCACCCCCCAAGGCTTCTCCGCAGATCAGTCCCACACCGTCTTTCGCGCCGCCGCTGAGCTGACCGAAGGGGCCTGCAAAACGGCGGGGATAAACCAGGTCTACCTCACCTCCAAAGGTGGACCGCTGCGGCTGGTCAGCGCCCTGCCCAACGGCAAAGCGACCTGCACCAACTCATCGGCCGGCACCTTCGAAGACTCCACCGGCGGCTTCAGGGAGTCGACCCTCGTCGGCGCGGTCTCCGAGGACGGCTCGCGGGTGTTTTGGACCGACTCGCTGAACCCCCTGCTCGCCACCGAAGGCCAGGTCGGCACCGTCGATCCCGGCAACCTCTACCTGCGCCGCAACGCGACCGAGGAACAGAGCCCCGTCGAATTCGGCCAGTGCACCGAAGAAGAGAAAGCCTGCACGGTGACGATCTCCAAAAGCGGAGAGGCCCGCTTTTGGGCCGCCGATCCCGAGGGCACCACGGCGATCTACGGCGTCCGCTCGGAAACCACCGAAGAGCTCTTCGAATACGACGTCGAAGAAGCCAAATCCGAATCGATCGCCATAGGCGTCAAAGGCGTCGCCGGGATCAGCGAAGACGCCTCGCGCGTCTACTTCGTCTCGACCGCGGCGCTGAGCGGCGAACAGGAAAACAGCGAGGGCGACAAAGCCGTGGCGAAAGCGCAGAACCTCTACCTCTATGAAGCAGGAGTGGGCATCGTCTTCGTGGCGAGGACCTCGAGCCTCGATTCATTGGAAAGCGTCAAGCCCAGCAATCGCACCTCCCGCATCAGCCCCAATGGCCTGCACCTGGCCTTCGCCTCGGCTGCAAGCTTGACGGATTACGACAACACCGACGTAAGCGGTGGAGCGCCCGCCACCGAGGCCTACCTCTACTCCGCCGATGGGGTCGGCGGCCCCGGAGAGCTGCGCTGCATCTCCTGCAACCCAAGCGGGGCGCGGCCGCACGGGCGAAAAGTCAGCTCCTTTCCGACGCGCTGGAGCGCTGCCACGATCCCCGGCTGGTCTGAACAGCTGCGCCCGACGCGGCTGCTCTCAGCTGACGGGGACCGCCTCTTCTTCGAGAGCTATGACGATCTGCTGCCCCGCGACTCAAACGGGCGCATCGACGTCTACGGGTGGGAGCGAGCGCCTGATCAGGAAGCCTGCACGAAAGCGGGAGCGGACCTATACGTGGAGAGCTCGGGCGGCTGCCTCAGCCTGATCTCGAGCGGCCAGAGCCTCGAGGACTCCGAACTGATCGACGTCGGCGCGAGCGGAAGGGACGTCTTCTTCACCACCGCCGCCAGCCTCTTGCCCCAGGATCCGGGCCTGGTCGACGTCTACGACGCCAGGATCGGCGGCGGCTACCCGCCGCCGACCAAACCGCCGGCGATCTGCGAAGGCGACGCCTGCCAGGGGCCTGTCTCGGCTCCCAACGACCCGACCCCCGCCTCGGCTGCATTCGAGGGAGCGGGGAACGTCAAACAGGGCCCTTCAGCCCCCCGCTGCCCGAAAGGCAAGCGCAAGGCTCGAAAAGGCGGCAAGACCCGCTGCGTGCCGAGGAAACGGCAAAAAGGCGCTCAGCAAAAGAGAGCCGAGAACAAGCGGAGGGCGGGACGATGAAGCGCCTAGCACTGACGTTCCTCGCCATGGCGCTGACCCTGTTGGCGATCGCGCCCTCGGCCCAGGCCTTTGAGCTGAAAGACCTCGACGTCACCTTCACCAGCCAAGACAGCTCGGTCGCGACCCAGGCGGGCTCCCATCCCTTCGCCCAGACCACCACCCTGGGCCTGGAGACGACGTTCGACCCCGAAGCAGGCGAACCGATCCCCGACGGAGACACCAAGGCCCTGACCGTCTCGCTGCCGCCGGGCCTGGTCGGCGACCCCAAGGCCGTGCCCCGCTGCTCGGGCCTCGATTTCGCTCTGGAGCAATGCCCGGTTGCCACCCAGGTGGGCGTAACCGACGTCGAAGCCGTGGCCGCGGGCACTGTCTACAAAGCCCGCGTAGACAGCCTCACGCCGCCGCCGGGCGTGGCGATGGAGATCGGCTTCCACGTCGTCAAAGTTCCGGTCACGATCGACCTGAAAGTCAATCCCAACCCCCCCTACAACGTGATCGCCGTGCTCAAAGACGTCCCCAACACGGTTCCCTTCTACCGCTCGGATCTGAGCATCTGGGGGGTCCCGGCGAGCGCCGCCCATGACAAAGAAAGAGGCTGCGGGGAAGCCGGCTGCAAACTGAACCTGGAGAAAAGGCCCTTCCTGACGATGCCGCGCTCTTGCACCGGGCCGCTCAGGACCGACTTCGAAGCGTTCTCCTGGCAAGAGCCCTTCGGCCCGCCCTCGACCGGCTTCACCGAAACCCACGACGACTCCGAACCGCCCAACCCACAGGGGATGACCGGCTGTGACCGTCTCGCCTTCTCGCCCTCGATCGAGGCCAAGCCGACGACCAAGGGGGCGGAGAGCTCGAGCGGGTTGGACTTCAGCCTGAACGTCGACGACGAAGGCCTCGCCAACCCCGACGGCCTCGCCGCATCGGACATCCGCAAGGCCGTGGTCACCCTGCCCGAGGGGATGACGGTCAACCCCTCCTCCGCGCAGGGGCTCGAGGTCTGCAGCGAGGCCGACCTCGGCAGGGAAACCCTCGGCGCGGCGCCGGGAGTGGGTTGCCCCGAAGCATCGAAGCTCGGCACGATCGAAGTTCAGACGCCGCTCCTGGACGAAAGCCTAAGCGGCTCCCTCTTCCTGGCTGAGCCCTTCAAAAACCCCGTCGGCTCGCTGATCGCCCTCTACTTCGTGATCGAGAACGAGAAGCTCGGGATCATCGTCAAACAGACGGCGAAAGTGGTCCCCGATCCCAAAACGGGTCAGCTCGTGACCACGACCGACGAAATACCCCAGCTGCCCTTCTCGAGCTTCAAGCTGCACTTCCGCGAAGGCGCCCGTTCTCCATTGGTCAGCCCGCCTGCTTGCGGTAGCTATGACATCAAGGCCGAGCTCACCCCCTGGGCGGGTGGCTCGCCGGTGACGGCCACTTCCAGCTTCGAGGTCATAACCGGCCCGGGAGAGTCCGCATGCCCGAGCGGCGGGACCCCGCCGTTTGACCCTGGCTTCGAAGGCGGAACCCAGAACAACCAAGCGGGATCCTTCTCCCCCGTATACATGCGGATCACCAGGCGCGACGGCGACCAGGACCTGACCAAGTTCTCCGCCGAGCTGCCGCCCGGGATGGTGGCGAAGCTCGCGGGGACCACGCAGTGCTCTGAGGCGGCTATCGCCGAGACCAAGACCAAGAGCGGCAGAGCGGAGCTGGCCAGCCCGAGCTGCCCGGCCTCCTCGGAGATCGGCCGCGTCCTCGCAGGAGCGGGCGTAGGCCCGGTCCTCACCTACGTCCCCGGCAAGATCTACATGGCCGGCCCCTACCAGGGCGCTCCTTTGAGCGTGATCGGCGTCGTCCCCGCGGTCGCGGGACCCTTCGACATCGGCACCGTGGTCACCCGCCAGGCCCTGCAGATCGACCCACGCACCGCGGAAGTGCGGGTCGACGGCGACCGCTCGGACCCGATCCCCCACATCCTCGCCGGCATCCCGTTGAAGGTGCGCGACATCAGGGTCTACGTCGACAAGCAGAACTTCACGATCAACCCGACCTCTTGTGAACCGTTTGCATTGGAGGCCTCGCTTTGGGGCGGGGGAGCGGAGGTCTTCAGCGTCGCCGACGACTCACCGTTTGCGCGATCGTCTCGATTCCAGGCGGCCGACTGCCAAGCACTCGGCTTCAAGCCACGGCTCTCCTTGAAGCTCAAGGGCGGCACCAAGCGAGGCGGCCACCCGGCCCTGACCGGCACCTATCGGCCAAGAGGAGGCGATGCGAACCTCGCCGACATGGTCTTGCGCCTGCCCCGATCGGCCTTCCTCGACCAGGCCCACATCCGCACGATCTGCACCCGGGTCCAGTTCGCCGCCAAGAGCTGCCCGCCGGGAGCGATCTACGGCAGGGCCACCGCCTACACGCCGCTCTTGGAGCAACCGCTCACCGGTCCGGTCTACCTGCGCTCCTCGAACCACAACCTGCCCGACTTCGTCGCCGACCTGCACGGCCTGATCGACGTCGAAGCGGTCGCCCGGATCGACTCCAAGCGGGGCGGGATCAGGGCGACCTTCGAGGACGTCCCCGACGCCCCCCTGACCAAAGTCGTGGTCCGGATGCAGGGAGCGAAGAAGGGCCTGATCATCAACAGCCGCAACCTCTGCGGGGCAAAGAACAGGGCCAACGCCGATCTCAGCGCCCACAACGGCAAGGCGGCCGCGAGCAGGCCGGCGATGGAGGCCAGTTGCGGGAAGAAGCGCGCACGCGGCTAGCCGACCGCCTGCGCGCTCGCCACGAGGAGATCGCCGAGGCGGCGCTGATCAGGGTCCACGCGGTCTCGGGTCCAACCGAGATCGGCGAGGGCGAGTACCGCGAAGGGCTGCGCGGAACGGTGGCGGCAGCCCTGGAGTACGGGGCTGCGGCCTTCGAGTGCGGCGACGATCGCTCCCCGCCGGTTCCCACTGCGGTCCTGACCCAGGCCAGGGTAGCGGCCCGCAGCCGGATCACCCTCGACGCGGTCCTCCGCCGCTACATAGCCGGCTACACCGTCTTTGCCGACTTCGTGATCGAGGCAGCCGAAGAAGAGGGGATCTCGAGCGGCCCTTCGCTGAAGCGACTCTTGAGGGTCCAAGCAGCCCTCTTCGATCGCCTGCTCACCGCGGTGACAGAGGAATACAACCGCGAGGCGGAGCAGCCGGGCTCGAGCGCCGAGCGGCGGATGGAGCAGGTCAGGAGGCTGCTCGCCGGCGAGTTGCTCGATGCCCCGGGCCTGAGGTATGACTTCGACGCCCACCACGTCGGCTTGATCGCCACGGGCGAGGGGGCCGAGGAGAGCCTGCGGGAGATGCTCGCGGGCTTTGACTGTCGGCTGCTCATCGTCGCGGCGAGCGAGAAGGTGGTGTGGGCGTGGATCGGCACACGCCAAGCCATCGACCCCGGCGAGATCGAGGCACAATCCCCGCCCGAGCGGCTCACCGCCGCAATCGGCGAGCCGGCGGAGGGGCTCTCGGGTTGGCGCCTCACCCACCGCCAGGCCAAGGCGGCCTTGCCGATCGCCTTGCGGAGCTCGTGTTCCCTTACTCGCTACCGGGAGGTCGCCCTGCTCGCCTCGATTCACGGCGATGAGCTCCTTGCCACCTCCCTGCACCAGATCTTCCTCGCTCCCCTGGAGGCAGAGCGCGACGGGGGCAAGGCCGCACGCCAAACCCTGCAGGCCTACTTCGCCGCATCTCGCAACGCCTCCTCTGCCGCCGCCGCGCTCGGTGTCAGCCGCAACACGGTCGCCAAGCGCCTGGCGGCGATAGAGCGGGCAATCGGGCGTCCGCTGGAGTCATGCGGGACCGAGCTCGAAGCGGCACTGCGGCTCGAGGAGCTGCACAGCGGAGCCGCAGGGGGGTTGTCGCTGCGCTCAATAAGCGGCGATCTGGTTGGCACATTGCCAACCCGCAGGGTCACTTGAATCGGTCAGCTGGCGAAGGGCCGCTGATCCCTCCTACTCGGAGGCGGAGGTCGTCGCGGTGAGCGCCTCGGCCGCGATCAGCGGCCCGAGGTAGGGGACGAGCAGGGCGAACTCCAGCTGAGGCAGGAGTCGTGGCAGGCTCGCCGCCCGGTCCTCTCGCAGCTCGTCGAGAATCAGTCCGGCGACGCCGCCGACCGCCATCAATGCCGTGTTCGGGGGCAGCTCCAGCTCCTTTTCCCGGTGGGGCGTCCTACCCGACTCGAGCAGCCCTGCCAGGCGACCGATCGCAACCGAGTGCCGCCGCCGCGCCTCGGCGCCGGCAGCGGAGACCTCGACGATCGCCGTCTGCGCCAGTGCCCGATCGGCGCTGAGCAGCTCGACCACCGCTCCGAGCCCGCTCCTCGCCCGGTCGCGCCAGCAAGCCTCCTCCTCGCAGGCGGCTTCGGCCGCTCCGAGGATCCTCTCGACGGCCAGGTCATAGGCGGCGAGGAAGCACTCCCGCTTGTTGTCGAAGTGCTTGTAGAAGGTGGTGCGGGAGGTGCCGGCCTCCGCCAGCACGTCGGCGACCGACGTGGCGAGGTATCCCTTGCTGCCGGCTACTCGGATCATCGCCTCGACGATCGCATCGCGCCGCGTTTCGCCCTGCTCCATCGCACGCTCCGGGTATAGACAACGAGGTACGCAACTATACCGCTAAATGTACAGTCCAGTACACAGAGCTACTGCAGGGCGAAGACCACCCGGACCGTGGCCATCACCGTCGAGCCGCCTGGCTTCACCGGCGGAGCCACCTCGGTGGCGTCCTTCGACCGGGGAGCGGCCTGGGTGGGAACGACTTCGGACCCTTCTTCGATGCTGATCACCGGCCCCAGCGTCGCGCCGGCGCGCGCCGCAAGGGCGGCGGCCTTCGCCTTCGCCTGGTCGAAGGCGGCGACCAAGGTGTTGGTGTAGGCGAGGTCGGGATCGCCGGGGAAGAAGTCCGGACCGCTGGTGCCCGTGGCGCCGGCGGCGATCGCCGCCGAGACCATTTCGCCGGCCCGCTCGGGTTGGTGCAGGATCACGGTGAGTCCCTCGCTGGCGCGGTAGACGGGTCGCTCGTTGCGGAAGACTTTGCGGATCGAGATCTGCCCGGTGCTGACGTCGCCGGGGCCGACGCCGGGGAAGGCCTGGACCGCCGCAAGCACGTCCCTCAGCCGGACGGCGACGATCTGCAGCGCGGCCGCCCGCGATCTCCGTTCCTTGCTGACCGAGAATCGCAAGCTGGCCGTGTCGTTCGGAACCTCCTGGGTCGCGCTGCCCTTGACCACGACCGTTCGCTCCTGCGCGGCAACGGGGGCAGCGAGGAGAAGGAGCGCCAGCAGCGCAAGAGCTGGGGTTGTCGACACTCGTGATCGCACAGTGGAGCCTCCCGGCAACGATGACTCTAGGTCTACCTTCGGATAGCCCGCGCCTAACGATCGGGATGCCGCATAATCAATTCCCCCGGGCGGTTAGCTCAGTTGGGAGAGCACCTCCCTTACAAGGAGGGGGTCACTGGTTCGAGCCCAGTACCGCCCACTCGCATCCGGTCTCCCGCTCGGAGACCTCCCACAGCCGGTCAATCGCTCGCTTCATTCCCAGCCGTCGCAGAACCGGCTTGCGGACCGGCGGCCCGTTGTTGACGAAGAGCGGGCCGTAGAACTCGCCGCCCTTCGCGCCCGGGTCCGTCGCCGCGCGCAGCTGCGAGAGCGCTCCCTGCGCCGGCGACATGCCCACGGAACGGGCGAGGCCGTGGAAGAAGCGCTGCGAGAGCCCGCCGCCGGTCTCTTCGACGCTGACCGCCTGCAGCTCGGTGTTGGAGAGGCCAGGGTGGGCGACCAGGCTCGCCGCGGGCGCACCCGCCTCCCTCAGCAGCCGATCCAGGCCGAGGCCGAAGTGGAAGTTCGCCAGCTTGGCCTGCCCATAGGCGCGCCAGGGTCGATAGCGCCCCTCGAGGTGGGGGTTCTTTGGATCGACGGCCGTGCCCATGTGATGGGCGGTGCTGGTCACGGTCACGATCCGCGCCGCGCCAGCTCGCAGCAGCGCCGGCATCAGCAGGGCAGTGAGCGCGAAGTGCCCGAGGTGATCGACGCCGAACTGCATCTCGAACCCGTCGGCGGTCTTGCGCTCGGGGATCCCCATCACGCCGGCGTTGTTGACGAGGACGTCGATCGTCTCGTGGCTGGCGAGGACCTGGGCCGCCGCCTCGCGCACCGACGCCAGCGAGCCGAGATCGAGCCTGACGACCTCGAGCGCGGCATCCGGCGCCCCCTCGCGGATCGACGCCTCGGCCTCCGCCGCCTTCTCCTGGTTGCGGGCGGCCATCACCACCTTCGCCCCGGCGCCCGCCAGGGCGCGAGCGGTCTCCAGGCCGAGGCCGCCGTTGGCCCCGGTCACGACCGCGGCTCGACCGGTTTGATCGGGGATGTCGGCGACGCTCCAGCTCATCGCCCCTACGTTATTGCGAGATCGCTAGCCTCGACGGCATGGCACACATGGGCGGTACCGCCGAGGCGGAGATCGAGGCACCGATCGAGGAGGTCTGGGCGCTGGTGGAGGACGTGCTCATCGCCCCCGAGTGGCAGGGCGGCCTGGTGTCGGTGTCGGCATTGGAGCGGGACGGCGAGGGACGACCGACCCTGGTCGAGAGCGTCAGCGACATCAAGGTCAGGCAGGTGAAGACGCAGGTGCGGTTCAGCTACGACCCGCCGACGCGCCTCTCCTGGACCCAGGAGAAGGGCGACCTCAAGTCGGTCGAGGGCTCATGGGCGCTGGAGGACCTGGGCGGAGGGCGGACGCGGGCGACCTACACGCTCGACGGCGACCCCGGGCGGGTGCTCGGGATGCTGATCCGCGGCCCGGTCGAGGCTGCTGCCCGGGCGATGCTGGTCAACGCTCGCCCCGGGGAGCTGAAGGAGCGGGTCGAGGGAAGCTAGGCGGCCCCCGCGCGCAAAGGCGAATGCCGCTAAGTTGCGCCCGTGGCTGACAGGGATCTCTCCGTCGTCGTCTTCGGCGCCAGCGGCGTCACCGGGCGGCGCGTCGCCGCCTACCTGGCGGAGCGGGCGGAGGAGGTGGGAGCGAGCTGGGCGGTCGCCGGCCGCGACGCCGCCAAGCTCGAGCGGGTGCTCGGCGAGGTCGACGTCGCCGCTCCCGAGACGATCGCCGCCGACGTCGGCGACCCGGCCTCGCTTGCGGCGATGGCTGCGCGCGCCCGCGTCGTCCTCGACCTGGTCGGCCCCTACACGCTCTACGGCGAGCCGGTGATCGAGGCCTGCGTCGAGAACGGCGCCCACTACGTCGACCTGACCGGGGAGACGCCCTTCATGCGCCACACGGTGGACACCTTCCATGATCGTGCCGCGGCGGCCGGGGTGAAGATCGTCCAGACCTGTGGCTTCGAGGCGCTGCCGCCCGACCTCGCCGTGCTCCTCGCCGCCGAGACCGCCCGGGAGCGCTGGGGCGAAGATCTCTCCGAGGCAGACGTCGACATCGCCACCCGCCAGCCCGCCGGCCGCATTGGTCCCCAGGACCTGATCTCCGGCGGCACCCTGCAGAGCATGGCCGAGGCGCTCGCAAGCGTGGACGCCGCCCAGGTCGCCGATCCGGCGGCGCTGATCCCCGACCCCGAGCTTGCCGCCGCCGTCCGGCGTCGCAGCCCGATCGCCCTCACTCCGCGGACCAACGGCCGCGGCGACGTGATCGCGCCGATGACGCCGATCGCCTTTATCAATCCGGCCGTGATCCACCGCAGCGTGGCGCTGCTCGCCGCCGAGCGCGGCGGTGGCGAGCCGCTGCGCTACCGCGAGGGGATCGCGATCCCGGGCGGCAGCGCCACCCTGCCGCTGCGCTACGCGGCGGCCGGGATGCTTGCCGGGATGCAGGCGGGTTTTCGCGGCCTGACCCGCACTGGCCCGGCGATCCGTCAGCGCTCGGCCGAGATCATGCGCAAGGTTCTGCCGTCCTCCGGCTTCGGCCCCTCAGGCGAGAAGCTCGACCAGTGGTCCTGGCATCTCACCGCCGATGCCCGCACCCCCGGCGGCCGCTACGTCCGGGTCGACCTCGACGCCGACGGCCACCCCGGCTACCTGACGACCGCCAAGCTGCTCGGCGAGGTCGGTCTGCTGCTCGCCGAGGAGGGCGTCACCCCCGAGCGCGCCGGCTGCCTCACTCCCGCCACCGCGCTCGGCACGCAGAGCCTCGACCGCTTCGCGCGCGCCGGGGCTCGCTTCGCCGTTACGTCCTAGGGGGCGAGCTGGGGCGTGACGGTGCCACCGCGGGCCCGCTCGGTCTTGGTGACCACGTCGAAGAAGACGTCGTTGCGGCCGCGCCGCATGCGGTAGGGGAAGGCGCCGCGGGAACGGCGGTGCGCAGCCGCGAAGGCGCGGAAGCTCGCCTCGTGGGCACGGCTCCAGCGGATGCCGAAGATCTCGCGCACGCGCTGCGGCAGCGTCCCTTTGATCAGGTGGTTCTGGTAGGCGATGTTGCCCCGCGCCGCCCTCGGAACCGGCTGGCGGAAGGCGACCAGCGGCGCCATCTCCAGCCCGTGCTCGGTTGCCTGCAGGTCGGGAGCGGCGAGCTTGCCGTCGAACCAGGCCTTGAACTCGAGATGGCTCGCCGGCACCTCGCTGCGGGGCAGGCCGAAGAGCTCGCCGAAGAGGGCGTAGTCCTGCCAGAGCCGCTCGCGCTCGTCGGGGTCGAGCGGCCGCACCAGCGTCTCGTACATCTCGCGCCCGGAGTCGGCGATCACGGCAAGGGTCCACAGCATCAGCTCGGGGTCGAACGCCGAGTAGGGGGTCCCGGCCGGGTGGGGGCCGGCGTCCACCGGCAGCTCTCCCTTGACCGTCTCGTGCAGGCGATGAACTTTGGCCAGCACCGCATCGGCCTCCTCGCGCGTGCCGAGGAAAACCGTCTCCTGGATCTTCGCCGTGCGGGCGAGGCGCTCGAAGGGCCGGTTGCCCGACCAGGTCGAGAGCATCGTGCCGGTGTAGGTGAGCGGCTCCAGCGCCCCGATCAGCAGCGCCCGCTGCCCGTAGAGAAGGCCCACCGCGCGCTCGCCGTGGACCCGGCGCGCCATCGAGCGCCCGGGGGGGAAGTAGTGCTCTTCGGCGTTCCGCCCGGCGTCCATTGAGCGGGGATGCTACTTGGGCGCCGGGGGTTCTGCGGCAAGCAAGACTGCAGCGTGCGTTCCGGACACGGCCGGCTTCTGGCCATCGAGCTCGTGCGCGGCGAAGATCTCGTCGAGGTCCTCGCGGGTCAGCGTCTCGCGCTCGAGCGCGTTGGCGGCGAGGTCGTCGAGGCATTCGCGATTGGCCGCCAGCAGCGCTCGCGCTCGGCGGTACGCTTCGCGTGCGAGCGTCATTGCCGCCACATCGACGTCGCGGCGGGTGCGATCGGAGAGCGCGTAGTCGCCGGTCGGCAGCGCGATCGGCGGCGCCCCATCGGCGTCCAGCGCCACCCCCATGCCGAACTCGGTGACCATCTGGCGGCAGACCATGTGCACACGCGCCAGGTCGTCGACGGCGCCTGAGTAGGAGGCCTGCATGACCTCCTCCTCGGCGGCGCGGCCACCGAGGAGCGTCACCAGCTCGTCGAGCAGCTCCTCGCGCGACTTCAGGTAGGTGTCCTCCTGCGGCGAGTGGCCGACGAAGCCGAGCGCCGGCCCGCGCGGCACGATGCTGAGGATCTCCGGCGGGTCGAGGCCCAGCAGGTGCCGGCAGAGCGCGTGGCCCGCCTCGTGGTAGGCGACGATGCGCCGCTCCTTCGGGCTCAGTCGGCGCGCCTGCTGGGAGCCGACCGACTGGCGCAGCAGCGCCTCGTCGAGATCCTCGCGAGCCATCGCCCTGCGCCCCGCGCGCCCGGCAATGATCGCCGCCTCGTTGAGCGCGTTGGCCAGCTGGGCGCCGGTCATCCCGGTCGTCTTGCGCGCCACGTCGGTCAGGTCGAGGTCGGGGCCGAGCGGCTTGCCCTTGGCATGGGCGCGCAGAATCGCCTCGCGACCGTTGCGGTCGGGCGGCGCGACCAAGACCTGGCGATCGAAGCGGCCCGGCCGCAGCAGCGCCTTGTCGAGCTTGTCGACGTAGTTGGAGGCGGCGATCACGATCACCGTCCCCGGGTCCTTCTCGAACCCGTCGAGCTCGACCAGCAGCTGGTTGAGCGCCTGCTCGCGCTCGCTCGAGCCGCCATCCCCACCACCGCCGCTGCGCGCTCCCCCGACCGCGTCCAGCTCGTCGATGAAGATGACGGCCCGGCCCGACTTGCGCGCCTCCTTGAAGAGGCGGCGGATGCGGGCAGCACCCCTCCCCACGAACATCTCTACGAAGCTTGAGCCCGAGGCCGAGAAGAAGTCGACGCCGGCCTGCGCGGCGACGGCCCGCGCCAGCATCGTCTTACCGGTGCCGGGTGGACCGAAGAGCAGCACGCCGCGCGGCGCTTGCGCGCCGAGCGCGGCGAAGCGTTCGGGTTCGCGCAGCCACTCGGCCACGTCCATCAGCTCGTCCTTGGCCGCATCGACCCCCTGCACGTCCTCCCAGAGCACGGGCTTGGTCTTGCTCGCCTTCACCGTCTCCGGCTTGGTCGCCCCGAGCGTGCCGCGCAACAGCGTCACGAAGACGATCAGCAGGCAGAACATGAAGAAGACCCCGAAGACGGGGTACCAGTCGAAGAAGAAGGTCTTGACTTCGGTCGCGGTCAGCGCCAGCGGCAGGAGCATCTAAGGAGTGTCAGGCCAAAGCGCCGGGGCTCCTATCGCATATGTGTCCAGCGAGTCGTTTTGTCGCCCGTTTTGTGCCTGTCAGAGCTCTCGGCGGCTGACCGCGCCGCCCTGCAGGGCGCGCTCGACCAGCGCCACGCGCTTCTGATTCTGCGGCAGGTCGGCCACGTCGAGCTTCTCGAAGAGGGCGCGCATGTGGGTCTTGACGGCGTCGACGCTGAGGTGCAACTCCTCGCCGATCGCCTGGTTGGTCGCCGGCGTGGCGAAGGACGATTCGTCCTTGTAGGGACGGCAGAGGGCGAGCAGGACGCGGCGCTGGCCGGGAGAGATGGTCGCAGCCGCCGGCACCTGGCTGGCGGCGACGGTTGCTTCCGGGGCGCCCTCACCGGGGCGGCGGAAGAGCACCGTGGTGCGGCCGAAGCGCAGCGTGTCGCCGTCACGGAGGCGGCGGCGACCGTCGACCCGCTGCTCGCCGACGAAGGAGCCGTTGCGTGAGAGGCCGTCGTCGAGCAGCGTGCACTCGTCGCGCACCACCTCGATCTGGGCGTGCAGCGCCGAGACCTCCCCGTCCCAGTCGAGCCGCACGTCAGCCGACTCGCCGCGCCCGACCCAGAGCGCCGCCGTCCCCTCCTCGACCGCGACGATCCGCTGTTCCCCGTCGCCGTCGCGAAAGACGAGAAAGGGCCGACCCCTGCGTTCAGCCTCGATCTGCGCCTTCAGCTCCGGCGCGCTGGTCTGCGCCTGCTCACCGTCCACGACCCGATCCTAAGGGGACGTGCCGGTGGAGAGAGGTCCATATGGACCTCTCTCCACCGGCACGTCAAGTTGGCGTCAGGGGCGTACGACCTGCGAGCCGCCGACTATCGCCTCGGTGCCGTCGTCGCCGAAGACGACCCAGGCCTTGTTGCCACCGTCGTAGTCGGGCGCCCAGAGCTTCAGCGTCGCCGGTCGGTCCCAGACGGTGACCCCCTCCTCGCCGGTCACCTCCAGGCCGCGCCAGATCCGTACGAAGGGATTGGACTCCCACTCCTCGCCGATCGTGGTCGGCTCGCGATGCCCGGGGTGGACGCGCGTCTCCGGCGGAAGCTCCATCAGCCGCATCACCGATGCCTTCAGGTCGGCGAAGCCGCTGGCGCCGGGGGCCATCGTGCCGCCGACGGTTCCCTTGAAGAGGACGTCGGCGGTGAAGACGTCGGAGCCGTCGACGAGGAAGGCGAGGTGGCCGGCAGCGTGGCCGGGGGTATAGATCGCCTCGATCTCGAGCCCGCCGGTGGCGAGCCTGCCGCCGTCGGCGAGTACCTCGGCGACCTCGTCCTCCAGCTCCGCCGCCGTCTCGGCATGGGCGACCAGCGGCGGCCCGCCGAGCTGTCGCCGCGCCTCGGCCAGGCCCGCGACATGGTCTGGGTGGGGGTGGGTGACGAGGACGTGGGTGATCTCGATCCCGTCGCGCTCGGCCCGCTCCAGCAGCGGTCCGAGGTCGTCGTTGCCGTCGATCAGCACCCCCCTGCCGCCGGCCTCGTCGGCGACCAGGTAGGCGTTCGACAGCCAGGTCGGGTTCTCGGTCCTCTCGATGATCACGGTGCTCCTCCATCCGCGGGTTGCAATCTGTGCGCCAAACCGTACGCGCCGCGGCTTCCGCATGGGCCGCCGCGGCAATAATTTCTCGGTGCCAGGCATCGGCATCCAAACTCGGTACGGCTGTGGGCGCTGGATTTCTGGCACCGCAGCGCGATGCCAGCTACCGTGTTCAGAGTTGACGTGAGGGCCGGCAGAACCAAGGCGTCAGGGCTCCGCCTGGTACTCCTGGCGAGCTTGCTCTTGATGGCGCTGACGGCTGACACGCGCATCGCCCCCGCTGCCACTGGTGGCGCGGGACAGGGCGCGGCAGCGCCGGCCGGCGGTCTGCCATTCGACCGCCACGGCATGTGGATCTGGTACGTCGACCGCTCCGAGGGCGGCAGCGTCGGCCGCATCCTCGCCCGCGCCAGGGGCGCCGGTATCGGCACGCTCTATATAAAGGCGGGCGACGCCGACGAGATCTGGTCGCAGTTCAACCGGCCCCTGGTCGGGGCTCTGCACCGGGGTGGGCTCGACGTTTGCGCCTGGCAGTTCGTCTACGGCGACCAGCCGGTCGACGAGGCCAAGGTCGGCGCCGCCGCCGTGCGCCGCGGCGCCGATTGCCTGGTGATCGACGCCGAGGGCCAGTACGAGGGCAAGTACGCGGCCGCGGATCGCTACATCCGCGCCCTGCGCGGCCGCATCGGCGCCGCCTTCCCACTCTCGCTCGCCGCCTTCCCCTACGTCGATTACCACCCCTCCTTTCCCTACTCCGTCTTCCTCGGGCCGGAAGGGGCGATCGCCAACCAACCGCAGATGTACTGGCGGGCGATCGGCACCTCGGTCCGCGCCGTCTACGAGCACACCTTCCTCTTCAACCGGATCTGGGACCGGCCGCTCTATCCGCTCGGCCAGACCTACGGCGGCGCTGCGCGCAAGGAGATCGTTCGCTTCCGCCGCTTCGCCGAGAGCTACGGCGGCCTGGCGCCGAGCTGGTGGGACTGGCAGGAGACCAGCGGCAGCGGCTGGGACGCGCTCGGTGCCGACATCGACGGCCCGGTCTCCGGCTATAGCCCGGTCGTCGAGCATCCCCTGCTGAAGCGTGGGAGCAAGGGCGACATGGTCGTCTGGGCGCAGCAGCATCTGCAGGCGGCGACCGAACCCCAGCTGCCGATCACGGGCATCTTCGGCAGGCAGACCCGCTCGGCGGTCCGCAGCTTCCAGGCGGGACAGGGATTGCCGGTCGACGGCGCGATCGGCACGGAAACCTGGCGCTCGCTTTTGAACTTCGACCCGGTACGTCCGCACTGGGCGGGTCGCCGGGCGATGCGAGGGAGCGGCGCGACGGCAAGCCGCGCATTGCCGCCGCGCCGCCCACTCTCCGCCTCGCTGCCGGCCAAGGCCAACGAGATAGACCCGGGACCCGCTCCTTGAGCAAGCGCCCGGCGGGGGCGCTTGCGGGAATAGCCATGATCCTCCTCCTCGCCGCCCCGGCGAGCGGGGCGATGCGGCCACGCGACACCGTGATCGAGGTCCCAAGCGCGGGCTCGGCGCAGATCTCGGCCAGCGCCGCGGAGACTCGGTACCCAATCAACGACGGCAGCGGCGCGACGGTCGCGATCGCAGTTACAAAGGCCTGTGAGATGTACTGTGCCGCTGCGGACCCACAGCAGATCGCCGACACCCTTGGCACCTTTGTCCACGGTCCCGAGATGGAACTGCTCACGGTCCAGCTCGATACGCCTTCCCAGATCGAACTCGATTGCGGCTACGGGGCCCAGGCCTGCTACTACGGCAGCGAAGACAAGATCGTCATCGGGGGCGACACCGGCCCCACCCCCGACGGCGCAAGCCGTGAGTTCGTCCTCGCCCACGAGTACGGGCACCATGTGGCCCGTCACCGCGAAAGCCCGTCCCCCTTTCCGCCGGCGATCAATTGGGGCACCGCCCGCTGGTCCAGCTATGAGCATGTCTGTCAGCGTTCGCGCGCGGGCGCGCTCTTTCCGGGCGACGAGGGCCTGCACTACTTTCGTGACCCCGGTGAGGCGTTCGCCGAGGCCTTTGCCCACCTCCGCTTTCCGGAAAGCGGGGTGCCCTGGCGCTGGGTGGATGCGCTTGAGCCCGATGCAGAAGCGCTGGAGGCGATCCGCGAGGATACGCTCGATCCATGGCTGGGCCGGACGCCGCTGAAGTTGGGCGGGCGGGTTCCGGCGCGACGCGACGGGCCGGCGGTGCGGACCTTCCGAACGCCGATCGACGGCACCGTCAGCCTCCGCCCGGCCAGTGGATCCCGTTTCGACCTCGATCTCCTCAACCCGCTGGGACGTCTTCTGCGCAGCTCTCGCCACGGTCTCAGCTTCGGGCACGGCCTCAACTTCACCGTCTGCGGCCAGTCGCGACTCCGCGTCGCGATCCGCTCCTCGGGCCGCTCCAGGGGAGCCTTCAAGCTGCAAATCCAGCGACCCTGAGATAATCCCCGCTGGGCGATCCCCTCGCCCGTATTCAGGGGGCGTAGCTCAGTTGGTTAGAGCGCCGGCCTGTCACGCCGGAGGTCGCGGGTTCGAGTCCCGTCGCTCCCGTCTCGCAAACCTGGCCAGTTTCATACTCAACAGTTACACACACTTGCGCTCCGCCTGGGCGACCAGGTCGGAGAGCGGTACTTCGAGTGCTGCTGCGAGCTTGAAGAGGTTGCGAAAGCTCGGGTTTCTCAACCCGCGCTCGATCTCGCTGACATAG
Source organism: uncultured Solirubrobacterales bacterium (assembly GCA_963718755.1). Lineage (GTDB taxonomy): Bacteria > Actinomycetota > Thermoleophilia > Solirubrobacterales > 70-9 > VRUE01. Next base: position 1,629,373 of record OY970376.1, read on the forward strand.
GTGCGATGCATTCCGGCAAGGTCGGCAAGTCCCTCCTGAGAGAGACCTTCGATTTCGCCCCGCCGCGTCCGTATCGCTTCGCCAAGAGCCTTAAGAGCCACCTCTGACACGCGCCGAGCCTGTCAGCTATTTCTCTATGAGTCTACAGAATATAAGTAGCTAATTACGATGCTCATAACCCCACACTTATGCGTACCTAGAAAAAAATCCTCGCTGCAGAACTAAAGGCGAAACAACACCATTTAGAATGCTCGGGTTAATTTCCAAACCTCCAGCGACAATAGTGTGTCATTGGCGCCGGTCGGTGTGTAGAAAGCTAGGTGTTGTTAGCTATCCCATCGCTGCGCGGCGAGGTACCTGCCGGTTGTCGTGAGGGTACCCACCTGTCGTCGGGCCCAAACCACGCTACGTCTTAAGCCTATGCAGGGGTCCGACGGGCTTAGCGCTGCGGGCGATGTAGACGACCTTGGAGTGCGTCAGTTCCTCCACCGGTTGCTTCGGAACTGCGTCGAACCCATGGCCGTAGACCCCGAGGCACTCCAGGCCCGCTGACTCGAGCAGAGCGCGAACTTCCGCCTCGGGAAAATGGCGCTGTCGGTGGATGTGAGCCTCCACCTCCGGTGCGTCCTCCGTCTCGACTTCGAAGCGCGCTTCGCTGATCGACCCCGGCGCCGCGTCGGCCGAGCCTTGGCCGCGCCAGATCAACCGCCGGCCGCCCCGCTCCACCCGCTGTTCTTCGGCGAAGAACGTGCGATAGGCCTGCAGCGTGTTGACGTCGAACATCAGCAGCCCGTCGGGGGCCAGGTTGGCCTTCATCCCGCCCAGCGCTTCGCCAAGCTCCTCTCCACTGAGCAGGTAGTTGACCGCGTCGTCCAGCGCCCAGACGAGATCGAACTCGCCGAACGCAGGCAGCTTCCGCATGTCTGCCACCGACAACCGCGCCGTGCCGCGGGCCTTGACCCGGGCCAGCTCCAGCATCGATGGCGAGATGTCGCAAGCGGTGACCTCCCATCCCCGCTCGAGCATGGGTAGGAAGCTCTTCCCGGTTCCGCAGCCGACGTCGAGCAGGCGACGCCCGCGCAACCCGTGGCTGCGGGCCTTGGGAAGGATGTTGCCCAGCCACAGCTCGTAGTCGTGGTGAGCGGTGAAATCGTCATAGACGGGGGCGATTGCCTCATAGGCCTGCTCGGCCCACTGGCTCCCCGACCGGACTGCTGACACTGCCTCCATGGCCCGGGAGACCACTGAATGTTCTATAAGGTTCCATTGATCAAATCTGCTAGTCTGATCCGCATCGTGGAGGTCCGTCGTCTCGACCATCGGGTGGACAGGGGAGCAGATCCGGGCGAGTCCTGGGACTGGGATGAGGTCCACAGGATCTGTCTCAGCTTTGCCTTCCGCTACGCGAAGAACCGCACGGAGGCCGAGGACATCGCCCAGGACTCGATGGTTCGAGCCTGGCGGAAACGGAACACGCTGCGCAACGCCGCGGCTCGTAAGTCGTGGTTGGGGACGATCGTCCGCAACGAGGCGCTGCGCGAGTTCGCTCGCAACCGGCCCTCGCCGAGCGATCTGATCGAAGTGATCCACGGCAGCGACGACGAGCGCGTCCTGGCCACGGTCGAACGCGCCGATCTACACGCAGCGCTGGCGCGGCTGAACAAACGCGATCGCCAATTGGTGCGGCTGCGCTACGACGAGGACATGACCCAGGAGGCCATCGCCCATCGCCTCGGCATCCCTCTGGGCACGGTCAAGGTCCGCCTGCACCGGGTGCGGGCAAAGCTGCGGCGCGAGATCGGCGCTTTTTAGAGAACTGGGGAGGCGGGCGGCAGGCGAGGCGCGGGGCCTCAGCCGGCCGCTGCCCGGCGCATCTCTTCGGTTGCCGCGCCGGGACCGATGTAGGGGACGAGTAGCGCGAAGAGCAGATCGGGAAGCAGCTGCGGCAGTCGCTCCGCCCGTCCGGTCAGCAGCTCGTCGAAGATCAGGCCGGAGACGGCACCCGCCGCCATCAGGGCGATGTTGTCGGGCAGCTCGCGTCCGCCGGCCAGCTCCTCGCCGTCCTCGAGGAACTCGGTGAACCGGGTGATCGCGTTCCAGTGACGCTGGCGGGCGTCGGCGCCGGCGGCGGCGACCTCGACGATCGCCGTCCGCGCCAGTTGGGGGTCGAGGGCGAACATCTCGACGATCGTCGTCAGTCCGATCCGCACCCGCTCCAGCCAGGTCTGCTCTCCGTTGCAGCGAGCGACCACTTCGTCCAGAACCCGCTCGGTCACCATGTCGTAGGCGGCGAGGAAGCACTCGTGCTTGTCCTCGAAGTGCTTGTAGAAGGTGGTGCGGGAGACGTCGGCCTCGGCGATCACGTCGGCAACCGAGGTTGCCTTGTAGCCCTGGTGGCCGACTACGCGCACCATCGCTTCCAGAATCAGTTGACGCCGCGTTTCGCTGCCAGCCATCGGCCCGCCCGCCAGGGTTGAACTATCGGGTATATGGATCATAGCGGCAACGTGTACGTGGGCGTTTATCGAGTCAGCCTCTCGACCTCCCTAGCTGCCGCATCCGGGCCGATATACGGGACTAGCGTGGCAAAAAGCACGTCGGAAAGCAAACCGGGAAGTTGCTCCGCCCGACCGGCGACGAGCTCGTCCGAGATCAGGCCGGTGACCCCGCCGATCGCCATGCGCGACGTATTGGCGGGCAGGTTGCGTCCCCCGGGGGCGAAGTCCCGGCCGTCGTCGAAGAGCGGAATCAGCCGCTGGATCGCGGCTCGGTAGCGGCGCTGCGCGGCCGGCCCGGCCCGGCCGACGTCGACCAGTGAGAGCCGCGCCAGGGCCGGCTCCGCGGCAAGCGTCTCGAGTAGAGCGGCGAGCCCGGCCGCTGCCCGGTCGGGCCAGGCCTGCTGGGACTCATAGGCCTTGATCACGCGTCGTACGAGCATCTCGACCGCGTTGTCGTAGGCGGCGAGAAAGCAGGCCTCCCTGTCCTCGTAGAGCTCGTAGAAGGTCGTGCGGGAGACGCCCGCCTCCTTGGTCAGGTCGCCGATCGTCATCGCCCCGTAGCCCTTCTCGGCGACCACGCGCACCGCTGCCTCGAGCAGGCGCTCGCGCTGCGAGCGCGCCACGACCTCCGGCGGCAGCCGGTGACGCCCGCGCGGAGGGCGCCACCGATCCCCCACCCCTGCCCGCTCCACTCCGGTCAGCCTCCGGGGGAGCTCAGGAGCTTCTCGGCCTCGCGCGATTGGCGCAGCGCCTCCTCCTGGCCGAGGTAGGGAACGGTCGTGATGTAGACGATGTCCGGCAGCAGCTCGCGCAGCCGCTCGGCGTTGCCGGCGAGGATCTGGCCGACGATCAACGACTCGGCGCCGGAGAGCGCCGCGCGGCCGGCGCTGGAGGGAATCGCTTCCTCCTCGACCGGGTCGTCGCGGCCGCGGTCGAGCAGCGATTGCAGCACCCGCTTGCCCGAGGCGTAGAGCTCGAAGGCGCGCTCGCCCGAGGCGGGCGCCTCGACCAGCGCCATGCGGGCGAAGGCCGGGCGGCTTGCCAGCAGGTCGAGGAACTCGGCGGCGGCGTCACGGACCATCGTCGCCCACGGCTTGTCGGCCGAGTAGACCGAGAGGATCCGGCCCATCGCGTCGGCCAGCGAGACCTCCATCGCCGCGTGGAAGCAGTCCTCCTTGTCCTTGAAGAGCTCGTAGAAGGTGGCCCGCGAGACGCCCGCCGGCTCGCAGATGTCGGCGATCGTAGTCGCGTTGTAGCCCTTGGTCGAGCAGCTCTCGGCCATCGCCACCAGGATCCGTTCCCGCTGGGAGTGGGCTACCAGCGGCTCGGCGAGATCTTCACGTCCGGCCGGGAGATGCTCCTTCTCGATCAGCCCGCTGAGGTTCACGGTAAACGCGATTGTACACCCCACCCATGGTTCTGTGGACGAGGCAGTACCGAGTTAACAAACCATCTCCGCTTGGGAACTGAGGCGGGATGGCCGCGTCCCGCCACTCGGATAGTGCAGCGAGACGCACTGTACACGCGGGCGAGAGGGCTACCCAAAACTTCGGACCGCTGTACAAGCGAGTTTGGCCGCTTCCTCGCAACCATTTGACGATGAAGAAGCTGCGCCAGATCGTCGCTTTCGGTGGGGGCGGGTTCTCGATGGAGTCGGGCAACCCGCTGCTGGACGACTACGTGCTCGGGCTGACGGGAGCGCGACGACCACGGGTCTGCTTCATGCCCACGGCCAGCGGCGACGCCGACCACTACATCGTCCGCTTCTACCGGGCCTTTCCCGCCGACCGCTGCGAGGCGAGCCACATCTCGCTCTTTCGCCGCGAGCAGGGTCCGGAGGACCTGCGCGCGCACCTGCTCGATCAGGACCTGATCTACGTCGGCGGTGGGAGCGTCATCAGCTTGCTCGGGGTCTGGAGGGCACACGGAATCGATGTGATCCTGCGCGAGGCCTGGGAGCGGGGTGTCGTGCTCTGCGGCCTCTCGGCCGGCTCGCTCTGCTGGTTCTCCGACGCGGTCACCGGCTTCCACGGCGCGCCGCGGCCGGTCGAGGGGCTGGGGTTGCTGCCGTTCAGCAACTGCGTCCACTACGAGCCCCGCTCCAGTCGCCGCCGCGCCTACCACGACCTGCTCCGTGCCGGCATGCGTCCGGGATACGCGGCCGAGGACGGCGCGGCGCTGCATTTCGTCGGCAGCGAGCTGCGCCGAGTGGTCGCCTCGCGGCCCGAGGCGCGGGGATACCGCCTCGACGCGGTCGGGGACCGGGTGGTGGAGATGAGGATCGCCACCGCGTACCTCGGCGACGCCGGCGCGCCGCCCTTCGTACCGCTGCCGGAGGCGATGTCGACGGCAGTCGCGGCATGACGGGCGCACGCGTTCGTCCCTTGTCCCCCTATGCACCACAAAGGACGAACGCGCTCCGATGATCACCCGCGTCCTCACTCTCGGCGGGCACGACTTCACCTCGCGCCCCCAGGACCGCGCCGTCTGCGAGCTGATGCTGCGGCTGGCGACGACCCGCGCCGGCGGTCGACCGCGGATCTGCATCCTGCCGACCGCCAGCGGCGACACCTCGGAGCAGATCGGCCGCTTCTACTCGGCCTTCGGCGAGCGGCCCTGCGACCCCTCCGACCTTTCCCTCTTTCGTCTCGGCACCCGGCCGATGGAGCTGCGTGACCACCTGCTCGAGCAGGACCTGATCTACGTCGGCGGCGGCAGTCTGCTCAATCTGCTCGCGGTCTGGGAAGCGCACGAGCTGAGCGCGATCCTCAGCCTCGCCTGGCGTCAGGGGATCGTCCTCGCCGGCCAGAGCGCCGGCGCGATGTGCTGGTTCGAGGCCGGCATCACCAAGTCTTCGGGCAAGCCCCTTCCCGGAGCGGGGCTGGGCCTGCTGAACGGCAGCCTCTGCGTCCACTACAACAACGAACCCGACCGCCGCGCCGCCTACCTCGACGCGGTTGCCGACGGGATGCCCGGCGGCTACGGGCTCGACGACTACGCCGGCCTGATCTGGGAGGGAACAGGCCCCCCCTCAGCCGTCACCGCCCAGCGCGGCGCCCGCGCCTACCGGGTGGCCAAGGGCGAGGACGGCGTCCTCGAGTCCCCACTCCCGGCCCGCTTCCTCCCGGCCCCAGCTCCCGCAGCCCTGCGCGAGGACATAGCTGAGTTCCGCAGGATCACGGCGATGCGCAAAAAGGCGGGCTGGCTCGGCTAGGGCCGGCTGATCTGCTCGGCCCCGAGCCCGGCCGCCACGAGCAGATCCTGCGCCAGGACGGAAACCGAAGCCGCGACGGTCGCCGGCTCGCCGACGCCGGCCTCCGCGCGGCCAGCCATGGTCGAGCCGTCTGCATCGGGTCCGGCGGCGAAGAGCTTGGCGAGATAGTCGAGGGCTTGCTCGGTCACGGCGGCGCTGAACGACTCGCGCCGAAGAAGCGACAGTCTCTGTGCCAGGTCAGCCGTGTCAACCGCGACCAGGAGGCGATAGATGTCGTGGGCATCCTTGTCTCGGAGGCGGGCTCCCTCCCTGGTCCTTCGCTCGCCGATCTTGTGAAGCTTGGCCACGAGCAGTGCCCCCGGGCCGGCGAGCCGTACGGTGAAAGCTCGACCGTCCACCTGGGGGGCCAGGGAGTGAATCTCCTCGATTGAGTTGTCGACGATCGTCCCCTCGAGCCCGGTTGCCCTTCGCATCGATCCGTTGTCGTGTGGAGGTAGCCGGGCACCTCGGCGGTTCGAGGCTGAAGGACCGGCCATGGCCTCGGGGACCATTAGATCGACCGGAATGCCGTCCGGGCTGAGCCACCTCCCTGGCTGCGGGCTTTCCAAGTCCTTGCGAAAGCCCGCCCCTTCGATCGCCCGCTCGACCAGTGGGTCGTCCTGCAACTTGCCCTGGTCGATGGCGATATCGGCGTCTTTGGTTTCCTCGGCGATTGCCACGTCCACATCGCCGGTGTGGAAGTAGAGGGCCTGCGCCCCGATCACGATCAGGGCGTCGAGTTGATCCTCGAGGGCTTCGAGGGCGTCGAGGAGGGCCGCGCGGGTGCGAACCCGAAGATCAGCATCGCCAGAGCGATTCATTGCCCTCCATCCAATCAAGGAGAGCGTCCGCCTCTGCGGGTGCCCTGCCGGGCCCGTTCAACAGGTCGGCCGCGATCTGGCTCGGTGCGGCCACCTGCAGGCCTTCCCGTTCGCCGGCTCTCGCGAAGACGACATCGTCGGGCGGGCGGGCGAGGAGCACGTTCGCTCCGGTTTCGACCGGCCTTAGTTCGAGCTGCCCAGCGAGCTCGGCTGGACTATCGGTGTAGATCAAGGCCAAGCGCGCCTGTGCGTATTCCTCGAAGAAGGCGGCAGCTGCGGATCCGGTCAGCACATAGCGGCCAGGCCCCGTCACTTCGTTGAGTCTCTGCAGGACTGATTCGATGCCGCGCGGCGCGAGCATCCGCATGGCGTTTGCCTCCAGGTCAAGCTCGTAGTCCTCGGCCCAGCGCTCGAGGATGGGCCTCCACTCAACCCGCACGATCGGCCCTCGCGGTTGTCGCTCCACCAGGTCCTCGCGTTCCAAGAAGTCCACGACGCGGTATCCGGCGCCGGTTGACACCTCGCTTCGTTTGACTAGTTCCGGCACGGTGATCGGAGGAGCGAAATCGACCAAGGCTCGAACGACGCGAGCGGCGATCGGGCCGCGGAAGCTGTTCCGGGGGCGGCCTGGGCCCCGCCACGGGTCACGCACCGCTCCTATGTCACGGAGGAAAAGAGCCGGTTCGGCGAGCACCAGGTAGAGATTCCCCGTCACGTCTGCATAGGGGAGTTCCTCCGCCTCGAGGCGTTCTCTAACCCGTGCATTCAAGTAGCGCGCGCCAACCATGAATGCGTCAGCGGGAGAGAGCTCCGGCGCCAGATCGCGAATCCGTCGTTTGACCGTTGGAACGTCGCGAGCCTCGAACGTGCCTTGGGTCTGGATGATCACGCGACTGGCTTCGCCGTTGGCTGCGCCGATTTGGACGACCGCGTCTACCCCTCGATCCGGTCCTTTGGGAGCATCGAGAACGTCGAGCGTCCACTGACGGGGCAGGCGAGAACGGATCGTTTCGACGACGCCGGTTACGAGCTCTCGCGGCGTGAGAGGGGGACCGGGGGACTCGTTTGGTCGGGCGTTCATTTCGAAATAAGCCTAGTTCCGCTGGCGGATGAACTAGGCAATTTTCGGAACGTGCAACTCTAGTTGCGCGCTTTCTGCCTGCCGTGGCGGGGCGAACTTGCTCCTGCGCCAGATCAACCGCCGCCGGCAGCAGGCGGCGCAGTCGGGTCGTCGCTCTCCTCACCGGGCGCCTCGCGCGCGATGTAGTCCTCGGCCAGCAGCAGGTTGTCCTTCGACCGCTCGACCACGTTGAGCAGGTCGCCCATCAGCGCCACCTCCTCGACCTGCTCCTTGACGAACCACTGCATGAAGTGCTCGGCCCGGTAGTCCTTGATCTCGCGCGCCAGCTCGAACAGGGCGAAGATCTCCTCGCTGACCCGTTTCTCCTGCTCCAGCGCCATCTTGACCGGCGCCATCCCACCGGAGTAGCTCGTCTCCTGTGACTTGATGTCGGGGATGTGGACCTCCTCGCCGACGTCGAGCAGGTACTGGACCATCATCATCGCGTGCTCACGCTCCTCCAGCGCCTGCCGGTAGAAGAACTGGGCGAGCCGGGGGAGGGTCTCAGCGTCGTAATAGACCGCTGCTCCCACATACTGCTGGGAAGCCGCGAACTCATTAGCAATCTGCTCATTCAACGCGTCAGCAAAGCTCTTCTCAGCCACGGGTTCTCCTTCTTCAGCGGGGCGGGCTCCGCCAACGTAACCGAAACGCCGAATTCGGTTCGCCGAAGTGCGAGTTCGGCCCGCCGAATGGAATAACGAGGGCGGGTCGGGTGTCCCTCCGCCGCAGCGGCGTCCTCTTTTTCGCCCCAACTGCGTTCTCGGACGGCCGTATCAGTACGAGGCGAAAAACCCAGCAAGGCGGAGGGACACCCGATCCGCCCTACCTACTCTGCCCAGCGAAACCCCGTCGGCGTCAACTGCGGCAGCAGCGGGCTTGTCGGCAGCCCATCCGGCGGCGGCGATTCGTTGTAGCCGCGCGGCGCCGTGTCATTTGGCGTGTCGGGATGGAAGAGCGAGGCGAGCACCTGAATCTGGCCGCGGCCGACGCCGAGCTCCCACTGGCCGCCGCCGTAGGCGCCGATGCCACGCTCGGCGCAGTAGTCGTAGGTCTCGCAGAGATCGCGCAGGCCGCCGATCCGCGATGGCTTGACGTTGACCATCCGCGGCGGCCAGGGCAGCGCCTCGATGTCGGCGATCGAGTGGATCGGCGCGTCCCAGGTGAGGCGGTCGCGGACCGGCTCCAGCAGCGGCCGCGTCTCCTCGTTGACGTCGGGGTCCTCGAGCCAGGCGTCGGGGAAGGCCTCGATCAGCTTGCCGTAGAGCTCCGGATCGGTCTCGACGTCGACAACGGTGCCTTTGTAGAAGCCCTTGAGGTCGAGTGAGTCGACCGCGCCGGTCTCGACCAGGGCGGCGATCAGCTCGTCGGTCCAGTCGTTGGTCGGGTCGAGCTTGAAGCGCAAGCTGGGGTAGGGGTCGAGCTTGCGGCGCAGGGTCTCGATCGAGGAGGGCTCGTCGGGCCCACCCGCGAGGCGCATCGAGCAGACGAAGGTGACCGGCTGAGGATCTCGTTTGAGCGCGGTCGCGATGCCGATGCCCGACTGGCGCAGGGCCAGGTCCAGAGCCGCCGACTCGAAGGCCCAGCGCCGGTAGCGGCGCGACACGTCGCGCTGCGGCTCGGCGGGAAAGGTGTCGACGCCGCCCACGAACTCGCAGAACTCACCCAGCGTCGCATAGCCGGTCGGGTCGAGGGTCGGGCCGGCGTCCTGGAGGGCGATGTGGTCGACGGCGTCGTAGGTGACGTCCTCGCCCAGCCCGTCCTCGCCGCCGCCCCAGATATGGATCACGGTGCTGAGGCGTTCGAAGCCGGGGGTTTGGTACTCGAGGCCGCTCAGCTCGTAGCCCTCGATCTCCAACGGTAGGTCGGCGAGGAGGTCGAAGGTCGGCATGGGCGGGAGTGTAGGGGGGAGGGCGGGGTGTCCCTCCGCCTTGCTGTGGGAGGGTCACGGGTGTCCCTCCGCCTTGCTGGGTTTTTCGCCTCGGATTCTGCGGCCGTCCGAGATTGCGGTTGGGGCGAAAAAGAGGACGCCGCTGCGTTGGAGGGACACCCGCGACCCCCTGCCAGCGCCTGCCAGACTCCGCGTGGATGAAGCACACCGCTCACGGCTACTGGCTGGAGGAGGTTGGAGGGGTTGCTCCGCTTCCCGAGCTTGTTGGGGAGCGGAAGGCGGATGTCGTTGTCATAGGTGGTGGCTACACGGGCTTGTGGGCTGCTTGGCAGGTGAAGAAGCTGGAGCCGAATGCCTCGGTGGTGCTGCTGGAGGCGGATGTTTGTGGGCGGGGGCCCAGCGGGCGGAACGGGGGGTTTTGCAACTCGATGTGGTTCTCGTTGCCGAACATGCGGCGGCGCTGGGGGGATGAGGCGGCGCTGGCGGTTGCCCGCGCGGCGCGCGATGCGATCGACGGGGTCGAGAGCTTCTGCCGCGAACAAGAGGTCGATGCCTGGTTCCGGCGCGGCGGTTACCTGCAGGTTTCGACGGCGCCCGCCCAGGACAGGATCTGGGACGAGCCATCGGCGGCGTGCCACGAGCTCGGCGAGGACTGCGTGCAGCCGCTCACCCCTGAGGAAGTCGCCGCGCGCTGCGCTTCGCCTGTGTTCCGCGGTGGCGCCTTCTATCCCGATGCGGCCACGGTGCAGCCGGCGCGGCTCGCTTTCGGCCTGCGCGAGCGGTTGCTGGCGGCCGGCGTCGAGATCCACGAGCACTCGCCGGGGCGCCAATTGAGCGCCAGTGGAAGCTTTGGGGAGTCTATAGGGGCCCAAAAGCTTCCAGATTGGCGGCGTGGTGGGGTGATCGCGCGGACCGGCCGAGGCACGGTCCGCGCCGGGGCGGCGATCGTCGCCATCGGCGGCGCCGCGAAATCCCACCACGCCCCCCTGCGCGACCATCTCACCGTCACCTCCTCGCACATCGTCCTCACCAAGCCGGTTCCCGACCTGCTCGAGGAGGTCGGCTGGACCGGGGGCGAGTGCATCACCGACTGCCGCACGATGCTGCACTACTTCCGCACCACTCCCGACGGCCGCATCGCCTTCGGCCTCGGCGGGGGCCGGATCTCGATGGGAGGGCGGCTGAACGGTCGCGTCGAGATCGATCCCGCCACCGTCGCTCAGGCCGCCGAACGGCTGCATGCCTACTTCCCCGGCCTGCGCGGCCGCCGCCTCACCCACGCCTGGGGCGGCCCGATCGACGTCTCGCCGACCCACCTGCCGCTCGTCGTTCCCCTGTCCGGCAGCCGCACCTTCGTCGCCGCCGGCTACACCGGCAACGGTGTCGGCCCGTCCTTCATGGTCGGCCGAACCCTCGCCTCGCTGGCTCTGGACCGCCGCGACGACCACTCGCGCTTGCCCTTCATCGACCCGTCGCCCCAACGCGTCCCACCCGAGCCCCTCCACTGGCTCGGCGGCTCCCTCATCCGCCGGGCGATCATGTCCAAGGAGAACGCTGAGTCCGAAGGCCGTGATCCGCATCCCGTCAGCTCAGCGCTGGCTCGGATCCCTGATCTTCTCGGCTTCCACATCGGCCGGTAGCAAGGGACGTGGGGTGTCCCTCCGCCGCAGCGGCGTCCTCTTTTTCGCCCCAGTCGCCGTCTCGGACGGCCTCGGCGCTTCAGGCGAAAAACCCAGCAAGGCGGAGGGACACCCCACGTCCCTCCTCTACCAGCGCGAAGTAACGACCTTCTCACGGGTGTAGAAGCGAACTGCGTCGGTCCCATTGGCGTGTAGATCGCCATCCATCGAGTCCTTCCAGCCCGAGAAGGGGAACCAGGCGACGGGTGCGGGAACGCCTACGTTGACGCCGAGCATGCCCGCTTCGGCGCCGTAGCGGTAGCGCCTTGCCGCATCGCCCGACTGGGTGAAGATCGCGCCCGCATTGCCATAGCGGGAGCCGTTGAGGAACTTGAGAGCTGCATCAAGGTCGGCTACGTCGACGAGGGTCAAAAGTGGGCCGAAGAGCTCGTCGCGCGGGAGCTCGGACTCGTGGTCGGCGGCCACTGCGATCGTGGGGCCCAGATGGGTGCCCGCCGGGCCTGCGTCGGCACGGCCGTCGAGCAGCAGCTCAACACCGTCTGCGTAGGCGCGGTCGATCGCCTCAGCGACTTTCTCGCGAGCTTGGGCCGAGACCATCGGGCAGACGTCGGTCGCTGGATCGTCGCCTGGGCCAACGTTCAGCTCCGAGGCGGCTGCGACAAGCGCTTGGCGAACCTCGGCCCGCCGTGCCTCGTCGCCGACGACCACACATACCGATCCCGCCAGGCAACGTTGCCCGGCGGCGCCGAACGCGGAGCCCATGATCGCGGGCATCGCTTGGTCGAGGTCGGCGTCGGGCATCACCACGAGCGAGTTCTTTGCCCCGCCCAGCGCCTGCACGCGCTTGCCGGTCGCGACGGCGCCTTCGGCGACGATCCGCGCCGTCGTCGCCCGGCCGACGAAGGAGACCGCGTCGATGCCGGGGTCGGCGAGGATCGCGCTGACCGCGTCGCGGCCACCGTGGACGAGGTTGACGACCCCGGGTGGGATCTCCTCGATCGAGTCGACGATCTCGACGATCAGCGCCGCCGGCCGCGGGTCCTGCTCGGAGGGCTTGAGCAGGAACGAGTTGCCGCAGGCGATCGCGTAGGGCAGGAACCAGAGCGGGATCATCGCCGGGAAGTTGAACGGGGTGATCGCGGCGACCACGCCGACCGGCTGGCGCACCAGCTCCACGTCGACACCGGACGCGACCCCCTCCAGCGTCTCGCCCTTGAGCAGGTGGGGGATCGCCGCGGCGGACTCGACCGACTCGATCCCGCGCCCGACCTCGCCGTCGGCGTCGGCCAGCGCCTTGCCCATGTCGGCGGTGACCAGCGCCACCAACTCCTCGCGGCGTCGTTCCAACTCCGCGCGCAGCGCCAGCAGCGCACGCGCTCGCCGCTGCGGCGGCACCGCCCGCCACTCTGGCTGCGCCGCCCGGGCCGCCTCCACCGCCTCGCGGACCTGCCTGGTGCCACTCAGCGGGACGAGCGCGGACACCTCACCGGTAGCCGGATCGACGTCGTCGAGCGTGGCCACATCATCAACCGCGCGCCACATCCCCCCAACGTAATTAGCAAGCCGCACGGCAACCTCCGGCCGATGGGCCGATATGTCCACTCCGGGTGGACTTTTCGTCCCGTCGGCGGTCATGCCGGGACCGCGCTTCCACTCGCGGGGGTCGACGCCGGCTCCGGTCGCACCGCGGCCATCCGCTCGGCGCGGCGCTGTTGCCAGAGCACCAGGCAGACGGCAATCGCAATCAGAGCGAACAGCATCGTCGCCAGGACGTTTACCTGGACCGGGATGCCGCGCAGGGCGACCCCGAACACGTAGAGGGGGAAGGTGACGGTCGTGCCCGAGTTGAAGTTGGAGATGACGAAGTCGTCGATCGAGAGGGCGAAGGCGAGCAAAGCTGCCGCGACGATACCCGGCGCCAGCAGCGGCAGGGTCACGGTGCGGAAGGTCGCGAGCGGGGTCGCGCCGAGATCGGCGGCCGCCTCCTCGAGGTGGCGGTCGAAGCCGATCAGCCGCGAACGCACCACCACGACCACGAAGCTGATCGAGAACATCACATGGGCGATCAGCAGCGTGCCGAAGCCGAGCGTGAACGAGTAGTAGATGAACATCGAGAGCAGTGAGGCGCCGATCACCACCTCCGGCGTCGCCATCGGGATCACGATCAGCAGGTTCGCCACCCGCCGCCCGCGGAACCTGTGGCGGACCAGGGCGATCGCCATCAGGGTCCCGATCGCGGTTGAGATCACGGTCGACAGCGCCGCCAGCCGCAGGCTGGTGAAGAGCGCTTCGTTCAGCTCCGGCAGCGAGAAGGCGGAGCTCCAGTACTCGGTCGTGAAGCCGTTGTTGAGCCCGAAGGTCAGTTTCCCGTTCGGCGTCGCACCAAAGGAGAAGACCGCGATGACGACGATCGGGATCAGCATGTAGGCGACCGCCAAGCAGGCGTAGATCGGCAGCGCGTTGCGCCGCAGCCAAGCCCAGGCTCCTGAGAGCGCCGCCATTTAGGCCGTCTCCTCGTCCTCGTCGCCCATGAAGGCACCGGTCCCGGCGAAGCGGATGTAGACGACGACGATCGCCAGGATCAGCCCCATCATCAGGAAGGAGAGCGCCGCCGCCTCCGGGTAGTCGCGCTGGGTCAGGTAGAGCGACTGGATCACGTTGCCGACCATCGCTTGCTGGGTGCCGCCGAGGATCTGGGCGTTGATGTAGTCGCCGAAGGCGGGGATGAAGGTGAGCAGGACGCCGGCGACGATCCCCGGCATCGTCAGTGGCAGGGTCACTTTGACGAACGCCTGCCGCGACGAGGAGTAGAGGTCCTTCGCCGCCTCGACCAGCCTCAGGTCGAGCCGCTCGAGGTTGGCGTACAGAGGCAGGATCATGAAGGGCAGGAAGTTGTAGGTGAGGCCGGCGATCACCGCCCCCGAGGTCGCCAGCACGCGGCCATCGGGCGGAACAAGAGCCAGCGTCTGCAGGACGCTGACCACCGGGCTCGAGTCACTGAGAATCGTCTTCCAGGCGATCGTGCGGATCAGGTAGGTGGTGAAGAAGGGCGCGATCACCGCGAACAGCAGCAACAACTTGAAGCGGCCGGCGCGGAAGGCGATCGCGTAGGCCAGCGGGTAGCCGATCAGCAGCGCCAGGATCGTCGCCGTGCCGGCGTAGAAGAAGGAGCGGACGATCTGCTCGGTGTGGCCGGAGAGGGAATCGGGGATGTTGGACCAGGCCCAGTCAAAGGTGAAGCCGGTGGTCAGCGTTCCGGAGCGAAGCGCCAGTTCGCCCATGAAGTACATGGGCACGACGAAGAAGAGGACGAGCCAGAGCAGGCCCGGTCCCAAGAGCCAGTAGGGGACCAGGCGCCGCCGCAGGCTCATCGCTCAGCTCACCCCGTGATTACTTCCTGCCAGGCTTCGTTGACCGGTTCGATGTCCGGCGGCGAATCCTGGTCGGTGCACTTGCGGGTGAACTCGGGGCTGGGGAAGACCAGCGGGTCCTTCGCCAGTTCCGGCTTGACCAGGTCCTGCACCCCTTCGACCGGTGGGATGTAGGTGATGTATTCCGCCAGCGGGGCGTTGACCTCGGGCTCGTAGATGAAGTCCATCCAGCCGAAGGCAGCGCCCACGTTCGGCGCCCCGACCGGGATCACCATGTTGTCCGACCACAGCGAGCAGCCCTCGGTCGGCATCCGCCATTCGGCGTTCTCGTTTTCGACGATAGAGGCGTCGCCCGACCAGCCGATCGCGGCGACGATGTTGCCCGCGGTCAGGTCCTCGGTGTAGTCGTTGCCGGTGAAGCGACGGATCTGCCCGGAATCGGCGGCAGCCTTGATCCGGTCAATCGCTTTCAGCCAGTCGTCGTTGGTTGCCTCAACCGGATCGACGCCTTCGGCCAGCATCACCAGCGGCACGGTTTCGCGCAATTCGCCCAGCATCGTCACCTTGCCCTTGTATTTCGGGTCGAAGAGGTCGTTGACCGATTTGATCTCCGGCGCCTTCGCGGTGTCGACCCAGAGCCCACCCATGCCGCTCACCCACGGCACTGAGAATTTGCGCCCCGGATCGAAGGCGGCATCCTCCAGCTGGGGCCTGATGTTTTCGAACACCGTGGGCAGGTCGGCGTGATCGATCTCCTGCAGGTAGCCGAGGTCGTACATCTGTTTCGCCATCCAGTCGGTGACGACGAAGATGCTGCGACCGCCCGATTCGCCCTGCTCCAGCAGCGGCTGCAACTTGCCGAAGAAGCTTTCGTTTTCGTTGACGTCTTCGATGTAGTCGACGCTGACGCCGGTTTTGTCTTCGAACTTGGCGACGGTGTTGTTCGGCCCGGGGTCCATGTAGCCGGGCCAGTTGGAGATCGTCAGCTTGCCGCTGACAGGACCGCCTTTCGCCACCGTCACTTCCCCGCCACCACCGCCACCCACGGTGTCGTCGCCGCAGGCGGCGAGACCCAGCGCCAGGGCGACAGTCGCAACCAGCGCCGCAACGGTTGACGGCACCCCTCTCTTTTGTGCTCTGCTCTCTCTCATCTGACTCACCCTCTTTGCGTTTTCTCGAGTTCTCCGCCCGCTACCGCCCCGTTCATCAGTGCGCCGCTACCCAGATCGGCCTTCGGTGACTCGCGCACGACGTGCATGTGCTCCGGGTCCCAGCTCAGCACCACCCGCGCCCCACCGCCAGGCAGGCGCTGTCGATCGGCCTCGCTGGCGTTGGGGACGAGGACGGTCATCCGGACCTCTCCGCCGAGGTCGACGACGATCTGGGTGGAGGTGCCGAGGTACACCGAGCTTTCGACGATGCCCTCTACGTGCGGCAGCCCATTGCTGGACGGCTCCCCGGCCGCCCCGAGCTGGTCGATTCGCAGCTTCTCCGGCCGCACCACGGCGTGGCAGCGCTCGCCGGGGACGCAGTCCGCGGTCGTGCTCACGGTCGCCCCCTGGTCGAGCTGCACCTCGGCGGGCCCGATCATGGTTGCCGGCATCAGGTTGGAAACGCCGATGAAGCCGGCCACGAAGGTGGTGGCGGGCCGCTCGTAGACGTCCTCCGGCCCCCCCACCTGCTCGACCCGGCCGCGGTTCATCACCGCGATCCGGTCACTCATCGTCAACGCCTCCTCTTGGTCGTGGGTGACGTAGACGAAGGTGATGCCGACCTCGCGCTGGATCTGCTTCAGCTCGATCTGCAGGCCCTTGCGCAGCTTCAGGTCGAGCGCTCCGAGCGGCTCGTCGAGCAGCAGCACCTTGGGCAGGTTGACCAGCGCCCGCGCCAGGGCGACCCGCTGCTGCTGGCCGCCGGAGAGCTGCGCCGGACGGCGGCCCGCCTCGGCGGCGAGGCCGACCCGCTCCAGCTCGGCGCTGACGCGACGGCCGATCTCATCCCTCGGCACCTTCCTCCGCTTCAAGCCGAAGGCGACGTTGTCGCGGACGCTGAGGTGGGGGAAGAGGGCGTAGCTCTGGAAGACGGTGTTGGTCGGGCGCCGGTGCGGCGGCAACCCGGCGACGTCCTCGCCCTCGATCCTGATCTCGCCCTCGCTCGGCTGCTCGAAGCCGGCGATCATGCGCAGCGTCGTCGTCTTGCCGCAGCCGCTTGGCCCGAGCAGGGTGAAGAACTCACCGCCGGCCAGCTCCAGGCTGAGGTCGTCGACGGCGAGCAGATCGCCGAAGCGCTTGCTTACCTCTCTCAACTCAACGCTTGGTGAACTGCTCTCCATCTCACTCCTTTGCGGTCAATTCCAGCGCCGGAGCCTCCCACCAGAAGGTAGCGCTACCCGCTCACCGGCCTTTTCAGGCACTTGCCTGGTGCTCATTCGGACTCCGCGAGAGCCGGCTTCGCCGGCACGTCGGCCGTGCTCTCCTCGAGCAGGCCCGGCCGGGCGACTTCGCGCCTGCGCAAGAAGAACGGCTCGCGCTGGTGGCGGCGCCAGGCGAAGAGGAGGATCACGCCGAGGACGAGGAAGCCGACTCCGATCACTGCGGGCGGTGCGACCCCGAACCAGGAGGCGCCGGTGTAGGAGTTGGCCGGGTCGGAGTAGTCGATCAGCGCTTTGACGAATAGGTAGCCGAGCAGCACCGAGCCGATCACCGGCGCGACGCCGACGAAGAGGAAGTTCTTCACCGACTTGCGCAGCTCGCGCCGGTAGTAGACGGCGCAGGCGATCCCGGTGAACGCGTAGTAGAAGGCGATCATCAGGGCCAGCGCCGAGAGCGAGTCGAAGAGGAAGTTTTCGCTGATCAGCTTCGAGGGCAGGTACCAGACGACGGCGAGGACGCCGATCGCCACGGTCGAGACCACCGGAGTGAAGAAGCGCGAGCTGACCTCGCCGAGCGCCGCCGGCATCGCCTCGGCGCGGGCCATCGAGAGCGAGGTGCGGGCGGCGGGGAGGATCGTCGTCTGGGTCGAGGCAAGGGCGGAGACGACGATCGCCAGCAGGACGAGGCTGCCGAGCGGGTCGCCGAGCGCGGCGTCGGCATAGCTCGGCAGGATTTCCTCGTTGTCTTCGAACTGCGCCGCCCCGCCGATGCCCTGCCAGGCGACCAGCGCCGTCGCCACGCCGAGGTAGGTGACGAGCAGGATCACGGTCGAGACGAGCCCGGCCAGCCCGGGGGCGGTGACCGAGTGCTCGGTCTCCTCGTTGAGGTTGACCGCGCTCTCCCAGCCCCAGTAGATGAAGACGCCGAGCAACAGCGCCCCGGTCAGCGCCCCACCGCTCTCGATCGCGAACGGGTTGAACCAGGAGAGCGAGGGGTCGACGGCCGCCGCCGGCGCATCGCCGGCGAGCACCTTGTAGAGGACGACCGCGACGACCAGCAGCAGCGGCACGATCTGCAGCACCATCAGGCCCTTCTGGAGATGGGCGGACAGCTCGGTGCCGAGCACGCAGACCGTCGTCATCACCGCGATCAGGGCGAGCGCCAGCAGGGTGACGGCGGCGGTGCTTTCTTCAAGCCCCTCGGCGCCGATCAGGTTGAAGAAGGAGTAGGCGGCGACGTCGGCGAGTGAGCCGACGACGAGGATGCCGGTGACGCAGATCGCCCAGCCGGTAATCCAACCGCTCTGTGGGCCGATCGCCCGCGTCACCCAGGAGAAGCTGGTGCCGCAGTCCTGGTCGGCGCGGTTCATGTAGTAGAAGGCCGCGGCGATGAAGAACATCGGCACGAAGGAGACCAGCAGCGCCGCCGGCGCCTGGAAGCCGACGATGACGACGATCGAGCCGATCACCGCCGCCAGCGAGTAGGCCGGGGCGGTCGAGGCAAGTGCGATCGTGAGGCCGTCGCTGAAGCCGATCGCGTCCTTCTTCAGACCCTTGTCGTGATCGGTGGGAACGGCCTCCATGATGCGACGGTAAGGCGTGGCCACGTCTCGGCACAAGTGGCGACTGCCCCAAACTTCGTGCCCAAGCTTGTACATCTTGTACATCGGATCGCTTTTGGCTTGACCCAACGAACACTTGAATGCGAGAGTCAGGGGAGCTAGCTTTATCCAGAACGTCGTAGGACGAAAGGAGCAAGCGCATGGCCGTCGCGTCGCACTCGACCGGGGCAGTCGACACCGACCTCCAGGAGCTGGCCATGCGCCACCTCTGGATGCACTTCTCGCGCATGGGCTCCTACGGCCCCGACCACGAGATTCCGATCATCACCCGCGGCGAGGGTTGCTACGTCTACGACGACCACGGCAACCGCTACCTCGACGGCCTCTCCGCCCTCTTCTGTGTCAACGCCGGCCACGGCCGCACCGAGCTGGGCGAGGCGGCGGCGCGCCAGGTCGAAGAGCTCGACTTCTACACGCTGTGGAGCTACGCCCACCCCGGCGCGATCAAGCTGGCGGCGCGGATCGCCTCGCTCGCCCCCGGCGATCTCAACCGCGTCTTCTTCACCTCCGGCGGCTCGGAGGCGGTCGAGTCGGCGCTGAAGCTGGCCCGCAACTACCACCGCGCCCTCGGCAAAGGCCAGAAGCACAAGGTGATCGCGCGTGAGATCGCCTACCACGGCACCACGCTCGGCGCACTCTCTGCGACCGGCATCACCGAGCTGCGCTCGCAGTTCGAGCCGCTGACGCCGGGCGGCTGCCACGTCCCCAACACCAACTCCTACCGCTGGCCCGAGGACCGCCACCCGCTCTGGGCGGCGACGGCGATCGAGGAGCGGATCGTCTTCGAGGGGCCGGAGACCGTCGCCGCGGTGATCGTCGAGCCGGTGCAGAACGCCGGCGGCTGCTTCGTCCCGCCCGAGGGCTACTTCGAGCGGGTGCGCGAGATCTGCGACCGCCACGACGTATTGATGATCTCCGACGAGGTGATCTGCGCCTGGGGGCGCCTCGGCCACTACTTCGGCTGCGAACGTTTCGGCTACGTGCCCGACATCGTCACCGTCGCCAAGGCGCTGACCTCCGCCTACGCGCCGATGGGCGCCATGATCGCCGCCGACAAGGTCGCCGAGCCCTTCATGCAGGGCGACGCCTCCTTCGCCCACGGCTTCACCTTCGCCGGCCATCCGGTCGCCTCAGCGGTCGCCATGGCCAACCTCGACGTCTACGAGCGCGAGGACCTCTGCGGCCATGTGCTCGCCAAGGAGGGCGAGTTCCGCCAGATGCTGGAGACGCTGCACGACCTGCCGATCGTCGGCGACGTCCGCGGTGCCGGCTTCTTCCAGGCGATCGAGCTGGTCAAGGACAAGGAGACGAAGGAGAGCTTCGACGACGAGGAGGCCGAGGACCTGCTGCGCGGCTTCCTCTCCGGCGAGCTCTACAAGCGCGGGCTGATCTGCCGCGCCGACGACCGCGGCGACCCGGTGATCCAGCTGGCGCCGCCGCTGATCTCCGACACCGAGCAGTTCGAAGAAATCCACGACATATTGCGCGGTGTGCTCACGGACGCCTGGGAGAGGGTCCAAAGCCGGTCCGGCTCGGCGGGCTGGAGCCCGAGGCGCAGCTGATAGGCACGCGGATGCTCACCGTCCAGAGCCTGCTCGACGACGTCGGCCTCGATCTCGCCGCCGGCGCCGGCGCGGCCGAGGCGCCGGTCCGCTGGATCCACATCTCCGAGCTCGAGGACCCGACCCCGTGGCTCTCGGGCGGCGAGCTGATGCTGACCACCGGCATCCCGCTCGACAGCGCCGCCAAGCAGCGCTCCTACATCCGCCTGCTCGCTGAGCACAATCTCTCCGGGCTCGGCTTCGGCACCGGCTTCAACCACAAGAAACTGCCGAAAGCACTGCGCGAGGAGGCGAAGAAACGCGACTTCCCGCTGTTCGAGGTGCCCTACTCGACCCCGTTCATCGCGCTCACCGAGAAGGCCTTCGCCCGCCTCGTCAACGAGCAGTACGAGGTGCTGCAGCGCGGCATCGCCGTGCAGCGCCGGCTCGAGCGGCTGGTCCTGGAAGAGCGCGGCCTGGAGGAGATCGTGGCGACGATCGCCTCTGCCGTCGGCGGCACCGTGGCGATCCTCAACAACCGCGGCGAGCGGATCGCCGGCCGCGGCTTCCGCCGCGAGCTCTCCGCGGAGGCGGTCAACGCGATCCGCGAGGAAGCGCTCGACCACGTCGCCGACGGCCACCCCTTCGTACCGACGCATCCATCTGTGGCGGGCCGGGCTCTAGCCCACCCGGTGATCTCACCGGGTGGCGGCCCGCCCCAGGCCTGGGTGGTGATGGTCCGCGACTCGGGCGGGCTCGGGGACTTCGAGCGGCTGATCCTGCAGCAGGCGGTGGCGGTCGTCGCGCTGGAGCTGATGCGCCGCCGCGTCGCCCGCGAGACCGAGCGCCGCCTCGCCGGCGACGTCCTCGCCGGCGCCCTCGGCGGCCGCCTCGACCCGTCTGAGCTGCGCCGCCGCCTCGAGCCCTTCGGCATCGGCGACGAAGCCGCCGTCCTCGTCTTCGACCTCGACGATCCGGCGGCGGCGGAGCCGGCGCTGGAGCGGGCGCTCGCCGCCGATGCCTGCCCCGCCGTCGTCGCCCCGCACTCGAGCGGCACCCGCGAGCTGCTCTGCGCCGTGGTCGACGCCGCCGACCGCGACCCGGTCGACCTCGCGTCCGAAGCGCGGCGGGCGCTGATCAAAGAGCGCGGCTCGGTGCGCGCCGCGGCCAGCCGCCCGGCGCCGCCGGAGGAGCTGCGCCACTCCTTCCACGAGGCGCGCTGCGCGCTGGAGGCGACGGCGTTCACCGAAAACGGCAGTGAACCCGAGGTCGCCTCCTGGCGCGACCTCGGCGCCTTCACCCTGCTGCTCTCGATCCAGGACGACGACGCGCTGGCGCTCTACTGCGACAGCGTCCTCGGCCCGATCGAGTCCGGCGACGAGGAGTACGGCGGCGAGCTGCTGCGCTCGCTGGAGGCCTTCATCGAGCAGAACGGCCAGTGGGAGCGCGCCGCGCGCCAGGTCTACTGCCACCGCCACACCCTGCGCTACCGGATGCGCAAGGTCGAAGAGCTGACCGGCCGCGACCTCTCCCGCGCCCACGACCGGATCGAGTTCTGGCTGGCCTTGCGCGCCAGGGAGCTGGTCGGATGAAAGACAATTCCGCCCGCGTGCTCTGCTCCCGGGCCACGGCCGAAGAATCAGATTGCGACGGCGTGTCCCTCCCGCGTCCGCCGCGGGCGGGCGGTGACGACTCCCCATGATTGTCGGAGTACCCAGAGAGATCAAGCCGGACGAGTACCGGGTCGCGATCACGCCGGCTGGCGTGCGCGAAATGGCCGAGCACGGGCACGAGGTGCTGATTGAGGCCGGGGCGGGGGAGGGCAGCGCGATCGCCGACGCCGAATTCGAGTCGCAGGGCGCCCGCATCGTCGCCGATGCGAGCGCCGTTTTCGGCGAGGCGGAGATGGTCCTGAAGGTGAAGGAGCCGCAGGCGGCCGAGATCGAGATGCTGCGGCGTGGCCAGCTGCTGTTCACGTACCTGCACCTTGCGCCCGACCCCGAGCAGACCCGCGGCCTCTGCGGCTCCGGCGCCACCTGCGTCGCCTATGAGACCGTGGAGGATCGGCGTGGCCGGCTGCCGTTGCTGGCCCCGATGAGCGAGATTGCCGGCAAGATCGCGACTCAGGCCGGCGCCTTCATGCTGGAGAAGCCGCTGGGCGGGCGGGGCATCCTGCTCGGCGGCGTGCCGGGGGTGGCGGCGGCCAACGTGATCGTGATCGGCGGCGGCGTCGTCGGCATGAACGCCGCGACGATCGCGATCGGCATGCAGGCTGACGTGTTCATCTTCGATAAGTCGATCGACCGCCTGCGCGAGCTCGAGGTCGCCTTCGCCGGCGCCTGCTCGACCGTCTACTCGACGACGCTCGCGGTCGAGGAGATGCTGCCGCGGGCGGACCTCGTGATCGGCGCCGTCCTCGTCCACGGCGCCCGCGCCCCTTATGTAGTGCGGCGCGAGCAGCTGGCGCTGATGAAGCCCGGCGCTGTGCTGGTCGACGTCGCGATCGACCAGGGCGGCTGTTTCGAGACCTCGCATCCGACCACCCACCACGATCCGACCTTCGAGGTCGACGGGATCACCCATTACTGCGTCGCCAACATGCCCGGCGCGGTCCCGATCACCGCCACCCAGGCCCTCACCAACGCCACCCTGCCCTACGCGATCGCGCTTGCCGATCGTGGTGTCAAGGGGGCGATCCGGCGCGACCCGGGCCTGCGGCCGGGGGTCAACGTCGCGGCCGGCCAGGTGACCCATCCAGCCGTCGCCGAAGCCGTGGGCATGCCCTGCGTCCCGGTGGAGCAAGCCCTGGAAATCGAAGAACCCCCCGCCGACGGGCCGGAAAGTGGAGCCGGAGCCCGCATATCGGCCCATCGACCCCAAAACGTGGAGGTGCGCGACTGATGACGGCGACGAAGACCAAGCTGAGGAACTTCATCGGCGGCAAGGCGGTCGATCCGGCCGAGGGGGGGATGGAGGACGTCGTCAACCCGGCGACCGGCGAGGCGATCGCCGAGGCGCCGCTCTCGACCAAAGCCGACGTCGACGCCGCCGTTGCCGCCGCGAAGGGCGCCTTCGAGGGCTGGGCGGCGACGCCGCCGGGCGAACGGGCGCGGGCGCTGCTGCGCATGGCGGACCTGATCGAGGAGCGCGGCGAGGAGATCGCCGACCTCGAAGCGGCCGACGCGGGCAAGCCCCGCAGCGCCGTGCTCGAGGACGAAGTCCCCGTGATGGCCGACCAGCTGCGCTTCTTCGCCGGCGCCGCCCGCTGCCTCGAGGGCCGCTCCGCTGGCGAGTACATGGAGGGCCACACCTCCTTCATCCGTCGCGAGCCGATCGGCGTTGTCGGCCAGATCACCCCCTGGAACTACCCGCTGATGATGGCGATCTGGAAGATCGGCCCGGCGCTCGGCGCCGGTAACACGGTCGTGCTCAAGCCGGCCGAGACCACGCCGCTGACCACGCTGCTCTTCGCCGAGTGGTGCGGCGAGCTGCTGCCGCCCGGCGTCCTCAATGTGATCGGCGGCCACGGCGAGCCGACCGGGGCCGAGCTGGTCACCCATCCCGACGTCGAGATGATCTGCCTTACCGGCTCGCCGCCGACCGGCAAGTGGATCGCCAAGGCGGCCGCCGACACGCTCAAGCGCGTCCACCTCGAGCTCGGCGGCAAGGCCCCCGTGATCGTCTTCGATGACGTCGATATGGCGACCGCGATGGAGACGATCGCCGGCACCGGCTACTACAACGCCGGCCAGGACTGCACGGCGGCGACCCGCGTGCTCGCCGCCAAGGGCGTCTACGACGACGTCGTCAACGGCCTCGTCGGCGAAGCAAAGGGCCTGGTGCTCGGCGACACCATGTCGTCCGACACCACCCTCGGCCCGCTCAACTCCCAGCGACAGCGCGAGCGGGTCGAGGGCTTCCTCGAGCGCAAGCCCGGCAATGCCGAGGTCGTCACCGGCGGCAGCCAGCCCGACCTGCCCGGCTACTTCCTCGAGCCGGCCGTCGTCGCCGGGCTCGAGCAGGGCGACGAGATGATCCAGAAGGAGATCTTCGGCCCGGTGATCACGGTGCAGCCGTTCAGCGACGAGGCGAAGGCGATCGAATGGGCGAACGGCACGCCCTACGGGCTTGCGTCATCGGTCTGGACCCGCGACGTCGGCCGCGCCATGCGCGTCGCCAACGCGCTCCAGTTCGGCTGCGTCTGGATCAACGACCACATCCCGCTGGCCTCCGAGATGCCCCACGGCGGCTACAAGGAATCCGGCTACGGCAAGGACCTCTCTATATATGCACTGGAGGACTACACCGAGATCAAGCATGTGATGATCAACCTGGAGTAGATTGCCGCGTCTGCGCCCACGTTGCAAAGAATTTGCAATCACGTCACCCACATGCGACATTTTGTCTGAGATAATGACAGAATGGAGGCCATGAGGGAGAGCTGGACCGACGACCGTCTCGACCACCTGAATCACAAGGTCGAGGACGGCTTCAAACAATTGGCCGATCGCTTCGATCGATCCGAAAAGCGTATGGGCGAACGCTTTGATCAGGCCGAGAAGCGGGCAAACGAACGCTTCGAACAGGCCGAGAAGCGCGCAAACGAACGCTTCGATGAAGTGGATCGCCGCCTTGACCTAGCCGACAAACGCTTCGAACAGGTGGACTCACGCTTCGAACAGGTGGACTCACGCTTCGGACAGGTGGACTTTCGCTTCGAACAGATGAACGAACGATTGATCGAGCTGCACAGGCTGATCATCCAGTGCGGCGTCGCTGCGTTCAGCACGATGCTCGCCATCCTCGTGGCGATCCTCAAAACTTCGTTTTAGGCGCGTCCGCTGCTGCCCGATACCCTTCTCGGGTGAGGACTATGGGCAGGGGATTCGCACTCGCCGTGGCGGTGCTGGCGGCGGTCGTGTTCATCGCCGCCACACCGGCCGAGGAAGAGGAGCCGCCGCGTTGCCACGGCAGGCAGGCGGAGATCGTCGGTACCGACGGTGACGACATCCTGCACGGGACGCCCGAACGCGACGTGATCTGGGGCGGGCCAGGGGACGACGAGCTCTCCAGCAGCCTCGGCAACGATCTCGTCTGCGGCGCCGGCGGCGACGACGTCATCCACGGCGGCCGCGGCAACGACGAGGTCGACGGCGGTCCCGGCACCGATCGGGTGATCGGCGATCTCGGCGACGACAAGGTGTTGGGCGGCCCCGGCGATGCCGACGAGGCGGCGGGCCACCTCGGGATCGACAACGTCAACGGCGGCGCCGGCGATTTCGACCTCGTCCACGGCGATTACGGCTACGACCGCATCGACGGCGGTCCGGGCGCCGGCGACATCGCCTCCTTTGCGAGCAAGGTCGCGGGCGGCAAGGGCAGCGGCGTCTGGGTCTCGCTGCCCCAGCACAAGGCGCGCGGCGACGGCCACGACCGCCTCTACCGGGTCGAGGACCTGGAAGGCTCAGCTTTCCGCGACGAATTGGTCGGCAGCAAGAGCGCCAACCGGATCAACGGCGGTCCGGGCGATGACCTCCTGCGGGGAGGCGGTGGACCGGACGAGCTGGTCGGCGGCCAGGGCAGCGACTCCTGCGTCGGGCCGAAAACCGGGTCGATCTCCTGCGGCAAGGAAGCGCCGCCCAAAGCATCCGCCTATGTCCAGCTCGATCGCACAAAAGGCGAGGGCGGGGGGCTGCAGATAATCGGCGGCGGCGGCCCCGACGAGTTCACGGTCTCCTTCGATCCGAGCACCGAGACCTTCGGCATCAGCGCCGCCAAGGGGATCGCGATCGGTCCCGGCTGCTCCCGGGTCGGCCGCGATCCCAAGCAGATCGCCTGCGCCGTAGAGGGCCCCGCCCGCTGGCTGATGGCCGACCTCGGCCCCGGCGATGACCGGCTCACCGTCGAGGGCTCGCTCGAGGCAGCCTCGATCGTCCGCCTCGCCGGCGGCTTCGGCAACGATGTGATCAAAGCCGGCCCCGAGGACGACCTGCTCGAGGCCGGCCCCGGCGCCGACAAGCTCTACGGCGGCGACGGGGCCGACGGCCTGGTCGGCGGTATCCCCGGCCCGACCTTCCTCTACGGCGAAGGCGACGGCGACCTGATCGCCGCCGGCAGCGGCTGCGCCGGTGGCGCGATCGTCGGCGGCGAGGGCAAGGACGACGCCTCCTTCGCCGAGACCCAGGCTCATCCAGGCCTCCTCTACATCTCCTTCCCTGCCAACAAAGCCTGGATCGACGTCCTCATGGACGATGGCTGCAAGCCGGTCCGCCTCGACGACTCGAACGAGGACATGGAGGGCTCCTTCGACAACGACGTCCTGATCGGCGACGAGAACAAAAACGCCCTGCTCGGCCAGCCCGGCCAGGACGAGCTCTACGGCAACGGCGGCGACGACATCATCGACGCCCGCGACGGCGTCCGCGACTTCGTCATCCAGTGCGGCCGGGGTCGCTACATCATGCGGCCCAAGCGCAAATCGAAGGACGGGTCGACCATGCCGGCCGAGCCGGTCCTGCGCGGCACCCCCGCCGGCCGCGCCCTCACCGACTCGTTCGACCCAGCTGCGGACCTCTGCACCGACGTGGTCGTCGGCGAGCCGGTCGACGGCCTCAACAACAGCGGCTGAAACCTGCGCTACCCGACGCCGCCAACCCCGTAGAACGAGGTGCGCGAGTCGTCCTCCGCGCCTTCCTCGGCGACTTGGGAGCGCTCGCCGCTCTCGGCAAAGCGGCGGATATGGGAGACGAGCTCGGCATCGCCGGCGCGACGACCGCACTCGCAGCGCCGCACCGCACTGACGAAGTCTCTCAGCGAGCGAGCGGCAGGGAGGTGCCAGAGGTCCCCGATCGGGATCGTGGCCGCCCCGCCTCTCAGCTGCGCTGCGTACGCGCTGTTCCCTCGGAGCTCGGCATTCAGGTCCCGCACGTTCACGATGACCGCCCAGCGCTGGAACCCGGGCCATTCGGGACCGCGCAGCCGGTGCGACGCGGGTGCCGGGATTCCACCGTAGGGAGCGGCGCTCGATCCAGCCCAGACGCGATGCGGGGTCTCGCCCGGCGCCGCCAGCGCCGGCAGGAGGTAGTAGACGAGGTCGCCGCCGACGGCTTCGTCAGCGGCCAGGTGGATTTCGAGCTGCCTCCTCGGGATCCGGACGCTGCGACCTGGCCCGACGCCCTTGTGCTCGAGGACGAAGACCTTCTCGGGCCAGCCGCCGCCGGGACCCGCCGCGCCCGATCCGGCCGCGCCCACCTGGGCCAATCCAACTGCCAGGTCGTAGCGTTCCGTGATCTGTCGCTCGGCCGGCGCCCAGATCCGGGCGCGCCAGCAACGGCCGGTCAGGTAAGTTGCGGTCCACATGTCCACCGTGCGCTCCGGCAGGATCATCCTCGGCACGGTGAAATTCTCGTTCACTCACCGGACGAGCTTTTGATCTAGGTTTCCCGTACATGGAGGCGATGCCTCAGGTCGAAGGGCCGGCCTGGACCGGTCGTGGACTCGACATGGGTGCGGGCCGTTACCCGCTCCAGGTGGAGCGGGTGGTGGGCCGGCTCGTCGGCCGGCTGCTGCCCGGGATCATCACCACCACCCGGCACGCCCGTATGTACTCGATCCATGCGCTCGCCTGGGCCGACGCGGAGGAGCGTGGGCTCGATCCGGAGGCGGCGGCCGAGCTCGTGCGCCGCTGTGAGGTGGTCGCCGCGGCGATCTACCGCCACCACACCCCTCACCGCGTCCGGCTCGCCAGCGCCGCGCACGGCGAAGCCCGCATCGACCAATTCACCGCGAACGGGGCGTTCCGCGTCGCCGAGGCGGCGGCGCCCCGGCACGGCCTCAGTCAGATCGGGTTTCGCGATGTCTACGTCGGGCCGGCCGCGCAGGTCGGCCTGCTGACGCCGGGCGACCCTCCTCGCAGTGGCATCAGGGCCGACGTCGGCGAGCTGCGCACCGCGCTCGGCGATCTGCTCGCGCTCGCCGAGCGCGACGAGGTGCCGGTCGAGGAGCTTGCGGCGGCGGGGCACCTCTGCCTCTGCGCCGTCGCTACGGCCGCGGACGGGGAGCTGCTGCGCGACGTCTTCTTCGCTCGGCCGGACCCGCAGCGGGTCGAGGACCGCTGTCGCCAGCTCAGCGCGCACATGCTGCTGCGGACCATCGCCGCCGAACCAGACGTTGATCCCGAGGCGGCGTTCTGCGCGGACTGGGGCTTCGGCGATCCCCTCGACCGCCTGGCCGGGAACCGGGTCGCGGCGGTGGCCTGCGGCTGGCGCGCCGCGATCCTCCGCAACTACTCCGTCGGCGCCTGGCGATCGCTCTGGCGCTGGCTCGCCGAACAGCTCAAACGTGAGCCGATGACCGTCGAGCAGCTCGGTGACGTGCTCGCCGATGCCCTCGGCGATCTCAGCGTTCAGCGGTTCATCGGTGAGCTGCCCAGCCGTGCCGAAGGCGGCCGGGTGCTTCCTGCCGAGGCCGAGCTGGCCGCCGCCGAGCCGGACGCGCCGCTGACCTCGCTGCGACTGCTGGCGCTCGGCGCCCAGCGTCTCGACGACCTCGATGACACCACCCGCAGGCTCTTCCTCGGCAGCGTGCCGCACGACCTGGGTCCGGTCTGGATGGGGCAGCGGCTGCGCGAGTGGCATCACGATCACCTCAGCCAGGTGGCCCGCGAGCTGACCGAGATCCTCGTGCGCCGCGCCCAGCGGGTGGCCCTCGACCGGATGCGGCTCGAAGGCGGCATGCCGCGCATCCGCACCAGGCTGCGGGATCGCGACGGCCTACTCTCGGTCCACGGCGAGGAGGGCGCGGGCGAGGTCGCTCTACGGCTCGGCTCGCTCACCGAGATCCTGATCGCACTCGGTTCGCTCGACCGGCGCCCGGACGGCGTGGTCGAGGTGACCGCGGCGGGAAGGGAGCTGCTTGAGCGAACGGCCTGAGATCAACTCCCCGTTCGCGCTGCTGGACGAGGTCGAGGAGGCCAAGGAGGTGCTCGTCCTCAGCTACACCTCCGACCTCGCCTTCTTCGAGCGCGTTGCCTTGGCGCACGCCCGCGGCCTCGGTGCGGTCGTCACGCTTGTCTCCGACGCGCGCTGGGTTGCTGCGGACCCGATGATCACCCGCCGCGCGGGCTCCACCTACCTCGACGCACGGGCGGTCTGCCCCGGCGGTGCCTTCCATCCGAAGCTGGTCGTCGTCGCCGGCGAGCGCCAGGCGAGGGTGGCGATCGGCTCGGGGAACCTGACCATGGCCGGTTGGCACGGCAATGCCGAGATTTGGACCGTGCTGCGCTGCGGTCCCGGCGGGGGCTCACGCACGATGAGCGCCGTGGCAGGTTTCCTGCGGGCGCTGGGCGACTCGCCGGTCCTGCTCGGGCCGGGGGCGGCCGAAGGCCTCGACCGGGTTGCCGACCGCCTCGACGCCTTTTCCGGCGAGGAGCCGGGACCCGTCCTTCTCCACAACCTCGAGCAGCCGATCCTCGGCCGCCTGCCCGCCGGCCCGGTCGACGAGCTCGTGCTCAGCGCCCCCTTCTACGACAGGCGCCTGCGGGCAATGCGCGCGCTGGTGGAGCGTCTACAGCCCCGGCGGCTCGGGGTCTACGTGGAACCCCGTACCAGCGTGGACGGCCTCGAGCTGAGCGCTTTCCTGGACGATTGCGGCGGGGAGCTGTGCTGGATCGCCGACCAGCGCTATCACCACGGCAAGCTGGCACAGTGGCGGACGGGGGAGGCCTGGACCGCCCTCACCGGCAGCGCCAACCTCTCCGCTCCGGCCCTGATGGCCTCGGTGGCGGGCGGAGGGAACTGCGAGCTGGCGTTGCTCGGCGAGGGAGCTGGTGCCACCGTGCCCGAGGCCGGCCCGGCGCCTCACGACGCGGTTGCTCTCTCCTTCCGCGAAGACGATCAGCCCGCTGAGGATGCGCCGGCGCTGCTCGCCGCCCTTCGCGACGGTGACGGCATCCGCCTTTCCCTTGCACGGCAGCTCGACGAGCCGGGCCGCGCACAGCTCTATGACAATGCGATCGACGGTTGGCGCAGCACCACCAGGCTCGAGGCGGGCGGCGAGTCCTACATGCTGCCGGCGGAGACCGCGCCCCCCGGTGCCGCGCTGCGGATCTTCCTCGACCGCGGTGTTGCCTCCAACCGCGTCTTCGTCACCGACTTGGCTCGCGTGCAGCTGCCGCCGCCGGCGGCGAGCGCCCGCGCCCGCACGAGCATCGAGCTGATCGCCGCGCTCGGGCTCGAGCAGACGCTGCTCGACGATCTGGAGGAGCTGCGGCCTCACCTGCTGCGGGTCGGCGCCCTGCCGGAGGCGGATGCCGTTCGCGAGCCGGCGCGTCCGCAGACGATCGACGACCTGCTGGCGACGCACGAGCCGATCCTCGGCCGCGAGCTGACCGAGTTCGCGCTCGTCCTCCCCTCTTTGCCGGGGATGGGGATCGACGCTGATGAGGAACTGGATCCGGCCGAGCTCGACCTCGGCGAGGAAGAGCCGGGGGGAGAGGTGGTCGTCGATCCCGAGGACGGCGATGGGGGGGCGGGGGACGACCTCGCGGCGGTCCTGCGCGAGCGCTCGCCACACGAGAGGGCCCGTTTCCGGCGCTTCGTCGAGCGCCTCATAGCCAGCGCTTCGGATTACCCACCGGTGGTGGCCACGCTGACCCTGCGCACGCATCTCCACGGCATCGCCGCCGAGCTCTGGGACGAGGAGGACGTGCCGCCGCTGCTCGAGAAATCGGTGCTGGCGCTCGCCGATCCCGTCGACCGGCCTGCTGAGGCTGAGCGGCGGGCGGCGGCGACCCTGGCTGCGGTCGGCGTCGCCATGCTGCGCTCCCGCGTCGAGCAGATCTCCATCCGGGATGAGGCGACGCTCCGCTACGAGCGGGCGCTCGCCGCCGTCCGGCCGCTGTTCGGCGAGGTCGATCGCGAGCGGTTGGAGCGGTTGGCGCCCGAGCTGCCCGAGCCGCTTCGCGGCGACGCGGCGGAGCCGGCGGTGGAGGAGGTGCTCGCCGAGGCCGCGGCGCCGGCCACCGGGCCCGAGCGGTCAGTGCGGCTGTTGGCCGCCGAGTACGAGCTCGACGCCAGCGTCGACGCCAGCGGCGCGATCGTCTTCGAGCAGCCCCTGCCGGACGCCCCCCAGCCGCTGCTCCTGCGCGCGCTCGGCTTCACCGCGGGGCCGGGGCCGGCGGTGGCGCGAGGGAGGACCGCCAAGGGGATCGAGGTTGTCGCCTGCTGGCGGGCGCCCCAACTCGCGATCGAGTACAGGGGACGGCGATCCTGGGGGCGCCTCTACCGCCTCCCCGGCACCCTCAGCCCGCTCTCCTTCAGCGGTCTCGACGACGGCCTGCCGCCTCCAGTACAGCGCTGGGAGCTCGGAGAGCCGCCCGGCACGGAGGCCGTCGATCTCCTCGCCGAGGCGGGTTGATCTCGAGGGTCGTCGAGGTCGCCAGTTCTCGATGCCCGTCCCAGAGAGCGCGCTCCTTGACATCCAGACACCCGTGTGTCTTAATTGTGCCGTGATTGAAAACACGGATGTCCGTGTTCCTCAGATCACTCACAGGGACCACATACCGAGCTTCAGAGGGTCGCAAAGGGAAGCGGCCGGCAGAGGGGCTCACGGGACAAGGAGAAGAGATTTCTATGCTCTCACCGCTACGCAACCGCTTCGGCATCCCGGGCGTGATCTCGGTGATCGCCCTCGTTTTCGCCATGTTCGGCGGCGCTTATGCCGCAACGAACGATGGCGGCAAGGCCACCAGCTCGGCCAAAGCCAAGAAAGGCCCGCGTGGGCCCAAGGGTCCGAAGGGGGACACCGGCCCCGCCGGTCCGGCAGGCCCGGCGGGAGCAAAGGGAGATACCGGCGCTGCCGGGTCCAATGGCTCAAACGGCGCCGACGGCAAATCCGTAACCGGCGTCACGATTGCCGCCGGCGGAGAATGTGGCGCTGGCGTCACGGGGGTCAAATACACCCTCGATGGTGTCACCACGAAAGTCTGCAACGGCAAAAACGGAACCAACGGCCAGACCGGCTTCACCGAAACCCTGCCCGGCGGCGAGACCGAGACCGGCGCCTGGGCCTTCGGTCCAGCGCCGGCCACCGCAACGCTCCGCATGCCCATCTCGTTTCCCATCCCGCTCGCAGCAGCTCTTGGAGCAACCAAAGTCCATTACATCGATGCTGCGGGCGAAGAAGTAAGTGAATTCGGGGCAAAAAAAGAGCCGTCGACTGTCTGTACGGGCACGGCGGCCGATCCCACGGCAGACCCGGGTCATCTCTGCGTCTATGAGGCCGCCGTCGCCAGTGGGCTGGGCATGAATGAATTCATCTTCCAGGCGGGCTCTCCGGGAACGGAAGGTGCCTCGAAATCCGGAGCCGAAATCGCTCTCTATGGCGTCAATGAAGGAGATGGCGGGTCCGGGACCTTCGCGGTCACGGCCGAAGAGGAATAGCCGCCCTCACCAATCCTCACCCACCCCCGGGCGGCTCTGACCGCCCGGGGAGATGCCCAGGGAGACCACGCCATGACCTGCTCACAGCTCTCACCACACACAGCACACAGCCCCCACCACGACAGCCGGCGGGTGTGGCTTACCACCCTGGTTCTCACTCTTCTCGGCGTTGCGGCTCTCGCCGCCTTCGCGGCCCCCCGGGCTAGTGCTGTCAGCGACGCGGAAGAGCTGACCCGGATCGGCGGCCTCGGCTCCGATGCCGGTCAGCTGCGCAATCCAGAGGGAGTCGCCACCGACCCCGTCACCGGCCACGTCTTCATCGCCGAGGAAAGCTCTACTATTGCAAGCACCAACAACCGCATCAGCGAGTTCACCGCTTGGGGCAACTTCGTCAAGGCCTTCGGCTGGGACGTCGCCCCGGGAGCGGTCAACGAGCAACAGGAAGTCAGGGCCAAGGCTTCTGAGGGTCAGTTCAAACTCACCTTCGGCACCTCGACCACCACCGACCTCGCCTTCAACGCGCCGGGCTCGGCAAGCGAAGGGCCGGGAAGCGTCGAAGCGGCGCTGAACGCGCTGGACTCGATCGGCGGCGCGGGCGGTGAGGTCAGCGTGCAAGCGGTCCCCGGCACGCCCGACGGCTTCACCCCATACGTCTACGTGATCACCTTCAAAGGCTCCCTGGCAGGAACGAACGTCGACCAGATCACCACCTCCGACGGCACGACTTCGTTGGACGGCGGCGATCCCACGACCAGCCTCGAAGCGAGGACCCGTGCCGACGGCACCGCCGGCGGAGTCGGGCTTGAGTCCTGCACCGAGGAATCGGGCTGCAAAGCGGGGCTCTTGGGCTCCGGGGCGGGCCAGCTCCACGGTGCCGAAGGCCTCGCGGTGGACAGCTCCGGCAACGTCTACGTAAAGGAATTAGGCAACCTCAGGGTGCAGAAGTTCGACTCAGCCGGCCGCTTCGTCTTGATGTTCGGCGGCGAAGTCGACAAGACGAGCAAAGAAAACATCTGCACCGCCGCCTCGACCCACGAATGCGGCATCGGCATCTCCGGCACCGCGGCGGGCCGGTTCAGCGGCTCCGGTATCGACATCGCCCTCGGCTCCGGTGGCCGGCTCTTCGTCGCCGACAAAGACCGCATCCAGCGCTTCGACCCGCAGGGAGAATTCCAAGCCTCTATCCCTGTCCCGGGCGAGCAGGTGTTCCACCTCGCCTTCGACCCGGTGAGCGAAGACCTCTATGCAACCTACGCGAGCAACGAAGGAACGTCAAGCATACACAAGCTCGACTCCACCACCGGTACCGAGGTCGACCAACTCGAAGGCCAGACGTCGCTTGCCACCGACCCCGCCGGCAACGTCTACGCGCGGGGAGCGGCAGGAGAAAACGAAGACAAAGTCGTCCAGTACGACTCCGGCGGCAACCCGCTCTCGCCGCCGACCTGCTGCGAAGCGCCGCCCCTTCCCAATGACCCCAATCTACGCTTCCGCCTGAACGCCCTCGGCACCAACGCGGCCGGCACCCTCTACGTCGCCTACTATGCTGGCGTCGACAGCTTCATCCGCGTCTTCGGCCCGGGCCCGGTGATGTTCGAAGCGCCGCCCAAGGTGCCGCCGGAGATCCTCGCCCAGTTCGCCACCTCGGTCGACCGCAACGGCGCGGTGCTGGGCGCCGAGATCAACCCCCACTTCTGGAGCGACACCCGCTTCTATGTGCAGTACGGCACCGGCAAATGCTCAGAAGGCGGCTGTGAATCGGTCAAGCCCCTGCCCCCGGGAGCGCTGCTCAGCACCAAACCGCTCGCCGCCGCGGTAAAGAGCACCGGCGTCTTCCTCGAAGGGCTCAAACCGGGAACCACCTACCACTACCGCTTCGTCGCCCAGAGCCTGGGCGGTGGCCCGGTGCGCGGGATCGGCGGCAAAGTCGGCATCGACGGGGAGGAAAGCAGCTTCACCACCTATCCCGCTCAGACGTTCAAAGCCGATTGCCCAAACCAGGCCTTCCGCATCGGCTTCTCCGCACCGCTGCCCGACTGCCGGGCCTATGAGATGGTCAGCCCGGTCGACAAAAACAATGGCGACATCAAAGCGCTGAAGACCATCGGCGGCTTTGACACCGCTCTTGATCAGAGCTCGACCGACGGCAACAAGTTCACCTACTCCTCCTTCCGCGCCTTCGGCGGAGCCAAAGCAGGCGCCTACGCCTCCCAATACATCGCCGCCCGCAAAGACGGCGTCGGCTGGGAGAGCGAAGCGATCAGCCCGCCCCAGGGCCACATCGCCTCCAGCGACATCGTGAATTTCGACAACTTCTATAAAGCCTTCTCCCCCGACCTCTGCCAGAGCTGGCTGGTGGTTCCCTCAGATCCGCCTCTGGCACCGGGGGCAAGCGAGGGCCACCGCAACATCTACCGCCGCGACAACTGCGCCGGCGGGGGCTATGAAGCGCTGATCGGACCCCAGCCGACCCTCCCCGCCAACGCATTCTTCCCAGAGTTGCAGGGGACCTCGGCCAACGGCCGCGAGGCGATCTTCAGGGTCCGCGACAAGCTGACCGCTGACGCGACGAGCGACGCCTGGCAGGCCTACTACGCGAGCAAAGGCGAGCTGCACCTGCTCTGCGTCTTGCCGAGCGGCATCCCGAGCACGGGCAACTGCTCGGGGGGGACCGGCGAACGCACTGCCGGCGTAAATGCCCAAAGCCAGCATCGCCTGGCCAGCGTCAAAAACGCGATCTCAGCCGACGGGCGCCGCGTCTACTGGACCGACTCGGGAACAGGGCAAGCCGCGACAAAAGAAACCGGCGCCGGCAAGGTCTACCTGCGCCTCAACCCCGGCGAGGAGCAGAGCGAGATGGAAGCGGGCAAATGCAGCGAAGCGGAGAAAGCCTGCACGCTCGAGGTCTCAGAGACCGCATCGACCAAAGGCTCCGAGTTCCTCGGCGCGAGCCCCGACGGCGAAAGGGCCCTCTTTGAGGTGGTCGAAAAAGGCACCTCGGCCGGCAACCTCTACCGCTTTGACGCAAGCTCAGGCGAAGCGGGCGAATCGAGCCTGATCGCCAAAAAGGTCGGCAGGTCAAGCGACCAGCTCATCGCCGGCCTGCTCGGCGCAAGCGAGGACCTCTCGAGCGTCTACTTCGTCTCCGAAGAAGCGATCGCCGCGACCAGCGGCGCCACCGCGGGCGAGCTGAATCTCTACCTCGACCAGGAAGGGACGAAGACCTTCATCGCGACTCTCACCGATGAGGACGTGGTGTCGACCGAATTCTTCTCCAACGTCTCCGCCCAACCGCTCTTCCACGTCTCCAGAGTCAGCCCCGACGGCAGACACCTCGCCTTCGTCTCGACCGCGTCGCTGACCGGTTATGACAACACCGACCAGGCGACGGGTAAGGCCGACGCTGAGGTCTACCTCTATCGGAGGGACTCGGGCGAGTTGCTGTGCGTTTCTTGTAACCCCAGCGGGGCACGGCCACTGGGGCGCGTGCTGAATGCCAGTGGGAACTCTCAAAAAGACCTCGCGGCGGCGGCCATGCTCCCCCGGCCCCAGTTCTCCTCGCACTTCCCCCGCTCATTGTCGGCCGACGGATCTCGTCTCCTCTTCAACAGCTTCGACGCGCTCTTGCCGCGCGACACCAACGGCAAGGCCGACGTCTACCAGTGGCAGGCGGCAGGCGGTGCCAAAGAGTGCGAGGAGGTGGGAGCCGAGCTCTACGTCCCGAGTTCCGCCGGTTGCCTCAGCCTGATCTCCTCGGGCCAGAGCCCCAGCGACTCCCAGTTCCTCGACGCCTCCCCAGAGGGCGATGACGTCTTCTTCACCACCAACGCGTCTCTTCTGCCCCAGGACCCCGGCCTTATCGACGTCTATGACGCCCGGGCAGGGGGCGGTCTGCCGGCGCCGCCCGAGCCACCGGGTCCCTGCCAGGGCGAAGCCTGCCAGATCGCACCACCGCCGCCGAACGACCCGACCCCGGCCTCTGCCTCCTTCAAGGGCGCCGGCAACCTCAAGCCGGCCCCGCGCTGTCGCAAGGGCAGGGTCGCCCGCAAAGGCCGCTGCGTCGCCAAGAAGCGCAAGGCGGCCAAACGCCAGGCCAAGCGAGAGACCAACCGCAACCGGGGGGCAAATCGATGAAGCGCCTCACATCAGTACTCGCAACCGCGCTCCTGCTGGCGTTGATCGTTGTCCCAGTAGCCCGGGCCGACTTCGGGGTCAAAGACTTCGATGTCACCTTCAGCAACGAAGACAGCTCCTCAGCCACCCAGGCCGGCTCTCACCCCTTCGCGGTGAGCACCGGTTTCAGCCTCAACACCTTCGTCGATCCCGAATTCGGCGAGGTCCCCGACAGGCAGCTGAAGACCCTGCTGGCCAAGCTGCCGCCGGGCTTCACCGGAAGCCCGATCGCGACGCCGCGCTGCGCCACCGTGGACTTCCTCGAGCTCGACAGCGATGGCTATACCGACTGCCCCGACTCGACCGCGGTCGGGGCGACCAGGGCGCGGGTGAAGAGCCCGGGCTTTCCCGGCTACGGCGAGCCCGTCTATAACCTCGTCCCTCCACCGGGAGTGGTGGCGAAGATCGGCTTCTTCGTCGTCCAGGTGCCGGTGACGATCGAGATCGGGGTCAGCCCCGATCCCCCCTATAACGTCACCGCGGCGCTCAGCAACGTTTCCCAGGGGGTCGAGGTCTACGGCGGTCGCCTGCAGCTCTGGGGCGTGCCGGGCGATTCTGCCCACGACCCCTACCGCGGTCGCTGCCTGCGCATCGATTCAAGTGGAACCGTCGACCAGTTCAGCTCCAACGGCATCTGCCCGACCAACGCGCCCAAACTCCCCTTCCTCACTTTGCCAAGGGCTTGCGAGGGCCCGCTGACCACGAGCTATGAAGCGCTCTCCTGGCAAGAACCATTCGCGACGCCGGTCAAAGGCTCGGTCCTGACCCACGACGACTCTGACCCACCAAACCCACAAGGCATGACCGGCTGCTCGAAACTCGGCTTCTCCCCGACGATCGCCTCAAAGCCGACCACCTCCCAGGCAGAGAGCGGAACCGGCCTCGACTTCACGGTCGACTTCTCAGACGAAGGCCTGACCAACCCGACCGGTCTGGCCCAATCAGACATCAAGAAGGCGGTCGTGACCCTGCCCGAGGGGATGACGGTCAACCCCTCGGTCGCAGAAGGGCTAGACGTCTGCACCCCGGCACAGCTGGATCGCGAGACCGTGAACTCAGCCCCAGGCGAGGGCTGCCCCAACGCATCAAAGCTCGGCACCGTGCAAGTCAAAACGCCCCTGATCGACGAAGCGATCGACGGAGCGGTCTTCCAAGCCTCCCAAGATGACCCAGCAACCAGCACCCCGGGAGCAGAGAACCCCTTCGACTCCCTCCTAGCCTTCTACATAGTCCTAAAGAACCCGACCCTGGGAGTGATCGTCAAGCTGCCGGCGAGGATCGACCCCGATCCCCAGACCGGCCAGCTCACCACCACCCTCGATAACAACCCCCAGGTTCCCTTCTCTTCCTTCAACTTCCACTTCAGAGAAGGCGCCAGGGCGCCCTTGGTCACCCCGCCCCACTGCGGCACCTATGAGACCAAGGCCGAATTCATCTCTTGGGCAAACCCGAGCGAGGTGCTGACCACGACCTCCTCGTTCGAGATCGACTCAGGTGTCGGCGGAGGATCTTGTCCTCCCGGTGGAGTGCCGCCGTTTAAGCCCCAATTCGAAGCGGGTGCGGTCAACAACAACGCCGGCAGCTTCTCGCCATTCAACATGCGCCTGATCCGCTCTGACGGAGAACAGGACATGACCAAGTTCTCCTCGATCCTGCCCCCCGGGCAATTGGGCTCGCTGGCGGGAGTCGGCAAATGCCCCGACTCAGCGGTAGACGTCGCCAAGTCAAAGACCGGTAGGCAAGAGCAGGCTTCACCAAGCTGCCCGCAAAACTCCTACATCGGCCGCACCACCGCCGGAGCCGGAGTGGGAGGCGCCCTCACCTACGCCAAAGGCAGCCTCTACCTAGCCGGCCCCTACAAAGGCGCGCCCTTGAGCGTGATCTCGATAACGCCTGCGGTCGCAGGGCCCTTCGACGCGGGAGTGGTAGCGGTCAGGCTCGGCCTAGACCTGAACCCGAAAACCGCCGAAGTAGAAGTAGACGGCGCCGCCTCGGACCCGATCCCCCACATCTTGAAGGGGATCGTCTTGAAGGTAAGGGACCTGCGCGTCTACGTCGATCGGCCGAACTTCACCTTGAACCCGACCAACTGCAATGAATCGAGCGTCAAAGCGACGCTGTTTGGAAGCTACCTCGACGTCTTCAATCCAGCCGACGACGTCCCGGTCGACCTGGCAACTCGCTACCAGGCGGCCAACTGCCTGAACCTCGGCTTCAAGCCGGGGCACAGCATTGGCCTCGTGGGCGGTACCAAGCGGGGGGACCACCCCGCCCTCAGAGCCGCCTATAGGCCGAGGCCTGGAGATGCCAACCTCGAGGGAGTCGTAGTCAGGCTGCCGCGCTCGGCATTCCTCGACCAAGGTCACATCAGAACGATCTGCACCAGGGTGCAGTTCGCCGCAGACGCCTGCCCCAAAGCAGCCCAATACGGCTACATCAAGGCATGGACCCCGCTGCTCGATGAGCCACTGCAGGGCCCAGTCTGGCTTCGCTCCTCTGACCACAAGCTGCCGGACCTCGTCTTTGACCTGCGCGGACTCGTCGATGTCGAGGTGCCGCTCAGGATCGACTCGGCAAAGGGCGGCATCAGGGCCACCGTCGAAGACGTGCCTGACGCCCCGCTCTCCAAAGTCGAATTGCGAATGCAGGGCGCCAAGAAGGGCCTGGTTGTCAACAGCCGCAACCTCTGCGGCTCCGTCTCTAGAGCCAGCTTCAAGTTCAGTGCTCAAAACGGCAAGCAGTTCTCCGCCAAGCCGGTGATGCGGGCCGATTGTGGGGGGAAGCGGAAGGGCAAGCGAGCAGGTGACTGAGGGGGCCGCCTGGGGCAGCCGGGCGGTAACGGCCGAAGCGCAAGCGAAGCGAGGGGGGAAGCAAACGACCGCGCTAGTCGCCCCTGCGGATCTTGCGGAGCGGCTGCGAGCCCGGCGGGGCGAGATCGAAGAAGCCCTGCGGGTGCGGACGTATGCGATCTCCGATCCAAGGGGGACTACGGATCCCGCCTACGTCGATGGCCTGCGCGAAGCCCTCGAGGCAGCCTTGGAGTACGGCCTCAGCGGGATCGAAACGGGTGCCGAGCGACTCCCGCCGATCCCCTCGGTCCTGCTGACCCAAGCGCGCGTTGCCGCCCGCAACGGGATCAGCCTCCAAACAGTTCTGCGCCGCTATTTCGGCGGTTATGCCCTGCTCGGCGATTTCCTCATCGAGGCGGCGGGCGAGGAGGAGATAAGCGGGTCGATGCTGAAGCGCCTCCTGCGCACACAGGCAATTCTCTTCGACTGCCTGATCGCCGCGGTCAGCGAGGCGCACGGGTGCGAGGCCGAGGCCCGGACGAACTCGTTCAATCGATCTCGCCTGGGCTGCGTGAGGAGGCTTTTGGACGGTGAGCTTGCAGACGCTTCTGAGCTGAACTACGACCTTGGCCTCTGGCACCTCGCGGCGATTGCCAAGGGTCAGGACCCTCTCACCGCTCTCGGCCGGCTCGCCGCCAGGCTTGATCGACGCCTGCTGGCCGTGACGAGCGAGGAGGAGACCACCTGGGCCTGGCTGGGGGGAAGACGTGAGTTTTGGATTCCGGAGATCGAGAAGGCGATATCGGAGACCTGGCCCGAGCGACTCTGCCTTGCGCTTGGCGAGCCTGCACAAGGGCCGAACGGCTGGCGCCTCTCTCACCGGCAGGCGAGCGCGGCGCTTGCGGTCGCGCCTGAGGGCTATGGCGTGGTGACCCGCTATGGCGACGTCGCCCTTTTGGCCTCCGCGGCACGCGATGGGATTCTCGTCAAATCACTGCGGGAGATCTACCTGGCTCCCCTTGCCCAGGAGCGCGATGGTGGCGCAAGGCTGCGCGAGACTCTCTCGGCCTACTTCAGCGCCGGAAGGCAGGTGTCGGCAACCGCGGCAACGCTCCACGTAAGCCGGCAGACGGTCAGCAGTCGTCTGCATGCAGTCGAAGGGAGGATCGGCCGCCCCCTCGATGCCTGCGCCGCGGAGATGCAGCTTGCGCTCGAGTTGGAGCGACTTTCCACTCGTCAGGTTTTCGGAGCAGATTGACAAGGCGCCTGGAATAGTCGGCATGAGACCTTTGTTCCGGGCGGCTGCGCCGCCAGTCCTCCTCGGATGAGAACGCCGGGGACCATCGACGGAGAGAGCAGGGGAGATATGCCACACGGTCAGGGACGGTTCGGCTCGGATGGGAAGCATCGCCGGGGTCTACGCGGCTTTGCCGCATTGCTGCTTGCGTTGCTTTGCGCGGTTTCAATTTCCGCCTCAGCGGCCCTTGCGATAGACGGCAAACCGGCATCGCCGAAACGCTCCGCCATACCGTCTCCTGCCAGCGAATCACGAGTCCCTGGCCGCTACATCGTCGTCCTCGAGGATGCCGTCGCACATCCTGGCGTGGTCGCCGAGGCGCAGACCGAGCGGCATGATGCCGAGCTTGGCTTCGTTTATCGCTCGGCACTGAACGGCTACTCGGTCGCTGACCTCTCAAAGGGTGACCTCGCCTCCCTGCGACGCGATCCGAAGGTCGCCTACGTTTCTCCCGACAACAAGGTCGAAGCGTTTGCGCAGACGATCCCAAAAGGGCTCGAACGGATTTCCGCCACCAGCAATCCTAGTCTCGATATCGATGGACAGGACGATGTTCGGATCAACGCCGACGTCGCCGTGATCGATACCGGAATCGACTATTCGCACCCCGACCTCAATGTCGTCGCACGCACCAATTGCGTCCCGGCGAATGAAAACGACCCGCCGGTCTGTATCGACAACAACGGGACCGATGGCAACGGCCACGGGACTCATGTGGCGGGAACGATCGGGGCCATCGACAATGGGCTCGGCGTAGTTGGGGTCGCACCGGGGGTACGGCTCTGGGGTGTCCGTGTCCTTGACGACGAAGGGAATGGATACACGTCATGGGTCATTGCCGGCATCGACTGGGTTACGAGTCACGGCACAGAAATCGAGGCGGCGAACATGAGCCTTGGTGGATGGGGCAAATCGCTCCCAGAAGAGGAAGCGATCAAAGCCTCGGTCGAAAAAGGCGTGGTTTACGTTGTGGCCGCCAGCAACGACAGTGTCAATGCGGCGAGGGTATCTCCGGCCAACGGTCCTGACGTCATCACCGTTTCGGCCCTGACTGACTACGACGGCAAACCCGGAGGGACGGGGACGTCCAGTGGCTGCAGCAACTGGGGCAAAGACGACACGCTGGCTGATTTCAGCAACTGGGGCAGCGATGTCGAGATCGCGGCCCCGGGGGTATGTGTGTACTCGACCGAACCGGGTGGGACCTACGACTATAGGAACGGGACGTCGATGGCCAGCCCGCATGTGGCGGGTGCCGCGGCAGTTATGGCTAGCGTTTCCAATCCGAACTCAAAAGCCGACGTAGAAGCGATTCGGCAGCAGCTAGTCAATGGAGGCAGCCTTCAGTGGACCGACGATTCCACCGACGGCGAGGTTGAGCCAACCCTCTACATGCACCCGTCGCCGCTTACGAAAACGGAAGCCTCAACTGCTGGATTCTCGAGCGACGGTGGCAAGAGTGCCACGCTCTACGGCTCCATCAATGCACGAGGTCTCCAGACGACCTACCAGTTTGAGTACGGCACTACGACCTCATACGGTCAGAATGCTCCGGCGACGCCCGAAAGCCTTACCAACATCAACCACCATACGTCGGTTAGCCAGGTCATTGCCAGCTTGACCCCCGGCCAGACATACCACTACCGCTTGGTAGCCAGCAATACCAGTGGCGTCACCTATGGGCAGAACCAGACGTTCGTTGCACCACAGTGGGCGATTCAAGCGCCCGCTTCTGAACCCGGCCAGACTGGGAACGAATGGCTGAACGACGTTTCGTGCTGGGCCCCCAAATCCTGCATGGCGGTGGGCTACAACTACAACAATGAAGAACGCGCTATCTCATATGAACAAGGCTCGGGGGGGTGGAACTGGCGCTCCGTTCCGATGCCCCCGGGAGGAGAATCACCAGAACTGGAAAGCGTGTCGTGCACTGCCTCGAATG
This sequence comes from uncultured Solirubrobacterales bacterium, assembly GCA_963718755.1. GTDB lineage: Bacteria > Actinomycetota > Thermoleophilia > Solirubrobacterales > 70-9 > VRUE01. The sequence continues at coordinate 1,672,142 of OY970376.1, forward strand.
CTTGCACCGCCGTGGGCAACTTTTACTCTGGGGGAAAAACCGTGCCCTTGGCCATGCGCTGGAATGGCTCGGCTTGGTCGGCCCAGAGCATCCCGGCGCCAAGCGGTCCCAATTCGCTCCTGCAGGGCGTGTCATGTTGGTCGGCGACCGATTGCATCGCCGTCGGCTACACGAGGAATCCGAATCCCAATCCTGAAGAAGAATGGTTTGACTACTCCGTGCGATGGAAAGGTGGCGTTTGGAGTACGCTCTCGACCCCCGATCCAGCCGATTCGAAGGAAAGCGAGCTGGAAGACGTTTCCTGTGTGTCTGCCTCGTCGTGCAAAGCGGTGGGCTGGTATGTACGTAAAACGGGGGGTTACAGATCTGTAATCACCTCCTGGAATGGCTCATCATGGTCATTGCAGACGCCCGCTGACGCAACGAAGACTCTCTCGGGGGTTAGTTGCACCTCAGCGGTCTTCTGCATCTCCGTGGGGGGGTGGCCAGGCGCGGAAGTGTGGGACGGCTCTAAATGGAGCAATCAAACTGTTTCGCTGCCCTCTGGATCTCAAGGGGGCGACCTGGGGGACGTGTCCTGTGTCTCCCCTAGTTCGTGCACGGCAATTGGGTACAGAGCGGTTGGCCCTCGCTACGTCGGTCTTCATGTAGCGTGGGACGGGACGTCATGGACCTCTCAGGTGCCGCCCAGGAGGAGCGAAGCAGAAGACGCTCTCTGGGGGGTTTCGTGCGTCGCTCTGGCGGGCTGCAGCGCGGTGGGCGCCTTGACAACAGGGGCATATGATGGGCTGCTGGTGCGCCGTGCGGATGTCGTGACCGAGCCGGCCACGTCGATCTCCACAACGCAGGCGACCCTGAACGGCGCCATCAATCCCGCCGGCCTCGCGACCACCTACCGGTTCGAATACGGAAAGACGACCGGCTACGGTACGAGCCTGCCGGTCCCGGATGGGAGCGCCGGCTCGGGCGGGCAGGCCGTCGCGGTGAACCAACCGCTCACTGAGCTGGAACCCGAAACCACTTACCACTACCGCGTGGTCGCCACCAACTCCAAAGGAACCGAATACGGTCAGGATGCCACGTTCCGAACCGCAGCGCCGACCCACCAGCTGCAGTTCTCCTTTGGCTCTGCGGGAGCGGGCAATGGCCAGCTCGCGCAACCCTTTGGTCTTGACGTCGATGCCGAAGGCAACATCTGGGTGGCCGATTCGGGCAACAATCGGGTCCAGAAGTTCAATTCCAAAGGTGAATACTTGAGCAAATTCGGCTCTCTCGGGTCGTCCAACGGCCAGTTCAACGAACCGTTGGACGTGGCCGTTACCCCGGAAGGGGATCTCTGGGTAACCGATGGGGTAAATGCAAGGGTTCAGAAGTTCAATTCCAATGGTGGATACTTGAGCAAATTTGGGTCAAGCGGAAGTGGCCCAGGTCAATTCGTGGAACCCTGGGGCATAGACGTCGCGCCCAACGGCAACATCTGGGTCGCCGATGCCCGCTACTACCGTGTCCAGGAGTTCACCGCCAAAGGTGAATTCGTTCGAGAAGTGCATGGCGCTGGCCAAGGCGGCAGCGGACCGGGGGAATTTGCCGGTCCGGCCGGTCTGGAGGTCGATCAGAACGGCCATGTCTGGGTTACCGACTCGGGCAACAACCGGGTCACGGAGCTCTCCTCCACTGGTCAGTACCTGAGCCAGTTCGGCACTGCGGGGAGCGGCGATGGTCAGTTCATCGAACCCCAGGCGATTGCGATCAAGCCCTCCGGGGATCTACTGGTCGCCGACCGGGGAAGCGGCAAAGTTCAGCAGTTCACCCAGGATGGTGAGTACGTGAGCAAATTCGGCAGCGGCCTCTCTGAAGTGAGAGGACTGACCGTTGGCCCCGCCGGTGCCGTCTACGTGTCGAACACGCCGGCATCGAAAGTCCAGAAGTGGCGCCAGCTCGTCCCGACCGCTGCCACCCAGTCGGCAAGCTCTGTGCAAACCGAAGCGGCGACACTGGCGGGAATCGTGAACCCGGGAGGGGCGGCGACTACCTATCGCTTCGAATACGGCAAAACCACAAGCTATGGCACCAAGGTGCCGGCTCCAGACGAAAGCGTTGGTTCGGGCACGGCAGACGTCGCGGTCAGCAAAGCGATCAGTGGCCTCGTGCCCGGCACCACCTACCACTTTCGGGTCGTGGCGGTTAACCCCAACGGCGTCGCCTACGGCAAAGACATGACGTTCGCGACGGAATCCTTGTCGGGGCCCAAGCTGAACGGCATGGCGGTGACCGAGCCCTTCGATGGCAGTGCGCCCTCCATTGCCAGATTCGGCTCCGAATGGTCCAAATTCGGCTGGGCAGACGGCGCGACTCCCAAGGGGGAAGTCACCGCTACGGGCTGGCGTCCTGTCGATGCCTACCCCGCCGTAAACGGTGCCTTCTACAACTCGACCGTGACAGACACTGGCCTGGGAGTTGCCGCAGTCGCCACCGTGGCTGTGAGCCCGACCTACGCGAGCCGCTACTCCTCGGTGTGGCTGGATGCCTCGGGCTCAGCCGGCACTCGAACCGGCTATGAGCTGAGGTTTTCTCGCGCCAACATCCCGGCGAACACATACGAAGTTCTGCTTTCCAAGTGGCAGGGAGGGGTCAAAACCGCCTTGCTGGCCTCGAAATCGGAATACTCGTTTGCCAACGGAAGCTCCTTCGCCTTGGTCGATCTGGGCGAAATGGTATCTGCCTGGATCAATACCGGCTCGGGCTTCACGCAGCTCCTCAGCGCAAGTGACAGCACCTTCAGCACCGGCAACGCGGGAGTGGCGGCGACCGGCAACGAAATCCGCCTGACCAAATTCAAGACTGGCCCGTTGCTCTCGCCGGTGGCCAACATGGACGCCGCTCTCAAAGAGCTCAGCTTGACCGACTCGTTCGAAAGGAACGAAGATCCACTCGATCTCGGTGGCGCCTGGGCTCACTTCGGCTGGCTTTTAACCGATTACGGGCATGACTCTGGCCGCGTCACGGTGAGTGGCTGGGGGCCGACTCTCTCTCTCATGAACGGGGCCTACCGCACCGCAGCCATGGTTTCGGACACCGGTTCCGGGGTCGCTGTTGCCGCGACCCTCTCGGCCAAGCCCTCAGTCGTGAACAAGTCCTTCTCCCTGTGGCTCGACATGTCCACCCCGGCGTCGGAATACAGAGGGGGCTATGAGCTGAGATTCATCGAAACGGCTTCGGGCATCTACACGGTCGAGACGCGCAGGTGGGTCAATGGGGCCAAAACGACCCTGGCCTCGAAAACGGGCTACTCGTTTCCGGTTGGCAGTCAGTTTGCCCTGGTCGACAAAGGAGGAACTGTCTCGGCCTGGACCAAGACCGGGTCCGAATACACCCAGCTCCTTTCGGCCAGTGACACGACCCTCAATACCGGGTATGTCGGCATTGAAGGACTTGGCGACCTGATTCGCATCAAAGGCTACAGAAGTGGAGTGCTCCCACCGTTTTAGCGCTCGTCGTAAGAGCTTTGAAAGGTGCGGAAAGCGGGTTTTGACCTGGCGCGAGATCGGTTGGGAGCTCAACCGATGTTTCGCCGGTCCACCACCTCGCAGCCCAGCTCCGCGCCCCGCTCGACGATCACGCTGCGGCTGCGAATCGTCTCGATCTCGGCGGCCCGGCGTTCTCTCCACGTCACGGATGCGGATGTAGAGTGCCTCGCCGAGGTTGACCGAGCAGGTCCGGCTCCCCTCGGCATCGGTCCAGGCGCCGCGCAGCGCCTTGATCGCCGCCGCGCGGACCTCTGGTCCTCGCCGACGCATCCTGCTGGCTCTGGGTCGCCTTTCTCTGCCCACCACTTTGACTTGGCCAAGTTGGCCAACTGCCCTGCTACCTATGCACCATGACCCGCACCTTCACCATCGGCGAGGCCAAGACCAACCTCTCTAAGCTCATCGCCCTCGCCGAGGAGGGCGAGAATGTCGAGCTGCGCCGCGGCCGCGAGCCGGTCGCCAGGCTGGTGCCGCTGCCAAAGTCGGGTACTGCGCGGCGCAAACCTGGTGCGCTCGCCGGGCGCATTCGCCTGGCCGGAGATTTCGACGCCTGGCCCGAGGATGTCGCCCAGGCGCTCGAGTCGAGGACTGAGACTCCTGGCGATTGCGAGAGCGTCGATCGCGTCTGACTTGCCGCGAGTACGGGTGCTCTGGTGGGCACCGGCCATCAGCTTCGGCGGCACGCGCAGAACCGGCACGCCTTTGGTCAGCAGGAAGCGCTCCAGGCGGCCGTTGACGTGCCGGCAGTCCTCCAGGGCAAAGCGGATCTCCTCGCTGCCTTCAAGACTGTGGGTCCAGGCGAGGAGCTCATCCTGCCCCGCCACATCGGCGTCGATCGTGATTTCGCCAAGCGGCGTCACCGTCGGCCACCTCTCAATGATCGAACGCGGCCATTCCAACCCCACTTGGGCCACCGTCGAGGCAATCGCCAGTGCCCTTGATGCGTCGATCATCGACGTGCCTGACGCCCTGCTCTCCAAAGTCGAATTGCGAATGCCGGGCGCCAAGAAGGGTCTGGTTGTCAACAGCCGCAACCTCTGCGGCTCCGTTTCTGATATGGAGCAAAACGTCAAGGGGTGGATCTCGGCCGGGTGATCTGCCCCGCGGCTCCGAGCAGCGGATGGGCTCTGGCAGCGACGGTGGATCAGACTGATATTCGCCGGTCGAAACGGCATGACTGGTAACCGTCGGGAGCTGCCTCAGTCTAGAGTCGCGGGTCGCCGGGCAAGCCCGGCGCCGCATAGAAACCTCGAGGGTTCTCCTTGTGGTTGGCCTCATCCGCTGCTCGCAACCGCGGGGGATTGGAGTGGGTGGATGTTCAGGAAGTTGTGTGGAGGGGCTGCTCGGTAGCGATCGCCCAGACGAAGCCGGCGAGTTCGCGCGCGCAGGCAACGACGATCTTCTGGTGCGGCTTGCCCCGGGCTACCATCCGCCCCAGCGTCGGTGCAGGCGCTGCTGGGCACGCCAGGAGCGCTCGATCACCGCCGGGTCTGCTCCGCGCTGGCGCCGGGCCAGCTCGTAGCCGACTTTGGGCTGGCGGCGCGAGTGCCAAGCGGCCTCAACCAGGAGGCGGCGAGCGTGAGCGTTGCCGACCTTGGTGATCGATCCCTGCGCACGCTTCTCCCCCGAGGAGTACTCGCTGGGCACCAGGCCGACGAAGCCCATGAACTTCTCGGCACCCTTGAAGCGATGGAAGTCGCCAATCTCTACCGCGAGTCCCAGGGCACTCAGGGTGTCGATGCCGCGTAGGCAGCGCATGCGGTCGATGCGGGCGTCCTCACGAGCCCGGATCAGATCTCGCGCGGCCTCGACCTCGGGCTCGGGGACCCAGACCGTCTCCAGCAGACCTCCCTGGTGCAGGCGGGCGAGGGCCCGGGCATCGCGAGCGTCGGTCTTGACTCGGTCGCCGGGGCGCTTGGGAACCAGCGCCGGTGCTACCACCGAGCACTCGATGCCGGCTGCAGAGAGGTGGCGCTGCAACCCGTATCCGGTCGGGCCGGCCTCATAACAAGCGCGAGCTCCTGGCCAGCGCCCGATCGCTCGCTCGATCGCAATGTAGTCGTAGGGAAGGGTGCGCTCCTCGAGCAGCTCGTCGTCTCTGAGCGCGGCAAGGCGGACCGAGCGGGCGTGGACGTCGAGGCCCACTGTGACGGCCGTAGTGTTGGACATGGTCGGCGACCTCCGTATGTGGCTCTACCGGGCCTACCCCGGCAACCCACGACATTGCGCAGGCGCCGACCACTTTCTTGCGGAGAGCGGACGGCGAACCTACGTGTGGGCCGCTCCATCCTGTCTAGAGCCAGCTTCAAGTTCAGGGCTCAAAACGGCAAGCAGTTCTCCGCCAACCCGGTGATGCGGGCCGATTGTGGGAAGAAGCGGAAGCGCTAGCTCAGAGGACTTCGCCAACGCCTTCGAGTCCGCCTTCGCCCGGCTCCAGATCAGAGTCGAAACCGCCTGCGCCACAGGCGCCGAGTGGCAGGCGCGGGTGGCCGGGGGGATTCGGGCTGCGCTGGGCTTCGCCGCCGCCCAGCCCGATGCCGCCCGAGTTCTGACGAGCGAGGCGATGGCGGGCGGCAAAGAGGGCTTCGGTCGCTACGACCGGATGATCGAGCACTTTGCCAAGGGGCTCCTGCCGGGTCGCTCGCTGCGGCCGGAGGGCGAGCAATTGCCGGAGGTGACCGAGAAGCTGATGGTCGGCGGGATCGCGGCCTTGATCGCTCAGCGTCTCGACAACGGTCGCCCCGCCGAGCTCCCCGCGCTCGCCTCCGAGGCGATTCAGTTCGTCCTCACGCCCTATCTCGGCACCGAAGAGGCAAAGCGAGCTGCCTCCCAGAGCTCAGGCTGAGCAGCGCACCGCTAAAGTTGATCGTTCCGCCCGGATAGCTCAGTTGGTAGAGCACTTCCATGGTAAGGAAGGGGTCACGAGTTCGAGTCTCGTTCCGGGCTTTCCTCGCTACGACTCTTCGCCCCGTGCTTGGCTTAGACGCCGCAGGTCGGCCAGGTCCTCGGGGCGTCCTGCTTGCTGCTTGAGGGCGACAAGGTCCTCATAGGAGACGACGCGGACGTTCATCTCCCCAAGTTCGGCTGGGACGGCTGCGGGGGAGAGCTTCTCCCAGAGGGCATCGTCGCCAATCCACTGCATCACGTCGAACCGTCCGAGGCGCGTCCGCAGCACCCAGTTGCCACCCAGCGCCAGGGCGGCGGGATCCAGCGGGTCCGGCAGCTCGGCGTCCTCGAACTCTTCTGAGCCTTCGACCTCTGCCTCCAGTTGCCCGAGCACGCGGGCGAGCCTCCCGAGATTCTCTGGGTCGGGCGACGGCACGACGTCGACGTCCTTCGTCGCCCTGACGTAACCATGGAAGCCGACCGCGACGCCGCCGATCAGAAGGAATTCGACGTTTGCCTCGACAAGGGCCTCGAGGATTCCCTCGATGTCGAGCTCAGGCGCCACGCTGGCGGTGGCCGGCCTCGGAGACCCGGGACATGAACCTGGACAGCTCGAATACCTGCTTCATTCGCTGCGCCGGCGTTAGCTCCAGATAATCCCGTCGCAGCGCCGCGCGCTCTGCTTTTCCGTCAGGTGTCCAGTTCCCGGTGAGTTTTGGCTTCACAGTCGAGACGGTACAACGACATGCGGTCGAGGGGGGAGAGATCGATACGCCTGGGACCTCGGTGGATGTGGGCAATTTCCCGGGGTCGCCGACACTGGCCGCATTCGTCGATGAGGTCTGGGCACCGCGTGCTCGCCGTCGCCTGGCCCCGAAGACCTGGGCTCGGGACACGATCGTTTACGAGAAGCACGTTCGGCCGGTGCTCGGTGAGTTGCCGATCGCCGCGATCGACATCGAGGTTCTCGTCGAGTGGCAGGACCGGCTCGAAGAGACAGGCGTCGGCGCGCCGACCCTGACCAAGGCGATGAGCATCGTCTCGAGCATCTTCCGGGAGGCCGCGCGGCGCCCGCGCATGACCGGCGTCACCGGCAACCCCGCAACCCTCCTCGAGAAGCCGCGGACGAAGCGTCGGCGGCGGCCTCTTGTCTGGGGCCCGGTCGTCGTGGAGCGGGTGCGCTTCCAGCTCCTCGCCGGCTCGCGGCGCACGGGCCAGGGCAAGGACCTGGTCGCAGTGCGCGACGCGCTCCTGGTCAGCCTGATGGAGATGACAGGTTGTCGGCCCGGCGAGGCATTGGGCCTGCGCTGGTCGGACATCGGTGAGCGAATAGCGATCGTGCGCAGACTGAGTGGGAAGGCCATTGTCGAGGGCACGAAGACCGGTCGCCATCGCAGCGTGCCGTTGCTGCCGCCACTCCGAGCGGATCTCGATCGGCTGCGACGGCTATGCGGGGACGCCGCCGGCGAGTATGTCTTCCGCCCGCCGGCCGGCGGGCACTGGGTCGAGACCGACTGGCGCAACTACCGCTCCCGCCATTTCCGGCCGGCGCTCGAGCGGGTCGAGGCCGAGTGGGACGGTTGGCGGACGAACCTTCCCGATTCCGGCGCGCTCCGCGAGTCGGTTGCCGGCCTCGCCTCCACTCGCCCATACGACCTTGGCCGTCACACGCATTCGGCCCTGATGCTTGCCTCGGGCATGACCTTGCAGCGCCTCGCCCGCATTCAGGGGCACGGCATTCGCATTCTCGACGAAGCGTATTCCGAGCAGCTGGCCGAGTTCGAAGAGCGTGGCGCGGGCATCGATCCGGTGCAGGAGATCGAACTCGCGCGGGCGCTCGTTTGGCCAGACCAGGATTGTCGCTGAAGGCCGGATCAAGGGGGTAGATATCCATGTTTATAATTAGATGGCCCAGGTGCTGGGTGGCGGCAGGGTCGGCGAGTTCCCGTGGCCTCGCCGTGCGCGGCGAACCGGCTCCGGCGGGGGGAGCTATCGGGAGCGATTCGGCCAGGTCTCATGGGGCAAATCCATTCCAGCCAAGTTCAGGATCACCGCTCGGGCGCTGCCCGCGGCAGACGGCTTTCTGGACGCAATCTGCCCCGCGAGGCAGTGGTCGAGGATCAACGCCGACGGATTGCGGCGGCGCTCTGTGGCGCGGTCTCGCGGTACGGCTACGAGAGGATGTCGGTGCTCAACATCATCGGGTCCGCCGCGGTCTCCAGGCGAACGTTCTACGACCTCTATCGCGACAAGGCCGACGCCTTTTGCACGGTTCACGGCGAAACCCTGGCGCGGCTCGGACGAGAGGTCGACCGCGCTTGCGCAGCTGAGCCGGAGTGGCCACGAGGGGTCGCCGCGGCCATCGCTGCGGCCCTGAGTTGGGCCGCCGCTGAGCCGAGTCGCGCGCATCTGCTCGTTGGGGAGCCATTCTCTGGTCCCCGCCGCGGCTACTGCCACGACCCTCTCATCGCCCGGTTCTCGCCGCACCTTCGTCGTGGCCGGGCCTACGGGCAAACTCAGCTGCCCCCGGGGCTCGAGGAGCTTCTCCTCGGTGGCCTTGCGGGTCTCGCGGCTACTCGCCTGCGAACCGGCCGCCAGGCCGAGCTTCCGGGTCTGGCCGCGGACTGCACCGAGTTCGTCCTTTCTCCTTATCTGTCCGGCGGCGCATGAACGACAGAGCGGAGCAGCCGAGGGATTTCGCCGCCGCGTTCGAGGTGGCGTTCGCTCGCCTGCAGGTGCTGCTCGAGATGGTTTGCGCGGGCCGGGGCTCATGGCCTGAACGGGTAACTGTGGCGCTGCGGCAGTCCCTCGAGTTCGCCGCGGCCAACCCCGCTGCGGCAAGTGTGCTCACCAACCAGGCGATGACCCAGGGCCCCGATGGCTACGAGCGCTACGAGCGCCTCATGGGCTACCTCGCAGGGCTTCTGGAGCCCGGCCGCGCCGAGCGGTCGCACGGCGCGGATCTGCCGGCCAGCCTCGAGCGCTCGCTGGTCGGCGGCGTTGCCACGATCATTGCCAATCGGGTGGATCGGGGGGGAGCGGATGATCTCCCACGGCTGCTCCCCGAGGCCGTCCAGTTCGTCCTGACTCCTTACCTGGGAACAAGGGAGGCTATCCGCGCGGCGGCGGCAGCCAACTGGCCAGACAGCCCGCCGGAGCGATAGGCCCCACCGCCGAAGGGGCGAGGCGCGTCGCCTTCGACAGCTCAGGCTGAGCGAGGCTTGGCGCGAGCTTTGCTCCCAACAGATCGCTCAGGGCTGACTACTTGCGATCTTCTGTGCAATGTGAGAGGGTCGCCGCTGATGCGGGCCGCGTGTGGCGGGAGGCGCCACTGGACAGGGTTGATCGCCGTCGCCCTGCTAGGCGCGGTCGGCTGTACCGCTTTTGCCTCGCCTGCGGCCGCCGCTGAACCGATCCGCTGCGGGGGGACCCGGATCGGGCCGGCGAACCTGCGCGTCAACGGCATTCTCGGCATTCCGGGCACCTTCACCGGGACGTTGCATGTGCGCGCGGTCGGCAAGCCCGCGAACCAGGCTCAGGCCGCCGCCAAGCCGAGTGCGAAAGGCAAGGAGAAAGCGAAGAAATCCAAGCCGCCGGAAATCAAACCGCCTTTCTTCATCCGCGAAGGAGACCTCGTCTCCACCGGCTCGACCGAACGCCGGATAGCGGCCAACGGCATCAAGATCACCAACCTCACCGAAGCGATGAAGGTCGGCCAGTCGCGCGAAGTCGAAGTGACGATCGAAGGAGCCCGCTTCGCCGGCGAATACAGCGGCGCGATTCACGCCGGCAACGGTCACTGCCGGATTCCGCTCACGGTCGTGGTCGCCGGCGCGGCGGACATCGGCCTGGTTGGCAGCGCATCCGCGTCGCTGACCGTGCAGGTCATCAGCTGCAGCGGCTTCTCCTGTGGGCCGGGCGAGAACCTCGAGTTCCTGACGCGTAGAAGCGCGCGGCGCGACGACTTCTCACCCCAGGTGAATAACGGCTCCCAGAGCCCGGCCGAAATCACCGCCGTGCAGGTGGCGCTCAACCGCAACCCGGGTGGCCAGGTGCCCCCGAACGGCGCCGTAGAGCCAACCATGCAGGCATTCACGCGGCCACCCATGCGGATCTCCTGGCTGGAGCCAATCGCGGTCGATCGCGACGAGGTCAACCCGGGTCACTACACGGGAGCGATCTACCTGACCCTGAGGGGGGCGGAGAAACGCGTGGCGCTGCCGCTCGAACTGGACGTGAAGTCTGGCCCGTTCTGGGCAGTCGTCGTGTTGCTGGCGGCCCTGTTCGTGCAGCTCCTGGTCTGGTTGGCGGGGCGGAACAAACCGCGCGGCGAAGAGCTGCGCGAGCTGCGCGTCGCCGAAAAGCGGGTCCGTACCGAGCTCGATCCTGGGGACTGGGTATTGCTGGAGGATCGGTTCAGGGCCGCTCGCGATCTGGCCCGCCGCGGCAAGTTGACCGAGGCGAAAACGGCCCGCGCCTCGCTCGAGGAGGAAGCCAAATGGCTACCGGAAGTGCGAGCTTGGGTGGCCGAGATCGAAAGGGCGAACGACGGCCGACTCCCCGACGACGTCCGCAAATGGCTACTGGACTTTCGCGGTGCTGTCGAGCAGGGAGACAAGGGCGCCGCAAACTCGGCTCGCACCGACCTGCGAAACGCGCGCTCCCCCGACAGGGTTCAGCACGACAAACTGCAAGCGCAGGCACTCGACGAAAACGTCGCCTTCGATGCGAAGCAGCCCTCCCCGCCGCCTCCCGGACCGCTCGTCCGTTTCGCCATCTGGATCGAGGGGGGCCTGAAACGGCTGTGGGACGCGATCGTCCACCCGTTGAGGACGATCAGCTTGCTCAGCATCCACGGGCTTCCCTGGCTGCTGCGCGGGCTGCTCGTCTTCGGCTTCGTCATCGCCGGCCTCAAAGAGCTCTACCTCGACAACTCCACCTTCGGCTCCGACCCGGTGCTCAACTACAGCGCCCTCTTCGTCTGGGGCCTCACGGCCACCGCGGTGAACGCGGCGTTGGGCAAAGTGATTCCGGGAACCGCCTCCTAGCCGGGCCCCAGGCCACCCAGCAGCTCCACTAGTCTGCCCCGCGCATGGACTTCTCGCTGACCCACGAGCAAGAGGACTTCGTCGCCGCCATCCGCGACTTCTGTCAGCGCGAGTGCGGTACGCAGGAGCAGCGCGAGAAGCTCACCGACGGCCACAAGACCCACCACAACTTCGACATCTACAAGCAGATGGCGGAGCTGGGCTGGCTCGGGGTGACGATCCCCGAGGAGTACGGCGGGTCGGGCGGCTCGATGCTCGACGCCTGCCTCTTCATGGAGGAGACCTCGCGCGGCCTCGCCCCGGTCGGCGGCTACGCGACGACGCTGATCGTCGCCGGCGCCACCCAGCGCTTCGGCACCGAGGAGCAGAAGAAGGAGATCCTCGGCGGCATCGCCGGCGGCGCGGTCGAGGCGATCGCGATGACCGAGCCGGAGGCCGGCTCCGACGTCGGCTCGCTCACCACCTCGGCCGAGCCCCTCGACGGCGGCTTCGTCCTCAACGGCCAGAAGGTCTTCATCTCCAACGCCCACATCGCCGACCACATTCTCGTCGTCTGCCGCACCACCAAGGGCGAGTCAAAGCACGAGGGCCTCTCGATGATCTGGCTGCCGCGCGAGACCAAGGGCCTGGAGATCGTCCCGATCAAGACGATGGGCGGCGAAGAGACCAACACGCTCTACCTGACCGACGTCGAGGCGCCGGCCGATGCCCTGCTCGGCGAGGTCGACCAGGCCTGGACCCAGCTGATGGCCGGGCTCAACGTCGAGCGGCTGATCCTCGCCGCGACGATGCTCGGCATCGCTCAGCGCGCCTTCGACGACGCGCTCGCCTACGTCAAGGAGCGCAAGCAGTTCGGCCGCCCGATCGGCTCCTTCCAGGCGCTCCAGCACCGCCTCGCCGACATGGCCACCGAAATCGAGTCGGCTCGCTTGATGACCCGCTGGGTCGCCTCCCTGACCGACGAGGACCCGGGACGGATGCTGCCGCGCGAGGCCTCGATGGTGAAGCTGCACGTCACCGAGGTCGCCAAACGCGTCGCCGTCGAGGGCATGCAGCTGATGGGCGGCTACGGCTACTCCTCCGAGTACGACATGGAGCGCCTCGTGCGCGCGACCATGGTCTCGACCATCTACGGCGGCACCTCCGAGATCCAGCGCACGATCATCGCCAAAACCCTCGGCCTCTGAACCGCTCAGGGGCGCTGCGCCCAACCCCCGCTTGGCGCTATTCTTTCGTTCAGCCTCGCGCCTCGGCCCGGGGTTTTCTCTTGTAACGACGTCGTTCAGGCAACGAGGAGAACATGGCACGCGGAGATGTCCGCATCGCGGTAACGCTGGCTTGCGAAGACTGCAAGCGGCGTAACTACCAGACCAACAAGTCGCGGCGAAATTCGCCGGACCGAGTTGAGCTGCGCAAGTACTGCCGCTGGTGCGGCAAGCACACGGCGCACAAGGAGACTCGGTAAGGGACGATGGCCAAGACCCGCGCACAGCGCAAGGCGGAGAAACGCGCCCGCGAAGCCGAAGCGCAGAAACGCTCCGGCGATAGCCGCAAGTCCGAGTCGCGGGCCCAGCACGACACCCAGGTGCCGGTCTCGGGCGACGTCGCCGAGGTCGAGGCGGTCGAGGCGGGGATTGCGCTCGGCGCGTCCGAAGCCGATCTCGAAACGCCCGACTCGCTCAAAGGCCGCAGCCAGCGCCGCGCCGAGGCGAAGGCGGCCAAGCAGGCGGAGAAGCGCCAGCGCGAGGAGCAGAAGCGCCGCGAGAGCGAGCAACTCGCCAAGCGCCAGAAGCAGGCGCAGGCGGAAAAGCGCCAGCGCGGCGGCGTCATCGGCTTCCTCGCCTCCTGCTGGGCGGAGCTGCGCAAAGTCCAGTGGCCCGACCGCGACACGCTCGTCCAGGCAACCGCGGTGACGATCGTCTTCGTCGCCGTCGCCGCCGCCTATCTCGGCGCTCTCGACAGCGCCTTCAGCTTCCTCATCAAGCAGATCCTCTAGCGGGATCCCAAGACAAAGGCGACCTCCAGATGTATCGCTGGTACGTGATCAACACCTACTCCGGGCACGAGAACAAGGTCAAGCACAATCTCGAGCACCGGGTTCAAACGATGGCCCAGAACCGCAACGTGCGCCAGGTCGTGGTGCCGACCGAGCAGGTGATGGAGGTCAACAAAGAAGGCCAGAAAGAATCGAAAGAGAAACGGACGATGCCCGGCTATGTCCTGGTCAACATGGAGATGACCGACGACGCCTGGGGCCTGGTCAAGAACACCCCCGGCGTGACCGGCTTCGTCGGCTCCCGCAACAAGCCGGTGCCGCTCTCCAAACCGGAGGTCGACCGCCTGCTGCACCGCGAGACCGCTGAGCGGCCTCGCACCCAGGCCCAGTTCTCGATCGGTGAGTCGGTCAAAGTCATCTCCGGTCCGCTCTCCGACTTCTCCGGCGAGATCGCCGAGATCAACGAGGACGCCGCCAAACTCAAGGTGCTGGTCTCGATCTTCGGCCGCGAGACGCCGGTCGAGGTCAACTACGACCAGGTCAAGAAGATCTAGCCAAGCCCGCTACCCTCCCCGATCCCAATGGCGAAAAAAGTCCTCACCCTCATCAAGCTGCAGATCCAGGCTGGCAACGCCAACCCGGCTCCGCCGGTCGGCCCCGCGCTGGGCCAGCACGGCGTCAACATCATGGAGTTCTGCAAAGCCTTCAACGCCCAGACCCAGAGCGAGGGCGGCACGATCATCCCGGTCGAGATCACCGTTTATGAGGATCGCTCGTTCAGCTTCATCACCAAGACCCCACCGGCTGCGGTCTTGATCCGCGAAGCGATCGGGATCAAGAAAGGCTCGGGCGAGCCGCACGTCAACAAAGTCGGCACGATCTCGATGGATCAGGTCCGCCAGATCGCCGAGCGCAAGATGCCCGACCTCAACGCCAACGACCTCGACGCCGCCTCGAAGATCATCGCCGGCACCGCCCGCTCGATGGGCGTGGACGTCAAATAGCCATGGCCCACGGCAAGCGCTACCGCAAACAGCTCGGCAAAGTTCAGCGCGAGCACGAGTACCCGCCGGTCGAGGCGATCTCCCTGATCAAGGAGACGGCCAGCGCCGGCTTCGACGAGACGGTCGAGCTGCACATGCGGCTCGGCGTCAACGTCCGCCATGCCGAGGAGCAGCTGCGCGGCACCCTCGCCCTGCCCCACGGGCTCGGCAAAGACGTGACGGTCGCGGTCTTCGCCGAAGGCCGGCAGGCGCGCGACGCCGAGGCGGCGGGCGCGGACTTCGTCGGTGGCCAGGATCTGGTCGAGAAAGTCCAGGAGGGCTGGACCGGCTTCGACGTCGCGATCTCGACCCCCGACATGATGAAATCGGTTGGCCAGCTCGGCCGCGTGCTCGGTCCGCAGGGCCTGATGCCGAACCCCAAGGTGGGCACCGTCACCGACGACATCGAGAAAGCGGTCGGAGAGTCGAAGTCGGGCAAGATCGAGTACCGCACCGACCGCCAGGCGATCATCCATCTGGCGATCGGCAAGGCCAGCTTCGACGAGCAGAAACTGCTCGACAACTGCCTCGCGGTGATCGACGAGGTCGTCCGCGCCAAACCCTCCTCCTCGAAGGGCAAGTACATCCTCTCGGCGACGCTGACGACGACGATGGGCCCCGGAATCCGCGTTGACGCGGGCAAGACCGGCGAACGCGAGGCGGCCACGGGGGCGACCGCAGAGGCCACCGAGGCTGCACCGGAGCCGGCGACCGCCTAAACTCCCCCGCCGCGCGACCCCGAGACCACCGGCAGGGCACTGCCCAGAAGCCCGGTGCAGGTGAACGATGAACAGAGACGAAAAGGCACAAGCAATCGAGGAGATCGCCGCCCAGATCGAGGGCGCCGAAGCGATCTTCGCGGTCGACTACCGCGGCATCAGCGTGCCGCAGGCGGCTGAACTGCGCGGCAAGCTACGCGAGGCCGATGCCAGCTTCCGCATCGTCAAGAACCGACTCACCAAACGGGCGGCCGAGCAGGTTGGCGAGGACCGCCTAGCCGAATTCCTGCAGGGCCCGACCGCGCTTACCTTCGTCCGTGGCGACACCGCCCAGGCGGCGAAGGCGATCTCGACCTTCAACAAAGAGCATGAGGTCCTCACCTTCAAGGGCGGCTTCATGGGTGACCTCGGCCTCGACGAGGAAAAGTTCAAGTCGATCGCCCGCCTGCCCGCCCGCGAAGTGCTCGACGGCCAGCTCGCCGGCGTCGTCGCCAGCCCGCTTACCGGCCTGGTCCGCGGCTTGGGCTCAATGATCCAGGGCCTCGCCTTGCAGCTCGGTCAAATCGCCGAGAAAGGTTTGGTCTCAGGAGAGGCACCGGCCGCCGAGGAGGCACCAGCTGAGGACGAGGCGCCGGCAGCTGAGGAGACCCCCTCCTCGCCGCCGGCAGATGACGCCGACGCGCCCGACGCTGCGGAGGACGCAGACGCCCCTTCCGCGGGTGGCGATGCAGGGGGGACCACCCCCGAGGAAGCTTCAGCTACCGCAGGGGGTGGTGGGTCCCCTGCATCGACAGGACCCGCGGCTGAGGGGTCTGAGCCCGACGAGATTTCTGAGCAAGAAGAGACTTCTGACGACGACAGCAAGGAAGAGGAGTAGATGGCTACCAAAGTCAAAACTGAGGATTGGATCGAGGAGCTGAAAGGCATCTCGGTGCTCGAGCTCTCCGAGCGGATCAAAGCGCTCGAGGAGGAGTTCGGCGTGTCGGCGACCGCGGTCGCAGCTGCGGCCCCCGCTGCTGCAGGCGCCCCGGCCGGTGACGGCGACGGTGGCGGAGAAGAGTCCTCCACGGTCGACGTGGTCCTGACCGAGGTCGGCGGACAAAAAGTGCCGGTGATCAAGGTCGTCCGCGCTGCCACTGGACTCGGTCTGAAAGAGGCCAAGGCGATTGTCGACGAGGCCCCGAAAGCGATCAAAGAGGGCATCGAACGCGACGAAGCCGAGAAGATCAAAGGGGAACTCGAGGAGGCAGGCGCCACCGTCGAGCTCAAATAAAGCCCGATCTTGCGCGGTCGGACCCCGGGCGGGGAGCCGGCTGCGCAGCCGAGCGCCCGCGTGTGTTATTTTCCGTGGTCGCGCGCCCGTTGTCATCCCCTGCCCGTATCTGCGCTGTATCCACGTCCCTCTGACCGTCTGAGGAGTCGCCGACTTGGCACGTTCCAACGCTGCCCCCGTAACCCGTAGGAGTTTCTCCCGACTGCAGAACCCTCTCGAGGTCCCCCACCTGATCGATATCCAACGTCGCTCCTTCGCAGAGCTGACGGATCCCAAGGCGGGCGGGCTGCGAGAGACGATCAACGACATATCCCCGATCGAGGACTACACGGGGAATCTCGCCATCGTCTTCAGCGAGTTCAAATTCGAGGATCCGCCGCACTCGATCGAGGAGTGTCGCGAGAAGGACATGACGTACTCACGGCCGCTGACGGCGACCGTCGCTTTCCAGAACAAGGAGACCGGCGAGATTCGTGAGCAGGCCGTCTTCATGGGCGATTTCCCGTGGATGACCGAGCGCGGCACGTTCATCATCAACGGCACCGAGCGCGTCGTCGTCACCCAGCTCGTGCGTTCGCCCGGCGCTTACGTGATGGCGCCGAAGGATCCTGAAAAACAGGTCTTCATCGCCAACCTGATGCCGGCCCGCGGCTCCTGGCTGGAGCTCGAAGTCGACAAAAAAGGCAAAGTCTTCGTCCGCATCGACCGCAAGCGCAAACTGCCGGTGACGGTGCTGCTGCGCGCGATGGGCTACGTCGAGGACGAGCAGATCCTCAAGATGTTCGACAACTCGGTCTACCTCAGGCACACGGTCGAGGCCGACACCGAGGCGACCCGCTCAGAAGAAGGCGCCCTGATCGAGCTGTTCAAAAAGCAGCGCCCGGGGGAGCCGCCCTCAGTCGACGCTGCCAAAGCGCTGCTCGAGCAGCTCTTCTTCGATCCCAAGCGCTACGACCTGACCCGGGTCGGCCGCTACAAGCTCAACGCCCGGCTCGACCTCGACATCGACCTCGACAACCGGGTCCTCACCCACGACGACATCATCGCCCTGATCAAGGAGCTGGTGAGCCTGCCGAAGCTGCTCGGGATCCCCGAGGAGATCGACGAGGAGCACCCGATCAAAGACTACGCCGCGGAGGCGATCACCTACCCGCGCGAGCCGGTCGCCGAGCACCTCGACGAGTACGAGCACTTCGGCAACCGCCGCCTGCGCACCGTCGGCGAGCTGATCCAGGAGGCCTTCCGGATCGGCCTCTACCGGATGGAGCGAGTTGTCCGCGAGCGGCTGACCACCGAAGACGCCGACGCGATCACGCCGCAGACGATCATCAACATCCGCCCGGTCGTGGCGGCGCTGAAGGAGTTCTTCGGCTCCTCGCAGCTGTCGCAGTTCATGGACCAGACCAACAGCCTCTCCGGGCTCACGCACCGGCGCCGGCTCTCGGCCCTGGGCGCCGGCGGCCTGACCCGTGAGCGCGCCCCGATCGAGGTCCGCGACGTGCACCCGACCCATTACGGCCGGATGTGCCCGATCGAGACCCCGGAGGGTCCGAACATCGGCCTGATGGGCTCGCTCGCCTCCTACGCCGAAATCTCCGAGCACGGCTTCGTCACGACCCCCTACCGGGTGGTCAAGGACGGCGTCGTCACGGACAAGATCGTCCACTACGACGCCACCCAGGACGAGGACAAGGTGATCGCCCAGGCGAACTCCGAGTTCGACGAGAAGACGGGCAAGCTGAAAGGCCCACAGGTCCTGGTCCGCGCCGGCGAGCAGGAGTACGCGACCGCGGCTCCCAAGGAAGTCGACTTGATGGACGTCTCGCCGACCCAGATCTGGTCGGTGGCGACGGCGTTGATCCCGTTCCTCGAGCACGACGACGCCAACCGGGCGCTGATGGGCTCGAACATGCAGCGCCAGGCCGTGCCGCTGCTCAAACCGGAGCCGCCGCTGATCGGCACCGGCATGGAGCGCCGCGCCGCGGTCGACACCGGCGACGTCACGCTCGCCAAGGAGGACGGCGAGGTCAGCCACGTCGACTCTGAGTCGATCGTCGTCACCTCGGGCTCGAAGAAGGACGAGTACCCGCTGCACAAGTTCATGCGCTCGAACCAGGGCACGATCATCCACCAGCGGCCGATCGTCTCCAGCGGCCAGAGAGTGAAGGAGGGCGACGTGCTCGCCGACGGTTCCTCGACCGCCGGTGGCGAGATCGCCCTGGGCAAGAACTGCCTGGTCGCCTTCATGTCCTGGGAGGGCTACAACTTCGAGGACGCGATCATCCTCTCCGAGCGTCTGGTCAAGGACGACGAGATGACCTCGATCCACATCGAGGAGTACGAGATCGACGCCCGCACGACCAAGCTCGGCGACGAGGAGATCACCCGCGATATCCCCAACCGCTCCGAGGAGAGCCTGCGCAACCTCGACGAGCGCGGCATCGTCCGCGTCGGCGCCGAGGTGATCTCGGGCGACCTGCTGGTCGGCAAGGTGACGCCGAAGGGCGAGACCGAGCTGACCGCCGAGGAGAAGCTGATCCGCGCGATCTTCAAGGAGAAGGCGCGCGAGGTCCGCGACACCTCGCTGAAGGTCCCGCACGGCGAGGGTGGCGTCGTCATCGACGTGCTCACCTTCAGCCGCGACGACGGCGACGATCTGCCCCCCGGCGTCAACGACCTGGTCCGCGTCTACGTCGCGACCAAGCGCAAGATCGCCGAGGGCGACAAGCTCGCCGGCCGCCACGGGAACAAGGGTGTGATCTCGAAGATCGTGCCCGAAGAGGACATGCCTCACCTCGCCGACGGCACCCCCGTCGACGTCATCCTCAACCCGCTCGGCGTGCCGAGCCGGATGAACATCGGCCAGGTGCTCGAGACGCACCTCGGCTGGGTTGCCGGCAACGGCTGGTACGACGACGGCTCCGAGGCCTACAAACAGGCCCACTCCGACGAGGGCGACGGTCGCGTCTACGTGGCGACCTCGGTCTTCGACGGCGCCAGCGTCGAGGACGTCGATGAGGCCCTGGTCCAGTGGCAGGAGCAGAACGAAGAGCGCGGCGTCGACCTCGGTGTCGACAAGCGCGAGCGTGCCGGCGCCCGTGCCGAGGGCACGATGCAGCTCTACAACGGCCGCACCGGCGAGCCCTACGAGGGCAAGGTCACGGTCGGCTACATGTACATCCTCAAGCTGCTGCATCTGGTCGACGACAAGATCCACGCCCGCTCGACCGGCCCCTACTCGCTCGTCACCCAGCAGCCGCTGGGCGGCAAGGCGCAGTTCGGCGGCCAGCGCTTCGGCGAGATGGAGGTCTGGGCGCTGGAGGCCTATGGCGCGGCGTACACGCTGCAGGAGATGCTCACGGTCAAGTCCGACGACACGGTCGGCCGGGTCAAGGCCTACGAGGCGATCGTCAAGGGCGAGAACATCCCCGAGCCCTCGATCCCGGAGTCCTTCAAAGTCCTGTTGAAGGAGATCCAGAGCCTCTCGCTCGACGCCAACGTCGTCTCCGAAGGCGGCGACGTCGAGATCTCCGAGGAGGACGACGACCTGCTGAAAGCGGCCGAGGAGCTGGGTATGGACCTGACCGGGGTCCGAGCCGACAGCTCCAACGGGGCCGCCGATGAGAAAGAGGAGCAGGTGATCGCCGAGGGCGAGGGTGGCAGCGGTGACGGGAACGGAAGCGGAGCTACGGCCGACGGGGCCGAGGCCGAGGCCAAAGAAGAGACGAAGGTGGAGGACTGATGATCGACATCAACAACTTCGACGCGATCGAGATTGGCCTCGCTTCCTCGAAGAAGATCCGCTCCTGGAGCTGGGGAGAGGTCACCAAGCCGGAGACGATCAACTACCGCACGCTGAAGCCGGAGAAAGACGGCCTTTTCTGCGAGCGCATCTTCGGTCCGACCAAGGACTGGGAGTGCTACTGCGGCAAGTACAAGCGGGTCCGCTACAAGGGCATCGTCTGCGAGCGCTGCGGGGTCGAGGTGACCCGCTCCAAGGTCCGCCGCGAGCGCATGGGTCACGTTGACCTCGCTTCGCCGGTCTCTCACATCTGGTTCTTCAAGGGCGTTCCGAGCCGGATCGGCTACCTGATCGACATGGCTCCCAAAGAGCTGGAGAAGGTTCTCTACTTCGCTGCTTCGATGGTGACGTGGGTTGACACCGAGGCCCGCGACAAAGACCTCGGCAAACTCGAGAAGGAAGTCAAAAAAGTCACCGATGGCTACGAGGCCGAACGACAGAAACGGACTCAGGAGCTCGCCGAGTCGCTGGAGCGGCGGGTCAAGTACCTCGAAGAGGGCGGCCAGGAAAAGTTCGACGACGACGACCACATCTGGGCCGACTCGCTGAAGCTGACCGCGACGCAGCTGCGCAAGCTGAAGGACGACGAGCGCGCCAAACTGATCAAAGAGCTGCGCAAGACGTTCGAGGCGGAGATCTCCGACACCGAGGCCTACATCGAAGAGGCGATCGAGCGGATGGACGAAGTCTGGAAGATCTTCACTGAGATGAAGCCGAAGGACGTCGTCAACGACGAGACGGTCTTCCGTGAGCTCAAGGACCGCTTCGGCTCGCCGTTCGGCTGGGGTGAGTACTTCCGCGGTGGCATGGGTGCGGAAGCCGTGCGCGACCTGCTCGAACAGGTCGACCTCGCTGCCGAATGCGAGGAGCTCGAGCTGGTCATCAACAGCTCCAAAGGCCAGAAACAGGCCCGCGCGGTGAAGCGGCTGAAGGTCGCTTCCGCCTTCCTCAACTCCGAGAACAAGCCGGACTGGATGATCCTCGACTCCGTGCCGGTGATTCCGCCGGAGCTGCGCCCGATGGTGCAGCTCGACGGCGGCCGCTTCGCCACCTCCGATCTCAACGATCTCTACCGGCGCGTGATCAACCGCAACAACCGGCTGAAAAGGCTGCTCGACCTCGGCGCGCCCGAGATCATCGTCAACAACGAGAAGCGGATGCTGCAGGAGGCCGTCGACGCGCTGTTCGACAACGGCCGCCGCGGCCGTCCCGTCACCGGGCCGGGCAACCGCCCGCTGAAGTCGCTCTCGGACATGCTCAAGGGCAAGCAGGGCCGCTTCCGCCAGAACCTGCTCGGCAAGCGCGTCGACTACTCGGGCCGTTCGGTGATCGTCTCCGGCCCGAGCCTGCAGCTGCAGCAGTGCGGCCTGCCCAAGCTCATGGCGCTGGAGCTCTTCAAGCCATTCATCATGGCCCAGCTGGTCGAGCGCAAAGCGGTGCAGAACATCAAGGCGGCCAAGAAGATGGTCGAGTCGATGGTGCCCGAGGTCTGGGACGTGCTCGAGGAAGTCATCCACGAGCACCCGGTGCTGCTCAACCGCGCACCGACCCTGCACCGTCTCGGCATCCAGGCATTCGAACCGATCCTGGTCGAGGGCAAGGCGATCCAGGTCCACCCGCTGGTCTGCCATGCCTTCAACGCCGACTTCGACGGCGACCAGATGGCGGTCCATGTGCCGCTCTCCGCCGAGGCCCAGGCCGAGGCGCGAATTCTTATGCTGTCGGCGAACAACATCCTCTCACCCGCCCACGGCGCGCCGCTGGCGACGCCGACCCAGGACATGGTGCTGGGGATCTACTACCTCACCTACGGCCCCGCGGCCGACGAGCTGGCCAAGCGCGACGAAGAGCTGAAGAAGGGCAAGAGCCCCAACGGCAACGCGCCGAAGGTGTTCCGCTCTGCGCAGGAGGCCGAGCTCGTCTACGAGAACGGCGGTTGCAAGCTGCACGACCTGGCCGAGTACCGGCGGGCCGGGCACGAGCACTTCCTGACCACGGTCGGGCGGATCATCTTCAACGAAAAGATCGAGCGGGCCCTCGCTGCAGCGCTCGGCGACGAGTTCGATCCGGAGGGCTTCGTCTTCGCCAACCAAGCGCTGAAGAAGCGCGACGTCAACGAGATGGTCTCCGACCTGGTCGAGGCTTACGGTGCCCCCGCGGTTTCGCGGGTCTTGGACGCCTTCAAGGACCTCGGTTTCCACTACGCCAGTCAGGCCGGAATCACGGTCGCCAAGAACAACGTCGTCTCGCCGCCCAGCAAGGCGGAGATCCTCGATCGCTACGAGAAGCAGACGGCGGCGATCCAGGGTCAGTACGACGACGGCTACATCACCGCCGAGGAGCGCCACGAGGCGGTCACCGGGGAATGGAACAAAGCGACCGACGAGGTTGCCCAGGCGATGGAGGACAACCTCGACGAGCTCAACCCGATTTTCATGATGGCCAACTCGGGCGCCCGAGGCTCGTTCAAACAGATTCGCCAGCTGGCCGGGATGCGCGGTCTGATGGCCAATCCGAAAGGCGAAATCATCGAGCGGCCGATCAAGGCCAACTTCATGGAGGGCCTCTCGGTGCTCGAGTACTTCATCTCGACCCACGGTGCTCGAAAGGGCCTGGCCGACACGGCGCTGCGCACGGCCGACTCGGGCTACCTGACCCGGCGCCTGGTCGACGTCGCCCAGGACGTGATCGTCCGCGACGAGGACTGCAAAACCAAAGAACACATCGAGATGGCGCTGCGCAAGGACGACGGCTCGCTCAATGACAACCTCTTTGGCCGCCTCGCGGCGAAAAAGCTGGAAACGAAACGCGGCCGGGAACTGCTCAAGCGCAACCAGGAGATCACCCTCCCGGACGTCGAGGCGATCGCCGATGCCTTCGGCGACGAGGAGATCACGATCCCGGTCCGCTCGACGCTGAAGTGCGAGGCGGAGTCTGGCGTTTGCCGGGCCTGTTACGGGGTTGCTCCGGCGACCGGATCGACCGTCGACATCGGCGACGCGGTGGGCATCATCGCCGCCCAGTCGATCGGCGAGCCCGGCACCCAGCTGACCATGCGTACCTTCCACACCGGCGGCGTCGCCGGCCAGGACATCACCCAGGGCCTGCCACGCATCGTCGAGCTCTTCGAGGCGCGCAAACCGAAGGGCCTCGCACAGATGGCCGAAGAGGCCGGCAAGGTCACGGTCGAGGAAACCGACAAAGCGCTGAAAGTGATCATCACCGAGTCGAGCGGCGAGGAGCACAGCTACAGCTTCCCGCCCCGCACCCGCCTGCACGTCGCCGATGGCGAGAAGGTCGAGGTCGGCCAGCAGCTCAATGAGGGCTCGCTGTACCCGGCTGACCTGCTGGCGATCCGCGGCCGCACCGATGTCGAGCTCTACCTCGTCGCCGAGGTGCAGAAGGTCTACCGGGCACAGGGCGTCGACATCAACGACAAGCACATCGAGCTGATCGCGCGGCAGATGCTGCGCAAGACGAGGATCGATTCGAAGGGCTCGACCGAACTGCTGCCCGGTCAGCTCGAGGATCGGGGCGCGCTCAAACGGCTCAACAAACAGATCAAGGCGGATGGCGGCACGGCGGCTAAAGGCGAGGAGGTCATCCTCGGCATCACCAAGGCCTCGCTGGCGACCGAGTCATTCCTCTCCGCGGCCTCCTTCCAGGAGACGACCAAGGTGCTCACCGATGCGGCGCTGGAGGGCAAACGCGACAAGCTGGTCGGCCTCAAGGAGAACGTCATCATCGGCAAGCTGATCCCCGCCGCGACCGGGCTCAAGCACTACCGCACGCTGGCGGTCGAGCCGGCGATCCCGATCGAGCCGCCCTCAGACGACGACCTGCTCGACGAAGACGAGCTGGCGGCAGAGCTGGGCGTCGACGGGGACGAGACGCCTGTGGAGAGCTTCGGGCCTTCGTTTGCGGAGGAGCTCGAGGAGCTGGCGC
The DNA here is from genome assembly GCA_963718755.1 of uncultured Solirubrobacterales bacterium. Taxonomy (GTDB): domain Bacteria; phylum Actinomycetota; class Thermoleophilia; order Solirubrobacterales; family 70-9; genus VRUE01. The sequence continues at coordinate 1,696,381 of OY970376.1, forward strand.
AGGAGATCGAGCAGAGCTCGGAGGACAAACCGGCGTAAGTGGGGAGGGGCGGGCATGCCCCTCCGACGGAACCCGCGCCCGCACTTGGCACAGGGATAGACGCTCTGCGGCTCACAAGTTCCCCTGGAGGGGCATGCCCGCCCCTCCCCATGAACGCAAAACGACGACAGAGCTCTACTCGAGCTCCGCCGCCTTTGAGCGCCAGATGAAGCCTTGTGCCCCTCATAGGGGGCACAAGGCTTCATTTTCGAGGCGGGTGTTTGGGCTACGCCGCGAGACAGAGGGCGTAGACGGTGATCGTGGTGTTGAAGCCGCTGGCGTTTTTCACCTGGTAGAGCCAGCCGTTGCCGCTGGGGATGCTCGAGGTCATCTCGACCCCGTATTTGCCGGGCTGGCCGCCGCCGGAGATGATCTGCTCACCGGCAGCACAGCCGACGCTGACGCCGCCGGTGTCGCCGTTGTTGATCGTCGTGGCGTTGGTGCGCACGGTAACCGTGGTCAGCTCGTCGGCGCTGATTGCGTCGGAGGCAACCTCGGTTTCGCCGACCGAGTTGGTGCCCAGGTCAGCCTGGGTCAGCGACTGGTCGGCGACCTCAGAGCTGCCGACCGAGTTGGCGGCCAGGTCGCCTGCGGTGAGCGAGTCCGGAGCCACCTCGGGGGAGGCGACCGCGTTGTCGGCGATCTCATCCGTTTTGACCGCGTCTTTGGCGATCTCGTCGCTGCCGACCGAGTCGGTGCCGAGGTCGGTGGCCGTCACGGTGGCGTCGGCGATTTTGGGCGAGGTGACCGCGTTGTCGCGGAGGTCAACGGTGCGGACCGTGCTGTCGACGATCTGCGCCGAGCGGACGGTGTTTTTGCCGACCGCCAGGGCGGAGCCGGTAAAGGCCAGGAACAGCGCCAGGCAGCTGATCACAATGGCGGGGGAGGGGCGGAATGAGCGGGTCTTGCGAGTCATCGGAGTGTCCTTTCGTTGTTTTGAATCCGATGGGCTCAGCTTCGAACGGATCTCCCTTTCGCTCTACGGACCCAAGGGGTGAACCTGCTCACCCCTGTGCCTGGGGAGGGGCACCCCGGCCCTCCCACCTACAGCCGTGATGGGTAGATTTGGCTGCGTGGCCAAATCGGAAAAGGTCTGCATCATTGGCGCCGGCTCGTCCGGCTTGACTGCTTGCCAGGTGCTCGGTGCGCGCGGGGTTCCGTTCGACTGCTTCGAGAAGGGGTCGATGATTGGCGGGAACTGGCGTTATGAGAACGACAATGGGACGTCGTCGGCGTATCGCTCGTTGCACATAAACAGCGCTCGCAAGCTCATGTCCTACAAGGCATTCCCGATGCCCGAGGACTACCCGGACTACCCAAGCCATTGGCAGGTGGCCAGGTACTTCGACGACTACGCAGAGCGGTTCGGGTTGAAGGAGAAGATCTCCTTCGACACCGAGGTCGTCGCCGCCGACCCGACCGGGGAGGGGTGGGACGTAACGGTCGAGGATGCCGAGGGCAACCGGCGGATAGAGACCTACCGGGCCGTTCTCGTCGCCAACGGCCACCACTGGAAGCCGCGCTGGCCAGAACCTTCCTTCCCCGGCGCCGAGGTCTACGAGGGCGAGCAGATGCACGTCCATCACTACCGCGAGCCCGACGTGCTCGAGGGCAAACGCGTGCTGGTGCTGGGAATCGGCAACTCAGCCGTCGACGTAGCGGTCGAGTCGAGCCGAATCGCCGAGAAGACCTTCCTCGCGATGCGGCGCGGCGCTTATGTGCTGCCGAAGTTCCTTGGCGGCAAACCGATCGACGAATCGGCGCCGCCGATCAGCACCTACCTGCCGATGTCGGTCCGGCGCGTCTTCATGAACCGGCTGCTGAAGATGACGGTCGGCGAAATGACCGACTACGGCTTGCCAAAGCCCGATCACAAGCTGCTCGAGGCTCACCCGACGGTCTCCTCTGAGCTCCTGCCCCGGATCGGCCACGGTGACATCACGGTCAAGCCGAACATCGAGCGCTTCGCCGCCGGCCGCGTCGTGCGCTTCGACGACGGCAGCGAAGAGGAGATCGACCTCGTCGTCTACTGCACGGGCTACGAGATCGAGTTCCCGTTCCTCGGCGAGGGCGTCTTCGCCGCCCAGGACAACCGCATGCCGCTCTACAAACGCGCAGTCTCCGTAGAGAACCCAGGCCTCTACTTCATCGGCTTCATCCAGCCCCTGGGCCCAATCATGCCGCTGGCTGAGGCCCAATCCGAATGGATCGTCGACCTGCTCACGGAGGCCGCAGCGCTACCGGCTGCCGAGGAGATGCGCAAGGAGATTTCAGCTTACGAACGTTGGATGGATAAGCGCTTCGTAAGCTCGAAGCGCCACACGATCGAGGTCGACTTCTACCCCTATCTAAGAGAGATTCGTCGCGAGCGAAGGCGAACTAGACAGGGGGCTTAGTAGGAGGAGACGGGGTTCCCCTCCTGACCAGCGGCGTCCCGTTTTTCGCCCTGACCACTCGGCGAGAGAGCCCGGGCTCCCGGCGAAAAACCCAGCGGGAAGGAGGGGAACCCCGTCTCCTCCTCAACGCACCGCCTCCGTGAGAGCCGTGTTGGGGTCCGCGAGGCCGGATGGGCTGCGGGCGCCAGCGGTTGAAGCCGTTGCCGGAGTCTTCAGCTGAGCCGTCGGACTCGGGCGCCTTGCTGGCCCACCAGACGAGCCATAGCGCGCCGAAGACCGGGATCTTCAGCACGACCAGAAGGAAGAAGATCGGAAGCCATCCCTCCATTGGCCCAGTGTAGAGGGCCTAAAGGCCGTTGGCCCAGGCGGTCAGTGCTTCGAACTGGACCTCCTCGAGGCCGAGGTGGGGCTCGGTCGGGACGAGCAGGGTCGGCTCCTCGCGCCCCCGGGCCCACTCGTAGCAGCTCTCGTCGAAGTTGTCGTCGATCCAGGCCAGCGGCCGCCCCTTGCCGTACTCGTCCAGCGGTCCCAGCTTCCAGTGAGCCGAGCCGAAACGGGCGGCGCCGTCGAAGCTGAGGAACGGCAGCTCGGGTAGGCCGAGGATGTTGGGCAGGTAGTCGTTGGCTTTGTCCTCCCAGCCGGTGGCCCAGACCAGGTCATAGAGCTGACTCAGCCGCTTTAGGCGGAATCCCGCCATCAGCGAGATGCAGTGCACCATCCCGTCAACCAGCTCGAACTTGGCTTCGGTGCGGTCGGGCGGCTCGTCGAATCCAAACAAGGAGATGACCCCGTCAACATCGACGGCGAGGATGGGTTTACTCATTCCTAAAACCTAGAGAGGCCATGAGGCGGTGGCTGGCAAGGACGCAGGGAGGGCAGTGAGGGGAGCGCACTCCAGTGCGTGACCCGATCTGCCCGACCGAGGACACAGCCAGGCGCTGCCTCATGGCCTCTCTACCAGCGGTAGTGGGCGAAGGCCTTATTGGCCTGGGCCATGCGGTAGATGTCGTCCTTGCGCTTCCACGCACCGCCGCCCTGCTGGAGCGAGTCGAGGATTTCGTTGGCGAGGCGCTCCGACATCGAGTACTCGCGGCGGTTGCGGGCGAAGTCGACCAGCCAGCGCACCGCCAGGGTGCGGGCACGGCGGGCGGGAACCTCGACCGGCACCTGGTAGGTGGCGCCGCCGACTCGCCGCGAGCGAACCTCGAGCACCGGCGTCAGCTGTTTGATCGCCGCCTCGAGGGTCTCGACGGGATCCTCGTTGGAGCGCTCGCCGACGATCGCCAGGGCGTCGTAGACGATCCGCTCGGCAAGCGACTTCTTGCCGTCGCTCATCACCTTGTTGATCAGCTGCTGGACCAACCGGTTGCGGTAGCGCGCGTCGGGTTCGACCGGACGGATCGTTGCGGCGGAACGGCGCGGCACTAGGAAGCCTTGACCCCGTAAAGCGAACGGGCCTGCTTGCGGTCGGAGACGCCGGCCGCATCGAGGGTGCCGCGGACGACCTTGTAGCGGACGCCCGGCAGATCCTTGACCCGGCCGCCGCGAACCAGGACGACGGAGTGCTCCTGCAGATTGTGGCCCTCGCCGGGGATGTAGGTGGTGACCTCCATCCCGTTGGTCAGGCGCACGCGGGCGATCTTGCGCAGGGCGGAGTTCGGCTTCTTCGGCGTTACCGTGGCGACGCGGGTGCAGACACCTCGCCGCTGCGGCGCCGCGACGCTCTTCTTCCGCCCTTGGCCCGACTTGAGGCCCGGCGTCGTCGTCTTCTTCTTAGGCCGCTTGCGGCCCTTGCGAATAAGTTGGTTCGTGTTCGGCACGGGCGGGCATGGTAGCGGGCCGCGGCTTTTGGAGCCACAACGAGGAGCGCTCCGCCCAGCATCAGGCCGGCCGCGGCGGCGATTTGGGCGTAGAAGCCGTCGTAGAGAACGGCCTCGGCGCCGGAGAAGCGCGAGGCCTCGGTACCCACGTCGAGGCCGGCGGGAAGGTCGACGAGGAGGATCACGGCGAGGCTGAGCAGGCCGAGGGCAAAGATGATTCGGCCCAAGCCGCGCCGCCGTTCGTTGCGCAGCACGGCGAGCGCGAGGGCGGCGGCGAGGGCGGCGACGGGAATCAAGAGGAAGGCATGGGCTTCCCCGGCACGCTCGACGGCGACGGTGGGAGCGCTGGCAGCCGACAGGCCCGCGTAGCCGGCCTGGCCGATCTCGACCGCTCGGTAATCGACGAACTGAGCCGCGATCAGGCAGATGGCCGAACCCACGACGGTCAGGCAGATCGCTCGCTGTGGCGTCAGCACGGCGCTGGCCCGAGTCGCGGCCCGGCCGGCAAGCGCGGCAATACGCAGGAGACCTCGTTCGAGCCGCGCCATCAAGCGGAAGAAGAGGACGGCCACCGGTCGCAGGCGCGTCGCCCCGGCCCGCGCCAGGCGTCCACCGTGAGCGACCGCCGGCCAGGCACGCCGCAGCTGCCGGTCGGCGGCTCGATCCAGCCTGCGCGTGGTGGCGAGGAACCGGGGGCCGAGGCCGCGCAAACGCTTTCCCGCCGTCTGTATGCGCCTGCGCGTCGCTGCTATCATCGCGCGTCGCTCAGGCATCTTTTTCGCAGTTCGCTTCTTCGCAGTTCGTTTCGCCGGGCCCGCGAGGGCCTTTTTCATGCGCCGATCCCGGCGGTTCTTGCCGGCAGGCCTCGATTTCTTAGATCTCGTTCGTCCCCACTTCATAAAGGCAACGCTTACCTTAAGACCATGGCACGCTCATTCCCCCTAGAGAAAACGCGCAACATCGGCATCATGGCGCACATCGACGCCGGTAAGACGACGACGACCGAGCGCATCCTCTACTACACCGGCCGCACCCACAAAATCGGCGAGGTCCACGAGGGCGCAGCGGTGATGGACTGGATGGAACAGGAGCAGGAGCGCGGCATCACGATCACCTCCGCCGCGACCGCCTGTGAGTGGGACGGCCACCGGATCAACATCATCGACACGCCCGGCCACGTCGACTTCACCGTCGAGGTCGAGCGCAGCCTCCGCGTCCTCGACGGTGCCGTCGCCGTCTTCGACGCGGTTGCCGGGGTCGAGCCGCAGTCGGAGACCGTCTGGCGCCAGGCCGACAAGTACAAGGTCCCGCGCTTCGCCTACATCAACAAGATGGACCGCACCGGCGCCGACTTCTTCAACGCCGTCGAGACGATGAAGGACCGGCTCGGGGCCAATCCGCTGCCAATCCAGCTGCCGATCGGCAGCGAGGGCGACTTCGTCGGCGTCGTCGACCTGATTGAGATGAAGGCGCTGGTCTGGAAAGACGAGCTGGGGACGGAGTTCGAGACCCTCGAGATCCCCGCCGACCTCGTCGATCAGGCCGAGGAATACCGCACCCAGCTGATCGAGGCCTGCGCCGACTACGACGACGAGCTGATGGAGGCCTACCTGGCCGAGGAGGAGATCCCCCACGAGCGGATCGCGAAATCCCTTCACCGCGCCTGCCTCGACACCAAGGTGACGCCGGTCCTCTGTGGCTCCTCCTTCAAGAACAAGGGAGTGCAGCCGCTGCTCGACGCGGTTGTCGAGCTGCTGCCCTCGCCGCTCGAGGTTCCACCGGTCACCGGCCTGATCCCGGCGGGCAAGGGCGAAGACGAGCCGACCGAGGCCGAGCGCCCCGCAGACGACAGCGGCCCCTTCGCCGCGCTGGCCTTCAAGATCATGACCGACCCCTACGTCGGCAAGCTGACCTACTTCCGCGTCTATTCGGGCACGCTCGAAGCCGGCGGCAGAGTGCTCAACGTCAAAACGGGCAAGACCGAGCGGATCGGGCGGCTGCTGATGATGCACGCGAACAGTCGCGAGGAGATCGAGGAGGTCTACTCGGGCGACATCTGCGCTGGGGTCGGCCTCAAGGAAACGGGTACCGGCGACACGCTCGCTGCGCCCGATGCCCCGATTGCCCTCGAGAGCATCGAATTCCCCGAGACCGTGATCGCGGTCGCGATTGAGCCGAAAACGAAAGCCGACCAGGAGAAGATGGGGACCGCCCTGCAACGGCTCGGCGAGGAGGATCCGACCTTCCGGATCGAATCCGACGAGGAAACCGGCCAGACCCTGATCCACGGCATGGGCGAGCTCCACCTCGAGGTGATCGTCGACCGCATGCTGCGTGAGTTCAAAGTCGACGCCAACGTCGGCAAACCCCAGGTCGCCTACCGCGAGACCATCCGCAAGGAGGTCAAGAAGGTCGAGGCCCGCTTCGTCCGCCAGACCGGCGGCCGCGGTCAGTTCGGCCACGTCGTCATCAATGCCGAGCCGGCGCCGGGAGAGGGCTTCGAGTTCGTCAACAAAATCAAGGGCGGCGCCATCCCCGGCGAATACATCGGCCCGGCCGAACAGGGGATGAAAGAGGCGCTGGAGAACGGCGTCAAAGCCGGCTACCCGATGGTCGACGTCAAAGTCGAACTGGTCGATGGTTCTTTCCACGACGTCGACTCCTCGGAGATGGCTTTCAAAATCGCCGGGTCGATGGCGATCCAGGAGGCCGCCCGTAAGGCGGACCCAGTCCTGCTCGAGCCGGTGATGGCAGTCGAGGTGGTCACCCCCGAGGACTTCCTCGGCGACGTGATCGGCGACCTCTCGCGCCGGCGCGGCAAAGTCCAGGGCCAGGAGCAGCGCGGCAACGCCCTTGCCGTACAGGCCTTTGTCCCGCTCGGCGAGATGTTCGGCTACGCGACCGATCTGCGATCCTCGACTCAGGGCCGCGCGACCTACACGATGCAGTTTGAGCGTTACGAGGAGGTCCCGACCAACATCGCCGAGGAGATTGTCGAGCACCGCTCGGGGGAGCCGGTAGGAGCCACCTCGTGAATCTGGCTATATTTCCCAGGTTCGCCCGCAGGCAGCAGGTTCCCGGCTGCCAGTCAGTTGCAAAAAGAGTGAAACACCCAAGCCAGACAGAACCCGATTTCGAAAGGTAGAACGGAGAGCGATGTCAAAGGAGAAGTTCGAGCGCGATAAGCCGCATGTGAACGTCGGCACGATCGGTCACATCGACCACGGCAAGACGACGTTGACGGCCGCGATCACCACCACGCTCTCCGGCAAAGGCGACACCGAAGCCAAGAGCTTCGCTGAGATCGACAACGCCCCGGAGGAGAAGGAGCGCGGGATCACGATCGCGACCTCGCACGTCGAGTACGAAACCGAGAACCGCCACTACGCCCACGTCGATTGCCCGGGCCACGCCGACTACGTCAAGAACATGATCACCGGCGCGGCGCAGATGGATGGCGCGATCCTGGTCGTCTCGGCCGCCGACGGCGTCATGCCGCAGACCCGCGAGCACATTCTGCTCGCCCGTCAGGTCAACGTCCCGCATGTGGTCGTCTTCCTCAACAAGGTCGATCAGGTCGATGACGACGAACTGATCGAGCTGGTCGAGGAGGAGGTCAAGGAACTCCTCGACGAGTACGACTTCCCCGGCGACGACACCCCGATCGTCAAAGGCTCGGCGCTGAAGGCGCTGGAGGGCGACGAAGACGCCCAGAAAGCGATCTTCGAACTGGCCGAGGCGCTCGACTCCTACATCCCGGAGCCGGTACGTGACCTCGACAAGCCGTTCCTGATGCCGATCGAGGACATCTTTTCGATCACCGGCCGTGGCACCGTCGCCACCGGCCGCGTCGAGCAGGGCATCGTCAACACCGGCGATGAGGTCGAGATCGTCGGCATCCAGGACACGACCACGACCGTCGTCACCGGGGTCGAGATGTTCCGCAAGATCCTCGACCAGGGTCAGGCCGGCGACAACATCGGCGCCCTGCTACGCGGCACCAAGCGCGAGGAGATCGAGCGCGGGCAGGTCCTCTGCAAGCCGGGCTCGATTACGCCGCACACCAAATTCAAAGCCGAGGTCTACTGCCTGAAGAAGGAGGAGGGCGGCCGTCACACGCCGTTCTTCTCCGGCTACCGGCCTCAGTTCTACTTCCGCACGACCGACGTGACCGGGATTGCCAACCTCCCCGAGGGGACCGAGATGGTGATGCCGGGGGACAACGTCGAGATGACGATCGAGCTGATCCAGCCGATCGCGATGGACCAGGGCCTGCGCTTCGCTATCCGCGAGGGTGGCCGGACCGTTGGCTCGGGGGTCGTCGCAGAGATCGTCGAGTAGCAGTCCAGCATCAGGGGCGGGCTTCGCCCGCCCTTCGCCGCTTTCGCGGCGAGACAACTTAAGAAAGACATACGACCGGGGCGGCGCCCCACCACCAAGGGGCGGCGCCCCTTCCGCGCGGTAAGACGCGTGGGAGAGAAGAGCAAAGAGAGAGACAAAACCGTGGCGACTATCGCGGCCCAGAAAATTCGAATCCGACTGAAGGCGTACGACCACGACGCCATAGATCGGGCTGCCCGCGAGATCGTCGAGACGGCGGAGCGAACCGGCGCCAGCGTCTCCGGCCCGGTCCCGCTGCCGACGGAGAAAAACGTCTACTGCGTGATCAAGTCCCCGTTCAAGGACAAGGACTCGCGCGAGCACTTCGAGATCCGCACCCACAAGCGGTTGATCGACATCCTGCAGCCGTCGCCGAAAACCGTCGACTCGCTGCAGCGGCTCGACTCGCTGCCGGCCGGCGTCGACATCGAGATCCGCCTCTAGGCACTGAGATGGCTGCGATCCTCGGCAAGAAGCTCGGCATGACGCAGGTCTTCAGCGAGGACGGCACCGTCGTTCCCGTGACGGTGATCGAGGCCGGCCCCTGCAAGGTAACCGCGGTACGCAAGGCTGAGCGCGATGGTTACGCCGCCGTGCAGCTCGCCTTCGACGAGGTCGCCGAGCGCAAGCTGTCCAAGGCCGAGCTGGGCCACCTGAAGAAGGCCGGCGCGCCGCCGATGCGGCATCTTGCTGAGTTCCGCGACGAGGACCTCGGTGCCGAGGAGGGCCCCAAGGTGGGCGACGACGTAACCGTTGCCGCCTTCGAGGCCGGCCAGCGCGTGAAGGTTTCGGGTGTCTCGATCGGTAAGGGCTTTCAGGGCGGGATCAAGCGGCATAACTTCAGCCGCGGCCCGGTTACCCACGGTTCCCACAATGTCAGGGCTCCCGGGTCGATCGGCGCCAGTGCTTTCCCCGGACGTGTCTTCAAAGGTCAGCGTATGCCTGGCCAGATGGGCAACAAGCGGACGACCCAGCGCGGCCTCGAAGTGGCCGACATCGACGCCGAGCGCAACCTGCTGCTGCTCAAGGGCTCAGTGCCCGGCGGGCGCAACGCGGTGCTGGAGGTGAGGACCGATGGCTAAAGCAGCGGTGCTCGGCAAAACGACCAAAGCGGATCTGCCGAAAGAGCTCTTCACCGAGCCCTTCCACCAGTCACTCGTGCACGAGACGGCGCGTGCCGACCTGGCCTCACGTCGCCGCGGTACCGCCTCGACCTTGACTCGCGGTGAGGTGGCCTTCACCACTGCCAAGGCTTGGCGGCAGAAGGGAACCGGTCGCGCTCGTGTGGGCACGCTCGGCGTCTCCAGCCGTTTCGGCGGTGGCGTCACCTTCGGTCCCAAGCCCCGCCACTACACGGTCAAGGTCAACCGCAAAGCGCGCCGCAAGGCGATGCGAGCGGCGCTCTCGGTGCACGCAGAGCGCGGCAGCGTCGCCGTGCTCGATCCCGCCGGCTTCGAGACGCCTTCAACCAAGGCCGCCGCCCAGGCGCTGGAGAAATGGGGCGCGAAGCGGCCGACCCTGATTGTCCTCGATGCCGAGGAGACCGGCGCGCTGAAGAGCTTCCGCAACATCGCCCGGGTCACCGTTGCCGAGGTGGGCGCGATCGGCGTCGCCGACGTGATCGGCACCGCCTCACTGGTCCTCTCCGAAAAGGCCTTGAAGACTCTCGAGGAGAGGCTGGGCTGATGCACGCGCGCAGCATCATCATCCGCCCTGTCGTCTCGGAGAAGAGCTACGCCCTGATCGGCGAAGGCAAGTACACGTTCAGGGTCGACGACCGTGCCCACAAGACCCAGATCGCCGCGGCGGTTGAAGAGATCTTCGACGTTGGCGTCGCCCAGGTGCGGACCTCGAAGGTGCGGCCGAAGCCCAAGCGCCGCAATCTGAGCAAAGGCCGCACCCGCGGCTGGAAGAAGGCAGTGGTCCAGCTCTCCCCGGGCGAGCGGATCGAGCTGTTCGAAGGCGCCGAGACTGCGTAGGGAGAGAGATGCCAAACCGCAAAACCAAACCGACCAGCCCGGGGCGTCGCTTCGCCACCTACCCGCTGCGTGAGCAGCTGACCGCTTCAGAGCCCGAGGCGAAGCTGACCGAGGGGCTGCGCAAGACCGGCGGCCGCAACTCGAACGGCCGCGTCACCGCGCGCCATCGCGGCGGCGGCGCCAAGCGCCGCTATCGCAAGATCGACTTCAAGCGGCTGAAAGATGGCGTCCCCGCCAAGGTGGCGACGATCGAGTACGACCCCAACCGCAGCTGCTACATCGCGCTGCTGCACTACGCCGACGGCGAGAAGAGCTACATCCTCGCCCCGGCCGCACTCTCGGTGGGCGACACCGTCCAGTCGGGTGAGGGAGCCGACATCAAACCAGGCCACGCTCTGAGCCTGCGCGAGATGCCGACCGGCACGATCGTCCACAACGTCGAGCTGACCGCAGGCCAGGGCGGCAAGATGGGGCGCGCCGCCGGGACTGCCATCCAGCTCGTCGCCAAGGAGGGTGAGATGGTGACCCTGCGCCTGCCGTCATCGGAGATGCGCCTGGTCCGCGCCGAGTGCCGTGCGACCGTCGGCCAGCTCTCCAACGCCGAGCACAAGAACATCACGATCGGCAAGGCCGGTCGCAACCGGCACAAGGGCAAGCGGCCGCAGACCCGCGGCGTGGCGATGAACCCCGTCGACCACCCGCACGGCGGCGGCGAGGCCCACCACACGCCGGGCGGCCACCCGGTGACCCCGTGGGGCAAGCCGACGCTCGGTTACCGCACCCGCAAGAAGGGCAAGCAGTCCGACCGCTACATCGTGCGCGGCCGCCGCCGCGGAAAGAAGAAGAGGTAAGCGACAAGATCATGGGACGCTCGACCAAAAAGGGGCCGTGGGTGGAAGCGGCGCTGATGAAGCGGATCTCGGCGATGAACGAGTCCGGTCAGAAGCAGATGGTCAAAACCTGGTCGCGGACCTCGACGATCTTCCCCGACATGGTCGGCCACACGATCGCCGTACACGACGGCCGCAAGCATGTGCCGGTCTTCATCTCCGAGTCGATGGTCGGCCACAAGCTCGGCGAGTTCGCGCCGACGAGAACCTTCCGCGCCCACTCCGGCACCGGCAAGGGTGAGTAGGAATGGCCCTCGAGAAGAAACAGCGCGACCCGAGCACGAGAAAAGAGGCCGGCAAAAAAGAGAAAAAAGGCCCGCCGAAAAAAACCGAGGCCAAAGGCGCCGCCAAAAAACCGACGTCGAAAAAAGCTGCGAAGAAAACCGGCGAGAAAAAAGCGCCGGCGAAAGCCGCTGCCAAAAAAGAGCCGGCAAAAAAAGAGAAACCGAAAGCGAAACCGGCACCGATCATCGTCCGTGCCAGCTCCCGCTACGTGCGGGTCGCGCCGCGCAAGGCCCGCCTCATCGCCGACCAGGTTCGCGGTCTGCAGATCGATCGTGCTCGCGCCCTACTCCAGTTTTCACCGCGCGCTGCGGCGCAGGACATCGGCAAGCTGATCGAGTCGGCCGCCGCCAACGCCGAGAACAACCACGACCTGATCGCCGATGAGATGAGGGTTGCCGAGATCACCGTCGATGAAGGCCCGACGCTGCGCCGTTTCCGGCCGCGTGCACTTGGCCGGGCAACTCCGATCAACAAGCGAACCAGCCACATCGCGGTGGCGCTGAGCCCCGAAGGCGAGGATTTCTAAATGGGACAGAAGATCCATCCCGGCGGCTTTCGCGTCGGCTACATCCAGAACTGGAAGTCGAACTGGTTTGACGAGAAGGGCTTTGCCGATGTGCTCGAGGAGGACTTGAAGATCCGTGCGCACATCGAAGGCAAACTCGCTCACGCGGGGCTTTCGAGCATCACGATCGAGCGCCGCGGTGAGGTCTCCGTCGACATCCACACTGCCCGCCCTGGCATCGTGATTGGCAAGTCCGGAAGCGAAGTCGATGCCCTGCGCAAGGAGCTGCACAAGCTGACCGGCAAGCCGGTCAAGGTCAACATCCGCGAGGTGAAGCGCCCCGAGCTCGACGCCAAACTGGTCGCCCAGTCGATCGCCGAGCAGTTGCAGAACCGGGTTGCCTTCCGGCGGGCGATGAAACGCGCTCTGACTTCGGCGATGCGCTCCGGCGCCAAGGGCGTGAAGCTGCAGGTCTCCGGCCGCCTCGGCGGCTCCGAGATGGCGCGGACCGAAAGCTACTCGGACGGCCGGGTGCCGCTGCACACGCTGCGGGCCAACATCGACTACGGCTTCTTCGAGGCCCGCACCACCGCCGGCCGGATCGGCGTCAAATGCTGGATCAACAAGGGCGAAGTGATGCCCGAGGGCTTCCGCACCGATCAGGTCCCCGACGACGGCGAGCCACAGGGCGGTCAGCGCGGCGGTCGTCCCGGCGGCGATCGTGGGCGCGGCGGGCGTGGGGGAGGCGGTCGCTGATGCTGATGCCGAAGCGGGTCAAGCACCGCAAACAGATGCGCGGCCGCATGCGCGGCAACACCAAGGGCGGCAGCCACGTCGCCTTCGGCGAGTACGGACTGAAGGCGCTTGACCGAGGCTGGATCACCAACCGTCAGATCGAGGCCGCCCGTGTTGCAATGACCCGCAAGATCAAACGCGGTGGCAAGGTCTGGATCAACATCTTCCCCGACAAGCCCTACACCAAGAAGCCGGCCGAGACCCGGATGGGCTCTGGCAAGGGCAATCCCGAGGGATGGGTCGCTGTGGTCAAGCCCGGCAAAGTGATGTTCGAGCTGGCCGGTGTTCCCGAGGATCTCGCCCGCGAGGCGCTGCGCCTGGCCGGCCACAAGCTCCCGATCAAGACCAAGTTCGTGCTGCGCGAGGGAGCGGAGTCCTGATGAAGGCAGCCGAGGCACACAACATGAAAGACGACGAGCTGGTGGCGAAGCTGATCGACGCCAAAAAGGATTCGTTCAACCTGCGCTTCCGCCATGCCACCGGGGAGCTGGAGAACACGGCGCGGCTGGGTCAGTCCAAACGGGATGTGGCGCGGCTGCTGACGATCGCCAAGCAGCGCGGGATCGACGTCGATCGAGAGCTGAGGAAATGATGGCTGAGGACGAGAAAAAAGACACCACTGAAGAGACGTCGAAGGACGAGAGCCCCCAGGACGCGGGTCCTGTCGCGGAGGAGGGGTCGTCCGAGGCGGAGGCTGCGGCCGAGGAGGCGGATGCTCCCGCCCCCGAAGAGGAGAAAGCTGAGGAGTCCGGGGCGCCTGCCGCCGAGTCCGAGCCTAATCCTGAGGATGAGCTTCCTTGGAAGGAGAAGCGGCGGCTCGAGAAATCGCGTCGGCCTCACAAGGCCGGCTCGCAGCAGTCGCCGGAGGAGCGGAAGGCTGCTCGCTTGGCGGAGCGCAAGCGTCGCGGTGTCGAACGGCGCAAGGAACGGGCTGCCGCCAAGAAAAAGAAGACTCCCGGAACCGGGACGCCGCCTGCGGAGAAGGACGCGAATGCGGCCAAGATCCGGCAGGGGATCGTCGTCTCCGACAAGGGTCAGAAATCGATCACGGTCCGAGTCGACATCGTCCGGCGGCACCCGACTTACGAGAAGGTCATCCGCCGCTCGCGCACGCTGCACGCTCACGACGAGCGCAACGAGGCGGGCGAGGGCGACGTGGTCCGCGTGATCGAGACGCGGCCGCTCTCCAAGACCAAGCGCTGGCGCCTGGTCGAGATCCTGGAGAAGGCGAAGTAGAGCGATGATCCAGCAGGAGTCCAGACTCAAGGTTGCCGACAACTCGGGTGCGCGGGAGATCCTCTGCATCCGGGTCAAGGGCGGCTCCCACCGCCGCTACGCCGGGGTCGGCGACGTGATCACGGCGACGGTCAAACAGGCCAGCCCGCAGGGCGGCGTCCGCAAGGGCGAGGTCGTCCAGGCGGTCGTCGTGCGAACAAAGAAGCAGCTCGGCCGCTCAGACGGCACCTACATCTCCTTCGACGAAAACGCCGCCGTGCTGATCGACCCGGCCAGCAACAACCCGCGCGGCACCCGCATCTTCGGGCCGGTGGCCCGCGAGCTGCGCGAGCGCAACTTCATGAAAATCGTCTCCCTCGCCCCGGAGGTGCTCTGAGATGGGCAAGGCGATGCGGATCACCACCGACGACATGGTCAAGGTGATCGGCGGCAAGGACTCCGGCAAGACCGGCCGCGTCCTGCGCACCGAGCCGAAGCGCAGCTTCGTCTACGTCGAGGGCCTCAACCTGGTCAAGCGGCACGAAAAACCGCGGCCGACGCAGGACGCGAAAAAAGCGGGTCAGCAGCTCGGCGGGATCGTCGAGAAGGAGGGGCCGATCCACGTCTCCAACGTGATGCTGCTCGACCCCAAAGACAACAAGCCGACGCGGGTTGGCGTGCGCCGCGACAAAGGCGGCAAGCGCGAGCGCTACGCGCGGCGGAGCGGGGCGTCGTTCTGATGGAGGCGGCAACCACCCCTCAGTCCCAGGCTGCGCCACCGCCGCGCCTGCGCGAGCGCTACGAGCAGGACGTCGCCCCGGCGCTGACGAAGAAATTTGGCTACATCAGCGCGATGCAGGTGCCGCGCCTGCAGAAGATCGTGCTCAATATGGGCGTCGGCGAGGCAAAGCAGAACGCCAAGATGCTCGAGGCCGCCCAGGGGCAGCTGGCGACGATCGCCGGCCAGCAGCCCAGCGTCCGCCGCGCCCGCAAGTCGATCGCTTCTTTCAAGGTCCGCGAGGGAATGCCGGTCGGCCTTTCGGTGACCCTTCGCCGGGCACGGATGTGGGAGTTCCTCGACCGGCTGACCTCGATCGCGGTGCCGCGCATCCGCGACTTCCGCGGGCTCAACCCGCGCTCCTTCGACGGCCGCGGCAACTACTCGATGGGGGTCAAGGAGCAGCTGATCTTCCCGGAAATCGATTACGACTCAATCGACGAGGTGCGCGGGCTCGACGTCACCATCGCGACCTCCGCCCAGACCGACGAGGAGGCCTTCGAGCTGTTGCTTGGACTGGGCATGCCGTTTGCGAAAGAGGGCCGGCCCGGTGCCGCAGCCGAGGCGGAGGCAGAGGCAGAGGAGGAGCGGCGCAAGGAGGAGGCCCGGCAGCGGGCCGAGGCCGAGCAGGCCGCTCTAGAGCAGTTGAAAGAGGAGAACCCCGACGCGTATGCCAAGCCCGAGCCGGAGGCCGAGGCCGGCGATGAGGGCGAGGCTACGGAGGGTGAGACCGATGAGGCCGAGGATTCGGCCAGCGAGGAGACTTCAGAGGATGGCTAAGACTTCGATGAAGGTGAAGCAGGCCCGCGGGTCCAAGTTCAAGACGCGCGAGTACAACCGTTGCCGGCGCTGTGGGCGCCCCCGCGGCTACTTCCGCAAGTTCGGCCTCTGCCGAATTTGCCTGCGCAACGCCGCCCATGAGGGCTATGTCCCGGGCATGACCAAGTCAAGCTGGTAGGAAGACGGGACCAACAGAACCCATGCTCAACGACCCGATAGCCGATTACCTGACCCGGATCCGCAACGCGCTTGGCTCTGGCCACGACGACGTGCAGATTCCCGCCTCCCGCCTTAAGGAGGAGATGTCCCGCATCCTCAAGGAGCAGGGATACATCCGCGATTTCCACCGCAAGCCGGCCACGGTTGGCGAGGCGATCGAGATCCGGCTCAAGTACACGGAGGATCGCCGCCCCGTGATCATTGGGCTGGAGCGGGTCTCGCGCCCGGGGCGGCGGCGCTACGTCGATCACAAGGAAGTGCCACGCGTGCACGGCGGCAGCGGTACGGCGATCATCAGCACCTCGGTCGGTGTGATGACCGGGCACGAAGCCAAGGCGAAGGGCGTTGGCGGCGAGGTCGTTGCCTACGTCTGGTAAACGAGACTGATGAGCCGAATCGGAAGAAAGCCAATCGCTGTCCCCGAGTCCGTCACGGTCGAGCTCGCCCCTGGGCGGGTCGCGGTCAAGGGCCCGAAGGGGGAGCTGGAGCAAAGGCTCGCGGCCGATATGACGGTTGAGCAGGAGAACGGCACCGTGACCGTGCAGCGGCCGACCGATCGCGGCGAGCACCGGGCACTGCACGGGCTTACCCGCAGCCTGATCGCGAACATGGTCGAGGGCGTCACCGACGGCTTCGAGAAGCGGCTGGAGATCCAGGGAGTCGGTTACCGCGCCCAGCTCAAAGGCAAGAGCCTCGAGCTCGCGCTCGGTTACTCGCATCCGGTCTCGATCGAGCCGCCGGACGGGATCGAGTTCGAGGTCCCGCAGCCGACCGAGGTCATCGTGCGCGGGATCGACAAGCAGCTGGTCGGCCAGGTCGCGGCGGATATCCGCAAGCGCCGCCCGCCGGAGCCCTACAAGGGCAAGGGAATTCGCTACCGCGACGAGCATGTGATGCGCAAGGTCGGGAAGAGGGCCTGCCATGACGGTTATGACCAAGCGCCAGCAGCGCCTGCGCCGCCGCCGCCGTGTCCGTGCCCGCATCGTCGGCAGCGCCGAGCGTCCGCGCCTCTCCGTCTACCGCTCCAACCGCGGTGTCTTCGCCCAGCTCGTCGACGACGCCGCCGGTCAGCACCCTGGCCGCGGTCAACTGGACCGAGTCGGAGCTGCGCAAACTCACGGCAAGCGAGCAGGCGAAGCGGGCCGGAGAGCTGCTCGCCGAGCGGGCCAAGAAAGCCGGGGTCGAGACCTGCGTCTTTGACCGCGGTGGCTACAAGTTCCACGGCCGCGTCAAAGCTCTAGCCGAAGGCGCGCGTGAGGGAGGCCTGAAGTTCTGATGGCCGACCGCCGCCCGATGTCCATCCAGCTACCCTGTCCGGTCCGATGAAGGGCATGGACATGACCAACGTGGAGACCGTCTCCCCCCGGGGACTGGATCTCCAGGAGCGTGTGATCGAGATCAACCGCGTCGCCAAGGTGGTCAAGGGCGGTCGCCGCTTCTCCTTTACCGCGCTGGTCGCCGTCGGCGACGAAGAAGGCGTGGTGGGGATCGGCTACGGCAAGGCGCGTGAGGTGCCGCTGGCGATCCAGAAGGCGGTCGAGAACGCGCGCAAGAGCTTGATCCGCGTGCCCAAATACGGGCAGACGCTGACCCACAAGATCATCGGCCGCTACGGCGCCGGCCATGTCGTCCTGCGCCCGGCCAGCCCCGGTACCGGCGTCATCGCCGGCGGCGGCGTCCGCGCCGTGCTCGAGCTGGGCGGGGTACGCGACGTGCTGACCAAGAGCATCGGCACGCAGAACCCGATCAACCTTGTGAAGGCGACGATGGACGGGCTGGTGCGGTTGCGTCGGCCCGAGGAGGTTGCCGAGCTGCGCGGGTTGACCGTGGCTCAGGTGCTTGGGGTTCAGAAGACGAATGGCGCGACGGAGACCATCAGTGCCGAGGGACAAGAGCCTCAGGCGGCGGGTCCTGTCGCGGCAGGGGACCCACCACCCCCTCCGGTAGCTAAAGCTTCCTCGGGGGTGGTACCCCCTACCACGCCACCCGCCGCAGAGACGCCTGAGGCTGACTCAGCGGAGACTCCGGCCGAAGAGGCGAAAGCTGCTCCGGCTGCGGAGGAGAAAGCTGCTGAGGCTCCGGCCGAGACGGCGAACGCCCCGGCCGAGGAGAAAGCTGAGGAGCCGAAAGCCGAGGAGCAGGCGTGAGTGCGGTGAAGATCAAGCAGGTTCGGTCTGCTGCTGGGACCAATCCGAGCCAGAAAGCTACTTTGGCTGCGCTGGGGCTGGGGAGGATCAACCGGTCTGTTGAGCGGAAAGATTCCCCGCAGTTGCAGGGACAGCTGAGGGTCGTTTCGCATCTGGTTGAGGTGAACGGTGGCTGAGAAAGCCTCGAAAGCCAGGGAGGAGGGTCCCAGCGAGCGCACGCTGGAGATCGGGCTGCACAACCTCTCGCCCAAGCCTGGCTCGAAACGGCCGCGCAAGCGGATCGGCCGTGGCGAGGGCAGTGGGCTGGGCAAGACCTCCGGGCGCGGGCACAAGGGCGCCGGAGCGCGCTCGGGCCGCAAGCGCAAGGCCGGCTATGAGGGCGGCCAGAACCCGATCCACATGCGGATGCGAAAGCTTCGCGGCCCCCACAAAAAGCAGTCGATGCCGTTCGAGAACTTCCGCACCTCGACCCAGCCGGTCAACGTCGGCGACCTCGAGGAGCGCTTCGATGCGGGGGCCGAGGTAAACGTCGAGTCGCTTAAGGCGAAGGGCCTGGCAAAGCGCTCCGATCCGATCAAGATTCTCGCCCGCGGCGAGGTCTCGAAGAAGCTCGAGGTCCACGCGCACGCCTTCAGCGCGGCAGCCAAAGAGAAGATCGAGGCAGCCGGCGGTTCCTGTCACACTCTGGAGCCGTAATGCTCAGGACTATTGCGAACGCTTTCAGCGTCGCGGACATCCGCAAGAAGCTTGCGTTCACCGCGGCGATGCTGCTGCTCTACCGGCTCGGCGCCTACATCCCGGCACCGGGGGTGGATGCCGACGCGGTCAAGGAACTCTCACAGAACTTTTCCGGCAGCAACGTGCTCGGTTTCCTCAGCCTCTTCTCAGGCGGCGCGCTGGAGCGGCTCTCGCTCTTCGCGCTGGGGATCATGCCCTACATCACCGCTTCGATCATCCTGCAGCTGCTGACCGTCGTCGTTCCCTCGCTGGAGAAACTGCAGAAAGAAGGCGAGGTCGGACAGCAGAAGATCACCCAGTACACCCGCTATCTCACCGTCGGGCTCGCCTTCGCCCAGGCCTGGGGCTTCGTCTTCCTCTTCAAATCCTTCGGCAGCAAAGCCGGTGGCAACGTGATCGGCAATCTCACCGGACCCAAAATCCTCCTGATCGTGATCTGCTTGACGGCTGGCTGCACCTTGCTGATGTGGCTCGGCGAGCTGATCACCCAGCGTGGCATCGGCAACGGGATCTCGCTGATGATCTTTGCCTCGATCGTCTCCGGCCTGCCAGGCGGGATCCAGGCCTGGTGGACCAATCCCGACCAGGTCTTCGTCGTGATGATGCCCTTCGTCGCGCTCGCCGTGATCGTCGCGATCGTCTTCGTCCAGGAGGGCCAGCGCCGCATTCCGGTTCAGTACGCGAAACGGGTCGTGGGACGCAAAATGACCTCCGGCGGATCCACCTACCTGCCGTTGCGGGTCAACATGGCCGGTGTGATCCCGGTGATCTTCGCCGCGTCGATCATGGCTTTCCCGCCGACGATCGGACAGCTGCTCAACACTCCAGCGGCACTGGATTTCGCTGCCTTCTTCAGCCCCAACGGCTGGGCCTACGTAGCCGGTGAGGTCTTCTTCATCATCGTCTTCACCTACTTCTATACGGCGGTCACCTTCAACCCGGTCGACCAGGCCGACAACTTGAAGAAATACGGTGGCTTCATCCCGGGTGTGCGGCCCGGACGTCCGACCGCCGAGTACCTCGACCGCATCCTCTCCCGCCTCACCTTCCCCGGTGCCCTCTACCTGGGTGCGGTGGCCGCTTTGCCGACGATCTTGATCAGCCAGACGTCGGCGAACTTCTTCTTTGGCGGCACCTCGATCCTGATCGTGATCGGCGTCGCGCTCGACACGGTCAAGCAACTCGAGGCGCAGTTGATGATGCGCAATTACGAGGGGTTCTTGAAATAGAGCTCAATCTCGTCCTTCTTGGCCCTCCCGGTAGTGGCAAGGGCACGCAGGGGGAGCGGTTGCAGGAAGATCTGCGACTGCCCTACTACGCGACCGGCGACATCCTGCGTGCGGCTGTGCGTGACGAAACCGAGCTGGGCAAGGTCGCCAAGCAGTACATGGATCGCGGCGACCTGGTTCCCGACGACGTGATCGTCGGCGCGATCGGCGAGCGGATTGACTCCGCCGAGGCCGCCGATGGCTTCATCCTCGACGGCTTCCCGCGTACCGCGCCCCAGGCCGAGGCGCTGGCGGAGAAGCTTGGTGAGCTCGGCCGCAAGCTGACCGGCGTGCTGCTGATTGACGCCGGTGACGACGAGGTGATGCGGCGCCTGGGTGGTCGCCGCACCTGCGCCGAGAACGGACACGTCTTCCACGTCGAGTTCAACCCGCCCGAGAACGAGGGGGTCTGCGACGTCGACGGCAGCGAGCTGATCGTCCGCGACGACGACAAGCCCGAGGTGATCTGCCACCGGCTCGAGACCTACCACGACAAGACCGAGCCCTTAATCGAGTACTACGACCACCAGAGCCTGTTGCGTCGCATCGATGGTGGCGCCCCTCCGGACGCGGTTGCCGACGAGCTGCGCCGTGCGCTGGCGACCGTAAAGCTGGAAGCCGACGAGGCGATCTAGCCGGTTGTTGGGGCGGCTAGCGTGTATCGGATGATCATCCGCAAGACGCCGGAGCAGGTCGACAAGATGGTCGCTTCCGGCGAGATCCTCGTCCGCTGCCTGCGGATGCTCGCGGCCAAGGCCCGTGCCGGCGTCACCACCAAGGCCCTCGACGATGCCGCGGAGAAATTCATCCGCTCGCAGGGGGCAGAGCCCGCCTTCAAGGGCTATCGAGGCTTTCCGGGCTCGATCTGCGTCTCCCCGAACTCGATGGTCGTCCACGGGATCCCCGGCCCCTACGAGCTGAAGCGTGGTGACGTTCTCTCGATCGACGTCGGGGTGATCAAGGATGGCTGGGTTTCCGACGCCGCGATTACCGTGCCGATCGGCACGGTCAGTCCGGAGGCGCGCAAGCTGCTCGACGTGACCCAGGCAGCGCTCTTTTCCGCAGTCGAGCAGATGCAGCCGGGCAATCATCTCGGCGACGTCTCAGCGGCGGTGCAGCGGACCGTCGAGATCGAGGGCCTCTCGATCATCCGCACCCTGGTGGGGCACGGGATCGGCCGCGACATGCACGAGGATCCGCAGGTGCCGAACTTCGGCGAGCCCGGCCGTGGCCCGGAGCTGGAGGAGGGAACGGTGCTGGCGATCGAGCCGATGGTCAACGCCGGCGGGCCGCTGGTCCGCATGGGCGACGACGGCTGGGCGGTCTACTCACAGGACGGTTCGCTGGCCGCCCATTTCGAGTTCACGATCGCGGTCACAGCCGACGGCCCCCGCATCCTCACCCCCTGGCACGAAGACGAGTAGCGCTGGGTGGGTCTGCTGGGGTGCTGCCGCACGCCATCCCCTGCTATCTTTCCCGGTCGGCCCTGAGGGCCGTTTGTTCGTGCCCGCTTGCCCGATTCATGGGGTGGGCGGGAGTCCTGCAGTCGAGACAACCACCGGAGCGATGAAGGTCCGAGCTTCCGTAAAGCCGATGTGCGAAAAGTGCAAGGTAATCCGCCGAAATGGTGCGGTCCTAGTGATCTGCCAAAACCCGCGCCACAAGCAGCGGCAGGGCTGATCGATGGCGCGCATCGCGGGGATCAACATCCCGGTCAATAAGCGAGTCGAAATCGGCCTCACCTACATCTTTGGCATCGGCCGTTCGACCGCTGCGGACATCCTCACCGAGACCAAGATCGATCCCAATACCTCGGTCAAGGATCTGACCGAGGAAGAGGTCGTGAAACTGCGCGAGGCGGTCGAGCGGCGCGAGGTCGAGGGCGACCTGCGACGTGAGCGCTCACAGGACGTAAAACGACTGATGGAGATCGGTGCCTACCGGGGACTGCGCCACCGTCGCGGCCTCCCTGTTCGCGGCCAGCGGACGAAGACCAACGCGCGTGGCCGCAAGGGCCCGCGCCGGATGAGCGTAGCCGGCAAGCGCAAGGCGCCGACGGCGAGGTAAGGGACCAATGGCTGCAGCAAAAAAACCCGCCAAAGGGCGCACCCGGCGCCGCGTCAAAAAGAACATCGCCTACGGGCAGGCTCACATCAAGACTTCTTTTAACAACACCATCGTCACCCTCACCGACCCCCAGGGCAACGTGATCGCCTGGGAGTCGGCCGGCTCGGCTGGCTTCAAAGGCTCGCGCAAGTCGACCCCGTTCGCCGCCCAGGTCACCGCCGACGCGGCGGCCAAGAAGGGGATGGAACACGGGCTCGAAAAAGTCGAGGTCTTCGCCAAGGGCGCCGGTTCGGGCCGCGAGACCGCGATCCGGTCGCTGCAAGCGGCGGGTCTCGACGTGACCACGGTCAAGGATGTCTCGCCGCAGGCTCACAACGGCTGCCGCCCGAAGAAGCGGAGGCGCGTCTAATGGCCCGCGATACCTCGGCCCAGTGCAAGCAGTGCCGTCGCGAGGGCCAAAAGCTCTTCCTCAAGGGCGAGCGCTGCTTCACCGACAAGTGCGGCGTCGAGCGCCGCTCCTATCCACCGGGCGATCACGGTCGGGGCCGGATGCGCCAGTCCGAGTACCGGGTGCAGCTGCGCGAGAAGCAGAAGACGCGCCGTTACTACCAGGTGCTCGAGAGCCAGTTCCGCGCCTACTACGACAAGGCCTCGCGCCAGGAGGGCGTCACCGGCGAGAACTTGCTGCGCCTGCTCGAGTCCCGCCTCGACAACGTCTTGGTGCGGCTCGGTTTCGCTGCCTCGCGGCGTCAGGCCCGGCAGTTGGTGGGCCACGGGCACTGGATGGTCAACGGGCGCCGTGTCGACGTCCCCTCCTACCAGGTGCGCCCCGAGGACGTGATCTCGATCAAGTCGGGCTCGGCAGCCACCGACACGATTCGCAAGGCGACCGAGCTCGTCTCAACCGTGCCGGCCTGGCTGCAGGCCGACCACGATTCGCTTACCGCCAAGGTCCTGCGCCTCCCAGAGCGCGCCGAGATCTCGGCACCGGTGCAGGAGCAGCTGATCGTCGAGCTGTACTCCAAGTAATCCGGACCCGATTTCTGAAACACCCATACGCAAGGAACTCATGACCACTGACTTTCAGGTCCCTCGTATCACCGCAGAGACGGCGGACGACCGCCGCGGCACGTTCACGATTGAGCCCCTCGACAAGGGGTTCGGCTACACCTTCGGCAATGGCCTTAGGCGCGTCCTGCTCTCCTCACTGGGCGGTGCTGCAGTCACCAGCGTTCGCCTTGAGGGCGTCGCGCACGAGTTCTCCAGCGTGCCCGGTGTCAAGGAGGACGTCACCGACATCATCCTCAACTTGAAGGATCTCGTCGTCCGCATGCACACCGATGCCGACGAGGTCGAGGCCCCGCTCGTCGCCACCGGCCCCGGCGAGGTCAAGGCCAAGGACATCGACCTTCCTTCCGGGGTGGAGATCCTCAACCCCGATGCGCCGATCGCGACGCTGGAGAAAAAAACCAAACTCGAGGTCTACCTGACCATTGGCCGCGGCCGCGGCTACTCGCCCGCTGAGGAGAACAAGTCCGACGACCAGCCGATCGGCGTGATCCCGATCGACTCGATCTTCTCGCCGATTCGCCGCGCCTCCTACTCGGTCGCGACCGCCCGTGTTGGCCAGCGCACCGATTTCGACAAACTGACCCTGGAGCTCGAGACCGACGGCTCGATCGAGCCGGCCGCGGCACTGCGCGAGGCCTCCGAGATTCTGATCAAAACGCTGGCGATCTTCACCGACGCCGAGCGGGTCGAGGAGCTAACCGCCCGCGAAGCGATAGCCGCGCCGCTTCCCGGTGGCGACGGGTTGTCCGGCGTCGGCGGTGCCGACGGGGTCGGATCTGCCGCCAGCAACGGTCTCGACGAGATCCTGATTGAGGAGCTGGAGCTGGGTGTGCGTTCCTACAACTGCCTCAAGCGGGCCGGAGTGCAGACGGTCGGCGACCTTGTGCGCAAGACCCGCTCTGAGCTGAACGCGATCCCGAACTTTGGCTCGAAGTCGATCGAGGAAGTGATCGAGACCCTGCAGGCGCGCGGCCTCGACCTTTCTGCGGACTGAGGAAGCAGCGAGCGAGGCAAAGAACCCGATGCGCCACCGCAAGAAGCGAAACAAACTGAGTCGCAATGCGTCGCACCGGGAGTCGCTCCTGTCGAATCTCTCCAAGCAGCTGATCGAGCACGAGCGGATCAAGACCAGCCAGGCGAAGGCGAAGGCGGTCAAGCCCGAGGTCGAGCAGCTGATTACGCTGGCCAAGCGCGGAGATCTGCACGCCCGGCGCCAGGCGCTGGCGACGCTGCACAACGACAAGTTCATCGTGCACAAGCTGTTCGAGGAGGTTGCGCCGCGGTATGTCGAGCGGCCGGGGGGCTACACGCGGATCGTCAAGCTTGGTCCGCGTCGGTCGGATTCGACCGAGATGGTTTATCTGGAGCTCGTTTAGCGCTTTCAGTTTGGGGAGGGCAGGGGGTGTCCTCGCCTTGCTGGGTTTTCCGCCTGATCGGTTAGCGGCCGTCCGAGACTGCTTGTGGGGCGGAAAAGAGGACGCCGCTGCGGCGAGGACACCCCCTGCCCTCCCCGCTCGAAGCTCAGCTGGCTCCGCTCAGTAGCTGACTGACTCTAGGTAGAGGCCGTGGGGGGGAGCGGTGTCGCCTGCTTCGGAGCGCGTTGCCCCGTTGAGGAGCTGGGTGAAGCTGTCTACGGTTCGGCGGCCGGAGGAGACTTCGAGCATCGTGCCTACGAGGATTCTCACCATGTTGCGCATGAAGGCGTCTGCGGTTATGCGGAAGGTCAAGAGGTCGCCCTCCTGTGTCCAGTCTGCCTCGTAGATGTCGCGGTCGAAGCGGACGTGGTCGGTTTGGGTCGGGGTGAAGGCGGTGAAGTCGTGGTTGCCTGGCAGGGCTGTGGCGCACGCTTCCAGGCCCTTCAGATCGATCTGGTGGGGCCACCAGAGGGCGCGGCCCTGCTCGAAGGGGTTGGGGGTGGAGCGGGCCAGGACGCGGTAGCGGTAGCTGCGCGATTGGGCGCTGTGCCGGGCATCGAAGCCGTCCTCGACCACCGAGGCGGCGGTTACGGCGATGTCATCGGGACCTACCCCGTTCAGTCTCCGAGCCAGATCCTCCCGCACCTCCGCCCCGGTGACGAAGCTGGCCACCTGCCCCAGCGCATGCACCCCAGTATCGGTCCGCCCAGCCACCGTCAGCTGCACCGGCTCCCGCAACACCGTAGCCAACCCAGCCTCCAGCTCCCCCTGCACAGTCCGCAGCCCAGGCTGAGCCGCCCAGCCTTTGAAGCTCGCGCCGTCGTACTCGATGTCCAGCCGCACCGTAGCCACGCGCGCAGTATGCCCGCGCCCGCCTCAGCTCGCGCACCAGTTGCGCTTGTTGAGGACGGGGGAGGGGGTGTCCTCGCCGCAGCGGCGTCCTCTTTTCGCCCCACAAGCAACTTCGGACGGCACCAGACGATCTGGCGAAAACCCAGCAAGGCGAGGACACCCCCTCCCCCGTCCCTAGAATCGCTCCCATGCGCGTCCTCCTGACCAACGACGACGGGATCTCAGCCCCTGGACTTCAGGCCGCTCGCCGCGCCCTGCGCGAGCTCGACGGAGTCGAGGTCGACGTGATCGCTCCGGACTCGAACCGCAGCGCCACCGCGCGCAGCATCACCACCCGCTCGCCGCTGACCGTCGAGGAGGTCGAGTTCGGCGACGGGGACCGGGGCTTTGCCACCGACGGCACGCCGGTCGACTGCGTCCGCTTCGCCGAGCTGGGCCTGGTCGGCCACCGGCCGGATCTGATCGTCTCGGGGATCAACCACGGCGCCAACCTCGGCGACGACATCACCTACTCTGGCACCGTCGCCGCCGCCTTCGAGGGGATCATCCTCGGCATTCCCGCCGTGGCCGTCTCCCAGCAGTCCTCGGGCGGTGGCATGGGCTACGTCAGCGGCCAGTTCGACTTTTCGATTGCGGCCCCCTTCGTCGCTCAGCTCGTCGCCGCGCTCGAGCACGAGCCGATGCCTGGGGCGACGCTGATCAACGTCAACTGCCCCGCCGGCGAGCCGAGCGGGGTCGAGGTGACCAAGCTCGGCAAACGCATCTACAACGACGAGCTGAAACTGGTCGGAGAGGATGAGGAGAACGGCCGCCGCCGCTACGAGATCTACGGCTGGCAGCCTGGGTTCAAGGAGCTCGAGGAAACCGACCTGATGGCGGTCTCGCGTGGGCGGATCGCGGTGACGCCGATCCACTTCGACCTCACCGATCACGGTGGCCTGGACCGGCTGCGTGGCTGGCGGCTCGAGGAGATGCTGGCGGCGAGCGCCCCGGCGGCGTGAGCGAGGCCGACGCACAGCGAGCCGCCGAGTTGCGGCAGCAGCTGGAGCGCCACAACCGGCTCTATTACGTCCACGACGAAGCGGAGATCGGCGACGATGAGTACGACGCCTTGCTCGACGAGCTGAGGGCGATCGAGGCCACCAATCCCGAGCTGTGCACCGCCGACTCCCCCACCCAGCGAGTGGGGGCGCCACCGCTGGACCGCTTCGAGCAGGTCGAGCACCACGAGCAGATGCTCTCGCTCGGCAACGCCCGCAACGAGGAGGAGCTCCGCGCCTGGGAGAACCGCCTCGCCAACTACCTGAAGCGGCTCGACATAACCGCTTCAGAGTTCAGCTACACGACCGAGCCAAAGATCGATGGCCTGGCGATCTCGCTCACCTACGAGAACGGGGTGCTGGTCCGCGGTGCGACCCGCGGCGACGGCCGGGTCGGCGAGGACGTGACTCAGAACCTGCGCACGATCGGTTCGGTGCCGTTGCGGATCGCCGACGCGCCGGAGCTGATCGAAGTCCGCGGCGAGGTCTACCTGCCGATCCCCGCCTTCAAAGCGCTCAACGAGCGGCGCGCCGAAGCAGAAGAACCGACCTTTGCCAACCCCCGCAACTCCGCCGCCGGGTCGATCCGCCAGCTTGACCCGGCCCTGGCCGCGGAACGGCCACTCTCCACCTGGAGCTACGGGATCGGCGCCGTGCGCGGCCTCGACCTCGCCACCCATATGGACGAGGTCGAATGGCTCGGCGAGCGCGGCTTCAAGGTCAACCTCGATACCGCCCACCACCAAGGGGTCGAGGAAGTGGTCAAGCGCTGCCACTGGTGGGAGGAGCGGCGCGAGTCGCTCGACTACGAGATCGACGGCGTCGTCGTCAAGATCGACGAGCGGTCGCTTTGGCGTGAGCTGGGGGTGGTGGGGCGGGAGCCGCGCTGGGCGATCGCCTGGAAGTTCCCGCCGACGACGGCGACGACGCGGATGAACGACGTCGTCTGGAACGTTGGCCGCACCGGGCACCTGGTGCCGTTCGCGATGCTCGAGCCGGTCCACGTAGGCGGCGTCACCGTCTCGACCGCGACCCTGCACAACGAGGAGGACCTGGCGCGCAAGGACGTGCGCGTCGGCGACGAGGTGGTGGTGATGCGGGCCGGTGACGTGATTCCCCAGGTGGTTTCGCCGCTGGTGCAGAAACGCAAGAAGGGAGCCCGCAAACCGAAGCCACCAAAGAAGTGCCCGGCCTGCGGCACCGAGACGGTCAAGCCAGAGGGCGCCGTGTTCACGATCTGCCCCAACCGCACCGGCTGCCCTGGTCAGTCCTTCCAGCACGTCAAGCACTTCGTCAGCAAGGGCGCGATGGACATCGACGGCTTCGGCGAGAAGCAGGCAATGCGTTTTCTCGAAGAGGGCCTGATCGCCGACGTCGCCGACATCTACGCGCTCGGCGAGGAGCAGCTGACGGCGATGGACCGCTTTGCCGAGACCTCGGCCCGCAACCTACTGGCGGCGATCGACGCCTCGCGCGAGCGACCGTTCAAGCGAGTCCTCTACGCGCTCGGCCTGCCCGGTGTCGGCTACGTCACCGCGGAGGCGCTGGCCGACCACTTCGGCTCGATCGATGCCCTGCACGAGGCCGACCCCGAGCAGATCGAGGAGGTCGAGGGTGTCGGCCCGATCATGGCGGTACAGATCGCCGAGTCGCTCGCCGACGAGCCGACCTGGCAACTGGTCGAGAAACTGCGCGAGAAGGGCCTGCGCCTCGAGCAGGACGCTTCCGAACGGCACGCTGAGGGCGGTCCGCTGGAAGGAAAGACCCTGGTCCTAACTGGCACGCTGTCGGAGTTGACCCGTGAGGAGGCCGCGGCGCTGATTAAGGCCGCGGGTGGCAAGGTGGTCAACTCGGTCTCAAAGAAGACCGACTACGTAGTCGCCGGCGAGAACCCAGGCTCAAAGCTAGCTAAAGCAGAGAAACTGGAGGTCACGGTCCTCGACGAAGCTGGTTTGCGGGCGCTGCTTGCGTAGACCCGGGGAGGGGGTGTCCTCGCCGCAGCGGCGTCCTCTTTTCGCCCCACAAGCAACCTCGGACGGCACCAGACGTTCTGGCGAAAACCCAGCAAGGCGAGGACACCCCCTCCCCGGGTCTCAATAAGACGCGACCAAAGCCGCAATCCGGTCCTGCTGGTAGTGGGCGAGGTAGAGATCGGTGACGCTGGCCATCAGGATCGAGAAGGCCATCACCTTGCCGCTGCGGTTGAAGCAGTAGCCGGAGAGGGCGCTGACCCCGGTCAGGGTGCCGGTCTTGGTCCGGCAGCGGCCGTAGGCGGCGGTTCCCTCGGTGCGGTCGGCGACGGTTCCCTCGCGGCCGGTGAGCGCCAGGTCCTGGATGAACTCGTCGCCGACGGCGCTCGTGCGCATTGCTTGAAGCAGCTTCACGACTGCAAATGGGGAGGCGCGGTTGCCGCGGGTCAGGCCGGAGCCGTCCATGGCCTGGATCGCCGAGCCGCTGCTGCGGGCGAAGCGCTCGACCACCTCGGTTCCCGCCGCGGTGGTCCCCGCCCCGCCGAAGCGGGCGCCGAGCAGCTTGACGAGCATCTCGGCGAAGAAATTGTGGGAGTAGACGTTGGTCATCTCGACCAGCCGGCTCATCGTCGGCGAACGCACGCCGGCAAGCGGTTTTGCCTGCTCGGGGGTGGCGCCGCGCGCGACCGTGGTGCGGATCGAGATCCCAGCGCTGTCGAGCGCGCGCGCCAGCTTCGAGGCCGCGAGCGTGGCTGGGTCGGAGGCGAAACCCTGGCTGACCGAGCCGCGATAGCCGGAGTTGAATGAGAGGCCGGAGAGCGGGCCGATGTACGGACTGGTCGCGTAGCCGGAATCGGCGACGCCACGAAGGCGATCGAAGATCGTGTCGTCGGCGTAGAGCCGCCCGGTGACGCCACGAACCCCGGCGGCGCGGAGCTGGGCCTTGAGCGCCAGGAGATTCGTGCCCAGCCCGCCCTGGTAGCGGTCATAGAAGGCCGGCACCCCAAGCGCCGGATCGCCCGCCCCCCGCAAATAGAGACTGCCGCGCAGAACCCCGTTGAAGCCCACCCCACCATCGGAAAGCAACTGGGTGACGATCCGGTGCTCGGGCCCAAACCGCGACAGCGCCGCCGAGGTCGTGAACAGCTTCGTGTTCGAAGCCAGCGAGCGCGGTTGCTTAGCGGCCCGCGCACAGACCGCCTTCCCGGTCTCCGCATCAACCACAAACAGCCCACTGGCCGTCCCACCCCCGGAAACCAACCGCTCCCGCATCTGCTGGCAGGCGTTGCTCGCCCCCTCGGCGCTCGAAGGCACCAGGAGCACAGCCAGCAATGCGAGGTAGGCCGCAGCTCGTTTCACGTCCTGTAGCAACACGAATCCGGAGCAAGGTAGCGCTCCGTTCGGCCGGTGTGAGGGGTGTCCGGTCGGCAGCGGCGTCCTCTTTTTCGCCCCAGTGACTCGAGAGTCACAGAGGCGCGTCTGGCGAAAAACCCAGCAACGACCGGACACCCCTCACACCGGCCCAGCCGAGGGCTCTGGGATAATGCGTGTTTATGGGCAAGGTCGTCGACATCGAGACTCCTGCGCGACGCAAACGCGGCAAAGGTCGCAAGCGCCCGTCAAAGACCGCGTTGGTTCTTGGCGGCGGTGGCTTTACCGGCGGCGTCTACGAGATCGGCGCTTTAAGAGCGCTCGACCTGCTCGCCGTTAACAGCACCGTCAACAACTTCGACGTTTACGTGGGCACCAGCGCCGGTTCTTTCGTCGCGACGATGCTGGCGAATGGGGTTACGCCCGACGAAATGATGCAGGTGATCAACAAGCGGGAGCCCTCCGAGTTCGAGGATCTCGACCTCAGCAAGGTGCTGAAGTTCAACTATCTCGGCTTCGCGCAGAAGGCGGCGATGTTGCCGCTGCGCACCGTAGAGCTAATGCGTCGCCTGGCAGGAATGGGCGATTTCTCGGCGATCGACATCGGCGTCGGCCTGGCCGAGGCGTTGCCGACCGGCCTCTACTCGAACGCCGGCATCGCCGACTACGTCGAGCAGGCGCTCAGCGACGCCGGCCGGATCAACGACTTCCGCCTGCTCGACAACGAGCTCTACCTGACCGCGACCGACCTCGATACCTGCGAGCGCCTCGTTTTCGGCGAGCCCGGCTGGGACGACGTGCCGATCTCGAAGGCGATCGAGTGCTCGACGGCGCTGCCCGTCGTCTACAAGCCGGTCGACCTGAAGGGCCGCCAGCTCGTCGACGGCGGCATCCGCTCGACCACGAACGTCGACATCGCCGTCGAGAAGGGGGCGAAGTTCATCGTCGTCGTGAACCCGCTTGTTCCCTACGTCAACGATTTCGAGCAGACGATCCCGACCGTCTTCGGCACCCGCGTGCGGCGGGTCGCCGATATGGGCCTGCCGGCGATCGCCAACCAGGCCTTCCGCCTGATCGCCCACGCCCGGCTGCACCAGGCGGTGGAGCAGTGGCAGGAGAAGTACAAGGGCGTCGACATCATCCTGGTCGAGCCCGAGCCCAACGACGAGCTGATGTTCGGCACCCCGATCATGGACTACTCGCGGCGGCTGCAGATCGCCCGCCATGGCTTCGAGTCGGTCACCGCCACGCTCGCCCAGGATTACGACCGCTACAAGGAGATCTCCGAGCGCCACGGCCTCGAGATCTCCGAGCGCCGCGTCCGCCGCGCGGTCGAGCGTGCCTCTGAGGAGGAGCCGGAGCAGGCCTCGGCCTGGCGCCGCGTGCTCGAGCAGACCACCGGTGCCCTGTTGCGCGGCGAAGCTTCCTGAGGCAGGCGCCGACCCCGCGTCTCAGCCGGCGTAGAGCTTCTCGATCTCGCCCTTGTGCTTGTCGGCGACGACTGCGCGCTTGACCTTCATCGTCGGGGTCAGCTCGCCGCTCTCCTGGGAGAGATCCTGGGGGAGGATCGCGATCTTCTTGACCTGCTCGACCCGAGCGAACTTCTCGTTGACCTTGGCGAGGTGCGCCTCGATCGCCGTGCGCACGTCGCCGTTGGTAGCAAGTTGGCCTGGGTCCTCGGCTAGGCCATGCTCTTTTGCGTAGGCGGCCGCTTCTTCGGGATCGAGGGTGACCAGCGCGACCAGGTAGGGCCGGCGGTCGCCGACAACGACGCACTGGGAGACGAGCGGGTGCTGCTTGATCTCGTTCTCGAGGTTGGCGGGGGTGATGTTCTTGCCGCCTGCGGTGATGATGATGTCCTTTTTGCGCCCCGTGATCGTGATGAAGCCGTCGGCATCGATTGAGCCAAGGTCGCCGGTGTGCAGCCAACCGCCCACGATCGTTTCCCGAGTCGCCTCCTCGTTCTTGTAGTAGCCCTGGAAAACGTTGGGTCCCTTGACCAGGATCTCGCCGTCCTCGGCGATCTTCACCTCACAGCCGGGAAAAGGTTTGCCGATCGTGCCGATCTTGAAGTCCTCGGGGGTGGAGATCGTCGCTGCGGTCGAGGTCTCGGTCATTCCCCAGCCCTCGAGCACGAGGACGCCGGCGGCGTCAAAGAAGCGCAGGATGTCGGGGCTGATCGGGGCGGCGCCGGAGACGGCGAGTCGCAGCTGACCGCCGAACAGGGCGCGGATTTTCGAGAGGACTTTCTTGTCAGCGAACTCGTACTGCTTGCGCAGCAAAAAGCCGGGCTGGCGGCCAGAGCGTTCCGCCTCGCGCATCTTGCCGCCGACGCGGATTGCCCAGTCGAAGATCGCCTTTTTGAGGCCACCCTCTTTCTCCATGGCGCTGGTCGCCATCGTGTAGATCTTCTCGAAGATGCGCGGCACCGAGGGGAAGTAGGTCGGTTTGACTTCGGCCATGTTCGGCATGATCTTCAGCGGATCGCGCTCCCAGTAGGCGATCGTGGCGCCGAGGTCGAAGCTGCCGAGTTGAATCAAAAGCGCGAAGGAGTGGGCGAGGGGAAGGTAGAGGTAGGTGACGTCTTCGCCCTCGATCACGCTGTTCTGGTTAACCATGTCGAGCATCGCCCGGTAGTTGCCGTGGCTGATCACGCAGCCCTTCGGCGGCCCGGTCGTCCCCGACGTGTAGATGAAGGTGCAGATGTCCTCCGGCGTTACCGCCTGCCAGCGCTGCTCCCACTCGGCGGCGTCGCGATTGCCGCCGCGCGAGGCGAGCTCATCGAAGGAGATCGCGTCATCGCTGGAGCCCGTCATCCGCACGATCGACTCCAGCTTCGGCAGCTGGTCGCGGACATTGCGGATCTTCTCGATCTGTTCGTCGTCCTCGACAACGACGACCTTGGAGTCGGAGTTCTCGAGGACGTACTGACACTCCTCCGGCGAGTTCGTCTGGTAGATCGGCACTACGGTGGCGCCGATCGAGAGGGCGGCGAAGTCGAAGTAGGTCCACTCGGGCCGGGTGTTGGCGAGAATCGAGACCTTGTCGCCTTTGGCGACGCCGAGGTCGACCAGCCCGAGGGCCAGGTTCCGCACCGTCTCCTCGACCTCGCTAAAGCTGCGTTTTACCCAGGTGCCATTCTCTTTGAATTGGATCGCCGGAGCGCTGCCATAGAGCTGCGCAGAGCGCGGCAGCAGGTCCGCCAGAGTGGTTGAATTGGTTCCCCGCTCCTCCACGGCGGGCAGTCTAGTAGACCGCTAGGTGTTGGCTGGCTAGGCAGCCGAGACGCGCCGGTCCCCCTGCCGTTCGGAGACTTGCCGGAGCGAGGTCTGGAAGAGCGACTTGTCGATCCGTCCGTGGAAGATCGGGACGTGCATCTCAACGCACTTGCCGATCACCTCCTGCCGTTTCATGTGCAGCTCGTCGGCAAGCTCGGACGGGGTGAGGTGATTGGCCACGGCGGACCTCCCAGGTAGTTGAAATCGGGTATGTCCAGTTTTACCCCGGCGAACGGACGTGTCAACCGGATCCGCCGCTTTTTGCGGGACCGGGCCAATTCCTGCGGCTCGCGATAATGCAGCGGTGTCCGAAGCCGCCGTCACTCCGATCCCCCGCCGGGGCCGACTTTGGGTCGTGCTCGGTTTCGTCATCGCCCTTGCCGCGCTGGGCTACGTGATCGTCGACGTCTCGACCAAAGACGCGGGCCGCGAAGTGGTCCGGATCAACGGCATTGCCAGCGCCCAGCGCCTCTTCGGCGGAATTCCCCAAGAGGGCGACCGACTCGGCTCCGACGACGCTCCGGTGGCGATCCAGGTCTTCAACGACCTGCAATGCGGAAACTGCCGCGATGAGTTCCTCACCACGATCCCCGCCCTGGTCGAAGACTACGTTCGTGGGGGAGAGGTGAAGCTGCTGATGCGCCACTACTCGATCGCGGCGAACCCGCTCGAGCTCGGTTTCTTCGGCGCCGAGGGCGCCGCCGCGCAGGGCTACGGCTGGCAGTACACCTACCTCTTCTTCGTCAACCAGGGTGAGGCCGAGCGGTTCGGGATCGGCGAGCGCCTGATGGATTCCCTCGCCAGCTCGATCGGCGAGCTCGACCTGCTCGAGTGGCAGGCCGAGCTCGACGAGCAGGGGGGCACGGACGGGGCTATCGCAGAGCGCCTGAGGGGCTACGAAGAGCTCGGCCGCGGGCTCGGCATTCGGGTTGGCCAGGCGATGATCATCAGTGGCCCCGCCGGGACCCAGACCCTGCAGGACAATCCAGAGCTCAGCCAGATAGAGCGGGCGATCGAAGCGGTGCAGTAGCCGCGACCACGAGCTTTGCGGTGTCGTTTTAGGATGCCGCGGAGATGACCCGGCAGGAACCGCGCACCGCGATCGTCACCTGCATGGATGCACGCCTTGATGCTGCCGGATTCCTCGCCGAATGGCCCAGCGCCGTCCACGTTGTCCGCAGCGCCGGCGGTCGGGTGAGCGCTGACGTGCTTCGCTCCCTCGCCGCGTCCTGCGCGATGGGGACCAAGCGGGTGCTGGTCGTCCACCACACCGATTGCGCCATGGCTGCGTACAAGGCCAACAACATTCTTGAGCAGCTCCCCCCACGCGTCAGATCGGAGATCGATGTCCTCACGATCGACGATCCCCAGCGGGCGCTCGCCCAGGACGTCCAGGCGGTCAGGGGCTGTGAGCTCCTGCCTGCCGGGATCGAGGTGCGTGCCTTCATCTACGACCTCGACTCGCGGGTCGCGGGAGAGGTCGAGATCGAACAGCAAGGCCACGCCTAATCGGGGCGCCCGGATTTGAACCGGGGACCTCACCGACCCGAACGGTGCGCGCTACCAGGCTGCGCCACGCCCCGAAGGGGGCGATTATCTCAGAGCGAGGTGGCTGGAGCGCTACGGCCGGACGGCGCGGGGTAATCCTCGAGCGGCGCCGGCGAGGCGAGGATCATGCGCCGGTCTCCCACTTCGCCGATCGGGACCGGCCAAAGGCCCTCGTTGTGGCAGGTGGCAGATTGCTCCCGCAGGTGCGGAGGTGGTTCGGCGAGTGAGGCAAAGGCGCCGTCGGGGCTGTGCAGGACCACGGCGGTCAAGTAGAACGCACGCAGTGCCGCCTGCTCGTCATCGGCGCCGTCCCATTCGAGCCGGTTGGCAACGTTGATGTGGACCTGGCGCAGGCCGGGCGCGATCTCCTCGGTCCAAGCTTCGACCGTTGCGTGCAGCGGTTCCCATCGCCACTCCAGAGCTCCCGTAGGCGCACCGTTCTCGATCAGCTCTGCCCGCTCGCAGCCGGCGGGCTTCACGGTGGCAGTGCGATTGGGAAGCGACTCGATTCGCATCTCGTGCTCGACCGCCTCCTCGCGACTCACGTAGCGCTTACCGGCGACCACCAGATCCTGAACCGGATTGCCTGCCCTGTCGAGAACGCGTCGCTCGGCCAGTTGGACGAAGCGCGCAGTGACATCGACACTGGGATCGAGCCCCTCGATCAGGCACTCGGTCAGCAACTGCGATCGCCCGCCAGGCCAGCCGCGGGGGAACACGCCACGCATGGTGCGCTGCCTCTCCTCCATACGATCGACCGTACCCCTCTCTTCAGCGGGACAAACGAGTCAAGCCCAGTATGAGAAAGCGTCCGGATGGGTTTCGGGCGATTGAGCCATCGCCCAGCGGGTAGTCGGCGCATATCGCAAGCGAGAACGGAGGAACGATGGAGGCTTCAGCACCGTCCCCGAGCAAGGGCATCTTCGACAGCGCCAACCTCGAGGCGAGAGAGCATGTGGTTGAGCTGCTTCGCAAGGCCTACTGGATGGAGATCGAGACGGTGATGAGCTACCTGGCCGCCTCGGTCAATTTGGACGGCGTGCGAGCGCAGGAGATCAAGGAGTCCCTGGGAGAGGACATCGAAGAGGAGCTTGGCCACGCCAAGCAGTTCGCGGAGCGGATCAAGGAGCTCTACGGGATCGTGCCGGGCTCTGAGGATTTCGCCGCCGAGCAGTCCTTCCTGCAGCCGCCCGAGCACCAGACCGACATCGTGCACGTCATCCGTGGCGTGATCAAAGCGGAGACCGGGGCGATCGAGCACTACACGCGAGTGATCGAGGAGACCGAGGGCGTCGATCCGGTGACCCAGGACATGACGATCGCGATCCTCCGTGACGAGCAGGGCCATCGCCGCCTCTTCGAGGGCTTCCTGCGCGAGTACGAGTTCGAGGGCATCGCCTGAGGCTCGTTTGTCGACACCAGGGGCAGCTGGGAATCAGCCGGCGCGGCGAATCATCGGCTGGAAGGTCCTCCACCAGCCCTCGTCGAGCAGGGCGTGCTCGACCCTCTCCAGCAGGAAGCCCTCTTCGTCCTGAAGCTCGTAGCTGACCACCGGCGGGCCGGTGGTCTTCTCAACGCTGATCACATGCGCGATCAGCAGATATGGCGGGCAACCGAGCCACCGCTCTCCGGGTCGGGGAATCGACTGGGTGTCGATCATGAGCCCCTGCGTACCCTCCATTTAAAGGTCAAAAACTCCATCCGATCGGAGCCGGCGGCAAGGACGCGAGTGTTGGGACGCGGGCGGCGCTTGCCGCGCGCACATCTGAGGCAAGCACGGCCTCCTGCTCGCTGGACATTCGGACAGGTGGTAGTACTGTCTTTTTAGTAGGGACGGGCGAGCGATTGGAGGGGTGAGAAGTGGCCTGGATCGAGATAGCCGTCGTTGCGCTCGTGGCCCTGGCCGCGCTTCTCGTCACGCTCTTCGTACGCGAGCGCAAGGCGCGCCAACGCTTCCAGATCCTCGGCGATATTGCGGCGGTTTCCGATGCCGGGGGGTCTCTCGAGGAGACCCTCGATGCGATCTGCGCGATCCTCGTGCCGGAGTTCGGCGACTTCTGCATGATCGATGTGATCGATGAGGATCGCGTACCCCGCCGGGCCGCGGTCCGGGTTGGGCCGGGAGGCCGATCGGAGTTCGAGCGCGCCTTGGCGGAACGCCTGCCCTCGACTCCGCCGTCGATGGTGGACGGCGGCAGCCGGAGTTCGCTCGAGCCGCGCTTCTACGAGCGCATGACGGAGGATGATCTGTCCGAGCTCGCCCACGATGCCGAGGACCTCGAGTTCCTGCGCAGCCTGAAATTGCGCTCTGCGGTCACGGTCGCCCTGCAGGCGCGTGGCGAAGTGACCGGAACGCTGACGATCGCCGTCGCCTGGTCACGCCGTCGCTACCGTCGCGAGGATGCCCGCTTCGCCTGGATCCTCAGCGGTCGCGTCGCCCTCGCTCTCGACAACTCCGGGCTTTTTGCGGATCTCGAGCGGGCGGAGCGCGCCCGAGCGGAGATCGCCGAGACGCTGCAGCGCGGCCTCCTGCCCTCGCCCCTGCCGCACGTCCCCGGCTGGTCGATCGCCGCGATGTACCGGCCGGCTGGGGCGGAGAACGAGGTCGGCGGCGACTTCTACGACGTCTTCCGGGTGCCGGGTGGCTGGATGCTCGCGATCGGCGACGTCACCGGCCGCGGCGCCCACGCCGCCTCGGTGACGGCGGTGGCGCGCCACACCCTGCGCACCGCGGCCCTGCTCAGCGCCGATCCGCTGGTCGCTCTCTCGACCCTCAACCGCGTCCTCCTCGCCCGTGGCGATGCCGCCCTCTGCAGCGTCGCCGCGGTGACGATCGCCGAAAACCCCGATGAGCCGGTGCGGATCGCGGTCGCCGGCCACCCGCCTCCGCTGCTGGTCGACGGCGACGACGTCAGCGAGGCGGCAAGCGCCGATCCGGTGCTGGGCGCCTTTCCCGATGCCCGCTGGAAGATCGTGCACAGCGAGATCAAGCCGGGCCAGCAGCTGGTGATCGTCACCGACGGCATTGCCGAGGCCCAGGGCGAGAACGAGCGCTACGGCGAGGAGCGTTTGCGCGAGGAGCTGCGCGGCGCCGGCAACCCGTCGCTTGCCTTGCAGCGACTCGAGGCCTCCCTGCATGCCTTTACCGATGGCAAGCTCGACGATGACATCGCGATCCTCGCGATCGCCCGCGCCACGGCGGATTCCGCACCACTGACCGGCTCCGGCACCGAGCCTCCCCTTGCAACGGCCGCGGGCTTGGGTGGCAGTGGTGTCTGATCCACGGGTGGCATTGGTCGAGCGTCTCTACGCCTGCTTCAACGAGCGCGACGAGAGCGGCATGGTCGAGCTCTGCGACGAGCGGATGGAGTTCTTCCCGATCGTCACCGCCGAGGCGGTCGGCCGCGACGCTCCCTACAGCGGTCGAGCCGGCCTACATGACTACCTGTCCGACGTAGCCACGGTCTGGGAAGAATTGCTGATCACCCCCAGCCTGGTCGAGCGTCGGGGCGACTCGCTCCTGGTCCGGGGCCGGGTCTACGCGCGCAGCCGCGATCTGGGCATTCGCGACGTGCCGGTCGCCTGGATCTGGGAGGTGCGCGATGACCGCATCGTGCGCGGTGAGGTTTTTCCCGATCCGGAGCAGGCGGTCGCGCGCTTCGCCACCGCCGTGACTTAAGAGACGAAGGGGAGCTCTTTCTCCAAACCGGTGACGTCCATCACCCGCTGCACGCCAGTCGCCTGGCTGCGGACGAAGCGAAGCCGGTTCTCGCCCTCTGCGTTGGCGCGGCGATGCGCCGCGACGAGGACAGCAATGCCGGTCGAGTCGATGAACTCGAGCTCGCGCATGTCGATAGTGAGCGGCTCGCCGCCGGCTGTGGCCTCGAGGGTTTCCAGCTCGTGGGCCAGCGTCGCGGCGTTGGCCATGTCGAGTTCGCCGACAAGGGCCAGGGTCTGCGCCTGCGCGTCGATGCTGACCCGGAGAGTCAGCATCCCATCGCGCACTTCACGGTTTTCCTCCGCGGTCCCGGCCATGACCGAACTCTATGTCTGGCTCGACTATTAGTCCAGCACGGTCGAGCCATTCGCCGCTGCAGACGTCGCTAGGGCGTCAGCCACGCAGCTCGGCGAGAGCTTCGTCGCGCCGCTCGTGCATTGAGATCGACGATTCGACCCCGGTGATTTTGAGCAGCCGGCGTACCTGATGGTTATGGGAGCAGAGGACCAGCCGGCCCTTTCCCTCCCCGCCCGCTTCGCGATCGAGTAGTTGCCAGGAGCGCACGATCAGTGCGATCCCGGTCGAGTCGATGAACTCGCACTGGGAGAGATCGAGCATGACCAAGGCCCCGCTGTCGGCAAGCGCCTCCTCCAACTTTTGTTCGAGCTGGGGCGCCGTATTCATGTCCAGTTCGCCCTGCACGGTGATCGCACTGATACCGCCGTCGAGCTGCTCTTTACGCACGTCAAAGGGGGCTGGGTTCACCTGGGCGATCCTAGCGCAGGGACCCGAATAGGCGACCCGGATTAGGGAGGGTTTCGCCGGCAAGGCCGATGGGTAGCCCAATGACCCAAAAGCCCGGCGGATATGCTCGGGCCCCGCGGGGAACTAGGTCCCCAGCGGAAAGATTGCGGTTCATGCCTGAGAACTCGACGATCAATCAGCCCAAGGGGCTTCAGATGATCCTTCCAGCGAAGGCCGAAAACGTCGCTGTAATTCGCCACGCCCTGGCTGGGTTGGCGGAGGAGATCGGGATGGATGAGCCCGGCCTTGCCGACTTGAAGACGGTTGTCACCGAGGCCTGCATGAACGTCGCCGTGCATGCCTACCAGGGTGAGGCGGGACCACTCCTCGTTGAAGCTGAGCCCGACGATGAGGGTCTCACGGTCACCGTCCGCGATGAAGGTATCGGCATCCAGCCCCAGGCTGACGTCGAGCGCGGCAGCCTGCGGCTGGGCCTTTCGCTGATAGCCGCGCTTTCCACCAGCTTCGCAATTTCAGGGGGTCTCGAAGCTGGCACCGAGGTCAAGATGCGGCTGCCGCTGCATGGTGGTGAAGCCGGCAGTGTCGACGGCGACGCGGTGAAGATGGAGCCGAACCTGAACGACACGACCGAGCTGGTCACCGACCGACCCGAGCTGCTTGGCCCGGTGCTGGCACGCGTGGTCGGTGCGCTGGCGGCCCGGCGCGACCTCTCCGTCGATCGCGTCTCCGACGCGGTCCTGGTTACCGACGCGATTGCTGCGGCTGCACCGTCGCGCTTCGCCGACGGCCGGGTGCGGCTCGGCCTCGAGGATGGTGGCGATGGGATCGGCCTTCGTCTCGGCCCGATGGACCCCGGTGCTGCCGGCGACATTCGCGAGGAGCTTGCAGTGCCGGTTGGCGGCTCCCTGGAGGCGCTTGCCGACGAACTCGCGGTCGAGGAGTCCAGCGACGGCGACTACCTCGTCATTCGCTTTGCCTCTGCTCCTGGATCTGCTCTCTGATCCGCGAAAGGGCACGGCGCAGGATGCGCGAGACGTGCATCTGCGAGTGGCCGATCTGCTCGGCGATCTGCGACTGCGTCATGTCCTCGGCGAAGCGCAGCCGCAACACCAACCGCTCGCGCTCGTCGAGGTAGGGCAGCGCCGCGTCGAGGGCGATTCGCCCCTCGACCAGCTCGAACGCCTCGTCCTCGCTGCCGATCCACTCGGCGGGGGACGCCTCGTCGGAGTCGTCAGATCCGGCGGGCCGATCGAGCGATAGGGGGCGGCGGTTGTGGTTTGCCTCCATCACCTCGAGCACGTCGGTCTGCTCGAGCCCGAGCCGGTTGGCGATCTCGCCGACGGAGGGCGAGCGTTGCAGCTGTTTGGTCAGCTCGGTAATCGCTTTGTCGACTTCAGCCATGCGGTCGTGCAGGCCGCGCGGCACCCGCACGGTCCAGACCCGGTCGCGGAAGTGGCGTTTGAGCTCGCCGAGGATGGTCGGCGAGGCGAAGGCCGTAAAGGGAATGCCGCGGTCTGGATCGAAGCGGTCGATCGCGTTGAGCAGGCCGAGGTTGGCGACCTGGAGCAGGTCGTCGAAGGACTCGCTGGCGCCGCGGTAGCGCAGCGCCAGCCGTTTGGCGAAGGGCATGTTGCGCCGCACCAGCTCCTCGCGGATCGCCGGATCACGGTTCTCGGCGAAGCGCCGCCAAAGCTCCCCGTCGTTGGCGAGCTGCTGATCGGCCCCCGGTCCCGGGGGCGCGCCATCTCCGTCTCTGTGTCGCTTCGATTCCATAGCTCAACGCCGGGCCGGTTAGCTAACCCGATGCCGCCCTCGAGCCCTCGAGACACAGGCCGTGCAGCCGCTCCTAGAACAAGCTAGCAAGCAGCTAGGCTCCCGCAGGACTTCCAAATCGAAACAAGGAGCTTCCAGATGGCTTTCTCGGTCCCCGACCTGCCCTACGACTACGACGCACTCGAGCCCCACATCGACGAGGCGACGATGCGGGTCCATCACGATAAGCACCACCAGGCCTACGTTGATAAAGCCAATGGCGCCCTGGAGGGGACCGAGTGGGCCGATCGCGACGTCGAGGATGTGCTGCAGAACCTCGACAGCCTGCCCGCCGACAAGCAGGGCCCGGTCCGCAACAACGGCGGCGGCCACTACAACCACTCGCTCTTCTGGCAGATGCTCAGTCCCGACGGCGGCGGCGCCCCGAGCGGCGACCTGGCGGCGGCGATCGACTCGGCGTTCGGGTCCTTTGATGACTTCAAGGCCAAGTTCAAGGAAGCCGGCATCGGCCAGTTCGGCTCCGGCTGGGCCTGGCTGGTCAAGGACGGCGACGGCGTGGCGATCGTCAAAACTCCGAACCAGGACTCGCCGATCTCCGCGGGCAAGACGCCGCTGCTCGGCTGTGACGTCTGGGAGCACGCCTACTACCTCAAGTACCAGAACAAGCGCCCGGACTACATCGACGCCTTCTGGAACGTCGTCAACTGGGACTACGTAGCTGAGCGCTTCGCTGCGTAGCGAGCGCTAGGCAGTAACAGCGGGTCGGGCCGCCTCTGGCAGGGGACGCGGCTCGGCCCCCTCCTTCAGTGGCACCTGGCTCATCGCGTGCTCGGCCAGGGCGGTGATCGTCAGGCTCGGGTTGACGCCGACGTTGGCTGGGATCGCGGCGCCGTCGCAGACCATCAGGTTCTCGTAGCCGAAAACGCGCTGGCGCGAGTCGATGACGCCGTCCTCGGGGCCGTGGCCGATCGCGGCGCCGCCGAGGATGTGGGCGGTGGTGGGAATGTTGAAGGCCGCCTCCGTCACCGAGCTCGTTGCGACCCCGCCGGTTCGTTGCGCCAGCCATTCGGCGGCCTGGTTGGCGGCCGGTATGAAGGTCGGGTTGGGGCGCTCGGGGTCCTGTTCGGTCTGCAGTCGTACTTCGCCGTTGCGCTTCAGCTTCGGCCGCAGCGCAATCGCGTTGTCGAGCGTCTGCATCACCAGGAGGATGATCGTGCGGCGAGAGCTGCCCCGTGGCCAGATGATCTTGGCGAAGTTGCGCGGGTGGCGGAGGATCTGCCCGAGCAGCTTCAGCG
Organism: uncultured Solirubrobacterales bacterium; assembly: GCA_963718755.1. Classification (GTDB taxonomy): domain Bacteria; phylum Actinomycetota; class Thermoleophilia; order Solirubrobacterales; family 70-9; genus VRUE01. The sequence continues at coordinate 1,738,778 of OY970376.1, forward strand.
GCCGCGTCACCCGGGTGCCGTCGCCGACCAGCAGCGTGTTGAGCAGGCTCATCGAGTCGCCGGCTTCGCCATAGGTAACCGTCTCGATGTGGGTGTGGGGATCGGGGTAGATGCTCGAGGTGATCGCGACGCGCCGGCTCAGATCGTCGGGGTAGTCCTCCGGCACCCTGACCCCAAGGATGCTCTCGCTGTTGGTGCGCACCAGCTCGCCCAAGCGCGGGGAGATGCGCGGCAGCGAACCACCTAGGCGGCAGCGCTGCAGCAGCTTGTTGGTGCCGAGCGGCCCGGCGGCGACGATCACTCCGCGCGCCCGCAGCGTGCGGCGCTTGCGGCCCCGCAGCAGTCCGGAGCGCTCGCTGCTGACCGTGTAGCCGTCGCTGCCGTCGGCGGCGCCGAGCGGGCGGATGTCGGTGACGGTGCGCTCGGCCTGCACCTCGACCCCGCGGTGCTCGGCCAGCCAGAGGTAGTTCTTGACCAGGGTGTTCTTGGCGCCGTGCGGGCAGCCGACCATGCAGCGGCCGCACTGCATGCACCCGGTCCGCTCCGGCCCCTCGCCTTCGAAGTAGGGGTCGGGAACCGTCTTGCCGGGGTTGTCGAGGTAGACCCCGATCGGGGTCTTGCGGTAGGTGTCGGCGACGCCGAGCTCCTCGCCGAGCTCGCGCAGGAGCTGGTCGGCGGGGTCGTCGTTGTCGTGGACGATGACACCGAGCATCCGCTGCGCGGTTTCGTAGTGGGGTGCGAGCCGCGCCTCCCAGTTCTCGAGGTCGGCCCACTGAGGGTCTTCGAAGAAGGGGGACGGGGGGACGTAGAGCGTGTTGGCGTAGCCGAGGCTGCCGCCGCCGACGCCGCAGCCGCTGACCACGGCGATGTCCTTGAAGATGCTGAGCCGGAAGATCCCCTTCATCCCCATTCGCGGCGCCCAGAAGTAGCGGCGGCTATCGCCGGTCGAGCTGGGGAAGTCGTCGTCGCCGAAGCGCTTGCCGCACTCGAGCACGGCGACGCTGTAGCCCTTTTCGGCCAGGCGCAGTGCGGAGACCGAGCCCCCGAACCCCGAGCCGACGACGATCCAGTCGTAGTCGTAGGTCATTCCCGCACGACTCCGGCTGGACCAGCCGGCCTAGGCCTCGCCCGGCTCGACTGGGCGAAAGTCCGAGGTTCGCGCCCCGCAGACGGGGCAGAACCAGTCGCTGGGGATCTCCTCGAAGGCCGTTCCGGGCGGGATGCCGCCGTCGGGATCGCCGATCGCCGGGTCGTAGATGAACCCGCAGCTCTCGCAGATCCAGAGCGTTGCCTCTGTCGTTGCACTCATAGTCAGAAGCTTAGAAGACCAGCAGCTCTATTTGTCGAAGCTGATCGAGACCGGCTCGCGCTCGGATTTGTCTTCGATCTCGAAGAACTCGCGCGCGGTGAAGTTGCCCTGGTTGGCGACGATCGAGCCCGGGAACTGTTCGATGTCGGTGTTGTAGGACTGCACGTTGGAGTTGTAGATCCGGCGGGAGGCCTGGATTTCGTCCTCCAGCTCAGAGAGGTTGCGGCTGAGCTGCTGGAAGTTCTCGGTGGCGCGCAGGGTCGGGTAGTTCTCGGCGACCACTTTCACGTCGGCCAGCGCCTGGGTCAACTTCTGCTCTGCCTGGGCGGTCTCCGCAACGCCCTGGGCCTGCATCGCCTCGGCGCGCGCTTGGGTGGTTTTCTCGAAGGTCTCGCTCTCGTGCGTCGCGTAGCCCTTGACCGTCTCGACCAGGTTGGGCACGAGGTCGTGGCGGCGCTTGAGCTGGACGTCGATCCCGCTCCACGACTCATCGACCTGGTTGCGCGCGGCGATGATCGAGTTGCGCTTGACGATGAAGTAGAGGACCGCGATGACGATCAGCGCGGCGATCACGATGAGAGCGATAGTCATGACGCCATCCTACCTCCAGCCGTACGTGCCGTCACTTATGCACCCATATGGACGCATAAGTGACGGCACGTCTTAGGATCGCGGCGTGAGTGCCAAGGGCGAAGCGCAGGAATGGGCGGAGACCGTGCGCCGCTATGGCGAGCGCCACGGGCTGACCTACGAGCCAGTCGGCGGGATCAACCCGAAGGACGGGCCGGTGGCGCTCTGCGTCGGCGGCACCAACCGCCTCACCGGGCAGCTCGCCGAGGGCTTCTGGGGCTCCTGCTGCGACGCCGACGAAAAGGAGGTCGGCGGCTTCTTCAGCAAGGCGCTGCTGCCGACAGCGCTGTTGACGAAGGCGCACATGCCCGACCTGGCCAAGGTCGTGCCCGCCTTCAACGTCGAGTCGATCGAGGGGCACGAGCACGTCACCCAGCGCTTCGCCCGCAAGGTCGAGTTCGAGTCGATCGATTTCAACAGGCGCTTCCTGGCGACGATCCCCAGCGAGTACGACCCGGTCAAGCTGCGTGAGCTGTTCAGCCCCGGCTTCCTCTCCTGGACGACGACGATGACCGGCGAGATCGACTTCGGCATCAACGACCGCCAGCTCTGGTTCCTCTGGCACCTGCAGGAGCGCAGCGAGGCGGAGCTGAAGGAGGCGTTGAAAAACGCCGGCCAGCTGTTCAAACGGCTGCAGGGCGAGATGGACGAGAGTGGCATCCACACCTACCCGCCCGGCCCCTGGCACGCGGGGATGGCGCCCTTCCCCGACCAGGGGGGAGCTCAGGCCGGGTAGTCGGGGTCGCCGGGGAGGACGACCCGGTGATCCTCCTGCGTGCCGATCACCTTGGGCAGGATCGGCTCGACCTCGCGGCCGCGATGGGCACTCAGTGCCTCGGTCGAGGTGCGGTAGGGGAGCAGCGATTGAAGCTGGCTGATCGTCGGGAAGGCGAGCGCCAGCTCGCCCTCCTCCTGCGCCGCGAGCGCCGCGGCCGGCCCGAACCAGCGCGCCTCGGTCGTCTCCACGCCGTCGGGCTCGGGTGGTGTGTGGGCGGGCGCGAGCGCTAAGAAGAACCAGGCGTCGAAGCGCCGCGAGATCACCTCGGGCGTGATCCAGCGCGAGAACAGGACCAGCTCCTCGTCGGCCGGCAGCGCGATCCCGGCCTCCTCCTCGAGCTCGCGCACCGCACACGCCTGGTACGCCGCCTCACCATCCCCATCGCACTCGTCGACACCACCGCCGGGGAAGACCCAGACCCCGGGCATGAACCGAGCCTCCTCGGTCCGCTTCAAGAGCAGCACCTCCAGCGCCCGGTCCCCGTGCTTCCCCCCGCGCCTCAGCAGCACCACCGAAGCCGACGGCCGCGGCGTCGACGGCTCACCGAGATTCGGGGCCTCCGCGGGCCCGCGTGTCCTCTCCTCTCCCATCGTCCCACCCTACCCTTGGGGGACGTGTCCGAGTTTTTGGACGCAATGCCCCCATAAACTCGGACACGCCTCAGCCGAGGGCGCGTTCGCGGCGTTGGCGCAGCCAGATGCGCTGGGCCAGCCAGGCGAGCAGGCCAATCAATGCCAGCGGGCCGAGCACCGCGAGGCCAACGACGGCGACCCCGACAGTGATGGCGAGGATGCGACCGGCGTCGTCGAGCGCGTCGTCCACTCCCCAACGGCCCGAGACGGCTGCACCGGTATCGGATCCGCTCTCGATCCGCAGGGAAATGCGGGCGAAATCGGCGCGGCGCTGCAGCTGGTCGAGTTGGGAGCGCAGGGCGGCGGCCCGCTGGCGCTCCTGTCGCAGCTGCCGTTCGAGCAGCGCCCGCTCTTCGTAGCTTTCAGTCGCGCCCAGCTGCGCCAGCATCCCTTCGATCGTCGCTTCGGAGTCCTTCAGTCGGTCGCCGACACCCACGGTCGGCGCGGTGATGTCGAGGGTCGACTCGTGCCGGGAGCGAACCTCGGCGATCTGCGACAACGAGGCCAGCGTGTCGCCAAGCCGGGCGCTCGGCACGAGCAGCTGGAAGCGTGCGCTCGACTCACCCCCCTGGTCGCGCACCGAGGAGCTGAGGACGACCCCGTTGGCGGCGTGGACGGCACCGAAGACCTCCTTCGACGCCTCGCCGATCTCACCCGGCTGCGTCCGCAGGACCAGCTCGGCGTCGCGCTCGACGGCACGGCGGTTTGCGTTTGCCAGGGGTTGCGAGGCGCGTTCGAGCTGGTAGCCAGCGTTGGAGTCCGCGGGCACACCCACGCCGGCTGAAGCCTCGCCGGCGCCGCTGGCCGATTTTGAAGTGGCGGTTGGGGGTTGGCCGCCCGAGAGGTTCGAGGGGCCGTCGGAGTATTGAGTTGCTCTGCCTACCCGGGCGGGAGAGCGGCCCTCGTCGCCTGGGCTCACCTGCACGACGTCGCGCGAGGAGCTTGGATCTTCTTCGCCAATCGCGATCACCGCGGTGGCGATGACGAGCGCCGCGAGCGCGACGGCTCCTGCCGGCAGCACTAGGCGCCGTGGCGAGCTGCTGTGGAGCACACGGGTGATGCGGCCGAGGAGGCCCTCCGCCTGCTTGCCGGTCTCCGCGAAGCCAGCCACGACACGGGCGTCCAGCTCATCCGTGAAGGCGACACGGGGCGACGGGCGCAGCGCTCTTAGCTCCGTGCCCAGTTCGAAGTCGTCCCTAGGCATCTTCATCGAGCGCCTCCCTCAGTTTGTTGACGGTGCGATGCAGCCTCGTGCCGATGTTCGACTCGCTCGTGCTGAGCACGGCGCCGATCTCGGCGTTGGAGAGGCCGGCGAAGAACTTGAGTGCGATCAGCTCGCGCTCGCCTCCCGTCAATGTGCCGACAGCTCCCGCGAGCGCGAGCCGCAGCTCGCTTCGATCGCTGGGATCGGCCGCGCTCAGATCTGCGAGCTCACCGTCGACCAGCTTTGCCTGGCGGCCACGCCGGCGCAGCTCGTCGAGCGCGGCATTGCGGGCGATTCCGAAGAGCCAGGCGCGGGCGCTACCGCGAGCGGGGTTGAAGCGAGCGCGCTTGCGGTAGGCGCGCTCGAATGCGGTCGCGGTCACTTCCTCGGCCGCGGCGGAGTCGCGAAGCATTCCGGCCGTGTAGGCGTAGACGTCGTCGCGGCTTTCGCGGTAGAGCTGGTCGAACGCCAGGCCGGCCGTTGCCTCGCGAGGTCGGTCGTCCGGGATCGGCGCGGCAACGGCTTCGCTCATATCCCCACTACGAGCGGGGCCCAATTCCGTCACAGCGGAGAGTTTGGAGTAAGAGTCTGGCCCTCGGCGGATCAGGCCACTCTGGCCAGCCGAGCGGGCGCTGCTGGGGCGTAGGCCGACCGAGTGGCGGCCTCGATCGAGTCAGCGGTGATCTCGACCAGGCGGCGCAACTCCGCTTCGGAGATCGAGAGCGGCGGCATCAGGACGATTACGTCGCTGAGCGGGCGGATGATCGCACCGCGCTCGCGCGCCTCCCGCGTCACCCGGTGGCCGAGGCGGAGCGCCGGATCGTGCTCGCCCAGGTCGATCCCGACCATGGTGCCGCGGCGCCGCACCTCCGTCACCTCGGGCATCGCGGCGACGGGACCGAGCAGCTCGCCGAGCAGCTCGATCTTCGCCTGCAGGCGCTCCAGCGTCCGCTCCTGCTCGAAGGCCTCGAGGCTGGCGATCGCCGCCGCGCAGGCGAGCGGGTTGCCGGTGTAGGTGTGGCCGTGGAAGAACGTGCGGTACTCCTCCGGTGCGCCGAGGAAGCCCTCGTAGATTCGCTCGGTTGCCAGCGTTGCCGCCAGCGGCAGGTAGCCGCCGGTCAGGCCCTTGGCGAGGCAGAGCAGGTCGGGGGAGACTCCCTCCTGCTCACAGGCGAACATCGTGCCGGTGCGGCCGAACCCGGTCGCCACCTCGTCGCAGATCAGCAGCACGCCGAAGCGGTCGCATAGCTCGCGTACTGCGCGCAAATAGCCGGGTGGGTGGACCAGCATCCCCGCGGCGCCCTGGACCAGCGGCTCGACTATCACCGCCGCAACCTCTTCCTCGTGGCAGGAGAGGACGCGCTCGAGGTCGGCCGCGTCGCCCGGCTCCGCGGCGTGGGTGCGGAAGAGCAGCGGCCGGTAGGTGGAGTGGAAGAGGTCGATGCCGCCGACCGAGACCGAGCCGATCGTGTCGCCGTGGTAGGCGTCGCGGAGGTGGACGAAGGAGGTGCGGCGCGCGTGCTGGCCGCCGCGCTGCTGCTGGAACTGGAAGGCCATCTTCAGCGCGATCTCGGTCGCGGTCGAGCCCGACTCCGAGTAGAAGACGCGCGAGAGGCCGGGTGGCGCCAGCTCGACCAGCTTTGCGGCCAGCTCGGCGGCGGCGGGGTGGGAGAGGCCGAGCATGGTCGAGTGCGCGACCCGCTCGAGTTGCTTGCGCACGGCCGCGTCGATGCCGGGATGGCGATGCCCGTGAACGTTGCACCACAGCGAGGAGACGCCGTCGATGTAGCGGCGGCCGTCGCTGTCGATCAGTTCCGCCCCCTCGGCCCGCTCGATCATCAAAGGCTCTTCCTCAACCCAGCCTTGTTGCTGGGTGAACGGGTGCCAAAGATGATCCCGATCGAGCTGAGCGTGGTCCACCGACATCGCCGCCACCGAATCTAGAGCCGCCTTCGGCTGGAACGGGCGGTGTTGATCTGCGCAGGCTGCGACATTGAGTGATATCGATCACATGAGCAACTATTGCGCTTGAGAAATAGTTGCGCTGGTGCAAGCATCGATGGATGCAATCGAGTGATACGGCCTCACGCATGGGCGCCCTGCTGCGCCACGTCTTCCTCTACGACCGCGGCAACCAGCTGCGGGTGATCGAGGAGTCCGGGCTCTCGATGACGCAGTGCAAGGCGCTGCTGGAGCTGGGTGGGATCGGCGAGAGCGCCGACCCGCGCCAGGTGAGCGACCTGGCGGAGGCCTTCGGCGTCTCGGTCCCGTCGATGAGCCGGGCGGTCGATGCGCTGGTCAAGAAGAAGCTCGTCACCAGGCTCGAGGACCCCGACGACCGCCGCGTCAGGCGCGTAGCGATTACCGCCAAGGGCAAGCAGTTCGTCGACACCCTGCTGGTCGTCCGACAGGCCGGGCTCGAGGCCTTCGCCGAGAGCCTCAGCCCCGCTCAGCGCCGCAAGCTCGACGCCGCGATCGACTCGCTGATGGACCGCGAGGACATCGCCAAGACCTTTGAGCACCTGAAGGGAGTTGGTTCAGCTTGACCCGTTACCGCCACCTGATCACCGACGACAACCGCAAGTGGTGGACGCTCGGGGCGATGTGCTTCGCGCTGTTCATGATCATGCTCGACAACACGGTCGTGAACGTCGCGTTGCCCTCGATCCAGCACGACCTCGGCGCCTCGATCTCCGGCCTCGAGTGGACGATCAACGGCTACACGCTCTCCTTCGCCGTGCTGCTGGCGACCGGCGGGCGACTGGGGGACATCTTCGGTCGCCGCCGCATGTTCCTGATCGGCGTCGTCATCTTCGCCCTCTCCTCGGCGACTGCCGGCCTGGCGCAGAGCTCGACCGATCTCGTCTTCAGCCGCGTCGTCCAGGGGGTGGGCGCGGCGCTGATGATGCCGGGCACGCTCTCGATCATCACCGACGCCTTTCCCGCCCACGAGCGCGGCAAGGCGATGGGCACCTGGGCCGGCGTCTCGGCCCTGGCGCTGGCCGTTGGCCCCGTGCTCGGCGGCTTCCTCACCGAGCACGTCAGCTGGCGCGCGATCTTCTACCTCAACATCCCGGTCGCCGTAGGCGCGGTCGCGGCGACGATCTTCGCCGTGCGCGAGTCGCGCGACACGACGGTCGGCCGTGAGGTCGACTACCTCGGCGTGGCGACGCTGACGGTCAGCCTGACGGCGCTGGTCCTCGCCCTGGTCGAGGCCAACAGCTGGGGCTGGGGCTCGCCGGAGATCATCGGGCTGCTGGCCGCCGCGGGGCTCGGCTTCATTGCCTTCGTCTTCACCGAGCTGCGGGTCAAGGCGCCGATGGTCGAATTCCGCTTCTTCGCCGATCGCAACTTCCTCGGCGCGGTCGTGGTCGCCCTGATCATCACCTTCGCGATGATGGGCGTCTTCTTCTTCCTCGCCCTATACATGCAGAACATCCTCCACTACTCGCCGCTGGAGGCCGGGGTGCGCTTTCTGCCATCGACCCTGATGATCGTTGGCGTGGCGCCGGTCTCCGGGCGGCTCTCCGACCGCATCGGGCCGCGCTGGCTGATCGTCGCCGGGCTCTTGATCCTCACCGGCTCGCTCTACAGCTTCACCGGGATCGCCGTCGACTCGACCTATCTCGACCTGCTGCCCGGTTTCATGCTGCTCGGCATCGGCATCGCGCTGACGATGTCGCCGATGACGAGCGCCGCGATGAACGCCGTGGCGGTCGAGAAGGCCGGGATCGCCTCGGGCGTGCTCTCGATGTTCCGCATGGTCGGCGGCAGCCTCGGGATCGCCGTGACCGGCGCGATCTTCCAGGGGGCGGCGGGCAGCAGCTTCGAGACCGCCACCCCCCAGCACTTCGTCGACGGCCTCAGCGATGCGATGTTGGTTTCGGCGGCGGTGGCGCTGATCGGCGCCGTGATCGCCGCCGCCGCGATCCGGGCCAAGCCGAAAGCGCTCAGCACCGAGGCGGCCGAGGCCGCTGTCAATCCGGGCGGCTCGGAGCTCGCGGCGCACGAGGCGGCTGCCGCGGGATCTCCAGGTTGACCCTTGGCGACTTACCCCCCGTAGAGCGCGGGTAAGTCGCCAAGGGTCGGCCAAGTGCTCGGCGAGGAAAGGTCGAGGTGCGGTAGCGCCCCGACGGTGACTCCACCCAGCGCGGCGATCGTCTCACGGTTCGAGGCCTGGATCGTGGACGGCGCCTCAGGCCACGGGGAGAGGACCACCGCTCGGACCTTCAGGCCGGCGCTCCGGGCGGCCTCGATCGTCAGCAGCGTGTGGTTGATCGTGCCAAGGCCAGGGGAGGCGGCGATCACCAGCGGCAGCCCTAGCTCCGCCGCGAAGTCGCGCACCAGGTAGTCGGGGGCGAGCGGCACCAGCAGGCCGCCGACCCCCTCGCAGACGAGGACGTCGGCATCGGCGGCCGCGGCACGGGCGCCGGCCAGCAGTCGCGCCGGCTCGATCTCCTCACCCGCGAGCTCCGCGGCAAGGTGCGGGGACATCGGCGGCCCATACCGGTAGGGCGCGATCTGATCGTCGCTCTGTGAGCCACCGATGGCCTCCCGCAGCACGACATGATCCGGCCGATGGGCCGATAACCCACCTATTTCGTGGGAAATTGGCCCATCGGCCGGGAAGTCGTCGAGGCCGGTGACGGCTGGCTTGAAGACCGCCACTCGCTTGCCCTCGTTGGCCAGCGTGCGCGCGATCACCGCGGCGACGACGGTCTTGCTGACTTCGGTCCCCGTCCCAGTCACGAACACCCCTGACGTGCCGTCACTTAGGGGCCGCATAGGGTGCTCAAGTGACGGCACGTCGGTCAGGCGGCGAGGGGGACCGGGGCGCCGATGCCCAGCTCGCGCGCCGCCTCGCCGGCCTGTCTAGCGGCTTGCCGTAGCTCCGACTCGTTGTGGGTTGCCATGACGCTGAAGCGGAGCCGTGAGGAGCCTGCGGGGACGGTGGGGGGGCGGATGCCCTGGGCGAAGACGCCGCGCTCCAGCAGTCTCTCGCAGAGCTCCATCGTCCGCTCCGCATCGCCGACCTCTAGCGGCACGATCTGGCTCGGGGCGCCGCCTGCCGGCAGACCCTCGGCGGCGAGGCCCTCGCGCAGCGTCGCCGCGTTCGCGCGCAGGCGCTCGACCCGCTCCGGCTCGGCTTCGAGCAGCTCCAGCGCCGTCATCGCGGCGGCCAGAGCCGGCGGCGGCAGCGCGGTCGAGAAGATGAAGGAGCGCGCCGTGTTCAGCAGGTACTCGCTCAGCTCTGCGCCGCTGCAGACGTAGGCGCCGTAGGAGCCCAGCGCCTTGCCGAGCGTCCCCACCACCAGGTCGACCTCGCCGCTCAGTCCTGCCGCGGCGACCGAACCGCGCCCGCCCGGGCCGAGGGCGCCGGTCGCGTGGGCCTCGTCGACCATCAGCCGGCAGCCGTGCGAGCGAGCCAGGCGGGCAAGCTCCTCGAGTGGGGCGACGTCGCCGTCCATCGAGAAGACGCCGTCGGTGACGATCAGCGAGGCGCGCTCGCCGGCCTCTCTCAGGCCCCAGGCGAGGTGCTCGACGTCGCCGTGGCGGTAGACGAAGGTCTCGGCGCGGGCGAGGCGGCAGCCGTCGACGATGCTGGCGTGGTTGAGCTCGTCCGAGAAGACGACCTCACCGCGTCCCGCCAGGGCGGAGATGGCGCCGATGTTCGCCAGGTAGCCGGAGCCGAAGAGGAGGGCCGCCTCGTATCCCTTGAAGGAGGCGAGTCGCTCCTCGAGCTGGCGGTGTGGGGACATGTTGCCCGAGATCAGCCGCGCGGCACCAGCCCCGGCGCCCCACGTCAGCGCCGCCTCGGCAGCTGCCTCGCGAACCCGCGGGTGGTCGGCCAGGCCGAGGTAGTTGTTCGAGCAGAGCAGCAGCACCGCCTCGCCTTCGAGCTGCACCCGCGGCCCCTGCGCACCTTCGACCAGGCGCAGCTGGCGGCGGAGCCCGCTCTCGCGGAGCTCCTCCAGCCGCTCCGCCACGTCGCTCATGCCGCTGTTTGCTTGGCCGGGTAGGGCGGCGGCTTCCTGGTCTTCTTGATCACCCGGAGCTGGGTCGAGGGGTCCCAGAAGCTCGCTTCCTCTTGCTTGTCGATCAGCTCGTCGATCGGCGTCGCCGGCGCCTCGCCCTCGAGCCAGCCGGAGCGGTTGTCCGGACGTGGGTTGGCGCCGTTGTCGGGCTGGCGCGCGACGTTCAGACCCAGCTCCTCGAACATCGCCCGGTCGTCCTCGGGCTCGGCGCCGAGCGTGGTCAGGAAGTTGCCCATCATCACCCCGTTGAGGCCGGCCTTGACCGCGAGCGGCTGCAGCTCGCCGAGGTTCTCGACCCGGCCGCCGCAGAGGCGGAAGAGGGCGCCGGGAATGATCAGGCGGAAGATCGCCACCCACTTGACCACGTCCCAGGGGTCCATCAGGGGGCGGTCGCCGAACTTGGTGCCGTCGCGTGGGTTGAGCAGGTTGATCGGCACCGAGGTTGGTTCCAGCGCGGAGAGCTCGAAGGCCATCTCGACCCGCTGGCGCGGCGACTCGCCGAGGTTGAGGATGCCGCCGACGCAGGTCTCCAGGCCGGCCTCCTTGACCGCGTCGATCGTCCGTATCCGGCCCTCGTAGCGGACCGTGGTCGAGACCTCCGGGTAGTAGGAGCGTGAGGACTCGACGTTGTGGTGGACGCGCTGGATCCCCGCCTCGCGCAGCCGCTTGGCGCGCTCGGCGGACATGTGGCCGATCGAGGCGCAGCGCTTCAGGTTGGTGTGCTCGGAGACCAGTTCCGCCCCCTCGACGATCTTCTCGAAGTCGCGTTTGGAGAGCCCCTGGCCCTGGGTGACCATGCAGAAGCGGTGCGCGCCGGCGGCCTCGGCGGCGCGGGCGTGCTCGAGGATCTGCTCGGGCTCCATCATCGCGTGCATCGGCGTGTCGGCCTCGGCGTAGCGGGACTGGGCGCAGAAGCCGCAGTCCTCGGCGCAGCCCCCCGACTTGGCGTTGACCAGCGAGCACATGTCGGTCGAGTCGCCGAAGTTCTCCTGGCGCACCTCCCAGGCACGTTCGACCAGCCCGCCGATCTCCTCGTGGCTGCTCAGCTCGCCGAGCGCCAGCGCTTCCTCGAAGGAGATCAGGGACGACATTGCGGCGCAAGGCTAGGAGCCGGTCCGGACGGCCGGCCAGTCGTATGGTTCGTCGGCGTGACGGCGGCGAAGATCAGGCGCAGGCGGCTAGCGGCGGGAGCTGTCTGCGGACTTGCGGTAGGTGCCTTTGTGCTCGGTGCGACCCTCGGCGACGGATCGGCACCCCGGCCCAGTGCAGCCAGCCAGCTCACCCCCGCCCAGCTTGCCGGCCAGCGGATCGTGCTCGGCTTCTCCGGCACGCGTCCGCCCGATTCGGTCGTGCGGGCGATTCGCGGCGGCAGCATCGCCGGGGTCATCTTGTTCGCCGACAACCTTCCCAACCGCGCCCTGGGACGCCGGTTGATTCGTCGCCTGCAGGCAATCAAACGGCCACCCGGTCTGGGCGATCCGCTGCTGGTCATGGCCGACCAGGAGGGCGGTCTGGTCAAGCGGGTCGCTGGCGCTCCGATCGTCTCGGCACGGCAGATGGGCGTGCGCGGCGCCAGCTTCAGCCGCGCCCAGGGGCGCGGCACCGCCGCCAACCTGCGGAGCCTCGGTATCAACGTCGACCTCGCACCCGTGCTCGACGTCGCTCGCCCGGGCGGCACGATCGCCGCAACTGACCGTGGCTTTGGAGCAACCACAGCCGAGGTGGCCGCGACGGCCGTTCCCTTCGCGGAAGGGCTTCAGGCCGGCGGCGTGGCGGCGACCGCAAAGCACTTTCCCGGTCTCGGTGCGGCCCGGCTCAACACCGACGACGCGACCCAGCGCATCGCGCTACCCGCGAGCACGCTGCGGGGCGTGGACGAGGCTCCCTACAGACGCTTCGCCAGCGCCGGCGGCGACCTCGTAATGCTGAGCACCGCGATCTACCCGGCCCTCTCAGACCGCCCCGCCGCCTTCTCACGAGCGATCGCCACCACCGAGCTCCGCTCCCGCCTAGGCTTCGAGGGCGTCTCAATCACCGACGCCCTGGACACCGTCGCAGTCCAAGCCTTCGGCAACACCGCAAAAGCAGCCCACGCCGCAGCAACCGCCGGCACCGATCTCCTCCTCTACACCGACCCGACCGAAGCCGCCCGAGCCCACCGCAGCTTGCTACGAGGCCTGCGCAACCGCTCGCTCTCCCGCTCGGACTTCGAGAACTCGGTCGCGCGTGTACTCCGCCTGCGCCACGAGCTCGGCCCATCCGGGTAGGCCTGAAACGTCTTGTACTTTTTCCGCGGCGGCGCTGGCGGACAGCCACAACCTGTTTTCGGAAAAAGTTAAGTGGAAGGCCTACCCGGATGGGCCCGCCGCCGCGACCGCAACGCCGGCCACCCGCACCGTGTCCCGCCCAGCCCGCTTGGCCTCGTAGAGAGCGTTGTCCGCCGCCGAGAGCACCTCCTCGAAGCCACCACTCTGTGGCCCGAAGGTGGCCACTCCGATGCTCACCGTAATCGGCGGCGACGCCTCGCTCGGCGGCGTGTGCAGGCGGATTGACTTGGCGATCGCGTCGGCGAGGTCTTCGGCCTCGTCGAGCTCGCAGCGGGGCAGCACGACCGCGAACTCGTCGCCGCCGAGGCGCGCGACGACGTCGGTGCCGCGCATCCGCCCGCTCAGCACGCCGGCGACGTCGACGATCACACGATCGCCCGCGGGGTGGCCGAGGGTGTCGTTGACCTGCTTGAAGTTGTCGAGGTCGAGCATCAGGACCGCCCCCACGGATTTGTCGCGTCGGCTGCGCGCCAGCTCGGTGCGCAGGTCCTCGTCGAAGCGGCGCCGGTTCTTCAGGCCGGTCAGTGGGTCGTGGCTGGCCTGACGCTGCAACTCCTGCATCCGTTCGCTGCGGCTCCAGATCAGGACCAGGGCGGCCAGCAGCGTCGCCAGGGCGATGCCACCCATTGCGATCAGGACGGGCAAGCCGAGCCCCGGCCGGCTCGGATCCCTGACGATCAGCAGCCAGGTGCGGTCGGCGACGCGGATCGGCGCGGAGGCGCCATCGTCGCGAGACAGGGATGGCCCCATCACTGCCCGGCCATTCTCGACCAGTTGCGCGTCGACCTCGTCGGGAAGGGTGTTGGTCACGGCCGCCGAGAGGTCAGCGAGGTGGAAGGAGCCGGTTGCGAAGCCGATCAGCGCGACTCGCCGTTGATCGGGCGTCGCCGTGGGCTCGCCGTCGCGATAGACGGGCCGGAAGACGTTGATCCCGGTCCCGCCGAGCGGCAGGCGGATCACCCTCGTGGCCGCAGGGCGGCCGGTGTCGCGGCCGCGAAGCAGGTGCCGGACGCGTGACGTGTCCGAGCCGAGGTCGAAGCCATACGGCGTCTGCACGCCGAGCGGGGATTTGGTTTCCGCGTAGACGAGCGGGAAGTAGTGGCCGCGGTCACCGGCACGGCGAAAGTTGCCGAGCGCGGTTCGTTCGAGGATCTGGAAGCCGCGGTTGCGTTCGAACCGGGTTCGGGCGGAGCGGGGGACCGACTGGACGAAGGCGGTCGCCGCGAGGGCGCCCGTGTCCAGCAGTGAGTCGGCCATCACGTCGAACTCATGGCGGCTGAACTTTCCCTCGGCTTGGTAGAAGGCGGCGGCGCTGGCGAGCTGGCCGACCGAGAGCGCAGCCACCGCTTCCGCCTGACGCGCTGCTCGCACTGCCTCGCTGCGCTGTATCTGCTCGAAGTTGTCCTGTTCCCGGGAGTGCACGAGCAGGGCGAGCGCGATCGACCCGATCGCGATCGCAGCAACAACCACGTATCCAAGCCAGAAACGAAGCCTCATGCTCCCTCTTTCGACCAATTCGCCGCCGCTCCGCTACTCCGCAGGAACGCTTGCGAGCGACTCCCACAGGTAGAGCGAGGCGAGGCTGCGGTGTGGTCGCCAGGCCTCGCCGATCTCCAGCACTCGCTGCGGCGCCGGCATCTCCTCCAGCCCGTACTCGATCTGCACCGCCTTGCGGATGCCGAGGTCGCCCCCGGAGAGGACGTCGGGCCGCTCGAGGTGGAAGATCAGGAACATCTCGGCAGTCCACTGGCCCAGCCCGCGCACCGCGACGATCTCTTCGATCACCTCCTCGTCGGCGAGGTCGCCGAGACGCTCCAGCTCGAGCTCGCCGCTGAGCACATGCGCGGCGAGGTCACGGACGTACTCGACCTTGCGACCGGAGAGGCCGCAGGCGCGCAGGTCGGTCTCGCCCGCCTCGAGCAACTGCTCGGGCGATGGCGTCGATCCGGCGAAGAGGTCGACGACTCGGCCGTAGATCGTCCGCGCCGCTTTGGTCGAGAGCTGTTGGCCGACGATCGCCCGCAGCAGGGCGCCGTATGCGTCGTTTGGCCGCTCCTCGCTGCGCCGCCGCAGCCGCGTTTTCAGGTCGATCTTGCCGACCCGTTCGATCAGCCCGGCCATCGCCGGGTCGGAGGCAGCCAGTGCCTCACGCGCCTTGGCGCCCTTGGCGCTCAGCTCACTGTCCCTTCCAGCGCGGCTTGCGCTTCTCGGCGAAGGCTTCGATTCCCTCGCGCAGATCCTCAGAGGAGAAGCACGATTCGCGCAGCGCGACAAGGCCGGCCTCCTGCTGCTCGCTGAGCACGGGGTTCGAGTTGAGCACTTCGATCGCGCGCTTGTTGCCCCGCATCGAGAGCGGCGCGTTGGCGGCGATGCCCTCGGCCAGCGCCACCGAGGCTGCCTCGAAGGTGTCGTCGTCGACCACCTCGTGGACGAGGCCGATCTTCTCCGCCCGCTCGGCGCTGAAGTTGCGGCCGGTCAGGAACAGATCCTTGGTTCGCGCCAGTCCGACGGTGTCGAGGAACTTGCGCAGGCCGGTGTGGCCGTAGACGAGCCCGAGCTTGGCCGGCGGCATGCCGAGCTTGGCGCCGGCGGCGCAGATGCGCAGGTCGCAGGTGATCGCGAGCTCGAGCCCGCCGCCGAGGCAGTGGCCGTTGATCGCGGCGACGGTCGGCCAGGGGTGGGAGGCGAGCGCTTCCATCGCGTCGTGGAAGGGGTGGGCGACGAGGGCCTCGGCATCGCGTTCGAAGGTCTCGCCGGGGATCGAAGCGAGGTCGTATCCGGCGGAGAAGGCGGGCGGGGCGCCGGTGATCATCACGCAGCGGGTCTCGATCCCGCGGTCGAGGCGGGGGAGCGTCTCGGCCAGCGTGTCGAGGATCTCGTGGTCGAGCGCGTTGCGGCGCTCGGGATTGGAGATGCGGATGCGGACGACCGCCTCGGCCGGGGAGTCGAGGAGGAGCTTGCCGCCGGCGAGCCGCTCGTTCACTTCAGTCCAGCACGACGAGGACGTCGCCTTCGCTGACGGACTGACCCTCCTCGCAGCGGATCTCCTTCACGGTCCCGTCGTCCTCGGCCTCGACCGGGATCTCCATCTTCATCGACTCGAGGATGACGACCGTGTCGCCGTCGGAGACCGCGTCGCCGATCGCGACCTCGACTTTCCACACGTTGCCGGTTATGTGCGCCTCGATGTCCGCCATGGCAGGGGACAATATCCGCCGTGGCCGACCCATCCCCTGCCTTGGTCGTGATAGTCGCTGCGCGCAACGAGGCTGACCGGATCGGGGAGACGCTGGCGGCGCTGCGGGGCGCCCTACCGGGGGCGGCCCTCTGGGTTGCCGACGATGCCTCGACCGACGGCACCGCGGAGGCGGCGATGGCGGCCGGCGCCCAGGTCGTCAGCCGCGGCCGGCCGCACGGCAAGGGCGCCAACGTCAGCGCCGCGGCTGAGGCGGCGCTGAGCGTCGAGACCGCGCCCGAGCTGGTGCTCCTCTGCGACGGCGATCTCGGTGCCTCCGCCGCGGCGCTCGCACCGCTCCTCGGCGCGGTCGAGCGCGGCGAGTGCGACCTCGCCGTCGCCGCTTTCAGTCGCCGGGTCGGCGGCGGCTTCGGCGCCGCGCTCGGTTTCGCCCGCTGGGCGATCCGGCGCCGCTGCGGCCTCGAGACGAGTGCGCCGATCTCAGGCCAGCGGGCCATGCGAGGTGAGGTGCTGCGCGCCGTGCTCCCCTTCGCCCGCGGCTACGGGATGGAGGTGGGGATGACGATCGATGCCGCTCGCGCCGGCTATCGCCTGCGCGAGTACGAGCTCGATCTCTCCCACCGTGCCACCGGCCGCTCGCTCGCGGGCTTCACCCATCGCGGCCGCCAGCTCGCCGATTTCGCTCGCGCTTACGCTGCGCGCTGAGCCTGGGCGGCGCTCGGCCAGCCTCCCGCCGCCCGCTCGACCGAGGCGGCCAGCGACAGCAGCGTCGCCTCGTCGTTTTCCCGGCCGAGCAGCTGTGCTCCGATCGGCAGGCCGGTGGCGGTGAGCCCGGCCGGGACGCTGATTCCCGGCCAGCCGACGACGTTCCAGGCGAAGGCGAAGGGGCAGGTTGCGGACGCGGTCGAGCTGGTCGTCCAATATCCACGGTTCTCCAGTGCGGCGATCGGCGGCGGCGGCTTGGCCGTGGTCGGGGTGAGGACGACGTCGCAGCGCTCGAAGACGCGGCCGATGCGCCGGCGCAGGCCCGGCTCCGCCGCCCGTGAGAGGCGCAGCGGCAGGCCGCTCAGCGCCCTGCCGAAGCGGGCGTGGGTGCGGGTGCGGGACTCGAGCGCCGAGCGGTCCTCGCCGTGGGCGCGGAGCCACGCCTCGACTCCAGCCATGCCGCGGGGGACCAGGGCGGGCCCGACGAGCCCGTAGTCGGGGTCGACGCGGACGATCTCGTGCCCGAGGTCGTCGAGCTCCTGGGCGAAGGCCTCGATTGCCGCCAGGTGCTCGGGGTCGACCTTGTCGGGAACGCCGAAGGGGGTCGCGAAGGAGACCGCGATCCGCAGTGGACCCGGCTCGCGCGCCGCCGCCTCGGCGAACGGCTCGCGGGGCGGCTGGGGGTGGTGCAGGTCGGCGGGGACGTTGCCCTGGATCGCGTCGAGCAGCAGGGCGGCGTCGTCGACGCTTCGCGTCAGCGGGCCGTAGCAGCTGAGGCCGTTGAACGCCTCCGGATCGGGCCAGGTGGAGACGCGGCCGCGCTGCGGCTTCAGCCCGATCAGCCCGGTCCAGGCCGCGGGGATGCGAATCGAGCCGGCGCCGTCGGAGCCGATCGCCGCCGGGACGACCCCCGCCGCCACGGCGGCAGCGGCGCCGCCGCTGGAGCCGCCGGGGGTGTGGTCGGGGTTCCACGGATTGCGCGTCGCGCCATGCAGCGGCGTCTCGGTGAAGTGCCACTGGCCGACCTCGGGCGCGTGGGTCTTGCCGACCACGATCGCCCCGGCCTCGCGCAGGCGCCGCACCGCCTCGGCGTCGCGCACCGCTGCCCGCCCGCCGCCGCAGCCGAACGGGGTCGTGTGCCCAGCCAGGTCGACGTCGTCCTTGATCGCGACCGGCACGCCGAGCAGGGGTGCGACCTCGCCGCTCGCCAAGCGCGCGTCCGCCAGCTCGGCAGCGGCCAGGGCCTCCTCGTCACAGATGACCCGGAAGGGGTTGAGCGACGACTGGGCGGCTTCGGCTCGCTCGAGCGCTGCCTCGACCAGCTCGCGCGAGGTCGCTTCCTGCGCGCGCAGGAGCTCGACCTGCTGCCGCAAGCCCCTTGGCTCGGACTCGTTCGCCCTGCCCGCATCGCCGGCCGCTTTCGTGCTGCTGGTTGCCATGCCCGCCCCCTCGTACGCTGTTGTTCGTTCGAACGAACGATAGGCGAAAAGGGTAGGCTGGCGCTTCTTGGCCACCGTTGCGCCCCACCAGACGCGCGAGCGGATCCTCCGTGCCACGGTCGAGTTGATCGGCAGCGAGGGGATCTCCGCCGTGACCAACCGCCGCGTTGCGGCGGTCGCCGGTGTCGCGCTTGGCTCCCTCACCTACCACTTCTCCAGCCAGGTCGAGCTGCTGCGTGAGAGCCTGCTCCTCTTCGTCGGCGAGGAGGTCGCTCGTCAGGAGGAGATTGCAGCTGAGCTGCGCCGCTCCCGCCCGAGCGTCGAGCGGGTCGCCGACGAAGTCGAGCGGATCGTCGAGGAGTCCGGCAACCGGATTCAGCAGCTGGCCGAGATCGAGCTTCACCTGCAGGCTGCGCGCGACCCAGAGCTGAGGGAGGCGTCGCTGCGCTGCTTCGAGGCTTACGAAGGCGTGGCGGCGGCTGCGCTGGAAGCGCTCGAGGTGCCGGAGCCCGAGCGGCACGCGCGTACGACCGTCGCGCTCATGTACGGGATGGGCCTGCGCCGGCTCGGGACCGGCGGCCAGGATGCCTCCGGCGTGGCCGACGGGCTGCTGACGATCGTCCGCGGGGCTCAGCGGTGATCCTTCGCGATCGACCAGGGGATGCGACCTGCGTTGTCGAGGTCATGTACTTCTCTTGACACCTGGATGGGACCGGCGTAGGGTGCCCGCCCCATGGCAGGAGGACGCTCGCCCGAAGGAGGGCTCCCCGCGAAGGCGGCGGAGCAGGTGCTGCGCAAGCGCCTCGTCGACGCGATCGCGAAGGCTGCGGCCGAGCACGGCTACGAAGGGCTGACGGTGGAGCGCGTAAGCCGCTACGCGGGCGTCCAGCCAGCGACCTTCACGCGGTACTTCGCAAGCACCGAGCAGGGCTTGGTCGCGGCGTTCGAGATCTTCCTCGAGCGCCTCCAGCTCGAAGTGCACGCCGCCTGTGAGGACAGCGGTTCCTGGCCGGCCAAAGTGCGCGCCGGTGTGCGGGCGCTGCTCTCCTCGTTGGTCGAAGCAAGCCCGCTGGCCAGGGTCTTTGCGGTCGAAGCGGCAGCCGCGAGCCTTGCTATGACCGAGCGCCAGCTGGCGGCGCTGGGGGATTTCGCCGCTGTGCTGCGCGACGGCCGCTCGCTCTACCCACGAGCGGTCGCACTGCCCGAGATAACAGAGCGGGTTCTGGTCGGCGGCGTCGCCTCGATCGTCGAGGGCCACCTCCTCGCCGAGGACCCGCAGGAGCTAATGGCGCTCGAGCCGCAGATCGTGGAGCTGGTTCTCGCCCCCTACCTCGGGGAGGCAGAGGCGCGGCGAGTCGCAGCCGGCTGAAGCTGTACTCCCTGACTACTCGGGGTCGAACGACGCCACCGTGAGCCTGGTGACGTCCGGCGCGAGCTGCGGCAGCGCCACCAGGCGTCCATGCGCGATCTCATGCTGGATCGTGGCCCAAATGCCGCTGCCGGTGGCCTCCAGGATCGGATCCGGCTGTGCTCCCCCCGCCTTCTTCGCGGCCATCCGCGGCCGTAGGTATGCGGTGAAGCTGTCGAGGATCGCATCCGCCCGATCGAGGGCCGCCGGACCCGCGGTCTGCATCTCGAAGAACGCGAGCCGTGCGAACAGATCGTTCTCGACGACGTGGTCGAGCAGCGCCCGCACACCGGCCCCAACCGCCGCCGGGCGGTCATCCTCCGCCTCGAATGCATTGGTCGCCGAGCGAAGCGCTTTTCGGGCGAGCACGTCGAAGGCGGCGAGGAAGGCTTCGCGCTTGCCGCTGAAGTGTTCGTAGAAAGTCTGGTTCGAGATCCCGGCGGCGCCGGAGATGGCCGGAATGCTCAGCGCCGCGTATCCGTTTTCCACAACGACCCGAGCCGCGCCCCGGATGATCCGCTCGCGCTGGGTCAGCGCCCGGCGGCTGCGGCGGCTGTCCGGCGGCTCGTCCCATCCCGGGGGGGCGCCGTCGAGCTCGGAAGGTCCCTCGCTCGAGCCGACGATCGCCGGACGCCGTGCCCTCTCGCGGGCGCGGCTCATCGCCTCGCTGTCGGGCTGCGCGAAGATCAGCGCCCAGTCGACCAACGTCTCGACCAGCGCCGGAAGCTGCTCTGGCCGGCCGGCCCGCAGCCGCCGGTAGACGACGCCGCGGATGCCCGCGACGATCGCCCTCACCGTCAGCGGCGAGACTTCCTGGGAGGCGCCCGAGTGGTCGAAGCTCTGCTGCACCATCAGCTCGAACTCCTCGGAGGCGCGCTCGCGATGTGCCACACCCGCAGCCCCCAGCGTCAGCGACTCGACGACGGCGAGAGACGCCGCCGTCGGCTCTTCGACCACCATCTGCATGAATGTTCCGAGCGCCGCCACCAGCTTTTCGCGGAAGTCCCCCGGCCGGCGGTAGGCGTCCTCGACGCGCGCCTGCACCTGTCCGGTGACCTCCTCGAAGGTGGCGAGGAAGCAGTTCTCCTTGTTGTCGAAGTGCTCGTAGAAAGTGCTCTTGGAGACCCCGGCAAGCGTCACGACCTCGCGCAGCGTCGTGCCCGCATAGCCATGTCGGGCAACCGCCTCGACCATGGCACCCTCCAACCGTGCTTTCTGGTGCTGGGCAACCCGCTCGGGTGACATCCGACCGGGGCCGCCGCTGAGGCGGGGGAACAGGGATTGCGTTGACGTCGAGTCAGGCGTCATCTCAGGCCAACCATAGCCCGCGCTTTACAAGATGACGCGTACCGAATATGACAGCCAAGCGGAGAATGTCGCTTATATCTGAATACCTATTTTTAGGTAATAACGATATATCTCGGCCCAGGCAGGCTCGGCAACCGTCCCGCAGCAGGCGTTTATTGACGTACGAAAATTTACAATTCCATGCACTTCGCTTGACAGAAACACCTCGGTTTGTTTAAAGTGCCGCTGGTTCGCGATGGGTCGCGGGCAGGGACAGGAACGACCGGGCCAGGAGTCCGCCCCTCTTCCAAGCGGGATTGGGGTCGGAGAAGAGGCCGGTCAAATCAAGCTCAGAGCAAGGAGAGAGCTACGTGAGACGCCAAGCGAAGGCACCGGCCGCGGGATCGACTACGGGGCGACTGCCCCGCCCCGCCGAGCCGATGCAGGTTCGGCCTTTCCTGCTGTACGTGGCGGGCGCGATCTGTGCGGGTGCGTTGCTTTTGAGCCTTGCCGCCGCCTCTCCGGCCCAGGCCTCCCTCGGCGTCTTCGATTACTGGGGCAATCCCTCGAGCGCCGCAAGTGAAATCGGAGGGGAGTTCTCCACCACTCCCGCCGGCGTCGCCGTCAACGCCGCCAGCGGCGACGTCTACGTCGTCGACTCCGGCAACCACCGCGTCCAGCAGTTCAGCGAGGACGGCGAGTTCATCCGTGCGTTCGGCGCCGACGTGGTCGCCGCCGGCAAACCGAACAACTCGAACGAGGTCCAGGCGGTCAGAGTCAGCGCCACCGAAGGCCAGTTCAAACTCACTTTTGGCGCCGACACGACCGCCGACCTGCCCTTCAACGCGGGCGCGGCAGCGGTCCAGACGGCTCTCAACGGACTTGCCTCGATCAACGCGGGAGGCGGCGCCGTCTCGGTCGCCGGCGGACCGGGTAACGCCACCGGCGCCGCTCCCTACCTGGTGACCTTCGGCGGTGGCCCGCTGGCCGGCGCCGACGTGGCGGAGCTGACGGCATCCGCCGGAACGACGCCCCTCGGCGGCGCCGCCGGCGCGTCCGTGGCGACGACCAACCCCGGCGCGACCGGCTTCGAGATCTGCGATACGACGGCGCCCACCCCGAACGCCCCAGGCGACTGCAAGAAAGGCGCGGGGGCGACGGTGGCCACGGGCGGCGCGATGAACGGCCCGCGCGGCATCGCGATCGACCAGATCAGTGGCGCCCTCTACGTCACCGACCAGGGATTCAGGCGCATCGACCAGTTCAGCGCCAGCGGGAGCTGGCTCCGCTCCTGGGGACGCGACGTCGTCTCCTCGGGGCCCCACGACAACGGCGCCGACGCCGAGATCTGCCTGCCGGCGGACGTCTGCAAGGAAGGGATCGCCGGATCGGGCGGAGGGGCGTTCGGCGGAGGGGCCGGCAACGCGGGTTTCAACGGCTACCCGGCGATCGTGCCGACCGGGAGCCCCGCTGCCGCCAACGCCGGCAACGTGATCGTCGGCGACCCGGCCAACCTGCGGGTTCAGGAATTCACCCCGGGCGGCGCCTTCGTCCGCGCCTTCGGCTTCGACGTGGAGCTGCCGGCCGGCTCACCCGCCTTCGAGATCTGCACGCTGGCGACGAGCTGCAAGGCGGGAGTGGCGGGGACCGGCGCCGGCCAGTTCTCCGCGCGCAATCCTCAACGCGTAGCCGCCGACAGCACCGGCGCTATCTACACCGTGGAGCCCCCTAACAATGCTGGCAACGTGAGCTTGCGGGTGCAGAAGCTCGTCCCGCAAGCCGGCCCTCCGGTGCTGCTGCCAGAAGTCTTCGCCCCGACCGTCGTCTCGGGCACGCAAGGCCCCAACGGCCCGACCGCGATCGCGGTCGATCCCAGCGACGACCATGTCTTCGTCGTCAAAGGCTTTCTGCAAGACGAAGGCGAGCCGCGCACCGTCACTGCGGAAAGCCGCGTGCTCGAGCTCGACTCCGCCGGCAACCTGCTCGATGCGCACATCGTGGGCGCGGGTCTCAGCCCTGGTGGCGGCGCGACGCCGCTCGGGGATCTCGCGATCAAGCCCGGTGGGGGGCCTGCCTACCACACCTCAACCACGATCGCCCCGCGCGTCTACCGTCTCGACCACGTCCCGCCACCCTCGGCGCAGCTGACCGAAGCAACCGATGTGATGGCCAACTCCGCCGTCGTCCACGGATCGATCAATCCCAACGGCGGCCCGCTGACCACCTCGTACCGGATCGAGTACTCGGTGAACGGCAAAGACTGGATCGCGGCGACGGCAGACGTCGACGTCGGCAACGGCGAAGCCGACGTCCCGGTTGCCAAGGAAGCGACTGGCCTTCCTCCCAACAAGGTCTTACAGGTGCGGATCTTCGCCACCAAGCTTTTCAACGGGGCGACGACCGTCTCCAACTCGATCGAGGTCAAAACCGCCGGGAAAGCGCCCGGGGCGCAGACCGGGGACGCGTGGTGGAACGGCAGCGCCGAACTGGCGCTGAGCGCCACGGTCAACCCCAACAACGGGGAGACCGCTTATTTCTTCCAGTACGGACCGACCGTGAAATATGGCGACAGCGTCCCGGTCGACCTCGAGGGCTTCGCCGGCGACGGCGAAGCGCCGAAGCTGGTCGTCGAGCAGCTCTACGACCTCGACACGGACACGACCTTCCATTACCGCATCCTCGCCACCAACCCGTCCGGCACGACCGTAGGCGCCGATCGCGTCGTCGCGCCCCACAGCCAGAGCCAGGTCTATGAGCTGGTCAGCGACGGCGAGAGCAACGGGATCGGCCTCACTGGTATTACCGCGGTCTCAGACGACGGCCAGCGGGCGCTCGTTGGGGCACAGACCCTGGGCGACCCGCCGAGCCTGCCGAGTCAGATCAACCCCTTCGTCGCCGAGCGTGGCGCCTCCGGCTGGACGGTGCCGAGCTTCGGGCTGGATCCCGGGCAGGGCGGCAACACTGGGATCGCCCCGCGCTTCGATTTCTCCGCCGATCTCAGCTCGGTACTTTTTCCGCAGCGGACCGTACTTGAAGCCGCGGCCGGCGAAGCGCAGTGGACCCTGAGTCGGATCGACGGCAGCTCAGAACCGGCTGCGCCCCATCTCTCGCCAATCGACTACACCGACCCTGGGGTCTTCGGCAACCAGGGCAATGTCTTCGTCTTGCAAGGATCCTCGCTCGATCTCTCCACCTTCGTCTTCAAGAAGATGCTCGGCGAGGGGGCAATCGCCTATCTGCCGGGAGAGCCACTAGTACCCACGGAACCCCCGCTCCAGGGGAACATCTACCAGGCGACCGGCGCCGGTCCCGGGGCTACGCTCAGCCTGGTCAACCGCGATCCCTCCGGCGATCCGCTCGCCAACGTGTGCGGCGCCTGGGTCGGGGTCCGCGAGGAGCCGATCTCCAACAACGCGCTTGGCCACAGCGCCCGCGCCGTCTCGAGCGATGGCTCGGTGGTCTACTTCAGCGCCCGTCCCGGCGCCCCAACCACGGGTGGATGCGACCCGAACGCCTTCCGCCTGCGCATCTTCAAGCGCATCGATGACTCGAGTACGGTCGAAGTCTCGCAGTCGCAGTGCACCCGCACCGTGCCGACGCCCTGCAGCGCGGCGGACGGCGACGACGTTTTCGAGGGTGCCTCGGCCGACGGCGAGGTCGTCCTCTTCACGTCGACTCGCCAGCTGACCGACTCCGACGAAGACGCGACCAATGACCTCTACCTCTATGACCCCGATCCGCCAGCGGGCCAGCCGACCCTGGTACAGGTCTCGGCCGGCGAGGTGACCGTGGGCCACCCCCAGGTCGGCTCGGGCGCCGACGTCCAGGGCGTGATCGAAGAGTCGAACGACGGCTCGCGCGTCTACTTCGTCGCCAGCGGGCAGCTGACCGCGGACGCCGTGCAGGGGGCCAGCAACCTCTTCGTCTACGAGCGGAGCGGGGAGCATCCGAGCGGGCGGATCGCGTTCGTCGCGGCGTTGTCCGCCGAAGATGCCCTGGACCTGTGGGCAGGGGGCAGGGAGAGGGTCGCCTACACGTTGCCTTTCTACGCCCCCGGCGGATCAGAAGACGGCGACGGGCATATGCTGGTCTTCGCTTCAGCCGCACAACTCCTCCCCGGGGACGCCGACTTCGCCACCGACCTCTACCGCTACGACGACGAGACGGGTGAGCTCCTCTGCTTCTCCTGCGACGGAAACGGTGCGTTCCACGGCGTCGCAGTCAAGGAGGGTAAAAGCAATGGTGGCTCGCCCGCCTACGTTCAGCAAGGTTGCGTCGCCAGCGAAGACGGCTCGACCGTGGCCTTCACCACCAACGAGGCGATCCTGCCGGAGGACGAAAACAGCGCCGCCGATGTCTACGCCTGGCAGGACGGCGAGCTGCGTCTGATCTCGGGTCCCACCGGCCAGGTTGGGGCTGCCCCCACGTTCGGCGGCGGCGAACCCCTGGTGTCCCCAGACGGCAAACGTGTCTTCTTCCTGACCAAAGCCGCCCTTCACCCCTCGGACCAGAACTCGGCACTCGACGTGTACGCCGCAAGCATCGGCAGCGGGCTGCCGCTTCCGAGGCCCGCCGAGTCCAAATGCGAAGACGGCCAGAGCTGTCGCGGCGACGCGTCCTCACCGCCACCCGCCTCCCCGCCTGCCTCCTCGAGCCTCACCGGCCCCGGCAACGTGGTGACCCCCCCTGGGAAAGTCTGCAAAAAACCGAAGGTCAGGCGCAAAGGGCGCTGCGTCCGCAAGAAAGCGAAGGGGCAGAACCAGCACAAAGGCAAGCCAAAGCGAGCCAAGCGAACCAACAACGGACATGGAGGCAGACGATGAGGCGCCGTTCGATCCCGACTATCGCCAGCTTCGCGCTCTTCGCCTCTCTTCTCCTCGCGACGCCGGCCGCGGCCGCTCCGGCGCTCGAAGTCGAGATCAAACACACCCCGGACACGATCTATGCGAACGACGCGTTCCTCGGCTACGAGGTTAACGTCGGGAACACCGGCCCCGACCCGACCTCAGGGGCGCTGACGGTCTCGATCGACCTGCCCCAGGGGCTGACGCTGAAACGAGCCGAAGGGGCCGGCTGGAGCTGTTCGCTCGAGCTGCTCGTCTGCACCAACTCGACCTCGGTGGCGCCGGCGGGCTTCTACCCCACCCTCGATGTCGTCGATGTGCGGATCGATCAGAGCGCCCCCCAGATGCCAATCGCTCGCGCGATTGCAAGCGGCGGCGGCGCCGCCAAAGCAGCCTTCGACGAAGAGAGCTTCGTCTTCGGGCCACCGGTTCCCTTCGGACTCCTGATCACCAAAGCGATCGCCGCAGACGAAGCCGGCGACGACGAAACTCAGGCCGGCGGCCATCCCTACGAAGCCTCCGCCTCCTTCGACACGACCACGCTCAGGGGTTATCCCACTGGACTCCCCCTCCCGGTCGAAGACCTCCACGGCGGCGTCGCCGAGATCCCGGCAGGCGTTGTCGGCAACCCCGAGGCAGCCGCTGCGACCTGCTCCTTCGCCGACCTGGGGGCGGGCCAGTGCCCCGAGGCAGCGGCGGTCGGCGCGGTTGGGGTCTCGATCTCGCTTGGGGGCGGGCCAGTCAATCCCACCAATCCTGACCCGGTCGACGGTCTCGTCCCCGGTCTTGACGTCGTCTACCGTCTCCGCCAGGAAAAGGGTTACCCCGCCTCCTTCGGCTTCAGGGTTCTTGGGGGCCTGGGTCCCAGCTTCGTCGTCCGTGCCAAGGTCAGAAGCGACGGCGACTACGGAATCACGACGCTGATCCCGCTCGTACCCCAGGAACCCCAGGTCTTTGGGGCCATCTTCGGCTTCTGCGGCTTTGGGGTGAAAATCAAAGGCGACAAGTTCGACGGCTGCAAGAAACGCAACGACCCCGGCGCCAATCGCAAAGCGTTCGTAAGCCTCGGCACCGACTGTTCGATCGGCAAACCGCTGACCCGGTTCGCGGTCGACTCCTGGACCAAGCAGGGCGCCTACGGCGAGAACGGTCTCCCGGACCTGAGCGACCCGAACTGGAGCACGCTGGACTTCCACTCGCCCGAGCTGACCGGCTGCGAGACGCTGACCGAGGAATGGGTGAACGAGAAGGAACCCTCCTTCACGATGCGGCCCGACAGTCAGGCTGCCGACAGCCCCGCCGCGTACACCGCCCGCCTCCACATCCCGCAGGACGGCCTGGAGGATCCCGAAGGCCTGGCAACCAGCCACCTCAAGGACACGACCGTCACCCTGCCACAGGGGTTGAGCTTCAATCCGGCGATCGGCGATCGTCTCGAGGCCTGTTCGCTGGAGCAGATCGGCTACCTGGGCAACGACTTCCCGGCGCCCAACAGGATCCGTTTCGACACCAAGCTGCCCGATTGCCCGGAGGCGTCGAAAGTGGGGACGGCGAGGATCGACACGCCGATCCTGGAGGATCCGCTGCACGGCTCCATCTTCCTCGCAGCGCAGAAGGACAACCCCTTTGGCAGCAACTACGCGATCTACCTATCGATCGAAGAGGAGGACCTGGGGGTCGTCGTGAAGCTGCCGGGCAAGATCGACCTCGCAGCGGGGACGGGTCGGATCTCGGCCACCTTCAAGGACAACCCGCAGCTGCCGTTCGAAGACCTGGAGCTGAAGTTCTTCGGCGGCGACAGGTCCGCGCTGGCCAACCCGGTCACCTGCGGGAGCCATGCGGTAACCACCGAGTTCACGCCGTGGTCCGCGGTCGACCCCGACAACCCCCGGCCCGACGAGATTGCACGACCGACCGACGCGGTCCAGATCACCTCTGGCGCGAACGGCGCCCCCTGCGTGTCCGACCCCTCCCAGCGGCCATTTGACATCGGGCTGAGCGCCGGCGCCGCCGATCCGATCGCCGGCGCCAAGAGCCCCTTCAGCTTCCGCATCACCCGTCCCGACGGAAGCCAGGAGCTGGACCGGCTGGAGATCTCCCCGCCGCCGGGCTTTGTCGCCTCGCTGAAAGGCATTCCCTACTGCTCAGAGGCGCAGATCCAGGCCGCAAGGTCGAACTCGGGCAAAGCGGAGCAGGCGACGCCGAGCTGCCCGACCGCTTCGCAGGTCGGTACCACGAACGCCGGCGCCGGCCCCGGTGGGACGCCTTTCTTTGCACCGGGCAAGCTCTACCTCGCCGGTCCCCACGGGGGCGCGACGCTGAGCGTGGTGGCGATCACTCCGGCGGTCGCCGGACCGTTCGATCTCGGCAACGTGGTGATCAGGAGCGCGCTCGAGATCGACCCGCTGACCGCCAGGATCACGGCCGTCACCGACCCGCTCCCGCAGGTCTTCGAGGGAATCCCGCTTCGCCTGCGAGACGTGCGGATCGATCTCGATCGCCCGGGATGGGCGCAGAATCCAACCAACTGCGAAGCGATGTCGGTCGACGTCACCGCCTTTGGATCCAACGGAGCCGTGGCCAGGCCGTCGAACCGCTTCCAAGTGGCGGGGTGCGAGCGCCTCGACTTCAAGCCGAGGCTCTCGATCCACCTCAAAGGAGGGACCAAGCGCGGCGACCATCCGGCGCTGCTGGCGAAACTGGTGACTCGCCCTGGCGACGCCAACATCGCCCGGGCCGCGGTGACCTTGCCGAGCTCCGCCTTCCTCGACCAGGCCCACATCAGGACGATCTGCACGCGGGTCCAGTATGCGGCGGACCAGTGTCCCAAAGGGGCGGTCTACGGCTACGCCACGGCGACCACGCCCCTTCTCGACGACGCGATCGAGGGCGACGTGATCCTGCGCTCCTCAGACAACAAGCTGCCGGATCTCGTCGGCCGTCTGCGCGGTGTCGCCAACATCGAAGCCGTGGGTCGCATCGACTCCGTCCGGGGGGGCATCAGGAACACGTTCGATGTGATTCCCGACGCGCCCCTCGACGCCTTCACCCTGCGCATGCAGGGGGGGAGAAAGGGCCTGGTGGTCAACAGCCAGAACCTCTGCGCTAATACCCACAGGGCAACGGTCAAGTTCACTGCTCAAAACGGCCGTAGATACAACTACCGGCCGAAGGTGATCGCCGATGGCTGCGGGAAGGCGAAGCAGGGCAGGCGGGGGAAGGGGAAGGGGCCCCGCAAGGGGTGAGGACCGACCGCGAGCGGCTCGCCGAGCACCTGCGGGCTCGCGAACCTGAGATTGCGCAGACCATTCTCACCCGCGTCTACTCGGTCGCCGACCCAACCGGTGTCGGCAACCCAGAGTACGTCAGCGGGCTGCGCGCCGCCGTCGTCACCGCCGTGCGCTTTGGCCTCAGCGTCGTCGCCGAGCCCAAGGCCGCTTCGGTAACGATCCCAATCGAGTTGATGGCGCAGGTGCGGAGTGCGGCCCGCAACCGCGTTCCGCTCGAGACTGTGCTGCGCCGCTACGTCGCCGGACATACCCTTCTGTCGGACTTCGTCCTGCGGGAGGGGAGGGCCGTGCAGCTACTCGGCACCGACGAGCTCCAACGACTCGTGCGCCGCCAGGCCGAGCTCTTCGACCATGTCATGGACGTCATCGCGGCCGAGTATCGCGCCGCCGCGGAGTCGGGCTTGCGCTCGCCCGATCAAGGCCGGATCGATTGCGTGCAAAAGCTCCTCACCGGTCAGATAGTCGACGAGCGCAAGCTCGGCTATGAACTCAGCGGCTGGCATGTCGCGATTGCGGCGGCAGGCCCCAACTGCGAGCAGCTTCTCCGGGATCACGCCCGCCGCTACGATCGCCGCCATCTCTTCGTCTCGCCCGCCGAGGAAGCTTTCTGGGCTTGGCTCAGCGGTAGCCGCAGGCCCTCGGACGAGGAGTTGGACGGGCTCTTTGGCCTGCCCTGGTCGAGCGGCGCCCGAGTGGCGATAGGCGAGCCCGCGCGGGAAGTCTCCGGCTGGAGGCTGTCTCACCACGAGGCCATAGCTGCCCTCCCGGTCGCGCTGCACGGGGGCAAGGCGCACGTCCGCTACAGAGATGTCGCGCTGCTGGCCGCCGCCATGCAGGACGAGGTCCTGAGCGCCTCCCTTCGCCGCCACTACCTCGACCCTCTCGCTGGGGCCGATCGCGACGGCGGCGCCACCCTGCGCCACACGCTGTGCGTCTACTTTCAAGCGCAGCGCAACTCGGCCTCTGCCGCCGCCGCCCTGGGGGTCACCCGGCAGACGGTCAACAACAGGCTGCGCGCGGCCGAGGAGCATCTCGGTAGGGCCCTCGCCGACTGCGCCGCCTATCTGGAAGTCGCCCTCCAGTTGAAGGGGCTGGAGCCATCCGAGCAATCTTCGCAGGGCGTCGCGGCCTGATCGCTGGCTCGTCCTTTCCACCTGTCAAGGACGACGCTGGACCTCTTGACGTATCGCCTAGGCGTCGGTCCACGCCGACGATCAAGACTAGGAGGTCAGATTCAACCAGCCGTCCGGCGTTGAACTCGCCGGTGGAAGGAACAGATGTCTAAAAGCAGATTCAACCTAATCAGCCCAGCGCGGGTCACAACGCTGGCAGCCGCCGTTTTGGCGGCTCTCGCTCTCTCCGTGCCCGCATTCGCACAGGCCGAACCGACCTGGCATGTCAATGGCGTGGAGCTTACGGAAGAAGTGCCCTTCGAAAGCTCCGGCGGCATTGCATGGCATTTGGGGGAAATTGGCCTCTGTGGTGTCAGCGGCAGTGGTTTTCTCGGCAACGAAGCCGGCCACGCCGTTGCGATATTCACCAGTTACGAGATCGCCACCCCCTGTCCGGCTTCGATGAAATCGGGGTGCGAAATGCAGTCTGCTACGACCGGCACGGACGATGAAGAAGAATGGCCGGTTACGGTAAGCAGCAGCAAAGGCGTCACCAAAACCGTCATCCACAACGAGCGGATAACGGCTTCCTACCCACTCGGGCCGTGCCCCGTCAGCACGCTGACCTGGGGCGGCTCGTTGGAAGGGGTCTGGGACAACGGCAGCGGCTGCATCGAGTACGACCACGCTGGCGCGCTGAAATTCATCGGATACCCGAACTACTCATTCCTCACCAACGGGGAAGAGTGTCTGAGCGTCGAAGGGGGCGATCTCACCCTCGGGTGATGCCCTTGGATCGCTGACGAAAGGCGCCGAGGCCTTGCAGGCTTCGGCGCCTTTCTCTTGACAAGCTAAGTACCAGCGCTTACGTTATGTACCGCTGTTGACAAAACAGCGGTATCGATACCGATGGGCAGGGAGATCCCGATAAGCATGCCGTCCATCCCTGGGACGGCGCCCTGAAGAGTTGGCACGCGGGCGCCGGGGCATTTCCCGGCCTCGGCGCCCCGGTTGCCACATCACCGCCTCTGCTGCCTAAGTACCGCGGTTAGCCTTATCGCCGATGATCCTCGCGATCGATCAGGGAACGACCGGCACGACCTGCCTCGTCTTCGACGCGGAGGGCCGGATCGCCGGCCGGGCCTACTCGGAGCTTGAGCAACACTTCCCGCGGCCCGGTTGGGTCGAGCACGACGCGAGCGAGATCTGGGAGGTGACCCGCCGGGTCGCGGTCCAAGCGATCGCCGATGCCGGTATCCAGGGCGCGGAGCTGGACGGGATCGGGATCGCGAACCAGCGCGAGACCGTCGTCGCCTGGGATCCCTCGACGGGCGAGCCGCTACACCGCGCGCTTGTCTGGCAGGACCGCCGCACCGCCGCCCGCTGCGACGAGCTGCGCGAGCAAGGCCGTGAGGCGCTGGTGCGGGAGCGGACCGGCCTCGTCATCGACCCCTACTTCTCCGGCGCCAAGATCGAGTGGCTGCTGCGCAACGTCGAGGGCGCCGAGCGGGCGGTCTTCGGCACGGTCGACTCCTGGCTGCTGTTCAAGCTGACCGGCCGCCACGCGACCGACTACACGAATGCCTCGCGGACGATGCTCTTCGACATCCGTCGCCTCGCCTGGGACGAGGAGCTCTGCGCGATGTTCGGCGTCGACCCCGCGAGGCTGCCGGAGCCGCTGCCCTCAGCGCACGTCTTCGGCGTCACGTCGGAGTTCGGCGGCGAGGCGCCGGTTGCCGGGATCGCCGGCGATCAGCAGGCGGCGCTCTTCGGCCAGGCCTGCCAGCGGGCGGGCAGCGCCAAGAACACCTATGGGACCGGCAGCTTCGTCCTGCTCAACACCGGCGGTGAGACGCCCGATCCCGGCGGCGGCCTGCTGGCCACGGTCGCCTGCGCCCCCGGTGAGCAGGCGGCCTACGCGCTCGAGGCCTCGATCTTCGTCACCGGCGCCGCCGTGCAGTGGCTGCGCGACGGGCTGGGCTTGATCGGAGAGGCGGGGGAGAGCGAGGCGCTGGCGGCCTCGCTCAGGGGCAACGACGGCGTCTACTTCGTCCCCGCCCTGACCGGCCTTGGTTCGCCCCACTGGGATCCGTACGCCCGCGGCACGATCGTCGGCCTCACCCGCGGCAGCGGCCGCGCCCACCTGGCCCGCGCGGCGCTGGAGGCGATCGCCTACCAGACGGTCGACGCGGTGCGGGCCGAGGAGGCGGCCGCCGGCGAGCGGTTGAGCGAGCTGAAGGCCGACGGCGGCGCCGTCGTCAACCGCTGGCTGATGCAGTTCCAGGCCGACGTGCTGGGCGCGCCTGTGGTCGTTCCGGAGATCGCCGAGACGACGGCGCTCGGCGCCGCCTACCTGGCCGGGATCGCGACCGGCCGCTGGAGCGGCCAGCAGGTCGGCGAGATGTGGCGCGAAGCGGCACGCTACGAGCCGCGGATGGGAGCGGACGAGCGCGAGGTGCTGCTCGCGGAGTGGCGCCGCGCGCTCGAGCGCTCGCGCGGCTGGGCTGCCTAGATCCAGCGACTGCGCGCGGATCGTCCCAGAGGCGTTGCAGAGAATTTGCACTCGTTGCACCACTCGCGACATTCTGTCTGCGAGCGTGGCAAGCTATGGAGGCGATGAGAGAAGCGTGGACCGATGACCGGCTGGACGACCTCAACGGCAAGGTCGATGATGGCTTTCGCCGGGTTGAGACGGATATCCGCGAGCTGCGCGGTGAAATGAACACCCGCTTCGACTCGATGCAGCGCACCCTGATCGTCTTCTGTGGCGGCATCATCGTCGCCCTCATCGGCGTAATCGCCTCGATCGTCTCGACGGCCGCGTAACCGCTCTTTGCGCAGGGGGTACGCAAGCCGACGGCCTGCGGCCGTCGCGCCCCCGCCATGCCAGACATCAAGCCACAGGTCTACAAGGACGACCGTCCTGCCGCCTACTTCGACCAGTTTCACGCGGCCGCGCGCAAAGGGGTCGGCTGGACCTACACCTTCGTCCGCATCCTCGTCTCCTTGCCGACGCTGCTGATCTGGCGGGTGCGGGCGATCGGCCGCGAGAACGTGCCCAAGGACGGGCCGCTGATCCTCGCCCCCAACCACTTCAGCCAGATGGATCACTTCTTCATCGGGCTCTACCTGCGGCGGAAGATCCGCTTCATGGCCAAATCGCAGATGTTCGGCCCGCCCTTGCTCACCTACGTCTACAAGCACGGCGGCGTGATCCCGGTCCGCCGCGGCCACCACGACGAGGAGGCCTTCACGACCGCGTTCACCGTGCTCGACCAGGAGGGCATGCTCTTGATCTACGCCGAGGGCGGCCGCTCACGCAGCGGCGAGCTGGGCGAGCCCAAACCCGGAGTCGGCAGGCTCGCACTCGAATCGGGTGCCCCGGTGGTCCCCGTCGCGATCTACGGCTCGGCCGCCGTGCGGCGCTGGAAACGGCTGCGCTTCCCCCGAATCACCGTCGAGTACGGCGAGCCGCTCACCTTCCCGAAGGAGGAGAAACCGAGCCGCGAGCGCCAGCTCGAGGTCGCGACCGAGGTCTTCAACCGGGTGCGCGATATGTACGGCGAATTGGTTACTCGTAACGGTCACCGAGCTTCTCGAAGAAGCTCGGATCGTGCCCCGGCGTGACGATCGCATTCGGGTACTCGCGCTTGAACAGCTTCAGCTCCTGGATCGAACGCCGGTAGTTGTGGGCGTCGAAGGGGCGCGGCGCGAGCGGCGCTGAGCCGTCGAGCTGAGCCTGCATGTAGACGGCGTCGCCGCCGATCACGAAGTCGCGCTCGGCCAGGTGGGCGATCACCGAGATGTGGCCGGCGCTGTGGCCGGGCGTGTAGGCGAGGCGCACCGACCCGTCGCCGAAGAGGTCGAAGCAGCGGCCGAAGCTCGCGTAGGAATCGATCCCGCCGCGGTCGAAGTCGACCGTGCGGTAGTCGAAGGCGTAGTCGAAGTGGGTCCGCCGGTAGCCGTTCAGCGACGGTTTCGGGCCGACCGTGGCCGCCTCCCACTCGACCTCGCTGATG
The DNA here is from genome assembly GCA_963718755.1 of uncultured Solirubrobacterales bacterium. GTDB lineage: Bacteria > Actinomycetota > Thermoleophilia > Solirubrobacterales > 70-9 > VRUE01. The sequence continues at coordinate 1,772,993 of OY970376.1, forward strand.
ACGAAGGTCGAGTTGGGGAACTCGGAGATCGCCGAGGCGTGGTCGAGGTGCAGGTGGGTCATCACGACGATTGGGATCTCGCCCGGGTCGAGCCCGCGGGCTCGCAGCTGCGCCGGCACGTCTTCGCCGGACTCCAGCGCGGGCTTGCCGAAGCGGGCGGCGAGGCGGCCGAGGTTCTCCTGCCCGTCGGTGGCGACCGAGGGATGCAGGCCGGTGTCGACCAGGATCGCGCCGGCGCTGGGGTGCCGGATCAGGTAGGCGGGGCAGGGAACGGTCATCGCCGGCTCGCCGCTGAGCAGGGCGCGCAGCAGCTTCAGCGTCTCCAGGCGCCCGCCCGGCCGTTCCATCATCGTCCGCGGCCAGGTCACCGAGCCGGCGATCAGCGGTTCGACGGCGACCGAGGCACCTGGGGTGCCTCCCGCGAGCGGCTCATGCAGCGGTTTCGCCTCAACGTGCACCTTCATCGCGGCGGACATTACCCCGGTTCAGGTCGGCTATAGGCTGCCGCCCATGAGTGCGGAGCGACCAAGCGTGCATATCTGGTTCTTCGCGCCGGGAGCGGAGCGCGAAATTCATGTCTTCTGACAGCGGCAATTCGCGCATCTTCAGAGAGGGTCTGCTCGCCGGCCAGGTCTGCCTCGTGTCCGGCGCCGGCAGCGGCCTGGGGCGGGAGACGGCGCTGGAGCTGGCGCGGCTCGGCGCCGCGGTCATCGGCTGTGGGCGCCGCGAGGAGCCCCTGGCCGAGACCGCCGGCTTGGCCGAAGGCCTCGCCGGTTCCTTCGAGCACGGGTCGCTCGACATCCGCGACGAGGAGGCGGTTGAGCCATTCTTCGACGATCTGCTCGAGCGCCACGGCCGCCTCGACGTCCTCGTCAACAACGCCGGTGGCCAGTTCCTCGCCCCGGCCGAGTCGATCAGCCCGAAAGGCTTCCGTACGGTGATCGAGCTGAACGTGCAGGGGACCTGGCTGATGACCCACGCGGCGGCGACCAAGGCATTCATCCCGCAGGGCGGCGGCAAGGTGCTCAGCGTCACCCTCTCGCCGCACAACGGCATGCCGGGAATGGTCCACTCGGGCGCGGCCCGGGCCGCCGTCGAGAACATGATGCGGACGCTGGCCGTGGAGTGGGCGCGCTTCGGGATCAAGACCTGCGCGCTCGCCGCCGGCCAGTTCGCCACCGAGACGCTGCTGACCAAGTATCCGCAGGTGGTCGTCGACAACCTAGAGCGCTCGATCCCGATCGGCCGCGCCGGGCGGGCCGAGGAGATGGCCTGGCTCGTCGCCTACCTGGCCTCGCCGGCGGGCGACTTCTTCTCGGGCACGACGATCACGATCGACGGCGCCCGCGACAACTGGGCCGGGCCGTGGCCGCCTGAGGCGATCACACGGGGCGGCGAGCCGGTCGCCGAGGAGCGGCGGCCGAAGGAGTGAGGGCGCGCCCGGCTAGCTGCGCGGCTCGAGGATGACGAGGGGGATTTCCCGCCCCTTGCTGCGTGCCTGGTAATCGGCGTAGCCGCGGTACTGCTTGATCGCGAGCGGCCAGAGGCGCTCACGCTCCTCGGGGTCGGCGACGCGGGCGTGGACCGGCCGCCGCTCGCCGCCTACCTGCACCGTCGTGTCTGGATTGGCCATCAGGTTGTGGTACCAGGCCGGGTGCTTGGGAAAGCCGCCTTTGGAGGCGACGAGGACCACGTCCGCGCCGTCGGCGAAGTACAGCAGCGGCGAGGTTCGCAGCGTGCCGCTCTTCGCCCCGACGTGGTCGAGCAGCGCCATCTTCCCCCGTATGCCGGGGATGTCGTGCCCGAGGCGCCCGCCGGTCCTCCGGTAGAGCCAGGTGTGGACGCCGGCGGCGCGGTTGAGGACAGGCCAGATCCGGTCCGCCAAGTCCAGATAGCGGACTTCTGACCTGCCCTCTGCCGCCGCGGAGCTCAGGTGTACATCCCCCCGAACATGCCGCCGGTGACGTTCAGCACCTGGCCGTGCACGTAGTTCCCCAGGGGCGAGGCGAGGAAGAGGACCGGGCCCGAGGCCTCGATCGGCGTCGCCGGGCGGCCGAGCGGGATGATCGCCGAGGCCATCGCCCGCATCTGCTCGGGGATGCCGAGCTCGATCTTCTCGCCGCCCGGGGCGGTCATCTCGCCGCCCTCCTCTTTGGCGGCGGTCAGCCGGGTTTCGACGAAGCCGAAGGCGACGGCGTTGACGTTGATCTTGAACTGGCCCCACTCCTTGGCCAGGGTTTTGGTCATCCCGACGACGGCCATCTTGGCGGCCGAGTAGTTGATCTGGCCGGCGTTGCCCATCGTGCCCGAGGTCGAGGAGATGTTGATCAGCTTGCGGAAGACCTCTTTGTCTTCGCCCCTCTCGGCCTTGGCTGCCTCACGCCAGTGCGGGGCCAGGGCGCGGGCGACGCGGAAGGGGACCACGGTGTGGATGTCGAGCATCGCCTGGAACTGCTCGTCGCTCATCCGGTGGGCGACGCCGTCCCAGGTGTAGCCGGCGTTGTTGACAACGATGTCGATCGCGCCGAAGGCATCGACGCCGGCGGCGACGAGCTGGTCGGCGGCGTCGGGCTTGGTCAGGTCGCCGGCGTGGACCGCGGTCTCGCCGTCGATCTCCGCGGCGGCCTGCTCGGCGACGTCGGCGTCGAGGTCGTTGATCAGTACCTTGGCGCCCTCACCGGCGAACAGCTCTGCGGTTGCGCGGCCAATCCCCCGGGCCGAGCCGGTTACGATCGCCGCTTTCCCATCAAGTAGTCCCATTCGATCTGCGTTCTCCTATCTCGGTCGTGAAGTCGGCGGGGAGGCTACATGCAACCGAAGGATCCTGGTTGACTGGCCAATCGGTCGCTTTTTGCCCTGACAGACGAGCGGCTGTTCCGTTATTGACTTCTATGAGTGACACTAATGCTCTGTATTAGTGTCACTCGCTGCAACCAAAAGCGACTGCGACGGTGACTTGAGCGTGTATGTCTGATAGACAATACGCTGCGTCGCAAGAAGCGATCGCAGGCAGAGTGCCCCGGCTGTTTGACCTCCCATGAATAGCCGGGGCACTGCTGTCGCTTGCGGTCGTCAGTCTCGGCAAGCGGCGATCGCGGCTAGGTCATCTGGCCGCAGGAGCGCCAGCAGCGTGCTCCCGTCGACGATCGCCAAGCCGCCCTTGCGCAGCTTCAGCTTGGCGCCGGTGAGGCGCGCGATCTCGGTCGAGAAGTAAGGCTCGTGGCCGACCAGCATCGTCTCGCCGCGGCCGGCCGCCAGGTCTCCCGAGTCGAATTCTCCGCCGCTCAGGCTCGCGGCGACTTCGGGCTCGACCCCGAGTGCCCGGCAGGCGAGCTTGGCCGTGTCCGCCGCCCGCACTTTCGCGCTGGTCAGGCAGGCGTCGATTTTCACCCCGAGACGCGCCAGGGCTCTGCCGGCCTCCTCGGACTGCCGCTCACCTTTGGCGGTCAGCCGTCGCGCCGCATCATCGCCGGTTCCCTGCTCGGCCTCGCCGTGTCGCAGCAGGTAGATCACGCCGGGTTGACCCGCTGTTTCACCGATTTGCCTTCGGCGCGGGCTGCATGAGCAAGCGGTAGCTGAAGATCGTCTCGAAGCCGAGCCGTCGGTAAATCGGCTCGCCCATTGATGAGGCCTGCAGCGAGGCGCTCTCGGCGCCGAGGTCGAAGCCGGCGTTGACGGCGGTGGCGGTCAGCATGCGTGCGAGCCCGCGGCCGCGGGCCTCCTCGGTCGTGCCAACCCAGTAGATCCCCGCAACGCCGCGAGTGACGATCGTCATTGCGATCGCGGCGGGGCGGCCGTCGACGTGGGCGAGGAAAGCGGCGACGTTGTCGGCCCAGAGGCCCTCGTGGTCCTCGTAGAAGGCGAAGGTCTCCGGTGGGAACCCGTTGCTGACGTATGCGGCGGCGGCAACTTGCCAGTAGCCGGCGGCGTCGTCCGTCGACCTAACCCGTCGCAGCACGGCGCCCGCCGCCGGCTCCTCTTCGTCTACTCGGCGATCGAGCACCATCTCCGGCGTTTCATGGACCTCCCGCAGGCCAGCATCTGCGGCGGCGGCAATCAGCTCGCGGTCCTCCGCCAGGTCGGTTCGCACCCAGAGCGCGAAGCCACGCCCGCGGGCCGCGAAGAAGGCTTGCGCCCGATCGAGGAACGCACCCGGATCGAGCCCGTCATCGGCGCGGAAGGCGGCGTTGGATATGACCGGGTGCGAGAAGCGACCGGCGCCGAAAAGCCAGCCGTCGGTGGACTCGATCTCGGCGCCGGGGTCGAGCGCGAACAGCTGTCGCGAGCTGTCAATCAGATTGAGATGGGCATTGCGGTGGGGCATCAGCAGGCCCCCAGCTTGCCAAGCTTGCGGCGGTAGACGCGCATCGAGGGGTGGCTCCAGTCGCCGTGGGTCTGGCTTCGCAGGCTGGCGACGCGCTCTCGGTGGTAGGGCGAGCTGAGGCTCTCAGCGTGGCCGATCACGTTGCCCAGCTTGATCCGGAAGCGGCAGCGCAGGTAGCGCGTCAGCTGCAGCGAGGCGCGTAGCTGGCGCCGGTTGCCGAGCACGTCGGCATCGCTGAAGCCGGTGTGCTCGATCCCGATCGCGGTCCAGTTGAGCCCGACGGTGTGCCGGCAGCGGGTCCTCAGGTTGACGAGCTGGAAGGTCCGCCCGGAGGAGGAGACGACGAAGTGGGCACAGACGTTGGGCAGCTCGTGCAGCTCCGGGTCGGGGTGGTCCGGGGCGAAGGTGTTGTGGACCGACGCCGCGGTGGCGGCTTCGGCGAAGTGCTCGACGATCACACGGGGGCGCCGCAGCCGCCAGGTGCGTTCGCCGTAGTGACGCGCGGAGTAAGCGGCCATCTCGTGCTTGCGCTTCGGCGAGAAGGGGATCAGCCAGTGCTTGATCTGAGGGCGGAGGTGCCGCGGCGAGCTGGACGAGGTGGCGGCGGAGATCGGTCCCTGCGCAAGCGAGCAAGCGCAGAGGCAGAGCCCCAGGGCGAGGCCGACACGGGCGCCGCCGCTCAGGACCTAGCGCCGATCGCTCGTTGGCTGAGGACGTCGCCGGTCGACGCCAAGTACTGGTCGAGCGCTTTCGATTTCTGCGTGTCCTCGTAGACCTCGTACTCGCGCAGGAGGCCCCAGGAGATCCGTCCCCAGATCACGTACCGATTCTCATAGACGCGCTCGCCGTTCGGCGGGTCGAGGTGGTCGGTGCCACGAATGCAGATCGTCTGCCTCCAGGGAAAGCCCTTGAGCACGACCTCGTCGGGGGAGATCTGCAGGCCGGTGTCGGCGAATCGCTGCAGCCAGGGCTCCAGCTCGGCCTTCCCGTTGAGCTCCCCTCCCCACGAGCTGTCGCCGGGAAAGCGGAACCTGACGTCCTCGGCATCCATTTTCAGCGTCGACTCGAGGTCCCCGGCGCTCGCCCTCGCCATGTTGCGAGCGATCATCTTCTTGGCCAGCCAGGACAGCATCGGGCGCCTCCTTTGCCGTGGTTGATCAGCCCAAAGCTAGCGCGGGTGGCCGCGGTTCGCCGCGCGTACCATCCAAGGGGTGAGGAGCGACGAGGAGATCGTGCGCGCTGCCTACGCCGCCTTCAACGCTCGCGACGTCAAGGCGGCATTGGAGCTGCTGCATCCGGGGGTGGACTGGCCCAACGCATGGGAGGGAGGGCGCGTTGTCGGCCGCCAGGCCGTGGCTGACTACTGGCGGCGCCAGTTCGCGCAGATCTCAAGCACGGTCGAGCCCGAACGCATCGACGCTGAGCCCGACGGCAGCATCACCGTCGTCGTCCACCAGGTGGTCCGTGACGCGGGAACCGGCCAGTTGCAGTCCGATACCCACGTCGAGCACCGCTGGAGGCTGCAGAACAGCCTGGTCACCCGCATGGATGTGCTTGACGCGCAGACCTGAGCCGAAGCCCTACAGCCCCATCAGCTTGCCCCAGGATCTCCATCATGAGTCAGAGCATGGCACGGGCGGCAGGCAGGGTCATCCGGGGATCCGATCTATCACGTTGAATTTGCATGAGTGATCCAGATGGATCTGCTTACTGACGAAGAGCGTTCGCGATTTATTACCTGGCTCCGTTCATCGGCAGGGCCTCAGGCTGCCGTCTATCGCCTTGCTGCCTTCGGTGCAGCGGCGGCGTTCATGGCGGTGATCGTCGCGGGCGGTATGGAGATCACGACGGAGGGAGAAGATCCATTTTTCTTCAAGGAACGCTCCTACTACGAGGTCGTGGCGCAAGTCCTGCCAGTGCTCTTCCTCACCTTTGCGGTGGAGCGCCGGTTTTTCCAACCATCCCGCACTCAGTCGACCGGCATCGGCGCCCTCCTGGCATTTTGCTTTGTTGTCCTCACTGCCCTTTTTGCCGAGCTGTGTGCGCTTGTCGTAGTCGGGCTTGATCAACCCTCGGACACGTTGAAGGCATTGGCAACGCGGTCGTCCGCGGCTGGGATTACTGGAGCCCTGGTTCTAATCGCAGGTCAGGCCGCTCTCGATAGTGGAATTCTCAGGGTTCTCGCTGATGTCATCGAGAACCCCACTGACCACATTGCGCGGGAGCGATCGTTTGGGATAGTGGCGTTCCTCATCCTTGTGCTCCCAGTTGGGGGCGCCGTGCTCTGGGTGAACCTTGGCAGCTACGACATTCGCCAGCTGATCTTCGTGGGCGTGGTGCTAGTTGCCATCTCACTATGGCTGCGTGTATCGATAGACGGCGGAAAAGCAGTAACGCGTCTTCTACTCTGGGGATGGACCAGATTCCGCAGATCCACGCGGAGTTCGTAAACCACGCTTCGTTCTGCATCGGCGCAGTCCCTACAACCCCATCAATTTGCCGAGGATCTCCTTCATGAGCCCCGAGCCTGGTACGGGAGGACACACGGGATCATCAGAGGGCAAGGATTCCCCGCAAATGAGCTTGTTCGAGGGCGAGAACGATGATCGGCCGTGATCGCGCGTGGACCGGCCGATGTGTCCGGATTGTGTCCGCTGCAGCCAGCCACTCGCTGGCGGAAGGTTCCTGCCTCAGCGCTACCATTGCTGGCATGGCTGCATCGCCAACCACCCGTGTTGAGATCGAGACCGATCTGCTTGATCGACTGCGCAAGCGCCGTCCCGAGCGGAACGACCGCGAGCTGCTCGAAAGCGCCGCCCGTATCCAGCTGGGACGCGAGGCAATTGCCCGCGTGAGGAAGCGCTTCTCCGGCGTGCCGATGGAGGAGATCGAAAGCGAGGCCGTCAAGGCGGTCCGCGAGGTTCGCCGCGAACGCGCCGCCGAGGGGCGAGCCGCCGGTTGAAGCGACTTGTAGTCGACGCCAGCACGCTGGTGTCGGGAATCACGGGCTCGCGCAGCGAGAGTCCGCCTTGCCTGATCTACGACGCGGTTTCGGAGATGAGCGTCGAGGCGATCATCTGTCCGTGTCTACTGGTCGAGATTGAACGTGCCCTGCGAAAGCCCTATTTCCGCGAGCTTATCGAGGATCAGGAGATTGCAGAAGCCGTCTCGATCATCCGTGATGCCGGGACCATGTTCGACGATCCCGCCGATCCTCCGGCCGTTCTGCGGGACCCGACCGACGACTACCTGGTCATGCTGGCCCAAGCAGCCGGCGCCGAGGCGATAGTCACCAGCGATCACGATCTGCTCGATCACGACGATCTGATGCCTCCGGCGATTGACCCCCGGACGGCCTGCCAGCTACTCGCATTGATCGATTAGGACTCGCTGCACTCACCGTTCTGACTCGTATGGCTGATCCGGACTCCAGCCAGGCACCAAGACCTGCAACGCACGATCAACCTCTTCGAGTCCATCGACTTCACCGAAGCCGACTTGTTCAGTGAGTACGGCGAAATCACGAGCAGCTAGCGCTAGATGACGTAGCTGTTCATCCGTCTGGGTGGTGAGAACTGGCCCCCATTCGATGGCGACCCGCCCATTCTCACGGCGGCTAAGAGCCCGCAGGACCGCTCGGGGATCACCATGGACAGCGTTCGATAATGAGCCGTAGAGCGATCCGTCAGGTAGCGCTTCCCGCGTCCGCTTCCCGATCCCACGAGCGCGCTTACCTTCAAGCCAAGCGATCGCCTCCTCGCCGCTCTCGTCTTCAACTGCCGCTCTCGCGCATACGAACAGCTCGAGCAAGAGTCGGGTGAAGGGCTCCGCCTCCATTGGATAGCCCGACGCGATCACCGCCGATGCCGACCGGATCGCGCGGAACGCCCTGATGCTCGCGACCATGACCGCCTGTTTGCGGGCATCGCCGAGGTTGAGATCATCGGCGCCCTCCCCAGCACGATCAATCGCTTCAGCGAGAATTGCGCTTACGGCATCCAGGAAGTCGAATCCGTCCAACTCTGAGACTTCGCGGCGGACCTTGGCCTCGTGGGATCTTGGGGTGTCTTTCCATAGGTCTTTTTCGGAGTCGGCGCTCATCTCAATACGGACTGCCTGGCGCAGAGACTAGGCGGCTCTGAGGGTTACAGACCCATCTCGCCGAGGAAGCGCGAGGGATCCTGCCGAAACGATTTGAAGTAACGGCTGTAAGAGAGGACGAGGCGGTCTTCGGCGCGGCATACCCCGACGAAACAGGTGCGCCGCTCATCGGCCATCGTCCCTTCTTCTTCGGCGCGGAAGTCAGGTAGCTTGCCCTCCTCCAGGCCCAGCATGTAGACGTTGGGCCACTGTAGCCCCTTAGTCCCGTGCAGAGTTGCGATCTTGACGCCGCCTCCCTGGGTGGGCGAGCGGCCGCCGCTCTTCAAGGCCAACTCGGCCATTAGATGGTCCAAGCTGAAATCCGGGTCATAGGACTCGAAATCGCTGATCGCCTCGAGCAGAGGCTGGGCTCTTTCGCCCGCCGCCGCGTCGTGAGCGGCGATAGCGGCGTGAGCGTGAGCCGCGATCTGAGCCGGGGTGGCGCCGTCGAAGGCCTTCTCGCGAAGCGCCAGAAGCTGCGCGGCAACCTCACTGCCCGAGTGCTCTTCGAGGAAGCGCTGGGTGTCGCGCTCCTCGATCAACTCCACGCCAATCATCTCCGAGAGCCGGGAGGCGTGGCGGGTCCGGAGAGTTGCGCGAACGGTCGCAAAGCAGGTGATCATCATCCGGCGCTCGGCCGTCTCGTACGCCGCGCCGCGCCAGTCCGTGATCGGCACTCCCTGCCCGGTCAGCACTTCGATCACTCCCTCGGCACGGGGCCCCGCCCTCACCAAGACCGCGATCTCGGCCGGGCTCACCCCGTGCGTGCTGATCAGGTCGGCGATCTCGCCGCCGATCGCGCTCGCCTCCACAGTGGTGGACTCATGCACCTGTAGTTCGACCTCGCCGCTGTTCTTCGCCGCCCGCATCTGGCGGCCGCTGGCCTCGGGGTCGGCCTTGATCAGGCGGTTCGCGTGTGTGACGATCTCCTCCCGCGAGCGGTAGTTGCAGTTCAGCGAGTAGGGCTTCGCCGAGAGTTCCTCGGCGAAGCGCTCGACGTTCTTTGCCTCAGCACCGGCGAACCGCATGATCGCCTGGTCATCGTCGGCAAAGACGCTGACAGTGCTGGCCTTTGGTGCGAGCGCTTTGACGATCGCAAACTGAATCGGGTTCGTGTCTTGGAACTCATCGATCAGGATGTGGTGAAAACGGGAGGCGTAGGCGGCGGCGATCTCATCGTGTTCTTCGAGGATCTGGGCCGCGTAGACAACGAGGTCGTCGAAGTCGACGAGCCCCTCTGCCCGCTTTGCCTCCTCGAAGGCCTCACCGAAGGCCCGCAAGGCCTCTCCGGGATCGAGCTGGCGCAGCCGGTTGTAGGACCAGCGCGTTGCCTGGTTGGGTAGGCCCGCATTGGCGGCGATCTGGGCGGCGAGCTCCCCTTGTTCGGCGGCATCGAGGATGTCGTAGTCCTCCTCAATGCCGAGGAGCTTGCCGTGGCTACGCAAGAAGGTGGCCCCGAATCCGTGGAAGGTCGTCGCCTGTAGGCGATCAACAGCGATGTCGCCGACGCTCAGCGCCCGGTGCTTCATTTCCGCAGCCGCCTTGTTGGTGAAGGTGAGAAGGAGCGCCCGCGAGTCGGCGTCGGAGAGCAAAAGGTGCCGAGCGCGGTGGGCGAGGGTGCGGGTCTTGCCCGAGCCTGGGCCGGCGAGTACGCAGATTGCCTCCTCGGATGCTTCAACCGCCGCGAGCTGCTCTGCGTCGAGCGCCTCGTCGTGGCTGTAGGAGCTCATAGATCCTCCAGTAAGTCCTTGATTGGGACAGGAACGTCGTCGGCTGGGACCGCGGCGGCGAGCAGGGGCGCCCACCTGATCTTGTCCCCCTTGATGAAGGCGAGCTGTTGGTCAGCGAGGCTCGATTCGGCGTGCGCAGGTTGCTGACGGAAGAGTTCGAGCTTCTGCTCGGCACCGGCGCCAGCGATCACGGCGTTGACCTCGGTCTCGCTGAGGGGCGCCAGCATCTCGCCCTCGAGGTCGGGGTCGGCGACCTGAAAGCCGGCCCCATTGAGGCTGCCGCGGTCAGTAACCGCAAAGCCGGCCGCGTCGAGGCGGCTGATCCATTCTGCCTCTTTGTCGAGGTCGCAGAGGCCGCGCAGCTTGAGGCCGAAGCCAGCTGGACCGAAGAGTTGCAGGTAGTGCTTCAGCAGATCGCCGCCCTCGAGCGAGAGCAGGGAGACCCCAGAACCGTCCAGGTCGATTCCAAGCGTCGCCGCGAAAGTCCTCACCGCGAGGTAGTCGCTGAAGCCCTCGACCACGATCACCGTCTCGGCGAAGTAGGCCTCGGCGCTGAGGCTGGTCGAGTAGCGGGCCAGGGACTGCGCGTCGTCGGTACTCAGGGTAGAGCGAAAAAGTTGTGCCTCGGCGCCCTGATCGCGGGCGAGGCGCGCGATCAGACGCGGGTCCTCGCGGTCGAGGACCGCCGCCGAGTGGGTGGTGATGAGGCTTTGGGTGGGGGCTTCGCGAAGCGCTCTCAGCAGCGCCCGCTGAGCCTGGGGGTGAAGGGCGTTCTCGGGCTCATCGACGAGCAGGATCGAGTCCGGTTTGGTAGCGAGCTCGCGTAAGAGGAAGGCGAAGACCGAAGCCTGGCCGAGGCCACCGCTCTGCGAGCCGACCGCGAGTTTTGCCTGACCGAGCGCCAAGAGCAGCTGCAGCTGGCGCAGGAGATCCGATGGTTGGGTCGCTGAAGCCCCGATTGAGAAGGCGTCTTCGGGCATGGCGGGAACGATCCTCGAGAGCTCTTCGCCTCCCTGGCTCATCAGCTCGCCCAGCAAATCGCCCTGAGCGAGGGCCTCGCCGGCCGCGGTTATCGCCGCGATTGCCGCGAGCAATTCTTCCTCGAGTGGCAACCCGGCGACCAGCCTGGCGAGAATGCTTTGCTCCCCGAGCAGGGTTAGCAGCCGGGCTGGGTCACGCCAGCCGGGCAGATAGACGACGGGGATCGCCTCGCGGGCAGGGCGTCCGACTCGTCGCCAGCCATCGTCGGGGAAGGCGTGAGTGACCTCAAGATCGCCTTCCTCCTCGTTCCAGATGGCTTGCAGGGTCAGGCGCAGGACGGGAGGCGTCTGCCCGAAGTCGATCGCTTCCGCGAAGACGCCCTGATCTGCGGGCGAGATTCCGCTCAAGGTCGCAGTAAGTTCCACCGCGGCGTCTGCGGAGTGGAAGTCCTTGCGGCTCAGATTGCCGCCCTGGAGGGCGAGTCGCACTGCCTGCAGGAGTGAGGTCTTCCCCGCTGCGTTAGGGCCGACGACGACCAGCGATTTACCATCGAGATCGATCTCGAGATGCTCAAAGCAGCGAAAGTTGGTGATCTCGATTGAGGCGAGGTGCATCAGGGCGGCCTCCCGGGCCAGGGTGCCACCGTCTCATACACTCACCCGCTGTGCCAGGTGTCTGGAAAGCGGACGGGTCGTATCCCAGCTCTTTCCCGAAATCTCTTGCTTGGGATCGTGATAGTGAACGAGTCGAGCTGACTAGACGCCACCTGTTGGCCGTTAACGGTCCAGCCTGTCGGCGAGCTTGCCCAACTCTCCCATTGAAACGCCGAGGGCCTTTGCAATGCCCTTGACGGTGCCCCAGGTGGGGTTGGCGTGGCCGCGCTCGATCAGGGAGAGGGAGCGGCCGGTGATGCCGGCCTTTTCGCCGAGGGCGACCTGAGTTAGACCGCGCTTTTGGCGGAGCTGGCGGATCGCCTTGCCGAGGGCTGGCTGGGGACGGTCTGAGTGCCGCATCGGCGGGACGTTCTCAGATGAGCGGCCGCCAAGCCAGCGGCGCTGGTTGTCTTGGATGTATGTATCTAGTCGTGCTAGGCTTTGCCGGACATAAGTGGGGCCGCGCGCTAGTGACGCCGGCCCCGTGGCGGTCGGCCAAGTCTCCAAGGTCCGACCGCAGCGGGAACGGTATCGCCGTGCTGGCTCCGAGAAGCGGCGACCCGCCGTGGGTGAACACGACGGGCCGCCTGACCACAAGGAGGCTGAGCTCCTCATGGCTGATTCCAACCCTACGGATTGCAGCGAATGCAGTCCCACCACCGACCTCTCTGAAGAGACGAAGGTCGAACGCATCGTCCTCGCGTTCCTGCTCGAAGAACATCCAATCCGGCCCACGATCCCCGAGCTGTGCCGGGCGCTCTACGCGCATCCGAACGATTTCGACAGCGACGACGTGGTCGAGCGAGCGATCCGGGACCTCGACGGTGCTGGGCTCGTTCATTGCGACGGCGGCTACGTCGCTCCGTCTCGCGCCGCGCTCTGCTTTGCCCGCCTGGAGATCGAACTATGAGCGCCGATTTGGCCGTCGCCAGGCGCTTCGGCACGAACCTCCGTAAGGCTCGCAGGCGAGTCGACCTAAGCCAGGAAGAGGTCGGCGCCCGCGCTTCGCTTCACCGGACCGAGGTCGGTCTGCTGGAGCGAGGCGCGCGCGTGCCGCGCATCGACACGCTGATCAAGCTTGCGGCCGCACTCGGTGTCCGGATCGACTGCGCGCTCCTCGACGGCATCACCTGGACGCCCGGCACGTCCCAGGCGGGCGGGTTCGAGATCAAATCCCGTGCCGAGCGGCACAGGGAAGCGATGGAGTTGGCCGCCGACGCGCGGGCCGGTCAGGGGCCGAGCGATGCGGTCAGGGAGATACGAGAAGCGCGCGAAGAGCTGGACCGGCGCACGGAGCGTTGGAAGGAGGGGGAGGAGGAAGGGCAGTGACGCGCCGAGGAAACGGCCAACGCCTAACAACCACCAATTACTCAATCAGCCAGATCGTTCAGACCCAGACAGACCGAAAGTTCGAAAGGCTGCATCACTCACAGCGTCGGCCATCGAGAAGGGGGAAGAGTCGCTGTGGGGTCCCGCCAAGCCCTCTCCATCGAAACCACCCCACAGCACGACACACTGGGAACCCTCCCGGGTCGTGCCTGGAGCGGGGCTCTTGCGCCGGGCGGCGCGGCGGCCGATTTGGCACGGCTTCCGCCGTGCGGCGGCCGCCTTTATGGCCGCCCGGCGGTCTCGTCGGATCGGTCGATTTCGGGTCGGACCCGATGCATTTGGCGCTTTTTCCCGACAGGTGGGGTGCAGAGGAAATGCGCGGCGAGGATCACATCGAGATCAAGCGGCTGCTGTCGCCGGAGGACGTTGCCCGCGTTTGCGGCCTGTCGCGGCGCGCGGTCTACAGAGCGATTGCGCGGGGCGAGCTGCGGGCGGCGCGGCTCTGCAACCGGCTCCGCATCCATCCGGCCGAGTTGGAGCGATGGATTGCGGGAGAGTCGTGTGGGGCGAGTCCGCCGCCGCCCCGGCGAGTTCGACGCCGAGCCACCGGCGCGGAGGGCGGCTTGCGCGTCCTCCTCGATGAGGGCGCGGAAGGCTAGGTGAGGCCGATGAGCGTCGAACGAGTAGAGCGGAAGGGCGGGGCAGTCTGGCGGGTGCGCTGGCGCGACGAGCAGGGACGGGCACGCTCGAAAGTGGTCGGGCGGAAGCGGGATGCCGACGCCTTCGATGCCGAGGTCGTCAGGCGGAAGCGAACCGGCGACCTGGATCTGCTCAGCGGCGGCCGGCAGACCCTCGCCGACTTCGCACAGGAGTGGTGGAAGCTCTACGCCGCGCCGAACCTCGCCGCTCGCACTCTTCGCAGCTACGCGGGCCTGTGGGATCGGCATGTTCTGCCACGGCTCGGCTCGATGCGACTCAACGCGATCACGCCGGAGGCGATCGAGCGCTTCCGGGCTGAACTGGAAGCGGATGTGGTGGGGCAGCCGACGATCTACCGAGCGCTTGCGCTTCTCCAGGGCATCCTGCGGCGAGCGGTTGAGTGGCGGCGGATCGGGCACAACCCGGTCAAGGCGGTGCAGAAGCCGAAGGTCCGTCGCCAACGCGAGGTTCGGCCGTTGTCGCCACTCACGGTCGAGCAGCTGCGCGCCGCGGTGGCCAGGCGGCGCAAGCACGGCGCTCGGGATGCCGGGCTGATCGGATTGCTCGCTTACGCGGGCCTGCGGCCACAGGAGGCGCTTGCGCTGCGGTGGGGCGACGTACGCGAGCGCACGCTGCTGGTCGAGAAGGCTGCGGACGGCCAAGGCGGCGTCAAGTCGACCAAGACGGGGCAGTCGCGGACGGTGCGGCTACTCACGCCGTTGGCCGACGATCTAATCGATTGGCGGCGCTCGCTCGATCAGTCAGACGACGACGCGCTGCTGTTTCCGAACGGCTCGGGCGGCATCTGGAACGACCCCGGCTGGCAGACCTGGCATCGGGACGCTTGGGTGCCCGCCTGTCGCGGCGTCGGCCTGGAGGGCGCGCGGCCCTACGACCTGCGCCACAGCTTCGTCTCGCTGCTGATCCATGAAGGGCGCAGCGTGGTCGAGGTTGCCCGCCAGGCCGGGCACTCACCGACGATGACGCTCGACGTCTACGCGCACGTCTTCGATGAGTTCGACATCGCCGAGCGCGTGTCTGCCGAGGATCAGATCGCCCAGGCGCGGCGCGATGTGTCCGGATTGTGTCCGCCCGGCTCAGAAGAGACGGCGGATTCGCAGGAAACCCCTGCTAATCCCTACAACCCCATCAATTTGCCGAGGATCTCCTTCATCACCTCGTCGGTGCCGCCGCCGATCGGGCCTAGGCGGGCGTCGCGGACGGCTCGCTCGATGCCGTACTCGCGCATGTAGCCGTAGCCGCCGTGGATCTGGAGGGCCTGGTCGGCGATCTCGAGGACGGCTCGTTGGGTGACCAGCTTGGCCATCGTCACCTCTTTGATGCAGTCGTGGCCTTCGTGGAAGAGGCGCAGGGAGTTGTAGGTGAGGGCGCGGGAGGCCTCGGCCTTGGTCGCCATCTCGGCCACCTGGTGGCGGATCGCCTGGAACTTGCCGATCGGGCGGCCGAAGGCTTCGCGCTCGAGGGCGTACTCGACCGAGCGCTCGATCAGCCGCTGCATCGCGCCGACGGCGCCGATCGCCATCAGCAGCCGCTCCCAGGCGAAGTTGGCCATGATCAGCTTGAAGCCCTCGTTTTCCTCGCCGAGCAGGTTCTCCGCGGGCACCTCGACGTCGGTGAAGGCCAGCTCGCCGGTGTCGGATGAGTGCCAGCCCATCTTCTCCAGCTTCTGCGCCACCTCGTAGCCGGGCATCTCGCGCTCCAGCACGAGGAAGGAGATGCCGCCGTGGCCGCCCTCTTTCGTCGTCTTGACGGCGCAGACGAGGAAGTCGGCGCGGACGCCGTTGGTGATGAAGGTCTTGGAGCCGTTGACGACGTAGCCGCCGTCGACCCGCTCGGCGAAGGTGGAGATGCCGGCGACGTCGGAGCCGGCGCCGGGCTCGGTGATCCCGAGGGCGCCGATCTTCTCGCCGGCGATCCCCGGCACGAGCCAGCGCTGCTTCTGCTCGTCGGTGCCGAAGTTGAAGATCGGCGGCATCGCGATCGAGGTGTGGGCGTTGAGGCCGGCGGCGACGCCGCCCGAGCCGCCCGAGCGAGCAAGCTCCTCGACCCAGATCGCGTCGTGCAGGTGGGTCCCGCCCTGGCCGCCGTACTCCTCGGGGAACTTCAGCCCAAGGAAGCCGAGCTCGGCGCAGCGCTTGTAGAGGTCGCGGGGGAATTCGCGCGCCTCCTCCCACTCGTCGACGTTGGGGGCGATCTCTTTCGTGACGAAGCGGTTGACCGTCTCGCGCAGCTCCTCGTGCTCGGAGCCGAACGGCGGAAGCGTCGCCCGCGCACCCGTGTCCTTGACCACCGTCACGACCGAGACGGTAGCCGACCCGTCGCTACCATCGGCACATGGGACTGCCGGTGCTGCTCGCGATCGACGAGGACGCCGGTTGCCTTTCGCGCACCGCGGAGGAACTTGAGCGTCGCTACGGGCGCGACTACGAGGTGCGTGCCGAGCGGTCGGCGCAGGGGGCTCTGCGCCAGCTGGAAGACCTCCGGAAGGAGGGCCGGCAGGTCGCCGTCGTCCTCGCGGACCAGTGGCTGGGAGAGGGGGAGGCGACTGGCGCCGAGCTGCTGGCCCGAGCCAAGTCCCTCCACCCGAGCGCCAAGCGCGGTCTGTTGATCGAGTGGGGTGCTTGGGGCGATGCCGAGACCGCCGAGGCGATCTTCGAGGCGATGGCGCTGGGCCAGATCGACTACTACGTGCTGAAGCCCGAGAGCACGCCCGACGAGCTCTTCCACCGCACCGTCGGCGAGTTCCTCTTCGAGTGGGCGCGGGCCGAGTCGTCGCTGCAGGGCGAGATCGAGATGGTCGCCGAGCCCGGCGCTCGGCGCACCCACGAACTGCACGACCTGCTCAGCCGCAATGGCATTCCCTACGCCTGCCACGCGCCTGACTCGGCGCCAGGCCGGGCGCTGCTGGAGGAGGCAGAACGCGAGGATGCGTCTGTACCGGTGGCGCGCATCCGGCCCGGCCAGCTCCTCATCGATCCCACCAACGTCGAGATTGCCGAGGCCTTCGGCGTCAGCACCGAGCTGGCATCGGGAGATGAGTTCGACGTCGCCGTGATCGGCGCCGGCCCGGCCGGTCTCGCCGCCGCCGTCTACGCGTCCTCGGAGGGGCTGCGGGCGCTGGTCGTCGAGCGCGAAGCGATCGGTGGTCAGGCCGGCTCCAGCTCGCTGATTCGCAACTACCTCGGCTTCGCCCGCGGCGTAAGTGGTACCGAGCTGGCGCAGCGCGCCTACCAGCAGGCGTGGGTATTCGGCACCTCCTTCCTGCTGATGCGCGACGTGGTCGAGTTGCGACCGGGCGAGCACAGCCACACCCTGTGCACGGCCGATGGCGCCGAGTTCGAGGCGGGCGCCGTGGTGCTCGCCTCCGGCGTCTCCTACCGGCGGCTGCAGAACCCCGCGCTTGCCGAGCTGGAGAGCTCCGGTGTCTTCTACGGCGCCTCCGCGACCGAGGCGAAGGCGCTCGCCGGGCGAAGCGCCTTCGTCGTCGGCGGCGGCAACTCGGCCGGCCAGGCCGCGATGCACCTCAGCCGCTGGGCCGAGCGGGTTTGCGTAATCGTGCGCGGGCCCTCGCTCGCGGCCAGCATGTCGAGCTACCTGCGCGAGGCGATCGACGCCGCGGCCAACGTCGAGGTGCTCTTGGAGACCGAAGTGGTCGGCGGCAATGGGGAGAGCAGGCTGGAGAGCCTGACTCTTCGCGACCTCGCCTCGGAATCAACGACAACCGTCGCCGCCGACGCCCTCTTCGTCCTGATCGGAGCCCGCCCCGGCACCGAGTGGCTGCCCGAGGAGATCGCGCGTGACGAGTGGGGCTATGTCCTCACCGGGCGCGACGCTGGCGACGAAAGCCACATTGACCACGCCATAGGGGGCAAAAGTGACGTTCGTCCCCCCGGGCGCCAGATGCTGGAGACCAGCCTGCCCGGCGTCTTCGCCGTCGGCGACGTCCGCCACGGCGCCGTCAAGCGCGTTGCCTCCGCCGTCGGCGAGGGTTCGATCGTGATCCAGCAGGTCCACCGGCACCTCGAAGTGAGCGCCGAGGCTGGCGCACCCACCCGGCTCGCCTAAGCTCGCCGCCCGATGCACGACGAGACGCTCAGCCTGATCACGATCCCGCTCTTCACCGGGGCGATCGGGTACGTGACCAACTGGAGCGGGGTCTGGATGCTCTTCTACCCGATCCGCTTCGCCGGTCTGCGCGTGCCCGGTCTCGCCGCGCTCGCCAACGTCATGCCGCGTCGAATCCAGCAGATCCCCGGCCTCGGCCAGGGCGGGATCGGGTGGCAGGGGATCGTTCCCTCACGCGCGGCGAAGATGGGCTCGATCGCCGTCGACAAGGGGATCTCGAAACTCGGCAGCCCGGGCGACTTCTACCGCCAGCTCGACTCGGAGGCGATCGCCGAGCACATCCTCGCCACCGCCCGCGACGAGATCCATGACGTGGTCGAGCGGATCATGGAGCGCGAGCGACCGCAGCTCTGGCGCGACCTGCCACCGCGGGTGCGCGCCGCCGTCCACGCCCGCGTCGAAGACCAGTTGCCGGAGATCGTGCACGCGCTCACGGCGGAGATCGGCGAGCACGTCGACGACCTGATCGACCTCAAGCTGATGGTGATCCGGCGGCTCGAGGAGAGCCCGGAGCTGGCCAACAGGATCTTCCTCGAGGTCGGCCGCAAGGAGTTGCGCTTCATCGTCAAGTTCGGCTTCTTCTTCGGCTTCCTGCTCGGGATACCGACCGCCTTCCTGACCGAGGAGGTGTTGACCCAGTGGTGGGTGCTGCCGATCGCTGGCGTGCTGATCGGCTACACGACGAACCTGCTCGGCATCCGCATGATCTTCGAGCCGGTGCGGCCGCGTCGTGTCGGCCCGTTCACCCTGCAGGGCCTCTTCCTCAAACGCCAGGCCGAGGTCGCCGAGGTTTACGCCGACGTCATCGCCAACGACGTCGTGACCATGGCCAACATGGCCGACGACCTGTTGTACGGGCCCAACTCCGACCGCACCCGGCTGCTGGTCGAAGACTCGTTGCGGCCGGCGGTGGACAGGGCGCTTGGGCGTGCCCGACCCGCCGTGCGCGCAGCCGTCGGCGGCCGCGACTACGACGCGATCCGCGACGCGCTCGCGCTCGAGGCCGCCGACTACGCGGTCGCGCCGCTCACCGATGAGGATTTCAACGCCGCCCACCGCGGCAGCATCCGCGAGTTCGTCGCCGAGCAGATGCGGGCGATGGACCCCGTCAACTTCTCCGAGATGCTGCGCACGGCGATGCGCGAGGACGAGTGGCTGCTCTACCTGCACGGCGCCGTGCTCGGCTTTGGCGCCGGCCTGCTACACCTGGCGATCTTCGGATGAGCGAGCAGGAGGAAACGCCGACCCTCGAGGAGCTGGTGCGAGCCGCGCCCGGCCTGGCGCGCATCGCCGCCGGCGCCGGTTTGCAGGGTGCCGTCGAGGCCGCCAACGCCTACGTCAATGGCGCTACGCGGGCGATCCGAGCGGCCTCGCAGGGCGAGCCGCCGGCGCAGATCCTGCAGGAGGGCCGCGCCGAGCTGCGCTCCTACCTGCGCGGCTGGCTCGGCGTCGCCGATGGCCTGCCGCGTCCCGCGGCGAGTCCACGCCAGAACGGCGACTCCTCGACCGCGGCGCTGCGCCGCCGCGGCGAAGAGCTGCTGCGCCAGTCAGCCGACGTCACCGCCGACGTCGATTCCCACCCTGCCTACATGCGCATTCTCGACGCGCTCGCTCCCGACGAGGGGCGCATCCTGCGCTTCCTCGCGCGCAGCGGCCCGCAGCCCTCCGTTGACGTGCGCGCCGGGCTGCCGCTTGCCTCGCAGCTGGTCGCCCGGGGCGGCACGATGGTCGCCGAGGAGGCCGGTTGCCGCCACCAGGAGCGCGTCCAGGCCTACCTCAACAACCTGCACCGCCTCGGGCTGGTCTGGTTCTCGCGCGAGCCGCTGCGCGACGGCCGCCGCTACCAGGTACTGGAGGCGCAGGCGCAGGTCGCCGATGCGCTCGAGCGGGGCGGGCGCACGGCCCGCACCGTGCGACGCAGCATCGTCCTCACCTCGTTCGGCGAGGACTTCTGCGCGATCTGCCTGCCGCTCGAGTAAGGACTGCCGCTGCCTATCCGACATTGACCCCACTCAGATGGGGTGAATGTCGGATGCGCCCTACCGCTGGCGTGCCGAGGCCGGCGCCTTCCAGTCCTCGAGCATCGTGTAGCCACGCCCCTTGTGGTCGAAGCCGAGCAGATCGCCTTGCGGGTTCTTCTTGCCGCCGTGGTGGTAGGCGCGCACCTCGGCGATCTTGCCGTCACGGATGCGAAACCACTCGGTGCCGCGGTCGAGCCGTTTCTCGCCGGACTCGGGCGCCCGCCACGTCATCGTCCACTCGATCACGACCTGATCACCCTCCTCGATCGCGTTCTCGACATACCACTGGGCGTCGATGCTCTCGACGCCCAGTGCGGCGTAGCTGCCGATCGTCTCGGCGCCCTCGTGCGGCCCCAGGCGGGTGTAGTAGTGGACGGCGTCGTCGGTGAAATGCGCGGCCACCGCGTCGCCGTCGCCAGTGTTCAGCGCCTCGTAGTAAGAGCGGATGTGGTCGACGTGCGACACGGCGGCCTGCACCGGCCGCCTACAGCCCGTAGCTCTTGCCGATCACGTCGAGCATCACCTCGTCGGTGCCGGCGCCGATCCGGTTGAGCCGAACGTCGCGGTAGGCGCGCTCGATCTCGTACTCCTTCATGTAGCCGTAGCCGCCGAGGATCTGGATGCACTCGTCGGCGACCTCGCAGGCCATGCGCGAGGAGAAGAGCTTCGCCATCGTGATCTCACGCACCGGGTACTCGCCGTTGCCGAAGCGCCAGGCGGTCGCGTAGGTGAACTGCTTCGCCGCCTCGGCCTTGGTCGCCATCTCGGCGAACTTGTGGCGGATCGCCTGGAACTTGCCGATCGGCCGGCCGAAGGCTTCGCGCTCCTTCGCGTACTCGAGCGTCTTCTCGATCATCCGTTCCGCGCCGGCGTGGGAGCCGGCGGCGGCGACCAGTCGCTCGCCCTGGAGCTCCCAGGCGATGTGGTAAAAGCCTTTGCCCTCCTCGCCGAGGATGGCGCTGGCCGGGACGCGGACGTCTTCGAAGGCGAGTTCGCCGGTGTCGGAGGCGTGCATGCCCATCTTCTCCAGCTCGGCGGAGACGCTGAACCCGGGCACCTTCTCGCCGTTCTCGTCACGCAGGTCGACGACGAAGAGGGTGATGCCGGCGTGGCGCTCCTCCGGGTCGGTCTTGGCGACGAGGACGATGAAGTCGGCGCGCGGGCCGTTGGTGATGAAGGTCTTGGAGCCGTTGATCACGTATTCGTCGCCGTCGCGGATCGCGGCGGTGCGGATGCCGGCGACGTCGGAGCCGGCGCCGGGCTCGGTGATCCCGAGGCAGCCGACCTTCTCGCCCTTCAGACCGGGGGCCAGGTAGCGCTCTTTCTGCTCCTCGGTGCCGAGCAGGTGGATCGGCGGCAGGACCATGTCGGTCTGCACGGCGAAGCCCATGTTGGTGCCGCCCGAGCCCGTGTAGCTCATGCACTCGGCGCGGACCAGCGAGTAGAAGTAGTCGCCACCCTGCCCGCCGTACTCCTCGGGGAAGCAGAGGCCGAGGAAGCCGAGCTCGCCGGCCCGCTTCATCACGTCGGTAGGCCAGTAGGTGTCCTCCCACTCGTTGCGGTGAGGCCACATCTCCTTTTTGACCCAGGCCTGCATCGACTCGCGCAGGTCTTCGTGCTCCTGGTTGAAGATGAAGTTCTTGCGGCCCGCCTCGTGGTCGGGCTTGATCACAGTTGAGCTGCTGCCGTTCGTCGCGGTCGCCACTGGTCTCTCCTCCTGGATCGTCGAAAGTTCGAGTGGACAGTAGCACTTTCTACTTTCAGCCCATGGCCGATTTCGGCTATGGTCCGCCGCGATGGATTACGAGGTCGTCACCTACGAGGTTGCCGACGGGGTCGCCACCGTGACCCTGAACAACCCGGAGAAGCGCAACATGCTCTCCGGGCAGATGCTCGCCGAGCTGGTCGACGCGATGAAGCGGGCTCGCGACGACGAGGAGGCGCGGGCGGTCGTACTTACCGGGGCGGGCGAGAAGGTTTTTTGCGCCGGAGCAGACCTTGGGGGGTTTGCCGCCGACGTTCCGCTCGTCGCCAAACATTTTGCTACCGATCTTTTCCTTGAATTCTTCCGCCTGATGCCGCGGCTGGGCAAGCCGAGCCTCTGTGCCGCCAACGGGCACGTCTTGGCTGGCGGAATGGGTCTCGCTCTCTCCTGCGACCTGCTGATCGCCAAAGAGGGCGCCACCTTCGGCACGCCGGAGATCAACGTCGGTGCCTTCCCCTACATGATCATGGCGATCATCTACCGCAACGTTCCGCGCAAGAAGGTCAACGAGATGATGCTGCTGGGCGAGCGGTTGAGCGGCGAGCAGGCGGTCGAGTACGGGCTCGCCAACAAGGTTGTGCCGGCCGATGAGTTCGACGCGGCGGTCGCCGATTGGGCCGGCAAGCTCGCCTCCAAGAGCCCGGTGCTGATGCGGCTCGGCCACGACGCGATGTACCGCCAGCAGGACATGGCGGTGGACGACGCGCTCGATTACCTGCGCTCGCAGCTATCGCTCACCTTCTCGACCGAGGACATCGTCGAGGGCGTCACCGCATTCTTCGAGAAGCGCGAGCCGCAGTGGAAAGGCAGGTAGGGATGGGGAGCACCGAGCAAGAAGCGAAGAACCTCCTGCCGGGGACCGCCCCGCTGGACGACCTGACCGAGCAGCTGCACGAGCGCCGCGAGAAGGCGAAGCTCGGCGGTGGCGAGGAGAAGATCGCCAAACAGCACGAGCGCGGCAAGCTGACCGCGCGTGAGCGCCTCGACCTGCTGGTCGATGAGGGCACCTTCAATGAGATGGGGATCCACGGCCGGCCGCACTTCGCCCAGCGCGCGATGGACGGCAAAGAGGCCCCCGCCGACGGCGTGATCACCGGCTGGGGCGACATCGACGGCCGCCCCTGCTGCATCGCCGCCTACGACTTCACCGTGATGGCTGGCTCGATGGGGATGACCGGCGAGCTCAAGGTCACCCGCCTGCGCGAGATGGCCCTCTCCAAGCGGATGCCGTTCATCTGGCTGCTCGACTCGGCCGGCGCCCGCATCCAGGAGGCCGCCGGCTCGCTCTTCGCCGGCTCCGGCCACCTCTTCCGCGAGGAGGTCGAAATGTCGGGCGTGATCCCGATGGTCGCGGCGATGATGGGCCCTTGCGCCGCCGGCACCGCCTACATCCCGGCGCTCTCGGACTTCGTGCCGATGGTCTCCGGTCAGGGCGCGATGGCGCTTGCCGGCCCGCACCTGACCAAAGCCGTCACCGGTGAGGACATCACGATGGAGGAGCTGGGCGGCGCCAAGGTCCACTGCCGCAAATCCGGCGTGGGGGACCTCGAGGTGAAGGACGACGAGGAATGCATCGCCAAGGTCAAGCAGTACCTCTCCTACTTCCCCTCCGATTGCGAGCAGAAGCCGCCGATCGTGCCGACCAGCGACCCCGACGACCGGATGTCGGAGAAGCTGATGGAGATTGTCCCGGAGTCATCGCGCCAGCCCTACGACATGTACGACGTGATCGCCGAGATCGTCGACGACGGCGAGTGGTTCGACATCAAGCCGAAGTTCGCCAAGACGCTGATCACCTGCTTCGCTCGCTTCGGCGGCCAGCCGGTCGGGATCGTCGCCAACCAGCCCAAGCAGCTGGCCGGCATCCTCGACAACGACTCGGCCGACAAGGCGGCTCGCTTCATCAACCTCTGCGACGCCTTCAACGTCCCGCTCGTCTTCCTCCAGGACGTGCCCGGCTTCATGGTCGGCGCGAAAGTCGAGCACGCCGGGATCATTCGCCACGGGGCGAAGATGCTCTACGCGGTCAGCCGCGCCACGGTGCCGAAGGTGACCGTGATCGTGCGTAAGGCCTACGGCGCCGGCTACTACGTGATGTGCGGCAAGGCTTACGAGCCTGACCTGATCGTCGCCTGGCCGGGTGCGGAGATCTCGGTGATGGGCGCCGAGGGTGCGGTCGAAATCATCGGCCGCTCGGCGATCGAGGCCTCCGATGACCCCGACGCCACCCGCGAGACGATGCTGAACGCGGTCCGCGAGCAGATCGACCCCTACATCGCCGCCGGCAACGCGGTGATCGACGACATCATCGACCCGCGCGAGACGCGGCCGACGATTGTCAACGCCTTGCGCATGGCCAAGAACAAACACGTCGAGAAGCCGAAGAAACGCCATGGGGTGATGCCCGTATGAGGGCCTTGGCGACTTACCGACGTTCTAGGGGGGCTAAGTCGCCAGGGGGAGGCTTGAAGTGAGCGCGTTCAGCGATCCGGTAGTCATCAGTTGTTCGATCAGCGGCGTGATCGCCAACCGCGATCAGTGCCCGGCGATCCCCTATACGCCGGAGGAGTACGCGGCCGAGGCGCGGCGGGCGGTCGACGAGGGCGCCTCGCAGATCCACATCCACGCGCGCAAGCCGGACGGCACGCCCTCCTATGAGGTCGAGGACTTCAAGGCGATCACCGAGGCGATTCTGGCCGAGGTTGGCGACGTGATCATCAACTACTCGACCGGCGCGATCGGCATCCCGATCGAGAAGCGGATCGAGTACCTGCGCGAGTGCAAGCCCGACGTGGCGGCGCTCAACATGAGCTCGATGAACTACGCCAAGTACAGCTCGCGGCGCAAGGACTTCGTCTTCAAGGCGGTCTTCGAGAACAGCTTCGACACGATCATCGAGTTCCTCACGGCGATGCGCGACCTCGGGATCAAGCCCGAGCATGAGTGCTTCGACGCCGGCCACGTCGCCAACCTCGACCCGCTGATCGACATGGGCCTGTTGGAGCGGACGCCGCTGCAGATCTCCCTGGTGATGGGGGTAAACGGCGGCATCCGCCCGACCCCGCGCAACGTCGGCTTCATGGCGGACCAGATCCCCGGTGGAGCCGACGGCGAGAACCAGTGGCAGGTGATCGGCATCTCCCGCGACCAATGGAAATTGCTCGGCGCCTCGCTCGTCTTGGGCGGCAACGTCCGCGCCGGGGTCGAGGACAACCTCTACCTGCCGAACGGCGAGATGACCAAGTCAAACGGCGAACTGATCGCCAAGGCGCGCCAGATGGCCGAGGACGTCGGCCGCCGCGCCGCCAGCGTCGCCGAGGCTCGCGAGCTGCTGGGGGTCCCCAAGCGTGAGCGATCTGCCGCTTAGCGACGTCAAGGTCCTCGACCTGACCAGGCTCCTGCCCGGCGGCTTCTGCTCACTGCTGCTGGCCGACCTCGGCGCCGAGGTGCTGAAGGTCGAGGACACCGGCATGGGCGACTACATCCGCTGGGCGCCGCCCTACTACGGCGATGAGGATCAGCAGGAGTTGGGCACCCGCTCCTCGCTCTACCTGGCGCTCAACCGCGGCAAGCGCTCGGTCCGTCTCGACCTCAAGAGCGATGCCGGGCGCGAGGCTCTGCTGCGCCTGGTCGGGCAATACGACGTCGTGCTCGATGGCTTCCGCCCCGGCGTTCTCGACCGGCTCGGGGTCGGCTACGAGCGCATGCGCGAGGCCAACCCGGCGCTCGTCTTCTGCGCGATCACCGGCTACGGCCAGGACGGCCCCTACGCCCAGCGCGCCGGCCATGACATGAACTACCTCGGCCTGGTTGGGCTGCTCGGTTTGACCGGTGCCAAGGACGGCCCGCCGGTCCAATCCGGCGGCCAGATCGCCGACCTCGGCGGCGGTGCGCTGATGGCCGCCTTCGGGGTGATGGCGGCGCTGCACGAGCGCCGGCGCTCCGGCGAGGGGCAGATGGTCGACGTCTCGATGGCCGACGGGGCGCTCTCCTGGCTGGCACTCGTCGCCGGCCGCTACTTCTGCGACGGCGAGGCGCCGCGCCGCGGCGAGCAGCAGCTCGCCGGCGGCCTGCTCTGTTACTTCCCCTACGAGGCCAAGGATGGCTGGGTCACCTGCGGCGCGCTGGAGCCGAAGTTCTGGGCCGCCTTCTGCAACGGCGTCGAGCGGCCCGATCTGATCGAGGTGCAGTTCGAGGCGCCAGGCTCGGACGCCTGGGGCAAGGTGGCCGAGGTCTTCCGCTCGCGTACGCGAGACGAGTGGCTCGCCTTCAACGACGAGCACGACTGCTGCATCGAGCCCGTTCTCGACGTCGGCGAGGCACTTGAGTCCGAGCTGGTCCGCGCGCGTGAGATGGTGACGGCGATCGAGCAGCCCGGCCTGGGGACGGTGCGCCAGCTCGGCGTGCCGGTGAAGATGAGCCGCACCCCCGGTGACCCGACGAGGCCGGCGCCCGCCTTCGGCGAGCACACCGACGAGGTGCTGGGCGAGGCCGGCTACTCGGCCGGGGAGATCGCGGCGATGAAGGAGTCGGGCGCGGCCGCCGGGCCGAGCGCCGACGCCGCAACGACCTTCAGGGCGTAGCTGCGATGGCGGCGAGACCCGAGACCGCGACCTCGGAGGGCGGTCTGCTCAAGATCGGCGAGCTGGCCGAGGCCTCCGGCGTGCCGGTGCCGACGATCAAGCACTACCTGCGCGAGGGCCTCTTGCCGGAGCCGGTGAAGACGAGCCGCAACATGGCCTACTACCCGCCCGAGTTCGTCGACCGGATCAGGCTGATCAAGCAGCTGCAGGAGGAGCGCTTCATGCCTTTGCGGGCGATCAAGTCGGTGCTCGACGAGGATCCCGAGCGGGCCCGCGCGATGGTCGAGCTCGAGGATCGCATTCTCGAGCGGGCGCTGGGGGGTGAGCGCACCCGGACCAGCGCCGCCGAGGTGCGCGAGCGCTACGGCGTACCCAAGGAGGTGCTCGACCGGCTGGAGAAGATCGAGGTGCTCAGCCCCAACAGCCGCGGCTACTCACCCTCCGACATCAAGATCATCGAGGCGATCGGCCGCTTCCGCGCCGGTGGCTACGACGAGGAGATCGGCTTCACCGTCTACGACACCCTGCGCTACAAGAAAGCCCTCGAAGAGCTGGTCAGCCAGGAGGTCGAGATGGTGATGGACCGCCTCGCCGGCGAGGTCCCGCCCGAGCGTGTGGTCGAGATGCTCGAATCCGGCTCGCAACCCCTCCAGGACCTGATCGCCGCGCTCCACACCAAGCTGCTGGTAGCCGAGCTAGAGCGCCACCGCGCCAGCCGCCCCTAATGTGCCGTCACTTAGGCACCCATATGGGTGCCTAAGTGACGGCACGTCCTTCGCGTAGCTCGGCGAGGCCTTGCTCGTGGCTGACGATCGGCTCGTAGCCGAGCTCCTCGCGGGCCTTGGTGATGTCGATCGTGCACTCCTGGGTCAGGAGCCAGGAGCGGAAGGTGGTCATCGGCGGGGGACCGGATAGCGGCAAGACCTTCCAGACGGTCTCGGCGATGCGAGCCATCGGCGCCGCGGTCCAAGCCGGGACGCTGCGGTCGGGCGGCTCGATCTCCTGCGTCCGCAGCAGCGCGCTGACGAACTCGCGGAAGACGACCGGCTCGCCGTCGGTGACGAAGTAGGCCTCGCCGGGATGCCCCTTCTCCGCCGCCAGGACCAGGCCCTCGACGACGTTGTCGACGTGGGTCGTGTCGGTGACGTTGCGGCCACCGCCGATCCACGCCCATTTGCCGGCTTGCACCGTCGCGACCATCTCCGGCAGCAAGGTCGTGTCGCCTCTGCCCCAGACGAAGCGGGGCCGCAGCGCGACCGTCTCGAAGCCCTCGCGGTTTGCGTCGCGCACAGCCTGCTCCGCCCTCGCCTTGGTCGCCGGGTAGGGCGCCCGTGAATCGGGCCGCAGCGGTGCGGTCTCATCCACGTTGATCAGCGGCTCGCCGGCCATCAGCGCGGCCTCGGTCCCGCAATGGACGAAGCGCCGCACCCCGGCCTCGGCGCAGGCCGCGAGCACATTGAGCGTGCCGTCGACGTTGCCGCGTTCGAAGTCTGCCCAGTCGCCCCACTCGCCGAGGTGGGCCGCGAGGTGGAAGGCGACCTCGGCTCCGCCTGCCGCCGACGCAAGCGAGGCGCGATCGCCGATGTCGCCGCGAACCGGCTCGGCGCCCAGCTCGGCGACACGCTGGGCGGAGACCTCGGACCTAGCAAGGGCTCTCACATGGCGTCCTTCGCCGACCAGCCGCTCGACCAGGCGGCCGCCGATGAAACCCGATCCGCCAGTCACGAAAGCCGCGCCGCTCATCGGGCGATGGTAGTCGCCAGACGAACCTCGAAACGCCTGCGGTCGAGGTTTGAGTCGCATAGCGGTTCAAACCTCGACCGCACTAGGGTGAGGACGTGAAGTCAGTTCTGATTACTGGGGCATCGACGGGCATTGGCCGAGCTACGGCGCTTCAGCTAGACAAGAGCGGCTGGCGGGTTTTCGCCGGTGTGCGTAAGGAGGCCGACGCGGCCACGCTGCGGGAGGCAGGGTCGGATCGGCTCGAGCCGTTGATGCTCGATGTCACCGACGCCGACCAGATCAGAGCCGCCGCTGAGCGGATCGGCACGGAGACTGGCCCGGCCGGCCTCGACGGTCTCGTCAACAACGCCGGCATCGCCGTTCCCGGCCCGTTGGAGACGCTGCCGATCGAGGACTTCAAGCGCCAGATCGAGGTCAACCTGAGCGCCCAGGTCGCCGTCACGCAGGCAATGCTGCCGACGATCCGCACCGCCCGCGGCCGCATCGTCTTCATCACCTCGATTGGCGGCCTGATGGCCTTCCCGATGTTCGGTGCCTACCATGCGGCCAAGTTCGGCCTCGAGGCCGTCGGCGACGTCTTCCGCCAGGAGCTGCGCCCCTGGGGGATCTCGGTCTCGGTGGTCGAGCCGGGCTCGATCGCGACGCCGATCTGGGACCGAGGGGAAGCCGAAGTCGACGCAATCGCCGCCCGTGCCGGCGACGGCCATGTGCAGCTCTACGGCGAGGCGATCGACGCCTACCGCGGGGTGGCGCGGAAGACCGGCGAACGCGGCATCCCACCCGAGAAGGTCGCGATCAAGATCGAGCACGCGCTCAGCGCTCGCCGTCCCCGTGTCCGCTACCTCGTCGGCGCCGACGCCCGCGGCCAGGCCTTCGCCTCGCGGGTCCTGCCCGACCGCCTGGTCGATTGGATGGTCGCCCGCGTGACGGGGATGTAGCGCTCAGCGCGCGCCGGCGCCGATCGAGCTGCGCGCTTCTTCGATCTCTCCGAGGCTGATCATCGCCCCGGTCCGCTCGGCCACGGCCGCCGCCTCGTCGAGCGCCTCGCCCACGCCCTCTGCCCCCGCCGCGTTTCGAGCCAGCGCGAGCGCCCGCAGCGTCAGCGGCAACGACCAGAGCATGCCGCGCTCACGCGCCAGGTCGCTGGCCCACTCGGCCAGCACAGTCGCCTCTTCCGCTCGGCCGACCGCGGTCAGCGCTTCCGCCCGCATGCCGGCCCGCCAGGCCTCCATCTCATCGCCGCCCGGGACGGCTTCCCGGTAAACGCGCTCGGCCTCCTCCAGCGATTCCAGCGCCGCTCCCGGTTCGCCGGCCGCGAGCTGCGCGCCGCCCAGATTCGACAGCGACAGGCTGCGCGAGAAGACGTCGCCGAGTCGTTCGGTCAGCTCGCAGTTGCGCCGTCCCAGCGTCACTCCGGCCTCGGCCTCGCCTCGCATCGTCGCCATCAGCGCCTGGTTGCTGCGGGTCCAGCTGGCGATCTCCGGGTCGCCCTGCTCGTCGGCGATCCGCAGCGCCGTCTCGAAGAGCCTTTCGGCTTCCCCGAGGTGACCGCGCTCGCGCCGCACCAGTCCCTTGGCCATCAGCGCCCAGGCGTACGGGCTGCCGATGATGATCCCGGCGCCGGCACGGTGATCGTCGCCGCACAGCTCGAGAATCTCGTCCAGGGCGCGTTCGAATCTGTCGAAATCCGCGGCGCAGAGGTAGGCGTAGGAGCCGCCCGCGCGCACCGCGATCCGCAGGTGCAGGTCACCCGATTCGTCGGCCAGCTGGTTGGTCTCGGCGACGGCTTTGAGCCAGGCGTCGGCGTAGTGGGGGAGCCCGGGACGCGCCGACGTCGCAATCCGCAGCAGCGCCAGCGAGCGCAGGTCACTCGTCCTCGTCGCGATCTCCTCGGCCTCGGCGACCAGGCGCGCTTCCTCCTCGTCGTCCATTCCCAGCCGCCAAGCAAAGTCGAGCTGCAATAGGCGCGACATCACGCCGAGCGCCGTCGTCTCCTCACTCTCCTCCAGCTCCTCGCTCAGCTCCGTCACCCGCCGCCAGAGGCGCAGGGCATCGGCCGGTTGGCTGGTGCCCGTCCAGTAGGCGGCCCGCGCCGACCAGCGCGCCGCTTCGAGCGTCTCGCCGCCCTCCTCCATGTGATGGGCGATCAGCGCCGCCAGCTCGTCGTGGCGCTCGCAGTTGAGCTCGACCATCGCCCGCGCCGTCGCCGCGTGGGTCTGCGCTCGCTGGTCGGCGAGCTGGCTGCCGTAGGCGACCTCCCGGGTGAGCGGGTGGCGGAAGGCGAGCACGCGGTTGGGGTAGACCTCGGCCTCGTAGAGGAAGCCGGAGGCGATCAGCTCGCCGAGCGGCGCCTCCAGCGCCTCGGCATCCGCGGTGCCCGTGATCGAGCCAAGGGTGGCCTCGCCGACCTCCTTGCCAGCCACCGACGCCGCTTGCAGTAGCCGCTTCGCCTCGGGCTGCAGGCGGTCGATCCTCGCCGCCAGCACGGTCTGCACGCTGGCCGGCACGCCGGTGTTCTCCACCGGGCGGGCGAGCCGGTAGGCGCCGCGCTTGCCCTCGAGGTTGCCGGCTTCGGCAAGCGCCCGCACGATCTCCTCGACGAAGAACGGGTTGCCCGCGGTGCGTTCGTGGAGCAGGTCGGCGAGCCCGTCGAGCGAGGGGTCTTCGCCCGCCAGGTCGCGCAGCAGCTCGCGGGTGTCGCCGGGCCCGAGCGGTTCCAGCGAGATCTCGCGGTAGTTCGACGCCCCGCTCCAGCTGCGCTCGTACTCGGGGCGGAAGTTGACGACGACCAGCGTCTGCGTGTCCTCGACCGCGTCGAAGAGGTCTCCGAGCATCGCGGCGCTGCCCTCGTCGATCCAGTGCAGATCCTCGACCACGACCACGACGGGCTCGCGGCGGTTCGGCGCTCGGACCAGCCCGCAGACGATCTCCCGCAGTGCCCGCTGTCGCGCCTCGGCGCTCAGCTGCGGCGCCGGCCGGTCGGGGTCGGGCACGCCGAGGAAGTCGAAGAGGACGGGCAGATCGTCGGCGAAATCGGGGTCGAGCAGGAGGGCGCGCCCGGCAATCTTCTCGCGCACGGTCCGCTCCGGATCGTCGTCGGCGATGCCGAAGTAAGCGCGCAGCATCTGCAGCACCGGCATGAAGGGAATCTCCTGCCCGTGGGCCTGAGCCTGGGCCTCGAAGACCTCGATGCCGTCGGCACGCCCGCGCTCGGCGAACTCGTGGCAGAGGCGGCTCTTGCCGACGCCGGGCTCGGCGACGATCCCGACCACGCCGCCTTCTGCGGCCTTCGCCCGCTCCAGCCCCTCGGTCAGCACCTCCATCTCCCTGTCGCGGCCGACGAAGCGGGAGAAGCCGCGCTCGCGCGAGAGGTCGAGGCGCGAGCGGGCGGAGCCGACCCCGGCCAGCTCGAAGACCCGGACGGGTTGACTCGCTCCCTTGATCGCGAACTCACCCAGATCCTCGAGCTCGAAGAAGCCGTGTGCCAGGGCGGCGCTCGCCTCGGTCAGATAAGTCTTGCCGGGCTCGGCCAGCGCCTCCATGCGCTGCGCCAGCCCGACCGTGTGGCCGATCGCCGTGTAGCCGCCCTCGCTGCCGATCGCGCCGGCGACGACCTCGCCCGAGTTGATCCCGATTCGGGCGGAGAAGTTGAGGCTGTGCACGCGGCGCAGCTCGGCCGCGTACTCGGCGATGTCGTCGAGCATCCGCAGTGCCGCGAAGCAGGCGCGGCGAGCGTGGTCCTCGTGGGCGACCGGGGCGCCGAAGACGGCCATGATGCCGTCGCCGGTGAATTTGTCGACGGTGCCCTCGAAGCGACGCACCTCCTCGGCGAGGATCGAGAAGAAGCCCTGCATGATCTCCCGCCACTGCTCGGGGTCGTGCTGCTCGGCGAGGTCCATAGAGCCCTGGACGTCGGCGAAGAGGACGGTCACCTGCTTGCGCTCACCGTCGGGCTCGATGCGATTCGGACTGCTCACGTAATCCGAATCGTACGCCTCGATCGCACCTATACTGGCCCGAGTGAAACCGATTGACTGGTCAGTCAGCCAGCATTGAGAGGATCGAAAAGTGCGCGTAGCGGCGGTGCAGATGAATTCGAACGGAGACAGGGCGCGGAACATCGCCGCAGCCGAGCGCCTGGTGCGTGCCGCAGCCGCCGATGGGGCCGAGCTCGTTGCCCTGCCGGAGAAGTGGAATCTGCTCGCTGCGGGCGAGCAGATGGCCGCCGGCGCCGAGCTGCTCGACGGCCCGAGCCTCGCTGCGGCCCGCTCCTGGGCGCGCGAGCTGGGCATCCATCTGCTCGCCGGCAGCATCGCCGAGCGGGGCGACGATGCGACCTCGAACAGGGCCTTCAACACCTCGGTGCTGATCGGGCCCGGTGGCGACGACCTCGCCACCTACCGCAAGATCCACATGTTCGACGTCGAAGCCGGCGGGGTCGCCTATCGCGAGTCCGAGTACGAGCAGCCCGGCGATGAGATCGTCTCGGCCCCGGTCGATGACGTCGAGCTCGGGCTGACCGTCTGTTATGACCTGCGCTTCCCCGAGCTGTACCGGATCCTCGCTGTGCGGGGGGCCCGCCTGATCGCCGTCCCCTCGGCCTTCACCACCGCGACGGGACGCGACCACTGGCAGGTCCTGCTGCGCGCCCGCGCGATCGAGAACCAGGCCTTCGTCATCGCCCCCAATCAGTTCGGCGAGGCCCCGCCCCACTACAGCTCCTACGGCCACTCGGCGATCGTCGACCCCTGGGGGATCGAGCTTGCCGTCGCACCGGACGAAGAGTGCTTCATCGCGGCCGAGCTCGATCTCACCGCCCAGGAAAGGACTCGCGAGGAGCTTCCCTCGCTCGCCCACCGCCGACCCCAGGCCTATCAATGGCCGCAGCTTCTGGAGGCACACGCCTGATGGCCTCCAAAGCTCCACCGATCGACAAGCGCCGCCAGATCCTCGACGCGGCGATCCGGGTCTTCGCCCGCCAGGGCTTCCACTCGACTCGCGTCGCCGACATCGCCGACGAGGCGGGGGTCGCCTACGGCCTCGTCTACCACTACTTCAAGTCGAAGGACGAGGTCCTCAACGAGCTCTTCAGCGAGCGCTGGTCGCTGCTCCTCGCCGCGATCGAGGAGGCCGACGGCAGCGCCGAGAGCCCCAGGGCCAAGCTGGAGGCGGTTGCCGGATTCATCGTCGACTCCTACCGCTACGACCCGGAGCTGATGAAGGTGATCATCGTCGAGGTCACCCGCGCCGCCAACTCCTTCGGCCGCACGCATCTGGCGGAGATTCGCCGCGCCTATGACTCGATCGCCAAGATCGTCGCCGACGGGCAGGAGGCCGGCGCCTTCCGCCGCGACATCGACCCGACCTTTGCCTCAATGTCCTTCTACGGCGCGATCGAGCAGCTGCTCTCTGGCTGGATCTTCGACGTGATTCCGGCTTCCGACACCGATTTCGAGCAGGCAAAGACTCTTGTCACGGCGACGATCTGCGACGGCCTCGAGCCGCGATAGGTAAGGTCGGCGCTGATGGACAACGACATCGTCAAACGACTCGTCTGGAGCGGAATGCTCGCCGGGGTCGGCGCCCTGGCCAGTGTCATCGCCGCGAGGGCTGCGGGAATTCTCTACCGCCAGCTCTTCAACGAGGATCCGCCAGAGTAAGTCGATGGCCGACCCCACCCCGACGCCTCCAACCCCTCCGACTCCTCCCGTCCCGCCGCCGGGCCCCGAGGACCGCTCTGTCTCCGAGTTGGTCTTCGACGTCTCCGAACGCGCCTCTTCGCTGGTGCGCGAGGAGATCGAGCTCGCCAAGGCGGAGGTCTCGGAGAAAGTCACCAAGCTTCTGCGCGGCTCGGTCGTCGGCATCGCCGCCGGCACCTTCGCCTTCCTCGCCCTGATCCTGATCATGCACGGAGTCGCCTGGCTGCTGGCCGAAGAGCTGTTCGACGGCAACGTCTGGCCGGGCTACTTCGTCGAGGCGGCGCTCTTCCTGCTGGTCGCGGCCGCCGCCGGGCTCTTCGCCTATCGATCGCTGCAGGCCGGCGCCCCGCCGGTGCCAGAGCAGGCGATCGAAGAGGCGAAGCAGATCAGGTCGACCCTCGAAGGGCAACCTGACGCCGCATCCCCAGTCGACGCGCCAAGCCCAGTGGAGGCCCCGAAATGAACGCTGGTCCGCCGGGCCGCACGCCGGCCGAGATCCGTCGCGACATCGACCTGCAGCGCCAGGACCTCGGCCGCTCGGTCGAAGCCCTGCGCGGCAGGGTCGCCGAGCTGACCGACTGGCGCCGCCAGGTGCGCGAGCACCGCAGCCAGCTGATCACCGGCGCGGCGATCGCGGGCTTTGCGCTCGGCGGCCTGATGATGCTGCGCCGCCGCCGCTAGACGCACCGCTAGGGAATGTCCTCGATCCGGTATGTGTCGGAGTTTTCTTCCCCCATCGAGAGAGACCCTTTTACTCCGACTTTGAATTCGCCGGCGTTGTCTTCGGCTTCCCCCGAGCCGGAGAGCGTCAAGGACGTTATGCCGCCTTTGGTGCCTGTGCCCGGTTTTCCTGTGACCGAGGGCCCTTCGATTTTCAGGAAGGTCTGGCCCATCGGGCAGTTTTCCAGTTCGAGATCGGGGAAGAGGTAGAAGATCAGTTCCGTCGCGCTGTACCGCCCGGTCGTCCACGGCAATGTCGTTTTGTCCCCTTTGACTTTGCAGCCGTTGTAGAGAGCGCCAAAGCCGCTGCAGGTTGCTGTTGTGAGTTCGAATTTGCTCACTTCGAATTCGTCGGCGAGTTTGGTCGTGAACGTCATGTGCACGCCGCAGCTGATGCCGGATGCGCCATTGGTGAATTCGATGCCGCCCGAATACGAGAATTTCACGCCTTTGTCCACTGTTTTACCGGTCGTGACGTCTTCGAGGGCACCGTCGGCGAGCGCAGTGGCGGGCATCGCCTGAAGCAAGCCGGCCACCACCAAAACTATTAGAAAAATTTTCCTTTGCATTCTTGATCCTTATAGCGCCTGGAGAGCGCCTCGTCAAGCGAGGACCCGCAGAAGCAGACTCGCTCGCTCAGCTGAGCACGTCTCGGGACACGCTGCCGATCCCGAGCAGGCCGGGACCGACGTGGGCGCCGAGGACGGCGCCGATCTCCGAGACGAAAGCCGGCTCGCAGCCGAAGATCTCGCGCCCGTCGTCGACCAGGCCGGCGGCGGTCTCGTCGTCCTGGATGTGCTGAACGACCCAGGCGTCGAGCCCCGACTCGTGGCGCTCGCGGGCGTAGTCGCGCAGGCGCTCGATCGAGCGGGCGCGGGTACGGACCCGCTCCACCGGGGTGATCTCCTCCTCCAGCGTCAGGATCGGCTTGATCTTCAGCGCCGAGCCGATGAAGGCACTGGCGCCGCCGATCCGCCCGCCGCGCCGCAGGTACTCGAGGGTGTCGATCGCGAACCACATCTTCAGCTCCTCGCGGGTCTGCTGGGCGCGGGCGACCACCGCCTCGGTATCGCCGCCGGATGCGGCCGCTGCCGCCGCCCCAAGTGCGCAGAGGCCCATCCCGCCCGCCGCCGAGCGCGAGTCGAAGACCGTGATTCGCTCACCGTCCCTGCCCTCGTCGATGAGACGCTGGCGGGCCTGGTTGGCGGCCTCGCAGGTACCGGAGATCCCGGCTGAGATATGGACGGAGACGATCTCGCGGCCGGCGTCGAGCAACGGCTCATAGACGGCGATGAAGTCGCCGACCGAGGGCTGGGAGGTGGTTGCGCCTCCCTCCGAGGCGCGCAGGCGCTCGAAAAAGCCGCTGTAGTCCTCGATATCCATCTCGCGCTGCTGCTCGCCGTCGATCGAGACGTAGAGGCTGACCACCTGGATGTCGCGGTCGGCGAGGAGGTCGAGCGGAAGGTAGGCCGTGCTGTCGCAGACGACGGCGGTTGGAGCGGTCGGGGTCAAGGAACCCGATTCTCGCAGACCTCTCGCTACACTTAATGAAGTGACTGAGACTCCCCAAGAGGCGATCACCCTCACCGACGAGGCGGCCGCGAAGATCGGCGAGCTGCTGGGCCAGGGCGACGCCGAGGGTCAGGCGCTGCGCGTCGCGGTCCGCGGCGGCGGTTGCTCGGGCTTCCAGTACGCGCTTGCCTTCGACCAGGCCAAGGACGACGACCATGTCTTCGAGGTGGATGGCGTTGCCGTCGTCGTCGACAAGGTCAGCATGCAGTTCGTCTTCGGCTCAGAGGTCGACTACGTCGAAGGCTTACAGGGGGCGGGCTTTCAAGTGAATAACCCGAACGTAGTCGCTGCATGTGGATGCGGGTCCTCCTTTCAGGTGAAAGAGGACGCCGCGCCCGCGACTGCGTAGCCGGACGCTGCAAACCGGCGCATCTCGGCAGCCTCAGTCGCTCGGATCGGGTCACGCACGTTAGTGCGCTCCCCTCACCTCGCTCCCTGCGGCCACCGACCTGCTTGGTTTTCGCGCCCGTGGCGAGGGACTTATTCGATCTGCAGTGGGGGTGACTGCGTCGGCGCGGCGGCTTGCGGGGCCTCGGCCGGCTGCTCGACGCCGAGCGCCTCGGCCAGCTCGCCGGAGGCGAACATCTCCTCGACGATGTCGGCGCCGCCGAGCAGCTCGCCGTTGACGTAGAGCTGGGGGAAGGTCTGCCAGTCGGAGATCTCGGTCGTCACCTCGCGCAGCGGCTGCAGCGCGGGGAGGACGTCGATGGCGCCGTACTCGACGTCCATCGTGTCGAGCACCTGCACCACGCGCATCGAGAAGCCGCAGCGCGGCATCTCGGGCGTCCCTTTCATGAAGAGCAGCACCGGGTTGGCGGCGATCAGCTCCTCGACTTTCTCCTTCAGCTGCGGATCGGCCATGGCCTGCATTGTAGGGAGCAGCGATCGCGTGGTTCCTTTGTCACGCAATAGGCGACTAAGGAACCACGGTTTTGACGGAGAGGGCGTGGATCTGCCCGTCTTCGAAGCGCGCCTTGACCGCTGCCTTGACCAGGCGGTGCTGGTCGATCCGCGAGAGGCCGTCGAACTGGGGCGCGGAGACGGTCGCCCGCAAGTGGTCGCCGGCGCCGGTCTCGTCGATCACCTCGACCGAGGCGCCGGGCAGCGCCGCCGCGATCATCGCCTCGATCTCCGCCAGGTCGGCCACGATCCGGCTCAGCCGGAGACTTTCTGGCCGAGCGTCTCGAGCATCTCCTCGACGCGGACGAACTTGACCCTGGGGCGGCCGTGCGGCTCGCCGCGGCCCACCTCGGCCTGGTCGATCGCCTGCCAGTCCTCGAAGCTGACGTAGCGCACGCCGCGCTCGGCGAGCAGCTCCTCGACCGCGACGGGCTCCGGGTTGGCTGGGCTGAGAAGGGTCTGCGACTCGACGTCGGTGAGCAGGTGCCGCACAGTCTCCAGCGCGTCTTTCTTGTTGGTCCCGATCACGCCGGACGGACCGCGCTTGATCCAGCCCGCGGTGTAGTGGCCGACCTTGTGGCCGGAGTCGTGGGAATCGAGCACGCGGCCACCCTCGTTGAGGATCAGGCCGCGCTTCTCGTCGAAGGGGACACCCTCGATCGGGATGCCGGTATAGCCGACCGAGCGCAGGATCAGGCCGCACTCGAGCTCCTCGCGCTCGCCGGTGTCCTTCGCCCGCAGGCTGCCGCCTTCCTCGACCAGCTCGTTGTGGCCGACGACGACCGATTCGACCTTGCCGTCCCCCTTGATCTCGACCGGGGAGGCGAGGAAGCGCAGGACGATCCGCTGCTTTCTGCCCTCGGGCTGGCGCTGGGAGAACTCGCGCAGGGTCTCGACGTTGACGCGGGTCGTCTTGTCGGCCTCATCGGACTCGAGGTAGGTGGCGCTCGCCTCGTCCAGCTCGACCTCGGAGGGGTCGACGATCACGTCGGCGTCCTCCATCTCCCCGAGCTCCTTGATCTCGGGATTGGTGAAGGCGGCCTGCACGGGTCCGCGACGGCCGAGGACGACGATCTCGCGGATCTGCTTGCGGTCGAGCAGCTCGATCGCGTGGTCGGCGGTGTCGGTCTGGCGCAGCTCGTGGTCGGTCAGGGCGAGCATCCGCGCCACGTCCATGGCGACGTTGCCGTTGCCGATCACCACGGCCCGCTCGCTGGAGAGGTCGAACTCTTCGTCGCAGTAGTCCGGGTGGGCGTTGTACCAGCCGACGAAGGCGGTGGCGGCGTGGCTGCCGGGCAGCTCCTCGCCGGGAATGCCGAGCCGGCGGTCGGTCTCGCAGCCAACCGTGAAGACGATCGCGTGGTAGAGGCGCTCGAGGTCCTCGACCTCGATGTCGTGGCCGACCTTGACGTTGCCGAAGAAGCGGAAGCCCTCGCGCGCCGCGGTTTTTTCGTAGACGCGGATCACCGACTTGATCTTCGGGTGGTCGGGGGCGACGCCGCCGCGGACCAGCCCGAACGGGGTGGGGAGGCGGTCGAAGAGATCGACCTGGGCATGCGTGTCGGCGTCTTTGAGGATGTGCTCGGCGGCGTAGAAGCCGGAGGGGCCGGCGCCGACGATCGCGACGCGGACGGGGTTCTCTTCGGTTCCGATCTGGGTCATTTCTCGCTATCAGGTGTTGGGTTGGGGCGTTAGCCGATAAAGCGTCTAACGCGAGGCGGGAAGGATAGGGAACGCGTGGTGCTGGGTGCTTACGCGGCCATGAGCTGCCCGCTGCACTCGGGGCAGATCCCGTGGTCGAGCTCCGGCAGCTCGGTGCGGCGGAACAGCTCCAGGCGCCTTGCCGCCTCCTCGACCTCGACCCACTCGCCGTCGACCAGGAAGCGGTCGCACCAGGCGCACATCGGCAGGAAGTCGCTTTCGTCGCGCGGGGCGTCGGGGTCAAATAGCGGCTGCGGCTCCTCCCGCTCTTCTTCGGCGCGCAGCCTTGCCGAGAAGAGGACCACGCGGCCGGTCTTGTTGGCGACGATGCGGATGTCCATCTCGCGGGTCACCTCCGGGCCGTCGCAGCGGAAGGGAAGCTCGACGTCACGCACCCCTTCGCGCACCCGCCGCAACAGCAGCCGCTGCAGCTTCTGCACGTCATGGCCGGCGACGAAATCCCAGATCGAGCGCCCGAGGCTGTCTCCGGCCCCCTCCCAGCCGTTCTCTGCGGCAAAGCGGTAGTAGCCGTCGTCGACCTTGATCAGCCGGTCTTCATCATCGATCGCGTAGCTGAGCGTCTCAACGGTCACTCATCGATTATCGGTCATATATCGGTACCGCTGAAGAACTGCCATCGAGCGCGTCGAGCGCCTTGCGCACCGACATCGCGACGCAGGTGAAGATCGGCGTCTCGCGCTCGGTGTATGCGCTTGACTCGGTCGGTCGCAGCTCCTGCACCAGGTCGAGGAACATCCCCGGGTCATCACCCTCGAAGGCGACGACGAACTCCTGGTCGTCGAGGCCAAACGAGTAGGAGGTGTTGATCGCGATCTCCGGGTAGCGGCGGCCGACCTCGATGTGGCTTTTCATGATCCGTCCCCGCTCCTCAGCCGGCAGCCCGTACCAGCGGCGCTGCTTGACCATCGGGTAGAGGAAGAGGTACTTGCGCTCGGAGACGCAGATCTCCGGCCGCGCGTTCTCCTCTGAGTAGGGCGAGCGTTTGGTCATCGAGAGGAAGGAGTGCGGCGTCTCCGCCCACTTGGCGAGGCCGCTCTGCCCGAGCACGACGTGGAAGGTGTGCAGATCGTCGAGGTTCGGGCTCTGGGAGAGGACGAGGAGGTCGACGTCGCCGCGCGTGCCTATGGTTGAGTAGGCGCGCAGAGAGCGGTCGAGGGCGAAGTCCTCACAAGCCGCGAGGAACTCCTGCTTGTCGGCCGCGCGCAGCTCGGCGTCGCGGCGGCGCCACTCGGGGTCGATCTTGAAAAAAGTGAACTTGGCGAACGTGCGGTCGGCCATCGCGGTCACGATAGCGCCGGCGGCGTTAATCGCGGCGGCAATCGGGCTGCTGCTGGGACTGCATTGGGCCGGTGCCGGCTTCCAGGGCGACCCGCTTGCAGTTGTGCGCGACGCGGCTCCGACCGACCGCCTCTGGGACGTCGCCGACCGGCGCGCGCCGGTGATCGGCGTCACCTTGTTGGCTTGGTTGGCGGCCTTCGTGCTGGCGATGGCGATCGATCGCGAACGTGCCGGGCGAATCGCAGCTCGGCTGCTGGCGCTCTCACTCGTCTACCTGCCACTGCTCTGCTTGCTGGGGGCGGCGCTCGAGCCGAGCGTCGGGATCGAACGGTTGCTGCTGATGCTCGGCTCGTCAGCGCTTGCCGCTCTGACCCTGACGCTGCTCGGTGGCTACAGGGCGCTTGCGTTCGCTTGCGCCGCGACGGTGGTCGCCTACTCAGTCGACTTGATCGCCGGCTCGCCGCTGACGCAGCTGTCACTCGTCGGCCCGAACCCCGCGGCCGGTCACCGCTACTACGGCATCGGCAACGAGCTCGAGGCCTGCCTGACGGTCCTCGTCCTGGTCGGCACCGGCGCGGTTCTTTCCGTTCCGGTGCGCCTTTTGCTCCTCAGGCGAGCAAAAGGCGCACCAGAAGGTGGGGACCCGCCGTGGGGACCCGCCGCCTTTCTCGTCGTTGCCGCGGTCTTTTCCTTCGTCTTTTCCTTCGGGCGCTACGGCGCCGACGTCGGCGCGGCGATCGCGCTGCCGCTCGGTGCCGCCGTCGCCGCGGCGCTCCTCGCCGGGCGCCCCCGCCTCGCTCTCCTCGCCTTCGCACTGCCGATCCCAGCACTGGCACTCCTCGCCGCGGCCGACCTTCTCAGCGGCGCCAACGCCCACCTCACCAGCACCGTCCTCGACGCTGACAGCGGTGGCGACGTGCTCGGGGTTGTTGGCCACCGCCTGCGAGAGATGGCAGAAAGCTTCGGCCGCCCGATCCTTCTCGCCGGCCTACCCGTGGTCATGACCACTGCCGCGATCGCCTGGCTGCGCCGCGATCGCCTCGAAGCCTGGTTACGGCTCGTCCCGGCGATGCGAGCCGCCATGCTCGGCGCCCTCGCGGCAACCGTGGTGGGCACGCTGGCGAACGACTCGGGAGCCCTTCTGCTTGAGATAGGCGCGGTCTATTTGCTGGCCTTTATCGCTTACGCCTGGGCCGAAAGCGACGACCAGAGGGCGGACCGGGACATCGCTTAGGCGACGGCGGATCGATCCTCTAGGCTTGTCCCGGTGCGAATCGCCCTTGTCTCGCCATATTCCTGGAGCTATCAGGGCGGCGTAAACCGGCACGTCGAGGCACTCGCCGAGGAGTTTCTCGGCCGCGGCCATCACGTCCGTGTGCTCGCCCCCGTCGATCCCCCCGACCGGATCAGCCGGGCGCTGCACCGTGCGCCGGCCGAGGCCCGTGAGATCCCCGACTACCTCGTGCCGATGGGCCGCACGGCAGGTTTTGGGGCCAATGGGGCCGTCTCCAATCTCGCCCCATTCCCGGCCGGCGGCGTCGTCGCCCCGCGCCGTGAGCTTCGCCAGGGAAGCTACGACGTAGTCCATATCCACGAGCCGGTTGTTCCTCTGGTCGGTTGGAACGCAGCGCTTGGGACCCGCGCGCCGGCCGTCGGCACCTTCCACTCTTACTCGACCAAGGCACTCCCCAATCACATTGCCTCGGCACTGGGCGCGCGCAGAGTCTTCAACCGGCTCTCGGCACGGATCGCCGTCTCGGAGGCGGCAGCCTGGACCGGGCGCCGTTGGTTCGGTGGTAGCTATGAGATCGTCCCGAACGGCGTTGACGTTACGGCTGCGCCGCAGGGACCGAAGCCGCCGAGCGACGAGCTGCGCCTCGTCTTCGTCGGCCGGCCCGAGGAGCGCAAGGGCCTGCCGGTGCTGCTGACCGCATTCGAAGCGCTGGTCGAGCATGTGCCCAGTCGCCTCACCGTGATCGGCGCCGGGCGCGAGGACGTGCTCCGCTATCTCGCCGATCCCGAGACGCTGCGCTGGATCGACGTGCGCGGCCGGGTCTCGGGGGGGGACCTCTGGGCGGCGCTCCACGAGGCCGACATGCTCTGCGCACCTTCGCTTTCGGGCGAGAGCTTCGGCATGGTCCTCACCGAGGCGTTTGCTGCGGGCACGCCGGCGATTGCCTCCGCCATCGCCGGCTACAGCGACGTCGTCACAGACGGCGTCGACGGGGTGCTCGTTCCGCCCGGCGACCCGCAGCGTCTAGCCGAAGAGCTGCAGCGTGCCCACCACGAGCCCGAGCGCCTGGCCGCGATGGGCGCGGCGGCGCGGCAGAGCGCGCAGCGCTACGCCTGGCCGCGCGTTGCCGACCGCGTCAGCCAGGTCTATGAGCGGGCGATCGAGGTGCCGGCCCCGTCGGGGGCGCTCGAGCGGGCCGCGCACTGGACCGGAATTCGCCCCGCTGACGGCAGCCCGCCCAGCCCGCCGCGCCGCCTGCCCTCGCTCGACCCGCCCCTGGCGCAGAGCGGCAGCCGCAAGCGGCGCGTGGCTCGCCGTGTGGGTCTCGGGGTCGCCGGCGTCCTCGGCGTCGGCCTGACCGCCATCGCCGCGCAGAAGATCGGCGTCGACAACGTGATCTCGAGCATCGTCCGCTCCGACCTCACCTGGGTCCTGGTTGCGTGCGCTCTGATGGCCGTCTCCCTCTTCTTCCGCGCTGCCTCCTGGTACGGAATCGTGCGCGCGGCCCTGCCCAACCGGCCGGTGCGCCGCCGCGACGTCACCTCGGCAACGATGATCGGCGTGCTGATGTCGGCGACGCTGCCGGCGCGCCTCGGCGAGCCGGCCCGCGCGATGACCTTGGCGCGGCGGATCGGGCGCATGCGCGAGACCTTCCCCGTGCTGCTTGGGACCCTGGTCTCGCAGACGCTGCTCAACATCGTCGCCCTCGCCCTGCTGGGGGCGATCATCGTCTCCAGCACCGATCTCTTCCACTCCAGCACCGAGAAGCTCTTCTTCTTCAGCCTCGTCCCGCTCGCCCTGCTCGTCGTCGTCCTGATCGCTCCGACCCTGATGCGCCGCAACGGCAACGGCCGCTTCGCCCGCATCGGCGCCACCATGCACCGCGCCCTGCTGCAGGTTCGAGCGGGTCTGGCCGTGTTCCGCCAGCCCCGCTACGGCGCCGTCGCCAGCGCCGCCCAGCTCGGCGCCTGGGCGATCCAGCTGGCCGCCTGCGCGGCGCTGCTGGCGGCGCTCGGACTGCCCGGCGGCATCGGCGCCGCCGCCGCGGTCCTGTTCGCCGTCAACGTCACCGCTGTCGTCCCGGCAACCCCCTCGAACATCGGCGTCTTCCAGCTCGCGGTGATCAGCGTCCTGCACACGGGCTGGGGGATAAGCACCGCCGATGCCCTTGCCTACGGCGTGATCCTGCAGGCGGTCGAGATCGCCACCGCTGTCGCCCTCGGCCTGCCGGCCCTCGTCCGCGAGGGGCTTACCTGGGGCGACCTGCGCGTCCAGGCCCTCTCCGCTTCGCCGGTCCGCCTCGATCCGCAGCCGCGCCGGCAACAGCGGGATAGCGGCGAACGCATCGGCGCTTAGCCCGCGCCTAGTCCTCTGAGCTGCGCGGCACCTTGCCCCCTTCGGCGCCCGGTTCCTGCGCCGGTCCCCGCGGGGAGGCGATGCCGAGCACCCGCATCGCCTTGAGGCCAAGGCCCAGCTTCTCGCGGCCCTCGGTCGCGGAGACGTCGTGGCCGCAGAGCTCGCGCACCCGCTCGAGCCGGTAGCGGATCGTGTGGCGGTGGGTGAAGAGCTGTTTCGCGGTGGCGGCGACGTTGCCGTCGTTGCCCAGGTAGGCCTCGACCGTGGCCACCAGCTCGGTCTCGTACTGGTCGTCGTAAGCCGCGAGCGGCTCGATCGTCTCGGCGAAGAAGCGCTGCAGCTCGCCAGGGTCCTCGCTCATCGCCGGCAGCAGCA
Organism: uncultured Solirubrobacterales bacterium; assembly: GCA_963718755.1. Taxonomy (GTDB): domain Bacteria; phylum Actinomycetota; class Thermoleophilia; order Solirubrobacterales; family 70-9; genus VRUE01. Next base: position 1,816,962 of record OY970376.1, read on the forward strand.
GCCGGTAGGCGCCGGTGTCCTCGAAGGCCAGCAGCGGCCGTTCCTCCGCTTCGCCGACGTTGACAGCGAGGCGGGCCTCGTTGCCGGCGCGGTAGAGGTCGACGGGGTCGGCGACGCGGCGGCTGGCGCCGATCGTCAGGTGGAAGCCGGCCAGTGCGTCCTCGAGCTCGCGGGAGAGGCCGGCGGCGGCGCGCTGCAGGCGCTGCTCGTCCTCGGCGGGGACGATCACGGCGATCTCTGTTGCCACCTCGCCCTGCTCGACCGCCGCGAGGGCACCCGGCGCAAGCGAGCGCAGCGTCCGCATCGCCAGCGTCAGCACGCGGGCACGCCACTCTCCAGTCTGGGCGGTCCTGGGCGCGGCGCGGAGGACGATTGCCCCGGCGCCCTTCTCGAGGTCGGTGCCAAGCTCGGCGGCACGGGCGGCGATGTCGCCGCGGTCGGTCACCTGGCGCGCCAAGACCGCGCCGACAAAGACGCCGGCCACCTCCTCGCTCTGCCAGTCGGGAGCGCGGGAGCGCTCCAGCTCCAGGGCCAGCAGCGTCGTCACCATGCGGGCGATGGCCGGGTCGGGCGGCACTTTGGCCCGGTAGCGCAGCTCGCCGACGGCGCTGTCGGCCACCCGCAGCTCAACCGCAGTCACCCGCTCCCCACCCGCCAGCAGCTTCTCCTCCTGGTCGGGCGACGCACCCGCCACCGCCAGCACCGCCCCCGACCGCTCGATCAGAGCAACGCTAGCGTCCAGAACCCGCGCCGCCGCCCGCGCTACCGCAGGCAACCCAGCCCCCGACTCAACCGCCTCAGCTAACGCGTCAAGCGTCTCCTGATCAGCAGCCTTTGCAGGGGTTTTCGACCTTTTCTCGCTGGTGGACATCTTGCCCATTATCGCGAGCCTTCCATTCAGGGCCCGTCCGGTAGGGGTGGAGCGTCTTGTACTTTTTTTGCGGCGACTATCTCGGACGGCTGACAGCTGTCTTCAAAAAAAGTTAAGCGGAACCCCTGCCGGACGGGCCCTAACCAAGAATTTCCGTGATGTCGTTGTAGTAATAGACGATCGCCAAACCGACGACGACGCCGGTGAGAACCAAGGCGACCAGAACGATCAAGGAGAGGAACCCCGCCGCCGCCTTCTCCCAGATGCGCCCAAAGGAACTGATCGCCGGGACGAAGATCAGGGTGACGAAGGCGACCAGGCTGATCAGCCCGGCGACGCCGAAGAGCACGTACTCATTTTCGATCTTCTCTATCGCCAGCGGCAGCAGGTGGACCATCTTCGCCCCCATTCTGCCGAACCGTCGAGATGACCAGCGCGACCGCGGCGCAGAGGGAGAAGGCGGCGGCCCCCAGGGCCCAGCCGGCGTTGACGTCGCTCATGTAGTGGACGTCGAGATAGACCCGCGAAAGGCCGACCAGCGCGGTCAGGACGATCCCGCTCGTGATCACCAGCGCACCGCGGGTCATCCCCGGCCGCAGTCGCATCACGATCGTCACCGCAAGCCAGACGTAGAAGGTCGAGTAAGCGGCGTGGCCGCTGGGAAAGGACGAGCCCTCGGCGTCGACGAGGCCGCCCGCGGGGCGGGGACGGTCGACAGCGTCCTTGAGCTCGTGCACGCCGGCGTAGACGACCGCCAGGCCGACCACGAGCACCCCGACCTCGGCCCAGCGCCGGCGGATCGCGAGAACCAGGGCGCAGATCGCCCCCAGCGAGTAGACGAGCGCCGCCGATCCGAGCGCGGTGATTTCCTTGGCGAGGTCGACCAGCCAGCCGGTCCGCAGGCTCTCGACGAGGTCGATCGCGGTCTGGTCACCGGGGGTCGGACCGGCGTCGCCGCTGACAATCGAGGTGTAGCCGATGACGACGAAGCTGGCGACGGCGAGGATCGCCATCAGCGTGGTGAACTCGAGCCCGAAGGTGCCGCCCGGAGTGACCCGCGCCCAGAGGAAACGCAGTTGGGGCTGGAAGCGGCGTCCGAGGACGACCAGCCAGCGGGTTGCCCGTCGGTCCTCCATCCAGCGCACCGCCGCGCGCCGGTTCTCCGGCACGCGAAGGCGACGGTAGATCATCACCGAGCCAACCGTGACGACGATCAGCGTCCCCAGCAGGAAGGCGCCGCGGCCGGCGTACTTGGCGGCGCTGTCGATGCTGCGCGAGAAGATGTAGCCGATCAGGATGTGGGCGCTGGCCCAGAGCCCGGTGCCGAGGATGCTGTAGGGGACGAAGGAGCCGTAGCGCATCCCCGAGCTGCCGGCGACGAACGGCGCAAGGGCGCGGACGACGCCGATCCAGCGGCCGATGAAGATCGTCTTGCCGCCGTGGCGTGAGAAGTAGTCCTCGACCCACTCGAAGCGCTCGCGACTGATGCCGAAGCGCGGCCCGTTGCGGAGCACGAAGCCCCGGCCGAGGCGGCGGCCGACGAAGAAGCTGGTCGTGTCTCCGGCCCAGGCGGCGAACCAGGCGATCGCGATCAGGATGTAGATGTCGATCGCGCCCTGGCCGGCGACGGCGCCGCCGAAGAGCATCGTCGTCTCGCCCGGCACCACCAGTCCGACGAAGGCGCCGGTCTCGGCGAAGGCGAAGACGCCGACCAGGAGGTAGGTCCAGGCGCCGAGCGTGTTGGAGACGTCTTCCAGCAGGTTCTGGAGTTCGTCGTGGGGGATGACCCGGCTGATCAGGTAGTAGCCGGCAGCGATTGCGGCTGCGATCGCGATCAGCAGCAGACGGCGTTTGCGGCGGTCTTCGGGGAGCTCGAGTTTCACTGGGCGCAGTCTTACGGGGCGCGGCCGGCCTCGCAGACGATCGCGTCCTCGCGGTCGATTTCGGCCGCGGCCGATTTTGCCTCGGCCAGGGTGGGGAAGAGGCCGAAGGCGGTCGGTCCCGAGCCGGTGAGCAGGACGAGGGGCGCGCCGGCCTCGCGCAGGGCGTCGAGCGCTCCGCCGATATCGGGCCGCAGCGAGCGCGCCGCCGGCTCGAGGTCGTTGGCGAGGAGCTCGGCGTAGTCGAGCGGTGAGTCCCCGGCGGCGGCCGCGTCGCGCAGGCGGGTCGCGAGCGAGTCGAGCTCCTCCTCGCTGTGGCCGAGGCCGAGCCGGTCGGCCTCGGCGAAGACCGCCGCGGTGCTGAGGCCGCCGCCGCTTGGCAGCAGGATGACCGCATGGGGCGTCGGCGCGGGCAGCTTCTCGACCTTCTCGCCGGCGCCGCCAACCAGCGAGAACGCCGGGTCCAGCTGCGAGGGCACGTCGGCGCCCAGCTCAGCTGCAATCCCCGGCAGGTCCGGAGCCCGGCCGGCATCGCCCAGCGCGGGATCTCGCGAGAGGCCCAGCACGGCGGCGGCATCGGCGCTGCCGCCGCCGAGGCCGGCGGCGACCGGGATCCGCTTCTCGATCTCGATCCGCAGCGGTGGTGCTTCCCAGCCCGCTCGGCGCAGCTCTGCCAGCGCTCGCCCGGCGAGGTTCTCGCCCTCGACACCGGTGCAGATGACCTCATCTTTGTCTGATGCGGAAACCTCGATCGCGTCGGTCAGCGCCAGCGGCTCGAACAGCGAGCAAAGCGCGTGCAGGCCGTCGTCGCGGCGCGGCCCGAGGAAGAGGCAGAGGTTGAGCTTGGCGGGTGCCGCAAGCTTCACGGGGACGTACCGCCGTTTCGCGGTCCATATGGGTGCATAAGTCGCGGCACGTCAGCGAAGGGTGCCGGCCAGGGCGGCGAGCTGGGCTGGGGTCAGCGACTCGGCACGGGCGTCCTCCGGCAGGCCGAGCTCGCGCAGGGCCGTGCGAGCGGGCTCGAACGATTCGGGGCGAGCGAGGGCGAGCGAGCGCGCCAGGGTCTTGCGGCGGTGGGCGAAGGCGGCGCGGACGAGATCGCGGGTGTCCGTGTCGGCCCCCGGCCCGGTGCGCCGCAGCCCGATCACGGCCGAGCCGACCCGGGGCGGCGGCCGGAAGACCGCCGGGTCGACCGTGCGCAGCATCTTCACCTCGCAGGCGAGCTGCACGAGCACGCTGGGCCCGCCGTACTCGCGCGTGCCGGCCTCGGCGCGCAGGCGGTCGGCGATCTCGCGCTGCACCATCACCGTCCAGCGCCCCACCGAGGACAGCTCCTCGATCGTGCGGAGGATCAGCGGCGTTGCGATCGAGTAGGGGAGGTTGGAGACGATCGCGGTCGGGGCCGGCTCCAGGGCGGTCAGGTTGAGCCTGAGCGCGTCGCCCCAGTGCAGATCGACGTTGGCGAGCGCGGCGATCGGCGCCAGCGCCGCTTCCAGCCCACGGTCGAGCTCAATCGCGTGGACATGCGCCGCCGCCGCGGCGAGGCGCTCGGTCAGCGGCCCTTCGCCGGCGCCGACCTCAAGCACGACGCCGTCGGGCGAGAGCTCCGCGTCGCGCACGATTGCCTCCAGCAGGTTCGTGTCGGCGAGGAAGTTCTGCCCGAGCCTGACCACGCCTCTGTGCCTACCAGCCGAAGAGAGCGCGGGCGTTGGCCTCGACGATCTCCTCCAGCTGCTCGTAGGAGATGCCCCGCTGGGCGGCGACTACGCGGGCGGTGTCGACGACGTAGGCGGGTTCGTTGGGCTTGCCGCGCACGGTCTGCGGCGCCAGGTAGGGCGCGTCGGTCTCGACCAGGATCAGCTCACTCGGGAGCTGCCCCGCCGCCTCGCGCAGGTCATCGGAGGCCGGGTAGGTGGTGTGGCCGGCAAACGAGCAGTACCAGCCGCGCTCGGCCGCGTCGGCAGCGCGCCAGGGGGCGGAGAAGCAGTGCAGGATCACCGGTGTGTCGCCGGCCTGAGCGTCGAGGACTTCGAAGATCTCGTCGATGGCGGTGGTCTCGCCGTCCTTGTCGCGGCCGTGGACGACGATCGGCAGGCCCTTGTCGCGGGCGATTGCAGCCTGTGCCTCGAAGGCCCGTCTCTGGTCCGCCGGGCTCGCCAGGTCACGGTAGTAGTCGATCCCAGTCTCGCCGATCGCTCGCACCTTCTCGTGCGTGGCGAGCTCCGCGATCCGCGCGGCTTCTGCGTCGTCGAACCCGCTCGCCTCGGTCGGGTGGCAGCCGACGCTGGCAAAGACCGTCTCGTGCCGCTCGGCGGCGCCGATCGCGGTCATGTTCTCCTCGCCGCCGAGACCGACGTTCAGCATCCGCTCGACGCCGGCCGCGAGGGCGTCGGCGACCAGCTCGGCCTCGGGACGCTCGCAGAGGAAGAGGTGCGTGTGGGAATCGATCATTCCTGGATTCCACACTATCCGCGCGCCGCGGCGGACCATCTAACCTCTTTTGACCATGGCCGAGCGTGACTACATAGCCGCGACCAAGGAGCGCGTCGTCGTCTTCGACGGCGGCATGGGCGCGACCCTGGAGCAGTTCGACCTGACCCAGGCCGATTACGGCGGCCTCGCGGGCAAATGCCACGAGGCGCTCGTGCTGAACCGACCCGACGTGATCGAGGGGGTCCACGCCTCGATGCTCGAGGCGGGCGCCGAGGTGCTCGAGACCGACAGCTTCCAGGGCTCACGGCTGAAGCTCGAAGAGTGGGGGCTGGGCGAGCACACCCATGAGGTCAACCTCAAGGCGGCCCAGATCGCCCGCAAGGCGGCGGGCGAGGACCGCTTCGTCGCCGGCTCGATCGGGCCGACCGGCTTCCTCCCCGCTTCCGACGATCCGACCCTGGGCGACATCTCCTTCCGCAAGCTGGTCGACGTCTTCTCCGAGCAGGCGAAGGGCCTGGTCGAGGGCGGCGCCGACCTGATCATCATCGAGACCGCGCAGGACATCCTCGAGGTCAAGGCGGCGATCTTCGGCGCCCGTGAGGCCTTCGCCGAGGCCGGCCGCACGCTGCCAATTCAGACCAGCGTCTCGCTCTTGCCGCAGGGCGGCAAGATGCTGCTCGGCACCGACATCCAGGCGGTGCTGACGACGCTGGCCGCCCTCGAGGTCGACGTGATTGGCCTCAACTGCTCGACCGGGCCCGAGGATATGCGCGAGGCGATCCGCTTCCTGGGTGAGAACAGCCCGCTGCCCGTCCACTGCATCCCCAACGCCGGCCTACCCCTGCAGGGGCCTGACGGCGAGACGATCTTCCCCGAACAGCCCGAGCCGCTGGCGGCGACGCTGGGCGAGTTCGTCGAGCGCTACCGGGTGGGGATCGTCGGCGGCTGCTGCGGCACGACCCCCGAGCACATCGCCGCGATCCGCGAGCGGGTCGAGGGCCGCGTTCCGGGCGAGCGCCCCGCGCTCGGGCCGCCGCAGGTCTCCTCGATGATGACCTCGACCCCGCTTGTGCAGGAGCCGCGCCCGACCCTGGTCGGCGAGCGGGTCAACTCGCAGGGCTCGAAAAAAGCGAAGGAGCTGCTGCTGGCCGACGACTACGACGGCCTCGTCCAGGTCGCCGAAGACCAGGTCGAAGGCGGTGCGCATGTGCTCGACCTCTGCGTGGCCTTGACCGAGCGCGCCGACGAGGACGCGCAGATGGTCGCCGTCGCCGAGCGGGTCTCGCTGACCCAGCCGGCGCCGATCCAGGTCGACTCGACCGAGCCCAATGTCATCGAGGCCGCGCTGGAGAAGATCCCTGGCCGGGCGATCGTCAACTCGATCAACCTCGAGGCCGGAGAGGACAAGGCCAACGTCGTCGTGCCGCTGGCGAAGGCGCATGGGGCGGCGCTGATCGCGCTGACGATCGACGAGGTCGGGATGGCGAAGACGGCCGAGCGCAAGGTCGAGATCGCCAAGCGGATCCGCGACCTCGCCTGCGAGGAGCACGGCCTCGACCCAGAGGTGCTGATCTTCGACGCCCTCACCTTCACGCTGACCACCGGCGACGACGAGTGGAAGCCCTCCGCGGTCGAGACGATCGAGGGGATCCGGCGGATCAAGGCCGAGATTCCCGGCGTCAAGACCTCGCTCGGCGTCTCCAACGTCTCCTTCGGCGTCGGCCAGCCGGCCCGCGCCGTGCTCAACTCGGTCTTCCTCCACCACTGCGTCGAGGCCGGACTCGACCTGGCGATGGTCAACCCGAACCACATCACTCCCTACGCGGAGATTTCCGACTCCGAGCGCGAGCTGACCGACGACCTCGTCTTCAACCGTCGCGAGGACGCGCTGGAGCGCTTCATCGCCCACTTCGAGTCGAAGGGCGAGGAGGCCGCCGAGGAGGTCGGCGACCCGACCGAGGGCATGGAGCCCGAGGAGGCCCTGCACTGGCACATCCTGCGCCGCAAGAAGGACGGCGTGGAGGAGTGGATCGACCGCTCCAACGAGAAAATCGGCGCCGTCCCGACGCTGAACCAGGTGCTGTTGCCGGCGATGAAGGAGGTCGGCGACAAATTCGGCGCCGGAGAACTGATCCTGCCCTTCGTCCTGCAATCGGCCGAAGTGATGAAGCGCGCCGTGGCGCGGCTGGAGAACTACCTCGACCGGATCGACGGCCACACCAAGGGGAAGGTCGTGATCGCGACCGTCTTCGGCGACGTCCACGACATCGGCAAGTCGCTGGTCAACACGATCCTCACCAACAACGGCTACACCGTGGTCGACCTCGGCAAGCAGGTCCCGGTCGAGACGATCATCGAGGCCGCGGTCGAGAACGAGGCCGACGCGATCGGTCTCTCCGCCCTGCTCGTCTCGACCTCGAAGCAGATGCCGATCTGTGTGCAGGAGCTGCACCAGCGCGGTCTCGAGTTCCCGGTGCTGATCGGCGGCGCCGCGATCAACCGCGACTTCGGCCGCCGCACGCTCTACCCGAACGGCAAGGAGTCGGACGACGTCTACGGGCCCGGCGTCTTCTACTGCAAGGACGCCTTCCAGGGGCTCGACACGATGGACGCCCTGATCGACACGGAGGCGCGCGAGGCACTGACCGAGCGGATCCACGCCGAGGCCAAGCAGCTGCGCGAGAAGCCGGTCGTCGTCGACGACTCGCCGCCGACGACCGACGCCAGTGTGCGCTCCGCCGCGGCCACCGACACCCCGATCCCCGAGCCGCCCTACGGCGGGGCGCGTGAGGTCGAGATCGACTTCGACGAGGTCTACCCCTACCTCGACCGCCATGTGCTCTTCAAGCTGCACTGGGGCGGCAAAGGCGTCAAGGGCGAGGCCTGGCGCGAGCTGGTCGAGGGCAACGGGGAGGAGGAGGGCTTCGCGCCGCGCCTGGAGCGGATGTGGCGCGAGCAGGACTACCTCCGTCCGCGGGCCCGACTCGGCTACTTCCCCTGCAACTCGGAGGGCAACGAGCTGATCGTCTTCGACCCGGAGGACCCCGAGCGCGAGCTGGAGCGGCTTGTCTTCCCGCGCCAGCCCAAGCACGACCGGATCTGCCTCGCCGACTTCTATCGTCCGCTGGGGTCGGGCGAACGCGACGTGGTCGCCCTTCAGGGCGTCACCGTCGGCCCCGAGGTGACCGAGCTGATCGAGCGGCTGGAGAGCGAAGGCGAGTTCGCCGAGCAGCTCTTCGTCCACGGCCTCGGCGTGCAGTCGGCCGAGGGCCTGGCCGAGTGGCTTCATGCCAAGGTGCGGCGCGAGCTCGGCATAGAGCTCGACCAGGGCCGCCGCTACTCGTGGGGCTATCCTGCCTGCCCGGATCAATCGGAGCACGAGAAGGTCTGGCGGCTGCTCGACCTCGAGCAGATCGGCATGACGCTCTCCGACGGCTTCGCGGTGATGCCCGAGCAGTCGACGGTGGCGATCGTCGCCCACCATCCCCAGGCCGTCTACTTCGGCATGAAGTCGGGCTTCATCCCCGAGCAGAAGTCCCCCGACGAACTGATCGCCGGCACCGAGCGCGGCGGCAAGCTCCCGCCCGAGCGCGAGCCCGTCGGCTGAGCCGAGACGAGCGCGGCTGTGGGGCGAGTTCCGGGGGAAGGACTCGAACCCTCGCTTCCTGGACCAAAACCAGACGTGCTAGCCGACTACACCACCCCGGATCGTGATCACGAGCCTAGCGCCAGAGGAGGGGTTGATTGCGTCCGGGGCTGCGCTTAGGGTCGTTGCATGGAGATGAGCGGAGCCGCGCTGGACCCGGACGTGCGCGAGGGGCTGCGGCGCACCTGGAAGGCGCTGATGGCCGTCGGCGTGCTGGCGATCTTGATCGGCTGCGTGGCGATCCTCGTGCCCGCCGTAGCCTCGGTCGCGACGGCGATCTTCATCGGCTGGATCCTGATCATCGCGGGGGCGTTCCTGGTCGCGGGCGCCTTCGCCGCACAGACGGTTGGCTCGGTCCTGCTGCGGCTGGTCTGGGCGCTTCTCACGGTAATCGTCGGCCTCTACCTGATCGTGGAACCCGACAGTGGCACGCTCACCCTGACCGTCGTCCTCGGCATCTACTTTCTCTTCATGGGCTTGACCCGGACCGCCGTGGCCTTCGCCGCCCGCGGCCGGCAGGGCGCCGGCCTCGTCGGCCTCAGCGGCATAGCCGGCCTGCTGATCGGCATCCTCGTCCTAGCCAAGCTTCCCAGCAGCGCCGACTGGGCAATCGGCCTCCTGGTGGGCATAGATTTGATCTTCGCCGGCTGGACCCTGGTCTCCGTAGCGCTGGTCGGCAAAGAGCTGGCTCGCTCCTAAGCCGGCTGTAGGGGTGACGCGGGGTGCCCCTTCCGCTTGCTGGGTTTTTCGCCGGGCGGCCGCCAACTCTCGCCAAGCTAGCGGTGCGAAAAACGGACGCCGCGCACTCCAGGGTGCCCCGCACTCTCCCGCGCTCATCGAAACTCGCTTGAGCTGAAGGGAGCGGCAGGGGCGCACCCGCTTTCTGGCTCTGGAGGCCGGGCCATCCGCTTTCGGGGTGAGCTTGTTCACCTTGCTGCGCTGGGGCGGGGAGGATGGGGTGTCCCTGGAGTGCGCGGCGTCCTCTTTTCGCCCCATCGGTCGACGAGAGAAGCGTGCGCTGGTGGCGAAAACCCAGCAAACGGAAGGGACACCCCATCCTCCCCCTCCACCACTACGATCTAGCGGTGAGCTCCCCCCTAGTGCTCGTCATGGCGGCGGGCGAGGGCACGCGTATGCGCTCGTCCACGCCGAAGATGCTCCACCCTGTCTGCGGCCGCCCGCTGGTCGCCTGGCCGATCCTCGCTGCGCGCGAGGCCGGCGCCGGCCGGGTCGCGGCGATCGTCTCGCCCGGGATCGACATCTCGGCCGGCCTGCCCGAGGGGGTCGATACGGTCGTGCAGCCGCAGCCGGATGGAACCGGCGGTGCCGTGCGCGCAGCGCTGCCGCTGATCGAGGGAGCCGAGACCGTGCTCGTCCTCTCCGGCGACCATCCGCTGATTTCCGCGGCGATCGTCTCTGACTTCCTCGAGGCCCATGCCTCATCGGATGCCGCAGCGACGATGATGACGATCGAGCTCGACGACCCGGGGACCTACGGCCGCGTCGTCCGCGACGCCGGCGGAGAGGTCGAGAGGGTGGTCGAGGCGAAAGCCGACGGCGATGCCAACGCGGAGGACCTGGCGATCCGCGAGATCAATGCTGGGACCTACGCGTTCGATGCCGGCCCGCTAGCCACCGCCTTAGTGGGGCTCACCAACGACAATGCGCAGGGCGAGTACTACTTGACCGATGTCTTCGAGGCACTGCGTGCCGCCGGTCATTCCGTTGCCGGCCACCTGGCCGACGACTTCGCGGTGACGATGGGTGTCAACAACAGGGTCGAGTTGGCTGCGGCGGAGACCGAGGGAGGCCGCCGCATTCTCGAGGCGCACATGCTCGCCGGCGTTACCGTCGTCGACCCCGCCTCCACCTGGGTCGACGCGGACGTCGAGATTGCCGCCGACGCCCGCATCGAGCCCGGCACCAGCCTGCGCGGCGCTACCGCTGTCGGCGCCGGCTCGGTCGTCGGCCCGCTCACCACCCTGATCGACAGCAAGCTCGGCGAGAACGTCGCCGTGCCGCACTCCTACCTGGTTGAGTGCGAGGTGCTCGACGACTGCAACGTCGGGCCCTTCGCGTACCTGCGCCCCGGCGCCCACCTCGAGCAGGGCGCCAAGGCGGGCACCTTCGTCGAGATCAAGAACTCTCGGATTGGCGCCGGCGCCAAGGTCCCTCACCTTGCGTACGTCGGCGATGCCGACGTCGGCCCGGGCAGCAATCTCGGCGCCGGCACGATCACCGCCAACTACGACGGTTTCCGCAAGCACCGCACGACGATCGGCAGCGACGTGCGGATCGGCGTTGACACGATGCTGATCGCCCCGGTAGAAGTCGGGGACGCCGCCTACACTGGCGCCGGAGCGGTGATCAAGGAGGATGTCCCCGAGGGGGCACTTGCGGTGAGCGAGAACGATCAGAGGAACATCGAGGGCTACGCGGCGGGCAAGGCCGCGCGGGCCCGTGAGGAGGATTCGTGAGCACGATCGAGCAACGTCCCGAAGCGGCCGCCACCCCGGCGCCCACTGCCATCCCGCACGACTACTCGAAGCGGATGATGGTCTTCGGCGGCCGCACCTCGATGGAGCTGGCCGCCAAGGTCGCCGGCAAGCTCGGGCTCGATCTCGGCCAGGTGACGCTGAAGACCTTCGCCAACGGCGAGGTCTACTGCCGCTATGAGGAGTCGATCCGGGGCGCCGACGTCTTCCTCGTCCAGTCGACCTGCGCCAACGAGCAGACCGAGATGACGCCCAACGACGCCATCGTCGAGCTGCTGACGATGATCGACGCAGCCCAGGGCGCCTCTGCCCACCGCATCATCGCCGTCCTGCCCTGGTACGGCTACGCCCGCCAGGACAAGAAGTCCTCCCCGCGGGAGCCGATCTCGGCCAGGATCATGGCCAAGTGCCTGGAGGGGGTCGGCGTCGATCGCGTCCTCACGATGGACCTGCACGCCGGCCAGGTCCAGGGCTTCTTCCACGTCCCGGTCGACCACATGACGGCGATGCCGATGCTGACGCAGTGGTTCGTCGACCAGGAACTGAATGACGAGCTCGTGATCGTCTCCCCCGATGCCGGCCGGGTCAAGACCGCGCGCAACTTCGCCCGCCGCATCGGCACCCATTGGGCGGTGATGGAGAAGGAGCGCCCGGCCCAGCAGGTGGCTGAGATCGGCTACGTGGTCGGCGACGTCAAAGGCAAGACCGCGGTCCTGGTAGACGACATGATCGACACCGCCGGCACGCTCTGCGCCGCCGCCCAGACCGTGCTCGACGAGGGGGCCGCGCGGGTGATCGCCTGCGCCACCCACGGCGTCTTCTCCGGCCCCGCCTACGAGCGGCTTGCCGACTCCCAGATCGAGCGCATTGTCGTCACCGACACGATCCCGCTGCGGCCCGGCGCCCCCGACAACATCACGGTGCTCTCGACCGCCGGCACCTTCGCCGACTCGATCCGCCGAATTTTCACCGACGACTCGGTCTCCGAGATCTTCGCCGGCGAGAACCAGCTCTTCTAGAGCCCTGGCCGCCCAGGGATCAAACGGGCTGCGCCTAGTCGGCCACAAGGGGGCCGACCTGATCGCCCCCGGCAACACGCTGGAGAGCTTCGCGGCCGCGGTCGAGGCCGGCGTCGACACGATCGAGATCGACGTGCTCTGGACCCGCGACGGCCACCCGCGACTCGCGCCTGAGGAGCGCACGCCGCTGATCGTCGCCCACGACTGGCACGACGCCGAGCGGCGCCAGCCGCTGACCCTTGAGGGGGCGCTCGATGCATTTACGCAGCCGCCGCTCGACCAGGTCGAGGTCGACCTCGACATCAAGCTGCCGGGCCGCGAGGAGGAGATCGTCGCCGCGGTTCGCGACAGTGGCCTGCTCGAGCGGGCGATGATCTCGACCATGGAGCTCTCCACCCTGGCGCGGGTCGGCGAGCTTGAGCCAGGGCTGCGACGCGGCTGGACCTATCCCAAAGTGACGAAGGACTGGGCCTCGAAGCGCTGGGCGAAGGCCCCCATGCTCGCCGCCATGGTCTGGATGCGCGAGCGGCTACCGGGGCTTGCTGCGCGGGAGCTGCCGCGAATGGGTGTGGAGGCGATGTGGGTCTACCACCCGCTTGTCAGCCCACGCCTGGCCCGCATCACCAAGCTGGCCGGGGTCGAGCTGATTGCCTGGACGGTCGACGACCTGCCGCGCATGAACAAGCTCGTCGCCGCCGGAGTCAACGGCATCTGCTCCAACGACCCGCGCTTGTTCGCCTCTATTCGTTGAGGTCGCGGTGGCGGATCAGCAGCGTCCCGACCAGGACGAGGGCGAGCGACCAGCCGGCCAGCACGAGCCCGCCCGTCACCTGACTGAGCCCTTCTTCGGGCAGGCCGTGCAGGGAGCCGATTGCCTGCGCCGGGAAGTAGTCGCCGATGTCGCCCGGCAGCAATTCCGGCAAGGACGAGAGGACGAAGAAGAAGGCGAAGGCGGCGATGATCGCACCGACCTGGTTGCGGACGATCGCGCCGACCCCGAGCCCGAAGGCGCCGAGCAGGGCGAAGGAGGCGACCACGCCCGCGTAGACCGAGACGATGTCGCCGGTCGCGGGCAGCGATCCTTCGCGGGACTCGAAGAGCGGCAGCGCCAAGCCGCCGTTCACGGCAACGTAGCCGAGGCCGGCGACGAGGCCCATGAGCAGCACGGCGCCGAGCTTCGCCGCCATCACCGGGTAGCGGCGCGGCTCCGCGAGGAAGGTGGTGCTGGCGGTGCCGTGGCGGAACTCGGTCGTGATCGAGAGGACGCCGAGGACGAGCAGCATCAGCATCAAGAGGCCGGTTCCGGTCAGGACTTCGTCGATCGGGCCGACGTCGTCCAGCGAGATGAGGCCGACGTAGAGCCCGGCGAAAAGGGCCTCGGCGAGCAGGCCGATGCCGAGCATCGTCCAGGTGGTGCGGACGGTGCGCAGCTTCAGCACCTCGGCTCGCAGCAGCCTCACCCGATCCCCTCCTCGCCGGTCACCTCGAGGAAGCGCTCCTCGAGGCTGGAGCGCAACGGTGCCAGCTCGTAGATCGCCACGCCGCTGGCGAGCGCCAGATCGCCGATCTCCTCGCCGTCGACGCCGCGCACGAGCAGCGCGCCGTCGCCGTCGCGGTCGATGCTGGCCCCCTTGGCCCGGAGCGCGGTGGCAAGGCTCTCGGGGTCCGAGGACCGCACCCGCATCTGGCTCGCCGGGCTGGTCGTGAACTCGTCGAGGGAAGCCTCGGCGACGAGGCTCCCGTTGCGGATCACGATCAGCTGCTCGGCGGTCTGGGCGACCTCGGACAGCAGGTGGCTGGAGACGAGCACCGTTCGCCCGGCGGCCGCCTGGTCGCGAAGCAGGTCGCGCAGCCAGCGCATCCCTTGGGGGTCGAGGCCGTTTGCGGGCTCGTCGAGAATCAGGATCCGTGGTTCGCCGAGCAGAGCGGCGGCCAGGGCGAGCCGCTGGCGCATGCCCAGGGAGTAGCCCTTGACGCGGCGGTTGGCGGCACCGCTCAGCTCGACCATCTCCAGCACCTCCTCGACCCGCGAGTTGGGGATTCCGGCTGAGGTGGCCAGCACCCGCAGATGGTTGCGTCCGCTGCGGCTGGGGTGGAAAGCGGTGGCCTCGAGTGCCGCGCCGACCGTGCGCAGCGGCTCCTTCATCGCCACCGGCGGTTGCCCCTCGACCAGCGCCTCGCCTGCACTCGGCCGCACCAGGCCGAGCAGCGCCCGCATCGTCGTCGTCTTGCCCGCCCCGTTGGGTCCGAGGAAGCCGGTTACCCGGCCGGCCTCGACCGAGAAGGAGAGGTCGTCGACGGCGACGGTCTTGCCGAAGCGCTTGGTCAGATTTCGGACTCCGAGCTCAGGCAAGACTCAGACGGTGCCAGGCGTGGCCGTCGGCGGCGCGTTGCGGCCGCCTTTGGAGCGGACCGCGGACTCCAGCTCCTCGGCGGTGAAGCCGCCCTTCGCCTCGCCGTCGAGCGCGTAGCGGTAGAGCGCGACGCCGAAGATGCCGCTGAGCGCGTTGCTGATCAGCATCGAGACGACGAAGCCGATCACGCCGAGGACGACGAGGAGGGCGCCGACGAAGCTGGCCGAGACCCAGATCGCGATGCCGATCGCGATCAGGATCGCGCTCGGCAGCATGCCGAGCAGGAAGACGGCGCCGCCGATCGCGAGGTTGCCGGTGATCTGCTGCCCCCAGCGATCGCGGAAGAGCCCGCCCGAGCGCTTCAGCGTCGCGAAGGCGCCAGTCCCCTCGATCGCGATCACGGGCACGGCGATGAAGGTGACGCAGCGACCAGGCCATGCCGACGAAGCGCGCGGCGATCGTTCCCGCGATGCCACCCTGGTTTTCCAGTATGCCCATGAAGACGCCGATCGCGGTCGAGAGCGCGGCCCAGCCGCAGATCTGGCTGAAGCGGCTGCGCGCGACCGCGAGCCCGTCGCCGACGGTCGCCTCCTCACCGCGGAAGATCATGTCGGCGGCGGCGGCGAGACCGACGGCGAAGAAGGTGCCGACGACGCTGAGCACGTAAAGGCCGATCACCAACAGCGGAATCGCGCCGGCGAGCGCACCGTCGTCGAGGAAGTAGAGGCCGGGGCCGAGGAAGACGAAGGCGAGCGGGATCGTCGCCACTGCGCCGTAGAGCGGGAAGCGAATCAGCGCCCGGTGCTCGTTCAGCAGCCCCCAGCTCTTCTTGCTCAGCGCCCATCCGCGTTTGATCTTCTTCATCTCTTCTCCTCCGGCTCGATCGCCTGGTTCAGTGAATTTCGGCCAAACCGGGTAGCCGCTTTACGCCTCTTCCCTCGAAGTACTCCCACTCCTGCTCGCCGAGCTCGGTTGCAGGCGGATCTGCGTAGACCCACTCGCGCATGATCCGGTGCCAGTTGCGCTTCGCCCCGAGCTGGCCGAGCACGGCGACGACGCCGATTTCCATCCGCCGCCCCATCAGCTCGTCGGCCGGGATCGACTCGCGTCGCATCAGGTCGTAGTACTCCGAGCGCGGGTCGTTGGTCGACTCGATGATCTTCATCACCCGCTTCGGCGTGATTTCGATCTCGCGGTCCTCGATGTACCAGCCGCCGACCGCGCCCATGTGCTCGAGCAGCCGCTCGGCGTCGAGCTTCGACGGCTTCTTGATGAAGCCGAGGTCGTGCAGGGCCTGGCGGAAGGCCTCGGGGTCGTCGCGCGAGGCGGCGTCGAAGGCGCGCTGCTCGAGCACGATCTGCTCGCGATCGAGCTTCTTGGTCATGCCGAAGTCGAGGAAGGCGACGCGCCCGTCCGCCATCAGCAGGTAGTTGCCGGGGTGGGGGTCGGCGTTGAAGTGCTGCAGGTTGAACATCGAGCCGAGGTTGCCGCGGAAGACGATCTCGCCGAAGCGGCTGCGCTCCTCGTCCGGCAGTTCCTTGACCGCCTCGAAGTCGACGCCCTCGACGAACTCGGTGACGAGGACGCGGCGGCGGGAGAGGCGCGTGATCACTTCCGGCACGTAGACGAAGGGGTGGTCGCGGTAGGCGCGCGAGAAAGAGCGCTGGTTCTGCGCCTCGTACTCGTAGTCGAGCTCCTCCATCACCCGCTCGCGGATCTCGTGGGCGATCGCCTTCGCGTCGAGGCCGGGGGCGAGGGCGCGGGCGAGGCGGACGATCGTGCCCGCGTTGCGCAGGTCGGCGTCGAGCGCCTCGGCGATCCCGGGGTACTGGATCTTGACCGCGACCCGGCGGCCGTCGAGCAGCTCGGCGCGGTGGACCTGGCCGATTGAGGCGGCGGCAAAGGCCTCGGTCTCGAACTCCGCAAACAGCTCGGAGACCGGCTCGTCGTCGTACTCCTCCAGCAGCACCTTCTCGACTTTCTCCCAGGGCATCGGCGGTGCCGAGGTGCGCAGCTTGCTCAGCTGCTCCTGGTAGATCTCGCGGTACTCGTCGGGGATGAACTCGGTGTCGATGAAGGAGGCGAACTGCCCCAGCTTCATCGCCGCGCCTTTCATCTGGCCGAGCGCGCCGACCATCTTCATCGCCGTCTCGAGGTGGCGCTGCTCGAGCTTCTCTTTGCTGCCCTCCTCGGAGCGGGCGACGTTGGTCGCCTTCGTGCCGGCGTAACGCGCGCCCTGCACGCCGACGATCGAGCCGAGCTTTGCCGAGCGGCGGATCCGGCCCTTGGGGATCTTCGAGTCGTCGGCCACGAGCATGAGTTGTACTGGCTTTGGGCCATGGCTCCACCGCAGGAGCCGGATTTCGCGCCTTTCTCTATCCTCTCCCGTCCGATGGCTCGCACTCGCGAAAAGCTGGTGGCCGCTCCGCGCGAGGAGTTCGGCTCGCGCAGCTCCCGCCGCCTGCGCGGCGGAGGGCTGGTTCCCGGCGTCGTCTACGCCGGTGGCTCGGAGGCGCGCGCCTTCCAGGCGGGCGAACGGGAGATCCGCGCCGTGCTCGCCGGCGGCCAGGCGCTCTTCGATCTCGAGCTGGAGGGGTCGAAAGCGGTTCCCGTCGTGGTCAAGGAGCAGCAGCTGCACCCCGTGCGCGGCAACCTCCAGCACATCGACCTGCAGGAAGTGAAGCTCGACGAGGCGATCCAGGCTGAGGTCGCGATCGAGCTTGAGGGTGCCGAGACCGCTCCCGGCGTCAAAGAGGGCGGCGTGCTCGAGCACGTCACCCGCGAGATCACGGTCGAAGCGCTGCCCACCGAGATTCCCGAGCGGCTGGTCGCCGACGTCTCCGAGATGCAGATCAACGACACCGTCCAGCTCTCGACGCTCACCCCGCCCGAGGGCGTGACCTTCGTCGCCGACGACCTCGATGAGGTCACGATCGCCACCCTTTCGCCGCCGCGCGTAGAGGAAGAGCCCGAGCCCGCCGTCGAGGAGGAGGCCGAGCTGGTCGGCGAGGAGGGCGAGGCCCCCGCTGCCGAGGACGGCGGCGGGACGGCCGAGGGCGATTCGGGCGACTCCGGCGGGGAGTAGTCGCACGTCATGTCGATCTTCCGCCGCCGCGCGTCCCGCGGTGGGGGCGGTGCAGAGGGAGGCGACGGCGACCGCATCCTCGTCGTCGGCCTCGGCAACCCCGGCAACGAGCACGCCGGCAGCCGCCACAACCTCGGCTTCGAGATCGGGGTGGAGCTTTCGCGCCGCTGGGACCTGCCGCGGGCGAAGAAGAAGTTCGGCGGGCTGATCGCCGAAGGCCGCACCCGCCCTGGTGGGCCGCGAGTCGCGATCCTGCTGCCGCAGACCTACATGAACGCTTCCGGCGACTCGGTCGGGCCGGCGCGCGGCTCGCTGAAGGCGCCGCTCGACCGCGTCGTCGTCCTCCACGACGAGATCGACCTGCCCTTTGGTGAGGTGCAGAGCCGGCTCGGTGGGGGGCTGGCCGGCCACAACGGGCTGAAGAGCCTCAAGCAAGGTCTTGGTAGCCCTGAGTTCTGGCGGGTGCGGGCCGGTGTCGGCCGCCCGGACTCGACCGACCCCGAGATCGTCTCCGCGTACGTACTCGGTCGCTTCCGTGAGCCGCGCGATGAGGTCGAGGCCCTCGTCGGCCGTGCCGCCGACGAGGCCGAGCGCCTCGTCGAGCAAATAGATTCCGCCGACGATGAGCGCTGAGCGCACCAGCTACGAGGTCGACCCACAGGGCGTCGCCGTGCTGCGCCTCGAGCGAGCCGAGGCCCGCAACGCGATCGACACCCAGATGCTGGTCGAGATGCTCGAGCATCTCGCCGTGGCGCGCAGCGACGAAGCGGTGCGGGTGCTCGTCATCAGCTCCTCCGACCAGATGGGGCTCTCCGCCGGCGCCGACGTCAAGGAGCAGCTCGACGACGAGGGCAAGGTGCGCCGCATGCAGCTCTTCGCCGACCTCTACGACGCGATAACCGGCTTCCCCAAGCCGACCGTCGCGGCCTGCCACGGCGACGTGGTCGGCGGCGGCGCCGAGATCGGCATCGCCTGCGACATGCGGGTCGGCGGCGCCAACCTGCGTATGCGCTTTCCGGGAGCCGCGCTTGGCGTCCCGGTCGGCCCGGCCCGCCTGGTCACCCTCTGCGGCCTGGCAGCCGCCAAGTACCTGCTCTTCTCCTCGCGCACGGTTGGCGCCGACGAGGCGCTACGTCTAGGCCTGGTCAACCGCGTCGCCCCGGCGGCAAGCACCGAGGACGCGGCGCTGGAGCTGGCCACCATCGTTGCTGCCCACCCGCCCGAGGCGGTCGCCAATCTGAAGCGGATGCTGCACGAGTGGGACGACATAGAGGGCCGCTCCCGGGTCGAGGGCGAGGGCCAGGTCGAGTGGGCCCGGACCGGGCCCGGCCTGCCTCAACCCGACTAGCCACTCGGGCCGGACGTGCCGGTGGAGCGAGGTCCATATGGGCACCGGAGCACCGGCACGTCCTAGGTAGTCCAGCTGGTGGAGTCGAGGACGGCGCCTGCCCTGTAGGTATCCGCACTGCCGAGGACGTGCTCGGCGACGGTGGCGCAGGTTGCGATCCAGAGGCGGTCGTCCTCGTCTGACCCGGCCAACAGATCGAACAGTGCCCCGAGTCGCTCCTCGCCCCACCAGTCGAACATCGGCAGGTGAAGGACTAGAGCGGCGAAGCCGCCCTCGCTCGAGAGCCGCTCGACCTCCGCTTCGAGGTAGGCGAGAAAGCCATCCGGGTCGAGCGGATCGGGGGAGCCGGTCATCTGCCCACGGACCCGTCCCAGGGGCGGCAGCACACAGCTGGCGTCGACGTGGCACCACTTAAAGGGCAACAGGGCAATGCCATCGCCAGTCCCCGCGCCCGCCCCGGCCGGCGAGCAATAGCGCAGGCCGGCCTCCCGCAGAACCTCGGTTCCGCCGGGGCTGAGCTGGCCGCCGGGCGGGCGGAAGCCGACTACCTCCAGGCCGATCGCCGCAAAAGCGGAGACGCCGCGGGCCAGGTTCTCGGCCTGCTCGACCGCAGAGAGCTCGTCCCACTGCTCGTGGCGCCAGGCGTGGTAAGCCCCCTCGTGGCCACCGGCCGCGATTGCCTTCAGGGCGTCGGGGTAGATCTCGGCGTTCAGTCCCTCGACGAAGAAGGTCGCGACCAGCTCGCGCTCGCCGAGCATCCCGAGCAGCGAGGGCAGCGCTCGCGTGACGGTCGGGTGTTCGCCGATGCTCGGGTCGTCGGGCGCGAGCGCACCGAGCTCGATCGCCGCTGCCTCGCCGAGGTTGTCGAAGCTGAGGCAGAGGGCGCCGCGGGCGCCTCCCGGCCACTCCGCCACGCTCGATCAGTCCTCGAGCAGCGCCGCGCTCCAGCGCTCTGGGTCGCGCTTGGCCTGCTCGCGCGCCCAGCGGAAGTGATGCTGGGCCGAGGCGAGCAGGATCGGGAAGTTCAGCATGCCGGCGACCGCGAAGGCGCGCGAACCACGGCGGGTCTCAGTCAGCAGGCTGAGGGTGCTGGTGATGCCCCACGCCCAGAGGACCGAGTTGTAAGCGGGGAGCTGGTCCTCGCGCAGGCCCTCGGCTTCGTCGAGCATCGGCACTCCACCGTGCAGTGACCAGGGCCACGCCTTGAAGTGGACGGCGACGCCGGCGACGCCGATCCCGGCGTTGAATGCAGAGAGGCCCTCAGCCCACTTGCCACGGCCCGCTGCCGCCGCGAGGCCGAGCGGGATCAGGGCGCCCCAAAGGGCGTATGAGCCGCGGCGGCCGAGCTGGGGCTCAAAGACCAGGCCGACGCCGGCGCGGGTCTCGAAGGCGTTGTGGGCGAAGAGCCCCAGGGTCGAGCCGGCGGCGAATGGGCGTCGCAGTCGCATCTCGGGGCAGCGTAGACCCTGGTCGTAGAATCGGTCGCCGCGCCCGAATCGCTCGATTCGGGCGGTTTGCCTGCCATGAGCCTCCATCCGCTGATCGAGATCGCCGCTGAGAACGAGCGCCTACACGCGCTCGCAGCCGACGTGCGCCAGGCAACCGGCGGCGAGCCGGTGGCCGTCGGCGCGTCGACGACGCTGCGGCCGCTGCTGCTGGCAACCGTGCTCGAGGACGATCGCGGCCTCGCCGGGCGCCCGGTGCTGCTGGTCAGTGCTGACGACCGCTCGGCCCGCGACCTCGCCGCCGACCTGCGCGCCTACCTCGGCTCACGCCGGGTCCGCTTCTATCCCTCGCGCGGCACCGGTTACGCCTCGCACATCAATCCACCGCCGCATCTTGTTGGCCTGCGGATCGATGCGCTCGACTCGCTGCAAAGGGAGGATGACGCGGTCGTCGTCGCAAGCGCGACCGCGCTCGCCGAGGCGGTGCCGGACGCGTCGCTACGTCCCGCCGGCTTCGTCCTCGAGCAGGGCGGGGAAGTCGAGCTCGACGTCGCTGCGCGGGGCCTGGCAGGCGCTGGCTACGCGCGGGTCGAGCAGGTGGAGGAACGCGGCCAGTTTGCCGTCCGCGGGGGCATCCTCGACGTCTTCCCGGCGACCGAGGAGCGGGCGGTGCGGATCGAGTTGTTCGGCGACGAGATCGAGTCGATGCGCTGGTTCTCGACCTTCACCCAGCGCTCGCTGGGCGACGCCGAGCGGGTCGAGCTGGCGCCCGCTGCGGAGCTCGACGCCGAGCACCGCGAACTCGCCGAGCTGGCGGCGATGGAGGCGGCGGAGGAGGGGAGGGAGGCGCCGAGTGCGGCCGAGGTCCTTCCGCTTGAGCATTTCGGGCCGCCGCTCGACCTCGTTCCTGCCGAGGCAGCGGTGATCCTCACTGCCGCCGAGGAGATCGAGCCCGCCCTGCGCGATCACTGGGAGGACGCGACGGCGGCGATGCATGCCGATGATGCCCGCCACCTCTACGTCGACGTGGCGGCCCCACTCGCCGCTCGCGCCGTGCTCTCCGTGGGCTCAGCCGGCGATGGTGACGAGCAGGCCTTCCGCGCATCGCGCGCCGAGTCGCCGGCACGCAGCGTCAAGGAGGCGGAGGGAGAGCTGGAGAAGCTGGTCCGCTCCGGCTACCGGACCGTCGTCGCCTTCGACAATCGCGGCGAGGCGGAGCGCTCGCGCTACGGCCTCGATCGCCTCGATGCCGTCCTGCTCGACGGCGGTCGTCTCTCGCCGGAGCCGGGCCTCGCCTTTGCCGAGGGACGCCTGCGCGAGGGCTTCGTCAGTCCGGAGCTGCGGCTCGCCGTCTACCCCTTCCGCCGCCTCGTCCACCGGCGCCGCCGTGCAGAGGGCCGAGCCCCCGGGGCCGGCCGGGGCCGGCTCGCCTTCAGCGACCTGCGGGTCGGCGACTACGTCGTCCACGAGGACCACGGCGTCGCCCGCTTCGCCGGCTTCGAGACCCGCGAGGTCGGTGGCGTCAGTCGTGACTACCTCTACCTCGAATACAAGGGAGAAGACCGGGTCTACGTGCCCACCGATCAGCTGGCGAAGCTGAGCCGCTACGTCGGTGCCGGGGCCGAACCGGCGCTCTCGGCGCTCGGCGGCAAACGCTGGCAGAACATGAAGGCCCGCGCCCGCAAAGCGGCGGGCGCCCTGGCCGGCGAGCTGCTCAACCTGTACGCGGAGCGGCGGACCCGCAAGGGCCACCCCTTTCCGCCCGACGGCGAGTGGCAGATCGCGATGGAGACGGCCTTCCCCTATCGCGAGACCGCCGACCAGCTCGAGGCGATCGAGGCGGTCAAGGGGGACATGGAATCCGAGCAGCCGATGGACCGCCTGGTCTGCGGCGACGTCGGCTTTGGCAAGACCGAGGTTGCATTGAGGGCCGCGGTCAAGGCGGCATCCGACGGCATGCAGGTGATGATGCTGGCACCGACGACGATCCTCGCCCAGCAGCACTTCGGCACCTTCCGCGAGCGCCTCGCCGACCTTCCCTTCACCCTCGACTGGGTCTCGCGGCTGCGCAAGCCGGCCGAGGTGAAGGAGGTGTTGAAGCGGTTCGCGGCGGGCGAGATCGACGTCCTGGTCGGCACGCACCGGCTGCTCTCGCGCGATGTCCGCGCCAAGGACCTCGGCCTCCTGATCGTGGACGAGGAGCAGCGCTTCGGAGTGAAGCAGAAGGAGCTGCTGCGGCAGTTGAAGTTGAAGGTCGACGTCCTCTCCCTCTCGGCGACGCCGATCCCGCGCACCCTGCAGATGAGCCTGGCCGGGCTACGCGACATCTCGGTGATCGAGACGCCGCCCGAGGGCCGCCGGCCGGTGCGCACCTATGTCGGCCCATATGACGAGGACCTGGTGCAGCGGGCGATCGAGCGTGAGCTCGAGCGCGGCGGCCAGGCGTTCTTTCTGCACAACCGGATCGAGAGTCTGCCTGAGGTCGCCGAGCAGCTGCGCGGGCTCGTCCCCAAAGCGCGCGTGGTCGAGGCCCACGGCCAGATGGCCGAGACGGAGCTGGAGGAGACGATGATGCGCTTCCTGCGCGGTGAGGCCGACTGCCTGGTGACGACGACGATCATCGAGTCGGGACTGGACATCCCGACCGCGAACACGCTGATCGTCGAGCGCGCTGACCGGCTCGGGCTTGCTCAGGCTTACCAGATCCGCGGCCGGGTCGGGCGTTCCCGGGAGCGCGCTTTCGCCTACATGCTTTACCCCTCGGCCGAGGCGCTGACCGAGGACGCCGCTGCGCGCCTCTCGACCCTCGCCGACCACACCGAGCTCGGCTCCGGCTTCAAGATCGCCATGAGGGACCTCGACATCCGCGGTGCCGGCGACCTGCTCGGCGACGAGCAGTCCGGTCACGTCGCCGCAGTCGGCTTCGAGCTCTACTGCCAGATGATCGACGAGGCGGTGGCCGAGGCGGGTGCCGCCGGTGATGGCGAGGGGACGCCGGAGCCGCTGCGCTTCGACGTGCCGGTCGATGCCTACCTGCCGGCATCGTTCATTCCCTTCGAGGCGGCGAAGATCGACGTCCACCGGCGTATCGTCGCGGCACGCGCCCCGGGGGACCTGCGCGCGATCCGCGACGAGCTGAGCGATCGCTTCGGACCGTTGCCGGCCGAGGCCGAGAACCTGTTGGCTTTGCAGCGTGCCCGGATCGAGCTGCAACTGGCGGGCGCGCGGAGCGTCGAGTTGCGCGGTGGCCGGCTCAGCGTGGTCGGCGTCGAGCTCGATTCCGAGCAGGCGACTGCGTTGCGGGAGCGGGTGGAGGGAGCGCTGTACGAGTGGCGGGAGAAAACCGCGTCGGTTCGAGTTCCCGACGAGCCCGAGGCGCGCTTGGCCGCTGTGCTGGGGATGGTCGAGGGTCTTCGCGGGGTACTGAGCTCCGCTTTAGTCGAAAAAGATATGCTCCCTGCTTCGTGAGTTCGGACAAGGGCAGGAGAGGAACGTCTGGCAAGGGCGGGGGCGCTACGGCCCGCGGTCCCGCGGCCACGCGTAGATTGGGCTTGATTCTGTTCGGCGTGTCCTTTCTCGCCCTCTTCGTCATCGTCGGCGTGAGTGAGGGCATTGGGGACCCGAGCGTGCCTTCGGGTGACATCGCCGTGGTCGAGGGCGTGGGGAGTGCCGGTGAGGTCTCCGAATCCCAGTTCGATCATGCGTTTGAGCTGGCGGCAGTGGCGGCCGGCGAACAAAAACCGCCAAAACCCGGCGACCCCAAATACGAAGAAGTCAAGATAAACGCGATGAAATCTCTCTTCGAAGCGATCTGGCTGCAGGGCTTGGCTGACGAATGGGGCATCGAGGTCACCGACGCCAAAGTCGCCAAAGAAGTGGAGAAAATTAAAAAAGAAAACTTCCCAACGGACGCCGCGTACAAAACCTTCCTCAAAGAAACGCGCTACACGCCGGCCGACGTCAGTGAACGCGTGAAAAACCAGATCCTCGGCGAACAGCTTCAGGCCCAGTTGAAAGAAAATGCGCCTGATCCGAGCCAGTCTGAAATCGAGAACTACTACGAGGCGGCCAAGGCCACCCAGTTCACGCAGAAACCGAGCCGAGACGTACGGCTGGTCATCAACAAAGATCAGAAGAAGGCCCAGGCGGCATTCGAGTCCCTGAGCAAAGACAACTCGGAAGAAAACTGGCAGAAGGTGGCGAAGAAGTACTCCGAAGACCCGGCCTCGAAAGCCAGCGGTGGGCTGCAGAAAGGCATGCAGGAAGGCAGCCTCGAAGAACCGATCGACGCGGAGATCTTCAGCACCTCAGAAGGGCAGCTCGGAGGACCGGCGAAAGCCGCGCGCGGCTACGTCGTCTTCGAAGTGCTGAGCTCGACGCCGGAAAGCGTGCAGGACCTGAAAGCGGTCGAAAGTCGGATCCAGAGCACGCTTGGGCAGCGGCTCGAACAGGAATACTTCACTGCGTACGTCACGACTTTCAATTCCGATTGGACTTCCCGAACCTTCTGCGCCGCGGACTATGTGATGCAACTCTGCGCGAATTTCGAGCCGGATAGCCACCCGGCCTCGGCGCCTCCCGCCTGCTATGAAGCAGATCCGGAAGGCGGCTTGCCCGAAGCCTGCCCGGCCCCGGTATTCCAGCTTGTCCCGGCCCTGCCTGGAACCGTGACCCCGCTCGAACCAAAGGGCAAACCGATGGCGCAGCGCCCGCAGCCGCTGGACGAACCCGGTGCGGCCGGCAGCGAAGGGGCCGAAGGCCTGCCGGAAGGCGCCGTCCCGCCCCCGGCTGAAGAAGCGCCGCCGGCTGAAGAAGCGCCGCCGGCCGAATCCGAATAGACCGCCCGGATCATTAAACTGGCGCGCCCGTGAGCGCCATCGCCTCCATCCACGCGCGCCAGATTCTCGACTCGCGCGGCAACCCGACGGTCGAGGCAGAAGTGACCCTCGATTCGGGCGAGATCGGTCGTGCCGCGGTTCCCTCCGGTGCCTCGACCGGTGAGTTCGAGGCGGTTGAGCTGCGCGACGGAGGCGAGGCCTGGCTCGGCAAGGGTGTCTCGCGCGCGGTCGACAACGTCAACGGAGAGATCGCCTCGGCGCTGAGGGGAGCGCGTGCTTCCGAGCAGCGCGCCCTCGACGAGACGCTGATCGAACTCGACGGCACGCCCAGCAAGGGCCGGCTCGGCGCTAACGCCATCCTCGGCGTCTCCCTGGCGGCGGCCAAGGCGGCGGCGCTCGATTCGGGCCAGCCGCTCTACCGCTACCTGGCTGAGCTCTACGGGGGGGGCGAGCCGACCCTGCTGCCGGTGCCGATGATGAACGTGCTCAACGGCGGTGCCCATGCCGACAACTCGGTCGACTTCCAGGAGTTCATGGTGGTGCCGGCGGGCGCTTCCAGCTTCGCCGAGTGCTTGCGGATGGGGACTGAGGTCTTCCACGCCTTGAAGAAGAGCCTCGCCTCAAAGGGACTCTCGACCGCGGTCGGCGATGAGGGCGGGTTTGCGCCCGATCTCGATTCCAACGAGGCGGCACTGCAGGCCGTGCTCGAGGGGGTTGAGGCCGCTGGCTTCGAGCCCGGCTCGGACATCTTCGTCGCGCTCGATCCTGCGACCAGCGAGGTGTACGAGGGCGGCGCCTACGTGCTCGAGCACGAGGGTCGTACGCTTTCCTCGGGGGAGATGGCTGCCTACTGGGAGGACGCCTGCTCGCGCTACCCGATCCTCTCGATCGAGGACGGCATGGACGAGGAGGACTGGGATGGCTGGAAGCTGCTGACCGAGCGCCTCGGTGCCCGCGTGCAGCTGGTCGGCGACGACCTCTTCGTGACCAATCCGGAGCGGCTGCGCCGTGGGATCGAGCTCGGCGTCGGCAACTCGATCCTGGTCAAGGTCAACCAGATCGGCACCCTGAGCGAGACCCTGGAGGCGATTCGCATTGCCCGTGAGGCGGGCTACACGGCGGTGATCTCCCACCGTTCCGGCGAGACCGAGGACACGACGATCGCAGACCTCGCCGTTGCCACCGGTGCCGGCCAGATCAAGACCGGGGCCCCGTCGCGGTCAGACCGGGTGGCCAAGTACAACCGGCTTTTGCGGATCGAGGAGGAGCTGGGCTCCTCTGCCGAGTTTCCCGGCCTGCAGGCATTCGCCCAGCGCGTCGCCTAAATGCAGGAATGCAGTGCCCGGCCGCGTAGGTCCGGGTATGGCGACCCGTTCCCGGCCGGCAAGCAGGACGAGGTCACAGCCGAAACGACGCTCGACCTCGACCGCACGCCGCAAACCTGCCGCAAGGCGCAAATCGGCAGCGCGGCGCGGCGGCAGCCGTGTCCGCTGGGACCGGGTGGGGCGGATCGCACTGACCCTCGTCCTCGCCACCGTCCTCTACTCCTACCTGAACCCGGTGATCGACTTCGTCAAGACCTACACCGGGACGACCGCCGCCAAGGCCGAATTCCACGAGAAGCTGCGCGAAAACAAGCGCCTCCACAAACGGATCCAGACCGCCGGCGACCCGGTCGTGATCGCCCGCCGGGCACGGGCGCAGGGGATGGTCGCCGAAGGCGAGACGCCGATCGTCGTCCAGGGTCTCGGCGGCTGACGCCCAGGCTCCCCGGAGGCACCGGTGGTTAGCGCCGGCTCCTACATCCTCAGCGTCGCCCTGCTGGCCCTCCTGGTCCTTTCGCTGGGGTTCTCTGCCGTTTGCCTCAGGCAGCGGTTCATGCCCGATTGGGAGGGCGCCCTGGCGCATCTGGTCGAGGCGGTCGTCGGCGTTGCTCTGCTGATCTGGATCGCCGAGCTGTTGGGGGTCGTCGGTCTGCTCTATGCCGGGACGGTTGTGGCTGTATCCGTGGCGCTGGCTGTGGCGACTGCTTTTGCGTTTGGCGCTGGGGGGAGGCAGGGGTGGTCCGGTCGCACGCTGGGTTTTTCGCCGGGCGGCGGGACTCTCTCAGGGAGCGGTCAGGGCGAAAAACAGGACGCCGCGCCCGACCGGACCACCCCTGCCTCCCACTCAGGGACGAACGGTGGGATTGACGCCAGGTCTTGGCTTCCTCAGCTCGTGGCCGTGGGTGTGGTCGCGATCGTCTTTGCCCATTGGGGGCTGACGACGGCGGATGCCTTGAGCAGAGGCATTTTCAACTTCGACTCGCTCTGGTACCACATGCCGTTCGCGGTGGACATGGCGCAGAGCCACTCGGTGACCGGGCTGCATTACACCGAGACCGTCTTCACCAACTGGTTCTACCCGCAGAATTCCGAGCTGCTCCACGCCGTGGGGATCGTTATCGCTGAGCGAGACACGCTCAGCTTGTTCCTCAACTTTGGCTGGCTCGGGATGGCGTTTCTCGCGGCTTGGTGCATCGGTAGGCCGTACGGACGTGGTCCGCTTACGGTCGTAGCTGCCGGGATCCTGCTCGAGTGCCACACGCTTGTGGTGCGCGAGCCTGGGGCAGCAAAGAACGACGTCATGGCGGCGGCGCTGCTCCTGGCCGCGATTGCAATCTTGGTCAACGCGAACTGGGGGGCGCGTCTTCCGCGGGTGGCGCGGGGCGGGGCGCCCGGCGGGAAGCGGCGTCCTCTTTTTCGCCCCAAGGGCAATCTCGGACGGCCGCACTCGCCCCTGGCGAAAAACCCAGCGCCCCGCCGGGCGCCCCACCCCGTGACAGGACCCGCGGCCGAAATGCTCCCACTGGCAGTCGCCGGGCTGGCGACGGGGCTGGCGGTGGGAACGAAGTCGACCGCGCTGGCAATGGCTGCCGCGTTGACGCTGGCGATCATCGTGCTCGCACCCACCGGACGCCGCTGGGCTGCAGCCGGATGGTGGTTCGCGGCGGGGCTGGCGGGTGGGGGGTACTGGTACCTGCGCAACCTGGTGATCTCGGGCAACCCGTTGCCGCAGCTCGAGCATCTGGGGCCGATCACGCTGCCCCATCCTGAGCGACTGCAGGAGGGCCGGCCCGACTTCTCCATCGCCCACTACGCAACCGACACCGGCGTCTGGAGCGAGTACTTCAGGCCGGAGCTGCACGAAGCGTTCGGCGCCCTCTGGCCGCTGGTGATCCTCGCTGCGATTGCGGGCGGCATCACGGCCCTTCTCTGGGGCCGAACCCGCGTCCTGCGCTGGATCGGCGGCGTGGCCCTATTCGGCATGCTCGCCTACCTCTTCACCCCCCTAAGTGCCGCCGGCATAGAGGGAGCCCCCGAGGGCTTCGGAATCAACCTGCGCTACGCCATCCCAGCTTTGCTCGCCGGCATCACCCTGCTGCCCCTCGCCGGGGCGGTGGTGGGGGTGCCCCGGTCGGGCGCGGCGTCCTCTTTTTCGCCCCACGGGCAATCTCGGACGGCTGAGCTCGCCCCTGGCGAAAAACCCAGCGCGCGACCGGGGCACCCCCGGCGCCGCCTCCCTGTCGAGTGGTTGCTGCTCGCGGTCTTCCTCATTGTCCTTGTCGTCACCAACCGCGCCGACACCGTCGTCCGCGATCCGGATCGGGTTTTCGCCTGGGCGATCGCGCTGCTCTTCGTCCTGATCCCAGCCGCGCTGCTCTTCGCCCGCAGCCGGGGAATGTCGCGGGGCACGGTGGCGGGTGGCTTTGCGGGGCTCGCCCTGCTGGTCCTCGCGATCGGCTACCCGCTGCAGCGCGACTACCTGGACGATCGCTTTGCCAATGCGGACCCTGATACGAGCATCCCCGGCATGCACCTCGACTCCGCCTATCGCTGGGCTCGGGACGTCAGCGACGCTCGCATCGGGCTCGCCGGCACTACGGCGGGATTCCTCCAGTACGGCTTCTACGGCATCGACCTCTCCAATCGCGTCCGCTACCTGGGCGTCGAGGGCCCGCACGGGACCTTCAACGCAATCCCGGCCTGCTCTGAGTTCCGCGCCGCCGTCAATGCTGCTGGTCTCGACTACCTGGTCACGGCGCCGCTGCTCAACTTCATCGAGCCCGGCGATCCGATTCGTTCACCAGAGGCATCCTGGTTGCGTGCCGAGCCTGCGGTGGTCCCGGTCGACCGCAGCGGGCCGGTGACCGTCTGGCGCATCCGCGGCCGCCTTGACCCGGGCGGATGTGGACCACGCAATGCGCCGCTCCGCGAGATCCCCCAGCAGCCAAGTTCCTAGTCCTGGGTCGCTCCACGACGTCGCTACCCTGGGGGCCAATGGCCTATCCGCTCGAGAACGCGCTCTTCCAGTGGGAGGAGGGATGGCGGGTTCTGCGCGCGATCGAGGACCAGCGTGAGCGGCGTCAGGCCGACCGGGTGGTTGCCGCGATCCAGGACGAGCTGCGGCGCCGGATCGGGCCGACCTTTCTGGCGGCCGAGCTAGCGGAGTTCTACGGCCGTGGAACGGATTGGTGCCTGCAGGTGGCGATGGATGCCGCTCCCGAGCCCGGAGGCGATCACCGTTCGCTCGCCGACGCAGCCTTCTGGCTCTACTTGCGCGGGGCCACCGACTTCGCTGGCGGTCGCCAGCTACTCGTCTGAGTCGTCGTCGCTTGCGCCGGGGGTGCTCTCGCCGGCGCGGCGGATGACGATCTGGTCCGCCTCGATGCGCACAGTCACCTCGCGCTTGTCAGCCCAGTGCTCGGCGTAGACCGGATTGTCTTTCACCGCCGCATCGAGCCAGAGGCCGTAGCCGTCCCGCTCGCCGTGGTCGAAGGTCGCCTCGAGCTCTTTGCGCCGTCCACGCCCGCCACGCCTGCCGCGACGCCGCCGCCGCCGTGGGCGCGTGCCACCGGCCTCGTCGCCGTCCTCTGAGCTCTGCTCTTTGCGGGCCGGCCGCTCCTCGCCATCCTCGTCCTCCTCGACCTCGTCCTCCTCGACTTCCTCTTCCTCGGCCTCTTCGGCGGTCGCGGCCTCGACCTCGGCCTCGATCTCGTCGCGGAGGTCGACTTCGCCGCCGCCGGCCTCCTCCCCGTCGGGGGTGAGGTCGTGCTGCTTGCGGAACTCGCGCAGCTCCGAGGCGGAGACCTCGAGCTGGTGGGCGATCCAGGCGTCGGTGCGTCCTTGCCGCACCCAAGCGCGGATCTGGTTCAGCTGTGGCTTCAGCGAGCGTCGTGCCATCGGCGCGCGAGTCTATTCAACCTGGGCGGGGGATCGCGGAGTCACGGCTGGCGACCCGTGCTTAGGCCATCAGAAATGAGAGGGCCTCGAACATCGAGACAACAACAACAACGACG
This sequence comes from uncultured Solirubrobacterales bacterium, assembly GCA_963718755.1. Classification (GTDB taxonomy): domain Bacteria; phylum Actinomycetota; class Thermoleophilia; order Solirubrobacterales; family 70-9; genus VRUE01. The sequence goes on from OY970376.1 coordinate 1,847,714, forward strand.
GTCGCGGTCAGGCAGACAGCCAGCACGCTGAAGCGCACTTTGCCGTGCTGCTCGTTGCGGGTCATGCGACGCTCCCGCGAGCGGTTCGCCGCGCGCCGGCGCAGCTGCTCGCGCCGGCGACGCTCCAAGGTCGTCTCCTGCTCGAAGGCAACCTCGAACTGGTTGATGCTTTGCCGCATTCTCATAGGGGCGGGCCCCAAAGGGCCGCGGCGGCACCGTAGCAAAGCCGCACGAGCGCTTGCAGACCTCAAGCCCAATACTCAGCCAGTGGGTGTGACGACGATCACGGCCCGCAGGCGCCCCAGAGGCCACGGCCGGCACGGGCAGCCGTCAGCTCGAGACGCTCAAAAAGCCCCGCAAAGCGATCGTTCGGCGGGATCGTCAATGAGCGGGCGAGGCCGCGGCGAAGCAGGGCCGAGTTGAAGAGTCGATCACGGAGATAGGCATAGGCGAGCAGGCGGCCGTAGACGTCACGGCGCTCGACGCCGAAGACCAACCGCACCCGCCGGCCCTCGAGCTGGCGGTGGGTGAAGGCGGAAGCCCGCGGCCCAAAGCACTCCACCGGCTCCCCCCGCTTAACCGTCTCCGGCGTATCGACCCCAATCAGCCGCACATCCTCGACCTCCCCGTCGATCCGAGCCTCGATCGTGTCCCCGTCCACCACACGAGTCACCGGGGCCGTCGCGGACGCCGGCCCAGCATCCGGATCGCCCTCCCACGGCCGCAGCACCAGCAACGCGACGATGGCAAACAGCACCAAGCTCCCGGCAACGTCTTTTCTCACGATCTAACGCCGAGACTCACTCGCCTGCCGTGCCTAGGCCCGTCCGGTAGGGGTGAAACGTCTTGTACTTTTTCCGCGGCGACATCAGCGGACAGCCACCAGCTGTCTTCGGAAAAAGTTAAGTGGAACCCCTACCGGACGGGCCTCAGGGGATCCGGCGAACGTTGCTCAGCAGCGTTTCCTTGATCTGAGCAATGATCTCCAGCGCCTCGTTCCACTCGCGCTGCCAGACGTTGCGGCCGAAGATGACGCCGCTGCCGCCCGCCTGCATGATCTCGCGGGTGTGGCCCAGCACCGTCTCGTCGTCGACCTTGGATCCGCCGGAGAGAACGACCAGGGCACGCCCGGCCGACTCGACGCAGTGCTGGATCGCTCCGGCCTGGTCGATTTCCATCTCGTTGTAGGGGGGCTGTGCGTCCTTGTCCTTCTCAGGGTCGATCTTCGGCATGTTGAGCTTGACCACGTCGGCGCCCATCTCCATCGCCAGACGGGCCGCGTAGTCGATCGCGTAGAAGGAGTTCGGCCCGCCCTTGCCCTCGACGGCTTCGCCGCGTGGGTAGGACCAGACGATCAGCGGCATCCCGTAGCGGTCGCAGTCCTCGCGCACGGTGCGGAGCTGAGCGAGATCCTCGTCCTGGCGGGGCGAGCCGACGTAGAGGGTGTAGCCGACCGCGTCGGCGCCGAGCCGCACCGCGTCCTCGACGCTGGCGTTGCAGCTCGAGAACGCCTTGGCGGAGGAGGGGATGTCGGTCTTGCCGTTGACCTTGAGGATCAGCGGCACCTGGCCCGCGTAATCGGGGTAGTACTTGCTCGCCATGCCGATCTGGCAGGCGAGCGCCGAGTAACCGGCCTCGGCGGCGAGCCGGAACTGGTAGTCGGGGTCCTTGGAGGCGGGGTTGGGGAAGAAGTCGCGCGGGCCGTGCTCTATGCCCTGATCGATCGGCAGCAGCATCAGGGTGCCGTTGCCCGGTCCGAACTCGAAAAGCAGGCGGCGCAGGCGGGTCCGTTTGCCGGGCGCCAGCTCGGCCAGAAGCGATTTCTGCTCGGTCAGACTCTTCAACTCCACGCTGTATTCCTCCTCGAAGATGGGTTCTCCCGCAGTATGCCACCGGCGGCACGCGGTGAGCGCTCGCGACAGGGCGGTTATCCTCGATTGACCATGAGTGAGACTGAGCTCAGCGTGATCTGCAAGAACTGCGGCTCCGAGGTCAGTCCCTATGTGACCGAGTGCCCCTATTGCGGTGCGAGGCTGCGCAAGCGGGCGCCGAAGCTGGAGCGCCGGGGGGACGGGCTCGAGCCGAAGCCGCGCCGCGGGCCCGCCAAGCGCCTGCTGCGGATCAAGCTGCCCTCGGTCGCCGCCGGCTCCAACCGGCCCTATGCGACGCTGGCGGCGATTCTCGGCTCGGCACTGCTGCTCCTGGTCGAGCAGGCGGCCGGCGCCTCGCTGATCGACGTCGGCGGCCTCACCGTGCCGCTCGACGGCGAGTGGTGGCGCTACCTGACCGCCCCCTTCGCCTACGTCGACGTCGGCTACCTCTTTGTCGTCGCGATCGCCCTGGCGATCTTCGGGATCGGAGTCGAGCGCCGGCTTGGCAGCGCCCCGACGGCACTGCTGCTGCTGGCTTGTGGTGGCCTGGGGATGCTGGCGGCGGGCGGGATCGCCAACGCCCAAGACGACTTCGTCGTGATCGCCGGTGGCAACGGCATGGCCCTGGGCGCCCTCGCCGCCTGGTTCGCGATCCGCCGGGCCGAGGCGCGGGGCGCGATCGATCAGGACTACGACCCGATCGGGGTGGCGGTGGCGGCGGCGGTGCTGCTGGCGCTGCCGATCTTCGAGTCGACTGCCGACGTCTTTGCGGGCCTCGCGGGCGCCGTCGTCGGCGGCCTCGCGGGCCTCGCCGCCGCGGCGCTGCGCCGCGTCTAGGCTCACGCCATGGCGTCGAACGACGAGCAGCGGCTCGAAGCCGCGATCGAGCGTCTGGCCGAGGCGGGACGGTTCGCCGAGGCGGAGGCGATCGTCGCCCGCGCGGCGCCGCAATTGCAGCGCGTGCTGGCGGCGGCGCTTGCCGAGGGCGGCTGGTTCGGCGAGTCGCACGAGAGCGAGTCGCTGAAGGCAGCCACCGTTCCCGATCCGGAGGAGCGAATCGCAGCAGTCCGGACCCTGCTGGCGGAGGAGGCGCGGATGGGCATGATGGTTGGAGTCGCAGTTGGCTGGGCACTGAAAGAGGAGATGAGCGAGGGCGAAGCCCCGGAAGGAGAGAGCTGAAGATGGAGATCAAGTTCCACGGCCAGTCGTGTTTTGAGCTGAGCGGGGGGGAGACGACCGTGCTGGTCGACCCTTTCCTGAAGCCAAACAACCCATCTGCGGTGGCGACCGCTGAGGAAGTCGAGCCGACCCACATCGCGATCAGCCACGGTCACGTCGACCACATGGCAGATGCGGTGCCGGTGGCGAAGCGGACCGGCGCCCACTGCGTCGCGATCGTCGAGCTCGCCAAGTGGCTGGAAGGGCAGGGCATCGAGGGGGTCAGCGACCCGAACTTCGGCGGTTCGGTCGAGTTCGAGTGGGGCTACATCTCGCTCGTTCCCGCCTGGCACACCAACACGCTCCCCGGCTCCGAAGAGTCCCCCTACAGCGCCGAGGACGGCATCGCGATCGGTCCCGCCGCCGGGCTCGTGATCAGGATCGGCGAGACGACCGTCTACCACGCCGGCGACACCTGCCTCTTCGGCGACATGAAGCTGATCGCACAGCGCCACGACCCCGATGTCGCCCTGCTGCCGATCGGCGGTCACTACACGATGGATCGCCACGATGCAGCGATCGCCGCCGACCTGCTTGGGGCGGCCACGGTGATCCCGATGCACTACGACACCTTCCCGCCGATCGAGACCGACAGCGGCGCCTTCAAGGCCGAGGTCGAGGAGAAGACCTCATCGCGAGTGGTGCTGCTCGAGCCGGGGGGGACGCACTCGGTCTAGGTCTCTCTGGGGCGCGGTCGAGGTTTGAACCGGTAGGCGACTCAAACCTCGACCGCGCATGTCCGAGCCAGTAATCCTGGCTGGCTGGCCAGGACTGCGCTAGTCTCGGAGCGACCGCCGCATTCGAGCCGAGGAGAGTGCAGATGGGCACCAGAGAGGCAACCGGAACGCAATCGCGGACCGAGCGAGCCGACTTCCAGGCGACCGCCGATCCGGCGCTGAACGAGGCCGCCGATCGCACCGCCGATATCAAGCTGCTCACCTACGGGGAGCTCTACGGTCTCTGGGAGCGCCAGCAGTGGCAGACCCAGGAGCTCGACTTCAGCCGCGACCGCGAGGACTGGCAGGAGCGGATCGACCCCGAAGAGCGCTTCCAGCGGATGTACGGGCTCTCCTCCTTCTTCATCGGCGAGCAGAAAGTCGCCGAGGAGCTGGGGCCGATCATGCGTGCGGCGCCGACCGAGGACCAGAAAATCTTCCTCTGCACGCAGATCGCCGACGAGGCCCGCCATGTGCGCTTCTTCGAGCGCTTCTACCGCGAGGTCGGCGTGCTCGAGTCCGAAGAGCTCTCGCAGATGCTCGAGGAGACCTCCGAGCACCTCAACGACAACTTCGGTCGCCTCTTCGATGAGATGCTGAAGCAGCGCACCGACCGCCTCTCGGCCGAGCCCGAGGACACCGAGGTCCTGGTCGAGGCGGTGACCCTCTACCACATGGTGATCGAGGGGATGCTGGCGCTCACCGGCCAGCACTTCATCATGGACTTCAACGAACGCGAAGGAACGTTGCCCGGCTTCGTCGAGGGCTTTGGGAAAGTCGCCCGCGACGAGCATCGCCACGTCGCCTTCGGCTCGGTCTTCCTGCGCGAAAAGGCGCACGAGGACGACCGCTACAAGCAGGCGATCCAGCGCACCCTGGAGGAGTCGGTGCCGGCCGCCGAGGGTGTCCTTTCGCCACCGTGGGCGCCGGAGGACGAAGACGACTACGAGCTGTTCGGCTTCTCGATCGCGGACACGCGTGCTTTCGCCGCCAAATGCCTGATGCGGCGGCTCAAAGTGATTGGGCTGGGCTAGGGGCGCTAGCCGGCTTCGACGCCGAGCCCGACTTCAACCGCAGGTGGCGGCGGAGGGGATTCGGCCGGCGGTTCAGCTGGCGGCGGTTCGCTCGGCGGTGCCGGTTCGCTGGGCGGTGCGCTTTCGGCCGGCGGAGAGCTTTCGGCGGGAGGTGCCGATCCACCTACCGTGACGACGACGGTTTCGCTGCCGCTGGTGGGCGCGCCCGCGGTCCCGGTTGGCGACTTGGCCCCGGTCAGTTTCGGCACCGTGGCTTTCGCCGGCGCTGATTCAGTGTCGATCTCGACCGGAGGAGTCTGTTCGGCGGGAGCGGGAGCAACGGCAGCTTCCGGAGCCGGCTCGGTCGCGACGGGCGCCGGAGCCGGTGGCTCAGGGGTGGGGGCCACGACCGGCTCCGCCGTCTGCGGGGTCGGCTGCACGACTACGGCGTGGCGTTCCCCGAGGGTGAGCGGGCCGGGGGTGGAGGAAGAAGACTGGGCCACGGGATTGCTCTTCGGCGCCGGGTTCCAGTCGACCTTCTGGTTGACCTCGACCGCGCCCGCCGTGATCACGGCAGCGGTGACGACAGCGACGGCCTTGGTGCCGATCGCACCGCCAACGATTCCGCCAGCCGCACCGCCGCCGCTGATCGCGGCACCGACGCCACCGACTGCCCCGGCTCCGGTCGCGGTTGCCGCTGCAGTTGCGCCGGCACCGGCGCTTGCGGTCGCACCGGCGCCGGCTGCGCCGCCGGTCGCGCCTGCCGAGGCACTGCCACTTGCGCCGCCGAAGCCAAGCTTGGAGAGGATGAGGCCCTTGAGTGCCACCAGCGCCCCCGCGGGTGCCAGAGCCGCCATCACCTTGTCGTTGGAGCGGACTTGGGAGCGGAAGTCGGCGCATTCCTCGCAGTCGCGCACATGGCGGCGGACCGGGCCAGAAACCTTGCGCAGCCCCTCGGCAGCCTCGGCCAGCTCGAGCCGCACCTCGCCGCAGGTCAGCTGGCGTGCCTGGCTCGCCTCTGCGAGGGAGATCCGCGCCCGCACCAGCAGCGACTTGACCGAGGGCACGCTGGTCTCCATCGCGGCGGCGATTTCCTCGTAAGACATCGCGTCCATCTCGCGCAGCAGCAGCGCTGAGCGCTGCGTCTCGGGAAGCTTGCCGACGTCTGAGAGCAGCTGGCGGAACTCCTCGCGATTGTTGACCTTCTCCGCGGTCGTCGCCGCCTCGACGACGGGAACCATGTCCATCGATTCCTGCGCGTCAGCGGTCGGTTTGCGCAGGTGATTGAGGCAGCGGTTGCGGGCGATCCGGTACAGCCACGGGCGCAGGTTGATCTCGCGCTCGTCGGCGAGCATCGCCCGATAGGCGTTGACGAAGACCTCCTGCAGGACGTCCTCGGCGTCCTCGGTGGAGCCAAGCATCTGGCGGCAGAAGCCCAGCAGGCGGGACTGGTAGCGGTCGACGATGGCCTCGAAGGCGCCAGCGTTGCCACTGCGCGCCATCGCGATCAGCTTTGCGTCCCCCTGAAGCTTCAGCAGGGGTGAGCGGCGGGCGAGAAGTCCGCGCTGACTGGCGTGGGTTAGAGCTGATGCCTCCAAGCTTCACTCTCCAGGGAAGGCGTTGACGAATGGCGTCGTCTTCGTCAGTAGGGACACCGTAGCAACGGGTTAGTTGCGGTCTGTACAAACATTTACCCGACGTTTAGACGCACGAACCGATGGCCCCTCAGGCACGAATGTGCCCAAGGCAAGCCAAGAACCGTGCCAAAGCCGCGGAGGAAGTGCCCGGGGCGGGACTCGAACCCGCAAGCCCCCTAAGGGGCAGCGCATTTTAAGTGCGCCGCTTTTGCCAGTTTCGCCACCCGGGCATCAGCGATGGTATCTGCGCCGATAGGCTCGCTGTATGTCTGAGCACGGGGGGCGGCTTGTGGCGAAAGCCTTGAAATCAAGGGGGGTCAGCCACCTCTTCACGCTCTCCGGCGGGCACCTGTTCTCGATCTACGACGGCTGCAAAGCGGAGGGGATCGAGATCGTCGACGTGCGGCACGAGCAGTCGGCGGTCTTTGCCGCTGAGGGCTTCGCCAAGGCGACCAGGCGGATCGGCGTGGCCGCGCTCACTGCCGGTCCGGGGGTGACCAACGGGATCAGCGCGATTGCCGGAGCACAGGCGAACTGCTCTCCCGTTTGCGTGTTGGGTGGCAGAGCGCCCGAGCTGCGCTGGGGCTCGGGCTCGCTACAGGAGATCGACCACCTGCCCTTCGTCTCGCCGCTGGTCAAGTCGGCGGAAACGGTGAGGGAGACGGATGCGATCCCAGCGCGGACCGCGGCGGCGCTCGATCTGTCCCTCTCAGCGCCCTTCGGGCCAACCTTCGTCGACTACCCGCTCGACGTCGTCTTCAGCGAGGCGGAGGCCGCGGTGCCGGCACCGTCGGGCCCTGACTCTGCACCGGCGGCTGGGGTCGAGGAGGCGGCGGCGCTGCTGGCCGGCGCCGAGCGGCCCGCGATCATGGCCGGCAGTGGCCTCTACTGGGGTCGCGGCGAGGAGCAGCTGCAAGCGCTGGCCGAGGCTCTCGGCATCCCGGTCTTTCTCAACGGGCTGGGTCGTGGCTGCATTGCGGCCGACCACGGGCTTGCTTTCAGCCGGGCGCGCGGAGCTGGTCTCAAGGGGGCCGACGTGGCTCTTGTCGTCGGCGTGCCGCTCGATTTCCGTCTCGGTTTTGGCGGCAGCTTTGGCGAGGAGACGAAGCTGATCCGGCTGGACGTTGCGCCGAACGCTTTGACCGCGAATCGGGCGCCGGAGGTCGACCTGGTCGGCGACGTTGCCGCGAGCGTGATGGCGATTCGCGAGTCGGCCGGCGGTAAGCAGCGGGCGCGCACCGATACTTGGCTCGATCAACTGCGCGGGGTCGAGGCCCAGAAGCGGGCCGCCGAGGAGACGGAGCTGAACGACGCCCGCTCGCCGCTGCACCCCGTTCGCGTCTACAAGGAGCTGGGGGAGGTGCTCGATCGCGACGCAATCGTGATCGGCGACGGCGGCGACTTCGTCTCCTACGCCGGCCGCTTCATCGAGACCTTCGAACCGGGCTGCTGGATGGATCCCGGTCCGTTCGGCTGTCTCGGCGCTGGGCCCGGCCAGGCGATCGGGGCAAAGCTCGCCCACCCGGACCGGCAGGTCTGCCTGTTGCTCGGCGATGGCGCGTTCGGCTTCGCGGGCATGGAGTTCGACACTTTGGCGCGTCACGGTCTGCCTGTGGTGGGCGTGATGGGCAACAACGGCATCTGGGCACTCGAGCATCACCCGATGAAATTCCTCTACGGCTATTCGGTCGCGGCCGAGCTTCGACCGGAAACGCCCTACGAGAAAGTGGTCGAGGCCCTCGGCTGCGACGGTGTCGTCGTCAGCGAGCCCGAGCAGCTGCGGCCGGCGCTCGAGCGGGCCTTCGAATCGGGGCGACCGACCCTCGTCAACGTCCTCACCGACCCCGAGGTCGTCTACCCGCGCAAGTCGAATCTGGCTTGAGAGAGCCAAAATCTGGCTGGCCAGCCAGATTGGCGAATCGGTCCCAAACGAGAATCGACCGCCATCGCTGGCGGTCGATTCAAGTTGGCCCCTCAGGACGGGCAGGGGTACGTCTTCAGGGACCAGTTCTTATTCGATGGGCCCAGACGGCGGGAGGCGCCATGATGCGGCAATCGTCCGAACCCTATGACCGGAGTCGGTGATGGAGACTCTCGTCCTCACCTCTTTCCCCGATGGGCCGAGTATGCGCTCGCCTATCCGGAATGTCTAGGAGCTGCATATGCGGCTACTAATAACTCGGTAGATGCACTTTACCCAGTTTTTGGGGTTCGGGTAACACGTTTACCCAACTGGACGGGTGCGGAAAACTCGCCTGTACACCGGGTCCCACGGAGTAGGCCCGCGCCTGTTCACGGCGATCTACGCGCTTTGCGATGCGGTCTCGAGCGCCATCCCGTAGAGGATGTCGTGCTCAGAGACCTGGATCCGGTCGAGCGCGAAGGCGCGCATCGCCTCGACCAGGATCACGCACCCGGCGATGATGTTGGGGGCCCGGTCGGGATGCAGACCAGGAATGGCCTGGCGTTCGGCGAGCGGTGCAGATGCAAACTGGGAGAGCAGGCGCTGGATCGTCTCCAGCGAGAGGACGCGGCCGTGAACCCGGGAGGGGTCGTAGGGCTCGAGGCCGAGCTCGACCGCGGCGAGCGAGGTCGGCGTGCCGGCGACGGCGATGCCGGCGGCGGCGCGGGCCTCCTCGTGGCCGGCGAGGGCGTCGGCGATCAGCGACCTGACGTCGTCGGCGAGAGCCTCGAGCTCGACCGCGGTGGGGGGATCGCCGGAGATGTGGCGCTCGGTGTGGCGCACAACGCCCGCCTGGAGCGAGTCGTGATAGGCGATCTCGGTACCGGTGCCGACGATCATCTCGGTTGAGCCGCCGCCGATGTCGATGACCAGGGTGGGGATCGCCGGTGGCTCTTCGGCCGTGGCGCCGCGGTAGGTGGCAAGCGCCTCTTCCTCGCCGTCGAGGACTCGAGCGGAGAGCGCGAAGCGCTCGCGCAGCTCGGCGACGAAGGCCTCGCCGTTGGAGGCATCGCGGACGGCACTGGTGGCGATCGCGGTGACCCGCTCGGCGCCGGAGTCCCGGCAGATCTCGACGTAGTCCGCGATCGCCGCGCAGGCAGCCTCGATCGCCTCGTCAGCGAGCTGCCCGGAGAGATCGACCCCCCGGCCCAATCTGGTGACCCTGCTCTGCCGCTCGACGACGGAGATGTCACCGTTGACGTCGGCGATCAGCAACCGCGTCGAGTTGCTGCCGACGTCGATCACCGCAACTCGTTGAGGATTCTCAGCCATTGGGCCGGGCACTCTAAGCAACCGGCCGGGCCTGTCAGCCGGCGATGCGCTCGGCGCAGGAAGCGGTGCCCAGCCAGGTGTGGGGGTTGCGGTCCCAGCACCAGCCGAGCTTTGGCTGATCCTCACTGATCCAGAAGGCGGGTACGCGCTGATCACCCCGGCGTGAGCCGGCCATCGAGGAGCCCCAGTTGCGAGCGATGGCCTCGGGTTGCTGAAGGACCAGAGCGATTCCCTCATCGCGATCCGTCAGCGGCGAGCGGCCGGCGGCGACGATGCCCCGCAGAGCGTCCTCGGGCCGCGCTCGCTCGAGCGCCGCGCGGAAGGCGTCTGCGTTGGCCGCGAGGTTCAGCCCCAGCAGCATGTCGACCCGCTCCTCGAAGCCCTGGGTCTGCATCTCCACCGCCATTGCAGCCATTCTCCCCCGCTCAACCCGAGCTTGGCCGATCCACCGCCCCGTTGCTAGCATGGACAAACCGCCGCGGGGTGGAGCAGCCAGGTAGCTCGTCGGGCTCATAACCCGAAGGTCGCAGGTTCGAATCCTGCCCCCGCTATAGGACGAAAACCCGCTTACAGAGCGGGTTTTCGCGTTTTTGGGGAGTGTCCAGAAACGGCCAAAAACAGCCCTGGGGCAACGCCTGGGGCAACATGAGCTTCGAGACAGGTCCATTTAGACCTTGCGCGGGGCTCGCGGTCCACCTACGTTCGGCCGCGAGAAACGTGAATAAGCGGCCCCGGCGGCGCTGTAACGCCCCGGGGCCTGGCACCGAAGAACGAACCTTCGATGCGAGAGAGACGGTACCGACGTAGGCCGTTCTGGACCGCGTCGCCGGCTCGTCCTCGGTGCCCCTATCGAGAGGAGGGGCGTCGTGCCCGCCATCACCACGACCATCGACCGCGGCCAGCGCGAAGGGCTCTATGAACTGGTCCGCAATCACCTCGGCAGCATCGAGGACTTCTGGATCGCCCTGGAGCGGACCAGAGACTTCGCCAAGGCCGAGCAATTGGGCTTGGAGTTCGCCGAAGACTTCCGCCTGCTGAAAGACATCGGCTGGGACGAGCGCGACGCGCGCGAGACGCTCGATCTGACTATGCCGGCGCACGATCTGATGGAGCTGCTCCGGCGTTTGCAGGGCGAAGCCGCCAACGTCCTCGTCGAGTCAGGCGCCGAGGGACGGTCAAACCGGGAGGATGCTGCCGCCGACGGCCGCTTCCAGCTCGGTTACGACGCCTGCCAAGAGGCTCTCGCTGAGCTCGACTCCAGAGAGGGCGAGCCCGGTCGGCCTGCGCATCGAGCAGGGAGGCACCGCCGACGCCGGCTCCGTTTTCCCGAGTCCAATCCGCCGGGGCTCAATCACTCGATCCTGACCGGAACGCTGATCGACGATCCACAACTCGCCCGAAGCCCAAATGGCGAGCCGATCATCCTGCTGGAGGTGGAGTTCCCGGTCGCTGATCCTGAGCGGCCGCAGACGCTGTGGACGTGGGCAAGCTGTCAGATCGAAGTACCGGACGCGCTCGCCCACCGGCGCGACATCCGAAAGCTGGAACGCGGCGCCACGCTCCTCGCTGCAGGGCAGCTCAGCAATCGGTGGACGATCGAACCTGGGCATACCGGCAAGCGCGACGTGATCGTTGCGGCCTCGATCCACCCTGGCTTACCGCCCGAGTCCGACGAGTCATCTGCCAGTCATGCCCGACCGCAAGGCGGGGCGTGATGGAGGTTGCCAGGCAATTCGGCGAGAACCTGCGACGTATCCGCGATGGGGCGGGCATATCTCAGGAAGAGCTGGGGCTTCGCTGCTCGCTTCACCGGACCGAGATCGGCCTGCTGGAGCGAGGGGCGCGCGTGCCACGGATTGACACGCTCATCAAGATCGCGACCGGCCTGGGCGTCCGAATCGACTGCGCCCTCCTCGACGGGATCAATTGGACCCTCGCCGAGGCACATGCCGGAGCCTTCACGATCACATCTCCCGTCGAGCGAGACCCCGGACATCAATGAAGCTGGCCACCAAGCTGCGCGCGGGTCAGTCGAAGACCTTCGATCCAATCGCGGAGATCCGTTGGAGCCGTCATGGGTTGGAGGAACGAAGCCGTCAGTGGTCGCAGGAGGACGAGGGCGAGTAGGGAGAGGGGGCGGGACCGGGTTTCATCAGTCCCGGGCCCGCCCGCTCCTCCGTTCTCCCTGACTGGGAATCAGCCGGAAGGAACGCTCGGCCCCTCGGCGATCATGGGAGGTGAATCGACCGAAAGGGTTTTTTCCCGCTGAGGTTCCAAGCCAGCGCCCGACACCCTACGGTCTTCGGTCCGCACGTTCACGCCCGCCGCGCGAACCGATTTCGCCGTGCTTTTTACGGTTCCTTCACCGACTCCAGCGGCGACTCGAATGCCGCTAGGGCAACCGTCACGACGATCGGTCTCTCACCCGATTTCTTTATGCGGGCCTGTGCCAGCGTTTGCTCTTTGAGCACGAACGTCAACAGGGCCTCCACCGAGGCGGTCACTTTTTCCCAACCCCTCTGATCCAGCGCAAGGATTGACCAAGCCAGGACTCGATCCTCTCGGCTGTCGAAGGCGCCCGCCACCATCGCCTCTTTGACCTGTTCTGAAAGTCGCTCGAAGATCGTCCAACCACTCGACTCCTTGAGTGGGTCCGGCACGTCGGCCCAGGTGCGGTCATCCTTGAAGATCGCCGGGCCCGTTGCTCTGTAGAAAAGCTCGACCCCTGCCCGCCGCTCCCCGCCCGTCTTCTGATCGACCTGCTTCAACCAACAGATGTTGGCGAGCATCCTGAAACGGCGGCGAACTGCCTTAACGGACTCACCGCCTACCTCCTTGAAAAACAGCGGTGCGCTGATGGCGCGCTGATTCGCCTCCGCGATGATCTGCATGCATACCTCGTCAGCGAAGACTTTTGAGAGCCGAAGCGGGAACGGAATCGGCGGCTCCCTGCGATTCTCCATGAGGCTCGGGCCGATTCGCAGGCCGCTTCTCGTCGGCGACTCGAACAGCATCAGGACAGAGCTAACCCGCATCAATTCCTCCCCCGTGCGCGAAGTGCGCCGCCGGGCGTCCTCTTGCTCCTCAAACTGTGAGGCGAACTCGGCGCTGAACGCGTCGATCACTCTTTCCCAGCCGCGTTCATCGAGCAGAATCTGTGTGCCGGTGAGGTGTCGATCCGGCCGCGCCTCGAAAGTCGCAGCTTCCATCGCTTCCCGCAACCGCTTGGCGATCTGCTTGAAGGCATTCCAACTGAAGGCGACCCGGATCGAGTACGGCAGCAAGGCCCAGGTGTCCTGATCGCAAAAGGCAAGCTCGCTTGCCCTGTAGAAGTGCTCGACGCCGCCGTACCGCTTGCCTCCCGGACCCTCGCTGTACGTGTGCCTTACCCAGCCCTCCTTGGCGAGTTTTTTGAAGTGCCGATCAACTCTGCCCAGCGAGCCGCCTCCAAATTCCTCATGGAACTGTTTGGGGCTCATCTCCCGCATGTACAGCTCGGTGACGATCTTCAGTCGGATCTCAAAGGCGAAGACCACGGACAGACGACGCAGGTACTTAGCCCGCGCTCTGATGCCCGTCCAGATCCTTGCCGCCACGGAACTCCCTCCAAGTGCCCTGCAGTGTGCTGAGCGAAGTCTAGTGAATTTCCTAAGTAGCGCCTCATTCATTTCAAAACGCTCCGCACGCTACATTTACTCCGGATTTCTTTAGCAATTGGGAGGGGGTGAGAACATGAAGATCGCAGCCACTCAGTCGGCTCTGCCGATGGTGTCCATCACGAAGGTCGGCTGATTTCAAGCGCCAAACGGCATGAGCCGAACTCCCCGGCCTGCGAGTTGGCTGGGGGTTCGGCCCATACCGCGCGCCTTTAGCAGACCCGATCCTCGGGCGCAACCTTTTTACGATCCCAATGTCCGAAGTGATCGAGACATTTAGATAGGCCTACGCTGTCGCCCGAAATGTCGGAGGACGACGAACGGTCTGCGAACTTCTGCTGGGACGCGCTCGCCGAGCGCGCCGCCCACCCTGTGCGGGTGGAAATCATCGAGGCTCTGCGGTGGATTGACGCGCCGGTCCCGGCGACCGATCTCTTGCGGATCTTCGAGGGCACGCTCGGCGGCGCGTGGGTGCAGTACCACCTGCGATGTCTCGTCCAACTTCGCACGGTGGTGAAGGAGAACGGCGGCGAGCAGGTTGGCCGGCCCGTCTATCGCCTGGCGGAGCAAACGACATGATGGCTGTCCGGCCATCGGCCAAGTACGACACCACGACGATTGCCCGTCTGATTCTCGAAGAGGTCGCCGAACTGCATCCTCACTATCCGACTGCTCGTCAACTCTCTGCGAGGATCGTCACCGACGCGGACGACCGCAGGGAGGTCGAGGCCTTCACCGACGCAATTCGCGACCTCCGAAGAACCGGCCTGCTCCAGCCCGAGTGTGGGGATGAGATCTTGGAGCCAACAGAGACGGCCCGCTTCATTCTCGGGCTGTTCGCTGCCTAGCCTCTCAGGAGCGCTTGCGGCGCTTGCGAAGCAACTCACCGGGCGAGACTTCCACCGCCTCGGCGAGCCGTTCCAACGTCGAGACTTGCGGATCGCGTTTGCCCGCCTCGATCCTGCTGACCTCCGTGGAGTGAACGCCGCTGCGCGCAGCGACATCTTCCTGCGTCATTTCGCGGCGCTCGCGCACGCGCCGAAGGTTCCTCCCAAGGTCGCCGCCCATGTCGGGGATCGTCTGCGTTAACGGACAACTTCACCATAGGGAACTTCACAAGTTTGGCTGGTGTCGCGGTCGGCTGCCGACCTCGGATTGGGTCGATTGTGTTTCGACGAGCGGGAGATCGAGACAGGCTGCAGAGGCGGTCCGCGACCTGAGAAGCGCCTGCCTTCGTCCGCTACTGGAACGACGACAGGCTGGTGGAGCCAACACCAGCGGCGCTCCGCGCACGACTGCTCACCAGCAATCTAGTGACGTTCCGAACGCCCGGAGAGGGCACAAGGCATGTTAGTTGGAATAGTCAGTGACACTGATAAACATCAAGGTTTGTAGCTCCAAAACACGGGTACGATCGACGTTGTAGTGGCGGTCGGGCAGCGCCAAAGGACTTCGGCTCCAGCAGCTTTGGAGGTGCCATGAGAAGTACAGCATCATCAAGAGGGGGGACCACTTTCGCCCCTTCTCGCCCTGTAGAGGTGATGGGCTCTGATCCTTCGACCACGCCCCCCACGAACGGCACCGATGTCTTGCTCGACAGCTTCGTCTGCGGTGAGCGCGGGGGGAAGCTCCGAACGCAGCTATCCACCCGTTTCCCCGAGTGCTCCTCCGAACAGATCGAGGAGGCGGTGCAGTACGCCTGCAAGGCCTTCCTGGACGAAGCGGAAGACGTTTCAGCGCCGGGCAAGGTCTACGCTTGGATTCGCACGGCGGCCTTTCGCTACCTGAACCGCGAGGCAGATCGCCACCGACGCGAGCTCGCGGTCGATCCCGTCCAGGATGAGATCGCGACGTTCGCCGCTCATGAGCCGGGTCCCGCCGAGGAGTTGATTGCCCTCGAAGACGACGCCGACCTGACGATGCTGGTCGACGAGGTTTCCTCCTCGCTGTCGGATCGCAGGCGGGACGTGCTCGCCCTTTACGGCGCCGGCTACAAACGCCCGCAGATCGCCGACCGCCTCGGTCTGTCGGAACGCACCGTCAAGCGTGAGCTCCTAGCGATCATGGATCAGGCACGGACGAGCCTGGCCCGACTCGCCGGTGGTGGCTGCCTGCGTGGCGAGCCAATGGTCGTGCGCTTCGTCTGCGGCGTCTCGACGCCGGACGAGTCCGCGCAGGCCCGCGAGCACCTTTCCCATTGCGAGCGCTGCGAGCTGTTTAGCGAGAGGCTGATCGCCTGGCGTGAGAAGGCCGGCGCGATGCTCCCGGCCCCGGTCACCGAAGGCGTCAGTCCAGGCGTCTTGGAGCGGCTGGCGCAGAAGTCAGCGGATGGATTCTCATCCCTGAAACAGCACGTTCTCGACAGTAGCGCCCAGATCAAGCAGCACGCGGCGACGACCTACTACCGCACGGTCGACCCGACCCCACTCGCCGCAGCTCGGCCCGGCACCGTTGCCTCCGTGATCGCCAGCTGCATCGCGATCGGCGGCGGTGCGACGTACTGCGTCGAGCAGGGCGTCGATCCGCTTCGCGCTGCGAAGGGCCTGATTGCGCCGGCGCCCGAGAGCGAACCGGAACCCACGACCGCGCCGCCCGCAGAATCTCAGGGACCGACCTATACGCCGGCCGAACCGCCTGTGGAAGAAGCGCCCGCCCCGGAACCGACCCCTGAACCGGAACCACAGCCCGAGCCAGAGCCGGAACCCGAACTCTCGCCGCCACCGCAGTTTGAACCGACTCCCGAACCCGAACCGACCAATGAAGTCCCGACTCCCGAACCCGAACCCGCCCCCGTCCCGGCAAACTCCGGGCCGCAGTTTGGAGGTCCATGATGTGCCTGGCGACGAAGCCTCTGCGCAGCCTTGCGGTCCCTGTCGTCGCCCTCGCGATCCTGGGAGTTCCCGCCGCTCCCCGTCCGGCGGTTGCCGGCGAATACACGATTTCCGCGTGTCAGGCCGACGATGCCGGCTACGTCAGCTCGGCATTCGAGAGCTTCGCCACGCGGGGGATGAAGTGGCGACGCGCCTGCGATCCACTGGGACCCCCCTTGCGCGGATTGGTCGCGGCGAACGTGCCGGGCCTCGGCTGGGTCGCGAAGGATGCGCAGTCCGGGTTTGTTCTCAACGCCCCGCCCGGAACGACCTTCTCGCGTCTGCGCTGGTCCGGTCATGCGCAGCGTCGCGACTGTCGCTACGCCCTCCAGTTTTTCGCCCAGCGTCCCGACGCCTCGCTGGTCTCGATCAAGAACATCCGCGCCAACCGCAACTGTCCACGCCCCAACTTCGCCCAGACGTCGGCAGCGCGTTTGCGCGCATACGACCTTGGCGGCGCGACGCGGATCGTCCAGCGCGTCGTATGCGTGGGCGCTCCTTCGCGTGAGTTCTGCTCGGCGCGCGGCCAGAACTTCATCCGCACCTTCGCCGCGGAGGCGACGGTAGTGGACGGGATCACTCCCTCGGTCGGGATAGTCCCGAGCGTGCCGCTCACGCAGGGGGAGTGGGTGCGCGGAAAACAGAGCTTTGAGTACGACGCCACCGACAATGTTGGTGTCAAAAGCGTATCCGCGTTCGTCAGCGGAGGTCTGCGCGGAAGCGACTCCCGGACGTGCAGTTACTCGCAGCGCGTTCCCTGTACGAACGGGCCAGGTGGGATCGAGATCAATACTGCCGACGCTTCCGAAGGCTCGCAGCCATTGACGATCATGGCCGAGGACGCGGCCGGCAACCGCGCTGAGTCGGCCGCCGTCACGGTGCGGATCGACAACGGTGCCCCGGGTGCGGTGCCGGTGGGGGTCGTCGGCGGCGACGCATGGCGAAATAGCAACGACTTCGATCTCGCCTGGGTCAATCAGGCCGAACCCGATCGGGCTCCGATCAGCGCCGCCTACTACCGGCTCTGCCGTGCGGGTAGTGAGGAGTGCGTGAGTGGCGACCGCATTGGGCCCGCGATCGCGGCGGTCGACAATCTGGCGGTCCCCTCGCCAGGGGAGTGGGTGCTGCGGCTCTGGCGAGGGGACGAGGCTGGCAATCAGCAGGCGGCGAACGCATTCGAGTCGGTCCGGCTGCGCTTCGACCCCGAGCCGCCGCAGCTCGGCTTTGAGGCTCCGAATGTCGAGGATCCGACGCGGGTGGCCGTGCTCGTCACCGATCGCGTCTCCGGCCTGGGCGGTGGCGTGATCGAGATCAGCCGCGCCGGGTCCGGCACCTGGCAGGTTCTGCCGACCACCCAGGAGGGCGATCATCTGGTCACTCGGGTAGACGATGCCTCGCTTCCGTCGGGCGATTACGAACTGCGCGCCACCGCGCACGACCAGGCGAACAATCTGGCTGGCACGGATCGACGCCTCGACGGCCAGCCGATGCGGCTGAGGCTGCCGCTGCGGATCGCGACCTCGATGAAGGTCGGCGTAGTCGAGAAGCGGACTGTCACCCGCAAAGGCAGAGAGGGCAAGGTGCGCCGGACCGTCCTCGAGCCGCGAGCCAAGGTTCCGTTCGGACGCCGGGTGCGCTTCGCCGGCCAGCTAGTCAACCGGGCCGGGCACCCGTTGACCGATGCAAAGGTCCTCGTCTACTCACGCATGGAGAACGAAGCCGAGCAGCTAGAGGGCTCGATAACGACCAATGCTCGCGGACGCTTCGCATACGTAGTAGAGGCTCGGGCATCGCATACTTTCCGCTTTGCCTATCCGGGCACGGCGACGGTCCTGCCGGTCGAAGGCACGGCGATCCTGCTGGTGAAGGCGGCTTCGTCTTTCACGGCTCAGCCGAAGCACATTCTGAATGGCGGTTCCGTCACTTTCAGCGGTCGCATCCGGGGACGGCCACTACCCGAGGGAGGCAAGCTGGTCGAGTTGCAGTGGCTCGCAACGGGCGAATGGCAGACGTTTCGCACGGTCCGCGCTGGCCCCGATGGCTCCTGGCGCATCCTCTATCCCTTCAAGCGCACTTGCGGCGTTCAGGAGTGGCGCTTCCGTCCTCACATACCGGGCGAGAGTGGCTATCCGCTGGAGCCGGGTAACGGTCCAGAGCTTGCGATCCGAGTGAGAGGCAGGCCATGCTCTACGGGATAGGCCGACCATCTAAAGCCGAGGAGAGATCCGAATGCTGAGAGTGCCGCGACCCCGATTCACTTACTCCAACGTCGTCGCGACCCTGGCGCTGTTCATCGCCCTGGGAAGCGGCGGTGCCTACGCCGTGTCCAAGATCGACGGCTCAGACATCAGGAAGCGCAGCCTGACGAGCAAGCAGTTCAAGTCGAACTCGATCGGTCGCAGGGTCGTCAAGGAGTCGAGCCTGCGCCCGGTTCCCCGCGCGCAAAACGCCGCTCGGCTGGGTGGTCAGCCCGCCGCTCGCTTCCTTGACAGTTGCCCTCAGGCTTTCGTGCCGACGATCCCGATCGCCGACATTTGCGTCGAGGTGCAGGCTCGTCCGCCCGAGTCGTACAGCACTGCGGCGTTCGACTGCTCGCTGACCGACAACCGAGAAAGGGCAGGCCGGCGGTTGCCGACTCATGCGGAGCTGATGGTCGCGCTCGCGACTCCCCAGGTTGAGCTCGCGTCGGGGGGCGAGTTGACCAGCGAGGTCTACCCGTCCAGCAGCAGGCCGGGCAAACTCGATGTCCTCTTTATCGCTGACAACGGCGATGTCGGGGTCACCCCGGACGTAGGCGGCCCCAAAAGCTTTCGCTGCGTAGCCGATCCCATGAACTGAAAAGCACGCCCTCGACGGCAAGGAGAAAAGCGATGGCAAACCTAATTCAGCATCTGACTTCCATCTCTCCCGACCTGCGATCGGGTCCTTCTCCCGGCCGGCGACTCGTCGCCCTGGTGCTGTGCTCGATGCTCGTCCTCGCCAGCGTCTTCCCCGGTGTCGCTTTGGCTGGCGAGGCCGACACCGAAGGGGTGGGCACGGTGCCCGAGGTCGAAGTGCCAGTACCTCCCGACCTTGATCCTGGCGGCGAAGAAACGAGCCTGGAAGAAGTGCCTGCGTCGGCTGGCGGTGAAGAAGGCAGGGCCGTCGAAACCGGACCCGAAGTGGACACCGAAGCGCCTTCGGCGGAAGAAGTGACCGGTGCTGCTACTGAGGCGCCGATCGAAGCGGCACCGCCTCCGCCCGCCCCGGTCCCGGAGCCCGACGCCTCTGCACCTGAACCCATGCAGCAGCAGGCATCAGAACCGGCCACCTCGGAGCCGGTCGCGAATCAGTCGATCGTCGCACCGCAGCAGAAGCCGATCGAGCGGCACGCCGCATCACAGCCTGCGTCATCGAGCGAAGCCCCGCCGGGAAAACCCACTGAGCAGGAAGCGCCGCACGTACCCCAACCGATCCCCGCGATGCCGGTCGATTCAGGTCGAAATCTCGGCGGTAAAGGCTCCTACGTCGTGCGGCCTGGTGACTGCCTATCGCATATCGCCCAAGCCTTGCTGACGGCGGGGGCTGACGACACGGAGATCGCCAGTGAGGTAGCGCGCCTATGGCGGCTGAATGAGGATCGCATAGGGACGGGCGACCCCGACCTCATCTATCCCGGCACGGTTCTCAGGTTGCGCTGAGAAGCCGGAATCTAAGGGAGCCATCGACTCTGGCCCTTCGGGGCCGGAGTTTTTTTGTGCGGCGCAGAGCGACTTTTCACACATTTCGAAGAAAAGGGGGGACCACTTTTTACCCTTCGCGCCCTGTAGTAGTGAAATGGTCGATTGGCAAAGACAGCAAGCAGCCGCATCGGTGCAAAGCGACCCGTTGCCCGAGGACACCGTCGAGATGGTCGCGGCGATGTTGAAAGTGCTGGGCGATCCCACCCGGATTCGACTGATCGAAGTCCTCAACGAACGGGGCGGCGCCACCGTCAGCGCACTTACGGCTTGCTTCGCGGTGAGCCAGCAGCGCATATCCCAGCAGCTCGCCACCCTGCACGAGGCTGGCGTCGTCAGGCGACGCCGCCAGGGCATCCATGTCCGCTACGAGCTGGTCGACTTCACCTGCTGCTGGGTCGTCCAGCAGCTCGCTTCAGGGCTCACAACGAGTCCTGAGGATTCCTCGCGCTGATCTTTCGGAGTGTTCCCACCCTGAGCGGGCGGCGTAGTAGGCGCCGCCCGTCTAGGCGTGAAGTAACACACACATACAAGCATTCGCTTGTTTCCTTGTGACCACTTTGGCACCTCGTCGCCCCGTAGTCGTGAGCCAGCAAATCGGCTGGCACCAAGCACGACAACGGAGGTGGTCTAGAAGTGTCAATAGGAATTGGTGCTCAGCCCAAGCGGCGCGAAGGTGACGGTCGCTCGGTCGGCTCGGCGCTCCGGGCTGTGGGCCGGGTGGCGCTGTGGGCGCTGGTCGGGCTCCTGTTCCTGCGGGGGGTTTCCGGCGTGCTCACCGAGCCTCGGCAGGACGGCTCGCCCGCCGCCGATCGAAGCAGCGCCGCCGACCCCGCGACCGCCGCCTTCGCGGTTCGGTTCGCGCGGGCCTACCTCACGGATGCCTCGTCGCAGGCGCTGGCTCCATATCTCGCGCCTGGCACCTCGGCGCCGGCTCCCGGTGGGACCGGCACCGTCGCCCAGGTCGAGCAGGCCGAGGTCGCCGCAGTCCGCGATCTCGGCGACCGCCAGGCGATCGTCACGGTCGCTTGCGGGCTCGACGACGCCCGCACTCTCTACCTTGCCGTCCCGATCGTCCGCGAAGACGCGGCCGAGGTGGCGGCCCTGGGAGTGCCGGCGCTCGTCGCCGGACCGGCAGGGGTCGGGGCGAGCGTCGAGCCGCCCCGGCCCGTCGCCGGTCCTGACGCGGAGGCGATCGCCGGGCTCGTCCGGCGCTTCCTGCCCGCCTACCTGACGGCTGCGAGTCCCGGCGATCTCTCCTATCTCCTCGCCCCGGGCGCGACGGTGACGCCGCCCGGTAACGGCTTCGAGCTCGTCGCCGTCGCGAGCGTGAAGCAGGTCGGGAGCTGGGAAGGTGCCCGGCGCACGGTGATCGCCACCGTGCGGGTCCGTGACGTGGCGAGCGGGGCGATCGTCTCGTTCGCCTACCGGCTCGGGCTCGTCCGGCAGGACCGCTGGTACGTCGAGCAGGTCGAAGGGGCGCTCTCGTGAGCCGGCGGCTGGCAGTCGCCCTGGCCTTGGTCCTCGTCCTCGCGGCGGCGCTGTGGCTGGTGCCGGACGCGTTCGCCGCTGGCGGCAACGACGTGGGCCGCAACATCGGCTCGGAGCTACGCCGCTGGGCGGCTTCGATCTACGGAGGCCTTATTGCGATCGTCGGGCTGGTCTTCCTCCTCAACAGGAAGTTCACCGACCTCGCTGTCTTCCTGCTGGCCGCGATCCTGGTCGGCTGGCTCGTCTTCTCGCCTGACCAGGTCGCCGACGCGGCGCGGGCGATCGGAAATCGGATTCTGCCGTGAGCGACGGCTACGAGCCGATCCGCTCCTACCAGCGGATCTTCCGCCCCGAGCGCCGCATCTACTCGATCGAGGGCCGGCCGCTGCCGGTGCCGGGAGGGGTGCCGCTGCGCTGGCTGGCCTACGCGAGCGCGGCGCTTCTCGCTGTCGTCGCGATCGGCTCGGGATCGGCGGCGGTGACGCTGGCCCTCGCCGGGCTCGCCGGGCTCGCGGGCGCAAGCGCCGGGGGTCGGGTCGGCGGGTCGGTCGCCGCAGCCGGCGCGCTGGTGGCAACGTGGATCGGCGGCCTGGTGCTCGGGCTGCTCGACTGGCCGCTGCGGCTGGTCGTGATCCCGGCGGCCGTCGCGACCCTGGCGACGCAGGCGACCCCGGACGGGCGGCGCGCGGACCGCTTCGCGCTCTCCTGGCTCGCGGCCCACCTGGCACCGCTGCGGCGCTCCCTTGGCCGCCCGCTGCCGGCGGCGGGCCGGACGCATCTGCTGGGTGGGGAGCTGTGGGTCGCGCCCGACGAGCGCTCGCCCCGCCTTCGCCGGGGTCGGGTCCGCGGCCCGGCGATCGTCTTCTTCTCGCAGGCCGTCCCGGTGCGCGGCTCCGGTTGGCGGCGCCGGCGGGTGGCGCAGGCACCGGGCAGGCGAGCGCGCCGGGGAGACATGAGCGCGCGGCGGCTGGCGCTGGAGGAGGGCGAGGTCCTGGAGGTGCGCCCATGACCCGGTTCCCGCTGCGCTACGCGAGGCGGAACGTCCTGATCGGGCCGGGCGGGGAGGCGGCGGCGCTCTACCGCGCCGACACGATCGCCTATCCCTTCCTGCCGACCGCGGAGAAGCGGAGGCTGCTGCGCCGGCTTGAGCGCTTCGCCCACCTAGCCGGCGCCGACTTCTCGATCTGGAGGGTCCAGCGGGCCTATCCCGCCGAGCGCTACGCGGCTGACCTCGCCGACCTCGCGGACGAGCGCCACGCCGACGCCGAGGGCTGGCGGCGCTACCTGGAGGGCCACGAAACGCGGCTACGCGATCTCCGCTCCCACGTCCCCGAGGTCTACATCGCCGTCTCGCTGGCCGAGGGCGGGAGCGGCCCGAGCGCTCTGCGCTCGTTCGGACGGGTACGCCGCCGGGTCGAGGAGCTTGCCGGCGTCGGTGCGCCGCAGCCGATCTCTGGCTCGGAGCTCGAGGCGCTGGCGGCCGTCGAGCAGCGCACCTTCGACCGCCTCAATGGGGCGCTCGCCCTGAAACGAGCATCGACCGAGGAGCTGCACTGGATGCTGTGCCGCGCCGCCTGTCGCGGCGTCGCCGAGCCCGCGCTTGACCGGCACTGGCAACCGGACGCGCTGGTCGTCGTCGCGCCCGGCGGATCGGTCGCCTACGAGCCCCAGGAGTCCGAGCTTTGGCGCTGCGCCAACGCGCCCGCGACCGAGCATCCCGGCGAGCCGCCGTCGCTTGAGGTCGAGGCCGAGGAGGGCACCGCCTACCAAGCCTTCCTCTGCGCGGGATCACTCGCCGAGGAGGCCGAGTTCCCCGGCGCCGCCGAGATTCTTTTCGGCCCGGCCGAAGACGCCGGCTTCCCGGTCGATGCGGTCCTGCACGCCGATTGGATCGGCAACCGCGAAGCGCTCGGCCAGGTGCGCAAGCGCATCCTCGATGTCGAGCACGCCTACCGCGAGCAGATGGAGGGCGCGAGTGGTCCGGGGGTGCTGGCCGAGGAGGACCGCGAGCTCGCCCGCGAGTACGAGGCGATCCTGCAGTCCTCGGCACATCCGCCGATGCTGCGGGCCTCGATCTCCCTTGCGGTAGGCGCTCCCGACCGCGAGGAGCTGGAGCGCCGGGTCGGGGCGCTGCGCGAGCGCTTCGGCGACGTGGCGCTGTACCGCCCGCGCGGCCTCCAGCACGCGCTCTTTGCCGACCACCTGCCCCAGCCCGGCGGCGGCTCGGTGCCCGACTACGTGCAGCAGATGACGGTCGAGCAGTTCGGCGCGGCGGTGCCGATCGCGACCGCGCACGTCGGCTCGACCGAGGGCATCTACATCGGCTTCTCCCCGGCCGGCGGCGCCCGCCCCGTCTTCTACGACCCGACCGAGGCGCCGCGCGAGGCGCGAGCCTCGGCGGTGCTCCTCGCTGGGACGCTCGGCTCAGGCAAGACGATCGCAGCGCAGTCGATCGCCTTCGCCGCCCAGCGTCGTGGCTCGCTGGTCGTTGACTTCGATCCCAAGCCCGACCACGGCCTGGACCGCGTCGCCGAGCTTGAGGGCGAGGTCGAGGTCCTTGAGCTCTCGGGCGCCCCCGAGCACCGGGGCAAGCTCGACCCGCTGGCGATCGGCCTGCCCGAGCTGCGCGAGGAGCTTGCGTCCAGCTACCTCCTAGAGCTGTTGCGCGATCCGCCGCCCTCCTGGGAGGTAGCGATCGACCGCGCCGTCCGCGATGCGGTGCGGGCGGGGGAGCGCAGCCTGCGCGGCGTCATAGACCGGCTGCGCTCGGCCGAGGCCGAGACGGGACGCGAGGCCGCCGAGGCGCTGGACGTGCTCTCGGACTTCGGCCTCGCGAGGCTGGGCTTCGGTACCGGCGAGGCCAAGCCGATCGAGGTTGAGCGGTCGGTAATCACGATCCGCACGCCGGGCCTCAGCCTGCCCGACCCCGGCGCCTCGCGCGAGACCTACACCCGCGCCGAGCGCGTCTCGGTGGCGACCCTCTCCCTGGTCGCCGCCCTGGCGCTGCGGCTGATCGCGGGCGACCGCAGCCGCCACAAGGTGGTCGTGCTGGACGAGGCGTGGTTCCTGCTCGCCTCGACGCAGGGCCGCTCGCTGCTCAACCGGATCATCCGGCTCGGCCGCGCCTTGAACGCGACGGTCCTGGTGGCAACCCAGCGCCTCGCCGACCTCGGCGAGCTGGCCGAGCTGTTCGGCGTCTACTTCCTGTTCGGCCAGGAGACCGACGCCGAGGCGAGGGCGGGGATCGCGCAGATCGGGCTCGACCTCGAAGACGGCGCAGCGCGGGCTCGTCTGCGCGAATACCGGCAGGGGCTCTGCCTGATGCGCGACCTCGACGGGCGGGTCGGCGAGCTGCGCTTCGACCTCGTCTTCGGCGAGCTCCTGGCGGCGCTCGACAACACCCCTCGGGCGGTGGCCGCGTGAGTCGGCGTGTCATCGCGACGCTCTGCCTGGCGGCGCTGATCGTGCTGCTCGCCCATCCCGTCTCGGGCGCGGCGAGCGATGTCTGGGGCAACGTCGGACCCTCGCCCCAGGTCGGCGGCGAGGGGATCGCCGGCCGCTACCCGCTCACCAACTACTCGCTCGACCAGCACTTCGACGCGGTCGAGGCATCGCTGACCGGTGGGGTGGACGTCTCCGGCGTCCCGCCGATGATCGCCTTCTTCCTCGCCCAGGTCCTCTGGCTCGGGACGAGCTTCCTGGCGAACCTGCTCATCACTCTTTTCGGCTTCGCCTTCGGCCTCGATCTGGTCAACGGCTCGCAAGCCACCGGAGGCGCCGGGGCACTCGCGCCAGTCTCCCGCGCGATCCACTCGATCTATGCCGGTGTCCTCGGCGAGCCGTGGCTTGTGCTCGCTGTGGCGATCGCCGGCATCTGGGCGATGTGGAAGGCACTCGTCCTTCGTCGCTACTCCGAGACGGCGGGGGCGCTGGGGCTGTCGCTGGTCTACGTCGTACTCGCCCTGTTCTTCGTCTCCCAGCCGGGGGCGACGATCGGCAGCGTCTCCAAGTGGACGAATGAGATGTCGGGGGCGTTCCTGTCGATCTCCTCCCACGGCAACGCGACGAGCGCCCGGCAGGCGAAGGAGGACACGGCAAACGAGCTGTTCGACCTGCTCGTCTTCAAGCCCTGGGTCGTCCTCAACTTCGGCGGGATCGAACACTGCGTCCGCGCCGGCACCGGCTCGAAGGAGTCCGATCCCGAGTCGGTCGCGGTACGGCCGCTGTCCTTCAACCCCGATCGCGACGCCACGCTCGCCCGCCGCCTCCAGACCGGGACCGAGATCACCGCGGACGGCAAGGTCTGCGTCAACAACGCGAACAAGTACGCCCCCCGTTTCCTCCGCTACAGCCTCGGCGTCGATGAGCACGACGAACGCGGCAAGGAGTACGACGCCCTAAACGACGGCGACGCCTCCGACCTCCCCGACGCGGAGCGCTCGGGCTATCGCCTCGGCGTCGCCGACAAGCCGGCGACCGATGCGATGGAGGAGGGCGGCCAGTACCAGCGGCTGCTGCTGGCGATGGTTCTGTTCGTCGGCGAGCTCGGCGCCTTCCTGCTGCTGGGGTCGCTCTCGATCGGGGTGATCCTCGCCCAGGTCCTGCTGCTGCTCCTGCTCGCCTTCAGCCCGGTCGCGCTGATCGCGGCGGTGATCCCCGGTCGCGGTCACGACTTCTTTAAGGGATGGCTGGAGAAGCTGGCCGGCTACCTGCTGCGCAAGGCCGCCTACTCGCTGATCCTGGCGATCCTGCTCGCCGTCAGCGGCGCCCTGTCGAGCGCGACCGACCAGCTCGGCTGGCTGATGTCCTTCGGCCTCCAGTCGCTTTTCTTCTGGGCCGTCTTCCTCCAGCGGAAGACCCTCGCCGACAGCCTGATCGGGATCGCGACCGGGCCGAAGGCGCCGGGACGGGATGCCTCGCTGAAGCTGCTCTCGGTCTACGCGGGCGGGCGCATGGCGGGGCGCTTCGCGCAGCCCCTGCGGCGCGGCGCCCGCTCGGCAGCGGGCGCGCCTGGTCGCTTGGTTGGCGCCGTCCGCCGGGGCGGGGAGGGCGACTCGCGCCGGGCCCCTCTTTTCGGCACCAGCCACAGCAGGCCGGTCGGGGACGACGCGCCTCCCATCGACGCGCCGGAGCCGACCCAGCGCCCGCGCCCGGCGGCGCCTTCGACCGGCGGCGAGACCGGGAAGGGCACCTCGGGCTCCCCAGCGCGGGCTTCGTCCGATGAGCCTTCGGCGGCCGGCACGTCGGGCAAAGGCGCTCGCAGGCGCAAGCGCCCCACCGGCGATACGGCGACCGTCGATGCCCCGCCGCGCGATCAGCGCTCCGAGGAGAAGCCGCCGGGGCGTCCTGCCAAACGCGAGGGCAAACAATCCGCCGCCGGGCAGCCGCCGGCTCGCAAGGCCACGTCCCCTCCCCAGGGCGATGACACCCTTGGCGCGGAGCTCCGTGCCGAGCGTGAGCGCAGCGGCGAGGCCGCGAGGAAGCCGCCAGCTGCGGAGAAGCGGCCCGATCCCCGCCCGGATGCCCCGCCGCCATCCCGGCGCTGGCGCAAGTGGCGGAAAGGCCGCGAGCGATGAGGGCCAGGCATCGCGGCGGATCGGCTCTCGCCCTGGTCGCGGTCGGTGTCCTCGCGGCCGTGGTCGTCGCGATCGCTGGCACGGCGATGGCGATCCTCGGCAGCGAGATCGCCTGCATGGGCGGGGGCGGCTCGGCCCTCGCCGCCCCGGCGACGAAAGCCGCGGTGCGCGAGATTCCGCCCAAGCGGCTCCGCATCTACCAGCAGGCCGGGCAGCGCTTCGATGTCGATTGGGGCTTCCTCGCCTCGATCGGCTACCAGGAGTGCGGCCACCGCACCTGCGCCGAGGTCAACCCCTCCGGCTGCGGCGGCCCGATGCAAATCGGGATGGTGCGCGAAAGCGCCTGTAGCCCAGGGTCGGGGCCGACGATCTGGGAGCGCTACAAGGTCGATGCGGACGGCGGCGGTGCCGACCCCTTTGATCCCGCCGATGCGATCTTCACCGCCGCCCGGATGCTGCGTCCGGTCTTCGGGCTCGCGGGGGATTCCTTCGCCGCCTATCGGGAGGTCGCCTGCAACTACTACGGCGCCTGCTCGGACGGCGTCGCCAACTACGCCGACGAGGTAATGGCGCGGGCCGTCGAGTACGGCTTCCGCGGCAAAGGATCGCCGTCGCCGACTAGCCCGGCGGCGACCGAAACCGCCGCGAGCGGGGGTGGCTCGTCCTGCGGGTCGAGCTTGCTGGCCGGGGCGAGCGGCAACGAGATCGTCCGCATTGCACAGAGCCAGCTCGGCCGCAGCGAGGACCCCCCCGGTACGAACTGCAACCCCTACGGGCCGTGCGTCGAATGGTGCTCGCTGTTCGTCGCCTGGGTATGGAAGCGGGCGGGCGTTCCGCTGGAGGGCAGTACCGCGACCTACGCCTACTCAGGCACCGTCTACGAATGGGCGGAGGCCCACGAAGGCGGCGGTCTGCCCGGCGCCACGGCTCCCGGCGAGCCACCCTTTTCAGCGGCTGAGCCGAACGGCGCCCGCGTCCTGCCACCGACCGCGACGCCGGCTCCCGGCGATGCCGTCCTCTACGGCAGCGGCCCGACCGCCAGCGATCACATCGGCATCGTCGAGCGCGTCTTCCCCAGCGGGCAGATCACGACGATCGACGGCAACTTCGGCGATCGGGTCGCCCGCTCGGGGCCGTTCCTGCCCACCCAGGCCGTCCAGTACGGGATGCCGGCGCCGATCTTCGGCTACGCCCACCCGCCCAGCACCGAGGACGGCAGCGATGGCTGACCGGCTTCGCGCCCTGCTCGACCGCCCGCTCGACCCGAGCGCGGCGCGGGTGATCCTGGCCCTCTCCAGTGCGATCTTTCTCGGCGTCGCAGCGCTGTTCGTCCTCGCGGGCGGCGAGCCCGACCGGCCGACCTCGCAGGAGGACCGGCCGGCAGCAGCTTTCCCGCCCGTGCCAGCCGCCCCGGTCGAGGAGGTCGAAGACGAAGCGGCCGAGCATCACCCGCCGACCCGGCGGCAGGACCCGCAGGACGAGAAGGGCAGCGCCGCCGCCCGGCGAGCGGCCCACGCCCTGCGATCGCATCGGGCGCTCCAGCACGTCCCCTACCGGGACGGCGAGGTGACGGTCGCGCTGACCGGGGCGCGGGGGAGCCGGGCCGTCTTGCGCGTCAGCGCGCCCACGGTCCCGGAGGCCCGGCGGGGATGGCGTCGGTTCCTGCGGCGCTACCGCGACTCGGGCCGAGCCTACGTCCCGGTCTTCAAGGCAGCCGGCAGCGCGCGACCGAGGGGCGGGGCGTGAATGTCGGCAGCCTTTTTTCGGGTATCGGCGGATTCGAGCTCGGCTTCGAGCGAGCGGGGATGCGCGTCTCATGGCAGGTCGAGCAGGACGCCTACTGCCGGGCCGTCCTCGCCCATCACTTCCCCGACGCCGCCCGATACGAGGACGTGCGAGAGGTCGGCGCCAGCAACCTCGCCCCGGTCGACCTCATCTGCGGCGGCTTCCCCTGCCAGGACCTCAGCAGCGCCGGCAGGGGAGCCGGGATCGACGGCGCCCGCTCGGGTCTTTGGTCCGAGTTCGCCCGGATCGTTCGCGAGCTTCGACCCGACTACGTCGTCGTGGAGAACGTGCCCGCCCTCCTCACCGGGAAGGGGAAGCGCTGGGACCGAGGCCCCATCGGACGAGTTCTCGGAGACCTGGCCGAAGCACGGTATGACGCGGAGTGGGCGTGCCTGTCGGCTAGAGAGTTCGGGGCACCCCACCCGCGAAAGCGGGTCTGGATCGTGGCCTACCCCGCACGGGATGCCGAAGCCGGGGCAGCGTCGGAACCCAGGGCCGAGCGGCAACGAGCTCGGGCGGGCGGTCAACGAAGCCGAGCGGAGGACCTGGCCGACACCGACACGGAGCGACAGTCAGGGAGGGCCGGGGAACTCGGGTCGCCAGGGCGGGGAGAACTTGAAGACGGCGGTTGTTGCTCGGGAGCCGGTCTTCCCGACGCCGATCGCGAGCAACACGAAGGCCGAGCACAAGCGCTCGGCGGGCCGGCTGGCGAGGAGCTACGGGGCCACTGGGCCGCTGAACCCGCCGTGGGTCGAGTGGCTGATGGGGTTCCCCATCGGGTGGACCGCCTTGCCGCCCTCGGCAACGCCCTCGTCCCGCAGATCGCGGAGTGGATCGGGCGCCGCATCCTCGAATACGAGCGCGCGACGGAATCGCGCCGGGAGGCGGTGAGCTGATGCAGCCCGGCCGGATCGTCGACCTCTTCGCCGGTGCCGGCGGCTGGGACGAGGGCCTGCGCGAGCTCGGTTACACGGCTGTCGGGATCGACAACGATCGCTGGGCCTGCGCCACGGCGCGGGCCGCCGGGCATGAGCGGATCGAAGCCGACATCGCCGCGCTCGACCCTGAGGCTTTCGCCCCGGTCTGGGGACTGGTCGGCTCGCCACCCTGCCAGGCGTACTCGACCGCCGGCAAGAACCTCGGGCGCTTCGACAAGGAGCGGGTGATCGCCTGCGCCCACGAGCTTGCCGCCGGGCACGACACCCGCGCCGAGCACCTCGCCGCTTGCCGTGATCCGTGGTCGCTGCTCACGGTCGAGCCGCTGCGCTGGGCGGTGGCGCTGCGCCCCCGCTGGGTGGCGCTGGAGCAGGTGCCGGGCGTCCTCGAGCTTTGGTCGCTGTTCGCAGGGCTGCTCGCCGCCCACGGCTACGACGCGACCGCCGGGGTGCTGAGCGCCGAGCAGTACGGCGTCCCGCAGACCCGCAAGCGCGCCTACCTGGTCGCCTCGCTCGACGGCCCGGCCGAGCTGCCCGCCCCGACCCATCGCTCATACAACCCGCGTCGCCCAGACGAGGTCCGAGAGGGGGAGGAGGAGCTGTCGCCCTGGGTCAGCATGGCCGACGCCCTCGGCTGGGCGCGGGACGCCGTCACCTTCACCAACAACCAGACGGCGAGTGGCAGCCGACCGCAGGGTCTCGTCCGGCCGGTCACCTGCCCTGCCCGAACCATCGACTCTGCCTCGGGGTCGTGGACCGTCGAGCGCTCTGCGAAAGGCGTGGAGAGCGATGGCTGATCTCCGGCCGGAATGGACGAGGAAGCGACCGGCGACGACCGTGCTGGCCGACCCGCGAATCTCGACGCCGAGGGCATACCGGACCTCCAATGCGCGATCGGCGAAGGAGTGGCCGTCGCAGTTCGAGGACGCGATCCGCGTCAGCGTCGAGGAGGCCGCCGTCCTGCAGGGCTTCCCGACCGACTACCCCTGGCAGGGATCGCGAACCCGCTGCTTCCTCCAGATCGGCAACGCCGTATGCCCTCCGGTCGCACGGCTTGTCGTCGTGGCCGCTGCTCGCCACAGCCTCGACGGGAAGGGCAAAACGTGATGCCGAGCCCGGTTCGCAACGGGGCTCGTGTCGGGGCTCGTCAGAGGGCTCGTGTCGGGGCTCGCAACGGGGCTCGCACCGCGAAATCGAAGCGATGTCCGAAGGCCGCTTGCGGACTGGCATCGAGCTGGCCGCGCTCCGCTGACATCTATAGCCCCATCGGGAGAAGCGATCATGAGTGAGTCGAACCGGCGGGACGCAGTCCCGCTCGCTCTCCTTGCGGCGGCGGTCGCGATCGGGCTCGTCGCCTCATCCGTCCCCCGATGGGGCCGGTCGCTCCTGGAGCTCGCGGGACGCCCCGCCGCCATCAGCCTCGCCGGGGCTCTGCTGAGCTTCGCCTGTGCGGTGCTCGTCGCCCGCCTCGTTGTCACTCGCCGGGCTCTCGATCACCGCGTGGCGATGCTCGCAGTTCCCGCCGACTCCTTCGATCCCTCCCCCGAGTCCGTCGTTCGCTTCGCGTCCGGGCTCAGCCGATCGCGTCGAGCGATACGCGGTCTGCTCGACGCTCCCGCGAGCGCGGTGCGCCTGAGGCTCGACGCCGACCCGGCCGGGAAGCTCCGCTACGGCATGGAGGTGCCCGCCCATGCTCGCGGAGCGCTGCGCGCGGCGATCGCCGCCTACCACGGCGTAGAGCTGCGGCCCGTACCTGAGGCGTCGGTGGAACGTGACGATGCGTCGGTCGAGCCCGACGATCTGGAGGTCGCCCGCGCCGAGCTGGTGCTTGCCAGGGCGAGCAGCGAGCCGTTGCGAGCGGCCGGGCTCGATCCCGATCCTCTCGCGGGGTTCGCGCGCGCGATCGACGCCCTCGACCCCGGCGGCGGTGACGAGGCGACGATCTGCGTCGACCTGCTGCCCATCACGCCGGGGAAGCGTCGGCGCCTGCGGCGGCGGTTGCTTCGCCGCGCCCGCCGCCAGCCCTCGACTTCGCCCGGAGACGAGCTGGCCGATCTCCTCGGCGCCGGAGATCGCCGTCGCGGCGGGGCGCCGCCGGGCGAGCTCGTGGAGAGATGGGTCGGCCGCCAAGCGCTGACGCGCAAGCTCGGGACTGCCGAGCCGCTGTTCGAGATTCAGGTCCTGATCCGGGTCGCCTCGCCGGTGCCCGGCCGGGCGAAGGCGCAGCTCGCCGGGATGCTGGCGGCCTTCGACGCCTTCGCGGGAGAGAACCACCTGCGCGTCTCGGGCCTTCGCGTTCCCGGTGTCGCCTTCCTCGGCTCGGACCTGCCCGGACGCCGCCGCCGGTTCGACCGGCGCCTCGCCTCCGGTCTGTTCCGCCCCGCGCGGCGGCGCCTCGTCACGGCGAGCGAGGTCGCCGGCCTGCTGAAGCCGCCGAGCAAGCGATGCCCGGCGCCGAACGTCTTGCGCTCGGGCGGGGCGGTGCCGCCCCCGCCGCGAGCGCTGCCGACCTTCGCTGGGCAGGCGGGCCTGCTGCCGCTCGGCAAGGTCGAGACCGAAGCGGGAGAGCGGATGGTCGGCGTGCCGCTTCGCGACACCTTCTTCTTCTACATGTCGGGTCGCTCGCGGTTCGGCAAGACCGAGACCGCGATCGGCCAGTTTCTGCACATCGCGCGCTCGGGACACGGCTGCCTGTTCCTCGACCCGCACCTCGACGCGATCGAACGGATCAAGGGCTACCTGACCGAGGAGGGGCTGCGCGAGCGCGTCGTGGAGGTGAACCTCGCCGACCCCGACCGCCAGCCGGCGTGGAACCTGTTCGCTGTGGCCGGCCGCTCGCCGAGGCGGGCGGCCGGGCAGGTCGACGCCGTGGTCGATGCCTTCGCCTCGGCGCTTCGCTGGGATGAGATCAACGCCCGGGCGCTCAACCTCACGACCCAGGCCGCGCAGGCGATGGTCGACCTCGCCCGTCGCCTCCCGGCCGAGCTGGCGCCGACGATCTTCGAGATTCCCGTCCTGCTCAGCGACGAGGACTGGCGGGGGAAGGTGCTGCCCCACGTCTCGGCTCCGGTGCGCCGGTTCTTCACCGAGCGGTTCCCGCTCCTGCCGCCCGAGGCGATCACGCCGGTGACGAACCTGATCGACCGCCTGCGCGCCGCGCCGACCACCGCCGCCCTGCTCGGCAACCCGCTCGCGACCTATGACATCCGCGCGGCGATGGACCGGGGGCAGATCGTCCTCGTCTGCCCCGGATCGGGATCGGGGCGTGACCGGCTGATTGCCAACTTCGTCGTCTTCGACGCCCTGCACGCCGCGAGGTCGCGGGCCGACGTTCCGCCCAAGCGACGCCGCGAGTTCTACATCTGGCTAGACGAGGTCCAGATATACGACGGCGCATCCTCGGGAACGCTGGCGGCGCTGCTGGAGCAGGTCGCGAAGTTCGGGGTGCGGGCGCTGCTCCTGAATCAGAACCCCGAGCGCCTGAGCGCCGCGACTCGCGATGCCGTCACCACCAACCGTTCTCACCTGGTGACGACGGCGCTGAACGCGAAAGGCGCCGGGTTGCTTGCCCGCGAGCTCGGCGGCGAGCTCGACGCCGAGACCGTCGGTCGGCTTCCGCGCTTCCACAGCCTCGCCTCCGTCACCCTCGACGGTGAGATCAGCCGGCCTTTCCGCCTGGCGGGCGCTCCGGTCGAGGAGCTGTTCCCGGTCGAGTGCCATCCGGAGGCGGTGTCGCAGCTCGACGCCGCGATCGATCGCAGCCTGCGCCGCGCCTCGGTCGCCGAGACGCTGGAGCGCCTCGACCGCCACCCGCAGGAGATCGTCAAGCACCTTCTCGGTGGGCGGGCGGATCGGCGGCCGGGCCCGAGCGGCGGCAAGCAGACTCTGGACACGGAGGCGAACGGTTGACCGCCGCCGAGCAGACGCTGCCGCGCATCGGGCCAACTGCCGTGGCGATCCTCGAAAGCCTGAACCAGCATCGGCTCTTGCTGACCCGGCAGGTCCACGCGCTGCATACGCCGGGCACCTCGCGCCGCTGGACTCAGTGCCAACTCGCGCGGCTTCGCGAGGCGGGACTCGCGGCCGGGACCGGCGTGTCGGGTCGACGGCTCCTGTGGCACCTGACCCAGCGCGGCGCCGAGACGGTGGCGGCGATCCCGAGCCGCGCCGAGGCGCGCTGCAAGGCGATCGCGCCCGACCAGGCCGCCGGGGCGCTGCACGAGCACACGATCGCCGTCAACGACGCCGGTATCGCCTTCGTGCGGGCGGCGCGCGAGCGCGAGGACGAATGCGGCCCTTTCAACTGGTTCCACGAGATCGCCCATTCGCTCGCCCCGCCGCCGGGGCGGCGGGCGGCCGAGCAGTTGATCGCCGACGCCGTCCTCACCTACCAACTCGCCGAGCTCGACGGGCGGACCAGCATCGCCTACCGATTCATCGAGCTCGACCGCGCTACCCGCTCGGCCGCCGACCTGGCCCATCGGATCGCGCGCTATGTCCGGCTCTACCGTCGCACGGTCCCGGCCGGAGGTTCGGACGGCGGGCCGGTGGCGCTGTGGTCGCGGCTCTACCCGGTCTTCCCGAGCGTCCTGGTCGTCCTCGCCGGCCGCCGGCTCAAGTACCAGCTCGAGGATCGCCGCCGCACGGTGCTCGCGCTTTGCCGCCAGGACCCCGATCTCGCGGAGGCACCGGAGGTCGAGGTCTCGATCTGCCTGCTGGAGGACTTGGTCGAGCGCGGGCCCTTCGCGCCGATCTGCCGGACCCTCGCCGACCCCGGCAAGTCGGTCGACTGGCTGGGGGAGGAGGTTCGCTGATGGCGGGCGTGCGGGCTGCCGGCAAACGGCCGTTCGGATTGCCGGTGCTGCGGGCCGATGAGCGCTTCGTGGACGCGCTGGCGGAGACGGTCGCCGAGCAGGTCGCCGATCGCATCCGAGGCGGAGCCCCCGAGGCCGAGGGCTACCTGAACCCCGAGGCCGCCGGCCGCTACATCTGCGTCTCGCGCAAGCGCATCTACGAACTGACCAGCGCCGGCAGGCTCGCCCCCGACGGATACGACGGACGCACGCCGCTATATCGGCGTCAGACGCTCGATGACTACGTGACGAAGGCTGGAGGCAGGCCGTGTCGCTGATCGCCTGTATGTCCCATGAGAGCTGGGATTGCGCAGTCTTCGGGCAGGCCGACGAGCCGCATCATCCTGTTAATGTTTTGTCCGATAATGCAAATGGGGCGGCGCCGCGACAACGGCCCGCCCCCGGCTCACGAGGAGTTAGCTCATGAGCGATTCTCAGGATACGTCCGTCTCCCAGAACCGTCCAGGCTGCGGCGACCGTCGCCGCTTGGTCAAGACCAAGACCCCCGGCGTCTTCAAGCGCATCGACGGCCACGGCCAGATCGTCGGCTACGTCACCGTAATTCGCGTCGCCGGCAAGCAGCGCAAGCGCAACGC
This sequence comes from uncultured Solirubrobacterales bacterium, assembly GCA_963718755.1. Taxonomy (GTDB): domain Bacteria; phylum Actinomycetota; class Thermoleophilia; order Solirubrobacterales; family 70-9; genus VRUE01. The sequence goes on from OY970376.1 coordinate 1,882,885, forward strand.
CCGCACCTATGAGGAGGCGCGGCGGATCAAGCGCGAGAGCGAAACCGACCGCGACCGCGGCGAGCTCCAAGAGCCGACGACGACCCCCTTCCTACGCTTCCTCGATGAATGGGTCGAGCGCTATCGCGGGCAGGGCCGTCGCGGCTTCCGCGAGAACACCCGCGACGAATACCGGCGGCTGATCGCCAAGCACGCTCATCCCTGGTTCCCGGCCAAGTTGAGGCTGGTCGACGTGACCACCTTCCAGCTCGCCCGCTTCGTGGACTGGCTCGCCGACGAGGGCGAGCAGGGAAAGCGCCTCGGCGATGCGACGATCGCCAACATCGTGATCCCGCTTCGCGCGGCCCTCAGCACCGCGAAGCGGGAGGGGCTGATTCGACACAACCCCTCGCAGGGGCTGGCGCTCCCGCACCGCGAGGAGATCGCCGACGAGGAGGAGGAGATCAAGGTGTTCAGCCGCGAGCAGCTGGCGGCGGTCCTGGCGATGGCGCCGGAGCGCCACCGGCTGCTGTTCGAGGTTCTGGCGACCTGCGGCCTGCGGATCAGCGAGGCGATCGCGCTCCAGCGCCTCCATTTCCAGATCGACGGCTCCGAGCCCGAGGTCTGCATCCGTCGGGCGATGGTCAAGGGGCGGATCGAGCCGCCGAAGACGAAGTACGGTCGGCGCGAGATTCGGCTGCCGGCGCCCCTCGTCTACCGACTGCGCGCCCACCTCGCCGCGGTGAAAGATCAGGACTCCACGGCGCTCGTATTCACCAACCGGGACGGCAACCCGATCGAGCCCGGCAACCTGCGCCGCCGTGGCCTCAAGCCGTTGGTCGAGGAGGTAAACGCGTCTTGGGCGGGCTTTCACACGTTCCGGCACACCTTCGCCTCGATCCACCTGAGTCAGGGGACCAACCTGCTCCAGCTCAGTCGTGCTCTCGGCCATCACTCGGCCGCGTTCACGCTCTCCCGCTACACGCATCTATTGCCCGGCGACGAGGCGCCGGCGCTCGACCTTTCTTTGGCGACGGCCTCCGATCCGCTTCTGAGGGTCGCGGCATGAGTACCCCGAGATTCGCCTGCCGTCACCGGTTCCCCCACAAGGTTTGGATATGAAGCCGAGCGATTCCCGCACTTTCCTCATTAAGGTGGGTCCTGCAAGCCCGATCACCGGAGAGATCGAGTTGCTGATCCCTTGGAGGATGGACGAGTTCGTGTCCGGTGCTGAGGACTGGACAACGAGCTTTGCTGGACCCAAGAGGACGGTCTCGTCGATGCCGACGCCACGGCGAACAGCGGATCGCCGACGCCTTCTGGGAGGACGCAAAAATCAGAAGGGAGCCAGATGAGCAGCATGAGCGCAGCACCGATCAAGAGCGGCGTTCAGATACGGTGGCGCCGTGTCTTCCGACTCCGATCACTTTCATCTGAAGCTGCCGAACAAGCTCACGTTCGACAACATCGGGCGGGTACTGGAACAGCTGGAGGCGGTCGCGAAGACGGGCGACGAGGCCCAGACGCAGAACCTGGTCCTCGACATGACCTCCACGGTCTTCTGCAGTCCGACCGGAATAACGATCCTCGCTGGCTGCATCGAGATGCTATGGCAGGAAGGCAAGTTCAACCAGGGTGTCCTCCGCCACTCCAAGAATCCGCTGGCGGTCCAGTATCTGGCACGAATGGACTTCTTCAACGAGCTTGGTGTCTCGTTCGAGGAGGACTTCGAGCGCAAGACCCCGGTCGGGTTTCGCCCGGTCACCCACGTCGAGAGCGAGAGCAAGGCGCCCGCCGTCGCCAGGGACCTGGTGGACGCGGTCGCAGAGCGCAACGCGCTAGACAGCTCGACCGAGTTCGCGCTGAAGACCTGCTTCAGCGAGCTCGTGGAGAACGTCTTCTACCACGCCGAATCGCCCATCGACGCACTCACCAGCATCCAGGCCTACAAGAAATACAAAGAGAAACCGGCCCGTACCGAGCTTGTGATCGTGGACGCCGGGCGGGGCATTCGGCCAGCCTTGGCCGAGAGCAAATACGCGGATCAGGTCACCGACGACTACTCTGCAATAGCGCTGGCCATCCAGAAAAACGTCACCACGACCGGGGACGAAAGGCGGGGCATCGGCCTTTGGGTGGCGTCCGAAGTCGTGCGCTTGAATGGAGGGGTGATGCTGATCTTGTCGAACGAGGGCGGGATGCGCGTGGATGGAGACGGAGCGCACCGGGTAGACGAGCATTTCTGGCCCGGAACGCTCGTCGCAATAGAATTTCGGATGGACCAACCGATCGACACGGGCCCCGTCTACGGTGCGCCTGAGGACTGGCCGGACATTGACGACTTTGACTTCTGACGCAAGACAGGAAATTTCCCTAACGGAGTTTGGGCCGGACGTGAGTGGCCGCGTGCGCGGCGAGGAGATCCGTCTGAAGGTGAACCCCAGCGCGGCGGAGGTCGTGTTCAACCTCTACGGCGTTGAGACCATGTCGCCGTCGTTCGCGGACGAGCTGTTCGGGAAACTCTCCGTCCAGGCAGACCGCCCAACAGGCCTCAAAGTGTCGAGCGCGACTCCCGCTGTCATGCAGGTGATCCAGTTCGCCGTGCGGGAGCGGCAGGAAGGCAAAGCGACTTAGCACAGCGGTGCGCCGGGTTCGAGCCGCCCCCCCGTTGAGATCGTAGCGGCGCCTTTCGTCGAGGTTTGATTGGCCCCGACTACCCCACGGAATGAGCAGCGCTGGCAATAGGCTGCTGCGAGGTGCGCAAGCCGGTCGAAACGCTCTCAGGGGACCCAAGCCTCGAGCTGCCTGAGTTCGACGCGCCCCCCGACGAGCCGCTGCCGCTGCTGGAGTCCTGGCTGCAGGGCGCCGACGCGCGCGGCGTGCGCGAGCCGCGGGCGCTGGCCTTGGCAACCGCGGATGCAGCGGGCAGGCCCTCCAACCGGATTGTCCTGCTCAAGCAGGCGAGTCCAGCAATTGTCTTCGCGTTCAGCGCCAACAGCCGCAAGGGGCGGGACCTTGCGGCCAACCCGCGAGCCGCAGGAGTGCTCTATTGGCGAGAGACGCTGCAGCAGGTCGTCATCGAGGGCCCGGTCGAGCGGATGAGCGCGACCGAGTCCGACAGACTGTTCGCCGAACGCCCGCCCTCGGGACAGGCGACCACCGCTGCTTCCGATCAAGGCGAGGAGTTGGACGACCCCGAGCGCCTGCGGCAAGAAGCCGATGCGCTGGTGCGAGGCAATGAACCTCTGAGACGCCCCGAAGACTGGAGCGGCTACCGGCTCGACCCCGACGTGATCGAGTTCTGGCATGGCAGCCCCGATCGCCTCCACCGTCGCCTCCTGTACACCAAAACGGACGACTGCTGGGCGCATCGGCGCCTACAGCCTTAGAGCGACCGACGACCCCGCTCGCTGGGGCAACAAATGGGGCAACAGGCCCCACGTATCCCAGCCGATCCCAGCCGAACTCGATCTGCTGAAAACCGCGCTAGAATCGCCTCCACGTACTCCAGCGGGGCTATGGGGCCGTTCTCATAAGCGGACTGTCCGTGTAGGAACCCGACAGTCATCGGGCTTCCCTCGCCCCAAATCTGTGCTCCCCGCCCCTCGGCCGACCTTCACGGTCAGGGTAGCGCGGCGGGGATGTCCCGCGGTCGCTTCCGACCCTGGCGTCGGGCGCGGGTGTCCATAAGGCGGAGTTATCGGCGGGGATCGGCTGCGTTACTTAGGAGCTGTCTCAAAACCCGTAGGCTCCCCCGCCGATGGCGCGAACCTGGCTGCGAATCAGGGTCGATCTGCTCGGCGGCCACGGGGCCGATCTCAAGCCCACGCCCGGTCGGTCTTCATCGTCGGCCCGAGCCACTCCTTCGGCGAGCTGGCCGAGTCAATCGATACGGCCTTCGCCCGCTGGCACCTGGCTCATCTGCACGGCTTCGAGCTGGTTGATGGCTGGCGGATCGGCATTCTTGCCCCCCCGATTTCCATGGCGATTGGCTCGACGAGACGAATCTGAAGGTGGCCAAGAGAGGTGGCGCCGGGCGACGCCTTCGACTACACCTATGACTTCGATGATGACTGCGTGTCTATGAGCCACCAAGCCGTTGGCACGGAACCTGATCTGGCGCTAGGGCGGGCGGCGTGAGCGTAGTCCCTGACGCGGAATCAGCAGCATTTTGTGCTCAGGCCACGATGGTGATCGTGGGCATAGCGGCGGCCATTACGTGGGCCGACTTCGCTCAGCTTCGTTGGCCAGGGGCATGGGTGGGCGTGGCCGCTGGGATCATGCTTGTTCCTGCGGCTCTCGCGTCAACCGCTGAGTGGGTTCCGCTTCTTGTGCTGACCATCCTCGCGGTACAGGTGGCGCGGAGGGCGGGGTTCGGACTTGAGGGGTCGGATGAGATGGCACTGATCCTTCTGCCGCCGCTGGCGATGGCGAGCTTGCCGGCCATGCCAGGCGATTTCATAAAGCTTGTCTTCTTCTTCGTGGCGGCGCAGTTGGTGCTCGCGTACCTCGCTTCGGCCGGCGCGAAGGCGGCTGGCGCGAAATGGCGAAATGGCACTGCTGTCGCTCAAATCCTCTCGACTCGGGATTATGGCTTGGAACGACCCGATCTGTTTGAGAGCGATCACCCCATCTTCCGTGCTGGCTCCTGGGGAACCATCGCGTTTGAGTTCACCCTTCCGGTGGCCTTCATTATGGGGGGCCCATTGTTGCCGGTCGCGCTGGTTTCCGGGGTGATTTTTCACGTCGGTATCGCGGCGACGATGGGTCTGAATCGATTTCTCCCTTGGTTCGTCGCGGCTTATCCCGCCGTGGCATGGGTCTCGATGCACTATGGAGTGCTGGCGCGCTGACTCAAGGTCACGGAAAAGGGTGCGGCGTTGGGCTTCCATCAACTGGATCAATTTCAGCGAGTGAGTGGACTTCGCGCAGGTGCCGTCCCAAGGGCTCGTTGTCGTGTCCAAAAGTCAGAGGGATAAGGCTGGGGTCGATCACCTTGACCGCATGACCGGGGAACGGTGTCGGTACTTCCAGCTCGACCACGTATCCCCGAGGTGTTGCCGCCGCGACCGGGGCGGCAAAGGTCGATGCGGTCTCGCAGGCTCGGCTAAGCCGTTCCGCGGCTCGGAAGCGATCTCCAAAGCGGTAGTAGCCGGCGTGATCGCTGGCATAAGCGACTTCATGTACGCTCGCCACAGCGGGGGCCGGGTAGGCGACGTGGCAAGCGCACTCGCACGCCGCCGACAACAGAGCGTCAGAAATGTTCTCAGCCGCCCCCGCTCCGATGGCTATCCCGATCGTCGGGCCGCTGGCCACCATGGCGCACACCGGAACTCGCGTGGGGGAAGGTAGGAGTGCGATCGTCACGCTGTTTCGCTGGCTTTGCGCTTGTATCCAGTCCCGCACCGACCTTGCGATCGGCGGCAGCGATCTTGGCGGTACCTCCAAGATCGGACTTGATTCATGTCTCCAGGCACGAAGGAAAGCGTCTCTCTCGACAAGCTCGAGCCATCCGTTCACGATTGCCTCGCGTGGAGTGAGGTGATAGGCCGCCCCGTTCGAAGACTGAATCCCGCTATTGGTCCAAGGGGGGATCTCCGGGAATGGCGCGAAGACAAGAGCCGCCGGGATCCATATTCGCTTCTCTGCGCGGGAGACCTCTGTTCCCTCGATCCACCAAGTCTCTTCCGTCGGTGAGAACCCACTAATGCCCTGACGTTTACGTTGCGCCTCGGTGTAGCTCACCACGGTCGAAGGGTCGAGGTATGCGCCGGGGAGATCCTGAGCGGCCCCATACCGTAGTCGCGAGTGCGGGACTGAGCCCATCGCGTACCGCTCAAGGGCCTCGCCAAGGGAGCGCTTGGCCGAGTGATCGGATGAAGGGTCCGTGGTGAGGCTCCGCAGGATCGGTCTGACAAGCTGCTCATCGGGTCCCTCGAAGGTCGGCTCCGGGCAGGTTGACTCTGAGGAGCTGATTGACAGAGTTGCGTCGCCGAGGTCAATCTGCCTCTCGCCGAGTATCCGCACGGGTGAGAGTCGTCCGGTGGGAAGGCGACCTGACTGGCTTATCCCTGCGACCCAAGGCTCGCGATCTTCATTCCAGCGGAGCGCGATAAACGCGGTGTCCTTGCCGTGGACAGCGGCAAACAGTTTCGCGGTCTGAGGCTCGGGCTCGGGGCGGGCCTTGGGATGATTTTCACCCCGAAGCGCCGCTCCCGCGAGGCCGAGCAGATCATGGGGCAGCCCGCCTATGAAGTAACGAAGGGCGGATGCCACGGCACTGGTTGAGGCTTCCGTCGGTATCCAAATGGCCTCTCGACCAACGACGACAAAAGCCCCTCGTAGGTCATCCACCCCTCTTGACCACGCGCTCAAGGAATCCAGGGTCTTAATCGCATTCATCGCTCACTCGACGGCTTCAACCGCGATCACCACCATGAGCAGAGGCACGAGGCCTGCCGTCCAATCCGATACACGCTCGTCAACGAAGCCTCCCACGGGACGGCAGTGCGCTCCCGTCAAGGAAGCCAACAGAGCTATCTGGTGAGAGACGGCGCCCGTCTCCATTAGCGCGTAGCGCCACCCTCGACTCCCGTACTTCGAGATCACGCCGGTTGGGTCCGCGCAGATCAAAATCAGGCTGGCACCCGAAGCGATGACGTCCTCGATCACAGGATCGGGGACAAGCGCTTCGTGGATTTGACTCAGGTCGAGACGACCGAGTTCGTGGCAGGTCCTCCCATCATCCGAAAGGTGTAGAATGCGTCGAGGGCCTTCTGCCGTCTGAGCGCCGATCGTCAGCAGATGGATCGGATCGAGCCCCCCCGCCGACGCCACGGGTCGACGGATGCCATCGACTCGGTGGTATGCGGTGTGCGCAAGTTGGAGGCCCACGGTCTCGGAAGCGATGGGGTGAGGGCTCGGGGGCGTTTCGCGAGAGAACGAGGCCCGCGCTGGCAGGTCTCCTGTGTCAAGGGCGAGAGATGCCAGGCCTGGTCGAACGTCTCGCCCGACGACCTGATCGGGTGCCGCCCAACGCTCGTAGGCGAATCCCTCTGGGGCTGCCGCAGGCCTCTGCGCTGAGCTCTGGGCGCGATTGCTCGAGAGTTGATGGAACATCATCCAGGGAGCTATCGCGTCGATTAGCAGGCCGCCGGCCACAAGTCGCTCGATGAGAGAACCCGCCTCCTCCTTGCTGATGCCCGGTGTGTTGAGGCAGGTCTCAAGTGAGCGCCGCCCGTCAAAGAGCGCGAGCAAGTCGAGCCAGGGCTGCTGATCCTGGGTCTCGATCCGGACTTGGGAGCGTGAACCTCTGACATGGACCGATTCGCGATCAACCTCAACGACCCCAGCCAATAGCGGGAACGACGCCTCAGGCCTCCACCATTGCGAGCCATGTGGATTCATCTGGCGGCATGCCATGGGGAAACGAACACGATCCTTGGCGGCTTATTGCCTTGGAGGAAGAGGACGCCGAATTGGACGTGCTCAGCAGGTTCAGCACTAGCCAGCAGACGTACCTCCCTCAGCACGGCCGCATAGCCAGCCGACGCTGACGCTGTCCGGGCCGGCCCGCGAGACGCGTCCTTCTGGTGGTCCTCTCCCATCGCGCTACCAGCGGCGCTTAGAAGGTCATCGACAGCGTCTCGGGTTGCCTTGCGGGTTCGGGAATGAGGATTGATAAGCGCCCGGTTCCATCGCCGAGGAGGGAAGGACACAAAATTGGGCTCGCTTGCGAGCCCCTCCGAAGAGCGAATTCGGAAGAAGACCTCGTAATCGTGGGTTGCCGGTGTCGGTGCGAAGAATCGCCACTCGGGCAGGGCCCATGAGAAGGGAAGGCGACGAATCCATGACCCGCGGGGCAGCAGGTTGGCGATGACGCTTAGGACCAACCAGAGCCCGAGCAATATCCCGCCGGCGGCATACGCCGCGATTGCGACCATGCCGCCGACGAGGACTAGCTATTCGCGGTTGCTAACGGCGACCTCAGACCAGCTGACCAGGGGAGCCGAGGAACCATCGATTCGGCGTCCACCTGGGCCAGGCCCAACGGCAGCGATCGCCGAGTTGCCGGGGCCGGGGCCGGGGCCAACCGCGGCGATAGCGGAGTTGCCCGCGGGGATGTCCGCGAAGCCCTCCGTGTCAAGCTCGTCGAATCGGTCGAACTCCAACTTGATTTTCGCGCCTTCACTCATGCATGGCCTCCTGAATCCCTGAATAGATACGGGAAAGGTATCAGCGTCTACGCTTGTGACGTGGATCGCGTTGCTCGGTTGGCTCGCCATGACGACGCTGGGGAAATCGCGCGGATCCATCAGCGATCCTGGGCTGAGGGGTACAGAGGGATCGTCGCGGATCGGTGGCTCTGCATTGGATGCCGAGAGGATCATTGGACGGCGTTGTTGTCTGATCCTGCCAAGATGAAGACTCTTGTCGTCGACCGCGAACCTGGTGTCGTCGGGGGCTTCATCTCTTTCGCTTCACGGGCTCCATACGGTGACGAGAATGAGCACAGCGTCCCTTGCGCTGAGCCTGGCGCTGGCGCCATTCTGGCTCTATACGTGGCCCCGGGCGTTTGGCGTCACGGCCTTGGGGGGGCTCTGTTGCAAGCGGCTCTCGAAAGGCTTGGCGAATCAGGTTGCGAGGCTGTGGGCGCGTGGGTCCTGGCGAAAAACCACGCCGCGCTGGCGTTCTACGCTCGCTGCGGATTCCTTCCAAGTGGGATCGCGGGCGCGCATATCCCGACCGAGTCTCCCGAGATCCACCTTCGTCGCCGACTCAACCTTGGAGCGCCCTGGCCATAAAGCGACGTATTCGGCCTGGGTACTCTTGCGAGCAGCTTGGGCCTCAGTCTCTGTGTTGCCACCGTGGGTCATTCGCGCAGGCTGGCGTTCCCCCCGGCAGTCGGTGCAGATTCCGAGCGGTCAGCCGATAGATCATCGCCGCGATGCCAGAGATCCCGGGCAACAGGACGATCCGACCGGCGACACGCCACCCAGGCCCCGCCGTCCCCAGCGCTGCGCCGATGGCCTCATGCCCGGTCCGGACGGTCCCTTCGACCCCAATCCAGCAAACGGTTTCGGCTGCTTGCCCTTCGGTGATGCCTAGCTCGTCTAGGTCGGCGATCTGCCAAGCGACAACCTCGGCCCTCAGGCCGATGCGTTCGAGCAGATGCACGAAGCTGGTGCAGAAGCCGCAGTCCCCGTCAAAGACGAGGATCGGTAAGTCAGACATTCTCATCGCAAATGATCGGCCCATTACTCAGGGGCAAAATTGCAGGTACCACGAAGGGATCGCATCGAGGGTATGGCACATCCTGGGCGGCGGGCACCGAGCCACCTGATCCGGCCGATCTAGCTTGAACCCTCGCCTCTACGTTTGCTCGTCGGCAGGCTTGGCAGCGCTCATCTCGACGGCTAGGTAGGAGTCAAAGCGCCCACGCTTGTTGGCGAACTGGAATTGCTGAATGTCCTCCCCCGACACCGGAGACACCGAGCCCTGCTCGACATCCCACTCGATCGTGCCGATTGCCCGCACCAACTTGGCGTTAGCGGTTTGCGGGAGGTTGGCGGGGTAGTCGATCTGAATCTCGGCGTCAGCGCCGAATGGCATGTCCCGGAGACTCAGGATCCAGACGCCGCCTTTGATGCTCGCGATCCCCGGCCAACGCCAGGTGAAGGCGACGGGGACTGCGGAGTCTGGTTCCAGGCCAGGAGCTGGAAGCGAAAGCGACACCACGGGCGAGTTGCCGTTCTCGTATTTCACGCTCTGCGTTGCTGGCTTGCCATCCACCTCGGTGGAGACGGTGAGGTCTCCGTCCCGGGCCCAGCTGTCTCCCGCTAGGGGGAATTCCACCCTCGGTAGTCTGCGCTGCGAGCGGTTGCGGACCATGAACTCGGATCGCATCGTGGCATCGCGACGATCGCCCCCCGTGGACGGGACTACGATGTGCAGCCGCTTGCTCGTGGCCTGCCACGCCTTTCGACGTCGGCGCACCGGATTGTCGAGATACGGCCGTAGCTCCGCCGAGGTGCGGTGGGGTTTCTTCCACTCGAAGATGCTGACCCCGATCAGAGCGAGTACCAGCCCCGCCGCTATCACGAGCTTCACGGTCGGGCTTGGGTTCAGCTCGATAAGTCTTACTTGGACTAGACCTGCGGTCCCGAAAACGGCTACGACGAGCGCGATCAGCTTCTTCATCGGGCGATTACGGTACCGTGGCGCTCGTGAAGGAGGAAGAAGAGCAGTGAGGATCGAGGAGCTGACGGGAGATCCTGAGCGCCTCGACTGGCCGGGCTACGTGGAGGCCGTTGCCTCCCACGGCCACGCTATGGCTGCGGGGCCCAAGGCCCATGCGGCTGGGGCACCGGTGCCGAGGGCCCATGCGGCCGGGGGACCGGACCCGGATATCCCGGCCCCGGATCGACTCGATCGTCCCCGTCGCGCTGGCGGGAGTTGGACGACTTTCTCCTTGGGCTGGTCGGTTTCGGGCAATCGGATGAGCCGGCCGACATCCCCTAACGTCTGATCGATCACTTTCGGCCTCGCGTGGCTTACGCTTCGGTCAAAATAGGAGGCGATAATCGCGCTCCGCTTGTCTACGTCGGCCAAGGTGCGACTGTCACTTGTGGGAAAGCCGACGTGCTCTTGGATGCCGACGAGCCGCTCTTCCGGCTCATGGGGGGATCCTCAGGCGCGGCCTCTTAGATCAGGCTTCCTGCCGATTGCAGGTGAGATTGATGCTTCGAGGCCGCTGCCAACCTCGGCCGTCCGCGTGAGTCAAAAAAACGGACGAATAATGGATATTGTCGTCCAAGCAGTGTCTGCCGGGTCCGCACAGCCGTTCGAGAGTAAGCATGGGTCTGGCTGGCGCCACACGTCTCGGCTGAACTCGGTCGATGCGAGTAACCGGCGGCTCAGCCTCGCCGGCCTCGACCCGCTCGCCAAGGCACTCTCGCTTGCGGGCTTGACGGTCCTCGTCCTCGCGAGTGCCCTCGCCGTCTTCTTCGCGCTCGGCTGGACGATCCCGGGCGGCACCGATGAAGTGCTCCTCGGCGGCGTTGCCGCCGATGTCCCTCGTGCCGCTACCGTGCTTGCCTACCTCGCACTCGCGGTGGGCGCTGCTATCGCCGTCGCCGCCGCTGCCGGGCTATCCGGCAGATGGGAATGGGCGGTACGCGGAGCCATCGGATTCGTCGGGGCGGCGATCGCCGGGCTCGAGCTGGGAGCGGCCCGACTCCTCGACACCAACCCGCTTGGCTTCGGGACGGTCGGCACCCTCACCCATGTCTGCGGTTGGCTCGCGATCCTCGGTGCCGTTGTCGTCGCCTTCACGCCGCCCACCTATGCTCGCCGCCTGCAGCCACTGATGATCGCGGCGGCCGCCTCGCCCGCCGTCCTCACCGGTGCTCTCTACATCCTCTGGCCGAATGTGTCGGGTCCGCCGGGCACGATCGGTTACTCAAGCCACGGCGTGCTCGCTCTTGGTGTCCTGAGCGTCATCGCCTCGCTCGCGATCATCGTCTCCATATACGTCCTATGGCAGGCGATCGTCGGCATCCAGGCCAGCCGCAGCGGTGCGATGCGGTTGGCCAAGAGCGTCGAGGGGCGCCCGCTCCTCTGGCTGGGAGGGATTCTCTTGGTCAAGCTGGCCTGGCTCGGGTGCGGCTACGCGGGCATACTCCCTTCAGCGCTCGGCGGCGACTCGAGCTCTTGGGGCGACAGCCGTCACGACGGACTCTTCAGCTGGCTGCTCGCCATCCTCTTCGCCGCCGCCGCACTCCTTGCCCTAGCGCGCCTGTCATTGCAGCGGATCGACGAACGCGGTTCGCGTCCGGTGCTGGTGGGACTCGCCGCCAGCTTCTCTGCCTTTTTCGTGCTCGGTGGCATCGCGCTGCTCGTCTATGCAGTGCTCGGGATCTTCAGCGACGAAGGAGGGCTGCGCAGCAGCCTCACCGATGTGATCGACTGGCTGACCGAAGGGCTCCTCTGGTCAACCGTCATCGCGGTGTTCGCCGCTGGCGCCGTGGGGCTTGGCCTGCTGGTGTTCCGGCGCGCCTGGGTCGGGCTGCCCTTCCTCCTGGTCTTCGTGATCTGGGCGTTGCCGCGAGCGCTGCAGGCGACTCCCGGCCTCAGCGACGAGGAACCGTTCAGACATCTAGGCGTCAACGTGGCCACGTTCGACGCGGTGCTCACCGTCGCCATCGCTCTGCTACTGATCGCCTGGCGATGGAACCGGCAGCACCAGCTTCCTCCCATCGAGCTGGCGTTGGTTCTCGGGGTCTCGACCCTCGTGGCGTCGACGCCGATCCTGCTCGGCAGCATCGACGGCAACGCCTACTTCTACTTCGCTCTGGTGTTCCCGGCGGCCTATCTGTTCCTCTTCGGTGCCCAGGGGCTCAACCGCGAGGACCCGGCCCGGCGCAGCCGCGTCCTCGCCGCTATCGGCGCGGCATCGGTGCTGCTCTCCCTGGTCACGCTCCAGGTGATCCTCGGCAGTGCCGGCCCGGAACATCCGAGCAACGGTGCGATCGTTCAGGTGGTTATGGCAGTGCCGATCGCCGGTGTCCTCACCGCGGCCGGCCTGGCGAGCATGCGGGCAGCGGATGGGCCCGAGCCAATTGATGTAGGCGTGGGGGCGCAGGCGGCTTTACCGCCGTCCGCGCCGAGTCCTGGTGCCACGCCAGGTAGGTGAGCACCGGGATCTCTCGGGCAGACTGAACTGCGTTGCTAGCCAGACTGGGGCAACAAATGGGGCAACAGGCCCCACGTATCCCAGCCGATCCCAGCCGAACTCGATTTGCCGAAAACCGCGCTAGAATCGCCCCCACGTATTCCAGCGGGGCTATGGGGCCGGACTCATAATCGGATAGTCCTTGTGGGAACCCGAGGGTCATCGAGCTTCCCTCGCCAAGTCCGTTCTCCCCGCCCCTCGTGCGACCTCCACGAACAGGGTAGCGCGGCGGATGTCCTTGGTCGGCCCCGAGCTTGGGGGCTCACCGCGCAGGCGGTTTATCGGGCATTGGGAGGAGCCGACCCCAGTGGGCACGGTAATCGACCCAGATAAATGGACCCTCGAATCGCGCCAAATCAGTCTGACTACTGAATCTTAGCCACGCTATCTTCCTCTTGTGGAGGCGCTTGGCTGGATTGATCATTTGCACCGGGTTCCAGCAGGCGAGCATTTGCTGGCCGTCGCCTCTGGTCGATCACCGGAGTTCGTGGCAGTCTCGCGGTCGGGTCGAGATGTGCTGTGGAGGAAGCCCGGTCTCATGTCAATGCCATTTGCTCCCGGGATCTCCACGGATCAGTGCTAGTGCAGGAGGGACGCGTTCCAATTTTTGGGCCGGTCGAGGACCCGGTGGCCTCAAAGGCGCTGCAGGAACTGCTCACTGAGCTCGCGCAGCGGCCGAGACAAGAGGTTCCGCAGGAGTTGTTCGCGTTTCCGATCCTGTTGAGCGAGCCTGGCGTCGAGTTTGCACGCGCCTGCTCCCGACAAAGCGGTGGTGCTCTCGCGGCGCTGGTCGATCAGATCGAACATGTCCGGGGGGTCGTCGCAGAGGACGACGAACGTTGGGAGCTGGGCAACGGCCCGTTCGAGTCTTTGTTCATGAGCATTGACATCGAGCTCTCTGTCGAGGCCGCCACGACGATCGCATCGACGCCCGCCGTGCGATCGCAGCTATCGCTTCCATATGTCCGGGCGCTTTGTCGCATGGCACGATCTTTTTGCGCGATGGGCCGGCCGGAGATGGCCATGAAGCTCCAGTGCCTCGTCCTCGCGGCTACCGACGATCAGCCGGTCGACGACGAAGAGGGGTGGGCCTTGCGAGCGGAGGTGATCGCGACCGAGTTGAACGTGGTTCGTACCGCCGCCACCGCCTCGGAAGATCGCCGTGTGATCGCTTCCGGCATCGAGCGAGCTGAGCGTTTTCTGGAGCAGGCGCGCCAGCGAGGCGACTGTGCGGCCCAGGCGATGGCGCTGCACGGCATCGGGCAGGTCCTGATCGAGCCTCGTTTCCCGTTGGCAACTGGCAGCCGCCTGGAGATTCTCAGGACGCTGCGGCTGGCCCGGAACCTGAACGAGCAGCTCGCAGACCCTGTCCGGCAGCTCTCTGCCGACGAAGATCAATGCAGCGACACGGAGCTGACGGCGAAAGGGATCGACTGTCTGAAGGAGGCCTTCGCCCTCGCCGAAGGCGAGCGACGGGGCCTGATCGCCCACTCGCTCGGCAGTCTCGCCGCGCATCCTCACCGCGAAGAGGGCTCGGGCGTCGACGAGATCGACGCCGCGTACTTCGCTCGAGTCGTACTCGAAGAGATCAAGGGAGAGTCACCGCGTCGTCTGCGCCTGAATGCATGCTCGATCCTGTCGAACCTCGACGAGCCATGGCCTGCGACCGAGCTGGAGGAGGTCCTGGAGATGACCCCGTCGCGGCTCATGAGCGCCCTAGAAGCCGCCGAGGCCGCCCAGATCATCGTGCTGGCCCTCTCCCTCTCCAAGACGGAGGAGCAGGAGGCCGCTGCCCTGCGACTCGCTCTCGGTTCCTATGACCGGCTGCGAGAGTTGACGGACGAGGGCATGTGGCTGTGGGTCCTCAGGATGGCGATCGGGCCACTGCTGGCGCTGGATCCGGACATCCGGCTCATGGATGACGAAAGCGCCGCTGCGCGGCAAGCGAGGCAGCTTCTGCACCGCGCTGTCGACACGGAGGAGCATCGGGTGTTTGTCGAGGGGGCAAAGACCGCGATCGGGAAACTGAAGCCGGGGGAGAAGACCGGCGAAGACGAGATGAACGAAGTCACCGCAGTCGCCCGCGCAAGCGTCAGGCAGGCGCCCCGTGGCCAAGTTCCTTCGCTGCTTGCCCTTGACGAGGGGTTGGCGCTTGAGCTTCCCCGCATATACCGCGATGCCCTTCTTTACAGCCGGGCGTCACTGCAGGGCGACATCGCGGTGGCGCGGTATCACCAAGCAGATGTCACGGGAGCGGCGGCCGACATCATCGAGTCGGCGGAATGCTGGAGCCGTCTGGGCGCGCTCGACGCCGCCGGAGAGGCTGTGCAGATATTTGGCCGGATCGCGATGGTCAAACCGACGACCGGGGATCTCAAGGCGATAGTCGCGGCGCTCGGGCCGGCGGGCCTTCGCCTCGAATCTCTGCTGGGTCATGGCGGTCAGGAGGTCGTGACGAGCACTTGGGAGACGATCATCAGAGGTCTCTTGAAAATCGTGATGGAAACCCGGTCCGATCCCGATGTGGGGATTCTCGACACGGTGCTGAGCGCCGGTAGGCATTCGGCCAGGCGCCGCTCCCGCGCACCCGTGGATCCGGTCAGCTTCGCCGAGGAGCTAGAGGCGGCACAAGGCTTCATCGACGAGGTTCGATCGCCCTCTACGGCGCGCGAGGCGCTGATCGATGCGGACACCGAGCAGATGTCGCTCGAGGTTGCGGCATGTTCGAGATACGTGCAGCGTCCGCCGGTATCGGCGGCCTTCGACCCCGCGACCGAAAACGACAATCTCAAGCGCCATTTCGACTGGATGTTCTGTTCGGCCGAACTGGCCGCGAAGGCGGCGGCCCCGACGGAACCGGACCCTGATCTCACCTGTCTCGGCAGCACCGGCGTGCTCATCGAGGGATTCCTCACGGCCTACCGATCGAAGCCCACGATTCTCGCGTCCGTTTCGACCGACGACGGGCTGCGGGCCGTGATGCCGCTGTTCCCGAACGGCCTCGAAGGCGTGCTCGTCGAGGTCGCGGGACAGCTCGACCTGATCGGACCCCTGCAGACGATCGCCATGCAGGCTCGATTAGCGGCACAGCAACACTCGGGACCGCGCGAGGTCACGGCGGAGGCAGCCGCAACCCTCTCGACCAACTGGCTGCTCGGCGACTCGGCCGACTCGACGCTGGCGACGCTCGCCGAGCAAGGAAAGCGCCGGCTCTACGTCGTCGCACCCGACGCGTTCGCGTTTGCCCCGCTCCACCTCTCGGGAGCGGCCGGCCACCCGCTCGCCGAGCGCTGGCAGATCTCCTACCTCCCCGATGCATCTTGGCTTCGACCCGCCGCGCCGAGCGGGCGGCAGGAGTCATTGGGCGCCCTCGGCCTGGACTTCGCCGGTCTTGAGCTGCCCACGCTGGAGGACGCAGTCGCCGAGGCAGAGGAGATCGCGGCGACATTCGGCGGGAGCGCCCTCCTCAATCGAGAGGCGACGGTTTGGGCGGCCCGTGAGACTTTGATCGGCTGCACGGTCATTCACTTCGCCACGCACGGAGCCTTCGATCCCGCTGCGCCGTCTTTCCAGCGCCTCTACCTCAGTGACGGGAACGAGGGGGCGGCCCACCTGTTCGCTAGCGATCTGTATGACCTCGACCTTCGCCACGTTCGCCTGGTCACGCTTGGAGCCTGCGAGACCGCGCTTGGCCGGGTCGACGTAGGCGGCAATCAGCGAGGATTCGTCGGCGCGCTCTTTCAGCGCGGGGTAAAGACGGTCGTCGCTGCACTCTGGCGGGTGGACTCCGGCTGCTCCCGTCTGTTCTTCACCGAGCTCTACCGGCACCTCGCGGCCGGCTCCGACTGTCATGTCGCGTTCTCGGCCGCACAGGCACGCGCCCGAGCGAGCTATCGCAGCTATCGTCAGTGGGGCGCGTTCGTCCTGATCGGGGGTGTCGGTGATTGAGTTGAGGGTCGAGAAGCTTGACGAGCTCGACACGTATCTGACCGCGAGCAGCGAAACGGTCCGCGGTCCACTCTCGTTCTCCGATCCGGAGTCCAAGATCAGCGTGGGCCGGCCGACGATTGTCGAGATTCGGCCGGATCAGATGCCGGACCCCCTGCCGCCCGGCTCCGTTGCCGATCGAGCACGATTTGCCCTGTTGCGCCTGGCGATCTCGATCCGGCCCGCCACCGAGGAGTGGCTCGAGCGCGTCTGGGTCAGTGTCTCGCTCGACTCGAGCCTTGATTCCGCGCCTGCGCTGTGGTCGATGATCCCCGACCACGCATCGAGCACGGTACGCGTCGATGACACGCTGACGCTTGGTGCGAGCTTCAAGTTCCTCGGAGTCAAGCGCGACATCAAGAGCAGCGGAGAGGAGAGTTTGGTCTCGTTGACCACCTTCGGGCTGATGGAGAGCGAAGGGGGCTGGGAGTTGTCTCAGATATCCGGCAAGGTGCTGCGCGGAAGCTATGAGTTCGCGGCCGTGATCAGGGCCGACGAGACCGCCGAGATCGGCGGGGTGGCTCGGTACGAGGCGACCGTCGGTCGCCGCCGCTTCGGAGTTATCTCCGCTAGTTGCGATGTGTCGGACAATGGCGGTGCCCGCTTCTCTCTGGAAGCGCCTTCGGCTGGGGGATCTCCCCTCGATTGACTGCGACTGAAGGGCTATGGGGCGGGAGTCTTCAGGAGGCAAATCGTCAACACGGTCATTTTCGCGGTCGCTGAGTGATGCGCTGGGGCAAGAAATGGGGCAAGAAGCCCCACAGATCTCAGCCGATCTCCACGTAGCTCGATCCCGCAAAAACCGCTTGAAACCGTGCCCCACGTAGTCCAGCCGAACTCGCGGAACAAGCTCATAACCCGAAGGTCGCGGGTTCGAATCCCGCCCCCGCTTTCGTGTTTTCGTGAGACCTCAAAAACGGCGAAAATCGCCCTGGAAGGCATCACCTGGGAGCCCGGCATGCGCGGCGCGGACAGTTTGAAGTATCAGTCGATGGAAGCGACTGACTAGGTTCTCCTGCCACCAGCTAGTCTGCGTCGGCCGGTTCATCCGGCTCACTTTGATCGCGACGAAGGGAGCGGCTTGAGCGTCGAAGAGTTCAACGAGATGGGTCCGATCGACTACATCCTCGTCGAGTGGCCGGGCCGCCAACCGAACGGCGAGGTGGCGCCGCACCTGGTCGATTTGGTCGACCGCGGGCTGATCCGGATCCTCGATCTCGCCTTCATCGCCAAGGCCGAGGACGGTTCAATCGCCGGCATCGAGATCGCCGACGTCGGCGGCGAGGTGGCGGAGCTGGCGATCTTCGAGGGCGCCTCCTCCGGGTTGCTGTCCGACGAAGACATCGCCGAGGCCGGCGGGACGCTGGAGCCCGGCACCTCGGCCGCCCTGCTCGTCTTCGAGAACACCTGGGCGGCGCCCTTCGCGAGTGCCGTGCGCCGCTCCGGCGGCCAGCTCGTCGCCAGTGGCCGCATCCCCGTCCAAGCCGTCCTTGCCGCGCTCGACGCGGTCGAGGCCTGAGCAGCAAAGGAGAGAACGATGCCAGGACTACTTCGAGGTGTTGCGCGGACCGCCGCCATCGCCGGGACCGCTACCGCCGTCAGCAATCGCGTCTCCAAACGCCAGGGCGAGCGCTGGGCCGAACAGGAAGCGCCTGCCCAGCAACCACAGGCCGCGCCAGCCCCGCCGCCGCCCGCCGCAGCGTCGACGATCGATCAGCTCAGGGAACTGGGTGAGCTCAAAAGCCAGGGAATCCTCACCGAGGAGGAGTTCGCCGCCCAGAAGGCCAAGCTGCTCGGCTAGGATTGTATGGAGCAGCCCGGCCGCATCGGCCGGGCTCTAGCACCCACTCGCCTCCGAGCTCAAGCAAGCGCCTTCTGCTTGATCGAGTCGAACTCCTTCTGGCTGATGCGCCCGTATCCAGTAGCTCCTTGGCCTTGGCGATCTCCTCCGCGGCGCCTCCGCTGCCGGCCGTCGTGCGCACGTACTCGTCGAACTGCGCTTGGGCAGCCTTCGTCTGCGCAGCACTGCGCTCGGCCATCCCTGAACCCTGCGTGCCGAGGTAGATGAGGACACCGGTAGGGCAGGACGATCGCCAGCAGGACGGCAAGTTGCGGATTGCCCGATTCTTCCTTCGGCGGGGTGCCGCCTCCCTCGATCTCGGTCACCGGCGAGCCCCTCAGATGCTGACCCTACAGGCGGTCAGTCGGTCTGGCCGCGATGCCGACGGGCGCTCAGACGCTCGCGTGCCGAAGGGCCTTCGGCCTTCTGCGCGATGTATTGCTGGGCGACCGAGGCCAGCAGCGCGACGAACACGCCGATGCCGGTGAGGATGTAGAAGATCGTGAAGATCTGAGTGCCGGCCGTAGTAGGGGAGAGGTCGCCGTAGCCCACGGTGGTCAGGGTCACGACCGAGAAGTAGAGGGACTCGATGATGGTCCAGTCCTCGAAGCGCCAATAGAAGAGCGTCCCGGTGAGCACCAAGGCAGCCGCGACGAAGGGCAGCGCCTTGGTCTCGGGGTCGTGCCAAACGCCGGTGACGGCACGCGCCAGCCCTCGGAACGCAAGCGCCAAAGGAACCATGGAGGCGGGTTTCGCCATACTCATGCGCTTTCCTGGCGCGGCATCGCGGTCCGGGCTTCGCGGATTCCTCGCGCACGGCTGCCGGGTTCCGGTTAGGGTCGGAGGACCATCGAAGCCGAGAGTTCCCCCGAGGGAAGCGCTTCAGGACACCGTCGCATCGTCGCGGCGTTGCTGGTCCTCGCCACCTTGCTCACGTTCTTGGCGATCTTCTCGATCTGGGTCAACCGGCAGGCGCTCAACACCGACAACTGGGTCAACACGAGCGATAGGCTCCTCCAAAACGAGGAGGTCAAGACCCAACTCTCCAACTACCTCGCCGACCAGCTCTTCGCCGGCGTGGATGTGCAGGCCGAACTGGAAAAGGCGTTTCCGCCGCGACTAGCGCCCCTGGCCGGTCCAGCCACCGGCGCTCTGAATCAGCTCGCTCCCCAAGTGGCCGAAAGGGCTTTGGAAACTTCCCAGGCCGAAAGCCTCTGGAGCACGGCGAACCGCGGCGCCCACGAAACGCTGCTGAAGATCTTGAACGACGAGGGCTCGGCGGTCTCGACCAGCGGCGGCGAAGTCACCCTTGATCTCAAGTCGCTGGTCTCAGAAAGCGGCGGCCAGCTCGGGGTTGCCGGCAAGCTAGCCTCGAAAGTCCCGCCCGATGCCGGCCAGCTGACGATCCTCAAGTCCGATCAGCTCTCCGCGGCGCAGGACATCAGCAAGCTGGTCAGGCGCCTGCCGATCGTTCTCACCCTCCTGGCGGTGTTCCTCTATGGACTCGCGATCTACCTCGCCGGCCCGCGGCGCAGGGAGGCGTTGCGCTCGGTTGGGTTCGGCTTCATCGTTGCCGGCGTGCTCAGCCTCCTCCTTCGGGGGGTCGCCGGGAACACGGTGATCGACGCCTTGGCCGGCAACGAATCGGTCAAGCCCGCCGTGGAAGCCGTCTGGAGCATCGGCACCGCGCTGCTGATGACCGTCGCCGTCTCAGCGATCACCTTCGGCATCCTCCTCGTCATCGCCGCCTGGCTTGCGGGACCGACCCGCATCGCCACGTCCCTGCGACGCGAGGCCGCTCCCTACCTGCGGGAGCGACGGGGCACGACCTACGCGGTGGTTGCCTTCGCCTTCCTCGTGCTCGTCCTCTGGGCGCCGGTTGCCGCCTTCGAGAAACCACTCGGACTCCTCCTGCTGGCAGCGCTGATGGTGCTCGGGACGGAGGTCCTGCGGCGCCAGGCCGCAGCGGAATTCCCGGAAGCCCCGTTCGGAGGGTTCGGGGATCGGGTGCGGGCATCGGTTCCACGACGAGCGGCGGCAGAGCCATCAGCCCCGCCGCAAGAGAGCAGGGTCGAGCAGATCGAGCGGCTCTCGACCTTGAAGGAGAAAGGGATGCTGAGCGACGAGGAGTTTGAGTTGGCGAAGAGCGAGGTGCTCGGCCCTGGATAGGGAGATCCGTCGTTCCGCCCGGCGGCGCCGGTCCTGCCCGGCGCTCGGCGAAGCGGATGTGGGCGCACGCGCGCCAGGCCTTGCGCTCGAGGAGGGGCGAGGGGATTCGCGAGGCGGCCGACGCCTACAACCGCCGCCTCGCGGCCCAGCCGCGGTCAAGACGCCGGGAAGTAGGTGAGGAGGACCACTCCGGAGGCGAACCGCTTCACGTCGTCGAGCTCCATCCGGACGGTTCCCCTGTCGCCGAGCACATGGACGTTTCCCCCGCCCCAGACAATTGGGTTCAGGTAGACCTCGTACTCGTCGATCAGGCCCTTCTCGGCGAGGACGTACGCGAACTCGCCGCTCCCGTGCATGAACAGGTCACCGTCGACCGCGTCCTTCAGCTTCAGGATCGAGTCCTCGAGGTCCCCCTCGAGCAGGGTCGCGTTCCACTCGAGATCGCCGGGCAGGGTGTTGGACCCGACGTACTTTGGCATCGGGTTGACCATGTCCGCCCATTTGCCCGACTGGCTCGGCCAATATTCCGCCAGACCCTCGTAGGTCTTGCGGCCCAGCACCAGCCCGCTGGATCTCGCCTGGCGCTCGAACGAGAAGTCGCCGTGGTCTCCGTCCGCCTGCACCCACTCGCCGACCGGGTCTATGACGCCGTCGACGGTGGCCTGCGTCGTCGCAATCAGCTTTCCCATCTCGATTCTCCTTCGGTCACGAGAACTCCCTCTGAGCCCCCTCTACCCATGAGACGAACGGGGACACGCGGATTCGACGTTTTTCGGATTCCTATTGGCGCGAGTCCTCATCGCGCTGCTCGCCCGCGAGGCGATGGGCGAGTTTCTCCCGGCACGCCAGGGCGGCCGGGTCGTCCCGTTCACGCAGCAGCCATCAAAGCGTCGCGATCGCTCATTCCAAGGAGGCTGGCGAGGTGCGAGCCGATGGCCTGCCCGAGAAGTGGCGGAACGGCATTGCCGATCTGCTTGACGATCTGCGCGCGCGATCCGCAGAAGACGAAGTCGTCGTCGAAAGACTGAAGGCGGGCTCCCTCCCTGGGAGTCAGTGCACGGTCCAGGGTGGGATGGATACAGCGGTTGGACGCTGGATGGACGAAATTGACCGTAATGGTCACGCTCGGCTCGTCGGCCGCGAGGCGCGAGTAGCAAGAGCTGAAACCGCTCGTGACGAGGTGCTTTGGGATATACGAGATGTTCGGACCCGAATGGCGAATGATCTCCAGCATCTTTTCCCTATGTCGAGTCGATTGATGGAGATCCAAGTGGGTGGCATTGGCTCGACGGTCCCGCTGATACCTGGTACGGGGGGGACGGTCATAGCTGGTTGCGGACTCCCCATTTTCGATTGGTGGCAAATCGTCGATTGCGTCTGCGACCGTGATGAGCGGGAGCACGGTCATGCGCTTGGTCTTGCTGTCCGGGAAACGAGCGGCTTGAACCTCGGTTCCATGCATGCGTTCGCGATCGCGAACGCCGATCGTTGAACCCAGGTTCGGACCTGCGTGCGTGGCGCCCGGGAAGCTCACTTCACCTCCGCTCTCAACGCCAATCACGATCAGGCGCTCGCGCTTTTGTGGCACCCCGAAGTGGGCAGCGTTCAGTACGCGCCAGTCGGTTGCGTAGCCCGCCTTGCTGAAAGCTTCCTGCATTGAAGCGAGCGTTTCGCCGTCTCGGTGCGTGGCCATGCCGACGACGTTCTCTAAAACGAAGACTCGAGGACGGAAGTATTCGACATAGTTGGCGAAGTCAAGAAAAAGGTCGTTTCGCGGATCCTCCTGTCGAGATCCTCGGTGAGGCCTGATCGAGGAAAAGCCTTGGCATGGAGGGCCGCCTATGACGACGTCGACCTGTCCCGGCCTTAGATCAAGCTCCAGGCCAATGCGATCGGCAGGGTAGTTGCGTACATCGGCTGCGAGGGCCTTGGCGTCCGGATGATTTCCTTTGAACGTCGCGATTGCGTCGGGAAGCAGGTCAATTCCGAAGACCACGTCGAAACCGCCGGCGTTCTCAAAGCCCTTTGAGAAGCCTCCGGTACCGCAGAAGAGATCGAGGACTGTTAGGCGCTTTGACACTGAAGCTCACCCCTTGGCACGGGCGCGATGCTAGTGGGCCGTCAAGATGGAAGTGACTATAGTCACCTTGACGCTCAGAAAGGATGCTCGTAGCGTCCGCTCCCGTGGCCGGGCGGAGCTCTGCGATTACTGCGGCTCTTCTCCGCCTTCTTGCGGATGCTCGCCGAGAGGAGGGCCTCTCGATGGAGGTTCTTGCGAGGCGGGCCGGGGTTGATCGCACGTACATCGGCCGTCTTGAGGCTGGGGAACGGCAGCCAACGATCGCCGTTGCCGCTGCCATAGCGGAGGCAATGGGCCTAAACCTCTCCGATTTGCTGCTCCGTGCTGAGCGGATCGCAGAAGGGGATGAGCCGGCAGCCGGACCAGATCTAGAGCTTGTGCCTGCGCCCGCTTCGCGCCTCGCCAACCGCGACTGCATCGAGAGCGATCAGATGCTGAAGGAGGCGACTGGGCTTAGCGCAGAGATGATCGTGGCTGCCGTCGATGACGCCTATCACACGCTCGATCTCATGGATCGACAGTTGGTCGACAATGGAGCTCCGCCTTTCGCAAAACTGGTCGAGTTGGCAAACCTTTCCTCGATGATTGGCAACATTGTTGGTGGAGCGATCGCTCATCACTCGGTCGGCCTCTACGAGCGAAGCGGTCCTCACAAGTACCAGGACTTGCGCTCGGTCATGGGGGGCGAGCACATCGAGATAAAGACCGCGCTGGAAAGCAATAAGCCCAAGGGGCACCTGTCCAAGGCGGGCTACTACCTCACCTTTCGCTATGTACTGGGCGGCCCCGACGGGCCGTTCACTCCTGGACGGGATCACCGAGGGGACGTTGCGTACTTCTGGGAGGTCCGCTTCGGCTATCTGACTGAGACCGACTTCGATGAGAGCAACACGCCCGGCGACAGTGGCAAGACGGCGGTCGTGAAAACCAATGTCCTGAGGACAATGGAGAGGGTCTACTTCGACCCCGCCTACTTCCCTATGGCGCGAATCGATGGGCCATGGGGGCGGCGCTAGCGCGCCGCTACGCTCGCATCGTGCCGGCTCCCTAGCCTTACGAGCATGAATCTCACCCTCTCCCAATGCTTCGTCATCGTCCATAACCCCGACCTCGCGCTTGGCTTCTACCGCGACACGCTTGGCCTCGAGCTGCGCAACGACGTCGCCAAAGGGGACTTCCGCTGGGTCACCGTCGGCGCCGCCTCCCAGCCCGGTGTCGCGATCGTCCTCACGAACTACCTGAACGGCAGCCCGGCCGACGGCGAAGCGGTTGCCGCTCTCGTCGCCAAGGGCGCCCTGAACGGCGTCCACTTCCATACCGACGACCTCGACGCCACCTTCGAGAAGCTGCGCGCCGCGGACGCCGAGATCGTGCAGGAGCCGACCGACCAGCCATGGGGCACGCGGGACTGTGCCGTGCGTGACCCGTCCGGCAATCTGGTCCGCATCGACCAGCCGCCTGCCGCGTAGACCCGAGTCAGATCGCGGTGGGCAAAACCAAGAAAAGGGACGCGCAGTCACCCGCGCCGCACGCTGCCGACAGCCACGAGCTGATCTGTGTGCGGGGCGCGCGCGTGAACAACCTCAAGGACGTCAGCGTCGAGATTCCGAAGCGCCGGCTGACGGCGTTCACCGGCATCTCCGGCTCGGGCAAGAGCTCGCTCGTGTTCGGCACGATCGCGGCGGAGTCGCAGCGGCTGATCAACGAGACCTACAGCGCCTTCCTGCAGGGCTTCATGCCGACGCTGGCGCGGCCCGAGGTCGACGTGCTCGACGGGCTGACGACGGCGATCCTCGTCGACCAGGAGCGGATGGGCGCCGACGCCCGCTCCACGGTCGGCACCGTCACCGATGCCAACGCGATGCTGCGCATCCTCTTCAGTCGACTCGGCAAGCCGCAGATCGGTTCGCCCCAGGCGTACTCCTTCAACGTCGCCTCGGTTGAGGCGACCGGTGTGATCAAGCGCGGCGACGGCAAGGCCGAGCGTGCGACCTTCAGCCGCACCGGCGGGATGTGCCCGAACTGCGAAGGACGGGGATCGGTCACCGACTTCGACCTGTCGGCGCTCTACGACGACAGCAAGTCGCTCAACGAAGGCGCGCTGACGATTCCCGGCTACAGCATGGACGGCTGGTACGGCCGCATCTTCAGGGGCTGTGGCTTCTTCGACCCCGACAAGCCGATCAAGAAATTCACCAAGGTGGAACTCAGCGACCTGCTCCACAGGGAGCCGACCAAAATCAAGGTCGACGACATCAACCTGACCTACGAAGGCCTGATCCCGAAGATCCAGAAGTCGTTCCTCGCCAAGGACCGGGAGGCGATGCAGCCGCACATCCGGGCGTTCGTCGACCGGGCGGTCACGTTCACCACCTGCCCGGAGTGCGACGGGACCAGGCTCAGCGAGGCGGTCCGGTCGTCGAAGATCAAGAAGGTCAACATCGCCGACGCCTGCGCGATGCAGATCACCGACCTGGCCGAGTGGGTCCGCGGCCTCGACGAGCCATCGGTGGCGCCGCTGCTCGAGGTGCTGGGGGAGACCCTCGACTCGTTCGTGGAGATCGGGCTGGGCTACCTCTCGCTCGACCGGGCATCCGGCACGCTGTCGGGGGGTGAGGCCCAGCGCACCAAGATGATCCGCCAGCTCGGCTCCTCGCTCACCGACGTCACCTATGTCTTCGACGAGCCGACCATCGGGCTTCACCCACACGACATTCAGCGGATGAACGATCTGCTGCTGCGGCTGCGCGACAAGGGCAACACGGTGCTGGTCGTGGAGCACAAGCCCGAGGCGATCGCGATCGCCGACCATGTCGTCGACCTCGGCCCGCGCGCCGGCAGCGAGGGTGGGGAGGTGGTGTTCGAGGGCACCGTCGAGGGTCTGCGGGCCAGCGACACGCTGACCGGGCAACACCTGGACGATCGCGCCTCGCTCAAGGAGACGGTGCGGGCGTCGTCGGGGGCGCTGGAGGTGCGCGGCGCCAGTGCCAACAACCTGCAGGAGGTCGACGTCGACATTCCGCTCGGCGTGCTGGTCGTCGTCACCGGGGTGGCGGGCTCGGGCAAGAGCTCGCTGGTCGACGGCTCGGTGTCTGGGCGGGACGGGGTGGTGACGGTCGACCAGGCCGCGATCCGCGGCTCGCGCAGGAGCAACCCGGCGACGTACACCAAGCTGCTCGACCCGATCCGAAAAGCCTTCGCGAAGGCCAACGACGTCAAACCGGGGCTGTTCAGCGCCAACTCCGAGGGTGCCTGCCCCAACTGCAACGGCGCCGGCGTCATCTACACCGACCTGGCGATGATGGCCGGCGTCGCCACCGTCTGCGAGGAGTGCGAAGGGAAGCGGTTCCAGGCATCGGTGCTCGAGTACCGCTTAGGTGGTCGCGATATCAGCGAGGTGCTGGCGATGTCGGTGGGTGAGGCCGAGGGGTTCTTCGGCAGCGGCGATGCGGGGATCCCGGCGGCTCACAGGATCCTGCAGCGGCTCGCCGACGTCGGGCTCGGCTACCTCGCCATCGGCCAGCCGCTCACGACGCTGTCGGGCGGCGAGCGGCAGCGCCTCAAGCTGGCCACCCACCTGGGCGAGAAGGGTGGCGTCTACATCCTCGACGAGCCGACCACCGGCCTCCACCTCGCCGACGTCGAGCAGCTGCTCGGCCTGCTCGACCGGCTGGTCGACTCCGGCAAGTCGGTGGTCGTCATCGAGCACCACCAGGCGGTCATGGCGCACGCTGACTGGATCATCGACCTCGGCCCCGGCGCCGGCCACGACGGCGGCCGGATCGTCTTCGAAGGCACACCCGCCGACCTCGTCGCCGCCCGCTCCACCCTCACCGGCGAGCACCTCGCGGCTTACATCGGCGCCTGACCGAGGCTCCGTCGAAGCCCGCCTTTGTGGGGAACCCGAAAGTCGTCCTCTCGCCTCTGGAAACGGAGGCTACAATTTCGGTGGCTCGCAAACCGATGCGTTTATTGAATCGGCGGGGAAAGCGGAGAGATGGCCTGGAAGCCAACCGGGGAGCACATAGGCGAACCCTCCGCAAGGCAGAAGACAGGGCGGGGGGGCAGGTGAAGAGACCGCTTCGGTCCTGGATGGGGCGCGTGGTCACGCTGTGCCTGGCATGTGCCTCTCTGCTTGGGCTCTGTTCGCCTGCGCAGGCGGCAATCATGCGCTCAGGCGTCCTCCACGCGATCGTGACCGACAACTTCCGGGCTGGCCAGTCGACCACGCGATACACCCTGAAGTCCGGGAAGCAGGAGACCGTAGTGCGGCCGACCGAGCTCGCGGCGGAACCGGGAGATCGGGTGGTGGTTACGGGAAAGATGCGCGACGGCCGGCTGGTGGGCGCGGTCGAGGCGACGGGCGCGGGCACGCAGGCAGCTTTCGCAGCAGGTCCGCGCAAAGTCGCGGTGCTCCTGATCACCTTCCCCGGCGAACCGGCAGTGCCTTGGCCTCCGCAGGAAAGCCGTTCCGAGGTCTTCACCGCGGCCAACTCAGTCAATGCCTTCTACCAGGAGGAGTCCTACGGCGCGATCTCTCTTACGGGAAAGCTGAGTCCGGATGGGGATGTCTTTGGCTGGTTCCAGCTCAACAGCCCTACGGCCGGTTGTCCGTACGGCACTTGGAAGGACGACGCTGACGCGGCGGCGGCGGCCGCCGGGATCAACCTCACCGGCTATCAGCACCTCGTCTACAGCTTTCCGTGGCAGAGCAGCTGTTCTTGGCTTGGTAACGCTGGTGGCGACTGGGCGATGATCAACGGCAACCTCTTCGGAGTTCGCGCCCAGGTGACCATCCATGAGCTGGGCCATAATCTCGGTCTCCTGCACGCAGGCAGCTGGACGTGCACCGTTGGTGGAGTCAGGGTCCAGATAAGCGATACCTGCACGATCAGCGAGTACGGAGACCCCTTCGACGCGATGGGGAACCTTGGCACGAGGCACAACAACGGCTGGAACCTCGCCAAGCTCGGCATCATTGGCTCGGGGAACGTCGAGACGGTCGACGCTACGGGCGCCTATTCGATGCGCTCCGCCCTTCAGCCCACCGCCGAGCCGACGGTGCTCCGCATTCCCCGGACGAGAGCCGTCAATGGCAACGTCAGCTCCTGGTACTACCTCGAGGTGAGGAAGAGGGGCGGCGTATTCGAGAACGTCACCGACGCCTCCACGACCGGCGTCTCGATCAGGGCGACGGCGGCGGGCGCCTCGCCGGAGACGCTGCTGCTCGACGCCAACCCCGCGACCTCCACGTTCCAGGACGCGCCGCTCGGAGTGGGGCAGGCCTTCGATGGCGGGCCGGTGCAGATCACGACCCTGGCGGCGGCGGGAGGGAGCGCGACGGTATCGGTCGAGCTTGACGAAGAGCCGCCCACCGCTCCGACCGACCTCACGGCAACCGCGGGGTTCGAGGAGGTGCAGTTGCAGTGGGGTGCGAGCACCGACGACTTCGGCGTCGACCGCTACGTCGTCTTCCGCGACGGCGTCGAGATCGGCGCATCTGCGGACGCCAGCTTCCTCGATTCCCCTGTCTCCGTCGGCGAGCACGAATACGTCGTCTACGCGGAGGACGTGACCGGGAACCGAAGCGCGGCATCGGAACCGGTAACGGCGATGGTTGTGCCCGACGAAGAGCCGCCCACCGCCCCGGCCGACCTCACGGCAACCGTGGTGCTCGAAGGAGTGCAGCTGCAGTGGGCCGCGAGCAGCGACAACTTCGGCGTCGACCGCTACATCGTCTTCCGCGATGGCACGCGGATCGCCGACGCGGGCATCGGTTTTGTCGATTCCTTCTCTTCCTCCGGCAATCACGACTATGTCGTTTACGCGGTGGACGTGGCAGGGAACCAGAGCACCGCGTCCGAGCCGGCCACGGCTACGGTTCCCGAGGTCTCTGGGCCTATCTGCGCGGGCGATACCTGCAGGGTCGTCTACAGGCATTCGGGCTCGGCAGCGACGTGGACTGTGCCACCGGGCGTTGGCGCGGCGGAGTTCACCGTCGAGGGGGCTCGGGGTGGCAGCGATCAACCCGAACGCATCTTTGGACGGGGGGCTCGGGTCGTGGCGACGCTGGGGTCACTGACGGCAGGCGAGCAGGCAACCGTGAGCGTCGGCGGCGAAGGCAATCCCTACGCCAAGGGGGGCGCGGGCGGCTTCAACGGTGGCGGGGACGGAACGCTCGGCGGTGGCGGGGGTGGCTTCAGCTCGGTGGAACTCGACTCGACGCTGATGCTGCTCGCCGCCGGCGGCGGCGGCGATGGCCTGAACGGATTCAACTCGATCACCGAGGCAGAACCAGGTGGCGGAAGCGGCGGGCGCGGGGGGGAGCTGGGCACGCCCGGGGCCAACGGCGTCGCGACGGAAGCACAAGGAGCGACGTTGGGAAGAGGCAACGGTGGCGCGGCGGGCGGCAGCGGCGGAGCGGGCGGTACCGGGGGCCAGGTGACCGACACGAGCACCTGCCCGGGCGGCGCATTCGCTGGCGCAACTGGCTCACCCGGTGCCGGCTTCGTTGCCGGTGGCGGCGCCGCCGGTGCGGGCGGCGGAGGCGGCGGTGGTTACCTCGGCGGCGGCCAGGGCGGCGGGGGCGCTGGCGACCAATGCGGGAACACGGCCGGCTCGGGAGGGGGTGGAGGGGGCTCCAGCTTCGCCGCGCCCGGACTCTCAGCCACCGTCACCGGCGGCATCCGTCGGGACGCCGGAAGGGTTTCAATCGCCTACGCGAACCCGATGACCGCACTCAATCGCAGCTACACGACGGAGCCGGATCAAGAGCTGGTCGTTCCCGCCGCCTCCGGCGTGCTCTCAGGCGCCTCCGGCCCCGGCGGCGAGCCGCTCACGGCGAGCGCCGTCGGTCCACCTGCGCACGGCGCCCTGACGCTGGAGGATGACGGGTCGTTCACCTACATGCCGACCTCCGGTTATTTCGGCGGCGACTCGTTCACCTATCGGGCGGGCGGCCCGTCGGGCAACTATGCGACCGCCCAGGTCACCCTGACGGTCGCGACGCCTCCGTTGGCGTCGATCTCCACGCCGCTCGCGGGCGGCACTCATGCGCTCGGGCAGCTGGTGCCGACGACCTTCTCGTGCAGCGAGGGGGCAGGCGGCCCGGGTCTTTCATCCTGCAACGATTCGGCCGCCACCAAAACCAAAAGCGGAGGGGCTGGCAGCCTGGACACCTCAACGATCGGGCACCACGCCTACACGGTGACCGCAGTCTCCAAAGATGGGCTGACGGGAAGCGCGTCGATCAGCTACACGGTCGTGCCGGAGCCCAAGCTGCCCGACCGTCCCAAGGACCCGCCTAAGGATCCGGCGCCCGATCCTGGAGAACAGCCCGCCAGGATCGATCTTTCCCTCGGCGTTGAGGGGGAATCGCTGCGCGCGCTGCTTCGCACCGGAAAGCTCGTCGTCATGGCAAGGGTCAACGGGGCGGCGAAAGTGGCGTTGGGAGGTAGAGCGAAGCTCGGCGACGGTGCACGGCGAAAGGTACGGACGAGATCCGTCGCGGTGTTCAAGCGGAGGACGGTTCGCTTCGTTGATCCGGGCGAGAAGAAAGTGGCGCTGATGCTGTCGCAGAAGGGCCGCGAAGCGCTTCGCGGCTTGTCCAAGCTGAGGCTTGCAATCTCCGGCAAAGCGACTGACCTGGCCGGCGAGACCGCCACGAGCAACGTGGCGCTGACCCTGCACCGGTGAGCATGCTCAAAGATCGCGGCTGCCGGCCGCTACGCCGGCGACGTACACCTCCCACGATAACGGTGCCTGGCCCTTCAGCGACGAGCAGCGTCCGCGAACTGATTGCCCGGCGATGTCGAAATCAACGAGCCTCGCTCGTCGTACTTGTAAAGCAAGTTGCCAAGGTTCTACGACAGGAGGCTGACGATGGCAGCACGGATCGTTGTGACGGAGTTCGTTTCGCTCGACGGGGTGATGGAGGCGCCGGGAGGGGAGCCGGGCTTCAAGTACCCCGGTTGGACCTTTGAGTTCGAGCGCGGTGATGATGGGAACCAGTTCAAGCTGGATGAGACGAGGCAGTCGGATGGGCTGCTGATTGGCCGGCGCACCTACGAAAGCTTCGCCGGGGCCTGGCCCGAGCGCGAGGGCGAGTTTGCCGACAAGTTCAACTCGATGCCGAAGTTCGTCGTCTCTACGACGCTCGGCGAGCCGGAGTGGAACAACTCGACGGTCCTCGGTGGCGATGACGCGACCGCCGAGGTGCGCAAGCTCAAGCAGGCGTTCGACGGCGAGCTTCAGGTGCCCGGCAGCCACCGGCTCGTCCAAGAGCTGCTCGCGAGCGACCTGGTCGACCAGGTCAACCTGATGGTCTTTCCGGTGATCCTCGGAACCGGCAAGAAGGCCTTCGAGGAGCTGCCCGAGCGACGCGCCCTGCGCCTCAAGGAGTCGAGGGTCGTCGGCGAGGGCGTGGCCGTGATGATCTACGAGCGAGCTGCCTAAGGTCACCCGCGCGCATATGCGGTCCGGTCGCGCTTAGGATCGCGCCATGAGTCTTCGTGCCATCTGGCGGGGCCTGCTCGTCCTCCTGCTCGATGCCATCACGTTGCTGCTGCTCTCGGAGGTGCTCTCGGGCTTCGTCCTCGACGGCGCCCCGACCGCGCTTGCGGCGGCCGCGATGATCGGTCTCCTCAACGCCCTGATCTGGCCCGCCCTCGCTCGCTTTGCGCTGCCGCTTACCGTCCTCACGCTGGGCGGCGCGGCGTTGGTGCTGAACGGCGTGCTCGTCACCTTCGCGATCAACATCCTGCCCGGGGCGGAGATCGGCGGTGTCCTCGAGGGGATCGTGGTGACGATCGTAATGGCGGCTGTCACCTCGATCGTCTACGCGCTGCTCGCGATCGACGAGAACGAGTCCTGGTACCGCTACGTCGTGCGGCGGCAGGCGCGTCGCCGCGAGCATGCCGTGAAGAGCGAGGTCCCGGGCGTCCTCTTCCTCGAGATCGACGGCCTCGCCCACGACGTCCTGCACCGCGCGCTCAGCGACGGTAGCGCCCCTAATCTCGCCGCTTGGCTGCGAAGCGGCTCGTACCGGCTGCGGAAGTGGGAGACGGACTGGTCCTCGCAGACCGGCGCCTGCCAGGCCGGCCTGCTGCACGGCGACAACGACGACATGCCCGCCTTCCGCTGGTGGGAGAAGGACCGTGACAAGGCAATCGTCACCAACCACCCGCGCGACGCGGAAGAGCTCGAGCGGCGGCACTCGAACGGGCGCGGCCTCCTGCATGCCGACGGCGCCAGCCGCGCCAACATCCTCTCCGGCGACGCGCCGCACTCGATGCTGACGATGAGCACGGCGCTGCACCGCCGCCGGCCGATCGGTCGTGACTACGCGGCCTACTTCGCCCGTCCCTACGCCGTCGCCCGCACGTTCGTCCTCGTCCTCGCCGAGGTCGCACGCGAGCGCCGCGCCGCCCGCAGTCAGATTCGCGACGACGTCCGTCCCCGGATCGCCCGCAGCCGCTCCTACGCGCTCGTCCGGGCCTGGGCGACCGTGGTCCAGCGGGACCTGCAGGTCGCGGCGGTCGTCGGCGACGTCCTCGCCGGGCGCCCGGCCATCTACACGACCTTCCTCGCCTACGACGAGGTCGCCCACCACTCCGGCATCGAGCGCCACGACGCGCTGGCCGTGCTGCGCGACCTCGACCGCCAGATCGCGCGGATCGCCACCGCTTGTGCCGAGGCGCCACGGCCCTACCGCCTCGTCGTGCTCTCCGATCACGGCCAGTCGCAGGGCGAAACCTTCCTCGATCGCTACGGTGAATCCCTCGAGCAGTTGGTCCAGTCGGCCTGCGAGCCCGAGAGCACGATTGCGGCCGAAGGGGGCGACGAGGACGCGCTCTCCTACCTCAGCGCCGGCCTGACCGAGGTCGCGCGCGACGACACCGTCGCCGCGCGGACCGTGCGGGTCGCGACCCGGGGGCGCAGCGCCGACGGCGTCGTTGCGCTCGACCCAGACGACCGCCGCGAGATCGAGGAGACGCGCGGGAACGGCCTCCCGGAGCTCTCCGTGATGGCTTCCGGCTGTCTCGGCTTGATCACCTTCCCGCGCGAGCCGGGGCGGGTGACGCTGGAGCGGTTGGAAGCCCTCTACCCCCAGCTCCTGCCGGCGCTCCGCGACCACCCTGGGATCGGCTTCGTGCTGGTGCGCTCTGAAGGCTCGGGGGCGATCGCGGTTGGCAAGGGCGGAACGAGGTTCCTCGACGAGGACCGGGTCGAGGGGGAGGACCCGCTCGCGCCCTTCGGCCCGCACGCCGCCGAGCACCTGCGCCGCACCGACGGCTTTCCCCACTGCGCCGACCTGATGCTCAACAGCACCTTCTGGCCGGAGTTCGGCGAGGTCGCCGCCTTCGAGGAGCTGGTCGGCTCGCACGGTGGCATGGGGGGGACCCAGAGCTTCCCCTTCGTGCTCCACCCGAGCGAGCTGTCCTGGCCCGAGGACGACGTGGTCGGCGCCGAAAGCGTCCACCGAATTTTTTGCGCCTGGCTGGCGCAGCTGGGGCACTCGGACTACGAGAGCGAGGTTGCTCCGCCGGGCGGCAGCACCCGCGCCTCCACCTGAGGCGCGAGGTCCCGCATCCAGGTTTCGAACTCGCGGGGCGGCGCGCGCAGCGCGTCGGGGCGAAGCCGCGCCAGGCCGAGCGGGTAGAGCGTCCCCCAGTGGATCGGGATGACGATCCTCGGCGAGAGCAGCGCCGCCGCCCGGGCGGCGCGCTCGGGGTTCAGGTGACCGGGTCCCAGGCTCGGCCCCCAGCCCCAGATCGGCAGCAGCGCGAGGTCGAGCCCCGGTCTCAGCTCCGCCATCCCGTCGAAGAGGTCGGTGTCGCCGGCGAAGTAGATCCGCCGGTGGTTGCCCGCGAGGAGGAAGCCGACGGCCTCGGAGTCCCGCTCGAACCGACTCTCGCTTGGGTGCTGCGCCTCCACGGCAGTGACGGTGACCGCGCCGACCTGCCTGGATTCGCCCGGTGCCAGCTCTGACACATCGCTGAAGCCGCGGCGCTCGAGGAGCTTTCGCGACCCCTGGGCCGCGATCACCGGCACGTCACGACCAATTCGGCGCAGCGACGGAAGGTCGGCGTGGTCGTGATGGAGGTGGGAGATCAGCACGGCGCCGAGGTTCTCAGCCACCTCTGGCGCTGGCGCCGCACCATGACGACGCAGCGGCCCAACCCGCGCGCGCAGCACCGGGTCGGTGAGCAGCCGTGCCCCGTCGAGCTCGGCGAGGACGGTCGCGTGGCCTACGTAGGTGACTCGGTCGGGCATCTCACCCAGGCGCGGGCCGGTCGCGGTGTCGGGAGCGCCGCGTATCGTCCGCGGGCGCGATGAGCGAGCGTCGAGCGATTATCCGCGGGAGATTGCGCCGCCCTGGGCGCGAGGGCGCCGGCGGCGAGGACGAGGTCATCGAGATCGACCCGGGCGAGCTGAGCGGGATGTTCGCCGCTCCGCAATGGCTGCGCGACCTCGGGTTCTCGGCCTGGCTCTTGGTCGGGGCCGCCGCGGCGCTGATCGGCGCGATCTGGCTGCTCTCGCTGACGGAGACGATCGTGCTGCCTGTGATCGTGGCCGGGATCATCGCCTCCGTCACCGCTCCCCTCGTCGACTGGCTGCGCCGGCGCGGGATCCCGAGGGGGATCGGCGCCGTGCTCGTCTTCCTCGCGATCATCGCAGTCGGCGTCGGCGTCGGGCTGCTCGTCCTGGCGGGGATCGCGAGCCAGGCGGACAGCCTTTCCGAGCGGCTGCGCGAAGGGGCGAGCGAGATCGAGTCCTGGGTCGGCGACCTCGGGGTGAGCTCGACCACCGCAGCGAACGCAAATGCCGACGCGAGCAACTCGATCAGCGGTGCCTTCTCCGCCCTCACCCATGGCCTCCTCGGCGGAGTCGACAGATTGGCCTCGCTGACCGTCTTCCTCTCCTTCACCGCCCTCAGCCTCTTCTTCCTGCTCAAGGACGCGCCGACGATCGGCGGCTTCATCGAGCGCCATCTCGGCGTGCCCGTGCCGCTCGCCCGCACGATTCTGGGTCGGGTGGCCGGCAGCATGCGGGGATATTTCCTCGGCGTCACCGTTGTCTCGCTCTGGAGTTCCACGATCGTTGGGGCGGGGGCGCTGCTCCTTGGGGTCCCCCTGGCCGGCACGATCGCCGCCGTCACCTTCGTCGGCGGTTTCGTTCCTTACCTGGGCGCCTGGGCGGCGGGAGCCTTTGCGGTCCTGATCGCCCTCGGTGGCGCGGGGCCCGAGACGGCGCTGGCGATCGCGGTCGTCGTCTTGCTTGCCAACGGCGTCCTCCAGCAGCTGGTCCAGCCGATCGCCTACGGCGCCGCTCTCAAACTGCACCCATTGGCGGTGCTGATCGCGACGATCGCGGGCGGCTGCCTCTTCGGCACGGTCGGGCTGGTGCTGGCGGCGCCACTGCTCTCGGCCGCCGTGCGGATCTCAGCCGACGTCAAGGAGGCCGAGGGTGAGGAGCAGGCCGCGGCCCCCGATCCCGCACCGGCCTGATTCGAGGCAGGCAGTAGCCGGGTAGCTCTGTTTTAGCGGCCCTTCATATTTCGCCGCCAAAGTCAGGAAGCCAGTCAATGGAGCCTCGCCAGATCCAGATGGAGAGGGTCGCTGCCGCACACCCTCGTTGCCGCCGATTTTGGGCTGCGCCTGTCCTTGTTCTCCTTTGCTTGGGCCTTCTTTTCGCCGCCTCGGCTGGTGCGGCGCCGTCCTGCGACGGGCAGCGGGCGACGATCTTCTCCAACGAGGCGGCGATCCAGGGGACCAAGGGGCACGACGTGATCGTGGGGGGACGCGGCCCAAACGTCATCTCAGGGGCCGGTGGCAATGACGTGATCTGCGGCGGCTTCGGTCGCGACGTAATCCACGGCGATCGGGGCAATGACACGATCGACGGCAAGCGCGGCAACGACGCCGTCCATGGCGGACGCGGCTCTGACGAGGTGGATGGCGGCAGCGATCGTGACCGGGCCTTTGGCGACAGCGGCAACGACACCTTGGGTGGCGGGCGCGGCAATCGGGACGACGTCGATGGTGGGTCGGGCGACGATGAGGTAGGGGGTGGCCCGGGCGCCTTCGACTCCCTCATCGGCGGCGTCGGCAGGGACCGCATCAACGGCGGCGCGGGCAATCACGACATCGTCTCCTACCGGGGGGCGGGCGGGCCGGTCGCGGTCAACCTCGGCTCCGGGATCGTGACCGGGGCAGAGGAAGAGCGCCTGACCGGCATCGAGGATGCCGTTGGTGGTTCGGGCGAGGACATCCTGCTGGGCTCCGACATGACCCGCAATCGGCTGGACGGCGGACCCGGCGACGACCGCCTGCTGGCGAGGCGGAGCGACCAGGCCTTCGGCGGGCCGGGCAGCGATCAGTGCCTCGGCTCCTTCGCGGTCGAGGACTCTTGTGGCCCGGCCGGCGGTCGCCGCGGCGGCACCAAGATCGAGCTCTACGAGAGCATCGTCGGCTCCTCGAGCCTCGCGATCGCCGGTGACGATGACGTCGATGACGTGACCGTGACCCGCGGCGACCACGGCTACGTCGTGCATGGCGGCAGCGGCAATCCCGTGGTCCGCAGCGCTCCTCGCTCCGGCGGCTGCGCTCGTGCCGCCGGCTCTGTCTCCTGCGTCGGCCCGGTGACTTCGATCCTCGTCTCCCTGGGCGGCGGCAATGACAGGCTCACGGTCAGGGGCAGCGTTCCGGCCGAGGTCTCGGTGACGGTCGAGGGCGGGCCGGGCCACGACTGGGTGCGCGGCGGACGTGGTGGCGACACGCTGTACGCCGGCAATGACGGGGACTCCGACACGATCGTTGGCGGTGGGGGGGACGACGTGCTCTTTGGGGTCAACATCCTCCATCCGCGCCGCAGCAGCGGTGCGGCGACGCTGGTTGGCGGCCCTGGCAACGACCTCCTGGTCGGTGGCCAGCCCTGCGACGACCTCTTCCACGGCGGCCTTGGCGATAACGACAGCGCCTCCTTCGCGCGGGTGCGCAATGCCGGCACCGTCGTCAAGGCGGTGATCGGTGGCAGGGTGCTCGACCCCGAGGCCCGCTCTTGCGGCGCCAGCCGCATCGACGGCACGGTCGAGAAGATCGAGGGATCGACCGGCCCCGACGTCCTGCTCGGCAGCGGCGGAGCCGACACGCTGCTTGGCCGCGGCGGGATCGACGTGCTCGACGGGAGGGGCGGCTCGGACCGCTGTATCGGCGGTCGTGGCCGCGACGAGGGCCGTCGCTGCGAGTACGTGCGGTAGCAGCCGCCAGCGTAAGGACTACTCTTCCTTCGATGGCTCGACGCCCCCGACGCAGCGCGGCCGCCGTCCTGCTGAGCTCCCTCGTCGCCCTTGGCCTGATCGCGGGCCCGGCCGCAGCCGCTCCGCCGAAGCTGCAGCGCATGCTCAAGGGAATCGTCACCTCATCTGGCGGTCCCCCGGGCATCTCGGTCCTGATCGACCGCGGAACCCGGACGAAATTCTTCCACGCCGGCGTCGCTGATCTGTCCAACCGGCGTCGACCTCAGCCGGACGAACACATGCGCATCGCCAGCGTCGCCAAGGGCTTCAACGCCTACATAGCGGTCGCGCTCGCAGCCGAGCGCCCCAAATCCCTCTCGCTGCGAGAAACGCTGGCGACGAGTATCCCGGGAGTTCTCCCCAGCGCCGAACGGGTCACCCTCACCCAACTGCTTCAACACACGAGCGGCCTGCCCGACTACATAAGGGCCCCGGCTTTCATCGAAGCCTTCCTCGCCGATCCGGCCGCCTACCTTTCGCCAACCCAGCTGACCGGGTTCGTCCGTGACGAGCCGCTCGAGTTCACGCCGGGCTCCCGCTACCACTACTCCGATACGGACAACATCGCCGCCGCGCTGATGGAGGAAGCGGCCACCGGGCGCACCTTCACGAGCCTGCTGCGGAGCGAGGTCTTCAGGCCGTTCGGCATGCAATCCAGCAGCCTGCCCGAGACGGTCAAGATGCCACGCCCGTTCATGCACGGCTATGAGATCGAGCAGGGGAAAAAGCCCGACGACGTGAGCGAACTGATCAATCCCGCCGGCGCCTGGGCCTCGGGCGGGATCGTCTCGACCCCGGCCGATCTGTCGCGGTTCGTACCGGCCTACGTACCGGCCATCCTGCGCGCCTCGCGCGATCTGGCCAAGGCCTTCAGGCCGGGGAAATCCTCGCCCCCCGGTCCCGGCAAGAACTCCGCCGGGCTCGGCATCTTCCGCTACCGCACCGGTTGCGGCGACATCTACGGCCACACCGGGTCGTTCCCTGGCTACCGTCTCCTTGTCGCCGGTTCCGCCGGGGGTGGGCGCTCGGTCGTCTTCGTCGTCAACTCCCAGATCGTCCCTGGCAGTGGCTCTCAGCGGGTTTCAAAAGCGATTCGCCGCTCCCAGGCTCGCGCCGTCTGCATGGCGCTGCGTTAATCCTTCCCGGGGGGAGGGGGCTCCGCCCCGTACTCCCTGTAGGGATACCACCATTCCTTGCGCTCGATCCGCGACTCCATGTGGACGTGCTTGGTCTCCTGGAACGCCTCCAGGCCCTCGCGGCCGAGCTCGCGGCCGAGGCCGGACTGCTTGAAGCCGCCGAAGGGCCCGGCATCGTTGTCGGTCAGCGGGTCGTTGATCCAAACCGTGCCGGCGCGCAGCTCGCGCATGCAGCGCACCGCATTTTCGAGGTCGCCGGTGTAGACGTTGGCGCCGAGCCCGAACTCGGTGCCGTTTGCGAGCTCGATCGCCTCGTCGAGCGAGCCGACCGGGACGATCGGTGCGACCGGGCCAAAGGTCTCTTGGCGCAGCAGGGCGCTGTCAGGGGCCGCTCCGACCACCACTGCCGGGGAGAGGAAGTGCCCGCGCTCGATGCCGCCACGGTCGCCGCCGGTGAGGATCTCGGCTCCCGCCGAGCTGGCCGCCTCGAGCTGCGCGACGACCTTGGCCCGCTGCGGGTCGGAGACCATCGGGCCGAGGTCGGTCCCGACCTCGAATGGGTCGCCGAGCACGAGGCTGCGCGTGTGCTCGACGAAGGCGCTGACGTACTCGTCGAAGACCTCCTCGACCACGTAGAAGCGCTCCGCCGAGGTGCAGACCTGACCGGCGTTGAGGAAGGCCGCCCAGGCGCCGCCGCGGGCGGCGACCTCGAGCTGCGGGGCGACGTCGGCGCAGACGATGAAGGCGTCCTTGCCGCCCATCTCCAGGTTCATCCGCGCCATCCGTTCGGTGCAGGCGGCGGCGATCTTCTTGCCGGTTGCGACCGAGCCGGTGAAGGCGACGCAGTCGACTCCTGGGTGGGAGGCGATCGCGGCGCCGACGTCGCCGCCGCCCGCCAGCAGGTTGACCACGCCGGGCGGCATGTGCGCGAAGGGCTCGGCCAGCATCAGGGTCGAGAGCGGCGTCAGCTCCGAGGGCTTGCAGACGACGCAGTTGCCGGCGGCCAGCGCCGGCGCCACCTTCCAGGCAAGCAGCAGCAGTGGGTAGTTCCAGGGCACGATGCAGCCGACGACCCCGAGCGGATCCTTGACCACCATCGCCAGCTGGGTCGCCTCGATCGGCGGGATCACGCGGCCGGCGTGGTCGCGACCGATCTCTGCGTAGTAGTCGAAAGCGGCGGCGGTCCACTCCAGCTCATCGCGGTTCTCGATCAGCGGCTTGCCGCCCTCGGCGGTCATCGTCCGCGCCAACTCCTCGGCGCCCTCGCGTAGCCGACGCGCTGCCTCGTGCAGCAGCTCGCAACGCTCGCCGGCGGTCGTCCGCGCCCACCCCGGCCAGGCCTCGCGGGCAGCGGCCACTGCCGCATCCACCTGCTCGGGCGAGGCCGCAGGCACCTCCACGATCGTCTCGGCCGTGTAGGGGTTCTCGACCGCGATTGGCGCTCCAGCCCCGGCGACCGCCTCGCCGCCGATCAGCAGCGTCGTCGTGTTGCCACTGTCGGAGGGCATCGGGGCTCAGGCTACCGACAGGCCCTGGGGCTCACCCGACTGATTCATTTGCTTCAATCGGATGACCAGAGAAAGGAGGTGGTCCTAACTTGATTCACATGCTCGAGGGGACTCTGGAGGTGCAGGGCCGCTAGGCGCCGCACTGGTTTTGGCGCCCGGCGGAATCCACCCCGGGCACCGGCGAGCGTGGAAGGCGGGCGTTGTCCCACCCGCTGGCGGTTTCCGCGTTTCGTTTCCGAGCACCTGGCCAGGGCCGCCTTCGGGCGGCCCTGGTGCGTTCTGCCGTCCGATCTCAGTTTTACCCCAAAATTGGGTATATTTGTCCAAATACTGGGTAGAATCTAAAGCTCGGCATTCATTGACTAGGAGACGCGAGTGATCGGCAAGCAAGCCAGCAGAGCCGGAAGCGCAGTTGAGCGATCCTGGCGGCGCCGTGCGGCCATTTGCGCAGCGGTGGCGACCTCGATCGCCGTGGTCTTCGCTCCCCCCGCGTCTGCCGGGCTGGTGGAAAAAGTGGTGGATACGGTCGGGTCGACGGTGAAATCGGTCCAGGGCGGCTCGAACGCGCCCCTCTCGCCGCCGAGCACGCCTCCTCCCGCGCCTCCCGCGAAGCCGCCTCCACCTCCCGCGAAGCCACCGCTGCCGGCCGCGACGCCGACCCCGCCGCCTCAGGCTCCGGCCAAGTTGCTGCCCAAGTTGCCGGGCAAAGAGCCCTCGAGCCCTTCGTCTCGAGACGGGGCTCCCGCCGCTGACCCTTCTCCCGCCACTGATCGCTCTCCTGTGGATCGCGTAGGCGGTGCCGCGCAGAATGTGGTCGACTCGGTGACCAGGGCCGGCAACGAAGCCGCCTCGGGCACGGCAGCGACTCCCGAGCGCAGCGATGGCGCCGCCGCAGCAGCGACCCAGCATCGCGTCGATCGCACTGCAAGCGAGGCAATCGTCCGCAGGACCCCTACGGCGTCCAGCCCCCCGGTTGTCAGCGCAGCCGAGGTGGCCGCACTGCAGCGGTGGCTGGCCCGTGTTTGGCCCGCCGTTGCCCTTGACGACGGTGGGGTCAGCGGGGGCGGGGTCGTCGGGGCCATTGCGGCAGATCTGTTTCGCCCGGCCCTTGTAGCGGTCACCGGTCTGCTGCTGGCGGGCTCGCCAATCCTCCCGACCAGTGGCGATCCGCCGCTCGTCGGGCACCATGGAGTGGCGGGCGCATCGCGGTCCTCCGTTCCCAATCCAGCCCCTGCCCCCTCTGCTGCCGACGGGGGGAGCGTCGTCTACCTGATCGTCATCGCCGGACTGTTGGGACTGCTGGCGTTCACCGTGTGGCGGGAGTTCCGGATCGCGCTCCGCCCTGGCTTGCACTGAGGCTGCGGCCGCAATCGGCGATCGTGTCCTCGCTTGGCCGGGGTGACCAGCCGAGGCGGGTTCTCGCCTTCTCGCTCGAGAGCTCGGTCTTCTTGCCGAGCTGGCCGGTGATCGAGCGGACGCTGGGATCGAAGAGGCCCATCGCACGCACGACCAGGTTCGGAACCGACCGCGTCGGCACCTTCGCCGCGTCCTCGCCGAGCCGCTCGCGCAGGACGGCGGCGACCTCGGCGAACCAGAGGAAGCGCTCGGTGGCGATGAAGCGCTCGCCGCCGGCCTCGGGCGAGGTCATCGCCCTGATCTCGAGGTCGGCGACGTCGCGGACGTCGACGAAGCTGAAGCCGATTCGCGGCACGCCGGGCATTCCCCTCAGTAGCCGTTCGATTGCCTGCAACGAGAAGGAATGGTCATCGCTGAGGACCGGGCCGATGATCGCGCCGGGGTTGACGGTGGCCAGCTTCTCGCTCGCGCCGCGCTCGCTCATGAAGTCCCAGGCGGCGCGCTCGGCGATCGTCTTCGAGCGGGCGTACGGCGAGAGGTTCGGGTTGTCCGGATCGCTCCAGTTCCGCTCGGTCAGCGGCCCGGATGCCGGTTTGTCGCCGCCCGTGATCGCCGCCACCGAGGAGGTGACGACGATGCGCTGCACGCCGGCGTCGAGGCTGGCTGCGAGCACCCGCAGGGTCCCCTCGCGCGCCGGCACGATCAGCTCGTTGGGGTCCTTCGGCTGCTGCGGTGGGAACGGGGAGGCGACGTGGAGGACGTAGTCGCAGCCCTCGACCGCCTGCGGCCAGCCCGGGTCGTCTTTCAGGTCGGCGGCGAGGACGGTGAGGCGGTCGCCGGCGTCCACCTGCGACGCCAGCGCGGCGCGCACCTCGCCCTCACGGGCGAGATCGCGCACGGTGGTGCGCACGCGGTAGCCGCGGCGCAGCAGCTCGACCAGGCACCAGCCGCCGAGGTAGCCCGAGCCACCGGTGACCAGAACGGTCTGCGTCTCCCCGTGGGAACCCTCCATTGGTATGAGGAGTATGAACGTGAGAGCATTCCCGGCGGGATGAGCGACTTCCTGGTCAAGCGGAGCGACCTGCGCGAGTGTCGTGTGGTCGAGTCGCCATCGTCTGAGCTCGAGTCAGGCCAAGCGCTGCTTCGTGTCGACACCTTTGGCCTCACCGCCAACAACGTCACCTACGCCGTCTTCGGCGAGGCAATGAACTACTGGAACTTCTTCCCGACCGACGAGGAGGGCTGGGGCCGGGTGCCGATGTGGGGCTTCGCCGAGGTCGAGCGAAGCGAGGTGGAGGGGGTCGAGCCGGGGACGCGCCTGTTCGGC
Organism: uncultured Solirubrobacterales bacterium; assembly: GCA_963718755.1. Classification (GTDB taxonomy): domain Bacteria; phylum Actinomycetota; class Thermoleophilia; order Solirubrobacterales; family 70-9; genus VRUE01. Next base: position 1,925,299 of record OY970376.1, read on the forward strand.
TACCTGCCGCCCTCCTCGCACTTGCTCGTCACCCCCGCCAGCATCAGCGAGGCTGGATTCGTCGACGCCTCGCCGCACCGGGAGGCGCTGCCCTCCGCCTACCACCGCTTCCTGGCGACCGGGAGCGACTCGTTCTACCGCGCCGACAGTGAGGCGATTCAGATGTTGCTGCGGCCTCTCTTCTTCACCTCCTTCCTGATCGATGACCAGCTCGCAGACGAGGATCTGACGACGCGGGGCCCGATCGTGATCGCCAGCGCGTCGAGCAAGACGGCGATTGCCGCCGCCTTCATGCTGGCCCAGCGCGAGGGGGTCGAGCTGATCGGCCTCACCTCGCCGCGCAACACTGAGTTCGTCGAAGGCCTTGGGATCTACGGCCGCACCGTCAGCTACGACGCGATCGAGACCCTGGATCGGGCCCCCGCGACCTTCGTCGACATCGCCGGCGACGCGGACGTGCGCCAGGCGGTCCACGCGCACTTCGGCGACGAGCTCGTCCACAGCATGGCGGTGGGGATGACGCACTGGGAGGGCATGGACCCCGGGGGTGGCGAGTTGCCGGGGCCAAAGCCGACCTTCTTCTTCGCCCCGACCCGTGTCTCCAAGCGGGCCGAGGACTGGGGTCGCGCCGGCCTCGAGTCACGCGTCGCCGACGCCTGGCACCCGTTCTGCACCTGGACCGGAGAATGGCTGGAGACGATTCCGGGCCAGGGCTTCGACGCCTTGCAGAGCGCCTATCTCGACGTGCTCGAGGGTCGCGTCGACCCCAAGCACGCGCATGTGCTCACGCTCTAGCCCCTCCTAGCTGCCGGCGCCCTGAGGAGATGCGGCGAGCCAGCGGCGCTCCTTGGAGCGCATCACCGGGGTCGCCACGATGCTGCCCAGCCGGCGCTGCAGCGCTCGCCCGCGCGAGTCGTGGCCCGCGGGAAGCAGCTTGGCGAGCTGGCGGTACTCGCGCGAGACCTGGCTCGAGCGGAAGACCGAGGCGATCGCGGTGAGCAGCTCGCCGGGCGCGGCGACCGTCGTCTGCGCCAGCTCCTCTCCCTCGACCACGATTCGAAGCTCGGCCGGGTAGCTGCGTGCGGGCGGGGGTTGCGGCGCCGCCGCCATCGCCGTGGTGATCGCGTCGGCAAGCTCGCCGTGAACCGTGCCGACGTCGCGCGAGTCAGCCCGCGCCCGCCCGAGGCCTTCCTTGGCCACGACCAGCCGAGCTCCTCCCAGCTCGCCCTCGCCGAGCTCGTCGAGCATCCAGCGATCGCCGCTCGCGACCAGCACCGGGATCTCTTCCGCGGCCAGGCCCTGGGCGTAGACCTGGACCTCGTTCAGCGACTCGCCGTCGAGCAGCACCTCCATCTCCCAGATGAAGGTGTGCGAGCAGAAGGCATGCGGGTTCGGCGTGCCGGCGTGGTGGCCGAGCATCACCACCGCGTCGAGCGGACCGCCGTTGGCCTTGGTCATCGAGGGGTCGGCCTCGACCAGCGCCAGGTCGGCGATCGGGCGCACCTCGACTCCGGCCGGCATGCGATCGCGTTCGACGTTGGTCCCGACCATGTGCCAGTCGCCGACCGAGATGCGCTCGGCGCCGGCGGTGCGCAGGGCCTCGATCGCAACCAGGACCTCGTCGGTCATCAGCCGGCGGCCGCGGGTGTAGGACGAGGGGTGGGAGGGTAGGCAGTCGCCGTACCCGTCGATGCCTGCGATTCCCTCCATATCGGCCGCGACCAGGATGTTCACTGGGCCAGCGTATCCGCGGAGGTAGGCTGAATGCACGGACCTATTCGATTGTGAATGGAGGGCATGTGATCACCAAGGCCGACTTCATCGGAGTCCCCTCGCAGGATGCCGAGCGCTCGCGCAGCTTCTACGTCGAGACGCTGGGGCTACGACCGGACGAGAGCTCGCGCTTCGAGTTCTGGGCGGGGGAGACCTGCTTCAGCATCTGGGAGCCGGAGAAATTCGGCATGAGCTTCGCGGCGCAGAAGAACGCCCACCCGGCGCTGCACGTCGACGACGTCGAGGCCGCTCGTAAGGAGCTGGAAGCAAAGGGCATCGAGTTCGCCGGCGAGACGATGGACACCGGGGTCTGCCACATGGCCTTCTTCACCGATCCCGACGGCAACGACCTGATGCTGCACGGCCGCTACGCGCCCTACGAGTAGACGCATGTCGAAGCTGAGATTCGAGATATCGATCTCGCTTGACGGCTACGCCGCCGGGCCAAACCAGAGCGAGGAGCATCCCCCTGGGCGAAGGCGGCGAGCAGCTGCACGATTGGGTCGTCAAGCTCGCCGCCTGGCGGGAGTCGCATGGCCGCGAGGGGGGAGAGGTGAACGCAAGCACGCCGCTGATGGAGGAATCGCTGAGCGGGGTCGGGGCCGTGATCATGGGCCGCAACATGTTCGGCGGCGGGCCGGGGCCCTGGGGCGAGGACCCGTGGCAGGGATGGTGGGGCGAGGAACCCCCCTTTCACGGCCCGGTCTTCGTCCTCACCCACCACGAGCGCGAGCCGCTGACCCTGGGCGAGACCACCTTCACCTTCGTCACCGACGGGATCGAGTCGGCGCTGGAGCAGGCGCGCGAGGCGGCGGGCGATGGCGACGTGACGATCGGCGGCGGCGCCAACGTCGCCCAGCAGTACCTCTCCGCCGGCCTGATCGACCAGATGCAGCTCAACGTTGCGCCGATCCTGCTAGGCGACGGCGCGCGCCTGTTCGACGGTGGCGCCGGGGCGGGTCTGGATCTGGAGCCGACCCTCGTCGTCGACACCCCGGACGTCACGCACCTGCGTTACCGCGTCGGCTAAGCGGCTCGGCCGGCAGAACGATATGCCGGACATCACACTGGCTGACCAGCCAGCATGCGAGAATGGCAGCCCGTGGGGTCGCCCGAACATCTCGATGTCCTGATCGTCGGCGCCGGCCTTTCCGGCGTCGGCGCCGCCTGGCATCTGCAGGACCGCTGCCCCGGCAAGAGCTACGCGATCTTCGAGGCGCGCGGCGACCTCGGCGGCACCTGGGACCTCTTCCGCTATCCCGGCATCCGCTCGGACTCCGACATGCACACGTTGGGCTACCGCTTCAAGCCCTGGACGGCGGCGAAGTCGATCACCGACGGCTCCTCGATCCTCGAGTACGTCCGCCAGACCGCCGCCGACCACGGCATCGAGGACAGGATCCGCTTCCACCACCGCGTCGTCGCCGCCAACTGGTCGAGCGAGGACTCGCACTGGACGGTCGAGGCGGAGAACGCCGAGACCGGTGAGGCCGTACGGGTCACCTGCGACTTCCTCTGGACCTGCAGCGGCTACTACCGCTACGACCAGGGCTACACGCCGGAGTTCGAGGGCCTTGATCGTTTCGCCGGGGAGGTCGTCCATCCCCAGCACTGGCCCGAGGACCTCGGCTACGCCGGCAAGCGGGTCGTTGTGGTCGGCAGCGGCGCCACCGCCGTCACCCTCGTCCCGGCGATGGCGGAGCAGGCGGCGCATGTGACGATGCTGCAGCGCTCACCCACCTACATCGCCTCGTTGCCGGCCGAGGATCGGATCGCAACCAGGTTGCGCCGTTTCCTGCCCGAGCGCGCCGTTTACTCGATAGTGCGCTGGAAAAACGTGCTGATCCAGACGGCCTTCTACCAGCTCAGTCGCCGCCGGCCGGAGATGGTCAAGCGGTTCATCCGCAAGGGCGTCAAACGGGCGCTGCCGCCTGGGTACGACGTCGAGAAGCACTTCACCCCGCGCTACAACCCCTGGGACCAGCGCATGTGCCTGGTCCCCGACAGCGACCTCTTCCGGGCGATCTCCAAAGGCGACGCCTCCGTCGTCACCGACATGATCGCGACCTTCACCGAGCGCGGGATCGAGCTCGAGTCCGGCGAGCAGCTCGAGGCCGACGTGGTCGTGACCGCGACCGGGTTGAACCTGCTCTTCCTCGGTGGGCTGCAGCTGACCGTCGACGGCGAGGACGTCGACATCCCCAGCAAGATGACCTACAAGGGGATGATGCTGAGCGGCGTCCCTAACCTGGTCTTCACGGTCGGCTACACCAACGCCTCCTGGACGCTGAAGGCGGACCTCACCTCCGAGTACGTATGCCGCCTGTTGGGCCACATGGACGCGCACGGCTACAGCCGCTGCGTTCCCGAGGTCGACCCGAGCGTGACCGAGGAGCCGCTGCTCGACTTCACCTCGGGCTACGTGCTGCGCTCGCTCGACCAGTTCCCCAAACAGGGCTCGAAGGAGCCGTGGAAGCTGCGCCAGAACTACGTCTTCGACATCCGCACGATCAGGCGCGGCCCGATCGACGACGGCGCGATGCGGTTTGGCCGCGGCGCGAGCGAGCCCCGCTCCGCCGAGAAGATCGCCGCCTGATTCGATTCGGGCGCAGCGGGTAGCGAAGCGCCATGCAAATCAAGCTGCTGCTCCCTGTCCTGGCCCTGTGCCTCGCGATCGGCGGCGGCGTTGCCGGCTGCGGTGACGACGACGGCGACGACACCGGTTCGGCCACGGTCACCGAGACGACCGAAACCACGACCGAGGCCGGCGACGATTCCGCTTCCGGCGAGGACGCCGCCGGCAGCGCACCTGCACCGAGCGGCGACGCGGCCCGGTCCGAAAAAGTCGAGATCGTCGACTTCGCCTACGACCCCGACCCCGTGACGATCGAGGAAGGCGGCAAGGTGATCTGGCAGAACGAGGACTCGGCGCCGCACACCGCGACCGCCGACGACGGCAGCTTCGACACCGGCACGCTCGAGGAAGGCAAGCGGGGGTCCGAGACCTTCAAGAAGGCGGGCACCTACTCCTACATCTGCTCGATCCACCCGGACATGACCGGCACGGTCGAGGTGGTCGCGGCGGGCTGACGCCTGGGATGATCGGCTCGTGAGCGAGTCGGTCACCATTCCCGCCCGCTTCAACGGTCCGCTCGAGAGCGGCAACGGTGGTTACAGCGCCGGCGCACTTGCCGCTTTCCTCGAGGGCTCGGTAGAGGTCAGCCTCCGACGCCCGGTGCCGCTGGATACCGCGCTGCGGGTGAGTCGCGGGGACGATGGCGGGGTGCTCGCCTTCGACGGTGAGGACCTGGTTGCCGAGGCTCGCCCAGTGCCCGATTTCGAGCTCGAGGTCCCGGAGCCGGTCGACGTCGAGACGGCACGGACGGCGATGGCCGGGTACCGGGGGAAGACCGATGGGCCGTTCAGCAACTGCTTCGTCTGCAGCCGCGCGCGGGAGGACACGCTGGGCATCCATGCCGGTCCGGTCGAGGGACGGGAGCTCGTCGCCACGCCCTGGACGCCGCCGCAGTGGGCGGATGACGGGCCGGGGTACGTACGCCCGGAGATCGTCTGGGCCGTGCTCGACTGTCCCGCCTACTTCGCCGCCTACATGCACTACCCCGAGCCGCTGCCGCCGGCGGTACTCGCCCGCTTCACCGGCCGCCTCGACGCGCCGGTCCCGGTTGACGAGGAGCACGTCGTGATCGCCTGGCCGCTGGAAGCAGATGGCCGCAAGCACCAAGCCGGCGTCGCCGTCGTCTCGGCCGGTGGCGAGGTGCTTGCTCGCGCCCTGGCGCTGCTGATAGAGCCGCGCCAGGGTTGAGGGGGACTCCCTAGGCGGCGTTCGCCTCGAGCCGCTCGGCGAGGCGGTTCATGCCCAGCTCGCGGGCGGCCGCGGCGGCACCGTTCCAGTCGGTGGGACCGTCGGGCGGCCGCTCGACGCCGGCGTCACGCAGGGTGGCGATGTCTTTGAAGGCGAGCAGCTCATCGCGGGCGTCGAGCAGGGCGCCGCGCAGTTTCGGCCGCTGCTCGCGGATCGCGTTCTCGAGGATCGTCTCCAGGTCGCCGTGGCGACGCAGCAGGTCAGCTGCGGTTTTGGGGCCGACGCCCTTGGCGCCGGGAAGCCCGTCGGAGGGGTCACCGCGCAGGGCGATGAAGTCGGGCACCTGCTCGGGATCGACGCCGTAGCGCTCGCGCACGCCCGCCGCGTCAACCTCTTCGGCTCCTTTCTTGCCGCCCGTCTTGACGTAGAGGACGGTGACTCCCTCGCCCGCGCACTGGTACATGTCGCGGTCGCCGGTCAGCAGCAGCGCCTTCCCGCCGGCATCGGCCTCGCGACGTGCGTAGGTGCCGAGCAGGTCGTCTGCCTCGAGCGAGTCGCTGGTCGCGACGGTCCAGCCGAAGGCGGCGAAGAAGTCGCGGCAGGCGGCGAACTGCGGCGAGAGGTCGTCGGGCATCGCCGCCTCGCGCTCGGCGTGGTAGGCGGGGTAGAGCTCGGTGCGGTAGGAGGCCGCGTCGGGGCCGAAGCAGAGGATCACGGCGCGGGGCTGGTGGACTTCGATCTCGGCCAGGATCAGGTTGGCGGTGCCGAGCAGGGCGTTGACCGGTCGGCCGTCGGGCCCCTTGATCGAGTCGGGCAGGGCGTAGAAGGCGCGGAACAGCATCGAGGGTGCGTCGACGACGAGGAGTGGTGGAGGCATCGACGGCAGCCTATGGCTCCGCATTCGGCGGGGCAATTTGGGTTACCGTCTTCGCCGTGGCAACGGATCGCGGCTCGCGCATCGCCCCCGGCACTCGGAGTCAGATCGGTTGGGTGAACGCCGGCATCGTTCGGCTGGCGGCACTGGCGACGCGCAGCAGGCCGCCGCACCTGTTCACCACGCTTGCCCGGCACCGAGGCCTCTTTCGCCGCTGGCTCTGGTTCGCCGCGGCGCTGATGCCCGGGGGCAAGCTGCCGCGTGAGGACAGCGAGCTGGTGATCCTGCGGGTGGCCCACAACAGTGGTTGCGAGTACGAGTGGCAGCACCACGAGCGGCTGGGTCGCAAAGCGGGCCTCGCCACGGGGGAGATCGCCCGCGTGCGCGAAGGCGCCGCCGCCCCGGGCTGGTCCGGACGCCAGGCAATGCTGCTGGAGGCGGCCGACGAGCTGCACGCGAGCGGCAGGATCGGCGACGAGCTCTGGGGGCGCCTGCAGGCGGTAATGAGCGAGGTGGAGCTGATCGAGCTCTGCATGCTGGTCGGCCACTACGAGATGCTGGCGATGACCCTCAACTCGCTGCGGGTCGAGCCGGACTTCGCCCCCGAGGGCGGTCGAGCTTGAAGGACCTGCGCGGAAAGCGCTGCCTGATCACCGGCGCCGCGAGCGGCATCGGCCGGGCGACGGCGCTGGCGGCGGCAGCCAAGGGCGCCGAGCTCTACCTGACCGACATCCAGTCCGAGGCACTCGATGACGTCGTCGCGGAGGTCGGGCGGGCAGGCGGCACGGTCGCCTACGCCAGGGCGGCTGACGTCACCGACTACGCGGCGATCGTCGCGATGGCGGAGGAGATCCACGCCGCGCACGGCAGCATGGATGTGGTGATGAACGTCGCCGGCGTTTCCACCTGGGGGGCGATCGACCGGCTCGCCCACAGCGACTGGCAGAAGATGATCGACGTCAACCTGATGGGCCCGATCGGGGTGCTCGAGTGCTTCGTACCGCCGATGATCGAGGCGGGCAGGGGTGGGCATGTGGTCAACGTCTCTTCCGCTGCCGGCCTCTTCGGGCTCCCCTGGCACGCCGCCTACAGCGCCAGCAAGTTCGGCCTGCGCGGCGTCTCCGAGGTGCTGAGGTTCGACCTGCAACCGCACGGCATCGGGGTCAGCCTGGTTTGCCCGGGCGCGGTGAAAACTCCGTTGGTGAACACCGTCGAGATCGTCGGCGTCGATCGCTCCGACCCCGAGGTACGGAAGTTGATCGGGCGTTTCGAGCGCCATGCGGCCAGTCCCGAGCATGTCGCGGCGAAGATCCTCGAGGGTGTCGAAAAGGACCGCTACATGGTCTTCACCTCTGCCGATACCCGGATCGGGTACTGGGTCCAGCGTAAGTTCGCACCGCCATACGAGTGGACCATGCGGTTGCTAAACCGCCGGCTCAGCGCCATAGCGGGACGCTAGCTTGGGCTCGCTGCGATGAGCTTCACCCAGCCCGCACCCCCTCCCTTCGAGTACGAGGAGTGGAAACAGCGCCCGCACCTGGAGCGGATCAAGGTGCTGGCGCAGGACTGGGCGCTGAACGGATTTGGCACCCCGGGCTTCGTCTACCTGCTCTACATCTTCAAGCTGATCGTCTACGCCGGCGGTGGGCTGCTGGTGATCTCGGCAACGACCGACGGCCTGGGCGGGCTCGGCAACCTCGGCGATTGGTGGACCGAACCGATCGTCTTCCAGAAGGCGGTGATCTGGACGATGCTCTGGGAGGTGCTCGGTCTCGGCGCCGGCTCGCTGCCGCTGACCCTGCGCTTCTCGCCGATGATCGGTGGCCTGCTCTACTGGCTGCGGCCGGGCACGACGCGGCTGCCGCCCTGGCCCGAGCGGGTGCCGCTGACCCGCGGCACGCGGCGGACGCTGCTCGACGTCGTCCTCTACGCGGGGTTGATCGCCGCCGCGCTCAACCTGCTGCTGTCGGGTGGGGTCGACGCGTCCGAAGGGGTCGCGGGGCGTCTCGATCCCGTAGCGGTCGGTGTGTTGCTCGCCGTGCTCGGCCTGCTCGGCCTGCGCGACAAGGTCCCCTTCCTGGCGGCGCGGGCGGAGATCTACGGCAGCCTCGCGATCGTCTTCCTCTTTCCGCTGACCAACATGATCGTCGCCGCCCAGCTCGTCTTCGTCTGCATCTGGTGGGGTGCGGCGTCCTCGAAGCTGAACCGCCACTTCCCCTTCGTGGTGACGGTGATGATCAGCAACACGCCCTGGAACCGCTGGCGGGCGGCGAAGCGGCGTCTCTATCGCGACCACCCCGAGGACCTTCGACCGTCGCCAATGGGTGCACTCGCCGCTCACATGGGCACGGTGATCGAGTTCACCCTGCCGCTGATCCTGCTCGTCTCCCAGGGAGGCACGATCGGCACGATCGCCGTCGCCGGGATGGTGATCTTCCACCTCCACATCCTCTCCACCTTCCCCTTGGCGGTGCCGCTGGAGTGGAACATCTTCATGATCTTCGGCGTCCTCTTCCTCTTCGGTCACTACGGCGACGTGCCGTTCTCGACCATCGACGATCCCCTGCTGCTGGCGATCCTCGCCGTCATCTGCGTCGGCCTGCCCGCGCTCGGCAACTTCCGTCCCGACCTCGTCTCCTTCCTGCCGGCAATGCGCTACTACGCCGGCAACTGGGCGACGAGCCAGTGGCTGTTCAAAAAGGAGGGGCATGCCGAGGCGAAGCTCGACCGCGAGCTGACCAAGCCGGCGGCGATCGTCACCGAGCAGCTGGCCAAGTTCTACGACCCCGAGCTGATCGACGTCCTCGTCTACAAAGGGCTCGCCTTCCGCTCGATGCACTCGCACGGGCGTGCCCTCAACGGCCTCGTCCAGCGCGCCGTCGACGACGTGGAGGGCTACGAGGTGCGCGAGGGAGAGCTCGTCGCGGGCGTCGTGCTCGGCTACAACTTCGGCGACGGTCACTTCCACGACCAGCGTTTGCTAGCCGCGGTCCAGGAGCACTGCCACTTCGAGCCCGGCGACGTTCGCATCGTCGTGCTCGAGTCGCAGGCGGCGCATGTGCAGCGCCAGCGCTATCGCATCTTCGACGCCGCGACCGGGCTGGTCGAGGAGGGCTGGGTGAACGTCGCCGACATGGCCGAGCGCCAGCCCTGGCTCGACGGGCGCCCGTTCCCGGTAGAGGCGGGTCCGGCATGAGCTTCCGGTGCGCTTTTTGCTCGTCACAGGTACATAAAGCGCACCGGAAGGGCCGGGGATGAGCACGGCCATCGTCGTCGGCGCCGGTCCGAACGGACTGGCGGCTGCGGCGACCTTGGCGGTGCGCGGGGTGGAGGTGACTGTGATCGAGGCCGCTGCGACGATCGGCGGCGGCGCTCGCAGCAGCGAGCTGACCGCCCCCGGCCTGGTGCACGACGACTGCTCGGCGACCCATCCGTTCGGTCCTGGCTCTGAGGCGCTGAACGCGCTGGACTTGGGGCGTTATGGCCTCGAGTGGGTCTGGCCCGAGGTCGATCTCGCCCACCCCTTCGACGACGGCACCGCCGCCGCGATGCTGCGTTCGATCGAGCAGACCGCGGCCGGACTGGGGGAGGCGGGGGCGGCCTGGAAGCGCCTCTTCGGCCCGCCCGCTTCGCACTTCGACGTCCTCGGCGAGGACATCCTGCGTCCGCTGGCGCACCTGCCACGGCACCCGATCCTGCTGGCGCGCTTCGGCCTGCGGGTGCTGCCGCCGGTGTCGACCCTCGCCCGGGCGCTGCCGACGCCGCAGGCGCGGGCGCTGTTCGCGGGCAACGCCGCCCACGCTTTCCGCCCCTTCTCGCGGCCGCTCAGCTCGGCCGTGGGCGTCGCCATCACCTGCGCCTGCCACAGCTACGGCTGGCCGGTCGCGCGCGGCGGCTCGCAGGCGATCGCCGACGCGCTCGGTGCCGTGGTGCGCGAGCGTGGCGGGCGGATCGAGACCGGGCGGCTGGTGCGCTCACTGGCGGAGCTGCCTCCGGCCGATGCGATCCTGCTCGACCTCGCCCCCGGGGCGGTCGCCGAGCTGGCCGGCGATCGGCTGCCGGCTCGGGTCGCGCGCGCCTACCGGCGCTACCGCCACGGTCCGGGTGCCTACAAGGTCGACCTCGCCGTCGAGGGCGGTGTGCCATGGACCGCCGAGGCGCCGCGCCGCGCCGGCACCGTGCACGCGGTCGGCTCCTATGAGGAGCTCGCCGAGGCCGCGCGTCAGGTCCACAGCGGCCGCATGCCCGAGCGACCCTTCGTGCTGGTCGGGCAGCAGTACCTCGCCGATCCCTCCCGCTCACACGGCGATCTGCACCCAATCTGGGCCTACGCCCACGTCCCCAGCGGCTTCGACGGCGACGCGACGGAGATCGTGATCGACCAGATCGAACGCTTCGCGCCGGGCCTGCGCGAGCGGATCGTCGCCCGCCACGTCCGCTCCGCCGCCGACCTCGCCCGCTACAACCCCAACTACGTCGGCGGCGACATCATCACCGGGGCCAACACCGCGTTGCAGTCGGTCTTCCGCCCCCGTATCGCGCTCGATCCCTACGCGACCGGCATCCCCGGAGTCTTCATCTGCTCGGCGGCAACCCCACCCGCCGCCGGCGCCCACGGCCTAAACGGCTACAACGCCGCGCTCTCGGCTCTCCGCCACCTCTAGCCCCCCAGGACGTGCCGTCACTTAGGTGCCCATATGGGTGCATAAGTGACGGCACGTCTAGATTGCCGGGGATGAACGCACTCGACATCGAGGACCTGGCGAAGCGCTACCCGACCGGGGTTGAGGCCCTGCGCGGCGTCTCGCTGCAGATCAAGCCGGGGGAGCTGTTCGGCCTGCTGGGGCCGAACGGCGCCGGCAAGTCGACCCTGATCCACTGCGCGACCGGGCTGGCGCAGCCGACGGGCGGCACGATTCGGGTCTTCGGCCATGACGCGATCGACGACTACGGCGCGGCGCGGCAGGCGGTCGGGCTGGCGCCGCAGGAGGTCAACCTCGACTGGTTCCTCACCGTCGAGGAGACGCTCGACTACCACGCCGGCTACTTCGGGATGCCCAAGCGCGAGCGGCGCGAGCGGACCAAGGAGCTGCTGGAGACCTTCTCGCTGACGGAGAAGGCCAACGAACGCACCCGCACCCTCTCCGGTGGGATGAAACGGCGCTGCATCCTGGCGCGGGCGATGATGCACCGGCCTCGCCTGCTGATCCTCGACGAGCCGACCGCCGGCGTCGACGTCGAGCTGCGGCTCGAGCTCTGGCACTACGTGCAGCGGATCAACCAGGAGGGGACGACGATCCTGCTCACCACGCACTACATCGAGGAGGCAGAGCAGCTCTGCGACCGGATCGCCTTCATCAACGAAGGCCAGATCGTCGGCGAGGGAACGAGCCCCGAGCTCGCCGCCCGCTACGGCGTCGACAACCTCGAGGACGCCTACCTGGCGCTGGTCGGCCGCAAAGAGCTCTCGCGCTCGCACATCGAGGAGCCGGTGCTATGAGCGCCGCCCAGATCCGCTTCGCGACGCTCTGGCGGCGCGAGGTCAACCGCTTCATGAAGATCAAGAAACAGACGCTCGGCGCGCCGCTGCTGGAAACCTTCCTCTACATCAGCGTCTTCGGCGCGGCGCTGGGCTCGCGCGTGGGAGAGCTGCACGGGATCGACTACGTCGTCTTCGTCATCCCCGGCCTGATCATGATGGCCTGGTCGATCAACGCCTTCTCCAACAACTCCTCCTCGATCCTCCAGCAGAAATTCCAAGGGGCTATCCAGGACCAGCTCTCCTCGCCGGCCTCGCCGCTCGAGCTGCTCCTGGCCTTCTCGCTCGGCGGCTTCATGCGCGGCCTGATCGTCGCGGTGCTGACCTTCGTGGCCGCCTCGCTGCTGGTCGACCTGCCCGTCGACCACGTCCTCGTCCTGATCCCATCACTTTTCCTGGTCGGCTTCTTCTTCTCGCAGCTCGGGGTGCTGATCGGCGTCCGCGCCGAACAGTTCGACGACGTCGCCTTCGCCCAGACCTTCGTCCTGCAGCCGCTGATCTTCCTCGGCGGCGTCTTCTACTCGGCGAGCCTGCTCCCTGAGCCGTTCCAGACGCTGACCCACTTCAACCCGATCTTCTACATGATCAATCTGGTCCGCTACGGATTCGTCGGCTTCAGCGAAGTCAGCATCGCGCTCTCGCTGCTGGCCTTGACCGCGGCGACTGCCACCCTCTTCTTCGTCAATCTGCGACTCTTTTCGCAGGGGTACCGCTTGCGGGCCTAACAACCTTGCTTTGAAAGGAGCTTTAGTGAAGTCAACTCGTCCACGCACCGGCTCAGTCAGGATCGCGATCCTGACCGGCCTGGCGGCTCTCGTCGCGCTCAGCGCCCTCGCCTCGGCGGCCTCAGCCGCCACCGTCTACATGAAAGCCGACAAAAAAGGCCTTCGCTTCGAGGCGCCAAAAACGATCGTCAATGGGGAAACGCTGGATATCGTCAACCAGTCCAACCCCAAAAAAGTCGGCCCGCACACCTTCTCACTGGTGACCAAAGCGTCGCTGCCGAAGACGCCGAAAGCGCACCAGCTCTGCTTCACGCCGAAACACATCTGCAAGGCGATCGCCATCTGGCACGGTGTCAAAGGCAACGGCCCGGTGAAGATCAACCCGGCCGAGGCCGGCCCCGAGGGCTGGAGCACGATGGGCAGCGTCACCGAAAAGGGCGACTCCTGGTTCACGGGCGAAAAAGCCGGTACCTCGTTTGAGCAGCCGGTCAACGTGGACACCTCGGCCGGTGCGTCGCGGATCTACTTCCTCTGCGCGATCCACTCCGGCATGCAGGGCTCGATCAACGTTCTTCCGGGCGGCTAGAAACGGACGGGACCCCGCAGTTCTCGCCTCACCTGGGGCGCCGGGATTTCCTCGGCGCCCTGGGTGGTGGCGCGCTTGCCTTCCTGCTGCCGGTTGATCTGCGCAGCAGGGGAGAGCAGCCGCCCGCCGCTGCGGCGGAGCGGCCGAGTTCGCCTGTGCCCTTCCGGGAGCGGTTGCCGATTCCCGAAGAACTGCGCGGCTCCGACATCCATATCCCGATCCGCGAGGCGGAGCTGCAGATCTTCCCCGGTGCGAAGACGCGGATGTGGACCTACGGTGGCAGCTTTCCGGGGCCAACGGTGCGCCGGCCGGCCGGGCAGCGGACCAAGGTCACCTTCGAGCACCAGCTGCCCCGCGTGGCGGGCGAGCTGACGGTCCATCTGCACGGCGGCCACAACCGCAGCGAGTTCGACGGCCAGCCAGGCGGGCTGACCAAGTCACACCCCCGCTCCTTCTATTGCGAGATCCCGCGCGGCCTCTCGCCGCGCCTCTCGGGCAACGATCAGCTGATCGAGCCGGGCGGGCGCAAGACCTACGTCTTCGACCTGGTCGAGGACGGTCGGCCCGAACGCGCCGCCCTCCAGTGGTACCACGACCACCGGCTCGACCACACCGCGCGCAATATCTGGCGCGGCCTGGCCGGGATGTGGATCGTCGACGACGAGCTCGACCAATCGCAGCCGCTGCCAAGCGGCGAGCGCGACATCCCCCTGATGGTCGCCGATCGCTCCTTCGACCGCGACAACCAGCTGACCGACCCGTTCAGCGGTCGCCGCCCGCCCGGTGACGGAGTCGTCGGCGCCCGCGTCCTGGTCAACGGCGCCTACATGCCCCACCACCGCGTGAGCGCGCGGCGCTACCGGCTGCGCCTGCTCAACGTCTCCCACTTTCGCCCCTACAACTTCCACCTCTCCAACGGTGCCCCGCTGATCCAGATCGGCACCGACAGCGGCCTGATGCCGCGGCCGGTGCGGCGCCGCGAGATTCTGCTCGGTCCGGGCGAGCGGGCCGACGTGATCGTCGACTTCGCCGGCGCCGGCGGGCAGGCTGTCGAGCTGCGCAGCGGACCGCGCCACGACGGTCCCGCGGGGGCCGGCTCGAAGCCCTACGTCGGCGCGCTGATGCAGTTCCGGGTGGCGTCAGGCCGGGTCCAGGACCGCACCCGGGTGCCGCGCTCGCTGCGGTCACTGCCGGCCTGGACGAGGCACGTCTCCCGTACCCCGGACCGCACCTGGACGATCTCGATCGGCGGCCTCTTCAAGCCGACCTGGTTGATCAACGGCCGCACCTTCAACCCGGCCCGCTCGGAGGCGTCCCCGGCGCTGGGCACGACCGAGACCTGGGAGATCGTCAACCGCACCGGCGTCGCCCACCTGATGCACATGCACCACACCGACTGGTACCTGCTCGCCCGTGACGGCAAGCGGCCGCCGCCCTGGGAAGACTGCCTCAAGGAGACCTTCTTCCTCTTCCCCGGCGAACGGATCCTCGTCGCCGGCCATTTCGCCGACCACCCCGGCAAGTTCGCGATCCACTGCCACATGCTCGACCACGAGGATCATGGCCTGATGAGCCAGTTCGAGGTCGTCTGACGCGCCGCAACCGGCGCATCTCGGGGTCTTCGGTCGGTCTTCTCGGGTCACGCGCTATTCGTGCGCTCCCCTCGTCGCCCTCCCTGCATCCCCCGACCTGCTTGGTTTCGGCGCGTCAGCCGTCGCCCACGTTGTGGCTTACCCACTCGAGGTAGCCCCTGCTGCCGGCGACGATCGGCGTGGCGACGACCTCCGGCTCCTCGTAGGAGTGGAGCTCGCGGATCGCGGCCTCAACCTCGCCGTAGCGCGCCGCCTCGGTCTTGGCCAGGCAGAGCCACTCGCGCTCGCGCTCAACCTTTCCCCGCCAGCGGTAGCGGCTGGAGACCGGGCCGATGACCTGGACGCAGGCGGCGAGGCGCTTCTCGATCAGGGCGACGGAGATCCGCTCGGCCTCCTCCTCGGAGCCGGCGGCCGTCAGCACCTGTAGATAGTCCGTCATCTGGCCCTCAATCTAAGACGTGCCGGTGGATAGAGGTCCATATGGACCTCTATCCACCGGCACGTCTGGCGCGAGGCCTCAGCCGGGATCGGCGACCAGGGCCTTGCCGTCGTCCTCGGGCATGACGAGGATCGCGCCCTCTCCGGTTACGTAGGCCTCCTCGCCGTGGTAGACGACGTCCATGCCGATCGCCTCGTCGTGCTCGCTCGCCCGCAGCGGCATCACCGCGCCGACCAGCTTCAGCAGGATGAAGGTGACGATGAAGGCGTAGGCCGGCGTCACCACCGCGGCGAGCGCCTGCGACCAGAACTGGCCTGCGTCGCCGTAGAAGAGTCCGTCGGCGACCCCGTTCCAGCCGATCTGGGCGACCAGGCCGAGGAAGAGGATGCCGGTGAAGCCGGCGACGCCGTGGGCGGCGAGCACGTCGAGCGTCTCGTCGACCCGCGTCCGCGGCCGCCAGACGATCATCGCGTAGCAGGGCAGGGCGCCGAGGAAGCCGAGCACCATCGCCCAGCCCGGGCTGATGAAGCCGCCCGCGGGGGTGATCAGGACGCAGCCGACGATGATCGCGGTCGCGGCGCCGATCGCGGTCACCTTGCGGCCGCGGATCAGATCGAGCACGAACCAGGTGATCAGCGCGCAGGCGGGCGTCAGCAGCGTGTTGACGAAGGCGAGCACGCTCGCATCATTGGCACCCAGACCGCTGCCGCCGTTGAAGCCGAACCAGCCGAACCAGAGCAGGCCGGCGCCGACCAGCACGTAAACGGCGTTGTGGGGGAGCAGCGCCTGGCGGCCGTAGTCCTTGCGGGCACCGACCACCAGGGCCGCCGCCAGCGCCGAAAAGCCCGAGCCCATCTCGACCGGGACGCCGCCGGCGAAGTCGAGCGTCCCCTGTGCGGCGAGCCAGCCGCCGCCGAAGGCCCAGTGGGCAAGCACGGCGTAGACCAGGATCGACCAGAGCGCGGCGAAGACCATGAAGGCGCCGAAGCGCATCCGCTCGACCACGGCGCCGGCGATCAGCGCCACCGTAATGATGCAGAAGGTCCCCTGGAAGGCCATGAAGAGCAGATGGGGGATCGTCCCTTCACCCCGCGGCTCAAAGCCGACTCCGCTGAGGCCGACGTGATCGAGGCCGCCGATCAGCGCCGCTTCGCCGTCGAAGGCGAGTGAGTAGCCGAGCAGCGCCCAGGTGACGCCCGCGATCCCGATCGCGGCGATGCACATCATGAAGGTGTTGAGCGTGTTCTTGGCTCGGACCAGGCCGGCATAGAAGAGGCCGAGTGCGATCGTCATCATCAGGACGAGCGCGGTCGCGGCGAGCATCCAAGCGGTGTCGCCGGTATCGACCTGGGCGAGGGGGAGGACTGCAGTCAGGGCGCTCATCGCTTCGCCACCGGGGTTACGGCGGCCTCCGCGGACTCGCCCGTTCTGATCCGCACCGCCTGATCCAGCGGCACGACGAAGATCTTGCCGTCGCCGACCTTGCCGGTGCGCGCTCCGTCGCAGAGCGCGTCGACCGTCGGCTGTACGAACTCATCGGAGACCGCGACCTCGAAGCGGACCTTCTCGGAGAGGCCCATCTGCACGGTCGTGCCGCGGTAGGTCTCGACCCGGTCGAGCTCGCCGCCGTGGCCCTGTATGCGGCTCAGTGACACGCCGCGCACCTCTGCACGGTAGAGCGCTTCCAGTACGTCGTTGGCCTTCTCAGGCCGGACGATCCCGATCACCAGCTTCACGGCGCCTCCCCTCTCAGTTCTCCCACGCTAGAGCGGGGGGAGCCTATCGCTAGCTGTGGCGTCGGGTCGTCTAGGTGCCCTGACTACTCGCCTCTATGAACGTCGGTTGCGGTCGCCTGGGCGCGCGGACGCACGACGATCTCATCGACGTTGACGTGCGACGGTTGGGCCACCGCCCAGCGAATGCACTCGGCGACGTCCTCGGCCCGCAGCGGCTCCATCCCCTCGTAGACGCGGCGGGCCGCCTCCTCGTCACCGCCGAAGCGGACCAGAGAGAACTCGGTCTCGACCATGCCCGGGGCGACCTCGGTCACCCGCACCGGCTGCCCGAGCAGCTCCAGGCGCAGGTTGCGCAGCAGCGAGCGCTGCGCGTGCTTGGCGGCGATGTAGCCGGCGCCGCCGCGGTAGGCCTCGAAGCCGGCGATGCTGGTGACGGCGACGAGGTGGCCGTCACCCGACTCGATCAGCTGCGGCAGCAGCGCCCGCGTCATCCGCATCGTGCCCAGCACGTTGGACTCGTACATCGTGCGCCACTGCTCTTCGTCGGCCTCGGCGAGCGGGCCGAGCCCGAGCGCACCACCGGCGTTATTGACCAGCACGTCGCAGCGTGGCACGCGCGCGACGAACTCCTCGACCGAGCGGGGGTCGGTCACGTCGAGGGCGAACGCCTCGCCGCCGACCTCGGCGGCGACCTGCTCGACTCGCTCGAGCCGCCTTGCCCCGAGAACCACCTGAAAGCCGTCATCGGTCAGCGCCCTCGCCGCCGCGGCGCCGATTCCGCTGGAAGCCCCGGTGATTGCCGCAATTCGCGTCATTTCCAGCGAGCGTACTAATGCGCAAGGGGGAGAGATCCAGCGGCTGTGGTCTAGGCAGATATTGAGATGGGTTATCTATATGCCATAGTTATGCCATGCGAACTACGCTCGACTTGGACGATCACCTGATGGAAGCGCTGATGGCACACCATTCCGGCGAGAGCAAGACCAAGGCCGTCGAGGCGGCGATTGAGGATCACGTCCGGCGCAAGGCGGTGGAGGGGTTGTTGGAGATGCGGGGCAAGCTCGACATCGAAGACATCTCCAGGGAGATGCGCGCGATCGACCGAAGGATCTAATGGTCCTTCCGGACACCTCCGTTTGGATCTCGTACTTCCGCAGCAGCAGCGGAGTCGATGGAGACCGCCTCGAGGTTCTGGTCGAAGCAGGCGAAGTCGCCATCTGCGGACCTGTCCTGGCCGAGCTATTGGGCGGGGCTGGCGACGCACAGCGCACTGCGATCATGGAAACCGTCGCCGATCTTCCTTGGGCCGATCTCGAGCCTGCTGCATGGGCGGACGTCGGGATCGTTGCCCGCCGCTTGCGTCAGGCGGGGCAGACGCTGCCGCTGACCGATCTTGCGATCGCCGTTGCCGCGGCCCGAGCCGGCTACATCCTTTGGAGCCTTGATTCCGACTTTGAGCGAATTGCCCCAGTGCTCGACGGGCTCGAGCTCTACCGCTCGACCCGGTAAGCGCTACTCGCCGATCAGCTCGATGCGGTAACCGTCCGGGTCGCGGACGAAGGCGATGCGGTGGCCCTCGGTGCGGCCGCCGGGGCGGTAGGGGGGCTTCTCCGGCTCGATGCCCTCGCCGGCGAGGCGCTCGAGCGTGCCGTCGAGGTCATCGACGAGCAGCGCGATGTGGTTGTAGCCGCTGCCGTGGTCGTAGTCGGTGATGCCGTGGTTGTAGGTCAGCTCTATGCGGGGGATGTCTTCGCCCGGCATGCCCATGAAGACGTTGATCGCCTCGTCGCCGATCGGCATCCGCCGCACCTCCTCGAAGCCGAGCTTCTTGTAGAAGGCGACCGAGCGATCGATGTCGCCGATCCGGTAGCAGGTGTGGAGGAAGCTGGGCATGCGGTCTTCTCCGCAGGGTACTGTCTCCCCGATGAGCGAGGCGCGGGTCAAGACCGCGAGTGTTCACGGACACTCCGTCTCCTACGTAGAGGCCGGCGAGGGGCCAGTGCTGCTGCTCGTCCACGGCATCGCAGGGACCTGTGAGCACTGGCGCGAGGTGGTCGACCCACTCGCCCGCCACCACACCGTGATCGCCCCTGACTTCCCTGGCCACGGCGCCTCGGAGGCTGCCGCGGGCGACTACTCGATCGGGGCGCTGGCCAGCGGCCTGCGCGACCTGCTGCTGGCGCTCGGGCACGAGCGCGCCAGCCTGGTCGGCCACTCGCTCGGCGGCGGCGTTTCGATGCAGCTTGCCTACCAGCATCCGGAGATGATCGAACGCCTGGTGCTGGTTTCCAGCGGCGGGCTGGGCCCGGAGGTGAGCCCGGTCCTGCGCGCCGCCGCGCTTCCCGGCGCCGACCTCTTCATCTCCGTCACGGCGGGCGCCGGGCAGCGCGTCGGCTCGGTCGTCGGGCGTGGCCTGGCGGCGATCGGCCTGCGGCCCAACGCCGACGTCGCCGAGGTGGCGCGTGCCTACGCCTCGCTCGAGGATCCCCTCCGCCGCGCCGCCTTCCTCGACACGCTGCGCGCCGTGGTCGGCACCCGTGGACAGCGCGTTGCCGCCGGCGATCGCCTCTACCTGGCCGAGGCGGTGCCGGTGCTGCTGATCTGGGGTGCACGCGACTCGATCATCCCCGTCCGCCACGGCGAGCACGCGTTGCGGGCGATTCCCGGCAGCCGGCTCGAGGTCTTCGAGGACGTCGGTCACATGCCGCAGCTCGAGGCCCCCGGCCGTTTCATCGCCGTGCTCGAACGGTTCCTGCGCGAGACCGAACCCGCCCACTTCGACCAGGCGGAGTGGCGGGCGAGGATCCGAGCCGCGGCCTGAAGCGCCCGCCCGCCCCCACGCACGCGAAATTGCGCTTGCCAGAGCGGATCGAGCCGGCAGGGTCGGCTCAATAGAATTTTCCCCGATGACGCCTCGGGAACGACGGCTGCGCCGTAGAACACACCGTGCCAGCTGGAAGAAGAAGATCCTCGTCCCGCTCGGGGCGGCTGCCCTTGCCCTGGCGGTGGCCGGAACGGTGGCCGCCAGCTGGGCGATCGACGTCTACAACTCGGCGCCCCCGCTGGCCAGCCTCAAGCCCGTGCAGAAGGGCCGCTCGTCGGCGATATACGCCGCAGACGGCAGCCTGATCGGCTTCATCCGCGCCAGCAGCATCCGCCAGCCGGTTTCCTCGCGCCAGCTGCCGCAGAACCTCAAGTACGCCACCGTCGCGATCGAGGATCGCAACTTCTACAAGCACGGTGCGATCGACCCGGCCGGCATCGCTCGCGCCGCCTGGAAGAACCTCTTGGCCGGCGGCAAGCCGGTGCAGGGCGCCTCGACGATCACCCAGCAGCTCGTCCGCAACCTCTACATCCGCAATCCCGAACCGACGATTGAGCGCAAGCTGCGGGAAGCCCGCCTTGCCTATGAAGAGGAGGAGAAGCACTCCAAGCACAAAATCCTCACCGCGTACCTCAACACCGCGCCCTACGGCACGGTCGAAGGGGAGACCGCGGTTGGGGCCGAGGCGGCGGCGCAGACCTACTACGGCAAGCCCGCCAAGGAGCTCGACCTGACCGAGGCGGCGATGATCGCGGGCCTGCCCCAGGCTCCCTCCGAATACAACCCGCTGCTCGACCCGCGTGCCGCCCTGGAGCGCCGCAACCAGGTGCTGGAAGCGATGGAGGAGCAGGGCTACATCACCAGCTCCGAATACGAGAAGGCGATCAACGAGGGCCTTGACCTGAGCCCCGGCCACAAGTACAGGGTGATCAGCGACCGCTTCCTCTTCGACCTGGTCCAGCAGGAGCTGATCGACAAATACGGCCTCAACACGGTCCGCTACGGCGGCCTCAAGGCCTACACGACGATCGACCCCGAGCTGCAGGAACGGGCGCAGGAAGCGGTCGACTACTGCGGCGTCTGTTACCCGGGGGGCGGCCCGGCGGCCGGGCTCGCCTCGGTCGATCCCTCCAACGGCGAGATCGTCGCCCTCGCCTCGACCGAAGGCTCCGAAGACGAAAGCGAATTCAACTACGCCTGGCAGGCGCACCGCCAGCCCGGCTCCTCGTTCAAGACCTTCGTGCTGGCGACCGCGATCAAGCAGGGGATCGACCCCGACACCACTTATTACGACGGCACCTCGCCGAAGACGCTGGACCTGCCGGGGGCCGGGCCGGACTGGGTGGTCAACAACGCCGAGCCCAGCGGCGGCACGATGTCGCTCGCCTCGGCGACCTGGCACTCGACCAACGTCGTCTTCGCCCAGCTCGACCTCGACGTCGGGCCCGAGAACGTGACCCAGATGGCGCGCCAGATGGGGATCGAGGCGCCGCTCGAATCGGTCCCGGCGGAGGCGCTCGGCGGCCTCGCGGTCGGCGTCACGCCGCTGGAAATGGCGAGCGCGTACGCGACCCTGGCCAGCGGCGGCATCCACCACGAGCCGACCGCGCTCGCCAGGGTCGAGTTCCCCAGCGGCGAAGTCGACGAACCTGACCCCGACGCGGGCGAGCGCGTGCTCAGCGAAGGCGAGGCCTATGAAGTGACGAGGCTGCTCGAGGGCGTGATCACGCAGGGCACCGGCGCCGGCTACACCTCGATCGGTTGCCAGGCCGCCGGCAAGACCGGCACCTCGGAGGAGCTGTCTGACGCCTGGTTCGCGGGCTACACGCCGCTCTACTCGACCGCGGTCTGGGTCGGCCACCCGGCCTCGCGCGAAGCGACCGGCTATGGCGGGCCGACGGCGGGGCCGATCTGGCAGTCCTTCATGTCGGCGGCAAACAGCGAATGCGCCGAATTCGAGGTCCCGGCCGGCCTGCCGGAACTGGAGGGCTTCGACAGCGACCAAACGACCGGCTCGGCCGGCTCCTACAGCGAAGGCGAAGAAGAATACGAAGGCGAAGAAACGGAAACCGAGGAGCCCTCTGAGAAAGGCGAGGGCGGCGACGGCGATTCCGGAGCCGGGGAAGCAGCGCCTGCGCCTGAGCCCGCACCCGAAGCGGCCCCGGCGCCCTCCTCGCCTGGCGGCGGGGTTTCGGCCGGCGGTATCGCCGCCGGGTGAGCCAGGGCGGATCGGGTCATGATGCGCCGGTGAGCGACGCCGACGAGCAGGCGCTGATCCGGCGCTTCCGAACGGCGCGGCGCGACCCACAGCTCGCCGTGCTCGAGGGCTTCCATGCGCTCAAGCACGCGCTGCGCTTTGGGGCCGAGGTTGAGGAGGCGGTTGCTTCCGACCCGCAACAGTTGCGCGACTTGGCCGCCGAGCTGGCGCCGGATTTAGCCGGTTCGCTCTCCGAGCGCACGACTCCGGTTGCCGCTGCGCTCGTCGCCGAGCTCGTGCCGCAGGCGCCGCGCACCGGCGTCGTCGCGATCGCGCGGCGGCCCGACGTGGACCTCGCGGCGGTGCTCGCCGGGCAACGGCCCGAGCCGCTGGTCCTGCTCGAGGACCCGCGGACGATGGGGAACATGGGGGCCTGCGTGCGGGTCGCCGCCGCGGCCGATGCCGCGGGGGTGCTCACCACCGGCTCCAACGACCCCTGGCATCCCGACGCTCTGCGCGGCGCTGCCGGTCTCCATTTCGCCCTGCCGGTCGCCGGGCTTGAGGAATTGCCCACGAGTGATCGGCCGCTGGTCGCGATTGATCCCGGCGGCGAGGACTTGCGCCCGACCGAGCTACCGCCGCGCGCGATCCTCGCCTTCGGCACCGAGCGCTACGGGCTCAGCAAGGGCCTGCTCGAGCGAGCCGACGCGCGGCTCGGCATCCCGATGCGCGAGGGCGTTTCCAGCCTCAACCTCGCGACCGCGGTCGCCGCCGTTCTCTTCGCCCAGCGCGCCTGAGTGGACAAGCGCGCCGATCCATATACGATCGTCGCGCTCCTCCATCCATCCGCCGAAAGGAACATTCGTGCCGTTTGCAGACTTTAGTTTTGGCGAAGCGCTCCTGCTTGCCTTCGAGATCTTCTTCCTCGTGATCTGGATCTGGATCCTGATCACGATCATCAGCGACCTCTTCCGGGATCACGAACTGGGGGGCTGGTCGAAGGCCGCGTGGGTGTTCTTCCTCGTCTTCATCCCGTTCCTGACCGCGCTGATCTACCTGATCGCCCGCGGCAGCGGCATGCGCGACCGGTCGATCAAGGCCCAGGCAGAGGCGAAACAGCATTTCGACTCCTACGTGCGTGAACAGGCGCACGGCGGCTCCCCCGCGGATGAACTGCACAAGCTCAACGAGCTGAAGGAAAAGGGCGCGCTCTCGAGCGAGGAGTTCGACAAGGCAAAGGCCAAGCTGCTGGCCTAAGGGTCGGTCCCGGTAGGGGTTCCACTTAACTTTTTCGGTGGGGCGCCGGTGGGCTATCGCCCGGAGGCCCTGACGAAAAAGTACAAGACGTTTCACCCCTACCGGGACCGACCTCGCCCTCGCTGCCAAAGGGATTTTTCCTGCAAGGCGGCGGATTCTGCAACAGGAGTTGCAAGTTATTAGCAACCGCTAACACTTAGGGCGCGACTTCGTTAGCGTGACGCGCGATGCGCGCCCCTGCCGGTACCTCTCGGTGGCTGCTGCTCCCGGCCGCCCTGCTTCTGCTCGTGCTCTGCCTCGCGGCGAGCGCGCCGGCGGAGACCCTGCGCGAGAAACTCGACGCCACGCAGGACAAGCTCAGCGACGTGCGCGAGGACTCGAGTGCGCTCACGGCATCGATCGCCGAGCAGAACAGGGCGATCGACTCGATGCTGGGCGAAGTCTCCAGCTTGCGCCAGCAGCAGGCCGCGCTCGAGTCCGAGCTGGCGGCGAAGCAGGCCGAGCTCGATAGCGCCAGCGCCGAGCTGAAGGTGGAGAAAGAGCGCCTGGCGCGGATCCGCGAGCGCCTGCAGCGGGCGCTCGAGGTGCTGCGCGACAGGCTCGTCGCGATCTACGAGACCGGCAGCCCGGACGTGATCAGCGTCGTGCTCGAATCGGAGACCTGGTCGCAGGCCAGTACCAGGGCCGAATACCTCAACCGCATCCAGGACTACGACGACTCGGTTGCCGACCGGGTCAAGGCTCTGCGCGACCAGGCCAAGGAGGCCGTCGCCCGGATGGCCGAGATTCGCAGGCAGCTGAAGGGGGCGCGTGACGCGATCGCCGTCAAGGAGCGCGAGGCGGCCGCGGCGAAGGCCGAGGCGGCGTCGCGTTTCGCCGAGCTGAAAGACGCGCAGGCCGAGCGCCAGGCGCAGCTCGAAGAGCTGCAGTCGCGCGAGTCGGCGCTGAGCGACAACCTGGCCACGATCTCCGAACAGCTGGAGGGGGCGGGCACGTCGGTCCCCGCCACTGAACCGGCGCCGCTGACCCCCGGGCAGACCGCCGAGTTCATCTCAGAAAGCCAGGCGAGCGTGCCGAGCGCGGCACCGCCGGCGGTCCAGGCCGCGATCGAAGCAGCGAACTCGATTGCCACCACCCCCTATGTTTGGGGCGGTGGCCACGGCTCGTTCGAATCGTCGGGCTACGACTGCTCAGGCGCGGTCAGCTTCGCTCTCAACGGCGGCGGCTTCCTCTCCAGTCCGCTCGACTCCACCGGGCTCTCGACCTGGGGCGAAGCGGGCGCGGGGCAGTGGATTACCGTCTACGCCAACGCCGGCCACGCCTGGGTGATGATCGCCGGCCTTGCCTTCGACACCTCCGGTGGCGCCGGCCCGCGCTGGCACTCGACCCCGGTCTACACCGCCGACGGCTTCATTCTGCGCCACCCACCCGGCTATTGAGGACGTGCCGTCACTTAGGCACCCATATGGGTGCCTAAGTGACGGCACGGTCTGACTAGGCTCTGGCGCGTACCAGCGCGTCGACGTAGGCAGGGCGGTTGACGCCGGGGATGAGCCGCGCGTCGGGCTGCGGGTCGCTTGCCGTCAGCCGCAGGCTGACCGTGCCGGCCCAGACCGGCAGCTCGTAGTCCTCATCGTCGTCTAGCGGACCGCCGCTGCGGACCTTGGCCGAGGCCTCGTCGAGCGGCAAGCGCAGCACGGCGGTCGCCTTCAGCTCCTGCGCGGTCGGCAGCCGAGCGTCGCCCCAGCGGCCGGGTATGAGTTTCTCGGTGAACGCCTCCAGTGCCCGGCATTTCTCCTCCTCGGACTCGACCGTCTCGGCCTGGCCGAAGGCGACGACGGAGCGATAGTTGACCGAGTGGTGGACGGCGGAGCGGGCCAGGACGAGGCCGTCGAGCAGGGTCGCGGTGACGCAGATCTCGGTCCGTCCGGCCCGGCGCAGGGTGGGGCTCGCCGCCGAGCCATGGAGGTAGAGCGAGTCGCCGTCGCGGGCATGGAGCGTGGGGATCACCACTGGGTGCCCGCTGTCGCCGATCGTGCCGATATGGCAGATCGGCGCCTCGTCGAGGATTGCCTCAATCTGCTCGCGCTCGTAGACGGCGCGCTTGGGCATTCTCGTGACCCGCGTTCGTGGCCTTGCAATCTGGCGGTCTCCCGGTCTTGACGCCACTAGGTCCCTTCCTCTTGTTATCTGTTACAGTACAAAAATATCAACTGAAGTGACACAGTATCGGATCTCGGGCGAGGGCGCGGGGGAGATCGCTGCCGGCATCGAGCGGGCGATCGCCACGGGCGAGCTGCGGCCCGGCGAGGCGCTGCCCACTGTCCGTTCCCTTGCCGGCGAGCTCGGCGTCAGCCCGACCACCGTCGCCGCCGCTTTCAAGAGCTTGCGTTCGCGGGGCCTTGTCGTGACGCGGTCACGCAGCGGTGCGCAGGTGAGTTGGCGCCCGCCTCTCGGTGCGCCCCTGCTGGGGGCATCGGTGCCGGAGGGGGTGCGCGACCTGGCCAGCGGCAACCCCGATCTCGAGCTGCTGCCCGATCTGACACCCGTTCTGCGCCGGATCGACCCGCCCCGCCAGCTCTACGGCGGCGACTCGGTCGACCCCCAGCTACTCGAGCTGGCGACCGCCGAGCTCGGGCGAGACGGAATCGCGGCGCAGGACATCGCCGTCGTCAGCGGCGCCCTCGATGGGATCGAGCGGGCGCTGGCGGCACAGCTTCGCCCGGGCGACGTGGTCGCCGTGGAAGACCCCGGCTTCGCCGGTCTCTTCCATCTCTTGCGTGCGCTCGGTCTCGCCCTGCGACCGGTGGCGATTGACGCCCGGGGGATGACCCCGATCGTGCTCGCAGAGGCTCTTGAGCAGGGCGTCGCCGCGGTCGTGCTCAACCCACGCGGGCAGAACCCCACCGGCGCTTCGCTCGATTCCGAGCGGGCGGCGGCGCTGCGACGCGTCCTCGATCGCCACCCCGACGCAATGCTCCTCGAAGACGACCACCTCGGCCCGATCGCCGGCGCCCCGCGCCTCACCCTGACCGAGGGCCGCAGCCGCTGGGCCGCCGTCCGCTCATTGGCCAAGTCCCTCGGCCCCGACCTGCGCCTGGCCGTCCTGGCAGGGGACCCCGAGACGATCAGCCGCGTAAGCGGCCGTCAAGCAGTCGGCCCCGGCTGGGTGAGCCACCTGCTCCAGCGCACCGCAGCAACGCTCTGGGCCGACCCGAAAGTCGCTCGCGACCTGGAGCAAGCTACTGAGACCTACACCAAGCGTCGCGAAGCTTTCGTCAGCGCCTTGACCGAGCACGGCATCGAGGCAGAGGCACCGACCGGCCTCAACGTCTGGATCCCGGTTCCCGATGAGACGGCCGTCGTCCAAGGGCTCCTCGCTGAGGGCTGGGCGGTCATGCCGGGCGCCCCCTTCCGCCTCCAAGCAGAACCGGCTATTCGAGTCACCATCAGCTCCCTAAAGCCGACCGAGGCGGGCCCTCTAGCCGCCGCAATCGCTCGGTCCCTGGAGCCGTCCCACCAAACCCGCTCCGCTTGAGCCCCATCCGGTAGGGCTGAAACGTCTTGTACTTTTTCGTCACTGGCCTCCGGGCGTCAGCCCACCGACAACCCACCGAAAAAGTTAAGTGAAAGTCCTGCCGGATGGGGCTCTATGCCGACGCTGGCACGTCGCCAGTCTCCACCGGCCGCCCTTCGCGCTGCCAAGTCCCAACCCCACCCCGCGCGACATGGATCACCTCGAACCCCTCGCGCTGGAGAACGGAAGCCGCAAGCCCGCTGCGTTTGCCGCCCTTGCAGATAGTCGCGAGGACCCTGTCGCGCGGCAGCTCCTCCAGCCGCCGCGTCAGCTCTCCGTAGGGAATGTGCAGCGAGCCGGCGATGTGGCCGTCCGCGTACTCGTTCGCGCGCCGCACGTCGAGGACCAGCGGCGGCTCCTCATCGGCTAACAGCTCGGCGAGCCGCTCGGGCCCAATTGGCTCGATCCGCGCCACCGGCCGCTCCTCCGCCCGCCAAGCGCTCATGCCGCCGCCAAGGAAGCCGCGTACCTTCAGCCCGACCGCCGCCAGCAGCTCCGCCGCTTCGATCTCGTTGCCGTCGGAGGCGGCGATCACGACCACCTCGCCCTCGGGCGGAACGACCTGGGCGACCTTGGTCGCGAATCCGGTGTCGTAAGCAGAGGCGCTGATCGCGCCGGGGATATGTGCCTCGTCGAACTGCTCGTTGGTGCGCGAGTCGACGGCGAAGGCACCGGCGGCAATCGCCGCCTCGAGCCGGCGCGGCGTCAGCCTCGCGGGCGAGCCGATCGACTCGATCAGCGGACCGCGGTTGAGGGCGACGATGCGCTCGACGTTGGGCGGGCGCTCGCCCAGGCTCGAGACCGCGTGCTCGACGAACTCGGCTTCCTCGGCGAAGGCGAGCGCCCGGTTGTGACGGCGCTCGAAGCCGATCGTCGAGGAGGTCTTGAGGTCGATGCCGGAGCTGCCGCAGAGCGAGCCGCCGAGGTGGCCGGGCCAGACCTCGACCTCGTCGGGCAGGGCGAGTAAGCGCCCGTGCAGGGAGCGGAAGATGCCGGCGGCGCCCTCGCGCGGATCCACCGCCAGGTCGGGGCGGGCGACGTCGCCGACGAACAGTGAGTCGCCGCTCAGCACCGCGGCGGGGTCGCCACCCCGCTCTCCGTCGCGCAGCAGAAACGAGGT
Organism: uncultured Solirubrobacterales bacterium; assembly: GCA_963718755.1. Taxonomy (GTDB): domain Bacteria; phylum Actinomycetota; class Thermoleophilia; order Solirubrobacterales; family 70-9; genus VRUE01. The sequence continues at coordinate 1,953,361 of OY970376.1, forward strand.
GTGCTCGGGCCGGTGTCCGGGCGTGTGGATCGCTTCGATCGAGACTGACCCGCCGAGCTCCAGCGTCCAGCCGTCGGCAAAGGGCGCGTGCTCGTACTCGGCCTCGGCCAGCTCGCCGACGTGGATCGTCGCCCCGGTGGCGCGTGCCAGCCGCCCGTGGCCAGAGACGTGATCGGCGTGGTTGTGAGTCTCCAGCACATGCTCGATCCGCACTCCGTGCAGGCGGGCGAGGTTGACGTAGGGGTCGATGTCCCATTGCGGATCGACCACTGCGGCGACGCCGGCCGCCGGGTCGCCGACCAGGTAGGAGGCGCAACCGAGGTCCTCGTTGATGATCTGTCGGAAGAGCATTTAGGCGTCCCGGTTTGCTGTGGATCGTTGAAGGGGTAGCGTTCCCGCCCAGGGTAGCGGCCGCGAAAGGAGCGCAAATGGGAGTCGAAGAGGAAACGTCGCTGGAGCATGAGCTGACCGAGCTGCTCGAGGTCGAGCGCTTCGAGCCGCCGGCAGAGTTCCGCCGGCGGGCGCTGCTCTCCGATCCCGCCGTCTACGAGGAAGCAGCAGCTGACCCTGAGGCCTGGTGGTTGCGGCAGGCGACCGAGCTGCTCGAGTGGATCGAGGCGCCGAGCCAGGGCCTCGACGATTCCAACCCGCCGTTCTACAAGTGGTTTGCCGATGGCAAGCTGAACGCCTCCGCGAACTGCCTCGACCGCCACGTCGAAGCCGGCCTCGGCGATCGCGTCGCCTACCACTGGCGCGGCGAGGAGGGGGAGGAGCGCGACATCACCTACGCCCAGCTGCTCGCCGACGTGCAGCGCTTCGCCAACGCGCTCAAGGACGCCGGCATCGGCAAGGGCGACGTGGTCGGGATCTACCTGCCGATGATCCCCGAGGTCGTCGTCGCGATGCTCGCCTGCGCCCGGATCGGCGCCCCTCACAACGTCGTCTTCGGCGGCTTCTCGGCCGAGTCGGTGCGCGAGCGGATGGAGTTCTCCGCGGCCAAGGCGCTGGTCACCGTCGACGGCGCCCGCCGCAAGGGCAAGACCGCCCCGATCAAGCAGCAGGTCGACGAGCAGATGGGAAACCTGGCCTCGCTGGAGACGATCGTCGTCGTCCGCCACACCGGCATCGACTGCGCGATGCGCGAGGGGCGCGACCACTTCTACGACGAGCTGATGGCGGCCGCCGACCCCGAGTGCCCGCCCGAGCCGCTCGACGCCGAGCACCCGCTCTACATCCTCTACACCTCGGGCTCGACCGCGAAGCCGAAGGGGATCCTGCACACGACCGGCGGCTACATGGCCGGCGTCACCGCGACCCACCGCTACGTCTTCGACATCAAGCCCGAGTCCGACGTCTACTGGTGCGCCGCCGACGTCGGCTGGGTCACCGGCCACTCCTACATCGTCTACGGCCCGCTCGCCAACGGCGTCACCAGCGTGATCTGGGAGGGCGCCCCCGACTACCCGCACAAAGGCGTCTGGTGGGAGACGATCGCCCGCTACGGGGCGACGATCCTCTACGCGGCGCCGACCGCGATCCGCACCTTCATCAAGTGGGGCGCCGACATACCCGCCGAACACGACCTCTCCTCGCTGCGGCTGCTCGGCTCGGTCGGCGAGCCGATCAACCCCAAGGCCTGGCTCTGGTACCACAAGGTGATCGGCGCCGAACGCTGTCCGATCGTCGACACCTGGTGGCAGACGGAGACCGGCGCGATCATGATCACGCCGCTGCCCGGGATCACCGCTACCAAGCCCGGCTCGGCGACGACGCCGTTCCCGGCGGTCGGCGCGGAGGTGGTCTCCGAGGGCGACGGCGAGCCGATCGAGAGCGGCCAGGGGCTGCTGACGCTGACCCGGCCCTGGCCCTCGATGCTGCGCACCCTCTACAGGGAGGAGGACCGCTTCATCGAGACCTACTTCTCGCGCTTCGGCAAGGAGACCTACCTGGTCGGCGACGCCGCCCGCCGCGACGGGGACGGCTACTACTGGGTGATCGGCCGCATCGACGACGTCGTCAACGTCTCCGGCCACCGGCTCTCGACCGCCGAAGTCGAGTCGGCGATCGTCGCCCACGAGAAGGTCGCCGAGGCGGCGGTGATCGGCCAATCCGACGAGGACACCGGCCAGGCGATCTGCGCCTTCGTCACCCTGGGAGGCAGCACCGAGCCCAGCGACACGCTGATCGAGGAGATCCGCGCCACGGTCGCCGAGCGGATCGGCAAATTCGCCCGGCCGAAACGGGTGGTCTGGGCCGACGATCTGCCCAAGACCCGCTCCGGCAAGATCATGCGCCGCCTGCTGCGCGACATCGCCGAGGGACGGGCGCTGGGCGACGTGACCACGCTGCGCGACCCGGACGTGATGCAGGAGCTCGAGGCGAAGATCGCCGAGGCCCGGGCCGAGGAGGACTGAGGGACGTGCCGTCACTTAGGCACCCATATGGGTGCCTAAGTGACGGCACGTCAGCGGGCGCGCTGGTCGACCATTCGCTCTACCGCGATCTCCAGCGCCTCCAACTGCTCGCGCACGTTGTGCAGCTCGCGCAGGGCAATCGCCTCGGCCGAGAGCTGCTCGGCCTCCAGCTCCGCCTCGACCTCGGCGATTTCGGGGCCGAGGAAGCGCTGGGCGAAGGAGCCGGTGAGCAGGGCGACGAAGCCGATGCCGACGATCAGGATGACGGTGGAGACGATCTCACCGCCGGTCGTCGTCGGGTACATGTCCGAGCCGAGCGTCGTCATCGTCGTCACCGCCCAGTAGATCCCGTCCCAGGTGTCGAGGTGCTGGCTCTGTTTCTCGAAGGCCTCGAACAGCGCCCCACCGCCGATCGCGGTCAGCACCGCGAGCAGCATCGCGTAGCGCAGGCCCTCCAGCGAGAAGACCTCGCGCGAGAGCTGCGCCAAGCGCAACAGGCGCAGGAGCCGGAGCAGGCGCAGCACACGCAGGCCCTGCAGGCCGGCGGGGAGGACGGGCGGGGTGAGGAAGACGATGATCAGGCTGAGCTGGTGGTGGCGCAGCCACTTGCGCCGGTCGGGAACCACGGCCAGCATCACGACCAGCTCGATCGCGAAGGCCAGCCAGGTGACCCAGTTGAGGATCACGGCGACGCTCTCCAGCCAACCGCCGGGCTGTGACTCGGTGATCGCCACCATCGGCAGCGTCAGCGCCGCCGCGATCAGCATCGGCGTGTTGAGGATTTCGGCGACGCGGGTGCTGCGCGCGTCCATCCCCGGCTCGTAGCGAACCGGCTCTTCGGCGACCTGAGCGCTCATCCGCGCCTACTTCGACGCCGAGGCTCGGTCGCCTACTTACCCCTCGTCGTGTGGTTCCCTAATTCGCCTTCTGGTTGAACAAGGAACCACACGCCGGCGAAAGAAGGTAGTTTGCTAAACTAATTACCAAAGCTAATGACTCAGGCGAATGCAGATACGGCGCTCACCGACTCCGCCGCCCGATTGCGGATGGCGGTTGTGCGGACCGCACGGCGGCTGCGGCAGGAGGCCGCCGGGGCGGTCGGCGAGCTGACGCCGACCTCGGCGGCGGCACTGGCGACGGTCGAGCGGCACGGGCCGCTCACGCCCAGCGAGCTGGCCGAGATCGAGCGGGTGAAAAGGCCGACCGCGACGCGAACGCTGCGGGTCCTCTGCGAATCGGGTCTGGTCCAGCGCACGCCCGATCCGGCAGACGGGCGCAGCGCCCTGGTCAGCGTCACCGGCGAGGGACGCGACAGGTTGCGCCGCCTGCGCGGGCGCAAGAACGCCTACCTGGCGCGGCGCATGCGCGATCTGCCGAGCGCCGACGTGGAGACCTTGGAGCGGGCGGCCGCGATCCTCGAGCAGATCCTCGAGGCGCCGCGTCCTTCGCGACGCGAAAGGCTTCAGTGAGCGCCGCGGTAAGGCGCAGCTTCGACTCGCTCTCCGTCCCCAACTACCGCCGCTACTTCGGCGGCCAGATCGTCTCGCTCTCGGGCAACTGGATGCAGATGGTCGCCGAGGTCTGGCTGATCCTCTCGCTGACTGGCAGCGGCGTCATGGTCGGTATGACCACGGCGCTGCAGTTCCTGCCGATCCTCCTCTTCGGCGCCTGGGGTGGGCTGCTCGCCGACCGCTTCGACAAGCGGCGGCTGCTGATCGTGACGCAGGCGGTGATGGTGCTGCCGGCGCTGATCCTGTTCGCGATTGTCACGGCCGGCACGGTCCAGCCCTGGATGGTCCTGGCGCTGGTCTTCTTCCGGGGCAGCGTCAACGCAATCGACAACCCGACCCGGCAGAGCTTCGCGATCGAGATGGTCGGCCCGGAGCGCGTCGTCAACGCCGTCAGCCTCAACAGCGTCCTGATCCACTCCGCCCGCCTCGTCGGCCCGGCGCTGGCCGCGATCGCGATCGCGATCGCCGGGGTCGGCCCCTGTTTCGCGCTCAACGCGCTCACCTTCGTCGCGATGATCTTCGCGCTCTGGCGGATGGACCCAGCCGAGCTGGAGGCGCCGCCACCCGCCGTCCGTGAGCGGGGCGCGGTGCGGGCGGGCCTGCGCTACGTGCGTGACACGCCGGCGTTGATGGTGCCGTTGGCGCTGATGGCGCTGGTCGGCACCTTCGGCCTCAACTTCCAGGTGATCCTGCCGCTGCTGGCTCGCTTCAGCTTCGACGGCGGCGCCTCCACCTACGCTGCGCTGGTCGCCGCGATGGGCGTTGGCTCGGTGGTCGGCGCCCTGCTCACCGGCGCCCACGGGCGGACTGACGCTCGCCTGATCGCCGGCTCCGCGCTCGCCTTCGGCCTGCTCGCGCTGCTGGCAGCGCTGATGCCGAGCATCGCGCTTGAGCTGCCGGTGCTGGCTCTACTCGGAGCCGCCGCCGTCACCTTCGCCGCGGCGATCAACTCCTCGCTCCAGCTCGCCGTCGAGCCGCAGATGCGCGGCCGCGTGATGGCCCTCTACTCGATCGTCTTCCTCGGCTCGACGCCGATCGGCGGTCCGCTCGCCGGCTGGCTGGCCGAGGCGTACGACCCACGCGTAGCGCTCCTATTGGCGGCGATCGCCGGCCTCTCGGCAGCCTGGGCCGCCCGCGTAGCGCTCGGGCGGATCGCAAAAACCCCCGAGCGCGCCGTCGCGGTTACGTCATGACGAGCGCGTTCGTCCTTTGTCCCGCATAGGGGTACAAAGGACGAACGCGGTGCTCGTCTGACGGGTCAGCCGGTGTAGCCGGCCGATTCGAGGTATTCGGCGGCGACCTTGGCGGCCGGTTCTTTTTCGAGTTCGACCCGGGCGCCGAGCTCCTGCATCACTTTCAGCGTCAGGCCTTCCTGTACCTGGACGATCGTCTTTTCGTAGTCCGGGCCGGCTTCTTCGACGACCTCGGGGGTCGTCACCCAGATCACATTGCCGGCCGGGAAGACTTCTTTGTCGTCTTCGAGGATCACGTACTTGTCAGCCTGCGCCGACAGCTGCGGATCGGTGGTGAAGAGGATCGAGAGGTCGGCCTGGCCCTTGTCGAGCACGGTGTAGCGGAGGCCGATGTCGACCGGGACGAATTTCTTGAATTTGAGCCCGTACAGTTCTTCGAGCCCGGCCAGGCAGTCGATCCGCTGGCGGCACTCGGGTGAGCCGTAAAGGGTCATTTCTTCCGACTGGCCTTCGAGGTCGGAGACCGTTTTCAGGTCGCGTTCCTCGGCCGTCTTCTTCAGCGTCCCGACCGCGTTGGCGCTCACGAACGGGGTCGGCGGGAAGGCGGTGAGGTCTTCTTTTTCGAAGTCCGCTTTCGCCTCTTCGTAGGCTTCGGTCGCGTCGGCTGGGACTTCCTCCGGTTCGACTTCGAAGAAGGAGGTCAACGCCGTGCTGACGTACTCCGGGTAGCCGGAGATCTGACCGGCTTTCACGTTTTTGAGGGCCACGGTTTCGGAGCCGAGGTTCAAGTCTTTCTTCACTTTGTACCCGGCGGCTTCCAGCGCCTGTGCGTAGACCTCACCGAGCACTATCTGTTCGGTGAAGTTCTTTGAACCCACGGTCAGGGTGACTTTGCCGTTGTCGGGGTTGGAGACGATCGCACCGCCACCTTCGCCGCTGGTGGTGGTGTCGTCGTCGTCGGAGCCGCATGCGGCGACGCCGAGGCTGAGGAAGAGCGCGAGCAGCACCGCGATGGCGGCGCCCGCCCGCTTGGACGTGGTTCTCACTGGTGGTTCCTCTCTTGTCGATTGACTGCGGTCAACTCGGTAAGGGTCAGGCGGGCTTCAGCTTCAAGCCTTTCGAAGTGAGCAGACGTTGCAGGCCGGCGAGCGCGAGCTCGAGCGACAGGGCGAGCAGGGCGACGCAGATCGCCCCAGCCAGGACGCCGTTCTCGCCGTAGACGTTTTCGTTGATGATGAAGTCGCCGAGGGTGAGCACGCCGGCGAGCGGTGCGATCGTCGCCGTGGCGACGATGTTGATCGTCGCCGTGCGGACACCGGTCATCAGCGTTGGGATCGCCAGCGGCAACTCGACCTTGCGCAGCACTTCGAGCTCGCTCATCCCCATGCCGCGGGCGGCATCGACAGTGCCGCGGTCGACCTGGCGGATGCCGACGAAGGCGTTCGTGAGGATTGGCGGGATGCCGAGTACCGCCAGGGCGATCGTCACGTTGAGCAGGCCGACGCCGATCGCCGCCGCCATGAAGGCGATCAGGGCCAGCTCGGGGATCGCTCGGCCGGCGTTGCCGACCCCGATCGCCAGCAGTTCGCCAGTACCGCGGTGGCCGAGGTAGAGGCCGACCGGCAGCGCAACGAGCAGAGCAAGCGCCAGGGCGAAAAAGGTCACTTCGAGCTGCGTGAGGGCCAGTTCGATCACCTGATCGATTCCGCCGACCTTCGTGCCGCCGGTCACGTTCGAGCTCTGCGGGGTGAAGATGAATTCGACGGCGCCCTCGAGAGAGGCGAAGACAGGCTTGGGGAGGGCGAGCACGCTCATGCCGTTGCCACTCGCCGCCAAGGAGTCGCGAGTCGTTGGATTGCGAAGAGAATCGCGTCGAAGGTAATCGCGATCAGGATCGCGAGGCTGCCGGCGATGATTATCCCCGTAAGGAAGGTGAGATTGCCTTCCAGGAAAATTTTGTCGCCGAGACCGCCGCCGCCGATGAAGACCGCCAGCGTCGCCAGGGCGACCGTACTCACCGTCGCGATGCGTAGGCCGGCGACGATCTCCGGCGTCGCCAGTGGCACCTCGATCCGCCAGAGGATCTGGCGGTCGGTCAGGCCCATGCCGCGAGCCGCGTCTTTGACCGAGGACGGCACGTTGGCCAGCCCGACGATCGAGTTGCGGTAGATGATCTGCAGGGTGTAGGCGCTGAGGGCGATGATCGCCGTGTCGCGGCCGCGGCCGGTGATCGGCAGCAGCAGGAAGAAGAAGGCGACGCTGGGGATCGTGTAAAGGACGCCGGTCGCGGCGAGCAGCGGCGGCTGTAGCCAGCGCCGCCGGTGGGCGAGAAGCGCCAGCGCAAAGGCGACCGCGAAGCCCAGCACGACCGAGATCGCAACCAGTTCAACGTGCTGCACGGCTGGCGTCACGTACTCGCCGATGTTGTCCCTCGCCCAGTTGAAGCAGAAGAGCTTGCCCTCCTGGGCCTGGCAGGGCAGCGTGTCCGAGGTGCGTTCTTTGAAGAAGCCTTCGCCGACTTCGCCCACGACAGCGAGTGGGACTGCCAGCGCCGCGCTAATCATGGGGACGCTCCACCGCGCCGTGCTCCTCGACCTTCGCGTCCGGCGAGGCGAGGAACTCGGAGATGATCTCGACCGAGAGCACGCCGTCGATCCGCCCTTCGTGGTCGGTGACCGCGGCGTACTGCGCCTCGCCCTGGAGCAGGTCGGCGAGCGCGTCGCGCATCACGTCGTCGCGATCGAGCAGGGGGCCCAGTGGTGAGTCGGGCTGGGCGGGCACCGTCTCGGCGGTGAGGTCGCGCTCGGAGAGCCAGCCCAGCGGACGGCGCTCGGAATCGACCAGCAGCGGGTAGGGGACCTCTGCGCCCTGCAGCTTCGCCCGCACCTCGCTGGTCGCCTGGCCGACGTGGGCGAGCGGTGCCTCCCAGAGGTCGATGTCGGAGACGCGCATCAGGGCCAGCCGCTTGAGGGCCCGGTCGGCGCCGACGAAGTCCTCGACGAACTCATCGGCGGGCGCCATCAGCAGCTCGGCCGGCGTCGCGTACTGCGCGACCTGGCCCCCCTTGCGCATCACCGCGATCCGGTCGCCCATCTTGATCGCCTCGTCGATGTCGTGGGTGACGAAGAGGACGGTCTTGCGGATCTCCGCCTGCAGACGGAGGAACTCGTTCTGCAGGCGCTCACGGTTGATCGGGTCGATCGCGCCGAAGGGCTCGTCCATCAACATCACCAACGGGTCGGCGGCGAGTGCCCGCGCCACGCCGACGCGCTGCTGCTGGCCGCCGGAGAGCTGCGCCGGGTAGCGGTCGCCGAGCTCCGGATTGAGCCCGATCAGCTCCAGCAGTTCAGCCGAGCGCGCCTTGATCCGGTCCTTCTTCCAGCCCAGCAGCTGCGGCACCGCGCCGATGTTCTCGCTGATCGTGCGGTGGGGGAAGAGGCCGATCTGCTGGATCACGTAGCCGATCTCGCGCCGCAGCCGGGCCGGGTCGCGGTCGCGCACCGACTCGCCGCCGATCAGCACGTCGCCCTCGGTCAGCTCGACCGTGCGGTTGACCAGCCGCATCGCGGTCGTCTTGCCGCAGCCCGATGGCCCGACCAGGACGCAGACCTCACCGGCCGGCACCTCGAGGTTGAGATGGTCGACAGCGATTTCGGCGCTGTCGCTGTAGCGCTTGGTCGCGTCCTCATAGCGGACTGCCGATGCATCGGCGGACGAGACTCCGGCAGTGACCTGGGGGTCGGACACTTGAGCCGAGCCTATACCCCGATCAGGCTCGCATTCCACCTTCGGTACGCGGCGGTCTGCTCGCCGTCCTAGCCGATGCCGAGTCGCCGCGCGCGCTCGGTCGCCCTGGCGACGATCTCCTCGACCCCCTCGACCTCACCGCCGCGCATCAGGATCCGGCCGGCGACCACCGTCGTGTCGACCGCCGAGCCGTTTGCCGCGTAGACGAGATCGGAGGCGAGGTCGCCGATGCCAAGCTCGGGCGAGTCGCCGCGCAGCAGCAGGAAGTCGGCTGGCGCACCCGGAGTCAGTGATGCTGCGCCACCGCTCAGGAGCGGCGCGCGGGAGCCGTTCGCTACCTCAAACGCCTCGGCTGCCGGCAGCACCGTCGGATCACCACTCGCGTGGCGCTGCACCAGGGCGAACGTCTTCAGGTCGGAGAGCAGGTCGAGCGAATCGTTGGAGCCGGCCCCGTCGGTTCCCAGGCCGACTTGAACGCCGGCGGCACGGGCAGCGGGGTAGAGGAAGACACCGCCGACCGCCAGCTTCATGTTCGCGACCGGGTTGGTGACGACGGTCGCGCCACGCGCCGCGATCAGCTCCAGCTCCTCCTCGTTGAACCAAACACAGTGGGCGAGTACCGTGCGCTCGCCGAGCAGGCCGAGGCGATCGAGGTAGGCGGCCGGCCGGACCCCGTGCGCGGCGATGCAGTCACTCACCTCCTGCTCGGTCTCGGAGAGGTGGATGTGGAACGCCACGCCACGCTCGTTCGCCTGCTCACCGGCCCAGCGCAGCAGCTCTTCGCTGACGGCGTAGATCGAGTGGGGCGCCAGGGCGGCGCCGATCGCCGGGCCGCGGTCTTCCAGCGCCGCCAGATCCTCACCGGCCTGCGCCTGCATCTCGGCGGTGCCGCCGTCCGCGTCGAAGAGCGGCCCACCGATCGTCGCCCGCAGGCCGGCGTCCTCGACCGCCCGCGCGGTCGCCTCCGGCTGCCAGTACATGTCCCAGAAGTGGGCGGTCCCGGTGCGGATCATCTCGGCGCAGGCCAGGCGCGTGCCCCAGTAGACGTCCTCGGCGTCGAGCTTCGCCTCGACCGGCCAGATCTTCTCCCGCAGCCAACGCATCAGCGGCAGGTCGCCGCCGTAGCCGCGGAACAAGGTCATCGCCGCATGGGTGTGGCCGTTGACCAGCGCGGGGACGAGTGGCATCCCGGCGACGTCGATCGTCTCGTCGCCGGGCTCCGGGACGACATCGGGACCGATCGCCGCGATCGCGCCGTTGGTGCAGCGCAGACCGACTACCTCACCGTCCAGGGTTGAACCCATCACCGCAAGCGGACGTGCCGTCACTTAAGCACCCATATGGGCGCACAAGTGACGGCACGTCTAGTCATCAAGCGAGCCTCGGCAGGACGGCGTCGAGCGCTTCACGCAGATGGACCGCGTTGGCTTCGCGGTGGCGCTCGACTTCGGTTGGGGACAGGGGGTCGGCCGCGATCCCGTTGGCGAGGTTGTCGACGACGCAGATTGCCGCGTAGCGCAGTCCCACCTCGCTCGCGACCACACACTCAGAGGCCAACGTCATTCCGACCAGGTCAGCGTAGGCGGCGATCAGCCGGACCTCGGCCGGCGTCTCGAAGCGCGGCCCGTTGGTCTGCCAGTAGACGCCGCCGTTGCGTAGATCGCCGGCGCCGCTTTCCCGCCAGGCCGCGAGTACCTCCGTACGCCAGGCCGAATCGAACCCGGGGGTGGCATGGCCGCGGGCGTCCTCGCAGGTGGTGACGGTCGTCTGCAGGGCGATGAAGTCGTGTGGGCAGACGAAGCTGCCGACAGCCAACCCCGCCCGGAGCGAGCCGACCGAGCAGACCGCCAGCACTCGGTCGCACTCTGCCGCTGCCAGCGAGCGCAGGTTGGCTGCGTGGTCGATGCGGTGGGGGAGCACGTAGCCCTCGGCAGAGCCGTGGCGCTGTAGGACAACAGCCTCGTGCCGCTCTGCCGCCGCCGTGACCTCCCGGCCGGTCGGCCCGGCGGCGCTGCTGCCGAGAATGACGGCGAGGCGGCCCATCGGCGCGCATCCTACGGCGAGTTCGCATCTTCTTCCCGCATCCGGGTAGGGAGACCGCGTGTCGGACCGACCTTCGGGGAGAGAGGAGAGCGAGGACGAGCGCCTCGATCGCAACCTCGCCGAGCTTCTGCAGGAGCTGCGGGTGGCGCTGCCTGGCGTGCAGGTCCTCTTTGCCTTCCTGCTGGCGGTTCCGTTTCAGCAGAACTTCGGGGAGATCACCCCCTTCCAGGAGAAGCTCTATTTCGGCACCTTGCTCTGTACGGCGATCTCGGCGGCTCTGCTGATCTCGCCGACGGCATACCACCGGCTCACCTTCCACCTGCAGCAGAAGAGGGAGCTGGTGATGATCTCTAACCGCCTTGCGATTTTTGGCCTTGGGTTTCTCGCCCTGGCGATGACCGGTGCGGTCACGCTGATTACCGACGTCCTCTTCGGTGGCTTCGCCGCGGCTGCCTTTGGCATCTCTGCGGCGGCGATGTTCGTGTTGCTCTGGGGGGTGCTGCCGCTCAAGCGGCGGCTTAGTCTGGCGTCGCTGGAGGCCGAGCGCTCAACATAAGGGCGCGTGCTCGTCCTCGGCGCGCTGGCCCCAGAGCCCGACCATCTCGTCGGCGAACTTCTCAACCAGGGGGGTGTCGGGTGAGTGGGCGAAGAGCATTTCCAGGTCGAACTCCCAGACAAGGATCTTGACGTCGAGTGCGACCGGCAGGTCCTCGTCGACGTCCTCGCCAAGGATCTCGTAAGCCTGACGCAGAACTACGACGTTGGTGGCTTTGTCGGCGGCAAAGATCGCCTGTGCCCCCGGTCCGGCCGCCGCGACTCGCTCGCGGTGCTCGCGCTTGCGGTCTTCGTACCTGGGGATCGTTGTGTCTTCAGTCAGCGCTTCCACCAGCGCGACCACCTCCTCGCCAAAGCGGCCCTGCAATGAGCCCGGCTCGACCTCGGCGTGCTCGGCAACGTCGTGCAGGAGGCCGGCCGCGATCACCTCCTCCGGGTAGTCGTGCTCGGCCAGCAGCTCGGCGACCGCCAGCACATGCTCGATGAAAGGAACCTCATCGCAGCCGGTCTGGCGAAACTGGCCGGCGTGAGCGCGACGCGCTACTGAAAGAGCGCCCCGGACCTGTGCCGAGCGCTCCGCCTTGGAGTCGATCCGACTGGAGGGGGAAGACATTTAAGGGGCAGAGTAACGGACCAAACAAGAAAGGTACTCCATTCGTACCGAAACGGGACAAATGTACTGTTTAGCCTGCAGAGATGGGGCTCGGTGCCAGCGCGCGCACGTCCAGCTCAGCCCCCTCGACCGCCAGTTCGATCGTCTCCGGGTCCCCTCCGGACGCCAACCAGCGCTCCCGCGCCTCCACCCCGAGCCGGTCGAGCTGCTCATCGGAATGCAGCGGGTCGTGATGGAAGAGGACGGTCCGGCCGGCGCCGGTGCGGCGGGCGAAGCAGAGCGCGTGGGAGAGCGAGGAGTGACCCCAGCCGAGGTGGTCGGGGTACTCGGCGTCGGCGTACTGGCCGTCGTGGATCAGCAGCGAGGCGTCTTGGGCGAGGCCGAAGCCGGAGATCCACTCCTCCTCGAGCGTCTCGAGGTCGGCGCCGAGCGCCGGCTCGTGATCGGGGATGTAGGCGAGGGAGTCCTCGCCGTCGTCGATCCGGTAGCCGAGCGTGGGGCCGCGATGGGAGACCGAGGCGGCGCGGATCCGCGCCGGGCCGATCTCCCACTCGGTCTCCGGCGTGTGGCGGAAGGAGACGTCGCAGGGCAGCTCGCGCACCTCGACCGGCGAGAGCGGCGCCGAGATGTAGCGGGCGATGCGGTCGCGCAGTGAGGCCTCAGGAGAAGCGGGTCCCCAGATCACGATCTCGGTCTGGGGACGGAAGCAGGGCGCGAAGAAGACCAGGCCCTGGATGTGGTCGAGGTGGAGGTGGGTGAGGAGTATGTGGAGGCGGGTCGGCTCGTCGGGGAGAGCGAGGCCGAGGTTGCGGATGCCGGTGCCGGCGTCGAGCGCCAGCAGCGAGCCGTCGGAGAGGGTGACGCCGACGCAGGAAGTGTTGCCGCCGTAGCGGATCGTCTCTGGCCCTGGGGAGGGGACCGAGCCGCGCGTGCCCCAGAGCTTGGCCTTCACCTCAGGCGCCCGATCCGTTCGGTGCGGCGGGCCAGAGGACGGCGATCGCGCCGCGCGAGCCGTGCGCGGTCTGGATCGGGAAGGCGGACACCTCGACCTGGTGGCAGGTCCCGTCGACGGAGTGGATCTCGAAGTTGCCGTGGGCGGGGCGGTCGTTGCGGACGGCGACCACCAGCGGCAGTTCGTCGTAGGGGATCGGCTCGCCGCCCTCGTCGAAGGGGCCGAAGAGCGCGCCCCACTCCTGCGGCCCCACGGTGCCCAGCTCCTCCCACGATTTGCCCAGCAGCAACCCCGCGGCCTCGTTGTAGAAGACGAGGATGCCACCCTCGTCGACAAGGAAGGCAGGGGTCGAGAGCGCCGACATCAAATTGCGGGCAAGAATCAGCTCGAGTGGCTTCTGGGACGCAGTTGGCACGTACTCTCCTACCCTCGAACGCGGATGTGTGCAAGGGCTGTGACGTTCGTCACTTAGGCAATTTACAGCGCCAAGTGATCCTCGGCGACGGGCGCGCGGCGGCAAGGTCGAGTAGAACTCGCCGGACCTTGAATGAGCCCAGCCGCATGTACCGGGTCGCGATGGCCCTCTGCCGTCCGGCGGTGGCGGGGTGGGGTCGGCTCGAGGTCGATGGGCTCGAGGCGCTGCCGTCGGAGGGGCCGGCGCTGGTCATCGGCAACCACGACAGCCACTGGGATCCGGTGACCGTCGGCGTGGCGGCGATCCGTCGCCGTCAGATCAAGGCGCTCGCCAAATCGACGCTCTGGGACGTCAGGGGTCTGAGCCCGGTGCTCGACGGCATGGGTCAGATCCCGATCGAGCGGGGGGCGGGAGATGCGGGGGCGTTGTCGCGGGCGATAGAGGAGCTGCGTGCCGGCGCCTGCATCGGCGTCTTCCCCGAAGGCACCCGCTCGCGCGGCGAGGTGCTGCGAGCGCGCAGTGGGGTTGGCCGCCTCGCGCTCGAAGTTCCCGAGGCGAAGCTCGTCTGCGTTGCGATCGAGGGGACCTCGGAGTTGACGGGCTTCCCTCGGCGCCCGCGGCTGCGGACGCGCTTCTTCGAGCCTGCGGGAGGTCAGGCGCGGCCCGATGAGGAGCCGGGGGAGCTAGCGGTGCGACTGCTCGCAGAGATCCGGGCGCAGGTCTCGCCGTCGATCTCGTGGCGCAAGCGCTCGTAACGGGCCTGGGCGCAAGAGGTTGCAGAAGATTTTGATTTTGCGCACTATCCGTCGCAATATTCTGTCTACAGTGGCGCTACCATGTACCGGATGGACTGGACAGACGATCGTCTGCAAGAGCGATTCGACTCGATCAACCACCGTTTCGACGAGGTCGACCGTCACTTCGAGCAGGTCGACAAGCGCTTCGAGCGGATCGACAAGCGCTTCGACAAAGTCGACGCCGAGTTGGGCCGGATCAATTCGCGGATTGACGGTCTGCAGCGCACGATCATGCAGACGAACGTGGTGATCATCGCCGCCTTGATTGGCTTGATCGCAACGCAGTTATAGAGACTGGTCCTACAGCGAGGCGAGCAGGAGCTCGCTCAGCTCCGGCTCGAGGTCGCCCAGCCGCTGCGGGTCGCCGCTCGCGGCGCGGGTCGAGACCATCGCCAGGGCAGCGCCGATCAGGCGGCGCTCGAGGCCCGGCAGGGGCGTCGCGCCGGCCGGATCGGCAAGCACGGAACGCAGCAGCCCGCCGAGGCGCTCGACCAGCTCGCGGCGAGCGGCGGCGAGGGCGGCGATCTGCGGCGGCGGCTCGGCGCTGAGCAGGCGGGCGACGTCGGGCTCCGCGGCGAGGAAGCCGAGGGCGGTGGAGATGCCGGTCTGCGCCCGGCCGCGCCGGTCCGCCTCGGCGATCGGGCCACGCTGCTCGACCAGCGCCGCGCAGGCACTCTCGATCTCCTGGCAGAGGCGCCCCGCTTCGGTTTCATAGGCGGCCAGCAAGCACGCCCAGAGGTCCTCGAAGTGCTGGTAGAAGGTGCGGCTGGAGACGCCGGCGAGCTCAGTCACGCGGGCGGCGGTGAGGCGGCCGTAGCCCTGCTCGGCGAGCGCGGCGGCCGCTGCCTCGAGCAGGCGAAGGCGCTGATGCGCTCGCACCAGGTTGGCGGGGATGCCATGGCGGCCGGGGGGGAGGCGCAGCGGCGCGGCCTCGAACTCTGCCTGGGCGGGCTCGGCGAGGGCGGTGCCGGCGATCAGTCGCAGCTCGGTCATCTCCCCCCCGCCTCTTCCTCGACCCCCGTCAACCGCGCCCGCTCGCGCTCCAGCAGGATGCTGGCGCGCTCGAAGGCTCCTTCCGCCTCCTCCTTGCCGAAGTAGGAGCCGGCGGCGAAGTGCATCAGCTCCGGCAGCGCGTCCCAGAGGCGGGCCGGGTCGCCGGCGGTCAGGGCCTCGCTGACGGCGGACTCGATCCCGCCGACGACGAAGACGCCGGTCGCTTCCGGCGGCGCCTCGGCTGGGTCGACGTCGGCCCGGGCACTGTCGATCGTCGCCGCCAGCCGCTCGACCGCGGCCTCGTGCCGGGCCATCGCCGGCTCGCCGGCGATCTGCACCTCGACGAAGAGCGCCCGGGCGATCGCCGGCCGCCGGGTGACGAACTGGAACAGGCGAACGATCGCCTCGCGCACCCCGGGCTCCCAGCCCGGGGTGGTCGCCGCCGCTTCCAGAACGCTGACGCAGAGGCGCTCGATCCAGACCGCGTAGGCCTGGGCGAAGCAGTCCTCCTTGCTCTCGAAGTGCTGGTAGAACTGCGCCCGGTGGCCGCCGCTGTGCTCGAGGATCGAGCGCACCGAGGTCTCGCGGAAGCCGAGCTCGCCGCAGGCGATCAAGACCCCTTCCATTGCGCCCTCCCGCACGTCGCCCTGGCGGGCCCCGTTCACGCCAAGCGAGTCGACCTGGTTGATCGCTGCTGAGGCTTCCGGTGCCATAGGCCCTATAAAAACTACTCCTTTTTCGTCAGATATGAAATCTTTTTCAAGTCGGCTACTCTCGGAGGCATGCAGTACCTCTCGCAAAGGCTGGCTTCGAAGCCGTCTCCGCCGCGGGGGGCAGGGGCGGAAGCGGGGGCCATCTCGCCCCAGCAGCGCGAGCGGATCCTCGACGCGGCCGAGCGGCTGATCGCGGCAGAGGGCGTCGCCGGCACCTCGATCGAAGCGCTGGTAAGAGAGGCCGGCGTCTCCTCCGTCACCTTCTACGAGTTCTTCGAGAGCAAGGAAGAGTGCTTCGTCGCGGCATTCGACCGGGCGCTGGAGGACGGGGCGGGGGAGCTGGCCAGGGCAGCTGCGGGCGACCCGGCGGCGGGCGGTCTCTCCTGGTCTGAACAGATCGCGACCGGACTGCGCGCGGTGACCGGGCTGGTCGCGACCGAGCCCGAGAGGGCGCGGCTTTGCCTCGTCGAGGCGCAGACCGGCGGGCCGGGGCTGAGCACCCGCTTCGAGGCCGCCCTCGATCGCGTCGCGGCGAAGCTGCGTGAGGGCCGGGCCCTCGACACCGCTCCAGCCGACCTCCCCTCGACCCATGAGGAGGCAACCGCCGGCGCCCTCGCTTGGCTGTTGCGCGAGCGCCTCGAGACAGGGGACCTGGAGGGATTGGGGGCGCTCTACCCCGAACTGATCGACATCGCCCTCGCCCCCTACCTCGGTGATGGCTGACGACGTCTCACAGGCAGGCAATGCCTTGGCAGCGGACCGCCTGCCACCTGGCCGCCACGGCCTCTCACGCCTCTTCGTCGCCGAGAACCAGCGCGAACGGCTGCTCAACGGCGTGGTCGAGGCGGTCGCCGAGCATGGCTACAACGCGACGACGATCGCCCGCATCACTGCCGCGGCGAAGATCTCCCGACGCACTTTCTACGAGTACTTCGATGGCAAGGAGGACTGCTTCCTCGCTGCCTACGAGATGATCGAGGCCCACGTCCTCGACTCGATGCTGGCCGCGCCGGGGGCGGGGGAGGAGTGGCCAGACCGGGTGCGGGCGCGGCTTGCCGCGCTGCTCGACGTCCTCTCCCGCGACAGCGCCGTCGCGCGCTGCTTCCTGGTCGAGCCGCTCGCCGCGGGCGGCGACGTCGCCACCCGCTATCGCGAGGCGATGCAGCTGCTCGCCGGGGCGCTGCGCCCCGAGCCCCTGCCCTCGGAGCTCGACATGGAAGTCCGCGACCAGGCTCTGATCGGCGGCATCGCGACGCTGATCGTCCGCCGCCTCAACAGCGGCGGTGTCCGCCGCCTCGATGAGCTCCTCCCCGACCTGGTCGAGCTCGCCCTCGCGCCCTACGTGGGTCGCCAGGAGGCCAAGCGGCTGGCTGCCTAGAGCCGCAAACCTTCATTTCAAAAACTTCTCCTTGCATTTGTAAACCGTTTCTTTTATCCTCGTTCCAGCGGCTGCCTCAGGGAGGGCTCCGCGGCAGGACCCACACAGGGACTAGGGACAAGGAGAAGAGATCTAGATGCTCTCGCCACTACGCAACCGCTTCGGCATCCCGGGCGTGATCTCGGTGATCGCCCTCGTCTTCGCCATGTTCGGCGGCGCTTATGCCGCGACGAACGACGGCGGCGGCGCAAAGGCAACCGCTTCAGCCAAGGGCAAGCCAGGCCCGCGCGGCAAGCAGGGCAAGCAAGGTAAGCCTGGCCCAGCAGGACCCCAGGGACCCGCTGGCGCCCAGGGACCCGCGGGCCCCGCCGGAGCTAAGGGTGACAAGGGCGATAACGGCGGCGCCGGCGCCAACGGCAAATCAGCCGAAGCGATCGCCTTCATCGGCGGCAAAGGCCCGATCGGCGGCGTGACCTGCACCGCAGGCGGCCTCGAAGTCAAATCCGCCAGCGCCACGACCCTCGTCTGCAACGGCAAAAACGGCACCAACGGCGTGAGTGGATTCACCGCGACGCTGCCCAGCGAACAGACCGAGACCGGCACCTACCTGCTCAGCTCCGAAGAAGGGAATGGAGTCATCTTCGGCGCTGCGGCGACGACCCTCTCCTTCCCCATTCCTCTTCCAGAGCCACTCGAAACGGCGGACACGATTTTCGTCCCTCAGTTCGGATCGGTTCCAGCGGACTGCCAAAACACCGAACACGCGGGCACGGCCAGCTTCGAAAACCCCGAGGCCACCCCCGGGTTCCTCTGTGTCTTTGAGGCTGCCTTCAACAACACTGAACACGGAGAAACGGAGATCAAAAAGATCGCGGGTGGCTATGGAGCAGATGTCGTAGGGGCAACTATTGGGCAGACTGTAACCGGAGCAGGAGCTTTCTCGCGAGGCACCTGGGCCGTAACGGCTCCCTGATCGCCCCATGGTCCTGATGGCGAGAAGAGCCAAAGGCACCACGCCGAGCACCCTGGGTCTCGGCGTGGCGCTGGCACTCACCCTGATCCTGCTCGCGCTCACTCCCGCGGGCGCCTCGGCCGCGGTCCCCGACAGGCTCTGGGACGCGTGTGAGACGGGCACGGGCGCGGGGCAGTGCGTCGTCCCGGCCGGCATCGCCGCCGACCCCGCGAGCGGCCACCTCTACGTCGCCGACCTCGCAAACCACCGCATCGACGAGCTCACGATCTGGGGCGTCTTCGTCAAGGCCTGGGGCTGGGGCGTGCGCAACGGCGACCCCGAATTGCAGACCTGCACGACGCAAACGGGGTGCCAAACCGGGCTCCAAGGCGCCGGCGACGGCCAGTTCGGCTTCCCCAATCCGGGAATCGCGGTGGACAGCGAAGGCGACGTCTACGTCGTCGACCGCGCCAACCAGCGCGTGCAGAAGTTCGACCCCAACGCCGGCCCGGACGAAGACGAAGCCGAGTTCCTGCTCACCTTCGGCGGCGAAGTCAACGAGACCAAAACCGAAGAAGTCGGCTCGACCGAAGCCCAGCGCAACCTCTGCACCGCCGCCTCGGGCGACGTCTGCCAGGCCGGCACCAAAGGCGCCGGCGACGGCCAGTTCGGCAACTTGGCGCCGACCGGCAACATAATCGCGATCGGCCCGAACGACGACGTCTACGTAGGCGATGAGAACCGGATCCAGCGCTTCGACAGCGAAGGCCACTACGTCGAGAGCATCGCCACCGTCACGCTGGCGGGCGAGCGGGTGCAGTCGCTGGCGATCGACACCAGCGGCGGGGTCAACGACGGCGACCTCTACGTTTCGCGCTGCACGGGCCCTTGTGAAGGGGCGTCGAACATCCCCGCTTCGAAGCCAGACGTGTTGAGGCTGTCCCCGGCGGGGGCGGTGGAGGCGACGCTCTCGGTGCCAGACCCGCGGGCGCTGGCGGTCGACGCCGACGGCAACCTCTACGCGGCCGACGGGGCGAAATTGGCCAACGTGCTCAAAATGAGCATCCACAAGTTCACCCCGGCGGGTACCGTGGCGCCGGGATTCCCCTTCTCAGACGGCTTCGACACCTCGAAGGGGATCGCGGCGAGCTCGGCCTGCGGGATAGACGGCGCCGACCTATACGTCTCCAACTTCTCCGACATCAACAGCTACGTCCGCGCCTACGGCCCGCCGCCGGACCCGGCCCTCTGCCCACCACCGTCGGTCCCGCCGAGCATCGAGGCCCAGTACGCGACCTCGGTGCAGAGCAAAGGCGCGACGCTGAAGGCCGAGATCAGACCCGAATTCTGGCCTGACGCCACCTACTACCTCCAGTACGGCACCGGCAAATGCTCTGAAGGCGGTTGCGACAAAGCGCAGCCGCTGCCACCGGGCTCGAAACTGACCAGCCAGGTAACCAACCAGGCGGTCACCACCTCCGGCGTCTTCCTCGGCGGGCTCGAGCCGAACACGACCTACCACTACCGCTTCGTCGCCGAGAGCTCGGGCGGCGGCCCGGTCTTCGGCGTCGGCGGCGAGGAAGGGATCGACGGAGGAGAAGCCAGCTTCACCACCTTCCCGACCCAGGCGGTGAAGACCGACTGCCCCAACCAGGCCTTCCGCACCGAAGCATCGGCACGGCTGCCCGACTGCCGCGCTTATGAGATGGTCAGCCCGCTGGACAAAAACGGCGGCGACGTCACCTCAGGCGCAATCGCCCAGTCATACACCGCCCCCAACAAGAGCTCAGCCGACGGCGAAAGGCTCGCCTTCGCCTCGTTGCGCGCCTTCTCGAATCCCTCTGCCGCGCCGCTGACCAACCAGTACCTCTCGGCCCGGGGAGCGGGCGGCTGGTCGACCAGCGCGATCTCACCACCGCGCTCGAGCGACGACCTCTGGCCGCCGGCGTTCACCGGTCAGTTCAAGGCCTTCGATGACGACCTCTGCGGCGGCTGGTTCGTCCAGGACTCCGACTTCGCACTGGCGCCGGGAGCGCCGCCGGGAGTCGCCGGCATCTACCGGCGCGACTACTGCGACCCAGAAGCGGGCTATGAGCTATTGACCCCGGTCGACCCGCCGGGATTCGGCCTCGAACCGGGTGAGATCCACACGGAATTCTACGTCCCCACCCCCCAGGGTTTCTCCGCCGATCAGTCCCACACCGTCTTTCGCGCCGCCGCTGAGCTGACCGAAGGCGCCTGCAAAACGGCGGGGATCAACCAGGTCTACCTGACCTCCGAGGAAGGCCCGCTGCGGTTGGTCAGCGCCCTGCCCAACGGCAAAGCGACCTGCACCAACTCATCGGCAGGCACCTTCGAGGACTCCACCGGAGGCTTCAGGGAGTCGACCCTCGTCGGCGCGGTCTCAGAAGACGGCTCGAAGGTGTTTTGGACCGACTCGCTGAGCCCCCTGCCCGCCACCGAAGGCCAGGTCGGCCTCGGCCTCGGCAACCTCTACCTGCGCCAAAACGCGACCGAGGAACCGAGCCCGGTCGCATCGGGCAGCTGCACCGACCCCGCCCTGGCCTGCACGGTGGCGATCTCCAAAAGCGGCAAAGCGCGCTTCTGGGCCGCCGATCCCCAGGGCACCACGGCGATCTACACCGTCGAAATCTCGGGGGCGAATGAGCTCTTCGAATACGACGTCGAAGAAGCCAAATCCAAATCGATCGCCAAAGGCGTCAAAGGCGTCGCCGGGGTCAGCGAAGACGCCTCGCGCGTCTACTTCGTCTCGACTGCGGCGCTGAGCGGCGAACAGGAGAACAGCGAGGGCGACAAAGCCGAGGCGGGGGCGCGGAACCTCTATCTCTATGAAGCCGATGTTGGCATTGTCTTTGTGGGGAGGGTCTCGAGCCTCGACGAGTCGGTGGGCGACTACAAGCCCAGCAATCGCCGTTCCCGCGTCAGCCCCGACGGCCTGCACCTGGCCTTCGCCTCCTCGGCACGGCTGACGAGCTATGACAACACCGACGCAAGCGGTGGAGTCCCTGCCAGGGAGGTCTACCTCTACTCCGCCGACGGTCTCGGCGGCCCGGGAGAGCTGCAATGCGTCTCCTGCAACCCGAGCGGCGCACGGCCGCAGGGGCGAAACGTCAGCTCCTCTCTGCCGCTCTGGGCCGCCGCCACGCTCCCCGGCTGGTCTGAACAGCTGCGCCCGACCCGTCTGCTCTCAGCTGACGGCAACCGCCTCTTCTTCGAGAGCTATGACGATCTGCTGCCCCGCGACTCAAACGGGCGCACCGACGTCTACGGGTGGGAGCGCTCAACGGGTGAGGAAGCCTGCGCCAAAGCCGGAGCGGACCTCTATGTGGAGAGCGCCGGCGGCTGCCTCAGCCTGATCTCGAGCGGCCAGAGCCTCGAGGACTCCGAGCTGATCGACGTCGGTGCGAGCGGCCGCGACGTCTTCTTCACCACCGCCGCCAGCCTCTTGCCCCAGGACCCGGGCCTCGTCGACGTCTACGACGCCAGGATCGGCGGCGGCTACCCACCGCCGACGAAACCCGCGGCGATCTGCGAAGGCGACGCCTGCCAGGGACCTGTCTCGGCCCCCAATGACCCGACCCCTGCCTCGGCTGCATTCGAGGGGGCGGGGAACGTCAAACAGGGCCCTTCAGCCCCCCGCTGCCCGAAAGGCAAGCGCAAGGCGCGAAAAGGCGGCAAGACCCGCTGCGTGCCGAGGAAACGGCAAAAAGGCGCTCAGCAAAAGAGAGCCGAGAACAAGCGGAGGGCGGGACGATGAAGCGCCTAGCACTGACGTTCCTCGCCATGGCGCTGAGCGCGCTTGCGATCGCTCCCCCGGCCCAGGCCTTTGAGCTAAAAGACCTCGACGTCACCTTCACCACCGCCGACGGCTCGGTCGCGACCCAGGCGGGGTCCCATCCCTTCGCCCAGACCACCACCCTGGGCCTGGAGACGACGTTCGACCCCGAAGCCGGCGAACCGATCCCCGACGGCGACACCAGGGCCCTGACCGTCTCGCTGCCGCCGGGCCTGGTCGGCGACCCCAAGGCCGTGCCCCGCTGCTCGGGCCTCGATTTCGCCCTGGAGCAATGCCCGGCTGCCACCCAGGTGGGCGTAACCGACGTCGAAGCCGTAGCCGCGGGCACTGTCTACAAAGCCCGCGTAGACAGCCTCACGCCGCCGCCGGGCGTGGCGATGGAGATCGGCTTCCACGTCATCAAAGTCCCGGTCACGATCGACATCAAGGTCAACCCCAACCCCCCCTACAACGTGATCGCCGTGCTCAAAGACGTCCCCAACACGGTTCCCTTCTACCGCTCGGATCTGAGCATCTGGGGGGTCCCGGCGAGCGCCGCCCATGACAAAGAAAGAGGCTGCGGGGAAGCCGGCTGCAAACTGAACCTGGAGCAAAGGCCCTTCCTGACGATGCCGCGCTCTTGCACCGGGCCGCTCAGGACCGACTTCGAAGCGTTCTCCTGGCAAGAGCCCTTCGGCCCGCCCTCGACCGGCTTCACCGAAACCCACGACGACTCCGAACCGCCCAACCCACAGGGGATGACCGGCTGTGACCGTCTCGCCTTCTCGCCCTCGATCGAGGCCAAGCCGACGACCAAGGGGGCGGAGAGCTCGAGCGGGTTGGACTTCAGCCTGAACGTCGACGACGAAGGCCTCGCCAACCCCGACGGCCTCGCCGCATCGGACATCCGCAAGGCCGTGGTCACCCTGCCCGAGGGGATGACGGTCAACCCCTCCTCCGCGCAGGGGCTCGAGGTCTGCAGCGAGGCCGACCTCGGCAGGGAAACCCTCGGCGCGGCGCCGGGAGTGGGTTGCCCCGAAGCATCGAAGCTCGGCACGATCGAAGTTCAGACGCCGCTCCTGGACGAAAGCCTAAGCGGCTCCCTCTTCCTGGCTGAGCCCTTCAAAAACCCCGTCGGCTCGCTGATCGCCCTCTACTTCGTGATCGAGAACGAGAAGCTCGGGATCATCGTCAAACAGACGGCGAAAGTGGTCCCCGATCCCAAAACGGGTCAGCTCGTGACCACGACCGACGAAATACCCCAGCTGCCCTTCTCGAGCTTCAAGCTGCACTTCCGCGAAGGCGCCCGTTCTCCATTGGTCAGCCCGCCTGCTTGCGGTAGCTATGACATCAAGGCCGAGCTCACCCCCTGGGCGGGTGGCTCGCCGGTGACGGCCACTTCCAGCTTCGAGGTCATAACCGGCCCGGGAGAGTCCGCATGCCCGAGCGGCGGGACCCCGCCGTTTGACCCTGGCTTCGAAGGCGGAACCCAGAACAACCAAGCGGGATCCTTCTCCCCCGTATACATGCGGATCACCAGGCGCGACGGCGACCAGGACCTGACCAAGTTCTCCGCCGAGCTGCCGCCCGGGATGGTGGCGAAGCTCGCGGGGACCACGCAGTGCTCTGAGGCGGCTATCGCCGAGACCAAGACCAAGAGCGGCAGAGCGGAGCTGGCCAGCCCGAGCTGCCCGGCCTCCTCGGAGATCGGCCGCGTCCTCGCAGGAGCGGGCGTAGGCCCGGTCCTCACCTACGTCCCCGGCAAGATCTACATGGCCGGCCCCTACCAGGGCGCTCCTTTGAGCGTGATCGGCGTCGTCCCCGCGGTCGCGGGACCCTTCGACATCGGCACCGTGGTCACCCGCCAGGCCCTGCAGATCGACCCACGCACCGCGGAAGTGCGGGTCGACGGCGACCGCTCGGACCCGATCCCCCACATCCTCGCCGGCATCCCGTTGAAGGTGCGCGACATCAGGGTCTACGTCGACAAGCAGAACTTCACGATCAACCCGACCTCTTGTGAACCGTTTGCATTGGAGGCCTCGCTTTGGGGCGGGGGAGCGGAGGTCTTCAGCGTCGCCGACGACTCACCGTTTGCGCGATCGTCTCGATTCCAGGCGGCCGACTGCCAAGCACTCGGCTTCAAGCCACGGCTCTCCTTGAAGCTCAAGGGCGGCACCAAGCGAGGCGGCCACCCGGCCCTGACCGGCACCTATCGGCCAAGAGGAGGCGATGCGAACCTCGCCGACATGGTCTTGCGCCTGCCCCGATCGGCCTTCCTCGACCAGGCCCACATCCGCACGATCTGCACCCGGGTCCAGTTCGCCGCCAAGAGCTGCCCGCCGGGAGCGATCTACGGCAGGGCCACCGCCTACACGCCGCTCTTGGAGCAACCGCTCACCGGTCCGGTCTACCTGCGCTCCTCGAACCACAACCTGCCCGACTTCGTCGCCGACCTGCACGGCTTGATCGACGTCGAAGCGGTCGCCCGGATCGACTCCAAGCGGGGCGGGATCAGGGCGACCTTCGAGGACGTCCCCGACGCCCCCCTGACCAAAGTCGTGGTCCGGATGCAGGGAGCGAAGAAGGGCCTGATCATCAACAGCCGCAACCTCTGCGGGGCAAAGAACAGGGCCAACGCCGATCTCAGCGCCCACAACGGCAAGGCGGCCGCGAGCAGGCCGGCGATGGAGGCCAGTTGCGGGAAGAAGCGCGCACGCGGTTAGCCGAGCGCCTGCGCTCCCGCAATGAGGAGATCGCCGAGGCGGCGCTGATCAGGGTCCACGCGGTCTCGGGTCCAACCGAGATCGGCGAGGGCGAGTACCGCGAAGGGCTGCCCGGCGCGGTGGCGGCGGCCCTCGAGCACGGGGCGGCTGCCCTGGAGTGCCCCGATGATCGCTCCCCACCGGTTCCGACCCGGCTGCTCGGCCAAGCGAGGCTCGCGGCAAGAAACCGGATCACCCTCGACGCGGTCTTGCGCCGCTACATAGCCGGCTACACCGTCTTCGGTGATTTCGTGATCGAGGCAGCCCAAGAGCAGGGGGTCTGCAGCGGGTCCTCGCTGAAGCGAGCGCTGAGGGTCCAAGCAGCCCTCTTCGACCGCCTGCTCGGCGCGGTCACAGAGGAATACAACCGCGAGGCAGCCCGGCCGGGATCAAGCGCGGAGCGGCGGATGGAGCAGGTCAGGAGGCTGCTCGCCGGCGAGTTGCTCGATGCCCCGGGCCTGAGGTATGACTTCGACGCACACCACGTCGGCTTGATCGCCACAGGCGATCGGGCCGAGGAGAGCCTGCGGGAGATGCTCGCGGGCTTTGACTGTCGGCTGCTCATCGTCGCTGAGAGCGAGAAGGTGGTGTGGGCGTGGCTCGGGATCACGCCAGGCGATCGACCCCGCCGAGATCGAGCTCCGGTCCACGTCAAAGCGGCTGAGGATCGCGATCGGCGAGCCGGGGAGGGGCCTGCCCGGCTGGCGCCTCACCCACCGCCAGGCAAAGGCGGCCCTGCCGATCGCCTTGCGGAGCTCGTGTTCCCTTACTCGCTACAGAGAGGTCGCCCTGCTCGCCTCGATTCACGGCGATGAGCTCCTTGCCACCTCCCTGCACCAGATCTTCCTCGCCTCCCTGGAGGCAGAGCGCGACGGGGGAGAGGCTGCACGCAAGACCCTGCAGGCCTACTTCGCCGCATCTCGCAATGCCTCCTCTGCCGCCGCCGCGCTCGGTGTCAGCCGCAACACGGTCGCCAAGCGCCTGGCGGCGATAGAGCGGGCAATCGGGCGCCCGCTGGAGTCATGCGGGACCGAGCTGGAAGCGGCACTGCGGCTCGAGGAGCTGCACAGCGGAGCCGCAGGGGGGTTGTCGCTGCGCTCAATAAGCGGCGATCTGGTTGGCACATTGCCAACCCGCAGGGTCACTTGAATCGGTCAGGGTGGTGATGACCTCGCGACCGAGGTGACCACACGATGCCGCTGGCGATCTGGGACTCGCCGGCAGGGGAGGAAGTAAATGTCAGCCAGACCAGCCAGGGTTCTGTTTTTCTGCATTGTCGCCTTCGCCTTCGCCCTCCCTGCAAGCTCATCAGCCCACCCCGGCGGTAACTCCGACGGGCGTATCCTCGGCCAACCGGACGTCAAGCGGTTCGGCGACAAGACCATGCGCTTCATCCCTTCGGAGGAGCGATACGAAGTGCGAAGCCCAGGGGAGATCCCCGGCTTTGTACATGCGGACGCGCCGCTTCCTCGTTCTCAGGGGCCGAGTTTGGCTGAACCAAGGATTGCCAATGAGGATGGTCCAGGCCAGGACCTTCCCAGCCAGGAACTCGCCCCGATCTGCCGCTATTCGAACAACCGGATCGTCGTCCTCTATACCCACCGTCCGTCGGAAACCGGTCCGGCGCCGGTCGGAACGATCCGCAGCATCGTGCGACGAATGAACTGGAAGATCGCCGATCAGTCCTCGCTGTCAAGCGGCGGTGCCCGATCCGTCCGTATGGCGGTCGACTGCGATGGATCAGGTCAGATCGCCGTTCATGACTTGGCCACGCCAAACAACAGCTGGGGAACAGTTGATGAAGTGGCCAAGAAAGCGATTGTGCAGGGCACCGGCATGCGGGCGGTCAAGTTCCTCGCCTTCGACGGCGCTGCGGAATCCGGGAATCCCTACGGAGTCGGTGGGCCCGTGTACCCCGACGCAAGCAAGAGCAGACAGAATTCAAATGCAATCGCCACTGCAACGGCGGTGATTTACCCCTTGGTTCCACCTGGTGGTGGGACGCACACTTGGTTCACCCACGTCACGATTCACGAGCTGATGCACGCGCTGGGCGCATCGCAGTCCGACGTCACTCCACCGGCCCCGTACTCCACCCCGCCCGGTAGCGGCGGTAGTCACTGCATCGACGGCTGGGACGCTCTCTGCTACTGGAGCTACGGCGGCAATTATTGCACTACTGCAGCTGGATACGGCACGCCCGTGACCATGCCGATCGACTGCAACAAGAACACCTACTTCAACGCCGCCCCTCCGGGTGGCTCATGGCTTGCAACCTACTGGAACCTCGCGCAGCCCGAGAACCCCTTCTTCTCGCCGGCGCCGGGCCAATCGGCTGGTGCGACCACGAACGAACCCACTTCCGTTGGGCAAATCAACGCGACGCTGCAGGGCAGCGTGACGCCGAACGGCGAGTACGCCTCCTACATGTTCGAATACGGCCAAGATACGTCCTACGGGTCAGTCGTCCCGGCAGGGGCGCCTGGAACCTCTGGTCTCGAAAGGATGACGGCGTTGAGCCAGTACGGATCGTCCCCGGTCGCGTTAAGCCAGAAAATCTCCGGCTTGAAAGGGGCCGGCACGGTATATCACTACCGAATCGTCGCGATCAATGACACCGGGCAGCTCGTCTACGGCCAGGACAAAACGTTCAAAACCCTAGGACCGTCCGTCGTGACGGGTGGCGCCACCGATTTCAGCCCAGGAGCCGCCATTCTGCACGCCTCGGTCAACCCCAACGGCGTCCACACCGAATGCCAGTTCGGGGTCCAGGTTGCGGGCGGCGAATTTCTCAACTACTTCGTCGGCGATGCCGGCTCGGGCACCAGCTACGTCGATTGCTCGGCGCCGGTCAGCGGGCTCCACGGCAAAACGAAATATGAATACGACGTCGAGGTCGTAAGCGACGATGGGTCCAACGCCGTAGGTGAAGTCAGAACCTTCACGACCCCCGACTGGCGGCCGGTGGCATCGACCGAAGGCGCGAGTGCGGTGACGGCCCTGCAGGCGACCCTGAACGGGAAAGTCAACCCGACCGGCTTCGCGACGAGCTATCGCTTCGAATACGTCACTGCGGCGGACTATGGCTTGAGCGGCTATGCCAAAGCCATCAGCGTTCCGGGCTCGCCGAAATCAGTGGGCTCGGGGACGGCGGGTGTCGCGGTCAGTGAGACCATCGCTTCACTCTCCCCGGCGACCACCTATCGCTACCGCCTCGTGGCGACGAGCGAAGAGGGGACCACCATCGGGACCGATAGGACTCTGACCACCGATCCCTCGCCCCTGGCGGTGACCGGTGCTGCGACAAACGTCGAGTTGACTAAAGCCACGCTGACCGGGATTGTCAACCCCGAGAGCTTGGCGACGACGTACCGCTTCGAATACGGCCCGACCAGCTCCTACGGGCAGAGCGTGCCGGTTCCGAACGCGAGCGTCGGCAGCGGCATCGCAGATGTCCCCGTGAGCCAGCCGATCGAAGGACTCTCGCCTCACTCCACCTATCACTTCCGGCTCCTAGCTACGAACTCCAACGGGACGACTTATGGTGTGGATAGGGAGTTCTTCACCGGCGCCTGGACCTCCCAAACCACCCCCAACCCCGTCCCCTACGACCACAGCCTGCTCGAAGACGTCTCCTGTCTCTCCGCCACCTCCTGCGTGGCGGTCGGCAACGACGAGTACCAGGGCACGGCCTTAGTGCAGACCTGGAACGGCAGCGAATGGAAAATCCTCACCTCCGCCGGCGCGCAGAACGCCAGCTTCAGCGGCATCTCCTGCTCGGGCAACGCCTGCCTGATCACCGGCGCCAGCGGCTTTGAAGGGTCGACCTGGAAACTGTGGAAAGCCGGCGGCAATTGGGGCCCCTTCTACCAGCAGTCCACCCCCACCCCCGAAGGCGGGAGCTCCGTCACCCTCGAAGACGTCGCTTGCAGCGCGGAAACGGCCTGCACGGCGGTGGGCAGCTACTACAACCAATCCCTCTCCTCATACGTTCCCCTGGCGATGCGCTGGAACGGCACCGCCTGGACGATCCAGACGACGCCCTACCCAAGCGGGGGGGAAGGCACCAACGGCAAGCTGCTCTCGGTGTCCTGCCCCTCGGCGACCTCCTGCACGGCCGTGGGCACGAGAGCCTCGAGCGGTCCCCAAACCTTCTCGGAGCGCTGGAACGGCGCCAGCTGGTCGATCGCTTCTGTGCCCAAACCGGCCGGCTCGGTCGAAGGCATGCTCGAAGACGTCTCCTGTGCCACCACCAGCGCCTGCATGGCGGTGGGCTGGTTCAAGGAAAGCAGCAGCCACTCCACTCCACGCAAGGGCCTCGCCGAGAGCTGGAACGGCAGCGCCTGGTCGACGGTTGCCACGCCGACGCCGAGCGGCGCCGAAAACGGCGTCACCCTGAGCGGCATCTCGTGCACTGCGGCCAACGCCTGCACGGCCGTCGGCCGCACCGGCGGCGTGGTGGGGACGGCGTTCAAAGCCGAGTCGACCCTGGCAGAGTCATGGAACGGCAGCGCCTGGACGGTCCAGACCACCGTCAACCCGCTCGCCTACTCCCGTCTCAGCGCCGTCTCCTGCACGGCGACCAGCGCCTGCACGGCGGTCGGCAAGACGCGGCCCGAAGGCAACAACGCCGGGACCTTGACGCTGGCGGAGCGCTGGGATGGAAGCTCCTGGTCAACCCAAACCACCCCCAACCCCGTCTCCTATCACCACAGCCTGCTCGAAGACGTCTCCTGCCTCTCCGCCACCTCCTGCGTGGCGGTCGGCAACGACGAGTACCTGGGCACCGCCTTCGTGCAGACCTGGAACGGCAGCGAATGGAAAATCCTCACCTCCGCCGGCGCGTCTAACGCCAGCTTCAACGACATCTCCTGCTCGGGCAACGCCTGCCTGATCACCGGCGACAGCGGCTTTGAAGGGTCGACCTGGAAACTGGGGAAAGCCGGCCAAAACTGGGGCCCCTTCTACCAGCAGTCCACCCCCACCCCCGAAGGCGGGAGCTCCGTCACCCTCGAAGACGTCGCCTGCAGCGCGGAAACGGCCTGCACCGCGGTGGGCAGCTACTACGCCGGCGCGCCCTCCTACGAGTACAGGCCGCTGGCGATGCGCTGGAACGGCACCGCCTGGACGATCCAGACGACGCCCTACCCAAGCGGAGGCGAAGGCACTTCCGGCAAGCTGCTCGCCGTCTCCTGCCCCTCGGCGACCTCCTGCACGGCCGTGGGCAGCAGGGCCTCGAGCGGTCCCCAGGCCTTCTCTGAGGTCTGGAACGGCACCGTCTGGGCGATCCCCTCAGTGCCCCAACCGGCGGGTGCGGTCGAAGGCCAGCTCGAAGGCGTCTCCTGCCCCACCGGCAGCGCCACTTGCATGGCGGTGGGCTGGTTCAAAGAAAGCAGCAGCACCCTCACTCCGCGCAAGAGCTTCTCGGTGCGTTGGAACAGCGGCTGGCTAACGGTTGCCACGCCGACGCCGAGCGGCGCCGAAAACGGCGTCACCCTGAGCGACGTCTCCTGCGCCACGTTCAACGCCTGCACGGCCGTCGGGCGCACCGGTGGGGTCAGTCCGGTGTTCAAATCCGAGTCGACCCTCGCAGAGGTATGGAACGGCAGCGCCTGGGCGGTCCAGACAACCGTCAACCCGCTCGCCTACTCCCGCCTCAGCGCCGTCTCCTGCACCGCAGCCAACGCCTGCACAGCGGTCGGCAAGACGCGGCCCGAAGGCAGCAACGCCGGGACCTTGACGCTGGCGGAGCGCTACGGCTGATCCACGGCCAGCGATCGCCGCGGCCGTGGCCTTGCTGCTTGGCTCATTCGCGGTGGTCATGCTGCTCAGTGCCGGAGGATCCAGCTCCGGCACTGAGCCAGCACCGCGTCGCTGCGTGTCGCTTTGGAACGCGAGCAAACGGGGGCTAATCGACGGATACCACAACTTTCATACCCACGGCTACCGGGAGGCCGAGGTTTTCCATTTGGGTTCCAAGGGGGGCAAGGCCAGACGTGGAGCCTGCGCAGTCGCTTTCCCCTCGGCGACCCTCGACCCGGAGCGAGTCGCTGCCGTGAAGGTCCAGCGAGCGGGGCGCTGGCGACCGCTCGGCGAAAGCGACGGGGTAAGCGAGCTTCGCCTCTCTGAGCTTCAAGCCGAAGCCATCGAGGGAGCAAACGTGGCCCTGGGGCCGGATGGGACGCTGAAGCCGTACGACTAGCGGCAATCAGCGGTGAAGCAACTGCGGCGGCGCCCCCAGAGCGCCGCCGCAGCGCCTATTCGAGCTTCCCGATCTTGAAGATCTTCGTGCCGCAGTCGGGGCAGACGCCTTGGATGGCTGGGCGACCGTTTTTCATGGTCACCTGTTTGGCGTCTTTGATCTCTACCTTCTTGCGCTCTTTGACGCAGTAACCCTCGGGCATGGGTCTCCTTTCGCTGCCGGTTCCCGGCAAGACTCGCGTTAGGCGCGAGGTGGATTGCGGCGAATGTAACGCAGGGCGGGGACGGGGAACACGCACAAACGTGCGTATCGTTACAAGCGTTACTTCTCGGCCTGCTCCGCTTCGGCTTCGGCGTTCTGCTCTCTGGCCTGTTCGAGCAGATCCTGGATTTTGGCGTTACCCGCCTTGCCGCCGTCCGCCGACCCCTCGGTGGCACTGCCGGTGCCGCCCGGGGAGGAGCCGCCGCCGGCTCCCACGCCGCCGGTCCCATCGTCTTCGCTGCCATCGGATTTCGGCTCCGGTGCCGGTTCGGGGGCAGGCTCCGGTTCGGTTGGCTCGGCTGGTTCGGGCGCCGGGGTGGCCGTGCCGGCGGCCGCGGCGTCGATTTGCGCTTCGAGTTCCTGTTGCAGCTCCTGCACGTCGCGCTCGCTGACCGAGCTCTCGCGGGCGTCGATCGCGAGGTAGATCGCCGCGCCGCCGAGGCCGATTGCGATCACGGCGAGGGCGAGGAAGACGCGCGTGCGCTTGTCGAGCTTGCGCTCGACCTCGCCGATCCATGCCCGCAGGCCCTCCAGCGACATCGCCCTAACTTAGTCGAGGACGGCGCCGGACTGCCGGGTCAAATACCCTCCTGGTCCGCGCTTCCCACCGGGGAAGCGCCCCCGACTCCCCACCCAGAGACCAAGGAGATCCACAGATGCCCGAGGCCGTAATCGTCGACACCATCCGCACGCCGATCGGCCGCGCCTTCAAGGGCTCGCTGGCCCAGCTGCGCCCCGACGAGATGGGCGCTTACGTCGTCGACGAGATGCTCGAGCGCAATCCGCAGGTCGACCCGGCCCTGGTCGAAGACCTCTTCTGCGGTTGCGGCATGCCGCAGGGCCTGCAGGCGTTCAACATCGGGCGCATCATCTCGCTGCTCTCCGAGAAGCTGCCCCAGGAGGTAAACGGGGTCACCGTCTCCCGCTACTGCTCCTCCAGCCTCGACGCGATCCGCCACGCCGGCAACGCGATCAAGGCCGGCGAGGGCGACGTCTACATCGCCGCCGGGGTCGAGTGGGTGAGTCGCTACAACGAGCGCACCGAGCCCGCCGGCGTCGAGGACCAGAACCCGAACCTGCAGGGCAACGACGGCCAGCCAAACGCCTACATCGAGATGGGCAAGACCGCGGTCAACGTCGCCGAAAGATACGAGGTCAGCCGCGCCGACATGGACAAGTTCGCGCAGCGCTCGCAGGAGCTCGCCGTGCAGTCCCAGGAGGACGGCTTCTTCGACCGGGAGATCGTCCCGGTGAAGCTGCCCGACGGCACCGAGGTCGCCAAGGACGACGGCCCCCGCGCCAGCTCCACGCTGGAGAAGCTCTCGCAGCTGGAGGAGTCCTTCGGCGGCGGCGGCGTCACCGCCGGCAACTCCTGCCCGCTGAACGACGGCGCCGCCGCGGTGCTCTTGATGAGCGACACCAAGGCCAAGGAGCTGGGCCTGACCCCGCGCGCCCGCATCGTCACCGCCGCCACCTACGGCAACGAGCCCGAGTACATGGGCGTCGCCCCGATCGGCGCCGTCAAGAAGGTGCTGGAGCGATCCGGGATGACGATGGACGACGTCGACACGGTCGAGCTAAACGAGGCCTTCGCCGCCCAGGTGATCCCGATCATGGACGAGTGCGACATTGCGCCGGAGAAGCTCAACACCCACGGCGGCGCGATCGCCCTCGGCCACCCCTTCGGCATGACCGGCGCCCGCATCATGGGCACCCTGCTCAACGTGATGGAGACCGACGACCACCAGGTCGGCATCGAGACCATGTGCGTGGCGGGCGGGCAAGGCAAGGCGATGCTGGTCGAACGGATGAACTGAGGTAGGACGATGGAGGGGCGACTCGAGACGCTGACCTACGAGAGCAGCGATCGGGTCGCCCGCATCACCCTGAACCGGCCCGAGCGCGGCAACGGGATCGTGCCGCGGATGCCGGCCGAGCTCGCCGCCTGCGTCGAGCGGGCGAACCTCGATCCAGAGGTTCACGTCATCGCCCTCGCCGGCAACGGCAGCGGCTTTTGCGGCGGCTACGACCTGGTCGCGTCGGCCGAGGGCGACATGAGCGGGCTGGGCGGGGTCGAGGCGCCGCCTGGCTCTCCCGTCGACCCGGCGACGATCGGCGCCAACCACATGCCCGAGTCAAACTGGGACCCGGTCACCGACTTCCAGTTCATGTCGCGCAACGTGCGCGGCTTCATGAGCCTCTTCCATTCCGAGAAGCCGGTGCTCTGCAAGGTGCACGGCTACTGCGTCGCCGGCGGCACCGACATGGCCCTCTGCTCGGATCTGCTGGTGATCGGCGCCGACGCCAAGATCGGCTACCCGCCCGCGCGCGTCTGGGGATCGCCGACGACCGCGATGTGGGCGGCGCGGCTGGGGCCGATGCGGGCCAAGCGGCTGCTCCTGACCGGCGACTCGCTGAGCGGCGAGCAGGCGGCGGAGTGGGGGCTGGCGACCGAGGCGCCGCCGCCGGATCAGCTCGACGAGCGCTTCGAGGCGCTGCTGGAGCGGGTCGCGCGGATGCCGATCAACCAGCTGGTGATGATGAAGATGCTGGTCAACCAGTCGCTCTACGCACAGGGCTTGCACCAGACGCAGCTGCTCGGCACGTTCTTCGACGGCATCGCCCGCCACACCGAGGAGGGCCACGACTTCGTCCGCCGCGCCGCCGAGGGCGGCTTCAAGCAGGCGGTGCGGGAACGCGACGAGCCCTATGGTGATTTCGGCCTCGGGGGCTTCGGTGTCGAGTAGCAACGGATCAAACGGGGCCAGCGGAGCCCCGGGGCGCTCGCGCTCGATCGCCATCGTCGGCGGCGGTTTTGGCGGGGTCGGCGCCGCGGTGATGCTGAAACGTGCCGGCTATGAGGACGTCACCGTGTTCGAGAAGGGCGAGCGGGTCGGCGGGGTCTGGCACGCCAACACCTATCCCGGCGCCGCCTGCGACATCCCCTCGCACCTCTACGAGTTCTCCTTCGCGCCCAACCGCTGGTCGCGGCGCTTCGCCCCGCAGGCCGAGATTCAGGCTTACGTCGAGGGCGTGGCGCGCCGCTTCGGGGTGCGGGACAGGATCCACACCGGGGTCGAAGTGAAGAGCGCGCGCTGGGACGAGGAGCGCAGCCGCTGGGTGCTCGAGACCAGCGCCGGCCCGCACGCAGCCGAGGTCCTGATCACCGCCTGCGGTCAGCTCTCGGTCCCCAAGGCGCCGCCCATCCCCGGCCTGGAGAGCTTTGACGGTCCCGCCTTCCACACCGCCGAGTGGCGGCACGACGTCGACCTCGCCGGCAAGCGCGTCGCCGTGATCGGCACCGGCTGCAGCGCGATCCAGGTCGTGCCGGCGATCCAGCCCGAAGTCGCCCGGCTCGACGTCTACCAGCGCTCGCCCGGCTGGACGATCCCGAAGATGGACTACGCCTACCCGGACTGGGCACACGATCTCTTCAGGCGGTTTCCGGCGGTGCGGCGGCTCGACCGCGCCGTCATCTTCGGCTTCATGGAGCTGGGTGCGGCGGCGATGACGCGCCACCGCTGGATGCTTCCCGCCTTCCGCGCCGCCGCACGCCGCCAGATCACGGCGGCGATCGAGGACCCGGAGCTGCGCAGCAGGGTGATGCCGAGCGACGAGCTCGGCTGCAAGCGGACGATGCTCACCGACGACTGGTATCCCGCCCTGACCCGGGAGAACGTCGAGCTGGTCTCCGAGCGGATCGCTGCGGTGACCGCAACCGGCGTACGCGACGAGAGCGGCGTCGAGCGAGCGGTCGACGTGCTCGTTCTCGCCACCGGCTTCGCCAGCCATGCCTTCGTTGCGCCGATGGAGATCGCCGGCCGCGACGGTCGCACGCTGGCGCAGGAGTGGGCGGAGGTGGCCCGTGCCTACTTCGGTCTCAGCGTCCCCGGCTTCCCCAACATGTTCCTGCTCTATGGGCCGAACACGAACGGCGGCACCGGCTCGGTCATCTACACGATCGAGGCCGGCGTCAACCACGCGATCGCCGCGCTGCGCGCGCTGGACCGAGCCGAGGCGAGCCGGATCGAAGTGCGCCGCGAGGCGGCGGAGCGCTTCGACGGTGAGCTGCGCGCCGCCCTCTCCGGCACCGTCTGGCACAGCGGCTGCACCAACTGGTACGTCGACGAGAACGGCAACGACCCGAGCCAGTGGCCGTGGACCTGGAGCAACTACCGGCGGCGTACGGCGCGCCTCGAGCCCGGCGCCTACGAGATGGACGGCGCCCCGGCGCCGGCTTCGGCATCTGCCCTGGGGTAGGGTCACGCCGCGATGAGCGACGCTCCTCCTCACCCCAGCGCCAGGATCACCCCGGAGACGGCGCGCGGCTTCCTTCCCGGCAGCTTCCCCGGCGACCTCGGGATCGAGCCGCTGGAGATCGAGGACACGCACTCGCGGGGGCGGATCGTCGTCGACAAGCGCCACCTGCACCCGGGCGGCTTCGTCCACGGCGGCGTCTGGACGGCGCTCGGCGACACGGTCGCTGCCTGGGCGACCTTCCGCGGCATCCCCGCCGGACACAACTTCACCACGATCGAGCTGAAGCTGAACGTCTTCGCCGCCGGCGTGCTCGGCGACGAGATCGTCGCCGTCGGTGAGCCCCTGCACGCCGGTAAGAGCACCGTGGTGATTGAGGTGAGGATGGAGCGGCGCCGCGAGGGCACCGAGCCCCGGCTGGCGGCGAACTTGATCGTCAGCCAGTTCGTCCTGCCTGCGGCTGCCTGACCGGCGCATCTCGGCGTCCTCGGTCGGCCGCCTTCGGGTCACGCACTGGAGTGCGCTCCCCTCGTCGGCCTCCCTGCGTCCTTGATCTGCCTGGTCAGGCAGCCGCAGGCCACAATGAACTGGTGTTTGCCTACGTTTTCGGCTACGCCTCACTGGTCGCGCTCGGCGACGCCAAGGCTCTACCCGGTCGGCTGCGCGGCTACCGCCGCTGCTGGGGGGCGGCGATGAACAACTGGGAGGGCGGCGAGGTCGCCAAGCACTGGCTCGACCGCGAGAGCGGCGAGCGGCCGCATATTCGCGTTGCCTACCTCGATCTGCGCGAGCAGGAGGGATCAGCTGTGAACGGTCTGGCGTTACCGGTCGACGCGGATCGCCTGGCGGAGCTCGACGCCAGGGAGGTCAACTACACCCGAATCGATGCCTCGGCAGCCTTCGAGCCGACCGTGCGAGGCCCGGTCTTCACCTACGTCGGTCTTGCCGCCGCTCGCGAGCGCTGCCGGCAGGGCGTCGCCGAGGGCAACCTCTTCGTCAGCAGCGACTACGCGAACTCGGTGCGACGCGCGTTCGAGCGCCTCGCCCCCGGAGCATTGGCCGAGTTCGACCGCACCACCGATCCGCGGCCCTTCCCCGAACGCGACCTCCGCGTCATCCCGCCCAGACGTGCCGGTGCGTAGAGGTCCATATGGTCATCGGAGCACCGGCACGTCCTTGGCCTTGCATGTGACCGGACGCGCTCGCGCGGCGGGAGGGTGCCGCGCGAGCGCGTCTAGGACCGCCGCGCAGGGAGTCGCGGGGGCTCCGGTCGGGGCGAACGCCTCGTCGAAGCCACCCGGGTCCGGTGGGTAGCCCCGGGCACGGGAGAGAGTCGCGCCTGCTCCAGGGTCGTCCCCATGTCCACACGCTAGGCGCCAGCTTCGGGCGATCACATGGCCCAGCGTCGAAAATCAGCCGCCCTCCCCTGGACAGCGGGCGAACCAGCTTCGTGGAAGCATTTGGGGGCCTATAGACCTCCAAATGCTTCCCCTATAGACCTCCAAATGCTTCACTCGATCTCCGCACCCGGTTCGTAGCCCGGCGTTTCCAGTCGTTCGATCTGCGGAAGGCGCCAGAGCAGGCTGGCGATCGTCAGGCCGATGGCCGAGCAGAGCAGCGCCAGGAACCACTCGCTCGCGGTCAGCAGCGTCATCTCGAAGAAGTCGCGCACGGGAGCGGCGGCGAGGATCAGGGCGAAGAGGGCGCCGAGGCCGGCGACCATCGCCAGCATGTAGCTCTGGATCGCGATGTGCTCGCGGCCCGGCCCGCGCTCCAGCAGCAGCACGAAGGCGAGGCCGAGCACGATCAGCGTCGTCGTCGCCGCCGTGCGGCCGGCCTC
Organism: uncultured Solirubrobacterales bacterium; assembly: GCA_963718755.1. Classification (GTDB taxonomy): domain Bacteria; phylum Actinomycetota; class Thermoleophilia; order Solirubrobacterales; family 70-9; genus VRUE01. Next base: position 1,990,758 of record OY970376.1, read on the forward strand.
CAGCGAGCCGCCGAAGACGGTGTCGACGAGGAAGAAGCAGAGGATCGAGCCGAGCGCCGTCGCCAGCCCGGCGGGCACGGCAAAGGCGGCGAGCGCCCGCAGCAGGCGGCCACGGTAGAGGGGGCCGTCGGAGGGCGCCAGGGCGAGGACGAAGGAGGGGATCCCGATCGTCAGGAAGACGGCGAGGGTGAGGTGGCGGGGGAGGAAGGGGAAGGCGAAGCCGGGCACGGCGACGAGCAGGATCAGCGCCGCCGCGTAGACCGACTTGGTCAGGTAGAGGCGGCCGAGGCGGTGGACGTTGCGGGCGATCCGTCGTCCCTCGGCGACCGCTTCCGGCAGCCGCGCGAACTCGTCCTCGAGCAGGACGATGTCGGCGACCCCCTTCGTCACCTGCGCGCCCGAGCCCATCGCCACCGCGAGGCGCGCCTGCTTCAGCGCCGGCACGTCGTTGACGCCGTCGCCGATCATCGCCGTGTAGCGGCCGGAGGCACGCAGCGCCTCGACCAGCGCCTTCTTCTGCTCCGGCGCGATCCGGCAGAAGATCGTGTTGCGCTGCGCCGCGGCAGCCAGCCCCTCCGGGTCCTCCGGCAGCTCCGAGCCCTCGATCACGCCCGCGTCGGCAGGTACCCCGACGGCGTAGGCGACGGCCGTCACCGTCGCCCGCGCGTCGCCGGAGATCAGCTTCAGGTCGATTTCCTCCGCGCGGATGAAGGCGATCGTCTCGGCGGCGTCGGCGCGCAGCGTCTCCTCCAGGACGACGAGGGCGATCGGGGTGAGGCGCGGCGGTGGGGCGTGCTCGGGGTCGTCGGGAAGCGCCTCGCCTGACTGAGCGAAGGCGACGACGCGCCGCCCTGCCGCCGTCTCCTCCTCGAGTTTTCGGGCCAGGCCCGGGGGCAGGTCCAGCGCGCCGCTCGCGGCGAGGATGTCGGGCGCGCCGAGCACGTAGCTGGTGCCGCCGAGGCGCAGCCCGCTCCACTTCCACCTGGAGGAGAAGGGGACTTCGCCGCCGACCCTGCCCGGGGACGCCGGGAAGGCCTCGGCGACGGTCTCCAGCGTGCGATTGCGATCGCCGGCGCTTGCCGCGAAGCGTCCCAGCGCCGCCTGCGCCTCGTCCGGATCGGTCCCGTCGGCCACCTGGATCCCGAGCAGGCGCAGCTGGCCGTCGGTCAGGGTGCCGGTCTTGTCGACGCAGATCGTGTCGACCGCGGCGAGGCTCTCGGTCGCGCTCATCTGCTGCACGAGCGTGTCCTTGCGCGCCAGCCGCACCGCGGCGACGGCGAAGGTGACGCTCATCAGCAGCACCAGGCCCTCGGGGATCAGGGTCACCAGGCCGGCGGTCGCCGTCTGCGCCGCCTCGACCAGGTCGGTGCCGCGCAGCTGGAAGGTGATCAGCAGCAGCGCCGCCAGCGGCAGCATCGCCCAGGTGCAGGCGACGATCACGCGGTTGACCTCGGATTGCAGCGGCGAGGGCGGGTGGCGGAACGCTTTCGCCTCGCCGGCCAGCTTGCCGGCATAGCTCTCCTCACGCACAGCGTCGACCAGGTAGCGGCCCGAGCCCGAGATGCAGAAGGAGCCCGAGAGGACCCGCTCGCCGGCCTCCTTGCGGATCCCGTCGGCCTCGCCGGTCAGCAGCGACTCGTCGACGGTAAGGCCGCGGCTGGCGACCATCTCGCCGTCGGCGACGAGCTGGTCGCCGGGCTCGATCGCGACCACGTCCCCCGGCACGACCTCCTCCGCCAGGAGGCTGACCTCCTCGCCGTCGCGGATCGCCTTGGCGTGGGGGGCGACCAGCACCGCCAGCTCGTCCAGCGTCTTCTTCGCGTTCAGCTCCTGGCGGATGCCGATGTAGGAGTTGACGATCGCGATGAAGCCGAAGACGGCGTCGGCGAACAGCCCCAGCGAGAGGATGAGGACGAAGAAGACGCCGATGATCGCGTTGAAGAGCGTGAAGACGTTGCCGGCGACGATGCTCGAGACCGAGCGCGAGGAGGTGTCCGGCGGCGAGCCGAGCTTGCGCAGCCGCTTGGCGGCCTCGGCGCTCGAGAGGCCGCGCTCGGCTGCTTCGGGGGTCTCGGTGGGGGAGGCGGCCTTAGAGGGCATGGGGACATTCAATAGGGTTCCCGGCGGATGGCTTTGAAACTCGGACTCAACCTTGGCTACTGGGGCATCGGACCGGCCGGCGACGACGCGCTCGAGGTCGTCCAGGCGGCGGAGGCGGCGGGCTACGAGTCGGTTTGGGTCGCCGAGTCCTACGGCTCCGACGTGGTCAGCGTGCTCGCCTGGCTGGCGCCGCAGACCAAGACGATCAACCTCGGCGCGGCGATCCTGCAGGTTCCGGCGCGCCCGCCAGCCGCGGCGGCGATGGCCGGGGCGACGATCGACAAACTTTCTGGCGGACGCTTCCTCTTCGGCTTCGGCCCCTCGGGCCCGCAGGTCTCCGAAGGCTGGTACGGCGTCCCCTACTCAAAGCCCTGGGGCCGCACCCGCGAGTACATCGAAGTGGTGCGGGAGATCGTCGCCCGCGAGGGCAAGATCGACCACCAGGGCGAGCACTACCAGCTGCCTCTCCCGGGCGGCGAGGGCAAGCCGCTGAAGCTCAACTTCCACCCCGAGCGCTCCAGCATTCCCGTCTTCGTCGGCGCGATCGGCCGCAAATCGGTCGAGATGGCGGCGGAGATCTGCGATGGCTGGATCCCGATCTTCTTCAGCGTCGACGCCTTCGAGGAGACCTGGGGCGAGCATCTCGAGGCCGGCTTCGCGAAGGGCGGGAGGCAGCGCTCCGACCTCGAGGTCAGCCCCTCGCTGCAGGTGGCTATCGACGGCGACCTCGAGGCGGCGAAGAACGTGGTCAAGGCCGGGCTCGTCCTCTACTTCGGCGGCATGGGCAGCCGCAAGACCAACTTTTACGTCGACCTCGCCCACCGCTTCGGCTTCGGCGACGTCGCCGACGAGGTTCAGCGCCGCTACCAGGAGGGCGACAAAGGCGGCGCCTTCGAGGCGATGCCTGACGAGATCGTCGAGGCCACCTCGCTGGTCGGCAGCGAGGCCGAGGTGGCGGAACGGGTCGAGCGCTTCCGCGGCGCCGGCATCGACCGCCTGATCGTCTCCCCGGTCCACGTCGAGCGCGAGCAACAACTCCACACCATCAATCGCCTCGCGTCCCTCGCCGGACGTGCCGTCACTTAAGCACCCATATGGACGCTCAAATGGCGGCACGTCCGGGGACGAAGCATCCGCGTAGTCCGATCCCATAATCTCCCGCGCCGCGTCTTGACCATGAAGATCGGAGTGCCGAAAGAGACCGCCGAGGGGGAGCGCCGTGTCGCGCTCGTCCCTGACGTGGTCAAATCGCTGAAGAAGAACGAGAACGTCGACGTGCTCGTCGAGCGGGGTGCGGGCGACGCGGCCGGCCACCCCGACTCCCAGTATGAGGAGGCAGGCGCCGAGGTCGTCGACGCCGAGGTTACGTGGGGCGCCGACGTCGTCCTTCGCGTCGCCGCCCCGACCAACGAGCAGATCGGCAAGCTGGGCTCCAACCAGGTGCTGATCGGCCACCTCTCACCCTGGACCGCGGTGGAGACCAACAAAGCGCTCGCCGGTTCCGGCGCGACCAGCTTCGCGATGGAGGCGATTCCGCGCACGACGCGGGCCCAGGCGATGGACGCGCTCTCCTCCCAAGCTGCCGCCGCCGGCTACGCGGCGATGCTGATCGCCGCCCGCGAGTCGGGCCGCTTCTTCGGCATGATGACCACGGCCGCCGGCACCGTGCCGCCGGCCAAGGTGCTCGTGCTTGGCGCCGGCGTCGCCGGGCTGCAGGCCGTCGCCACGGCGAAGCGGCTGGGCGCGATCGTCACCGGCTTCGACATCCGCCGCGCCGCCTGGGAGCAGATCGCCTCACTCGGCGGCCGTCCGCTCGAACTCGACTTCATCCCCGACGCCGAAGGTGAGGGCGGCTACGCGCGGCCGCTCACCGACGAGGAGAACGCCAAGGTCGTCGAGGCGATCGGCGAGAACGCCGCCAAACAGGATGTGATCGTCACCACCGCGGCCATCCCCGGCCGTCCGGCGCCGCTGCTGATCACCGCCGACGCCGTGCGCAACATGCAGCCCGGCTCGGTGATCGTCGACCTCGCCGCCGAGAGCGGCGGCAACTGCGAGCTGACCGAGGCCGGGCAGACCGTCGAGCAGGGCGGCGTAAGGGTCGTCGGCCCACGCAACCTGGCCAGCGAGATGCCGGTCCCCGCCTCGCAGCTCTACGCCAAGAACCTGGAGAACCTGCTCGGCCTGCTGATCACCGAGGAGGGCAAGCTGAACGTCGACTTCGAGGACGACATCGTCGCCGCTGCCTGCATCACCCATGGTGGCGAGATCCGCAACGAGAGGGCGGCTAAATGAGCTTGATGACCGAGATCACGATCTTCGTCCTCGCCGCCTTTGTCGGCTTCGAGGTGATCTCGAAGGTGCCGACCACTCTGCACACGCCGCTGATGTCGCAGACCAACGCGATTCACGGCATCGTCATGCTGGGCGGCCTGATCGTCGTCGGCTACGCCGACGACGGCCTCGAGTACGTGATCGGCACGATCGCGATCGCCTTCGGCGCGATCAACATCGTCGGTGGCTTCATGGTCACCGACCGCATGCTCGGCATGTTCAGCAAAAAGCCCAAGCCCCAGGTCAAGTCCGCCTCCTCGGCTTCGCCTCCGGGGGCGGACGGGTCTGACGGGGGCTCGTCGTGATCTTCCAGGCCGTGTTCGAGCCGGGCGGCGACGCCGCGACGGCTCTCTACATCGTCGCTTTTTCGCTCTTCATCATTGGGGTGAAACGCGGCACGCACCCGACCTCGGCGAAGCAGGGCAACCTGATCGCCGCCGCCGGCATGGCGATCGCCGTCGTCACCACCCTGCTGCTGGACGGAGTCGGCAACTGGGGCCTGATCGCGCTCGGGCTGGGCATCGGTACCGCGGTCGGGGTCATCGCCTCGATCCGCGTGCAGATGACCGAGATGCCGCAGATGGTCGCCCTCTACAACGGCGTCGGCGGCGGCGCCGTGGCGCTGATCGCCTGGTCGGAGATCCGCCACGGAATCTCGCTCGGGCATGAGATCCCGCTCGATGAGCTGATTCCGGTCCTCTTCGCCGCAGTCGTCGGCTCGGTCTCCTTCTGGGGCTCGAACATCGCCTTCGCCAAGCTCCAGGACCTGATCCCGACCAAGCCGCTGGCGGTGCCCGGCCAGCAGGTCATCAACGCCGCCCTCCTGATCGGGATCGTCGCCGCCTGCATCAACATCGCGATCAACAACGACGACCCGAACCAGGCGATCTTCATCGCGGTCCTGCTCGCTGCCGGCTTGCTCGGCAACCTCGTCGTCCTGCCGATCGGCGGTGCCGACATGCCGGTCGTGATCTCGCTGCTCAACGCCTTCACCGGCCTCTCCGCTGCGGCGGCCGGCTTTGCCCTCGACAACGTGGCGCTGATCGTCGCCGGCACCCTGGTCGGCTCATCGGGAACGATCCTGACGATGGAGATGGCGACCGCGATGAACCGCTCGGTCGCCAACGTCCTCTTCGCCGGCTTCGGCGGCGCTCCCAGTGGTGGGGGCGGCGGTAGCGGCGAGGAGCGACCGCATACCTCGATCGGCGCCCAGGACGCGGCGATCAAGCTTGCCTACGCCGACACGGTCACGATCGTCCCTGGCTACGGCCTCGCCGTCGCCCAGGCCCAGCACGCGATCAAGGAGGTCGCCGACGCGCTGGAGTCGCGCGGGGTCACCGTCAACTACGCGATCCACCCGGTCGCCGGCCGCATGCCCGGCCACATGAACGTGCTGCTCGCCGAGGCCGACGTGCCATACGAGCAGCTGCGTGAGATGGAGGAGGTCAACCCGGAGATGCCGCGCACCGACGTGGCCGTGATCGTCGGCGCCAACGACGTCACCAACCCGGCGGCGAAAAACGACCCCGACAGCCCGATCGCCGGCATGCCGATCATCGAAGTCTCCGAGGCCCAGCAGGTGATCGTGATCAAGCGCTCGCTCAGCCCCGGCTTCGCCGGCATCGACAACGACCTCTTCTACGAACCGAACACCTCGATGCTCTTCGCCGACGCCAAACAGGCGGCAAGCGACATAGCCGGCGAGATCGGCAACCTCTAGCGCCGTCGGCGCTCCGAAGCGCCTGCGTCTCTCGCAAACTCGCCGTAGTTCGCCTCGCCCGGGGGGCGAGTTTGGACGTGCCGTCACTTAAGCACCCATATGGACGCTCAAACAGCGGCACGTCGAAATGGGATGCGGCGACGGGCGTACGCGAAGAGGGAGCGCGCCTTGGCTCAGCTGGCTGCGCGCCAGCATGGAGTCATCTCACGCCGCCAGCTCCTCGACGCGGGCCTCGGTAGGCGGGCGATTGGCCGGCGGGTTGAAGCGGGGCGCCTCCGCTGCATACATCGCTGCGTCTACGTATTTGGCTGGCGTGAGCTCGACCGGAAGGGCAAGTGGATGGCGGCCATCCTCGCCTGCGGGGAGAATGCGGTGCTCAGCCATCGGAGCGCCGCCGGGCTCTGGGGCTTCGCCAGGACCGCCGCTGGGCCAATCGATGTGACCGCGGCGCGCGGGCGGCGGCGGCAGGGCATCACCGTCCACGAAGGCAGCATCCTCGCCGCTGAACAGACGCAGGTCGCCCGCATACCCGTGACCTCCGCCGCGCGGACCCTGTTCGACTTGGCCGAAGTCATCGACGAGAAGCAGCTGGAGCATGCATTCGAGGAAGCCGATCGCCTGCGGCTGCTCAGGGTGAGAGAGCTCGAGTACATCTGCGAGCGCGGGCACGGGCGGAAGGCGCTACGGCCGGTGCGTCGCCTGCTGGAGGACATGCGATACCCCGAGGACACGCAGTCGCCACTTGAGGATCGCGTACTCGACCTCTGCCGCGACTACAACCTCCCGCGTCCAGTGACCGGCGCCGTCGTGCTCGGACGTGAGGTGGACGCTTTCTGGCCGGCGCAGAAGGTGATGGTCGAGGCGGACAGTTGGCAGTTCCACGGGCAGCGGGCGGCGTTCGAGCGGGATCGAGAGCGCGATGCGGCTATGCAGGTCGAGGGGTACCGGGTCATCCGACTCACACATCGCCGCCTCGACCGCGAATCAGCCACGGTCGTCGACCAGCTTCGCCGCTTGTTGTTTTCCGGTTCAGGTGGCGGACGTGCCGCCGCTTGAGCGTCCATATGGGTGCATAAGTGACGGCACGTCCGGTGGATGCCGACGGGATTCAGTGTGGGACGAGCGGGGGCAGGGGACTGTGGAGTGGGTGGGGCTCGTTGCCGTGGTCGCGCTCCTCTTCCTTGCTCTGGTCGCCGCTGGCGTTCGGGTGCCTGGCAATGCACTGGTGCGGGCCGTCGCCTCGCGGATGCTCTGCGCTGTGGCGATGGCCGATCGCTGTGGGGACGAACCGGTGTTGATCGCCGCGTACGGCAGCGAGGTGGGGGATCTGGTGCGGCGCCACATGCCGACGATCCTCTTCGAGCATGGCTCGCGGGCATTGCCGGTTGACTTCAGGCGCTGTCGCAGCAGCGATTGCGCCGACGGATCGGCGCGCGGCTTGGTCCACGAGAGCGACGCCGGGCTGCCGGTGACCGCCTTCGTCCATGTGGTGGATTGCCGCCGTGATGCCGTCGAAGCGACCCGGGCGGCAGGCGCCGACTGCTCCGGCTCTCGCGCTGGCAGCCTCTACCTGCAGTACTGGACCTACTACGTTGACTCGGCCACTCTGCGTGGCGTGCCTATCGCAGGGTCCAGGGGTTTTCACAAGGACGATTGGGAGGGGGTTCAGATCCGCATCGGCCCGGACGGGCGCATCGACCAACGCGCCTCCTCGCACCACGGCTACAACCACGCCCAGAGCCTCGCCAACGTGGGCTCCGACGCCGGCCTCAACCCAATCACCGATGCCGCCGAGACGCTGGGTGCCCGGCCTCATAACGGCTGGGGGCCCGAGACCCGCCTTCTCGTCGTCTCGGGTGGCAGCCACGCGGGCAACGCCAACGGCTTCCTCCGCATCGACCGGATCACACCCGGCCGCCGTGTCCACCTGATCCCGCTCGAGCCGGTCGCTGAGGGGGACGGAGGCGCCCATCGCTTCGCCGTGAGCCCGCCGTGGCTCAAGAAGGTCTGGCGCGACCCCGAGGCCACGGGGACCAGCTGAGGCCTCGCCGGCCCGGCCTACTTTGGCGGCATCCGCAGCGCCCCGTCGAGTCGGATCGTCTCGCCGTTCAGCATCGGGTTGGCGACGATCTGCTCGACCAGCTGCGCGTACTCCTCGGGCCGGCCCAGCCTCGACGGGTAGGGGATGCTCGCGCCAAGCGCTGTGCGCGCCTCCTCCGGCAGCGCCGCCAGCAACGGGGTGTCGAAGAGGCCGGGGGCGATCGTCACCACCCGCACGCCGCGCGATGCCATGTCGCGCGCGGCGGGGAGGGTCATGCCGACGATCCCTCCCTTAGAGGCGGCGTAGGCGATCTGGCCGATCTGGCCGTCGAAGGCGGCGATCGAGGCGGTGTTGACGCAGACACCGCGCTGGCCCTCCGCTTCGGGCTCGTTCTCGCTCATCGCCGCCGCAGCCAGACGCAGCACGTTGAAGGTCCCGATCAGGTTGACCTTGACTACGTTGGAGAAAAGCTCGAGGTTGTGTGGACCCCCCTTGTGAGCGACGCGCTCGGCCCAGCCGATCCCGGCGCAGCACACCGAGACGCGCAGGCCGCCCTCGCCCGCGCCCGTCGCTTGCTCAACCGCGGCCGAGACAGCCGCCTCATCGGTTACGTCGACCGCGACGAAGCTCGCCCCAAGCTCGTCCGCCAGCGCCTCGCCCTTCTCCGCATTGAGGTCCGCGACGACCACGTTCGCACCTGCCGCCGCCAGCATCCGCGCGGTCGCCTCGCCCAGCCCCGAGGCTCCGCCGGCAACCAGCGCTCCAGTCCCCTCCATCTGCATGCGCAGGTTTTATCGCTTAGTCACATCCGACGCTCTGACCCCGCTAGGGTTATCCACATTGCCACCGAGGTGAGGGCACAGTCGAGCTCCAAGGCAGCGATTGCGGACCGACTTGCGGCGGCGCGCAGGCGTACCTATGAGCTGATCGAGCCGCTTGACGACGAGCAGCTCAACCATGTCTATTCGCCGATCCTCAGCCCGCTTGCATGGGACCTGGGCCACATCGCCAACTTTGAGGAGCTCTGGCTGGTGCAGACGATCGGCAAGCGCGAGCCGCTGCACGGTGAGCTCGGCCGCTTCTACGACGCGATTGAGAATCCGCGCAAGACCCGTGGCGAGCTGCCGATCCTGCGCGACGCCGAGCTGCGCGCCTATCTCGCCGACGTGCGCGAGCGCACTCTCGAGGTGCTCGAGGAGATGGAGATCGGCGTCGATGTAGACGATCCACTGCTGCGCGAGGGCTTCGTTTACGAGATGCTGCTCGCGCATGAGCAGCAGCACAACGAGACGATGCTGCAGCTCCTGCAGATGGTCGAGGGATACGAGCCGCTCCGCGAGGCCGACGCCGGCCCGGCGGCGCCCCCCGCGCCCCCCGGCCCGGAGATGGTCGCGATGGAGGGGGGCGAGTACGAGATCGGCGCTCCGAGCACCGGCTTTGCCTACGACAACGAGCGACCCCGCCACAGCGTTGCGCTTAAGCCGTTCGAGATCGACCGCAGCCCCGTCACCAACGGCACCTACCTTGCCTTCGTCGAGGAGACGGGCGCTGAGCCGCCGCTCTACCTGGCGCGCGACGGCAGCGATGGCTGGGTCCGCACGGCGATGGGCCGCCGCGACCCGGTCGACCCGAACCAGCCCGTCGTCCACGTCTCCTGGCACGAGGCGGCCGCCTTCGCCCAGTGGGCGGGCAAGCGCCTGCCCAGCGAGCGCGAGCTGGAGGCGGCCTGCGACTGCCTGCACGCGGTCGGCCAGGCCTGGGAATGGACGTTCTCTGACTTCATCGCCTATCCCGGCTTCGAGCCATTCCCCTACCGCGAGTACTCGGAGGTGTTCTTCGGCGATGAACACAAGGTTCTTCGCGGCGGCTCCTGGGCGACCGATCGCGCCGTGATGCGACCCAGCTTCCGCAACTGGGACCTGCCGCAGCGGCGCCAGATCTTCGCCGGCTTCCGTTGCGCGAGGGACGCCGGGCGATGACTCCAGGCGCCGCCGCAGAGGCGATCGAGATCGAGGTCCGTCTGCGCGCGGACGGTGGCTTGGCGATGGCGCGCGACATCCGCCTCGGTCTCACGGCCAAGCCCAAGGAGCTGGCGCCCAAGTACTTCTACGACGAACGCGGCTCGCAGCTCTTCGAGCAGATCACCGAGCTCGAGGAGTACTACCCGACCCGCGCCGAGCGCGAGATTCTTGGCCAGCGCTCGACCGAGATCGTCGCCGCGGCCGGCGAGCCGGGCACGCTGGTCGAGCTCGGCTCCGGGTCGGCGGCGAAGACGCGCCACCTGCTGAGCGCGATGCGCGACGCCGATTGCCTTGCGACCTACGTTCCCGTCGACATCTCTGAGGAGATCACCCATGAAACCGCCGAGTTGCTGGTCGAGGAGTACCCCGGTCTCGCCGTCCGCGGCCTGGTCTGCGACTTCGAGCACGACTTGGAGCGGATCCCCAACGGCGGTGGGGGGCGCCTCGTCGCCTTCCTCGGTGGCACCATCGGCAATCTCTACCCGGACGCCCGCCACGATTTCCTGTGCCGGATTGCGACGCTGCTCGAGCCTGGAGACCGGATCCTGCTGGGCACCGATCTGGTCAAGGATTCCGCTCGACTCGAGGCCGCCTATAACGACTCCCGTGGCGTTACCGCCGAATTCAACAAGAACGTGCTCACCGTGCTGAACCGCGAGCTGGGCGCCGATTTCGACCTCGATCGCTTTGGGCATGTGGCGCGCTATGACGCCGACGCGGCCCGCATGGACATCCGCCTGCGCTCGCTCGCCGACCAGACCGTGCGGCTTGACGGCCTCGATCTGACCGTGCGCTTCGCTACGGATGAGGAGATGCGGACGGAGATATCCGCCAAGTTCACTCGCGACGGGCTGGAGGAGATCTACCGCGAAGCGGGCTTACGTCCCGACGGCTGGTTCACCGACGCCGCCGAGGACTACGCGCTGAGCCTAGCTTCGGTTTAAAGTCTCGAACCGTGGATACCCGGAGGAAGATCAAGGAGGACCAAATTGAGCCTTGACGTCTACCTTTACGGGGAGCGCGTCGGAACCCTGTTCCCCGCAGGAGACAACGACTACAGACTTGCCTACGACCCGGAGACGGTGGAGAGGGTCGGCCCTGGGAAAGCACTGCTCAGCAACTCGCTGCCGGCTCGGCCGGAGCCCTACAGCGCCGAGGCCACCCGTGCTTACGTCGAGGGACTGCTGCCCGAAGGCACCCGCCGCACCCGGCTTGGCCGCGAGCTCGACCTCGACCCGACCGACGGCTACCTGCTGCTCGCCGAGCTGGGTCGGGATTGCGCGGGCGCGGTCACGTTCCTCCCGGCCGGGGAGCCCATGCGGACGCCCGAGCGCGAGTCCCTGGCCTGGTTGAGCGAGGACGAGTTGGCCGAAGTGGTCAAGCCGCCCCCGCCGCGCCTCTTCAGCGACGAGCGCAAGCAGCGGATGCGCTTCGTCCTGCCTGGCCTCCGTCACAAGCTCAGCCTCGTCCGCGACGAGGCGGGGGCCCGTTGGGCTTGGCCGGAGGCGGGAGCGCCGAGCACCCATGTGGTCAAGCCCGAGACCGGCGAATATCCCGAATACGTCGCCAACGAGATGTTCTGCATGACGGTCTGCCGCCAGGTGGGCCTACCCGTCGCCAAAGCGACGGTGGAGCAGATTGCCGGACGTAGCTGCCTGATCTCGCCCCGCTACGACCGGGTGGCCGGCGAGGGTGGCCGCGAGGTCCGGCGGCTGCATTGCGAGTCCTTCTGTCAGGCGCTGGGCATCCCACCCGGTGCCGACGAAGAGAGCGAAGAGGGCGAAGCGCCCGGCTGGACCGAAGCCCGCGGGCTGCTGAACGCGGTCAGCCGCCCCGACGAAATTGTCAACCTGCTCACTGCTGCCTTCTGCAACTACATCCTCGGCAACGGAGACGCCCACGGCAAGAACTTCGCCCTGGTCGACCGCGACAAGACGTCGCTCTCGGGGGCAGAGAGGAAATGGCGCCTGGCGCCGCTCACCGACCTCACCTCGACCGTCGTCTACGACGACCCGATCCACCACGGGCTGGTGATCTCCGAGGAGTACCAGGAAACGTCCTATCTGCTCGAACTCGCCGAAGTCTGTGAAGACTGCGAGTTCGACTTCGAAGTCATGCGCGGGTTGGCTGCGACCACGGCGACGCGGGTCGGCATGGCGGTGGAGACGATCGCGACGCGATCGAAGAAGGAAGGCTGGCACCAGCCGATCGTCGACAAAATCGTCGAACTCGCCGCCGATCGCTCGTTTGGTTTAGGCGCGGAGGTTGAGTACTGAGGGCCAATCCGGCAGGGGTTCCACTTAACTTTTTTTGAAAACAGTCCGCGAGCGTCCGAGGGCGCCTCCGCAAAAAAAGTACAAGACGTTCCACCCCTACCGGCTTGGCCCTAGAGCTTCGATCGTCTTCGCCAACACGTCAGGGGGAACGATCGGCGTCAGTATTGGGAGCGTCACGCCGCCCTCGACGAAGGCGTCGAGGCGCTCGCGCATCTGCTCGGGAGTGCCGAAGATGAACATGTCCTCGATCAGCTCCCAGGGCGCCGCTGCGGCTGCGCCCTGGCGGTCACCCGCGTCCCAGGCGGCGACCATCGGGTCGATCTGCTCGCCGTAGCCGAGCCAGCGGTAGAAGGCGGCGTAGACGGGAACGGTGATGTAGGAGGAGAACATGAAGCGGGCCAGCGGCTCGACCGCCTCGCGCTCGCCTGGCAGGCAGAAGAAACGGCAGAGCAGCTCGAAGCCCTCCGGCGCCCCCGCGAGCTGGGCACGCACCTTGGGCAGCCCGGCCAGCGGCAGGAAGTTGGTGAAGGCGCCGTCGGCGCGCTCCACCGCCAGCTCGAGCATCTTGCCGCGCAGCGCCGCGAGCACGATCGGGACCCGCTCGGCCGGCGCGGTCTCCAGCTTGAAGCCGCTTGCGGTGCGCTCACCTTCGAGCGCAGTGCGCAGGAACTCCACGGTCTCGCGCACCTTGCTCAGCGGCCGCTCGAAGGGGATCCCGTTCCAGCCTTCGACGATGCGGTCCGAGGAGGAGCCGATGCCGAGCACGAAGCGGCCGCCCGAGGCGTCGGCAAGTGCCGCCGCCTCCTGCGCCAGCAGCGCCGGGCCGCGCTGGAAGACGCCGACGACGCCGGTCCCAAGGCGCGCCCGCTCGGTCCAGGCGGCGCTCAGGGCCAGCGGCGTGAAGCCATCCGGCCCGTTCGTCTCGCCGCTCCAGAGGTCGGTGTAGCCGGCCGCCTCAGCGCGCTTGACGTGCCCCTCGTGCGCGCGCAGCGGGGTGCCTGGAAGCGGCAGCGTCAGTCCCCATCGTCCCATCGCCTGCGCACCCTACCTCCGAACGACCAATTAGCGAGCGTCACGATCTGATCCTTCGCGAGCGGCGCCGATATGGCGCGCAGCCGCCACCCTCGGACGCGAAGCGGAGGAGGTGGCGGTTTGTTTAGGGTCCCCTCCCATGGAGGGGACCCCTTCGCCGCAGAAGCCTGACCGCAACCTCGCCCTCGAGCTGGTGCGTGTGACCGAGGCCGGCGCCCTGGCGGCCGCGCGCTGGGTCGGCCGGGGCGACAAGATCGCCGCCGACCAGGCCGCGGTCGACGCGATGCGCTTCGTCCTCGACTCGGTCTCGATGGACGGCGTCGTCGTCATCGGCGAGGGCGAGAAGGACGAGGCGCCGATGCTCTACAACGGCGAGCAGATCGGCGACGGCAGCCCGCCCGTGGTCGACATCGCCGTCGACCCACTGGAGGGGACGCGGCTCTGCGCCCTCGGCATGCCCAGCGCCCTCGCGGTGATCGCGCTCGCCGAGCGCGGCACGATGTTCGATCCCGGCCCCTGCGTCTACATGGAGAAGATGGCCGGCGGCGAGGAGATCGCCGACCTGCTCGACCTCGACCGGCCGCTGCCGGAGACGCTGAAGCTGATTGCCGATCGCAAGGGGGGCAGCGTCGGCGACGTCACCGTCGTCATGCTCGACCGCCCCCGCCATGAGGAGGCGATGAAAGAAGTGCGCGAGGCGGGCGGCCGCATCAGGCTGATCACCGACGGCGACGTCTCCGCCGCCCTGCTTGCGGTCAGCGATCGCTCGCCCGTGGACCTGCTCTGGGGGATCGGCGGCACGCCCGAGGGGGTCCTCTCCGCCGCGGCGCTGAAGTCGATGGGCGGCCAGCTGCTCGGCCGGCTCTGGCCGCGCAACGACGAGGAGCGCAGCGCCGCGGTCGACGCCGGTTACGACCTCGACAACATCCTCACAGCCGATGACCTCTGCTCCGGCGATGACGTCTTCTTCTCCGCCAGCGGTGTTACCGACGGCGACGTCCTGCAGGGCGTGCGCTACCGCGGGGCGGGCGCCAGCACCGAATCGCTGGTGATGCGCTCGCGCTCCGGCACGGTGCGGCGGGTTCACGCTCGCCACGATCGCGCGAAGCTGCGCGCGGTCATCGGCGAGCGTTACGGCTGAGGCGCTCGACCGGCCGGCGTCCCCAGTTGGCTAGATTGGCCGCAGTCGAACGAGAGCAAGGAGCGCAGGATGGACGTAGGGGTCGCACTTCCGAACGCCGTGCCCGGCGCCACCGCCGCGCAGATGACCGAGTGGGCGCGACGGGCCGAGGCCCGCGGCTTCTCCACCCTGGGCACGATCGACCGCATCGTCTACGACAACTACGAGCCGCTGGTTGCGCTGGCGGCGGCCACCGCGGTCACCGAGAGGATCGGTCTCTCGACGACCGTCCTGCTGGCGCCGCTGCGCACCAACACGGTCGAGCTCGCCAAGCAGGCACGCAGCGTCAACGCGCTCTCCGGCGGGCGCCTCACCCTCGGCGTCGGTCTCGGCGGCCGCGACGACGACTACGAAGCGAGTGGGGTCGAGCTGCGCGGCCGCGGCAAGCGCCTCGACGCGATGCTCGACGAGATGAAGGAGATTTGGGCCGGGGACGACGTCGGACCGACGATCGCGGGCGCGCCCCGCCTGATCATCGGCGGCCACGCCGACCCCGCGTATGCCCGCGCTGCGCGCCTCGGCGATGGCTGGATCGCCGCCGGCTCGGGTCCCGACCAGGCTCGCGAGGGCGCCGCGAAGGCGAGGGCCGCCTGGCGCGAGGCCGGCCGCGAGGGCGAGCCGCACATCATGGCGCTCGCCTACTTCTCGCTCGGCGAGCGGGCCGAGGAGGACGTGCGCGAGAACCTGATGGACTACTACGCCTGGCTCGGCGAGGACATCGCCAGGATGATCGGTGACAGCGCCGCCAGGGACGCTGAGGCGGTGGCCGAGTACGTCGCCGCCTACGAGGAGCTCGACTGCGACGAGCTGGTCTTCTGCCCCAGCTCCGCCGATCCGGCCCAGGTTGACCTGCTCGCCGACGCCGCCGGCCTCTGACCGCCGACGGGCCTAAAAGGACAGTCCGACTGTCCTTTTAGGCCCGTCGGCGAGGATTCAGTCGAGCAACCCGACCTGGCGCAGGATCGAGACCGAGTCCGAGTAGACGTCCTTGCGCTTGACCAGGCCGTTCTCGAACGGGATCGAGTCGATCCCGTCCCAGCTGATCGTGCGGCCGGTCGGTGCTGCCTCGAGGTCGCCACGCCGCATCGGGTTCGAGTGCGTCGCGGTCGCGGTCCACTCCTGCACGACCAGCCCCTCACGCACGTAGAGCCGTCGCGTCTCGAACCTCAGGTCGGGCCAGGCAGCGAAGATCGAGGCGATGTGCTCGCGCACGTCCTCGCCCGTCGCCGACTCGCCGGCGGTGTGGTTGGCGAAGACCATGTCGGGGGCGTGCATTGCCAGGATTGCGTCGAGATCCTGCACGTTCCAGGCGTCGTTGTAGCGCCCGATCGTCGCGGTGAGGTTCTCGATCGAGTCGGCGTCGGTCATCCCGGTCAGCCTAGTCTCCCTTCGCCCGGCGCGTGGTTCCTTAATCACCTGTTGCCTTTCATAAGGAACCACGCGATGTGTGTCCTGGTGACCGGACGTGAGAAGGTGGGAGGCATGGAGAGTTCCGTCAGCGCCGATGTCGCGGTCGTTGGCGCCGGGCTGTCCGGACTGCGGGCGGCGCGCGAGCTTGCCGATGCCGGTCTCGAGGTGGTCGTGCTCGAGGCGCGCGATCGGGTGGGGGGTCGGCTGCTCAACGCGACCGTCGGGGACGGGGTGACCGTCGACGTCGGCGGCCAATGGGTTGGCTCCGACCACACCCGGGTGCAGCGTCTCGCCGCCGAGCTGGGGATCGAGATCTTTCCCCAGCACGGCGCCGGCCGGAACCTGCTCGACCTCGACGGGAAGCGCCGCCGCTACCGCGGCACGATCCCGCGGGTCGACGCGCGCGGTCTCTGGGACCTGTTCATCGTCCGCCGTCGCCTCCATCGCCTGGCGCAGATCGTCGGCGCGGAGGAGCCGTGGGCGGCCGAGCGTGCCGCTGAGCTCGACGATGAAACGCTTGCCGAGTGGTGTGATCACAACGTGCGCAGCAAGATCGCCCGCGATCTGTTGGGTCTGGCCACGCGCACGGTCTGGGGCGAGGCGCCCGAGCAGCTCTCGATGCTCCACGTCCTCTTCTACGTCGCCGCTGCCGGCAGCTTCGACAAGCTGATCGACACCGAGGGTGGGGCGCAGCAGGACCGCCTCGACGGCGGTGCTCAGTTGCTGCCCCTCGGCCTCGCCGAATCGCTCGGCGACCGCGTGCGGCTCGGCGCTACGGTGCGGCGGATCGTCGACCACGGCGGCGGAGTCCGGATCACGGCCGACGGGGTCGAGGTCGAAGCCGAGCACGCGATCGTCGCCGTGCCCCCGGCGATTGCCGCCCGGATCGAGATCGACCCACTGCCACCGGGTCGCCCCGAGCTGGCCGAGCGCCTGCGCCCCGGCGCCCTGACCAAGTGCATGGCGCTCTACGAGGAGCCGTTCTGGCGTGAGGATGGCCTGAGCGGCGAGGCGGTCACCGACGCCGGGCCGGTCACCCTCACCTTCGACAGCTCCCCCCGCGACGGTTCAGCCGGGGTGCTGCTCGGTTTCGTCGGCGGCCCGGAGGCGCGCGAGCTGGCCGCGCTTCCCGTGGCCGAGCGCCGCGCCCCCGTCCTCGCCTGCTTCGAGCGCCTCTACGGAGCTCGTGCGGCGCGGCCGCTCGACTACGCCGAACAGACCTGGACCGAAGAGGAGTTCTCCGGTGGGGGACCGACCTCGAACTTCGGCCCGGGCGGTTGGACCGCGTCCGGTCCGGTGCTGCGCGAGCCCGCCGGTCGCGTCCACTGGGCCGGGACCGAGACCGCCACCGTGTGGAGCGGCTACATGGAGGGCGCCCTGCAGGCTGGGGAACGCGTTGCGTCCGAAGTGCTGGAAAGCAGCCGCACAAAGGGTTAGGGTCGCTTTACCACTCAGTTCCCCCACCAGAACGGAGTTCCCGCATGGCTTACGAGATGAAGGTCCGTGGCACGCAGGACGAGGTGAAGATCCGCAGCCCCTGGGCTGTCGCTCTGCTGCCGTTCATCACCTTCGGCATCTACCACTTTGTCTGGTGGTACAAGATCAATCGCGAGCTGCGCGACTACGGCAAGGCCAAAGGCTACGACCTCGGTCAGAACCCGACCAACTCGCTGCTGGCGCTCATCCCCGGCTTCATCATCATCATCCCGCCGCTGGTCACCTACTGGCGCGGCACCAAGCGCGTGATGGGCGCCTCGCGCCTGGCCGGCAAGGAGCCGCTCAGCGGCTGGATCGCGATCATCCTCTATCTCCTGCTGTCGCCGGGGCTCTGGGCCTACATCCAGGTTTCGCTGAACGACATCTGGCGCGAGGAAGCCGATGCTCTGCCCGGCACCGAGCTGCCGCCGAGCCCATCCTCGGAGCTGCCGCCGCCGCTGTCGCAGGAGCAGCAGACTCCACAGGCTCCGCCGCCGGACCAGCAGCCCTAACCGGGGGGCCTCAGCCGCTGCACTCAGGCAGCCGTTTGGCCACCGACCCGTTCGGCATCACCGTGTTGCAGAGGGTGACGCCGGACGGGAAGGGTGGGCTGACCTTGGCGCCGGCGAGCACCGCTTCGCTCAGGTCGGCCCCCGCGAGCCTTGCTCGGCGCAGGTCGGCGCCGACCAGGTCGGCCGAGCCCAGCCGCGCGCCGCGCAGGTCGGCGCGGCGCAGGTCGGCCCCCGTCAGGTTGGCCTCGCGAGCGTCGGCGCCGCGCAGGTCGGCGCGGCGCAGGTCGGCACTGACAAGGTCGGCCAGGGTGAGGTTGGCGCCGAAGAAACGTGCGTTGCGGAAGTTGGTATGCACCGCGGCGGCGCCGGCGAGGGAGGCGTGGCGCAGGTCGGCGTGACGCAGCGAGGCGAAGGAGAGGTTGCCAAAGGTGAGGTCGGCGTGGCGGAAGTCGCCGTGCGGCAGTCGTCCGTAGGAGAGGAAGGCGCCGGGCAGGTGGGCACCGCGCAGGTCAGCGTGGCTGCAGACCGTGGAGGGCGCGACCGTGCAGCCGCTCACCTTAGCGCCGGGCAACGTCGGTGGCCTGCCGATTGCCGTGAGCACGGTGAAAAGGGCGCTCTCCGGCGGGAGCCTGATCGTCGGTCCCCGGTCGAGCGGCTGGGGAGACGGGCAGCGGTCGCGACGGTGGCGTAGTCGGCCGCCCGGCATGATCGTGTTGCAGAAGCGGGCGCCGTCGAGCTTGGCGGCGCGCAGATCGGCCTTGTGAAGATCGGTAAGCGAGAGATCGGCTCCACGCAGGTCAGCCCCGCGCAGGTCGGCCCCGGCGGCGAGGGCACCGGCAAGGTTTGCCTCGCGCAGATCGGCCGCGCGCAGATCGGCGCCGGTGAGGTCGGCGACGAAGAGCGTCGCTCCACGCAGGTTCACTCCCGGCGCCTGCATCGTGGCCAGGCCACCTAACGTGAGATCGGCCCCGCGCAGGTCGGCCCCGTCCAGGCGGGCATAGCTGGCGACAAGCGCCGCGGCTTTGGTCCGGCGCAAGTTGGAGCCCCTCAGGTCGGCGAAGGAGACGGTGGCCCCGGCGAGCGACGCACCACTCGCGCGCAGCGCCGGTAGCTTGGAGAACGGAAGCGTCGCCCCGGTCAGCCTCAGGTCCTCGAGGGCCGCCTGCGGGCAGGTTACGAAGGGTTCGAGGCTGCAGCCGCCGACGGTAGAGCCGACCTCCACCGTCCCCTCGCCGAAGGCGAGCAGCACCGGGTAGAAGGGGTTGCTCGGCGTTACCTCAACCGGCGCCGGGGCGGCGCTGGCGAGTCCCGGTGCAGTTAGTACGCCCGAAACAGCGATAGCAGCGATCGATATGAGAGCCAAGAGGCGCCGCCGCATACTTCGACACTACCCAGAGTCCCGTCTATGAATCCCACTCCCCCTCCGTACACTCGCGGGGCATGGACCGCGCCCTGCTGACGCAGACCCTCGCCACTGCCGGTGAGCCTTCCTACCGGGCCTCCCAGATCTGGGAGTGGGTTGCCCGTGGGGCGCACTCTTACGCGGAGATGACCAACCTGCCGGCCCCGTTGCGCGAGCGGCTCGAGCAGGCTGTTCCACTTTCGACGCTTGAGCTCCGCGCCGAGGCGAAGTCCGACGACGGCACCGTGAAGGCGCTCTTCCACACCGCCGACGGGCGGCCAATGGAGGCGGTACTGATGCGCTACCGCGACGGCAGGCGCTCGGTCTGCCTCTCCTCGCAGTCGGGCTGCCCGCTCACCTGCAGCTTCTGCGCCACCGGGCAGATGAAGTTCGGGCGCAACCTGAGCGCCGATGAGATCCTCGACCAGGCGCTGCACTTCCGCCGCACTGAAGCGATCGACCACGTTGTCTTCATGGGCATGGGGGAGCCGACGATGAACCTCGACGCGGTGCTCGGCGCCTGCGAGCGGCTGCCCGACCTCGGCGTCACTCACCGCCGCACGGCGATCTCCACCGTCGGCTGGGTGCCGGGGATCGACCGCCTCGCCGAGTGCCCGATGCCGCTCAGCCTCGCCCTCTCCCTGCACGCCCCCAACGACGGCCTGCGCTCGCAGCTGATGCCGGTCAACGATCGCTATCCGCTCGCCGAGGTCCTCGCTGCCTGCGAGCGTTACCGGGCCCAGCGCCGTCGCAACAAGGTCTTCGTCGAGTACGTGATGCTGGACGGGGTCAACGACCTGCCCGAGCACGCACGCGAGCTCGCCGCCCTGCTCGATCGCCGCGCCTACAAGGTCAATCTGATCCCCTACAACCCGACTGGCGCCTACGACGGCTCCTCGCCGGAGCGGATCGAGCGCTTCCGCGCGATCCTTGCCGAGCACGGCCTCGGCGCCACCGTGCGCCTCACCCGCGGCCGCGACATCGAGGCGGCGTGCGGCCAGCTCGCCGCCACCGCGACGGTGGGCTAAGTCGAGGTTGAATGTGGCTGCGAGAGGAAGCCGGCTTCCGGTCGAACTGCCAGGCGGCGACGTCGGCCCACTGCGCAAGATCCTCGGCCGGCTCGCGATCGCCCTGGGGCTGATCGTCTTCGTCGCCCTTGTCTCCTACGCCGGTCGCGGCGGCTACGTCGACCCCGAGGGCGGCGGGATGAGCTTGCTCGACGCCTTCTATTACTCGACGGTGAGCATCACCACCACCGGCTACGGCGACATCCGGCCCGCCTCGGAGGGGGCTCGGTTGGTCACCACGGTGGTCGTCACCCCGGCCCGCGTCCTCTTCCTGATCCTGCTCGTCGGAACCACGTTGGAGATACTTGCCGAACGCAGCAGGGAGGCCTATCGACTCGGACGCTGGAGGAAGCGCTTGAAGGACCACACGATCGTTTGCGGGTACGGGGTCAAGGGCCGCGCCGCCGTGCGCACCCTCCTCGACAAGGGGCTGCAGCCTGAGCAGATCGTCGCGATCGAGCCCAGCGCCGAGGGGCGTGCACGGGCCACCGCCGACGGGCTCGCCGTCGTCGCCGGCAGCGCCGCCAGGCAGGACGTGCTGAGCGAGGCCGGGATCGAGCGAGCCTCGGCGCTGGTCGTCGCCCCCGACCGCGACGACACCGCGGTGCTGATCACGCTCACCGCGCGTGAGCTGAACGCCGAGGCGACGATCGTCGCCGCCGTGCGCGAGGAAGAGAACGCCCATCTCCTCCACCAGGGCGGCGCCGACGCCGTGATCACCTCCTCCGGTGCCGCCGGCCGCCTGCTTGGACTCTCGACCCAGACGCCCCAGGTGACCGAGCTGATGGAGGACCTGCTGACTGTCGGCGAAGGCCTGGACCTCGTCGAGCGCCGCGTCGGCTCCGAGGACGCCGGGCCGAATCCGTTCCAGCCGGGGTCCGCGATAATGCTCGCGATCGTCCGCGACGGAGAGGTGATCCGCTTCGACGACGATCGGGCTGCGGACCTCCGTGAGGGCGACCAGGTGCTTGAGCTGTTCAGCCACCGCAGTTGAACCCGGTACGCAGGCGAGCGCAGGCAGCGACTGGCCGGTCAGCCAGCTAGCATCCGGAGAATGCCGGCAGAGACCGCCGTACCCATCGCCAAACCGCGCCAGATGTCCGACAACCCGGTGCGACGGGTGGCCGAAGACATCCGCGCCGAGTGGCGGGGGAGGGGCAAATACCCGCCTGGGCCGAGCGACTTCAGCCTCGCTCGCACTCATCAGATTGCCCACGACCCGTTGCCGCTCCTGCTCTCCAACTACGAAGAGCACGGCCCGATCTTCAGCCTGCGCCTGCTCCACACGCGGGTTGTATTCATGCTCGGCCCGGAGGCCAACAACTTCATCACCGTCGCCCATCCGGAGAACTTCCACTGGCGGGAGTCGAGCTTCGGCGACCTGATCCCGCTGCTCGGCGACGGTCTGCTGACGATCGACGACGACTACCACGACCGGGCGCGGGCGATCATGATGCCGGCCTTCCATCGCCGTCAGCTGACCGCGTCGGTCGATGCGATGGTGATCGAGGCCCAGGCGGCGATCGTCGTGCTGCGCCCCGGCGCTGTCGCCGACGTCTACGACTGGATGCGCAACCTGGCGATGCGGATCGCGATGCGTGCCCTGCTCGGGCTCGACCCCGACGAAGCCGGCAAGGGCGCCGCCGCAGCCGAGCACTTCGAGCGCGCGCTCGGCTTCTACGGCATCGATTACCCGCTGCGGCTGCTGCGCGGTCCGGGCTCCCCCTGGCGCAAGCTGAACGCCTCGCGGCAAGTGCTCGACGAGATCGTCTTCGGCGAGATCGAGCGGCGGCGGGCCGCGCCCGACGACGCGCGCCAGGACATTCTCAGCCTCCTGCTCGGAGCCCGCGGCGAGGCCGGCGAGGCGTTCACCGACCGTGAGGTGCGCGACCAGGTGATGACCCTGATGTTCGCCGGCCATGACACCTCGACCTCGACCCTCACCTTCATGATGCACGAGCTGGCCCGCCATCCCGACGTGGCCGAGCGGCTCTGCGAGGAGCAGGACAGGGTGCTCGGTGGCGAGCCTCCCAGCGTCGACTCGCTAGAGCAGATGCCCTATCTCGACATGGTCCTCGACGAGGTGTTGCGGCTCTACCCGCCCGCCTGGATCGGGCCGCGCCGCGCCGTGCGCGACTTCGAGTTCGGCGGCTACACCGTCCCCAGGGAGGCTTACGTCAATTACTGCTCGTGGGCCAGCCACCGCATCCCGGAGGTCTTCCCGGACCCCGAGGCGTTCATCCCCGAGCGCTTCACCCGCGAGCGCAAGGCGGCGCTTCCGCGCGGCGCCTACGTCCCCTTTGGCGCGGGCCAGCGGATCTGCATCGGCAAGCGCTTCGGCCAGACCGAGGTGAAGCTGGTGGCGACGATGCTGCTGCAGCGGCTTCGCCTCGACGCTCTCCCGGGCCGCACGATGACGGTGCGGCAGATGCCGACCCTCTCGCCACGGGGCGGTCTGGAGATGCGCGTACTGCCCCGGGCCTGAGGCAGAGCGCCGGATTCGTCTTCGCCCACACATACCAACCGCATGACGGGAGCGAGAATCTCGCCCCGCTCGAGCTGTTCGCCGATCTCAACCCGATGCGAGGTGGAAAGGGGCTGCCGACGGGGTAGTAGGCGCGAAACCCGATCCCAAGGAGACGATCATGCATACGAGCAGACCCTCTCGCCGCCTGGCGGTAATCGGTTCCGTGGTCGCGATCGCAGCTCTCGCGTTCACCGCGATCGCCCTCGCCACCACCGGAGCCGGTGTTTCGAAAGCGCCCAAAGTTAAAGTCAAGTGCCCGACCAGCGTCCTCAGCGGCAAAAAGGTGACCTGCCGGCTGTTCGGCAAATTGCCGCAGGGCCCGAAGGGCGATCAGGGGTCAAGGGGGCCGAAAGGGCAGAAAGGCGAGAAAGGTGCGCGGGGAGAGGCCGGGCCCAAAGGGGCGGCCGGTGCGGCCGGGGTCTCCGGCTACGAGGTCGTCAACCAGACCTTCAAAGAAGTCTTCATCGAGAACAGCGGCGGCATGCGCGGCCTCAGCGAAGTCAAAACCGTCAGCTGCCCAGCCGGCAAGCGCGTAATCGGCGGCGGAACCAACCTCGGCACCAACCCGACCCAGAACGGTCAGCAGCGCCAGGTCACCGTCTCGCTCAGCGGTCCGAACGGAGCTGGCAACGCCTGGTCTGTACAGCTCTTCAACAACTCGACGACGATCGACACCTCGATCGACCTGCAGGTCTACGCAATCTGCGCCAGCGCCTAAGCGGCGCTGGCGCAGTGCGGCGCTACTTGATGAAGAGCATCTCCTCGTACTTCGGCAGCGGCCAGAGGTCGTCGGCGACGATCTTCTCCAGCTTGTCGGCTGCCTCGCGGACCCGGGCCATCGCGGCGATCTGCTTGTCGCGGGCGTGGATCGCGAGGTCGAGGCCCTCGAGCTCGTCGGGGTAGGCGTTGGCCTGCTCCAGCTCGGCGAGCGACGCGCCAAGTGCTTCCAGCGTCGTCTTCAACTCACCCGCAACACCATCAGCCACCCCCGAATCCTTGATCAGGGCCATGTAGCGCAGCGCCGCCGGCAGGATCATCGTCTTGGCGATCGAGTGCGTGGTCTCCGCCTCGATGTTGGCGCGGAGCGCGTACTGCTCGATCCAGACCTCGTACCGCGACTCCAGCTCGCGCTTGGAGAGCACCTCGTACTTTTCGAAGGCGGCGACCGTCTGGTCGGCCAGCACCTCGGGCAGCGCATCGGGCGTCGTGCGCAGGTTCTTCAATCCGCGCTGCTCCGCCTCCGCGTGCCAGGCCTCGTCGTAGTTGTCGCCGTCGAAGCAGACCTGTTTGTTGGCCGCGTAGGACTCCTTGACGACCTCGATCACGGCCTCCGCGACGTCGGCGCCGCCGGAGGTCTTCGCCTCCAGCTTGTCGGCGAGCTCGTCGATCGCCTCGGCGGCGATCGTGTTGAGCACGGTGTTGGGGAAGGCGAGCGACATGCTCGACCCCAGCGCCCGGAACTCGAATTTGTTGCCGGTGAAGGCGAAGGGCGAGGTCCGGTTGCGGTCGCCGCCGTGCATCGGCAGCGAGGGCAGCACCGTCGCCCCCAGCTCGAGGAAGGAGGCCGGAGTGCTCGGGTCCCCTTCGCCCGTGGCGATCGCCTCGAACACCTTCTCCAGCTCGCCGCCGAGGAAGATCGAGATGATCGCCGGCGGCGCCTCGTTGGCGCCGAGGCGGTGGTCCTGGCCGATGTTGGCGACCGAGGCGCGCAGCAGCCCCTGGTGCTTGTTGACCGCTTGAATTACTGCGGCGCAGAAGAAGAGGAAGTGGATGTTGTCGGCGGGCGTCTTGCCCGGGTCGAGCAGGTTGGAGCCGGTGTCGGTCCCCATCGACCAGTTGTTGTGCTTGCCCGAGCCGTTTACGCCGGCAAAGGGCTTCTCGTGCAGCAGGCAGACGAGCCCATAGCGGCGGGCGACGCTTTCGAGCACCTGCATCATCAGCTGCTGGTGGTCGGAGCCGACGTTGGAGTTCTCGAACACGGGCGCGATCTCGTACTGGGCCGGCGCCACCTCGTTGTGGCGGGTCTTGACCGGGATGCCGAGCTTGCGCATCTCCAGCTCGGCCTCCAGCATGCAGGCCAGCACCCGCTCCGGGATCGAGCCGAAGTAGTGGTCGTCGAGCTCGTGTCCCTTGGGCGGCTTGGCGCCGAACAGGGTGCGGCCGGTGGAGATCAGGTCGGGACGCTCGAAGAAGTACTGCTCGTCGATCAGGAAGTACTCCTGCTCGGCACCGACGGTGGTGAAGACGCGCTTGCTGTCCTCGTCGCCGAGCAGCCGCAGCGCCTTGATCGCGGAGCGAGAGAGGGCGTCCATCGAGCGCAGCAGCGGGATCTTGCCGTCGAGCGCCTCGCCGGTCCATGAGGCGAACGCCGTCGGGATGCAGAGCAGCGCCCCGTTCGGGTTCTCGAGGATGAAGGCGGGGGAGGTCGGGTCCCAGGCGGTGTAGCCGCGCGCCTCGAAGGTCGCGCGGACGCCGCCGGTGGGGAAGGAGGACGCGTCGGGCTCGCCCTGGATCAGCTCCTTGCCGGAGAAGCCGGCCAGTGCGGTGCCCTCCTCGCCGGGGTCGAAGAAGGAGTCGTGCTTCTCCGCGGTCGAGCCGGTCAGCGGCTGGAACATGTGGGTGAAGTGGGTCGCGCCGTTCTCCAGCGCCCACTCCTTCATCGCCTCGGCGACGGCGTCGGCGAGGCTGGGATCGAGCGCCTCGCCGTCGGCCAGGGTCGCCTGCAGCTTCTCGAAGACGTCGGCGGGCAGCCGTTCCCGCTGCACGCCGACGGAGAAGACGTTGGCGCCGAAGGGGTCGTTCTCGGGCAGGGTCAGGTCGAGCGCGCCAAGCGCCTCGCCGTTGGAGCTCCACTGCGCTGCGGTCACGTTCTGCTGGCGGATACGAGTCATCGCTGTGTCAGTCCCTCGCTTGCGGCACGCCCGTCCTGCGGGCGCGTTCGATTACCGGTCTAACTCCCTAGTGAAAGAGCCCAAGCAGCGTAATGGGAAGGCGCGCAAAATGCCTTTGTACCGCGGTACAACGATCGCTGGGCCGGATTGTCCGGGCGTAAGCGGCCTCCCAGCGCAGGATGGAAGGTTGTGGCCCCTATAGGGGCACAAAGTTCCAATCTGGGGAGGCAGGGCTTCAATCCCGTCGTAGAAGCCCCAGCGGGTGGCGTAGGCGGAAGCCTGAAATCTCGGACACGCCCCTGATTGGCGCCGGATATAGCCTTCGCCGGTCCCCAATCTGGAGGAATCCACCGAAATGTTCGTCTCTAAGGCCGCCGTCGTCGGCGGCGGCACCATGGGGGGCGAGATCGCACAGGCGATCGCCGCTTCCGACATCCCCGTCGTCGTCAAGGACATCGACCAGAAGTTCGTCGATGCCGCGGTCGAGAAAGCCCGCTCCGTCACCGAGGGCCAGCTCGGTCGTCTGGTCAAGAAGGAGAAGCTGACCCAGGAGCAGGCCGACGCCCGCCTCGCCGAGGTGATGGGCCTGATCACCGGCACCACCAGCTATGGGGACTTCGGCGACGTCGACTTCGTGGTCGAGGCCGTGCCGGAGCGGATGGAGATCAAGCAGGCCGTCTTCCGCGAGCTCGATGCCGCGACGCCGGGCCACGCGATCCTCTCCTCCAACACCTCCTCGCTCTCGATCACCGAGATCGGCGAAGCGACCCTGCGCCCGGACAAGGTCGTCGGCTTCCACTTCTTCTACCCCGCCTCGGTGATGCCGCTGGTCGAGGTGATCGCTTCAGACGACACCACGCAGGAGACCGCCACCGCCGCCTACAACTTCGCCCAGGCGATCAAGAAGCAACCGATCGTCTGCGGCGAGGTGCCCGGTTTCGTCGTCAACCGCGTCTTGATGGCGACGATGGGCGAGATCTGGCGCGCCCAGGAGGAGGGCGGACTCTCGCTGAAGGCGATCGACGAGGCGATCGCCAACGCCAAGGCGGCGCCGATGGGCCCGTTCTTCCTCACCGACCTGCTCGGGCTCGACACCGTCCTGCACGTCGCCGAGCACCTCAACGACTCCTACGGCGAGAGCTTCTACGTCCACAAGGGCCTGCAGGGCCTGGTCGCCGACGGCAAGCTCGGTGCCAAGAGCGGCGGCGAGGGCTTCTTCAAGGACGGCGAGCAGAACGTCCCCGGCGAGGCCGAGCCCGATACTGAGGAGCTGGTCGCGATGTTCACCGGTCGCGCCCTGATCGAGGCCTGCCAGCTGGTCGAGGAGGGCGTCTGCTCGGTCCGCGACATCGACCTCGGGATGATGGCCGGCGCCGGCCTCGACCCGCGCAAAGGCCTCTTCCCACCCTTCTGGAAAGCCGACCTGGAGGGGCTCGACACGATCCTCGAGCGGATCGAGCAGCTCGAGGAGAAACACGGCGAGCGCTTCGCGCCGCCGGTCACCCTGAAGCGGCTCGTCGCCCAGGGGCGTCTCGGGCTCAAATCTGGCCAGGGCTTCTACCCCTACCCGCAGCCCGACGAGGGCGAGCAGCCCGAGACGGTGAAGCTGGAGACCCGCGGCGACGTCGCGATCGCCTGGCTCGCCAACGTGCCGATGAATGCGATCTCGCCCGACGTGATCCGCGACCTCGGCAAGGTCTGGGAGCGGGTCAAGGCGTCGGATGAGATTGGCGCGATGGTCGTCGCCTCCTCGATTCCGGTCGTCTTCTCAGCCGGCGCCGACATCAAGGCCTTCACCCAGATGGACGCGGGCGGCGGCGAGGAGCTGTTGCACACTGCCCACGCGCTGCTGCGCGAGCTCGGCACCGACAGCGTCGCGACGATCGCGGCGGTCAACTCGATCGCCTTCGGCGGCGGCTGCGAGCTGGCGATGGCCTGCGACGTGCGGATCGCCGCCGAGGCAGCGGTCTTCGGCCAGCCGGAGATCAAACTGGGGATCGTCCCCGGCTTCGGCGGCACGCAGCGGCTGCCGCGCCTGGTCGGCCCCAACAAGGCACTGGAGATGAACCTGATCGGCGATGCCGTCCTCGCCGGCGAGGCGCTCGATTTCGGCCTTGTCAACCGCGTCGTCCCCGACCACGAGCTGTTCGAGACCGCGCTGATGTGGGCCCGCAAGCTGGCCGGTCAGGCGCCGATCGCCCGTGCCCAGATCAAGACCGCCTCGCACAAGGGCGACCTCGACGAGGGCATCGAGGCCGAGAAGCAGGCCTTCGCCGCTGCCTTCGGCAGCGAGGACGCAAAGGAGGGCATCGCCGCCTTCCTCGGCAAGCGGACCCCCAAGTGGAGCGGCAAGTAGGAACGGCTACAGTGAGCGCCGCCGAGCAGCTTGCGGAGCTGATCCGCGAGTCGAGCTGCACGGTGGCGCTGACCGGGGCGGGGGTCTCGGTGCCGTCCGGGATCCCCGACTTCCGCACCCCAGAGACGGGGCTGTGGGAGAACGTCGACCCGATGGAGGTCGCCCACATCGACGTCTTCGAGCGCGACCCGGCCCGCTTCTGGTCCTACTACCGGCCGCGCTTTCACTCGCTCGGCGACAAAGAACCAAACGCCGCCCACACGGCACTGGTCGAGCTCGAGCGACGCGGCCTGCTCGAGGGAGTGATCACCCAGAACATCGACCGGCTCCACCGCGCCGCCGGCTCGGAGACGGTGGTCGAGGTGCACGGCTCGATCGAAACCTCGACCTGCCGGCGCTGCACCGCCTCCTACGGCATCGCCGAGGTCGACGGGCTCTTTGGCGATGACGGTGTCGCCGCCTGCGCCTCCTGCGGCGGCCCGGTGAAACCGGATGTCGTCCTCTTCGGCGAGCTGCTGCCCGAGGCGGCGATGCGCCAGGCGCAGGAGTTGGCGGCGCGGGCGGAGCTGATGCTCTGCATCGGCAGCTCGCTCGTCGTTCACCCGGTGGCAGGTCTGCCGGAGGTGACCAGGTCCTGCGGCGGCAAGCTGGCGATCGTCACCAAAGGGCCGACGCCCTACGACGGCGACGCAGTGCTGAAGCTGGAGGGCGAGGTCGACGCCGAGCTGGACGCGGTTCTGGCCGCGCTTGCCTAGATGGCCGGCGTGGAGAACGGCGAGGTCGGCGTGCCCGCTGCCGTCGTCTTCGACAACGACGGGCTGCTGCTCGACACCGAGTCGGTCTGGACGCGGGCCGAGCGGGATCTCTTCGAGCACCGCGGGCTCGAGTTCACCCCCGCCAACAAGCGCGAGCTGATCGGCACCTCGGCCGAGATTGCCGCCGGCATCCTCGAGCGGCGCCTGGGCGAGCCCGGTCGCGGCGCTGCGTTGATCGAGGAGCTGAACGAGCTTGTGGTCGCTGAGCTCGAGCATGGTGTTGAGGCGATGGTTGGCGCGCGGGAGCTCCTGCACGCGCTGAAGCAGCGCGGAACCCCGATCGGGCTCGTCTCCAACTCGCCGCTCGTCTTCGTCCGCCGCTCGCTGGAGATCGTCGGCTTCCACGACCGCTTCGACGTCGTGCTCAGCGCCCACGAAGTGGCGGCGCCGAAGCCAGCGCCAGACCCCTACCTGGAGGCGTGTCGCCGCCTGGGAGTCGAGGCCGGCCCCGACGTCGTCGCCCTCGAGGACTCCCCAACCGGCGTCGCCGCTGCTCGTGCCGCGGGGCTGACCGTGATCGGCGTGCCTTCACTGGAGGGGATCGTGCTGGACGAAGCGCACGAGATTGCTGAGTCGCTGCTTGACGACATTGTTTCGCGGCGCCTGCTGGGGTGAGGATGGGGACATCCCCGCTCCGACAAACGGCGGTCTAATTAGACCGCCGTTTTGAGTATCCGCCGGCTCGGGGATGTCCCCATCCTCATCAGCCGCGAAGCACGCGTTTACGTCGTAGAACTCGCTCGCAAAGTTCAACCAGCTCGGTGACCTGGCGCTCTTGCTCGACATCTAGCTCACCGCGCAAAGCCGCGTTGGCGGCCTCGCCGGCCTCGTTGCGACGCGTCCCCAGCTCGGCCATATCGCGATCGTGGTCGGGGTCGGTGAGAGCAGCGGCCAGCTCGACAAGCATTGCCTCCAAGCTAACGCGTAGCTGCAGGGCGGCCTCGCGGTGCCGGCCGGCGTCGAGATCGACGCGGGCGCGAAGGATCAGGGTCTCGCAGGTGTCGACTCGCTCACGCCCACCGAGAATGGCCGCAAGGCGCTCCTGTGGGCGCAGCTGTTCGTCGCGGTGCTGGCGGCGCGAACCCGAGGCTGCGCGTGGGTCGAATGCTTTCGCCTCACCAAAGCGCCCCTCTGCCACCTCCTTGCCGCGGCCAAAACCGATGCGCACGACGACGGCTCCCTCGCTGCTGACTTCGGTGCCGAGCGGGTTGGCGCTGGCCACGGTCTGCGCATGCAGGGCACGGTTGAACAGATCGATCGCCTCGGCCATGGCAGCTTCGACCGAGTCTTCGTCGCTGACCGTCTCCTCCAGCCAGCGCTGGGCTTCCTCGGCCGATTCGAAGGGCTCCTGGGCCCGCACAGCGGTGACGCGGGTCAGCGGTAACGGTTCCGGCTCATCTCCGGGCTCCGCCTGCTTGGCGCGCCGCCTACGGCGGGCTGGTGGAGGAGCGCCAAGGGTCTTGATGACAAGCACCCGTTGACCCCCTTCGCCACTTCCGTCCCGAGCCAGGTAGCGACCGTCGGGCACGCTGAGCGCGCCGGGAAAGTCGAACTGCACGAATCCGAAATGCTGCTCCAGAAGGCCGGATTCTCCCGATCGATGGAACCGGACGGCGACTCAGTCGCCGTTGCCGGTACCGCCGGAGCCGCTCTTGCCCTGCTTCTCGGCCGGCAGGGAGAACTTCGATGGCTTGGTCGGCACGTCGGGGTTGTCGATTTTCTCGAGGCGGTCGGTCAGCCGCAGCCACTGGTCGGGTTTGAGCAGCTGCACGAAGCGCGCTTCGGCGCCAACCCCACTGACGGGGCTGTAGCCGATGTGGACGTGGTCGGCGTGATCGCTCATCGCGAAGCTCGGGCCACCGAGTTCCTGCAGCGAGATCAGCTCGTCGGGGACCATCGTCCCCTGCAGCTGCATGACAGCCCGCAGCAACGTTTCGGTGATCGAGCCCGGACCCTGATTGCCGAGCACCGGCGCCCCGTTGATCAGGGCGATGTCGGCGGCACCGCCGTAGGAGTGGTTGGAGATGTTGCCACTGGTCGTGATGCTGCCGTGGCGGCCGCAGAGCAGCGAGGTGACCGTCAGGCGGAAGCCCTGGCTGGAGAGGTAGGCGAGCGCGGCGAGCAGGCGGCGGTCGATCTGGCCGGCGCGGATTTCGACCCGGTCGCAGTCGGATACTTCGATCTGCTTGTCGGCGAGGACCCGGCGAGCCAGCATCGTCTCGGGGAGCAGCAGCACGCCGGCACCGCTGAGCTTCGCGGTGAGCGGGTTCTTGCCCTTGGCGCGGTAGATCGCCGTCGCCTCGAGCAGCTTCCAGCCATCGAGGATCGGCTTCGGGTCGATCCGCGGCGCACCCTTGCCCGCCGGGCGGATGGCGAAGTTGATGTGGGGATCGACCCCGCTCTCCTCGGCGCCGATCCGGGCCAGGACCGTGCCGGCTATAACCCTCGACCCGACGTCGATGGTTCCGTCGGCGCCCTTGGCGGCTGCGCTGTCGACCGAGATGCCCGCCTCGTCTTCGTTCGACTCGACCCGCTGCGGGAGGGCATGAAGCCGCGGCCGGATGTCCTGGCTGTCGACCGGGATTCGCTTCTCCTTGCCGGTCGGCATCACCACCGTGCGCTGGTTGCGGACGATCTCCCCGAGCTTGGCGTAGATGTAGCGGTTGCCGTAGGCATCGCGCAGGACGACGAAGCGGCCGAGCCGCTTCGACTGGCCCATCTTCACGACCACTCCGTCGTTGACGGCGACCACCGGTGCGCCCTCGCGGGCGAAGATGTTGATCCCGCGGCGGGTGGGCGACGAGGAGATCACCTCGGCGGCGTTGCCGAACTCCTCGCGGGCCTGCGGGGTCGCCTTGCTCAACGCCGCCCGGGCGGAGATGTCGTCGGCGTAGCGCGCGTCGGCGGCGACCGGGAAGTGGGCTCCCTCGGTGAGGCCGGTCAGCGAGCCGACCAGGTCGGGCGGCAGCTTGCCGTAAGCACGGGCGTAGAGGAGTACCTCCTGCACGTACCAGTCGGCGTGGTTGTAGGCGAAGATCGCGTCGTAGAGGTTCTCCTCCGCCCCCGCCGCCTTCAGGTAGTTGGCGGCGGCGCAGATCGCGTCGACCGGGTTGTAGGGGTCCTTACGGCCATCGCCGTTGGCGTCGAGCCCGTACATTTCCCAGCTGGAGGGGATGAACTGCATCCAGCCCATCGCGCCGGCGCTGGAGACGTTGAGGTTGGTGCCAAAGGCGGTCTCGATTTTGTTGATCGAGGCGAGCACCTGCCAGGGGATCCCGTACTCGGTGCCGCAGGCCTGGTAGATCGGCAGCAGGAAGGGCGGGATCTCGAAGGAGTCGATGATGAAGTTGGGGACGCCGATCGGCGCCGGCCCGAAGGGGGCGATCGTCGTGCTGGGGTTGGCGGTCGTGGGCGCGCCGCCGTTGCCGAATTGCAGGCCGCCGTCGGGGCCTTCCTCTGGGGGCTGATCGCCGGCGGTCGCGCGCGGGGCGCTGACCCCGCCGCCGCTCCTCGAGGTGGCGGTGCCGAGGGTCTCGTTCTGGGTGACCCCATCGGCGTCGTCCGCGGCGGCGGCATCGAGGCCGGTCCCGCTCTGCGGCTGCTCGCCGACCTGTGGTGCGGCGGGGGTGGGCTCAGCCGCTTCCGGCGCGGTCACCGCTTCTTCCTCACTGGCGTCGGAGCTCGATTCGCAGTCGGAGTCTTCGAGGTCGATGAGCCCGTCCGCGTCGTCGTCTTCCTGGTTGCTGCAGGCTGGGGCCGGGAAGGGAGCCGGGGCCGTCGTCAAGCCGTTGGTCGCGCGGCTCTGCTCGAGCCCCGTCGTCGACTGCTCGGCGCCCGCCATGCCGACACCGAGCGCGGTGATCAGCGCGAAGCCTGCCAAGGCGGTGATGAGTGCGAGCTTTTGTCTCATGCGACGGCGCCAGTATTCCCTGCGTGCACGGGCATGTGCGTACCCGAGTCCACCCTCTCCCCAAGCATGACGCACGCCCACGCTACTGGCTCGCGCGGAGGCACGCAATGCGCTGCGGCGCCGTCCAACACGCCCTTAATCAACGTCCCGCCCGTATGCATCGAACCGGGAGGATTTCAGCCCACCCGGATGCGCTCGTTAAGAACCTGTTTCAACCCGCGAGCGCAGAATCTTTAAGGTGTCCCCGTGAGTGCGGAGCGACCAATCGTGCATCTCTGGTTCTTCGCGCCGGGAGCGAAGCAGGAACATTCGTGATGAGCGCCGAGAACGACTACAAAGACGACCAGGACGGGCTTCGAGCCCGCAGCGAGCAGGCGATCGGCGAGATCGCGCAGGCCCTGCTCGACAGCCAGGTGCTGGAGAACGCCGTCGCCGCGGCATTCGGCGCCCGCGAGAAGGCGCTGGAGGCCCAGCACGCGGCGATGACGGCCCTCAATCTACCCTCCGCCGGAGACCTCGAGCGGCTCGAGCGCCGCCTGCGCTCGCTCTCGCAGCGCCTCGACGAGGTAGAGGACGAGATCGACAGGGTGGCCAGGGAGATCGGCGGCGTGCGGCGTCAACTTGCCGCGGATCGCCGAGCCGCTGAGGCCGAGGGCGACCCGCAGAGCTAACTCTAACCTTCGACTTGAGGGTTAGATAAGGCTTTCGCCGCGGCTTGCGCCGCGCGCACCGAGGCTCGCTCGAGCGACTCGTCTTCGAGCACCTCGTCCTCGACTTTGCTGACGACCAGGACAGCGGCGACCGCCATTTCCAGCTCGGCGCCGCGGCTGAAAACAGCCACCGTCTGCATGTCCGCTGCGACGACCTCCGCCGGGACGGAGGCTGGATCGCCGCGCAGGGTGTCGAGGCTCGCCACCGGAGCCACCCTTGCCTCGCCGGCCAGCTTGTCTGCCAGCCGTCCATGCAGCTCTCGGTCGGGGGGCACAACCGCTCCGGGTGCATGGCCGAAGGATGCGGCGCTCCCGACCGCGGCCACTGCCTCGGTTGGCAACAGCAGCTCGCCGAGCTCGGCGAGCCCCGGGATGGCCGAGCAGGTCCCGACCCTGATCGCCCGCCGAACTCCCAGCTTGCTCAGGTCGGCGAGGACGATGGCGGCGCTGGGGCCGCCCATTCCGGTCGCCTGGACGGTCAGCTCAAGGCCGCTCGGCGTCCTGCCCGAGTACCCCCACAGGCCGCGGGCGTGATTGCTCATCTTCGGCTTCTCGAGCAGCTCCTGGGCGAGCAAGAGGGATCGTCCGGGGTCGCCGACCAGGATCGCGTTGCTCGCCAGGGGCGCCGTTGGCCTCAGCCGGGAGGGCATCGCCGGAGCCTACGTTGGCTGCGATCGCCTTGCGCAGGTCCCGCTTGCGCATCCACTCGGCGGCGAAATAGCTGCCGATCACGAAGACGAGCGCCAGCGCCTGCGCGACCAGGGTCTCGACCGTGGGGTAGACGCCGAGCCACGTACCCAGCCAGAGCGGGAATTCGATGTCGAGCGGGTGGATCGGCAGCCAGCCGACCCCCTGCATCGTGCGCGCCGTGTTGCCGACCAGGACGACGAGGACCAGGGCGATCAGCATCCCGGTCACGACCAGCATCTTCTTATAAGGGAGCTTGCGCTCGAGCGCGAAGGTGACGGCGCCGACCACGGCGGTGATCGCCAGCCCGAGCGAGACGCCGGCGAGGACGACCCCGGTGCCGGAGCTGAGCTGCAGCGCCTGCAGGAAGAGCACGGTCTCAAAGCCCTCGCGGAAAACGCTGGTGAAGCCGAGGACGTAGAGGCCGGCCACGGTCGCCGCGCCCGCCCCGGTGGCCAGTGCGGCGCCGGTCAGCGCCTTTCCGCGGTCGCGATGCCCTTTGATCCACTCGGTCCAGTAGACGCGGTGGAAGAACCAGTTCATGACCAATAAGAGGACCCCGATGGCGACAACGCCGACCGCGGCCTCGAGTTTCTCGCCGTACTGGGAGAGCGAGTCGAGCAGCAGCAGCGCCAGCAGGAACATCACCATGCTCGCCGGCAGGGCGAGCAGCGCGCCGCGGTAGACCGGTTTGCGCAGCGGCGCCCGCGGGCCGATCATGCTGGCGGTGATCGCGGCCAGGATCAGGATTGCCTCGAGGCCCTCGCGGAAGACGATCAGCGCCGAGTTGACGATCACCGTCGTGGCGCTGGCCCCGTCGCCGGTCAGGGCACGGGCGTCGGCGAGCTCTTCATCGAGGTCGAGCCTCGTTTCGCGGATCTCCGGCACCGGCGCCTTGTCTGCGACCAGGGAGGCGAGGCCGGGGTTGCCGTCGGCGCCGTACCAGATCAGTCCCTCGATCTTCAGCGCCAGCTGCGGGTCGAAGGCGCGCAGCTTCAGCTCCGGGCCGAACTCGAAGAACCCGTAGGCCGCCAGCCGCGCCTGCTCGGCGGCACCGTACTGTCCCGCCCCCGCCGCTGCTTCGAGCTGGTCGAGGGAGATGTCGACGAGTTCGTAGTCGGCTTCTTCGCCTGGTTCGGTCCACTCCTGCGGCGCCGCGCCTTCGAAGGCCTCGGCGGCGCGGTCACGCGCCGCGTCGAGCTCCTCCTGCGCCGCCACGGCGCCACCCTGTTGGGCTGCGTCGACGTCCTCGCGCAGTTCCGCGTAGGCGGCTTTGATCGTTGCCACCGCTGCTGGATCGCGGTCGAGCAGAGCCGGTTCGAGGTCGGCGAAGGCGGTTTCGACCCCGTCCATAAAGGCCACCGCCTCCTGGATCTCGAAGGGGATCGTTACGCGGCCGTCGGCGGTGCCCTTGTCGAACTCTTTCGGCACCAGATCCTGGAAGCGGGTCAGCTGGGCGGCCCGGTTGACCTGCTCGTCTTCGGTCAGGGGGGCTGCGGTGAAGCCCTCGAGGTCCGCTTCGACTTTGCGGCGGGCGGATTCGAAAGCGGCGCGATTCCCGGCTGCCGCAGCGGCGGCGAGGCGGTCGAAGTCGGCGCTGGTCGCGCGCCGCTCAGCCGCGCTCTGTTGCTCTTCGTACTCGGGCGACAGCGCCAGCCAGTAGCCGCGCGCGATCGCCGCCGTTTCGGCGAGGCGGCCGTCGAAGCTTCGTTCGGCCGCCTGCGCCGCTTCGTCAAGGTTGCTGACGAGGCGGGCTTGGAAGGCGTCGAGGAGGTCCTTTTCGATCTTGACGACGACTTCGGCGGGCGTGATCTCCTGCGTGGAAAGTTCGCCGACCGCCGTGGTCGCATCGACCCCGGGCCGGGTGAAACGGGTGGCCTGGCGGAAGTCGCGGATCTGCAACCACGCCCGAGCTTCCGCTGCGTCCCCTCGTCGCGCTGCTGCCACCGTGACGGCGAAGGCGCCGCGCCGCAGGGCGGCGACGACACGGCCGCGCGCCGCCGCCAGCGACGCTTCGTCCAGCTGCGCCGCGGCCCGCCTGGCAGCCGCTAGCGACGCCTCGATTTCAGCGAGCTCGCTACTCGCATGGCGGGCGAGTCCGGCGCGCAGCGGCCCGGCCAGGCGCGCTTCCGCGGCATCGACCGAGTCGCCGGTCCGTTCGCCGAAGAGCAGCTGCGTCTGCGCCTCGAAGAGATTGGTGCGGATCGCGTCAGCGGCCTGCCAGGGAGGCTCGGCGCTGGCAGGGGCCGCCGCAAGCAGGGCCGCTACGAGGACGGCGAGGATTGCGACGGCCCGTCCCAAGCTAGCCTTCCTGCAGCTCCACTTCGAGCTGTTTCGCGGCCTGCGTCACCTGGCCGGCGATTGCCTCGGCCTGCGCCTGCGCCTGGGCGCCCAGCGCGTCGGCCTGCTTGGCGTTGAACTGCTCGCCGTCTGCCTCGCGGTCGCGCAGTTCGGCGGCGAAGTCGACCAGGCTCTTCAGCTCCTGGCGCGTCTGCTTGGCCTGCTGCGCGTTCTCCTTCGCGATCGTCGGTTCGATCCCGTCGTAGGTGACGAGGATGCCGCCGAGGATGTCGGCGATGTCCTGCAGGCGCGAGGCGGCTACGAAGGCCTGTTCGCTGGCCCCTTCGCCAGCGACAAAGCGCGAGTTCTTCCAGGCCTCGAAGTACTCGCTCATCGTCGGCGTCATCACGACGATCGAGGTGAGCGCATCGGACGCCGTCGGCTCGAACTCCTGGGCGTCTTCGTCGAGGCTTTCCGCCTGGGCGAGGAATTCGTCGAGCGTCGCCTTGTAGACGTCGGCGTCGGGCAGGCCCTCGCCGAACTCGACCTTGCCGTCGCCGTTGACGTCGGGCTCGGTGCCCTTCGCCTGCAGCTCAGGATTGGTCCCGTAGAGCGCGGTCTCGGTGAGGAAGAACAGGTTGCCGGGCTGTTTCAGCTTCTCGCCCTGCGGGGTCGTGAGGGTGAAGGAGACCGCGTCTTCTGGAGTGGAGGCGTCCGAGCCGGCGTCGATGTCGACGTCGTAATGGGCCAGGCGCGGCACGCCGGCGACGATTCCCTCCATCTCCTCGTACGCCGGGTTGGCAGCGACGAAGGCGTCCTTCGAATCGTTGAGGAGCTGCTCGACTTCATCGCCGTGCTCGGAGAGCAGGCGGTCGTAGTCGAAGTTGACCGACTCGGCCAGTTCGTAGTACTCGTCGGCGTTGGCTTGCAGCTCTTCGACGTGCTCGACCAGTTCGGCCGAGTGGTCGGTCAGGTAGCCCTTGACCGGCGCGAGCTGGGCGCTGCCGGATGCGGCCGTAGTTTCGCCCTCGTCATCGCTGTCGCCACAGCCGGCGACGAGCGACGCGCTCAATGCCAGGGCGGTGAACCGGACCGCGAACTTCGACCTGAACTTCCTCAATTCGGTGCCTCCTCGATTAGGGGAGCCTACTTAGGACTCCCTAAATACATGCCGTTTGGGCACCCTAACGAAATCCGATCGCAGAGGTCGGGCATAGAGACCGCCCTACAGCGCGGTTCCTGCCACTCGTGAGAGATGGGCCTCCCAGATTTCCTCCAGAAGTCCAAACACAGCCCGGGGGCCCGTCCATACCTTGGGATCGCAATCGCAAAACACAACCGCGACCGCCGTTGCCGTGTGCTCGGCGGGCTAGGAGGGACGTTCAGAGATGAGAAAGAGGATTGGCCTCGCCGTCATGCTTGCGGCGCTTGCCTCCCTGGTGCTGCCGGGGACGGCCTTCGCGCAGCTGGCCGAACTCGAGACGACCGTCGCGGAAAAGTCAATCGAGCTGGACATGGTCTGGGTCGCTGTGGCGACCGCCCTGGTCTTCCTGATGCAGGCCGGGTTCATGTTCCTCGAGATCGGCTTCTCCAGACAGAAGAACGCAGGTACGGGGGTCGCCAAGATCCTCGTCAACCTCGCGATCGTGACGATCGCCTGGTGGGCGATCGGCTACGGAGTGGCCGAAGGAGGCGGCAACGACTTCTTCGGGACCAGCGGCTTCTTCTTCCACTTCGATCAGACGATCGGGCAGGGCGAAGAAGCGTTCAACGTGGCTGGCTCCGACGCGATGCTGATGCTCTACGGGCTCGCCTTCTGCGCCGTCTCGTTGGCGATCGTCTGGGGTACGACCCTGGAGCGGATCAAGTTCGGCGCCTACGTCATCTACGCGATCGTCTTCGGCGCTGTGATCTACCCACTGGTCGCGCATGCGGTCTGGGGTGGAGGCCTGCTCTCCGACATTGGCGGCAAGCCGGTGATGGACTTCGCCGGCTCCTCGGTGGTCCACCTGACCGGTGCTGTCGGCGCTCTGGCGGCGCTGCTGTTGCTCGGCGCTCGCAAAGGCAAATACGACGCCGATGGCAAACCGCGGGCGATCCCTGGCCACTCGATGCCGCTGGTCGGCCTCGGCGTGATCATCCTCTGGATCGGCTGGTTCGGTTTCAACGGAGGCTCGACCTTCGAAACCGCCGGCTCGTTTTTCGGTGAGGTGATGTTGAACACCCAGCTCGCCGCCGCCGCCGGAGTAATCGGTGCCTCGCTTGCCGTCTACATGAAAAGCCGCACGCTCGACGTCGGTATGGCCGGCAACGGCGCGATCGCCGGTTTGGTCGGTGTCACCGCCCCGTCGGGCTTCGTCGAGTACTGGGCAGCGCCGGTCATCGGCTTCATCGGCGGCCTGATCGTCGTCTACGCGGTGCTGGCGATCGAGAAGTTCCTCGACGACCCGGTCGGCGCGCTTTCGGCGCACGGCCTGGCCGGTATCTGGGGCACCCTCGCGGTCGGCATCTTCGCCTCGCCGCGATTGATAGTCGAAGGGGCGGCACCGGGCGTTTGGTACTCGCTCTTCGACGATGTGCCATTCAGCTCAACGGTCGGGCAGCTTGCCGTCCAGGGCTGCGCGGTGTTATTCACCTTCGTCGTCGTCTTCGCGATCTCGTTTGCGACCTTTGCCCTGATCAAGGCAACGATCGGGTTGCGGGTCTCCGACGAGGAGGAGGAAGCCGGCCTCGACATCAGCTCGCACGGCATGTACGGATACCCGGAGCAGTTCATCCCGCAACCGGAGTACTCGACCGGGTTGCCAAACACGATCGGCGGTGGGTCCGGGGCATCGGTACCGGCTGCCGCACCCGCCCAGATGACCGCGACCGCGACCGAGTCGCGTTAGGAGGGTTGAGCGCATGAAAAAAATAGAGGCGTTCATCCGCCACGAGGCATTCGAGCCGATCAGGGCCGAACTGCTCGACAAGGGATTCCCGTCCCTGTCGATCGTCGAGGCCAAGGGATCGGGCAGGCAGAAGGGGATAGTCGAGAAATACCGCGGCTCGACCCTGACCGTCAACGTCCGGCCCAAACTGAAGCTCGAGGTCGTGGTCGAGGACAAAGACAAAGCACTCGTCGTCGAGACGATCCTCAAGCACGCCCGCACGGGTGAGGTCGGCGACGGCAAGATCTTCGTCCTGCCGGTGGAGGAAGCGATTCGCATCCGCACCGGCGAGGGTGGAGAGGAGGTCCTGCAGGCGCACTCTGAAGAGGAGATTCCCGCCTGAGCGACGTTCGGATCAATCAGTGGAGCCCCTGCCGGCCTGTCCCGGTAGGGGTTCCACTTAACTTTTTTTGAAGACAGCCGACAGCCGTCCGAGGTTGTGGCCGCAAAAAAAGTACAAGACGTTTCACCCCTACCGGGACAGGCCTCCCGGGCTCTCGGTAAAGGACCAAGGTCGATGCGGCTCGTCAGCTTGGATGGCTAGCCTCGACTGCTCCTATGGCTGACGAGCGGATTTCTTTGGCTGAGGCTTCGCGTCGCTCCGGCGTTTCCACGAGCACGCTCAAACGATGGGCTGAAGAGAAGGTTGTGCCGGTGCGGCGGGGGCGGTGGACTGCTGCGGCTGCGGCGCAGGCCCGGGTCGTGGCGCGGATGCGCGAGCGCGGGCACTCGCTGGAGGAGCTGAAGCGGGCGGGTCGCGAGGGCCGGCTCGCCTTCGGCTTCGTCGAGGATCTCCTGCCCGGCGCCGAGGAGGAGGAGGAGGTGACGGTGGAGGAGGTCGCGCGGGAGACCGGGCTCGAGCCGGAGCTGATCGAGCGCATCCTCGTCATTCTCGGCACGCCCTTGGGTCGCGAGCGGCGGCTCAGCCCGGAGGACGTCAAAGCGCTGCGTCACTGCGCCCGCGTCCTGGCCGCCGGCTTCCCCCTCGTTGCCTTCCTGCAGCTTGTGCGTGTTTACGTGCAGTCGATGCGACGGATCGCCGACGCCGAGGTGCGCCTCTTCCATCTCTACGTGCACGAGCCGATGATCCGCGACGCACTGCCGGAGCTCGAGATCGCCGAGGAGATGGGCGAGCTGGCCGCCGACATCCTGCCCCTGGCAGCGCCTCTGACCGACTACCTCCATACCCGCTACCTGCGCTACTTCACCGAACAGGACGTGGTCGGCCACATGGAGACCGACCTGGACCCGGCCGCGCCCCACCTCGGCCAGGTCCCGGTGACCCTCTGCTTCATCGACCTCACCGGCTTCACCCGCTACACCGAGGAAGAGGGAGACCTGGAGGCCCTCGACGTGGTCGAGAACTTCGTCGAAACGGTAGA
The DNA here is from genome assembly GCA_963718755.1 of uncultured Solirubrobacterales bacterium. Classification (GTDB taxonomy): domain Bacteria; phylum Actinomycetota; class Thermoleophilia; order Solirubrobacterales; family 70-9; genus VRUE01. The sequence goes on from OY970376.1 coordinate 2,031,817, forward strand.
GGCGACCCTGCCGCCGGAGGCGATGGTGGTGAAGACGATCGGCGACGAGGTGATGGTCGTCTCCCCGGATCCCGCCTCGCTGACCGAGTGGGCGGTCGGCTTGCTCGATCGCTTCCCCGAGCGGCCGCGGCCGCGGGTTGGGATCCATTACGCAAACGCCGTCTATCGCGACGGCGACTACTTCGGCACCCACGTCAACCTTGTCCACCGCGTGGCCGACCGCGCCCAGGCGGGCGAGGTCCTGGTCACCGACAGCGTCACCGGATCGCTCGAGGAACGCGGCCTTGCCTGCGAGGCGATCGGCGAGGTGAATCTGAAGGGATTCCCCGTGGCGACCCCTCTTTACATCGTGCGGCGTGCCCTTGATTGACATGGGCTGGGCCCATCCTGGCAGGGGTTCCGCTTAACTTTTTCGGTGGGTCGCGGTTGGGCTGACGCCCGGAGCCGCTGACGAAAAAGTACAAGACGCTCCACTCCTACCAGGATGGGCCTATGGACCAAGCCGAAGGCATGATCGAGGCGGTGCGCGAGGGCGGTTTGCTGCCGGGCGGGACTCCCGTTGTCGTGATGCTTTCGGGGGGCCGGGACTCGGTGTGCCTGCTCGATCTCGCCGTGCGCTTGCTTGGGGCGGATGGCGTTACTGCGTTGCACGTCAACTATGGATTGCGCGACGACTCCGATGCTGATGAGGTGCATTGCGCCGCGCTTTGCGAGCGGTTGGGGGTGGCGCTGGAGATCGAGCGGCCGCGCCGGCCTGAGGGCCCCGGCAATCTGCAGGCCTGGGCGCGCGATACCCGCTACGCCGCGGCGGCGGGCCTGGCCGAGGGGGGAGACACCCTGATCGCCGCCGGCCACACCGCCGACGACCAGGTCGAGACGATCCTCTACCGCCTCGCCTCCTCGCCGAGCCGCCGCGCCCTGCTCGGGATGCGGCCGCGCGACGGCAAGCTGGTGCGGCCGCTGCTCGGCGTCACCCGCGCCCAGACCACTGCCTACTGCGAGGAGCGCGGACTGCCCTGGCGTGACGACCCGAGCAACGACGAGGGAGGCTACGCGCGCAACCGCCTCCGCCATGGCCTCGCCACCGCGCTGGCCGAGGTTCATCCCGCCGCGGCGCAGAACGTGTTGCGGACGGCGGAGCTGCTGCGCGATGAGGCCGAGGTCCTCGACGCTCTCGTGGTCGCCGAGCTGGACGGCTCGAACGGGTCGCCGCGCAACACGATCGAGCTCGACCGCCTCGCCGAGTTACCGCCGGCGCTGCGTCGCCTCGTGGTTCAGCAGCTGGCCGACCGCGCCGCCGGTCGTCCCGTCGCCGGCGCCGCCCGCCACGCCGATGAGGTCGCCGCCCTGCGCCGCACCGGCACCGCGATGCTCGATCTTGGCGGCGGCGTCCGCGCGATAGCTGAGCGCGGCACCTTGCGCGCCGAGCGCTAACCGGACGCCTCATATCTAGACTGCCGCGCGTGAGCGCGATGAGCGAGTCGGCGATCGGCGAGACCCTGGTCTCCGGCGAGGATCTACAGCGGCGCGTGGCCGAGCTCGGCAAGCAGATCAGCGAGGACTACGCGGGCCGCGACCTGTTCATGATCGGCGTGTTGAAGGGGGCGGTGATCTTCCTCGCCGATCTGATGCGCCATCTCGAGGTGCCCTGCGAGATCGACTTCATGGCCGTCTCCAGCTACGGCTCGCAGACCGATTCCTCTGGCGTTGTCCGCATCCTCAAGGACCTCGACGCGCCGATTGAAGGCCGCCATGTGCTGATTGTCGAGGACATCATCGACTCCGGCCTGACGCTCCACTACCTGAAGCGCAATCTCGAAGCGCGCGAACCAGCTTCTCTGGAGGCCTGCGCGCTGCTAGTCAAGCCGGATCGCCTGCGCCCCGGCCTCAAGCCCCCCCGTTACGTTGGATTCCCCATCGCCGACCGCTTTGCGATCGGCTACGGGCTTGATCACGCGCAGCGCTACCGCAACCTCGACTACGTCGCAGCGTTGGACGAGTAGATGATTGGGATTGCTCATCCAATGCGCCCAGGCGCGGAAACCGCCCTGGTACGCTGAATTTTCCTCGTGAGGCGTTTTTTCAAAAGCGCAGCCTTTCCGATCCTGCTGGTGGTGATCCTCGCCTTCGTCGCCCAGCGGGTGATCAGTCCTGGGCCGGACACGGAAACGCCCTCCTACAGCGATCTGACCCAACCGAAGACCGGCCTCATCGCCGGCGGCCGGATCGAAGAGGTCACGATCAACACCAAGGACAACACGCTCGACGTCAAGGAAAAGGGTCAGAACGGCGAAGACGGCGATAGCTACAGCAGTGGCTACCCCAAGGACACCGAGCAGAGCCTGGTCAACCTGCTCAATCAGAACGACGTCAAGACCGAGGTAAAGGGGACCGGTGGCTCCAGCCTGCTCTCGTTGCTCACCTACATCCTGCCCTTCGTCCTCTTCTTCGGCTTCTGGATCTTCCTGATGAACCAGATGCAGGGTGGTGGCTCGCGGGTGATGAACTTCGGCAAATCGAAAGCGAAGCGGATGTCGGTCGACGCGCCGAAAATCACCTTCCGCGACGTGGCCGGGGTCGACGAGGCGGTGCAGGAGCTGCAGGAGATCAAGGAATTCCTCGAGAACCCGAAGAAATTCCAGGCGCTCGGCGCCCGCATTCCAAAGGGCGTTCTCCTCTACGGTCCGCCCGGCACCGGTAAGACGCTGCTCGCCCGCGCCGTCGCCGGCGAGGCGGGGGTGCCCTTCTTCTCGATCTCCGGCTCGGACTTCGTCGAGATGTTCGTCGGCGTCGGCGCCAGCCGCGTCCGCGATCTCTTCGAGCAGGCCAAGCAGAACTCCCCCTGCATCATCTTCATGGACGAGATCGATGCCGTCGGCCGGCACCGCGGCGCCGGTATGGGCGGCGGTCACGATGAGCGCGAGCAGACGCTGAACCAGCTTCTGGTCGAGATGGACGGCTTCGAGATGAAAGACAACATCATCTTGATCGCCGCGACCAACCGCCCCGACATCCTCGATCCGGCGCTGCTGCGGCCTGGCCGCTTCGACCGTCAGGTCGTCGTCGACCGCCCCGACCGCAAGGGCCGTAAGAAGATCCTCGAGGTCCATACCCGCGGCAAGCCGCTCGGCAAGCAGATCGACCTCGACGCGCTCGCCGGCCAGACGCCTGGCTTCACCGGTGCCGACCTCGCCAACCTGATCAACGAGGCGGCGCTCCTGACCGCCCGCAGCGGAAGTCGCGAGATCTCGATGCACGAGTTGGAGGAGGGGATCATGCGGGTGATCGCCGGCCCGGAGAAGAAGACCCGGGTGATGAGCGAGAAGGAGCGGCTGATAACCGCCTACCACGAGCTCGGCCACGCGATCGTCGGCCACCTGCTGCCCAACTGCGACCCGGTCCACAAGATCTCGATCATCAGTCGAGGTCAGGCGCTCGGCTACACGATCAGCCTGCCGACCGAGGACAAGTTCCTCACCAGCCGCGCCGAGCTGACCGACACGATGGCGATGACCCTGGGCGGCCGCGCCGCCGAGGAGATCGTCTTTGGCGAGATCACCACCGGTGCCTCCAACGACCTCGAAAAGGTGACCGAGACGGCGAAGCAGATGGTGATGCGCTTCGGCATGTCCGAGCGCCTCGGCCCGCGCGTCTTCGGCCACGATCGCGGCCAGCCCTTCCTCGGCCGCGAATTCAGCACCGAACCCGACTACTCCGACGAGATCGCGCGCGAGATCGACGACGAGATCCGCCGCATCGTCGAGTCCGCCCACCAGACCGCCAAGGATCTTCTCAACGACAAGCGCGACGAGCTCGACACGCTCTCGAAGATCCTGCTCGAGCGCGAGACGATCGATGCCGAGCAGTTCGTCGCCCTGCTCGCCGGCAAGTCCGAAGAGGAGGTCTTCGTCGACGACGAGGAGCCCTCGCAGCCGGTCGAGCCGGAACCGGAGCCCGAAAAGGCGCAGCGTGAGGGCGCACGGCCGATCACGCGTCCGCGGCCTGGGTACGCGGGCGGCGACGCCAGTTAGACCCGGCGCACTGGCGCGCGGGTCCTGTCGTCGGGTAGGGGGTGTCCGGGCGTTGCTGGGTTTTTCGCCTGAGGAGTTAACGCCCGTCCGAGATCGTCGGTGGGGCGAAAAAGAGGACGCCGCTGCCACCCGGACACCCCCTACCCGACACCACCCGCGCGAGCTGCCTCGCGATACTTCGTCCATGAATCCCAAGCTGATGGGCGTCGTCAACGTGACCCCGGACTCGTTCTCAGACGGGGGGCTCTTTCTTGATGCTGAAGCTGCAATCGCTCACGGGCGCGAGCTGGCTGAGCAGGGGGCGGAGATCCTGGATGTCGGGGGGGAATCGACGCGGCCCGGTGCCGAGGAGGTTTCTGCTGAGGAGGAGCGGGCGCGGGTTGAGCCGGTGGTCGCGGGGCTGGCGGGGAATGTGACGGTGTCGATCGATACGTCGAAGCTCGACGTCGCCCGGGCGGCGCTGGACGCTGGAGCCACGATCGTCAACGACGTGACCGCCCTCCGCAACGCTCCTGGGATCGCCGACCTATGCGCGGAGCGGGACACCGGCCTGATCCTCATGCACATGCAGGGGGATCCACGCACGATGCAGGAGGCCCCGACCTATGAGGACGTGGTCGACGACGTCAAGGCCTTCCTCGCCGAGCAGTTGGAGGTCGCGGTTGGCGCGGGTGTCGCCGAGGAGCGCGTCTGGCTCGATCCCGGGGTCGGCTTCGGCAAGAACCTCGAGCACAACCTCGAATTGCTGCGACGAATGGACGAGCTGCGGGAGTTGGGGCGGCCGCTCGTCGTCGGCGCCTCACGCAAGAGCTTCATCGGCAAGGTCGACGGCTCGGCGGTGGACGATCGCCTCGGCGGAACGATCGCCTCCTCGGTCTTCGCCGCCGCCGAGGGCGCCGACGTGCTGCGTGTCCACGACGTCGCCGAGATGGCGCAGGCGCTGCGGATGGCGAGCGCGATCCTCGGGTAGGTTCCGTCCATGAGCGCGGAGCGACCAAGCGTGCATATCTGATTCTTCGCGCCGGGAGCGAAGCGCGAAACTATGACTATGGAGGAACCGAGCGGCAACGGGATCGAATCACGGGTTGAGGTCGAGCTGCGCGGCATCTCGATCTACACCCATCACGGTGTCAGCGACGCCGAGCAGGAGGTCGGCCAGCGGCTCGAGTTCGACCTCTCCTTCGACGTCCCCGACTGCGATGCCGTCCTCACCGACCGGATCGAGGACACCGTCGATTACAGCGACGTCTGCGACATCGTCGCCCTCGCCGCCACTGAGCGCAGCTACCGCACCCTCGAGCGCCTCGCCCAGGTCATCGGCCAGCGCCTGATCGAGCGCTACGGCTGTGACTCGGTCCGCGTGCGAGCCTCCAAGCCCGAGCCGCCACTGCCCCTCGCAATCCAGGAGGTCGGCGTCGAGGTCACCCAGGAGCGCAGCGACCGGGAGGACGACGAAAACGGCGAGGAGTCCTAGACGTGCCGCGACTTATGCACCCATATGGGCACCTAAGTGACGGCACGTCTTGACGCGCGTCGGCTACCTCGGGCTGGGCTCTAACGTCGGCGATCGCGCCGGGCACCTGCGGGCGGCGATTGACCTGCTCGGCGAGCAGGGTGTCGAGGTCGAGGCCGTGTCCTCTGCCTATGAGACCGAGCCGGTTGGCGAGGTGCTCGACCAGCCCGACTTCCTCAACGCCGCTATCCGCATCCGCACCGACCTCGATCCCGTGCCGCTGCTCGAAGTCAGCAAGGCGATCGAGGTCGAGCGGGGCCGCATGCTTGCCGCCTCCCGCCACAGCCCCCGCCCGCTAGACGTCGACCTGCTCATACTCGGCGACCTAGAGCTCTCCACCGACCGCCTAACGCTTCCCCACCCCGAGGTAACCAGCCGCCGCTTCGTTCTCGCGCCCCTGCTGGAGCTGGACCCGAACCTGAAGCTCCCCGACGGCACGCGGTTGGCCGACGCCATCGCCAACCTTGGTCCCGGCCAGCGAGCGGACCAAGTTAGCTCGCTCGACTAAGGCCCATCCGGCAGGGGCGGAACGTCTTGTACTTTTTCTGCGGCAACGCTTGCGGACAGCCGCCAACTGTCTTCAGAAAAAGTTAAGTGGAGCCCCTGCCGAATGGGCCTTAAGCCGCGGCGGGCGCGCTGCGCAGCGGCTGCAGCCAGGCCGGCGGCAGGATCGGCGGGACGTCGCCGGCGATCTGCGGCTGGACCCGCTTGGCAAGGTTGCCTGCCGGCCGTGCCTCGATCAGAGGGCGCAGGTCCTGAAGGGTCATCGCAAGGCGGAGGCTTGGTCCGATCTGAAAGTCGGCGGCGTTTAGTTCCTCGCCGCCGAGCGTGCCGGCCGCGATCAGCTCATCGACTCGATCCAGCAGGCTGCCGAGTTTGGCGAGGTCCGCGCGTACGTTCTCGTCGCTGGCCTCGTTGAAGTGGGCGGAGAGGGCGACGATCGGGGCGGCGGTTTTCACTGCCAGGCCAATCGGGATCCCGAGCTTCGCCCCCTCGGAGAAGCTGTGCAGGGGCGCCTTGTCCTTTTTCAGTGCCCACCAGATCAGCTGGCGAATCGGGTGCTGAAGCTCCTCGTCGCCGAAGCGCTCGGCCTCCTCGACCGCGGCGAGCTTCTCGGGGTCGGCGGGAAACAGCGCTGGCTCGGGACGCAGTCGCTCCAGCTCGCGGGCGATCTCGCGCGAGCCCTGCACCTTCTTGCCGTCGATCTTCATCGCCGGCACCGTGTTGCGGGGGAAACCGAGCCCGCGTACGACCAGCTTGGAGATCACCGGGAACAGGTCGGTCCGCTTGAACTCGATGCCCTTGTGCTTGAGCATCAGTTGCGCCGCAACCCCCGGATGGGAGCCCGGGATCGTGTAGAGCCGGACATTCACTGGTTGGCGAATCCTATGCGGTTAGGGCATGTGCTGCCCGCATGTCTCGCAATCCGGCAATAATCGCCGCCGTGCTGCTTGCGGTCGACGTTGGTAATACGCAGACTCACCTCGGCGCCTTCGACGGCGAGCGCCTGGTCGAGCACTGGCGCTTTCAGACCCGTGCTGGGGCGACCGGCGACGAGTTGGCCGAGCGGATCGCCGGCATGCTCGCCCTCAGTGGCGTCAGCCTCGACGATCTCGATTCGGTCTGCGTCTCCTCCGTCGTGCCGCCGCTCGGCACCCAGTACGAACAGCTGAGCGAGCGCTACACCGACGCTGCCTGCCTGGCGATCGGCCCGGGGGTGAAGACGGGGATGCCGATCCGCATCGACAACCCGCTCGAGGTCGGCGCCGACCGCCTGGTCAACTCGGTCGCCGCCTACGAGCGCTTCAAGGCCGCCTGCGTGGTCGTCGACTTCGGCACCGGGATCAACTTCGACGCCGTCTCGGAGGCCGGCGAATACCTCGGCGGCGCGATCGCGCCGGGACTCGAGATCTCGTTGACCGCACTGGTCGAACGCGCCGCCCGCATCGGTCGCATCGACCTCGAGGAGCCGGAGACCGCGATCGGCCGCTCCAGCCGGGCGGCGATCCAGTCCGGGGTGATCTTCGGCTTTGCCGGCCTGATCGACGGCGTCGTTCGCCGCATCGAGGACGAAATGGGCGAGGTGCAGCTGCTTGCCACCGGTGGCCTTGCCTCGACGATCGTTCCCTTCACCGAGACGATCGACGAGGTCGACGAGATGCTCACGCTCAAGGGTCTACGGTTGATCCATGAGCGCAACTCATGAGCTGACCGACCCCTTCGAGATCGGCGGTGTCCGTATCGCCAACCGCGTCCTGCTGGCGCCGCTGGCGGGGATCGGCAACTGGTTCGTCCGCCTGCAGGCGAAGCGGCACGGGGCGGGCCTCGCCGTCTCGGAGATGATCTCCAGCTTCGGGTTGCACTACCGCAACGAGCGCACCCTGCGCGAGCTGATGCGGATCCATCCCGACGAGCACCCGGTCTCGGTGCAGCTGTTCGGCCACGACCCCGATGTGATGCGCTCCGGTGCTGCGGTCGCCGCCGAGGCCGGCGCCGATCTGATCGACATCAACATGGGCTGTCCGGTGCGCAAGGTGCGCAAGACCGGCGCCGGGGTCGAGCTGCTCGCCGACCCCGAGCTGGCCTTGGTCCTGCTGCGCGGCGCGATCGAGGGCAGCGGCCTGCCGGTAACGGTGAAGCTGCGCTCGGGGCTGCGCCCCGGCGACCGCTCCGGCTTCGAGCTCGCCGTGCGGCTGGCCGAGGAGGGCGGCGCCGCGGCGATCGGCTTCCACCCGCGCGCGGCGACGACCAAACACAAGGGCAGCCCCGACTATGTCCTCACCCGCGAGCTGGTCGAGCGGATCGGGGTCCCGGTGATCGTCTCCGGCGGCCTCGACGACGCCGAATCGGTGCGCCGCGCCTACCGCGAGTCCGGCGCCGCCGCGGTGATGCTCGCCCGCGGCTGCCTCGGCAACCCCTGGCTGTTCGAGGAACTGACCGGCCGCCGCAGCGAGCCCCCGTCGCGCGAGGAGGTCGTCGCCGAGTTGCTCTGGACCGTCGACCGGGCCGAGGAGCATCTTGGGACCGAGCGGGCGACCCGATACCTGCGCAAGTTCTACCCCTGGTACGTCGACGCGCTCGGCGCTTCGCCGGAGGTTGCCGCCGAGCTGCAGCGCAGCGCTGACCTGCCCCGGGCCCGTCAGCTGATCGCCGCCCAAATTCCCCTGAGTGTCGGGCTGACGCCCTCGCTATAATCCCGCGACTTCCGGCCCAGGTGTGGCGTGCGCAAGCCGTCACTCCCGGGCATTTTTGGTCTCAGGGCCGGGCAAATCCACGTCCAGCAAGTCAAAGCGAGGTCAGCGCAAAGTGACTCGTCAAGCCGTAATCACTCCGGAAGGGCTCGAAAAGCTCAAAGAGGAAATCGAGCACCTGTCGACCGCCAAACGGCGCGAGGTTGCGGAACGGATCAAGGAGGCCCGCGAGTTCGGCGACATCTCCGAGAACGCCGAGTACGACGACGCCAAGAACGAGCAGGCGCTGCTCGAGGGGCGGATCGCCCGGCTCGAAGAGCGGCTGCGCCGCGCCACGGTGATCGACGAGAAGGAGGTCGACACCGACGAAGTCAGCTTCGGCTCGGTCGTCCACGTCAAAGACCAGAAAAGCGGCGACTCGCAGAAATTCCAGATCGTCGGCTCGACCGAGGCCAACCCGGCCGAACACAAGCTCTCCAACGAGTCACCGATCGGCAAAGCGCTGCTCGGTCACAAGCGCAACGACGTGGTCAGCGTCGAGGTGCCGCGCGGGCCGAAGAAGAAACTCAAAATCACCAAAATCGAGTCGGCCTAGCGGTCGATAGGCTCGCCCTCGATGAGCGAGCCAGAGGAGCAGCAGCTTTCCGACGTCCTCCGTGACCGCCGCGAGAAGCTGGAGCGGTTGCGCGAGGCGGGGATCGATCCGTTTCCGCATGAGTTCGCCGAACGGGAGGAGATTGCTGAGGTGCGGGCGGCCCACGAGGGGCTGGCGGCTGGGGTCGAGACCGACTCGCGGCACCGCGTCGCCGGGCGGATCGTCGCCCGTCGCGGTCACGGCAAGGCCGCCTTTCTAGATCTGCGCGACGGCAGCGGCCAGATCCAGCTCCACGCCACTGCCGACAAGCTGGGCGAGGAGGCATTCGAGCTGCTGGTCGACCTCGATCTCGGCGACTTCGTCGGCGTCGAGGGGACGGCGCTGGCGACGCGCCGTGGCGGTGAGCTCTCGCTGGCGATCGATCACTGGCGCCTGCTGGCCAAGAGCCTGCGGCCGCCGCCCGACAAGTTCCATGGGCTGGAGGACGTCGAAACCCGCTACCGCCAGCGCGAGCTCGATCTGCTCGCCAACGAGGAGAGCCGCCGCGTCTTCGCGATCCGCGCCCGGGCGATCTCCGAAATTCGCCGCTGGCTCGACGAGCACGGCTTTGTCGAGGTCGAGACGCCGGTGCTGCAGCCGCTCTACGGCGGCGCCCTGGCGCTGCCGTTCACGACCCACCACAACGCCCTCGATCGCGACTTCTACCTGCGGATCGCCACCGAGCTCTACCTCAAGCGGCTCGTCGTCGGCGGCATCGACAGGGTCTACGAGCTGGGCAAGGATTTCCGCAACGAGGGTGTCTCGCACAAGCACAACCCCGAGTTCACGATGCTCGAGTGGTACGAGGCCTACGCCGACTACGAGAAGACCGCACACGACCTCGAGCTGCTGGTCGCCGAGGTGGCGGAGCGGGTGCTCGGCACGACCGTGGTCGAGCGCGACGGGGTCGAGATCGACCTGGCACCACCCTGGAAGCGCGTCTCATTGCGCGATGCCGTGCGGGAGCGGACCGGTATCGACATCAGCGAGCACCCGACCCGCGAGGCATTGGCGAAGGCGATGGGGGGCGAGCCGGACCCGAGTGAGGGCTGGGGCAAGCTGGTCGACGGGCTGCTCGCCAAGTCGGTCGAGCCGGAGCTGATCCAGCCGACCTTCATTGTCGACTACCCGGTTGAGCTCTCGCCGTTCGCGAAGGCGCACCGCTCAGAGCCGGGCGTGGTCGAGCGCTGGGAGGCCTTCATCGGCGGGATCGAGATCGCCAACTCCTTCAGCGAGCTCAACGACCCGGACGAGCAGAGGAAACGCTTTGAGCAACAGGCTGCGGAGTTGAAGCGGGGGGACGAAGAGGCACAGCCTTACGACGAGGCTTTTGTCGAGGCGCTCGAACACGGGATGCCGCCAACCGGCGGGGTCGGACTGGGGATCGACCGGCTCGCGATGATGCTCACGGGGGCCCGCAGCCTGCGTGAGGTGGTGCTTTTCCCGGCGATGCGGAGCTGACGCCTTGGCGACTTACCGACCCATATAGGGGGTTAAGTCGTCAGGGTGGTTCCCGGAAAGGCCGAAATGGCGGCTGAAAACCCGCTACTAGCGGCAATAGAGGTCCCAAGGCCGGAGGGCAGCTCTCGGTATCGTGTAGTGGCACATAGGCGCTTCCCGAGACTTCGAAGGGCGCCCCGGTACTTCCGACCGCCAATCGCGTTTGAGCGTTAGACGGTCAAGAGAGGAAGCCTTTGTTCGAGAGATTCACTGAGCGAGCCCGTCAGGTGGTGGTCCTGGCGCAGGAAGAGGCTCGCACGCTGAAACACAACTACATCGGCACCGAGCACATCCTGCTCGGCTTGCTGCGCGAGGAGGAGGGCCTGGCTGCCCGCGTCCTCGAGTCTCTCGACATCACGACCGAGCGGGTCCGCTCCCAGGTCGTGCGGATCGTCGGCTCCGGCGAGGAGGTCACCTCCGGCCAGATCCCGTTCACCCCGCGCGCCAAGAAGGTGCTCGAGCTGGCGTTGCGCGAGGCGCTCTCGCTCGGCCACAACTACATCGGCACCGAGCACATCCTGCTCGGCCTGGTGCGCGAGAACGAGGGCGTCGCCGCCCGCATCCTGCTCGATTTCGACGCCGATTCCGACAAGATCCGCAACGAGGTAATTCGGATGCTGTCCGGCCCAGGGGGCCGTCGCCAGGGTGGCGGCGGAGGCGGCCAGGGCGAGGGCGCCGGCAAAAAGTCTTCGAAACTGCTCGACCAGTTCGGCCGCAACCTGACCAAACTGGCCGAGGAGGGCAAGCTCGACCCCGTCATCGGCCGCGAAACCGAGATCGAGCGGATCATGCAGATCCTCTCCCGCCGTACCAAGAACAACCCGGTGCTGCTGGGCGAGCCGGGTGTCGGCAAGACCGCCGTCGTCGAGGGCCTGGCGGCGCGGATCAACAACGGCGAGGTGCCGGAGCTGCTGCGCAACAAGCAGATCTACACGCTCGACCTGGCGGCGCTGGTCGCCGGCTCGAAGTACCGCGGCGAGTTCGAGGAGCGGCTGAAGAAGGTGATGAAGGAGATCACCCAGCGCGGCGACATCATCCTCTTCATCGACGAGCTTCACAACCTGGTCGGCGCCGGTGCTGCCGAGGGTGCGATCGACGCTGCCTCGATCCTGAAGCCGGCGCTTGCCCGCGGCGAGCTGCAGACGATCGGCGCGACGACGCTCGACGAGTACCGCAAATACCTCGAGCGCGACTCGGCGCTGGAGCGCCGCTTCGCCCAGATCAGGGTCGACCAGCCCTCGGTCGAGGACACGGTCAAGATCCTCGAGGGCCTGCGCGAGCGCTACGAGCAGCACCACCGCGTCAACATCACCGACGACGCGCTGGCCGCTGCGGCCGAGCTCGCCGACCGCTACATCTCCGACCGCTTCCTGCCCGACAAGGCGATCGACCTGATCGACGAGGCCGCCTCGCGGATGCGGATCAAGTCGATGAGCGCACCGCCCGTCTACCGCGACCTCGAGGAGGAAGTGGAAAAGACGCGGCGCGAAAAGGAGTCGGCGATCGAGGCTCAGGAGTTCGAGAAAGCCGCCAACCTGCGCGACACCGAGCGCCAGCTGACGACCCGCAAGCGCCAGCTCGAAGACGAGTGGTCAGAGGGCGATTCGTCCGAGCGACCCGACGTCGGCGAGGAAGAGATCGCCGACATCGTCTCGATGTGGACCGGCATCCCGGTCTTCAAGCTGACCGAGGCCGAGACCAAGAAACTGATCCGCATGGAGGAGGAGCTGCACAAGCGGGTGATCGGCCAGGAGGTCGCGATCACCGCCGTCTCCAAGGCGATCCGCCGCTCCCGCGCCGGGATCAAGGACCCGAAGCGCCCGTCCGGCTCGTTCATCTTCCTCGGCCCGTCGGGGGTCGGCAAGACCGAGCTTGCGCGCACGCTCGCCGAGTTCCTCTTCGGCGACGAGGAGGCGCTGGTGCGGATCGACATGTCCGAGTACATGGAGAAGCACGCGGTCAGCCGCCTGGTCGGCTCGCCGCCTGGCTACATCGGCTACGACGAGGGCGGTCAGCTGACCGAGGCTGTGCGGCGCAAGCCCTACAGCGTGCTGCTGCTCGACGAGATCGAGAAGGCCCACCCCGACGTCTTCAACATCCTGCTGCAGATCCTCGAGGACGGGCGGCTCACCGACGCCCAGGGCCGCACGGTCGACTTCCGCAACGCGATCGTGATCATGACCTCGAACATCGGCGCCTCGGAGATCGCCAAGAACACCTCGATCGGCTTCACCGTCGCCGACGAGACGGGCATGTCCTACGGTGACATGAAAAACCGCATCATGGGTGACCTGAAAAAAGTCTTCCGGCCCGAGTTCCTCAACCGGATCGACGAGGTGATCGTCTTCCACAAGCTCGCCAAGGACGAGGTCAAGGAGATCGTTGACCTGATGATCAACCGGGTCCGCGTCCAGGTTGCCGAGCACGAGTTGCAGCTGGAGCTGAGCGACGAGTCCAAGGATCTCCTGGTCGACAAAGGCTGGGACCCGTCGATGGGCGCCCGGCCGCTGCGCCGCGCGATCCAGCGCTACATCGAGGATCCGCTCGCCGACGAAGTCCTGCGCCAGGGGCCGATGGTCCCGGGCTCGACCGTGGTGGTCGAGCGCGATGCCGCCGGCGACGAGGACGACAAACCGTTGAAGCTGACCATCGTTGCGCCGAAGAAGCCGCTGAAGAAGGCGAAGCCCGAGCCGGAGAAGGTCGGCGTCGGCGCCAAAAAGGACGAGGTCAGCGAGGACGACGATCCTCGCGCCGACGCTCCACCCGCCGGCGACGGCGAGGGCTAGCGCCCTCCCAAAGTTCGATGCGCGAGCCCGGCCGCACCGCCCTCGGCACCTGGAGCGGCGGTCGCTTCATCCGCTACGGCGAGAAGATCGAGGAGGAGCGGCTGCAGGGGCTGCTGACTCCAGGTGGTGGCATCGACACCGTGCTCACCGCCGACACCTACGGGCAGGGTGAGGCTGACCGGATCCTTGGGCGGGCGTTGAGTGGTGTTCCGCGCGAGGAGTACTCGCTGGTCGGCGCCGTTGGCCACGACTTCTACGAGGGCGAGCGCGACGGCCCCCGCGGCTTCCCCCGCTTTACCGACCCGCGCCTGCGCGGACCTGAAAATTACGCCAGCTACTTGCGGATGGCAGCGGAGCGCAGCCTAGAGCGGCTCGGCACCGAGCGCTTCGACTTGCTGCTACTCCACAACCCCGACCGCATCGGCTACTCCAGCGAGGCGGTCTGGGACGGCATGTCGGCACTGCGCGACGCGGGCCTGACCGGCCAGATCGGCGTCGCACCCGGTCCCGCCAACGGCTTCACCCTCGACCTGATCTCCTGCATCGAGCGCTTCGGCGAGCGGATCGATTGGGCGATGATCATCCTCAACCCGTTCGAGCCCTGGCCCGGCGAGCTCTGCCTCGAGGCGGCCGCCCGCCATGGCGTCAAGGTGATCACTCGCGTCGTCGATTACGGCGGCCTCTTCTGGGGCGATCTGCGGCCGGGAATGGAGCTGGCCCAGGGGGATCATCGGGCCTTCCGCCCGGATGGGTGGATCGAGGCCGGGCTGGAGAAGCTGGAGCAGGTGCTGCCGTTTGCCGAACGAGCAAGGCTCACCCCGATCCAGCTCGCCTGCCAGTGGAACCTCGCCCATCCCGCGGTCGAGTGCGTCGTCCCGACCCTGATCCAGGAGGCCGGGGCGGAGGCATGTCCGATCGAGGCCAAGCGGGTCGAGCTGGCGAACCTGCCAGCGGAGCAGCGGCTGGGCGAGGAGGACGTCGCCGCGATCCGCGCCGTCGGCGACAACACCGGCTGCATGGCGCTGAAGGGGGCCAATCCCGCGCATGAGGGCGCGGAGCGACCAGATCGCTGGCCGCTCGACAAAGACCTCGCTGCCGTGGGCACCCGCTGGGGTATCGATCCCGCGCGCGACCTCGCCACGCACTGAGGGGGAAGGGGATAGGTGCCCCTCTCCCGGAGACCGTCGCGCAGCTGGTTCGCCGTACAGGGTTCAAGCGCTGGTCCCGGAGCCTCCGGGAGAGGGGCACCTATCCCCTTCTGCGCATAGCCTGCCGCGCATGTCCCGTCCATGGTGGACCCTCGTCGGCGCTTGCTCCGGCCTCTTCATCCTGATGTTGGACTCGACGGTCGTTGCCCTGGCGCTGCCCAGCATCAGGCACGACGTTGGCGCCACCGCGGCTGGCTTGCAGTGGGTTATGAACGGCTACCTACTGGCGATCACCGCGTTCGTAGTCACGGCGGGGCGGCTCGGCGACATCTTCGGCCGTAAGCGGCTCTACCTCGCCGGCCTGGTTCTCTTTGCACTGGGCTCTGTCGTCTCCGGCGCAGCCGACGACGAACTGACCCTGATCTGCGGCCGCGTGTTGCAAGGAGTGGGGGCGGCGCCGATGTTGCCGCTCTCGTTGGCGATCGTCTGCAACGCCTTCCCGGCCGGCGAGCAGGCTCGGGCGCTCGGCATTTGGGCGGGGATATCGGCTGTTGCGCTGGGCATAGGGCCGCTTGCGGGTGGTGCGCTCGTTGATCTCGACTGGCGCTTGATCTTCTGGATCAACCTGCCGATCGCCGCGCTCGGGATCGCGATCATGGCGCTTGCTGCGCCGGAGTCGACCGACCCCGGCGCGGGCCGGCGGGTCGACCTGCCGGGGCTGGCCACGCTCGGCATCGGGCTCACCGCCGTCGTTCTGGCCCTTGTGCAGGCGCGGGTGTGGAGTGGGGGTGTGACCGCTTTGCTGGCGCTGTTTGGGGTCAGCTCGCTGTACGCGTTCTGGCGCATCGAGCACCGCTCGCCAGAGCCGATCGTCGATTTCTCCCTCTTCCGCAACGGCCCCTACTTCGGCGCCAGTGCCGCCGCCTTCGCCCTCGTCGGGGCCTATTGGTCGGTGATGTTCTTCCAGTCTCAGTACCTGCAAGACGTGCGGGGTCACTCCGCCGTGCTGAGCGGGCTGCTGATCCTGCCGATCACGGTGCCGATGATCTTCGTCTCGCCCTTCTCTGGCCGGCTGATCGCCCGCTTCGGTGCCCGCAAGCTGATGACCGCCGGGATGATCCTCGGCACGGTTGGGTTGCTCGCCTTGACCCAGATCGACGCCAGCAGCCCCTACGGCTTGCTGTTGGCCGGCTACCTCCCGTTCGGGGTCGCGCTCGGGCTCGTCTATGCGCCAATGTCGACCGCGGCGATGGCGGCGATGCCGGCGGAGAAAGTCGGCATTGCCTCCGGCGTGCTGGCGATGGATCGGGTAATGGCCGGCACGATCGCCCTTGCCGTCACCGGAGCTGTATTCCACGCGCTGCTCGGCGACAACGGCTCCTTTGCCGACTCGGTGGCCGGCTCCACCTGGGTCCTGGTCGCCCTTTGCGTAGCCGGCACCGCCCTCACCTGGGCCTTCGTCCGCGATTCGGGCCGCCCGGCGCCCGCTCCCCATCGCTATCACCGACATTTCCATCTCTAGGCGGTGTCAGGGCCATCCCGGTAGGGGTGGAACGTCTTGTACTTTTTGGCCACCGCATTTCACGGACGACCGCTTCCACTTCACCCAAAAAGTTAAGTGGAACCCCTACCGGGATGGCCCTTGGGTGACTGATTCGCTTGACAATGTCTTTTCCGACCTGTCCACTAGGGATTAGCCAGACCGCATTGTAGAGCGGAATTTGCCATCCTAGACGAGATGTCTTCACCGCCAGGGGATGAGCTTCACGAGCTAGCGGAACGGCAGGATCCCCGGCTACTGAGGGCCTTGGATGTTGTCGCTCCAGGCGGCGCCCTGCGTGAGGGTATCGACAACATCGTCCACGCCCGCACCGGGGGCCTGATCGTCGTCGGCGACCCCGGCGACATCTCCCACATGCTCTCCGGCGGGATCGAGCTCGGCATCGACTACACGCCGGCGATGCTCTACCAGGTGGCAAAGATGGACGGCGCGATCGTGCTCAACGCCGAGGCGACCAAAATCGTCTGGGCCAACGTCCAGCTGATGCCCGATCCGACGATCCTCTCTTCGGAGACCGGCACCCGCCACCGCACCGCCGAGCGCGTTTCCAAACAGACCGACGCGCTGGTCGTGGCGATCTCCCAGCGCCGCGACGTCGTATCCCTCTACGTCGAGGGGACCAAGTACATCCTGCAGGAGATCCCCGCCGTGCTCGCCAAGGCGAACCAGGGCCTGGCGACGCTGGAGAAGTACCGCGAGCGGCTCGAACAGGTCTCCGATCGCCTCACCGTGCTCGAGTTCGAGGGCGGCGGTGTCCTCTATGACGCGCTCACCGTGCTGCAGCGGGCCGAGTTGACGACGCGGATGGCGGTCGAGGTCGAGCGTTACATCGTCGAGCTCGGCACCGAGGGGCGGCTGATCGAGATGCAGCTGGAGGAGACGATGGTCGGCGTCAACGCCGACAAGTCGGCGCTGATCCGCGACTACTCGGTCGAAGACTCCGAGCAGAACCTGACCACCGTCCTGCAGTCGCTGGCTCGCCTGCCGCACGAGGACGTGCTCGATTTCGGTCGTCTCGCCGAGCTGCTCGGCTACGACCGCAAGCTCAACACCCTCGACTTCCCGGTTGGGCCGCGCGGCTACCGCGTGATGGGCCGGATCCCGCGCATCCCCAAGCTTGTCGTCCAGAAGATCATCCAAGACCTGGGCGGCCTGGAGCAGATCCTGACGGCATCCGACGCCGATCTCGAAGCAGTCGAGGACGTCGGCGAGACCAGGGCGAAGGACATCCGCGAGGGCTTGCGGAGGCTCCGGGAGGTCGAGCTGGTCGACCGGTACTTACAGAGTTGACGGCCACCAGAGGCCGTCGCAAATGGAAAGGAGCAAGCGATTCCCCAGCTAGAGGAGACCACTGAGGTAAGCATCGAGGAGGTCGAGGTCGAGTACGTCTGCGACTTCGAGGAGGGCGACAAGGTCGTCTATCCGCATCACGGTGCCGGCTTGGTGATGAAGAAAGAAACGCGGGAGCTGATGGGTGAGGAGCGTGAATACCTCACGATCAAGATCCTCCACAACGAACTCACCGTGATGGTTCCTTGCGAAAACGCCGGCAAGGCGGGGCTGCGGCGGGTCATCGACGAGGTCGAAATCAAGAAGGTCACATCCGTCCTCACCGATGATGTTTCCGAGATGCCAAAGAACTGGAACCGGCGTTTCAAGTACAACCGCGAGAAGATCAAGACCGGCGACGTGTTCGAGCTCGCCGAGGTCGTCCGCAACCTGGCGCTTCGCGAGATGGAGAAGGGACTCTCCACCGGCGAGAAGCAGATGTACACGCGGGCCAAGAAGATCCTCGCGTCGGAGTTCATGTACGCGCTCGACAAGGACGAGGAGGGCGCGGAGGAGTACCTCGACGGGCTGCTGGAGGAGCGCTTCGCCGCAACCGCCTAGCCGGGACTCATCCGCGACCGGATGAACTCTCGCGCAGCATCCGTCACCGCGGTCATCGCGGCCGCCGGCTCCGGGGAGAGGCTCGGAGCCGGCGGCCCGAAGGCCTTCGTGCCGCTTGCCGGCCGGCCGCTGGTCGAGTGGTCGATCGCGGCGATGCGCGCCGCCGGCGTGCGCTCGATCGTCGTCGCCTGCCCGCCCGGGCACGTCCACGACCTCGGTGGGCACGACCTGGTGGTCGTCGACGGGGGCGCCACCCGCGCGCAATCGGTTGCCAACGCCCTGGCGGCGGTGGGGACCGAGCTGGTCGCGATCCACGACGCGGCACGGCCTCTGGTGACGCCTGAGCTGATCGAAGGCGTCGTCGCGACCCTCGTCGCCGACCCTGAGGCGGACGGAGCCATCGCCGCCACCCCGGTCACCGACACGATCAAGCGCGTAGGGGCAAAACCCCCAGCGCGTGGTTCCTTAGTTGCGCATGGCTTGAATAAGGAACCACGCGAGGTTGAGGCGACGGTGGATCGCAGCGGCCTCTGGGCGGCGCAGACGCCTCAGGTCTTCCGGGTCGCGGCCTTGCGCCGCGCGCTCGAAGCCGATTCCGCCCAGGTCGAGACGGCAACCGACGAGGCGATGCTGATCGAGGCGGCGGGGGGACGCGTGCTGATCCACCCCTCTTTGCCCGAAAACCTCAAGGTGACGACGCCGCGGGATCTGCGCCTCGCCGAGTTGCTCCTCGCCGAGCGCTAGGCCGCGGCAAGCCGGCCTAGGCCGCTGCAAACCGGCGCATCTCGGGGTCTTCGGTCGCCCGGATCGGGTCACGCACGAACAGTGCGCTCCCCTCACCGGTCTCCCTGCATCCCCCGACCTGCTTGGTTTTCGCGGCCTAGGGAATTTTCAGCGACGTGACGTCGTCGGCGGCGCTCATATAGAGCGCGCTGCACGGAGAGGGTCGCCGTGCCTGCCAGCACTATCCCCACCACGTTGAGGCTTAGCTGGGTCATCGCGCCGATCCAGTCGTCCCAGTTGCCGAGTGCGGCGGCGACGCCGATGTTGGCGGCCGCAGGGATCGTGGTCACCGAGATCAGCACCCCCACCAGCGCCCCCGACTTGGCAGACGTGAGTGAGAGGACGCCGGCCGTCCCCGCGAAGACGGCGACGACGATCGAGAACGTGTCCGGCTCGGCGATGAACTGCGTCAGCGGGTTGTCGATGCTCTTGAAGTTGGAGTCGATCAGGCCGGTGGCGACGCAGATCAAGGTAAAGAGGAAGGCAGCCGTGATCCCGACCGGGAAGCCGACGGTGAGGGCGGTCAGTGAACGCAGGGCGGGGCCGCGGCGGCGCTCGACGACAGCCACGCAGAGTCCCGCCAACGGGCCGAACTCGGGCCCGACGACCATCGCGCCGACGATCAGGATCGGCGAGCCGGTGAAGATGCCCACCGACGCGATCAGGCAGGCGAGGACCATGAAGACGAGGAAGTTGCCGCCGAGCTCACTGCTCTCGGAGGTGCGGGACTCGACCTCCTCCCAGACCACGGCGTCGGATGGGGCGCCCCGCGCTGCCTTCTCGGCCCGCTTGGCCACGTCGGAGATCTGCGAGTCGATCTGCTCCAGGGCGATCGAGCCGTCTCGCGCCACCCCGAGCTCCTTCAGGTCGTCGATGACCACGCTGGCGTCCTCGCGGGCGATGTCGCAGAGGACCACGTCCCCGTTTGGCTGGCGGGCCGTGCCGGGGAGGTAGACCAAGTTGCAGGCCGAAGGCGTCGTTTCGAGCAGGCCCATCACTTTCTCGGACAGCTCAGGTGGGACGACGATCCGCAGGTGGACCATGCCGCGATCCTACGGGGACGTGCCGTCACTTATGCACCCATATGGACCTCGAAGTGGCGGCACGTCCGTAGGCCGTAACTTGTGGGCCGTGCTGACCGACTACCACCTGCACCTGCGCCCGGACGAGCCCGATACTCCCCCGGAGCGCTATTTCACGGCCGAGAACGTCGAGAGCTACCGCGAGGCGGCGGCAGCCGCCGGGGTCGAGGAGCTCGGCGTCTCCGAGCACGTCTATCGCTTCACCCAGGCGCTCGAGCTCTGGCGTCATCCCTTCTGGGAAGAGCAGGCGCGCGACGACCTCGACGCCTACTGCGAGTTCGTCCGCGGCGCCGGCCTCAAGCTCGGGATCGAGTGCGACTTCGTCCCCGGCGCCGAGGACCGCACCGCGAATCTGCTCGAGGCGCGCGACTTCGACTACGTGGTCGGTTCGGTCCACTTCGTCGGCGAGGCGGCGGTCGACCACGAGGGCTGGGACGTCTGGGAGGGGCATGGAGACGCCGACGAGGTCTGGCGTCGCTACTTCGAGGCGCTGGCCGAGTGCGCCCGCAGCGGCCTCTTCGACATCCTCGCCCACCCCGACTTGGTCAAGGTCTGGGGGCGGGGCCGGCCGCTGCCCGAGCGCGACCCGCGCCACTACTACGAGCCTGCGGTCGAGGCGATCGCCGAGAGCGGAATCGCAGTCGAGGTCTCGACCGCGGGATTGCGCAAGCCGGTCGGTGAGCTCTACCCCGCGCGGGCCTTCGCCGAGATGTGCGTCGAGGCGGGGGCCGCCTTCGCCCTCTCCTCCGACGCCCACCTACCCGAGCAGGTCGGGTTCGGCTACGAGCGAGCGCTGGAGTTCCTCGCGGAGATGGACGTGGGGGAGATCAGCACCTTCGAGCGCCGCCGGCGGAGTTTGGCGCCGCTTCCCGCCGGGGTAGGCGAGAATCGCTGATCGCATGAGCGTGGGAATTGGTTACGACAGCCACCGCTTCGCCGATGGCCGCCCCCTGATTCTGGGCGGGGTCGAGATCGAGCACGAGCGCGGACTGAGTGGCCATTCCGATGCCGACGTCCTCACCCACGCCGTGATCGATGCGCTGCTCGGCGCCGCAGGCCAGGGCGACATCGGCACGCTCTTCCCCGACGACGAGGAGCGCTGGCGCGATGCCGACTCGATCGACATGCTGAGCACCGTCGTCGGCACGATCGGCGGTCGCATCCTCAACATCGATGCGACCGTGATCTGCGAGGCGCCGCGGCTGGGGTCGCACCGGGCGGAGATGGAGCGCACCCTTGCCGACGTCACCTCGGCCCGGGTCAGCGTCAAGGCGACGACCAACGAGGGCATGGGCTGGATCGGCCGCGGCGAGGGAATCGCCTGCATTGCGGTCGCTTCGGTGGAGAGCGAATAGGCTTCCCGGCTCGATGGGCAAGCTCGGATCGATCGCAGCAGCGGCGCGGCAGGCCGCCTCGGACAAAGCGTTCGAGGTCCGGGTGCTGCGCGAAGCCGGCGTCCTCGCTCCGCAGCGCCCCGACAAATCCGCGAAGGTCATTTCCGCCTTCGTGCGCTGGGGCGCCTCGCCCGCTCTCGGCAGTACGACCGCGGCGATTCGCCACCCGCACGAGACGGCCTTGATCGACGAACGTGGCTCGCTGACCTTCGAGCAGGTGCAGCGGCGCTCAAACTCGCTGGCCCACGCCTTCGAACGGATGGGGATCGGCCCTGGGGACGGGGTGGGGATCATGTGCCGCAACCACCGCGGCTTCATCGAGACGACGCTTGCCGCGGCCAAGTTGGGCGCCAGCGCGCTGTACCTGAACACGATGTTCGCCGGTCCTCAGCTGGCTGAGGTGACCCGCCGCGAGAGCCCGAAGGTGCTCGTCTACGACGAGGAGTTCACCGAGCTGCTGGGCGGCGTCGATGAGGGTGTGCAGCGGGTGGTCGGCTGGAGCGAGGGCGAGACCGAGGCGCAGACGCTGGACTCGCTGATCGCCTCGGGCGACGAGTCGAACCTGAAGCCGCCGCCGGACAAACCGCGCTTCGTCATCCTCACCTCGGGCACGACGGGGACGCCGAAGGGCGCCCAGCGCTCCAGCCCCGACGGCCTCCTCGCCCTCGCTGCCCTGATCGACAAGATCCCCTACCGCAGCCGCGAGACGATGGTGGTCGCGGCGCCGCTCTTCCACTCCTGGGGCTTCTTCCACTTCGTGATGAGCCTGCCGACGGCTTCGACGCTGGTGTTGCGGCGGCGCTTTGACCCCGAGGAGACGCTGCGGGCGGTGCAGAAGAGTCGTGCGCATGTGCTCGCGGTGGTGCCGGTGATGCTCCAGCGCATCCTGCAGCTGCCCGAGGAGACGCTCGCTTCCTACGACCTTTCCTCGCTGCGGATCACCTCGCTCTCCGGCTCGGCCCTACCGGGTGAGCTGGCGATCGCCTGGATGGACCGCTTCGGCGACAACGTCTACAACCTCTACGGCTCGACCGAGGTCGCTTACGCCACCGTCGCCACGCCAGCCGATCTACGCGCGGCTCCGGGGACGGCGGGCCGGCCTCCGCGGGGCACGGTCGTTCGTCTCTATGACGAGGAGCGGAACGAGGTGCCGCGAGGCGAGGTCGGGCGGATCTTCGTCGGCAACGAGATGTCCTTCGAGGGCTACACCGGCGGTGGCAGCAAGGACGCGATCGACGGCCTGCTGAGCAGTGGCGACGTCGGCCACATCGATTCCTCCGGGCGGCTCTTCATCGACGGTCGCGACGATGAGATGATCGTCTCCGGTGGTGAGAACGTCTTCCCACGCGAGGTTGAGGACCTGCTGGCCGACCACGAGGCAGTGGTCGAGGTGGCGGTGATCGGGGTCGAGGATGAGGAGTTCGGCCAGCGGCTGAAAGCCTTCGTGGTGCTTGTCGAGGAGGCCGAGGTCTCTGGCGAAGAGCTGAAAGCCCACGTCAAGGCCCATCTCGCCGGCTACAAGGCCCCGCGCGAGGTCGAGTTCCTGGCAGAGCTGCCGCGCAACGCGAGCGGCAAGATCCTCAAGCGCGATCTGCACGCGCGCGAGGCCGAGCAGTCCGCCTAGTCCTCCGCGCTAATTGCGGGGTTTTGGACCCCGCGTCGGTGGCATGGCTTCCGGGGCTGGTAGTAGGTTGCGACGAGTGGGTGAGCCCGCCATCAACCTGAACGCTCTGAACGAGGCGACTGGAGAGATCCAGGGTGTCGCTGGCCAGGCGCTGGAGTGGGTCCGGCAGAGCGAGGAGCGGGTGGCCCGGGCCGAACGGCGCAATGCCGAGACCAAGCAGCGGGCGAAGGCGACGCTGGCCACGCTCGGCGAGCAGGGCCGCGAGCGGATCGCCGCTGAGCGCCAGAAACGGCGCGCGGCTGAGGCGCGTGTGGCCCATGCCGAGGAGGCGCGCGATCGCGCCGAGAAGGCCTTTGAGCGGGCGCAGCGAGCGGCCGAGGCCGACCGCGAGGCAATCGCGACGCAGATGGCCACAACCAAAGCGCAGGCCGACCAGGTGACGGCGCAGGCGGTGAAGCGCACCGAAGAGGAAGCTTCGAAGCGAACCGGCGAGGTGCTCGAAAAGGCCCAGGCTGAGGCCGACCGGCGCGTCGCTGCCGCCGAGCAGCGCGCCGCCGAGGCCGAGGCCCGCGCCGAGGAGTCACATCAGCTCGCCGTCCGGCTCGAGGCGGAGATCGAGGAGCGGGTGATGCAGGGCACCGTGGACGTCCGCCGCGAGGCGCAGGAACGGGTGCGCAAGCTGATCGAGAAGGTCGAAGGCGAGGCAACCGAGAAGGCCAGGGTGCGGGCCGAGGAGCAGCTGCAGGCCGAGTCGGAGCGGATCCGTGGCCAGGCCGAACAGCGCGAGGAGCGCTTGCGCCGCGCCGCCGAGGAGGAGATCAAGGCCAGCGCCAAGCGCGCGCGTCGTGAGGTGCTCGCCGCGGCCGATCAAACGGCACCAACTTGGTCGCGCAACGAGTCCGCCGACTCGGGCGCGGGCTACCGGACGTTCTAGCCCCCTCTAGCATCCGCCCCGATGCGAGAGGTGCGGATCAGGGACACGCTGAGCGGCGAGCTACGCGCGCTCGACTCCGGCAGCGAGGTCGGGATCTACGCTTGCGGGCCGACCGTCTACAGCCGCATCCACATCGGCAACGCCCGCCCGTTCGTCATCTTCTCGCTGCTGGCGCGGTTTCTGCGCTCCGAGGGCTACCGGGCGAAGCTGGTCGTCAACGTCACCGACATCAACGACAAGATCTACGAGGCCGCAGAGGCGGTGGGCGAGCCCTCGGCCGAGTTCGCCGAGCGGATGACGCGGGCCTACCTCGAGGACACCGACCGCCTCGGCCTCGGCCGCCCCGACACCGAGCCGCTGGCGACCGAGACGATCGACGGGATCATCGCCCTGATCGGCGACCTGGTCGAGTCGGGACACGCCTATGAGTCCGGCGGCGACGTCTACTTCCGCGTGCGCAGCTTTGACGGCTACGGCAAGCTCTCCAACCGCCGCACCGAGGACATGGACCAGGGCGAGGAGGCGGGCTCCGCATCGCTGAAGGAGGACCCGCTCGACTTCGCGCTCTGGAAGGCGCACAAGGAGGGCGAGGACACGAGTTGGGGCTCGCCCTGGGGCCCGGGGAGGCCGGGCTGGCACATCGAGTGCTCGGCGATGGCCGAGGCCGAGCTTGGCCCCTCCTTCACCATCCACGGCGGTGGTTCGGACCTCGTCTTCCCCCACCACGAGAACGAGATCGCCCAGTCCGAGGCGGCGGGGCGGCCCTTTGCCCACCTCTGGATGCACAACGGGATGATCGAGACCGGTACCGAGAAGATGTCGAAGTCCGAGGGCAACATCTTTCAGCTGTCCGAGGCGCTCGACTCTTATGGGCGCGAGGCGGTCGTCGACTACCTGATCTCAGGTCATTACCGCCAGCCATTGGCTTTCGGGCCCGAGCAGATGGAGCAGGCTCAGGCAAGGGTCGAGCGATTGCGGAACTTCTTCAGGGAGCATCCGGTGGGGGCCTCGGGGGAAGCCCCGCCGGAGCAACAGCGGGGAGGCTCCGTCGGGACTTCCCCCGAGGCCCGCCTCGACAGCTTCAGGGACGCGTTGGCCGATGACTTCAACACTCCCCGGGCGATGGCTGAGGTGTTCGAGCTGGTTGCTGAAGCCAATCGCGGAGACGTGCCAGGCGCACCGGAAGCTGTGCGGGAGATGCTGGATCTCGTCGGTCTCAGCTCCCTTACCCAGCCGGATCAGGGAGCTGAGACTGACGAGGTTGCGCGGAAGCTGATGGAGGAGCGCGAGGCAGCACGCGCCGAGAGGGACTTCGAGCGCGCTGATGAGATCCGCGACGAGCTCGCCGAGCTGGGCTGGGAAGTGCGGGATTCGGCTGACGGGGCGAAGCTCGTGCCGAAGGCCTGAGCGTGGCGACCCAGCTGATCTACGGGAAGCAGCCGGTCGCCGAGGCGGAGTGTGGAAAGCGGCGTGTGCGGCGGGTTTGGCGCATGCCTGAGGCCTCGGATGTGGAGCTCGAGCGGCTCTGTGGGTCGCCGGACCACCAAGGGGTCGTGGCGGAGGTCGATCCTTATCCTTACGGCGACCCGAAGGCGCTGCTGCTGCGGCCCGACGCGCTGATCGTCGCCCTTGACCAGGTCCAGGATCCGCGCAATCTCGGGGCGGTCTGCCGCTCGGCCGAGTTCGCCGGCGCTGCCGGGGTCGTCGTACCGGAGCGTCGCGCGGCCGAGGTGACGCCAGTGGTCTGCAAGACTTCCGCCGGAGCCGTTGAGCACCTAGAAATCGCCCACGTCCGCAACCTCGCCGACTGGCTGGCTGAGGCCAAGAAGGCCAACTTCTGGATCTGGGGCGCCGACGCCGACGCGAGCGAGGCCCCTTGGGCCGTCGACCTCACCGGCCCGACTGTCCTCGTCCTCGGCGGGGAGGGGAAGGGAATCCGCCCCCGCGTCGCATCCGTCTGCGACGGCCTGGTCGCCCTGCCAAAGCTCGGCAAAGTCGACTCGCTCAACGTCTCAGCAGCCGCCGCGGCATTGCTTTTCGAGGCTACGCGCCAGCGCCAGCTCCCGTAGCACCCGCAACGGCGTTTGCAGAAATTCGCAATTTGGGGTTGACAGAACTCTGCTGGTCGGTAAAGCTACCGCGCCAACAAGGGTGAACCTCAGCTTGAGTCTGAGATCCATCCGTCAATAAGGGCGCCACCAGGGGAGGTATCGGCGCCACGACCCTTCATCTCAAAGGAGAAGGATCAGTGGCTCTTTCCTCACCAACGCAGGAACTGCGACTCCCCAGCGGGCATTTCAACGGCTCCACCCGGCCAAACTCCAACCCTCAACTTGAGCTTGATGACCACTACCTGGTCGCGCTTGCCAAGGAGGGCCGGACCGACGCGTACGACTCGATCGTGCGTCGCTACCGCGGTTTCGTCCGTCTCAAGGCCTCGTCCTACTTCCTCCTCGGAGGAGAGAGCGACGACCTGATCCAGGAAGGCCTGCTCGGCCTCTACAAGGCGATTCGCGACTACCGCAGCGATCGCGAGTCGAGCTTCCGCAGCTTCGCCGAGCTCTGCATCACCCGCCAGATCATCACCGCGGTGAAGACGGCGACCCGCAACAAGCACACGCCGCTCAACCAGTACGTCTCCTTCAGCCAGACCCCGGCCGCGGCAGGCGACTCCGACACCACTCTCGACGAGATTCTGCCCGGGCCAAGCGTCACCGACCCGGTCAACCAGGTGATCGCCAGCGAAGAGCTGGAGAGCCTCGTCTCCTGCCTCTCGGGCAGCTCCGGCGTCCTCTCCGACCTCGAGAGTCGCGTCCTCTCCCTCTATCTAGACGGCCACTCCTACGAGGCGACGGCAGAGCGCCTCGAGTGCGACACCAAGACCGTCGACAACGCCTTGCAGCGCGTCAAGCGCAAGGTTGCCGCACACCTCGACTCACGCGAGGTACCGGCCTAGGGCAGCAGTTGAGTGCGGAAGACGCTGGTGAGGTGCCGGGTGTCCGCTGGATTCAGATTCGAGCCGCGCGACTCGAAGGCGACGAAGCGTCCGCCGGCGGAGATCGCCGGGTTGGCTGAGGGAGCGTTCGAGGCAGTGCCGCCACTGCGGGAGACGAGGGTGATGCGGCCGCTGCGCATGTCGCGGACGAAGATGTCCGGATCCTCGGAGTTGTCGGCTGCGCCGAGATTGCTGGCATCGGATTCGAAGGCGATGTAGCGGCCATTGGCCGAGATCGTGGGGTTGGAGGAGTCGCCGTTCCCGGCGACGCCCCTTTTGCCGGCGGCGTGCGAGACAAGCGTCGTGCGGTGCGTCCTCAGATCGCGGACGAAGACGTCTTCGATGCTGCCTTTGTCGATCGCGCTGAGGTTTGTCGCCTCGCTGGCGAAGGCGACGTAGCGGCCATTGGCGGAGATCGCGGGCAGCTTGCAGTCGCCGTTCCCGAGCGGGCCGTGGTGTCCCCCTGCGCGTGAGACGAAGAACGTGCGTCTCTCCTTCATGTCCCGCATCGCCACCTCGAGCGCGTGTCCGTGCCGGAGGTGGGCGACGGTGAGGAAGGCGACCCAGCGTCCGTGGGCCGAGATCGACGGCGAGTAGCCCCCATCGAAGCGGCCACCGGCGCGGTAGCTGACTCGGGCCACTGGCACCGTGGTGGCCGTGTGAAGATCGCGAACGAAGACCCCGCCGAAGCTGCCACGGAGGATGTTCGTCGCGTTGGTCTGGAAGGCGACGGAGCGGCCGTCTGCGGAGATCGATGGGTTGCTGGAGTCCTCGTTGCCGCTGGTCCCTCGCCGTCCGTCGCTCCGCGAGGCGAGCCTCACTTGGCCGTTAAGCCGGTCGTAGACGAAGATGTCGCGTACGGGGAAGGTGTCGCCGGCCGGCGTGGTCGAGTTGTCGCGGTCTTCGTTGCTGAGATCCGGGTCCTCTGAGGCGAACGCCAGGAAGCGTCCATCGCCCGAGAGCGACGGCGCGCCTGCCTCGAAGCCGAGCCCCTGTTCGCTGGTACCGAATGGGACGTTGACTGCGGTCGTCCCGCCGCTCATATCGCGCAGGAAGATGCCGGTGCCGGTCGGCCCTGGGCCGCCGGCGCCGCCGGGGTCGCTGGCGCTGCTGACGGTGCCGACGTAGGCGATGAAGTTGCCGTCGGCCGAGATTGCCGGATTGAAGTGCTCAGTAGGGCGGCTGGGCGCGTTCGGGTCATTGGGCTCGGAGACCAGCAGGGTCGAGCCGGTAGCGCCCAGGGCGAGGGCCGCAAACGAGAGCGCGACAGTCGCGATCGCCGCCAGGGCGAG
Source organism: uncultured Solirubrobacterales bacterium (assembly GCA_963718755.1). GTDB lineage: Bacteria > Actinomycetota > Thermoleophilia > Solirubrobacterales > 70-9 > VRUE01. Next base: position 2,060,175 of record OY970376.1, read on the forward strand.
GGTTGCGAATCGACGCCCCATCAGGCGCGCGGACCCTCGGGCGGTGGCTCGACCTCGACCGAGACGCCAAAGTCGGCGAGGGCGGCGAAGAACGAGGTGGGATCGAAGGCCTGCGCGGGCGCCAGGGCACCCTTGCGGTCATAGCCAGGACCGGCGCAGAGCAGCGCCCCGTGCGCGAGGCTGACCGCGGTGAGGCCATAGACGTCGCTGCCGCGAACGGTTCCGCGCCGGGTGCCCGACTTGCTCCGCGCCTCGCAACTGATCGTGAAGCGCGCCTTCTTGCGGTTCTCTTCGCTGGGTGCAGCCGGCAGGCGTCGGATCAGAGCGCCCATCGCCTTGCGCAGCGGGGTGCGCATGGCGAGTCCGAGCAGGGGAGTGGAGGCGGCAGCCAGCGGCATCAACCGCGGCGGCACGACCATCCCATTCAGAAGTGTCCGCACTCGGGCGGTATCGACGTGCCGCGGCACCGTGATCTGCTCGCCCGCGGGGTAGCGCAGCATCCGCTGTTCCCCGAGTGGGTCTGGAAAGCGCCAGCGCCCCCCATCGGCGCTGCGCGGCGCCGGCCGCCAGTCCCCATCGGCCCAGACCACGTCACCGCCCCGCATGATCTCGAGCCCCGAGAGCGAGGTGCCTTGCGTGGGCGCAAACCCATGCACGCAGTAGGCAACGACGATCTCCTCCAGCGGCCCCATCCCATCGGCGGTAAGCGCAGCAATCAGGTCGCCGGGCAGGTAGTCGAACCCCATCCCGGAGATCAAAGCCGCCCCCGTCTCAGCCGCCCTCTCGCCATAGCGGTCGAAGACCATCCGCATAAACGGTTGCTCCCCAGTCGTATCCAGGTAGTGCGTCCCGGTATCGGCGGCCGCAGCCACAACCGGCTCGCCATAGAGAGAGAACGGCCCAGCGCAAGCCACAACCACCGAGCAGGGCTCCAGCATCTCCCGCAACCCAGCCGGATCATCCGCGGCCACGGCCCTGAATGGAACGCCTCCTAGTTCTGCCGAAAGCGCATCCAGCTTGCGCGCATCTCGACCCGCGATTAGGAAATCGGACCCACGCTGCTTCAACTCTCGGGCGATCAGGCCTCCCGTGAAGCCGGTGGCTCCGTAGACCACGATGGGGCCGGCTTGTGACCGGGGGCGGAAAGTCTCGTCCTCGCTTGGCATATGCGACCAACGCTATTCGAGAGCTTGGGATTTGGATAGCGTCGATCTATGGCCGATCAGCTGACGCCTGCTAAGCGAAGTGCCCTGATGTCGAGGGTCAAGACCCGGGATACTGCGCCCGAGCTCAAATTGCGGCGGGCTCTATGGGCTGCCGGGCTCCGTGGCTGGCGCCTCCACTCGCGCGGCGTCTCCGGCCGTCCGGACATCGCTTGGTTGGGGCGCCGGGTAGCGATCTTTGTAGACGGTGCTTTCTGGCATGGTCATCCTGATCACTACTGGGGCCAGTCCGGGAGGTTCTGGGACGAGAAGATCGATCGCAATCGCAGCAGAGACGAGAAGGTCACTCGCGAGCTGGTTGACGATGGATGGATTGTTCTTCGTCTCTGGGACTTCGAAATCGAACAGGACGTTCTCCGCTGCGTAGATCAGGTTCGCAGAGTCCTCGGCCTTCCCGTTGCAGTTGGTGGCGGGGATGAAAGGACTGACTCGCGACGGGTCGAAGTCGATTCCGTGGCCGGCGAAGTCGAGCACTCTGAGGTTGTCGGACGCCTGCAGGAAATTTCCGAACATATCCTCGATTTAGCCAAAGCCCTGGAGGAGGGGAATCGAGAACGCGAGGCGATTGACGAGGTCGTCGCCGAATTGCGTGCTGTTCAGAGCGTGTACTTCGGCCGCCGTCAACGAGCCGCAAAGGGGGCTGGTGCCAAGTCGAAGATCTTGCGTTATCTCTTAGATCGCGTTGGGGAGACGGTGCAAGGAGAGGAGCTCGCTGAGATAAGCGGCATCCAGGAATGGCCGCGGCGCGTTCGGGAGCTGAGGGTTCAGGATGGCTATGACATTGCTGAGAACGCTGGCTCATATTGCCTGGAGTCCTCCAAGCCGGATGCCGACCGGGCAACGGCTTGGAGGAGGGCAAACGCGATTCGCCGTAGTCCCGGCTCCGCGAGTGAGCGGATTGTGGCCCTGCTCGAGGCCAATGTCGGCAAGGTGGTGACGCGTGCACAGATCGACTATGTCGCCAACATCGCCGAGGGAAGCCGTCGTGTTCGAGAGCTGCGAGACGAGCACGGCTGGCCAATCGAAACGCATATTGATGGCCCCGACCTCCAGCCCAGCGAGTATCGCCTGGCCTCCGATGACCCTGCGGACCGCCGCGATCCACTGCAGCGTCTATATCCCGAAGGGATACGGCAGAGAGTATTCGAGCGTGATGAGTACAAGTGCCAGGCGTGCGGCAGGGACCGAGCTAGAGCCGAGGCGGCTGGAGACAGTCGTTTCTATCTCGAGATTCACCACAAAGTCGCGGTTGCCGATGAGCTGAAGGCGCTGCCGAAGACCGAGCGCAACAAGCTCGACAATCTGGTCACTCTTTGTCACACCGATCATCTGCGCGAGACCGCCAAGCTGCATCGCCGCAAGCGGGCGGCGCGAAGGGCTAAAAGCTAGGCGGCCTGAGGCACGGAGATCGCCGCCGCCGCGCCGCTGCGGGCATCCTGAACGTGCGCCGCAACTGCCTCTGCGAGTTGCTTAGCCAGCAGTGGCGGGACAGCATTTCCGATTTGCCTGGCGATCGACGTCATCGACTGATCGGTGGGTAGCTCGAAGTCGTCCGGAAAGCTCATGCATCGCGCGGCCTCACGGACCGTGATTGGCCGATGCTCCCTTGGGTGCAGATAGCGACCCTTCTCGGGCTTGTAGAACTCGGTGCGAATGGTGTAGGCGGGGCGATCCCACCAAAGCCGACCGAAGACGTCGGTCGACCCGGTCTTCTTGCGAAGCCAGCAGGGCGGGGTGATGTCGGGGCGACGTTCGGCGAGCTGAAAGCGACCCTCACCCTCTCTGGGGATGGTCTTGTAGCGCTCTACGCTCAGGGGCCTGGGACTGCGTGAGTTGTGCCAGGCGCGCTCCGTTGGCTGGCTGGGCAGATCCTGGATTGCGTCCCGAACCGTGCGCCACGGCTTACCGCCCCGAGGCACGGCATTGGGGGGGAAGTGAGTTTGCTTGGGAAGAGTTGGGACCCCCAGGCGGGAGCCAATCACGATCGCCCGTTTTCGCGTCTGCGGTACGCCAAAGTCAGCTGCGTTGAGGATCTCGCCGACGATCTTGAAGCCGAGCTTTGAGGCGGCCTTCTCAAATGATTCGTACTCAGCTGAGCGCAGCAGTTGCGGCACGTTCTCCATCAGGAATGCATCGGGCTCAGCCTCTTCCAGCGCTCGCAGGTACTCGCGCCACAGCGTGCGACGCTCCAGGCCCACCTGCCGCATGTTCAACGGCGAAAAGCCCTGGCACGGGGGGCCGCCGATGACTACGTCGACCGAGGGGAAGGAATCGACTCGCTCGATCGGTCCGCAAAACACATGGTCGCCGAAGTTCGCCCTGTAGGTGGCCGCGGCATCCTCGTTCCACTCAACGGAAAAGGTCGCCTTGAACTTGCGGCTATCGAGAAAGCCACGAGTAAGGCCTCCGCAGCCGGAGAAAAGGTCCATGAGGGTCAAGCGGTGCACGCTGCAGAAAGGTAGCCGTCGGCGCAGACGAGCCGAGAAGGCCCTATTCGCGCAGGTCGCCGAGTACGTAGTCGAGCAGCTCGCGGCCGTGGTCTGACCCGACGGATACGTCATCGGCAGTGATTCGGGCTCGATGGAGGGACTGCATGCGGAGGACGTCGCCGTCGGTGCGGTTGTTGGGGAAGACGCCGGCGTAGGAGACGCCGAGGCGCTCTAGGTGGTCGGCCAGGAGGGCGGTGGCTGGATTCTCCAGGGGGAGATCTAGATAGATGGCGTCCAGGCACTTGTTGTGGAAGAGGTGGTGGCGCTCGGCGGCTACAACGGTCTCCAGGTCGGCGCCTGGATCGTGGACAGTCAGCAGGGCAAGGTTGTGATCCTCGTCTACCTCCGCATGCAGGCCGGTGCGCTCGGGGATCTGGACGCCCGCCGGCGGGCTCGCGAGGGTCCCGCGCAGTTCGCACAGCTCCAGCGTCTGCCGGATGATCTCCCGATGGCGCTCCGGGGCGTAGACCTCGCGCTCGTGGCCGTCGTTGAGCTTGGTGTAGAAGAGCGCGGCTGATTGGCGGCGGGGTCGTTGGTCGGTTGCCGCGTCGTTGCTTACGCTTGCCGGGATCCAGCCGAGCAGGAATCCCGTCTCGTGGGCGCCCAGCTCTAGGTTGGCGCGCTGGCTGTAGGGGTGGGCCGCGGTTGCCTCGCTGTACATCCCAGCCAGGCCGCGTTCTCTCGCCCAGTCCATCAGGTGCTGCTTGGTCCTCGTGAAGAGGTGCTGGCCGCGTGCCGCGGGCATCGTCACTGCTTGCCCGGAGTGGCCGACGGCGTCGCCCGCCGCAGCCAGGCCCATTCCCTCGTGGCAGAGCAGTTCGCCCTCGGCTGACTCGGCAACCCAGGAGACGTAGGTCCCGGCGGCCAACCGCGCCTCGACCTCGGCCTCGTCGTAGACCCAGCGCACGTCGTAGGTATCGCCGTAGGCAGTCCGGATCGCCTTGGTGAGCACCTGCCCTTCGCCGGGGCGAAGTGGGCGAAACACGACATCGTGGCCGTCGTCCATGGGGGGCATTCTCGTGCTTCATCAAGCTGAAAGCTACGAATTGTTTTGTCTTCGCTGCCGTCCGGCCCCTCGCTTAAGGTACGAGCATGTGTCTTGCGCTAGAGCCGCCCGTCCTGACGAGCCATCCTGTCGATATCGGGCATCGATCTGAGGCGGCGATTCTTGCTCAACTCGTCAGCCGGGGGTACCACGTCCTTCTGCCGTTTGGTGTCAACCAGCGATATGACTTGGTGCTCGAAAGCAACGGGCGCTTTCTGAAAGTCCAGTGCAAGACTGGCCGGCTACGCAATGGAGCGATTCGCTTCAGGTCGGTGAGTGTGCAGTCGAATATGAACCGCACGCGTGTCCGCAACTACGCAGGGGAGGTCGATTTCTTCGCCGTTTACTGCCCAGAAAACACCCGGGTATATTTAGTCCCTGTCGATGATGTGTCGCCGAACATCAATTACCTTCGGGTAGATCCAGCCCGGAACAACCAAAGCAAGCGCGTCCGTTGGGCGCGCGACTATGAATTGCCCGCCTAGCTCAATTGGCAGAGCACTCGATTTGTAATCGAGAGGTTTCCGGTTCAACCCCGGAGGCGGGCTCTCCTCAGGATTTGTCGTCGCCGAGAACGCGCGCCTTCTCCGTGGCGAGCTCCTCGTCGGTCAGAACACCCTTCTCGTGCAGCTCGGCCAAGCGCTCCAGCCGCCGCAGGCGGCTCTCCTCGTCGTCAGCCGGCGCTGCAGTGCCCTCCGGGGCCGCCTCGCCCTCGCCACCGCCGGGCCTCCGCACCTCCGGCAGGCGCAGTTTCGAGACCCGCTCGCCGATGTCGGCGCTCTTCACCGCGCCGACGACACGGTCCTTGGCGCCGCCGAAGTAATCGTCGAGTGCCGCGTCGGGGAATTCCTCGCTCGTCTGTTTGCGCAGCTCGTGGATGCCGAAGGCGACGAAGCCGGCGACGACCAGCGTGGTCAGGAAGGAGCGCAGGTTCTGCACCGAGGCGGAGAGGAAGTAGAAGCCGACCAGGATCGCCAGGCCGGTGTAGACGTAGGGAATGTAGTCGCGCAGGAACGGGGTCATGAAGCGGCGGGTGGAGCGGGCCGAGCCGGTCGGCGAGCCGAGCCAGCCGGCGATGCCGAAGAGGACGCCGAAGACGATCACCGTGGTCGCGATGCCGACCATCAGCGAGGTGGAGATCGACCAAGCCGCTTCGGCCGCCGGCTTGACGCTTTCTTCCTTGACCAGTTGGTCGACGACGATGCCGCCGGCGATCTCGCGGGCGACGATCACGGCGAAGCCGGCGGCGATCAGCCCGACGCCACAGGAGAGGATCGTCACCCAGCGACCGTCGCGCGAGAGGTAGATCGCCAGCCCGAAGCAGAGCAGCGTCAGCAACGAGAGCACGATCGCCAGGCCTTTGATCGCGACGGCGATGTCCTGCGCGGTCTTCAGCTCGTCGGAGCGAAGGATCGTGATCTGGCCCGCGTCAGGCGGCAATTTCTCCGCCAGCTGGGACGCGATCCCAACCTGATCGGCGAGGTTGGTAATCAGGCTGCCCAGCTGGAGCGTGACCTCGCCTTCGTCGGTTTCGACCGCCTCTTTCTTGTTTTCCAGCACCGCCAGGAGCTGTTCATGCGCGCTGCGGTTGGCGTCTTTCCAGAGGTCCTGCGCCGTCGCGGTCTGCAGCACCTGTTCGGCGCCGCTGCCCGCCACCTGGCGCAGCCCGCCCGAAGCCGGTCCGGCCAGGTCCTTGAGGTCGCCGGGCAGAATCCCCTCGAGTTCTTTTTCGACGTCGACGTTGTCGTAGAGCTGTTCGACCAGGTACTCGCCGACCGCGGCGCGGATCTTCTCGTTCTCGATCAGGCGGCCGCTGGTCTCGACCCAGTCGTCGGTGTTGAGCGCCTGGCGCTCAGTCCAGATCGCGAAGACACTGAGGAAGGCGAACACCGAGCCGAGCACGACGAGGGCTTTTACCGTGCGTCGGCGTGCGCGACTCATCGCTTGGGATGCTATACGTGACAGCGGTGAAGCTTGAGGGCATCCACCACATCACGGCGATAACGGCCGACGCGCAGAAGAACGTCGACTTCTACGCGGGTGTGCTGGGCCTGCGCCTGGTGAAGAAAACGGTCAACCAGGACAACCCGACCGTCTACCACCTCTTCTTCGCCGACGAGAAGGGCAGCGCCGGCTCCGATCTGACCTTCTTCGAGTTCCCCGGCGTGCCCGACGGCAGCCCCGGGGCAGGGGACGTGCACCGGATCGTCTGGCGTGTGGCCTCCACCGAGGCGCTCGACTTCTGGGCCGAGCGGCTCGAGTCGCATGGGGTCGAGTCGGAGCGGGCTGGGGCGAGCCTGCGTTTCTCCGACCCGGAGGGGCTCGATCACGAGCTGGCTGTGGTCGAGGTGCCCGACGAGCCGCTGAGCGCCGACCACCCTGAGGTGCCGGGGGAGCTGGCGCTGCAGGGCTTTCATGCCGTCTGCGCCTACACCGCGGCGCCCGGCGCCGGCAGTCGCCTGCTCGAGACGCTCGAGTTCGAGCAGGTCGAGGAAGGCTGGGAGGCGCGCGGCGAGAATCGCGGTGGCCTCTACGTCTACGACGACCCGCCCGAGGAGCGCTCGCTGCAGGGAGCGGGCAGCGTCCACCACGTCGCGTGGGCCTCGACGATGGACGATCACGAGGCCTGGCGCGAGAAGGCGATCTCGGCTGGGGCGCAGGTGACGCCGCTGATCGACCGCTTCTACTTCCGCTCGATCTACTTCCGCGAGCCGAGCGGCGTGCTCTTCGAGATCGCGACGCTGGGCCCCGGCTTCACCGTGGACGAGCCGCTCGAGCACCTCGGCGAGAAGCTCTCGCTGCCGCCCGACTACGAGCATCTGCGGGACGAGGTCGAACCGAACCTGCGCCCGGTCGTCAACCCGCGCACGGCCGAGAACTGACCGGGTGAACGGAAATTTCGTCTGGCGGGACGCCGGCCGTGTCGTGGTGTTCCGCCACGATGGCATTGCCCAGGCGCCCCAGCTCCTCCACGAACATGGCTTCGATGACTTCGAGCTGCTGAGCACGCCGCGCGCCCTTCCCGGCGCGCCCGAGCTCGAGGCGGCCGCCAAGGCGGTCCACGCTGTTCCATCCGGGCAGGTGCCGGAAGTCGCGGCCACCCTGCTCGAGCGGGCGCAGGCGCCGCAGCTGGTCGCCCTTGGGGGTGGCCGGGTGGTCGACGCGGCGAAGGCAGTCGCCTCGGTCAGCGGCGCCCGGGTTGCCGCGGTCCCGACGACGCTCTCGGGGGCGGAGATGACGGGCATCCACCGACCGCCGGCGGGAGCCGAGGATCGGGTCGGCTCGCTCGTCCGGGCGGAGCTGGTCATCGCCGATCCCGGAGCGATGACCAGCCTTGCCGAGAAGCCGTTGAGGGCAAGCGCCGTCCACAGCCTCGCCCACGGCGCTGATTCTCTCTACACCCCGTTCGCCAACCCTGTCTCGCAGTTGACCGCGCTGCGCGGCGCCGAGCTGATCGCCGCCTCGCTCGACCAGACACCGCCGGAACGCAACCGCGCCGCGCTGGCCCAGGGCTCAATCCTCTGCGGCTACGCAATCGACTCCGGCTCATTCGGCATGCACCATGTGATCTGTCAGACGCTGGTGCGTATTTGCGACATCCCGCACGCCGAGACCAACGCCACGATCCTGCCCCGTGTAATGACCTTCATGCTCCCCCGCGCCCCCGACAACCTTGCACCGCTGGCCGAGGCGCTCGGCACCGACCCGACGGCCATCGAAGCTCGAATCCTCCAGCTCGGCGGCAACCCACCCGGCCTGGGAGAGCTGGGAGCCGACCGAAGCAGGCTCGACCAAGCCCTCGACTCGATGCTGATGCGCCCCGAGCTGGCGTTCACGCCTGAACCTCCGACTCGCGTGGACCTGGAACGGCTCATCGAGTCTGCCTGGTAGGCGACCCTCGGGTGGGTGGCGGGGGTGGGGTGTCCGCCCGCGCGCGGCGTCCTCTTTTCGCCCCACCGGTCAGCGAGAGAAACAGGCGGTCCGTGGCGAAAACCCAGCGGGTGGGCGGACACCCCACCCCCGCCAGGCCCCGCCCGCCGGTAACCCCAGTCCCTAACCCGTGTAGCGCAGGTAGTGACCGAGGAACGCCTTCAGCGCTACCACGAATACACCCGAGCGCACAGCGTCAACTGGCCGCTCTACCTGCTGGCGAGGGTCTTCATGACGCCGTTCTTCCTCGTCTACTTCCGCCTCGGCCGTACCGGCCGCGAGTACGGCCGGGTGAGCGGTGGGCTGATCGTCGCCGCAAACCACCGCAGCTTTCTCGACCCCTTCGCGATCGGCGCCGCGCTGCCCTGGCGGCGACCGATGAACTACGTCGCCAAGGTCGAGCTGTTCGAGCGCCGCTGGCAGGGGTGGCTGCTCTCCCGGCTTGGCGCCTTCCCGATCCGCCGCGGCGAATCGGATGAGCTGGCGATGGAGACTGCCCGGCGCGCAGTCGAACGCGGCGGCACTGTCTGCATCTTTCCCGAGGGGACGCGGATCCGCCGCGGCACCCTCGGCACCCCAAAGCGCGGCGTCGGCAGGCTGGCGCTGCAGACCGGCGCCCCGGTCGTTCCGACCGCGGTCTTCGGCAGCGAGCATGTGCGCCGCACCTGGCGCATTCGCCCGCGCCAGGTGAGGGTGCGGCTCGGCAAGGCGATGACTTTCCCGCGGGTCGAGGAGCCCTCGCCGCCACTGGCCGAATCGGTGACGGCGCGGATCTGGCCCAACGTCCTCTTGCAGTGGGAAGAGATGGGCGGGCTGCCGCCGATGCGCCGCGCCGCGGTGATCGGCGCCGGCAGCTGGGGCACCGCGGTCGCGGTGTTGCTCGCTCGCGGTGGGCTCGAGGTGCAGCTCGGCGCCCGCACCGCCGAGCAGGCGGCCGAGATGCTGGAGGCAAGGGAAAACCGCCGCTACCTGGAGGGCGTCGAGCTGCCCGACTCGCTGCTCGTCCGTCCCGCCTCGGAAATCGAGCTGGCCGGTCTTGACCTGGTCTGCATGGCGATCCCCTCCGGCTCGTTGCCCCAAGCGGTGGGTGCGATCGCCGACCGGGTCAGCGACCGCTCCTCGGTGCTGCTGCTGACCAAGGGTCTGATTGCGCCCCTGGGCCAGCTGCCGGCCGAGTACGTCGGCGAAAGGATCCGCGCCCGCGCCGTCGCTTGCCTTGGCGGTCCCGCCCACGCCCGCGAGGCGGTTTCCGGCTCCGCGGCCCTCGTGCTCGGCTCTGGCGATGCCGACCTGCGCGACCAGCTCGGTGAGGTCTTCGACCGAGCGGGCCTCGTCTGCGAGCGCTCGCGCGACGTGACGGGAGTCGAGATGGCCGGCGCCGCGAAGAACGCCGCCGCTCTCGCCGCGGCGGCATCCGAGCCCGTCGGCCTCAACGCCGCCGGTATCGCCGCAGCGCAGGTGTGGCAGGAGTGCATCGACTATGCGATCTCGCGCGGTGCCGAGCTGGAGACTTTCTCCGGTCTCGCCGGGGTGGGCGACCTGACCGCAACGGTGCTCGCCCCCTCGGGCCGCAACCGGCGTGCCGGCGAGCTGCTCGGGCAGGGGACGCCGGCGGCGGATATCCCGGCGATGATCGGTCAAGCTTCCGAGGGTCTCGACGCGGTGCCGCTGCTGGTGGCAGCGATCACCGCCTCGGGCAACTCGGCAGAGGCGTTGAGCGGCCTGGCGGCCCTGATCCGCGGCGAGATCGACACGGAGGCCTGGGTTGCCAGCCTGCGCCTGGGCGAGCGTTCGCGCAAGGAGGCTGCATGACGGGGGTAGCCCGCGTGGGAGGACTAGGCTTCGCCCGTGAGCGGCAGCAAGGAGAACGTCGAGCCGGCGAGCCTCGCCCCGGCCGCCAAGGCGGAGCTCGACCGTGCCTTCGAAGAGCTCTACCGCGACCACCTCAAGGACGTCTATTCCTACGCCTACTACCGGGTCGGCAACCAGCACGACGCCGAGGACCTGACCGAGCAGGCCTTCCTGCAGGCCTATCGTCACTTCGACCGGGCGCGGCGCGAGTCCGATGGGCGGCCGCTGCGCCCCTGGCTGATCCGGATCGCCCACAACCTGGCGCTCAACTACTACCGCGACCGCTCGCGGCGGCCGCAGACGCCGCTGGAAAACGCCGACCCGATTCCGGCCCGGCACGGCACCGAGGCGATCGCCGAGGGTCGCGAGGAGCTGCGCCAGGTGATGGCCAAGCTCGACCACCTGCCCGACGATCGCCGCGACGCGCTGATCATGCGCTTCGCGCTCGGCATGGACAACCGCGAGATCGCGCGGGCGCTGGGCCGCACCGACGGCGCCACCAAGGTCCTGATCCATCGCGCGATCAAACAGCTGGAGGAGGAGATGAGCGATGAGTGAGGCGTCCGAGAACCTGACCGGCAGCACCTGGGACGTCGAGCGCCTGCTCGGCGACGCGCTGCGGCCGATGGAGCCGCCGGAGCGGCTCTCGGGCCGCTTCGAGGACACGCTCGCCGCAGTCACCCAGGCTGCAGCCGAGGAGCTCTCCGACTGGGCCGAGGAGCTTTCCGATAGTGAGTTGCGGGCGCTGCGCGACCCGCGCAACTGGGTCCGGCCGGTGGTCGCGGTCGGCGCGGGGGGGATCGCCACCGGTGCCCTCGTCCTCTTCGAGATGCGCCGCCGCGGCCGTCAGCAGGCGGGTGGCCTGCGTTCGGTCGCGAGCCGCATCCGCCCTTAGACCAGGGAGCCGAACACTGCCACCGTCGCGTAGACGGCGGTCAGCCAGATCGCGTAGCGGCGTGAGGCGAAGCCGGCGACGAAGAGGCCGATTGCGCCGGTGACGATGTGGAAGACGTTGGCCCAGCCGTTTACCGAGAGCAGACCGAGCGCCTCGCGGGCATCGTCCGGAGTGGCGAACGAGGAGTCGTAGAAGAAGCCGACAATGCCGAAGAGAAAGAGCGCGCCGCCGACCAGCGTCGCGTACAGCCGTGCGGGGCTCGCCTGCTCCATGCGCGGCGATTGTAGGCTCCGCCTCCGCCATGGCGACCTGTTACAGGCATCCGAACCGGGAGACCGGAGTCTCCTGCTCCAACTGCGGGCGGCCGATCTGCCCCGACTGCATGACCCCGACCTCGGTCGGCATGCGCTGTCCGGAGTGCGCGAGCGAACGCACCAAGGTGACCAGGGGGGCCGTGGCGCCGAGCCACTACGATGCGCCGGCGACCTACATCCTGATCGCGCTCAACGTGGCGGCCTACCTGGCGGAGATCGCCGGCGGTGGTGGCGGCTTGAGTCCCGGCAACAGCTCGGTCGTCTTCGATTTTGCCCTCTTCGGTCCCTCTGTCGCCGAAGGCGAGTGGTACCGGCTGCTGACCAGCGGCTTCCTTCACGCCAGCATCATTCACATCGGCTTCAACATGTTCGCCCTCTTCTTCTTGGGGCGGATCCTCGAGCCCGGCATCGGCACCCCCCGCTTCGTCGCGCTCTACTTCGCCTCGCTCTTCGCCGGGTCCTTCGGTGCGCTCCTGCTCGATCCGAATGCCCTCACGATCGGTGCTTCCGGGGCGGTCTTCGGCATCTTCGGCGCGACCTTCGTCATCGCCCGCAGCCGCGGCGTCGACGCGCTCGCCTCCTCGATCGGCATCATCCTCGTGCTCAACCTGGCGATCACCTTCGGCCGCCCCGAAATCAGCATCGGCGGCCACCTCGGCGGCCTCGCCGCCGGTCTCCTCTGCGCTCTCGTCATCGTCGCCGGCGACCGCGGCACGCTCGGCCCGCGACGCCTGCCGATCGAGCTGGCGGCGATGGTCGTGATCACCCTTTTCTCTCTCGCGTCAGCCATAGCCGTCGCGTAGGAGCCCGTCCGGTAGGGGTGGAACGTCTTGTACTTTTTCGTCGACGGCTTTGGGCGCCAGCCCAACCGCGATCCACCGAAAAAGTTAAGTGGAACCCCTACTGGATGGGCTCTTGAAGGTCAGCGTGGAGCGCGCACTTCGGCGAAACCGATGTTGCCCGGCGGGTCGACCAGGTCCGGGTGGAGGATGTGACCGAGCAGCTCGACTCCGTCGACGAGGCGCGGACCGGGCCGCGAAAACGTCGAGGCGGCGTCGACCGCGTAGACGCGGCCGGCGCCGAGCTGCGCGATCCGCCCCCAGTGCTCGACCGCCTGCGCGTGCGATTCGCTCACGTACCAGCCGCAGGGCATCGCGATGACGACGTCGGGCCCGAGTCCCCCCAATGCCCCCCAGCCGACTTCGGGCGACTTCAGGCCCGGCGGGCCGGCGACGTCCTCGCCGCCGGCGATCGAGATCATCTCCGGAATCCAGTGGCCGCCGACGAAGGGCGGGTCGAGCCACTCGAGCGCGATCACCCGCGGCAGGGTGGCGCCGGAGACGGCGGCGCGGACGGATGCCAGGCGGCCCTCCAGTTCGCCCCGGACCAGGTGCGCCTCGGACTCGATGCCGGTCGCCTCGCCGAGCCGAATCACGTCCTCGAGCATCTCGCCGAGCGTGCTCGGGTCCTGCTGCAGGACCCGCGGCCTGCCTGGCAGCCGCGCCGCGACCTCGACCACGTCCTCATAGGAGACGGCGCAGACGTCGCAGATCGCCTGGGTGACGATCAGGTCGGGTTCGACCTCGGCGAGCAACCCCTCGTTCAGCTCGTACAGCGCCCGGCCCTCGGCCACGGTTGCCTTCACCGCGGTGTCTATCTCACCGGCGCTGAGGCCGTCGGGGATGACGGTTCGGGTCAGATGGGGCAGCGAGCGCGCCTGCGGCGGGAAATCGCACTCGTGGGTGACGGCGACGACGCTGTCGCCCAGGCCGAGGGCAAACAGCATCTCCGTTGCGGATGGGACGAGGCTGGCAATGCGCATGCGGGGCTCAATATGGCACTTACGCGGGTGATTCCAAAAATCAATCGCCTTATAGTGGCCGGGCCTGGCGCCGTTCCCTTGGGCGGGGAAGCTATATTCATCAATTGCCGAATGGCCGAAGACGACCTCCCCCGAAGTATCGGGCCACAGAGCCTTGGAGCAGGCTCCTAGCCGCCGATGAGCGCCCTGCTGCTCATCCTCCTCGTGTTCCTGCTCGTCGCCGTGAACGGCTTCTTCGTCGCGACCGAGTTCGCGATCGTGCGCTCACGGCGCAGCCGAATCGAGGGTTCGGCAGAGGAGGGGAGTCGTTCCGCCCGCCTCGCCCTGCACCAGCTCGACCACGTCGACGAGTACGTTGCCACCTCACAGGTCGGGATCACGCTCGCCTCGATCGGGATTGGCTTTCTCGGCGAGCCGGCGATTGCCTCCCTGGTCGAGCCGCTGCTGGAGGGCGTCCTCGGCAGCGCGACCTCCTACCTGCTCGCCTTCCTCTTCGCCTACGCAGTTGTGACCCTGCTGCACGTGATCTTCGGCGAGCAGGCGCCAAAGATGGTCGGGATCGCTCGCGCCGAGGGCCTGTTGCTCGGCATCTCGCAGCCGCTCGAGGTCTTCCGCCGCGTCTTCCACCCCCTGATCGTGATCACCAACAGGCCCGCCCGCTTCTTCGTCGCGCGGGTGCTGCGGATCGAACCCGAGGCCGATGAGGAGGTCGCCTCCACCGACGAGCTGCGCTTGATGATCGTGCGCGGTGCCCAGCGTGGGCGGCTCGATCCGGGCGAGGCGGGGATGCTTGGCGGCGTCTTCCACCTGCACGAGCAGCAGGCGCGCGAGGTGATGACCCCGATCCCGGCCGTGGTCACCGTCGACGCCTCGGAGACCGTCGAGACGGCGCTGCGCCGTTGCGTCACCTCCGGCCACACCCGTCTGGTTGTGATCGAGGAAGACAACCCCGACCGGGTCAAGGGCATCGTCCACAACAACAGCCTCGCCCGCCTCTACATGAGCGACGGCCCTGGGGCGCAGATCGAGCCGGTCGTGCGCGAGGCGGTGATCGTCCCCGAGACCCGTCCGCTCGACGATCTGCTCCACGACCTGCAGGTGCAGCGCACCTCGCTTTCTGTGGTGGTCGACGAGTACGGCCGCACGGTCGGGATCGTCACCGTCGAGGACATCCTCGAGGAGGTGGTGGGCGAGATCGAGGACGAGACCGATCCCCGTGCGGCCGCCCTGCGACAGCTCGCCGGCGGCGAATGGTTCGTGCGCGGCCACGTCTCGCTCGGCGACCTTGCCGACGCTGGGATCGAGCTGCCCGTCGACAGCGACACCTACAACTCGATCGGCGGCTATGTCTTCGGCGAGCTCGGCCGGTTGCCGAAGCGCGGCGACACGATCACCGCCAACGGCTACACGATCAGGGTCGAGTCGGTGCGCGAGAACCGGGTCGAGGCGGTGCGGATCAGCGGCTCCGGCGGCGATGGCGGCGGCGGTTCCGTCCGGCCGTCGGCCTAGGTTTCCTGAGCAACCCGCGTTACGCCTAACCCTGGAGGTATTGCATGTGGGTTGTGCGCTTGAGCGATAAGCAGCTCGAGGTTCTGAGGGCGCTGCTGCGCTCGGAGGAGCATCTTGGTCCGGCGCTCAAAGGAGCGGTCGAGGCACTCGATCTGGCCCGCTGGGACGATCTGCCCGAGGCCGAGCTCCCCTGGGAGGAGATCGAGGCCGCTGCCCGTCATCAAGGCTGCTCACCAGCCGATGTGATCTGGGACAGAGCGGGAAAGCGCTAGCCGCTACTCGGAGTAGTCGTAGAAGCCGGCGTCGCTCTTGCGACCCAATTTTCCTTCGCCCGCCATCTGGACCATCAATCCGGGGGGCTTGTGCGCTGGGTCGTTCGAGTCGGCGTAGAGAGCGTCGCCGATCGCCTCGGAGACGTCGAGGCCGACGAAGTCGAGCAGGGCGAGCGGGCCCATCGGGTGGCCGGCACCAAGCTTCATGCAGGCATCGACCTCGCCCGCCTCCATGCCAGTGCGCTCGATCAGGCGCACGGCGTCGAAGAGGTAGGGGAAGAGGAGGCGGTTGACGACGAAGCCGGCCTGGTCGGGGACCTCGACCGCGGTCTTGCCCATCGCCGCGCACCAGGCAAGCGCCTTCTCGCGGGTCTCGTCGCCGCTGTCGGGGAAGCAGACCTCGACCAGCTTCATCCGCGGCACCGGGTTGAAGACGTGGAGGCCGAAGAGGCGACCGCCGATGTCCGCCGCCTTGGCGATCTCGGCGATGCTCAGCGAAGAGGTCGTGGTGGCCAGATCGGCATCCGGGCAAGCCTCGGCGACCGCGCCCAGCACCTCGCCCTTCGGCTCGACCTCCTCGATCACCGCCTCGACCACGATGTCGCAATCGGCAAGGTCCTTGGGGTCGGTGGTGACTCGAAGCCGCGATGGCTCGGCACCCTCGATCTTGGCGCAGGCAGCAACGACTTTCTCCTCCGCCCGCCAGGCCGAAGCCTCGCTGCGAGCAAGCAGGATCGTGTCACCGGTCGTGGTGGCAACAGCAGCTAGACCCGTAGCGATGGCGCCACTTCCCGCGATCCCTGGACTCTCGTATCCCGTCCCGCTCATTGAGGACGGGTTCCTATCACGCAGCCCAGCTTTCAGGCGGCGTCGTCCTCTGCCCGCCTGGTTGACTGACCAGTCAATCGGCTACCCTTGGACGTAACGGCACGACCGCGAGACGGCGGGCACGAGAAACGAACGGAGGCTCTGATGTCAGGCAACGGAAACGGCAAGTTCGGTGGCCGCGAGGTCGTCATCGTCGAGGCGGTCCGCACGCCGATCGGGCGTGGCCACGAGGAGAAGGGCTACTACAAAGACGTTCATGCCTCCAACCTGCTCGCCAAGGCTTATGCCGAGGTGATCCAGCGCGCGGGGATCGACCCGGCCCTGGTCGAGGACGTCGTCGCCGGCTGCGTGCAGCAGTTCGGCGAGCAGGGCATCAACATCGCTCGCAACGCCTGGCTCGAGGCCGGGCTGCCGGTCGAGACCCCCGCGGCCACGGTCGACCGCCAGTGCGGCTCCGGCCAGCAGGCGGTCAACTACGCGGCGGCGATGGTCGCCTCCGGCGTCCACGACGTGATGATCGCGGGTGGTGTCGAGCACATGGGCCACATCTCCTTCGCGGATTCCGCCTCGGTGATGCAGGAGCACGGCTTCGCCTTCTCGCCGCAGCTGCTGGAGCGCTACAACCTCGTGCCGCAGGGCATCTCGGCCGAGATGATCGCCGACAAATGGGAGATTCCCCGCCCCGAGCTGGATGAGATTGGCCTGCGCTCCCACCAGCTCGCCGCGAAGGCGACCGAGGAGGGTCGCTTCGAGCGCGAGATCGTCCCCTTCTCCATCAACGGCGACACCTACGCCACCGACCAGGGCATTCGTCCCGACACCTCGCTGGAGAAGCTCTCCCAGCTGAAGCCCGCCTTCAAAGAGGACGGCAAGATCACCGCCGGCAACTCCTCGCAGGTCTCCGACGGCGCCGCCGCGGTGCTGCTGATGACCCGCGAGAAGGCCGACGCGCTGGGGACGGCGCCTCGGGCCCGGCTCTACGACCAGACGACGGTCGGGGTCGACCCGGTGATCATGCTGACCGGCCCGATTCCGGCGACGAAAAAACTGCTTGAGCGCAACGGGATGGCGATGGACGACATCGACCTGGTCGAGGTCAACGAGGCCTTCGCCTCGGTTGTGGCCGCCTGGCGCCGCGAGCTGGACCCCGACATGGACCGGGTCAACGTCAACGGCGGCGCGATCGCCCTTGGCCACCCGCTCGGCGGCAGCGGCGCTCGCCTGATCACCACCCTGCTGCACGAGATGGAGCGCTCCGACAAAGAGATGGGCCTGGTGACGATGTGCTGCGGTGGCGGCTTGGGAACCGGAACGCTCATCGAGCGGATCTAGGCGACTGGCCACCTAGCCAGTAGTCTCAACGGCCGATGGACCTCAGCCTTTCACCGTCTGAGCGCGAGTTCCGCGACGAGGTCCGGACCTGGTTGGAAGAGAACCACCCGGGCCCGGAGCCTGAGGCCGGCCTCGAGGAGGTGATGGCCTTCCGCACCGAGTGGCAGGGCAAGCTGCACGAGGCGGGCTGGGCCGGGATCTCCTGGCCGAAGGAGTACGGCGGCCGCGGGGCGACGATGATCGAGCAGGCGATCTTCGTCGGCGAGGCTGCACGCCAGGAAGCGCCCAGCCCAGCCAACGTTCTCGGCCTGGCGATGGGCGGCCCCGTCGTAATCGCCCACGGCACCGACGAGCAGAAGCAGCGCTACCTGGAGCCGATCCTCACCGCCGAGGAGATCTGGTGCCAGGGCTTCTCCGAGCCGGAGTCGGGATCCGACCTCGCCTCGCTGAAGACGAAGGCGGTCAAGGACGGCGACGAATGGGTCGTCACCGGGCAGAAGGTCTGGACCACGTTCGCCCAGTACGCGAAGTGGTGCATGCTTGTCGCCCGCACCGACCCCGACGCTCCCAAGCACAAGGGGCTCACCTACTTCCTGATGGATATGGATCAGCCCGGGGTGGAGGCCAAGCCGCTGGTGCAGATTACCGGCGAGGGCGAGTTCAACGAGGTCTTCATCGAGGAAGCGCGGATCCCAGACGCCAACGTTGTCGGCGGGGTCGGCAACGGTTGGTCGGTGGCGATCACGACGCTGATGAACGAGCGCGCCGGGCTTGCCTTTGGCGCGATCTCGCAGATCGCCAACAGCCTCAAGCGGCTGAGCCAGCTCGCCAAGGAGACCCGCGTCAACGGCGGCACCGCGGCAGACGATCCGGTGCTGCGCCAGCGCATCGCCCAGCTGCAGATCGAGGCCGAGACGATGCGGCTGAACGCCTACCGTGGCCTGACCAAGACGATGCAGTCCGGCATCCCCGGCCCGGAGGGGTCGCTGGGCAAGTGGCAGTGGGCCGACATCAACCAGCGCATCGCCGAGCTGGCCCTCGACATCCAGGGGCCGTACGCGACCCTCGACCGCGGTGCGGAGCACGCCGTCGCCAACGGCGCCTGGCAGTACAGCTTCCTGCGCTCGCGCGCCAACTCGATCGAGGGTGGCACGACCGACATCCTCAAGAACATCATCGCCGAGCGCGTGCTCGGCCTGCCGAGGCTTCGCTAGGTATCTGGGGAGCTGTCACTTACCTATGTACTTCGACCTCACCGACGAGCAGCAGGCGATCAAATCGACCGCGCGCGAGTTCCTCGCCGCCCGCTACAAATCGGAGCGGATCCGCGAGCTGGCCGAGAGCGAGCACGGCTTCGAGCAGTCCGACTGGGAGGAGATGGCCGAGCTCGGTTGGCCCGGCTTGGCGCTGCCCGAAGAGTGGGGAGGCCAGGGTCTCGGGATCGTCGACCTGGCGGTTCTCTTCGAGGAGATGGGCTACGCGCTCGCTCCCTCGCCGCTGCTCTCGACCACGGTCGCCGGGTTGGCGCTGGCGCTCAACGGAACCGAAGCGCAGCGCGAGCGCTGGCTTCGCCCGCTCGCCAGCGGCGAGGCGCGCGGCACCGTAGCCCTCTTCGACGCCGGCACGCCGGCGAAGATCGGTGACTTCGAGATGGAGGCGAAGGCCGACGGTGATGGCGTCGTCCTCGACGGCGAGAAGGTGCTGGTGATGGACGCGGCCAGCGCCGATTTCTTCCTCGTCGCCACCGCCGATGGCCGCCGTCATCTGGTCGAGCACGATGCCGACGGCATCACCGTCACCGCCGAGAAGTCGATCGACCTGACCCGCCGCCTCTACTCGGTGCGCTTTGCCGGCGTGAAGGTTGGGGCGGACGCGACCCTGAGCGGCGGCCAGGAGGAGTACTTGCCGGTGCTCTGGCGCGCCTGCGTCGCAATTGCCGCCGAGTCGACCGGAGTTGCTCAGCGGACGATGGAGATGGCGGTTGAGTACGCCAAAGACCGTCAGCAGTTCGGCCGCCCGATCGGCGCCTACCAGGCGGTCTCCCACCGCTGCGCCCAGATGCTGTTGGAGACCGAGAACTCGCGCTCGGCCGTCTATGGCGCTGCTTGGGCTGCTGACGCCGAGCCGAAGTCGCTGCCGCTGGCCGCCTCGATGGCCAAGGCCTACGCCTCCGATGCAGGCTGGCGCGTTCCCGACGCTTCGATCCAGGTGCACGGCGGCATCGGCTTCACCTGGGAGCACGACCTCCACTTCTTCCTCAAGCGCGGCAAGGCGAACGCAGCCGGCTTTGGCGACTCCCGCTGGCACCGCGATCGGGTCGCCGATCTGGCCCTCGCCGATGTGCCGGTCCCCGAGCCGGCTTGACGTTGTCCGCGCTCGACCGCATCTCAGTTGCCGCGATCGGCGTCACCGTTGCCGACCTCGAGGCGGAAGCGAAGCGGGCCGAAGCGGCCGGCGTCGAATGTGTCTGGGCGCCGGAGCTGTTCCGCTCCTCTGTCACCCAGGCCGCCTACCTGGCCGGCCGCACCGAGAAGATCGGCGTCGCCACCGGGATCGCCTGGGCTTTCACCCGCAGCCCCTTCATTCTCGCCGTCTCGGCGCTCGACGTCGACGAGATGTCGGGCGGGCGCTTCCGACTCGGCCTCGGCTCCGGCGTCAAGCGGCTCAACGAAACCTGGCACAACGCCGAGTACGGCAAACCGGCGCCGCACCTGCGCGAGGCGATCGAGGCGACGCGGCTGATCATGCAGCAGGCGGGCAAGGGCGAGTCGATCCGCTACGAGGGCTCCTACTACGACATCGACATCAAGGGATGGATCCGGCCCCACCCGGCGCCGCGTGAGTCGGTGCCGATCTACACCGCCGGCGTCCAGGGCGGGATGTGCCGAATGGCGGGCGACGTCGCCGACGGTCTGATCGGCCACCCGATCCAGAGCTTGCGCTGGATCGACGAGGTCGTCGTCTCCTCCTTCGAGGAGGGCCTGAAGCGCTCCAACCGCGACCGCTCCACCTTCGACTACCTGCCGACGGTCTGCTGCGCGATCGACGACGACGAGGCGAAGGCGATCGAGATGGCTCGCCGCACGATCTCCTTCTACGCCACGGTCAAGACCTACATGCCGCTCTGGGAGCTGCACGGCTTCGCCGACAACGCGATCGCGGCGGGCGAGGCGTTCCGCCGCGGCGACCTCGCCGCTGTCCCGGCCGCGATCAGCGACGAGATGGTCGACACCTACTGCGCTGCCGGTCCGCTCGACAAGGTTCGCGCCCGGGTAGAAGCGACGGCCGAGCGTGCTGACGGCCTCTTCCTCACCCCGCCGACCTACTTCATCTCCCCCGAGGAGCTGAACGAGTACCAGAACCGCCTGATCGATGCCTTCGGTCCGGGGGCGTGACCCGCTCCCACGCGTGAGTGAGGCCCGCGAGCTGGAAGTGTTGAGCCGGGTGCGTGAGATCCCGGCAGGTTTCGTGCGGACCTACGGCGACGTCTCACCCGGTGCGCCGCGCTTCGCCGGCGCCGTGCTCTTCGAGTGCGACGAGCCCGACCTGCCCTGGTGGCGGGTAGTCCGCGCCGATGGCTCGCTCGCCAAGGGCAGCCGGCAGAAACGCCACCTGGTCGCAGAGGGCGTGCCCTTCAGGGGCGATCGCGTAGACATGTCGACCGCCCGTGCCGGTTCCTAGTCTGGCGACTTACCGTCCTATATGGGGGGGTAAGTCGCCAGGGGTCCTCTCAGAGACGGGTCCGCGATACCGCGTTCGTCGTGCTGCAGCAGAACTCCGGTGCCGGTCCGAGGACGAGCTGTCGGCGCCAGACGGAGTCATGGGGGAGTGAGGCGATGAAGTCCCCGGATGGCTCGTCCCGGGGCTTGTCGAGCCACTCGACGCCGACTGGGATCTCTGCCGCACCGCGGACAAGCTCGTAGACCCCTCCCCAGCCAGCGGCCGCAAGCGACGCCGTGCGATCGTGCTCCTCGCGCCGCACGGCGTCGACCGCGTGGGCATTGAGCTCACCCAAGGCCGCCCAATCCACGATCAGGTACCAATCCTCGTATCCGCCTCCCTCACGGAAGGGGAGCCGCTCGATCCGGAATGAAGCGGAGGGCACCTCGATCGCCGCGTGGAACGCGCACTGGGCATCCTCATAGGCGGAGACGTCGGCGGCCGCCGCGGGGCGGTGCCAGAACACATAGGCGAGCACGGTCGCGAGCTACTCGTCGCGTGGGGTGATGCGGAAGATCGAGACGACCTCGGCCTGGTGTGCCTCGGGGTGCGCTACATAGGCGCTGGGGCCGCCGCCGAACCAGCCGGAGGCTTCGTTGTCGCCGACGTAGACACCGGGGTGGTGCTTGCCGTCACCGTCCTCAACCCAGACCTTGTCGCCCTCCTTGAATCCCTGCGGTGCATCGTTCATCGCGCCCAGCATAGACGTGCCCGTGCGTAGAGGTCCATATGGACCTCTACGCACCGGCACGTCCCCGGCTCAGACCCCATGGACCGCGATGGGATCGGAGCGGCTGCCCGTCCTAGGGGCAGATCACGATTAGGTGAAAGTCGGCGTCGTCGGGGTCGCCTTTTGCATCGCGGGTGCGGACTTCGACCGCGTTGGCGTTGGCGGGCGAGGTGTTGGTCTGTGCGGTTCCTGCGCCGGGCGGCGTGGTGCCGGCGTTGTTGCGGGAGGAGACGTTGGCGCAGCCGCTGATGTTGACCGGGAACGCCACCGTGACCGCGCCGCCGCCCTCGGTTGCGCTGATCCCTTCATCGCTGGCCCGCGCGAGCGCTGCGTTGCCGGGGTTCGCCGGGTTGTTGACGACCGCCCAGTAGGTGTGCGAGGCGCGCCGCGCGCTGGGAACGGTTCCGAGCTTGTTGGTGTTGATCTGGAAGCCGGTAAGCGTCTTCTGCTTCAGCTTGCCGCCCCCGATCGTCTGCTTCTTGATCGCGCCGCCGTTGATGTTCTGGGCGGCGATCGCGGTGCCCCCCAGTGCGACGATCAAGGCGATCACCGAGACCAGCATCGCCGGTGACGGTCGTCTGCGCATCAGCCTCTTCATCTCTCCTACCTCCTGTTGAGCCGCGTGTTTGCCCCGATACCCCACTGGGGCAACGAATAACTTCCTCTCACTCCGGCCGAGTACCTGAAATCAGGTAACACCTGGGGCTGACGATAGCTGCGGGCCGGGTGGTCCCGCCTTAGGTGGGTAATCCCGCAACAAAGCGCTCAAAAGCGCCAATATCGGTCACGGCGGGGCCGTGACCGGGAAGGATCAGCGAGGGGCCCAGATCCGCCAGCTTGCGGATCGAGCGGCGGTTCTCGGCTGGGTCGTAGGTGAAGATCTCCGGCGGCTCGGCGAGCATCGGTCGGTAGGTCGCGTAGCTCAGGTTGCGGATCACGTCGCCACAAATCGCCACACGGTCGGACTCGCGGAAGAAGATCACCTCGCCGCGGGCGTGGCCGGGAGCATGGACGACGCGGAAGCCCGCGACCTCGTCGCCCTCGTTCAGAACCCGCTCGACCTTGTACGGCGGCCCTTCCCAGATTCTCCTGATGACGCGATTGGCGAGGTGGCCTCGGTGTGCCTCCTGGAGGGGACGACGTCCCTCCATCGCCTCGACGTCATCGGCGTGGCAGGCGAGCGGGATGGCGCGCGCTTCGCAGACGTCTTTGGCGACCCCTTGATGGTCGGGATGGGCGTGGGTCAGTGCCAGCATCGAGATCTCACGGCCCTCGATCTCGGCGAAGACCCGACGCCGGTCCCAGGTGCGGCCGGCGTCGATCAGAACGTCCTCGGCCAGGTAGATGTTGATCACTGGCAGTGGCAGCTCCTTCAGCCGCCACACCCCCGGCGCAAGCTGCTGCATCAGTGGCCGATGCCCATCGTCCCGCGCGGATCGCCGCTGTGCTCGGCGAGGTCCTCGAGCTCGGCGATCTTCCGCTCGCCTTCCACCCGGGCCGGATGGCCGACCGGCAGGGGCTCGATCAGACGGCGGATGCGGTTGCGCACCTGCAGCGCGAAGTGGGGGGTGGAGGCGCCCGCCAGGGCGCGGATGTCCTCGACCGTGACCTGGTGCCCGCCGCCGAGCAGCGCCGGGTTCTCGGCCTCGCTCACGGTTCGCCGCCGATCTTGGCCAGCTCGGCCAGCTCGTCGATTTCGGCCTGCTCGTTCACGTCGATCGCGTCCTGGTCTCCGATTAGCCAGATGTGGTTGTAGAAGGCGCGCGTCGGATCGGTCGTGTAGCCCGGCTTGACGTCGAGCAGGTACCCGCGCAGCGTCGCCGGAAGGGTATCGGCGCTGTCGGTGAGCAGCAGCGGTCCCCACGTCCCGGAAGCTGACAGCGGCGCCGCGGCGGCAGCATCCAGGGGCTCGTCGGAGCGGGCGATGACGAAACCGTGACCCGGGTCGTTGACGTTCCAGCCGAAGCTGCCATCGGCGTAGCGGGCGAGCGCGATCGCGTTGGCGACCGGATCCTCGCCGGAGACGCGGCGCACCCGGTTGGCGATTTTGCCGATCTCGCGAACCACGTCGGAAGAGATCGCCGAGGAGGGGCCGAGTACGTAGACGGGGGTTTTCGGATGTCGCTCGAGCACTGCGGCGGTTGGCTCGGGCAGTCCGTTCTCTTCGGCGAAGAGGACCGGGTCGCCCGAGCGGGCGGCCCAGGCTGCGGCCGGCATTGCGAAGGCGGACTGCGCGGCCGGCGCGATCACGATGTGCTCTGGCGGCCCCCCGAACAGCTCGTCGCGCAGGTCCGCGATCGCAGCAGCGGCGACCGTGCCGCCGCCGTTGCCGACGCGCTTCGCATCGAGGCCGGAGGGGATTGAGGCGGCGCCGACCGCAAACGCCTGGTTCCCATTGGTTGCTTTGCCACCCTGGGGATCGAGCGAATCGAGTGCCTGCTCGGTCGGCTCGGGAACGCCACCGGCCTCTGAGACGAGAACCGGCGCCCCAACTGGCGCCGCCATCAGGACCGACGCCGCGATCGCACTGCGCCAGTCCGCCGCGTCGACCAGGGTGACGGCCTGCGGTTGCTGGGAGGGCTTGGTCGAGGGGAAGGTGGCGAGGGCGACGCCGGCTGCATTCGAGGCCGGGTCGGTACCGCCGACCCGCGTCGTATTGGCGGTCGCGAAGGCCGGGTATCCCAGCTCGTCGGCTGCTTGTGCAGCGGGCTCCGCCGCAGAGGTGCTCGGCGCTTCGCTTACCGGGGCTGGGGGTTCGGGCCCCTCGCTGCCGCCACCCCCGCCACCGAGGATCGCCGCGACGATGAAGACGACGGCGAGCACGAACAACCCGGCAACCGCCTTCAGCGCCGCCGGAATCGGCTTGCGCCGGCGCTTGGGCGCCTTTGGGGCAGGAGGCTTGGCTTGCCGCGTCGATGGCGCGTCGGCGTTGATCGGGCGCGTCACGAAGGCCAACTTACTTGGCCAGGGCGGGTGTGGCCGAGCAGATCAAGGACGCAGGGAGGTAGGCGAGGGGAGCGCACACTTGTGCGTGACCCGAGCCTGCCGACCGAGGACGCCGAAATGCGAAGCGCCGCACACGTCCTGGCTGGTCGGTCAGCTAAACTTCTTGGGCCATTGACTGACCAGTCAATCAATGGAGAAACCGAACAACTGCGCGTCGACGAGGGGGACGGATGGATTTCGCACTGAACGAGGAGCAGCAGGAGTTCAAGGATCGAGCCCGAGCGTTCGCCCGCGACGTGATCCGCCCCGCCGCACGCAAGCACGACGAAGAGGAGAGCGTTCCCTGGGAGGTCATCAAGGAGGCGCGGAAGCAGGGCTTTGGCGGTCTCGAGGCGATCCAGCGCTCCGCTGCCGACTCCGAGGGGCAGATGCAGGTGATCTCCGCCGAAGAGTTCCACTGGGGCTGCGCCGGCATCGCGCTGGCGATCTCCGGGTCCGGACTCGCCGCCGCCGGAATCGCCTCCTCCGGCACGCCCGAGCAGATCGCTCAGTGGGTCCCCGAGTGCTTCGGCTCTGGCGATGAGATCAAACTCGGCGCTTATGCCGTCACCGAGCCGCAGGCCGGCTCCGACGTCAAGAGCCTGAAGACGACCGCCAAGCGCGACGGCGACGAGTGGGTTCTCAACGGCACCAAGGTCTTCATCACCAACGGTGGTATCGCCGACGTCCACGTCGTCGTCGCCACCGTCGACCCCAGCCTCGGTACGCGCGGCCAGGCCTCCTTCGTGATCGGCAAGGACACGCCCGGGCTCAGCCAGGGCAAAAAGGAGTCGAAGCTCGGCATCCGGGCCTCGCACACGGCCGAGATCGTGCTCGAGGACTGCCGCATCCCGGTCGAGAACCTGCTCGGTGGCGAGGAAAAGCTGGAGAAGAAGCTGCAGCGCGGCCGCGAAGGAAAGAAATCGCGCGGCGCCGATGCCCTGGCGACCTTCGAGATCACGCGGCCGCTGGTCGGCGCCTCGGCGCTCGGCATTGCCCAGGCCGCCTACGAGTTCACGCTCGAGTACCTCGACGGCCGCTCCGAAGGCGGCACGCCGTTGCTGCAGACTCAGCGCATCCAGCAGACCCTCGCCGACGTGGCGACCGAGATCGAAGCGGCGCGCCTGCTGGTGCAGCGAGCCGCCTGGATGGGCCGCAACGGCATCCCGATGCGCGGCGGCCAGGGCTCGATGTCGAAGCTCAAGGCCGGCGACGTGACGATGTGGGCGACGACCACCCTGATGGATCTAATTGGGCCAGCCGCCTGGAGCCCGGATCTCCCGCTGGAGAAGTTCTTCCGCGATGCAAAGATCTACCAGCTGTTCGAGGGCACGGCCGAGATCCAGCGCATGGTCATCTCGCGCATGCAGGCACGGGAATATGCGGAGCGCCTGGGTTATGCGGCGGAAGTTGTTGCTGAGGCGGAGAAGTCCGCGCAGAAGGAGCCCGTCGCGGCGTAGGGGACGGGGGTCCCCCTCCGCGAACCCGCATAGGAGCGGCCTTCAGGGTTCTTACCGGGGAGGGCTCCAATGTTCCCGGAGGGGGACCCCCGTCCCTACGCAAGCGGAGTTGCAGCTTCTAGGCGTCGCTGCCTGACGACGATTCGGGGCCGCTAGCCTCTCCGCGATGCGGAAGACTCGCTTGGCCTCGGTGGCGATTGCCGTCGCCGTGGCGGCGCTCACGATGCTGCTTGCAGCTGGTGGTGCCGCCTCAGCCGAGGACATATATGAGAAGCAGGAAGAGAAGGAAGCGAAGCTCTCTGAGGTTCGTGAGCGCAAGGGCGTCCTTACTACGACGATCTCGCGTTATCGCGATCGGATCGAACGGCTTACCGACGAGGTGGCGGCGCTTCGGGCGCAGGAGGCTGAGGTGCGCGGGAGGCTGGTGGCTAAAGAAGCTGAGCTCGACCAGGCTGTGGCTGAGCTCGAGGTTGGCAAGAAACACCTTGCGGTCGTCAAAGCCCGGTTGAAGCGAGCGCTGGTGGCGCTGCGGGAGCGGTTGGTGGCGATCTATGAGAGCGGCACCCCAGACCTCCTCAATGTGCTGATCGAGGCCGGCGGCTATGACGAGCTGGTCAACCGCACCGAGTACCTGAACCGCATCAACGGGCTCGACGAAGCGGTCGTCACCAGGGTCCGCGACCTGCGCGATCAGATCAAGCGCACCGTCGCCCGCCTGCGCTCGGCGAAGAACCGAATCGAAACGGCCCGCGACGCGATCGCCGCCGAAGAGCAGGCACTGGCCGGCGCCCGCTCCGCTGTCCAGAGTCGCCAGGCGGACCTGGTTGCCGTGCGCCGTGAACGCGAGGAGGCGCTGGAAACGATCAGCGACCACGAGCACGAGATCGAGGGCAACCTCGCCGCGATCCAGGCGGAAATCGCGGCGACGCTCAGCGCCAACGCTTCGGCACCGCTACCTGCTGGTCCGGTTCGCTACGGCTCGGGGTCGATGATTTGGCCGGTCGACGGCCCGGTCGTTTCTGGCTTCGGCTACCGCTGGGGGCGCATGCACGAGGGGATCGACATCGCGGCGCCGGCGGGAACGCCGATCCGCGCCGCCGACGCCGGCGCCGTCGTCCTGGTCCAGTCGGATGCGGAAAGTGGCGGCTACGGCAACTTCACCTGCCTCGACCATGGTGGCGGGCTGCAGACCTGTTACGCCCACCAGTCT
Organism: uncultured Solirubrobacterales bacterium; assembly: GCA_963718755.1. Classification (GTDB taxonomy): domain Bacteria; phylum Actinomycetota; class Thermoleophilia; order Solirubrobacterales; family 70-9; genus VRUE01. The sequence continues at coordinate 2,087,790 of OY970376.1, forward strand.
TCCTTCGTGGTGACTTCCGGCAGCGTCTCCCAGGGAGACGTCATCGGCTACGTCGGTTGCACCGGCCACTGCTACGGCGATCACCTCCACTTCGAGGTGCGGATCAGCGGCGCGCCGACCGATCCGCTGGGCTACCTCTAGCTTCTCCCCGGCCGGCTCAGGCACGGCCCTACTCAAAATCGCTCAAAAATCCAATTAGTTGGTATGGATTGCCGCTTTGCTCCTGCAACCCTGGGGTAGCAAGCGAACGGAGCGAGATGGCACGCCAGGCGCGCAACTACTTTGCAGGAGCGGTATCCGGCACGGCCCTGATCGGCCTGGCGATCGTCGCCTTCGTGATGCTCGTCTCACTGCAGACGCTACGCGACTGGCCCCTGGCCGACATCACTGGTGGCGACGACTCGAGCGACAGCGGCGCCGTTGCCCCCGGGCAATCGGCTGCCGGGGGCGATGGCGCTGCGGGGGCGGCGGCTGCGCCAGGCGATGCTGCCGGCAATGCAGGTTCGGGCGGCAGTAGAGCCGCGGGCGCGCAAGGTGGCGGGGTCGGTGCCGGCAGTGGAGCATCCACGCCGGCAGCCGGAGCCCCCGTTGCGAGCAATCCCAACTCCACCAGTCCTGGATCTACGCCGACGGTGCCCGCCGACGCTGGTGGCTCCTCACCCGCGGGCACGCCGGGGAACGCCGATGCGAGCGGTGGCTCGGGCGGCGGTGGCGGCTTGCCTAATCCGGTGAACCCCGGCGGGGGCGGCGGTAGCAGCGGCCAGTCGGTCTCGGGCACCGTCACCAACACGGTCAACGACACCGTTTCCGGTGTCGACGGCGCGACTGGCGGGGCGCTCGGCAGCAGCGGCGTCACCAAAGTCACCGAAAGCGTCGTCGAAGGTGTTGCCGGGCCTGAATCGACGGTGGGGCAGACGGTCGACAAAACCGTCGAAAAAGTCCAGGAAACGGTCGGCGGCTTGCTCGGAGGCAATCGCTAGTCCCTCTTGGGCCGGACCCGAGCGCTGGACGCGCTCCTAACCGTCACAATGCCGTCCCATGCCCGAGCGCGGACAGGCAGGTGCGGTCGTAGACCCGATCGCGGGATCGCCGGTCTACCCGGTCGGCAGCCGCGTGAACGAGCGCGGCCACCTCGAGATCGCCGGCTGTGACGTAGTCGAGCTCGCCGCCGAGTTCGGTACCCCTGCCTACGTCTACGCGGAGGAGGAGATGCGCTCGCGCGCCCGCGCCTACCGCGAGGCGTTCGAGAGCCGCAACCAGGACTTCGAGGTCCTCTTCGCCAGTAAGGCCTTTCCCTGCACCGCCGCTTACCGGCTCTTCGCCGAGGAGGGGCTCTCGGTGGACGTCGCTTCCGGCGGCGAGCTGCACATCGCCCTGCGCGCCGGCTTCGACCCGGCGCGCATCCACATGCACGGCAACAACAAGAGCGACGAGGAGATCCTCTTTGCCGCCCGCTCCGGGGTCGGTCACCTGATCCTCGACTCCTTCGACGAGATCGAGCGCTGCGAGCGCCTGCTCGACGAACGCCAGGACGTGCTGATCCGGGTGACGCCGGGGATCAAGCCCTCGACTCACGATTTCATCACCACCGGCCAGCTCGATTCGAAGTTCGGCTTCGGCTTCGAGGACGGATTGGCGGCGCGCGCGATCGAGCGGGTGCTCGCCTCCGACGTGCTCAACCTGGTCGGGCTGCACGCCCACATCGGCTCGCAGATCTTCGAGCTGGAGCCCTACACGCTGGCGATCCGCGCGCTCGGCGAGCTTGCCGGCGATTGGTGCCGCCTGGTCAACGTCGGCGGCGGTCTCGGCATCGCCTACACCGCCGGGGACGAGCCTCCGTCGATCGACGCCTATGTCGACGTCAAGGTCCGCGGCGTTGCCGAGGTCTTCGGCGAGGGCGTTCGGATCCTGATCGAGCCGGGGCGCTCGCTGGTCGGCAACGCCGGCGTCACCGCCTACCGGGTCGGCACGGTCAAGGAGATCCCCGGCGTTCGCACCTACGTCGCCGTCGACGGCGGCATGTCGGACAACATGCGGCCGATGCTCTACGGCTCGCGCTACGAGGCGCTGATCGCCGACCGCGCCGGCGCCGTCCCCGAGAGCGCTGCGACTATCGCCGGCATGCACTGCGAGTCGGGCGACGTGATCGTGCGCGATGCACTGCTCGCCGAGCCCGCGGTCGGCGACGTCCTCGTCACCCCGGCGACCGGGGCCTACGGCCACGCGATGGCGAGCAACTACAACGGCGTCACCCGTCCCCCGGTGGTCTTCTGCCGCGACGGCCAGGCGCGGGTCGTCGTTCGCCGCGAGACCTACGAGGACCTAACCGCACGCGACGTCGATGGCTGATCCAGTCCGCATCGGGCTGCTCGGGCGCGGCACGGTCGGCGGTGCCTTTGCCGGCCTGCTCGACGAGCGCTCCGACGCAGTCGAGGCGGCGACCGGGCGGCGGCCAGAGCTGGCGGGAACGCTGACCCGCGGCGAGGGCGACTTCGGCGAGATCCTCGAGCGCTCCGACGTTGTCGTCGAGCTGATCGGCGGCACCGAGCCGGCGCGCGAGTACGTGCTCGCCGCCCTGCGGGCCGGCAAGCCTGTCGTCACCGCCAACAAGCAGCTCCTCGCCCAGCACGGCGAGGAGCTCTTCGAGGCCGCCCGCGAGGCCGGCGTCCAGCTCCGCTTCGAGGCTGCCGTCGCCGGGGTGATCCCGATCGTGCGCACGATCCAGGAGAGCTTCGGCGTCACCGAGATCGACAAGGTCTTCGGCATCGTCAACGGCACCACCAACTTCATCCTCAGTGAGATGGCCGCCAGCGGCGCCTCGTACGAGCAGGTGCTTGCCCGGGCGCAGGAGCTGGGCTACGCCGAGGCCGACCCGAGCGACGACGTCAACGGAGCCGACGCGGCGGCGAAGATGGCGATCCTCGCCCGCCTCGCCTTCCACACCGTGGTCACCCTCGATCAGGTCGCCTACGAGGGGATCGAGCAGATCGCCCCCGACGACCTCGCCTACGCCAAGGAGCTCGACCTCTCGCTGAAGCTGCTTGGCGTCGCCGAGCGCCGCGACGGTGGGATCAGCGTCCGCGTCTTCCCCTGCTTTCTCTACAGCGGCCACCCGCTGGCGCCGATCGGCGGACCCTTCAACGCGGTGATGGTCGAGGCGCCGGCGATCACCGAGGTGACGATGTCGGGGCCGGGCGCCGGCGGCATCGAGACCGCCTCGGCCGTGCTCGGCGATGTCGTCTCGATCCTCTCCGGCGAGGCGCCCGTGCACGAGGCGCGCGAGGAGCTGCCGTTGGTCGCCGACGTCACCTCGTCCTTCTACCTGCACCTCGAGGTCGCCGACGAGCCCGGCGTGCTCGCCCGCATCGCCCAGGTGCTGGGCGAGAACGAGATCTCGGTGAAGAGCGTCGTGCAGCGCGGGATCGGCGACGATGCACGCTTGGTGATGGTCGTCCACGAGTGCCTGGAGTCGCGTTTCGCGGCGGCGGTCGGGGAGATCGGCGGGCTAGCGGACATCCGTTCCACTCCACGTTTCATCCGGGTGATCGAGGAGGAGTTCGTTTGAGCCCGGTCCCCCTGATCGAGCGATACAGGGACCGGTTGCCGTTGGAGGAGGGGGATCCGGTCGTCTCGCTCAACGAGGGTTCGACGCCGCTGATCGAGGCGGGGCGCCTCTCGGAGCGGTTGGGGGTCCGCACGTACCTGAAGTTCGAGGGGGCCAACCCGACCGGATCCTTCAAGGACCGGGGGATGACCGTCGCCGTCTCACGGGCCAAGGGAAGGGGGGCGGAGGCGGTGATCTGCGCCTCGACCGGCAACACGGCGGCCAGCGCCGCTGCCTACGCCGCAAGGGCCGGGATGCGCGGGGCCGTGATCGTGCCGGAGGGCAAGATCGCGATCGGCAAGCTGGCACAGGCGCTGATGCACGGCGCCCGCGTGGTCGCCCTGCAGGGCAACTTCGACGAGGCGCTGCAGATCGTCCGCGCACTGGCCGACAAGCACCCGATCGAGCTGGTCAACTCGGTCAACCCCTTCCGCATCGAGGGACAGAAGACGGCGGCGTTCGAGGTGATCGAGGAGCTGGGCGAAGCACCGGGGGCGCTGGCGATCCCGGTCGGCAACGCCGGCAACGTGACCGCCTACTGGCGCGGCTTCGAAGAGGCCGGCGCGGCGCCCATCGTCTACGGCTTCCAGGCCGAGGGCGCAGCCCCGCTGGTCGGCGGCGCCCCGGTTTCGGATCCCGAGACGGTCGCCTCGGCGATCCGGATCGGCAACCCGGCCCGCTGGGAGGAGGCGATGGCCGCCTTCACCGCCTCGCGCGGCCGCGTCGCGGCGGTCTCCGACGAGCAGATCCTCGACGCCTACCGCTGGCTGGCCGCCAGCGAGGGGGTCTTCTGCGAGCCGGCCTCCGCAGCGTCGGTCGCCGGCCTCCTTGCCCATGGCCTGCCGGTCGTCGAGGGTGCCGCGCCGCCGGAGTCGGTCGTCTGCGTGCTCACCGGCCACGGTCTCAAGGATCCCGACACGGCGCTCTCCAAAGCCCCGGCTGTGATCAACTGCGAGAACGACCTCAGTGCGGTCGAGCGCGCGGTGTTCTCATGAGCGCGGAGCGAAGGAGCATGCATCTCTGGTTCTTTGCGACTGAGCGAAGCGCGAGGGATTTGCGATGACGGCGCGCCGCCGACTCGTCCGCGTTCCCGCCTCCTCGGCCAACCTCGGGCCGGGCTACGACGTGATGGCGGCGGCGCTTGACCTGTACCTGGAGCTGGAGGTGGAAGAGTCCGGTGAGTACTCGTTCGACCCGGCCGGACTCGACGTCCCGACCGGCCGCGAGAACCTGATCGTGCGGGCCTTCGAGACCCTGCACTCCGCCGACGGGATCGCCTTCCGACTGAGAGAGACGATTCCCCTGGGGCGTGGTCTTGGCTCGAGCGCAGCGGCGATCGTCGCCGGCTTGGTGGCAGCCGATCACCTCTACGAGCTGGCGCTTAGCCAGGAGGAGTTCCTGGCGCGGGCAACCGAGCTGGAGGGTCATCCCGACAACGTCGCCGCGGCGATCTTCGGCGGCTTCGTCATCTGCGACCCGATTCCCGAGGGCGGCACACCCGATTGCTCGCGCTTCCCGCCCCCCGACGGGCTCGAGGGGATCCTCGTCGTCCCCAGCGCGGAGGAGGTCCCCACCGAGCAGGCGCGCGAGGCGATTCCGGGGGAAATTCCCCTCGGGGATGCATTGGGCAACATCTTCTCCGCCGCCAGGCTGACGCTCGGCCTCTACCGCGGCGACCTCGGCCTGATCGCCGCCAGCCTCAAGGACAACATCCACCAGGGGCGCCGCCGCGACCTCTACCCCCGCTCGATGAAGCTGGTCGAAGACGCGGACGAGATCGGCGCCCTGGGGGCGACCATCTCCGGCGCCGGCCCGACCGTGCTCGTCTGGACGACGTGGCAGGACGCAGGCAAGGTTCACGAAGAGCTGCAGGGCCGCTGTGGAGATTGGGCCGAAGTCCGCCGCATCCCCTTCAGCAGCCAGGGCGCCGACGTTCCAGAGCTCTAGCCGGCGAGCGGCCGAGTGCACCACTAACATCGCGGTGTGCCGGTCCGCAGCAGATGGGTCCTCGCCTTGGTCTTGCTGGTCGTGTTCACGGCCTTTCCGGCGACGGCTCACTCGACGCTCGTCTTCTCCCGCAACCCGCTGAACCCCAGCGTCTTCTCGGCGGCGGACGACGGCTCGGGGGCGCGGAAGCTGGCACCCGGCTCCAACCCACGGATCTCGCCGAGCGGCGCGATCGTCGCCTTCCTCCACCAGGGCAAAGGCCGCTCATCTCAGCCCGAACTGATGTTGGGGCCCGCCGACGGCAGCGCGCCGGTGAGCAGGCTGGCAAGCGGTTGGCGTGAAATATCCAGCTTCGCCTGGTCGCCCGACTCGGCCTCGATTGCCGCGGTGCTCGGCCCCGAACTCGGGCCCAAGCGCCTGGTCCTGATCGACGTGGTCAGCGGCGCCCAGCGGACGATCGCGCGCGGCTTCTTCTCCGGGGTCAGCTTCGCGCCGGAAGGTGGCCAGCTGGTCTACGGCAGGGCGGCGAGCGAAGCCTTCCCGCCGCGCACCGACGTCTACCGCTACGACGTTCCCATCGGCCAGCCGCTTCGCGCGGCCGAACCGGTCCCGCTTACCAGCGACCAGCGCTCGCTGAGCCCGCTCTGGGGCCCGGACGGGAAGATCGTCTTCGTCAAGCAGCTCGGCGCCAAGCAGCGCCGCTACGGCCCCAAGAACGAGCTCTACCTGATGAACCCGGCCGGCAAGCAGGTACGGCGCCTGACCCACACGAAGGTCGGGCCGCTGCTGCTGGGGCTGTCCCCGACCGATTGGTCGGCCAACGGCAGGCGCCTGCTCGCCCAGTTCGGCGGCCAGGACACGAGCTATGCCGTCACCGTCAATCCCCGCACCGGTGCCCAGCGCCCCCTGATCGAAGCGACCGAGCAGGGCTTCGCCGGCGCGGCGCTCTCCGCGAATGGCAAGCTCGTCCTCGGCGCCACCGGCGGCTTCGAACCGGGGCCTGACCACGACGTTGCGACCGTCCCCTACGGCGGTGGCAAGCCGAAAGTGCTCGCCAGGAACGCTTTCGAACCCGACTGGAGTCGCTGAGCAAGGAGTCGACAAAATGGCCGGCAACTACACGATCAAGCACCGTGACGAGTTCGAGTTGATGGAGGGATCGGGAGAGTGCACCTGGAAGCTCGCCCGCAAGGCGCTCGGCACCGGGGCTTTCGGCTACAACCTGGTCGAGATCGGGCCCGGCGGGCAGATGCCCGAGCACGACGAGTCGGGCAGCGGCCAGGTCGAGCTCTACATCGTGCTCGAGGGCGAGGCGGTGATGCGGCTCGACGGCGAGGACCACCCGGCGCCGGCGGGCACCTTCGCCTCGATCGAGCCGCCAGCGAGCCGCGCGATCCTCAACCGCTCCGACGCGCGGGTCACCGCGCTGCTGATCGGCGTCGACCCGAGCGGCCGCTATGAGCCGATGAGCTGGGGCTAGGCGGAACCGCTCCCCGTCCCTATAATCCGACAACCTGTCAACCCGTCGCGCGCCCGCTCGGAGAAGGCGCGGAAACCGGGAGGTCGAGATGTCCGATACCCAGTCCCGTGAGCTTCACGGCGAGGGCAAGCCCGTCCGCTACTCGCCAGAGCGTGCCTACCGACCGCTCGTATCGCCCCCCAGCGTCGAGGACAAGGACGCCTGTGCGATCTATGCCTCCGTCCGCAAGGACGCGACCCCGAGCCACGAACCGGTGCGGCGGGCGATTCCGGCCCTGCAGAAGATGCTCCACCGTGCCGGCAACGTCGACGGCGAGGGCGACGGTTGCGGCCTCCTGGTCGACATCCCGCGCAAGATCTGGGCCGAGGAGGTCCGCTCCGGCGGGCACGATCCCTCGCTGACCCTCGACGACGCCTTCGCGGTCGCCCATGTCTTCGTCGATCGCTCGCAGGACCTCGAGCGCATCCAGCATGACGCCCGCGAGCTGCTCGGCCGCGGCGGGTTCCGCATCCTCGCCGAGCGCATCGGCGCCGTCGACTCGCCCGCGCTCGGCCCGACCGCGCGCGAGGAGGAGCCCCACTTCTGGCAGCTCTGCGGCCTCGTCGCCGATGCCTCGCGCCGCGACCGCGTCCTCTTCGACCTGATGATCGAGCTGGAGACCCAGCTCGGTGTCCACGTTCCCTCGCTCTCGGCGACGACCTGCGTCTACAAGGTGATGGGAGCGCCGAAGATCCTCGGCGAGTACTACCCCGACCTGCGCGACGAGCGCTTCGAGACGATCGGCTGCTTCGGCCACAACCGCTATTCGACCAACACCTGGCCCTCGTTCAAGCGCGTGCAGCCCTTCTCCGTGCTCGGCCACAACGGCGAGATCAACACGGTCGAACAGCTGCGCCAGGAGGCGCGCATGCTCGGCGTCCCGATCCAGCCCGGCTCCTCGGACTCCCAGGACCTCAACCGCACGATCGACACGCTGATCAGCCGTGACGAGCTCAGCCTCGCCGAGGCGATGGAGATGGTGGTGCCGCCGATCGTCAACGAGATCCGCGGCCTGCCCGAGGACCTGCACCGCTTCTACATGTACATGCGCCAGGCGATGGGGCCGTTCGCCCAGGGGCCGGTGGCGCTGATCGCGCGCCACAGCGACGAGTGCGTCTTCTCCGCCGATGCGCTCGGCCTGCGGCCGCTCTGGCAGGTCGAGACCGGCGACGACTTCGTCTTCAGCTCCGAGCCCGGCGTCGTCGCGGTGAGCGAGATGGTCTCCGAGCCGAAGCCGCTCGCCCCCGGCGAGAAGGCGCTGGTCACGATCGATCGTGACCGCAAGCGCTCGACCCTCTACTCGCACGACGAGATGCTGCGCATCGTCCGCGACCGCTGGCTCGCCCGCAACGGCGCCGAGGAGGCCGCACCCTACGATCGTGCTCTGACCACTGGCGGCCCGCTCGAGGGCTCCGACGTCCCCGGCTACTCCGACGCCGGTCCCGAAGAGCCGGTCAAGGTCGCCGACCGCATCCTCGCCGGCTTTGGCTGGCAGCGCGACGACGTCAAACTTGTCCAGCAGATGGCCTCCAACGGCGCCGAGCCGGTCGGATCGCTCGGCTACGACGGGCCGCTGGCGGCGCTTTCACCGGAGCGCCAGAACCTCGCCGACTACTTCAAGGAGACGGTCGCCGTGGTCACCAACCCGGCGATCGACCGCGAGCGCGAGATGGAGCACTTCTCGACCCGCTCGGTCTTCGGCCGCCGCCCCTCGATCGACGCCGCCGGCGAGGACACGGGCACGGTCGAGACCTCCTTCCCGGTGATCCTCGGCGGTCACCACGGGATGGCGCCGCTGTCGGATCAGACCTATCGCAGGATCGCCCGCGAGCACCAGACCTACCTGCTCGAGGACCTCTGGGAGCAGTTCCGCGGCCGCGCCGCCGCGGTTGACATCTCGCTCTTGGAGTCGGAGACCACGCAGGGGGCGATCGAGCGGATCAAGCAGGAGGCGGTGAAGAAGGTTCGCGACGGCGCCGAGCTGCTGGTGCTGACCGACCGCACTGTCTATGACGCCGAGCGCCGCTACCTCGATCCGCACCTGGCGACCTCGGCGGTCGACCAGGCGCTGAAGCAGTTCCGGGTCGAGCCGAGTGAGGAGAACCTGAGGCGGCGCTGCGGCCTGGTCCTGCGCTCGGCCTCGCTGCGCAACGTCCACGACGTGATGCTGGCCCTCGGCCTCGGCGCCAACGGGGTCTGCCCGTACACGATGGTCGAGGTGATCTGCGTCGAGGACTACGAGACCGACATCGGCAACCTCTGCGCGGCGCTCGCCAAGGGGATCGAGAAAGTGATCTCGACGATCGGCATCCACGAGGTGCGCGGCTACGCCCGCCAGTTCTCCTCGATCGGCGTCAAGCCCGAGCTGGCCGAGATCTTCCAGACCGAGGCCTTTGCCGCCAGCGACTCGGGCGGATTCGGCTTCGCCGGCCTCGACGAGAGCACCAACGAGCGGGCGCGGATCCTCGGCGGCGACGAGGACGCCAAACCGGCCAAGACCTTCCGCTTCTACCCCAAGGTCTACAAGGCGGCGATCGCCACCGCCAACGGCTCCGGCTCCTACGCCGAATATTCCGAGAAAGTGCGCGATTTGGAGCGCCAAAGCCCGATCTCGATGCGCCACATCATGGGCCTCAAGGGCGACCGCGAGCCGGTCGACCCGAGCACGGTGGACGCCGGAATCGGCCACCACGACTACCCCGTCGTGATCTCCTCGATGAGCTTTGGCTCGCAGTCCGAGCCCGCCTTCCGCGCCTACGCCGAGGCGGCGAAGTCGATCAACATCCTCTGCGTCAACGGCGAGGGCGGCGAGATCCGCGACATGTACGGCAACTACCGCAAGTGGCGCGGCCAGCAGGTCGCCTCCGGCCGCTTCGGCGTCTCGGCGGAGATGCTCAACTCCTCCTACCTCGCCGAGATCAAGATCGGCCAGGGCGCGAAGCCCGGCGAGGGCGGCCACCTGCCCGGCAAGAAGGTCTCCGAGAAGGTCGCTGCCGCCCGTAACGCGGCCCCCGGCACCGACCTGATCTCACCCTCCAACAACCATGATCTCTACTCGATCGAGGACCTGGCCGAGCTGATCGACGAGCTGAAGACCGTCAACCCCGACGTGCGCGTCTCGGTCAAGGTGCCGGTGGTGCCGAACATCGGCACGATCGGCCTCGGCATCGCCAAGGCGGGCGCGGACATCATCACTTTGTCGGGTTTCGAGGGGGGTACCGGCGCCGCTCGCCAGCACGCGCTGCGCCACGTTGGCCTTCCCTCCGACGTCGGCACCCGCGCTGTGCATCGGGCGCTGATGGAGGCCGGGCTGCGCAACCGGGTCGAGATCTGGGCCGACGGCGGATACCGCACCGGCCACGACGTCGTCAAGCTGCACTGCCTCGGGGCCAACCGGGTCGGCTTCGGCACGCTGGCGATGGTCAGCCTCGGCTGCACGATCTGCCGCGGCTGCCAGCTCGACACCTGCCACGTCGGCATCGCGACCCAGATCGAGACGGTCGAGCAGGCCCAGGAGCACGGCCTGAAGAAGTTCACCCCGCAGGAGATCGACGTCGCGGCGGAGAGCTGCGCCCGCTTCTTCGAGGCGATGGGCGAGGAGGTCAAGGAGGTCACCGCCTCGCTCGGCTACGACCGCGCCCAGGACCTGGTCGGCCGCTACGACCTGCTCGAGCAGATCTCCCATCACGATCAGATCGACCTGGCGCCGCTGATCACGCCGCTGGAGGAGTTCCTCGACCTCGAGCCGATCGACCTGCCGGTCGCCGACGAGGTCGCCGAGACCCGCGCCGAGGCCGGGATGGTCGTCGCTCGCCCGATCCGGATGGAGGCCAAGCAGGCCTCGGCTCAGATCGGCGCCCTCGCCGGCGAAGTCTGCTCGGGCAGCACCGTCAGCAGCCGCTTCCCGCGTGCGACCGACGCCAACGACCGCGTGCTCGGCACCGAGCTCGCCGGCGCGATTGCCCGCTCGCGCATCTTCGACGGCGGACCGGAGTCCAGCGACGACGTGCTGGCGAACCTCGAGTTCAACGGTGGCTCCGTCGCCGGTCAGGGCCTCGGCGCCTTCAACTCCTACGGCGTCTCGATCCGGGTCGAGGGCGGCGCCCAGGACGGCGTCGGCAAGACGATGTTGGGTGGCACGGTCGCCGTGCTCAAGGGCAAGGGCGCGAAGGGCCAGCGGCTCAACGGCTCGGTCGGCAAGTCGTTTGCCTACGGCGCCCAGCGCGGCCGCCTCTTCGTCCAGGGCTCTGCCGACTCGCGCTTCTGCATCCGCCTCTCCGGTGCCGACGTGGTGCTGGGCGGCGAGCCCGAGGAGGCGATCGACGACGCTCGCGGCTGCCTGGTCGACCGCGCCAACGCCAAGGGCTTCGCCTTCGAGTACATGACCTCCGGCCGCGCCGTCGTGCTCGGCGACCTCGGTCCCTGGGCCTGCGCCGGAATGACCGGCGGCCGCGTCTACGTCCGCCACAACGCCTTCGGCATCGACCGCCAAGCCATCGAAGCCCGCCTGGGCGAGGGCGCCAAAGTCGAGCTGAAGGAGCTCGACTCAGAGGGCAAGCTCGACATCGACGACCTGCTCTCGCACTACGCCAACGAACTCGATGCCACCGACCAGGGTGAAGAGGCTGAGCGCATGCGCTCGCTCGCATCTGCCGCGGGCGACAACTTCCTGATGATCGTCCCGCACAGGGTCCAGGCGGACCCGAGCATCTCGACCGAGTAGGCGCTCAGCGAGTCCGTGTCAAGAGGTCCGCGATGGCGCGGACCTCTTTGAGCAGGCTGTCGAGCATCGCCTCGGTGTTCGTGTGAATGCGCCACTCGGCGTGCCGGCGGTCTGCCTCGACCTGGTCGATGCGGCGTTCCAGCTTGCCCAGGCTCTTTTCCATGCGCGCCTCGCTCTTGCGTAGGCGCTTCTTGACGTAGCGCTTGGTCTCTTCGCGGATTTCGTCAAGCTCTTTGCGCAGCTCGGGATGGTCGTGGTCGCCACCCTGCTCGGCGAGCATCTCCTCCACGCCCGCGCGCACGCGCTCGATCTCCTCGTGCAGGCGGGCGCGAGCTTGCTCAGCGGCCACCGATGGGTCCTGCGGGGTATCCACGGCAGCCATCCTACGCTCGCCGCAGGCCGGAATTTGCGGGAAAGGCCTTCCTAGCCCTCGAGCGTGAAGAGGCGATAGCGGCCGATCATCAGCTCGTCGCCGTCGGAAAGCTTGCCCCACTCGACTGTGTCGCCGTTGACGAAGACGCCGTTGAGGCTGCGGTCGTCGAGTACGCGCAGGGGCTCATCCGGTTCGGAGACGATCAGGGCGTGGCGGCGCGAGACGCTGGGATCGTCGAGGCGGACGTCGGCGCTGACGCTGCGGCCGATCCGGGTCCAACCGGACTCGATCTCGAAGTCGAGCACCTCGCCGCCCTCAGCGAGGCAGACCAGGTGGCGGCTGCCGGAGCTCAGGTCCGCCCGGATCTCCTCCAGCCACCGTGTCGGCGTGGCCTCGGCAGGCACATCGAACTCGGCGGTGGTTTCGGAGTGCTCCTGCATCGATTCGAAGATCGAGTCGAGCCTGAAGCTGGAGGCGCCGCAGCGGGGGCAGTCGGGAAGCCGGTCATCCTCGTGGAGGGCGAGCTGGGCACCGCATTCGACGCAGAAATACGTCCCAGGACCCGGAAACGTCCCGCTGGTGGAGCTATCGGAAGCTGGGGTGGGGGTGAGGCTGGTGATGATGTCTGCTCCTTCCCGGCGTCCTCCGCCGTTCGATCCTAGCGCTGTGTACAAGACCCGCGCATCGGGGTTTTGCCGCAGCGATACCCCAACCCCGGTTCTCAGCAAACCTGGCCGCTCTGGGGGAGGGATAGAATCGCGGCCTCGCATGGGCCCGGTCAGCGCAGAGATCGAGATCGACGCCCCTCGGGAGCAGGTATTCGCGAGGATCGCCGATCTCGCCCACCGTCCCTCTTTCACCGATGATTTCCTCACCGGCTTCCACCTGACCCGGCTCGAGTCGCGCGGGATCGGCGCTGGGGCGCGGTTCCGGGTCACCTTGCCGCTGCGATCGGTCTGGATGGACACGGTGATCACCGAGCTCGAGGAGCCGTACAAGATCGTCGAGCGTGGCCGGGGGGGACGCAATAACCGAATCCCGACGACCCTCGTCTGGGAGCTGACAGAGGGCCCCGGTTCTTTAACCAGCGTCCGCGTCTCCCACTGGACCGAGCCATCGAACCCGATCGACCGGGCGGTGGAGGTGCTTGCCGCCAACTCGATCTTCGAGCAGCACGGCTGGCGCGAGTCGCTGAGGCGGCTCCGCGAGCAGCTCGAGGCCGAGAAGGCGGCAGCGGCTCCGCTGGCCGTGGCCGGCGGCAACGCCCACGCGACCGGCATACCGTAGGTCGGCTTAATAGACTCTCGCCGCCGATGGCCGCCACTCGCAGAATCACGTTGCCGCTCCTCGCCGCGCTTGTGCTCGCCTTCACGCTTGCGGCCTGCGGCTCGGAGAGCCACTCCAAGGACGTCGTCGAGGGCCAGCCGGTGGAGCTGGGCGAGCTCAAATACAACGTCATCTTCTCCCGCTTCCTCAACCCCAGCGACAACGAGGACTCCGCCTACCTCGTCGGCCAGGATCCGGCGCCGCCTGGATCGGCGTACTTTGGCGTCTTCGTCGAAGTCCAGAACGAGAGCGAAGAGCCCCAGACGCTTGCTGACTCGTTCATGATCACCGACGCCGACCACGAGACCTTTGACGCTCTGCCAAGCGAAAGCCTCTACGCGCTTCCTTTCGGAGGCGAAGTCGAATCCCAGGAACAGATCCCGATCCTCGACTCGACCCCGCAGAAGGGCCCGATCGAAGGCTCGCTGATCCTCTTCGAGCTGCCCGCGTCTGCATCCGAGAACCGGCCGCTCGTGATGTCGATCCCGGGCCCCGAAGGCCCGGCGACGGTCACGCTCGACCTCTAGTTCGCGGTCCCGTTCAAAGCCCGGCCGAGAGGACCTGGCCGGCGATCGGCGCCGCCACTTCGCCGCCCGCGGCTTCGGCTTCGATCAGCAGCACGCCCACCGCCAGCCTTGGCTTTTCCGCGGGGGAGAAGGCGATGAACCAGGCGTCCTTGATCTGCTCCGGTTCCTCTTCGTGCTCGGTGCCCGGCTTCGGTCCCAGCTCGGCGGTGCCCGTCTTGCCGGCGACCTGGGCCTCGGGGATGGCGGCTGCGAAGCCGGTGCCGCCGGCGACGACGCCGACCATCAGCTCGGTCAGTTCATTCGCCAGCCCCTCGGACATCACACGGACCGGCTCCGCCTGCGGTCGCAGCTTGCGGTTGGCGACCACCGAGGTCGGCTGGCGGACGCCGCCATTGGCGATCGTCTGCGCGACGGTCGCCATCTGCAGCGGGGTCGCGAGAACCTCGCCCTGCCCGATCGCAGTTACGCCGAGGTCGACTTCTTCGCCGATCTCGGTCGGGATCGTCGATTCGGGCGGGTCGACCGCGGCGACGATCTCCGGCGCGTAGAGGGCGGGAGGGGAGTTGAAGCCGAAGCGTTCGGCGGTCTCGACCAGGTCGTCGTTGCCGATCTTCGGCCCCAGCGGGGCGAAGTCGGCGTTGCAGGACTCGGCGAAGGCTTCGCGGAAGGTGCCGCCGCAGAACTCGCCGTTGGCGTTGCTGATGAAGCGCCCGCCGACGTTGACCCCGTCGACGATTTCGAATTCGGTCTCGAGCGTGACTATGCCCTTCTCCAGTGCGGCGGTCGTGGTGATCGTCTTGAAGGTCGAGCCCGGTGGCTGCGGCGCCGAGAAGGCCTGCCCGGCGAGGGCGCGGACGTCGCCGCTGCGGGTGTCGAGCACCGCGACCCCGCCCGCCCGGCCGGCAAGCGCAGCGACCGCTTCCTCTTGCAGGTCGGGGTCGATGTTCGTCTTTACCGGCGCGCCGGATCGGGGCTCGGCCTGGGAGAGGATGCGAGCCGAGCCCACTTCGTCGACCGCGAGCAGCGCCCCTCCGGGCCGACCGGCAAGTCGCCGGTTGAACGCTTGCTCGAGTCCGCTGATGCCGACTGGCGCTTCCGGCGGAAAGCCCTGGCGAGCGAGGGTGGCGAAGTCCTCTTCTTCTGGCGCTCCCACTTCGCCGGTGACGTCGATCGCGGCGCTGCCGATCGGGTGCTCGCGTTCTTCGGCGGGACCTTCGGCCAGTGGCGTCCCGTCGCGGGCGAGGATCGGCGCCCGTGGTGCCAGGTCGATCCGGTTCTCGAGATGCTCGCCGGTGACCAGGCCGGGGAAGACGAGGCTGGGGTCCCAGGCGACGCCGCCGTCGGCGTAGGGGACGAGGAGCTCGGTCTCGACGGCGCCGAAGGCGGCGGTTCCCACCTGGACCGGCACCGGGACCGTGGTGGTGCCGCTCTCGCCGCTGGCGTCGCCGGGCGAGTCAAACGCGAGGCTGCGCAGCGTCGCGACCTCCGCCGCCTCGCGGTAGGCCTGGGCAAACTCGGTCGCGCCGACGGCGCGGCGCGAGGCGTCGTTCAGCTCCAGGTACATCGCGGCAAAGTCTTTGAGGGCCCAGGCTTGGCTGAAGCGCTCGGCGACTTCCTTCTCAGGAGACCCGGGGGCGCCGGTAGCCGCGCCCAGCGCAAATGCGACTACAGCTATGACGATCAGCGGGAGCGCGCGAGTTACGAGACGGCGTCGGCGCTCAACCTCAGATGGCAAGGAGTTCACTGGGCTGGAATTTAGTGGTGGGGGAGGTCGGGCTTAACGCGTTGCAAAAGAGGGCGGGGTGCTGCTCCCCGCGGCTTGTACTTTTTCCGCGGAACGGCTTGCGGACGACCTCCCATGTGTCTTCGGAAAAAGTTGAGCGGGGAGTAGCACCCCGCCCTCTTACCCCGTACAGGGACCGGTGTCTACCTCAGAGGATGCCGCTTCGACAAGCGCCTCCCGAACGATCTCGTTGGGGATCGCAAAGCCCCCCGGTGGGCCCGACGTGGTGGCGGCGAAGACCGTGGCCATCACCCTGCCGCCCGGGTCGACCAGGGGGCCGCCCGAGTTGCCGCTGCGGACGTGGCCGCGAAGTGAGGCGATCTGGCGTTGGATCGGCCCGTTGCCATAGGCGTCCTCGCTGATCACCGTGCTGACCTCCCCCATGCGCGCGGCCGAAACGGCGTAGGGGCCGTTTTCCGGGTAGCCGAGGACAGCGCCCGCGGTTCCCCGCTGCGGGTCGGGGGCGATCGGCAGGGGCGGAATCGGCGCCCCGATCCGCAACACGGCGAGGTCGTTGGCGGGGTCGTAGCGAACCGGCACTGCCTCGAGCGCGGCGCCGTCGATCGTGTTGACCGTCGTGTCGTCCTCGCCGGCGATGACGTGGGCGTTGGTGACCACCAACCCCGGCGCGGCGACCCAGCCCGAGCCCTCGACGCCAAGTCCGCAGGCGGTGCCCAGCACGCGCACGACCGAGCGGCTCGCCCGGCGCACGTCCGGATCGGAGGCGGCCGCCGGGTCCGGCGGGGCGACGGGGGTGGTCGGGCCGGTGATCGAGGGGGCGGGGTCGATCCTGTTGAGCGCGTTCAGAACCGGCCCTGACGGCGGCAGCACGTCGTTCAGCTGGCGCAGGATCAGCGAGCGCTGCACATCGCCGCGCAGCTGCGCAGTGCCGGGAGCGTGCAACGCGACGGCGCCGAAGACCCAGACCAGCCCGAGGGCGACCACCGCGATCAGCGCCGCGCCGCCGGCTCCATCGGCCAGGCGCAGGGTGCTGCCGCGGACCAGGCGCTCGCGCAGGCCCAGCGCCAGGCTCTCCAGCGTCAGAGCGACCAGGGCTCCCGCCAGCAGGGCCCCAAGCGCTGCGAACAGGGGCGCGTAGGGGGAGCTCGAGCCTTCGCTCAGCAAGAGCGGCGCGATCCGGCTGCCCGTCACGGCCCCGGCGGCGAACCCGCAGAGGGTGAGCAGGCCGACGATCAAGCCCTGCCGGTAGCCCCACATGGCGAAGGCGATGGTGAAGGCGACGATCGCCCAGTCGAGAACAGTCACCGGCAAATAGAAGCAGGCCGGCGCCCCCCCAGGCCCATCACTTACGTTCAGTAAGCTGCGATCAGTGGAGGCCGTATCTGCCCAGGATCAGCACTCCGGCGTCTGCCCGCATTTCCACGCTGCGATCGAGTTGATCGGCAAGAGGTGGACGGGGGCGATTGTCTTCGCCCTGACCGAGGGACCACTGCGCTTCGGTGAGCTGACGAAGGCGGTCCCCGGGCTCTCCGACCGCCTGCTCTCGCAGCGCCTGCGCGAGCTCGAGCAGGAGGGTCTGGTCGAGCGTGAGGTCGAAGCCGGCTCACCGGTCCGGGTTACCTACTCGCTGACCGAGGCCGGGGCCGATCTGCGCCCAGCGATCGTCGAGCTCAAAGAGTGGGCTTGTCGCTGGCGCTCCGGGTAGCCTCAGCCGCTGTGGAAGAGCTACCCGGTCCTTTCCCAGTCGGGCGCTACGCCCGCAAGCTGCAGGAGGAGCTGCGTCGCCGGGCGCGGGTGAGGCTGGTTGGCGAGGTGACCGGCGTCTCGCGCAGCAAGGTCCAGGCCTACTTCGAGCTGCGCGATCCGGAGGGCGCCGTTCCCTGCGCAATCTGGCTCGACGACCTGGAGAAGGCCGGTCTGCCCGAGGGCGGTTTGCGCGACGGCGCCGAAGTCGTGATCGGGGGCGGCCCCGATTACTACCCCGGCGGCGGTCAGGCTTCGCCCAGCTTTGCTTTCAGGGCAACCCAGGTGCGCCTCGCCGGCGAGGGAGACCTGCTCGCCCGGCTCGAGGCGCTGCGCAAGCAGCTTCGTGCTGAGGGCCTCTTCGAGCTGCAGAAGCAGCTCTCCCGGCCGCGGCTGCCGAAGACGATCGGCGTGGTGACGGCGGAGAGCGGTGCCGCGCGAAGAGACCTGCTGGCCGGGCTGCAGCGGCGGGGCTGGGCCGGGACCGTCGTCTGGGCGTTTGCGCCGGTGCAGGATCGCCGCGCGGCACCGGCGATTACGGCGGCGATCCAAGAGCTGGCGGCGACCCCTGCCGTCGAGGCGATCGTCGTCGCCCGCGGCGGCGGCAGCCTCGCCGACCTCTGGGCCTTCTGCGACGAGACCCTCTGTCGCACCGTGGCGCTGCTGCGCGTCCCCGTCGTGAGCGCCGTTGGCCACGAGCGCGATTCGACCCTGATCGACGATGTCGCCGCGGTTGCCTGCTCGACCCCGACCCACGCTGCCGAGGCGGCTGTGCCGCTCGACTGCAACGTCGCCCGCGGCGCCCTCGTTCGCAGCGCCGGCGCCCTGCGGCGCGCCGGCGAGGGTGCGGTGGGGACCCGCAGCCGCCACCTCGTGGCGCTTGCCCGCGGGCCGGCGCGGGCGTTGCGGCGGGAGCGGATAGCGCT
Organism: uncultured Solirubrobacterales bacterium; assembly: GCA_963718755.1. Classification (GTDB taxonomy): domain Bacteria; phylum Actinomycetota; class Thermoleophilia; order Solirubrobacterales; family 70-9; genus VRUE01. The sequence goes on from OY970376.1 coordinate 2,106,222, forward strand.
CAACCAGAAGACGCGGGAGATCCGCGCCTCCTCCGAGCGCGGGCTGGCCGAGCGCCGTGCCTTCCAGCGCCGCCTCGCCCTCATCGTCCTTGCCCGCGCCGCCCGCCGGGCCGCGGGGGCGGAAACGAACAGCCGGCGCGAGGGGCTGCGCCGCGCCGAGGTCGCGTTCCGTGCCCACGAACCCGCTCGCACCCTGGAACGCGGCTACGCGCTCGCGGAGGATGGCGAGGGGGAGCCGGTCACGAGCGCCGCCGGCGCGCTCGCTGCCGGGCGCGTCAAACTGCGCTTTGCCGACGGCCGCGTCGGCGCCCAGATCGACGAGCATGGAGAAAGCGATGAGCGAGACGCCTGAGTCCTACGAGGCCGCCGTGGAGCGGCTGGAGCAGATCATCGATCGGCTCGATTCCGGCCAGGCCGGCTTGCGCGAAACGCTCGAGCTGTGCCGCGAGGGCCGCGAGCTCGTCACCTACTGTTCTAGCGAGCTGGACGTGGTCAGCGAGGGACTCGAAGAGCTGCGTCTCGACGAGCTGGCGGCGAAACTGGAGACGACCCCGAGCGAGAGCTAGCGAAAGGATCCACCTTGAACGCAACGACGCCCCTCATCACCGGCACCGACTTCATCACCGTCGCAACCCAGGACTTCGATCGAGCGATCGGGTTCTACGGCGGCGTGCTGGGGCTGCCCGAGTCGAAGCGCTGGGGCAACATGCCCGGGGTCGAGTTCGAGACCGGCAACCTGACGATCGCGATCATGCAGTCGGACGCGTTCGGCCTTGAGTTCCGGCCCCACAACCATCCGATCGAGTTTCGCGTCGACGATGTTGCCGCCGCGCGGGGCGAGCTGGAATCACGGGGCGTTAAGTTCGAGGCCGACACGCTCGACTCGGGCGTCTGCCACCAGGCGTTCTTTTCTGATCCGGACGGCAACGCCCTGGCGATCCACCATCGCTACGCGCCAGCCGATGCTCCGGAGCCTTCCTAGGGCCCAATCGGATGGGTGAGGATAGGTTCGGGGTGCGCCGGGCGACGCCGGGCGACGCCGCAGAGGTGGCGCGCCTCCTGCATGACTTCAACACCGAGTTCGACGAACCGACGCCGACCGTCGAGGTTCTGACCGAGCGGGTGCAGGAGCTGATTGCCGGCGGCGTGATCGTCGTGCTGCTCGCCGGCGACGGCCCCGACGGCCTCGCCCAGTTCCGCTTCCTGCGCTCGCTCTGGAGTGAGGGCCTCGACCTCTACCTGGAGGAGCTCTACGTGGTGCCCGACCAGCGCGGCAAGGGGATCGGCCGTGCCCTGCTCGAGGCGACGATGGCGACCGGCCGGCAGGCTGGCGCCACCCACATCGATCTCAACACCGGCGAGACCGACACGGCGGCCCGGGCGCTATATGAGAGCGCCGCCTTCACCAACCGCGAAGGCGGAGAGGACGGTCCTCCCATGCTCTATTACGAGCGGGATCTCTAGCCGGCCTCGGCAGGGCCTTGGCAGAGTCGGCCCAGCGCCGGGCAGCCGCGGCAGAGGTCCCAGCTGCGCTGCTCCGGCGGCGCCACGGGGAACTGGCCGGCGGCGATCCGGCCGATCGTCGTTTCGAGCTCGGCGCGGCCGTGGACCATCGCCTCGCCGTCGAGCAGCTCGACCACGGGTTCGCCGGGGCGCTCGAGGAAGACGTAGGCGACCTCGACCTCGACCGCGTCGCGCGCCTCGGCAACCGCCAGGGCGTAGACCGATCGCTGCGTTGCGTACTTGGCGGCGCGCTCGGCCGGCGTCACGCCACCCAAGCGGTCGGTCTTGTAATCGATGACGAGCGGCGGCGCGCCATCACGCTCGACCAGCAGGTCGATCGAGCCGCGCAAGGTCGCACCAGAAACACCGAGCAGCAGTGGCACCTCTGCGCGAGCGGACGCATCGCCGGCCAGGACCCGCTCGCGCAACATCGCCGAGCCGAGCCAGGCGCGAACCGGGGCCAGCAGTTCCTCCTCGACCTGGTCGCCGGGCTCGAGGCCTGCGGTGGCTGCGTGGCGTGCGATCAGATCGGGGGCCGGCTCACGCCACTCGTTTGCCTGGCTCCACTCGAGGAGGGAGTGGACGGCGGCACCTCGGGTTGCCGCTTCGTCTCTGGAACCCGCCGAACCTTCGTCGCCTGCGTTCGTCCTTTGTGGGGCTATGGGGGACAAAGGACGAACGCGCGTGCCTAGGTCGAGGACCCGCTCCATGTAGAAGCGGTAGGCGCATTCGTCGTAGGCGGCCAGCGCGGTGTAGGAGAGCGGGCGGTTGGGAACCGTCGGTGGGCGGCCCTCTGGCAACGGCGCCTGCCCCGTGCTCGCTGCCGGCGAGGAGCGGGGCTCGCGCCGTATCGCCGTCAGCTCTGCCGCGCGTTGCGGGGACGGGGCGTTGAGCCGTACACCGATCTGCGAGGGCTCGAAGCCAGCCGTCAGACCCTCGCGGGGCTGCGGAGCCGGGATCGCGATCGCCGAGTCCTGCTCGCGGTCGACCTCGAAGCCGTCGAGGATACGCTCGATCACCGCGGTTCCCGGTTGCACGCCGCGCCCTGACTTCGGCATCGCCACTCCGCTGAGGATCAGCCGCTCGCGCGCCCGGGTCGCGGCCACATGGAAGAGACGCAGCTCCTCGGCCGCTTCCCGTTGCTGGGCCTCGGCGCAGAGCGCCTCGTGGGCATAGAGGTTGATCGAGGCGGCACCGAGGCGGCGCAGCTGCATTCCCACCCGTGGTTCCTCACCCTCGTGTCCGAGCATCAGCGGCGGCAGGCGGGCGCCGGCCAGCAGCCGCCGCGAGAGGTGGGGGACGGCGACGACGCCGAACTCGAGGCCCTTGGCGCTGTGCACGGTCATGATCCGCACCCCGTCGTGCCCCTCGATCGCGCTTGCGGCTTCGGCCTCGGTGTCGGCATCTGCCCGCGAGGCGAGGAAGTCGAGCAGGCCCCGCAGGTCGCGTCCCTCGCGCGCCTCGAACTCACCCGCCAGCCGCATCAGCTTGCGCACGTTGGCGAAACGTGCCTCGCCCGCCGGGCGCATCAGCACCGCCAGGTCGTAGCCCGTCTCAGCGATTGCCGCCTCGATCAGGCCGGCGAGGGTGAGGCGCCCGGCACGTTCGCGCAGGCTGACGAGCGTCCGCGCGAAATCCCGCAGCAAGCCCAGCTCCGACTCGGGGATCTCCGCAAGCGGCCCAGGGTCGACCAAACTCTCATCGCGCGGTTCCTTATTCGCCCCGTGGGTGAATAAGGAACCACGGTCCGTGGCTTGGAGGCCCGCTGCCACCTCCAGCGCCGGCCAGACGTGGCGCCGCCGGCCCGCCGCGGCGCGCAGCAGCCAGAGCGTGTCGGGCGCCGCGGCGCAGGCGGGGGAGGCGAGGGCGCCGAAGAGGGCCTGGTCGTCGAGCGGGTTGGCGATCGTCGCCAGCAGGGCGCAGACGTCGGCGACCTGCTGCTGGGACCAGTAGCCGCGGCCGCCGATCGTGTAGGGGCGCAGGCCGGCGCGCTCCAGCGAGTCCTCGTAGGCGTCGAGGTGGGTGAAGGCGCGCAGCAGGACGACCATCTCGCCGCGCTCGACGCCGCTCTCGGCCAGCTCGCGCAATCGCTCGGCGACGAAGCGCGCCTCGGCCAGGTGGTTCGACGGCGTGTCGGCGTCGGTCGCCGGCGCCAGGTCGATTCCCTCCCCGTCCCAGCCGTCGCGGGCGGTGAGCAGCAGCTCGACCGCAGGGCCCTCGCCTGGTGGCTCGGGCAGCTGCGGGCGGCCGCCGACCCGCAGCGGATGGAAGGCGTCGCCGAGCAGCCTCTCGCCGACCGCGTTGACCGCGCCGATCACCTCCGGGCGCGAGCGGAAGTTGCCGCTCAGCTCCATCGCCACGGCGTCGGGACTCTGTTCCACCGCGCGCCGCTGCTCGCGGAAGACGTCGAGGTCCGCGTGGCGGAAGCCGTAGATCGACTGCAGCTCGTCGCCGACCACCATCAGCTCGGCACGCGGCCCGCGCAGTGCCTCGATCAGCCGCAGCTGCAGGCGGTTCGTGTCCTGGAACTCGTCGACGAGCAGGTGGCTGAAGCGCGCCCGGTAGGCGTTGCCGATCTCCTCGCGTTCGAGCAGGCGCACGGCGCGCAGCTGCAGATCCTCGAAGTCGAGCCCGCCGCGCCGTTCCTTGACCGCCTCGAAGCGCTGTCCGAAGAGCGTCAGCAGGGCGGCGATGTGGCGGTAGGCCTCGCCCCCCTCGCCGGCCGCGGCGGTGTGGGAGACGGCTGCGTCGATCGCTTCCCGGTAGGCGCTCATCGGTTTCGCCTTGCTGTCGGTCCGCAGCGCGACCAGCCGGTCGAGGTCGAGGTCTTCGTCCCCGACTTCAAGCACCGCCAGCGCCCGTTCGACCAGATCGCGATTGGAGTTGGTCGGCTTCAGCTCCTCCAGGGTCTCCGCCGCCACAGCCGCCGCCCGGCGGACGCTTGCCTGGGGATCCGGTTGCGGCGGCTCGGGCAGCCGCGGCGCTGCGACCCCGCGGCTGCGCAGCTCGGCGTGGACGCCGCTGATGATCGCCCGCAGGCCCTCGATCTCAAATGCCGCGACGGTCCGCTCATACGCCACCTCGCCCTCGGCGAGGAACTCGCCCAGCGCTTCGTCGAAGGCCTCACGCGCTGCTCGCTCGGTCTCGGGCCCGTCGAGGACGCGGAAGCGGGGGTCGACCCCGGCCGCCACCGGGTGCCCGGCGAGGAGCCGGTTGCAGAAGCCGTGGATCGTCGTCACCCAGGCCCCGCCAATCGTCGTCAGCAGCTCCGCGGCGCGCTCCGACCCCGCTGCGGCGCGCAGCTCCAGCGCGGTGCGGATGCGCTGCCGCAGCTCCGTCGCCGCCTTGTCGGTGAAGGTGAAGGCGAGGACGGCGTCGGGCGAGATGTCGAGGTCGCAGACGAGGCGGCAGTAACGATCGACCATGACGCCGGTCTTGCCGGTCCCCGCCCCGGCCTCGACCAGGACGTCGTGGCCGCGCGCCTCGATCGCCGCTGACTGCTCGGGCGTGGGCGAGCGCGACTCGCTCACGGCCGCTTTGCCGCTGTGGACTTTTGCCTTGCCATGGGACGTGGAAAGTCCACAGCGCTCACCGCTCTTCGTCCTCGTCGAGGACAGGTGCCCGGTCGCGCCGGCAGATCGGCGCGAAGTTGCAGAAGGTGGGGCAGATGTCGTGTCCGCGCAGGCCCTCGCGCGGCCCCGGGTCGCGGCGGATGTCGCCGCGCCGCATGCGGCCGACGATCTCGCCGGCGCGGCGCCGGGCGTCGGCCAGCATCTGCTCGAACTCGGCTCGGTCGACGACGTCGTTCTCGTAGAGGCGGTAGGAGGCGAGAACGGCCGCGGCGTCCTCACGGACTGCGCCGCGCGGTCGGCGCGACGAGGTGCCGCGCAGCGGGTGGTAGAGACCGCCGACGGCCTCCGCGCCCCAGTGCTCGGCAACCGCGATCAGGTAGAGCTGCAGCTGCAGCTTCGCCTGCTCCTCGAACTTCTCGCGCGGGGTGACCATGCGGGAGAGCTTGTAGTCGAGGACCAGTGCGTGGCCGGCGGCGTCGCGGTCGACCCGGTCGATCGCCCCGTGCAGCCCCCAGCCGTCGATCTCGAGCACCGGGCGCTCGGTGCTCTCGTCCTCACCAAAGCCCGCCTCCAGCAGCCAGGGCTCGAACCCACCGGTATCGCGCTCAGCCTCCTCGGCGAGGAAGCGGGCGAGCAGTCCCTCGACCCGCCGGGCGATCGCCCGCTCAGCCGGGTGGGTGCCGAGGCCGCGCTCGCCGGTTACCTCGGCGACCAGCTCGCGCGCCCGCCCGATCCAGGCGTCAAGCGAGCCCGGGCGGGGGAGGGGGTCGCCCCCGGGACGCTCCCGAAAGAGGCGGTCCAGCACGGCGTGCATCAGCCCGCCCTGCACCAGTGGGTCGGGTGCCGGGTCGAGCGGCCTGGGGTCGAGCTCGTGCGAGACAAACCAGCGGTAGGAGCAGACGTCGAACCCCTCCAGGGTGGTGCCGCCATAGGCGGGGACGGCGGCGAGGGAGCCGAGCACGGCCGGGTTGGAGAGTGGCCCGGGGGCGCGGCTCGCCTCCTCGGCTCTACGAGCCCTGGCCAGGTCGGCCTCTGAGGGGGCGAGATGGCGTGGCAGGCGCACGTCGGTCAGATCACGAACGATGGTGAGCTCCGCCTCGACCTGATCTGCGGCCTCCTCTCCGGGCGCCGGTGCGAGCAGCCGGCGCACCTCGTCGATAAAAGGCGAGCGCGGCAGTGCGACCCCGTTCTCGTCGCTGTCGCGGTAGGAGAGGAAGAGGCGCTTGCTGGGCAGCGCCAGGCAGGAGTGGAAGAGGTAGCGCTCCTCGGCATCGGGGTCGCGGCGCGGCGCCAGGCCGAACTCGAGCCGCTGCGCTTCAGAGAGGAACGGATCCGTTGCACCGTCGCGGCGCGGGAACTCGCCGTCCTGGAGCGAGGCGACGAAGGCGTGCTCGAAGCGCGAGGCGCGCAGCCGGTAGGGGCTGGCGATCCGCACCCGGCCCTCGATCGGGCCGCTCCAGGCGCGGAAGCGAAGGTCGCGCAGCGTCGCTGCCAGGTTCTCGGGCTGCGGCGCCAGCTCCGGCAGCTCGGCCAGGTCGCCAAGGGCGGTGGAGATCTCCCCGGCGGCGCGCAGCTCCAGGCCGTCCCCTCGTCCCGGCGCCGGACCGTCCTCGCCGCTGCGGATTGGGCGTGAAGCCATCGTCGCCGCAAGGCGGGCGGTTGCGCCAGCCAACTCGCCGGGCCCCGCGCCGGCGGCCTGCCTCAGCCGCTCGAGATCACCGGGAAGCCGCTCGTAGCGCTCCTCCCAAAGGCTCAGCGCGGCGGCCGCGCTCTGCAGGCGACGGCGGCGAACAGCGCGCTCGAACCAGTCGACCTGCGCCGCGGAGATTCCCGAGGGGCCGCGCAGGAAGCGCAGCAGATCGGCGGCGCGACCGGTGCCGTACTCCGCCTCCAGCAGGGCGATCAACGTCCCGCCGACGGAGGTCCCCGCGATCGGGATCTCCGCCTCCAGCGCGACGCCGACGCCGTAGGAGTCGAGTACCGTCGCCAGCAGCGGGCCTCGCCGCGCCGGGTCCCGCACCGCGATCGCGATCCCGGCCGGATCGCCGCCGCTCGCGATCAGCTTCGCCACCTCCGCGCCGATCGCCTCCGCCTCGCTGCGCTCGCCGGCGGAGCGCAGCAGGACGAGGGCGTCACCTGGCGGACGTCGAGCCGGCTCGGCGCGGCTGAGCTCGCGCTGCAGGTGGACCAGCAGCGGGTCGATGCCGAACGGTTCGCGCTCCTCGGGCCCGCTCAGCGTTTCGGTCGTGGTCGCGATCGCGCTCAATTCCCGCATCAGCGAGGCGCGGGTGAGGAGCGCGGCGTTCCCCTCTTCGTAGGCGAGGGCGACGGTCACGTCGGTGGCCTCGCTCAGCACCCCGAGCAACCGGCTCTGGTTGGGGGTGAGATCGCCCGGCTCGTAGAAGAGGACCGGCCGCCCTCCCCAGGCCTGCGGCGCCGCCCGCAGCGCCTCGATCGCCTCGCGAGCGACCCCGTGCACGTCGAGCAGGCCGAGCCGGTCCCGGACCTCGGCGTAGGCCCCGAACAGCTTGGTCAGGTCGCCGAGGTAGGCAGAGGACTCGAGCGTCTGCGCTCCCGATCCCAGCGAGTCGGGCTCCAGCCCGGCGCTCTGCAGCTCGTCGAGCAGGCGCTCGAAGGGGATCGCGAAGCCGGGGCGGCCGGCGGCGCGTCGCAATGGCCCCAGCCTCTCGCGCCAGGCGGCGATCCCGGCCGAGACCGCCGCCTGGCGCTGGGCTGGGGTCAGCTCGCCGCCGAGCCGGGTGCCGGTGCAGCGCGCCACCTCGCGGAAAAGGTCGCCGAAGGTCATCGCCGAACCGCCGAGCGCGGCTCCGCTCTCGCAGAGGCTGCGCTCGAAGCGGAAGACGTCGTCGAGCGTCGGCAGGACCAGGATCGGGTTGCGGTCGAGCGCCTCGCGAAAGAGGGCCTGGATCCGGCCGGCGCGGCCGGAGTTGGGGGGTCCGTGGATCAGCGTCAGTGGCATAGCGGTAAGCGACCCAGCATAGGTCTGCCCGCGGCGTGCCCAGAAACGCCGGGAAGCCGCGCCGGGAAGCCGCAATTGGCGCGTTTCCCGCCCCCGCTTTGCCGTCTTCCGCCCTCTCTAGATTGGGCGCAGCAGATGTCCCTTTGCTTCGTAGACCCAGCAGACGCGATCCGAGCGATCTCCGACTCGATCGGCCGCGAGGCCCGACGGCAGCTTCTCGGCGAGGCCGTTCGCGCCTGGGTCGACGAGATCCCCGACGACGAGCTCGAGGTTCACTACGCCAAAGCCCTCTCCGAGCTCGACGAGCACGACCTCTCGATGCTCGCCGCCTGGCACGGCTCGCTCGAGCTCGGCCAGCCAGTCCCCAACCGCGACTTCCTCATGGGCGCCTTCGGCTCCCTCGGTGAGAACCGCCGCGAGGCGCTGAAGCTGGCCGCCGGCTTCCGCGGCGAGGAGGCCGTCGACTCCGGCGTCACCGAGGACGATGCCCTCGAGCTGGTCCTGGGCCTGCTCTCCCAGCCGCGCCAGATGGAGCTGGCCGTCGAGGCCGTAGAGCTATACATCTGGGACCGCGCCGGCTCGGACAACTGATAGCCGTCGAACAACCGGCCTGAGATAAGGCCCTCTCTGCCGGTCGGAGAGGGTCTTTCTCTTTCTATAAAGAGGGAGGTTGTTCGATGGACCTGGTGAGCGCAGAGCTTCCTGCAAAGACGCTGGTGGTGGCGATCGACCCCGGCAAGGCCACCAACCGGGTGCTGTTAGCCAACGGCGAACAGGGACTGATCGGGGAGCCCGTTTCGTTACCGACTCTGCGCGAAGGAATCGAGCGGCTCTGCGCATTGATCGAGGACGCTGGCGCGCCCGACACGGTGATCGCAATCGAGGCGACCGGCTCGCTGCATCTGCCGTGGGTCGCCGAGCTCGAGCGACGCCTACCTGGCTCGACCCGTCTCTTCGCCCCCTCAGAGACCCAGGCCGCGCGCACTCAGCTCGGCTCGCGCCGCTTCAAGGACGACGACCGCGATTGCGCCGCGCTCGTCTCCCTCGCCCGTCAGGGCCGCGGCCGTCCCGTCCAGGACGGGACCCTGGAGGCACTGCTCGACGCCGTGCGCCACCGGCGCCGCCTGATCGCCGCTCGCACGATCGTCCGCCAGCACCTCCACCACCAGCTCAACGGCCTCTGCCCCGGGCTCTCAGCCCCGGCGGGCCACGGGCGGGTCCTCGGCCTGGAGACCCCGACGGGTCAGGCCGTGCTCGCCTGCGCGGTCGACTTCGCCGGGCGAGCACCGGCGCCTCGCTCGCTGATCGCCAGGGCGCCGCGTCGGCTCTCCCGTGCCACGGCGGAGCTCTGGGCGGAGCGCTGGGGCAGCTGCCTGGCACCCCCGCCCGACGCCGAGCTGCGAGCCGAGCGATTGAGGCGGGATGTCGCCCGCTGGCGGGCGCTCGAAGCGGACGTGATGGCCGTCGAGGCCCAGATCGCCGCGTTGCTGGCCGAGAGCGCCGGGCAGATCCTGACGACGTTGCCGGGGGTCGCCGGCACCCGGGCAGCGGCCTTCGCTGTCCATGCCCTGCCAATCGAGCGCTTCCCCACCGCCGAGCACCTCTACTCCTTCACCGGCCTTGCTCCGGCGCGCTATGAGTCGGCGACGATCCGCAAAGCCAGGGCGATCTCCCGCCAGGCCCCGGGCGAGCGGCGCGATGCGCTGATGGGGATCGCCTGGGGACTCTCCCAACACTGCGTGGCTTTCAAAGAGCGCGACCGCGAACTGCGCGCCCGCGGCATGCGGCCGATCGAGGCCCGGGTCGCCCTCGCCCGCCATGCCTGCCGGCTCTGCCACCGGATGCTTCGAACTCAACAGCCCTTCGACGAGGAGCGCTACGCTCGGACTCGGCATCGGCGTGGGCGGTGACGGCGTTACAGCTATGCCCCGCGAGGGCGCAATCTAGTTTGCCGCCCGCCCGCGCCGGCCATTCCTACGGCGCAAAGAAGAACCTGCCGCACGACGGCGCCTGATCAGTCTGCCGACGGCCTTCGCCGGGTCGAGCAGAGCCTTCTCGCAATTTGCGACCGGCACGGCCGGCCCGCCGGGCCCTGCCGCCGATCGGCTATTGACTCATCGGCGAAGAACTAGGCAAGCGCCGAGCGTACGTCGGCGATCGCCTGCTCGTTGTCCTGGAAGTGGACGGCCGTCATGCCCGCCTTCTCCGCGCCTTCGCAGTTGACCAGGACGTCGTCGACGAAGAGGCAGGACTCGGCCGCGAGCCCGAGTCGGTTGAGGGTGATCTCGTAGATCTTCGATTCGGGCTTGCGACAGCCGACGAAGCCGGAGTCGACGACGGTCTCGAAGATCTCGTCGACCGGCAGCATCGGGCGCCACAGCGGCTCCCACTCCTGCACGTTGTTGGTCAGCATCGCCATCCGGTAGCCGCTGGCCTTGAGCTCGCGCATCAGCTCGATCATCGCCGGGTTCGGATGCAGCGCCTCGAAGTAGATCTCTTTGAAGCGGTGCATCTCGGGCCTGTGCCCCAGCAGCGGCTCGAGGCTGTCGGTGAGCTTCTCCAGGAAGGCCACCTCGGTGATCTCGCCGCGCTCCATTTCGAAGAGGGGGTTGTCGCCGTTGGCCTCGGTGGCCGCCTGCATCCCCTTGCCGAGCACTTCGGTCGTGATCCCCGTCCGGTCCTGGAAGGCCATGAACGACTGCACCAGGGGACTGGTCAGCACGCCGCCGAAGTCGGAGATCACCGCCTCGATCCTGTGGCCCGACTCAGGCATCGCCGCGGACCAGCTCGTAGTGGCCGAGCCCCTCGCGGCCCTCGACCGACCAGCGGAAGAAGGCGATCTCGGAGACCGTGCCCGGTCGCTGCACTTTTGCGGAGCTGATCAGCGTCCCGGCTCCGCGGAGGGGCGGCCCGTCCTCATCGTCGATCCAGAGCTCCAGCGTCGCCCGCCGCTGCACGCCGTCGGGCCCGTACTCGGTTGAGAGCAGCGCCTCGGAGACCTCCACGGGCGCGCCGTCCGGGCCGCAGAGGACCGCCGAGACCTGCTCGTCGCCGTGTCCGTCGGCCCCCGCCGGTCGCTCGGCGCTCAGCGCCAGCAGGCCGCCGTCGGAGAAGACGATGCCGATCGAACGCCGCTGCGCCTGTCCGGGCTCTCTGCTCATCATGCGGCAGCCTATGGAACCAGCGACGATTCGCAGTGCCGATCCCCACGGCGACGCAGCCGCCTGCGTCGCCATCTACGCGCCATACGTCGAATCAGGGGCCACCTCATTCGAGGAAGAGCCGCCCGAGCCGGCCGCGTTCGCCGAGCGGATCGCCGGCATCGCGGCGACCTATCCATGGCTGGTGGCCGAGCGCGACGGCGAGGTGGTCGGCTTCTCCTACGCCTGCCCCCACCGGTCTCGGCCCGCGTATCGGTGGGCGGTCGAGGTTTCCGTCTACGTGGCGGTCGATGAGCATCGGCGCGGGACCGGCCGGGCGCTGTATCTGGAGCTGATCGAGCGGCTGCGGAAACAGCGCTTCCACGTCGCCTGCGCCGGCATCACCCTGCCCAACGAGGCCAGCGTCACCCTCCATGAGAGCCTCGGCTTCACCGCCGTCGGCGTCTACCCCCGGATCGGCTGGAAGGACGGATCCTGGCGCGACGTCGGCTGGTGGCAGTTGGAGCTGCAGCCGGCTAGCGATGAGCAGCCAGCTGAGCCGCTGCGGCCGGAGCCGTAGCCCCAGCTACCATGGGGCGATGCCAGAGAACCAAACCGAAGTGCTCACCGAGGAAGACGTCTTCGAGGCGCTCGAGGAGGTAATCGACCCCGAGCTGGGGCTCGACTTCGTCTCCCTCGGGCTCGTCTACGACGTAAATATCGAGGACGAAGACGTCTACGTGACCTTCACCCTGACCACGCCGGCCTGCCCAATCGGCCCCCAGGTCTCCGAGCAGATGAAAGAGTTCGTCGGCGACCTACCCGGCGTAAGCGCCGTCCACCCAAAGATGATCTTCGACCCCCCCTGGTCCCCGGAGATGATGACCGAGGACGCCAAGTTCGCACTGGGCTTCTAGGCAGGTACGCAGCCTCGAACTCCGTCAGTTCCTATGGGTCCGGCCATGTGTGGACGTGGAAGGGATGCTGATGCTCCAGAGACTTGACGAGCTTGTGCGAAGCGACCTGATCATCGTGGCTGTCGGTTTGCTGATGCGTCCTGAGTGCCGCCATCGCATTCATCATCGTCTGTCTGCTTGCGCTCTCCCTATGGGGGGCACACCTGAGGGTACGACGGCCTTTCGGAAACGCGCAGTTGCCCCGAATGCCTCACGCCAATCCCGCTCGCAGCGAAACGCTGTCCGGAATGCACCGCCGTCGTGACGCCTGACACCGTCTGATTTCCGAGGGCACGAGAACCTGGCCTTCGATCTATCGCTCGGGTCCCTCCCCGCCCTGGGGTGGCAACTGCAGATCGTCGGGGTCGATCTCCTCGGCCGTCCCATCAAAGTCGTAGTCGCGGCCAGCGGCTGAGTCGTAGCGCCCCGGCGTGCCCCGCACGCCGCCCATGCCGACGACGACGAAGCGCCTGGCGGCGTAGCCGCGCAGCAGGCGGCGGGCGATCGCTCGGGTTGGTGGGATCAGCAGGAAGAGGCCGAAGATGTCGGTGATGAAGCCGGGGGTGAGGAGCAGGGTGCCGCCTACGGCGATCATCAGGCCGTCGGCGACCTCGCGGCCCGGGAAGCGGCGCTCGGCGAGCGCCTGGTTGAACCGCTGCCAGGCGCCGCGGCCCTGGTGGCGCAGCAGCAGCGAGCCGAGGATGGCGTCGGCGAGCAGCAGTGCGAGGGTCGGCAACACCCCAATCAAGCCACCGACCTCGATGATCACGTACAGCTCGACGATCGGTACGACGATGAAGACGAGTACGAGGAGCAGGCCCACGGCTCAGGCCGGCGCGCGCGCCGCTTCGGCGGCCTGCTCCAGCTCCTGCAGCGACTCGTCGATGCCGGCGGCAATCAGTTCGACGTCCTCCATCGAGTCGTAGTCGGCGAGCAGGCCGAAGCAGACGCGGCCGTTATAGCTCATGATCGCCACCGCCAGCGCGTGGTTCTGCGGCAGGAAGGCGACCGGGAAGACCTCCTGCAGCTCGCGGCCGAGCACGTAGAGGGGCATCTGCGGCCCGGGGACGTTGGTCACGATCATGTTGAAGAGCCGGGTCGAGAAGTTGATCCTCGCCGCCTGCGCCAGCAGGGTCGGCGGGGCGAAGTCGTTGAAGCGAGAGATCACTTCGGCGCCGAGCGCCTGCTTGGAGCGCTTCAGGCCCTCCATCTGCTCGCTCACCACCCGCAGCCGCCGCGCCGGGTCCTCGACGTAGACCGGCAGCGGTCCGCGCATCGCCGCCAGTTTGTTGCCCAGTTCGCCGCGCTCGTCGGCGGTGCGGATCGAGACCGGCACCAGGGCGCGCAGCTCGAGCCCCTCGGTGCGGATGCCACGCCTGTCCAGCCATTTGCGCAAAGCGCCGGTGACAACCGCGAGCACAACGTCGTTGACCGTCCCGCCCAGCGCGTCCTTGATCTTTTTGAAGGTCGCCAGCTCCGAGCGGGTCCAGGTGAAGCGACGATGGGGACCGATTTCCCGGTTCAGTGGCACGTCGGGGGCGGGATCGGCAAACGCGCCCGCAACCTCTCCGACAGCCTCCAGCGCCTCAACCGCCCGCCGTGCCGCCGCCTCCGGATGGCGGACCACGTCGACCGCCCGCTCGGCGAGCTTGACCGGTGCCGTGACCAGCTCGCTCGCGCCACGGGCGATCAGGTCGGTCGTGCTCGGCGCTGCCTGCGGCTGCCAGCCGTCCTCGACCGGGGCCGGCTCGGCGATCGGCTCGAGGTCGAAGAGCACCGTGCCGATGTCGACGCCTGCGATCCCGTCGACGGCGGCGTGGTGCGTCTTGGTCAGCAGCGCGAAGCGGTCGCGCTCGAGCCCCTGCACCAGCCACATCTCCCAGAGCGGCTTGGAGCGGTCGAGCTGCTGCGAGAAGACGCGCGCGGCGAGCCGCTTCAGCTGCGCCTCGCCACCCGGCTCGGGCAGCGCCGTGTGGCGGATGTGGTAGCTGAGGTTGAAGTTGACGTCATCCGCCCAGAGCGGCCGGCCGGCCTCGAACGGAGGCACGACGAGGCGCTGGCGGAAGCGCGGGACCTGGTCCAGCTTGCCCCGCACATGCTCGACCAGATCGACGTACCGCGGCGGTGGCCCCTCGAAGATCAGGATGCCGCCGATGTGCATGTGGCTCGACGACGTCTCGTTGGTGAGGAAAGAGGCGTCGGTCGAGCTGAGGCGCTCGAGGTGGTCTCCGGCGGTGTTCATCCTGCAAGGCTAGCTGCGCCGCTGCTCCGGCCCAAGCCCCGCGAGGCCGGCCGCAACGCCGCCACCGGTACCCTGGGGCCATGTCAACGGCCTCAATTGCAGCTCCCAAGCGCGTCCTGCTCGCGGCGCCGCGCGGCTACTGCGCCGGCGTCGATCGTGCGGTGCAGACGGTTGAGCGGGCGCTCGAGCATTACGGCGCCCCTGTCTACGTGCGCAAAGAGATCGTCCACAACAAGCATGTGGTCGAGGAGCTGTCCAAGCGGGGGGCGATCTTTGTAGAGGAGGAGACCGAGGTGCCGGAGGGGGAGATGGTCGTCTTCTCCGCCCACGGCGTCGCCCCGGCCGTGCATGAGAACGCCGCGGCGCGCAACCTGCGCACGATCGACGCCACCTGCCCGCTCGTCACCAAGGTCCACGTCTCGGCGCGCCGCTTCGCCGCCGAGGGCTACACGATCGTAATGATCGGCCACGAGGGTCACGAGGAGGTGGAAGGGACCACCGGCGAGGCGCCGGACAGCATCGTCCTGATCGAAACCGCGGACGAGGTCGAGAGCCTCGAGGTGCCGGACCCGACCAGAGTCGCCTTCATCACCCAGACGACTCTCTCGGTCGACGAGACGGCGGAGGTGATCGCCGCGCTGCGCGCCAAGTTCCCCGGAATCGTCAGCTCCAAGTCAGACGACATCTGTTACGCCACGACCAATCGCCAGATCGCGGTCAAGCAGCTTGCCCGCGAGTGCGAGCTCGTGCTCGTGATCGGCTCGACAAACTCGTCCAACTCCAACCGCCTGGTCGAGGTTGCTCGCGAACACGGCGCCGCCTCCCACCTGATCGACAACCACACCCAGGTTCAGGAGGAGTGGCTCGGCGGGGTGGAGACGGTCGGCATCACCTCCGGCGCCAGCGCCCCCGAGGAGCTGGTCGAGAGCCTGGTCGAGCTCTTCCGCGAGCGCGGCGCCGACGACGTCTCCGAGCTGCGCACCGTCCATGAGGACGTGCGCTTCATGCTCCCTAAGAAGATCCGCGAAGTAGCTGTTACTTAGGTCTTATAGGCACACATCCAGGTACGGGCGACCGCCGATTGTGCGACAATACGTTTAGGTAGAGAGCTGTTGGTCCATCCAGCACCTCCGAGAGAAAGGCTCGCTTCGGCGGGCCTTTCTCGTGCATGACGCCCCGGCGTCGCGAACGCCACGCCGGGGCAGGTAGCTATTGCCGAACGCTTTGGACAACCATCCAAAGCAGCAATAGGTAGAGAACTGCGATTGGGGTCCATTTTCCCTCCTTTCTCTTGGGGACAAGCCGAGACGCCTGCCATGGCCCAAGAGAGGGAGGGGTTGTGGACCCACAGTTCTCCGCTACCAGTTGTCTACCATACTAAAAGTTGCAGACATTTTGTCTGCACCAGTCCTACCTTGGCACACCCGCGGCGAAGCTGACCGACCAGACCTTCATGCCCGGTGAGGGGTGGAGGGTCAGGTGGTGCGCCTCGTGGCGGGGGTGCTCCGCGAGCGGATAGAGCGCCGGGCTGCTGACTTCGACTGGCTGTGCGCCAATCCCGTCGATGTCGACCGCGATCTCGCCCGTTCCCTCGATCGTCGCGTAAGCGCCACCCGCCTCATACTCAACCTCCAACACCTCACCATCTTCACCCGCGGTCCAAGCTCGCTCCCACGAGCCGCCCGGGAATAGCTCGGGGCTGGGGGGCATGACCTTTGCGCCGGGCCCGTCCGTCGGCCGCAGGGGGTCCATCGGCTCCGGCAGCGTGCGCAGCACGTCCTGGTCGCGCAGCTCCTCCTGGATCGCTTCCTCGGTCGCCCGGTATTCGCCCTCGCCGAAGTGAAA
This sequence comes from uncultured Solirubrobacterales bacterium, assembly GCA_963718755.1. Lineage (GTDB taxonomy): Bacteria > Actinomycetota > Thermoleophilia > Solirubrobacterales > 70-9 > VRUE01. Next base: position 2,122,460 of record OY970376.1, read on the forward strand.
CCAGGTCAGCGCGCCGCCCAGCTTCCAGAGGAAGAGGCTGGGCCAGCCAGTGCAGCCGTAGGAGTGCCAGAGGCGGCGGTCGGCGTCGATCGCGACCGGGAACTCGAGGCCGAGCTGGTCGAGGCCGGCCGCGACAGCGTCGCGTTCGGCGCCGAAGGGGAAGCGCGGCGCCTGCACGCCGATCGTGGTCAACCCCTGGGGCCCGTACCGCCTCGCCCACTCGGAGACGTAAGGCAGCGTGCGCACGCTGTTGAGCTGGGCGAAGTCGAAGAAGTGGACCAGGGCGGGCCCGGCCGCGGTTGCGATCGGCATCGAGCGCGGCGCCTCGCCGATCCACTCAATCCCCTCGGGTAGATCCGGCGCGGCGATGCTCTCTTGCTCGGGGCGCATGGCGGCGTCGGAAGTTACAGGCGACCGGACGTGCCGTCACTTAGACACCCATATGGACGCCGAAGTGGCGGCACGTCCGCTAGCGTCTCTGGCGATGATCGAGTTCCTGATCGCGGCGGTGCCGCTTTTGGTCCTGCTGGTCTCGCTGCTGCTTGGCCGCTATCCGGGGGCCGAGGCGGCGATGCGGCTTGCCGAGCGGATCGCCTCGCGGGCCCACTCGCTCGCCACAACGGCGAGCAGCTCGCGCCCCCCGCGCCCCCCGGCCTCCCACGCCGCCCGGGGAGGACTCCTCCTCGCCTTCGGCCTCTCGGGCCGGGCACCGCCCGCCTAGTCGTACTCCAAGCACTAGCTCGCGTACCTCACTAGAGAGGAGATGGCTTCATGTCTTATGCAAAGAGGTTTATCGCCGTGCTGCTCGCGGTGTTCGCAATCGCAGTCCTCGCGGCCTGCGGGGGAGACGACGGAGGTGAGAGCAGCAGCGGCCACAGCATCACCGAAGTGGCGAACGCGGTGCCGACTATCGCCGTCAAGAACGGCAAGCCGGTCGGCGGCGTGCAGGAGCTCGAATACAGCGCCGGAGATCAAATCCGCTTCCGCGTCAGCTCAAACCAGGCTGACGAGGTCCACGTCCACGGCTACGACGTCGAGGAGGAGATCCCGGCGGGAGGTTCCGCCATGCTCTCCTTCCCGGCCGACATCGAAGGGATCTTCGAGGTCGAGCTGCACGGGAGCGAGACCCAGATCGCGGAGCTGCGCGTCAACCCGTGAACCTGCTGCCGTTCGCGCACGCGCTGGCCGCCCGGCAGGACCTGCCGATACCGGCCTGGCTGTTCGCCTGGGGGGCTTCGATCGTCCTGATCGTCTCCTTCTTCGCGCTCTCGGTCGGCTGGCGCGAGCCCCGCTTCGAGGGGGACCGTTGGCGTCCCCTCGGGGCGGGGCTCTCGCGGGTTCTACTCAGCTCGCCGCTGCAGATCCTCTGCGGCGCGATCGGCATCTTCCTCCTCAGCCTCGCGGTCTACTCGGGCCTGCGAGGCACCGAAGCGCCCGATCGCAACTTCGCCCTCACCTTCCTCTTCGTCACCTGCTGGCTCGGCTTCCCGCTCTTCAGCGTGCTGCTCGGTGATGTCTTCCGGCCCTTCAATCCCTGGCGCGCGGTCGGCCGCCTTGCGGGCGGCGCCTTCACCGCGCTCGCCGGGCAACGGCCGGCCCACCTCACCTATCCAGCCTGGCTGGGTCGCTGGCCCGCCGCCGTCGGCCTCGTCGCCGTCGTCTGGCTGGAGATCGTCTACGGCGTCAGCGGCGGCGTCGCCGTCGGCCTCTCCCCACACCCAGCCGCCGTCGCGGTCCTCGTCTACACCGCCTACACGCTGACGATGATGGCCCTGTTCGGCACCGAGAAGTGGTGCCGCAACGGCGAGGTCTTCTCGGTCTATTTCGGCATGTTCTCCCAGCTTGGATCCTTCGCCTTCAAGGACGGGCGGCTCGGCCGCCGTCGCCCGCTCGCCGCGGCAACCCACTGGGCGACCGTGCCCGGCTCGGTCGCCGTGGTGATCGCCTCGATCGCGACCACCAGCTTCGACGGCGCCTCGGAGGGGGCTCTGCTCAGCGCTCTGGAATGGACCTTCGAACGCTTCAGCGACGCCGACCTCGGCCTGACGACCGCACTGCGCCTCACCGACACGATCTTCATCGGGCTCTGCGTTGCCGGCGTGGCCCTGATCTACCTGATCGGCGTCTGGGGGATGTCGACCGTGGCTGGTGCGCCGCCGCTGCGCAAGCTCTGGACCGGCTTCGCCCACACCCTGATCCCGATCGCCTTCGCCTACCTGGTCGCCCACTACTTCAGCCTCTTCGTCTTCCAGGAGCAGGCCCAGTTCACCTACCTCCTCTCCGACCCCCTGGGCACCGGCACGACCGACCTCTTCGGCACCGCCTCGTCGGGGATCGATTTCCAGCTGCTCAGTGCGAACGCGATCTGGTACGTCCAGGTGGGCGCCCTTGTCGTCGGGCATGTGGTCGCGCTCACGCTCGCCCACGACCGTGCCACTGCCTACTGGGGCAACTACCGGCAGGCGGCCCGCTCGCAGTACTGGATGCTGGCGGTGATGGTGGCCTTCACCTGCTTCGGCCTGTACCTGCTCTCGGTAGCCAACGCGTGAGGGCAGGTTTAACTGCGGAGGATGCGGGAAAGCGTAGAAGTGTCCCGCATGAATGTCGGTTTTCTACTGATGCCAGCGGGTGGCCTTAGTGGTCTACTAAGGCTTGAGGTTTGCGAGTCACCAATTCATCCGTTCTCCCCAAAAAAGTAGTCCCTCCCATAAGCAAGAAACAGCATCGAGGCCGCCGGACATATCAGCCACCCCGGTGGCCTCGATGTCTTTAGTCGGGTCGGTTAGAGGATCTCGCCGAGCCGGCGCTCGAGTGCCGCTGAGACCTCGTTTCGCACCGGCCCCTCGGCGAGGCGTTCGACCAGCGACTCGAGGAAGCCCTCGATGATCACCTGCTTGGCCGTCGCGGGGTCGAGCCCGCGCGAGGTCAGGTAGAAGAGCTGATCGCGATCGATCTGGGCGATCGCGGCGGCGTGGGTGCAGCGGACGTCATCGGCTTCGATCTCGAGGCCCGGGATCGCATCCGCGTGCGCGTCCGGGGAGAGCAGCAGGTTGCGGCTCTCCTGGAAGGCGTCGGTCCCCTGGGCGCCCGGATCGACCCGGATCATCCCCCGCCAGACGGCGGTCGAGCCCGCGGCGAGCACGCCGCGGAAGGCGAGGTCGGAGAAGGTGTTCGGCGCCGCGTGCTCCTGCGTCGTGTCGTAGTCGAGGTGCTGTCCGGGACCGCTGGCGTAGCCACCGGTGACCCGCGCCTCGGAGCCCGGCCCGGCGAGTTTGGTCTCCATCCGCACCTTGCCCCGCCCCGAGCCAAAGCCGAGCGCGGTCCAGTCGAGCCGGCCGTCGCGCTCCACCTGCGCCCGCTGGCTGGAGAAGATCCAGGCGCGCTCGGAGATGTCCTGGGTCGAGACGTAGCGCAGGGTCGCCGCCTGGCCGACGTGGAGCTCGACCACCGAGTTGAGCAGCGCGTCGGTCTCGTCGCCGGCGGAGCCGCTGTGCTCCCAGACCTCGGCTTCGGCGCCCTCCTCGATCACGACCAGCGTGCGCCAGGAGACCGCGGCGCCGTCCTCGTCGAGCGGTAGCTCAACTTTGATCGGGTCGGTGACCGTGACTCCGGCCGGGACATGGACCAGGACGCCATCGCGCCAGCCCGCCTCGTTGCGGGCGACGAAGGGGTCCTCGACCGGGACCAGCGAGCCGAGCCGCTCGCGCAGCAGCTCCCCATGGCTCTCGAGCGCCTCGGCAAGCGGCAGAACGGTGGCGCCCTCGGCGCCGCTGACCGTGGCCCCGGGGTTCGCCGGCGCATAGGCGTCGAGGTCGAGCGTCGCGAGGTCGGTGAATTCCCATCCCTTCGCCTTCTGGTCGGGAAGGGGGAGGCTCTGCGCGAGAGAGGCGCCCTGCCGGCGCCTCTCGTCCAACCAGCTGGGCTCGGTCGCTACCTCAGCCAATTGAGCCCTCCATCTGCAGCTCGATCAGGCGGTTGAGCTCGACCGCGTACTCCATCGGCAGCTCTTTGGTGACCGGCTCGATGAAGCCGTTGACGATCATCTTCGAGGCCTCTTCCTCGTCGAGCCCGTGGCTCTGCAGGTAGAAGATCTGCTCGTCGCCGATTTTCGAGACGGTCGCCTCGTGGCCGACGTCGGCGTCGTTCTCGCCGATCCGGATCGTCGGGTAGGTGTCTGAGCGCGAGTCCTCGTCGAGCAGCAGCGCGTCGCAGACGACCTTGGAGCGCGACTCGCTCGCCCCGTCGGCGACTTCGAGCAGCCCACGGTACGTAGCCCGCCCGCCGTCCTTGGAGATCGACTTGGAGAAGATCGAGGACGAGGTGCGCGGCGCGGCGTGGATGATCTTGCCGCCGGCGTCCTGGTGCTGGCCCTCGCCGGCGAAGGCGATCGAGAGGATCTCGCCGTGCGCTTCGGGGCCGAGCAGGTAGATCGACGGGTACTTCATCGTCAGTTTCGAGCCGAGGTTGCAGTCGACCCACTCCATCGTCGCCTTCTCGTGGGCGACGGCGCGCTTGGTGACGAGGTTGAAGACGTTCTGCGACCAGTTCTGCACGGTCGTGTAGCGCACGCGTGAGCTCGGTTTGGCGACGATCTCGACCACGGCGGAGTGCAGCGAGTCGGTCGAGTAGACCGGCGCCGTGCAGCCCTCGATGTAGTGGACGTCGGAGCCCTCCTCGGCGATGATCAGCGTCCGCTCGAACTGGCCCATGTTCTCCGTGTTGATCCGGAAGTAGGCCTGCAGCGGCATCTCCACCTTGACCCCGGCCGGCACGTAGACGAAGGAGCCGCCCGACCAGACGGCCGAGTTGAGCGCCGCCAGTTTGTTGTCGTTGGGCGGGATGATCGTCGCCCAGTACTCGCGGACGAGGTCCTCGTGCTCGCGCAGCGCCGTGTCCATGTCGGTGAAGATCACGCCCTGGGCCTCGAGCTTCTCGTTGACCTGGTGGTAGACGACCTCGGACTCGTACTGGGCGCCGACCCCGGAGAGGAATTTGCGCTCCGCCTCGGGGATGCCGAGTCGGTCGAAGGTGTTTTTGATGTCCTCGGGGACCTCGCTCCAGTCGCGGCTGTTCTTTTCCGAGGCGCGCACGAAGTAGTGGATGTCGTCGAAGTCGATCTGGCCGAGGTTGCCGCCCCAGGTCGGGGTCGGGCGCGAGTAGAAGTGCTCCAGCGCCTTCAGCCGGAAGTCGCGCATCCACTGCGGCTCGTCCTTGTACTCGGAGATCGATTCGACCACCTCGCGGGAGAGGCCCTTCGGCGCTTTGTAGGCGTAGCCGCTCTCGGGATCGTGGAAGCCGAACTTCTCCTTGTAGTCGGCGTTGATCCCGGCAAGCTCTCTTTTCTCTGCGACTGCCTCTGGCGTTGCCATGATCAGACCTCCAAGACGATGGTGTCGTCCACGACGGCCGTCGTGAACGTCCGTACCGGAGCATAGGCGGGGAGCGTCTTCGGCCTGCCGGTCGTCAGGTCGAAGAGGGAGCCGTGGCGGGGGCACTCGACGGTGCAGGTCGCGGCGTCGAACTCGCCCTCGGCGAGCGGGCCGTCGTCGTGGGAGCAGCGATCCTCGATCGCGTACAGCGTCCCGTCGCAGTTGAAGACCCCAATCTTCGTCTCTCCGTGCTCGACCAGGCGCATAGCGCCGGGGCCAAGCTCGGCGAGCGGGCAGACGGGGATCGTGGTTCCAGCGGTGTCGGTCAAGAGGAATCCTTCTGGCGCGCTCTCCGCGGCGCGTTCGTGCGGGTTGAAACTTAATCCTACTTCCTGGGTCGGATTTTAGCGACGTGAGAGGATCGGTCGAACGAGCCTTCGACGAAGGAGACGCAAATGAGCGAGCGGACCAGCTACGCACCGGGGACCCCTTGCTGGGTCGACCTCGGGACCCCTGACATCGAGGCGGCCGTCGATTTCTATGGCGGCCTCTTCGGTTGGGAGATTCCCGAGCCCGAAAACGCCGAGCAGACCGGTGGCTACCGGCAGGCGATGCTGCGTGGCAAGCCGGTTGCCGGGGTGATGCCGCTGATGCAGGAGGGGCAGCCGCCCGCCTGGAGCAGCTACGTCTCGGTAGACGACGCCAACGCGACGGCCGCCAGGGTGACCGATGCCGGTGGAACTGTGATCGCCGAGCCGATGAACGTCATGGACCTCGGCAAGATGGCGGTCTTCGCCGACCCGACCGGCGCCGTATTCGGGATCTGGCAGCCGGGCACGTTCATCGGCGCCGAAATCGTCACCGAGCCGGGCGCCCTCTCCTGGAACGAGCTCAACACCCGCGACCCCGAGGCCTCCAAGGCCTTCTACGGCGCCGTCTTCGGCTGGGACTTCGAAGACAACGACATGGGGGAGATGGGCACTTACACGACGCTGAAGCTGGGCGACGACATGGTCGGCGGGATGCTCGACATGGGCCCGCGCGGCGTCCCCGAGCAGGTGCCCGCCCACTGGCAGGTCTACTTCGCCGTCGAGGACACCGACGCGACGGTCGAGCAAGCCAAGCAGGGCGGCGGCAGCGTGATGGTCGAGCCAATGGTGGTCCCGGCCGGCCGTTTCGCGATCCTCACCGACCCCTTCGGAGCAAGCTTCGCGGTGATCGCCCTCAGCAAAGAGGCTTAAGGGCCGATCCCGGTAGGGGTGGAACGTCTTGTACTTTTTCCGCGGCGACGCCGACGGACAGCCGCGATCTGCCTTCGGAAAAAGTTAAGTGGAACCCCTACCGGGATCGGCCTGAAGGTCCGCTACTGCTTCTGAAGGGTCGCCGACCTCGCCCTCGTCCTCCCATTCGGCCGATTGGCCGAGGCTGGCGCTCTTGACCACCTTGAGGCCGAGCATCGCACACTTCATCCGCGTCGCCGAGATCTCGATCCCGAGCAGCTCGAGCACCTCCTCTTTGGGTAGCGCCAGCAGCTCCTCGCGCGTCTTGCCGAGCAGCTCGTCAGTGAGCAGCGAGGTTGCCGCGGTTGAGATCGCGCAGCCCTGGCCCTCGAAGGCGATCTCCGCCACGCGGCCCGTCTCGTCGAGGCGGATCGTCACATGCTGTTCATCGCCGCAGAACGGGTTGGTGTCCTCGAACTCGAGGTCGGCATTCTCGATCCGGCCGAAGTTGTGCGGCCGCTTGTAGTGCTCGAGGATCTGCTCTCTGTACAGCTCGTCCATGGTTCGAGGCTAGCGAAGGTCGCTACGGTGATCTGTGAGCCACGACCGTCACGACCCGCGAAGGAGCGACCATGGAGCTACCGCAGATCGTCAGCGAGGAGGAGTGGCAGCGCTCCCACGAGGCTCTGCTGGCCAAGGAGAAGGAAGCGACCAAGGCCAGCGACGCGCTGGCCGCCGAGCGCCGCCGGCAGCCGATGATGGAGTTCTCCGCCGACTACGAGTTCGACGGGCCCGAGGGAAGGCGCACGCTCGCCGGGCTCTTCGACGGGCGGCGCCAGCTGATCGTCTACCACTTCTGGTTCCCGCCGGACGGGAATCCCTGCGGCGGTTGCACGATGTTCACCGACCAGGTCAGCGAGCTCGCCCACCTCAACGCCCGCGACACCTCGTTCGCGCTCGTCTCCCGCGCGCCTCAGGCCCAGATCGAGCAGTACAAACAGCGCATGGGCTGGACGGTGCCCTGGTACACGGTGGTCGGCGACGACTTCCAGGAGGCCTGCGGAACGACCGAATACTTCGCCCTCGACGTCTTCGTGCGCGACGGCGATCGGGTCTTCCTCACCTACGCGACCACCAGTCGGGGTGTCGAGGCCCTCGGCAGCGTCTGGACCTTCCTCAACCTGACTCCGCTCGGTCGTCAGGAGGAATGGGAGGACACGCCGCCCGGCCGCCCGCAGGGGCCCGCATACAAGTGGTGGCGACGGCACGACGAATACGACTCACCGACGGCGTAGCCGACATTCACCCAGCTCCAGTGGGTGAATGTCGGCAGCGCGGCTCAGGGGGCCAGGCCGAAGACCTTACGGGCGTCGTCGAGGCCCTCGACCAGGCGGTCGATCTCGGCTGGGGTGGTGTAGACGCCGAAGCTGGCGCGTGCCGTGGCGGCGATGCCGAGGCGGTCCATCAGCGGTTGCGCGCAGTGGTGGCCGGCGCGGACGGCGACCCCGTGGCGGTCGAGGATCTCCGAGACGTCGTGAGCGTGGACTCCCTCCAGCTCGAAAGAGACCGGCCCGAGCCGCTCGGAGCCGCGGGGTGGGCCGAAGATCCGCAGGCCCGGCACATCGGCGAGGCTCGCCAGCGCGTAGTCGGTGATCTCGCGCTCGTGCTCGCGCACGGCCCCCATGCCGAGGCCGTCGAGCCAGCGCAGCGCCGAGGCCATGCCGATCGCCTGGGCGATCGCCGGCGTGCCCGCCTCGAAGCGGGCGGGCGGGTCGGCGTAGGTCGTACCCGCCGTGGTCACCTTGCGGATCATCGAGCCGCCGCCGAGGAAGGGCGGCATCTGGCGCAGCAGGTCGAGCTTGGCCCAGAGCGCGCCGATGCCGGTCGGCGCGTAGAGCTTGTGGCCGGTCAGCGCGTAGAAGTCGACGCCGAGCTCGGCGACGTCGAGCGGCAGCTTCGGCGCCGCCTGGGCGCCGTCGGCGAGCACCAGGGCGCCCGCGTCATGGGCGAGGCTGGCAATCTCGGCGACCGGATTCTCGGTGCCGAGCACGTTGGAGACATGGGCGACCGCGACCAGCTTCGGCCCGCGCTCGAGCAGGGCCCTGTAAGCGTCCATGTCGAGCAGGCCGTCGTCGCCGACCGGCACCCAGTCGATCTCGGCGCCGGCCCGCTCGGCGAGCTGCTGCCAGGGCACGATGTTGGAGTGGTGCTCCATCTCGGTCAGGACGACGCGGTCGCCGGCGCCGACGTTGGCGTCGCCCCAGGCCCGCGCGACGAGGTTGATCGCCTCGGTCGCGTTGCGGACGAAGATCACCTCGCGGCGGTCGGCGGCGCCGAGGTGGTCGGCGACGGTCGCCCGCGCCCCCTCGTATGCCGCGGTCGCCTCGGCCGAGAGCGTGTGGGAGCCGCGGTGGACGTTGGAGTGGTGGGTCCGCTCGTAGCGGTCGACCGCCTGGATCGAGGCCAGCACCCGCTGGGAGCTGGCACCGCTGTCGAGATAGGCGACTGGGCGCCCGTTGACCTCGCGCTCCAGTGCCGGGAAGGAGGCGCGGACTTTCTCGATTGGGAAGGCCGACGTCGCTGGCGTGGTCGTCGTCGGCTCCATCGTCGCGAGGCTAGGCGCTGGCGCCTGCCTCTACCTCCTCGCGGATCCAGCCATAGCCCTTCTCCTCGAGCACGCCGACGAGCTCGGGGCCGCCCTCCTTGACGATCCGGCCCTCGAACATGACGTGGACCGAGTCGGGCTTGACCATGTGCAGGATGCGCTGATAGTGGGTGATGATGAGCACTCCCATGTCGGGCCCGGCGAAGGTGTTGACCCCGTCGGCGACCACACGCAGGGCGTCGATGTCGAGGCCGGAGTCGGTCTCGTCGAGAACCGCGATCTCGGGCTTCAGCAGCGCCAGCTGCAGCAGCTCCATCCGCTTCTTCTCACCGCCGGAGAAGCCGTCGTTGAGGTAGCGGCTGGAGAAGTCTTTGGGGATGTTGGCCAGGGCCATCGCCTCCTGCGCGACCTTGGCGAACTCTTTGATCTTGATCTCGCCTTCGCCGCGGGCCTCGCGGCGGGCGTTGAGGATCATCCGCAGGTACTTGCTGACGGAAACGCCGGGGATCGCGACCGGATACTGGAAGGCCATGAAGAGGCCGGCGCGCGAGCGCTCGTCGGGGTCGGCCTCGGTCATGTCCTCGCCCTTGAAGACGATCGAGCCCTCGGTCACCTCCAGCGCGGGGTGGCCCATGATCGCGTTGGCCAGGGTCGACTTGCCGGAGCCGTTCGGTCCCATCAGGGCGTGGACCTTGCCCTTCTCGACGTCGAGGTCGAGACCGCGGAGGATCTGCTTGTCCTCGACGCTCACATGCAGGTTGCGTATCTCCAGCTCAGCCAATGTCACTCCGTTCGTGTGTTTCGGTTTGGGATCGGGGTTTGGTCGATGCTCAAGCAGCGCTGCCGACGGGTGCCTTCTCGGCATCGCCTGCGTTGCCGCCAGAGAACTCGACCAGCTCGGCCAGCGTCGTGCCGGCGAGCGCCTTGGTGACGCCCCCTTGGACGCGGGTCCAGAGCAGCTTCGTCGCGCAGGCGCGGTCGCCGTCGTTCTCGTGCGAGCAGAGGACCTTGCCCTCCGGCGTCTCGTGAAAGCACTCCATCGGCGCGATCTGCCCTTCCAGCGCCTCGACCACTTCGTCGAGGGTGATCGTCGCCGCCGGCTGGGCCAGTCGGTAGCCGCCGTGGGCGCCGCGGGTCGACGTAACCAACCCGGCGTTGCGCAGTTTGGCGACAAGGTGCTCGAGGTAGGAGAGCGGCAGCCGCTCCGCCTCGGCGACGGCGCCGAGCGAGACCGGGGCGGACCCCGGCTGGCGGCCCAGCTCGACCATCAGGCGAACTCCGTACTCCGCTTTCGTCGAGAACAGCATCGTCCTAAATCCTACTGAAGCGGTCGGTTATGCGGACGCGGGCTCGGTCGCCTCTTGCGCCGCAGCCTCTTCGGCTTCCCGTTTGCCGATCTCAACGTGGGCCTTGCTGTCCCGGTTGCTGATCAGGACGAGGGTCAGGACGAAGCCGAGGGCGGCGATCGCGGCGCCGCCAAGGAAGGCCGCCTGGAAGCCGTCGTTGAGCGCCGCAATCGGATTTGAGCCGCCGTCGAGCACGCTGTCGGTGCGCGAGGTCGCCACCGTCGCCAGGACGGCGAGCCCAAGCGCACCGCCGATCTGCTGCGAGGTGTTGATCAGGCCGCTGGCCAGGCCGGCCTCGCTCTCCTGCACCCCGGACACCGCGGCGATCGTCGTCGTCACGAAAGCGAAGCCGAGTCCCGCGGCGGCGAACAGCGAGGGCCCGAGGATATCGGTGGTGAAGCTGCCACCGACCGAGATCTGGCTGAACCAGACCAGGCCGATGACGATGAAGAGCAGCCCCGCGGCGAGCACCGGCTTGTAGCCCAGTTTGGTCACCAGTTGGGAGGCGATTGCGGCCGAGGCAATGATCGTCAGCGCCAGCGGCAGGTAGGAGAGGCCGGCGTGGATCGCGCTGTAGCCGAGCACCTGCTGCATGTATAGGGAGATGAAGAAGAACATCGAGAAGAGCGAGGCTCCGACCAAGAGGCCGACGACGTTGGCCCCGGTCAGGGTCCGGATCCGGAAGATCGAGAACGGCACCAGTGGCTTGGCCGTGCGCAGCTCGATCGCGACGAAGGCCGCGAGCAGGACGGCGGAGAGGGCGAGCAGGCCGACGGTCTGGGTCGAGCCCCAGCCGGCGTCGGTGGCGTCGACGACCGCGTAGACGAGGATCGAGAGCGCCGCGGTTACGGTGACCGCGCCGGCGACGTCGAAGACCCGGGTCTCGTGTTCGGCGCGGCTCTCGGCGATCAGCCGGGGGGCGAGGGCGAAGGCGATCAGCGCGACTGGCACGTTGACCCAGAGCACCCACTCCCAGCCGAGCCCGTCGGTGAGGATGCCGCCGAGCAGGACGCCGGCGGCGCCGCCGGAGCCGGCGACCGCGCCCCAGACCCCGAGCGCCTTGTTGCGCTCGGCGCCGTCGCTGAAGGTGGTGGTGACGATCGAGAGCGCCGCCGGCGAGATGATCGCCGCGCCGAGGCCCTGCGCCGCCCGCGCCGCGATCAGCTGCCCCTCGGTGGCCGCGAAGCCGGCGGCGAGCGAGGCGACGGCGACCAGGAGCAGGCCGGCCATGAAGACGCGTCGCCGCCCGAGCAGGTCGGCGGTGCGGCCGCCGAGCAGGAGGAAGCCGCCGAAGGTAAGGACATACGCGTTGACCACCCAGGGCAGGTTCTCCTGGGAGAAGTCGAGCGCCGTGCCGATCGAGGGCAGCGCCACGTTGACGATCGAGGCGTCGAGGACGACGACGAACTGGGCCGAGCAGAGCAGGACCAGCGCCAGCCAGCGTTTCTCGCGGAAGTCTTGAGGACTGGACATCAGGACTGGTCCTCAGTCAAGCAAACCCGGCCGCTCGGCTCAGGGCTCGATCAGGCCACGCCGGATCGCGTAGCGGACCAGCTCCACCCGATCGCGCATCCCCAGCTTGCGCATCGCGCTCGCCCGGTGGTTCTCGACCGTCTTCTCGGAGAGGTGGAGGATCGCGGCGATCTCCTTGGTCGTGTTTGCCTCGGCGACGAGCTTGACGATCTCCTCCTCGCGCGGCGTCAGCGCGCGCTGCACCTGCGGCCGCGGGAAGGGCTCGCCCCGCTCGACCGCCCGGATCGCCGCCAGCAAGTCGGTATCCGCCTGCGTCTTCAGCACATAGCCGGACGCGCCCGCCTCCCGCGCTTCGGAGAGATAGCCCTCGTCGTCGTGCATCGAGAGGATCAGCACGTTGACCTCGGGCGCCTGCGCCTTGATCTCGCGCGTCGCCTGCAGCCCGGTCAGCTTCGGCATCTTCACGTCGAGGATGGCCAGGTCCGGGCGCTCGCGGACCGCCATCTCCCGCGCCTCGGCCCCGTCCGCCGCCTCGCCGATCACCTCGATGTCCGGCTGGCGCTCGAGCAGCAGCCGCAAACCCGAGCGCACGATCCCATGGTCGTCTGCGATCAATACACGCACAGAGCCAAGTTTCCCAGCCGAGAAGGGGAGAACCCCAACCCCTCGGCGACTTAGCCCCCTATATGGGTCGGAAAGTCGCCAAGGTCGATCAATCGATCGCGAAGATCGCGGAGCGACAGCACGGTGTGATCTCGGTCTGGCAACTGTATGAGCTGGGGATCGGCGAGCGTGGAGTGCGATGTCGGGTCGATGCGGGCCGCCTGCATCGCCTCCACCGAGGCGTGTACGCCGTGGGTCATGCCGCTCTCCCACTGGAGGGACGCTGGCTGGCGGCCGTCCTTGCGGTCGGCTGGAGCTCGAGCGGGGAGGCTGGTTCAGTGCTCGACCACTGGCGGGCCGCGGTGAGCCATCGCAGCGCGGCCAGCCTCTGGGGTCTCCTGCCAGAGGCGGGCCATCCGGTTGACATCATCGTTCCGGACAAAGGCAGCAGGGCGAAACGCCGTGGTATTCGGGTGCATCGCTCGCAAACCCTCTTCGCGGCAGATCTGACCCTGCGCGATGGGATTCCGGTCACGAAACCGGCACGGACGATCGCGGACCTGCGCTTGGCCGCCTTGGAGGGGTTGCCTGGCGCTTTTTCATCTCGCGAGCTGAGAAAGGCTATCCGCCAAGCCAACGTGCTTCGTCTACCGATCGACGAGAGTGCCAGGGACCGCACCCGCGGCGACCTCGAGCGGGACTTTCTGCTGCTCTGCCGCCGTCGCCGGCTTCCGGTTCCGGAGGTGAACGTGCGCGTTGGGCCTTATCTCGTCGATTTCCTATGGCGAGAGCAACAATTCGTAGTAGAAACCGACAGCTACCTGCACCACGGCGGTAGGGAGGCCTTTCAGGGTGACCGTGGCCGGGATCTCGATCTGAAACGGCTCGGCCATGAGGTTCTGCGGCTCTCCGAACGCCAGATCAACGAGGAACCGGGGACGGTGGCGGAGGTCCTATTGGAGGTAGTCATCTGACTGCTACTGTGGTCACATGCGTGAGATCGGCGTTCGAGAGCTGAAGGCAAGCCTGAGCAGCATGCTTCGGCGCGTGGAAGAGGGTGAAGAGATCAGAGTGACGGTGCGCGGCCGTCACGTTGCGGATCTCGTTCCGGCAGGATCGCGTCGAGGTAACGAGCGGCTACGGGCGCTGGTGGCCGAGGGCAAGGTGACTCCAGCGGTTCGTTCGCGTCCGGATCGCCCGCCGCCCGCCGCGCGAAGTGGACGCTCCGCCACGGCGATCGTCCTGGCCGATCGCGACGAATAGCGTCGATGCTTTATCTCGACGCGAGTGCGCTGGTCAAGCGCTACGTCGACGAGGAGGGCCGTGATGTCGTCTTGCGGGCGATGGAGAAGGCGAGTACCTGGTCCATCTGCCGGATCGGCTTCGTCGAGACGGCACGCGCGGTTGCCTTGGCAGCGGGGCCGAGGGTGGTCAAGAGAGTTGAGAGCGAGTGGTCTGCCTTCAACGTGGTTGAGGTCGACCAGGACCTGGCGGAGCATGCCGCAAAGCTGACCCTGTCCAATCAGCTGCGAGCCTTGGATGCGTTGCACCTTGCGGCGGCTCTGGTGCTGCCTCCCGAGGATCTGACGATCGCTACGTGGGACGTTCGCCTGCACCGCGCTGCTCGCGATCACGGCTTGGCGACCCTCCCGGCAGCTCTCGGCTAGCCGGGCACCGAGAGGTGCACCGTGGTGCCATCGTCCGGTCGCGACTCGATCGTCAGCTCGGCGCCGATCAGCAGCGCCCGCTCCCGCATCCCGCCGATCCCGAGGCCGCGCTCGGACCGCTCGAAGGCGAAGCCGCGGCCGTCGTCTGAGATCTCCAGATCGACCCCGTCGCCGGAGCGCCGCAGGCTCACCGCGATCCGCCCCGCCTCGCTGTGGCGGGAGGCGTTGGTCAGCGCCTCCTGGGCGACGCGGTAGGCGACCAGCTGTACGTCGTCGTCGAGATCGGAGAAGTCACCTTCGGTCCTCAGCTCAGCCGCCAGGCCCGAGCGCTCGACCTGCTCGAGCTGGCCGGCGATCGCCGCCGCCAGGCCGAGGTCGTCGAGTGCGGTGGGGCGGAGCTGGCGAGCGAGCGAGAGCAGCTCCTGCATCGCCTGGTTGGCGAGCGCGCGGGTCGCCGCCAGCTCCGGCTCCAGCTCCGGCGGGGCGGCCTCGCGCACGGCCTCGAGCCGCAAGAGCAGGCCGGTCAGCGACTGATTGACCTCGTCGTGGAGGTCGCGTGCGACCCGCGCCCGCTCCTCCTCCTGGGCGCGCAGCGCGGCGCTGCCGGCGCGGCGCCGCTCCGCTTCCAGGCGGCGCATCATGCGCAGGAAGGCGAGCTCGATCCGCGCCACCTCCTCGGTCTCGCCGACCCCGTCGATCGAGTCGGGCAGCGGCCCGGGCGTGCTCAGGTCGACCTTCTCCATTTCCTCGATCAGCGTCTCCAGCGGCGCCAGGCGGCGCAGCACGGAGACGAGCTGGAAGGCGAGCGCGGCCGCGACGACGGCGAGCACGACGATGACCAGGGTCGTCACAGGGCGAGAATAGGGGCTGCCCCCTATTGGCGAATCGGCGCTGCCCCGCAACACTTCTAGGGCTGCGCAACGGGCTGCCTAATTCCTCAACGAGATCCGATAGGAGCGATGCGATGACGACCACCAAGCAATCCACCTGGGGCGCGACCCTGCGGACGACGATCCTGCTGGCGTCCCTCTCGGGGCTGCTGGTCCTGATCGGCGCCCTGATCGGCGGGCCCAGCACGGCCGCTCTCTTCCTCGGCATCGCCCTCCTGATCAACCTCGGCTCCTACTTCTTCAGCGACAAGATCGCGCTGAAAATGAGCGGCGCCAAGCCGATCGACGAGTCCGAAGCGCCGCGGCTCTACCAGATCGTGCGGGAACTGACGACGCGTGCCGGGCTGCCGATGCCGCGCCTCTACATGATCCCGCAGGAGCAGCCGAACGCCTTCGCCACCGGCCGCAACCCGAAGAACTCCGCCGTGGCGGTGACGCAGGGGATCACCAAACTGCTCTCCGAGGACGAGCTGCGCGGCGTCCTCGCCCACGAGCTCGCCCACATCCAGCATCGCGACATCCTGATCCAGTCGGTCGCTGCCGCGATCGGCGCCGCGATCACCTACCTCGCCTACATGATGATGTGGTTCGGTGGCGACGACGAGTCGCCGCTCAGCCTCGTCGCCTCGCTGGCCATGGTCCTGCTGGCGCCGATCGCGGCGACGATCATCCAGCTCTCGATCTCGCGCCAGCGTGAGTACGCGGCCGACGCCGGCGGCGCCGCGATCTGCGGCAACCCCGAGTCGCTCGCCAGCGCTCTGCTGCGCCTCGAGCAGGGGGCGGAGGCGATCCCGATGCAGGTCAACCAGGCGGCCGAGCCGCTCTACATCGTCAAGCCCTTCAAGGCGGGCGGCATCGCCGGCCTCTTCTCCACCCACCCGCCGATCGAAGAGCGGGTGAAGCGACTGCGCCAGATGCGCCCGTCGCTCGGCTGATAGTCGCTCAGTGGCGTACCATGATGGTATGGCTGCCAAGCCCAGAACGCGCCCACTTTTGGCCCCCGGCAACGAGGCAGAGTGGGCAGAGCTCAATCGCGAAAAGCAGGAGTATCACCATAGGGCCGCGCGCGCGCTGACGCCGTCTGAGCGCATTGCGCAAGGTCAAAAGCTGTCTCAGCAGGCCGTTGAGCTACTGGCTTCGACTATCCGCGCCGGCCATGTCCCACGACGAGCCTTCTGGTCCTGACCTCGATGGCGTCGTTGCCGACGCCAATGCAGTTGGTCTCTCCTATGTCGTAATCGGCGGCTTTAGTGTTATCGCCAACGGGTTTCTACGCGCGACCAAAGACTCGGATCTGCTTGTACCGGACGGCGCCGAGACGGACGAAGCGATCCTCCGCTTTCTCGATCGCGCAGAAGCGACCCGTCTGCGTGACGGCAAGATCCTGACTGTCGAGGACGTTGCCGGCGCCCACCACCTGCGTGTGATGAGCCGGCACGGCATCATCGACATCATGCGTGGCGGCCTGCCTCCGCTGGACTACGGAACCGTTGCCAGGGAGTCCTTCACCGCCGAGGTTGGGAGCGAATCTGCGCCAGTCGCCAGCTTGCGCAGCATCGTTGGCTTTAAGCGGCTCGCTGGCCGAGCAAATGATCGTCGCGATCTGGAAGAACTCGAAGCGCTACACGGCAAGCTTCCAATCGACCCGATCCCCAGCCTCGACGAAGACTGAGGGGCGATTCGAGCCGTCCGTTGACCTCGGGCGTATTTGAGAACTACACTGTACTTTTGACGGGTCTCTAGGTATTCCGATATGGCAAGGGCCAGTGTCAGCTCCAAAGCAGCCGCGCCGCGCCGCCTCCCGCGCGGCCGGCACGCGCTTGCTCCCGACGAGGCCTTGCGGGATCAGCGTGAGCGGCTGATCGCCGCGGTGCCCGGGGTCGTGGCGAAGCGCGGCTACGAAGCGATGTCGGTCGCCGACATCGTCAAGGCGGCTGCCGTTTCGCGCAACGCCTTCTACAAGAACTTCGCCGACAAGCGGGAGTGCTTCGCGGCGGCCCACGATGCCGGCCACGAGCGCCTCTTCGCGCTGCTTTCGCAATCCTGCGAGGCGGGGGGGACGGTCGAGGAGAGGGTGGGGGCTTCGCTGACCGCCGCCCTCGCCGCACTAGCTGCCGAGCCCGCTCTCGCTCGCATGCTCTTCGTCGAGGCGCCGGCCGCGGGTGAGGCGATTGCTCTGCGCTACCACGAGTGGTTGCGGAGCTACGGCAAGTTGCTTCGCGCTGCTTCAGACGACCTCGCGGTTGAGGCGAGGCCTCAACCTGAGGTTGAGCCTGTGATCGCCGGCGGCATCGCCTCGCGTATTGCGGGCGAGGTTCTGGAGGGACGGACTCGAGGCCTACCCGAGCTGATCGTGCCGGCGCAGGAGTACGTGCTCGCTTTCTACGCGATCAGAGAGCCGGCAGCAGCTTCTCCGACGGCGCGTTCCCAGAGGCGAACGGCCGCTTAACTGGGAACTTTCGGAGTTCCCGATTTACAAACGCGTTCGTAAGTCCCTGCAAATTACGCACTTCTTCATGAATACCATGTGCGTATCTTGACAACATCGAACCAGCGTGTTTACATCCAGTCACGTCTTTCGTTGGGAACGAAGACGGTATAGCCAGGGTAGTACCAAATGCAGGGACAGGGACAGGAGGAAGAGATTTCGATGCTCTCACCACTACGCAACCGCTTCGGCATCCCGGGCGTGATCTCGGTGATCGCCCTCGTCTTCGCGATGTTCGGCGGCGCCTACGCCGCGACGAACTCAAGCGACGGCGCCAAGGCAACCGCTTCGGCCAAGGGCAAGCCGGGCCCACGCGGCAAGCCGGGCAAGCCCGGACCAGCAGGGCCACAGGGGCCGGCAGGCCCAGCAGGGCCGCAGGGACCCGCAGGCGCCAAGGGTGACAAGGGCGACGCCGGCAGCGCTGGCGCTGCCGGCAAAAATGCCGAAGCGATCTCCTTCATCGGCTCTAAAACGATCGGCTCGGTGACCTGCACCGAAGGTGGCCTCGAAGTCAAATCCGCCAGCGCCACGACCCTCGTCTGCAACGGCAAAAAAGGCACCAACGGCACCAACGGCGTGAGTGGATTCACCGCGACGCTTCCCAGCGAACAGACCGAGACCGGCGCCTACCTCGTCAGCGCCGAAGAAGGAAAAGGAACCCAGTTCGCAGGACTCGTGTCCACGGCGATCTCCTTCCCAATCCCCCTGTCGGAGGTGATCGAGGCGGATCACATGGTTTTCGTCGCTCAGTCCGCCGCGGTTCCCAGCGAATGCGAGAACACCGAACACCCCGAGGCGGCCAGTGCCGAAAACCCCGAGGCAACCCCCGGGTATCTGTGCATCTTTGAGAGTTTGAAAAGCACTCTGAGCGCCCCCCCAGGGGAATTCGCCAACAAGCTCAACGGCGGGGGCGGAGCGAGTGTGTCGGGGTTCATCCTCAGCATGGAACTGACCGCGGCCACGCCGTTCGCGTTCTCCGTGGGCGCCTGGGCCGTAACGGCTCCCTGACCGGCTCGCGCTCGCTCTGATGACGACTCGAGCCAAAGGCGCCGCGCCGAGCACCCGAGTGGGTGCCGGCGCGGCCCTGGTGCTTGCCCTGGCCCTGCTCGCCCTGCTGCCGGCCGGCGCCTCGGCCGCGGTTCCCGACACGCTCTGGGAAGGGTGTGAGACCGGCTCGGGGGCGGGGCAGTGCGTCGCGCCGCGGGGAATTGCCGTCGACCGGACCAGTGGAGAGATCTTCGTTGTCGACACGGGGAACCACCGCATCAACCAGTTCAGCGTATGGGGCGTCTTCGTCAAGGCCTGGGGCTGGGGTGTGCGCAACGGCGACCCCGAGCTGCAGACCTGCACGGCGCAGACTGGATGCCAGAGCGGGCTTGGGGGAAGCGGGAAAGGCCAGCTGAAGGAAGCCATTGGAGTCGCAGTCGACAGCGAAGGCGATGTCTACGTCGTCGACTGGTCCAATCGACGGGTGCAGAAGTTCGACCCCGGACCGGTCGGGGAGGAAGCAGATTTCCTGCTCGCCTTTGGCGGCGAAGTCAACAGGACCAAAACCGAAGAACCGGGATCGACCGAAGCCGAGCGCAACCTCTGCACCGCCGCCTCGGGAGACGTCTGCCAGGCGGGAACCGAAGGCACCGGTAACGGCCAGTTCCGGCAGTGGCCGGTCGGCAATTACATCGCCGTGAATTCCGGCGATGACGTCTACGTCGGCGATGAGAACCGGATCCAGCGCTTCAACGCCGACGGCGAATACGTCGAGAGCATCCCCTTGCCGGGGGAGCGAGTGCAGTCGCTGGCGGTCGACACCAGCGGCGGGCCAAACAACGGCAACCTCTATGTGGCGCGCTGCAACCTCGCAAACTTCTGCGTTCAGGGCTTCTCAGCCCCCGGCTCGAAACCCGATGTGCTCAAGCTGAGCCCGACCGGTGCCGTGCTCGGCATCCTGGCGGCGCCCGATCCGCAGGCGCTCGCGGTCGATGTGGACGCCAACGTCTACGCGACCGACGGGGCGAAGCTGGCGGATGTGTTCTCCCTCAAAATCCACAAGTTCGACCCCGCCGGCAACGAGCGGCCGGGTTTCCCCTTCTCCGAGGGCTTCGACTTCTCGACCGGGATCGCAGCGAGCTCAGCCTGCGGGATTGACGGCGCCGACTTCTACGTCTCCAACGCCTTGGCCGGCGACAGCTACGTCCGCGCCTACGGCCCCCCGCCCGACCCGGCGCTCTGCCCGCCACCCGAGGTCCCACCCAGCATCGAGGCCCAGTACGCGACCTCGGTGCAGAGCAAGGGCGCGACGCTGAAGGCGGAGATCAGCCCCGAATTCTGGCCTGACGCCACCTACTACCTCCAGTACGGCACGGGCAAATGCTCTGAAGGGGGCTGCGACAAAGAGCAGCCGCTTGCGCCCGGCTCGAAACTGACCAGCCAGGTCGTCAACAAGGCGGTAACCACCGCCGGGATCCTCCTCGACGGGCTCGAGCCCGCCACTACCTACCACTACCGCTTCGTCGCCGAGAGCTCGGGCGGAGGTCCGGTCTTCGGCGTCGGCGGAGAAGAGGGCGTCGACGGCGAGGAAGGAACCTTCACCACCTTCCCGGCCCAGACGCTGAAGCCCGACTGCCCAAACCAGGCCTTCCGCACCGAAGCCTCGGCAAAGCTGCCCGACTGCCGCGCTTACGAGATGGTCTCTCCGGTTGACAAAAACGGCGGCGACGTCGCCTCAGGGGAAATCGCGGGGGCCTTCACCGCCCCCAACAAGAGCTCGGCCGACGGCGAAAGACTTGCCTTCAGCTCGATCCGCGCCTTCGCGAACCCCGAGGCAGCGCCGCTGACCAAACAGTTCCTCTCGGCGCGCGGGGCAAACGGCTGGTCTGCTTCGTCGATCTCCCCGCCTCGCGCCAGCTTCCCGATCTGGCCCCCGGGCTTCACCGGCCAGTTCAAGGCCTTTGACGACAACCTCTGCGGCGGCTGGTTCCTGCAGGACTCCGATCTCGCCCTGGCGCCGGGAGCCCCGGCGGGAGTCGCCAGCATCTACCGCCGCGACTACTGCGACCCAGAAGCAAATTATGAGCTGCTGACCCCCGTCGACCCACCGGGCTTCGGCTTTGAAGCGGGCGAGATCAAACCGGAGCTCTACATCCCCAACCCGCAGGGCTTCAGCGCCGATCAGACCCACACCGTATTCCGCGCCCCCGCAGCGCTGGCCGAAGGAGCCTGCCCGACCGCGGGGATCGCCCAGGTCTACCTGAGCTCCAAAGAAGGCCCGTTGCGCCTTATCAGCGCCCTGCCCAACGGCAAAGCGACCTGCACCAACTCAACCGCGGGCACCTTCGAGGACTCGGGCGACGGCTTTCGCGAGTCAACCATGGTCGGCGCGATCTCCGAGGACGGCTCGCGGGTGTTTTGGACCGACTCGCTAGGCAGCAAAACCATCGCCGAACAGGGCTTCTCTGGCCTCGGCCCCGGCAACCTCTACCTGCGCCAGAACGCGACCGAGGAACAGAGTGAAGTCGTGGGAGGCCAGTGCACCGAAGCAGAAAAAGCCTGCACGGTGGCGATCTCCAAAAGCGGAGAGGCCCGTTTTTGGGGCGCCGACCCGCAGGGCACCACCGCGATCTACACCGTCGGCATCATCGGCAACTTCGGCGCAGAGCTCTTCGAATACGACGTCGAAGAAGCCAAATCCAAATCGATCGCCAAAGGATTGAAAGGAGTCGCCGCGGGAGTCGCCGGGATCAGCGAGGACGCTTCGCGCGTCTACTTCGTCTCGACCGAGGTGCTGAGCGGCGAACAGGAGAACAGCGAGGGCGACAAAGCCCAGGCGGGGGCATCCAACCTCTACCTCCATGAAGCAGGTGCGGGCATCGTCTTCGTGGGGGGCATCGTGTATCCAGACACCCCCGCCGACACCAAGCCCTCCTCGCGCCGCTCGCGCATCAGCCCCGACGGCATGCACCTCGCCTTCATCTCCCAGGTGCCGCTGACCGCCTATGACAACAAGGACGCCGTTAGCGGGGAACCGGCCGCCGAGGTCTACCTCTACGACGCTGACGGCGCCGGCGGCCCGGGAGAGCTGCGCTGCATCTCCTGCAACCCGAGCGGCGCGCGGCCGCACGGGCGAAACCTGGGCGACTCCGTTTCGCCGCGCTGGAGGGCCGCCACGATCCCCGGCTGGTCTGAACAGCTGCGCCCGACGCGGCTGCTCTCAGCCGACGGTGACCGCCTCTTCTTCGAAAGCTATGACGACCTGCTCCCGCGCGACTCAAACGGGCGCACCGACGTCTACGGGTGGGAGCGGGCTTCTGACGAGGAAGCCTGCGCCAAAGCCGGAGCGGACCTCTACGTCCCGAGCGCCGGCGGCTGCCTCAGCCTGATCTCGAGCGGCCAGAGCCTCGGCGACTCCGAATTGATCGACGTCGGCCAAAGCGGCAGGGACGTCTTCTTCACCACCTCCGCCAGCCTGCTGCCCCAGGACCCCGGGCTGATCGATGTCTATGACGCCAGGATCGGCGGCGGCTACCCGCCGCCGCCGAAGCCGCCGGCGGTCTGCGAAGGAGACGCCTGCCAGGGACCGGTATCCGCGCCAAGCGACCCGACCCCCGCCTCCGCCGCCTTCGAGGGAGCGGGCAACGTCAAGCAGAGCGGCTCCCCGCGGTGTCCGAAAGGCAAGCGCAAAGCACGCAAAGGCGGCAAGACTCGCTGCGTGCCGAGGAAGCGGCAAAAGCGAGCAGATCACAAGAGAACCGACAACGAGCGGAGGACAAGACGATGAAGCGCCTCACGGTGATATTCCTGACCACGGCGCTACTAATTGCGCTGGCGATCGCACCCTCGGCCCATGCCTTCGCTTTGAAGGATCTCGACGCCGCCTTCACCAACCAAGACGGCTCTGTCGCGACCCAGGCCGGCTCCCACCCCTTCGCCCAGACGACCTCGCTGGGACTGGAGACGACGATCAATCCCGAAACCGGCGTGGTGGTCCCAGACGGGGACCCGAAGAGCCTGAAGGTCTCCCTGCCACCGGGCTTCGTCGGTGACCCAAACGCCGTCCCGCGCTGCTCTGGCCTGGACTTCGCGTTGCCCGAAAAAGAATGCCCGGCCGCAACGCAGGTTGGCTTCACCGACGTCAGCGCACTCGACTTCGGAAGCACCTACAGAGTCCCCGTCTACAGCCTCGTGCCACCGCCGGGCGCGGTGATGGAGCTCGGCTTCGAGGTTGTCCAGGTACCGGTCACGGTCGACCTGAGGGTCAACCCCAACCCCCCATACAACGTGATCGCCGACCTCAGGGACATCCCCAACCCCGTGCCCTTCTACCACTCCGACTTCACCATCTGGGGGGTCCCAGCGGACCCCGCCCATGACGAGGAACGCTCGGGCTGCGGAGCAGGCGGCTGCAACCTGAACCTCGCGGAAAAGCCGCTTTTGACGATGCCGCGTGCCTGCACCGGCCCGCTCACGACCGCCTTCGAAGCGGTCTCTTGGCAGGAGCCAAACGAAGCTCCCTTCACCGCCAGCGTCCTCTCCCACGATGACGCCGAACCGCCCAACCCACAGGGGATGACCGGCTGCGACCGCCTCGCCTTCGCGCCTTCGATCGTCGCCAAGCCGACGACCAAGGCGGCGGAGAGCTCGAGCGGATTGGACTTCAGCCTCAACGTCGCCGACGAAGGTTTGGCCAACCCCGACGGCCTCGCCGCCTCGGACATCCGCAAGGCAGTCGTCACCCTGCCCGAGGGGATGACTGTCAACCCCTCCTCGGCGCAGGGACTCGAGGTCTGCTCTGAAGCCGACCTGGACAGGGAAACCCTCGGCGCCGCCCCGGGAGCAGGCTGCCCGGAAGCCTCGAAGCTCGGCACGATCGAGGTGCAGACCCCGCTGCTCGACGAAAGCCTCTCGGGCTCCCTCTTCCTGGCCGAGCCATTCAAGAACCCGGTCGGCTCGCTGATCGCCCTCTACTTCGTGATCGAGAACGAGAAGCTCGGGATCATCGTCAAGCAGACGGCGAAAGTCATCCCGGACCCCAAAACGGGCCAGCTCGTGACCACGACCGATGAGATCCCCCAGCTGCCCTTTTCGAGCTTCAAGCTGCACTTCCGCGAAGGGGCGCGCTCACCGCTCGTCAGCCCGCCGGGTTGTGGGACCTATGACGTCAAGGCGGAGCTCACCCCCTGGGCGGGTGGCTCGCCGGTCACGGCCACTTCCAGCTTCGAGGTAATAACCGGCCCCGGAGAGTCACCCTGCCCGAGCGGCGGCACCCCGCCCTTCAACCCGGGCTTCGAAGGCGGAACCCAGAACAATCAAGCGGGCGCCTTCTCCCCCGTATACATGCGGATCACCAGGCGCGACGGGGACCAGGACCTGACCAAGTTCTCAGCCGAGCTTCCTCCCGGGATGGTGGCGAAGCTGGCGGGGACCACTCAGTGCTCTGACGCGGCGATCGCCGAGACCAAGACCAAGAGCGGCAGAGCGGAGCTCGCGTCGCCTAGCTGCCCGCAGAGCTCAGAGATCGGCCGCGTCCTCGCCGGCGCCGGCGTCGGCCCGGTCCTCACCTACGTCCCCGGCAAGATCTACCTCGCCGGCCCCTACCA
The DNA here is from genome assembly GCA_963718755.1 of uncultured Solirubrobacterales bacterium. Classification (GTDB taxonomy): domain Bacteria; phylum Actinomycetota; class Thermoleophilia; order Solirubrobacterales; family 70-9; genus VRUE01. Next base: position 2,146,714 of record OY970376.1, read on the forward strand.
GGGCGCTCCTTTGAGCGTGATCGGAGTCGTGCCAGCAGTCGCCGGTCCCTTCGACGTCGGCACCGTGGTCACCCGCCAGGCATTGCAGATCGACCCGAGGACCGCGGAAGTCAGGGTCGACGGCGACCGCTCGGACCCGATCCCCCACATCCTCGCCGGGATCCCCTTGAAGGTCAGGGACATCAGGGTCTACGTCGACAAGCAGAACTTCACGATCAACCCGACTTCGTGTGAACCCTTCGCCTTGGACGCATCGCTTTGGGGCGGGGGAGCGGAGGTCTTCAGCGTGGCTGACGACTCACCGTTTGCCCGCTCCTCGCGTTTCCAAGCGGCCGACTGCCAGGCGCTCGGCTTCAAGCCACGCCTGTCGCTGAAGCTGAAGGGCGGCACGAAGCGAGGCGGCCACCCGGCCCTGACCGGCACCTATAGGCCAAGAGGAGGCGATGCGAACCTTGCCGGCATGGTCCTGCGCCTGCCGCGCTCGGCCTTCCTCGACCAGGCGCACATCAGGACGATCTGCACCCGGGTCCAGTTCGCCGCCAAGAGCTGCCCGCCGGGGGCGATCTACGGCAAAGCCACGGCATACACCCCGCTGCTGGAGCAACCGTTAACGGGCCCGGTCTACCTCAGGTCCTCAAACCACAACCTGCCCGACTTCGTCGCCGACCTGCACGGCCTGATCGACGTCGAAGCGGTTGCCCGGATCGACTCCCAAAAAGGCGGCATCAGGGCGACGTTCGAGGACGTCCCCGACGCACCGCTGACCAAAGTCGTGGTCCAGATGCAGGGCGCGAAGAAGGGCCTGATCATCAACAGCCGCAACCTCTGCGGGGCAAAGAGCAGGGCCAATGCCGAGCTCAGCGGCCACAACGGCAAGGCGGCGACGAGCAGACCGGTGATGGAGGCCGCCGGCTGCGCGAAAGCGAGCAAGGCAAAGCGTGCCGGCCGCTAGATCGAATGGAGCCCCGCCGAGCACCCGAGTGGGTGCCGGCGTGGCCCTTGTACTCGCCCTGGCCCTGCTCGCCCTGCTGCCGGCCGGCGCTTCGGCCGCTGTCCCCGACACGCTCTGGAACAGCTGCGAGACCGGCTCAGAAGCGGGGCAGTGCTTCATCCCCCGCGGCATCGCCACCGATCCCACCAGCGGCAACGTCTACGTCGCTGACCAGGGGAACAACCGCATAAACGAATTCACGATCTGGGGCGTCTTCGTCAAGGCCTGGGGCTGGGGCGTGCGCAACGGCGACCCCGAGCTGCAGAGCTGCACGGCGCAGACGGGATGCCAGGAAGGGCTGGAAGGCAGCGGGCCGGGACAGCCGACCCGGGGCAAGGGAGTTGCGGTGGACAGCGCCGGAGCCGTCTACGTCGTCGACACGATAAACCAGCGGGTGCAGAAGTTCGACCCCAACGCCGGGCCAAGCGACGACGAAGCCGAGTTCCTGCTCGCCTTCGGCGGCGAAGTCAACAGGACCAAAACTGAAGAAGCCGGCTCGACCGAGGCCGAGCGCAACCTCTGCACCGCCGCCTCGGGCGACGTCTGCCAGGCGGGCACGAAAGGCACGGGCAACGGCCAGTTCGGCAGTTGGGCCACGGAGAGCAGCACGATCGCGATAGGCCCGAACGACGAGATCTACGTCGGCGACGAGAACCGGATCCAGCGCTTCAACACAGGCGGCGGGTACGTCGAGAGCATCCCGCTGCCCGGAGAGACGGTGCAGTCGCTGACGGTCGATACCAGCGGCGGGCCCAACGACGGCAACCTCTACGTCGCGCGCTGCAACCCCGCAAACTTCTGCGTCCAGAACAACACCGTCCCCGGCTCGAAACCCGACGTGCTGAAGCTGAGCCCGGCGGGTGCCGTCCTCGACACCCTGGCGGTGCCCGATCCGCAAGCGCTCGCGGTCGACGACGACGGCAACGTCTACGTGGTCGACGGCGTCAAGTTCGTTGAGTTGTCCAGCTTGGCAATCCACAAGTTCGATCCCGCCGGCAACGAGATCCCCGGATTCCCCTTCTCCGACGGCTTCAACTTCTCGATCGGGATCGCCACCAGCTCGGCCTGCGGGATCGACGGCGCCGACTTCTACGTCTCCAACTACGAAGGCCCCAGCTACGTCCGCGCCTACGGCCCCCCGCCCGACCCGGCGCTCTGCCCGCCGCCGCCGGTCCCGCCCAGCATCGAGGCCCAGTACGCGGCCTCGGTGCAGAGCAAAGGGGCGACGTTGAAGGCGGAGATCAGCCCCGAGTTCTGGCCCGATGCCACCTACTACCTCCAGTACGGCACCGGCAAATGCTCTGAAGGGGGCTGCGGCAAAGAGCAGCCGCTGCCGCCCGGCTCGAAACTGACCAGCCAGGTCGTCAACAGGGCGATCACCACCGCCGGGGTCCTCCTCGACGGGCTCGAGCCCGCCACGACCTACCACTACCGCTTCGCCGCCGAGAGCTCGGGCGGAGGTCCGGTCTTCGGCGTCGGCGGAGAAGAAGGGATCGACGGCGAGGAAGGAACCTTCACCACCTTCCCGGCCCAGACGGTGAAGCCCGACTGCCCAAACCAGGCCTTCCGCACCGAAGCCTCGGCAAAGCTGCCCGACTGCCGCGCCTATGAGATGGTCAGCCCGGTTGACAAAAACGGCGGCGACGTCGCCTCAGGGGAAATCGCGGGCGCCTTCACCGCCCCCAACAAGAGCTCGGCCGACGGTGAGCGGCTCGCCTTCAGCTCGATCCGCGCCTTCGCGGACCCCGAGGCCGCGCCGCTGACCAAACAGTTCCTCTCGGCGCGAGGAGGAGGTGGCTGGTCTGCTTCGTCGATCTCCGCGCCGCGGACCAGCTTCCCGATCTGGCCCCCGGGCTTCACCGGCCAGTTCAAGGCCTTCGACGACGACCTCTGCAGCGGCTGGTTCATTCAGGACTCAGACCTCGCCCTGGCACCCGGAGCCCCGGCGGGAGTCGCCAGCATCTACCGCCGCGACTACTGCGACCCAGAAGCGAATTATGAGCTGCTGACCCCCGTCGACCCACCGGGCTTCGGCTTCGAAGCGGGCGAGAAGAAACCGGAATTCTACGTCCCCAACCCGCAGGGGTTCTCAGCCGACCAGGCCCACACCGTCTTCCGCGCCCCCGCGGCGCTGGCCGAAGGTGCCTGCGCGACCGTAGGGATCAACCAGGTCTACCTGGTCTCCAGGGAAGGCCCGCTGCGGCTTATCAGCGCCCTGCCCAACGGCAAAGGGACCTGCACCAACGCGACCGCCGGCACCTTCGAGGACTCAGCTGACGGCTTTCGCGAGTCGAACATGGTCGGCGCGGTCTCCGAGGACGCCTCGCGGGTGTTTTGGACCGACTCGCTGCAAACCGGCACCGAGGGCAATATCGGCATCGGCCCCGGCAACCTCTACCTGCGCCAAAACGCGACCGAGGAACAGAGCCCGGTCGCATCGGGCAGCTGCACCGACCCCGCCCTGGCCTGCACGACGGCGATCTCCAAAAGCGGCGCGGCCCGCTTCTGGGGCGCAAACCCCCAGGGCGCCACCGCGATCTACACCGTCGGCATCATCGGCACCGAAGGCGCAGAGCTCTTCGAATACGACGTCGAAGAAGCCAAATCCAAATCGATCGCAAAAGGGCTGAAAGGAGTCACCTCAGGCGTTGCCGGGATCAGCGAGGACGCCTCGCGCGTCTACTTCGTCTCGACTGAGGTGCTGAGCGGCGAACAGGAGAACAGCGAGGGCGGCAAAGCCCTGGCCGGGGCGCAGAACCTCTACCTCTATGAAGCGGGCGTGGGCATCGTCTTCGTGGCGAGGGTCGTGGACCCCGACTCCCCCGCCAGCGTTAAGCCCAACTCGCGCCGCTCGCGCGTCAGCCCCGACGGCCTGCACTTCGCCTTCGCCTCGGCAGGGAAGTTGACCGCCTATGACAATAAGGACGCCGCCGCCGGGAAACCGGCCGCCGAGGTCTACCTCTACGACGCCGAGGCCAGCGGCGGCCCGGGGGAGCTGCGCTGCATCTCCTGCAACCCGAGCGGGGCGCGGCCGCAGGGGCGGAACCTGGGCTCCTCCGCAACGCCGCGCTGGACCGCAGCCACGATCCCCGGCTGGAATGAACAGCTGCGCCCGACGCGGCTGCTCTCCAACGACGGCGGCCGGCTCTTCTTCGAGAGCTATGACGACCTTTTGCCCCGCGACAGCAATGGGCGCACCGACGTCTACGGGTGGGAGCGGGCACCTGATCAGGAAGCCTGCGCGAAAGCCGGAGCGGACCTCTACGTGCAGAGCGCCGGCGGCTGCCTCAGCCTGATCTCGAGCGGCCAGAGCCTCGGCGACTCCGAACTGATCGACGTCGGCCAAAGCGGCAGGGACGTCTTCTTCACCACCTCCGCCAGCCTGCTGCCCCAGGACCCCGGGCTGATCGATGTCTATGACGCCAGGATCGGCGGCGGCTACCCGCCGCCGCCGAAGCCGCCGGCGGTCTGCGAAGGAGACGCCTGCCAGGGGCCGGTATCGGCGCCCAGCGACCCGACCCCCGCCTCTGCCGCCTTCGAGGGAGCGGGCAACGTCAAGCAGATCAGCTCACCGCGCTGCCCGAAGGGCAAGCGCAAAGCGCGCAAAGGCGGCAAGGTCCGCTGCGTGGCGAGGAAGCGGCAAGGAAACCGCGACCTCTGCCGGGCCAAGAGCAGGGCGAATGCGGAGCTCAGCGGCCACAACGGCAAGGCGGCGAGGAGCAGGCCGGTGATGGAGGCCGGCTGCGGGAGAGGGAGCAAGGCAAAGCGTGTTGGCCGCTAGGGCCAATGGCGCCGTGCCGGGGACCCGAGTGGGTGCCGGCGCGGCCCTGGCGCTGGCCATGGCCCTGCTCGCCCTGCTGCCGGCCGGCGCCTCGGCCGCCGTCCCCGACACGCTCTGGAACAGCTGTGAGACCGGCTCTGAAGCGGGGCAGTGCTTCATCCCCCGCGGCATCGCCGCCGATCCCACCAGCGGCAACGTCTACGTCGCCGACCTAGGGAATGACCGCATCAACGAGTTCACGATCTGGGGCGTCTTCGTCAAGGCCTGGGGCTGGGGCGTGCGCAACGGCGATCCCGAACTGCAGACCTGCACGGCGCAGACGGGATGCCAGGGCGGGACCAAAGGCGCTGCCGCGGGGCGGTTCAGCCGGGCAAACGGCATAGCGGTGGACAGCGCCGGCGACGTCTACGTCGTCGACACGATAAACCAGCGCGTGCAGAAGTTCGATCCCACCGCCGGCCCAAACGAAGACGAAGCCGAGTTCCTGCTCACCTTCGGCGGCGAGGTCAACAGGACCAAAACCGAAGAACCGGGATCGACCGAAGCCGAGCGCAACCTCTGCACCGCCGCCTCGGGAGACGTCTGCCAGGCCGGCACGAAAGGCACGGGCAACGGCCAGTTCGGCCACTGGGCCCCCGAAAGCAGCTACATCGCCGTGGGCCCCAACGACGAGGTCTACGTCGGCGACGAGAACCGGATCCAGCGCTTCAACACAGGCGGCGGGTACGTCGAGAGCATCGCGCTGCCCGGGGAGACGGTGCAGTCGCTGGCGGTCGATCCGAGCAGCGGCAACCTCTACGTCGCGCGCTGCAACCTAGAAAGATTTTGTTTTCAGTCCATCAACATCCCCGGCTCGAAACCCGACGTGCTGAAGCTGAGCCCGGCGGGGGCGGTCCTCGGCACGCTGGCGGTGCGGATCCCAAGGCGCTCGCGATCGACGCGGACGGCAACCTCTACGTCGTCGACGGGGTGAGGGAGGACGCATTCATTCGCTCTGGAGATCCACAAGTTCGACCCTGCCGGCAACGAGCTGCCGGGATTCCCCTTCCTTGACGGTCTCGACGCCTCGACGGGCATCGCAACCAGCTCGGCCTGCGGGATCGACGGCGCTGACCTCTACGTCTCGAACTTCAAGCTCTCAAACAACGACAGCTACGTCCGCGCCTACGGCCCCCCGCCCGACCCGGCGCTCTGCCCGCCGCCACCGGTCCCGCCCAGCATCGAGGCCCAGTACGCGGCCTCGGTGCAGAGCAAGGGCGCCACGCTGAAGGCGGATATCACCCCCAAGTTCTGGCCCGATGCGGCCTACTACCTCCAGTACGGCACCGGCAAATGCTCTGAGGGGGGCTGCGACAAGGAGCAGCCGCTTGCGCCCGGCTCGAAACTGACCAGCCAGGCCACCGACAAGGCGGTAACCACCGCCGGGGTCTTCCTCGGCGGGCTCGAGCCCGCGACGACCTACCACTACCGCTTCGCCGCCGCGAGCTCGGGCGGAGGCCCGGTCTTCGGCGTCGGGGGAGAGGAAGGAGTCGACGGGACCGAAGGAACCTTCACCACCTTCCCGGCCCAGACGGTGAAGCCCGACTGCCCAAACCAGGCCTTCCGCACCGAAGCCTCGGCAAAGCTGCCCGACTGCCGCGCTTACGAGATGGTCAGCCCTGTAGACAAAAACGGCGGCGACGTCGCCACTGGGGAAATCGCCGTCTCATTCGCCGCCCCCAACAAGAGCTCGGCCGACGGTGAGCGGCTCGCCTTCTCCTCGATCCGCGCCTTCGCCGACCCCAAAGCGGCGCCGCTGACCAAACAGTTTCTCTCGGCGCGAGGAGCAAACGGCTGGTCTGCGGCCTCGATCTCACCGCCGCGCAACGGCTTCCCGATCGCCCCCCCGGGCTTCAAAGGCCAGTTCAAGGCCTTTGACGACGATCTCTGCGGCGGCTGGTTCGTGCAGGACTCAGACCTCGCCCTGGTCCCGGGGGCCCCGGCGGGAGTAGCCAACCTCTACCGCCGCGACTACTGCGACCCAGCAGCGAATTATGAGCTGCTGACCACGGTCGACCCACCGGGCTTCGGCTTCGAACCCGGTGAATTCCATCCGCAGTTCTACGTTCCCATCCCGCAGGGCTTCTCAGCCGATCAGACCCACACCGTCTTCCGCGCCGCCGGGGCACTTACCGAAGGAGCCTGCGCGACCGTGGGGATCAACCAGGTCTACCTGAGCTCCAGGGAAGGACCGCTGCGTCTGATCAGCGCCCTGCCCAACGGCAAAGGCACCTGCACCAACTCAACCGCGGGCACCTTCGAGGACACGATCGACGGCTTTCGCGAGTCAAACGTCGCCGGGGCGGTCTCTGAAGACGGCTCGCGGGTGTTTTGGACCGACTCGCTGAAAGCCAATACCGAGGGCGAAATCGGCATCGGCCCCGGCAACCTCTACCTGCGCCAGAACGCGACCGAGGAACAGAGCGAAGTCGCCGCCGGCCAGTGCACCGAAGCGGAGAAAGCCTGCACGGTTGCGATCTCCAAAAGCGGCAAAGCACGTTTCTGGGGCGCCGACCCGCAGGGCACCACCGCGATCTACACCGTCGGCGTCATCGGCACCGAAGGCGCAGAGCTCTTCGAATACGACGTCGAAGAAGCCAAATCCAAATCGATCGCAAAAGGGCTGAAAGGAGTCACCTCAGGCGTTGCCGGGATCAGCGATGACGCCTCGCGCGTCTACTTCGTCTCGACCGCGGCGCTGAGCGGCGAAGGGGAAAACAGCGAGGGCGGCAAAGCCCAGGCGGGGGCGCAGAACCTCTACCTCTACGAAGCGGGCGTGGGCATCGTCTTCGTGGCGAGGGTCGTGGACCCCGACTCCCCCGCCAGCGTTAAGCCCAACTCGCGCCGCTCGCGCGTCAGCCCCGACGGGATGCACCTGGCCTTTGTCTCCCGGGTGCCGTTGACGTCCTATGACAACAAGGACGCCGCCAGCGGGGAGCCCGCCGCCGAGGTCTACCTCTACGACGCCGACGGCAGCGGCGGCTCCGGTGAGCTGCGCTGCATCTCCTGCAACCCGAGCGGCGCGCGGCCGCAGGGGCGAAACCTGGGCTCCTCCGCAACGCCGCGCTGGACCGCAGCCACGATCCCCGGCTGGAACGAACAGCTGCGCCCGACGCGGCTGCTCTCAGCCGACGGCAGCCGACTCTTCTTCGAAAGCTACGACGACCTATTGCCCCGCGACTCAAACGGGCGCACCGACGTCTACGGGTGGGAGCGGGCCTCTGGCGAGGAAGCCTGCGCGAAAGCCGGAGCAGACCTCTACGTGGAGAGCGCCGGCGGCTGCCTCAGCCTGATCTCGAGCGGCCAGAGCCTCGGCGACTCCGAATTGATCGACGTCGGCCAGAGCGGCAGGGACGTCTTCTTCACCACCGCCGCCAGCCTGCTGCCCCAGGACCCCGGCCTGGTCGATGTCTACGACGCACGGATCGGCGGCGGCTACCCGCCGCCGCCGAAACCTCCGGCGGTCTGCGAAGGCGACGCCTGCCAGGGACCGGTATCCGCGCCAAGCGATCCGACCCCAGCCTCCGCGGCCTTCGAGGGCGCGGGCAACGTCAAGCAGAGCTCACCGCGCTGCCCGAAGGGCAAGCGCAGGGCGCGCAAAGGCGGCAAGACCCGCTGCGTGGCGAGGAAGCGGCAGAAAAGCGCACAGCAAAAGCGAGCCGACGACAAGCGGAGGGCGGAACGATGAGGCGCCTCACGGTGAAGGCCAGTTGCGGGAAGCAGCGCGCACGCGGTTAGCCCGTCGCCTGCGCTCCCGCCATGAGGAGATCGAGCAGGCGGCGCTGACGAGGGTCTACGCCGTCTCCGATCCGAGCGAGATCGCAGACGGCGAATACAGGGAAGGCCTTCGCGGCACGGTGGCCGCGGCCCTCCACTACGGGACCGCGGCCTTCGAGTGTGCTGATGACCGCTCCCCCCCGATCCCCACGGAGTTGCTGACTCAAGCAAGACTGGCGGCGCGCAACCGCATCACCCTCGATGCGGTGATGCGCCGCTACATCGCCGGCTACACCGTCTTCGGCGACTTCGTGATCGAGGCCGCCGAAGAAGAGGGCATCTCCATCGGCTCTTCCCTCAAGCGCCTCTTGAGGGTCCAGGCAGCCCTCTTCGACCGCCTGCTCACCGCGGTGACAGAGGAATACAACCGCGAGGCGGAGCAGCCGGGCTCGGGCGCGGAGAGGCGGATGGAGCAGGTCAGGAGGCTGCTCGCCGGCGAGTTGCTCGACGCCCCGGACCTGAGGTATGACTTCGATGCACACCACGTCGGCTTGATCGCCGCAGGCGATGGCGCCGAAGAGCAGCTCAAGCAGATGCTGGCCGGTTTCGACTGCGGCTCGCTCATCGTCCCCACGGCAGAAGGAGCACTCTGGGCTTGGATCGGCTCTCGCGAGAGGGTCGATCCTGCGGAGCTTCAGATCCAATCGCCACCTGACCGGCTAACCGTTGCGATCGGTGAGCCGGGCAAGGGGCTCGCCGGCTGGCGCCTGACCCACCGACAGGCAAGAGCGGCGCTGCCGATCGCCTCGGCGAGCCCAGAGCGCCTGGCCCGCTACGGCGAGGTCGCCCTGCTCGCCTCGATTCACGGCGACGAGCTCCTTGCCGCCTCCCTGCACCAGATCTTCCTCGCCCCCTTGGAGGGGGAAAGCGATGGAGGACAGGTGGCGCGCGAGACCCTGCGCGCCTACTTCACAGCCGCCCACAACGCATCTTCAGCGGCCGCCGGGCTCGGAGTCAGCCGTAACACCGTCACCAGGCGGCTGCAGGCGATCGAGCGGGCGATCGGACGCCCGCTGGACTCCTGCAGCGCCGAGTTGGAGGCAGCCCTCCGCTTCAGGGAGCTGCACAGTGGGGATGGAGGACGCTTGTCGATTCGCCCAGTAGGTGGCGCCCAATGGGGCACATTGCCACATCGCAAGGTCACTTGAATCAGTCAGGCTGAGCAGGTCTCGTTACCGAGGCATCACACAATTGACGCTGGCGGTCGGGAGCCGCCGGCAGGGGAGGAAGTAAATGTCAGCCAGATCAGTCAGGGTGTTGCTTCTCTGCATTGCCGCTTTCACCGCCGTCCTCCCCGCCAGCTCCTCGGCTCATCACAGCGAAGGCTCCAACGGCCGCATCGCCGGTCAGTCGGACTTCAAGCGGTTCGATGGGAAGACCATGCGTTTCATTCCATCTGAGCAGCGGTACGAAGTCCGCAGCCCCGGCGAGATCCCAGGTTTCGTGCATGTGGACGGCCCGCCCCCGCGCTCGAAGGGGCCCAGCTTCGCTGAGCCGGTCATTGCCAACGAGGACGGTCCGGGCCAGGACCTTCCTACCCAGGAGCTCTCTCCCATCTGTCGTTATACGGGTAACCGGATCGTTGTGCTCTATACCCACCGGCCAGGGGAAACCGGTCCGGCGCCGGTCGAAACGATCCGCAGCATCGTGCGGCGGATGAACTGGAAGATCGCCGATCAGTCCTCGCTGTCAAGCGGCGGTGCCCGATCCGTCCGTATGGCGGTCGACTGCGATGGATCAGGTCAGATCGCCGTTCATGACCTGGCCACGCCAGACAACAGCTGGGGAACAGTTGATGAAGTGGCCAAGAAAGCGATTGTGCAGGGTCCCGGCACGCGGGCGGTCAAGTTCCTCGCCTTCGACGGCGCTGCGGAATCCGGGAATCCCTACGGAATCGGTGGGCCCGTGTACCCCGACGCAAGCAAGAGCAGACAGAATTCAAATGCAACCGCCACTGCAACGGCGGTGATTTACCCGTTGGTTCCACCTGGTGGTGGGACGCACACTTGGTACACCCACGTCACGATTCACGAGCTGATGCACGCGCTGGGCGCATCGCAGTCCGAAGCCACTCCACCGGCCCCGTATGCCACCCCGCCCGGTAGCGGTAATCACTGCATTGACGGCTGGGACGCCCTCTGCTACTACAGTTACGGCGGCAATTATTGCACCACTGCAGCTGGATACGGCACGCCCGTGACCATGCCGATCGACTGCAACAAGAACACCTACTTCAACGCTGCACCCCCAGGGGGATCATGGCTCGCCACCTACTGGAACCTCGCCCAGCCCGAGAACCCCTTCTTCTCGCCGGCGCCGGGCCAATCGGCTGGTGCGACCACGAACGAACCCACTTCCGTTGGGCAAAGCAGCGCGACGCTGCAGGGCAGCGTGACGCCCAACGGCGAGTACGCCTCCTACGCGTTCGAATACGGCAAAGACACCTCCTACGGGTCAATTGCACCGTTCGCGCCAGCGGGGACAACCGGCCTCGGAAAAATGACCAGCCTCAGCCAGTACGGCTCCTCACCAATCTCCGTGAGCGCCAAAATCTCCGGTCTGACGGACGGCGGCGCGGTATACCACTACCGCCTCGTTGCGATCAACGACACCGGCCAGCTCGTCTTCGGCCAAGACAAAACCTTCAAAACGAAAGGGCCGACCATCGTCACCGGGGGAGTCACCGACTTCAGCCCTGGAGCGGCGGTGCTGCATGCCACGGTCAACCCGAACGGCGCGGAAACCTACTGCGGTTTTGGCGTCGCAGAGGTCGGTGGGCCGTTCATCAACTTCTTCTACGGCGATGCTGGCTCAGGCACCAGCGACGTCGACTGCTCGGCCCAGGTCACCGGGCTTCACGGCAACAGGAACTACGAATACGAAGCTGAGGCCGGAAGCGAAGGCGTTAACACCGTCGTAGGCGAAGTAAAAACGTTCAAAACGCCCGAATGGCGGCCGGTCGTCTCTGTCGGCGACGCGAGCGCTGTGACCGCCCTGCAGGCGACGCTGAACGGCAAAGTCAACCCGACTGGCTTCGCCACGAGCTACCGCTTCGAATACGTGAGCGACGCCGACCACAAAGCCAGTGGCTACACCAAAGCGATCAGCGTCCCCGCTTCGCCGAAAGCGGTTGGATCGGGGATCGCGGACGTTGCGGTGAGCGAGACCATTGCACCGCTCACGCCGTCGACGACCTATCACTACCGCTTGGTCGCGACGAGCGAAGAGGGAACCACCACCGGTCCCGACAATACGCTCACGACCGATCCCTCGCCATTGGCCGTGACCCAAGGGGCGACCAACGTCGAGCTGACCAAAGCGACGCTGACCGGGATCGTCAACCCGGAGAGCTTGTCCACCACGTACCAGTTCGAATACGGCCCGACCGCCTCCTATGGCACAAAAGTTCCGGCCCCTCCCCAGAGTGCCGGCTCGGGCATCGCCGACGTGCCGGTGAGCCAGCCGATCGAAGGGCTCACGCCTCATTCGACTTATCACTTCCGCCTTGTCGCGACGAACTCCAACGGGACCACCTACGGCGCCGATAGGGAGTTCTTTACCGGCGCCTGGTCAACCCAGGCCACCCCCAACCCCGTCCCCTATGACCAGAGCCTGCTCGAAGACACCTCCTGCCTCTCCTCCACCTCCTGCGTCGCGGTCGGCAACGACGAATACCGGGGCACGGCCTTCGTGCAGACCTGGAACGGCAGCGAATGGAAAGTCCTCACCACCGTGCAGGGTTCCAGCTTCAACGGCATCTCCTGCTCGGGCAACGCCTGCCTGATCACCGGCAGCAGTGGCTCCAAAGGGCTCACCTGGAAGCTGGGGAAAATCGGCGGCAACTGGGGCCCCTTCTCCCAGTTGACCACGCCCACCCCCGAAGGCGTGAGCACGGTCACCCTCGAAGACGTCGCCTGCAGCGCCGAAACGGTCTGCACTGCGGTGGGCCACCACGCCGAAGGCACCCTGGCGATGCGCTGGAACGGCACCTCATGGACGATCCAGACGACGCCCAACCCGAGTGGCGGCGAAGGCAGCGGCGGCAAGCTGCTCGCGGTCTCCTGCCCGTCGGCGACCTCCTGCACGGCGGTGGGCTCCAGAACCTCGAGCGGCACCCAGACCTTCTCCGAGCGCTGGAACGGCACCAGCTGGTCGATCGTCTCGGTGCCCAAACCGGCGGGCTCGGTCGAAGGCCGACTGGAAGACGTCTCCTGCGCCACCACCAGCGCCTGCATGGCTGTGGGCTGGTTTAAAGAAAGCACCAACATCGCCACTCCGCGCAAGGGCCTCTCGGTGAGCTGGAACGGCAGCGCCTGGTCGACGGTCGCCACCGCCGTCCCGGGCGGCGCCGAAAACGGCGTCACCCTGACCGGCATCTCGTGCACCGCGGCCAACGCCTGCACGGCGGTCGGGCGCACCGGCGGCGTCTCGCCGGCGTTCCCATCCGAATCGACCCTGGCAGAGGTGTGGAACGGCAGCGCCTGGGCGGTGCAGACGACTGTCAACCCGCTCACCTACTCAGGCCTCAGCGCGGTCTCCTGCACCTCATCGAGCGCCTGCACGGCGGTCGGCAAGAAGCGGCCTGAAAGCGCGCAGGCGGGGACGCAGACGCTGGCGGAGCGGTGGAACGGAAGCTCCTGGTCAACCCAGGCCACCCCCAACCCCGTCCCCTATGACCAGAGCCTGCTCGAAGACACCTCCTGCCTCTCCTCCACCTCCTGCGTCGCGGTCGGCAACGACGAATACCGGGGCACGGCCTTCGTGCAGACCTGGAACGGCAGCGAATGGAAAGTCCTCACCACCGTGCAGGGTTCCAGCTTCAACGGCATCTCCTGCTCGGGCAACGCCTGCCTGATCACCGGCAGCAGTGGCTCCAAAGGGCTCACCTGGAAGCTGGGGAAAATCGGCGGCAACTGGGGCCCCTTCTCCCAGTTGACCACGCCCACCCCCGAAGGCGTGAGCACGGTCACCCTCGAAGACGTCGCCTGCAGCGCCGAAACGGTCTGCACTGCGGTGGGCCACCACTATTCCGATGCTCCCCTATACACGCATGTGCCCCTGGCGATGCGCTGGAACGGCACCTCATGGACGATCCAGACGACCCCCAACCCGAGCGGCGGCGAAGGCGACATGGGCAAGCTGCTCGCGGTCTCCTGCCCGTCGGCGACCTCCTGCACGGCGGTGGGCTCCAGAACCTCGAGCGGCACCCAGACCTTCTCCGAGCGCTGGAACGGCACCAGCTGGTCGATCGTCTCGGTGCCCAAACCGGCGGGCTCGGTCGAAGGCCGACTGGAAGACGTCTCCTGCGCCACCACCAGCGCCTGCATGGCTGTGGGCTGGTTTAAAGAAAGCACCAACATCGCCACTCCGCGCAAGGGCCTCTCGGTGAGCTGGAACGGCAGCGCCTGGTCGACGGTCGCCACCGCCGTCCCGGGCGGCGCCGAAAACGGCGTCACCCTGACCGGCATCTCGTGCACCGCGGCCAACGCCTGCACGGCGGTCGGGCGCACCGGCGGCGTCTCGCCGGCGTTCCCATCCGAATCGACCCTGGCAGAGGTGTGGAACGGCAGCGCCTGGGCGGTGCAGACGACTGTCAACCCGCTCACCTACTCAGGCCTCAGCGCGGTCTCCTGCACCTCATCGAGCGCCTGCACGGCGGTCGGCAAGAAGCGGGCCAAAAGCGAAACCGCGGGGACGCAGACCTTGGCGGAGCGGTGGGGCTAGTTGACGTGCCTCACCACGTTCCGAACGCCATGAGATAGATCCGGGCCCGCCGAGAGGCTGTGGGTGTTGACGCCTACGACCTCAAGGAGGACCCGGATGCAGCACCGTAATGCCCCGCTCACCCCGAACGGCAGGCGCCGCCTGGTGGCGCTGGTCGAAGAGGAGGGCTTCACGTTCGAGGCGGCCGCGGCCGCCTCGAACGTGGCGAGATCGACAGCCCACACCTGGGTGGTGCGATGGCGGGAAGCCGGCGAGGCCGAGCGTCGCGACCTCAGCTGCCTGCGGGATCGCTCCTCCCGACCCCACACAAGCCCGCAGATGCTGAGCGAGGCAGATCACGAACGCTGCTTGGAGGTGCGCCGGCGGACCGGCTGGGGGCCGCGGTTGGTCGGCTCGGAGGTGGGCATCCCTCACGCGACGGTGCACCGGGCACTGCGCCGCCGCGGCTGCTCGCGACGTCCCAGGGAGCCGCGGCAGGCGGTGCTCCGCTACGAGTGGCCCTGCCCCGGCAACCTGCTGCACATGGACACCAAGCGCCATGCGCGCTTTGTCGACCCCGGCCACGCGGTGACCGGGGTGCGCACCCAGCGCTCGCGCGGGGCGGGCTGGGAGTTCGTCCACACCCTCGTCGATGACTGCTCCCGGCTTGCCTACTCGGAGATCCACGACGACGAGCGAGGGGCGACCGTTACCGCCTTCACCCGCCGGGGCCTGGACTGGTTCTTGGCGCGAGGGATCGTGACCGAGCGGCTGCTCTCAGACAACGCCTGGGTCTACGTCAAGAACAAGGGCCTGGCCCAGCTGCTCGGCGAGCGGGGCATCGAGCACTGGCGCACCAAGCCCTACTCGCCGCAGACGAATGGGAAGGTGGAGCGTCTGCAGCAGACGATGGATCGGGAGTGGGCTCGGGGCCTCAGCTATCGATCGAGCGCCGATCGTCGGGCGGCGTTGCCACACTGGCTCGACCACTACAACGAGAGCCGTCGTCACTCAGCTCTCGGCAACCGCCCAACCATTGCTCGCGTTCGGGACGTCCTGGGGCACGACAGCTAGTGAGTGGCATAAACACCATGTGCGTATCTTGACAAATACGAACTGACATGTTTGTATTGGCGCGTGTCTTTTGTTGAGAACGGGGATGGTATGGCGACCCGAGAGCCGCGGGGCTCCGGCCGCCGCCCGGGTGTAGCGCCACCGGAGGTCGAGCGCCTCGTGCCTCGGTCTGGCCTCTCGCGGGCGGAGGTGATCGTCAACCAGCGCCGCCGGATCTTCGCTGGAATGGCGTCGGCGCTTGCCTATCACGGCTATGAGGACACGAAGATCACCGACGTGGTCGAACTGGCTGGGCTCTCGCGAGCCACGTTCTACGAGCACTTCAAAGGCAAGGAGGCCTGCTTTGCGGCAGCGTATGAGGACGCGGTGGAGGGCCTCGCTGCTGAGGTTGAGGCGGCAGCCCTGGGCGAAGCTCGCCCGGTAGTGCGTCTCTCGGCCGGCCTCAAAGCCGGCCTCGATTTCCTGGCTGCGGATCCTTCGCGCGCCCATCTGCTTCTCGTCGAGGCTCTGGCTGCGGCGCGTCCCGCTCGACTCGAGCACGAGCGCTCGCTCGAGCTCCTCGCGGAAATTCTGCGCACGGAGACGGCAGCGCTTGTGAATGGTGACGCAGTTTCAGAGGAGACTTCGCGACTTCTAGCCGGCGGCCTTGTCTCGCACCTCGCCGGTCTTGTGCTCGCTGGCGAAGCGGAGCGACTTCCAGAGAGCCACGACCTCCTACTGCAGTATTTGCTTGCTCCTTCTCTGGCGGCCAATGCCCGGGTCGCCGCTTGCTGACGCCGAGCCGGACAACGGCGCCCGAGGCACGGCAGCCTCGCTATACTTTTTGAAGTAAGTCGGATCGGAATTCGGGTATTTCGCCCCTTTAGCTCTAGGAGAGGCATGGCGCCCACGGATGTGAAGCAGCAGGTCGAGGAGATCGAGCCCTTCGAGGCGTCGCAGGAGATCGAGGGCGGCAGCGTCGTCCTGATCGACACGCGCGAGCCGCACGAGTACCAGGAGGCCCACCTCGAGAACGGCAAGCTGGTGCCGCCGGGTCTGCTCGGCGACGAGATCGCCGCCGCCGCGCCCGACAAGTCGGCCCGCACGATCCTCTACTGCCGCAGCGGCAACCGCTCCTACAAGGCGGCCGAGCAGCTCGAAGCGCTCGGCTACGAGGACGTCGCCTCGATGGCGGGAGGGATCCTCGCCTGGCAGGAGCAGGGACTGCCGGTCGTCGCCGCCAGCGGCATGACCGCCGAGCAGCGCGACCGCTACTCGCGCCACACGCTGCTGCCCGAGGTCGGGGTCGACGGCCAGCTGAAGCTGCTGAACGCGAAGGTGCTGTTGCTCGGCGCCGGCGGGCTCGGCGCGCCGACCGCGCTCTACCTCGCCGCGGCGGGGATCGGCACGATGGGCCTGGTCGACGACGACGTCGTCGACGCCTCCAACCTGCAGCGCCAGGTGATCCACAACACCGAACGGATCGGCGAGCCGAAGACCTCCTCGGCACGCAAAACGATCGAGGCGCTCAACCCCGATGTCGACGTGGTCGAGCACAACCTGCGCCTCAACTCGGGGAACATCCTCGAGCTGATCGAGGACTACGACGTGATCGTCGATGGCGCCGACAACTTCCCCACCCGCTACCTGCTCAACGACGCCTCGGTGCGGCTGCGCAAGCCGGTCGTCTCCGCCTCGATCCTCAGCTTCGACGGCCAGATCTCGACCTTCGTCCCCTTCGAGGGCCCCTGCTACCGCTGCCTCTACCCGACGCCGCCGCCGGCGGAGCTGGCGCCGAGCTGCTCGGCGAACGGCGTGCTCGGCGTGATGGCGGGGACGATGGGGACCCTGCAGGCAAACGAGGTGATCAAGCTGGTGCTCGGCGTCGGCGAGCCGCTGATCGGCCGCCTGCTGCTCTACGAGGCGCTCGGCACGAGGTTCACCGAGCTGAAAGTGCGGCGCGATCCGGAGTGCCCGATCTGCGGTGAGAACGCGCCTGAGATCCCGGACTCCGAGCTGGGCAAGTTCCCCGATTACGACGCTTTCTGCGCCGGTTGACGGCTTTCGCGGCCGGCCTCGATTAGGATCGCGTCCCGATGGCAACGATTCGCATCCCACCTGTCCTGCGCGCTCAGACCGGCGGCCAGACCGAGGTCGAGGCGGGCGGCTCGAACGTCGGCGAGGTGCTGCGCGCGCTGACGTCCGAGCATCCCGCCACCGAGGAGCAGCTCTTCGGCCCCGACGGCGACCTCAACCGCTACGTCAACGTCTACCTCAACGACGAGGACGTGCGAGTGCTGGACGGCCTCGACACCGCCGTGGCCGACGGCGACACCGTGATCATCATGCCGGCCATGGCCGGCGGCTGAGCCGATCGGAGATACATCCTGTGGCCGATGGCCTGGCCCGGAGCCGATCGGCTTCGAGACGTGGTGCACATTGCATGTACAATGCCTCGGACGCAATGTCTGCAATCAAGACCGGGGAGACTCGAGATCTTCGCTGGAATGTTCGCGTCGAGGAATCTGAGGACGCCCTCGTCCGCGCTGCAAGTGACTTGGCCGATACGAAGTTCAGCAGCTTCGTTCGGGTTGCTGCCGTTGCAGAGGCCCGACGCATTCTTGCCGACCGAACGCAATTCCCCCTCGAGGGGCCCGAGTGGGAGCAGTTCACGCAACTACTCGACCGGCCACCGCGTGTCCCCAGCGGGCTGCGCAAGCTCTTCTCGAAGCCAAGCGTCTTCGAGTAGGTCGTGACGTATACGCAGCCCGAGCCGCTGCGAGGGAAGCACGACCTCGGCGACTTTTGCTGCGAGGAAGATGCGTTGGACAACTGGCTCCATCGCCATTCCCGACACGCCGAGGCTGCCGGCTCGGCGCGCACCTTCGTAACCAGCGAAGGGGATCATGTCATCGGCTATTACGCGCTGGCGATTGGCCAGGTTGAGCCAGATGGTGCAACGGAGCGACTGCTGAAGGGGCAGCCGGCCAAGCGACCCGTGCCCGTCCTCGTCCTCGCAAGGCTCGCTGTCGATCGCAATCACAAGAACCGAGGGGTCGGCAGATCCTTGCTTCAAAATGCGCTGCTGCGCTGCGCCGCCGTCGCAGAGTCGGTTGGAGTGCGGGCCGTGGTCGCCCACGCAAACGAGGAAGCCAACGACTTCTGCGACCAGTTCGGTTTCGAATCCTCGCCCACCGATCCGCTCCATCGAATCCTCCTGATGAAGGACTTGCGACGCTTCTTGGACGAGGCTGGGGACTGACCCAAAACCCTGGCTATACTTTTTGAAGTAACGGGAGACGAGATGCCTCACGACGAGCTTCTAAATCGACCCTGCGGGGGACGCTTCGGCGACATCGTCGAGTCGATCGGCAACACGCCGCTGGTCGAGCTGCCGCGCTTCTCGCCCAAGCCCGACGTCCGCATCTACGCCAAGCTCGAGGGCCGCAACCCGACCGGCTCGGTCAAGGACCGCGTCGCCAAATCGATGATCGAGGCGGCGGAGGCCGAGGGGGCGATTGAACCGGGGCAGACGATCCTCGAGCCGACCTCGGGCAACACCGGCATCTCGCTGGCGATGATCTGCCGCCGCAAGGGCTACCCGCTGAAGGTCGTGATGCCCGACAACGTCACCGCCGAGCGCACCCAGCTGCTCGAGATGTATGGGGCGGAGATCGCCTACTCGGAGGGCGCCAAGGGGTCCAACGGGGCGGTCGAGGTGGCACTGGAGATGGCCAAGGACTCGCGCTACTACATGCCCTACCAGTACGGCAACGAGGCCAACCCGCTGGCCCATTACAACGGCACCGCGGTGGAGATCCTCGAGGAGCTCGACGAGGTGACGGCCTTCGTCGGCGGCCTCGGCACCGGCGGCACGCTGATGGGCAACGGCCGGCGCCTGAAGGAGCACAACCCCGACACCCTGCTCGTCGCCGCCGAGCCGATGCAGGGGGAGATGGTGCACGGCCTGCGCTCGCTCGACGACGGCTTCATCCCGCCGATCATCGACATCACCCTGCTCGACCGCAAGATCATGGTCTCCAACCGCGACGCGATCGTCTGGACCCGCAAGCTGCTCGACGAGGAGGGCGTCTTCGCCGGCGTCTCCTCCGGCGCGATCGCCCGCATCGCCGTCCGCATCGGCGAAGAGCTCGACGGCGGCAACGTCGTCTTCCTGATCCCCGACGACGGCTGGAAGTACCTCTCCTCCGGCGTCTACACCAAACCGATCGACGAGATCGAGAACCTCGACTCGACGGTCTGGTGGTAGGCGCGAGCCCCGCCCTGTCGATGCGGATTCCTCCGGCCCTCGCCGACGAGATCGTCGCCCACGCTCGGGAGGACCTGCCGAACGAGTGCTGCGGGATGGTCGGGGGGAGCGACGAGGAGGCTCGCACTCTCTACCGGGCCGAGAACGCCGAGGCGAGCCCGCTGCGCTACTCGATCGACTCCAAGGAGCAGTTCCGGCTGATGCGGGAGATAGAAGGAGCGGGGGAGGAGCTGGCGGCGATCTACCACTCGCACACCAAGAGCCCGGCATATCCCTCGCAGACGGACGTCAACCTCGCCGGCTGGCCCGAAGCGGTCTACCTGATCGTCTCGCTCGCCGATGCAGACGCCCCCGACCTCAAGGGCTTCTGGATCCGCGACGGCAAGATCGAGGAGGCCGAGCTTGTCGTCGAGTAGCGGCAAGCTGGTCAAGGTCGGCTTCGCCCAGCAGCAGCCGGAGGCGGAAATGATCCAGGGGCTGCTCTCGGAGCACGGCATCCCAAGCATGCTGAGGCGGGCCGCCGGCTTCGACGTGCCGGACTTCCTTGCCGCCGGGCCGCGGGAAATCCTCGTCGCCGAGGAGCTCGCCGAGCAAGCTCGCGAAGTGCTCGAGGGAACCGGCGCCGACTAAGCCGTCGCCAGCGGGTCGCGGCCGTCCCAGCTGCCTTCGGAGGCGTAGGGGCGAAAGCGGACGAAGGCCGATTCGTGGTGGAAGGGCCGGGCGCGGTCGGCGTTGACCGCCGCATGGTGGGCCCCGTCGGCGCCGGCGGCGTATTCGCGCATCTCGCCTGCGCTGCGCCATAGGGAGAACGTGGAGACGAAGCGCGGCGGTCTCGCGAGCGCGGTCGAAGCGAGCACGGCCGGATTGGCGGACGCCGCGCGCTCGGCTGGGGCGGAGGTCCTCAGGAAGGGCACCGCGCGCTTTATGCGCGGCCGTCCGAGGGTCAGCACCGCGACCGGCTCCGCGTCGTCTACCGGCACCTCCCGTGTCGGCAGGTCGGGCATGCCTGCCCAGGATCCGTAGAGGCGCACGGGCTCGAGCCGGGCGTGCCAGCCCTCGGCGAGGCGCTTGGCGAGGGGATGACCGGCGAGGAAGTCGTCGAGGGCTCGGTCGTCCGCCCAGGCGGCGATCAATCCGAACCTCCCCGGGCCCGGCCGGGGGACCGGCCCGTCTCGGAGCGGCGTGCTGAGTGCTGCCTCGGCGTAGGTCATGCCGGGGACGTCGGCGGGATCCGGTTGGTAGCGGAGCATGCCCGGCGCCCGGCGCCAGCCTGCCTCGACGAGATGCACGGAGACGATCATGGCCGCTGTACCTCCTGCTCGGTGGCTAACCTAGGAATGACTAAGAAGCATCAGGACCGTACTTACTCATGACTAAGTTGTCAACCGAGACCAAACCCAAGCCGGGGCCGCGGCGACGCCTGACGGGGGCGGCTCGGCGCGAGGTGATCACCGAGGCCGCCGCCGAGCTCTTCGCCGAGCGCGGCTACCGCGGCGCCTCGATCGGCGAGATCGCCCGCCGCTCGGGGGTAACGCCGCCGGTCGTCTACGAACACTTCGAGTCCAAGCGCGAGCTCTACCGCGAGTTGCTCGAGCGGCATTTCGCCGAGCTGCGCGAGGTCTGGCGCGAGCACTTCGGCGGCGATGGCCCGGCCGAGCAGCGTGTCGCCCGCTCGTTCGACGCCTGGTTCGCCTACGTCGAAGCGCACCCCTTTGCCGGACGGGTGCTCTTTCGCTACAGCACCGACCCCGAGATCGAGGCGGTCCACGCCGAGGTTGCCGCGCGCAGCCGCGAGTCGATCCTGCCGCTGTTCGCCGCCGAGGAAGGTGCGGAGAACGTCGCCGGCTCGGTTGCCGGCGAGGGGATCGAAATGGTCTGGGTCGTCCTCCGCGGCGTCCTCCAGGGCCTCGCGGTCTGGTGGGCGGACCACCCGGAGGTGCCCCGCGAGCGGGTCGTCACAACCGCGATGAACTCGCTCTGGATCGGCTTCGAGCGGGCGCAAGCGGGAGAGATATGGGAGGGGGGAGTGAGCTGATTGCGGGCTAGGCGGCGTTGGGCCTGGCGATCGCCCGCAGGTAGTCCCTCCAGGCCGCCTCGATTTCTCCGGCCGGGGCGTCGAATGCCGCTTCCAGGGTGGGGCGGGAGCCGCCGGGGAGGATCTGCAGCGCGAGACGCTCGCATGCCTCCGGTCCTCTTTCTGTCTCGAGCAGGTCGAAGATCGTGCCGCCGAGGATCACGGCGTCGCGGCGGGAGGGTGGGAACGACGGCCCGCCGCTCTCGCGCAGGCGCCTGATCACCGCCGCGCGGTAGAGGCTGACCTGACGGGCGAAGTACTGGGCGGCTCCCTCCACCAGCCAGGCCCAGCCGAGGTAGCGGGCGAAGCGGCGCGGCGTCCAGGAGGGGGGGAGGTCGGGGTTGTTGGCGGCGATCACGAGCTGTGCGTAGAGGCGCTCGGCGGTGCCGCGCAGGGCTTCGCGCGAGTCGTCGCCGGCGGCGCGGCGTTCCATGTGCGGGTCGTTGAGCACATGCAGCTCGGTCGCCATCGCCCAGCCGGCCAGGTAGCGCCGCCCCGCCGGCGCCGCCGACCAGCGCGCGGCCGGCAGGAAGGGGTGGGCGAGCGAGAGCAGCGCCGGATTGGTGTGGACGACGACGGTGATTTCGCCCGGAACCGTCTCGAAGCGGTCCTCGAGCCGCAGCCGCAGTTCCTCCATGCGGTCGAGCGTGCGCTCGGCGAACGCCGCGTCGCCACTGTCGTGGCGCGCGGTGAAGCTAAGCGAGTGAGTCTCTACCCAGGGGATGCGGCGAGCCTATAGCTGAGCCTTAAACAAGTACTGGCTCAGAGGCGGTGCAAACTGAATGAATCTCCTGGCGCGCACGGTCGAACTCTTCGTCGGCCATCACCGGCGTGCCCTCGAAGGGCAGGTCGCGGTCGATCTCGACCCAGGAGCGGCAGCCGTGGTACTCGTCGCGGACGCGGACGGTGACCGGGCGCGGAATGCGGTGGACCCGTAGCAGCAGGATGTGCAGCGGGTGGCGCCGCTTCCAGTTGAGCCGCTTCTCGGCGTAGTCCGGGGTCCAGACGTAATACGGGGAAAGATCGTCGACGATGCGCGGGTTGCTGACCGTCAGGTGGTCGGTCACCTCGGCCCAGCAGCGCAGCCGGACGCGGTCGGGCTGGGGGATGCCGCCATCCTGGATCAGCGCTGCGGGGGGCGGCTCCTCGTCGGGCCAGACACCCTCCTCGAGCGCGCGGCGCAGCTCGGGGTGGTGGGACTCGCGGACGAGGTTGTTCCGCTGGTGGTCGAAGGTCGGGTAGAGGAAGAAGCGCTCATGCTCGAGCTCGAAGTGCTTGTTGTCCTCGCGAATTCCGCCCTTGCGCAGGGTCAGCAGCTGCTCGCCCTCGGCGAGAGCGCGCACCGTTACTGCCCATTCCTTTAAAGCGATCGGCATATAAGTCAAACCTGAGAAAGTTGGAGAATCTGTGCTTGGAGGTTGGCGCCTATGGACCCTGTCCAGGCGAGAGCCCCGCCCAAGGCCGCGCATTCTAGACGAGGCTGGCCGATTCGCCAAATTAATGGCTGGTTTAGGCCGATCTAGTTCTTCGCCGATGAGTCAATAGCCGATCGGCGGCAGGGCCCGGCGGGCCGGCCGTGCCGGTCGCAAATTGCGAGAAGGCTCTGCTCGACCCGGCGAAGGCCGTCGGCAGACTGATCAGGCGCCGTCGTGCGGCAGGTTCTTCTTTGCGCCGTAGGAATGGCCGGCGCGGGCGGGCGGCAAACTAGATTGCGCCCTCGCGGGGCATAGCTGTAACGCCGTCACCGCCCACGCCGATGCCGAGTCCGAGCGTAGCGCTCCTCGTCGAAGGGCTGTTGAGTTCGAAGCATCCGGTGGCAGAGCCGGCAGGCATGGCGGGCGAGGGCGACCCGGGCCTCGATCGGCCGCATGCCGCGGGCGCGCAGTTCGCGGTCGCGCTCTTTGAAAGCCACGCAGTGTTGGGAGAGTCCCCAGGCGATCCCCATCAGCGCATCGCGCCGCTCGCCCGGGGCCTGGCGGGAGATCGCCCTGGCTTTGCGGATCGTCGCCGACTCATAGCGCGCCGGAGCAAGGCCGGTGAAGGAGTAGAGGTGCTCGGCGGTGGGGAAGCGCTCGATTGGCAGGGCATGGACAGCGAAGGCCGCTGCCCGGGTGCCGGCGACCCCCGGCAACGTCGTCAGGATCTGCCCGGCGCTCTCGGCCAGCAACGCGGCGATCTGGGCCTCGACGGCCATCACGTCCGCTTCGAGCGCCCGCCAGCGGGCGACATCCCGCCTCAATCGCTCGGCTCGCAGCTCGGCGTCGGGCGGGGGTGCCAGGCAGCTGCCCCAGCGCTCCGCCCAGAGCTCCGCCGTGGCACGGGAGAGCCGACGCGGCGCCCTGGCGATCAGCGAGCGAGGCGCCGGTGCTCGCCCGGCGAAGTCGACCGCGCAGGCGAGCACGGCCTGACCCGTCGGGGTCTCCAGGCCGAGGACCCGCCCGTGGCCCGCCGGGGCTGAGAGCCCGGGGCAGAGGCCGTTGAGCTGGTGGTGGAGGTGCTGGCGGACGATCGTGCGAGCGGCGATCAGGCGGCGCCGGTGGCGCACGGCGTCGAGCAGTGCCTCCAGGGTCCCGTCCTGGACGGGACGGCCGCGGCCCTGACGGGCGAGGGAGACGAGCGCGGCGCAATCGCGGTCGTCGTCCTTGAAGCGGCGCGAGCCGAGCTGAGTGCGCGCGGCCTGGGTCTCTGAGGGGGCGAAGAGACGGGTCGAGCCAGGTAGGCGTCGCTCGAGCTCGGCGACCCACGGCAGATGCAGCGAGCCGGTCGCCTCGATTGCGATCACCGTGTCGGGCGCGCCAGCGTCCTCGATCAATGCGCAGAGCCGCTCGATTCCTTCGCGCAGAGTCGGTAACGAAACGGGCTCCCCGATCAGTCCCTGTTCGCCGTTGGCTAACAGCACCCGGTTGGTGGCCTTGCCGGGGTCGATCGCCACCACCAGCGTCTTTGCAGGAAGCTCTGCGCTCACCAGGTCCATCGAACAACCTCCCTCTTTATAGAAAGAGAAAGACCCTCTCCGACCGGCAGAGAGGGCCTTATCTCAGGCCGGTTGTTCGACGGCTATCAGCTGGACGGGCGGCCGATTCCGCCGCCACCGGGAGTCTCGATTCGCAGCCTGTCGCCGCTCTGCATAGTGCCCTCGCTCTTGCTCGGCAGCGGCTCGCCGTTGAGGTAGTCGTTGCCGGCCGCGCCGTCCTCGCCGCCCTCGCGGCCGCGAGGGCGATGCCGCCGGCGCTCGCCGATCAGGGTGTAGCTCATCGGCGCCAGCGCTTCCAGCTCCCGCACCAGGCCCTCGCCGCCGCTGCGGAGGCCGGCCCCGCCGCTGCCGCGGCGCAGCGCCAGCTCGCGCACGCGCAACGGGAACTCGGTCTCCAGCGCCTCGACCGGCGTGTTGAGCGTGTTCGACATCGCGACGTGGATCGCGCTCGGCCCATCGGCATCCGGGCAGGCGCCTTGGCCGCCACCGAGCGTCTCGTAGTAGGTGAACCCCTCGCCGGCCAGGGTCAGGTTGTTCATCGTGCCCTGGCCCTGTGCCGGCACCGGCCGGGCGCCGGCCAGAGCGGCGATCGTCAGGTCGGCGACCCGGCTCGACGTCTCAACGTTGCCGGCGGCGACCGCGGCCGGGAAGCGGGCGTTGAGCAGGCAGCCCTCGGGCGCGATCACCTCGATCGGCCGGTAGGCCCCTGCGCAGGGGGGCGCGTCGGGGTCGGTCAGGACGCGAACGGCGAAGAACGCGGCGGATTTCGTCACCGAGAGCGGGCAGTTGAGGTTGCCGTCGATCTGGGCGTCGGTGCCGCTGAAGTCGAGCACGAGCCGGTCGCCGCGGATGCTTGCCTCGAGGCGCAGGACGACATCGCGCGGCTCGCCGTTGGCGTCGTCCTCGAGCAGGTCTTCGGCGGAGTAGTGGCCGTCCGGGAGGTCCGCCAGGGCGGCACGCGTGCGGCGCTCGGCATAAGCGAGGATCTCCTCCATGCCGGCGCGCAGCGCGTCGCTGCCATGGCGGGCGGCCAGCTCCGCCAGGCGCTGCGCCCCGATCCGGTTGGCCGCGGCCTGGGCACGCAGGTCGGCGAGGCGCTGGCGCGGGGACCGCATCTGGCCGGCGATGCGCTCCAGGTCGCCATCCCCGAGCCGGGTTGGCGGGATCACCACCCCCTCTTCCTCGAGCGTGCGCGAGCGCGCCGGCATTCCAGCCGGGCTGGGACCGCCGATGTCGGCGTGATGGGCCCGGGAGGCGGCGAAGCCGAAGAGCTCACCGTCGACGAAGACCGGTGAGATCAGGGTCACGTCGGGCAGGTGGGTGCCGCCGCGGTAGGGATCGTTGAGGATCCAGGAGTCTTCCGGCCGCTGCTCCTCATCAAGTACGGCGGCGACGGCGTCTGGCATCGAGCCGAGATGGACGGGGATGTGCTCGGCCTGCATCACCAACTCGCCGGCGGTGTCAAACAGCGCGGTCGAGCAGTCGTGGCGCTCCTTGATGTTGGCGGAGTAGGCAGAGCGGATCAGCGCCGCGCCCATCTCGTCGCAGGCGGCGCGCAGCCCGCCGATCATCACCTGCAGGCTGACCGGGTCAAGGCCACTCATCGAGCGCCCCCAGACGTGCCGTCACTTAGGTGCCTATATGGGTGCCTAAGTGACGGCACGTCCCTGCGGGCGTTGATGGTGCCGGCGTCGTCCACCGAGGCGTGCCAGCCAGGCGGGACGACGAAGGTCGACTCGGGGAGTTCGAAGACGACCGGTCCATCGCTGGTCAGGCCCGCCGGCGTCTCGCCGCGCAGGATCGGCGTCTCGATCCACTCGCCGTCGAAGCGCACCTGGCGGTTGCTCTCGTGAAGCTCTCCCGCTGACGCGGCGCTGAGCCGCGGCTGCGGCCCCGGTTCGACTTGGGCGAGGCGGATGTGAACGAGCACCACCTCGCCATCCGGGTCACGGTGGCCGTAGCGCTCCTGGTGGGCCTGCTCGAAGCATTCGATCAGGTCGACGGGGTCCGGGCGCGTGGTCCCAGCAATCGGCAGCTCGAAGGCCTGTCCCCGGTAGCGCATCTCGTAGACGGCCTCGAGATTGCACTTACCCGTGTTATAGGCGGGAAAGTGCAATCCCGACGCAGCGTTTTCCTGGTCGGGCTGCGTGCGGCCCAGTCGAGATGCCAGCTCATCGACCTCGGCGGCAATGCGCTCCGCGGTGAGGCCGGGGCCGCCGAGCATCACCGTGCGCGTCGTGTCGCGGCGGCGATCGGAGGTGCAGAGGCCAAGCGCGGACAGCACACCGCCGGCACGCGGGCAGAGCACATGCTCGATGCCGAGCTCGGCTGCGATCGCCGCCGCGTGCATCGGGCCGGCGCCGCCGAAGGGCAGCAGGGCGAAGCGGCGCGGGTCGATCCCGCGCTCGACCGTGACCACGCGCAGCGCCCGCACCATCTCCTGGTTGGCGACGCGCACGATCCCCTCCGCCGTCTCCAGCTCCGCGAGGCCAAGCGAGTCGGCCAGCGCCCCCACGGCAGCTTTGGCCGCATCCAGGTCGAGTGGGACGCCTCCGGCCAGGGTGGAGTCGGCGGCGAGGTTGCCGAGCAAGAGGTTGGCGTCGGTCACGGTGGGCTCGCTGCCACCTCTGCTGTAGCAGGCGGGCCCCGGCTGCGAGCCGGCTGAGCGCGGCCCGACGCGCAGCGCTCCGCCCGGATCGCGCCAGCCGATCGAGCCGCCACCGGCACCGACCGTGTGCACGTCGACCATCGGCAGCTGGATCACCCGGCCGTCGATCTGACGCGAGCCGGTCCGCCTCACCTCGCCCTCCTCGATCACGCAGACGTCGCAGGAGGTGCCGCCCATGTCGAGGCCGAGCGCGTTGCCGTCGCCGCTTGTTCGAGCGAGCAAGCCGGCTCCGACGGCGCCGCCTGCGGGGCCGGAGAGGACACTCCAGGCACCCGCCCGGGCCGCCTGCTCGGCGCCGGCGACGCCGCCGGAGGACTGCATCACGAGCGGGGGTGGGATCCCGACCTCCTGCGCGGCCTCGCCGAGCCGGCCCAGGTAGCGGCCGAGCAGGGGGGAGAGGTAGGCGTCGATCGCGGTGGTCGAGCAGCGCTCGTACTCGCGGAAGCGGGGCAGGACCTCGTGCGAGGCGGAGACGTGGACTTCGGGCAGGGCGCGGCGCAGGTGCTCGGCGATCGCCCCCTCGTGCGCGGGGTCCAGATAGGAGAAGAGCAGGCAGATCGCAACCGACTCGGCGCCACTGTCACTCACCAGCTGCTCGAGTCGTTGCAGCTCGCCCTCGGCGAGCGGCTCGACCTCGCCCTCGGGCCCGACCCGCTCGGAGGCCTCGAAGCGCAGCTCCGGCTCGACCAGCGGGGTTGGCTTGGGCCGGCAGAGCCGGTATAGGTCGGGCCTGTCCTGACGGCCGATCTCGAGCAGGTCGGCGAACCCCTTGGTCGCAATCAGGGCGGTGCGGGCCCCGCGTTCCTCGAGCAGAGCATTGGTGCCGACGGTCATTCCGTGGGCAAAGGCCTCGACCTCGCCGGCCTCGCGACCAGCCCGGCGCAGCACCTCCTCGATAGCGCCGATGACAGCCACCGATTGATCCTCGGGGGAGGTCGGCAGCTTCGCCGTGTGGACCGTCTCACCGTCGAAGAGGACGGCGTCGGTGAAGGTCCCGCCCACGTCGACACCGAGCAGCATCGAGCTGACGCTAGCGAGTGTGGTTGAGGTTTGGACCGCATAGCGAACCAAACCTCAACCACACCGCCGGCGCTCGCGTAATCAGCGCCAGCTTTCTCGGCGAATTTTGCCGTCGGCTGCGAGTACGAGGTGGACGCCGTCGAGCTCTGGGTCGAGGCCGGGATGGTCGCTGCGCAGGTGGCCGCCTCGCGACTCGGTGCGCTCCAGGGCGCAGGTCGCGATCGCCGCTGCGAGTGGGTAGGGGTCGTCCAGCAGCTCGCGGAGCTGGCCGGCGCTGCGCAGCGGCCCGGCGAGGCGCCATACGGCATCGCGGGTCGCTTCGGTGGGCGGCTCGAAGCGCCACTCGGGCGGCGCCGGTCGGTCTCCTGTGGGGTTCTCGTCGAGGGCGGCGCGGGCGGCGCGGGCGCCGAAGACGAAGCACTCGCTGAGCGAGTTGGACGCGAGCCGGTTTGCGCCGTGCAGCCCGGTGCAGGAAGACTCGCCGACGGCGAAGAGGCCGGGGAGGGATGAGCGCCCCTCGAGGTCCACCGCGATTCCACCCATCGTGTAATGGGCGGCGGGGGCGACCGGGATCGGTTCGGCATGGGGGTCGAGGCCGGCCTCTCGCAGTGACTCGAAGACGTTGGGGAAACGGGCCGGATCGAGCTCTCGCAGGTCGAGGCACACGCTGCCGCCGCCGTCGGCCTCGATCCGATCGAGGATCGCCGCCGTGACCGCGTCGCGGGGTGCCAGCTCATCGGTAAAACGGCGGCCCGCGGCATCGAGCAGCGGCGCGCCCTCTCCGCGTACGGCCTCGGTGATCAGCAGGCCGTCGAAGCGGCTGCCCGGCAGGGCCAGCGCGGTTGGGTGGAACTGGCAGAACTCGAGGTCGGCCAGCTCAGCCCCGGCCGCGGCTGCCAACACCATCCCGGCGCCGATCGCTCCACGGGGATTGCTGGTGCGCCGCCATAGTGCAGCGGCGCCACCGGTGGCAACGACCGTCGCCGCCGCGGCGATCGGCTCATTATCGGTCAGCAGCCCGTGACAGCGTTCGCCGTCGCTCCACAGGGCCACCGCCGAAGTCCGCTCGCGGACGGCGATCCTCCGCTCGGCGTCGACCATCGCCGCCAGCTTCGCGGTGATCTCGTGGCCCGTCTGGCTACCACCGGCGTGGACGATGCGACGCCTGGTGTGTCCGCCCTCAAGCCCGAGCGCCAGCTCGCCGTCGCCATCGAGATCGAAAGCGACCCCACGCTCGCGCAGCTCCCTGACCGCGCTCGGCGCCTCGTCGACCAGGACCTGAACGGCAGAGGGGCGGCAGAGCCCGCGGCCTGCCGCGATCGTGTCGGCCGCATGCTGGGCGGGCGAATCGCCTGGCTCCAGCGCCGCGGCCAGGCCGCCCTGCGCCCAGAAGCTGGCGCTCTGGGAGAGCGGCGTGCGTGAGACCACGCAGACGGTCGCGCCCTGCTCGGCTGCGCGCAGTGCCGTCCAGAGTCCCGCGGCCCCGCCGCCGACGATGGCGACGTCGCACTCCGCGCTTGCGGCTATCGGCCTGCCGCCTCTCGACGTATTGCCTCGATCTGACCGCGCAGCCAGGCGGCCGCTGCTTCGCGGGCCCGGGTCTCGACCTCGGCGCTCGTGCCCTCCGCCGATGCCGCCTGTCGCTGCGCCTCCTCAACTCGCTTCTCGGCCGCTTCGGCCTGCGCCTCGATCTCGGCCAGGCGGCTCTCGGCAGCGGCGATGGCGCGGTCCTTCGCGGCCCGCTCGCGCTCCAGCTCATCGGCGTGCTCGCGGCGCAAGCCCTCCAGCGCTTCGGCGCTGACCTGCCGCTCCTTCTCCAGATCGGCTTCAAGTGCCCTGATCTCGGCGGTGACGCGTTTCTCAGCCGCCTCCGCGGCCGCGACGGCCTCGCTCAGCCGGCGCTCGGCGGCCTCGACCTGGGCGCTGGGGTTCTCGCTGCCGGGCTGGCGCTTTTCCTCGCTCATCCCCGTTCAATCTATTACGTGGAGGAGCGATCCCGGTCGAGCACCTCGCGGTAGGCAACGATCGTCCTTTCCGCCATCCGGACCGCCGAGAGCGATGCGGCTCGTGCGGCCCCCTCGACCCGGGGGTCGGGAGCCTCCAGGTGAGGGCGAACGGCGTCGCTCCAGGTCGCCGCGTCGAACCGGGCGCAGGTCGCCCCGATGATCCCCGCGAGCGCGAACGGGGCGATCCCGACCGGGGTCGAGAGCACGGGCACGTTGCAGGCGAGCGCCTCGACACAGGTCAGCCCGAAGCCCTCGTAGTCGGAGGTGACGAGGACGGCGTTGGCCGCATTGACCCAGAGCGGCATCTGGTCTGGGTCGATCGAGCCACCGGTGAGCAACTCCGCGCCGCTTGCGGCCGCAACCTCGAGGGCGCGGTCGACGCGCTTCTCCGCCCGTTTTGGGTTGGCGGGGAAGAGCAGGTAGCGGCCGGCTGGATCGAGGCCGAGCTGCCGTTTTGCCTCGGCCCGTGGCAGAGGGCGGAAGCGGCCGAGGTCGGGGCCGCAGGGCAGGATCGCCGAGCCGGGCACCAGAGGCAGGCCTGGCCGGCCGTCCTCCGGGCCAAAGAGCGAGCGTGAGACCGTGGCGACGAGATCCGAGCGCCATGCGATTCGCCGCGAGAGCGGCCCCACCACCGGGTGGCGGACGTCGGTGCCGTGGAAGGTGACGACCAACGGCCGGGCCCCGGCGAGCAGCGTCGACCACGCCGTCAGCCCGTAGTGGACGTGGACGAGGTCGAAGGTCTCGCGTTTCAGCAGTCGCCGTAGGCGTAGGGCGGCGGGCAGGTAGTGGCTGGAGCCCGGGGGGAAGCTGAAGACGTCCACCTCGATGCCAAGCCGGCGCATCTCTTCGACCTGGTCAAGCACCCACCGGCCCCGCTGGGGCGCCGCGGCATCGGGGACGAAGTTGGTGACGACCAGCACCCGCATCGGCCGCTGAGCGTACTCGCAGCCGGGGCGGCGACGGGTTGTCTCTGACTTTTCACATTCCTGCCGCTGAGTTGGCCCATTCACGTCTAGATCCGTGACTGGCGGCCGCCAAGGATCGGGGCAAACCCGAGCTAGGAGGCTTCAATGATCTACGCACTGATCGGCCTTGCGCACGCTGCGATCGAGCGGCGGGTGCTGGCGATCCGATCGTTGGCAGCGAGTGAGCGTGGCCAGGGCACGGTCGAGTACGTCGGCCTGATCCTGCTCGTCTCGCTGCTGATGGTCGGCATGGTGGCGGCGATGAAGGGCTACAGCGGCAAACAGGGCATGGAGCTCGCCGACGTCATCGTCGACAAGATCAAGCAGGCGGTCGACAAAGTCGCCTTCAAATGAGCGCGGCGGAGGGGCGGTTCACCCTGCGGGCCGCCCCTTCCTGGCCGCCGCGCTCCCAGCGCACATGACAGACTCGCCCTGATGCCAGCCTCGCGCAGCTACGACAGGGCACCGGCCGACATCCGGCCGGTCGACATCGACCCCGGCTTCGTCGCCAGCGCCGATGGCTCGGCGCTGATCTCGATCGGCAAAACCCGGGTGATCTGCACGGCGTCGGTCAACGAGAGCGTGCCCAAGTGGATGGGGGGTCGCGGCAAAGGCTGGGTAACCGCCGAGTACGCGATGCTGCCCGCCTCGACCGGCGACCGCAAGGCGCGCGACGTCTCACGGGGCAAGCAGGACGGACGCGGAGTCGAGATCCAGCGCCTGATCGGACGCTCGCTCCGCGTCGTCGTCGACTTCAAGGCGCTTGGCGAACGCAGCATCTACGTCGATTGCGACGTGCTCGAAGCCGACGGCGGTACCCGCTGCGCGGCGATCACCGGTGGCTACGTGGCGCTGCGGCTGGCGATGCAGAAGCTGCTCGACGCGAAGAAGATCGAGACGATGCCGCTTACCGGGTCGGTCGCCGCGGTCAGCGTCGGCATGGTCGACGGGCGGGCGCTCTGCGATCTCGACTACGGCGAGGACTCGCGGGCGGAGGTCGACGCCAACGTCGTCATGACCGGGGACGGCGGCCTGGTCGAGGTGCAGGCGACGGCAGAGCGGACGCCGCTCTCGCGGGCCTCGCTCGACGAGCTTCTGGGGCTCGCCGAGATGGGCATCTCGCGGCTGCGCCAGGTGCAGGAGCGGGTAGCCGGGACCTGATCTTCGGTGAACCCTTGATCTTCGCCACCGGCAATAAGCACAAGCTGCGCGAGATACGCGAACTGCTGCCGGGGATCGAGCTGGAGCCGCTGCCGGAGGGGGTCGAGCTGCCACCCGAGGATGGCGAGGGCTTCGCCGAGATCGCCCTCGACAAGGCGCGCGCGGCGCACGAGGCGACCGGCGAGGCGGCGATCGGCGACGACTCGGGGATCGGCGCAGTGGCGCTCGGCGGGCGGCCCGGGATTCACTCCGCTCGCTACGGCGGCGAGGGCGCCGGCGACGAGGAGAACCTCGAGAAGCTGCTGCGCGAGGTCGCGGCGGCCGGGAGCGAGCGCGGTGCCTACTACGTCTGCGCCCTCGCGTTGGTCGAAGCAGATGGCTCCGAGCACCTCTTCGAGGCCCGCTGCGACGGCCACCTGATCGAGGGGGCCCGCGGCGAGGGCGGCTTCGGCTACGACCCCGCCTTCGTCCCCGACGCGACCGGCCCCGAGGATCAGCGCACCTACTCGGAGCTCAGCCAGGCGGAGAAGAACGAGATCAGTCACCGTGGCCGCGCCGCGCGCTTGCTGGCTAGGCACCTGAGCGCCGGCCGGGCGGCGCCGGCCGAACGATGATCCGCACCAAAAGCGGCGCGGCGGCTCTCTCGATCGCCTCCAACTCGGTCCTGATCGCGATCAAGCTCGCCGCCGGCGCGATCACCGGCTCGATCGCGATCCTCACCGAGGCGATCCACTCGCTGATCGACCTCGTCGCCTCGGTCGTCGCCTTCGTCTCGGTGCGCAAAGCCGGTGAGCCGGCCGACGAGGACCACCCATACGGGCACGAGAAGGTCGAGAGCCTGGCGGCGACGATCGAGGGGATGCTGATCCTGGTCGGTGCCGGGATCATCATCTACGAGGCGACCCACCGCCTCGTAGATGGCGCCGAGGTCGACGCGCTGGGGGTCGGCATCGCGGTTATGGGCTTCTCCGTCGTCGCCAACCTCGTCGTCTCGACGGTCCTCTCGCGCCAGGCGCGGGCGCACGAATCGCCGGCGCTCGAGGGCGACGCGGCCCACCTGCGCACCGACGCGCTCACCTCGGCGGGGGTGCTCGTCGGCCTGGCGCTGGTCGAGATCACCGGGGTGGTCGCCTTCGACTCGATCACGGCGCTCGTCGTCGCGGCGGCGATCGTCGTCGCCGGCATCCGGATCATCCGCCGCTCATCCGGGGTGCTCGTCGACGAAGTCCTGCCAGATGAGGAGATGGACCGGATCGAGGCTGCGATCGCCGCCGCCCGCACCCCCGAGGTCGCCGGCTACCACAAGCTGCGCGCCCGTCGCGCCGGCAGTCGCCGCTACATCGACCTCCACGTCCAGTACCGCTCCGGAACCAGCCTCGAGCGCGCCCACGAGCTCGCCCACCGGATGCGCGACGAGATCGAGGCGGACATCCGCCGCGCCGAGGTCCTGATCCACGTCGAGCCGGAGACCTCGTTCCACGATCCCTCCAGCGACAATGGCCCGTTCCGCGCGGGCTAGACCGGCTAGGGGCTGGGCAGGAGGTTCACCGCCGCGGCGAGGCCGACCGCGATCACGGTGACCGTGTAGCCGGTGTAGCCGCTGATCGCGAAGAGGATCGCGGCGATCGCGCAGATCGCGACTACGGTTATCCAGGAAGCGCGGGCCAGGGACACGGGCCGGTATTTTCACCGAGATGTCAGACACGCAGGCGAGCGAGGTGATTTCGGGCGAAGCCGCCGAGGGCGCGCTTGCCTATTTGACCGAGATGTCGCCCGACCTTCGCGGCGCCGCGATCCTCACCGGCGCGGGCGCTGTTCTCGCCGCCAACGGCGACGCCAAGCGCTGGCGCGAGGACGTCGCCGCCCTCTTCGAGGTGGCCGACCGGGGCGGCGAGCCGGTCGAGCAGGTTCACATCGGGACCGAGCAGGGGGAGGTCTTCGCATTGCGTCATGCCGGTCTGGCGGCGGTCGCGGTGACCGATCGCTTCGCGCTCGCCTCGCTCAGCTTCTTCGACATGCGCGCGGTCCTGCGCGACCTCGCCGGCGGCGGCGACGGGCGGGCGGGGGAGGCGGTGCCGGATGGCTCCTAAGCCGCATCGGGTGTTTCTCGACCGTGTCTCGGGCTACGCCGACGAGGCGGCCGCGTACATGCGCCGTCGCCGCGCCTCGCGCCGTCCCTTCGCCCGCCTCTACTACGCCGGGGGCAAGGCGGAGGACCACGCGACCGACTCGGCGATCGGCGGCGAGCTCTTCGTCGCCGCCGGCAGGCTGATCGAGGTGGCCGGGAAGAGACCCAGGTGAGCGCGGAGTGACCGAACGTCCATATCTGATTCTTCGTGAGGGAACGAAGCGGGAACAGGGGTTCCGGTGAGCGGGCCCGAGGAGCTGCTCGAGCCGGCGGTTGCCGAGCGCGTCATCGCCCGCGCTCTCGCCCACGGTGGCGAGTTCGCCGAGGTCTTCGCCGAACGCCGCCAGGGCTTCACCCTGGCGATCGACGAGTCGCGGATCGAGTCCGTGCAGTCCGGGACCGAAGTGGGAGCCGGGGTGCGCGTGGTCAGCGAGGGCACCACTTACTTCGCCCATGTCGACGGTCTCGACCCCGCCGAGCTCGAGCGAGCGGCCGGCGAGGCGGCAGCGGCCCTGCGCGGCGAGCGGGTCGAGCCGCGGGTGCTGCGGGCCGAGGTGCCGACCCCACAGCCGATCGAGCAGCCGCCGGGCGAGGTGCCGGCCGCGCGCAAGGCGGAGCTCTTGCGCGAGCTGGACGAGCGGGCGCGCTCGGCCGGAACGGAGATCGCCCAGGCAAGCGCTTCCTATGGCGAGGCAAGGCGTGAGGTGGCGGTGGCCAACTCGACCGGCCTCTTCAGCGGCGACGATCGCACCCGGGTGCGGATCAGGGCGCAGGTCGTCGCCCGTCGCGAGGGCCGGGTCGAGACCGGCGCCGAGACGCTCGGCGGCCATCGTGGCTTCGAGCTCTTCGATGACGACCCGTCACAGATAGCCGCGAGCGCAGCGCGCAAGGCGCTGACCCTGCTCGACGCCGGCCCGGCGCCGACCGGCTCGATGCCGGTTGTCGTCGGCGGCGGTTTCGGCGGCGTGCTCTTTCACGAGATGACCGGGCACGGGCTGGAGGCCGACCACGTCCAGAAGGGCGCCAGCGTCTATGCCGGCAAGCTCGGCGAGTCGGTCGCCCAGCCGTTGCTGACCGCCTATGACGACGGCCGCATGCCGGGCGAGTGGGGCAGCGACGCGATCGACGACGAGGGGGCGCCGACCCAGCAGACGCGGGTGATCGAGGACGGGCAGTTGATCAGCTTCCTCTACGACCGGCAGAGCGCCGAGCGCGATGGGGTCACCTCGACCGGCAACGGTCGCCGCGAGAGCTTTCGCCACCTGCCAATTCCACGCATGACCAACACCTACATCGCCCCTGGGGAGGCCGAGCCGGAGGAGATCATCGGCGAGGTCGGCAAGGGCTTTTACGCGGTCTCCTTCGCCGGCGGCCAGGTCGACCCGGCGACCGGCGACTTCGTCTTCGGCGTCAACGAGGGCTACCTGATCGAGGACGGCGAGGTGACCCGGCCCTGCCGCGGGGCGACTCTGGTCGGCAACTGCCTGCAGGCGCTGGCCGCGATCGACGCGGTCGGCAACGACTTTTGGATGAAGACCGGGATCTGCGGCAAGGGGGGCCAGAAAGTGCCGGTGGGAACGGGCCAGGGCCACGTCCGGATCGCGGCGATGACCGTCGGGGGGACGGAGGCGTGAGCGAGCTCGCCGAGGGGGCCCAGCGCGCCGTCGCGCAAGCGCTCACGGCCGGCGCCGGCGACGCGGAGGCGTACGCCGGCGAAGCGGAGAACCGCGAGGTCCGCGTCCACGACGGCGCGGTCGAGAGCCTGACCGCGGCAACCCAGCGTGGCCTCGGCCTGCGCGTCTGGATCGGCGGCCGGACGGGTTATGGCTTCGGAACCGATCTGTCCGTCGAGGGACTGGCCGGGATCTCGGCACGCGCCCTCGAGGCGGCTCGAGTCGCCGACGAGGACGAGTTCGCCGGGCCGGCTGTCGTCGACGACGGCGAACCGGCGCCGGTCGGCGATTTGAGCGACCGCTCGCGAGGCGAGTGGTCCCCGGCCCAGATCGCCGATCTCGCCCTGGCAGTGGAGAAGGCCGCGCTGGCGGCCGACCCGCTTGTCGTCGCGGTCGAGCAGGCCGTCTACTTCGACAGCGCCGAGCGTGTGGCGCTCGCCGCCTCCTCGGCTCCCGGTGGCGAGTACGAGACGACGAGCTGCTACGCCTACCTGCAGGCGCTGGCGGACGGGGAGGGCGGTCGCGAGACGGGGCTGGGCTTCGGCCTGGCACGCGGACCGGCGGGCCTGGATCCGGCCGCGATCGGCCGCGAGGGCGCCGCGCGCGCCGCCGAGATGATCGGCTCCGTCAAGCCCGTTTCCGGCAGCTGCCCGGTCGTGCTCGACCCGACCGTCGCCGCCAGCTTCGTCGGCTTGCTCGGCAGCGCCGCCGGCGCCGACGCCGTCCAGCGCGGCCGCTCGCCGCTCGCCGAGCGGCTCGGCGAGGAGGTCGCAGCAGAGGCATTCGTCCTGCATGACGACGGCCTCGAGCCCACCGGCTTCGCCACGGCGCCCTTCGACGCCGAGGGAACGCCGCACCGGCGCACGGCGCTGATCGAGGGCGGCCGGCTGCAGACGTTCCTCTACGACTCCTACACCGCCCGCCGTGGTGGCGCGGTCTCGAGCGGCAACGCCGGGCGCTCCGGGTATCGCTCGCTGCCGGGGGTCTCGGCATCCAACCTGGTCGTCGCCCCGGGCTCCATGGGTCTCGAGCAGCTGCTGCAGGAGGCCGGCGAGGGCGTCTACGTCAACGACGTCGCCGGCCTGCACTCCGGCGTCAACCCGGTCACTGGGGTCTTCTCGGTCGGCGCTTCGGGGCGGGCGATCAGGGGCGGCGAGCGAGCCGAACCGCTGCGTGAGTTCACCATCGCCAGCGACCTGGTCTCGATGCTGCGGGCGGTGCGAGCGGCCGGCTCGGCGCCGCGCTGGGTCCCGTTCGGCGGCTCCGTCAGCGTCCCGCCGCTGCTGATCGGCGAGATGACGGTCAGCGGCTCCTAGGGGCCTTCCCGGCCCCAGGCACGCAGTTACGCCGTTTGCGCTGTTAGATTGCCGCCCGACCGCAACGACGACGGAGGAGCTTCGACGTGACCAAGGCTGAGTTTTTGGACCAACTGGCAGCTGATGAGCGTGTGGGCAGCAAGAAGGCCGCGAGCGACGCGCTCGACGCTGTGCTCGACACGATCACCGACACCATGAGCGGCGGAGGTGAAGTCAGCTTCACCGGCTTCGGCAAATTCCATGTGGCCGAGCGCGGTCCGCGCCAGGGCGTCAACCCCCGCACCGGCGAGCGGATCACGATCCCCGGAGGCAAGGTCCCCCGCTTCTCCGCCGGCTCGGCGCTGAAGACCAAGGTCAAGGGCTGAGCTCAAGAGCACCCGCCAGATTTCTCGCTGCCGCCGCGGTCATCTGCGGCTTCGTCGCCGTGATCATCTTGATCACGGCGACGGTCGGCGGCGATGGCGATAGCGGTGGCGGCAACGGCGGCGGCTCGGACCGCGCCGGCCAGGTCAAGACGGAGCAGGACGACCGTCCCGTCCCCAAGTCCTACGAAGTCCAGAGCGGCGACACGCTCACCTCGATCGCTCGCGAGACCGGCGTGCCGGTTGCGGTCATCGTCAAGCTGAATCCTGGCGTCGATCCCCAGATCCTGATCGCCGGCGAAAAGCTGAAATTGCGGTGAGCGGTTATCGGCGGGCCGCGTTGCTCGGCCTGGTTGCTCTGGGCCTGTGGGCCGCGGGTCCTGTCGGCGCAGGGGACCCACCTCCCCCCGCGGTAGCTAAAGCTTCCTCGGGGGAGGTCCCCCCTACGCCGCCACCCGCGGCAGAGGCGCCGGAACTTGCCGCACGAGCTTGGGCGTTGATCGATGCCCGCTCGGGGGACGTGCTGGCAGCGCATGAGGCGTCGCAGCGGCTACCGATCGCGAGTACTACGAAGATGATGACGGCGTATGTGGCGCTGCAGGAGCTGCCGCTGAACAAGATCGTCACGGTTGCTCCCTACGAAGCGATCTATGGCGAGTCGTTGCTGGAAGTGCCGCCGGGGGAGCGGATCAGCGTGCGTGACCTGCTTTATGGGCTGATCCTGCGCAGTGGCAACGACTCTGCTTATGACCTCGCTCTTGCCGCAGCTGGCTCGGAAGATGCGTTTGTCAGGCAGATGAACCAAAGGGCTGCTGCGCTCGGCCTCTCGAACACCCATTACGCCAACCCGATCGGGCTCGACGAGGCGGGCAACTACTCGAGTGCGCTGGATCTGACGGTGCTGGCAAGGCGGCTGCTGCGCGATCCGGCTTTCGCCGAGATCGCCGATTCGCGTAGCGCCGAGCTGCGCAGCCTGCGACCACCGCGCCGGATCGAGACGCTCAACGACTTCCTGCTCGCCGAGCCCTGGGCGACGGGGGTGAAGACTGGCCACACCTTTGGTGCCGACTACGTCCTGGTCGGCTCCGGCCGGCGCAAAGGGGTCGAGCTGATCTCCGCCGTGCTCGGCACCTGGACCGAGTCGGCGCGCGATTCGGAGACCGAGCGGCTGCTCGAGTACGGCTTCTCCCAGTACCGCAAGCGGACCCCGATCCACGCGGGGCAAGTCCTTGCCGAAGCGGACGTCCGCTACAGCGGCGACGAGCTGGCGCTGCGCGCGGCGCGCACCGTGGCGATCGGGGTGCGGCGTGGTCAGCGGCTCACGGTCAAGGTGCGGGCACCTGGCGAGGTCGAGGGGCCGATCCGCCGCGGCGCCAGGCTGGGCCAGGCGATAGTCCGCGTCGATGGCCGGCGGGCGGCGGCGGTGCCGCTTCGCGCCGGCAACGCCGTGGCCAAGGCGAGCGTGCTGGATCGGGTCCGCAGCTTCGTCGTCGACAATGCGCTCTGGTTTGTGCTGGCGCTGTTCGGGATACTGCTTGCGGTAGTCCTTCTGAGGCGCCACAGGCGATGATTCTCACCGTAACCCTCAACGCCGCAATCGACCGTACGGTCGCGGTTCCGAATTTCCGCCTCGGCCACCGCCATCGCGCGGTCGAGAGCCGCACCGTCGCCGGTGGCAAGGGGATCAACGTCGCCCGCGCCCTGCGCCTCCTCGGCCGGCCTGTGATCGCCGCCGGCTTTGCCGGC
This sequence comes from uncultured Solirubrobacterales bacterium, assembly GCA_963718755.1. Taxonomy (GTDB): domain Bacteria; phylum Actinomycetota; class Thermoleophilia; order Solirubrobacterales; family 70-9; genus VRUE01. The sequence goes on from OY970376.1 coordinate 2,186,421, forward strand.
GGCCCGACCGGCAACCGCGTGCTGGAGCAGCTGCGCAAGGAGGCGATCCTCACCGACTTCACCTGGATCGCCGGTGAGACGCGAATCAACATGGCGGTGATCGATCCGACCTCGGGCGAGCAGACCGAGATCAACGAGCGTGGTCCGGCCGTCAGCCCGGAGGAGGTCGAGCGCTTCGTCGAGCGGCTGCGCTACCTCGCCGAGGGGGCGAAGATCTGCGTGCTCGCCGGCACCCTGCCTCCCGGGGCCGGGGCAGAGCTCTACGCGCGTCTGGTCGAGGACCTGCGCGAGCGCGGCGTCACATCGATCCTCGATGCCGAGGGAGAGGCGATGCTGGCCGGCGTGCGCGCCGGTGCCTCCGTCGTCACCCCCAACGAACCCGAGGCGGAGGAGCTGGTCGGGCAGGAGTTCTCCGACCGCGAGGACTTCGTCCACGGGCTCTCCGAGCTGGTCCGGCTCGGCGCCGGCGAAGCGGCGATCACCCGCCCCGACGGCTGCGTTGCCGTGGTCGGGCAGGGAGCGGACCGCCGGGTGCTCGAGGTCCGCACCAAACCACTGGAGCCGGTCTCGACCGTCGGCTCCGGCGACGCCTTCCTCGCCGGCTACGCCGCCGGCCTCTACGACGGCCGCGAGCCGGCCGACTGTCTCGCCTACGGGGTCGCCTGCGGCGCCGAGTCGACCCAGCACTTCGGCGCCGGCACCGTCGACCGCAACCGGGTCGAGCGACTGCTCGACGAGGTCGAGGTGCGCGATCTGGAGGTCCACGCGGAAGTGTAGGCTGACTGTTCAACGCCTACCTTCCTTGGAGGATCGATTTGGAGATCGACATCGGTCGCGGCAAGAAGGGGAGGCGCGCCTACGGTTTCGATGACATCGCGATCGTTCCGTCGCGCCGCACCCGCGATCCCGACGACATAGACATCAGTTGGACCCTCGGCCCGTACCGCTTCGAGCTGCCCCTCGTCGCTTCGGCGATGGACGGCGTGGTCAGTCCCGATACCGCTGTGCTCGTCAACCAGCTCGGCGGCCTCGGCGTGCTCAACCTGGAGGGGATCTGGACCCGCTTCGAGAATGCCGAGGAGCAGCTGGAGAAGGTCGCTGCCGCGCCCAAGCTCGAGGCGACCCGGATCATGCAGGAGATCTACAACGAGCCGGTCAAGCCTGAGCTGATCGGTAGGCGGATCGCCGAGATCAAGGAGCGCGGCGCCGTCGCCTGCGGCTCGCTCACCCCGCAGAAGGTGCGTGAGCACTATGAGATCGCGGTCGAGGCGGGCATCGACATCCTCGTCATCCAGGGCACGGTGATCTCCGCCGAACACGTCTCGACCACGGTCGAGCCGCTCAACCTGAAGGAGTTCATCGCTGAAGTGCCGGTGCCGACCGTGGTCGGCGGCTGTGCTTCCTACTCGACCGGGCTGCACCTGATGCGGACCGGCGCCGTCGGCGTCCTGGTCGGCGTCGGCCCCGGCGCCGCCTGCACGACCCGCGGCGTGCTCGGGATCGGCGTGCCGCAGGCGACCGCGATCGCCGACGTCGCCGCCGCCCGAGCCCAGCACATGCTCGAGACCGGCGAGTACGTCAACGTGATCGCCGACGGTGGTATGCGCACCGGCGGCGACGTTTCCAAGGCGATCGCCGTTGGCGCCGACGCGGTGATGGTCGGCTCGCCGTTGGCCCGCGCCAAGGAGGCGCCTGGGCGTGGCTTCCACTGGGGGATGGCGACCTTTCATCCCTCGCTGCCGCGTGGCACCCGCGTCTCGACCAAGCAGGACGGCACGATGGAGGAGATCCTGCTCGGCCCCGCCCAGGAGAACGACGGCACCTTCAACCTGATGGGGGCGCTGAAAACCTCGATGGCCACCACCGGCTACGAGGACATCCGTTCCTTCCAGCGGGCCGAGGTGATGGTTGCCCCGGCGCTACAGAGTGAGGGCAAGAAACTGCAGAACGAGCAGTCGGTAGGCATGGGCTCGAATGGCAGGGCGGCGGTCTCCGCCGGTGTTGGAGTCGCCGACGACTGAGGCCGGCGCTCCTGCGGCGCCGGCCCAAGCCTCGGAGGAGGTGCTGGTCCTTGATTTCGGGGGCCAGTACTCGCAGCTGATTGCGAGGCGTATCCGCGAATGTGGCGTTTTCGCCGAGCTGTTGCCGGCGACCGCTTCTGCTGAGTCGATTCGTGAGCGTGCGCCCAAGGGCCTGATCCTCTCTGGGGGTCCCGCCTCGGTTTACGAGCCGGGGGCGCCGCCGTTTCCCAATGAGTTGCTCGATCTCGGCATCCCGATGCTCGGCATCTGTTACGGGATGCAGGTGATGGTCCAGGCGCTTGGCGGAAAGGTCGAAGCGGCCGAGTCGGGCGAGTTCGGGCGAGCCGAGTTGACGCTGCGCAACAGCGGCGGTCGCTTACTTGCGGGCCTGCCCGAGGAGCAGAGCTGCTGGATGAGCCACCGCGACGCGGTCTTCGAGCCACCGCCGGGCTTCACCGCGCTTGCCTCGACCCCGGCGTCGCCTGTCGCCGCCTGCGAGGCGCCGGACCGCGGCCTGTACGGGATTCAGTTCCACCCCGAGGTTGTCCATACGCCCTACGGCACCGAGATCCTGACCCGTTTCCTGCGCGAGATCGCCGGCTGCGAGGAGCAATGGTCGGCGGAGTCGGTGATCGCCGAGCAGATCGCCGCGATCCAGGCCCAGGTGGGCGACGGTCGCGTCATCTGCGGCCTCTCCGGCGGCGTCGACTCCTCGGTCGCGGCGCTGCTGGTCCACCGTGCGATCGGCGAGCAGCTGACCTGCGTTTTCGTCGACCATGGCCTGATGCGCCTGAATGAGGCCGAGCAGGTGGTCGAGGCCTTCGGCCAGTTCGGTATCCCGCTCGTTCACGTCGACGCCGAAGAGCGCTTCCTCTCCCGCCTCGCGGGAGAGGATGAGCCCGAGCGCAAGCGCAAGATCATCGGCGAGGAGTTCATCCGCGTCTTCGAGGAGGAGGCGGCCAAACTGGAGGACGCCGCCTACCTGGTCCAGGGAACCCTCTATTCCGACGTGATCGAGTCCGGCGGCAGTGACGCCGCCGCCACGATCAAGTCCCATCACAACGTCGGCGGCCTGCCCGAGGACCTCGAGTTCGAGCTGGTCGAGCCGCTGCGGATGCTGTTCAAGGACGAGGTGCGCAAGGTAGGCGCCGAGCTGGGATTGCCCGAGCGGATGGTCTGGCGTCAGCCCTTCCCGGGCCCGGGTCTCGGGATCCGTATCGTCGGCGGCGAGGTCAACAAAGAGCGGCTGGACATCCTGCGCGCCGCTGACGCGATCCTGCAGGAGGAGATCCGCGCCGCCGAGCTCTACCGCCAGCTCTGGCAGTCCTTCTGCGTGCTGCCAGTCGTGCGCTCGGTCGGCGTCCAGGGGGACGGCAGGACCTACGCCTACCCGATCGTGATCCGCGCCGTCACCTCCGACGACGCGATGACCGCCGACTGGGCCCGCCTCCCTTACGACCTGCTCGAGCGCGTCTCCAACCGGATCATCAACGAGATCAAAGACGTGAACCGCGTGGCGTTGGACATCTCCTCCAAGCCCCCGGCGACCATAGAGTGGGAGTAGGCCCGCCGGACGTGCCGGTGGATAGAGGTCATATATGGCCTCTTAGCACCGGCACGTAGGATGCCGTCCTTCGCTGTCTCGATAGCCGCGCTCAGCCTTTTCCAGGCTGTGCTCGTCGCCCTGCCGCGCGCTCGCCCACCGTTTGCTTGGATGCCGAACAGCCCCTGGTGGGCGTTCGTGCCTGCGGCGTCGATCCTCGTCGTGGTCTTCGGCATCGAGGCGGCGCCTGGCTCGGCCGATGCGCTGACCTGGCTGGCGTTGCTCGCCGTGCCGCCGCTGGCGGCGTTCGCGCTCGGCTGGCTCGTGCACGGCACCGCCCCCGCCTGGGCGCTCCTCGTCTTGCCCCTGTTCGTACTCGCCTGGGCTTTGCCGGATGCGCTGGCGGGGGAGACGGCGCGCGCACTCCTCTCCGGTCTCGCCTGCATCGCCCTGGGCTGGCTGCTGGTCTCGGTCGTCCCCGCGCGCTGGCTGCGCTGGGGGATCTACGCGATGGCGGCGATCGACGCCGCCCTCGTCGCCGCGGAGCTGCTGCAGGACCCGAGTGCGGTGCTCAGCGCCGCCGCGCCCGCGGGGCTGCCGCGCTTCCAGGTGCTCGACTTCGGCGCTGCGCGGATGGGCTTCGGCGACGCCTTCCTTGCGGCCACCGTCGGCTGCCTGCTCGCCCTGCCCGCCGATGGGCCACAAAGCGAACCCGGGGTTCGCTTTGTGGCCCATCGGCAGCAATGGACCGCGGCGCTCGTTGCGGTCCTGGGCTTGGGGTTCGATCTGCTCTTCTTCACCCTCGACACTCTGCCGGCGACCGTCCCGGTCGCGCTTGCCCTGGCGCTCTCCGAGCGCCTGTTCTCAGTGCGGGTGACCGATCAGGGTGATCGCGTAGATCGCCACGAACCCCGCGACGGTGAGGGCGACGCGGAGCCATGAGCCTTTGCCGTCGTGCTCGTGGGCGTGGGCGGCGGGAAGCAGGTCGGTAGCGCCCATATAGAGGAAGAAGCCGGCGTAGACGGCGAGGAAGTAGCCGAGCGTCACCTCGGAGACCGAGATCAGCGAGCCGACGGCTGCGCCCGCGAGGGGGGCAAGAGCGTCAATCCGCAGCCAGCGCTTCGCCCGCGAGGCATCGCCGTCCTGGCTGAGCACGAAGCTGACCGTGTTGAGGCCGTCGGCGAAGCCGTGGCCGACCACCGCGAGCAGGACGAGCAGGCCGGTCTCGGCGTTGACGCTGAAGGCGAGGCCGATGCCGACGCCGTCGGTGAAGGTGTGCAGCGAGAGGCCCATCGCGCCGAGCACGCCGACCCGGCCGTGCGCCCGTGCCTCCTCGGGGTCGTCGCGGTGGTGGAGGACCAGCACGCGCTCGAGCAGGAAGAAGCCGACAAAGCCGAGCGCGACGAGCGGGACGGCGTCGTGGGCCTCACCGATGCTCTCGATCGCCTCGGGCAGGACCTCGAGCAGGGCGACGGCGACGACGATGCCGCCGCTGAGCGCGATCACGGTCGGCAGCGAGTGGTGCAAGCGCAGCGCCGTCGCGCCGCCGGCGGCGATCGCCAGCACGGCCAGCCCCGCCAGCGGGATCGCTACCTCAGGCATCGTCGGCGCAGGTCGTGCAGGTGCCGCGCAGCACCACGTCGTGGGCGGCGACCTCGAAGTCAGCCTCGCGGCTGACCCCCTCGATCGCCTCCTCCAGCGCCTCGCTGACGAAGGGCGAGAGCTGCCCGCACTTCTCGCAGACGAGGTGGTGATGGTGCAGCTCGGGGTCAACTCGCTCGTAGCCGGCGGCATCGCCGCCGATCGAGACCTGCTGCACGAGGTGGAGGCGGTCGAGCTGCTCCAGCGTGCGGTAGACGCTCGCCCGCCCAACCGAGTCGAGCCGGCGGTCGATCTCGAGCGCCGTCACCGCGCACTGCTCTGCGGCGAGTAGCTCGATTACCTCGCGCCGCGCAGCGCCACTGCGGTAACCGGCCTCGTCGAGGCGCCGCATCGCGTTCTCAGCCCAGTCCACGGGCCGGACGCTATCAGAGAATGAGACTCGTTCTCAGAAAGAGACTCAAGAGCGAATCTACGGGCACTTCTCCCTAGGAGTAGCTATCCCACTTCTGGAGATAGCCCAGCGGGTCAATCGGGCTGCCGCCCTCGTACCAGCCTGGCGCGGTCCACATCTCGAAGTGGAGGTGGCAAGCGGTCGAGGAGCCGGTGCTGCCGACGACGCCGATCGGTTCGCCGGTGCGGACCGTCATCCCCTCCTGCAGCGGCGAGGGTTCGAGCATGTGCATATAGGCGGTGTCGTAGCCGGTCCCCTTGCCGTCGATGACGAGGTAGTTGCCGGCGGCGCTCTGGTAGCCGGAGTATCTGACGCGGCCGCCGCGAGCGGCTACCAACGGCGTCCCGCACTTGGCCATCACGTCCTGTCCCTCGTGGGTGTGGCCGGAACGCCCGGCGCCGAAGCGCGCGCCGCCGCTGCCGTAGTCGTGGGCGCCGAGGATCGGGAAGGCGTAGGCGAAGAGGTCGAAGCTGAGGCTGATCGGCTCGGCGTCCGAGGAGCTGGCCGAAGAGCGCCGCGCGGCGGGCCCGCCGGTCTGCGGCAGAACTCTGAACGTGTAGCGCCCGTTGGGCGCCGGCCGGCCGTCACCCGCCGTGCCGTCCCAGCGGATGCTGTCGGCCACGCCAGGTGCGACGTCGTTGCGGAAGAAGCTCTTGACGGTTTCGCCGCTCGGCCCGACCACGTCGACCCGAAGGTCGTTCTGCGCCTGGTTGCTGTCGATCGAGTAGCTCAAGCGGGGCGCGCGGACGCCGTAGTAGAAGGACTTGCGGGGCGTCGTCGTGGCGGAGAGAAGGGTCAGGGCCCCGGCGCTGGGGGCGGGATCCGGCGAGCCGCCACGGCTGGGCGGGGGCGGGGCCGAGCCGGCGGGAGTTGGGGCGCCACCGGTCAGCGCTGAAGCAGGCGGGGGGAAGCAGGCCAATGAGGCCATTGCCGCCACTATCGACATATATCTCCAACAACCACCAAGCCAAGGCCCGGCGCCAGCTCTGCTGCGTGCCACATGCCCTCTCTTTCGTTCGCCTACGGAGTTAGCTGTCGGGCTCGCGCTGAAAGAGATGCGCTACGGACGCTCTTCGTCCGATTCGCCCCTGGGACCTGCAAGGGTCCCTGCGGTTCCTCCGCTCCCGGCCGCTGTGCGGCCGGGATTCGGCTATTGCTGGGGCGGCAGTATAGAGAGGACCCCGGCAGCACGGGAACTCGGCTTGGCGGCTATCATCCCGGAGCCGCTGGGCCCGTCCCTGCGGCTTTTCTCTGATGAAGACCTACGTCGCCAAACCATCCGACCGCCAGCGAGACTGGCTCGTCGTCGATGCCGAGGGCCAGACCCTGGGCCGGCTGGCGACGCGGATTGCCGACGCGCTGCGCGGCAAGCGCAAGCCCGAGTACACCCCGCACGTCGATACCGGCGACTTCGTCGTCGTCATCAACGCGGAGAAGATCCGGGTGACCGGGAAAAAGATGGAGCAGAAGACCTACTGGCGCCACAGCGGCTATCCGGGCGGGATCAAGTCCCGCACGCTGGCCGAGATGCTCGACCGCCGTCCGGAGGAGGTGATCCGCAAGGCGGTGAAGGGCATGCTGCCCCGCAACCGCCTCGCCCGCAAGCAGCTGACCAAGCTCAAGGTCTACGCCGGGCCGGATCACCCGCACGCGGCGCAGAAACCACAGCCGATGGAGATCACTTGATAGACGAGCCGCAGAACGACGAGACTTCAGAGGAGCCGCAGGAGACTCCAGAGGAGTCGCAGGAGACTCCCGCTCAGGACGAGGGCGACCAAGCCGCGGGTCCAGCGGCAGATGCGTCTGACGCCGAGAACGAGGCGCCTGCGGAGGAGGCTGCTGAGCCCCCTGCAACTGAGCAGGAGGAGGCCGAGCCCGAGGCCGCTGAGGCGGCTGAGGAGCGCGAGGAGCCGAAAGCTGAGAAGAAAAAGGACGCTATTCCCGGCGCCGATCTGGAGCCGATTGCGGTTGAGCAAGACGAGCGGCCGCTCAGCGCTGAGGAGCGGGCGCGGCGCGAAGCCGAGGAAGAGGAGGAGCGGGCGCGCGAAGCGGCGCTGACCGGCGATTCCGAGGACGAGGAGCAACCCGCGACCCGTGCGCCGGCCAAGGTGGAGGGCGACTCCCGCTTCCTGGCGACCGGCAAACGCAAGAACGCGATCGCCCGTGTCACCCTGCTCTCGGGCAGCGGCAAGATCGAGATCAACGGGCGCCCGATCGAGGAGTTCTTCCCGCGTCCCCTGCACCAGACGACCGCTTGCCAGCCGCTCACGACCACCGGTTATGAGAGCAGCGTCGACGTCCGCGTCAGGGTTCACGGTGGTGGCGTCAGCGGCCAGGCCGGAGCGGTTCGCCACGGCATCGCCCGGGCGCTGATCGAGGTCGACCCCGAGCTTCGCGGTGAGCTGAAGAAGCGCGGCTTCCTCACCCGCGACGCCCGCGCCAAGGAGAGGCGCAAGGCAGGCCTGAAGAAGGCCCGTAAGCGGCCGCAGTTCAGCAAGCGCTGAGAAGGACGCTGTGAGCGCGGAGCGCAAGCTCTTCGGAACCGACGGGGTCCGGGGGGAGGCTGGGACGTTCCTCACCGCGGAGCTGGCGCTTGCCCTTGGGCGAGCCGCAACCGCCTCTCTCGAGGCGCAGCGTCCGCAGGTGCTGATCGTCCGCGACACGCGAGAGTCGGGCCCGATGCTGGAAGCGGCTCTCGCCGCCGGCGTCGCCGAGGCCGCCGGCGACGCGCTGCTGGGCGGAGTGCTGCCGACGCCCGCTGCCGCGGTCCTCGTGCGCAAGCTCGGCCTCGACCTCGCCGTGGTCATCTCCGCCTCCCACAATCCCTACCGCGACAACGGCATCAAGTTCTTCAGCGCCAACGGGACCAAGCTCGACGACGCGACCGAGGCCGGGATCGAGGCGCTGCTCGGCGAGCGCGGTCGAGGTTTGGACCGCATAGCGGCTCAAAGCTCTACCGCGAGCCCCGGATTCGGCCATGTGCGCGAGCTGAACGGCGGCGACGAGGACTACCTGCGTGCCCTCGAGGCGGCCTTCCCGCTCGACCTCTCCGGGGTCAAGGTGGCGCTCGACTGCGCCAACGGTGCCACGTACCGTGTCGCTCCGGCGATCTTCGAACGCCTCGGAGCCGAGGTCGAGGCGGTCGGTGTCGAGCCCGACGGGCGCAACATCAACGAGGGCTGTGGCTCCACCCACCTCGACCACCTGGCCGGCCACATCGCCTCCACCGGCGCCACCGTCGGCTTCGCCTTCGACGGCGATGGCGACCGGGTGCTCGCGGTCGACGGCAGCGGTCGCGCCCACGACGGCGACGAGCTGATCGCTCTGCTGGCGCGGGGCCAAGCGGCGCGCGGCGAGCTGGGTGGCGGTGTCGCCGTGACGGTGATGAGCAACTACGGCTTCCACCAGGCGATGGACGGGGAGGGGATCGACGTCGCCGTGACCAAGGTCGGCGATCGCTACGTCCTCGACGAGCTGCGCGAGCGCGGCTGGGCCCTGGGCGGCGAGCAGTCGGGGCACATCATCAACATGCGCTTCGCCGCCACCGGCGACGGGATCGCAGCGGCGCTGATGACGATGCAGGAGCTCGGCGGCAGCGACCTTGCCGGAGTCGAGGCGATGGAGAAGCTGCCGCAAACGCTGGTCAACGTCGAGGTCGCCGACCGTGAGGCGATCGCCGGCGCCGAGGCGGTCTGGGAGGCGGTCGAGCGCGAAGGCGCCGAGCTCGAGGGGCGCGGTCGCGTCCTCCTGCGCCCCTCCGGCACCGAGCCGCTGGTTCGCGTGATGGCCGAGGCGCCGAGTGCGGAGGAGGCGGACGCCGTTTGCAAGCGCCTGGCCGACCTGGTTCGGCAAGAGCTGGGCTGAATCTCCCGCCCTCTACGCTGTACGGCCTTCCATGTGCGGAATAGTCGGATACGTTGGTGCGCGCCCCTGCCGCGACCTCCTGGTCGCCGGTTTGGAGAAGCTTGAATACCGTGGCTATGACTCGGCCGGGGTCTCGGTGATCGAGGACGGCCGCGTCGACAGCGTGCGCGCGGTCGGCAATCTCGCCAATTTGCGCGCCGCGATGGCCGAGGAGGAGGGGGAGGGCGGCGTAGCGGTTGCCGCCGTGCCGGCCACGACCGGTGTCGCTCACACCCGTTGGGCGACCCACGGTCGCGTCACCGAGGAGAACGCTCACCCGCACAGCGACACCAGCGATCGCGTCCACATCGTGCTCAACGGGATCGTCGAGAACCACGCCAGGCTGCGCGCCCGGCTCGAGTCCGAAGGGCAGGAGTTCAGCTCCGAAACGGACGCCGAGGTCGTCGCCCACCTGATCGCCAGCCACTTCGACGGCGACCTGGCCGCCGCCGTGCGCGTCGCCTTCGCCGAGCTGCGCGGCCACTACGCCTTCGTCGCCATGCATGCCGACCGCCCCGAGCTGCTGGTCGGGGCGCGCAAGGAGTGCCCGCTGGTCGCGGGCGTCGGCGAGGGTGAGAGCTTCCTCGCCTCGGCGATCCCCGCCTTCCTCGCCCAGACCCGGATGGCGGTCGCGATCGAGAACGACGAGATCGTCACGATCGACGCCTCCGGGGTGGCGATCACCGACGCCGACGGCAACCCGATCGAGCGCGAGGCGGAAGAGATCGACTGGGACGAGGCGGCCGCCGAGAAGGGCGGCTACGAGACCTTCATGCTGAAGGAGATCCACGAACAGGCCGACTCGGTCGCCGAAACGATCGCCGACCGCATGCCCGGGGACGACGGCGTCGATCTCTCCGAGCTCGGGCTGGACGATGACTTCCTGCGCGGCCTGAGGCGGATCGTGATCGTCGCCTGCGGCACGTCCTACCACGCCGGTCTGGTCGGCCGCTACGCGATCGAGGAGTGGGCCAGGGTGCCGGTCGAGATGGACGTCGCCTCCGAGTACCGCTACCGCAACCCGGTCGTGGGCGAGGGCGATCTGGTGATCGGCATCACCCAGTCGGGAGAGACGGCCGACACGCTGGCCGCGATGCGCCTGGCGCGCGAGCGCGGCGCAACGGTGCTGGCCGTCACCAACATCATGGGCAGCCAGGCGACCCGCGACGCCGACGCCGTCCTCTACACCCGCAGCGGCGTCGAGATCAGCGTCGCCGCGACCAAGACCTTCGTCGCCCAGGTTGCGGCGATGTACCTGATCGGGCTCTGGCTGGCAGAGCTGCGGGGGACGCTGCCGGCCGAGCGCCTGACTGAGCTGGTCGCCGAGATGAAGTCCCTGCCTTCGAAGGTCGAGACGACGCTCGCCAGCTGCCAGGAGGCGGTCGCCAAGGTCGCCGCAGAGCACGCCGAGCAGCAGTTCTTCCTCTACCTGGGCCGCCACATCGGCCTGCCGGTCTGCCTCGAGGGGGCGCTGAAGCTGAAGGAGATCTCCTACATCCCGACCGACGCCTACGCCGCCGGCGAGATGAAGCACGGCCCGATCGCCCTGCTCGACGAGTCGACCCCGGTCGTCTGTGTGGCAACGGCGAGCCCCGTGCTCGACAAGGTGCTCTCCAACGTCGAAGAGGTGCGAGCGCGCGGCGCCGACACGATCGCCATTGCAACCGCCGGCGACAAGAAAGTGGCCGCGGTAGCCGACGCGACGATCGAGGTGGCCGCCAGCGACTGGATCCTGCAGCCGATCCTGGCGATCTTGCCGCTGCAGCTGCTCGCCTATGACATCGCCCGCTCCCGCGGGCTCAACGTCGACCAGCCCCGCAATTTGGCCAAGACCGTCACGGTCGAGTGACGCTGTGAGTAGGATGCCGGGCCGCATGGTGCCCCGTCCCCTTCTTGCCGCGCTTGCCGTGGCCGCGCTGATCGCCGTTCCAGTCGGTTGTGGCGGCGGCGACGGTGGCTCATCGGGCTCGGAGGTTGCCGAGCTGGCGCCGCCGCGCACGCCGGTCTTCCTCGAAGGCGTGCTGCGCCCGACCGGTGAGCTGAAGTCGAACACCGAGGCGGCCGCGGAGCGGATCGCCGGGATCGACAACCTCGGCGACTTCGTCGTCTCCGAGCTGGAAAGCTCGGCCCAGGAGGACGGCGAACCGGTCGACTTCGACACGGAAATCGAGCCCTGGCTCGGCGAGCGAGCGGCGGTCTTCTTCGAGCGGCTCGAGGACGACGAGCTGACCGATCTCGGCATCGTCGTCGAATCGACCGACCCGGACGCGACGCAGGAATTCATCGACACCCAGGTGAAAGAGAGCGACGAGCCGTACCGCTCGGGTTCCTACGAAGGGGTCGACTACCAGGTCGGCGGCGATGAAGACAACGCGATCGGTGTCGTCGCTGACTTCCTTCTCATCGCCGACGACGAGAAGGTCTTCGAAGACGCTGTCGATGCCTCCGAAGGCGACTCGCTCGCCGCCGAAGACACCTTCAGCGAGGCGATCTCGGCGGCCTCCGACGGCAGCCTCGCCGACGTCTACATCGACGTCGGCCGCTTGATCGAGCAGTCGGGCGGGGAGATCGACCCACAGGCGCGCCAGGTCCTGCAGAACGCCGGCATCGACCCCAGCGAAGCGACCGCCGTTGCCAGCGTCGTGCCGGGCTCCGATCAGATCACGGTCGAATTCAGCAGCGACCTCGCCGGCCAGGAAGCACCGACCGGAGAGGCCTCCGAGCTGCTCGGCTCGCTGCCGGGCAACGCCTTCGCCGCCTTTGCGGTCTCGGGCTTCGGCGAGCAGGTGGACGAAGCGATCGACAGCCTCGACAAGGAAGGCATTCCGGATGCGGTTCCGCCGAATCAGCTGAAGAAAGGCCTGAAGCAACTCGGCATCGATCTCGAAGCGCTCTCCGGCTCGCTCGAGGACGCCGGCGCCTTCGCCGTCGGCAACGGCGAGAGCAGCCTCGGCGGCGCTCTGGTGCTGACCACGAAGGGCTCGGGGGGAACCGAAGCGGTCGCCAATATCGCCGACCTGCTGCGCAGCGTCCAGGTCGAGGGGGTGACGCCGCTGAAGGGCAAGTACAGCGGCTTCTCGATCCGCGACCAGGAGGATCTCGGCGACAAGCCCCTGGTGGTCGCGGCCACGGAGGGTCGGATCGCGATCGGCTACGGCCTGCCGGCAACCCTGAGCGGCCTGCTGGCCGGTGCCGCCAGCGAGGGCAAGACCCTTTCGGATAACCCCGTCTACGACGACGCCGTGGCGGCGCTGGGCGACACGCCGATCGCCGGCTTCGCCGATGGCTCCGCCGCCCTGCGCCTCGCCGATTCGCTGATCCCAGCCGGCGACGACGATTTCGAGGGAGCGAAGAAATACCTGAAGAGCATCCGCTTCCTCGCCCTCGGCTCCGTCACCCAGGACGACCTGGCGACGGCCAAGCTGATCGTCGGCCTGAAGTAGCTCAGGTCAAGCTGAGCTGGCGCTTCTCACGAGCAATGCGGAAGGGGTCGTCTGCTCCCCGTGGCGGGCGCTTCAGGCGAATGCCCTCACGTAGCTTCCTCGCGTCGGCACCGGCCAGGTAAAAGCGGGCGCGGCGCTCCCCGACCGGTTCGAGCAGCCCTGCGTCGACCATCGCTTTGAGGTCGCGGGAGGCGCTCTGGTCACTGATCTCCTCGCCCGTCATCTCCTCGCCCGCGCTTTGGTAGCTCCCCCGCCGGATTCTCAGGCCATAGGCGGTGTCGACGAGCGCTGCTGCGCATCTCTCGGGCAGCCGGTGTCGTTCGGTCAGCGCAACGCAGCCGTTCCATAGCTCCTCGATCTCCACTCGGCGTCGTTGCGTCGTGCGGATCTGCAGGAAATGGGCACGGAGGCAGAAGCGAAGCCACGGGCGGGCATCACGATCCGGGTGCCACGAGCCCGCCCCGACATCGGTCAGAACGTCGTAGTAGGCCTGCGTATTACGTCCGAGGAACTCCTCGATGCTGGAGAAGATCGGCGCCACCACGCGGTCCCGTGCGAGGACCAGGGTCTGCAGGCATCGCGCCATCCGCCCGTTGCCGTCGCTGAACGGGTGGATCAGGGTCAGATTCAGATGGGCCATCGCCGCTTTGACGAGGACCGGGCTTTCGTCGCGACGCAGGTCGCTCAGCATCTCCGCGATCAGTGACGGAACGTCTTCGCTTGGCGGGCCTTCGTAGACCGTCTCGCCGTTCTCCTTCTGCACGTAGACGTCACCAGGCCGCCACCGCCCCGGGTTCTTCCGCAGATCGTGCTTGATCATCATGAAGTGCAAGCTTTTGAGCAGGCCATCGTCGACCTCGAGCGCGTCATCGCCGGCCACCTGCAGGACGTAGGTCATCGCGTCGCGGTAGCCGGCCAGGGCAAGCTGGGTCTCCTCGTTCGCGTCGAGGGTCGGCTCACCCTCGACCGCTGCGACGACGTCGTCGAGCGAGGCGTTGTATCCCTCGATGCTGTTGGAGCCCTGGACCGCTCGCGCGAAGGCCATCTTGCGCAGGGTTCCGGCCCAGCGGCGCGGCTCTGAAACGCGATCTTGGAGCTCGTCGCGGAGCTCCGCAATCATGCGGATGACATCCCGCTCGTCGTCGCGCAGTTCGGGGGTCTCGAAGATCATGATGTTTACAAAGTATCAATCATATGATGTTTTGTAAATGTCATAGCATCATCGAGGTTCGAGACCCACTCGACTACTAGGCTGGCTGCATGGAGCCGTGGCTCAGTCCGCTCTACGACGCTGACGAGATGCGCTCCGTCGATCGCTGGGCGATCGAGGAGATCGGGGTGCCATCGCTGGAGCTGATGGAGGCTGCCGGACGCGCGGTGGCGGAGGCGGTCGGTGAGCTGGCCTTGGACGGACCGGTTCGGGTCGTCTGTGGCAAGGGCAACAACGGGGGCGACGGCCTCGTCGCCGCCCGCTACCTGGCCGAGGCGGGCTTCAAGGTCGAGGCGCTGCTGCTCTGGCCGGCGGAGGAGCTGAGCGAGGACGCCGCGGCGAACCTGGCGCGCTTTGCAGCCGAGTACGTGAGCGGCGATCTGACGCCCCGCCTGGCCGATTCGGGTGCCGTCGTCGACGCGATCTTCGGCACCGGCTTCGCCGGGGAGTCGCGCGATCCGGCACTGGCAGCCATCGCGGCGGTTAATGCCTGTGGCGCCCCGGTGATCGCCTGCGACGTTGCCTCCGGCGTCGACGCTTCCAGCGGGGAGGTCGCCGGCGCGGCGGTCGAGGCCGACTTCACCGTCAGCTTCCACGCCGCCAAGCTCGGTCACCGGATCGCTCCCGGCAAGTGGCATACCGGCGAGTTGCGGGTGGCGCCGATCGGGATTCCCGAGGGCGCGCCGGTCGAACCATTCGCAGGGGCGATCGCCCCTGCGGTCCTGGAGCTGCCCCCGCGCCGGGGGCCGCGCTCGACCAAGTTCAGCTCCGGCCAGGTGACGATCGCCGGCGGCTCGCGGGGGCTGACCGGCGCCGTGCAGATGTCCTCGTTGGCGGCGATCCGGGCCGGCGCCGGCTACGCGACGGTGGCGGTGCCGGCGGATCTGGAGACGATCTTCGAATGTGGGCAGCCCGAGGTGATGTCGGTCGGCTGCCCCGGGGGTGACGGCTGCCTCGCGCCCGCCTCGGCGAAGACGCTGCTGCGCGCTTTCGAGCGCGCTGCTGCCGGCGTCCTCGGTCCCGGCCTGGGGCGCGATCCGGGCTCGATCGAGCTGGCCCGCGAGGTACTGCCGGCGATCGAGGCGCCGCTGGTGCTCGACGCCGACGGCCTCAATGCCTTTGCCGGGGAGCTGGAGCGGATCGCCGCCCGCGAGGCGCCGACGCTGCTCACCCCGCACGCCGGAGAGCTGGGGCGGCTGCTCGGCCACTCCTCGGAAGAGGTCGACGAGCATCGCTTCGAAGCGGCGCGGGAGGCGGCGCGCGCCACCTCTGCCGTGGTCGTGCTCAAGGGCGACGACACGATCGTCACCGATGGTGAGCGCCTGGCTGTCAACGCGCTCTCGGCGCCCGCCCTCGCGACCGCCGGCACCGGCGACGTCCTCTCCGGCATCGCCGCGGCGATGCTCGCCCGCGGCCTCGAGCCCTTTGCAGCTGCCTCTGCCGCAGTCCTCACCCATGCCCGTGCCGGTCGCGATGCGGCGCAGCGGATCGGTGCTGCCGAGTCCGTGATCGCCACCGACGTGATCGACTCGATCCCGGTTGGGATGCGTGCCGACGGCCGGGTCGAATAATCTCGCTCACACCATGGGGCTTCGCATTGGCTCCAGTCACGGAGAATCAGATATGGACGTTCCTTCCACCAACACTCGCCTATGAAGACGGCCGCGGAAATAATGGACAGCTCGGTGCCGAGCGTCTCACCCGACGCCGACGCCCGCACCGCGATAGAGCTGCTGGCCAAGACCGACAAGGGGGCGATCCCCGTCGTCGACGAGGACCACCGCGTCGTCGGCATCGTCAGCGAGTCCGATCTCGTCCTCAGCGACGAGGAGTCGGACCTTCACCTGCCGCACTACCTCAACATCATGGGCGGCATCGTCTTCGTCGGCTCGATGAAAGGCTTCGAGGAGCGCCTCGACAAGGCGTTCGCGACCAAGGTCTCGGAGCTGATGACCCCCGACCCGGTCGTCGTCAAGGACTACTCCAGCGCTGAGACCGTGGCGCGCCGGATCGCCGAGGAGCACCACAATCACCTTCCCGTGGTCGATGACGAGGGTCGCTTCCTCGGAATGGTCACGCGGGCCGACGCGCTGGCCGCGCTCGTCGAGGAATAGAGAATGCGGGCGGTCGCCCGGATCGACCTCGGCGCTGTGCGGGAGAACTGCGCCCGGCTCAAGTCCGAGCTGGGGGGCGCGGAGCTCTGCGCGGTGGTCAAGGCCGACGGCTACGGCCACGGCGATGAGGCCTGCGCCGAGGCGGCGCTGGCCGGCGGTGCGACGCGGCTGGCGGTGGCGACCGCCGCCGAGGCGGAGCGGCTCGGCCGCCGGCTCGCCCACGTTCCCCTGCTGACGATGGGGGCGCTGGCGCCGGAGGAGCTCGACACTGCACTCGAGGCTGGTTCGGAGGTGGCGGCATGGCGGCATGGCTTTCTCGATCTGGTCGCCGCGCGGGCCCGCGCCCATGGCCGGCCGGCCAGGATCCACGTCAAGTACGACAGTGGCATGGGGCGGCTCGGCAACCGCGACGCGAGCGAGGTGCTGAGCTTGCTGCGAGCCTGCGCCGAGAGTCCCAGCCTTGAGCCGGCCGGGGTCTGGACCCACTTCGCGACGGCCGACGAACCGGACTCGGATTTCTTCGAGGAGCAGCTCAATCGTTTCGAGGCCGTGGTCGCAGTGGCAAAGGAGGAGTTCCCGTCGATCCTCGCCCACGCCGCCAACAGCGCTGCTGTCCTCCGCGATCGCCGCTCCCACTTCGACATGGCTCGCTGTGGTGTCGCCGTCTACGGACTTGACCCATTCCAGGGCGACCCGGGGGGGCGGGGCCTGCGCCCGGCCCTCTCGTTGCGCTCCTACGTCGCCGACGTGAAGCGCTTCGAGCCGGGCGACAGCGCCGGCTACGGCCGGACCTGGCAGGCCGGGCACGAGACCTGGGTCGGGGTGCTGCCGCTCGGCTACGGCGACGGGGTCAGGCGCGGCCTTTCCAACAATGCCGAGGTGCTTGTCGGCGGTCGCCGCCGCCCGCTCGTCGGCACCGTCTCGATGGACAACGTGACCGTCGACCTCGGTCCCGATACCGAGGTCGAGCCTGGCGCTGAGGCGGTGCTGATCGGTTCACAGGGGGGGGAGACGATCCTGGCTGAGGACCTTGCCGACCGACTGGGCACGATCAACTACGAGATCACCTGCGGGATCTCGGCCCGCGTTCCCAGGGTGCAGGCTTGACCCTCTCCCAGCGCCTCGATGCCTCGCCTCTGGTTGGCATCACCCGGCGCGCCCTGGCTGGGGACGACGGGGTCTGGATCGTCGGTGGGGCGGTGCGCGACGCGGTCCTGGGTCGTGAGGTCACCGACCTCGACCTCGCCGTCGCCGGTGATCCCGAGCGGGCGGTGAAGGCGGTCGCGGGCGAGGGCGACGGGCACGCCTTCGAGCTCTCGGCCGAGTTTGCGACCTGGCGGGCGGTGGCCCGGGACCGCAGCTGGCAGGTCGACGCGACGGCGCTGCGCGGGGAGACGATCGAGTCCGATCTGGGTGCGCGCGATTTTACCCTGGGTGCGGTCGCCGTCCCGCTGGCCGGCGGGGAGCCGGTCGATCCCTTTTCCGGCATCACCGATTTGGAGCGAGGGCTGCTGCGGGTCGTCAGCGAGGCCAGCTTCCGTGCTGACCCGCTGCGCCTGCTGCGCGCAGTTCGCCTCGCCGCCGATCTCGCCCTGGAGATCGACCCGGCCACGGTTGCCCGCGCCAGGCTGGATTCGGTCCTCGCCGCCGACCCGGCCGGGGAGCGCCAGCTCGCCGAGTTGCGCTTGCTGATCGGCGGGCCCGATCCGCTGCGCGGCATCGCTCTGCTCGACGAGCTCGGTCTGACCGCAGTCGTCCTGCCGGAGCTCGAGGCGCTGCGCGGGGTCGAGCAGGGCCCCAACCACCACCTCGACGTGTTTGGCCACACTCTGGCCGTCCTCGAGCGCACGCTCGAGGTCGAGTCCGACCTGGGGCGCTTCGCCGGCGAGCGGGCGGCGGAGACCCGGGCCTTGCTCGAGGAGCCGCTGGCCGACGAGATGAGCCGCGGCACGGCGCTGCGCTTCGGCGCCCTGCTGCACGACATCGGCAAGCCGGCCACCCGGGGCGAGCACGATGGCTACGTGACCTTCATCGGGCACGACAGCGAGGGAGCCGAGATCGTCGGCGGAATCTGCGGCCGCCTGCGCGCCAGCGGCCATCTGACGCGCCACCTGAAGGCGCTGACCGAGCACCACCTGCGCCTCGGCTTCCTCGTCCACGAGGCGCCGCTGCCGCCGCGGCGGATCCACGAGTACCTGCGGGCAACCGAGCCGGTCGCGGCCGACGTCACCCTGCTCACCGTCGCCGACCGCCTTTCTGCCCGCGGCAGCGGCCCGTTCGCCACCGAGGAGGCGATCGAGGCTCATTTGAGCCTGGCGCGGCAGATGCTGGCGGCCGCCCTCGACTGGCACCACGATGGCCCGCCGGAGCCGCTTGTGCGCGGCGACGAGCTGGCCGCTGAGCTGGGGCTGGCACCGGGCCCCGAGCTCGGCGACCTGTTGGCCGAGCTGGAGGCCGCCCAGTACGCCGGCGAGGTCGCCGACCGCCGAGCCGCGATTGAGTACCTACGGCGAAAAAGATGAAGCGGAGCGCCGAGCGAGCAAGCATCCATATCTGATTCCTTGCGCAGCGGGCGAGGCGCGACTGTGATGTCTCAGGTACGCTCCCCGCCGCATGGGCAAAGAGGAGAAGATCGAGATGGAGGGCGAGATAACCGAGGCCCTCCCCAACACGATGTTTCGGGTCAAACTCGACAATGACCACGAGGTCCTCGGCCACATCTCCGGCAAGATGCGCCGCCACTACATCCGCATCCTGCCCGGCGACCGGGTAAAGATCGAGCTGTCCCCTTACGACTTGGACCGGGGTCGGATCACCTACCGCTACAAATAGCCCCAGGCCGCTGCAAACCGGCGTCTGGCGGCGTCCTCAGTCGTTCGACATCGGGTCACGCACGGAAGTGCGCTCCCCTCGTCTCACTCCCTGCGTCCTTGCCAGTCTTGGTTTTCGCGCCCTGGATCTGACATCTCGACGATGAGAGAAGACCACGCAAAGTCCTTCGCGCCCAGCCCTTTCCCCGTGCGGGGGTCGTAGTACTCGCGCAGGCCTTCGCGCTCGACCGTGCCGATCAGGCCGTTCGCCATCCGCTCCGCCTCCCGGTGGTAGCCGAGGCGGCGCAGGCCGAGCCAGAGCAGCCAGGCGGCGTTGATCCAGGTCGGGCCGCGCCAGTAGCGGCGGATCGGGCCACGGCTGCCGCCCGGCTCGTAGCTGGGCTCGCAGACGGCGACCGACGGTGGCGCAACTGGGGTGAGGAACTCACGCCCCGAGAGCAGGTGCTCCTCGACCAGACGCCGACCGATCGCCTCTGGCAGATCGGGCAGGGCGAGGGGTGCGAGCGCCGCCCAGGTAATGACCCCAGGCCGCTGGCCGCCGGGCTGCGCCTCGTCGAGGAAGAGGCCCCGGCTCTCGTCCCAAAGGCGCTCGATCAGCGCCCCGGTGGCCGAGGGCCGGCCAAGCGCCTGCAGCGAGAGCGACCAGAGCGTGTTGACCACGGTCTCGCAGAGCACCGGCCCGCCGAGGTCACGGATCTGGCGGGCGTCGAAGTCGAGCTTGCGGTTGCGCCGCACGAGGCAGGGGAAGCCGATCCGCCCGGTCGCCCGCCGACCCCAGACCGGGTCGAACTTGGGCGAGGCGTCGAGGCCCGACTCGTCCGGCTGCACGATCCAGAGCAGGCCGTCACCCTCGAGGTCGCGGTTCCGTTGCAGCCAGTCCACCTGGTCGACGACCCGTTGCTCCTCCGCCGGGTCGCCGACCGCGGTCCGCCAGGCCCAGGCGAGCAGCGGCGGCTGGATCGTCCCGGTCTGGAAGGAGCCGCGCGAGGCGACGTTGTAGAAGGGCAGGCGGCTCAGCGACACCGGTCGGTCCCAGAAGATCGTGTGGCCGATGAAGCCGTCCTCGCGCTGGGCTGAGAGCAGGGTCTCGAGCTCGGTCCTTGCTCGCGCGCGGTCGAAGCGCCGCCAGGCGATCGCGGCAAAGCACGAGTCCCAGTACCACTGCCAGGGATAGCGAGTCGGGCTTGGCCGGGTGTAGGCAAAGGGAACGCCCTCGCGCTCGCCCTCGAGCCAGCTCTGCCGCAAGACCCCCTCGGCGATCTCCACCGCCGATGGGCCTAAAAGAGGAGCCGGAGTCCCGTTTGCGGCCCGTCGGCGGGGGTTCACGCGCCGGTGCGGCGCATTTCGCGCAGCGCCAGGGCGCCGAGGGCGGCCAGCAGGCCGGCGAGGGCGAGTAGCCCGGGCCAGGTATCGGCCCAGGTGACGCCGCCGACGAAGCCCTGTCGCGCCGCTTCGACCACCTCGGTGACCGGGTTGATTTCGGCGACCTGGGCCAGCCAGGGTTGGAGCAAGGCCAGCGGCGCGTAGGCGGTGGTGAGCAGGATCGCCGCCATCATCCCCGCCTGCATCAGCGGCGCCGCTGACTGGCTCTTGAAGCGCAGGGCCAGCATCGATCCCCAGCAGGCGGCGACAGCGGCCATTGCCGCGACCATCAGGTAGGTGACGAGCAGGCCGTCGACCCCCGGCCAGCCGGCGCCGAGTGGCAGCGCTATCGCCAGCACGAACGTCGCCGGGATCAGCGAGCGGGCGCTGGCGGCAAGCACCGTGCCGGCGAGCAGCACCCAGCGTGGGGCGGGGGAGACGAGCAGGCGGTCGAGCCAGCCCTGCTCGATGTCGCGGGCAAGGTTGACTCCAGCCGCGGCACCGGTGAAGCCGGCCCCCTGCAACATGCTGATCGGGACGATGAAGCTCTCATAGGTGCCGGTTTCGAAGCCGCGCAGCTGGGTCAGGGCGCCGAAGACGCCGTTGAGGCCGAGGAAGAAGATCGTCGGCGCCAGCACACCGGGGATCGCCGCGCCCGGCACCCGCAGCAGCTCGTTCTTGGCCCGTGACATCAGCGCGCCGATCGTCGCCAGGTTGGCGCGCCAGGCCGGGATCGCCAAGGTCGCTTCCATCAGCCGACCCTCAATCGATGGCGCAGTGCGCGCGCGCTGAGCACAAGGCCGAGGACGACGATGCCGGCGATGGCGAGCAGGGCGTTGACGGTGTCGGAGGCGTCGATGCCGGAGATGATCGGCCCGCGGACGCCTTCGACGATGAGGCTGAGTGGGTTGTATTCGGCGATCGTCTTTGCCGGCTCGATCATCAGATCGACCGGGAAGAAGGCGGAGGAGAGGAAGAGGACGACGAGGACCAGCGGGAAGAGCCCCTGGACGACGCTGGCGCTGCCGGTGCGCAGGGCGATCGCCGCGCCGATGCCGCCGACGGCCATCGCCGTCGTGGCGACCAGGGCGATCGCCAGCAGCGCCCCCGGGATGCCCCCCTCGATCTCGGCGCCGAAGATGAGCCCGATCGCGAAGAACCAGAGCGCCGAGAGCAGCCCCAGGGCGGCGGTCCCGGCGAGGCGGCCGAGCACGATCGTGTAGCGGGAGATCGGCGCGGCGAAGAGGCGGTCGGTGAAGCCCATCTCGATGTCCACCGCGAGCGCGATCCCGCCGCTGTTGCCGGCCAGCATCAGCGACTGCATCATCGCCCCGGCGAGCATGAACTGGAGGAAGCTCTGCACCGGCGGGAAGCCGGGCAGGTTGACCGCGCCGCCGGCACCGCCGGTCTGAATCGCCAGCAGCAGCGTCGGGAAGATGATGATCGGCGCCATCAGCTGCGGTCGGCGGAAGGTCTGCCGGGTCGAGCGCATGCCGAGCGCCCGCACGACCCGCAGGTTCGTCCGCAGTGCACCTAGCCCGACCGCTTCCGACCGCGGGAGGAAATGCCTATCCATATCTGATTCTTTAGGCATTTCCGGGAGCAGAGGAAGCGGTCGGAACTTTTTGTTTCTCCAGGTGGTAGCCGGTCTTGGCGACGAAGACGTCATCGAGGCTGGGATGGACGAGCTCGAGTGAGCCGACCGCGATGCTGGCCTCGTCGAGCGCCCGCACGACGCGGGGGATGTCGGCCGCGCCGTGCTCGACCTCAACCAGCACGGTCTTGCCGTCAACCGGGGGCAGCAGCGGCCCGATCCGGGCGCAGATCTCCTCCGCCGCGGCGATCGAGCCCTCCGCGATCTGCAGGCGGATGTGGGGGTGGCCGATTTCGGCTTTGAGCGAGGCCGGCGTCCCCTCGGCGACGATCCTGCCGCTATCGATGATGCCGACGTTGTCGGCCAGCTGGTCGGCCTCCTCCAGGTACTGGGTGGTGAGGAAGACCGTCGTCCCCTCGTCGTTGAGGGTGCGCACCTCCTCCCAGATCGTCTTGCGGCTGACGGGATCAAGGCCGGTGGTCGGCTCGTCGAGGAAGAGCACGCGCGGTTCGTGCACCAGCGCCGCGGCGAGGTCGAGGCGCCGCTTCATCCCGCCGGAGTAGCCGCCGACGCGGCGGTCGGCGGCGCCGACGAGGTCGACGCGCTCGAGCAGGTCGTCGGCGCGTCGCTTCCCCTCGGCGCCGGGCAGTCCCTGCAGCGTCGCCTGCAGGCGGATCAGCTCGCGCCCGGTCATCAGCGGGTCGAGCGCCGCCTCCTGCAGGGCGACGCCGATCGAGGCGCGCACCCGACGCGCTTCGGAGACGACGTCGTGGCCGGCGACGGTCGCCCTGCCGCCGGTCGGCAGCAGCAGGGTGGTCAGCATCCGCACCGTGGTCGTCTTGCCGGCCCCGTTCGGCCCGAGGAAGCCGTAGATATCGCCCTCGCCGACCTCCAGGTCGACGCCCTGGACGGCGAGCACCTCGTCGAAGGCGCGCTCCAGTCCCACGACCGAGATCGCTGCCGCCATGGTCAGGCCTCGGTCGGCTCGGCCGCGGCCAGCGGTGGCAGCGACTCGACCCAGCGGCGTCCGTTGGCGCGCTCCAGCGCCTCGGCGGCGTCAAGCAGAAGCTCGTCCCGGCCCCAGGCGGCCTGGAGCTGCAGGGCCAGCGGCAGCCCCTCCCCGCTCAACCCCACCGGCATGCTGATCGAGGGGATCCCGGTCAGGTTCGCGAGCGCGGCGCCGCGGACGTTTGCCTGATCGGCGGTGCTCGTGCCGAAGGGAAGCTCGACCAACGGCGCCTCGAGCGGGGGCGCCGGAGCCGGCACGGTGGGCCAGGCGATCACGTCGACCTCTTCGAAAAGAGCCGCGAGGCGTCGCCGCATCAGCGTCCGTACGCGCTGCGACTGCACGGTTGCCGCCGCCGGCAGCATCATCCGGTACTTGAGCGTGCCGCGGGCGATCGGGCTCAGCTCAGGGCTCAGGTCGTTGAGCTGCTGCGGCGTCACGCCGCCCATGCTCTCCGAGTTGATGATCAGGATCGCCGCGAGCGTGGCGGGGGCGAGGCCGGGTAGCGAGATCTCGCGAACCTCGCCGCCGGTCTCGGCTTGCAGCGTCGCGATCGCCTCCTCGCAGGCAGCCGCGACCTCGGGCGTGACGTCTTCGGAGACGGCGTCGCGAACGACGCCGATCCGCAGGCCGGCGGCATCGCCGCCGGCGAGCTGCTCGCCGTAGAGCACCGAGCCGAGCAGGCGGCAATCGGCGGCGTCCGCGCAGAGCGGCCCGGAGACGATCAGGGTCGTGGTCGGCGCCATGTGGTGACCGTCCATCGCCGCGCGGCCGAAGGTCGGCTTGAGGCCGGTCAGGCCGCAGTAGGCGGCGGGAAAGCGCACCGAGCCGAGCCCGTCGGCGCCGACGGCGCCGGCGACGAGGCGGGCGGCGACCGATGCGGCCGGGCCGCTCGAAGAGCCGCCGGGGCAGCGCTCGGTGTCCCACGGATTGCGAGCGGCGCCGTAGACGGAGACGTTGCCGGTGCTGCCGGCGCCGAGCTCGTGCATGTTGCCGACGCCGACGATCACCGCGCCCGCGTCGCGCAGGGCCCGGTAGGGGCCTGACTCGCCCGGGGCAGTCGGCGTGAGCAGCTCCGCTGCGCCAAATCGCTGTGCGCGCCAGGGCAGCGGCCACTCGTCCTTGATCACGACGGGCACGCCGCGCAGGGGGCCCTCGGGGGCGGCGGCGAGCATCTCGCGCGAGCGCTCCGGGAAGCTCTCGACCACGGCGTTGAGCGCAGGGTTGCGCCGCTCGATTCGGGCGAGGGCGGCGTCGAGCAGCTCGCCCGGGTCGACTTCGCCGGCGGCGATCGCGGCCGCCTGGGCGCCGAGTCCGAGGTCGAGCGGGTTGCTACTCACCACTGCTCACGCTCCGCTCCCGGCGCGCAGAATCAGATATGGACGCTTGGTCGCTCCGCGCTCGCGGTGGCGCCCTCGAGAGGTCGGGGCAGCGCTCAGTCTCGAGCCCCTCGGTGTCCAGCGCGAGCAGCTCGAGCATCGGTGGCCAGAGCAGCCCGTGGACAGCGGCCATCACGGCCAGGTCGACCTCGTCAGCCTCGATTCCGAGCGAGGCGAGGCCGGCGGGGATGAACTCGTCTGCTGGCGCCGCGCCCTCCGTCACGGCTGGCAACCCTAGACGATTGGCTGATCGGCCAATTGCGTGTGGCCGTGATCGTGCATCCGCGGCGGAGGAGCCCGCCGAAGCGTGGCGAACGACAGAATCCGGTGCCGCAACCCTGGCCAGGAGCTCGGGTTGTCGCTTGGAGACCGTCTTGAGAGCAGCAGAAAACCGACATCACGGGAGCCGCGCCCTGGTCGCGCTGGGCTTCGCCTGCGCCCTGGCGGCGCTTGTCGCCGCCGCCTGGCCGGGCGCCGCCGATTCGGCGCCGGCCCGCGTGATCGTGCTCGGCCAGACCGACTCGACCCCGCCGCCGTCGTGCCCGGGCAAAATCGTTAACAACGTCGAGGTCATCCCCTGCCGGGTCGAGGGCCATGTGACCGGGTTCCAGGCGATCGCGGGCGGCGTTCCACGTCCCTACGAGGCTCCCTTCGACGGCAAAATCATCGCCTGGTCGATCACGCTCGCCCGCCCGTCGAATCAGGACAGCGAGAAAATGACCAACGAGGTCGGCTTCTTCAACGAATTCCTCGGCAACCCGTCGCAGGCGCGGATCGGCGTCCTGCGCCCGGTCGAGGGCTCGAAGCCGCCGCAGTTCAAACTGGTCCGGCAGAGCCCGCTGCAAGTCCTCAACCCATACTTCGGCAGCACCGTCGTCTTTGCCCTCGAGCATCCGCTCACCGTCCTGCAGGGCCAGGTCGTCGCATTGACGGTCCCCACCTGGGCGCCGATGTTCGCCTTCAACGTCGACGAAGACAACACCTGGCGCGGCAGCCGCTTGCCCGATCACTGCTCCTCGAAGGAAGACATCCAGGGTGGCCACCCGCAGCAGGGCGTCGGCAAAGTCAAGACCTACGGCTGTTACTACTCGAACGCTCGCCTGCTCTATACGGCGACCGTGGTTAAAGCACCGTAACGCGCTCAGGCGACGTTGGCCGCGGCTGTGACGCCGGCCAGTAGACATTCAGGTACTCTCGCGTGCTGAAAAGTAAACGCTGGGGTGGGGGATGTCGTTGGCTGACGGGAGCGAGACACGGATCGGACCGTACTTGGTGGTCGGTTGCTTGGGTAAGGGCGACTTTGCCACTGTCTATGAGGTATCCGATGGCAGCGGGGATACCCATGCGCTGAAGTGGTCCGCGGACCGTACGGATGCAACCGACCGCCTGCGAAACGAGATCGCAGTGTTAGGTGAGTTGGAACACCGCGGAATCCCCGACCTCTTGAATGACGGGGCCGAGGAAGGTCGTCCCTATTTCGTCATGACCCTGGCGAAGGGGGAGACCGTGAAAACGATCCTCGACGAGCGCGATCGAGCGGGTGGGGTGCGCGGCGACTTGGAGACCCTCCACTTCGTGTATCAACTCCTCGGAATCCTCAACGCGATCCACTCGGCGGGTTGGGTCCACCGTGACATCAAGGCCGGCAATGTCCTCTGCATCCCTTCGATGAGCACCGTCTCGTTGGTCGACTTCGGCTTTGCCAAGAAGGAGGGCGATACGGAAAGGGGGGCAGATGACTCGTTCTGGCGAGCCGGGTCTGCCCGCTACAGCCCACCCGAGAAGCTCTTGCACCCCCGCAGGGCGGTCGCCTCGCACGACCTCTTCGCGGTGGGAGTGCTCGCCTATCAGTTGCTGACCGGTCTCTATCCATGGAGCGTCTCTACCGATCAGGATGCCTCCGAACTGCGGGAGCAGATGCTTTCGCACTCTCCGCAGAGGGTGAATGAGCGAAATCCGCTCGTCGCACCAGAGGTGTCGCAGCTGATCATGAGCCTCATCGCCGTCTCCGACAGAGATCGGCCATCCACCGAGGAGGCACTCGGGCAGGCGAAGCAGCTGCGGGAGGACTTCAGCGAGCGGAGGCCGGCGTCGTCAGGCAGCCAAAACGCGATCTACTTCCCTCGCGTCGTGCGCGATCCGCTCTTCGGGGACGTACGTCTGACCGATTACGAGCGCGACATTCTCAGCACGCCGGAGATGCAGCGGCTGCGCCATTTCAAGCAGCTCGGCCTGACGAACCTGGTTTACCCAGGGGCACAGCACTCGCGGCTTGCACATGCCATTGGCTCCGTCTTCAGGGCCGAGCAGATGTTGCGAAGCATCGAGGAGACCACGGGTGTGCAGATCGAACTGAAAACGCGTCTGGTCGCCAGGATCTACGCGCTGATCCACGACGTGACCCACGTCGCGTTTGGGCACACCATCGAGGATGAGCTCGGGATCTTCGAGCGGCACGACAAGAACCGAGACCGAATCCAACGCTTGGTGCTCAGCCCGAGGTCGGCGCTCGGGGGCGTGCTGCGCCAGAACGAAGCGGGTGAGGCCGCCATCGCTCACTTTGACGACGATGCCTCGATCCAGGATCGAAGCGCGATCGCCGACCTGGTCAGCGGCTCGACCGGCGCCGACGTGCTCGACTACATCGATCGGGACGCCTTCCACTGCGGCGTCGACCACCGAATCGACTCGGCGATCTTCCGGCAGTTCAGGCTGCAGGCATTACCCGGCGCCGGCGGGGAGCGGTTTGTCTCGCTGCTGTTTGGCAAGGACGGAGTGCGGGTGGACCGGGAGTACGCAGTGGAGAGCCTGCTGGCGGAGCGCTACGCGCTATTCCTGAAGGTCTATTGCCACAAGCGTAAGAACGCCGCCTCGGCAGTGCTCGACAAGGCGCTCAGCGCTGCGATCTGGGGTCGTCGTTCAGCCAAGCCGATGCTGAGCGAAGAGGAATACGAGTGGCTCGCGGACGATGTCGTCCTCGATCGCTTGCAGCAGTCGACTCGCCGATCCGTCAAGCGGGCGGCGACCCGTCTTGGCCGCCGTGAATTGCCACGGGGCGTGTACAGGGCGCAGCTGCTGGGTGAAAGCGCGCGAACCGACCAGCAATACGAAGACCGCCGGCACGAGCTCGACAAGCTGGGCCTCTTCTCGCCGCCGGAGCGCGCGAAGCTCAGTGCCAGGCTTGCAAAGAGCGCCAAGGTCGATGCCGACGATGTCTTTGTCTACTGCCCGCCGAAAGCACCTGGCTACAAGCGGGTCAAGCACTGGCTGTCACGGCAGCCTGGCCAGGAGGAGCGCGCCGACGACGTCGACTCGGCCTTCCGCGACATCAAGGGTCGCCATCTCGGCCTGTGGGAGATGTGGGTGTTTTGCAGCGACGAGGAGCGGGCTCGTCGAGATGCGGTGGCCGCCGAGGCCCAGGATCTATTCGGCTTTTCGAACCGGATAGCGATCAATCCCCGCAGGGACCGGCTCTTCTGAGCCTCCGGTGCCTCGCTCGGCTAGCGGGCGTCGAGCGCTTCCTGGCGCAGCCCGCAGTACTCGCAGTCGCTGACGTCAACGCCAATCAGCTGATCGCAGCGGCGGCAGGCGCGCAGATTCTCCGGCGTGCGCGGCAGGGCGGAGGCGGAGGGGGCGAGGGGCAGCACCATCGCCACCGGAGCCATCTCCTCGTCGGTCTCGCGGTCGACGTAGACCGAGCCCGGCTCGGCGTGGGCGAGGGCCTCCCGGCCCGAGGCCGGCGCCCGCATCCGGTAGAGCTGCTTCGAGTTCACGGCCGGGAACACTAATAGCTTGCCCGGCACGATGCGCGTCCTTTTATTCCACGGCTACATGCTGCGCGGCACCGGCAGCAACATCTACACCGCCAACCTCGCCCGTGCCCTCGCCGCTCTCGGCCATCAGGTCCACCTCCTCTGCCAGGACCGCGGGGTCGAGATCGAGGGGGTCGAGATCCACAATCCCGACATCCACGGCCTGCTTCCGGTCTACGTCAAAGACCCCTACGAGGGTTTCGAGGTCAAGACCTATCCGGAGCTGACCGAGGTCGAGCTCGACCGCTACATCGACGCCAACGTGGCCGCCGTGCGTGAGGTTGCCGGAGCGGCGGGGGGCGTCGACGCCGCTCTCGGCGGCCATCTCGTCATGGGCCCGCTGGTCCTTGCCCGGGCGGAAATCGGCCAGTTCGCAGCCAAGATCCATGGCTCGGCGCTGGAGTACACGGTCAAACCGCACCCGCGTTTCCTTCCCTACGCCGAAGAGGGCATGAACGCCGCCAGCGGCGTTCTCGTCGGCTCCCGCCATACGGCGGAGTCGCTCTGGGCGGCGCTGCCGAACGTCGCCGGACTGAAGGAGAAGACTCGGCTGGGCCCGCCGGGTGTCGACACGGAGGCATTCAGCCCGCGGGTCCTGCCACAGGGTGGGCCACCCTCGGAGAAAGGCCAAGTGGCGTTCGTCGGGAAGCTGATCGTTTCCAAGGGGGTGGACCTGCTCATAGCTGCGTGGCCCCTGGTTCGAGCGACTCATCCCGGCGCCAAGCTCGTGATCGCCGGCTACGGCGAGTACGAGCGGGGGCTGCGTCGCTTGCTGGCGGCTCTCGACGGCGGGGATTTGAGCGATGCGCGAGAGATCGCCAGGCTGGGTTGGGGGCTCGAGGGCGGGGGGGAGGCGCCGTTGCCGATCCTGAGCGCGTTTCTTGCCGATCCTCCCGCCGGCTACGTCGAGGCCGCCAAGGGCATGGCCGGCTCGGTCGAGTTCATCGGGCGGTTGGAGCACGACGAGGTCGCCGAGCTGCTGCCCGATGCCGAGGCTCTGGTCATGCCCAGCACCTTCCCTGAGGCGTTTGGGATGGTTGCCGCCGAGGCCGCCGCCTGCGGGGTGCTGCCGGTCTCCGCGGGGCACTCCGGGATGCTCGAGGTCTCCCGCCAGCTGGCCGCCGCGCTGCCGCCCGCCGCGGCTGATTTGGTCTCTTTCCCGGTCGAGGAGGGAGCCGTCGAGGCGATTGCCGAGCGGTTGAACCGCTGGCTGGAGCTGTCTGAGGCTGAGCGGGTGGAGGCTCGCGAGGCGCTGGTCGATACGGCACGGCGGCTCTGGAGCTGGGAGGGCGTGGCCCGCGGCGTGATCGCCGCTTCGCGGGGCGAGCTTGACCGTCTGCCGCTTGCATAGAATGCGCCCCCGCCGATGATGGGCCGCCTGCCGATAGCGAAGATGCTTGCCGCCACCGTTGCGTTGACCGTGCTGATCTCGGTCGTGATGGTGCCGATCAACTGGAACGGCCAGGGCGCCTCGACGGCGGCGCCGAAGATCGACACGCTGCTCGACGTGATGATCGTCCTCTCGGCCTTTGTCTTCTCGCTGGTGATGGTGATGCTCTTCTACGCCCTGTGGAAATTCAAAGCCAAGCCGGGCGACGAATCCGACGGTGAGCCGATCCATGGCAACACCCGGCTCGAGATCGCCTGGACGCTGATCCCGACGATCATCGTCCTCTTCGGTGGCGCCTACAGCTGGGCCGTCCTCAACGAGATCGAAGAGCCGGCGAAGGATCCGCTGACCGTCGACGTCTTTTCCCAGCAGTTCGCCTGGAGCTTCGGCTACCCGGGCAAGGGCAACGCCTACTCGGAGGGCGAGCTGCACGTCCCGCTCGACCGCCAGGTCCACTTCAAGATGCACGCCCTCGACGTCCTTCACTCCTTCTGGGTGCCTGAGTGGCGGATCAAGAAAGACAACGTGCCGGGCATAACGACGACCGCGATCGTCACCCCGGACAAGCTCGGCACCTACCAGCTGATCTGCACCGAGCTCTGCGGCTTCGGCCACTCTGCGATGAGGGCGACGGTCGTGGTTGAAACGCCGGCCGACTTCCGCAAATGGGTCAGTGGGCTGAAAGAGAAGATCCCATCGCCTTACCTGGAGACGATCCGCCAGGACACCGAAACCAACCCGCTCCCGGTCGGCCCGGGCGGAGCCTAGAGGCATAATGGAGAGGACCTGATGGCTGCCGCGATCAAGCAACCGGGTTGGATTCGAGGCATCTTGGGCGCTGTGCTCGCCGCCGCCTTCGGCGTCGGCCTCGTCGTCGTGCTGCGCGAGGTCTCCGGCCTGCCGATCTGGCAGACCGAGCAGACCGGCTACCCGCACGTCGTCGTGCCGCTGATCACCGGCCCACTCGGCTTCCTGGCGGGGTTCGGCTGCTTTGACTACTGGCTGCGCTGGGCCGTCGGCATGCCGACGATCCCCGAGGACCACTCCCAGCACGGCGCCAAGAGCTGGCGCGACTACTTCCGCTTCAACACCGATCACAAGGTGATCGGCATCCAGTACATCGTCACCACCTTCTTCTTCTTCTTCCTGGGCGGGCTGCTGGCGATGCTGATCCGCGCCGAGCTGGCCCAGCCGGGCGCGCAGATCGTCGACGCCTCGACCTTCAACGGCCTCTTCTCGACGCACGCGGTGCTGATGATCTTCGTCTTCGTCATCCCGGTCTTCGCCGGCATCGCCAACTACGTGCTGCCGCTGATGATCGGCGCGCCGGACATGGCCTTCCCGCGCCTCAACGCCCTCAGCTTCTGGATGCTGCCGCTGGCGGGGCTGCTCTTCATCGGCAGCTACCTGGCGCCGGGTGGCGCCTTCGACGCCGGCTGGACCGGTTACGCGCCGCTCTCCACCGGCGCCCCCTTAGGCCAGTCGTTCTTCAACTTAGGCGTGCAGTTCGCTGGGGCGTCCTCGATAGCGACCGCGCTCAATTTCTTAGTCACGATCATCACTATGCGTGCGCCCGGAATGACCTTCTGGCGCATGCCGCTGCTGGTCTGGGCCAACCTCTCGACCTCGCTGCTGGTCGTCGCCGCGACGCCCTTCATCGCCGGCGCCCAGTTCATGGTCCTCTTCGATCGCGCCCTCGGCACCCAGTTCTTCGAGCCGCTGGGCGGTGGCGACGTGATCAGCTATCAGCACATCTTCTGGTTCTACTCGCACCCGGCCGTCTACATCATGATGCTGCCCGGGTTCGGGATCATCTCCGAGGTCATCTCGACCCACGCCCGAAAACCGATCTTCGGCTACCGGCTGATGGCGCTGGCGCTGATCGGGATCGTCGTGCTCAGCTACTCGGTCTGGGCGCACCACATGTTCGTCGCCGGCATGTTCAGCTGGCTGCGGGTGCCGATGATGATCACGACCCTGCTGATCGCGGTGCCGACCGGGATCAAGATCTTCTCCTGGTTGGGGACGCTCTACTTCGGCAAGATCCACACCTACTCGACCGCGATGCTGTTCTCGCTCGCCTTCATCGTCACCTTCACGATCGGCGGCATCAGTGGGGTCATGCTCGGCATGGTGCCGATCGACATCCACGTCTCCGACACCTACTTCATCGTCGCCCACATCCACTTCGTCCTCTTCGGCGGCTCGGTCTTCACGATCTTCGCCGGCATCTACCACTGGTTCCCGAAGATGACGGGGCGGATGTACGACGAGAAACTGGGCCGCGTCCACTTCTGGGGCACCGTGATCGGCACCTGGGGCACCTTCATCCCGATGCACTGGGTGGGGATGGACGGGATGCCGCGCCGCGTCGCCGATTACGCCGAGCAGTTCGGCAACTGGAACCTGCTGATCAGCTGCTTCGCCTTCATGCTCGGCGCCTGCCAGCTGGTCTTCCTCTACAACATGGTCGTCAGCTGGCGCTACGGGCCGCGCGCCGAGGGCAATCCGTGGCGGGCGAAGACGATCGAGTGGCAGGTCTCCTCGCCGCCGCCGATCTTCAACTTCGACGAGATCCCGCGCGTGGTCGGTGGGCCTTATGAGTTCGGCGTGCCCGGCGCCCGCCACGCGATCATGGCCGGCGAGGGCGACCAGGTCGCCAAACCGGAGCCGACCGTGGTGAGCCAAGCGTGAGCGCCGAGGCTGCACAGGCACAGCCGCTGCTGGTCTTCCTCAACGAGGTCGCCGGCGGACGCAAGCTGCTGGCGGCGGTCGCCGAGCGGGCCGAGAAGGTTCCGTTCGTCGCCGTCGCCGCCCCGCAGAACCAGCCCGCCGTTGGCCAGCTGATCGACGCCGGCGAGCTGCGCGATGCCGCCCGCGCTCGGGTCGAGGTGACGATGTCGATCCTCTCCGAGTACGGGGTCGACTCGGTCGGCGAGGTGATGGATCGCGACCCGGCGCTGGCGCTCGATGACGCCGTGCGCGCTCACGAACCCGGTGAGGTCCTTCTTTCCTGCCGCCATGAGACCCGCTTCGGCATCACCCGCAAGGACCTCGTCGAGTGGGCGAAGAATCGCTTCGAACCCGATGTCGCGGTGACCCACATCCCGGTGCGCGTCCAGGACGACTCGATCAGCCTGGAGAAGAGCCACACGCTCGTCGTCGCCACCCAGACCGTCGCCGCACCGGATCTGGTTACGAGATTGAAGGAGCGTGCCGCGGGCCACCCGCACCGCTACACGATCATCTGCCCGCGGGCCGACGACGTCTCCGAGGCTGAAATCGTCGGCGACCTGGCCTCGACGCTCGCCGAGCTCTACCGGGCCGACGTCGACGCGACCGGCCAGCCGATGAGCCCCGATCCCTTCCACGCCGTCCAGAACGCGATCGAGCATTACCGGGTCGACGAGGTGCTGATCTCCACCTTCGCCGGCGAGACCTCGCGCTGGCTCGACGAGGACCTGATTGGCCGCACCCGCGAGATCACCGACAAGCAGGTCGAGCACCTCGAGGTCGGCCGGCCCGCCGCCACCGTCGCGGCTGCGGTCGCCGAGGGAGAGGAGAGCACCTGATGGAGAGCGCAACCGTTGCCCTCGGCCATGCCCACGAGGAGCATCACGGGCCGCCTGAGGCCCACCAGAGCTCGCGGATCGACCGTCAGACCTTGGGAATCCTGCTCTTCATCGTCTCCGAGATCATGCTCTTCGGGGCGTTCTTCGCCGCCTACTTCTTCCTCCGCGTCGTCGTCGACCCGCCCAGCTGGCCGCCCGAGCCCTTCGAGCTCCCCGTCGCGGTCGCCGGCATCAACACGGCGATCCTCATTTCCTCCAGCTTCACGATCCACTACGCGCTGGAGTCGATCCGCCGCGGCAACCGCAACGGCCTCAAACTCGGCCTGGTGCTGACCTGGCTGCTCGGCGCCACGTTCCTCTTCATCCAGGTCAACGAGTACGTGCACATCGGCTTCAGCGCCCGCGACCTCGGCTTCGGCTCGATCTTCTACGGCCTCACCGGCCTCCACGGCGCCCACGTCTTCGTCGGCCTGGCACTGCTCAGCTTCGCCACGATCCGCGCCTTCCGCGGCCACTTCGGCCCCAAAGCTGAGGACCACCTCGGGGTAGAGGTGCCCGGCATCTACTGGCACTTCGTAGACGTGATGTGGATCATCGTCTACACCTCTGTTTACATCCTCTGACGGCCGCGGTAACCGGCGCATCGGGCCGGAGAAATCGCTTGCGATTGCTTCTACCTATTTCCCGGTAGAAAAACATTCCAGTTCATTAAGTCTATATTGTTTGCTCGCAGCAATCTCGAAATGACCGCACCAGTCTGTTGACACAACTGTCTGCGGGCAGATAGGAGTTGTGCGCTCGTCCGGCGCCTGTCGCCAGGGAGGAAGCTCAGGCAGGTAAGACAACGATTACAGGAGGCAGGGTTTGTCCCAGCGAGGCTCGGGTTCCGATGCCAAGTCGAGCGCAGCTCTTACCCGTCTGCGATGGCTCGGGGCTTTTGTCATCTTGCTGCTTGCTTGTTCTGCCGTCCCGGTTTTCGCGGCGGAGCAGACGGAAGCGCCCTCCCCTGAATCTGAAAAGGTCGAGTTCACGCCCCGCACGAGCCAGGAAGAAGAAATCGCCGCAGCTCAGGTCCCCGACGCCAGCGACGTCTACAAAGCTCTGCTCGAAAGCGAAGCCAAGGAAAAGGAGCGTAAGGAATGGCTCGCCAGCTCAGGGGCAATTGAGCAGCGTGACGGCTCCTTGCTCGCTTTTGGCGACCTCTCCGCAGGGGAATCAGAACAGCTCCTGAGAGCCTTCTTTGAGCCACAGCTAGAAGCCCTGAACGGCGATCCGAGCAGGTTCCTGAGCGATGCGCAGCTCGTCAAGCCCGTCGATGATTCAGCCGCCATCGTCAAAGACGAAGGTGACGGTTCACTCATGGACTCGACCCTCCCGGTGCGAACGGAGGACGAAAATGGCGAGCTATCCAAAGTAGACCTGACGCTGGAAGAAACGCCGCAGGGCTTCAAGACGGACAACGCTCTTGTCGATCTCGCCTTGCCCGCCTCCGCGCGTGGGGCGATCGAGGTCGGCGATGGAGGATTCGCGATCGCGCAGGCCGGAGCTGCTGAGAGTCCAGCTCGGCGCTTCGGCGACAAGAACCTCTTCTACCCGGAGGTATTGCCCCACACCGACCTCATGGTGGCGAGCACCAGCTTCGGCGCCGAGCTTTTCAATCTGCTCCGCTCCAAGGACAGCCCGGAGGAATTCCGCTTTGCCATCGAGGTGCCCCCGGGTGCCGAACTTCGCTCCGACGGACAAGGAGGCGCTGAGGTCCTGCGCGAAGGCGAGACGCTTACGCGAATTCCGAGGCCCTGGGCGCTAGACGCACAGCAGACCGATGTGCCGGTCACGCTGGAGGTCGAGGGCGACTCGATCGTTCTTAACGTGGCCCACCGCGAAGGCGACTACGCCCGCCCGATATTGCTCGACCCCGCGATCATCCAGGACGGCAACAACTGGCATGAAGGGAAAAACCTCGACCTGCTCACCAACGGCGCCTGGAAATGGGACTCAAACAACAGCAACATTGTGCACGACGTCTGCTGTTGGGGAGGAACGAAACCCGGCCTGCTAACCAACGTCTGGGACGCCTTTTATGGCCCCGAGCAGCGTGGCCAGTGGACCTACAGCACCGCCAACGGTGCCGTCCTGATCGTCCATGCCTGGATCAACCCCTTCTTGCGGGTTGACAACGGCTGCGGGTCCGAAGAGCCGCACGACTACGCGGGACTGTGGAACCCCGGCGACCAGTGGGCCCCGTTCCTGCGCGATGAAGCCAAGAAAAAACAAGGCGCCGTCACCTTGGCCGGCTGGGGCCAGGCGGCGGTCATCGGCATGGGCACCGGGGCGCCCGGCGTCTGGCTCGCCTGCGACCGCAACCTCTACGCAGGCGGCGTTGCGCTGTGGCTGGACGACACCTGGGGCCCCGGCATCACCTCTGCGGGCGTGCCGTCGGGTTCCTGGTTCGGCGACAAAGCGCCGACCAATATCAGCGTCAGCTCCTGGGACGAGGGTCTCGGCGTGCAGTACGTCAAGCTCCTGAACGAAGGCAAAGGCGTGATTGCAGAAGAAAGGCCAAACAACTGCACCGGCCTCTACGGCTCCACCTGCCCGACCACCCGCACCTCCCCGTTTAGCGGCGTCACCGGGAAAAACAAAATCACCGGTGACAGCTTCGGCGAGGGAGTCAGGGAATCCAGCGTGACCGTCTCCGATCCGACTGGCAAGACCGCCGAAAAATTCTTCACGACCAGGGTCGACAACAGCAAGCCCGAAGTCGCCCTCAGCGGCCAGCTCGCGGAAGCGACCGGCGAGGTGGTCTCCTACACCGAAGGCGAAAAACCTGTGGGCGACGGCGAAGACAAGCTCCGCCTCCCCGTCTACAACCTGACGATAAAAGCCAAGGACGGTGTCTGGGGGACGACCAACAACAAAGACAAACGCTCAGGCGTAAAAGACATCGAGGTTTGGCTTGAGGACAAAGAGCTGGAAGTGCCCTGGAAAGAGCTGGAGGTGCCGTGGAGCGCGAATTCGGAATGCCCGCAGACCAGCTGCGAAATGAACGTCACCTACCCGCTCGACCTGACCGAGATCGACACGGCCGGTAGCCACAAACTCAAAGTCATCGCCAAGGACTTCGTCGGCGAGGAAAAAGAACGCGAAATCGAGTTCGAATACTTCCCCGCCACCGGGATGAAAGACGAGTACGTGATGCACTACTTCTCCCTTCCCAACGGGCAGGGCGCCGAATCAGAAGAAGAGAATCCCGCCCGCCCCGAACTCGCCGTCAACGTGATGAACGGCAACCTCGTCTACCGCGAGCGCGACATCGACGTCGATGGAACCGCTGGAGTGGATCTGGAAGTCGAGCGCTTCTACAACTCCCAGCTCCCGGACTCAGAGAACACCGAGTGGGGCGACGGTTGGACGCTGGCCCAGACCCCCGACCTGGAGCCGGTCGATACGGGCGGCTCGCCGGCTCCCGATGAGGCGGAGCTGATCGACCGCAGCGGCGCCGTGGAGGAGGAGGTCGAGCTTCCCACCGAAGCCGGTGCGGAGAAATTCGACCCTGTCCTGCAGGCCACTCTCGCCAAGAAATCAACGGGTGGCTACGAGCTGACCGATGAGACTGGCGAATCCGCGACCTCTGTCGTATTTGATGCCACTGGCGAGACCGAGGCACGTCTCACCGAGGGCTCCGCCAAGGTCGACTACGCCTACGAAGGCGGGGAGCTGGCCGAGATCGAGGTGGAGGACCCCTCGACCTTCGCCGCCGACCCCGAAGAACTCCAGATCCCAGAGCCGGAGTTGATCTCCGCGCCGAAATACAGCTCCTCCTTCGGCGCCAACGGCTCCGGTGACGGCCAGTTCAAACACCCCACCGACGTCGCGATCGACCCGCAGGGCAATCTCTGGGTCACCGACAAGTCCAACAACCGCGTGCAGAAGTTCGACCCGAGCGGCAAATTCCTGGCGAAATACGGTTCTCTCGGCTCGGGCAACGGCCAGTTCAATCGGCCCTCCTCTGTCGCAATCGACAGCGCCGGCAACATCCTCGTCGCCGACTCCAACAACCACCGCATACAAAAGCTCAGCCCCGAAGGCGCCTTCATCTCCAAATTCGGAACCTCCGGCTCGGGTAACGGGCAGCTCAACAAGCCCGAAGAGGTCAGTGTCGATACCGCCGGCAACATCTGGGTCGCCGACACCCAAAACGGCCGCGTGCAGAAGTTCAACAGCGCAGGCGAATTCCTCAAAGTCTTCGACTCCGGCTACCTCTACGAACCGACCGGGGTGGACGTCGATTCAGGCGGCAACGTCTGGGTCGCGGACTGGCAGAAAAACCGCATCACCGTTTTCGACTCAGAAGGCAACTTCAAAAGCAACGTCGGCACGGTCGGCCAGTTCAACCGTCTCGACGGCCTCGAAATCGACAACTACGGCAACGTCTGGGTCGCCGATCTGGGCAACAACCGGATCCAGCGTCTCGACCTCGCCGGGCAGCTCTTGGGCCAGTTCGGCACCACGGGCTCCGGCCCTGGCCAATTCGGACTCGATTTCCCGATGGGGATCGCCGCCGACTCCAAGGGCCACCTCTGGATCGCCGACCCCTACAACGACCGGGTGCAGGAGTGGCTGGTCCCGATCGACAAACCCACCTACAACGCCTCCTTTGGTGCCAGTGGCTCTGGCAACGGCCAGTTCAACTTCCCCACCGACGTGGCGGTCGATCTCCATGGCAACCTCTGGGTCACCGACAAGTCGAACAACCGCATCCAGAAGTTCGACGCAAGCGGCAAATTCATCGCCAAATATGGCTCTTCAGGCTCCGGCAACGGCCAGTTCAACCGACCCTCCTCGATTGCCGTAGATCGCGACGGCAATATCGTCGTCGCCGACTCCAACAACCACCGCATCCAGAAGTTCAACACGGCGGGCGAATTCATCTCAAAGTTCGGCGCCTACGGCTCCGGCGACGGGCAGCTGAACAAGCCCGAAGAGGTCGTTGCCGACTTCGAGGGCAATATCTGGGTCGCGGACGTCCTCAACGGCCGCGCGCAGAAGTTCGATGAGGAAGGGCAGTTCCTCAAAGTCGTCGACTCGGGACAGCTCTACGAACCGATGGGCATCGATGTGGATGCCGGTGGCAACGTCTGGATAGCTGATCGGAACAAAAACCGGATCTCCGTCTTCGACTCCGAAGGGACCTTCAAAAGCAACGTCGGCTCGGCTGGTTCGGGCAACGGCCAGTTCAACAAGCCCGACGCGGTCGAGATCGACAACAAAGGCAACGTCTGGGTCGCCGACCTGCTCAACAACCGCGTGCAGCGCTTTGACGTGGCCGGGCAATACGTCGGCCAGTTCGGCACCGCGGGCTCCGGAGCGGGCCAGTTCGGCCTCGACTTCCCAAGCGGCATCGCCACCGACCGGGAAGGCCACCTCTGGGTCACCGACGCCTACAACAACCGCATCCAGCAGTGGCGGACCGCCAACTACGTCCCTGCTCAGGCGGCGCAGCTAGACCTCACCGACGGCGATGCCAAGGTCGAGGTTGAAACGCCAGGCGGGCTGGTCTCGAGCGTCGCCGGCAATGCATCCGGCGAACACGACTATGCCCACGAAGGAGATCTGCTCGTCTCCCACGATGGCCCCGACGGCGAGACCGACTACGACTACGACGAAGGACGGCTGAGCAAAATCACGCTTCCCAGCGGGACCTGGGCTGAGATCGACTACGAAGCGACCGTCGGGCGGGTGCAAGAGGTTCGCGTCAGCATCGAAGGCGGCCCGGTCAAAGCCACCGAATTCGAGTACACCGATCAGCCGGCACGCAGCACGAAAGTCATCCCACCAGGCGCGCCGCACCTCGTCTATGACATCGGCGATGACGGCTCGGTGCTCAAATGGTGGAACGTGAAAAAACCACCGGAGCTCGATATTCACGGAGCGCTCTATGACAACCGCGAAATAGACGGCTTCTTCTGGGAAGGCGCCCGGGTATTGGAGGTCGACGCGGAATCGGTAGAGGGACTCGCCTCGATTCAGATCATCGCGAACGGCGACACCCTGGTCGATGAGCATCTATGCCCTAAACCCAAAGTGATCGAATGCACCGGAAAAGAAGAGAGCGAATGGATCGCCGAATCCGACCTGCAAGCTCCGGGGCATCTACAGCTCGAAGTGATCGCGACCGATCGCAACGAAGAAAGCACCAGCGAGCGCTTCTGGGTCGATGTCCCTAAACCGGCGCCCCTGGCCCCGGGCACCCCCGTGCAGCCGCGGTTCCGCGACATCGCCATGTTCCGCGAGGAATACGGACTCGAGGTCGTTTTTCCCGTCGCCAACGAGACCGAGCTGAACGAACGAATCCTCGATCTGATCAAAGCCTGGAACGAGCCGAATACGCCGGCCGGGCAGGTGGCCAGGGCAACGACGGAGCGGTGGGGCGTGCCGCTGCGGCCGGCGGACGTGGCCGAGCTGGACTACCGGGAATGGTTCTACAACGTCAACGCGGAAAAGATCGACCAGTGGGTCGAAGCGACCAGCCCGGGCAGCTACGCCGGGTACTACATGGACCATCCCGCCGGCGGGGTCATGCACATAGGGTTCATCGATGACCAAGAAGATGAGCTGGGGAGCCTGAAAACGTCGTTGTCGCTGGAGGCGTGGCCGAGGCTGCAGGTCTACCCGACCGCCCCAACTGCCTCCTACCTCTCGGTGCGGGCGACCGCGCAATCGGTACTGGGCGCGATCGAATCGAACTCGACCCTCGCGAACCTGGTCGTCAGCGTCGAGGACGACGAAGCCGGGAAAGCCACCCGCGTCGGCACGCCCAACGTCGCCCAGGTCGAAAGCATCCTAGATCAGATGCTGGGAGCCAACGCGCCGGTCGCGGTCGAGTACGAGGCGGGCGGCGGAGCGCTGCTGGAGGGCCGCTACCGCAACAGCGGCAGGATGCGGGCCGGCGACTACATCAACGGCAATGTTTATACCCCGGGAGGGGTCCTGGCAGGACCCAATCCCTGCACCGCAGGATTCGGAGCCCAGGAGAAAGTCCCCAAACCGGGTGGCGGCGGGGATCTCTGGCGGTGGTTCCTCCTCACCGCCGGCCATTGCTACACCAAAATCGACACGGAAGTATGGCGAGCGCCGCAGGACGAAAGTCAAGAATTCGACGACGCGGGAAAGAGCGAAGTCGGCAGGCTCGCGCGTAACGCACTCCAGTACGCCGAAGCCAGCAACGTGCGCACCGACGGAGCGGCGATCCGGATCAAGCAAGGTGGCATCGTGCCTCTGGCCAAATGGGGCTGGGGCGGCCATGCGCTGCCCACGGAGCCGCCAGGGCGGGCCAGAAAAGGCAACACCGTCTGTTACTCCGGGGCCATATCGAAGACCGTTGCCTGCGGTCGGATCGTCGCGCGCTCGCTCGACTGGGCGGACACCGACGAGCCCTACGACCTTGCTGGGTACTGGGTCAGGTTCCGCGAGGACAAACGGCCCAAACACGGAGACAGCGGATCGCCGGTTTGGAACCGGTATACCGGCGCATCCATCGGCTTGGTCTCGGCTGGGCGTCCCCACGACACGCTGACCGAAACTCTTGTGGCGCCTCTGCTGCATCCACCAAACATGCCCTCGAACCGGGTTCCCGGAATACTTCACCACATGGGCATGGAGCCGCTTCAACTGAAGCTCGGCGGGTGACACCGATGGCTTTGCAGGTCAGGAAGGCGATAGGCATCCTGGCGCTCACGGGCGCGACCCTGCTCGGAGTGGGATGCGGTGGGGGCGATGACAACGGGTTCGAGCGTGCGGTCAAGTGGGGAGTCGACCCTCCAGTCGGCTCCAATTGGGTCCGTATTCGCGCCGTGATCGAGGTCTGCAAACTTGACCCGCCGATGCTCGAAGAGCCAATCATCGAGTACAAGGGCAATCGCGTATATATCGAACTTCGCCGGACTCCGGAAGAATTGGCAGAGGACGTGAACGGCTGCCTCCTCAGCCTCCTGATTCCCCACAAGAAAGTCACCTTTGAGCGAGACCTGGACGAACTCGTCCTCTTCGACTCAAGCACTGATCCGCCAAAGCGCCGCTGGCCGACCGAGCGTCCCTTTCCGACCGAGCGTCGTTGGCAGGCTGGGTAAAGCTTGCGGATCAGGGAGGCGATAGGTGTTCTCACCACCACGGTGCTCGTGGGCGCGATCCTGCTCGGAGTTGGACGCGGTGGGGGCGATGACAACGGATCGGAGAACCGGCGCTGGATGAAGAAGTATGCCCACTACCACTCGCATCAGCGATAGTGAACTGGAGGCCTTAGTAAGCAAATGATGCCGCGAAATTTCCTGGCGCTAGCCGCGCTGCTGTTCGGCATGCTGTTTTCACTGGAGCGAGCGGATGCGGCGATCTATTGGGATTCGGAATCCGACATTGCGCGGGCGAATCTGGACGGGTCTTTGCTCGATAGCTCTTTCGTCCTTACTCGGTCAAGCCACTTTTCGTGTGGAATCGATGTCGATTCGCACCATATTTATTGGCCTGACGCGAATTCGGATGCGATCGGACGAGCTAATATCGATGGCTCGGAAGTTAATGACGATTTCATACGATTTGGGGGAGATCTACCTTGTGATGTTGCGGTGGACTCCGACTTTGTCTACTGGACGAACATGGCGGGAGACAGCATTGGACGGGCGCGTCTCGATGGCTCGGAAGTGAACCCAAGCTTCATTGTCACGGCAGAGCGTCCCTGCGGTTTGGCCGTGGATGATCAAGCGATCTATTGGAGCAGCAACCAGGAAGGAGCAATCTGGCGGGCGGATCTGTCTGGTAGTGATGAATCTGAAGTCATCGTGGACGTGGCGCCTACTCCCTGTGCGCTCGCGGTCAGCGATACCCATCTGTACTGGGGTGAGTTTGATTTTAAGCTGATAGGCAGGGCTAGGCTAGACGGCTCGGATGCGGACTTGGAGTTCTTGGCTACCAGTAACTATCCTGGAGGGATCGACATTCATGCGGGAAGCCTCTATTGGACCAACACGGGCTTTGGAGAGAAATCGATCAGTCGGGCAGATCTCTCTGGTGGCAATGTCGAACAGCTCCTCAGTGGTTTGAACTTTCCAAATGGGCTGGCTGTCGATGGGCGTCAGTTGTTTTCCGAAAAGACTGAAGCGGCCGCGCCCCAGAGCCGAATGCGCATTGCGA
Source organism: uncultured Solirubrobacterales bacterium (assembly GCA_963718755.1). Classification (GTDB taxonomy): domain Bacteria; phylum Actinomycetota; class Thermoleophilia; order Solirubrobacterales; family 70-9; genus VRUE01. Next base: position 2,228,840 of record OY970376.1, read on the forward strand.
GGATGAAGAGAGATGGGCGCGGCGGCGTATTTGTAGCGGTAGATCTGCTCGAATCGGGTGTCTTGCATGTAAGGGTTAGAGACCGGCGGGTTAAGGTTTTCCCGAAAGGCCTTTATTTCTCTGGTTCAGGAAGAAAGTGGATACGAGTCACCCCGCGGCAAGGTTTGAGGTCAAGAAAGTGTCCCTCGACTGGCCCCCGCAAGGCGAAGCAGCTCAAAGTGACCTTAGAGTTGGCGTTCACCGAGGCGGGTAGATCGGAAGTCAGAATGAGTCGCAAGCTCATCTTGCAGCGGAGGCGTTGCTCCAGTCGCTGACTTAGCTTGATTTTTCTGGTCCCGGGGTAAACTTTGGCTATGCACAATCCCCTGAGATCCGAGGCTGACGCTTTTCGTTGGGTCGTGGTGATCGGGGTGGCGGCGGTGTCGGTGATTTTGCTGACCTTGCTTACGCGGCCCGTGGTCGGGGTCGTCTGGGCGGCGCTGTTGCTGGGCTTCGGCACCGGCCTCGCCTATCGCAACTCTCGTGGCTCGCTGCCCCGAAACGTTGAGATAACGCGCGGCGGGGATGGCAAGCATCGGCTGCTCGTCGTCGCCAACGAGACGGTCGGCGGGGGCGCCCTTCAAGAGGAGATTCGCGAGCACTGCCGCGACCGCGATTGCGAGATTCTGGTCGTCACTCCGGCTCACTCGGTCTCGCGTGCCGAGCACTGGGCATCAGACGTCGACGAAGCGATCGAGCTGGCGCGGCAGCGGATGGAGCTCTCGCTAATCGCGATCGAGGGGCTGGGCTTCAAGGCCAGGGGCGAGATCGGCGACTCCGATCCCAACGTCGCGATCGAGGACGCGCTGCGCGTCTTCCCCGCCGACGAGATCGTGATCTCGACCCATCCGCCGCACCGCTCGCGCTGGCTCGAGCACGGCGTCGTCGAGCGGGCCCAGAGAGAGATCGACCTCCCCATCACCCATGTGGTCGTCGATCTCGACGCCGAGCACGTCAGACAGAATTGACGAAGCCGCGCGGCAAGATTTACATTCAGCGCACCACTCGCGCAACTTGTTGTCTAATGATCTGCGACCATGTCGAGCGTGAGAGAAGCCTGGACCGACGAGCGCCTTGATGATTTTGGTCGCAATGTCGACCATAGGTTTGACCGGCTCGAAAAAAAAGTCGATGGGCTTGGCCGTCGCATGGATGACGGATTTCGCGACATGCGAACCGAGATGAACACCAAGTTCGAGCGCGTGGAAGGGCGGATTGACGACATCAATCGCACCATGCTGCGGCTCGGCGGCGGTGCGCTCGTCACCTTTGCCGTCGGATTCGCCAGCCTGATTGCGACTCAGCTCTGAGTTAGCACTGGGGCTTGATGGTCGTGTGGCCTATCGGCCCGCCCTACCGGTTGGGATTCCTGCCGGGGCTGGAGCCGCCCGGCAGTGGCCACCGCCCACAGCATCGCGAGCCAGGTCAGGGTGGCGAGGGCAACGTGCAGCCAGACGATCTCACTGGGCAGCTCCAGCGCCCACTGGAGGCCGCCTACAGCGCCCTGTAGCCCCAGTAGGCCGATCACGGCGGTCAGGGGGCCTAGCGCCCGCCCGTCGCCGCCAGGGCGGCGCAGGAGCAGCCAGACCGCGATCGCAGCGAGGCCGAATGCCGCCGCGATCGCCGAGTGGCGCTGCACCATCCACTCCAGCGTCCCGGCGCCCTCGAAGTCGAAGCGGTGGACCAGCTCGCCTTCGTGGGCGCCGGCGTGGGGTCCGGAGCCGGTGGCGATCGTGCCGGCGATGATCGTCAGCTGGCCGAACGGGATCAGCGCCCGCACCGCCCAGACGCCGAGCCGATCCGTGGAGAAGCGACGCTCGCCGTGCTCGTAGCGGGCCATCCAGGCAAGCGCGAAGGCCGCGTCGAGCAGCAGCATCGAGAGGATGAAGTGACCCATCACCAGGCCGGGGGCGAGGTGGTACTTGACGACGAGAGCGCCGAGGATCGCCTGGCAGATGACGCCGATCGGCAGCAGGGCGCCGAAGAAGGCGAGGTGCCAGCGAAAGGGGCGGCGGAACCAGGCAAGCACGCTGGCGGCGATCACGGCGAGGCCGACGAAGCCGGTGAGCAGGCGGTTGCCGTACTCGATCACGGCGTGGGTATCGAGCGGCGGCACGGTGCCGCCGTAGCATTTGGGCCAATCGGGGCAGCCGAGGCCGGATCCGGTGAGGCGGACAGCCGCCCCCGTCAGCACGATCAGGGCGAGCGCGGCGAGGGCCACGAGCGTGACCTGGGCATAGCGCCGCGGCGAGATGTCGAGGCGGTCTTTGAGCCGGGTCCGCATCGTTGCTCAGATGATGTCAGCGGCCGGATCCCGGCCGGGGCGGCTCAGCCGCCTTTGCTTTTGCTGCCGGAGGTGCTCTGCAGCAGGTACTGGACGAGGTCTTCGAGTTCTTTCGGCGTCAGCGAGTCGCCGTAGGTCGAGGGCATCACGTTCGGCGGGAAGCCTTTGGCGAGGACGGCGTTGGGGTCGGTGATCGATTTGTCGATCATCGCCGCGCTCTGGCCGGGAAGCACTTCGTCGAGGTTGGGGCCGGTGGTGCCGCCCGTTTCGGCCTCGGCCAGCGTATGGCAGCCGCCGCAGCCGTTGCTGGCGAAGACCTGGGCACCGGGCCCGCCGGGGACGCTGGGCGGCGCCGCGCCGGGCACGCCGGCGTACATCCCGACGTAGGCGGCGACGTCCTCGAGGTCCTGGCCGGTGACGATGTCGGCGGGCATCGAGACCGCCGGGTTGGCGGTGCTCGGCCGCGGATTCTCGATCTGCGCTGCGGTGATTCCCTCGATCGTGTCGCCATCCTCGCCAATAGCTCGGCCGGCGGCGAACGCGTCGTCGAGGTTGGGCCCGATCTGCGCGGTGGTGCCCGCCTGCGCCATCTCGTGGCAGACGCCGCACTTCTGGATGAAGAGGACGCGGCCGCGCTCCTCGTCGCCCTTGCTGGTGCCGCAGCCGGAGGCCGCGACGGCAACCGCGGCGAGAGCGGCTAGAGCAAGAAGGGCGCGGATCGGGTTCGGTGGCTTGGGCATCGTCTTGCGGCGCGAAGCGCGCCGGAGTCTATACGCCGAGGCAGCTTCCAAGCGGTGCGTGGGGATGCCTGCGTCGGGTAGGCTTGAGGCGATTCTCACTAACCCGCGAGCCGCGAAGGAGGGGACGAGGATGCAGGTACGGGACGGGATGTCGGAGGTGGTTCTCACCGTCGGTCCCTCGCACACGCTGCGCGAGGCCGCGCAGATGATGGTGGAGAAGGGCGTGGGGGCCGCAGTGGTTACCGATGACGAGCGACCGGTGCCCTGCATCGTCACCGAGCGCGACATTCTCAACTCCCTCGGCCAGGGCCAGAACCCCGACACCGAGCTCGTCTCCAACCACATGAGCGAGGGCGTGGTGGCAGCCGCACCGGACTGGAGCCTCGAGCACGCCGCCTCGGAGATGTCGACGCGCGGCATCCGCCACCTCGTGGTCTTCGAAGAGGGCGACCTCGTCGGCGTCCTCTCGATCCGCGACATCGTCCGCGTTTGGACGTCGGCCGGCGCTACCTCGGGTATGACGCCTGACTGAGCTCGCCTAAGCGCTCAGGAGCGCGGCGGGGAGATGGTCTCGACCGGCAGCACTGCGCCGCGGGTGCGCTGCTTGCGCGGCAGCCGGTAGTAGCTGCTTATTGCGCTGCGGATCATGCTGCGCAGGGCGAAGAGGAGGACGACACCGCCGATGATCGAGTAGATCCAGCCGGGGACCATGAACTCGATGAAAACGCCACACAGCGCCAGGGCGGCGGCGAAGGCGAAGACGAGCGGCGCCCAGGAAGGGCGGGACGGGTAAACCAGCTCACCGGGCTCGGGGATCTCGCGATGCTCGGGGCTCATGAGGCGATGTAGAGCATTGCGGCGACGAAGCAGAGCGCGAAGACCGCGGCGGCGATGCCGCCGGCGACCAGGCCCGCTGCCATGTCTCGTCTGGCGGTCTCGCGATCCACGGCTGGATTTCTATCAGGCAGGCATGGCGCCGGTCGCCTAGACCAGCTTGTCCAGCGGCATCGCCAGGAAGAGCAGGGCGAGGTAGGCGAGCGAGAAGAGATAGGTGCGCAGAGCCCAGCGGCGATCGGCGCTGCGCAGCAGGCGCACGGCGCAGTAGATGAACCCGGCACCCAGCGTCATCGAGGCAATCAGGTACTCGACCCCGAAGCCGCCGGCGCAGAAGGGCAGCTGGGTAACCGCGTAGAGCAGGATCGTGTAGAGGAGGATCTGGCGCCGCGTCTCGTCCTCGCCGCGGACGACCGGCAGCATCGGCACGCCCGCCTTCGCGTACTCGTCCTTCATCAGCAGCGAGAGCGCCCAGAAGTGGGGCGGGGTCCAGAAGAAGACGATCGCGAAGAGGAATAGGGCGGTTCCGCTGAGCCCGCCCGTGACCGCGGCCCAGGCGACCAGCGGCGGCACGGCCCCGGCGGCGCCGCCGATGACGATGTTCTGCGGCGTCGTGCGCTTGAGCCAGAGCGTGTAGACGAAGACGTAGCCGAAGAGGCCGGAGAGCGAGAGCGCCGCCGCCAGCGGGTTGACCGTCAGCGAGAGCAGGACGAAGGAGGAGAGGCCGAGCAGAGCGCCGAAGCCGATCGCGGTTGCCGGTGCGATGCGGCCGCTCGCGACCGGCCGGCCGGCGGTGCGGGCCATGGTGCGGTCGATGTCGCGGTCGATCGCGTGGTTGATCGCACCGGCGCCGCCGGCCGAGAGGGCGCCGCCGAGGCAGGTGAGGAAGACCAGCCCGATCGAGGGGTCGCCGGCGACGTACATCGTCGTCACCGTCGTCCACAGCAGCAGCGACTGCACCTTCGGCTTGGTCAGCGTGGCGAAGTCGCGCAGCAGCGAGGGCGCGGCGGAGCGTTGCGAAATAGCAGCCGTCTGAGCGCTGCTCACAGGATCACCGCGCTCAGGCTACCGGCTGCGACTCGCGCGCCGGCTGCTTGGCGCGGGCGCTGCGGTGGGCGATCGCCTCGCGAATGTCGCGCATTGGCCTCGGGCTGCGCACGTCGGGAAGGAGGTCGAAGTTGTGTGGCTCCGGAGGCGCCAAGGCGAACCACTCGAGCGAGTCGCCGCGCCACGGATCGTGGCCGGCGGGCGTGCCGCCCTCGCGACTGAGGATCGCGTTGACGAGGGTCATCAGAATGCCCGCGGCGAGAATGAAGGCGCCGATGGTGGCGATCAGGTTGTAGCTCGTGACGCCGGTTCCGTCGAAGAACTTGTAGGCGTCGATCACCTGCCCGTCGAAGGTTCCGGCGAAGGCCAGCGGGACGAAGGCGAGGAGGGTGCCCAACAGCATCGTCCAGAAGCTGGCGCGGGCCAGCGTCTCGCCCATCGTGCGGCCGGTCATCTTCGGGAACCACCAGTGCAGGGCGGCAAAGCCGCCGAAGAGGGCGCCGCCGATCAGGGCGAAGTGGGTTGCCGCGGTGCTGTCGGTGGTGTGCTGCAGGCGCCAGCCGACGGCGACCATCGAGTGCTCGATCTCGGCTGCGAGGCCGATTGAGATCGCAACGATCGCGCCGGCGGCGAAGAGCAGCGGCGCGCGCATCTGCACCGTGCCCCCGGCCAGGGTCGAGATCAGGTTGAAGAAGATCAGGCCGAAGGGGACGATCAGCGCCAGCGACATCGCCATCGCGAAGTACATCCAGCCGATCCCGATCGGCGCCGTGAGCATGTTCTGCATCCAGGCGAGCGTGCCGATGACGGCGATCGTGACCAGCGACCCGATTACCGCGCCACGGTTGAAGAGTGGCTTGCGGGAAAGCGCAGGGACGATCTCGGCGATCGCGCCGAGGGCGAAGATCAAGGTCAGCATGTAGGTCCCGGTGTAGAAGATCCAGCTCAGGTGCTGCCAGAGCAGCGGCGCGCCACCGGCGTCGCCGGCGAAGAAGATGCCTTCGAAGTTGCGGTCGATCAGCAGCATCGTGATCGCCGCCAGCATCACCGGGCCGATCACAAGCAGCAGCCAGGAGGAGATCGCCGCCGCCCAGGAGAAGACCGGCAGGCGGCGCCAGGCCATCCCCGGCGCGCGCAGGCGGCGCAGCGTGGCGACGAGATCGATTGCGATCAGGACGAAGCCAAGCGTCGCCAGTCCGGTCGCAGCGGCCCAGGCATCGACGCCGTTGTTGGGCAGGAAGGCGAGCCCTGAGAGCGGCGGCAGCGGGTTGACCCCGGCCTCGCTCGGGGTGAAGAGGAAGCCCGAGTAGAGGACGGTGGCGCCGGCGACGAAGAGCCAGGTCCCGATCTGGCCGAGCCGCGGCAGCGCCGTGCCGCGGGCGCCGATCTGCAGCGGCGTCACGTAATAGAAGAAGCCGAGCGCGAGCGGGACGGCGACGAAGAAGATCGTCGTGGCGCCGTAGAGCGAGAGCATCCGGTTGAAGGTGACCGGATCGAGGAAGGTGTTCTCCGGAATCGCGAGCTGCAGCCGCATCAGCAGCAGCTCGATCAAGGCGATGAAGAGGAAGCCGAGGGCGCTGGTGATCAGGACCCGACCGAGATCCTTGTGGTCGGCGCTGGTCGCGATCTCAGCCCAGCGTGGGCGGCGTGAGGGGAAGCCGTCGACGACCAGCTCGGGGCGCGGGCTTGGGCTCATGGCGTTTCCCCGTTTTCGATCAGGCTGACGACGCGGTCCTGCGCCGCCTGGATGTCTTTCTTCGCGCCTTCGGTGAAGGCCTGGTACTCCTTGGGCGAGACCACTTCGACCTCAGTTCGCATCGCTGCGTAGGACTGGCCGGAGAGGGTCGCCGCCTGGCCACGGTAGGTCCCCTCCTCGTCGGCGCGGAAGACGACGTGGTTGGTCTTGCCCGGTACGGCGTCGCGCTTGCCCCCCAGCTCGGGCACGTCCCAGGTGTGGACGACGTCGGTCGAGACCAGGTCCAGTTCGACCGCGGTGTCGACGGGGACGACGAGCTTGTAGTAGGAGAAGGCTTCGTTCGGATAGTCGTAGCGCCACAGCCACTGCTGCCCGGTCGTCGTGATCTTCAGCGGCCCAGTGAGCTGCAGCAGGCCACTGGCCTCGCCGCTTGCCGGCGCCTCCCGAGCTTTGTCGGTGTAGATGATGCTGATCACGAAGACCGCGAGGGCGAAGACCGCCAGGGCGCCGCCGACCCGCAACTGGATGGCTCGGCCGCCGGTGATCTGACGGGGCTCGGCGCCGCGCTCGGCGCGGTAGCGGCGCAGCGTGTAGAGCAAACCGCCGACGACCACGACGACGAGAATCGCCGCGGCGACGAATCCAATCCAAAGCAGGGTGTCGATCTGGTCGGCGCCAGGACTGTGGGGCGTCAAAGCGCGGCCATCCTATACTCGCCGGCCCGATGAAGAAGAGCCGACCATCTCCTGCATTACGGAAGGCGGTGCGCGCCGGGGCGATGGCGGCGATCGGCGCCGCGGTGGCCGTGCCCTTGCTGCGCCGCCGGGCTCGCATCCCCGCTCCGGTCACGATTGCGGCTTGCGCCGCCGGCCCCCTGGGTCTCGCCGTCCTCTACCCGCGCTCGCGCAAGCGCGACGTGGCGATGTACGCGCTGCAGATGTGGGCCTTCACGATGGTCCACGAGCTGCCCTACGACGATCCCGAGCGCCTCCGCGCCCGCTTGCAGGTTCGCTACCCGATCGTCGCCGACCGGGCCATCGGCCTCGGCCGGTTGCCCAACGTGCGCCTGCAGCGGGCGCTTGCCCGCTGGCGCGGGGTGGGGGTGCTCAATCGCTTCCTCACCTGGGTGCACTGGCTCTGGTTCATCGAGCCCTATGCGGTGCTCTTCTTCATCCTGCTTCGCCATCCCGAGCGGTTCCCGAGTGCCGCCCGGCGGCTGGCCGCCGTCTTCGACGGCGGCTGCGCGGTCTACTTCGCCGCCCCGACCGCGCCGCCCTGGTGGGCCTCGGAGCAGAGACATACGGATGAGGAGGTGCGGCGGATCATGGAAGAGGTCGGCAAGGAGACTTGGAAATCCGCTTGGCCGGCGATGTACCGCGCCCTTGGGGGCAACCCCTGGGCGGCGATGCCCTCGCTGCACTTCGCCACCTCGGTGACGGCGGCGATCTCGCTCTCGGAGACGGGGCGCACCGCCGGCGCCGCCGGCTGGGGCTACGCCCTCACGCTCGGCTTCGCCCTCGTCTACCTGGGCGAGCATTACGTCACCGACCTGGCTGCCGGGGCCGCCCTCGTCGCCGCCGCGCAGCGGGGGGAGTCACTGGCTGAGCCGGCGGTCCTGGCGGTGAATCGACGCCTGCAAGGACTGGAGCGCCTGGCGAACGGGTAGCTTCTCAGGCGTGTCTCCCGAGCAGCCGGTGAACGGAAACGGCGGCTTTGAGCTGCCGCTGTTCACGCGGCGGCGGGTAGCCCAGACGCTGCTCGTCGTCCTGATCCTTCTGATTGGGATCTACTTCCTCTTCCCGAAGCTGGTCGGGCTCGGCGACGCGATGAGCAAGCTCAGCGAAGCGGAGGCGATCTGGATCGTCGCCGCGATCGGCTTCGAGCTCGCCGCGATAGCCACCTACATCGCCCTCTTCAAGGCGGTCGTCGGCGGCGACGTGCTGCGGCTCACCTGGCGCGAGACCTACGACATCAACCTCGCCGGCGTGGCGGCCACCCGCCTCTTCTCGGCCGGCGGCGCCGGTGGCATCGCCCTCACCTACTGGGCCCTGCGCCGGGCCGGGATGGTCCGCCACGAGGTGGCGCGGCGAATGGTCGCCTTCCTCACCCTCCAGTACGTCTTCTACCCGCTGGCGCTGATCGTCTTCGGGGTGCTCCTGCGCACCGGCGTCATGCCAGGCAAGGCATCGGTCGAGCTGACGATCGTGCCGGCCGCGATCTCGGGCTTGGTCCTGATCTTCGGCGTGCTCGCCGCTCTGATTCCCGCCGATCTGCGCGAACGGCTCACCTCGCATGTGCACCGCCCCCGCAGCAGGGCGATCGCCGACAAAGTGGCCAAAGTGATGGCGACGGTCGGCGAGGGGGTCAGGTTCGGTTTCCGGCTCCTGATCCATCCCGGCCGTGGTGGGCTGGCGGTGATCGGCGCCGTCGGCTATTGGGCGACCAACATCGGCATCCTCTGGGCCTCGTTCAAAGCGTTCGGGGTGCATGTGCCGCTGGCGGTCGTCGTGCAGGGCTTCTTCCTCGGCATGGTCGGCAACCTCTTCCCGCTGGCGCCCGCCGGCGTGGGGGCCGTTGACGCGGGGATGATCGGCGCCTTCGTCCTCTTCGGCATTCCCGAGGGGACGGTCTTCCCGGCGATTCTGATCTACCGGCTGGTCGCCTTCTGGCTGCCGATCCCATTCGGGATCGTCGCCTTCTTCCAGCTGCGCACCAGGGTCCACCACTGGGAAGAAGAGGAGCTCCCGATCGATCGCGGCGGGGAGCCGGAGAGGCAGCTGGAGCCGGCCGCGGCCGAGTGACAAGGGTTGCCGTACGGGGTACTATAAAAAGTAAAGTATTAGACTTCCGGCGGCAGATATGGCAGACCAGAAGAAGACCGAGAACGTGATCATCATCGGCGGCGGCCCGGCGGGCTACACCGCCGCGCTTTACACCGCGCGTGCCAACCTCGAGCCGCTTGTCTTCGAGGGCTTTCAGTGGGGCGGGCAGCTGCAGAACACGACCGACGTCGAGAACTATCCCGGCTACCCCGAGGGGATCATGGGGCCGGAGATGATGAACCAGTTCCGCGCCCAGGCGGAGCGGTTCGGCACCCGCTTCGTCACCGACGACGTCGACCGGGTCGAGCTCAGCGACAGCGGTGGCGTGCACAAGGTTTTCCTTGGCGAGGAGGAGCACCTCGCCAAGACCGTGATCCTGGCGATGGGGGCGGAGCCCCGCCGGCTCGGCATCCCCGGCGAGATGGAGCTGAGCGGTTGCGGTGTCTCCACCTGCGGAGTTTGCGACGGCGCCTTCTTCAAAGGCAAAAAGGTGATGGTGATCGGCGGCGGCGACTCGGCGATGGAGGACGCGATCTTCGTCTCCAAGTTCGCCGACGACCTCACCATCCTCAACCGCCGCGACGAGTTCCGCGCCTCGAAGATCATGCAGGGTCGCGCCCGCGAGCAGGGCAACATCGAGTTCAAGACGCCGTTCATCCCCGAGGAGTTCGTCGCCGGTGACGGCGGCGGCAACCTCGACCATGTGCGGTTGCGCAACGCCGAGACCGGGGAGACCGAGGACTTCAGCACCGAAGGCGCCTTCATCGCGATCGGCCACATCCCCCGCTCGGAGGTCGTCGCCGATCAGATCGACACCGACGAGGACGGCTACATCCGCACCCAGCCCGGCTCGACCAAGACCAACCTGGCCGGCGTCTTCGCCGTCGGCGACGTGGTCGACCGCACCTACCGCCAGGCGGTGACCGCCGCCGGCACCGGCTGCATGGGGGCCCTCGATGCCGAGTGGTACCTGCGCGACACGCCGCCCAGCCCCGAGGCGCATTGGATGCACGGCGGCGAGCCCACCGAGATCGCCCCAACGCCGGGCTCCTAACCCACCCTCGGCGAACGGTTAGGGTTGCCCCGTGGGTGAGCGGCTTGCGGCCATATTCCCGTTCCTGATCGCGGTGATCCTGCCGCCGGCGGGGCTGCTCATCGGCCTCTCGCAGCTGCAGCGCGAGCGGGAACTCGGGATCCGGTTGATCGCTGTCTCGCTGCTCGCCGCAGTCGTCTGGGTGCTGCTCTTCGTCTGAGGCTCAGTCGAGCAGCTTCTGGACGACGAAGGTGCGGCTGCCGCGCGGGGTCTCGACTTTGACCGGATTGCCCGGCGCAGCATCCATCAGAGCCTGACCGATCGGTGACTCGGCGGAGAGGCGACCGGCGCTCAGGTCGGCCTCGGTCGAGCCGACGAGGGTCCAGGTGTTGACGGCGCCTTTCGTCTCGTCGAGAACCTCGGCCGTGCGGCCGAAGCTGAAGCGGTCGGCATCGCCGTCGACCTCGACCACGACCGCGGTGCGCAGGCGCTCACGCAAGCGCTTGATCTTGGTCTCCAGATGCGCCTGGTCGTCCTTGGCGATGTGGTACTCGGCGTTCTCCTTGAGGTCGCCTTCCTCGCGGGCGACCTTGATCCGCGCCGCCATCTTGATCCGCGCAGGGCCCTCGAGCTGCTCGATTTCCTCGCGCAGGGCGGCGATCCCCTCCTCGGTGATCGGCTCCCCGCCTCCATCGTTACCGCCCATCTGCGCACCTTTGCAGATGGGGTGAGGGAGGTGCGATCCGGCAGCCGGCGAACGCATCAGAAGAGCTGGGCGATCAGTACTCCAGCGGCGGCGGCGATCAACGTGATCGCGCCGGTCCAGCCGATCTGGATGATCGTTCGCTGGAGCGCCTGCATCTCGGCCACGAGCTGCTGCTTGTCGCCGCGCATCTCTTCGCGCACCTTGGCGAACTCAGCCCGCAGCTCCCTGCCCTGGCTCTTGATCTCGCCTGCGACTTTGTCGAAACGTTCATCGACCTTGTCCAAGCGTGCGTCGACCTGGTCGAAGCGTTTGTCCATCCGGTGGGATAGATCGTCGAGACGGTCGTCTGTCCAGCTCTGCCTCATCGCCTCCATGTCTCCAGGCTAGGGAACCAGGTGTGACGCGTGGGACACGAAAGTGTAACTCTTTGTCTCAGCAGACGAATGTCTGAGTAGGGCGGATCGCGGCAGCCATGCTCTAAGGTCGGAGGCACGGCCACTTGCACTCACATCGACTCGATCGAGTACCTCGAGCCGCCGGGCGAGATCGCGGGCTGCGAGGAGTGCTTGAGGCTGGGGATGAGTTGGGTGCATTTGCGGATGTGCCAGAGCTGCGGGCACATCGGCTGCTGCGACAACTCCCCGGGCAAACACGCCACCGCTCACTTCGCGGCCACTGCCCACCCGCTCATCCGCTCGGCCGAGCCGGGCGAGGATTGGAGCTGGTGCTACGTGGACGAGGCGATGTTCCGGCTTCGGCCCCCGCCGAGCTAGTAGCGCAGGCTCTCGCAGGCGATCCCGTCGTCGTCGCCGTCGAGCCGGTGCGGATCGCGCCTCGGCCCGCCGTGGTTCTTGTAGAAGTTCTGGGCCGCTCGCCACGAGCGGAAGTCGGAGCAGTCCTTGTCGGCGGCCATGGCTGGGGCCGGAACCGCGAGACCAGCGGCTATCGCTCCCACTGCGAGCAATTTGATTCTCAAGGCGTTCCTCCCGTTGAGGGTTGCGAGGACCTTGAAAATACCTAATAGAAACCAATAAGCGTCAGTCCCGCTCAGTCGGGAGTGACGATGGCGAAGCCGGGGTCGGGCTCGTCGAGCAGGCCGAGCAGCTCGCCGAACTTCATCCCGTCGCCCTCGATCCGCAGGCGGCCGCTCTCCGCGAGCGGCCCGATTGAATCCCGGTCGAGCAATAGCTGGTTGAGGCCGGCGCGGTCGACGTGCAGGGCGGCTTCGGCAGTGGGGTCGTGTTGGCCGGCGCGGTGGCGGAGCACCCCGTTGCGCACAGTCAGGGCGTGCTCCTCGTCGGGGTCGGTGATAACCCAGTCGATCCGCAGCTCCACCTCCCAGGCGCGCGGTCCGTCGAGTCGGATCGCCATCGCGTCGAGCAGCTGCGCCACCGAGAGGTTGGCGACGATGTCGGGAGGGGCTGCCGCAGTCGGGGTGCCGCCGATCCCTCCGCGCAACTCCTTCGCACCCATCAGGAAGAAGTTGCGCCAGGTCGCGTTCTCGGCCCCGTAGCCGAGCTGCTCCAGTGCCTCGGCCTGCAGCTCTCTCGCCGCTTCGTTCTCTGGCTCGGCAAAGACGACATGGTTGACGACCTCGGCGACCCAGCGGTAGTCGCCCTGCTCGAACGAGTGGCGCGCTTTCTCCAGCACCGCCTCGGCGCCGCCCATGAACTCGACGTAGCGGCGTGCCGCCTCGACCGGAGGGTGCTCCCAGAGGTGGGCCGGGTTGCCGTCGAACCAGCCCATGTAGCGCTGGTAGATCGCCTTCGTGTTGTGGCTGACCGAGCCGTAGAACTCGCGGCAGTGCCACTCGCCGGCTAGGCTCGGTGGCAGCTCGATCAGCTCGGCGATCTCCGGCCCGGTGTAGCCCTTGTTCAGCAGCCGCAGGGTCTGGTCGTGCAGGTAGGTGTAGAGGTCGCGCTGCTTTTCCAGCAGGTCGACGATCCGCTCGCTTCCCCAGCAGGCCCAGTGGTGGCCGCTGAAGAGGACGTCGGACTCGGCGCCGAAGAGCTCGATCGCCTCGTCGAGGTAGTGGGCCCAGACGCGCGGATCGCGCACCAGGGCGCCGCGCGGGGTGAGGATGTTGTGCATCGAGCGGGCGACGTTGTCGGCGACGCAGAGCACCTTTGCCTCTGGAAAGTGGATGTTCATCGCGGCCGGCGCCTCGGTGCCGGGGGTGAGCTGGAAGCTCATCCGCACCCCGTCGACGACCTCGGTCTGACCGGTTCGGTTGATCTCGACCGTGGGCGGGATCAGCGTGATCGTCCCCAGCGAGGTGGTCTGCCCGAGGCCGGAGCCAAGCTGTCCCTCCGGGCCGCGCTCGAGCAGCGCCCCGTACATGTAGCCGGCGCGGCGCCCCATCGCCGTGCCGGCGAAGACGTTCTCGCTGACCGCGTGATGGAGGAAGCCGGCTGGGGCCAGGACCGGAATCTGCCTCGCCTCGATCTCCTCGGCGGAGACGACGCCCCTGGCGCCGCCGAAGTGATCGACGTGGCTATGGGTGTAGATCAGGCCGCTGACCGGCCGATCGCCGCGGTGCTCGCGGTAGAGGGCGAGTGCCGCTGCCGCGGTCTCGGCCGAGACCAGTGGGTCGATCACGACGATCCCGTCGTCCCCCTCGACCACATGCATGTTGGAGAGGTCGAAGCCACGCAGTTGGTAGAAGCCGGGTGCCAGCTCGAAGAGGCCGGCGATCCGGGTCAGTTGGCTCTGCCGCCAGAGGTTGGGATGAGCGGTGTCGGGTGGCTCCCCGTCGAGGAAGTCGTAGGAGCGCAGGTCCCAGACCGTGCGCCCGTCCTCGTCCTCGACCACGGGTGGATCGAATGGCGCTATCAGGCCGCGGCGTGCCTCCTCGAAGTCCCGCTCGTCCTCCACGATCGCGCAGTTTCCCACCCCGGAACGCGCGAAGGCCCCGCGGCTGCGGGGCCTTCGTCGTCGGTGGCGTGGTCGGACTAGTGACCGATCAGGGTCTGGAACAGATCGGTCTGGTCGTTGACTCCCATGATGTTGGTGGCCTGCGGGCCGATCGCCGCCACTGGCACACGGGCGCCGGTGTGGGTCTGGCCAGAGGCGGTTTTGCCCGTCGCGTAAGAAACGCGGATCGGGTAGCCGTCAGCCGTTTCCAGCGTCGCGTAGAAGCCGGGCGTGTCCTGGTTGGCGCCGACGATCTGGCTCGTGTGCGAGTGGTCGGCGGTGATCACGACGAGGGTGTCCTCGTGATCCTCCTGGTATTCCAGAGCGACGCCGACGGCTTTGTCGAAGGCGAGGTTCTCGCCGATCTGGCCGCAGACGTCCGAGGCGTGATCGCGCTTGTCGATCGAGGCCCCCTCGACCTGGAGGAAGAAGCCCTTGCGGTTCTCCAGCAGGTCGATCGCCTTGTCGGTCATCGCCGCCAGGCTCGGCTCGTTCGCCGGGCGGTTGGTCTCGTCGCAGCGGACGTTGGCCCCGCCTGCCCCTGGCGTCGTCGCCGCGATCAGCGGTTTGAACTCGGTGGTCATGTTGCTGGGGGTGAAGAGGCCGAGCACCGGGCCTTTGCTCAGCGAGCCGACGGCGCTCAGCTCATCGGCCGTCTGCACGTAGCGGTAGCCCTTCGTCTGGGCGTAGTCGATCACCGTTTTGGTGCTCGAGTCGAGCGTCTGCAGGTAGCGGTTGCGGCCGCCGCCGAGGTTGACGTCGAGCAGGTGGTCGACCTGCTGCTCGGCGATCGAGCCGAGCCCTCCGACTCCCTTGGCCTCCGAGGCGCAGATCGTGCGGGTGTCCGCCGGTCCCTGGCAGGCCCTCTGGGACATGTGGGAGGAAGGTGCTGCCGGAGTCGCATCGGTGATCTCCGCCGTGGAGACGTTGCCGACCCGCATGCCGCGTTTGTCGGCGATCTCGAACGTGGTCGTGAAGCCGGCATTGGAGCCGGGGATGTTCTCGGCGGCGCTGGGGCCCTGTGAGAGGCGGGCGTCGATCGTCTTCTTGCCCGTCGACCACGCGGTCGCGGTCGGCGCCGAGTCGGGCACGTAGTTGGGCGGGTACTCGGGGCCGGGGCCGGCAGAGAGGCCGTAGGTGATCAGCTCGCCGGAGAAGGGAAGCGTCTCCATGTTCAGCGTTCCCTCGGCGCCGACGCCGTAGTAGCGCGCCAGGGTGATCTCGCTGTCGCCCATGCCGTCGCCGATCAGCAGGATCACGTTCTCCGGCTTGTCGGAGTCGATCAGCCGCTTGATCTGCTTCGAGTTGTCTCCGTCGTCGTCTCCCCAGCCGCTCCAGCCGCGGTGGGCGCCGGCGGCGGCGCTGCCGGCGACGATCACCGCCAGCACCAGCACGGTGAAGAGCCCGAGGTGCCTCGCTCTGCCTCGCATCGATGTTTCTCCTTTTCGTTCGGACGAGATCCGGTCGGATCCGCAGCAAACCTATGAAGGGCAGATCGGCCTCCTGCTAAAGGCTGGTTGCCGGATCGATACAGAGCGGTGACGGAGCTGCTACGCAGAGGTGAACGAGGTGCTAACCGCGGGTCAACCGCGGGGCGGGGCGGTACGCGTCTCCGTGCCACCTCTGCAGCTCCTCCAGCAGGCGTGTGGCGCGCTCGGCGCCGATCATCTCGGTCAGCTCCAGTGGGCCGCGGGGCCAGTTGAAGCCGAGTCGCATCGCCGTGTCCATGTCGGCCGGAGAGCCCACTTCCTCTTCGAGGGCAAATGCGGCCTCGTTGGCGATCTGGGTCAGGAGACGTGGGAGGACCGTCGGTGCGGCTGGGTCGATCTTCGCCAGCTCGGCGTGGTCGAGCGTCGGCGCTTCGATGCCAAGATCGGGATCCGGCTGCCGGTGCGGGCCATCGCCGTATTCGTAGAAGCCCCTCCCGCTCTTGCGTCCCAGGTGGCCTTCGCCGACCATTCGTTCCTGGACCGGGCTTGGGCGCCAGCGCTCCGGTTCGCCCCCCTGGTGGTAGAAGGAACGGGCGACGCCGAGATTGACGTCGAGGCCGATCAGGTCGATCAGCTCGAACGGTCCCATGCGAAAGCCGCCACCGATGCGGACGACGCGGTCGATCGTCTCGGCATCGGCGACGCCCTCGGCGAGCATCCGCAGCGACTCGAGGCTGAAGGGGCGGGCAAGCCGGTTGGCGATGAAGCCAGGGCTGTCCTTGGCGCGGATCGGAGTCCGTCCCATGCGACGGCTGGCCTCGGTGGTGGCATTGAGGGCTGCGGGGCCCGAGCTTTCGGTGGCCACCACCTCGACCAGCCTCATCAGGGCGGGGGGATTGAAGAAGTGCATGCCGACAACACGCTCGGGACCGGGGATGCCTTCGCCGATCGCGGCTACCGGCAGCGATGAGGTGTTGGTTGCCAAGATTGCGCTCGACCCGCAGGTCTCGGCAAGGGCGGCGAAAAGGCCTCGCTTCAAATCGAGGTCCTCTGGCGCCGCCTCGACGACCAGATCGCATTCGCCCAGCTCCTCGAAGTGTGCCGCTGCACCGGCACGGGCGCTTGCCTCTTCGGCCTCTGACTCGCTCCAGAGGCCCTTGGCGATGCCCTTCGTCAGGGCTGTTCGCATCCGCTCGATTCCGGTCTCCAGCGCTGCCGGAACGGGATCGTGCAGGCGCGTCTCATAGCCGCCCAGCGCCGCGATCTGGGCAATCCCTGCACCCATCGTGCCGGCGCCGACGACGCCGACCCGCTCGACGCTCACGCTCATTTCCCCTCGAACTTCGGCTCTCGCTTCTCGAGGAAGGCCTGCATGCCCTCGATCCGGTCCTCGGTCGCCATCGCGATCTCATAGAGACGACGCTCGTTCTCGAGCCCGGCCGAGAGCGCGGTCTCCTCCGCGGCGAGCACGGCTTGCTTGCCGAGGCGGACAGCGATCGGCGGCCGCTCGGCGACGGTGCGGGCCAGCTCCATCGCCTCCTCCAGCCAGCGGTTCTTCTTCGCCACTCTGTTGACCAGGCCCATCTCATGCGCCATGTCAGCGTCGAACTGGCGGCCGGTGATCACGTACTCCATCGCCAGCTGCTTGCCCAGGACTCGTGCGAGGCGCTGGGTGCCGCCGCCGCCGGGGATGATCCCGAGGGTTATCTCGGGCTGGCCGAAGCGGGCCGTGTCGGAGGCGACGATCATGTCGCAGGCCAGCGCCAGCTCACAGCCGCCGCCAAGGGCGAAGCCGGAGACCGCCGCGACGAGCGGGGTCTTGATCGCGGCGACGCGGCGCCAGAAGGAGGCCGAGGGGTGACTGAGCGCCTCGGCGAAGCTGCGTTCGCTGAGCGCCTTGATGTCGGCGCCCGCGGCGAAGACCTGATCGGAGCCGGCGAGGACAATGCAGCGGACCTCGGGATCGGGGTCGAGCCGCTCGAGCTCGGCGGCGAGCGTCTCCATCACCTCGGGCGAGAGGGCGTTGCGCGCCTCGGGCCGGTTGAGGCGCAGCAGCGCGACGTGGCCGTCGCGCGAGCTCTCGACCAGGTCGCTCATTCGTCAGCCCCTATTCCGCCTCGAGCGGGGTCATCGCGTTGATCCCCGTGGCGGAGCGGCCGATGATCAGCTTCTGGATCTGCGAGGTGCCCTCATAGAGGGTCGTCACCCGCGCGTCGCGCAGGTAGCGCTCGACCGGGTAGTCATCGACGTAACCCGCGCCGCCGTGCACCTGGATCGCCAGGTTGGCGCACTCGACCGCGGCCTCGGTGGCGTGGAGCTTGGCGACCGAGGTCTCCAGCGTGTTCGGCGCCCCTTCGTCCTTCAGTAGACCGGCGCGGTAGACCAGCATCCGCGAGGCGTCGCGCTTGACGATCATGTCGGCGATCATCTCCTGCACGAGCTGGAAGCGGGCCAGCGGCACGCCGAATTGCTTGCGCTCTTTGGAGTAGGCGACCGAGGCGTCGACGCAGCCGTCGCAGATGCCGACGCAGCCGGCGGCGACGCTGTAGCGGCCGTTGTCGAGGGCGCTCATCGCGACCTTGAAGCCGTCGCCGATTTCACCCAGCATCGCGTCCTCGCCGACCTCGACCGAGTCGAGCGAGAGCTCGGCGGTGTCGGAGGAGCGCAGGCCGAGCTTGCCGTGGATCTCCTGCGAGGTGAAGCCCTCGCTGGCGGTGGGGACGAGGAAGCAGGCGAGGCCGCGGTGTTTCTTCTCGGGGTCGGTCTGGGCGAAGATCAGCGCCACCTCGGAGAAGTTGCCGAGCGAGATCCACATCTTCTGGCCGCTGATCGACCAGCCGGAGTCGGTCTTGGTCGCCCGGGTGCGCAGGTTGGCGGCGTCGGAGCCGGTGTCGGGCTCGGTCAGGCCGAAGCAGCCGAGCGCCTCGCCCGAGCAGAGCCGCGGCAGCCACTTCTGCTTCTGCTCCTCGGTGCCCCACTTCTCGATCGAGCCGGCGACCAGCGAGGTCTGCACCGAAACGACGGTGCGGGCGGAGGAGTCGGCGCGACCGACCTGCTCGACGATCAGGCCGTAGCCCATGTAGTCGAGGCCGCGGCCGCCGTACTGCTCGGCGACCGGCGCGCCCAGGTAGCCGACCTCACCCAGCTTGCTCGCCAGCTCGCGGTCGAAGCGGGCGGCGCGGTCGTTGTCGCGCACCCGCGGCAGGATCTCGCGGTCGGCGAATTCGCGCGCCGCCTCGGAGATCAGGCGCTGCTCGTCGGTCAACTGGAAGTCCATCTCGCTCCTTCTAGTCGTTCGTGGTTCGAAGCTCGCGCCCCAGGGTCTCCGCGAACGCCTCCTGGGCTTCGCGCGTACGGGGGCCCGGCACCTCGGGCAATGAGCTGCCGTCGATCGAAGCGACCGCCTGGATCTCCCGCGTGGTCGAGGCGAGGAAGGCCTCCTGCGCGGCGCGCAGGTCTGCGACCGGCCAGGCGCCCTCCTCGACCTCCAAGGCCTTGACCAGCCGGTCGCGGGTGATCGACTCCAGCACGCCGACGTCGAGGGCCGGCGTCCGCAGCGATCCCTGCGGCGAGACCCAGAAGATCGCCGAGGTGGGTGGCTCCAGCACCGTCCCGTCGGGTTTGACCAGGACCGCCTCGTCGGCGCCCTGCGCCTGCGCCAGCCGGGTCGCCTGCATGTTGGCGGCGTAAGAGAGCGACTTGACCCCGGTGAGGATCACGCTCGGGGAGTAGGTGACGGTGGCGAGGCCGAGCGTCTCGGCATGGTCCGGGATCGGCTCGACCGCGGCGATGCGGCGGCCGCCACGGGTGACGATCAGGCGCAGCTGCCCGTCGGGCCCGCCGGCCTCGGCCAAGAGGGCAGTGATCTCCCGCTCCAGCGCGGCGCGGTCGAACTCGAGCTGAATCGCGGCGGCCGAGCGCTCGAGCCGGTCGAGGTGGTCACCGAGGGCGAAGGGCCGGCCCTCGTAGAGCCGGATCACCTCGAAGGCACCGTCGCCGCGGTAGAGGCCGTCGTCCTTCATCGGCACCATCGCCTCGGCAGTGGGAGTCACCTGCCCGTCCACGCTTGCGAGTTCTTTGAGCTCCGTCGTCATT
This sequence comes from uncultured Solirubrobacterales bacterium, assembly GCA_963718755.1. GTDB lineage: Bacteria > Actinomycetota > Thermoleophilia > Solirubrobacterales > 70-9 > VRUE01. The sequence continues at coordinate 2,248,479 of OY970376.1, forward strand.
GCCGCGCGAGGCTACCTGAGGGGATTCGCGGCATGCGATCCGCCGCGTGTCGCCCCCTGAGCACTTCTCCCCCACCAGGATGGACGCTTCTACCCCCTATAGGGGACACAAAGTTCCATCCTGTCGTCGCTCAGGCCGCCTCGAACACGGTGGCGAGGCCCTGGCCAACGCCTACGCACATCGTTGCGATGCCGAAACGGCCGTTGCGGCGTCGCAGCTCGCGGACGAGGGTGGTGGCGAGGCGGGCGCCGGAGCAGCCGAGCGGGTGGCCGAGGGCGATCGCACCGCCGTTGACGTTGAGGCGGTCTTCGTCGATGCCGAGCTCGCGGGCGCAGGCGAGCACCTGCGAGGCGAAAGCCTCGTTCAGCTCGATCAGGTCGATCTGATCGAGGCTGAGGCCGGCGGCGTCGAGCGCGCGGGGGATGGCGACGGCGGGGCCGATTCCCATGTACGCGGGATCGACGCCGGCGACGCCGAAGGCCAGGACCCGCGCCAGCGGTTTCGCGCCGAGCTTCTCGACCCCCGCCTCGGAGGCGACGAGCAGGCAGGCGGCGCCGTCGTTGAGGGTGGAGGCATTGCCGGCGGTGACCGTCCCACTCTCGCGGAAGACCGGCCGCAGCGACGCCAGCTTCTCCAGGGATGCATCTGGACGTGGCCCCTCGTCGGCCTCGACCAGGATCGTCTCGCGGCGCCCCTTCGGCGCCTCGACCGGCACGATCTCCTCGGCGAAGAGGCCGGCCTCGGCGCCGGCGACCGCGCGCTGATGGCTGCGCAGGGCGAAGGCGTCCTGGTCCTCGCGGCTGATCCCGTAGCGCTCGGCGACGTTCTCCCCGGTCTCACCCATCGACTCAGTCGAGACGCCGAGCTCGGCCATGCGCGGGTTGACGAAGCGCCAGCCCAGGGTCGTGTCGTGCATCGTCTGCTCGCCGCGGGGCAGGCCGCGCTCGGGCTTGCCGACGACCCAGGGAGCCCGGCTCATCGACTCGACCCCGCCGGCCAGGTAGAAGTCGCCCTCGCCGAGCTTGACCGCGCGGGCGGCGGCGTTGACCGCCTCGAGGCCGGAGGCGCAGAGGCGGTTGACGGTGGCGCCCGGGACGCTGTCCGGTAGACCGGCGAGCAGCGCGGCCATTCGGGCAACGTCGCGGTTGTCCTCGCCGGACTGGTTGGCGGCGCCGAAGTAGACGTCGACGATCTCGGCCGGGTCGACTCCGGTGCGCTCGACGATCGCGCTGATGACGTGGGCGGCGAGGTCGTCAGGGCGGACGGCGGAGAGCGCGCCGCGGTAGGCACCCATCGGGGTACGGACCGCGTCGACCAGGTAGGCGTCAGGCATCGCTGAGCATTAAATGCGACGTTGAGATGCGGCGTATCCTGACCGCATGGGTTTCGTCTTCCTCACCTTGGGCATGCTGGCGCTGATCATCGGCGTCCTCTTCCTGATCGGCCACTTCTACCAGGGCAGCAGCGCCGACCTGGTCGACTGGAAGCCGACCCGCAGCCCCGAAGTCGAGGCGCAGAACGAAATCGACGACCTGCAGCAGATGCTCGACGCGCAGAATGAGATGCGCCGTCGCCGCGGTGCCCCGGAGATCGACGAAAGCGCGCTGCGCGCCGAGGTCGAAGAGGAGGAGCTGGAGCGGCTGCGGCGGGGCGACCCGTTTGCGAGCTGAGGCGGGTTTATGGCTCGGGCGCTGATCGTCGGCTGCGGCTGCCACGGCCGCGCGCTGGGGGAGCAGTTGCTTGGTGAGGGCTGGGCCGTGCGCGGGACCAGTCGCCGTGAGGAGGAGCTGGCGGCGATTGAGGCAGCGGGGATCGAGGCGGTCCTCGCCGACCCTGAGAACCCGAGCACCGTGCTCGATCTCGTCGGCGACGTGGCCGCGGTGTACTGGCTGCTCGGCTCCGCCGAGGGCTCGGCCGAGAACCTCGAGGCGATCCACGGCTCCCGGCTCGAGCGGCTGCTCGAACGCCTGGTCGAAACGCCCGTGCGGCGTTTCGTCTATGAGGCGAGCGGCAGCGTCGACGCTGAGACCCTGGAGCGGGGGAGCGAGATCGTGCGGGCTGCCGGCGAGCGTTGGCGCATCCCGATCACCGTCGCAGGCCCGCAAACCGATATAGCTAAACTCGGATGGGAATTAAGGTAAATGCGCCTAAAGCGAGTATCCGAGAGGAGCTGTTCCGATGACCCTGCAGCTTGGTGACGTAGCACCCGATTTCGAGGCCGACACGACCGAGGGTCGGATCAAGTTCCACGACTGGATCGGCGATTCCTGGGCGGTGCTCTTCTCGCACCCGAAGGACTTCACCCCCGTCTGCACGACCGAGCTCGGCTACATGGCGAGCATCGAGCCGGAGTTCGCGAAGCGAGGCGTGAAGATCATCGGGCTTTCGGTCGACCCGCTCGACAAGCATGAGGACTGGGCGAAGGACATCGAGGAGACCCAGGGCACGGCGCCGAACTACCCGATCATCAGCGACGCCGACTTCGAGGTCGCGAAGCTCTACGGGATGCTGCCGGCGGACGTCTCCGGCGATGCTGCGGACCGCACGCCGGCCGACAACCAGACCGTCCGCAACGTCTTCGTCATCGGTCCCGACAAGAAAATCAAACTCATCCTCGTCTACCCGATGACGACCGGGCGCAACTTCGACGAGGTGCTGCGGGTGGTCGACTCGCTCCAGCTCACCGCCGATCACAAAGTCGCCACGCCGGCCCAGTGGCAGAACGGCGACGACGTGATCATCGCCGGCTCGGTCTCCAACGATCAGGCGAAGGAGATCTACCCGGATGGCTGGGAGGAGCCGCGTCCATATATCCGCATCGTTCCTCAACCCAAAAAGGCGGCGTAGCGGAGGGCGCCGTCAGGCGCCGGTTTGCAGGCGGTCCAGCAGGTTGCCCAAGATCCGCGCGGTCGCTCCCCAGATCATCTGGCCTTCGACCTCGTAGGTCGGGGTGTGGATGGGGACGCCGCGGCGGACCAGGCGGCGCATCGCGTAACCCTCGCGCAGGACGTCGAGCGAGAGGGTGAGGACGGTCTCGACCTCGGCTGGGTTGGGCACCAGGTCCAGCTCGCCGGGGTGGGGGATGCGGCCGACGAATGGGTGGATGCGGTAGCCAGTGACGAAGGTGCCGGTCGTCGGCAGCTGCTCGCCGATCTCGACCTGCGAGGGGTCGAGGCCGATCTCCTCGTGCGCCTCGCGCAGCGCGGTCGCGGCAAAGTCAGCGTCGGTGTCGTCCTTGCGCCCGCCAGGGAAGGAGATCTCACCGGCATGCCGGCGCATGTCAGCGCGCCGCTCGGTGAAGACCAGGCCGGGTTCGTCCGGCCATCCGTAGAGAGGCAGCAGGACAGCGGCGTCGGTCACTGGCGACTTACCCCCCGAAATAGGTCGGTAAGTCGCCAGGGCCTCAGATGATCACCTGCACGGTGCCGCCATCCACCGACCAGGCGGCGCCACTTACGTAGGAGGCGCGCTCGGAGCAGAGGAAGACGATCGCGGCGGCGATCTCGCCGACCTCGGCGAGGCGGCCGATCGGGCGCTTGGCGCCTGCCTCCGCCAACGCCTCTTCGCGGCTCTCGGCGCCGGACATCTGCTGCGACTGGTCGAGCAGGCCGCCCGGCTCCATCCACATCTCGCCTTCGACCGGACCGGGGCAGATCGCGTTGACGAGCACGCCCTGCTTGGCGTAGCGGTCGGCGAAGAGGCGCGAAAGCGAGAGCTCGGCCGCCTTCGCCACCGAGTACTCCGGCATCGCCGCCGAGGGCCGCTTGCCGGCGGTCGAGCAGACGTTGACGATCCGGCCCCAGCCGCGCTCGGCCATCGCCGGCGCGGCGGCCCGCATCGCCCGCAGCGGCGCCATCACGTTGAGCTCGTACTGGGCGTACCAGTCCTCGTCGGGCACCTCGTCGAGGTGGCGCCACTGGGCGGCGCCGGCGTTGTTGACGAGCACGTCGAGCGCGCCGAAGTCCTTGACCGCGGTCGCGAGCATTCGCTCGCCCGCGTCGGCGTCGGTCACGTCGAGGACGAGGGCCTCGGCCCGTCCACCGGTCTCGGCGCCGGCGCCGGCAGCCTCCTCCCGTGCTGTCTTCAGCCGCCCCTCGTTGCGACCGACGAGCAGCACGTCGGCGCCCTCGGCGCAGAGCAGCCGCGCCGTCTCCTGGCCGATGCCACGGCTGGCGCCGGTGACTACGCAGGCCCGTCCTTTCAGTCCGAGGTTCATGCGCTGAGGAGCTGCTTTCCGGCGATGACGTCGGCTGCACGCTCGGCGACCGCGATCGTCGGTGCGTTGGTGTTGCCGCTGGGAATGACCGGGAAGATCGAGGCGTCGACTACGCGCAGCCCCGAGACCCCGGGCACGCGCAGCTCCGGATCGACGACCGCGTCGCCGTCGTTGCCCATCTTGCAGGTCCCGACAGGGTGGAAGAGCAGCTCGACCCGGCTGCGCAGGTCGGCGGCGATGTCGTCGTCGCCGTCGACATCCGGGCCCGGGAACAGCTCCCGGCCCAGCTGCGAGGCGAACGGCTCCGCGGCTGCGATCTCGCGGGCGAGGCGAGTGCCGGCAACCAGCGCGGCGACGTCCTCCGGCTCGGCCAGCGAGTTGGTCAGGATCCGCGGCTTATCGGTCGGGTCGGTCGAGCGGAGGCGCACCCAGCCGCGGCTGCGAGGTGCCACCAGCGCCGGTCCCATGGTGATTGCGTGGCCGTCGTATTCCTGGAAGCCGTTGTCGACGAAGTAGGCGGGCGCGAAGTGGAACTGGAGATCCGGCTGGGCGAGGCCCGGTTTGCTGCGCACGAAGGCGATCGCCTCGGCCACCGTCGAGGTGAGCGGACCGCTGCGCCGCAGGAGGTACTCGAGCATCGCTTTGGGGCTCTCCGCGTCGGCGAGTGAGCCGCCACCGGGAACGTCCCAGACCGAGGTCAGGTAGGGATGGTCCTGGAGGTTGGCGCCCACTCCCGGCAGGTCGGCGGCAACCGGGATGCCCAGATCCTGCAGCTGTGCACCCGGGCCGATGCCGGAGAGCATCAGCAGCTGTGGGGAGCCGAGGGCGCCGGCGGAGAGGATCACGTCGCGCGCCGCACCGGCGACCTCCTCGCGATCGCCGCGGCGGTAGCGCACGCCGCTGGCGCGACCGCCGCTCAGCTCCAGGCCGAGCACATGGGCTCCCGAGACGACGGTGAGGTTCTTGCGGCGCCGAGCGGGGCGCAGGTAGGCATCGGCGGTGCTCCAGCGACGCCCCTTGCGCTGGGTCACCTGGACGAGCGCGGCGCCATCCTGCTCGGGTCCGTTGTAGTCGGCCGCGCGGGGGATGCCGGCGGCGACGCAGGAGTCGAGGAAGTGCTTGGTCAGCGAGCGCGGCGAGCGCTCGTCCTCTACCCGCAGCGGCCCGCCGGTGGCATGGTGTTCGGACTCGCCGCGGGCGTTGTCCTCGGCACGCAGGAAGTAGGGCCGCATTCCGTCCCAGCCCCAGCCGCTGGCGCCGCCGGCCTCCCACTTCTCGTAGTCGAGCGGGTGGCCGCGCACGTAGAGCATCGCGTTCATCGAGCTCGAGCCGCCGAGCCCCTTGCCCCGCGGCATGTAGATGGAGCGGTTGTCGCAGTGGGGCTCGGGCTCGGTGTTGAGGTCCCAGTCGCGCTTGGATTTGAACTGCTTCTGGAAGGCGGCGGGGATCTTGACGTCGGGGTGGCGGTCGCTGCCGCCGGCCTCGATCAGCAGCACGCTCACCGCGGGGTCCTCGCTGAGGCGGGAGGCGAGCACGCAGCCGGCGGAGCCGGCGCCGACGATCACGTAGTCATGCATCCGGTGCGCTCGCAATCCGATCCGAGACGGCAACCGGCGTCTCGCCGGCCAAGACCTTATGCACCGGGCACTTGCGGGCAATGGCCAGCAGCCGTTGCCGCTGCTCCTCGCTCAATCCGGCCGGCAAGTGGATCGTCGCCGCGAACGAGCTCGGGGTGAAGTCCTCGTAGGCGACGTCGACCTCTACCTCGACGGCGCCGACTTCCCACTCCTTCCGCTCCGCATACATCTCGATCGTGATCGCGATGCAGCTCGCTAGGCCGGCGGCGACCAGGCGCGTGGGGGAGGGGCCGGCGTCGGTGCCGCCGGGTACGACCGTGGGCTCATCGACGACGAGTGCGTGGCGGCCGCCTTCGATCTCGACGTCGTGGATGTATCCGCCCATTCGGTTCGCTCCGCTCACCTTCCGGCGGGCGACGACCTTCATCGCAGCTACGTCTTCCGGCGGCCCTCGAAGAGAGCCGGGTCGTCGACGTCGGCGAAGCGGGCCATCGCGTAGGCGAGGTCGGAAGCGCGGTTGACGAAGTGGATCACGGTCTCGCCGGCGAGGTCGCCGCTCTCGTTGAGGGCGCTGATCCGGCGCTCGGCGCGGCGGATCGTCGTGCGGGCGACGTCGAGCTGGGCCGAGAGCTGGTTGCCGCCGGGGATCACGAACTGCGGCGGCAGCTCGACCCGCTCCATGTAGCGGTCGATCGCCCCCTCCATCTCGGCGACCATCTCCTCGGTCGTGCGGCTGATGCCGTCTTCGAGCCGCTCGGCAGCTTCCGGCGCGGTCGCCAGCTCGGCGCCGGCGACGAAGATGTCGTCTTGGAGGCGAAGCAGGTCAGCGGCCAGCTCGGCCATGTCGGGACCACAGAGCGCCCGCGCCACGCCGAGCTGAGAGCAGGCTTCGTCGAGGGCGCCGTAGGCCTCGGTGCGGCCGTGGTGCTTGGGCACGCGGCCTCCGTACCAAAGCGAGGTGCTGCCGTCGTCGCCCTTACGCGTGTAGATCTTGACCATGAGGCCCCATCCTAAGCGCCTATCCCGGCAGGGGTTCCACTTAACTTTTTGGGTGGGGCCGGAGCGGTCCTCCGCGGATCGCGGTGGCCAAAAAGTACAAGACGTTCCACCCCTACCGGGATAGGCGCTGACGATTCAGCCGACAGGGTTGAAAACTAGGCCCGTAAGTACCTTCGGGAAGAAGTACGTGGACTTCGGGGGCATGTTCTCGTCGCTTTCGCAGATCGCCTTGACCTGGTCGACGGGGATCGGGCGCAGGATGAAGGCGACGTCGTAGGTGCCGGCCTCGAGCAGGGAGAGCGAGTCCTCGACGCTCTTCGAGTAGCCGAGGCCGCGCTTGGCGAGGATGTCGTCTTCGCTGAGGCCGGCGATTCCCTTCAGCACCAGGGTCTCGAGGATCGCCGCGTCGAGGCGGCGGTAGGCCTCGGGCTTGCCGGCGAGCTGCTCGTCGAGGGCGGCGACGGCGCTGTCCTTGAGCCGCAGGCGGAACGCTTTCTCGTGGAAGGAGTCGTAGAGGCCGAAGACGCCGGCGCCCTCCTCGCCGAGCGGGTCGAGCTGCTCGAGCGGCACCTCGGTCGCGTCGAAGAGCTCGCGCAGGCCCTCGCCAAGGCGGCGCTGGCGCTCGGGGTCCTCGCGCAGGCCGGAGAGCAGGCGGTGGGTGGGGAAGACCGTCAGGCCAGGGTCGTCGAGCCCGGTCAACGCCATCAGGGTGAAGTTGTGATCGCCCTCGCCGCCGATCTCGTCGCGATAGGCGATCGCCGTCTCGTAGCGGTGGTGGCCGTCGGCGATCAGCAGCTGGGCGCCGCCGAGCAGCTCGGTCACCTGGGCGTGGATTGCGGGGTCGCCGACGCGCCAGACCTTGGTCACCGTGCCGCCTTCGTCGGTCGCTTCGCCCCAGGGCCGCTCCGACTCGATCGCGGGTGCCACCAGCGGCCAGGCGTCCTTGGTGCTGAGCGAGAAGATCGGCGAGAGGTTGTGGCGGGTGGCGTGGGTGAGGTCGAGCCGGTCTTTCTTCGGGCCGGGCAGGGTGCGCTCGTGAGGCAGGACCTGGCCGGCGGAGAAGTCCTCGACCCGAACCCGGGCGAGGATGCCGTGGCGGGTGCGCGGGGTGCCGTCGGGCCCGGTGTAGTCCTGGGTCATCGCCCAGATTGCCGGCTCAGCATCGGCGACGAGCGCACCGGCCTGCCGCCACTCGTCCATCAGCCGCGCCGCCCGCTCGTAGGGATCGTCGTCGGTCTGCTGCGGGCCGGTCTCGCCGTAGGGTTTCGGCAGGTCGATCGCCACTGCGTTGTATGGGGAGCGCTCGAGCAGCTCTTCCCGCATGCCGGCGTCGATCACGTCGTAGGGCGGCGCCGCTACGTCCTGCAGCGAGCCGACCACGTCCAAGTCGTAGTGGGTTGCATGGATCGGGCGGACGTCGGCCATCGGGGCCGGGACGGTAGCGACTCTCGCCAGCCGGTGCAGATGGGAACATACGTTCGATAACGAATAGCTTTATCCGACGTACATCAGGGAGAAGGCGCGCGAGCTTCGGACCGAGAAGAAGCTGACAATCGACGAGCTATCCGAGCGTCTCGCGATCCCCCGGACGACGATCTTCGGCTGGGTGCGTGACTTGGAGATCCCGAGAAAGCCAAATACGGGCTGGCCGGAGTCAGCTCGCCGCAAGGGGACTCGGAGGATGCAGGCGAAGTAATCGCGCGCTTCGTGAGGCTGCCTACGAAGATGCGCTTTCCTTCTACCTCCATCTCTGCGAGCTTCCGAGCTTTCGGGACTTCCTTGTCCTGTTTCTCACTGAGGGTCATCGACGGTCTCGTCACAGAGTGTCAATTGCAAATTCAGACCCCGCGGTCGTGACTCTCGCAACTCGATGGATGCGCATTTTGTCTGCACGCGATCTGACGTTTTCCGTTCAGTACCACGCGGACCAGCGTTTGTCTGAGATACAGAACTTTTGGGGCATGCTGCTCGGCATCTCCCCTGAGAACATTCGACTCCAGCGGAAGTCCAATAGTGGCCGGCTGGGTACGCGGACCTGGAGATCCCAGTACGGGGTGCTAACGGTCACGGCCGATGACACGTACTTCCGCGAGGCGTTGCAGGCTTGGACGGATTGCCTCAGGGATACCTGGCTAGACTCAAATTAGTTCGGGGCGTAGCGAAGCCTGGTTATCGCGCCTGCTTTGGGGGCAGGAGACCGCTGGTTCGAATCCAGCCGCCCCGATTTGAAGTGGCTCGGGACTATCTACGTCGAGGCAGCTCGTCCATGACCGTTCCGGCCGAGCATCGAGCATTTGCGAACGAGGTCATGGCGGCGAAAGCGCAGGACCCCCTGCCGACGTTCGCTGCGCTTGCGGAGACGACAGGGATCCCGATGGGAGATCTCGTTCATTACGCCTTGGTTCGCTGGGTGGCGGCGGGCTCCGAGCTGTTGATGGCAGTCGAGCCGCAGGCGTTGCGCGATCTCCTCGAGGCGAGGGAACGGGAAGACTGGGACCGGGTGGCGGGAATCGTCGACTGGCTTGCGGCAGGCGGCTGATCCTGGACGCCTGTTCATTCACGAAACTGCCTGGAAATGCCGATAGCGCGCCCCATGGAGGCGCAACCTGACGGCGAGCGGCGCCGGGAACGAGTGGTCTTCGAAACCGACCGGCACCTGGTTGTGGGCGACCTGACCCTGCCGCCGCACGGCTACCAGAGTCGTTTCTCGGACGCGATCAACCGTGGCGACATCGCCTTCATCCCGATTGTCGACGTCGAGATCACTCCGCTTGGCGGCGGCGAAGGCGAGCGGCGCGAGTTCGTTGTGCTCTCCAAGCGGCACATCAGGCTCGCCTACCCGCTCGACGGGCTCGTTTAGCTCACTACCTGCTCAGCGCGTTTCGGCGCGGCGCCGGCCACCGCCGGCGAAGGCGCCGATGTCAATCAGGAAGGCGGCGATGACGATGAACCACTCGAAGCCGAGCACGCCGTTCGATGAGGACCACATCACCGCGTAGGCCAGCGTCGTCCAGGGCAGCAGGAAGAAGCCGAGCAGGGGAACGATCCAGCTGTCGAAAGCGCGGCTGAGCAGGTCGCTGAAAAGGAACAGCACGAACAGCGCCAGGCGTGGCGAGATCAGGGCGAAGAGAAGAGCCAGGCAGCCGATGACGCAACGCTACCCTCTGTGAGTGCTCTGGAACCGTCACAAGAGTGAGAAGCTGGCGCCGGAGGATGCTCTTCCAGGCCGCAGCGAGGCGACCTTCGCTGTGCCCGAGCGCCACGCCGTCCTCGACACGCCGTTGCAACCGCCGTTCCCCGAGGGGCTCGAGACCGCCTACTTCGCGCTCGGCTGCTTCTGGGGGGCCGAGCGCCTCTTCTGGGTGCTCGACGGCGTCTACACGACCGCGGTTGGCTACATGAATGGGACGACCCCGAACCCCACCTACGAGGAGGTCTGCTCGGGCCAGACCGGTCACGCCGAGGCGGTGTTGGTCATCTTCGATCCCAAGCAAGTCTCCTACGCGGATCTACTCAAGGTCTTCTTCGAGGAGCACGACCCGACCCAGGGGATGCGCCAGGGCAATGACGTCGGCACCCAGTACCGGTCTGGCATTTATTTCGCCAACGACGAGCAAAAGGCGACGGCCGAGATGGCGCGCGAGGCCTACGACGAGGCCCTGCGCGCAGCCGGTCACGAGCCGATCACGACCGAGGTCGAGCCGGCCGGGCCCTTCTACTACGCCGAGGACTACCACCAGCAGTACCTGCACAAGGTTCCAAATGGCTACTGCGGCCTTGCCGGCACCGGCGTCTCCTGCCGCATCCCGGCTGCCGCCGCCGATTAGCTAGCTCGCGCGCCCGCCGCGCCGAATAGCATTCCGCGACCTTGACCCCCTCTCTGGGCTCCTATATCGGCGGCTGCCTGGCGACGATCGGCATCGTTGCGGCGCTCGCCCTCGGCGCCTACTGGCTGCGCCGCTGGATCGTGCCGGAGTTCTCCGGCACGCTCGCTCGCCTCGCCGACGCGACGCTCGCCGTGGCGCTGCTGATCCTGGCGCTGCAGCTGCTCGGCTCGCTGGAGATCCTCACCGTCGGCTGGACGATCGTCGTTTGTGTCGCGATCGGGCTCGGCGCCGCGGCGCTCGGCCGGGCGATGGCACCCTCGCAGGCGCGCGAGGTTAGCGCCCCGCAGGTGCAGACGGCGGCGCTGCTGATCGCGCTCGGCGTCGCCTCCTGGGTGGTCGCCGAGTGGACCTTCCCCTCCCAGCTCGCGCTCGACCACGGCATGTTCGGTGGCGACACGACCTGGTACCACATGCCTTTCTCGGGCCGGATCGCGCAGGAGGGGACGACGCTGCCGCTCCACTTCACCGACCCGCTGCGGCTCGCGGCCTGGTTCTACCCCGGCAGCTCGGAGCTGGTCCACGCCGCGCCCATCGTCCTCTTCAAGACTGACTGGCTCTCGCCGCTGATCAACATGATCTGGCTCTCGATCGCCCTGCTCGCCGCCTGGTGCGTCGGCCGCCCCTACAAGGTCGGCCCGGCGACGCTCGTCGCCGGCGCCCTGGTCTTCTCGGCCGGGGTGATGATCGAGACGCAGCCAGGGGAGGGGCGCAACGACATCATGGGCCTTGCCTTCCTGCTTGCCTTCGTCGCCTTCCTGATCAACGGTCACCAGCGTCGCGCGCCGACCGCCGGGGCGGTGCAGGATGCGCCGGAGCGCGACGCGCCGCTGCTCGACAAGGGGCCGCTGATCCTCGCCGGCGTCGCCGCCGGGCTCGCCATCTCGGTGAAGCTGCCGTTGCTGGCGCCGGTCGGCGCGATCGCCGTCGGCATGGTCGTGGTGAGCGGCGCCGGGCGCAGGCTGATGACCGCGGCGGCGATCGGCATCCCCGCCTTCATCGTTGGCGGCTACTGGTACGTGCGGGCGGCGATCATCACTGGAGGCAACCCGATCCCGCAGTCGAAATGGGGGCCGCTGAACCTGCCACGGCCCGACCAGCTGCCGCTCGATCCGCGACCCCGCTTCGCCGTCGCCGACTACCTCACCGACCCCACCATCTACCGGCGCTGGTTCTTCCCCGACCTGAACGACGCACTTGGCCCGCTCTGGCCGCTGATCCTGATCATCGCCGTCGCCGCCGCGGTCTTCATCGCCGTGCGCTCGCGCAATCAGATCCTGCGGGTGGTCGCCGCTGCCGCTCTGCTGACCGCGGTCGTCTACCTCTTCACGCCGCTCACCGCCGCCGGTCAGGAAGGATCGCCGACGGGCTTCTTCACCAACACCCGCTACCTGATGCCAGGCCTGCTGCTGGCGCTGACGCTGGTGCCGATCGCGCGGCCGTTGCGAGCCCCCGACTCGCGCGCCTGGCAGACGCTGCTTTTCCTCGTCGCTGTCTATGCGATCACGGTGCTGACCACGCCGCGCTGGTACCCGGACTACATAGTCGGCACGGTCTTCCTTACCTTGGCCTTGGTTTGGGCCCCGGCCGCGCTCGGTTTGCTGCGCGGCCGCCGCCGGGTAAGCCGCACCTATGTCATGGTGGCAGCGGGTGTCGTCCTCCTGCTTGCCGTGATCCTCGGTCGTGCCCAGGAGGTCCAGTACTACAACCAGCACTACCAGCGGACCACTCCGTTCCTGCAGGACGGCGGACCGCAGAAGGCCTACACCTTTGCCCACAACCGGCACGGAGCGAGGATTGGGATAGCAGGATCGGGCGAGATCTTCTTCGGCCAGTACGGCTTCTACGGCGCCAACCTCGACAACTACGTCCAGTACATCGGCGTCGAGGGGCCGGACGGGGAGTATCGCTTGGCGACGACCTGCCGCCAGTTCCGCCGCATCGTCAACGAAGGCGACTACGACTTCCTGATCACCAGCAAGGCGACGCAGGACTCGCCCGAAGCCGACTACTGGTATCCGGTCTACGCCTGGCTGAAAACCGACCCGGCACTGGAACTGGTGCTCGAAGAGCCCGACATCACCCCTCAGCCCGATTACGTCTTCAAGGTCAAGGGCGAGCTCGACGAGACCTGCGCCGACGTCGGCAAGAGTTGACGTGCCGTCACTTAGGCACCCATATGGACGCCTAAGTGACGGCACGTCCCGCTCAGACTGGGGCGAGGGCGTGCTCGCGGACCAGCGCCGCGGAGCGCTCGGGCTGCTCCCACCAGAACATGTGGCCGACGCCCTCGAGCAGCTGCGGCTCGACCGAGAGCAGCGAGGCGATCTGGATCCCGTTGTCGACCACGAGCAGGCGGTCGGCGGTGCCGTGGATGACCTGGGTGGGGACGGAAAGCTGAGCCAGGCGGGCGCTGGTGTCGTGCCCAGCTATTGCCTGCATCTGCTGGAAGATCACGTCTTTGGGGGCCTGCAGCGCGACCGCCATTTCGTGGAAAGCGGCGTAGCGATCCTCGTCGACGCGGAACCCAGGGGAGAGGTTGATCTCCCACATCGCTCGCAGCACCTGCTCGCGGTCGCCGGAGGCCATCGCCGCGCCCAGCATGCGCAGATCCTCATCGGCCATCAGCTTGCCCTGCGGCCCGCCGCCGTAGGTCGCGCCCAGGCTCAGGGTGCGGATCCGCTCCGGGTGCGCCAGCGCCAGCTCCTGGGCGATCATGCCGCCCATCGAGATGCCGAGGACGTGGACGCGCTCGATCTCGAGCGCGTCGAGCAGGCCGAGGACGTCGCCAGCCAGATCGGCGATCGAGAAGGGCATCTGCGCCCGCCCCGACAGCCCCATGCCGCGGTTGTCGAAGACGATGCACTCGAAGCTCTGCTCGAGCGGGGCGAGGAAGGCTCGGCCCCAGGCCATGTGCGTCGCGCTCATGCCCTGGATCAGCAGCATCGGCTCGCCCGCCCCGGCGCGCAGGTAATGAAGCTCGGTGCCTCCCGCGTCGATGCTTGGCATCGAGGGCGATCCTACGCAAAGCGGCTTGCCAGGGCCGTAATCTAGGTGGACCCGCCCCCGTAGCTCAGTTGGACAGAGCAACGGCCTTCTAAGCCGTGGGTCGCTGGTTCGAATCCAGCCGGGGGCGTATCTGGACCTCGCGGGTCGCCGCTACATTGCGCGGCATGGTCGATCTGATCATCTACGCGATCCCGGCCTTCGTGCTGCTGCTCGCGGTCGAGATGCTCTCGTTCAAGTACGCACGCGACGAGGATCTGGTCGGCTACGAGGCGCGCGACACACGCACGAGCCTCTCGATGGGCGGCGGCAACGTCGTCATCAACGCCGTCTGGAAAGCGGCCGTGGTTGTCATCTACGCCGGGTTGTATGAGCTGACCCCGGGGGTGAAACGCGCCGGGGCGGGTAGCCTTGGCTCATCGCGTCCAATGCACTGATAGCGGGCGCTACGGGCTTCGTCGGCGGCCGGCTCGCCGAGTCTTTGGCCGGTTCGGGAGCACGCGTCCGGTGCCTCGTCCGCGATCGCTCCAGGGCGGCGCGGCTCGAGGCCCTTGGCCTGGAGATCCGCGAGGCCGACGTGACCGACGCCGCCAGTCTCGTCGGCTCCGGCGAGGGCATCGACGTCGCCTACTTCCTCGTCCACTCGATGGGCGGCGGCGGGGGCTACGCCGAACGCGACCGGCTGGGGGCGCGCAACTTCGCCCGCATGGCGTCGCGCGAGGGGGTCGAGCGGGTCGTCTACCTCGGCGGGCTGGGGGAGGACGATGCTTCCGAGCACCTGCGCAGCCGCAACGAGACCGCGCGGGTGCTGGCTGCGGCCGGTCCGCCGCTGACCTACTTCCGAGCGGCGATGGTGGTCGGCGCCGGTAGCGAGTCCTACCGGACCCTGCGCTACCTGGTGGGACGGCTGCCGGTGATGATCGCGCCCGCCTGGCTGCAGACCGATACGCAGCCGATCGGGGTCGAGGCCGCGGTCGAGTACCTGCGCCTGGCCCCTGACGTTCCGGAGTCGGCCGGGAGGGAGGTGCAGATCGGCGGCCCCGACGTGCTCACCTACGCGGCGATGCTCGACCGGATGGCGGTCGCGATGGACAAGCGCCCCCGGCCGAAGCTGCCCGTCCCCCTCGTCACCCCTTGGCTCTCATCCCTCTGGCTCGGCTTGGTCACCCCCGTCGACACGAAGGTGGCGCGCCCCCTGATCGAGGGGTTGACGACGGCGACCGTGGTCACCGACCCGTCGGGCGCCGAGCCCTTCGGGGTCTCGCCCGAGCCCTTCGACGAGACGCTGCGCCGCGCGCTCGAGGAGGAAGAACGGGGTTGACCACGAGGAGCGCGCCATCCAATTCAGGCGTTTCGGGAATCGGGCGCTGGGTAGCCAGGCGCCATGACGCCAAGCTCAATAGTCGTAATCATCGTTGGAATCGTGCTCGCGCTGCTCGTCAACTACATCCTCGGGATCATCGTGATCCTGATCGGGTTGGCGATGCTGCTGATGCCGATGCTCGGCGGTACTAGACGCCGGGTCTAAAACCGGGGGAAAATCCCGGGCATGGCTTCCTGGAAGCTGCCACTGATCGTGAGCGCGATTGCGGTCCCGATCGTGGCAGCCTTCCTGGTTGTCGGACCGGCCTTGGGCGTCGCGACCGGAGCATTGGTGGCGTTCGTGATCCTCGCCGTTGCGGCGCGGCAGCGACCGCGCGGGCCGATCGGCTTGCCGCCCCGGGAGGGCCCGCGCCACGTCCTGCTGGTCGTCACCTGCGCGGCTGACGACCCGGCCGCGGTGCAGCGGATTGCCGCGGCAGCCGGACTGGTGGGTCGGGATGACGATGCCGAAGTCCTCGTCCTCTCGCCGGCGCGGATCGGCTTCCTCGACCGCTGGGCATCCGATGTCGAGGGTGCGCGGCAGAGCGCCCAGGAGAACCTGGTCGCCACGGTGGCCGCTCTTGCCAAGGCCGGTATTGCGGCCGAGGCCCGGGTCGGTGATGAGGATGTCGTCCAGGCGGTCGAGGACCAACTGCAGAGTTTCCCGGCGAGCGAGGTGGTACTGGTCAGCGGCGGGGAGGACGAGGAAGGGAGCGGGTCGAGCGCCGCGACGGAGCTGGAGCCGCGGCTTCGCGCCCGCTTCCGGCACGTCGTGCTCGCCGGGGAGTGAGCCTCGGTCTCAGCAGGCGTGGGGACGGGCGGCGCTGCGCACGACCTGGAAGGCGCTGCCGGGGATCCGCTTCAGCTGGTTGAGGTTCTCGTCGTTCCAGCGGCGGTCGCTGCTGCCGCTGAAGAACCAGTTGGAGCCGTTGTCGGCGACGATCATGCCGTAGCGCTTCAGCGCCTCGGCGATCGTCCGGGCCGGTCCGCTGAACTTCCCAAGGCCATAGCCCGCCTTGAGCCGCAGGCGCGTCCCCATCGCCGGCGCGTTCGGGCTGGCGGTGTCGCCGGCGCAGTGCGAGGCGGGGTGGACCCAGGCGTCGCGGGTGCTCTCGAAGGTGACGCGGATCGCGTGGTCGAGCGGCCCGCTCGCTGCCTCGTCGTGGCGGACGAGGCCGGGGAAGATCGGCAGGCCGGCGGCATCGGCCGAGGTCCAGGAGTCGGGCCGCAGCTCGGTCGAGTCCAGGTCCCAGCTGACGCCGGAGTCGGCATTCCAGTGCGGTCGCTCGCCCCGCTGGGGGAAGGCGCGGTAGAGCTCGTAGAGCGTGCAGGTAGAACGGTCCACGGCGAGCACATGGCGGTCGCCGTCGCTGCTCGGCCCGCCCTCGACGGGCGCGCCGGCTGGGATCGGGAATGGCCCACGATCGCTCTCACTGCCATAGGCGGTGTAGTTGATCGGCAGCTTCGGCTGGCCGGCGCCGACCACCGCGTAGGGGAAGCCGTAGGCGCGGGGCGAGCCGAAGTCCGGGTGAAGGAAGTTGCCGCCGTGGGAGTTGATGTAGGCGATGGTCGCGGCGGAGTTGGCGGCGACAGGCGCCTTCGAGATGTCCTGGTTCCAGGCAGCCTGGTTGGGGAGCGAGGGGGCGGTGGGGGAGAGCGAGGCCGGCGGGTCGGGGAAGACCTGACAGTTGCCGAGGCTCGGGTATGGGCCGACGGCCTGGGCCGGCGCCGACAGCGCTAGAAGAAGCAGGGGCGAGAGGGCGAGGGAGGCGAAGCCCTTCATGCGGAGGGCGGGCGGTCGGGCATGCTGACCTCCTCGACCTCGAGCTGGCCGATCTTTAGCTTCGCGATGCTGGCTCGACCGATCGCCAGCCGACCGATGCTGAGCCGCCCGATCGCGAAGCCACCTATCGCCGCCGCTCCAACAGCCAGCGCGCCGATCGCGACGGCGCCGCGCGCCTGGGCGCCGGTCGCCGTGGCCCGGTGAGCCCCGGGCCGGAAGAGCGCGATCCCGCGTCGCGTCGACATCGCGCAACCGTAGCGCGGTTAGCCTGCGCCGGATGAGCGCTGCCCGCCCGATCCTCCTGGTCATCCAGCATGTGCCCTGGGAGACGCCGCACCGGATCCTCGATGCGTGCAGTGAGTTGGAGGTGCGGACCGTGGAACCGCTGACAGGTGCCTCGCTGCCGAGCCACGCCGAGGTCTCAGGCGTGCTCGTGATGGGGGGGCCGATGAACGTCGACGAGGCCGCGCGCTATCCGGGTCTGACGGCGGAGCGTGGGTGGCTAGCCGAGGCGGTGGGGAAAGAGATGCCGATCCTCGGCATCTGCCTGGGAGCACAGCTCCTGGCGCGGGCGCTTGGGGCTGAGGTGAGAGCGGGGGTTCGACCCGAGATCGGATTCGCTCCGGTGCAGATCCACGAGCCAACCGACCCGATCGTCGGCGCGCTAGCCCCAGAAGCACCTGTCCTTCACTGGCACGGAGATGTCTTCGACCTCCCGGATGGCACCGTCCCGCTCGCCTCCTCGGCCCAGACGAAACACCAGGCTTTCCGCCACGGCAACACCTGGGGAGTGCTATTTCACGCCGAGGCCGACGCAACCCTGGTCGACAAATGGCTGGCCGAGCCGAGCATGCGCGGTGAAGCAACGGCGGTGTTGGGCCCAGACGCCCCAGATGAGCTACGGCTTCAGGCCCGCGAAGTCGAGGACGATCTGGTCACCCGCTCAGCCAAAGGCTTCCAAGCCTTCACCCACCTGCTCACGCTAGATTGAAAGCGACGCGGTGGACGTAGCTCAGTTGGTAGAGCTCCTGGTTGTGGTCCAGGCGGTCGCCGGTTCGAGTCCGGTCGTCCACCCTGAGGCGAAAGCCCTTTAATTTGGCACGGGGGCCAGCGGCCCCTACGGCATGGGGCTTCGCTCCTCCTTCAGGGCGAGGTGTCGGCGTTTCGGGATCGCGACTAGCTCGCTGGGACGAGGCGGAGCAGTCCGCCGAAGTCAAATCACGCGTGCCGTCTTTGTGTGAGGGACGCGTAGCATGGGCCGCGACCATTTCATAACCAGAGGAGGTTCCTCATGGCGTCAAAGAACGTGGCTCTCGTTCACGGCGGCTTCGTGGACGGCTCCGGCTGGCAGGGGGTCTACGACATTCTCAGCAGGAATGGATTCAACGTCAGCATCGTCCAGAATCCGACGCTGTCGCTCGCAGGCGACGTGGACGCGACCAAGCGCGTGATCGACGCGCAGGACCAGCCGGTGATACTCGTTGGTCACTCCTACGGTGGGGTGGTGATCACCGAGGCCGGTACCGATCCCAATGTCGAGTCGCTCGTTTACATCGCGGCCTTCGCGCCTGACCAGGGCGAGTCGGTGGATACGCTGATTTCAGACCCGCCGCCCGACGCACCCGTGCCGCCGATCTTGCCGCCCCAGGACGGCTTCCTGTTCCTCGACCGGGAGAAGTTTCACGATTCATTCGCGGCCGACGTCAGCGCCGAAGACGCGGCGTTCATGGCTGCCTCGCAGGTCCCGTGGGGTGTCGAAGCGCTGAGTGGGACTATTACCGAGCCGGCATGGCGGAGCAAGCCAAGCTGGTACCTCATAGCTACCGAAGACCGGATGATCCCCCCGCCGGCCCAGCGCGAGATGTCAGGGCGCGCCGGCTCGACTGTCGAGGAGGTCGCAGGCAGCCACGCGATCTATGTGTCGCAGCCAAAAGCTGTGGCGAGCCTCATCGAAAAGGCTGCTTCGGGGTGACATAAATCTGACATCCACGACGGAATCGTCGGAACCCTGGCGAATTTCGCGACCAACCTCACCCGCTACTACAACATCGATCTCGTGACCGATGCAGCGGGGGGTCAAGGATCGCATGGATCCGATCGTCGATGGCTGCATAGGCTCTCCGAGCCTGTACTTGCCCTCCGGTCGCTGGGCTTGGTTTCCAGGCGCAAGTGATGGGATTGGAAGACATCCTGTATTTCTCGGAATTGTTGAGGATCTCTCCAGCCTCGCGGCGAAACGCAGCCAGGTCGAGGTTGGACCAATGACTATTACGACAAGCCGAGATCAGACGCGAACAACAGCGACTTCATCGAACGAAGAGAAGTCAGCGTCCTGGGTTACCACCGAGGCGTGATATCTGAGGGCCGTCGCGGCGATCCAGGTGTCGTGCCGCCGAAGGCGGCGACCTCGGCTTTTCTCGGCCGATGCGATGCGGGCGAAGCAGCTAGCCACCTCGGGATCGACTGGAAGCAAGGAGTAGGTGGCCTGGACTCGGGAGAGGGTGGAGAGCCGGAGTGCGCGAGCACCTGCATCAGCCGCTCGCAGAACGCCCAGCTCCAACTCGGCTGCGGTGATCACTGAGACGGCGATCTGCTCAGGGAGGTCACCGAGCTGGCGACCGGTCTCCTGGGCAATGAAGATGGAGGTGTCGGCGATCGCCCGACTCAATCGTCGATCTCGGCGTTTCGGATCTCAGCGAGGTCGTCGAGCAGGCCGGCGTCGGCGGGTGCCTCCTGCACAATGCGGCGTAGCTCGCCCGCGGGGACCCAGGGGTCGCGATCCGCGACGTGGGGGAGGATGTCGGCGACCGGGCGACGGTTGACCGTGAGCGTCAGTCGTTCACCGGCTTCCAGCTCGGAAACCACCGCAGAGGTGGAATTCCTCAGTTCGCGGATCGAAACTGTTCGTGCCATGTGCACAAATGTAGCACTGTCTGCGACGGGACGTAGGTCAACCCGTGTCTTCCCGGGGGGCCAATACCTCGCGCACGAAGCTGCCGCCGCCATTCAATTGCATGAGCGCCAGCCGCATGTAGAGATCAAGGGCCTCGGGATCCTCCATGATGCGCTCGAGCAGCGTTGCCCTTCGCCTCTCTTCGGTGCCATGGGGCGAGATGTGGTCGACGGTGCGGTCGTGAAGCTCTGCGAGCAGGGCGATTTCATGCTCTTCCATCGCACGTTCTGCGCCCCCCAGGGCCTTGGCCGCAGCGCCCCCGCATAGATTGGGTACGTTTCGATCCATAGTCTGGAACGACAGCTTATCCCGGCCGGGGAGCGGGCCAAACCCCCGCCTCTTCGAGCGCCTTGGCCGCCGACTCGGCAGTCTGCGTTCAGAGACCTCGAGGACTTGCTCAAACGCTGTCGGCCGTTTCTGCGCCGGGTAAGCTTTCGGTGAATGAACTTCAAGCTCGAGTTGATTCCCGTTCCCGTCTCTGACGTCGATCGAGCGAAGGTGTTCTATGCGGAGCGGGCCGGATTCAGCGTCGACAACGATGTGACGGTCAAAGAGGGTCTGCGCTTCGTCCAGTTGACCCCGCCTGGTTCCGGCTGCTCCATTTCGATCGGCGAAGGCCTGACCGAGATGGAGCCGGGTTCGCTCGGGGGTCTCCAGCTCGTCGTCGACGACATCGAGGCCGCCCGCGAGGAGCTTGTGGGGCGCGGGCTAGAGGTCTCCGACGTCCAGGACTTCCCTTGGGGCCGGTTCGTGTTCTTCAGCGACCCTGACGGAAATGGGTGGGCGGTCCAGCAGATCCCCGACTACGGCGAGGGCCGCACCCAACCCGAAGGGCCCTAGGCGCGGCGCTCACGACTGCTTTCGCCCGACCGCGACCAGGAACTCCATCTCGAAGCGGGCGTCGTCGGCGCTGCCGCGGTTCTGCTCCTCGTAGTAGCTGTCCAGCGCCTGCTCGAACTCCTCCTCGCGCTCGTTGCGGCGCGCGTTCGCCTGCGCCGCGATCGTCGGCCCGTAGCGCTGCTTGAAGTGCGCGGCGAAGTCGGTGGGTCGCTCGAAGGCACTCACCTCGAGCACATCGCGCTCCAGCGTCTCCAGCTCGACCCGGTCGCCGAGCAGCTCGCGCAGGTGCTCCTCGCCACCCCAGAGTGGCGGGGGCTGGGCGCCCGGCGGAGGCGTCGGGGCGAACGGCCCGATCGTGCGGAAGAGACCGCCGATCATCCCCTCGGGCGTCCAGCTCAGCAGCCCGATCGTCCCGCCCGGGCGGCAGACTCGCACCAGCTCGTCGGCCGCCGCCTGGTGATGGGGCGCGAACATCACGCCGATTGAGGAGATGACGACGTCGAAGCTCGCGTCCTCGAACGGCAGGTCCTCGGCATCGGCCTCGGCCCACTCCAGCTCCACTCCCTCGGCCTCGGCACGGGCGCGGCCGGCGTCGAACAGCTCCGGCGTCAGGTCGCTGGCGACGACGCTCGCCCCGGTGGCGGCCGCAGGGATCGACGCGTTGCCGGTGCCTGCGGCGACGTCGAGGACGCGCATCCCGGGGCCGATCTCGCAGGCCTCGACGAGGCGCGGTCCGAGCGGCAGCAGGAAGGTCTCGACCATCGAGGGGTAGTCGCCGGAGGCCCACATAGACCGGTGGCGGGCCTTCAGCTCACTGTTCGCATCCTTCGTCTCGGCAACGTCGTTCACTTGGATCTCCTTCTCGCGTGTGTGTAGGAGATGGTCTACGCCTAGTTGGCGAGCGATTCAACTTCAAGATCTGCAGTTGGGCACGTACACTCGAACGAGGGTCATGCCAGAGAGCTACGGACAGTTCTGCCCGGTTGCGCAGGCGGCGGAGGTTCTGACCGAGCGCTGGACGCTGCTCGTCGTCCGCGAGCTGTTGATGGGGAGCACGCGCTTCAACGAGATCCAGCGCGGCGTCCCGCGCATGTCCTCGTCCCTGCTCAGCAAGCGCCTGCGGGAGCTTGAGCGTTCGGGGTTGATCACCAGGCAGCCGTTGACCGGCGAGCGTGGGCACGAATACCGGATGACCCCGGCCGGCGAGGCGCTCGGACCACTCGTCGTCTCGTTGGGAACCTGGAGTCGGGACCACCTGAAGCGGGAGATAACCGCCGAGGAGGCAGACCCGGCGCTGCTGATGTGGGACATGGGGCGGAGCCTTCGGCTCGACCGCCTGCCGGCTGACCGGGTCGTGACCTTCTTTCGCTATCGCGACGTCGAGGACAGCAAGCGAGCCTGGTGGCTGGTGGCGCAGGGCTCGGGCACCGACGTCTGCTTCTCGGACCCGGGCTTCTCGATCGACCTGCAGGTCGATGCGGAGGCGCGGGCGATGGCCGAGGTGTGGGTGGGGCAGCTCGAGCTGGGCGCGGCGATGCGCTCGGGGCGGGTGCGGATCACCGGACCCGAGGACCTGGTGCGCAGCGTCCCGAACTGGCTGGGGCTGAGCACGTTCGCCTATCCGGACCCGGCGGCCGAGTTCGCCGAACGGAGCTGAGGCTCCAACTCCTTGAGGTACTGGTGAACGAAGGCGATGGCCATGCTGCCCTCGCCGACCGCGGCGGCGACGCGCTTCACCGGGCCGAGGCGGACGTCGCCGCAGGCGAAGATGCCGGGGACGCTCGTCTCCAGGAGATAGGGGTCGCGGTCGAGTGCCCAGCGGTCGGCCGCGCGCATCTCGGCACCGGTGAGCACGTAGCCCTTGTGATCGAGGGAGATCTCGGGCGGCAGCCATTCCGTTTCCGCGTTCGCGCCGATGAAGAGGAACAGCCCGCCCGACTCGATCTGGGTCGTCTCTCCCGTGGCCGAGTTGCGGATGTCGATCGCCTCGAGCGAGTTGACGCCGTGCACTGCCGCCACCTCGGCTCCGAACATCACCTCGATGTTCGAACGGGTGGCGAGCTGGTCGATCAGATAGCGCGACATGCTTTTCTCCAGCCTGTCGCCGCGGTAGAGGATGGTCACGCTCCTCGCGTGGGTAGAGAAGAAGAGGGCAGCCTGCCCGGCCGAGTTGCCGGCGCCGACGATGTGGACGTCGAGGCCGTGGGTGTTCGAGGCTTCGCTGCGCGCCGCCCCGTATGAGATGCCCTTGCCGGCGAGGCGGACGAAGCCCTCGATCGGCAGTTGCCGCCAGGTGACCCCGCAGGCGAGGATGATCGTCCGCGCGCGGAGGACGTCGCCGGCGTCGAGGTGCAGCTCGCGGCTCTCGGCGTCTATCCGCGTGATCGAGCGGGTGACGAGGATCTCGGCGCCGAGCCTGCGCGCCTGCCTCAGCGCGCGGCTGGCCAGCTCTTCCCCCGAGACGCCCGAGGGGAAGCCGAGGTAGTTCTCGATCCGCGAGGAGGTGCCGGCCTGGCCGCCAGGTGCTTCCCGCTCGACCACGATCGTGCGCAGCCCCTCCGACGCCCCGTACACCGCGGCCGCCAGCCCCGCCGGACCCGCGCCGACGATCACCGCGTCGTACTCGGCGGCGCCCGGCTCGGTGTTGACGCCGAGCAGCTCGGCCACCCTGCGCAGCTGCGGCCTCACCGCAGTCTTGCCGTCGATGACCCGGATTGCGGGCCAGTCCTCCTCGGCGGGGAGGGGGCCGCCCCACTGATCCGCCGCGTCGGCGGTCTCCGGCGTCAGCCACCTGAAGCTGATCTGGTTGCGGTCGAGGAAGCGGCGCAGCTCGGAGCAGGACGTGTCCCAGCGATGTCCGACGACGATCGCCCGGGGCGGGGGCGGTTCGGCGGCGAGGGCCTCGAGCCCGTGCGAGCCGCCCATCCTGTGGGCCGCGAGCCGGCCGACTTCCCTGGCGACGCCGGGCACCACGGATGCGACGGCGTGGTAGTCCTGCGGCTCGATTCGCATCACGCGCGACTGTTCGGCGGCGCGGAAGCCGACCGGGAACACGGTCCCGAGCACGATCGGCACCTCACCGAAGACGTCGCCAGGGAGACGCTCGCCGATCACGCGCTCGACGCCGTCGACGGTCTTGGTCGCCTCGATGCGACCCTCGAGCACGGCGAAGATCGCCCGCTCGTCCTCCTCGTGCGCGGCGTACTCGCCCGGCACGAGGCTGATGTCCGCCGCAGCGCGAGAAAGCCGCTCTCGCTCGGCGGTGGTGAGAGTCTTGAAAACGGTAACCGCGCCGATTTCCTCAGCGCTCACCATGCCCGGCAGCCCATTGCCAAAGGCTATCCCTTGAAGAGCCTCGGATTGCAGGCTTGGATGGGGTGAAGGTATTCGATCCAGCAGTTGACGTTGAATCGTCGGATCGTGTAGCGGTAGTTGTAGACAAAGCCTTCGCGGGGGAGTGCGGTGTAGACCGTGATCCCTCCACGGTAGAAGTGGACGCCCCTCAACCACTGCACGCGGCATTTGACCTTTTTGCGGTTGATCCGCCTGCACTCGATCTGGTGGTACCGGCCATTCGCAAACCGATTTCCGAAGTCGCCTTCCAGGCCAAGCCAGGCGACGATTTCAGCGTCGAAGCGGGTTATCGAGGGAAGCTCGACCTTTGGAATCGCCACTGCCGGTGCCGGCGCCCCGAATTCGACGGCAGCCGACCAGGCGGCAACCCAGGAGGACACCCGGTCGACCCGCGCCAGAACCTGGGGGCTCTCTGGGTCGCAGTCGAAGGACCCTTTGAGGCTGATGATGCCGATCTGCACGGTGGTGCCATCGGCACGCCGCGCGATCCCGGGGCCACCGCTGTCGCCGTTGCAGAGGCTGGCGCCGGGCGCCGATTGAGATCTCACGCAGACCTGGCTGTCGGGTGCAAAGACCGGGAGCACCCGCCGCAATCTGCGCTGGCAATACGCGGTGCTTTGAACCACGGATTGTGCGTCGCGAAGAACCGTGGGGAGCTGAGGAGGCCTCACGTCGACAAGGCCCCAGCCGGCGACCGCGACCGGCACACCATCTGCAAGCAGCGCTGCGTCGGACGGAGTTGCAAGTGGCAACGTGGGCACCGTGACGGGCTCGGCGAGCACAAGGAGTGCGGCATCGTTGAGGAATCGCGCGGGCTCATACTCGGGGAAGACAAGAACCCGCGAGACTCGGGAGAAACGGTCCGGGGTTGCCTCGTTGAGATTTCCAACGCCCGTCAAGACCGAGAAGTTCGCCGCCACCGCGACCCTCCCCGTCCCGCTCAGCACACAGTGTGCGGCGGTCAGGATCAAGCGAGGCGATACCACCGTCCCTCCGCAACTGAAATCCTCGACGGGACCTCGGTAGCGAATGTGGGCGATCCACGGGTAGGACGCGATTGAGGTAGGGGTTCCTCCGATAATCGATGCCTGTGCGCTGCCCCCTGTGTTGTCGCGGGTGTCGGTGGGGGATGAGGCGTAGCCGCGACTCGAGCCGGGTCCGGCCAAGAGAATCATCGAGGAGGCGAGCGCGAGAATGACACTGCCCAACCGACTGCTGACCACCTACTGCCCCCTGTTAACTCAAAGTTTGCCTCGGCAATGTAACGAACCTCACTGAATGCCCGAATTCCTCGTCCTCCTCCTTGCCGCCTCGGCCACCGCGCTCGCGACCGGGCTCGGCGCGATTCCGGTCTTTCTCTTCGGCCGGCGGGCGGCGCGGGCGACGCCATTCCTGCTCGGCTTCGCCGCAGGGGTAATGGGAGTTGCCGCGGTCGCCGGTCTGCTCATTCCGGCCTCCGAAGAAGGCTCGGTCGTCGCGGTTATCGCGGGGCTTGCGGTCGGCGTCGCATTTCTCGTCGTAGTCAGGAGGCGCTTCCATCCAGATGCCGGCTTCATGGGTCGCACTGGCCCCGGGGCGCGAACCTCCGCCCTCGTTTTCCTCGTCCTTCTCGTCCACAGCCTGCCGGAGGGGCTCGCGATCGGGACCGCCTTTGCCTCCGACCGGGCCGGGCTGAGCCTGTTCGTGATCCTCGCGATCGGGATCCAGAACATCCCCGAGGGGACCAGTGTCGCAATCCCGATGCAGGAGGCCGGCTTCAGCCGCGGCCGCCAGTTCTGGGCGGCGGTGGCGACCAGCGCACCGCAGCCGGTCGGCGCCCTGATCGCCTTCGGTGCGGTGGAGGAGGTGGGTGGCCTGCTGCCGTTCTCGTTCGCCTTTGCCGCCGGAGCGATGCTGGCGCTGATCGTGATCGAGATGCTGCCGAAGGCCTACGCCGGCTCGCGGCCGCTGGGGCCGAGCGCCGGCTTCGTCGTTGGGGCCGCGATCATGCTCGGACTGAGCTTCGCGCTCGGGGTCTGAGCGTCGATCAGGTGAAAGCGACGACTCCCAGCGTCAGCATGGCAGCCGATCTCTACTTCGACGCTCAGAGCGTGGCGCTGGAGCGCTGGGATCCGAGCAGTGGCCAGGCCAGGGCTGCGGCGGCGAAGGAGATTGCGGCGGCGACTACGAGCACCGCCTCGAGTCCGCTGACTATGCCGGCGCGGGCGTCGAGGACACCACTTACGCGGTGGTGGAAGATCGCGCCGAGGCCGGCGATTCCGATCGCGATGCCGAGCTGGCGGAAGGTGTTGTTGATGCCGGAGGCGAGGCCGCTGCGCTCGACCGGCAACACGCTCACCATCGCCGCCGCCAGTGCCGGGCTGATCACCCCGATCGCCAGCCCGCCGACGAGGAGGCCGGGCAAGAGCACGGTCCAGTCGCTGCCGGTGTCGACCGAGCGCATCAGCAGCAGGGCAACCCCGATCAGCACCAGCCCGGTCGAGAGCGGAACGCGAAGCGGCCAGCGCCCGGTGAGGCGACCGGAGATCGGCGCGACGACGAAGAGGACGAGCGTCAGAGGGAGGAGGCGAAGCCCGGTCGCGGTTGGCGAGAGGCCGAGGCCGTCCTGAAAGTAGATCGCCAGGAAGAGGAAGAGCGGGTAGAGCGCGACCGATTGGGCGAACGCCACCAGGGCGGTTCCGGTGAAGGCCCGGATGCGGAAGAGGGACAGCGGCAGCATCGGCGCCTCGGCCCGCCGCTCAACGACCAGGAAGGCGATGGCGAGCGCGCCGGCCCCGACCAGCGAACCGGCTATCGCGGTGCTGCCCCAGCCTTCCTCGTTGCCGCGGATCAGCCCGTAGGTGGCGAGGAAGCAGGTGGCTCCGAAGGTCGCCATCCCGGCGAGGTCGAAGGGTCGCCGGACGTCCTCGCGGGACTCCGGTAGCGAGCGCACGGTCAGCCAGATCAGCAGGGCGCCGATCGGGAGATTGACCAGGAAGATCCAGCGCCAGGAGAGCTCGTCGGTCAGCACGCCACCCACGAGCGGCCCGATTGCCAGGGCAGCGCCGGTAATCGCGCCCCAGACGCCGAGCGCGAAGCCGCGCTCCTTCCCCTGGAACTCGTTGGCGAGCAGGGCAAGCGACGCGGCGAACATCGCCGCGGCGCCCACACCCTGGGCGCCGCGGGCTACGTCGAGGAGGGCAGCTGAGCTCGCCGCGGCGCAGATCGCCGAGCAGACGGTGAAGAAGACAAGCCCGCCGGCGAAGACTGCGCGCCGGCCAATCCGGTCCGCCAGCACCCCAGCACTGAGCAGCGTTGCGGCAAGCATCAGGGCGTAGGCATCGATCACCCACTGAAGCTCGCCGAAGCTCGCATCCAGGTCGCGACGGATGGCGGGCAGGGCGACGTTGACCACGGTCACGTCGAGCAGCAGCATCGCCGTCGCCGCTGAAACGACGACCAGGGTGGTCCAGCGCCCGCGGCTCATCGCCCGCGGACTCTCCCAGATGCCGCCGGGAGCGGCATCTGGCACCGATCGACGCTAGGGCCGGCCCTCCGCCATACCGGGCTCGTCGACGAACAGACGATTGGGCGTGGGATCCACCCCAGCCTGAGTGGCAAGAAGGACGTGCCAGACGACGAGTCCGCCTAGCCGGCTGGGTTGTGCGGAGTTTCCAGCTGGCGCCGCTGGGTATTCGCGAAGCGAACTAGCGAAGGAGGCGAGGCGGATGGCGAGTCCCATGCTGGAGGACGCACGCAAGCTCAGCGATTGGCGTCCACGGCTCGGGGTCGTTTCCGTCTACCTCCACTTCGACCCCGCCGACCGAGGCCGCGCTTGGCGGACCGAGCTGCGGAACGGGGTCGACGGGGTCCTGAAATCCACTAAGGACGCCGACCATGAGCACAAGGTTGCGCTGCGCGAGACTGCGAGACGGTTGCTCGAGCGCTTTGAGACGAAAGACGTACGGCCGCCGCCACGCGGCGAAGCCGGCTTCCTCGAGGTGAGCAGGGAGGTTGGAAGCGAACGCTGGTGGGAGACCGGTGTGGCACCCGCAAGTTCGACTGTCCTGCTTGCCGACCAGCCCGCAGTAGTACAGCTTGTCGACCTCTGTCATCGCACCCGAGGGTGCGGCGTCGCCCTCGTTTCCGCGGAGAGGGTGCGCCTGCTCCGCTTCGATGCCGGCGACCTCGAGCAGGTCGAGGAATGGGAGTTGAGCATCACCAGCGGCGATTGGCGCGAGCGCAAGTCTCGAAGCAGTCCCGACCCCTCGCGTGCCCAGGGGGTCAGCTCCTCCGGGCACGATCAGTACGACGAGCGCCTCGAGCACAACCGCCGTCGCTTTCTGGCCGAGTGCGGGCACCTCACCGGCGAGCGACTGAAGGAGCTGGGGTTGGGAGCGGTTCTCTATTTCGGGTTGCCGCCTGAGGTTGCGGGCTTTTGCGCTGGGCTCACCTCGATACCGCTCCAAGCCGAGCTCGGCACTGAGACCGACCTCATTTCGGCGCCGACGGGCCAACTGGTCGATGAGGTCTCAGCCGCCGTCGAGAGAGTGGTCGGTGAACGCGAGCGCCAGGTTGTGGAGCGCGCGCTCGAGCAGGCCCACGGAGGCAGCCGCGGTGCCACGGGCCTGCAGGAGACGATGGAGGCGCTCGGCGAAGGGCGGGTCGAGCACGTCGCCTTCGACCCGGCGATCGGCGCTCCGGCCGAGGCGCTGGTCCGCAGCGCCCTGGCGGGCGGCAGCGAGGTCACGGTCGTCGGTAACGGCAGCGCCGAGCTGCTCGCGCCGGCCGAGGGCGTAGCTGCGATTCTTCGCTACTGACATGGAGAAGCCACCCGCTGTGAAGCAGTTGCCGTGAGCAAGGGATCGCGCGAGGACGCGGCGGCGGTGCGGGCAACGGTGCGCGGCCGGGTGCAGGACGTCGGTTATCGCGACGCGACGCTTCGGCACGCCCGTGATGCCGGCGTGATGGGCTGGGTGCGGAACGGAGGGGACGGCGGGGTGCTGGTGCACGCCGAGGGACCCGAGGACGCTGTCGAGGAGTTGATCGTGTTCTTGAACGAGGGTCCGCCTGGCGCCCGGGTCGTCGAGGTCGCGGTCGAATCCGTCAAGGCCGAGGGCCACGAGCAGTTCGCGATCCGCGGCCTCAGCGCAGGTGCCTTCGTCGTCCAGGAGCACGCCGCCACCGCCCGTCACTTCGACCTGCGCCTGGAGGTCGACGGGGTGATGCGCTCGTGGGCGGTACCGAAGGGCCCCTCGATGGACCCCGCGGTCAAGCGTCTGGCGGTGGGGGTCGACGATCACGCGATCTCGCACAACGAGTTCGAGGGCGCGACCGACGGGGGCGGCGTGATCGTCTGGGATCGCGGCCACTACGAGCAGGGTGGCCGGGTTGCCTGGCCCGAGGCGATCGACCGTGGGCACGCCGTTTTCGTCCTGCATGGCGACAAGCTCAACGGCGGATTTGCTCTGCAGCGCACCCGTCCCGGCGAGAAGCCCCAGTGGCTGCTGATCAAGCGGCGCGACGAGTACGCGCGGCCGGGCTCGGATGTGGTCGCCGAACAGTCGCACTCGGTGCTCAGCGGCCGCACGCTCGACGAGCTTCTCCCGGACAGCTGACCCTGATCTCACGTTTCGTCGGGTGCCGACCGTTCTATTTGGGACGGTGCGGAAGCCCATGAGCGACAACCAACTCACATGGACGATTTACGAGGGCCGGCTGGGGCCGCTGACGGTGATCGCCAGTCCGGCCGGGGTGAGGAACGTTCACTTCCCGGGCCGCTCCCGGCGGCTGGAGGAGAGCGCGCAGCGCCCGATGCCGGGTGTCGTCGACCAGCTAGACGACTACTTCGCCGGCAAGCGCGAGGCCTTCGATCTCGATCTGGATTTACACGGGACCCCGCTGCAGAAGCGTGTCTGGGAGCGATTGCTGGAGATCCCCTACGGCGCCACAACCACCTACGGCGAGTTGGCAGGACGTATCGACGACTCCTTCTATCCAGACGGCCTTGAGCCCTACAAGCGGGCGCGGCTCGTTGGCGCAACGGTCGGTCAAACCCCAACCCCGATCCTCGTACCCTGCCACCGGGTGATCGGCGCCGACGGCTCCTTGACCGGATACGGCGGTGGCCTACAGCGAAAGCAGGTGCTCCTCGAGCTCGAGAGCCGTGCTGCCGGAGGGCGGGCGCCGGGGCACGGCCAGAACGGTCAGCTGACGATGCTTTCGGGGTAGCGAGCGGACTGAGAGGCTTATCGCGATGAGCGACTCACCGCCGCGGCCTACTTCGGAAGGGCGGACCGCTTGGGCGCGCAGCCTGCAGACGCCGCTGCGTGAGTTCCTCGCGACGGAGACGGGGGGCGCCAGCGTGCTGCTGGCCGCCGCGGTGGCGGCGATGGCTTGGGCCAACGTCGACTTCTCCTCCTATGAGAGCGTCTGGCACACGGAGCTCTCGATCCAGGTCGGCGACTCGGGGATCTCCCAGGACCTGCGCGAGTGGATCAACAACGGGCTGATGGCCTTTTTCTTCTTCGTCGTCGGACTCGAGGTGCGGCGCGAGTTCGACCTCGGCGAGCTGCGCGAGCGTCGCCGCCTCGCCCTGCCGGTGCTGGCGGCGCTGGGCGGGATGGCCGTGCCGGTCGCGATCTACCTGGCTTTCAACGGAGGTGAGGGCTCGGCGGCTGGGTGGGGGGTGGCGATGTCGACCGATACCGCGTTCGCCCTGGGGATGCTGGCCCTGGTCGGGCCGCGATTCCCCGATCGCCTGCGCGCCTTCATGCTGACGATCATCGTCGTCGACGACGTGATCGCGCTGCTCGTCATCGCGATCGCCTACAGCAGCGACGTTGCCGTTGGGCCGCTGCTGATCGCCGCGGGGGTCTTCGGCCTGATCCTCCTCGCTCGCGTCGCCGGGATTCGCCAGGGCCTCGTCTACTTCATCCTCGCCGCCGTCATCTGGGTGGCGCTGTTCGAGTCGGGTGTCGATCCGGTCGTGGTGGGTCTGGTCGTCGGCCTGATCGCCTGGGCATACCCGGCGGGGCGCGGCGAGCTGGAGCGGGCGTCGGACCTGTTTCGCCGCTTCCGCGAACAACCGACGCCGGAGCTGGCTCGCTCGGTTCGTGGTGGCCTGCAGGAGGCGGTCTCGCCAAACGCGCGGTTGCTCCACCTCTACCACCCGTGGACGAGCTACGTGATCGTGCCGTTGTTTGCCTTAGCCAACATCGGCGTCGCGATCGACGGCGACTTCCTCGCGCAGGCGTACTCCTCGCCGATAACGCTCGGGATCATCTGCGCCTATGTGCTCGGCAAGCCGGTGGGCGTGGTCGGCGTCTCCTGGCTGGTGACGAAGCTGAGCGGGGGGCGGCTGCGGCCGCCGGTCGGCTGGGCTGCCACGGTTGGGGGCGGTGCGATCGCCGGGATCGGTTTCACGGTCTCGCTGCTGATCGCGACGCTGGCCTTCGAGGGAGCCGATCTGGAGGAGGCAAAGCTCGGCGTGCTCAGCGCCGCGCTCTGCGCCTCGGCCCTGGCCTGGCTGGTTTTCCGCGCCACCGCCATGCTTCCTCGCCGCGCCCGCATCCAGGCGCTGCTGGGCGGCTCGGAGACGGTCCCCGACCTCGCCGTGCCGGTCGATCCCGATCGCGACCACATCCGGGGGCCGGTCGAGGCGCCGGTGACGGTCCTCGAGTACGGCGACCTCGAGTGCCCCTACTGCGGCAAGGCCGAGCCGGTCCTGCGCGAGCTGCTCGCCGACTTCGGCGACGTCCGCTACGTCTGGCGTCACCTGCCGCTCTCCGACGTCCACCCACACGCCCAGCTTGCGGCAGAGGCTTCCGAGGCGGCGGCGGCCCAGGGCGCGTTCTGGGAGATGCACGACCTGCTGCTCGAACGCCAGGACGACCTGCGGCCCAGCGACCTGCTGACCTATGCCGAGCAGCTCGGCCTCGACCTCAATCGCTTCGAGGACGAGCTCCGCCGCCATGTCCATGCGCCGCGGGTCGAGGAAGACGTCGACTCGGCCGACATCAGCGGCGTCACCGGCACGCCGACCTTCTTCGTCAACGGGAAACGGCACGAAGGCGCCTACGACATCGCCTCGCTCTCTGCTGCGGTGAAGGCAGCCGGCGCCCGCTCCGCGATAACGCCTTAGGAGGGTCTACTGGCGCGCCGCCAGGCTTGCTCGGTCTGCTTCAGGAGCGCCGGGTAGACGATCCAATGCCGGAACGGCTTGATCAGCGCCATGTATCCCTTCCCGAAGGCGCCTCGCGGCTTGACGTAGACGGCCATCTGTCCCCGGTACCGGTCTTCGCCCTCCTCGACCCAGGCCAGGTGCATCGCCGCGTGGACGGTCCGGTTCGACAGCTCGGCGGCGAACTCGTCGTCGGTGAGATAGAGGGGCACGAAAGGGAGCGAGCCGAAATCCAGATCCGCCACCGTGTTGCGCAGGTCGTCCGGCAGTCGCTCGGCCAACGACGTTTCGCTGGTGCCGGGGATCGGCAGATTTCCGGCGCCATCGCCGGTGGGCGTCGAAATGCTGCCGAGGTCGAACAGTCTGCCGAGCCGATCGCGGACACGCCAGAGGACGCGGGTCGGGAGGGAGCTCGAGTTGGCCGGGTCGGAGGAGGCCATCAGGCCGAGCAGTGCCGGGAAGTCCTCGGCGCCGCCAGGGGTGGGGAGCGCCCAGACGTCCTCGAGGATGAAATCCGGGGCGATCTCGCGGATCCGCCAGGGTCGGGATTCGTGTGCTGAGTTCGGGAGCCTCATGGCTTTCGGGGTCAAGCGATGCGGCATGGACGCTAGCTGGCCGGCGCGCTATCCTGTTCTAAGACTAACTACAGAAATTGGACTTAGACATGGCCTATCTCCTGGTTCCGCTCGACGAGGCAATCGTCTTCCCCACCGTTTCCGCCACGCTGCCGATCGAGGTCGGCGAGGAGGATCGCGTCTTCCTGCTGCCCCGCCACGAGGGCGAGTTCGGCCGCGTCGGCGTCGTCGCCGAGGTGCTCGAGCACGGTCGCTCGCGCCGCGGTGGACCGGCTGCAACCGTGCTCGGCCTGCGCCGCGGGCTCGCCGGCGTCGCGGTTGCCGGCGCCGACGCTGACGACGGCTCCCTGCGCATCGATGTGCAGGAGGTCAACGACGGTCACCCCGACGACGAGCACACCCGCGAGCTGACCCGCGAGTACCGCGCTGTGGTCGAGGAGATCCTCGAGCTGCGCGGCGACGACGGCAGCATCGCCGCCTTCCTGCGCTCTGTGGAGGAGCCCGGAGCGCTTGCCGACACCGCTGGGCTGAGCCCGGAATTCAACTTCGAGCAAAAACTGCGCCTGCTCGACACGCTCGACGTCAGCGCACGCCTGCAGGTGGCGGTCGAGCTGCAGCGCGAGCGCTTGGCGGAGCTGCAGGTGCGCAGCCGCATCCGCGACGACGTCGAGTCGGGCGCCCAGAAGCAACAGCGCGATTACTTCCTGCGCAAACAGATGGAGTCGATCCGCAAAGAGCTGGGCGAGGACGAGGGCAGCCTGATCGACGAGTACGAGCGCAAGATCGCCGAGGCCGAGATGCCGGAGGCGGTTGCCGAGCAGGCGGAGAAGGAGCTGCGCCGGCTCGAGCGCCAGGGCGAGCAGTCGCCCGAGTCCTCGACGATCCGCAGCTACCTCGACTGGCTGATCGCGGTGCCCTGGGCGAAGCGCTCCGAGGAGCGGCTCGATCCCGCCCACACGCGCGAGGTGCTCGACGCCGACCACGCCGGGCTCGAGGACGTGAAGCGCCGGATCACCGAGTTCATCGCCGTGCGCAAGCTGCGCGAGGAGCGCGGCATCGATGACGACAGCCGCGCCAACGGCGCGATCCTGACCTTGGTCGGGCCGCCCGGTACCGGCAAGACCTCAATCGGCGAGTCGATCGCCCGTGCCCTGGGACGCGAGTTCGTCCGCATCTCGCTCGGTGGGCTCCACGACGAGGCCGAGATCCGTGGCCACCGCCGCACCTATATAGGGGCCCTGCCGGGGCGGATCGTCCGCGCCCTGCGCGACGCCGGCACGATGAACCCGGTGATCCTGCTCGACGAGGTCGACAAGGTCGGCGCCGACTGGCGCGGCGACCCCTCAGCGGCACTGCTGGAGGTGCTCGACCCGGCGCAGAACCACTCCTTCCGCGATCACTACCTCGACGTCGAGGTCGATCTCTCCGAGGTCGTCTTCATCGCCACGGCGAACCTCGTCGACACGATCCCGGCCCCGCTGCTCGATCGCATGGAGACGATCGCCTTCGACGGTTACACGACCGAGGAGAAGCTCGCGATCGCCAGGGGCTACCTGCTGCCGCGCCAGCTGAAGCGCAACGGGCTGCAGGCCGACGAGGTCGAGGTCGGCGACGAGATCCTGCGCGCGGTGATCTCCGAGTACACCCGTGAGGCGGGGGTGCGCCAGCTCGAGCGTGAGCTGGGCAAGCTGCTGCGCGGCGCAGCGACGAGGATCGCTGGCGGCGAGGCTGAGGTGCCGATTGTGCTCGGCGGCGAGGCGCTGCGAGATGCGCTCGGGCGCCAACGCTTCTTCCAGGAGTCGGTCGAGCGCACCGCGATCCCCGGCGTCTCAACCGGGCTTGCCGTGACCGGGACCGGTGGCGACGTGCTCTTCATCGAGGCAACCGCGATGGAGGGCGACAAGGGTCTGGTCCTGACCGGACAGCTTGGCGACGTGATGAAGGAGTCGGCACGGATCGCGCTCTCCTACGCGCGCTCGCACAGCGAGGAGCTCGGCATCGACCCCGACCGCTTCCAGCGGGAGTTCCACCTGCACGTACCCGCCGGGGCGATCCCGAAGGACGGGCCGAGCGCCGGTACCGCGATGACGACCGCCCTGGTCTCACTGCTCTCGGGGCGGCCGGTCAAGCACACGGTCGGGATGACCGGCGAGGTCACCCTGCAGGGCCGCGTGCTGCCGATCGGCGGCCTGAAGCAGAAGGTGCTGGCGGCCCACGCCGCCGGGTTGACCGAGGTGATCCTGCCCGAGCGCAACCGCGGGGATCTCGACGAGGTCCCCGAGGACGTGCGCGAGCAGATGACCTTCCACCCGGTGATGAGCGTCGGCGAGGTCTTCGAGCGGGCGCTCGAGCCGGCTGAGAACGGGGCGAATGTCGCCGCGATGTCGTAGCTGCTCGCCAGTCCCGGCCGAGCTGCGGGCGGCGGCGAGCCTGCTCGAGCGACGCTGGACGCTGGCGACGATCTACGCCTGCGCCAGCGGCGCCGTCCGCTTCAACGAATTCCGCCAGTCGTTGCCGGGCGTCTCGCCGACGACGCTTTCCGACCGCCTCGAGCAGCTCGAGGCGGCGAGCATCGTCGAGCGCCGCCTCGTCCCCGGCCGCCCTCCGCACACCGAGTACGTGTTGACCCAGCGGGGCAGGCGCCTCGCCCGGGCGGTCGCTGGCCTGCTCGAAGACGGTGCGGTCGAGGTTTGAGTCGCATAGCGGTTCAAACCTCGACCGCGGGCCATGGCGCTTACGCTTCCCCCATGCCGCCGACGATCGATGAGTTGACGGTTGCCGATACGCCGGATGCTTGGTCGGCGCTCGGCTTTGCGGTCGATGGCGACGCCTGCGTCGTCGGTGACGTGCGTATCCGGTTGGCGGGCCCGGAGGCCGGCAAGGGCCTGGTCGGCTGGTCGTTGCGCGGGGTGACGGGCACCGACCTCGACGGGCTGACGACGGAGCAATCCGATCGCCCGGCCCCTGGTGAGCCTCCGAGCCACCCCAACGGGATATCCGCGATCGACCACGTCGTCGCGATCACGCCGGCGCTCGAGCGCACGGTCTCCGCGCTGGAGGCGGCCGGTCTCGACCTGCGCCGGGTCCGCGAGGAGCCGACGCCGGCCGGTGCGCCGCGACAGGCGTTCTTCCGTCTCGGCGCGACGATCCTCGAGGTCGTCCAGGAGCCGCCCGAGGCGATCGAGCGCGGCGGCGGCGCCGATCGACCCGCCTTCTTCTGGGGCCTTGCCTTCGTCGCCCCCGACCTCGACGCGACCGTGGCCGGGCTCGGCGATCGGGTCAGCGAGATCCGCGCCGCCGTTCAGCCCGGTCGCCGCATCGCCACCCTGCGCCGCTCCGCGGGCCTTGCGGTCCCGGTTGCGCTGATGACGCAGCCGGCCTAGTTCCTCTGCTCAGTCGGCCGGATCAGGATCTCGTTGAGGGAGACGTGCGAGGGGCGGGTGACCGCGTAGGCGATCGCGTCGGCGACGTCGTCTGCCTGCAGGATCTCCATGTCGGCGAAGCGTCCTCTCACCTGCTCCTTGACGCCGTCGCGGAGGTGATCGGTCAGCTCCGTCTCGACGGCGCCGGGCTCGATCACGATCGTGCGGACCTTGCGGTCGGCGAACTCCTGGCGGAAGGACTCGCTGAAGGCGCCGACGCCGTGCTTGGTCAGGTTGTAGACGCCCGAGCCGGCGCGGGCGACGCGGCCGGCGACGGAGCTGATGTTGACCACGTCGGCGCAGCCCCGTGCCGAGTCTTCGGCTGCCGTGAGCAGGTGGGGGAGGGCGGCGTGGGTGGTGTTGATCAGGCCCTTGAGGTTGAGGTCGATCATCCGGTCCCATTCCTCGGTCGGGGCGTTCTCGATCGGACCGAGCAGCATCACGCCGGCGTTGTTGACGACGATGTCGAGGCGGCCGAGCTCATCGACGGTGCGGTCGACGGCGGCAATCGCCTGCGCCTGATCGGCGAGGTCGGACTCGATCGCCAGGGCGGTGTGGCCTTGGCCGCCGATCTCGGCGGCGAGTCGCTCCAGCCGTTCCAGCCGGCGGGCGGCTACGGCGACTTTGGCACCCTGCGCCGCCAGCGCGCGGGCCGTTGCCTCGCCGATGCCGCTGCTGGCACCGGTGATCAGCGCCACGGTTCCTTCGAGTGGGGTGGTCATCGCGCTCCTTTCGCAGGACCCAGAGTACCTGCGCCGAACCTCCCGACCATGAAAATCCGCCTTGCTCTCTCGCTGACCATCCTCGCCGCTGCGGCACTCACCGCACCCGCAATCTCCACCGCCGCCCCGCCACCTTCCGTCTTGACCTTCAAGACGGTCAAGGTCGGCGCTCCCGGCAACCCCTCGGTCGGGATCACCCCTTTCAAAGACGCCGTCTACCGGTCATGCAAAGAAGCGGCTAAAACGCGACCCCCCTGCCAGCAGGTCGGCGCGGTCGGGTACGGCTACGGCATCGGTCAGCTCGAGGTCACCGTCGCCCAGTGGGTGGCTTTCCTCAACACGGTCGACCCGGTGGGCCGCAACAAACACCGCCTCTACAGCGCCAACGAGAGCTCCACGGCCTGGCCCAAGTACGGGCAGATCGACTTCGCCGCCAGCGTCGGCAAAGGCC
The DNA here is from genome assembly GCA_963718755.1 of uncultured Solirubrobacterales bacterium. Lineage (GTDB taxonomy): Bacteria > Actinomycetota > Thermoleophilia > Solirubrobacterales > 70-9 > VRUE01. Next base: position 2,285,784 of record OY970376.1, read on the forward strand.
GCCACTACGCGGTCGCCTCGCCGGAATGGGCCGACAAGCCCTATGGCTTCGCCAACTTCCTGCGCTCGGCGCGCTTCGTCAACTCGCTCTACAACGGCCGCGTTCTCACTCGGAAAGCCAGCACCGAAGGCGGCTTCCGCTACGTCACCTACAGGGTGCGGCTCTCGCGGCGGACCGAGAGCGGGATGTACGAGATGACGAATCGGAAGGCGACGCGCTCGCACAAGACCGGTTTCGTCGTCCCCAGCCAGGACGAGTGGATCAAGGCGGCCTACTTCGACCCGAACGGCGGCGGCAAGTACTCCTACTGGAAGTACCCGACCAACCCCGGCGTGTTCGAAACCGAAGACGAAGCCGCCAGCGCGCCCAAGTCGACGACGCTCGACCCGACGACCGGCGACGTGACCAACGCCTCGACGCAGCCACTGGCGACCTTCCGCGCCCCCGGCGCCCCTGTCCCGAGCTGGTGCCCCGCTGCGTTCAGCGCCGAAGTCTGCGCGAGCGTGAACCCGCTTGGAATCGCCCCGGCGACTTACGCCGAACTCTTCCAGGGCAGCCTCGGCACGGTCGGCCAGGCGTTGACCGTCTCGCCCTGGGGGACGCTCGACCAGGGCGGCAACGCGGTCGAGTGGACCGACACGATCACGCCGCCCCCCTTCGGGACCTCGGGGCCCCGGGTCTGGCGCCGCCTGCACGGCGGCATCGCCAACGCGCCCGTCTACCAGCTCTGGCTCTCGGCGATCGGGCTGCAGCCGCAGGACAACAGCTTCTTCACCGCCACCTACCCGTGGCTCGGCCTGCGGATCGGCGTGCTCGGCAAACCGGGGGCGGACGGCAGCTAGCTCGCCAGGCGGCGGTGTCCGCGGGGCCGAATACGCTCGCCCCGCTGATGCCCACGGGCCTCTCGAGATTTCGCCGCGCTGCGCGGGCCTTTGGTGTTGTCCTGGCCCTGGCGCTGCCAGCCGGTGCGCTGGCGGCGCCCGTTCAGAAGCAAACTCCCAAGAAACCGGCGCAGCCCGGCACGCTGACCCAGCTGCCCGGCGAGCGCGGCTGCCTGGTCGATCGATCCAGCTCGTCGTCGGGCTGTGGGCTCGCCCGCGCGCTCAAGGGCCCGGGCCCCTTCATGGGCTCGCGCGCTATCGCCGTCAGTCCGAACGGGAAGAACGTCTACGTCGCCTCCTCGCGCAGCGACGCGATCGCGATCTTCAGGCGCAACGCAAAGACGGGGGCCCTGACGCAGCCGCGCGGGGCGGCTGGATGCATTGCGCTCAAAGGCGCGAGCGGCTGCGCGACGGCGGTCGGGTTGAACGGTCCCAACTCGGTTGCAGTAAGCCCCGACGGGCTCAGCGTCTACGCAACCTCACGGGCGAGCAATACCGTCAGCGTCTTCCGCCGCAACAGCTCGACCGGCGCGCTCACCCAGCTCCCGGCCGGCGCCGGTTGCATCTCCGGGCTGCCGGTTCCCAACTGCGCCAACGGCCGGGCGCTGGTTGCGCCCGACGTCGTCATCGTCAGCCCCGACGGGAAGAACGTCTACGTCGGCTCGTTCTTCGGCAACGCGGTGGCGAGCTTCGAACGCAGCCGTTCCAGCGGCGCCCTCACCCAGCCCGACGGCAGTGCGGGTTGCATCGCCGAAGCGACCAGTGGCTGCGCCCCTGGCATTGCTCTGGCGGCGCCAGAGGGGATGGCGATCAGCCGTGACGGTGCCAGGGTCTTCGTTGCCTCAGCTCTTTCCAACGCCGTCGCCGTGCTCTCGCGCGACCCGTCCAGCGGCGCCCTGACCCAGGCCACCGATGGCAGCGGCTGCATCGCCAACGCCCCGCTGACGGGTTGCGCCACCGGGGTGCAGCTCGGCGGAGCCAATGCGGTTGCTGTCAGTCCGAGCAGGGGCGACGTCTACGTGACCTCGCTGTTCAGCAACAGCGTCACCTCGTTCAGCCGCTCGCGCTCCTCGGGTGGCCTGAGGCAGAAGCAGGGCACGTCCGCCTGCCTGGTCTGGTTGCGCGCCGTCGGCTGCTCCTTTGGCCGCGCGCTCAGCTCACCCGAGGGGCTCGCCGTCTCACCGGACGGGGAAAACGTCTACGCGGCGGCGTTCGCGACGGGCGCGATCGCCGTTCTCGATCGGGGCGGCAAAGGCGCGGTCGCGCAGAAGCCGGGACGCGCGGGCTGCCTCGCGCCTCGCTCGGTTCCGGGCTGCACCCGCGCTCGTGCCCTGCGCGGCGTCAGCTCGATCGCGCTCAGCCCCGATGGCCGTTATCTCTACTCAACCTCGTTCGGCAGCAACGCCGTCGACGTCTTCCGGAGGAACAAATGAGTCGATCGGACGGGCGCGAAGGCGGCCTGACCCGCAAAGAGCTGCTCGGCTCTGGAGCGACCGCGGCGGCCGCCGCCCTGCTCGCCCAGGGAGCCGGTGTCGAGCGCGCCCTCGGCGCGACCAAAGGCAAGCGGCACGACGTCGCCGGGATGAACGTCGTCCTCTTCCTCACCGACCAGGAACGGGCGATCCAGCACTTCCCGCAGAACTGGCTGCGCCAGAACCTGCCGGGAATGCGGCGCCTGCGACGCCACGGCCTCAGCTTCGAACGTGCCTTCACCAACGCCTGCATGTGCTCGCCGGCGCGTTCGACCCTGATGAGCGGCTACTTCCCCGCCCAGCACGGGGTCAAGTACACGCTCGAGGAAGACATGGAACCGCCGAAGAACCCGCAGGTGGAGCTGCCGGTGGACCTCGAGAACCTCGCGACGGTGATGAAGGCCGCCGGCTACAACGTCGTCTACAAGGGCAAGTGGCACTGCTCGAAACCGGCTACGCCGGGAGAAGCGGTCCCGGCCGATCTCGAAAAGTACGGCTTCTCACGCTGGAACCCGCCGGATGCCGGCGCCAACCAGAGCGTCCCCGAGGCCGGCGGCGGCTTCGTCGACAACGACGGCCGCTTCATCGACTCGACCGGGGAGGGGGCGGCCGAAGGCGCGCTCCAGTACCTCGGCTCGAACGCCGCCCAGGAGCAGCCCTTCTTCATGGTGGTCTCGGTCGTCAATCCCCACGACGTCCTCTTCTACCCGAGCAAGACCTTCGAAGAAGCCGGCTACGACGACTCCTGGTTGGGGGGAAACATCCGCGAGCCGGCGACCTGGGACGAGGACCTCTCGACCAAGCCCTCGGTGCAGGCCGAATTCCTCCGCATCTTCAACCTCACCGGAGAACCGGAAAACGCTGAACAGCGGCGCAACTACCTGAACTTCTACGGCAACCTGATGCGCTCTTCCGACAGCTACCTGGTCAACGTCCTCGACAAGCTCGAAGAGACCGGCCTCTTCGACAACACGCTCGTCGTCCGCACCGCCGACCACGGTGAGATGGGGCTGGCCCACGGCGGCCTGCGGCAGAAGAACTTCAACTTTTACGAGGAGGCGACGCGGGTGCCGCTCGTTTACTCGAACCCGAAGCTCTTCCCCAAGCCGGCCGAGACCGACGCGCTCGTCTCCCACGTCGACTTCCTGCCGACGCTGGCGAGCCTGGCGGCGGCGCCGAAGAGCGCCCGCGCCAACTGGCAAGGGGTCGACTACTCGGATCTGGTCCTGCGCCCAAACTCGAACCGCTCCGCCCAGGACTACGTCGTCTTCACCTACGACGACTACCAGTCGGGCCAGTCCAAACGGCCCTACCCGAAAGCCCCGAACCACATCGTCAGCATCCGGGAAGGGCGCTGGAAGCTGGCCAAGTACTACGACGTCAACGGCGAAAAGCCGCCGCAGTGGGAGATGTACGACCTCAAGAATGATCCGCTGGAGAAGCGGAACATCGCCTACAAAGGCCACAAACGCACGCCCGAGCAGGATCGCGAACTAAAGCGCCTCAAACGCAAGCTCGCGCGGGTGGAAAAGACCCGCCTGCGGCCACCTGCCAGCTAGCGACGGCCGGCCGGCACCCTGGTTCCGCCCAGCTCTCGTTCGATCAGCGTGGCGAGCGGATCGATGGCCATGTCGGCAGAGGTACTGCTGATCTTTGCCCCAGATGCCACCCCGCGCACGTTTTCGGCAGCCCGCAGGGCGTGCCAGTGGGAATCGAAGGACTCCCCGGACGTCGCCACGGCTCGGCCATTGGCGCCGAGCAGGCGCCAGCGCCACTTGCCCATCAGGTCTTCAAAAGCATCGAATTGCGGCATTTCTCATCTCCTTGGTTCGAATACGAACATATGTTCGCATCCGAGTCGGCGGAAAAGTCGCATTCGGCGCTGTTGCTCAGTTCGCTTCGCTCCTGGCCGCGGCCAGCTCACTGCGAACGGCTTCAGTCTGATTGGGAATTTCCAGCCGCTGTTCGAGCACCGGAATCGCCTCCTCCGGCCGTCCGCTCAAGCGCAGCGCGTTCCCCAGGTTGAACAGGGCGTAGGCGTAGTCGAGGTCGTCGGTGCCCGGTGGGAAGGTCCTGATCGCCTCTTCCAGCACTGACACCGCGCCCTCGTAGTCGCCGGCTCCGATCATCGCGAAGCCTTCTTCGTTGAGGGTGCTGGCGAGAGCGGCGTCATCTCCGGTGGGCGCTGGTACGGCTTTGCTCATCGCCGTTTCCTCGGCGGTGGGCGGTGCCGTCTCCGCGCGGCCGTTCGCGGCGACGCTCGCATCGTTCCTTCCGTCGCGGGTCTGCTCGGATCCATCGCTGATCAGCAAAAAAGCAACGGCCAGCGCCGCGAGCCCCGCGGCAATCGCCGCGGCCCTGCCCCAGATGGGACGCGGGGTACGGGGCTCAGGTTGGCGGTGTGGAGCGCTTGGCTGCAGCCGAGGGCGAGGGGGCGTCGACCTCAGCCGTTCGGTTGGCTGATCTGGGATGGGGATGGAAGCCCTGCGGCCGACCTGGGCCAAAGCGGCCGTGGCCGAGGCCGGGCGGCCGCCAGGGTCAGCGGCCGACAAACGATCCACCAACGCACCGAGCCGCCCCGGCTGTCTTTCCCCAGCGCAGTCACGCAAGACAATCCCGCACGAGTAGAGGTCGGATCGCTCCGTCGCCGGCTCGCCGCGCATCACCTCGGGCGGGATGTAGCGGGCGGTGCCGAGCAGGTGACCGGTTTGGGTCAGGGCGGTCGCATCCTCGGTCAGCGCGATGCCGAAGTCGATCAGCTTGGCGCTGCCGTCGGGCGCGATCAGGACGTTCTGGGGCTTGACGTCCCGGTGCACGATCCCCGCGGCGTGGATGTGGGCGAGGGCCCCGAGGAGCTCACGCGCAAGTCGCTCGCAGTCGATGTCACCGCCGCGTTGCGTACGTTCAGCCAAGTTCTCGCCGGGCACGTACTCCATGACGAGGTAGGGACGTTCGGCGCCGCCGGCGAAGTCGTAGACGTCGATCAGGTTCGGGTGCGACAGACCAGCCGCGACCCGGGCCTCGCGGCGGAAGCGTGCGAGGAACTCCGGGTCGGAGGCGATCGTGTCCGAGAGGACCTTGACCGCGACCGGACGCTCGAGAACCTCGTCGCCGGCAAGCCACACCGACGCCATGCCGCCCCGCCCGAGCAGCCGCTCGAGCCGATAACGGTCCTTGAGTCGGGACCCCACCGCGATCATGGCCCGACAGCGCTCAGCCGGGGTCTTCGCCGAGCGCGGCAGAGATCTCGTCGATCGCCGCTCGCTCGGCGTCGCTTACAGGCTCGTCGCTCTCCTCCTTGGCCCTCGCGACGCGCTCGGCGAGGCCGAGGGTGAAGCGCCTGTAGTCCTCGAGCTCCTCGGGGGACGCCTTCGCCGCGAGCAGCGCGACCGCCTCCCGGATGATGCTCAGATGGTGCTCTTTCAGGTCCTCGGCGGAGCCCTGGCGTGCACGATCGACCTTCGGCTTGGACTGCGCGACCTCGTCCATCAGGTCGGAGGCGCCGGTGGCCGTTCTCGCCTCGGCGTAGGCCTTGGCGAGCGAAAAGGACTCGCGAAACGAGCCACCGCGCTGGGCCGTCGAGACGATCAAGCCGGCGCTCGTCGGTCCCTCCAGCACCGTCTCCCACTCCTGCTCGGTGAAGTCCGCTTTTCCAGTCATGGGAGCCGCCTACCCGGCAGGTAGTCCTCTTAAGCGGATGCCGTCAAGCGAACCGAGCACCGCGCCTCAGTACCCGGTGCCGGTCTTGACCTGTTTGCGCTCAGAGGGGTGCGCGCCGCCCTTTTTCTCCAAGGTGGCGCAGGCCTGGACGATGTCGTCGGCGAGGCGGTCGACTTGCTCGCGGCTGAGGGTCTGCTTGACCAGGGCGCGCAGGATCTTCACGTCTTCGGCGTTGGGCGGCAGGGTGTAGGCCGGAACCATCCAGCCGCGCTCGGCGGAGAGCTGCCAGGAGACGTCGAACTCGTCGTAGTTCTTCTCCCCGGCAAGCTTGAAGGCGACCAGCGGCAGCTGCTCCTCGCCGGCGCCGATCAGCTCGAAGTCTCCTGTGGCCTCGAGCTTGTCGGCCAGGGCGCAGGCGTTCTCCTGCATCGCCTTCATGATGTAGGCGTACCCCTCGTGCCCGTAGCGGACGAAGTTGTAGTACTGGGCGAGGACCATCGAGGCGCCGGTGGAGAAGTTGAGGGTGAAGGTCGCATCCGTTTTCCCCAGGTAGTTCTCGTAGAAGACGAGGTCCTCGGCCAGGTCGCTCTCTTCGCGGAAGACGAGCCAGCCGATGCCCGGATAGACCAGGCCGAACTTGTGGCCGGAGACGTTGATCGAGCGCACCTGCTCGAGCCGGAAGTCCCACTCGGAGTCGGGGTAGAGGAAGGGCCAGACGAAGCCGCCGCTGGCGGCGTCGACGTGCAGCGGGACGTCCATCCCCTTCTCGTTCTTGAGATCGACCAGGAGCTCGTTGATGCCGGGAATGTCGTCGGCGTGGCCGGTGAAGGTGGTGCCGAGCACGGCGGCGACGCCGATCGTGTTCTCGTCGATCAGCGGCTCGACGTCCTCGGGGCCGATCACGTACTTGCCCTCCTGCAGCGGCACGATCTTCGGCTCGACGTCGAAGTAGCGGCAGAACTTCTCCCAGACCACATGCACGTCGCCGCCGAAGATCAGGTTCGGCTTGTCGACCGGCTTCGATTCGGCTTCGCGGCGCTCTTTCCACTTCCACTTCAGCGAGAGCGCGCCGAGCATGATCGCCTCCGAGGAGCCCTGGGTGCGGGCGCCCGTGGTCTCGCCGGGGGCGTTGTAGAGGTCGGCGAGCATGCGGATGCAGCGCTGCTCGACCTCGGCCGAGATCGGGTACTCGGCGTGGTCGATGAAGTTGCGGTAGAGGTTCTCGCCGATGAGCCGTTGCGCCTCGGGCTCCATCCAGGTCGTGACGAAGGTCGCCAGGTTGCGCTGCGGGTCACCCTCGAGGGCAAGTTCCTCGTCGACGAGGCGCATCGCGTCCAGGGCGGACATGCCGCAGGGTGGGAAATCGGTGGCGGGGGCGTCCTGGGTGAGGAAGCGATTGCCGTAGAGCATCGCCGCCTGCTCGGCGCTGGTCGGTTTGTCCATGCGCGCGAGCCTAGCTGAGGACCGCGACCGATCCCACCAGTTCGCGATCGATCTCGAGCAGGTAGGGCGCAACCAAACCGTCGTAGGCGGCCTTGCGCTCGGCGGGGAGATCCTTCCAGCCGGTCACCGAGCCGCGGCAGATGTCCGCGCCGCAGAGGCAGCCGCCGGGGAAGTGCTCGATCGAGTAGTTGCGCATCGCGTAGTCGAAGGTGATCTCTTCGCCGTCGGAGATCGACCTGCGAGCGACGAAGTTGCAGGCGCCCGTCTCGTTCAGCTCGACCCCGCAGTTGGGGCTGCACGAGTGGTTGACTTTGGGCCCGAGACCGCCGTGCCGTGCCCACTTGGTGCGGCTGACCTGGGTTGCGTGTGAGTCGTTGCGGGCGACCTCGCCTTCGAGCACCCCGATCATCACCGTCTCACCCACCTGGAAGCCACGGGTCGCGCGAACGCCACCGCCCTTGCCGCCTACAGGAGTACACAGCTCATATCCGACCGGATCCAAGGGACCGCCTCTCAATTGGGTGAGCGCAGCGAGAACCGCGCTCGTTGACTGTAGGCCATCGCCGCCGAGCGCCCTCGCTGCGGAGGCGCTTGACCGCTCAGCCGATCTTGCGAGAGGATGGATCGATGGCGACCGTCCTCTGCGTGCTCTACGACGACCCGGTCGACGGCTACCCGCCGACCTACGCGCGCGACGAGGTTCCGAGGGTCGAGCGTTATCCCGAGGGGCAGAGCACGCCGACGCCGGAGGCGCTCGGCTTCAGACCCGGTGAGCTGGTCGGCAGCGTCTCGGGGGAGCTGGGGCTGCGCAAGTTCCTCGAGGGGCACGGCCACCGGCTGATCGTCACCGCCGACAAGGATGGCCCGGACTCGGTCTTCGAGCGCGAGCTGCCGGGGGCGGAAGTGGTGATCTCCCAGCCGTTCTGGCCGGCCTACCTGACCGCCGAGCGGATCGCCAAGGCGCCGCAGCTGAAGCTGGCGCTGACCGCGGGCATCGGCTCAGACCACGTCGACCTGCAGGCCGCGATCGAGCGCGGGCTGACCGTCGCCGAGGTCACCTACTCGAACAGCATCAGCGTCGCCGAGCATGTGGTGATGATGATCCTGGCGCTGGTGCGCAACTACACCCCCTCCTACCAGGTGGTCGTGGACGGGGGATGGAACATCGCCGATTGCGTCTCGCGCTCCTACGACCTCGAGGGCATGCAGGTCGGCACGGTCGCCGCCGGGCGCATCGGCTCGGCCGTCCTGCGCCGTCTAAAGCCCTTTGACGTCCGCCTGCACTACACCGACCGCCACCGCCTGCCGCCTGAGGTCGAGGAGGAGCTCGGCGCCACCTTCCATCCCAGCGTTGAGTCGATGGTCGAGGTCTGCGACGTGGTGACGATCAACGCGCCGCTGCACCCGGAGACCGAGAACATGTTCGACGCGGACCTGCTCGCGAAGATGAAGCGGGGCTCGTACCTGATCAACACGGCCCGCGGCAAGATCTGCGACCGCGACGCGGTTGCTCGGGCTTGCGAGAGCGGCCAGCTTGCGGGCTACGCGGGCGACGTCTGGTTCCCCCAGCCGCCGCCCAGGGACCACCCCTGGCGCTCGATGCCCCACCACGGGATGACGCCGCACACCTCCGGCACCAGTCTCTCCGCCCAGGCCCGCTACGCGGCGGGAGCGCGCGAGATCCTCGAGTGCTGGTTCGACGGCCGCCCGATCCGCGAGGAGTACCTGATCGTCGACGGCGGCACCCTCGCCGGCGCCGGCGCGCACTCCTACAGCGAGGGCGACGCGACGGGCGGCTCCGAGGAGGCCGCCCGCTTCAAGACCGGTTGACCGGGGCGGCGCTCGCCGGGGGGCGAAGCAGATGAGGATGCGCGCCGCGGTGCTGGAGGAGTTCGGTCAGCCGCTCGCGGTGCAGGAGGTCGAGCTCGCCGAGCCCGAGGCCGGCGAGGTGCTGGTTCGTCTCGTCGCTTGCGGCGTGTGCCACACCGACCTCTACACCGCTTCCGGCGCCGACCCCTCCGGCTACGCGCCGACCGTGCTCGGCCACGAGGGGGCCGGCGTCGTCGAGCAGGTCGGGGCCGACGTCAGCTCGCTCGCGCCGGGCGACCACGTCGTCACCCTCTTCTCGCCGCAGTGCGGCGAGTGCATCCATTGCGTCGACCCGCGGACCAACCTCTGCCTGGCGATCCGCGAGCAGCAGAACAAGGGCTTTCTTCCGGACGGCACCACCCGGATCGCCCGCGACGGCGAGGGGATCCGCAACTTCATGGGCTGCTCGACCTTCGCCGAGTACACGGTGATGCCGGAGATCTCCCTGGCGAAGATCAGCTCCGAGGCCCCGTTCGAGCACGCTTGCCTGTTTGCCTGCGGCCTTTCGACCGGGCTCGGCGCGGCGATCAACACGGCCGCGGTCGCGCCCGGCAGCACCTGCGTCGTCTTCGGCGCGGGGATGGTCGGGCTGGGCGCGGTTGCCGGCTGCCGGCTGCAGGGCGCCGAGCGGGTCGTCTGCGTCGACCTCTCGCCGGAGCGGCTCGGGCTGGCCCGCGGTCAGGGCGCCACGGACACGCTCGAAGGCGGTCCGGGTGCGGTCGAGGAGATCCTCGAGATGACCGACGGCTTCGGCGCCGACTACACCTTCGAGGCAACCGGCAACGTCGCCGTGATGCGCCAGGCGGTCGAAGCTGCGCGCATGGGCTGGGGCCTCTGCACCGTCGCCGGCGTGGCCGGAAAGGGGGAGACCCTCGACATCGTCCCCCGCTTCCTGATCACCGGTCGCCGCGTCGCCGGCTCCTCCTTCGGCGGCGTCAAGGGACGCGACCAGGTCCCGCTTCTGATCGACCGCTGCCTGGCCGGCGAGATCGACGTCGAGCCCTTCATCTCCCACCGCCTCAGCCTCGACGAGGTCAACCGCGGCTTCGAGCTGATGGAGGCGCAGGACGGGATCCGTAGCGTCATCGACCTTGGCTAGGAGAGGCGGGAGAGTGGCCGCTTTTGTCGGCGCGGCCCTGCTCTGCGTGATCTCCGGTTGCGGCGGGGACGGCGATGCGATGAGCTCCGCCTCGCCGGAGGCGGGCGGGGGCTCGGCATCCCGGAACGACGAGGCGCCCGCTGCCAAGACGGTCACCCCCTCGCACTGCCCGGCCGGCCTGCCGGACTGCCGCACGACCGAGGGCCGGATCGTCTACGTCGAGCGGGTCGATCCCGACGGCGATGGCGACACGCACTTCGTGATCGCCGACCCGCAGGGGATCACCCTGCGGGGACTGACCGCGATCGACGTGCGCAAGGGTCTGCGCCCCGAACCGCTGCCGGGCATCGGCGAGCTGATCAGCGCCGCCGGGCCGGTGCAAACCGGCTCCTACGGGCAGAGCCAGATCCACGCGATCGAGCTGCATGTCGCCGGGAAGTAGGCCCGTGGGGCTTGGCAGGCACTCAGCCAATGAGCTGGTCGAGCCGCACGGCGGCGCGACTCGGTAAGACGACCTCGCCGTTGCGGTGTACGAGCCCCGCCGCGGCGAGCTCGCGAACCGCACGCTCGACCGCATCCGTCAAAGCGAAGTCACCCTCCTCGCCGGCGATCTCCCGCTCCAGCTCCTCGAGGGTGAGCTGGACCGGATACAGGGCCAGCAACTGCCGCAGCACGGCCGCCTCGATCGCGGTGTCCTCGGCGGCGGGGTTCCGGATCTCGTTCATGCCGTCCATCGCTTGCACCCTCTAAGCGCGCAGGCGTTCGATCTCTCCCCCCGATTCGGCCCCGGGGGTATCACTCGTCCTCCTCGGCGAGCAGCTTGCGAGCCCAGCGCGCATCCTTGGACCAGCGGTAGAGGGGCGGGGTCGGGCGCCGTCGCGGCACCACCTTCAGCGCGCGCCGCCTGGCCAGGACGCGCAGGTGATAGCCGACCCTGCCCTGCGGCTGCTCGAGCTTGCCGGAAAGCTCAGCTGCGGCGACCTCGACGCCGTCCGAGAGCAGGCGCACGAGGTGTTGTCGCAGCGGATGGAACATCGCCGCGCGGCGATAGTGGCTCTCCCTCTTGCTCTCCCGGTCACCGGACCCTGCCATGCAGGAGGCAATATAGAGAAAACGAAGTATTCTGTCTGAAAGCCCTTAGTCTGAGCGAACGTCCGCTCTGGGCCAGGCCTCCTCGCGCACGCCACCCATCTCGCTGAAGACAGCGGTGGGCCCGCCGTCCTCACGCTGCTCATCGGCGATCACATGGGACACGGCATTGATCAGGGCCAGGTGCGTGAACGCCTGGGGGAAGTTGCCGAGGTGGCGACCGCTCTGCGCCTCGAGCTCCTCGGCGTAGAGGTCGAGCCCGCCGGCCGCCTCGAGCAGCCGCTCGCAGAGCTTGCGTGCTCGCTCCGGCTCGCCGATCTCGGAGAGCGCCGAGACGAGCCAGAAGGAGCAGATGAGGAAGGTTCCCTCCTCACCCTTCAGGCCGTCGTCGGTTTGCTCGACCTTGTAGCGGAGGACGAGGCCGTGCTCGGTCAGCTCATCGGCGATCGCGGTGACCGTGGCGCAGACCCGTGGGTCGTGGGGAGGGAGGAAGCGCAGCAGGGGGATCAGCAGGGTCGAGGCGTCGAGCGCATCGGTCTCGTAGTGCTGGCGGAAGACGCCGTCGCGGACGCCGCGCTCGAGGATCTCGGCACGAATTTCATCGGCGATCGCCTGCCACTCCTCGGCGACGCCGTCGAAGCCGACGCTGCGGGCGAGGCGAACCCCGCGGTCGACCGCGACCCAGATCATCAGCTTCGAGGAGACGTAGTGCTGGGGCTCGCCGCGCGCCTCCCAGATTCCCTGGTCGGGGTGGGGCCAGGCCTCGATCGCCGCTTCGACCTGCCGGCGGATCAGCTGGCGATCGGAGGGGGTGCCGCTGCCCCGCAGCGCTTTTTCGTGCAGGTAGATCGAGTCGAGCAGAGCCCCCCAGACGTCGTTCTGGCGCTGGTCGAAGGCGCCGTTGCCGATCCGCACCGGGCGGGCACCGCCGTAGCCGTCGAGGTGGTCGAGCGTGGTCTCGGTCAGCTCCTTCTCGCCGCCGATCCCGTACATGATCTGCAGGTTGGGGTCCTTGCGGCAGATGCTGAGGATGAAGCGCATGAAGTCGCGCGCCTCCTGGTCGAAGCCGAGCGTGTGCAGCGCCCAGAGGCTGAAGGTCGAGTCCCGGATCCAGCTGAAGCGGTAGTCCCAGTTGCGTTCGCCGCCCGGGGTCTCGGGCAGCGAGGTGGTCGGCGCGGCGAGGATCGCGCCGGTCGGCGCGTAGGTGAGGCCCTTGAGGACCAGGGCCGAGCGCTGCAGGTGAACCCGCCACGGATGGTCGGGGAAGCGCCCGTCGCGCAGCCATTTGCGCCAGAAGTCTTCGGTCGAGTCGAGCCGCTCGAGCGCCTCGGGGGCGCTGCGCGGGCCGCCGAGGTCGTTTTCGCCCCAGGTGACGGCGCAGAAAGCGGTCTCGTTCTCGCGCAGCTGGACGGTGCCGCGGGCCGTGCCGCCCTCCAGCGAGAGCTCCATGTCGCTGGTCAGCTGCAGCTCGACCCCGTCAGCGCCGTGGGCGGTGGCCTCGCCAAGCTTGCCGCCACTCCAGGTCGCCGCCTCGGCGCCGTAGGCGAAGCGCGGCATGCACTCCATCTCGATCTCGACCTCGCCGTCGATGCAGGTCATCGTCCGCAGCAGCGAGTGGTCGGACTCGTGTTCGGTTCGCGGGCGCGACCCCGGCCCGGCCTGCTCGACCCAGTCGACGATCGTCAGCGCGTCGTGGATCACGACCCAGCCGGTGTCGGTGACCCAGGTCGTCTCGATCACCAGCGTGCCCGGCTCGTAACGGCGGCTGATCGGCACGACGACGCCGCGGGGCGCCAGCCTGAAGTGGCCGGCGCCGCGGTCGAGCAGGGCGCCGAAGGTGCTGGGGGAATCGAAGCGGGGCAGGCAGAGCCACTCGATCGATCCGTCGTAGGAGACGAGGGCGGCGGTGTGGCAGTCGGAGAGGAAGCCGTAGCTGCCGATCGGCGGGAATCGGTGGTCGGCGGCGCTCACGGGCGCCCAAGCTACCACCGGGCTACGCTGGCTCTCAGTGACCATTCCGATCGCCCATGTGGCCGGCACCTTCGTGCCGCTCGAGGTCTTCCCAATCACGATCGCGGGCATCCTCTACTGGCACCGGGCGATGGTGCTCTCCTGGGACGGGCGCCCGGTGCCCCTCTGGCGCCAGCTCTGCTTCGGCGCCGGCCTGCTGCTGATCGCGGCCGCCCTCTTCAGCCCGATCGGCCACATCTCCGAGGAGCTCGTACTCGCTCATATGGGGGAGCACCTCTTGATCGGCGACCTCGCCTCGCTGCTCCTCGTCCTCGGCCTGACCAAATCGCTGCTGCAGCCGATTCTGGCGATCCGCCTCTTCAACCGCCTGCAGATCCTCGCCCACCCGCTCGTCGCCTTCCCGCTCTGGGCGGTCAACCTCTTCTTCTGGCACATCCCGGCGCTCTACCAGGACGCTTACGGGGCGGCGCCCGTGCACGCGCTCGAGCACGCGACCTTCCTCTTCTTTGGCTGCACGATGTGGATGGCGGTCTTCGGCCCGCTGCCGAAGCCGCAGTGGTTCAACGCCGGCTGGAAGGTCGGCTACGTGATCGCGGTGCGCTTCACCGGCGCGATCCTCGGCAATGTGCTGATGTGGTCGGGGACGGTCCTCTACCCGATCTACGCCCCCGGCGAGCGCTATTGGGGGATCTCGGCGCTGGCCGACCAGAGCACCGCGGGCGTCCTGATGATGATCGAGGGCACCTTCCTCGCCCTCGGCGTGCTCGCCTGGGTCTTCTTCGAAGTGGCCCGCGAAGGGACCGAAAAGCAGAACCTGCTCGACCTCGCCCGCGAGCGCGGGGTGGAGCTGGACGAGGAACGAGCGCAGCGCGCCGTCGCCGCCGGGCACGGGGCGCTGCTCGAGGAACGCCTAACCGCCGCCGACGATGAGCGCGAACGACGTGCCGTCACTTAGGCACCCATATGGACGCCAAAGCGGCGGCACATCCGAGCGACTGTTGCTGCCGGCGCTGGTCTTCGCCGTCGGCGCTGCCAGCCTCGGCTCCGAGATCGCGGCAGCGCGCCTGCTGGCGCCATACTTCGGCGCCTCGACGATCGTCTGGGCGAACACGATCGGCGTCGTCCTGGTCGCGCTCTCGGTCGGCTACTGGCTCGGCGGGCGCTACGCCGACCGCCACCCGCACATGCGCGGCCTCTGCCTCGTCGTCCTGATCGCCGCGGCGCTGATCGCCGCCGTCCCCTTTGCCGCCCGTCCCTTCCTCGGCTTCTCGGTCGACGCCTTCGACACGGTCTCGGTCGGCGGCTTCGCCGGCTCGCTGTTCGGCGTGCTGGTCCTGGTCGCGGTCCCGGTCACCCTGCTCGGCGCCGCCTCGCCCTGGGCCGTGCGGCTGGCGGTCCACGACCGCGAGCACTCGGGCGAGGTGGTGGGGAGGCTCTACGCGATCTCCACCGCCGGTTCGCTCTGCGGCACGATGCTCGCCGCTCTGCTGTTGATCCCGCTGCTGGGGACCCAGCGCACCTTCCTCGTCTTCGCCTTGGCGCTGGCCCTGGTCGCCGCGGCGGGGCTCGGCTGGCGCTTCGTGGCGCTGCCGGCGGCCCTGGCGCTGGCGATCGCGGCGCCCGTGGGGACGATCAAGGCGGCCGACACCGGCACCGTGCTTTACGAGGCGGAGACGACTCACCAGTACGCACGCGTGGTCGAAAGGGACGACGGCTCGCGGGCGCTGGAGCTGAACGAGGGCCAGGCCGTCCACTCGCTCTACCGTCCTGGCACCTACCTGACCGGCGACTACTGGGACGGACATCTCTACCTGCCCTTCGCCGCACGACCGCAGCCGCCGCGCCGGATCGCGATCCTCGGCAACGCAGGGGGGACGGTGGCCCGTGCCTACGGTCACTTCTTCTCCGGCACCGAGGTCGACGCGGTGGAGATCGACGCCGAGCTGACCGAGCTCGGACGCCGCTACCTCGACCTGCGCAACCCGCGCATGCGCACCTTCGCCGAGGACGCCCGCCCGTGGCTCGAGCGCTCCGAGGGCGGCTACGACGCGATCATGGTCGACGCCTACCGCCAGCCCTACATCCCCTTCTACCTGGCAACCCGGGAGTTCTTCGAGCTGGCGCGCGATCGCCTCGCCCCGGGAGGCGTCGTGATCGTCAACGTCGGCCACCCCGAGGGCAGCGACGAGCTCGAGCGGGTCCTCGGGCGGACGATGGCGACCGCCTTCCCACACGTCCTGCGCGACCCGATCGAGTCGACCAACACGCTGCTGCTGGCGGCCGAGGGGCCGCTGTCGGCGGCGCGCCTGCGAGCCGCATCGATCGACCTGCCACCGGAACTGCGGCCCCCGGCCCGCGAAGCGGCCTCGCGCCTCGCGCCCCAGCTGCCCGGCGGCGAGGTCTACACCGACGACCACGCCCCGGTCGAGTGGCTGGTCGACTCATCCCTGCTGGAATACGCGAACGATGAGTAGAGCCAAGGCATGGCTGGTGACCGGGCCGCTTGGCCGCGGCCTGGCCTTCGCGATCGACTTCGCCGTCGCGGTTCGCCGGGGGCTGCTGCGGCGCGCGCGATAGGGTCCCGCGCTCGATGCAGCCCACCGTTTCAGAGCTACCCGGCTCGCGCGTCAGCGTCGAGGTCGAGGTTCCCGCCGCCGACGTCGATCGCGCGATCAACACCGCTGCCCGCGGCCTGGCGCGGGAGATGCGCATGCCCGGCTTTCGCAAGGGCAAGGCGCCGCCGTCGCTGGTGATCCAGCGCGTCGGCTTTGCCGCCGTGCTCGACGAGGCGATCCGCGAGGCGCTGCCGGAGTGGTACGAACGGGCCCTGCTCGGCTCCGGCATCGCCCCCGTCGGTGATCCCAAAGTCGAGGTCGTCTCGACTCCTGAGGCCGAGGGCGAGCCGCTTGCCTTCAAGTTCGAGATCGGCGTCCGTCCCAAGGCCGAGCTCGGCGAGTACAAAGGGCTCGAGGTCGGCAAGGCCGAGCCCGAACCGCCGGCCGAGATGGTCGACCGCGAGATCGAGCGGATCCGCGAAAGCTTCGCCAAGCTGGAGCCGGTCGAGCGTGTCGCCGCCGACGGTGACGTGCTGTTGGTCGACTTCGAGGGGCTGCTCGACGGCAAGGCGTTCGAGGGCGGCAAGGCGAACGACTACCTGCTCGAGCTCGGCGGCGGCCAGCTGATCGAGGGCTTCGAGGAGCAGCTCGCCGGCGCTGGCGGCGGCGAGACGCGCAAGGTCGAGGTCACCTTCCCCGACGACTACCAGGCCGAGCAGCTGGCGGGCGAAGACGCTGTCTTCAAGGTCGAGGTGAAGGAGGTGCGGGAGAAGGTGCTGCCCGAGCTCGACGACGACTTCGCCTCCGAGGCCTCCGAGTTCGACACCCTGGAGGAGCTACAAACCGATATCGGCAAGCGCTTGGCCGAGGCCGTCGGCGAGCGGGCCGAGCAGGACTTCCGCGTCGCCGCGGTCGATGCGGCGGCGGCAGAGGCGAAGCTGGCGCTGCCCGACGAGCTCGCCGGCGCTCGTGCGGCCGAGCGCTGGGAGCGGGTCGAACGCCAGCTCGCGGGGCGCGGCATGACCCCGGACGCCTTCCTCCAGATGCAGGGCAAAACGCGTGAGCAGGTGATCGAGGAGTCGCGGCCCGAGGCGGAAGCCGAGCTGAAGCGCGAGGCGGTGCTGGCGGCAATCGCCGACGCCGAGGGAATCGAGGTCTCGGAGGAGGAGATGGTCGAGGCGCTCGCCCACAGCGCCGAGCACGAGCGGACCACCCCAGAGAAGCTGCTGGAGCGCCTGCGCGAGAGCGGCCGCGACGCGATGATCCGCGACGACATCCGCTTCCGCAAGGCGATCGACCTGGTCGCCGAGTCGGCCAAGCCGATCCCGCTCGAGCAGGCCGAGGCGCGAGAGCAGATCTGGACCCCGGAGAAAGAGCGCAAAGAGAAAGGCGAGCTCTGGACCCCGGGGGACGACTCCTAATCCGCCAGGCCCCTTCTATAGAGTGCCGGCCATGAGCCCTCTGATTCCGATGGTGGTCGAGCAGACCTCGCGCGGCGAGCGTTCCTTCGACATCTACTCGCGCCTGCTGAACGAGCGCATCATCTTCCTCGGCACGCAGGTGAACCAGGAAATCGCCAACCTGATCGTCGCCCAGCTGCTGCACCTCGAGTCCGAGGATCCGGACAAGGACATCAGCATCTACATCAACTCGCCTGGCGGCGACGTCTACGCGGGAATGGCGATCTACGACACGATGCAGTTCATCAAGCCCGACGTGCAGACGATCTGCGTCGGCATCGCGATGAGCATGGGCGCGCTTCTGCTGGCGGGAGGGGCCGCGGGCAAACGGATGTCGCTGCCCAACTCGAAGATCCTCATCCACCAGGTCTCCGCCGGCTTCCAGGGTCAGGCGACCGACATCGAGATCCACGCCAAAGAGATCATCGACGTCCGCCGCCGTCTCGACGAGATCATCGCCCACCACACCGGTCAGCCCTTCGAGAAGGTGACCAACGACACCGATCGCGACTACTTCATGAGCGCGGCGGAGGCGAAGGAGTACAACATCGTCGACCGCGTCATCGAGCACCACTGAAGCTCCGGCTTCTCCTCGTACTCCTCGCGTCTGCCATTCTCGTCCCGCCACCTCCCGCCGGTGCCGCTCGCGACGGCGCAACCGAGTTCAGCGCCCACGTCTTCCCGGTCGACGGGCCGCACTGGGCGCGTGGCTACGTCGGCGAGTTCGGCGTGGCGCGGAGCGGTGGGCGTACCCACGAGGGTTTCGACATCGTCGCCGCCTGCCGCACTCCGCTCGTTGCGGTGGCGACCGGTCGCGTGCTGCAGGCCGGCTACGACCCGGTCCTCTACGGCAACTACCTGCTGATTCGCGGCATGGGTGAGCGGCGCAGCTACTTTTACTCCCACCTGGCCCGCCCGGCGGCAGGCAACCATGGCGAGCGCGTCTGGGCCGGACAGCGGGTCGGCGCCGTGGGTAAGACCGGCAACGCCCGCACTGTCGGCTGCCACCTGCACTTCGAGATCCACGTCGGCGGCCGGCCGATCGACCCCGAGCCCAGCCTGAACCGCTGGGACTAGAGCCGCAGCTCGTACTCGACCCACTCGCTGCGCTCGGCGCCGGTGGAGTCGTAGAGACGCTGCGCGTCCAGGTTGTCCGGGGCCGTCGCCCACTCGAGGTGATGGGCGCCACGCTCGCGGGCAACCCCTGCGCTGGCCTCGATCAGGGCTCGGCCAATCCCCTCACCGCGCTGGTCCTCGGCGACGAAGAGGTCGTTCATCAGCACCGTCTCCGCCGGGAGGAGCGAGGTGAAGTGCCAGTAGAGACAGGCGTAGCCGGCCAGCTCCTCGTCGCGCCAGGCGCCGAGCAACATGCCGTCTTCGCTTGGCGGGATGAAGCGCGAGAAGAAGGCGCGGTTGCGCTCGTCGTCGACCGTCTCGACCTCGTAGAAACGCTGGTAGGCCGCGATCAGCGGCAGCAGCAGGTCCATCTGCCGCAGGGAGATCGGCTCGATCTGGACCCCGGTCGCCATCAGCGCCACCGTAGCGCGCCGGCCGCAAGGCTTTGCCCGCGAGAAGGGACCGCCGCCGCCGCCCCGTAAACGACGGCAGCGATTCAGGGCCGGGTTGCCTCCCCCTCTAAGCTTGGGACGCGACGCCGGTAGGCAACTACCGTCCCGCAAGGAGGGATTTTCCGCTTTGGCACGTCCCACAGACTCGAACGAGCAGCTCCTCTGCAGCTTCTGCGGCAAGTCGCAGCGCCAGGTCAAGAAGTTGATCGCCGGCCCCGGCGTCTACATCTGCGACGAGTGCATCGACCTCTGCAACGAGATCATCGACGAGGAGCTGACCCCGCCCGGCAGCAGCGGCGTCGAGCTCGAGAACCTGCCGAAACCACGGGAGATCCACGAGACCCTCGAGGAGTACGTCGTCGGTCAGGAGGCCGCCAAGCGCGCCCTCTCGGTCGCCGTCTACAACCACTACAAGCGTGTCCAGATGGCCTCCCAGGGCGACGACCCCGAGGTTGAGCTGCAGAAGTCGAACATCCTCCTGCTCGGGCCGACCGGTTGCGGCAAGACGCTGCTCGCCCAGACCCTTGCCCGCATCCTCAACGTGCCCTTTGCGATCGCCGATGCGACCGCGCTGACCGAGGCCGGCTACGTTGGCGAGGACGTCGAGAACATTCTCTTGAAGCTGATCCAGGCCGCCGACTACGACGTCAAAAAGGCCGAGACCGGGATCATCTACATCGACGAGATCGACAAGATCGCGCGCAAAGCCGACAACCCGTCGATCACCCGTGACGTCTCCGGCGAAGGCGTGCAGCAGGCGCTGCTGAAGATCCTCGAGGGGACGACAGCATCGGTGCCGCCACAGGGCGGGCGCAAGCATCCCCATCAAGAGTTCCTCACGATCGACACGACGAACATCCTCTTTGTCTGCGGTGGCTCCTTCGCCGAGCTCGACAAGGTGATCGAGAACCGGGTCGGCGACCGCGGCGTCGGCTTCGGTGCCGAAATCTCCTCGCGTGAGAAAAAGGACAAGGGCGAGTGGTTCGAGCAGGTGCTGCCCGAGGACCTGATCGAGTATGGCCTGATCCCCGAGTTCATCGGCCGCCTGCCCGTTGTCGCCGCGATCCACCAGCTCAGCCGCGATGACCTGATCACGATCCTGACCGAGCCGAAGCACGCGCTCACCCGCCAGTTTCAGCGCTTTTTCGAGTTCGACGACATCGAGTTGGTCTTCGCCGAGGACAGCCTCGAGGCGATTGCCAACAAAGCCCTGGAGCGCGAGACCGGCGCCCGCGGCCTGCGCTCGATCCTCGAGGAGACCCTGCTCGACGTCCAGTTCGAGTTGCCGTCACGGCGCGACGTGACCAAGTGCGTGGTGACCAAGGAGACGATCGTGCAGGGCCGCCGGCCGACGCTGGTTACCGAGGCGGCGCATCAGGACATCGGGGCGGCGGACGAGGGGCTGGACGAGGAAACCGCGTAGGGCGTGGGAGGGACACCCCGGCCCTCTCCCGGTCGCGGTAGCTATCTAGACTCGCGGCGTGGATCCTGCGAAGCGGAAAAAGCTGGAAGAAACCACGCGCTACGAGTCAGCGGAGGTCGAGGGGCGGATCTTCAACGAGTGGATGGAAGCTGGTTATTTCCATCCCAAAGCGGAGGGGTCTCCGGAGGAGAACTACTCGGTTGCCATCCCGCCGCCCAATGTGACCGGGGCGCTGCATATGGGGCATGCGCTCAATGGGTCGATGCAGGATGCGCTCGTTCGGATGAACCGGATGCGGGGGCGCAATGCGCTCTGGACGCTGGGGACCGACCACGCTGGGATCGCGACCCAGGCCGTGGTCGAGAAAGAGCTGAAGGCCGAAGGCAGGACGCGCCAGGAGCTGGGCCGCGAGGCCTTTGTCGAGCGCGTCTGGGCCTGGAAAGAGGAGTACGGCTCGCGCATCGTCGAGCAGTACAAGCGGCTCGGCGCTTCGCTCGACTACGAGAACGAGCGCTTCACCCTCGACGAGGGCTACGTCAAGGCGGTCTACCGCGTCTTCAAGCAGCTCTATGACAAGGGCTACATCTACCGCGACAACTACATGGTCAACTGGGACCCGGGCTCGCACTCGGCGATCTCCGACCTCGAGGTCGAAAACCGCGAGGTCGAGGACACGCTCTACTCGATCGATTACCCGGTCGAGGGCTCCGACCGCGTCCTCACCGTCGCAACGGTGAGGCCGGAAACGATGCTCGCCGACACCGCCGTCGCGGTCAACCCGAACGACGAGCGCCACGCCGACCTGGTCGGCGAGCACTGCATCCTGCCGCTGGTCGGGCGGCGACTGCCGATCATCGCCGACGAGCACGTCGACCCCGAGTTCGGCACCGGCGCGCTCAAGGTCACCCCCGGCCACGACATCAACGACTTCGATATCGGCCGCCGCCACGGCCTCGAGGAGATCGGCGTGATCGGCCCCGACGGGCGGATGAATGAGGAGGCCGGCGAGCGCTTCGCCGGCATGACCGCCGCTGAGGCGGGCGAGGCGGTCGTCGCGGCGCTGCGCGAGGAGGGCCGGCTCCGCGACGAGGAGCCCTACGTCCACTCGGTTCCCTTCTCGGAGCGCTCCGGAGCGCGGATCGAGCCGCTGATCTCGCTGCAGTGGTTCTGCCGCATGGACGAGCTCGCCGCGCCCGCGATCGAGGTGGTCGAACGCGACGAGGTGCGGATAACGCCGCCGCAGTGGAAACGCGTCTACCTCGACTGGATGCGGGAGATCAGGCCCTGGTGCATCTCGCGCCAGCTCTGGTGGGGGCACCGGATTCCGGTCTGGTACTGCGATTCCTGCGAGGAGACGATCGTGGCTGAGGAGGCGCCTGAGCGCTGCGGAGCCTGCGGCGGCCCCTTGCGCCAGGAGGAGGACGTGCTCGACACCTGGTTCAGCTCGGCGCTCTGGCCCTTCGCCACCCTCGGCTGGCCCGAGGACACGCCCGAGCTGCGTGCCTTCTACCCGACCAGCTTCCTCACCACGGCGCGCGAGATCCTCTTCCTCTGGGTGGCGCGGATGATCATGACTGGGATCGAGTTCGCCGGCGACGTGCCCTTCCGCGACGTCTACGTGCACTCGGTGATCCAGGCCCGCGACGGGCGACGGATGTCGAAGAGCCTCGGCACCGGCATCGATCCGTTGGAGGAAATCGACGAGCACGGGGCCGACGCGCTGCGCTTCGGCCTCTTGGCGATGTCCTCGACCCAGGACGTGCGCTTCTCCGACGCCAAGGTCCAGCAGGGCGCCGACCTCGCCAACAAGCTCTGGAACGCGAGCCGCCTGATCCTGCTGGGCGTCGCCGAGGTCGAGGCGGCGCCGCGGCCGGTGAGCGTCGAGGACAGGTGGCTGCTCTCGCGCCTGGAGGCGACGATCGCCTCGGTCACGGCGAAGCTCGAGGAATACGACTTTGCCCATGCCGCGGCGGAGGCCTACGCCTTCTTCTGGTCGGAGCTCTGCGATTGGTACCTGGAGATAGTCAAGCCGCGCCTGTACGAGGGAGAGGAGGAGGTCTCGGCGACCCTGCTCTGGACGCTGGAGCGCATCCTGGCCCTGCTGCACCCGATCATGCCCTTCGTCAGCGAGGAGATCTGGTCCTACCACCCTTCGCGGCAGGGGCATCTGACCGTCCATCCGTTCCCCGAGGCGCAAGAGTCGCTGCGCGATTCAGAGGCCGAGGCCGAGGTCCGCGCCGGGATCGAGCTGACCCGCAGGCTGCGCGCCTGGCGCGACCTGGTCGAGGCTCCCGCGGCCACGGTCCTGCCCGCCCGTGCCGAGGGGGCTGCTCCACAGGAGTTCGTCGGCCGCCTCGCCCGCTTTGAGTTCATAGACCAAGGTGGTCGGCTTCGCTCCGGTCACGAGGAGTCAGATATGGACGCTCCCTCCGCTCCGCCTCCCAAGGACGGGGGGGACCCGGTCGCCGCCGTTGGCCCGGTGAAGATCCTCGCCTCTGCCGAGATCGATGCCGAGGCGATCGCAGCCCGGCTGGAGGCACGCCGCGAGGAGCTTCGCTCCGAGGTTGCGCGGGCGGAGGGCAAACTCGGCAACGAGAAGTTCGTCGCGCGGGCGCCGGCAGAGGTGGTCGAGGAGGAGCGAGAGAAGCTCGAGCGCTACCGCGCCGAGCTGGGGGAGCTCTCCGAATAGACCCGCGCGACCCCGAGGCCTACCTCGACTCGCTCGAGCCGATCGGCTGGAAGCTGGGGCTGGAGCGGATGCACAAGCTGAGCACCCTGCTCGGCATGCCCCAGCACCGTTTTGCCTCGATCCACGTCGTCGGCACCAACGGCAAGTCCTCGGTGACGCGGATGACCGCGGCGCTGCTGGAAGCGCACGGCGTCAGCACCGGCGCCTGCGTCTCGCCGCACGCGGCGCGGTGGTCCGAACGCGTGCTGGTGCGCGGTGAGGAGATAGACGCGGCGACCTTCGCCGCCGCGGTGGAGCGCGCGGCGATCGCGGCGGACACGGTTAACCGCAGCCTTGAGGCTGGCGAGGCCGTGACCCAGTTCGAGCTGGCCACCGCTGCGGCTTTCGTCGCTCTGGCCGGCGCCCGCGTCGAGGTCGCAGTGGTCGAGGCCGGGCTGGGGGGGAGGCTGGACGCAACCAACACGATCCCCTCCAAGGTGACCGTGCTGACGTCGGTCGGCCTCGACCACACCGAGTGGTTGGGCGAGACCGAGGAGGCGATTGCAGCCGAGAAGCTGGCGGTGCTGCGCGACCACTCGACTCTGGTCCTGGGAAGGGTCAGTCCTACTGTCGCGACCCTTGCCGAGCGCAGCGCCGCGGAGCGGGGCGCCAAGTTGGTCGTCGCGCCGGATGACCCGGGTGCGGACATCCAGTTACGCGCGCCGGGCGCTTTCCAGCGCCGCAACTTCGCCCTCGCATGTGCTGCGGCGGAAGCCTTCCGCGGCGAGCTGGACTCGGAGCGGATCTCGCGGGTTGCGACGGGCATCGAGATCCCAGGCCGCCTGGAGCGGGTGGCGGAGGACCCACCGGCCTTCCTCGACGCCGCCCACAATCCCGAGGGCGCCCGGGCGCTGGCCGAGGCATTGCCCGACGCAGCCGAGGGGCGACCCGTCATCGCCGTCCTGGCGATCCTCGCCGACAAGGATGCGGCGGCGATGATCGAGGCCCTGGCGCCATCGGTAACGCGAGCCGTCTGCGCCGTCCTCCCCGTCGATGGGCCTGAAAGCGAACACATAGGACGCTTTGCGGCCCGTCGGCGGAGTTTTCCGGCGGACGAGGTTGCCCGAAGATGTTCGGAAGTGGGGCTGGCGGCGGAGGCGGTGCCCGATCTTGGGGCGGCGGTCCGGCGCGGCCGCAGGTTGGCCCGGGAGATCGGTGGGATCCTCCTTGTCAGCGGTTCCCACTACGCCCTCGCTCCCGCCCGGGCGGCGCTTGAACTGTGCGAGGATTGAGCTGAAAATGAGCTCGAAAAGCGCCGGCTCCGAACTGCTCTCGATGATGGCCCTGGTGGCCGCGGTCGTCGCCGCGGTGATCCTGATCTTCTTCGGCCTCGGCTACCTCTTTGGCAACCTTTTCCTTTAGCGCCAGCGGGCTGACAGGGTTCGCGAGGCAGGCGGCGAAGTAGACTCACCGCGCTCCCCGCACGAGCGGCGTGCGCTCAGCCATGGTTACCGCGATCTTCGGCATCAACAACGACGGCCTCAGCCTGGTCGTCAACCTGCTCATCTTGATGCTGGTCGTCGTCTGGCTGGCGTTGATCGTCTACACCTACCTCGATGCCAGGCGCCGCATCTCCGATCCCTTCCTGGTCGGCTGCGCGACCCTAGCCTCCTTCATCCCCTACATCGGCACCGCCGTTTACGCGATCGTGCGCCCGCCCGAGTTCCTCGAGGACGCCCACGAACGCGAGCTGGAGATCAAGGCCGCGGAGCTGCGCGTGCGCGAGCTGACCGAGCACTCCTGTCCCGGCTGCGGCTTCCCGGTGGAGAACGACTTCCTGCGTTGCCCCGAGTGCCAGCGCCGTCTCAAGCACCCCTGTCCGAGCTGCCGCAAGCCGGTCGCCCCCGGCTGGGCGCTCTGCCCCTACTGCGAGGAGCCGTTGCAAGGGGCGGAGCGGCCGCGCCGTAAACGTCCCGAAGGTCGCCAGCCCAGCCGCGAAGATCGCCAGGCTCCCCGCGAGGAGCGCAAAGCCGCCAAACCGAAAGCCGAACGCGCCAAGCCCGCCGAGCCCGCGGCGCGAAAAGAGCCCCCGCGCGAGCAGTCGTCAAAAGAGCCGTCCAAGCCAAAACGACAACAAAGGAGCCCCAGCCGTGAGCCGGACCCTGATCCTCGTCAAGCCTGATGCCTTCGAACGCGCCCTGAGCGGCGAGGTGATCGCACGGTTCGAGCGCAAGGGCCTGCGGATCGCGGCGCTGAAGACGATGGTGGCAAGCGAGGCGATTGCCAACGAGCACTACGCCGAGCACGCCGAGAAGCCCTTCTTCGGCGAGCTGGTCGAGTTCATCACCGGCGGCACCCTGGTGGCGATGGTGTTGGAGGGAAGCGAAGCCGTTGTCGCCGCCCGCCAGCTGATCGGCGCGACCAACCCGGTCGAGGCGGCACCCGGCTCGATCCGCGGCGACTACGCGCTCGAGGTCACCTTCAACATGGTCCACGGCTCCGACTCCGACGAGTCGGCGGAGAGGGAGATCGGCATCTGGTTCCCTGAGCTTGGGTAGCAGCCGGCCGCGGGCAGGGGGTTCCGCTTAACTTTTTCCGAAGACAGCTTGCGGCTGTCCACGAACCCCGCCGCGGAAAAAGTACAAGACGCTCCACCCCCTACCCACGTCCAGCTAAGAGTCCAGACGCTTGAAAATCACGCTGGCATCCGGATCTCCTCAGCGACGTGAGCTTCTCGAAAAGCTTGGGGTGGAGTTCGAGGTCGTCGTGCCCGGGGTTGAGGAGCTTTCGGGGGGCGATCCCGAGATTGAGGTTGTGGAGAATGCACGCAGGAAGGCGAGCGCGGTAGCCGGGAGCGCAGGACCCGCGCGCCTGGTGCTTGCATGTGACACCGATGTAGTTCTGGATGGCAAGGCTTTGGGCAAGCCCGCCGACGAGACGGCGGCTCGCGAGTACCTGGACCGGATGTCGGGCCGCGCCCACACGGTGATGAGCGGTTTGGTGGTGCTCGTCGACGGGGAGGAGCGGTCGGGGCTGGAACGGACCACCGTCGTCTTCAAGGATCTGGATGAGGTCGCTAAGGACCGTTACGTGCGGTTTGGGGAGTGGCGTGGTCGCTCTGGTGGATACGCGATCCAGACGCTTGGCTCGACCCTGGTCGAGCGGATCGAGGGCAGCGTCTCCAACGTCGTCGGCCTGCCGGTCGGCCTGCTGGCTGAGCTGGTCCCGGAGCTGCTGGAGCCGGGCTCAGCCGCGTAGGGCGAGCGCCTCTTCGAGGTTGTCGAGAAGGGCGTCGACCACTTCCGGGTCGAACTGAGTGCCCCGTCTGCGGACGATCAGCTGGGTCGCCTCCTCGACGGTGTACGCCGGCCGATGGTGTCGATCGCTGAGCAGCGCGTCGAAGACGTCGGCGACGGCGACGATCCTTCCCTCTATCGGTATCTCCTCACCGCGCAGCGCATGCGGGTAGCCGCTTCCGTCGAATCGCTCGTGGTGGGTGAGCGCGATTCGCCCGGCCATCCTCAGCAGTTCCGTCTCGGAGTCGACGAGGATCTCGTAGCCGACCGTCGTATGGGTCCTCACCCGCTCACGCTCGCTCTCGGTCAGCCTGTCCCGCTTGTGCAGCACTCCATCTGGTATCGCGACTGTGCCGATGTCGTGCATCGGCGTGGCGGCGCGCAACAGCGCGACGCGGTTGGTGTCGAAGCCGAGCTTGGACCCGAGCAGGGCGGCGATCGAAGCCACCCCGGTGAGGTGACGCCGTGCCTCGGGGTTGTGCATCTCGATCGCGCTTGCCAGCCGCACGGCGATTTCTCGCGCAGCCTGTTTGAGCTGCTGATGGCGCAGTGCGCTTGCCACCGTGATCCGCAGCGGGCCTAATCCCAGCGGCTTCGACAGATAGCCGCAGGCGCCGAGGCGAAGAGCATGCTGGACACCATGCAGATCGTCGGCGCCGGCTACGACGACTATCGCGGTGTCGGGATGGTCCTGGGCGATCTCCTCGACCAGGCCACGCTCCTCCGCGGTCCCGATCTCACAGAGTGCGAGGTGAAACGGCAGCCCAACGAGCTTCTCGCGCGCCGTCTCGAGGGTATTCGCGAACTCGCATTCGTACTCCTGCCCGAGCGAGGATCTGACGAAGCGCAAATCCTCCGGCCGCTCATCCGCGGCAAGGATGCGCGCTCTCTCTCCCGGTCGCCCGGCGGTCTCGTAGGAAACCATTTGCTCCAGCTCTGCTGATTATAAGTTTCATACCCCTCGGGTGTCCATTAGAAACCCGTTAAGTTTTTAAGTGTCCGATTTTGACCATCTGGGATGATTGCGCCTGCATTTCAAGCAAATTGCGCGAATGGGCATATTCAGCTACCTGACTGGACTCGGCGGCCGTGACATGGCGGTCGACCTGGGCACCGCAAACACGTTGGTTTACGTGCGGGGCCGCGGCATCGTGCTCTCCGAGCCCTCGGTGGTAGCGATTGATTCGCGCACTGGCCAGGTTCACGCGGTCGGCCTCGAAGCGAAGCGAATGCTTGGGCGTACGCCCGGCACGATCACCGCGATCCGGCCACTGAAGGACGGCGTGATTGCCGACTTCGATGTAACCGAACAGATGCTGCGCCACTTCATCAAGCAGGTTCACTCCAACCGCTTCGCCCACCCACGCGTCGTCGTTTGCGTCCCCTCGGGAGTGACCGGCGTCGAGAAGCGGGCGGTCGAGGAGGCCTGCCTCTCGGCCGGGGCGCGCAAGGCGTACCTGATCGAGGAGCCAATGGCCGCCGCGATCGGCGCCGGGCTGCCGGTCGCCGAGCCGACGGGCTCCCTGATCGTCGACGTCGGCGGTGGCACCACCGAGGTGGCGGTGATCTCGCTGGGTGGGATCGTCGTCTCGCAATCGATCCGCGTGGGGGGCGACGAGCTCGACGAGGCGATCGTCAACCACTGCAAACATGCCTACAAACTGGCGATCGGCACGCAGACGGCGGAGGAGGTCAAGCTCGAGGCCGGTTCGGCCTCGCCCCTGCCCGAAGAGGTCGAGGTCGAGATCCGTGGCCGTGACCTCGTCTCCGGTTTGCCGAAGACGATCACCCTCGGTTCGGCCGAGGTGCGCGAGGCGCTCGAGGAACCGGTCGGGCATGTGATCGATGCGGTCAAGGACACCCTGGATCGCACCCCGCCGGAGCTTGCCGGCGACATCATGGATCGAGGTATTACCCTTGCCGGTGGCGGCGCGCTTCTGCAAGGACTCGAACAGCGCCTTCGCGATGAGTGCCAGATGCCGTGTCAACTGGCAGAGTCGCCCTTGACGTGCGTGGCGGTTGGCTCGGGCATCTCCCTGGAGGAGTTCGAGACGATTCACCGCGCCAGCAAGATGAACTCGGGAATGGCGCGTGTTCCTTAAGACCCAAACCGAAAGATCGACGTGTGCGACTGACGAGCGCCGGACCAAGCCATGCAAGGACGCAGGGAGGCCAAATAGCAGCGCTATTTGGCCGACTGAGGACGCCGCAGGGCGCCGTGTCCGCCGCCGTCAGGCGTGCGCGGCGAATTTCGGTTTGGGTCTCTTCAAGCGCCGTTCATGCAAAGCACCAAACTTAGGTTTCCGCCGTGTACCGCAAGCAAGTACGCCGCCGTAGGGCGGTATTAACCCTCCTCATCATCGGCTCCTTCCTGTTGCTGACGATCACCTATGGGCAGAGCTCGGGTGGTCTGCAGCGGGGAGTGAGCACGATCTTCAGCCCGCTGCAAAGCGTTGCCGATCGGGCTCTCAAGCCTGCTCGCGACCTGGTTGGCTGGTTCGACAAGACCTTCGAGGCCCGCGGAGAAAACAGCCGCCTCGAGGACGAACTGGTGACCGCGCGCCGGCAGGCTGTCGCCGGCCAGGAGGCGCTCCAGGAGAACGCCCAGTTTCGCAAGCTCTTCGTCCTCAACCGCGGCCCGGCCCTGGCCGAATCGGGATACGAGCCGGTTACCGGCCGGGTGATCGCCCGCTCGCCGACCGTCTGGCACTCGGCGGTGACGATCGACGTCGGCTCCGACGACGGCGTCCGGGTCGAGGACCCGGTGATCAGCGGTGACGGGCTGGTCGGTCTGATCGCCTCTGCCCAGGGCGGCTCGGCCCAGGTCACCCTGATTACCGACCACACCAGCGCCGTCTCCGCGAAGGTGCTGCCTGAGGGCGTGCAGGGTTTGATCCGCCCTGAGGTCGGCGATCCCGAGGACCTGATCCTCGACTTCATCGACTCGACCAAGGACGTGCACCGCGGCCAGGTCGTGGTCACCTCGGGTTGGCGAGCCCAGGGCCTCTCTTCGCTCTTCCCGCCCGGTCTGCCGGTGGGCGAGGTTACGAGCGCCTCGATCGTCGAGCAGGAGGCAAGCCAACAGGTTCACTTGCGTCCTTACGCCGATCTCGCCAACCTGGACCTTGTCCAGGTTCTCACTGGAGGCCAACGCGGATGATCGTCACGCCGAAGATCTTCGCCCGCCTGGCGGCGATCGCAGTCATCGCCGTGTTGCTGCAGCTCTCGTTTTTCTCCCGCGTGGAGCTCCTCCACACGAGCGCCGACATCCTGCCCCTGGTCGTCGTCGCTCTCGGTCTGCTCGGCGGCAGCATGACCGGCGCCGTCGCCGGCTTCTGGATCGGCTTCCTCGTCGATTGCCTGCTCGTGGCGCCGCTCGGCGGCTCCTCGCTGGTGCTGCTCAGTGCCGGCTATCTGGCCGGCCTCTTCCGCGAACGATTCGATATCCACAGCGCCCTGGTGCCGCCGCTGCTCTGCATGGCGCTGACGCTGTTTGCCGAGCTGGGCTTTGCCGCCGTGCAGCTGATGCTCGGCGTCGATGCCCCTGTCAGCACCCTGATCGTGCGCGACATGCTGCTGAAGAGCATCTACGCCTTCTTCCTCGCCTGGCCGATCTACTACGGCCTGCGCCGGCTGCTGCGACCGGCGCTGGTCGACGAGTCGAAGGTCAGCGGCCGCCGTCAGCCGACCGTGCTGGGAGCCTAGGCAGCGATGTACCGACGCTCGGACGAGCTTGGGGGGAACAACCAGCTGGTGGTGCGGATTGCCGTCTTCGGCGGCGTCGCGATCGCGCTCTTCGCGGTGCTCTTCTTCCGGCTCTGGTTCCTGCAGATCCTCAACGGCGATGAGTTCCTCGCCGAGGCCAGGAACAACCGCACTCGCGAGTTCCGGGTCAGCGCTCCGCGCGGCGAGATCCTCGACCGCGACGGAGAGGTGCTGGTCGCCAACGGCACCAGCCTCGCCCTCCAGGTCAACCCGCGCAAACTGCCGGCCGATCCGCGCGAACGGCGAGCGGAGCTGGCGCAGCTCGCCGACCTGACCCACAGCTCGCTGCGCCGCGTTCGCCGCACGATCCACGAAGGGGTCGAGCTGGCGCCGGGCGCGCCGATCACCCTGCGCCGTGACGTCGGCAACTACCTCATCTACTACCTCGAAGAGAACCAGGCCCGCTTTCCGGGTGTGGCGGTGGAGCGGGTCTTCGTCCGTCGCTACCCGCACGGCACCCTCGCCGCTCATCTCTTCGGCAACGTCGGTGAGGTCAGCGAAGAACAGCTGAAGGAAAGCCGCTATCGCGGGCTGGAGCCGGGCGACAGCGTCGGCCAGGACGGGGTCGAGTACCAGTACGACAGGGTCCTGCGCGGTCGCAACGGGGCGACCCGGATCCAGGTCGACGCGCTCGGTCAGCCGACGCCGGGGGGGCAGCTCGACGTGGTCGATCCAACCCCCGGTGACAACCTGCGCCTGACGATCGACTCCGGCCTGCAGGAAGCGGGCGATGCGGCGCTGTCCGAACGGGGCCTCGCCGGCGGCTACGTGGCGATGGACGTGCGCAGCGGCGCGATCCTTGCGATGGGCTCCAACCCGACCTTCGACCCCGAGGTCTTCACCCGGCCGCTCAGCCAGAGCCAGGTCAACCAGCTCTATCGCGACCCCGTCCTCTCGCCGCTGACCAACCGCGCGATCGCCGGCGCCTACCCGACCGGTTCGACCTTCAAGCCGATCACCTCGGTTGCCGCGCTTGCGAGCGGCAACGTGACCACGACCGAACCGATCTACGACGACGGCCTCTTCACCCTCGGCGGCATCGACTTCGAAAACGCCGGTGGCGCCGCCTACGGCTCGCTCTCGATGCAGAAGGCGCTCGAAGTCTCCTCCGACGTCTTCTATTACACGCTCGGCGATCGCATGAACGGCAGCCCCGCTCTGCAGGAGTGGGCGCACAAGCTCGGCATCGGGCGGGAGAGCGGCATCGACCTGCCGGGCGAGCAGCCGGGCCTGCTGCCGACCCCGGCCTGGCGCAACCAGCTCTACCGCGAAGAACTGACCGAACGGCCCTGGTCGGCAGGTGACAACGTCAACCTCGCCGTCGGCCAGGGCGACCTTCAGGCCGACCCGCTGCAGATGGCGGTCGCCTACGCGACGATCGCGAACGGCGGCACGGTGCCCCGCCCGCACGTCGCGATGCAGGTCGAAGACCCCGCCGGCAGGGTCCTGCGTGAATTCGAGCCCAGCCCTGCGCGTTCGATCGAGATCGACCCCGAGTGGCGCGAGACGATCCTCGCCGGGCTGCACGACGCGGCGCAGTCGCCCAGTGGAACCTCCTACGGCGTCTTCGGCGGTTTTCCGGTGCCGGTTGCAGGCAAGACCGGCACCGCGGAGCGCCCCCCGTACGCCGATCAGTCATGGTATGTGGTGCTTGCCCCCTACCCAGACCCAGAGATCGTCGTCGCCGTGACCTTCGAGCAGGGCGGTTTCGGCGCCGACACGGCAGCCCCCGCCGCCCTGCAGATCCTCTCCGAGCACTTCGGCAAGAACGCCGAGCCGGTGGAAACCGCGGGGGCGGTGGAGTAGTCCGATGTACGCAACCCGAGCCCGCAGAGCCCGTCCAGAAGCCTTCACCGCCAGGCCCAGCATTGCCGAGCGCTTCGGCCTGCCCTACATGGACGCCCAGCTTGGCTTCGCAGCCCTCGCCCTTGTCGCGTTCAGCGTCTTCACCCTGGGGCAGGCGACGCAGGGTGACGTGCCGGGCAACCCGGGTTATTTCGTCGATCGGCAAATCATCTACGCGGTCCTCGGCTTGACCGGCATGTACGTCTTGGCCCGGATCGATTACTCGCGCTTCCGCGAGCTCCGGGTCGGGATCTACACCTTCCTCTGCGCCAGCGTCACGCTTGTCTTCTTCTTCGGCTTCGCGGCGCGCGGCTCGCGGCGCGCCTTCGACCTTCCCTTCTTCAGCTTCCAGCCATCGGAGCTGGGCAAGCTCCTGCTCGTATTGGCGCTTGCCGGGTTCGTCATCGATGGCGCCCGGCGGGGCTCGGCACGGCAGCGCACTGTGCGCTACCTCTGCCTCGGCCTCGCGCCGGCTGCGCTCGTTTTCCTGCAGCCGGACCTCGGCACCGCCTTGGTGTACGGGGCAATCACCCTCGCCGTGATGTTCGTGGGGGGCGTCCCCTGGACGCACTTCGCCCTGATCGGCGCGATTCTGGCCACTCTGGTTACGGCTGTCCTGGTGGTGGCGCCGGCGGCGGGGGTTCCCCTGCTCAAGGGCTACCAGGAGGAAAGGCTCACGTCTTTCCTCGACCCGGACGCCCACCTCAGCGGCGCTGGTTATCAACAAGATCAATCGCAGATCGCCACCGGCTCGGGGCAGTTGACCGGCCGCGGCGATCGAGCGACTCAAACGCGGCTCGACTTCGTCCCTGAGCGGCACACCGACTTCATCTTTGCGGTGATCGGTGAGCGCTACGGATTTACGGGAGCCGCATTCGTCCTATCCCTATACGCCCTGCTGATCTGGCGGGCGCTGCGGATCGTGACGCTCTCAAAGAACTCGTACGGGACCCTCGTGGCAGGCGGCATCGCCGCCATGCTGCTCTTTCAGGTCTTCGTCAACGTGGGGATGAACCTCGGGATCATGCCGATCACCGGGATTCCCCTGCCGCTGCTGAGCTACGGGGGCTCGTCTGTACTGGCGACCCTGCTCGCAGTGGGAGTGCTTCAGAGCATTCACATGCAAGCGCGCCTCAGCCAGAAAGGCAGGTTCGCCTGGTAATCCCTCGAAGGGGACCCGGCCACGCGTACCTATCTGAACTGAGCTGAACAAAACATGAAGAAAACCATCCTGGTGTCCGCCGATCGCGGCGAGACCCGTGTCGCCGTTCTCGAGTCGAAGACGAAAGGCGGCAAACGCGACGTCGCGGAGCTCTACATAGAGCGCCGTGGCCGGCGATCGATCGTCGGCAACATCTACAAGGGCAAGGTCGACAACGTCCTGCCCGGCATGGAGGCCGCCTTCGTCGACATCGGCCTCGAGCGCAACGGCTTCCTGCACGTCGACGAGATCGTGCTCCCCAACGGGGAGCAGGCGCCCAAGCGCGGCCGCGGCAGCGGCCGCAAGATCAGCGAGCTGATCAAATCGGGCCAGGAGATCCTGGTCCAGGTCGTCAAGGACCCGCTCAAGTCGAAGGGCGCGCGCCTCTCGATGAACCTCTCGATCGCCGGCCGTTATCTGGTCTACGCGCCGCAGGGAAGCGGAGTAGGCGTCAGCCGGCGGCTATCGGAATCCGAGCGCGACCGGCTGCGCAAGATGGTCGACCGCACCTACAAAGGCCCGGGCGGGCTGATCGTCCGCACCGCCGCCCACGGGGCAAAAAAATCCGACTTCGTGCGCGAGGTCGGCTACCTGCACAAGCTCTACGACGTGCTCGAGCGGCGAGCCGAGAAAACCAAGGGGCTGGGCCTGGTCTTCCAGGAGGCGGACCTGCCGGTGCGGGTGCTGCGCGACGTCTTCCTCTCCGACTTCGAAACGGCGGTGATCGACTCGCCCAAGCAGTTCGATCGGGTGACCGGCTTCTTCCAGCGCACCGCGCCGGAGCTGGTCGAGAAAGTCGAGCTGTATGAGAACCCCAAACCGCTGCTGGAGAAATGGGGTATCGACAAGGAGATCGAGTCGACCCTGGTGCGCCGCGTCGACCTGCCCTCCGGCGGCTACCTGATCATCGACTACACCGAGGCGTTGACCGTTATCGACGTCAACAGCGGCAGCTTCACCGGCCGCGGCAAAGGCGGCCTCGAGGAGACGATCACGAGGGTCAACACCGAGGCGGCCGATGAGGCCGTGCGGCAGCTGCGGCTGCGCGACATCGGCGGCATCATCGTGATCGACTTCATCGACATGGCGCGGGCGAGGAACCGCGACAAAGTGCTGAAAACGCTGCGCAAAGCGCTCGACGCCGACAAGTCGAAGAGCTATGTAGTGGAGGTCTCGCCGCTCGGGCTGGTCGAGATGACCCGTCAGAACATCACCGACGGGGTGCGCGAGATCCTCACCGCGCCCTGTCCGACCTGTGCCGGCGAGGGCGTCGTCCTCTCGGCCGAGACGGTGGCGCTGGACGGCCTGCGCCAGATGCGGGAGATGGCCGCCGAGAAGGCGGATGCGGAGGCCTTCCTGCTGCGGGTGAACCCGAAAGTCGCGGCGAAGCTGATCGAGGCCGACAGCGGCCTGGCGGAGCTCGAGCAGGAAACCGGCAAGCAGTTCCACTTCGAGGGTGGCGACGCACTCTCGATCGACACCTTCGAGCTGGTCGAAGCGGGCAGCCGCGCTCAGATCGAGGAGCGGGCGCTGCCCTTCAAGGTCGGCGAGGAGGTGCTGGTCACAATCGAGGAGCCGCACATGTACAACGCCGACGACGCGGTCGCCAGGATCGACTCCTACATCGTCAGCGTCAGCGGCGGCGGACCCTTCGTCGGCGAGCGCAAGATGGTGCGGATCGAGCGGGTCGAGCGTGCCGCCGCGGTGGCTTCGCTGCTCGGCGATCCGGCCGGCAACGGCGCCAACGGCGGTGGACCAGACGCGTCGGGGTCCGAGGCTCTAGAATCCTCGCCCTCGCGCAGTAGCCGTCGTGGCCGCAGGGGCGGTCAGGGCAGGTCGCGCTCCACTTCACAGAGCGGCAAGGACGAATGAGCACGTACGCAGTCATAGAGAGCGGTGGCAAGCAGTACAAGGTCGAGAAGGGCAGCTCGCTGCTCGTCGATCGACTGAGCGCCAAGGAGGGGGACAAAGTCTCCCTCCGCGCCGTGCTCTTCCGCGACAAAGAAATAATTGCCGAGCCGGTGGAGCTGGAGAAGGTCAAAGTCGAGGCGAAAGTCGCCGAGCACCTGCGCGGCCCCAAGATCAAGGTCTTCAAATACAAGCCGAAGAAGGGCTATCGCCGCCGCGCCGGCCACCGCTCCGAGCTGACCCGGCTCGAGGTGACCGAGCTGAAGATGGGAGCTCGCAAAGCGGCGGCTAAAGCCGAGGCGAAAGAGAAGCCCGCCGAGAAAAAAGCCGCGGCGAAACCGAAAGCCAAACCCAAAGCCAAAGCGGCTGCTAAAAAGGACGACGATGGCTCATAAGAAAGGACTTGGCTCCAGCCGCAACGGCCGCGAATCCAACCCCAACATGCTTGGGGTCAAGGTCTTCGCCGGCCAGAAGGTGACCGGCGGCGAGATCATCGTGCGCCAGCGCGGCACCCGCTTCTGGCCTGGCGACGGGGTCGGCCTCGGGCGTGATCACACGATCTTCGCCACGCAGGCTGGGGTTGTGGAGTTCAAGGCTTCGCGCAAGGGCCGCACGATCTCGGTTCTATCTGATTCGTAGGGCGTAGGGAGGGGCAGGGTGTCCCTCCTGCTTGCTGGGTTTTCCGCCGCGATTCGCCAGTAGCTGTCCGCCGACGCCGTTGGGGCGAAAAACGGACGCCGCTGCGCAAGAGGGACACCCTGCCCCTCCTTTCTCGATCCGGCAGAACCTCGTGCGCGAGCTTCGGGTAGTTAAGTGCGGAGCTTCAAAGAAAGAGGGCGGCTCCGAAAGAGCCGCCCTCTGACTAAGTGAGGTTGCCGCCGGACCGCTGAGTCCTAGGCCCCAAAATGACGTGTCCGTAAGTTTAGCGCCCCCAGCGGGAGTCGAACCCGCCAACCTCACTTCGTCATTTTGAGGCCCGCGTCCGGCGGTGGGGGCGTCGCCGCATACAGCGGCATTCGGAATGTATTGGCTGAATTCGTGCCCGGGAACGGCTGCGCGCAGAAATGACAGTTGCGTGGTTGAACTTTTTGATTTCTGTGACGACTACGCTGCTCTGCGATGTATGACAAGGCGAAAATTTGGGTTGAGGGCGGAGCTGGGGGGAATGGCTGCGTGAGCTTTCGCAGGGAGGCTCATGTGCCTCGTGGCGGCCCCGATGGAGGGGATGGGGGGCATGGCGGGGATGTGGTGCTGGTTTGTGATCCGTCGCGTCGAGATTTGGGTGCCCTTCGTGGGAGCAAGCACTTTCGGGCTGCGCGGGGCAGGAACGGCGAGGGGTCCAACCGGCACGGCGCTCGCGGGGAGGAGCTGGAGATTCCGGTGCCCGCCGGGACGCAGGCCGAATCCGTGGATGGGAGCCGGGTCGATCTGATCGAAGCCGGGCAGCGGGCGGTGGTCGCTCATGGCGGGCGTGGGGGGCACGGCAACAAACGGTTCACCACGTCGACGCGACAGGCGCCCCGGTTTGCCGAGCAGGGCACGGCCGGCGAGGAGGGTTGGATCGAGATACGGCTGAAGCTATTGGCTGATGTCGGCTTGGTCGGACTGCCCAATGCCGGCAAGTCCTCGCTCCTCCGACGCCTGACCCGGGCAGAGCCGAAGGTGGGCGACTATCCGTTCACGACGCTCTCGCCGGTGCTGGGAACGATCGAGGGGGAGGACCGGCAGGCGGTCGTCGCCGACATCCCCGGCCTGATCGAAGGGGCGGCGGACGGCGCCGGCTTGGGGCACGAGTTCCTCGCCCACGTCGAGCGCTGCTCGATGCTGGTTCATCTGGTCGATGTGGCGCCGGCGGAGGGTGACCCCGACGCGAACTACGAGGCTGTGCGAGGCGAGCTGGCGGCCTACGGGGCCGGGCTCGAGGGGCTGCCGGAGATCGTCGTGCTCTCGAAGCGGGACCTGCTTCCAGCTGAGCAGGCGGAGGAGACGGTTGGCAAATGGCGGGAGGGGCTCGGAGGGCGAGTGCAGGCGGTGCTGGCGGTCTCCGCGGCAACGGGCGAGGGCCTCGACGTTCTGCGCGGCAAGATCCTCGCGGAGCTGCCCGATGAGGCGGTCCCAGTTGGAGGCCGGTCACTGTCGAGTGGAGAGGGGGGTGCCGCCGAGTTCGAGGCCGAGCACCGCGTCTACCGCCCGGTCGGCGAGGGGGGCTACTGGGTCGAGCGCGAGGACGACGGCGGCTACCGTGTCCTCGGCCGCGGCGTCGAGCTGCTCTTCGAGCGCCACGACCTGCGTAACGAGGAGGCGCTCGCCTATCTTGAGCAGCGGTTGAAGGAGATTGGCGTTGTCGCCGCGCTCAGGGCCGCCGGCTTCGAATCCGGCGACGACGTCCGCGTCGGCGAGCACGAGTTCGAGTTACATCCCTAGGAGGGTGTCCTCGCGGCTGTAGTGGCCGACCGAGTCGAACCAGCGCTTGGCGCGCATGCCTGCCCGCAAGTCGCAATCGGCGCTGACGATTCCCTCCTCACCGTAGAGCGGCCCGGCGATCACCTCGCCCCAGGTCGGCTCGACGATCGCCGCGCCGCCGCGGCCGAAGACCTCGCGGTCGGGCAGCTCGACCGGGAAGTCGTCGGGGAAGGCCTCGCGTGGAATGAACTGGGGCGCCGAGACGACGAAGGCGCCGGACTCGATCGCGATGTGGCGCATGCTGGCGAGCCAGCCGTCGGAGTCGTCGGCCGTCGGCGCGACCCAGATCTGCGGGCCCGATTTGTACATCGCGTAGCGGGCAAGCGGCATCCGGTTCTCCCAGCAGATCAAGCCGCCGACCTTGCCCAGCGGGGTCTGCGCCGCGACCAGGTCGTCGCCGGCGCCGATTCCGTGGAAGAGCCGCTCGTGGTGCGTCGGCATCAGCTTGCGGTGCTTCCAGAGGAGTCCGTCGGGGCCGACCAGGACGAGCGTGTTGTAGAGCGTGCCGGGCCGCTCGGACTCGCGCTCGTTGACGCCGATCGCGCAGTGGGCGCCGCTGCGGTGGCAGGCGGCAATCAGCTCGTCGACCAGCGGTCCCGGTACATCGACCGAGTTCTCCCAGAGTCGCTGCCAGAGCTCATCGAAGCCGTCGAATCCCGCTGCTGGTGCCGCCCAGGACTGGGAGGGATAGAGGGGGACGAAGGTCTCGGGGAGGACGATCAGCTCGGCCCCGTCGGCGGCGGCCCGTTCGATCAGCTCCACCGCCTTCGCAATCGACGCCTCGGCGTCGAGGATTGCCGGCGTCGCCTGGGCGGCGGCGACCCGCACGGTTCTCAGCTCTGGCATGCACTCAGGTTAGTAGCGTGCGTCGCAGCGAACCAGGAGATTGACGTGCCACCGACCCAGCAAGAGAAAGCCGCCGGCTTCCAAGCCCTGCATGAGGGTGAGGCGTTCGTCATTCCCAACCCCTGGGACGCTGGTTCTGCACGGGTGATGGAGGCGCTTGGCTTCAAGGCCCTGGCGACGACCAGCTCTGGGTTTGCCTTCACCCTGGGGCGCCAGGACGGCGATGTCACGCTCGACGAGCTGGTCGAGCATGTCGGCGCTCTCAGCCGAGCGACGGACCTACCGGTCTCGGTTGACATCGAGAACGGCTACGGCCCCGATCCGGACGACGCGGCAACGGCGGTCACGCGGGTCGCCGAAGCGGGGGCGGTGGGCGGCTCGATCGAGGACTATGACCCCGAGGACGGGATCTACCCCTTTGACCATGCCGTCGAGCGCGTGTCGGCGGCGGTCGAGGCGGCCCGGGCCTTGGACTTCCCATTCACTCTCACGGCGCGCGCCGAGAACTACGTCCGTGGCAATCCCGATCTCGACGACACGATTGCGCGTCTGCAGGCGTATGAGAAGGCGGGCGCCGATGTTCTCTACGCGCCCCGCTTGGGCCGTACGGACGAGATCCGGGCGATATGCGACGCCACGACCAAGCCGGTCAACGTGCTCGCCCAACCGCACCTCTCGGTGAGCGAGATCGCCGCCGCCGGCGGCCGCCGGATCAGCGTTGGCGGTCTTCTGACCTGGGTCGCGGTCGAGGCGATGGCGGACGCTGCCGAGCGGATCCGCGACGGCGGCGACCTCTCTGGACTGAAGCTTTCCGGCCGTGTCGGCGAGTGGCTTTCCCGATGACGCTCGTCGTCAAGCTCGGTTCCTCGATCGTCGCTGCCGACGACGGCGAGCTGCGCGCCGACGTGCTCGACTCGGTCTGCGCCCAGGTGGCGGAGCTCGAGCAGGACGGCGAGCGGGTGGCGCTGGTCACCTCGGGTGCGATCGCGCGGGGAATGCGGCTGATGGACCTGCCGGCGCGCCCGCGGGCGATGGACGAGCTGCAGGCCGCCTCCGCGGTCGGCCAGGGCGATCTCTTCCGGGCGTATCAGTCGCGGCTTGGCGAACGGGGTACGCGCGCCGCCCAGGTGTTGCTGACCGCTGCCGACATCGCTGCACGCACCAACTACCTGAACGCACGACAGACCCTGCAGCGGCTGATCGAGTGGGGCGTGGTCCCGGTCGTCAACGAGAACGACACGACCGCGACCGACGAGATCAGCTTCGGCGACAACGACTTCCTTGCCGCTCAGGTCGCGATCCTGCTCGACGCCCGGCTGCTGGTGTTGCTCTCAGACGTCGATGGTCTCTACCCCAGCGATCCGCGCACCGATCCGGACGCCGAGCTGATCGCGGCGGTCGATGACTTCAGGGCACTGGCCGAGATGGAGATCGGCGATCGCACCTCGGTCTTCGGCTCGGGCGGGATGCGCAGCAAGGTGGCAGCGGCCGAGATGGCGGCCGAGTCCGGTATCCCGGCGACGATCTGCAACGGCACGAAGGTGGGAACGCTCCTCGCTGCCGCTGGGGGTGAAAGCACCGTTGGCACGCGCTTCGCTGCACAGGCGGGCAAGGAATCGAGTTTCAAGCTCTGGCTGAAATACGCCAAACCGGCGAAGGGTCGGCTCGTTGTCGACGATGGCGCCGCCCAGGTCCTGCGCGAGAGCGGGTCGAGCTTGCTGCCGGTCGGGATCGTCGAGGTCGAGGGCAGTTTCGAGGTGGGGGACGCCGTCGAGGTGGTGGCCAACGGCTCCCTCATCGGCAAGGGCATCGTCGACTACTCGGCCCAGGAGCTTGGCCAGGTAACTGGACTCAAGAGCGCACAGGTGCGCGAGCTGTTGCCGCACGCGGCCGACGAGGTAATTCACCGGGACCGCTTCGTGCTGTTGTAGGTCTGAGGCTTTGGGGGAGGGACGGGGTGTCCCTACCGCTTGCTGGGTTTTTCGCCTCAGAGTCAGCAGCGGTCCCAGGACGCGGCTGGGGCGAAAAAGAGGACGCCGCTGCGCGGTAGGGACACCCCGTCCCTCCCAGCTACCCTTAGCCCCTATGGCCGTCGCCACGAAAACCGTCGCTGAAACATGTGCGGCCGCTCGCCGGTCTGTGCGCGAGCTTGGCGCTGCTCCGACCGAGACGAAGAACTCCGCGCTGGCCGGGATCGCACGGTTGCTTGGCGAGTGGGTCGGGGACGTGCTGGAGGCAAACGCTGCCGATCTCGCCGACGAGCGGGCTGATGGCCTGACCCCGGCGCTGCGGGACCGCCTTGCCCTGAGCGAGGAGCGAATTGCGGCGATGGCCGAGGGCGTGCGGGCGGTCGCCGCGCTGGATGACCCGATCGGCGAGGTGCTCGACCAAAAGACGCTGGAGAGCGGCCTAGACCTGACCAAGCTGCGCGTGCCGCTCGGAGTAGTCGCCGTCGTCTACGAGGCGCGGCCGAACGTGACTATCGATTGTGCGGCGCTGACGATCAAGAGCGGCAACGCGATCGTCCTGCGCGGCTCCCACTACGCCGAACGGACCAATGGGGCGCTGGCGGCGATCGTGCGCGAGGCGCTGGCTGAGGTGGGTCTGCCGGAGGACGCGGTGCTGCTGCTGGCCGGCGGCGGGCACGAGGATCTGGCCGACCTGGCAACGCAGGAGGATTCGGTCGACCTGCTGATCCCGCGCGGCGGCGAAGGCTTGAAGAAGGCGCTGAAGGCCGTTGCCACGGTCCCCGTCATCTACGCCGCCGCGGGCAACTGCCACGTCTACGTGCATGCCGAAGCCGACCTCGAGATGGCGCGGCGGATCGCGATCAACGCGAAGACCCAGCGCCCCGGCGTCTGCAACGCAGCCGAGACGCTGCTCGTCGACGCCGCGGTCGCCGATGAGTTCCTGCCCGAGGCGCTCGCCGCGCTGCGCGACGCCGGTGTCGAGCTGGTCGGCGACAAGCGCGCCCGTGCCGCCGCGGGCGGCGTCGAGATGGGCGTCGCAAGCGAGGACGACTGGGACAGCGAGTACCTCGACCTGAAGCTGGCCGTTGCCGTCGTCGATTCGCTCGAGCAGGCGGTCGACCACGTCAACCGGTACGGCACCCGGCACTCGGAGGCGATTGTCACCCGCTCCGAGGACGCCGCCGCGCGTTTCACCGCGGGGGTCGACGCCGCCGTCGTCTACACCAATGCCTCGACCCGCTTCACCGACGGCTTCGAGTTCGGCATGGGGGCCGAGATCGGCAACTCGACCCAGAAGCTGCACGCTCGCGGGCCGATTGGGCTGCGCGAGCTGACCACCTACAAGTACGTCGTCCGCGGCGACGGCCAAGTGCGTGAGTAGCGTCCCGTCGGCCGACAGCCCCCGACCGGCGATCGGCGTCCTCGGCTCGGCGTTCAACCCGCCCCACCTCGGCCACCTGGCGCTGGCCCAGGAGGCGCTCTGGCAGCTCGGCCTCGACGAAGTCGTGCTGATGCCGACCGGGGAGGCGCCGCACAAGCGGATCCACGACGACCCCGGCCGCGAGCTGCGCCTGGCGATGACTCGCCTGGCTGCCGCCGACGATCCGCGTTTCACCGTCTCCACGCTCGAGGTCGAGCGCGAGGGACCGTCCTATACGTATGAGACCTTGGAGCTGCTTGCACGCGAAAGAGGAGAGCCCGAGCTGGTGTTCGTGATGGGGGCGGACGCCGCTGTCGGGTTCGAGAGCTGGCGCGAGCCGCGGCGGGTGGTCGAGCTGGCGCGGCTGGCGGTTGCGCGGCGCGCCGGTATTTCCGAGGCTGATGTCGGCGCCGTAATGCGCGGCCTCGGAGCCGACGGGCGGGCGACGATGCTCGAGATGCCGCAGTTCGGCGTCTCCTCCTCGGCCGTGCGCGAGCGCGCAGCGGCCGGACGGCCGCTGCGCTACCTGGTGCCGGAGGCCGTCGCCCGTTTCATCGAGGAGAAGGGGATCTACTCGTGAGCAAGCTGGAGTCAGAGGCACTGGCGCGCCGCCTGGCCGAGCTCGCCGACGCGAAAGGGGCGACCGAGATCGTCCTGCTCGACATGCGCGAGCTCGCCGCCTACACCGACTTCCTGGCGATCTGCACGGCGCGCAACGAACGCCAGGCGCGGGCGATCGTCGACGAGGTGAAGCTGCGGCTGAAGGATGAGCACGGGCTGCTGCCGGGCGGGGTCGAGGGCGAGGGCGCGGCGGGCTGGATCGTGCTCGATTACCTCGACGCCGTGCTGCATGTGTTCACGGCCGAGGAAAGGGAGCGCTACCAGCTCGAGGACCTCTGGCGGGAGGCGCCGCGACCCGAGCTGCAGCTGTCGCAGGATGGCGTCCGAGGGCACCTCTACGGTGCCGCGCATGGGTAGCTTCAAGCGGGCTCTATTCGGCTATCGCCGCAACGAAGTCGATGCCGCGATGGCGGCGCGCGATGCGGCGATCTCCGCCGTCGAGCGCCATGCCTCCACCGCAGACGCCGAACTGGCCTCGCTCTCGGGGATGGTGATCGAGCGCGAGCGC
Source organism: uncultured Solirubrobacterales bacterium (assembly GCA_963718755.1). Lineage (GTDB taxonomy): Bacteria > Actinomycetota > Thermoleophilia > Solirubrobacterales > 70-9 > VRUE01. The sequence continues at coordinate 2,328,785 of OY970376.1, forward strand.
GAGATCCGCAACCTGGGCGAGCGACTGCGCGAGGCCGACGAGCGCCACCAGCGCAGCATCGTCTCCCTGCACTCGGTCTCGGAGCGACTGGACGAGATCGAGGCGCAGGCGCGCGGCCAGGCGACGCGAATCCGGATGAAGGCCCTGCGCGAGGCGGTCGAGGTGAGCCGGCGCACGCAGGAGCTCAGCGACGTTCACGAGGAAAGCTCGAACGGCGCCACCCCGTCGGCTCCCGTCGGCGCCGAGGCCGCCCTGGGTGAGCTCTTCGAGGGATTGATCAAGCTCGAGATCGGCCCGCTCGGCGACTTCTCGCAGCTTGTCGGCTTTGAAAACGCCGTCGGTCGGCTCGGAGCTTCCGAGATCTCGGTCGAGCGCTTCTCCGAGGGCCGCGCGACGCTCTCGATGCGGCTCGACGAGCCAGTCGACCTGCTCCGCGAGCTGGAAGAGAACGCCCCCTTCGAGTTCAACATCCGCCGCACCAGCGGTGACGACCTGATCCTCGACGTAGACGAGGATCAGGGCCCCGAGCAGCGCGCCGCGTAGTCCACCGGAGCGAATCCCGGCCGCGCAGCCTCAACGTTTGACGTATTGACTGGCGGTGTTTTGTCTGCGAACATGTGTTCGTGACCGAGCACAACCCGAACCACAAGGGCAACGTGGCAGAGCTGGCGATCGCGAAGGAGGCGGCGAGCCTGGGCCTTTCGGTGCTCAAACCGCTGACCGAGCATGAGGTCTACGACCTCGCCTTCGATCTCGGGCACCAAATGCTCAGGGTCCAGTGCAAATGGGCGACATTCAACGGCGATGTCGTCCACATTCACGTTGGTCGATGTCGAACAAGTCGTCGCGGCTATGTGAGAAGTACATATCGCGAGGACGAGATCGATGCGCTAGCGGCCTACTGCGAGCCGCTTGACAATTGTTATTTGTCGCCGGTCGAGATGGTTGCTGGCAAGTTTGCAATACAGCTGCGCGTACGACCGGCCCGAAACAACCAACGAGCCGCGATAAACTTCGCCGCAGATTACGAGCTTGGGGCTGTAGCTCAGGGGAAGAGCGACGCGCTGGCAGCGCGTAGGTCGAGGGTTCGAATCCCTCCAGCTCCACTCCCAAAGACCGATTTGAAGTTCCCTGGTCGCGACCGCTTTGCTGACCTTGAGCGATCGGTCGGCATGGATGAGTTCTATTCCAAGCTTGCCCAGTACGTTCGCATGGCGGAGTCTGGTGAGCAGGTCCAAGTGACGCGTTGGGGCAAGCCGGTCGCTACCTTGGGACCGTCGCTGTCGACTGCAGCTCCGGTGCCGTAAGCGACGCGAGGAAGACGCCCAAGCGCTTTTCGTAGAGGCGCGGATCGACATTCCACGCCTCGACATGACCCGCATCGGGGGCGCTGAAGTAACTCACCCAGCGGGGCAGCTCGGCGGTGAGGTTCTCGCTGATCGAGATTGGCACGACCCTGTCGTCGTCGCCGTGGAAGAGCAGGATCGGCAATTGGAAGTCCTTGGGGTGCTCGAGGGCGTTGAGATCGTCCCAGTCGACGTCGATGCGGGCGCTGACCGCCCACTCGACCGGCAATGCCATGAAGTCGGGCAAGCCCATCTCGGTGGCGTTGAATTCGAGCACCCGCTGCCAGTCGAGGGCGGGCGCATCGAGCACGAGGCCGCTGACCCGCGGCGCGAGCGGCGAGTGCTGCATGAACTGGGCGACGATCGCACCGCCCATCGAGTAGCCGACGAGGATCAGGCGGCGGGCGCCGTGGTCGAGCGCGTAGCGGGCCGCGGCCTGGAGGTCGCGCCACTCGGTCAGGCCCATGTGGTGGAAGCCGTCCGGGCTGGGCGGGGCGCCGAGATCCTCGCGGTAGGTGATCACCAGCGTCGGCAGCTTGGCTCGGTGCAGACCCGGGACCATCCGCAAGCCGACCTGGGGCGTGCCGTTGATCCCGTGCACGACGATCGCCCAGGTATCGCCCTTCCCCGCGATCGCCCAGGCCGGCATCGGGCCGAGCTCACTCTGGATGTCGACGTCGGCAAAGGGGATGCCGAAGGCCTGACCGGGATCGCCCGCGAAGACATTGGCTTCGACCCCGACCTCCATTTCCGGCACCAGGTAGCCGCGCACCCCGCGCAGGCGGCGGGTGACCGTGTCATCGTCTTCGCCGACGATCGCACCGACGATCGCATGTCCGCCCTCCCACTCGAGCCCGTACACGCCGGGCCGCTCCGTGTCTTCGCTGCGTGCGAGGACGATCCGGCCCGGTGGCATCCCTTCGACCTTCACGTCCTTCGGCCGGCTGGAGTGGTCCGGTACCAGCACCCGGTCGGAGAAGTGCCAGCTGAGCGCGATGCCAATTGCCAGGCCGGCGACGAGCGCGACCGCAGCCGCGGCCAACCATCGCCAGCGGCGTCGAAACCACGTCGTTCCCGGGGATCGCCCCGACCCGTGCCCGTCCACGCCGGGCAGCGTACTCAGGGACCCAGGAGAAGCTGCCGATGATCTCCCGATGAGCACCGCGAACGAGCACGTTTTCTCGCACGGGATGCAGGACACGCGGGAGGCAATCGAGGTCTGGAACGATCGCCCAGGGCCGGTCCTGGGCAGTTGGCTGGCACTCAGCCTGGCGATCGCGCTCGCCTTGCTGGGGGCGGTCTGGGTCGTCGCCGGCCTGCTCACCGCCGACGTCACCCCGATCCACATGCCCGGCCTGACCGAGTCGACGAGCCCGGCCGACATGCTGCCGATCCTCTGGCGCAACTCGCTGGTGCTCGCCCTGCACGCGACCGCCTGCGTCGCAGGTTTCATCGCCGGTGCCTCGATGCCGATCGCCGCCGCACAGCGCACCGGCTTCTCGCGCTGGATCCACGTCAAGGCGGGGGAGTTCGCGATCCTCTTCGTCGCCGCGGTGACCCTCTTCTCGCTGCTGACCCAGGCCCTCTACCTCGGCTTCCAGGGGGCGACGATCTCCTTCCAGCTAGATATCTCCCACGCCCTCCTCATCCTCAGCGTGCTGCCGCACGCGCTCCCCGAGCTGACCGCCCTCTTCCTTCCCCTTGCCGCCTGGCTGATCGCGAGCCGGCGCGGGGAGTGGAACCAGCTGCTGGCTGCCACCTTCATCACCGTTGCCCTCGCGATCCCCGTGCTGGTCGTCGCCGCGACGATCGAGGTGTACGTCTGGCCCCGGATCCTCGAGGCGGTGTCGCCCGTCTTCTAGTCGAGCCCTGGCAGTACGCTCGCCGGGCATGGACCAGCTCGTACAGGTCGTCGGCGCCTTACTGATCCTCGCTGCCTTCGCGGCGGCGCAGTTCGGGGCAATGGACCCACACTCGCGCGCCTACCTCGTGCTCAACTTCGTCGGCTCGCTGATCCTCGCGGTGCTCGCCTGGCACGAGCGCCAGTGGGGCTTCCTGCTGCTCGAGACGGTGTGGGCGATCGTCTCTCTCTGGGGCCTGCGAGTCGCGCTGCGGCGCGCCTGAGATGGCCGCCGGGTACTCGGGCAAGCCGCTGGCCGAGAAGCTCGGCGTCAAGCCGGACTCCACGCTGGTCCTGATCGGCGCGCCGGACGGCGCCAAGCGCCTGCTCGAGCCGCTGCCGCCGGGGGCGACGCTCCGCCACGGCAACCGCGGACGCCGCGAGATGACGATCTGGTTCGTCACCTCCGAGCGTGAGCTGGCGCGTCGCTTCGACACCATCGCCAAAGCGGTCGCCGAGGGCACCCTCTGGATGGCCTGGCCGAAGCGCTCCTCGGGGGTCGAGACCGACCTGACCGAGGACGTGATCCGCGACGTTGCCCTGGCCGCCGGCATGGTCGACACCAAGGTCTGCGCGATCGACGAGACCTGGTCCGGCCTGCGCCTCACCCAGCGTCGCTCGTAAGATCGCCATCCCGTGGCTGGATACGAACCAAAGGTGATCGAGGCGAAGTGGCAGCAGCTCTGGGCCGAGGAGAAGACCTGGGAGGTCGCCAACCCCAGCCAGCCCGGCCATGCCGCCGAGAAGCCGAAGTCCTACGTGCTGGAGATGCTGCCCTACCCCTCGGGCGAGCCCCACGTCGGCCATCTCAAGTGCTACGCGGTAGGCGACGCGATCGCCCACTTCCGCCGCCGTCACGGCTTCGAGGTAATCCACCCGATGGGCTACGACTCCTTCGGCCTGCCGGCGGAGAACAACGCGATCAAGACCGGCGAGCCGCCGCGTGTCGCAACCGAGCGCTCGATCGAGTCCTTCCGTCGCCAGTTCCGCGAGTGGGGGATCTCGATCGACTGGTCGCGTGAGCTCGCCACCCACACGCCCGAGTACTACCGCTGGACCCAGTGGATCTTCTTGCGCCTCTTCGAGCGTGGCCTCGCCTACCGCGACGAGGCTCCAGTTCAATGGTGCCCGGTGGACGCCACGGTCCTCGCCAACGAGCAGGTCGTCGACGGCCGCTGTGAGCGCTGCGGGACGCAGGTCGAGCAGCGCCGGCTCGAGCAGTGGTTCTTCAAGATCACCGACTACGCCGAGCGGCTGCTCGCCGACTTCGACCTGCTCGAGTCCTGGCCCGAGCACGTCGTCACGATGCAGCGCAACTGGATCGGCCGCTCCGAGGGGGCGGAGGTGACCTTCCGCTGCGAGGAGCTCGACCTCGACTTCCCGGTCTTCACCACCCGCCCCGACACCCTCTTTGGCGCCACCTTCTTCGTCCTCGCCCCCGAGCACCCTGAGCTCGAGCGGCTGATCGCCGGCACGCCGGTGGAGGGGGAGGTGCGCGAGTACGTCAACCGGGTCGCCCGCGAGTCGGTCGAGGACCGCGGTGACGAGGGCCGTCCAAAGACCGGCGTGCCGCTCGGTCGCACGGTCGTCAACCCGGTCAACGGCGAGGAGATCCCGATGTTCGTCGCCGACTACGTGCTGATGGAGTACGGCACCGGCGCGATCATGGCCGTGCCCGCGCACGATACGCGCGACTACGAGTTCGCCCGCGCCTTCGACCTGCCGGTCAAGCGCGTGATCGAGGGCTCCGATCCGGAGGCCGCCCGCGACGAGGAGGGGCTGCCCTACCCGGACGACGGCCCGATGACCGGCTCGGGGCGCTTCGACGGCAAGCACAACCGCGAGGCCTACGAGGAGATCGTCGCTTGGCTGAAGCGGGAAGGACGGGGCGAATCCGCCGTCAACTACCGCCTCCGCGATTGGCTCGTCTCGCGCCAGCGCTACTGGGGGGCGCCGATCCCGGTCATCTACTGCGAGAAGTGCGGCATCGTCCCCGTCCCCGACGATCAGCTTCCGGTCGAGCTACCCGAGGTCGACGATTATGCGCCGCAGGGCCGCAGCCCGCTGGCCGCGGCTGAGGATTGGGTTGCCACCGAGTGCCCGCGTTGCGGTGCCGCCGCGCGGCGCGAGACCGACACGATGGACACCTTCGTCGACTCCTCCTGGTACTTCATCCGCTACCTCGATCCGCGCAACGAGGGGGCGGCGTGGGATCGAGCCGCCGCCGGACACTGGCTGCCGGTCGACCAGTACATCGGCGGGGTCGAGCACGCGATCCTGCACCTGATGTACGCGCGCTTCTTCACCAAGGCGCTCGCCGACCTCGACTACCTCTCGGTGCAGGAGCCGTTCGCAAACCTGTTCACCCAGGGGATGATCACCCGCGACGGCGCCAAGATGTCGAAGTCGAAGGGCAACACGGTCAGCCCGGGGGAGTACGTCGAGCGCTACGGCGCCGATACCGCCCGCACCTACATCTGCTTCATGGGCCCGCCGGAGCGTGGTGGCGACTGGTCCGACGAGGGGGTGGAGGGCGTACAGCGCTTCCTCGCGAGGCTCTGGCGTCTGGCTGAGGAGGTCGACGAGGCCAAGGGCGCCTCCGCAGCGGGCGTGTCCACTGCGGAGGGCGAGGCTCGCGAGCTGCTCGCCAAGGCCCACTGGGCGATCGACAAGGTGAGCCGTGACTTCGAGCGCGGCTTCCAGTTCAACACCGCGATCGCCGCGGTGATGGAGCTGGTAAACGAGGCCTACCGGCTCAAGGACGGCCTCTATGAGAATCCGGCCGGTCTCGCTGCAGTTCGCTTCGCCGCCGCCACCGCTGCCTCGCTGATCTTCCCCTTCGCCCCCCACCTCGGCGCCGAGGTCTGGGAGAGGCTGGAGGGGGGTCGCGTCTGGGAGGTGCCGTGGCCGGTGGCCGACCCGGCGCTGCTCATCAGCGACACCGTCACCCTCGTGGTCCAGGTCAACGGCAAGCTGCGCGACCGGATCGAAGCTTCCAGCGAGGCGCCTGAAGCTGAGCTTCTGGCCCTCGCCCGCGAGAGCGAGAAGGTGCGCCGCCACGTCGACGGCAAGGAGGTCGTCAAGGAGATAGTCGTGCCCGGCAAGCTCGTCAACTTGGTTGTGCGTTAATCGGACGACCGCTTGGGTTTCACGGCTTAAGCGTCTTTATCTGGTACAAAGCGCCCGCATGCTGGTCCGACGACTTTCAGATGCACCTGCCGAGGAGTGGCACCGGGTCCGGTACCACGCCCTGATGGACGCCGGCCAGCTCGGCGCTCGCAACATGTCGGTGACCTGGCTGGAGATTCCGACCGGCGCCGAGCAGACCCTGCGCTCCGACGAGGAAGCCGAGCAGGTCTACGTGGTGGTGCGAGGAGCCGGAACGATGTCCGTCGTCGGTGACACCCAGGACGTGGGGGAGGGTGATCTGATCCTCGTCCCACCCGCCACCGATCACTCGATTGCCAACAACGGTGAGGCGGCGCTGACCTGCGTCTCCGTGCAGTCGCCTCCGGTCGCCGCGGCTGAGCTCTACTCGGATCAGCTCGCCGAGGTCAGCGGCTACGACGACGACTGAGCCGTTCCAGGCGGCGCATTTCGGGGTCTTCGGTCGGTTGGTTCGGGTCACGCACTAACTGTGCGCTCCCCTCACCGCCCTCCCTGCACCCCCGATCTGCTTGCCTGGAACGACTCAGTTGAGTTTCTAGCTTTTGTGATTTTGCGCGCCACGCGCGCGGATAGGTGCGCAACGGTCGGCGTGTGCCGGAGCTATCTCGATCTCAGCTCGTTGCCTATGGCGCCGTAGCCGTTGCCCTGCTGCTGGTCGGTGCTCGCGCGATTCGGGCGGATGGGGGCGATGGCGCCGCACCCTTTGCCTCCTCGCCAAGTACAAGCGGTGAAATCAGCCTGAAGAGCGGTGGCGGTGCCGACATCGTGATCGATGTCGCAGGGTCCGTACAACGGCCCGGGGTCTATCGGCTGCCGGCCGGGGCGCGAGTTGTTGATGCGATTGGTCGGGCCGGGGGGCCGGCCACGGGCGCTCTGCTCGAAGGCATCAACCGAGCAGCGCGCCTGACCGACGGCCAGCAGGTGATGGTGCCCGAGCGCGAACCCGGCGGCGCGACCGTGGCGGCGGGCTCCGGTGCGGCGGACGGGCCGATCAGCCTCGGCAGCGCGACCGTCGAGCAGCTCGAAACGATCGACGGCATCGGCCCCGTGACCGCCGGCAAGATCGTCGAATACCGCGACCAGCATGGCGGCCTCGCCTCGGTCGATCAGCTCGACCAGGTGAGCGGCATCGGCCCGGCGACGATGGAGTCGCTGCGGGCCCGGTTGCAGCCCTGAGTGCGTTGCACCCGACGCGCCTAGGTCTGCCGCTGCTCCTGACCGCGGCTGCGGTCGTCCTCGCGCTCTCCCACAGCGACGAAATCCGCGATCGGGCCGCGGCTGCGCTCGGCAAGGGAATGCCCGGCCGGGAGGCGGCGCTGGCACGCGGCTTCGTCCTCGGGGAGGACGAGCAACTCGACGAGCAGACGACCGATGATTTCCGCCGCTCTGGCTTAAGCCACCTGCTCGCAGTGTCGGGCCAGAACGTGGCCCTGCTGGCCCTGCTGGCGATGCCGGTGCTGGCGGCGCTTGGGATGCCGCTGCGGACACGCCTCGTCTGGTTGCTCGGCCTGATCGCGGTGTATGTGCCGCTGGCCGGTGCCGGCCCGTCGATCCAGCGGGCGGCAATCATGGGTGCGCTGAGCGTGCTTGCCACCCTCGCCGGCCGCCGCACTTCTCGCCTGTATGCGCTGGCGATTGCCGCCGTCCTCCTGCTTGTAATCGAGCCGGGGGTCGCCGCCGACATCGGCTGGCAGCTCAGCTTCGCCGCGGTGCTGGGGATCCTGATCTTCGCCGCACCCCTGCGGGCCGCGCTGGGCGATTGGTTCGGAACGCGTGGCTGGCGACGTCCACTGATCGAGGGAGCGGCGATGACGATCGCCGCCACGCTTGCGACCGCGCCCCTGATCGCCTTTCACTTCGAAGCGGTCGCCACCCTGACAGTCTTGGCCAACCTGTTGGCGTTGCCCGCGGTGGCGCCGGCGATGTGGCTAGGGATGTTGGCCGCGGCAGCCGGGCAGGTTCCTGGCTTCCCGGTCGAGGCGCTCAACACGGTCAACGCGCTGTTGCTGGCCTACATCGCACAGGTGGCCGCCTGGTGTGGCCGGCCGGGCTGGGCCTATCCGCAGGTTCGGCTGGGTGGCGGTGGTCTGGTGGCGAGCTACGTCGCGATCGCAGGTGCCGCGGCCCTTTCAGCCTGGGTCAGCCGCCACCGTCGCGTGGCCCCGCGACGCCCCAGCACCGCCCGTCGGCGCAGGATGGCGCTGCTGGCGCCGGCTCTGGCAGCGCTTGCTTTGGTATGGCCGGCAGGTGGAGGCACGGGATCGCCCCTCGGGCCGCCCGTTGGCCTGCGGGTCTCGGTGCTCGACGTCGGCCAGGGTGATTCGATCTTGCTGCAGCCAGGGGAAGCGCCGGCGTTGCTCGTCGATGGTGGGCCGCCTGGGGGAGGGCTCGCAACAAAGCTGCATGCAGCCGGGGTCGACCGGCTTGGCGCCACGATCGTCACCCATGCGGAGTCAGACCACGCGGCCGGAATCCGCGAGCTGCTCGGCACAATGCCGCTGGGGCAGGTTCTGTTCGGCGCAGCTGACCCGGTGACGCTCGCCGCGGCAGCTGCCGCCGGAGTCCCCCGGCATCGCTTGGTTCGCGGTAGCGAGCTTCGCTCGGGTCGTCTACGGCTCGACGTCCTCTGGCCGCCCGCCGAGCTGCTCGCCGGATCAACGCGTGGCGAGGACCCCAACCGGCTCGCAGTCGTGCTGCGGGCGCGCTGGGGTCGTTTCTCGATGTTGCTGGCAGCCGATGCGGAGGCCGAGTCGGTCCCGCTGGAACCGGGGCCGATCGATGTTCTCAAGGTTGCCCATCACGGCAGCGAGGATGCCGGCCTCGCCGAGCTGCTCGATCGTGCGCGGCCACGCCTGGCGGTGATCTCCGCAGGCGCCGGCAACCCTTTCGGGCATCCGACTGCCGCGGTCCTGGCGGCGCTTGCCGGCCGCGGGGTTCGCACCCTGCGCACCGACCGCCACGGGACCGTCGTACTCGAAGTGGTCGGTGACTCGATCAAGGTGGACAGCGAGGGTTGACGCCCGGTCCGAATCGCCGTCAGGCAGGGTTGGACGAATCTACGAATCGATATTGGGGTTCTCTGGGCTCCGGCCTTGCCGGTTGGTGAGGGGCGGCCGATGGACGTACCGGTGCATTTCAAGCCCGGACATCGATGGCTGCGATCGCGGAAAACGCCAAGCGTGCTCGGCGGCGGCCTTCTGGAGCGGGCGCGCAGCACAACCTTGGCGTTGCTGGGCGTGACCACCGCGGTTGGGCTTGCAATGGTCGCGCTCGCGCTCAATCAGAGCTGGCCCCTCGTCGCCGGTAGTCCAATCCCAGGAGTGCGCTCTGGGCAAGAGGCAATCGGCAAGGCGACGGTCGCGGCGCAGGTAACGGCAAATGCGCCTGACTCCGGGCCCACCGGTGCAGGGGGCTCGCCACGCTCCGACAGGTCCCGCGTCGCCGGCGGAGACGACGGCGACGGTGCCCAGGCACCGGATGTCGGTTCCGCGCCCTCCGCCTCAGCCGAGCTCGTTGTCGCGCCGTCCGCTCCGGCCGAGCCGCAAGGAGACGCTCCGAGCGGCGCGCCCGAGCCCAATCCTGCTCCTTCGCCCACGGGGAAGACCCCGCAGGCGCTCGCCCCTCCGCCCGAGCCCGCCCAGCCCGAGCCCGCCCCGCAATCGCCGCCCGTGGTCGAAAGCACGCCGCCCCCGACCTCGGCGGAAGTGCCGGTCGACTCGTCCGACGACGATGATTGGGATGACGACGGGGACGATTGGGATGACGACGATGGTTGGGATGACAACGATGATTGGGGCGGCGACCGACAGCACGGCCATGACCGTGGTCATCACTGGTCCCGCGGTCGCCACGACGACTGAGCGGCTCACAGCCCGACCCGGTATCTAGACTCGGCTCATGGCCGAGGAGATGCGTTCCCTTTACCTGATCGCCGGCACCGACGGGGCAAAGATCGACGCGACCCGGACGCGCCTGCGGGCGCGCGCGGAGCGAGACGGAGGGGCCGCTTCGCTGCAGATCTTCGAGCCCGGGGAGGGTCGCGGGGCGCCCGATCACGAGAGTCTGCTCGCCGCGATCCCGGCGATGTCGCTGACCGAGTCGCGCCGCTACCTGCTCGCCGATGGGGTCGAGCGCTGGCGCGACCGGCAGCTGGAGGCGGTGGCCGCCGCGCTTGCCGAGCTGCCTCCCGACCTGAGCGTCGTCCTGATCGCCCGCGACAAGGCGCCCGCGAAGCTGACCGCGGCGGTCAAGGCGGCGAAGGGGGAGATTCACGAGTTCGCGGCGCCGAAGGCGAGAGATATGCCGCGAGTGCTCGTCGGCGACGCGAAGCGGCTCGGCTTCAGCCTCGATCCCGCCGCCGCCCGCATGCTGGTGGATCGGATGGGCGCAAATCCACAGCGCCTCCACAACGAGCTGGAGCGCCTCCTGCTCTGGGCCGGCGAGGGCGGAGAGGTAAGCGCCGCGGACCTGGACGCGATGATCGCTGACACCTCCGAAGCGGCTGTGTGGGCCCTCTCGGACGCCCTGCTCGAGCGCGACGCGGCGCGGGCGCTCGGCATCGGTGAGCGGTTGATCTCGCAGGGGGAGAACGTCACCGGCTTGATCTACGGCCTTGCCTCGCGCCTGCGCAAAGCTTGTGTTGCGGCAGCCATGCTGGAGGACGGCTCGCCGCCGAAGCAGGTCGAGTCGAGCCTCGGCATGCATCCGTACGCGGCGAAGCAACTGGTCGCCAAGCTGGGGAATATTGATGCGGCTGAGCTCCGGGGAGCGACGATCGCGCTCGCGGACCTCGAGGTTTGGTGCAGGGGCGGCGCCGACTACGGAGACGAGCTGGCGTTGACCCTTGCCCTGCGAGCCGCCGCTGGCGTGCCCGCCTAGCTACTTAGCGGCGCCGGCTGCGACGCGCGCGGCCCTTGCCTTCTTGCGCGCCGCGGTGTTCTTGTGAAGGGCGCCCTTCTGCACGGCCTTGTCGATGCGCGAGACGAGGGCGCGGTGCTCGGCCTCGATCGCCGCGGCATCGCCGTCGCCCGCGGCGCTCTCGAGCCGCTTGAAATACGTCTTGACCGTGCTCGTCAGGAGCCGGTTCTCGGTCCTCTCGCGTTCGCTGCGTAGGATCCGCTTCTTCTGTGAGGCTATGTTCGCCATGAGCGCGGCGCCGGACTATACCGAGGCTCAAAGCCCATCCGAGCGCCGCCCCGGGCGGATCGCTCGCTCGACCGCGTTTTTCTCGGTCGCGACCGCCGCTTCCCGGGTCGCCGGTCTGGGCCGTGAGATCGTCGCCGCCGGCTACTACGGCGTCAGCGGCCCGATGTCGGCTTTCACGATCGCGTTCCAGCTGCCGAACCTGATCCGCGCCCTGTTCGCCGACGCCGCCCTGCAGCCGGCCTTCGTTCCGATCTTCACCGAGCAGCTGGAGAAGAAGAACTACCGCGAGGCGTTCAGGCTTGCCTCGACCATGCTGTTGCTGGTCACGCTCGTGCTGGCGGCGATCACGGCGTTCTTCATCCTCGCGGCGCCGTTGATCATGCCCCTCTTCGCGCCGGGCTTCGAGGGAGAGCTGCTCGATTTGACGGTCACCCTCTCCCAGGTCATGTTCCCGATCCTGATCCTGCTCGGGATGAGCGGCGTCGTGGTGGGGATCCTCAACAGCTACGACCGCTTCGGCGCCTTTGCGATCGCGCCGCTCTTCTGGAACCTGACGATCATCGCCTGCCTGGTCGCGATCGTGCCCTCGCTGGAGGGCCAGGACCGGATCTACGCCTACGCGATCGGCGTCCTCGCGGGCACCGTCGTCCAGCTGGGAATCGTCGTTTTCGACCTGCGCAACACGCCCTTCAAGTTCGCCTGGAGCTTCGACTGGCGCAACAGGGACGTGCGGCGCGTCCTGCTGCTGATGCTGCCGGTGACGATCAGCCTCGGCCTGATCAACTTCAACCTCCTCATCAACAGCCTCTTTGGCAGCCTTGTCAGCGATCAGGCGCCGGCGGCGATCGACAAGGCCTTCCGTATCTACCAGCTGCCGCAGGGGATCTTCTCGGTGGCGATCGCGACCGTCCTCTTCCCGACCCTGGCCCGCTTCGCCTCGCGCGGCGAGAACGACAACCTGCGGGCGACGATGGCCAACGGGATGCGCCAGATCCTCTTCGTCCTGCTTCCGGCCACCGCCGCGATCCTCGTCCTCTCCGAACCGATGATCCGGCTCGTCTACCAGCGCGGCGAGTTCACCCCCGAGCAGACGACCCTGGTTGCGACGGCGCTCTTCTGGTTTGCCTTCTCGCTGCCCGCGAACGGCCTCTTCCTGCTCCTCACCCGCACCTTTTTCAGTCTGCAGCGGCCCTGGCTGCCGACCGCGATCGCCGCCGGCAACCTCGCCGTCACCGCGCTCGGGGCGCTGGCGCTCTACAGCCTCGGCGTTGGCGGAATCGTCGCCGCTACGGCGATCGCCACCATCGCCAGCGTCGTCGCCCAGGCCGTCATCCTGCGCCACCTGCTCGGCGGTCTCGAGCTGGGCCGCCTGCTCGACGCCGGCATCCGCATCTCGATCGCCGCCACGGCGCTTGCGGCCGTCAGCTTCGGCATCTGGGACGTGCTCGACAACGCCCTCGGCCGGGGCCTGCTGGGTCAAATCATCTCGCTCGGCTCAGCTCTGGCGGTCGGCGGCCTGGTCTATGTCGGCGCAGCGAAATTGCTCCGTGTGGCTGAGTTGGAGCAAGTGACCCGCCTGCTCAGACGCCGATAGATGCTCGACCTGACGCGCTATCTGCTGGGGGTGCTCGAGATAGCCCTGCTCGCCGGCTTCGCAACGTTGGGCGCGGGGGCTATACGCCAAAGGCTGCTTCCCGACTTCGAGGTCGCCCCAGCTCGTCTCGCGACGGGCGTTATCGCTTTAGCGCTGCTCATCTGGGTCGTCGAGCTGCTCGGTGCGTTTGGCCTCTTCGAGCCAATCCCGTATCTCGGTGTGGTTGTCGCGGTTGGTTTGAGCCTATGGCTGGGCCTCGGCCGAGGAGGGAGGGGGTGTCCCTCCGGCGCAGCGGCGTCCCGTTTTTCGCACGAACCAGTCGGCGAGAGAGGCCGGCTTAAAGGCGAAAAACCCAGCAAGGTGGAGGGACACCCCCTCCCTCCTTCTCGCGGGCCAAGAATCGCGACGCTGATTGCTCTGGCGGTAGCGGCGATCGCGGTCATTAAGTTCGGCGCGGACGTCAGGCCGAAGCTGTCGAGCGGGATGACCGGGTTCGACTCGACCTGGTACCACGGGCCGTTTGCAGCGGGATTCGCGCAGAGTGGGAACACCTGGGATCTGCATTTCATCGCGCCGCAGTTTCTTGCGTGGTTCTACCCAGCCAATGCCGAGATCTTCCACGGCGTCGGGATGCTGGCGTTTGACCGCGACTTGCTCTCACCCCTGCTGAACCTTGGTTGGTTCGTCGGTTGCCTGGCTGCTTGCTGGTGCATCGGGAGGCCGTATCGCGTGGCGCCTTGGTCGCTGGCGCTGGGGGCTGTGGCGCTGAGCCTGCCAGTGCTTTCGGACCAAGCCGGGGAGGCGCGGAACGACATCGTTGGGATCTTCTTCCTGCTTGCTGCAGTTGCTGTTGCTCTGAGTGCTTGGGGGGCACGGAAAGACGAGCAGGTAGGGGGGGAGGAATCGGGGGGCTCTGGCGACCGTCCCGGCGTGGAGCTGGGTCCGCTCATGGTGACTGGCTTGGCGGCGGGTCTCGCCGCCGGCACCAAGCTCAACTTCCTCCTACCTGCTGCAGTTCTGGTCCTGGGACTGGCCATCGTTGTTCCGCCTGGCCGGCGGTTGCGAACGCTTGCGGTGAGCGGCTTGGCCGCCTTCGCCGGCGGTGGCTACTGGTACCTGCGCAACCTGGCGCACAGCGGCAATCCGCTGCTCTGGTTCGACAGCATCGGGCCGATCTCGCTGCCGGCGCCCGACCAAGCCCTCGGCGGACGAGAAGGGCACAGCGTGCTCGGCTATCTGGCCGACGGCACGGTCTGGTCCGACTGGTTTTTGCCGGGTTTCCACGATGGCCTGACTCTGCTCTGGCCTCTGTTCGCAGCCGCGGCGCTGGCCGGACTCTTTCTCTGCGTCGTCCGCCCAGGCGCGTGGTTGAGGTTTGAACCGGATAGCGAACCAAACCTCAACCACGACCGCGTGTTGCCACTCGCGGGCCTCACCGGGCTCGCGGTGATCCTCGCCTGGCTGATTGCGCCGACCTCCGCTTCCGGCCCGGAGGGCTTGCCCCGCGGCTTCGAGTCCGGCCTGCGCTACCTCGCACCAGCTCTCGTCCTCGGATTGGCCATTCTCCCGGCGGCGCTCCTCCCGCGGGTGGCGTGGGGTGGGGCCCCCGGTAAGGCGCGGCGTCCTGTTTTTCGCCCCACCAGCGCAGCGAGCAAACGCCTCCGCCCCTGGCGAAAAACCCAGCAACGTCCGGTGGCCCCACCCCACGACAGGACCCGCGGGCCGCTGGCGGTCGCGATCGTGGCCCTGACCCTGCTTGTCGCGGTCGCGATCGGCTACCCGGTCCAGCGCCACTACCTCGAGAACCGCTACGCAAACCCCAGCTTCGCCGCCCCCGGCCTCAACGCGGCCTTCGAGTGGGCAGATCCGCTATCCGGCGCCCGCATCGCAACCACCAGCACGCGTCAGTACCCGCTCTACGGCACCGACCTCTCCAACCACGTCCAGTACGCAGGAGAAGAGCAGCCCCACGGAGGCTTCACCGCCCCCACCAACTGCAAGCAATGGCGCCACATCCTCAACGCCGGCCACTACGACTACGTAGTAACCACTCGCGACCGCATAGAACCGGCCAAGCCCCCATACCCGGCGTCGACCCGCTGGACCGAAGGCCTCGGAGTAGAAGAGATCCTCCGCCAGCCCCCCACGGTCGTCTTCAAGCTAAAAGGCCCACTGGATCCAGCGTCCTGCTAGTACGTGTCGTGACTTCGAGGTCCATATGGGTGCATAAGTCACGGCACGTCCAGCGAGCGCCGAATCGCGTGCCGGGGAAAGGCGGGCCGGGGGTGTCCAGGCGCGCGCGGCGTCCTGTTTTTCGCACTGCTGAGTTGGCGAGAGCTGTAAACCGCGAGGCGAAAAACCCAGCACGGGCCCGGACACCCCCGGCCCGCCTTTCACACGACGGGCCCACGAAAGCCTCCCCTCGCCATACTCCCACGGCCGATGGACCACATCCGCAACTTCTCGATAATCGCCCACATCGACCACGGCAAGTCGACCCTGGCCGACCGCATCCTCGAGCTCACCGGCGCCGTCGACCCGAAGAAAATGCAGGCCCAGATGCTCGACTCGATGGACCTCGAGCGCGAGCGCGGGATCACGATCAAGGCCCAGGCCGTGCGGGTCGAGTACGAGGCCTCCGACGGGCAGACCTACCACCTGCACCTGATCGACACGCCCGGCCACGTCGACTTCTCCTACGAGGTCTCGCGCAGCCTCGCCGCCTGCGAGGGCGCCCTCCTGGTCGTCGACGCCGCGCAGGGAGTCGAGGCGCAGACCGTCGCCAACACCTACCTCGCGATCGAGAACGGGCTCGAGCTGATCCCGGTGATCAACAAGGTCGACCTGCCCGGTGCCGAGCCCGACCGGGTGGCGGGGGAGATCGCCGACCTGATCGGCGGCGACCCCGAGGAAGCACTGCGGATCTCGGCCAAGACCGGCGAGGGCGTAGTCGAGGTGCTCGAGGCGATCGTCGCGCGGGTGCCGGCGCCGAAGGGAGAGCCAGAGGCCCCGACCCGGGCGCTGATCTTCGATTCCGAGTTCGACCAGTACCGCGGGGTGATCGCTTACGTGCGGATGGTCGACGGCGCCTTCCGCAAGCACGAGCGGATCCTGGCGATGCAGAACGGCACCGAGGCCGACATCGACGACATCGGCTTCTTCCGCCCGGTGATGACCGGTGTGCAAAGGATGGATGCGGGCGACGTCGGCTACCTGATCACCGGCATCAAGGACGTCGCCAAGCTGCGCGTCGGCGACACGTTGACGGCGCTCGACCGACCGGCCGTCGAGCCGCTGGAGGGCTACCGCGAGGTCCGGCCGATGGTCTTCTGCGGCCTCTTCCCGATCGACACCGACCGCTTCGAAGACCTGCGCGACGCGCTCGAGAAGCTGGCCCTCAACGACGCTGCTCTGTCCTGGGAGCCGGAGACGTCGGAGGCGCTCGGGTTCGGCTTCCGCTGTGGCTTCCTCGGCCTGCTCCACATGGAGATCGTGCGCGAGCGGCTGGAGCGCGAGTACGGGCTCGACCTGCTCTCGACGACGCCGAACGTGCGCTACGAGGTCCACAAAACCAGTGGGGAGTCGGTGGAGGTGCGCAGCCCGACCGAGCTGCCCGACCCGGGCACGATCGAGACGATCGAAGAGCCCTACATCCGTGCCACGATCATCGCCCCCTCCGAGCAGGTCGGCGCCGTGATGGAGCTCTGCCAGGCCCGCCGCGGCACCCACGTCGACATGCACTACCTGAGCCCGCAGCGGGTGCAGATCCGCTACGACATGCCGCTGGGCGAGATCGTCCTCGACTTCTTCGACCTGCTCAAGTCCTCGACCCGCGGCTATGCGTCCCTGGACTACGAGCCGATCGGCAACCGGCCCTCCGACCTGGTCAAAGTCGACATCCTGCTCGCCGGCGACAAGGTCGATGCGCTCTCGATCATCGTCCACCGCGAATTCGCCTACGAGCAGGGCAAGCGGCTGGTCGAGCGCCTGCGCAAGACGATCCCGCGCCAGCTCTTCGACGTGCCGGTGCAGGCCGCGATCGGCTCCAACATCCTCGCCAGGGAGACGGTCAAGGCGTTGCGCAAGGACGTCACGGCAAAGCTCTACGGTGGCGACGTCACCCGCAAGAACAAGCTGCTGAAGAAGCAGAAAGCGGGCAAGAAGCGGATGAAGCAGGTCGGGCGGGTCGAGGTGCCGCAGGAGGCGTTTCTTGCGGTTCTCCAGATTGACGAGTAGTGGTGTGGGAGAGGGGTGGGGTGTCCCTCCGGCTTGCTGGGTTTTTCGCCAGCAGCGCCGACGCCGTCCGACATCGCTGGCGGGGCGAAAAAGAGGACGCCGCTGCGCCGGAGGGACACCCCACGCCCTCTCACGAAGAGCTTGACGGGATCTGGCGACTGACTTTCGTAAGCGTGAGGACCGTTGTTCGTGAGCGTGAATAGACTGGCGCGCTATGGCTATCAAGACCGAGGCAATTGGCAAGGAATGGCCCGCCACTACCTATGAGGTGGGCAAGGAGAAGATTGGGGAGTATGCGCGGGTGGTCGGGCTCGAGAATCCGGTTCACTTCGACCGTGAGGCCGCCAAGGCAGCCGGCTACCGCGACGTCGTCGCGCCGCCGATGTTCTGCGTCGTCTACAGCGCACCGGCGCTGGGACCGGCGATGTTCGACCCCGATGTGGCGATGAACTTCGCCGCGATGGTCCACGGCGGCCAGGAGTTCGTCTGGGGCGAGGCCGCCTGCTCGGGTGACGAGATCACCACCACCGCCAAGTGCCTGGAGATCTTCGAGAAGGACGGCAAGGGCTTCTACGTCTTCGAGACCGTCTCGGTCAACCAGGACGGCGGCGAGGTCGTGCGCGGGACCTGGACCAACATCGTCAGGGGGGTTTGAGGTGGCTCTTAACGCGGGAGATCAGATCGCCGAGCTGAAGGTGGCCCCCGACAAGTACCTGCCGCATCGCTATGCCGGCGCTTCGGGCGACTTCAACCCGATCCACATCGACCCCGAGTTCGCCAAGGCGGTCGGCCTGCCGAACACGATCCTGCACGGCCTCTACATGATGGGCCTCACCGCTCGCGCCGCCACCGAGGCGGCGGGGGGCGATCCGGGATCGCTGAAGCGGCTCTCCGTGCAGTTCCGTGGCATGGGAGCGCCGGAGACCGAGATCGCGGTTACCGGCTCCGTCAAGTCGGTTGAAGGCGGCAGAGCCGTGATCGACGTCGTCGCAGCGCAGGGTGAGAATCAGACGATTCGGAACGCCGAGGCCGAAGTAGCGCTTTAGCGACGCCGGGTGACCCTCCCCGCTCAAATTTTTGGGTGGGTCGCTTGCCGTCTCCGTCCTCCACGCCGCCAAAAATTACAAGCCGCGGGGAGGGTCACCCGGCGTCGCTTCTAGACTTCGAGCTGTGCTTTCTCAGCGGCAAGAGCTAATTCTCAGGCTGGTGGTTGACGAGTACCTGGCGTCGGCGAAGCCGGTTGCTTCTAAGTCGATAGCTGAAAGTCGCGAGATTGAGTGGGGGTCCTCTACCGTTCGGGCTGAGCTGGCTGGGCTCGAGGCTGCTGGATACCTGACCCATCCGCATACCTCGGCGGGGCGGGTTCCTACTGAGGTCGGCTACCGCTATTACGTCGACCGGCTGATCGAGTCCGGTTCGCCTTCACCCCCTGCCGGTGTCGAATTGGAGCTCTCGCGGCTGCGCCGCGAGATCGATGCGGCGATGCGGGAGACGACTGCCGCACTCGCTCAGGTCACCGACCTGATGGCGCTCGCCACCGCACCGGCGCCGGCAACGGCGACGATCCACAGGGTCGAGGTCCTGCGCTTGCAGCCGGACAAGGTGATGGCGATCGCTATCGCCTCGACCGGGGCGATCGCCAAGCGTGTCTTCGATTTTCAGGGGCCGGTCGATCCGGGCTTGGTCGAGTGGGCGTCGAGCTATCTCAACGAGTCGCTTTCCGGGATGAGCGTCGGCGCGCGGATGATCGCCAACCGCCTCTCCGATCCTGCGCTCGGCCCGGTCGAGTCCCGCTTCCTCGCCACCCTCGGCCCGGCGTTCACCGAGCTCGAGCAGGAGACCGGCGAGAGCCTCTACATGGAGGGCGCCTCGCGGCTTCTCTCCGACGACCATCGTGGAGATCTGCCGCGCGCCGACCGGCTGATGACCGCGCTGGAGCGGCGCGCCGGCGTCCTCGGCATGCTGCGTTCGACCTTGGACGAGCGCTCGGTCTTCCTCTGGATCGGCGGCGAGAACCCGCAGCCGGAGCTGCGCTCAGTCAGCGTCGTCGGCGCCAATTACGGCCTGGCGCATCGCAACCTCGGCTCGGTTGGCGTCGTCGGCCCGCTGCGAATGGACTACGCCACCGCGATCGCGTCGGTGCGCGGCGCGGCGCGTGAGCTCTCGCGCTACTGCGAGTCGGTCTACGGCTGATGCCCGGCGACTACTACGAGATTCTCGGGGTTGGCCGCGACGCCAACAAGGGCGAGGTGAAGACGGCGTTCCGCCGCCTCGCGCGCGAGCTGCACCCCGACGTCAACAACCACGACCCCGAGGCGGAGGAGAAGTTCAAGGAGGCGGCAGAAGCCTATGAGGTGCTTTCTGACTCGGAGCGCCGCCGCGCCTACGACGCCTACGGCCACGAGGGCCTGCGCGGCGCCGGTGCCGCACCGGGCGGCTTCGGCTCGGTCGAGGACATCTTCCAGGCTTTCTTCAGCGGCAGCTTCGGCTTCGAGACGCGGCGTGGGCCGATGCGCGGCCAGGACCTGATCCACACGGTGGAGATCTCCGCGGTCGACGCGATGCTGGGGGCCAAGATCAGGATTCCGAGTCACGAGGGCGAGCGCGAGCTGGAGCTGTCCGCCGGCATCCAGCCCGGCAGCCAGTTCGCCCTGCGGGGACACGGCATGCCGGGGGCAAACGGCGGCCCGCCGGGCGATCTCGTCGTCGCGATCCAGGTGATCGTGCCTGAGGAGCTCTCCGAGGAGCAGCGCGAGCTGGCCGAGAAGCTCGGCGAGATCCTGGAGCCGCGCAACCTGCGCTCACGCCAGGAGGGCGGCGACAGCTTCTTCAGCCGGATGCGCCGAGCCTTCGGTTGATCCGCCTCGCGGTCCGCTGCGTCCCCGAGCTGGCCGAGCAGGTGCTGGCCGAGCTGACGGTGCTGGCACCGAACGGGGTCGAGGAGGAGCGCGGTCGCGGCTACGTCGAGTACGCGATCTACGGCGGCGAGGGGGAGCTGCCCGAGCTGGGCGAGATCGAGGCGGCGGCCGGCGGTGGCCTGGTCGAGCTGGTCGCCACCCAGGTGCCCGACGACTGGGCCGACCGCTGGCAGGATTTCCATAAGCCGCTCCTCGTCGGCGACCGCCTTTGGCTGCGCCCCTCCTGGGAGCCGCCGCGCGAGGGCGCGATCGACCTCGTTGTCGACCCCGGCCGTGCGTTTGGCACGGGCGCCCACCCGACCACCCGGCTCTGCCTCGAGCTGCTTCTTGAGCTATCCGAAGCAGGGGAGGCCAGCGGCCCGCTAGCCGATCTTGGCACCGGCTCGGGTGTCCTAGCAATCGCAGCCGCCAAGCTTGGCTGGAACCCGGTGCGCGGATACGACCATGAGTCGGCATCAATCGAAGCGGCCACCGCCAACGCGGCTGCGAACGGGGTCGCGGCCGAGTTCGTGCGCGTCAACCTGCGTGAAGGCCTGCCCAAGCTGGCACCAACCGTGGTCGCCAACCTGACGGCTCCGGTGCTGAAGGAGATCGCCGCTCAGCTCATGAGCGTTGGGGGGAGTCGGGGGAAGGGTCGGCGGAGCAACAGCGGGGAGGCTCCGGCGACCCTTCCCCCGACTCCCGGCATCCTCGTCTGCTCTGGCTTGCTCCCGGGGGAGCTCGACGAGATCGCCGCTGCCTTCTCACTAGCTGGCTATACCGAGGTTGACCGCCGCCTTGAAGGAGGCTGGGCGGCCTTGCTGCTCCGTCGCCGCTAGCGGATATGTTTCACCCAATGCTGGCGACGATTGTGGACCCGGGGTACAAGATTGCCCTCTTCCTCCACATCTTGGCGGTCGTGCTCGCCTTCGGTCCTACCTTCGGTTACGCGCTGTTTTTCTCGGTCGCGCCGCAGTACCCCCGGGCTACGCCAGCGATTTTGGCTGGGGTGCAGAAGTGCGATCGGTATCTGGTCAATCCCGGGATGATCGTGCTGCTGCTGGCGGGGATCTACCTGTTGGTCGACGGAGATTGGGAGACGAACGAGGCCTTCATCAGTGTCGGCTTTGTCGCGATCATCGTCCTCTTTGGCCTCCAGCACGCTTTCTTCCAACCGCAGACCCGCAAGGCAAAAGAGCTGGCGGAACGCGATCTGAAGTCGGGTGACGCGCTCAGCGATGAGTTCGTGGCCCTTGGTGACCGGATTGGCAAAGTCGGTGGACTGGCGGGGCTGATCGTTGTCGTGGCGATCTTCTTCATGTCTTACAAACCGTTCCTATAGACGCTTCGTCGCCCATCGCGATGTTCGACTCGGGCGTGGGTGGCCTGACCGTGCTGCACGAGTGCTTGGTCTCATTGCCGGAGGAGGACTTCGTCTATCTCGGCGACACGGCGATGTTCCCCTACGGGACGCGCGATCCCGAGCAGTTGCGGGAGCGGATCCGCGCAATCGCGACACTGCTGCTCGATGACGGGGCCAAGTTGCTCGTGATCGCCTGTAACACCGCGACCTCGGTCGGCACCGACGTGGCGCGCGAGGTTGCCGCAGAGCGCGGCGTCGAGGTCGTCCCCGTAGTCGAGCCGCAGGCTGAGATCGCCGCCGCGATCACCGACAACGCCCGGGTTGGTGTGCTCGCCACGCCGAACACGGTCGAGAGTGGCGCCTACCGTCGTGCTCTGGAAGGGCAGGGAAGGGCACTCGAGGTGACCGAAGTGGAGGCGCCCGATCTGGCGCCGTTCATCCAGGACGGCTCCCACTTCGACCAAGGGATAGTCGAGATGACTCGCGCCTACTGCGCGCCGCTGAAGCGAGCCGAAGTGGACACCCTGATCCTCGGCTGCACTCACTACCCGCTCGTGGCGCCGATGCTGCAGCGCATCCTTGGTCGCGACGTGCGCCTGGTCAGCGGCGGTCACGCAGTCGCCGCCGCTGTCCAGCGAACGCTCGTCGCCGCCGATTTGGCGCGGGCAGTCGACGGCGAAGGCGAGTACCGCTTCCTCTGCAGTGGCGACGTCGACTCCTTCCGCGAGCTCGGCACGCGCTTCCTGCAGATGCCGCTGGGAGAGATCGAGCGGATCGACCTGGCCGCCGCCGACTACCCTTAGAAGCGATGAGCGTCCTCGAGCAGGTGCAGGCTGACGTGCGGACCGCGATGAAAGCGGGCGAGCGTGAGCGTGCCGCAGCGCTGCGGATGATCGTCGACTCGCTGCAGCAGGACGCCAAGCTGGGTGACGGCGACGAGGTCGCGGTCCTGCAGCGCGAGCGCAAGAAGAGGCTGGAGGCGGCGGAGGCGTTCGGCGACGCGGACCGCGTCGAGCAGGCGCAGGCCGAGAACTTCGAGGCCGGGCTGATCGAGGCATACCTGCCGGCGCAGCTCTCCGACGAGGAGCTGAGCGAGCTGGTCGAAGCTGCGGTCGCCGAGACCGGCGCGTCCGAGCAGAAGCAGATGGGTCAGGTGATGTCGGCGTTGATGCCCAAGCTCGGGGGGCGCGCCGACGGCAAGCGGGTCAGCGCGGCGGTGCGAGAGAAACTTGGCGCGTAGACAGCTGACCCTCGACAACAGCGTGGCCGCCGAGCTGGCCGGCTCCGAGGACGCGGTTCTGCGAGCGCTGCGCGGGCGCCTCGACTGCGACTTTCACCTGCGCGGCAACGTCCTCACCCTCGATGGCGACTCGACCGACGTGCAGACCGCAGCTACCGTGGTCGACGAGCTGGTCGACTTGATCGAGCAGGGACACGAGGTGGCGCCGGGGACGATCGAAGCCGTGACCGGCGCGCTCGACGCGCACGAGAGCCCGGCCGAGATCCTCGAGGACGTCGTCTGGCGGCACCGCAACACCAAGGTGGCGCCGAAGACGCTCAACCAGAAACGCTACGTCGACTCGATCCGCAAGCAGACGATCACCTTCGGCGTTGGTCCCGCCGGCACCGGCAAGACCTTCCTCGCGGTGGCGATGGCGGCGCACGCTCTCGCTGAGCGTGAGGTGCAGCGGATCATCCTCACCCGCCCTGCGGTCGAGGCGGGCGAGCGGCTCGGCTTCCTCCCCGGCGATATCCAGGCCAAGGTCGACCCATATCTGCGACCGCTCTTCGACGCGCTCTACGACATGCTCGACCCCGATCGGGTCAACGGCTACTTCGAGCGCGGCGTGATCGAGGTGGCGCCGTTGGCATTCATGCGCGGCAGGACCCTCAACGACTCCTTCGTGATCCTCGACGAGGCGCAGAACACCAGCCCCGAGCAGATGAAGATGTTCCTCACGCGGCTCGGCTTCAACTCGCGCATGGTTGTCACCGGCGACGTGACCCAGATCGACCTGCCGACCGATCAGCGCTCGGGTCTGGTCGTCGTCCGCGACATCCTCAGCCAGGTGCCCGATATTTCCTTCGTCCGCTTCGGCGGCGAGGACGTCGTCCGCCACAAGCTCGTGCAGAAGATCGTCGCTGCCTATGGCGAGCACGCCGAGCGCCAGCAGAGCGAGCCGCCGGCAGCGGATGTCAGTTGACCTCTCCGACGTGCCGGAAGAGCTGCGCGATGCCGTCGCGGCGACGCTGAGCGCGGTGGGCGTCGCCGACGGACACTTGGCCGTGGAGCTGGTCGACTCGGAACGGATCCGCGAGCTCAACCGCGACCACCGCGGTAGGGATGCCCCGACCGACGTACTCGCCTTCCCGCTCGACGGGGTTGGGCCGACCGCCGGGCCTCGCGAGCTGGGCGACGTGACGATCTGCCCCGAGCACTGCTCCGACGTGGTCGAGGCGGCGGTTCACGGCGCCCTGCACCTCTGCGGCATGGACCACGAGGTCGACGACGGCGAGATGCTCGGCCTGCAAGAGCGTCTGATGGCGGAGCTGCGGTGACGCGATCCGGCTTTGTCGGCCTCGCCGGGCGACCCAACGTCGGCAAGTCGACCCTGGTCAACGCGATCGTCGGCAGCCGCGTCGCGATCGTCTCGATGCGTCCGCAGACGACGCGGCGGGCGATCCGCGGCATCGCCACCGACATCGAGGCGGGTCGCCAGCTCGTCCTCGTCGACCTGCCCGGCGTGCAGAAGCCGCGCGACGTACTGACCGAGCGCATGCAGAACCGGGTAGAGCGCGAGCTGGCCGACTCTGACCTGGCCCTCCTGGTCATCAACGGCGAGCAGGGCGTCGGACCCGGCGACCGCTTCATCGCCCGTGCTCTGGTCGAGGCGAACAGCGCGCTGCCGACGATATGCGCGGTCAACAAGATCGACACGGTCGGGCCCAACGAGCTGGTGCCGGTCCTTTCCGGGGCGGCTGAGCTGGAGGGGGTCGACGAGGTCTTTCCGATCAGCGCTCGCAGCGGCGAGGGGCTGGCGGAGTTGGTCGAGCGGCTGAGCGAGCTCGTCCCCGAGGGCGAATACCTCTATCCGCCCGAGGATCACAGCGACCAACCGGGCGAGACGATGCTGGCTGAGCTGATCCGTGAGCAGGTGCTCAATCGGACCCGCGACGAGATCCCGCACTCGGTCGAGGTGAACGTGAAGGAGGTCGACAAGCGCGACGATGGCCTGGTTACGGTCAGCGCCGAAGTCTGGGCGGAGACCGAGTCCCAGAAGGGCATCCTGATCGGCAGGGGTGGGAAAAAGGTGGGTGAGATTGGAATGGCCGCCCGTAGCTCGCTGGAAGCGGAGCTGGGCGCCAAGGTTCACCTCGAGCTGAAGGTACGCGTTCGCAGCCATTGGCGGCGGGACGAGGGGTTGCTCGATCGGCTGGGGATCGAGTGACGATCAGGGGCCGTCCGGATGGCCCCTCTGGCGGACGATCTCACGCCCTATTCGCCGCGTCGTCCGGCGCATTGCCGGTAGCTGTCCCGAGGCGGGAAGCCAAAAGCCATTGAAGTGCAGCCCAGGCGCAGCGGGGTTCGTTTCGCCCCGCATGCAGGCCGGTTTGCCGGAGGGCAGCAGGACACCTAGATGACCTACGAGTCGCTCCAGGCCCGTTCGGTATCCGGTCGCGGAGATCACGGCCTGCGGCCGAATACGGCAACCGTCAGAGAGGCAGACGTAGTCACCATCGAAGCGCTCAACCGCGGGAACGAGCTCGACCGTGCCCTTCTTGAGCGCCGTGACGAAGCCACGGTCAACAACCGGGCCCATGCCCTTGATGCGAAGCTCCGTGCCAATTCCGTACGGGGCGCGCGGTAGGCCGTACGGGGTCAGGTCGCCCCAGGTAAAACGCTGAACGACTGCCCCGAACCAGTCTGTGAAGACACGAGGTTGGACTTCGCTCACTCTTGCGAGAAGCGTGATCGGAATTCCGAGCGGTTCGAGCGGGACGAGGTTGGGTGGCGTTCGCATCGCGATACGCACCCGCGCCACACCAGCCCGGCGCAGCTGCACGGCGATCTCGGTGCCGGTGTTGCCAGCTCCCACAACGAGCACGTCCCGCTCCTGGAAATCCTGGGATCTTCGGTAGTCGGCCGCATGCACCAGACGTCCGTTGAAGGTCTTGCGCCCGGGCCAATCCGGCATCGAGGGACGGTGGTCGTAGCCAGTGGCCACTACAACGAAGCGAGTCGAGCGTGCTCCCGTTGACGTCTCCAGACGATATCCGTGCTCGGACCGATCGATTCGCTGGACAGCCACCCGGTGCTCGATTGCAATCCTCTTTTGCTCCGCGTACCCCCGGAGATGCTCTGCGAAGGCCTCGCGGCTGGGCCATCTTCCGGCGCTGCGGGGGATCCGGCCACCGCGGGGGCCTGAAAGCCATCGCACGGTGTTCAAGCGCAAGCCCTCATACCGGCGTTGCCAGCTCACCCCGATCTCATCAGTGCGCTCCAAGACGGTCGCCTGGACACCGCGGCGTCCGAGCTCGGCCGCCGCCGCCAACCCCGCGGCGCCGGCACCAATCACGAGTGCCTGGTGCTCCAGGTCAAATGAGGCTGCCGGCTCGCTGATGTCCCGTACCTTCCGATCGAGCTTATAATTAGACCGTCTGGTCTATTTAGCAGCATAGCCAAATGGCGCCAAGCGCAAAACAACCGCAGCGGTCTCGACGGTCTGCCGGTCGGCCTCCCGCATCGGAAGATCGCGCGGACTCGCGGACCCACCTGCTCGATGCCGCAGCCGGGGTCTTCGCGGAGAGAGGCTTCCGGGCGGCGACGGTCGACCAGATCACCGCTGCCGCAGGGCTCTCCAAGGGAACCTTCTATTGGAACTTCGCAACGAAGGAGGATCTCTTTCTGACGCTCCTGGAGGAGCGAATTGACCGACCGGTGCGGGCGCTGATGGAAATCACCCGCGATGCGCCAGCCGACCGACCGACCGCGCCCGCTGTGAGCGAGGGGCTGGCGCAGCTTCTTGGGAAAGAGCGCGAGACCATCTTGCTCCTGCATGAGTATTGGGCGGCGGCGGCGCGGGATCCGACGCTCGCGGCCAGGTACGGAGACCGCCAGACGGCGCTGCGCGCGGCGCTTGCCGAGGCGCTGGCATCGCGGCACAAGAGGACTGGCGTACCGCTGGGCGTCCCCGCGAACGACCTGGCGACCGCATTTATCGCGCTGGCCGAGGGGCTCGCAAGCCAAGGATTGATCGACTCCGATTCGGTGAGCCCCGGGCTCTTCGGCGAGATCCTCTCGCTCGTCTATGACGGTTTGAGGGCACGGGCGGGGCGGTAGTCGCGCGGCCACTACGATTGCCCGATGTTCGAGCAGGTCGAATTCGACGAGCGCGGCTTGGTGCCGTGCGTGGCGCAGGACTTCGCCAGCGGCGAGGTGTTGACGCTTGCCTATGCGAGTGAGGAGTCGCTGCGGCTCAGCGTCGAGACCGGGGACCTGCACTTCTACAGTCGCTCGCGCGAGGAGATCTGGCGCAAAGGAGAAACCTCGGGCAACTTTCTGCGGCTGCGGGAGCTGCGCCTCGACTGCGATGGCGACGCCATCGTCGCCCTGGTCGAGCCGACCGGGCCCGCTTGTCATACCGGCGAGCGCTCCTGCTTCCATCGGCAGCTGGACGGCGGAGACCTGGTACCGGTGCCGTACGAGGCGCTGGCCGCCCTGCAGCGCACTCTGCACAGCCGTGTCGCCGAGCGGCCCGAGGGCAGCTACACGGTTCAGCTGCTCGACGACCCGAAGCTGATCGGCGAGAAGGTCGAGGAGGAGGCCGAGGAGGTCGTCCGCGCAGCGCGCGGAGAGAGCGACGAGCGCGTTGCCGAAGAGGCGGCAGATCTGCTCTACCACCTCAGCGTCCTGCTGGCTTCGCGTGAGGTCTCACAGGCCGCCGTGATGGAGGTCCTCAATGGCCGTCGCGGCTAGCGAGTCTCACGAGGTAGTGGTGGCAATCTGATGATGTCCACTGCCTCGGGAGCGCGAGCGCGGTATTCCTCGGCGGAGATCCGGATCGAGCCCAGCCTTGATGGGGCTCGTGAGCTCGCGGCCGAGGGCAACGTCGTCCCCGTCCGCACACGCTTCGTCGACGACTGCGAGACGCCGGTCTCCGCCTTCCTCAAGCTGCGCGCCGGCGAGCCGGAGGGGGCGCCCTGCTTCCTGCTCGAGTCGGCCGAGCAGGGCCAGGTCGGGCGCTACTCCTTCGTCGGCATCCGCCCCCGCTCGGTCCTGCGCTGGAGCGAGGGGGTACTGAGCGAGACGGGCGGGGAGGAGCGGGAGGCACCCGATCCGTACACCGCGGTCGCCGAGCGCATCGCTCGCTTCCAGCTCGCCCCGGTCGACGACTTGCCGCCGTTCGCCGGTGGCGCGGTCGGCTTCTTCGGCTACGACCTCGTGCGCACGGTTGAGCCGCTCGGCGAGCCGAACCCCGACCCGCTCGGCTTGCCGGACCTGGCGCTGATGATCACCGACGTGCTGCTCGTCTTCGACCACCTGCGCCACGAGCTGACGATCATGTCCTGCGCCTTCGCCGACGACGAGGGCGGGATCGACGCCGCCTACGAGCGCGCGGTGGCGACGATCGCCGAGGTGAGCAACCGGTTGCGCGGCGCCGTCCCGGTGCCCGAGGCGCTGGCGATAGCCGAACCGCCGCGCTTTGTCTCCGGCATGGAGCGGCGGGAGTTCGAAGCGGCGGTCGAGCGGATCGTTGAGTACGTCCACGCCGGAGATGCCTTCCAGGTCGTGCCCTCACAGCGCTTCTCGGCCCCGGCCCCGGTCGAGGCCTTCTCGGTCTACCGCGGCCTGCGCGCGGTCAATCCCTCCCCCTACATGTACTTCCTCGAGTTCGGCGACTTCCAGATCGCCGGTGCCTCGCCTGAGCCCCTGGTCAAGGTGCAGGGCCGGCGGGTCGAGACGCGCCCGATCGCCGGTACCTACCCGCGCGGTGGCGACGAGGAGGAGGACCGCCGCCTTGCCGAGCGCCTGGTCAACGACCCCAAGGAGCGCTCTGAGCATGTGATGCTGGTCGATCTCGGCCGCAACGATCTCGGTCGTGTCTGCGAGTACGGCTCGGTCAGCGTCGACGAGCTGATGGTCGTCGAGACCTACTCACACGTCCTCCACATCGTCAGCCAGGTCACTGGGACCCTGCGCGAGGGTGTGGGGGCGATGGACGTGCTGCGCTCGGCGCTGCCGGCCGGCACGCTCTCCGGCGCGCCGAAGGTGCGGGCGATGCAGATCATCGACGAGCTCGAGCCGGTCAAGCGCTGCTCATACGGCGGCGCGATCGGCTACCTCTCCTGGAACGGCGACCTCGACACGGCGATCCACATCCGCACCGTCGTCGTCAAGGACGGCGAGATCCACGTCCAGGCGGGCGGGGGCACCGTCGCCGACGCCAAGCCGGCCTACGAGTACAACGAGTCGGTCAACAAGGCGAAGGCGGTCTTTCGCGCCGTCGAGCTGGCCTGCGAGCAACCGGATTGGCCATGAAGGTTCTGATCATCGACAACTACGACAGCTTCACCTACAACCTCGTTCAGTACCTGGGCGAGCTGGGCGCGGAGATCGAGGTGGTGCGCAACGATCGCGCCGAGGTCGGCGAGCTGCGCGAGCGCGGTGCCGACCGCCTCGTCGTCTCGCCCGGGCCGTGCACCCCGGCCGAGGCCGGCATCTCGGTAGAGGCGATCCGAACCTTCGCCGAGGCGGGCACACCGGTGCTGGGTGTTTGCCTCGGGCACCAGTCCCTGGTCGAGGCCTTCGGCGGCCGTACCGTGCAGGGCGAGCCGATTCACGGCAAGGACGCCGAGATCGTCCACGACGGCAAGGAGATCTACGCCGGCCTGCCCAGCCCGTTGGTCGCCGGCCGCTACCACTCGCTTGTTGCGGACCCGGATCTCCCGGACGAGCTCGAGCGCAGCGCCAGCCTCGGCGACGTCGTAATGGGCGCCCGCCACCGCGAGCTGCCGGCCGAGGGCGTTCAGTTCCACCCCGAGAGCGTCCTCACTCCGCAGGGCAAGCACCTGCTGGCCAACTTCCTCGGAGAGCGGTAGGGGTTTGAGCCGGATACCGACCCAAACCTCAACCGCGGAGGGCGGAGATGCCTAACGACATCGTCACCCGCGCGATCGATGCCGTCTGCAAAGGCGATCATCTGACCGCCGACCATGCCGCGACCGTGCTCGCCGAGATCATGGGGGGTCGCTCTGACGAGGTACAGACGGGCGCCTTCCTGATCGCGCTGCGGGCGAAGGGCGAGACGGTGCCGGAGCTGGTCGGGCTGGCGCGGACGATGCGCTCGCTTGCCGCTGCGGTGGAGACCTCTCGTGAGGACCTGGTCGATACGGCGGGGACGGGCGGGGGGCCGTCTACCTTCAACGTCTCGACCACCGCGGCGCTGGTTGCCGCCGGCGCCGGCTGTGCCGTCGCCAAGCACGGCAACCGTTCCAACACCAGCCGCTGTGGCTCGGCCGACCTGCTGGAGGCGCTCGGGGTCAACATCGAGCTCGACCCGGCCCGAGTCGGCCAGTGCATCGACGAGCTCGGCTTCGGCTTCATGTTCGCCCCCCGCCACCACGCCGCGATGGCGCACGTCGTGCCGGTTCGCAAAGCGCTTGGCGTGCGCACGATCTTCAACTTCCTCGGCCCCCTGACCAACCCGGCCGGGGCCGAACGCCAGCTGCTCGGCGTCTCCGATCGCCACTACCAGGAGACGATCGCTGAGGCGCTGGTTGGCCTGGGCAGCGCACGGGCGATGGTCGTCGCCGCCGAGGATGGCGTCGATGAGTTCTCGATCTCCGCCCGCACGCGGGTGATCGAGGTAGCCGACGGCCGCACGGCGGAGTGGTTCGCCGAGCCCGGCGAATTCGGCCTCGTCTCCGGCGAGCTGGAGCAGGTGGCCGGCGGCAGCCCGGAGGAGAACGCCGCAGCCTCCCGGGCGGTCCTGGCCGGAGAGGGCGGCCCCCGCCGTGACCTCGTCCTGCTCAACGCCGGCGCCGCGATCTACATCGGCGGCCTTGCCGATGGCCTCGGTGAGGGCGTGGAGCGGGCAGCGACCGCCGTGGATAGCGGCGCCGCCCGCGAGCTGCTCGACCGGCTGATTGCAACCACCGCCCGCCTGGCCGGCTAGGTCGGCCGACTCGACTAGGCTTTCTCTCTCTCGTGGGAATGCTCGAGCAGCTGATCACCGCAGCGCGCGCAGGGGTGGATGACCGCCGCGCGCAGACGCCCCAGGCCGACCTGGAATCGAGGCTGCAGAGCCGCGGTCACGACCGTCCCTTCAACGAGGCGCTGGTCCGGCCGGGACTCTCAATCATCGCCGAGTTCAAGCGGCGCTCACCAAGCGCCGGCGACATCTCAGCTGATGCGACGGTCGCCGATCGGGTCGGCGCCTATGAGCGCGGCGGTGCCGCTGCGCTCTCGGTTCTGACCGATGAGCGGCACTTCGGCGGCTCGCTGGAGGACCTGCGCGCCGCCCGTGCGGCCTGCAGCCTGCCGATCCTGCGCAAGGACTTCATCGTCGACCCCTACCAGCTGGTCGAGGCTGCCGTCAACGGCGCCGACGCGGTGCTGCTGATCGTCAGGGCTCTGGAGGACGCTGAGCTGCGGGAGATGTACGAGGGAGCGCGGAGCCTCGACCTCGACTGTCTGGTCGAGGTGCACGACGGCGAGGAGCTGGAGCGGGCTTTGCGGCTCGATGCCGACGTGATCGGGATCAACAACCGCAACCTCGACGAGGGCGCGGTCGACGTTGCCACCACCTATGCGCTGATGCCGGATGTACCGGCGGGCAAGACCGTCGTCGCCGAGAGCGGGATCTCCTCCCGAGCGGAGCTGGAAGAGCTCGAGCGGGTGGGCGTCGACGCCGTGCTGATCGGTTCTGCGCTGATGAGCAGCGCTGACCCTGAGGCCTTGACGCGGGAGCTGACCGGGGCCGATGAGGGCACCCGCGAGCACCACCTTCCCTGATGATCGACACCGCCCCACGGGGCGCGCAGAGTTTTTAGAAGAACTTTGAAGAGTCTCATCATCATCGCCTGTCGATGAGGCGATTCTTCAAAACGTCATTTGGTTCAGCGCTCTTGGGAGGCGCCGTGGTTGCAGCTTTCGGATGGGTTGCGATCGCCGCCGGCTGGATCCAGGCGGATGACAGCGGCTCGACTGTCACCGTTTCTCAGCCATTGGCTGCTCCGGTCAGCGCCGGCGATGAAAGCGAGGACCGCAACCTCGTCAATCAGATCTACCGGCGCGACGGCCAGGGAGTCGCCTTCATTAGCGCCAAACACGACGACGAAGGCGGATCGTCGGGTGTCGGCCCGTTTGGCGAACCCGAAGGCGAAGGTGGCACGGCGACCGGCTCGGGCTTCCTAATCGATACCGAGGGGCATGTGATCACCAACAGCCATGTGGTCGAGGGCGCCGACCAGGTCGAGGTCAAACTCGGCTCCTCGGAGACGAGCTACGACGCCGAGGTCGTCGGCACCGATCCGGCAACCGACGTGGCCCTGCTCAAGGTCGACGCTCCGGCCGACAGCCTGCACCCACTCTCACTCGGCGACTCCTCGAAGATCGAAGTGGGTGACCCGGTCGTCGCGATCGGCAACCCGTTCGGCCTCGATCGCACCGTGACCAGCGGCATTGTCTCCGCCCTGCAGCGCCAAATCCAGGCGCCGAACGGCTTCTCGATCTCACATGTGATCCAGACCGATGCCGCGATCAACCCCGGCAACTCCGGTGGGCCACTGATCGACGCCGGCGGCAGCGTGATTGGGATCAACTCGCAGATCCAGACCGGGGGCACCAGCAGCGGCAACGTCGGAATCGGCTTCGCGGTGCCGATCAACACCGCGCGCGAAGTCGTGCGGGAGATCGAAGCGAACGGCGAAGTGAAGCACGCCTACCTCGGAATCAGCGGCGGCAGCATCACTCCTGACCTGGCAAAAGCGCTGAAGCTGCCGGTCAGCTCGGGCGTGCTGGTCAACGAAGTCGTCAAGGGCGGCCCGGCCGATGAGGCGGGCGTCAAGGGTGGCGACACCTCAGCGACGATCGAAGGGGCAAGCATGAGGCTGGGCGGCGACGTGATCACAGAGGTTGACGGTGAGAAGGTCAGCGGGATGGAAGAGGTGATCAATGCGGTCAATGCGGCTTCGCCTGGCGAAGAGATGGAGCTGACTTTGGATCGGGACGGGGAGACGAAGAAGGTCGTCGTGACCTTGGGAGTAAGGCCCGACTCTGCTGAAGAAGTTCCCTCGCGGTAGCGCCGGGGGTCCCCCGCTGCAACCCGCGTCGAATCGCCCGCAAAGGGTCCTTGCCTCGCCTGCTCACAAGTTGCCGCGGGGGACCCCCGGCGCTACCGCGTACGCTTGCCTTATGCGAGTCAAGATTTGCGGGATCACGAACTTGGACGACGCCGCCGAGGCTGTGCGCTTGGGCGCCTGGGCTGTGGGGCTGATCCACTACGCCGAAAGTCCGCGGTGCGTTGAGACGACCGAGGCTGTGCGGATTGCGGCCGCGTTCAGGCGTAAGTGTGAGGTTGTTGGGGTCTTTGTGAATCCTGAATTGGATGAGGTCGCCAAGGCGGTTGAGGACGAGGCGCTGACCATGGTCCAGTTGAACGGGGAAGAGGGGCCTTCGTTTTGCGCTGAGGTTGCGCGGAAAACCGGGTTGAAGGTGATCAAGGCGGTGCATGTGTCGAGCGCGGCCGACATCCATGCGGCCGAGGCTCTCCGCACCGACTTCCACCTCTTCGACAAGGGTGCGAAGGGGCTCTGGGGCGGTACCGGTGAGAGCTTCGACTGGGGGTTGCTGAGCGAGCGCCGCTCTCAGGTTCCGGCGATCCTCGCCGGCGGGTTGCGTCCCGACAACGTCGCCGAGGCGATCGCCGTCGCCCATCCCTACGCCGTCGACGTCGCCAGCGGGGTCGAGGCGGAGCCGCGCCGCAAGGACCACGCCGCGATGACCGCCTTCTTCGAGGCCGCCCAGACGGCTAGCGTTAGCGCTCGATGACGACGGTTGAGGAGCGCTTTGGCCCCTACGGGGGGCGTTACGTCCCCGAGACCCTGATTCCAGCGCTGGACGAGCTGAGCGCCGCCTGGGCTGCGGCGAGTGGCGATGAGGACTACCGCGTGCGCCTCGCCTCCCTGCGCCGTGACTTCATCGGCCGGCCGACGCCGCTCTATCTCGCCGAGCGCCTCTCCGGGCGCGCCAATCGGCGCGTCTACCTCAAGCGCGAGGACCTTGCCCACACCGGCTCCCACAAGATCAACAACGCGATCGGGCAGGTGCTGCTCGCGCAGCGGATGGGCAAGCCGCGGATCATCGCCGAGACCGGCGCCGGCCAGCACGGCGTCGCGACCGCGACCGCCTGCGCCCTGCTCGGCCTCGAGTGCGTCGTCTACATGGGCACCGAGGACATCCGCCGCCAGGCGCCAAACGTCGAGCGGATGAAGCTGCTCGGGGCGGAGGTCGCGCCGGTCGAAGCCGGCGCGCGCACGCTCAAGGAGGCGGTCAGCGCCGCGATCCGCGACTGGGTGGCGAACGTCGAGACGACGCACTACGTGATCGGCTCGGCCGTCGGGCCGGCGCCGTTCCCGGCTCTCGTGCGAGACCTGCAGCGGGTGATCGGCGAGGAGGCGCGCGAGCAGGCCCTCGCCGCCGAGGGCGCCCTGCCGGCCCGCGTGATCGCCTGCGTCGGCGGTGGCTCCAACTCGATCGGGATCTTCACGCCGTTCATCGCCGACTCCGGGGTCGAGTTGATCGGCGTCGAGGCGGCGGGCGAGGGCCTCGACAGCGGTCGCCACGGCGCCTCGCTGGGCGCCGGCGGCACCGGGGTACTGCATGGCTCGCTCTCCGCCGTGATCGCCGATGAGGAGGGCCAGATCCTCGAGGCCCACTCGGTCTCCGCCGGGCTCGACTACCCCGGTGTCGGCCCCGAGCACGCCCACCTGCGCGACACCGGCCGGGCCACCTACAGCGCGGTCACCGACACGGCGGCGCTCGCCGCCTTCGCCGAGGTCGCCCGCCTGGAGGGGATCATCCCGGCTCTTGAGTCCTCCCACGCGATTGCCTGGTTGCTGGAGAACGGCGGGGGCGAGGGTTATGACGTGCTCTGTCTCAGTGGTCGCGGCGACAAGGACTTGGCCGAGGTTGTTGAGCGAACCGGTGGGGGGGCCACCGGGGGGTGACCCGCCGGAGCAACAGCATGGAGGCTCCGTCGGGTCACCCCCCGGCGTCCCGCGCCGGAACGCCAAACGGGGTGGAGCGAATCGCTGCCGCTTTCGAGAGCACGCGAGCAGAAGGCCGGGCGGCGTTGATGCCGTACATGATGGCTGGGTATCCGGATCGTGAGTCCTCGTTTGCGATAGCTGGGGCGTACGCGGATTCCGGTGTCGATTTGGTGGAGCTTGGGGTGCCGTTCTCCGATCCGCTGGCTGATGGACCGACGATCCACGCCGCGGCTACCAAGGCTCTCGCAGGGGGTGCCACGTTGGGCGCCTCGCTTGAGGTATGCGAGTCGATCTCAGCGCGGGTGCCTGTCGTGCTGATGGCCTACTCGAACATGATCCTCGCCCAGGGTGGGCCCGCGGAGTTCGCGCGCCGCGCGGCTGCTGCGGGGGCTGCCGGGGCGATCGTTCCGGACCTGCCACTCGATGAGGCTGATGAGGTTCGTGAAGCGTTGGCGGGCTCCGGTCTGGCGCTGGTGCCCTTGCTTGCCCCGACCACGACGGCGGAGCGCCGGGGCCGCATCTGCGCCGCTGCGCAGGGCTTCGTCTATGTCGTCTCCAGCGTTGGCACGACGGGAGAGCGTCAGCAGCTTCCGCCCGGGCTGGCCGAACTGGTTGCAGCGACCAAGGAGGAAGCCGAGGTGCCGGTCGCCGTCGGCTTTGGCATCGGCACGCCGCAACAAGCGGCGGAGGTGGGTGAGATCGCCGACGGGGTGATCATCGGCAGCCGCCTCGTCCGCGCTGCCGGCGAGGCGGGCTCAGGGGCGGCAGCGGCCGAGGCCGTTGGCGCCTTCCTGTGCGAGGCGCGGGCCGCGCTCGTCGCTTAGACCGCCCGGTCGACTAGGATTCCGGCCGCAATGGGACTCGTCGTGACCCTCTTCTTGGCGATTGCTGTCACCACCGTCGGCTACGCCTGGCTTGGCCAGGGCGGCGGCGTCGCCGGCATGATCTTCCTCACGATCCTGCTTATCGGCGCAAGCGTGCGGGTCTTCAAGCCTCAGGCCTGAAGACACGGCCCTCTCAGCTGCGCGTAGCGACGACCTGCAGGTACTCCGGTTGCAGCACCAGGGCCCGGTCTCCGGCCACGTT
The DNA here is from genome assembly GCA_963718755.1 of uncultured Solirubrobacterales bacterium. GTDB lineage: Bacteria > Actinomycetota > Thermoleophilia > Solirubrobacterales > 70-9 > VRUE01. The sequence goes on from OY970376.1 coordinate 2,364,792, forward strand.
GTTCTGCTCTAGGTAGCCCCGCAGGTCGGCGGTCAGTGCCTCCTCACCCTCGGGTCCGACCCGCTCGTAGGCGACCTTGGTCGGGCCGAAGTAGGTGCGGAAGAACTCGAGGAAGTGATCGGCCGAGCTGAACGCCTGGCGTGCCTTGCGGCGTTCGACGCGCAGCTCCGAGACACCGTCGCCAAGCAGCTCGCGCAGCCCGTCCTCGGTTCCCCAGCGGAGCGGAGATTGGACCCCTGGCGGCGGCGGCGCGTGTTTGGCGATCGTCATGAACATCTGGCCGACGCCGCCGTCGGGCACCCAGTTGGCCATGCCGATCCGCCCACCGGGTTTGCAGGCCCGCAGCAGCTCGGCCGCTGCCTTCTCCTGGTCGGCTGCGAACATCGCGCCGAAGGTCGACATCACGACGTCGAACTCCGCGTCTTCGACCGGCAGCGCGGTGGCGTCTCCCTCGACGAACTCGATCTCGAGCCTTTCCACCGCCGCGCGCTCGCGGCCGCGCTCGAGCAACGCCGGCACGAAGTCCACCCCGACGACGTTGCCCCAGGTTCGCCGTGCTGCGGCAATCGCTCCATTACCGCTGCCGCAGGCGACATCCAGCACCCGCTCATCGGGAATAAGGTCGAGCTCTTCGGCGAGCTCCTCGGCGACCATCATCACCATGCCGGCGACCATCGCGAAGTCGCCTTCCGACCAGGTCTTCTGCTGCATCTGTCCGACTGCCTGCAGGTCAACCGCGTCACTCATCTCGGCTCCTTTCGCTGCGCTGCTCCGGGTATGACCAAGCTACCGCGTCTTGCCGGGGCTGGCAGGTTCTAACCTGCGTCCATGCGAATCGGCGTGCTCACCGGCGGCGGCGACTGCCCGGGCCTCAATGCAGTGATCCGGGCGATCGTGCGCAAGGGCGTCGAGCACCAGGGTCACAAGTTCGTCGGCTACCGAGATGGTTGGCACGGACCGCTGCACGGCGTTAGCAGCGAGCTCGGGGTGCCGGAGGTACGCGGGATCCTGCCCCGCGGCGGCACGATTCTCGGCTCCTCGCGGACCAACCCGTTCAAAGAGGACGGCGGAGCCCAGCGAATCCTCGAGAACCTGACCAGCGAAGGCGTCGAAGGCCTGATTGCGATCGGTGGCGAGGACACGCTCGGTGTCGCGGCGCGGCTCCACGCCGAGCACGGTGTGCGGGTGGTCGGCGTGCCGAAGACGATCGACAACGACCTCGGCGCCACCGACTACACCTTCGGCTTCGACACCGCGGTCAACATCGCGATGGAGGCGATCGACCGGCTGCACACGACCGCCGACAGCCACCACCGCGTGCTGATCGTCGAGGTGATGGGACGGCACGCCGGCTGGATCGCCTTTCACGCCGGGCTTGCCGGCGGTGCCAACGTGATCCTCATCCCGGAGCAGCCGTTCGATCTGGGAAAGGTGTGCGAGTTGGTCGGGCGACGGCTCGAGGCCCGCTTCGCGCCGATCGTCGTCGTCTCCGAGGGGGCTCAGCCCGAGGGCGGCCTGCCGGAGACCCAGGACAAAGGGCTCGACGCTTTTGGCCATGTTCGCCTCGGTGGCATTGCCCACTGGCTCGAGGGAGAGATCGAGCGGCGCACCGGCAAGGAGACGCGGGCCACGGTCCTCGGCCATGTCCAGCGCGGCGGTACCCCGACCGCATTCGACCGCGTCCTAGCGACCCGTTTCGGCCTGCACGCGATCGACGCCGCCGACAGCGGCAGCTGGGGCATGATGACTGCGTTGCGCGGGACCGACATCCATCTGGTGGAGCTCAAGGATGCGGTCGACGAGCTGAAGACTGTGCCTAAGGAGTTGTACGAAGAGGCTGAGGTTTTCTTTGGGTAGGCGGGGGAGGGTCGTGGGCTCCCCCTCCGCGAGCCCGCATAGAAACGGCCACAAGGGCTCTTACCGGGGAGGGCTCCAATGCTCCCGGAGGGGGAGCCCACGACCCTCCCGACGCCCGCCAAAGCTCTTCCTCGTAGCTGGGTGCGCTCTGCTGCTGGTGGCTGGGTGTGGGGAAAGTGCGGGGGTGAGCGAGGGGGCTGTTGCCGGCGTCTACGTGGCGGCGCCGCTTTGTGCTGGAGCTGAGCGGGAGCTTGCTCGGGATGGGGGGGAAGCTGGGGATGTTCGGGTGCGGGTTGTCTGCCTCCCAAGCGCCGAAAGCTCGCGGAAGCTCGACCTCGCTCTTGTCGGTGCCAACGCCCGCCGCGCCACTGAGGACGCAACGACGATCGGCTACATCGGCGAGCCAACCCGCTCCGCCACCCGCTTCTCCGAACCGATCATCGACGCCGCAGGCATAGCCCAGCTAACGGAATCCTCGGGAGCGTCTGCAATGCGACAGCTCCTCCGTGCCGTGGATGAAGCCGACGACGGAGCCAGCTTGCGCGCGTCGGTCAACGACAAGCTGGGCTAACACCTCACCTGGAGCTTCCTTCGTCAGAAGCTTGCGACAAGGAGGGGCGGGCAACCCCCTCCCGGAGCATTGGAGCCCTCCCCGGTAAGAACCCTCGAGGCCGCCTCTATGCGGGCTCCGGGTGGGGGTTGCCCGCCCCTCCTCTACAGCAGGTTCTTCATCGCCCCATCAATCTCCGGATACCGAAACTGGTACCCCAGATCTAGCGCCCGCCGCGGCATCACTCGCTGGCCGCCGCGCAACACATGCCCGAACTCGCTGCCGAATTTCAGGTCGAGGACGAACCCCGGCACAGGCACCGACGCCGGCCGGCCGAGGGCCCGCCCGATCGCCTGCGAGAACTCGCGGTTCGTGACCGGGTTGGGCGCGGTCGAGTTGACCGTGCCGCTCACCTTCTCGTTGTCCAGCGCCCAGAGCAGGATCCCGACCTCGTCGTCGATGTGGATCCAGGACATGTACTGGCGCCCGCCGGCGATTGGCCCGCCGACGCCCAGCTTGAAGGGGGTGAGCAGTTCGCCGAGCAAGCCGCCGCTCGGGTCGAGGACGTGGCCGGTGCGGACGATGACCAGGCGCACGCCGATTCCCTCCGCCTCCTGCGCGGTGGCCTCCCACTCGCGCACGACCTCGGCGTCGTAGCCCTCACCGGGCTCAGCCGACTCGTCGACCATCGCTTCACCACGGTCGCCGTAGAAGCCAATCGCCGACTGGTTGATCAGGACCTTTGGTTTGCTCTCGAGGCCGGCGATCGCGGCGACCAGGTTGCGCGTGCCCTGCCGGCGGCTCTCCATGATCCGCCGCTTGGCGTCGTCGGTCCAGCGCTGGTTGATCTTCTCTCCCTCGAGGTTGATCACGCCGTTGACGTTCTCGAAAGCGGCGGCTGGCGGACGTTCGAGGGTCGGCTCCCAGGCGTGCCAGATGACACTCGGGTTTGTGCTGCGTGCCCGCTGCGGGTTGCGCGAGAGACCGACGACGGTGTCACCGCGGGCGAGCAGGGCGTCGCATAGCGCCGAGCCGATGAAGCCGCTCGCTCCGGTGACCAAGACCCTCACTGCGTCAGCCGACCTCCACGGTGGAGAAGGTGCCGGTCTCCTCGCTGAAGCGGGCCAGCCCCTCGCGCTTGGCCTCCTCGACCACGGCCTTTGCCACCATCGGCGCCACGTCGCGGTTGAAGACGCTGGGGATGATGTAATCCTCGGAGAGGTCGTCCTCGTCGACGACTTCGGCGATGCCCCTTGCCGCCGCTAGCTTCATCTCCTCGGTGATGTTCGGCGAGCCGGCGTCGAGGGCACCGCGGAAGATGCCGGGGAAGCAGAGCACGTTGTTGATCTGGTTCGGGTAGTCCGAGCGGCCGGTCGCCATGATCCGCACGTAGGGCGCCGCGTCCTCGGGCATCACCTCAGGGGTCGGGTTGGCCATCGCGAAGACGATCGCGTCGTCGTTCATCTTGCCCAGCGCCTCCGCCGAGATGATCCCCGGGCCGGAGAGGCCGATGAAGAGGTCCATGCCCTCGATCACGTCGGCCGGCTGACCGGCGAGCTTCTCGGGGTTGGAGTTCTCGGCGTACCAGCGCTTGATCCCGCTCATCTCGCCGGACTGGTAGTCCTCGCGCTCTGTCGAGAGCGCCCCCTGGCGATCGCAGCCGACGACGTGGGTCACTCCGGAGGCGAGCATCATCTTGGTCACCGCTACCCCCGCTGCGCCGAGGCCAACCACGAGCACCCGCAGCTCCTCGATCGGCTTGTCGACGATCTTCAGCGCGTTGAACAGCGCCGCCATCGTCACCACCGCGGTGCCGTGCTGATCGTCGTGGAAGACGGGTATGTCGAGCGTCTCCTTGAGCCGGTCCTCGATCTCGAAGCAGCGTGGGGCGGAGATGTCCTCGAGGTTGATCCCGCCGAAGGTCGGCGCGATCAGTTCGACTGCCTTGATGATCTCCTCGGCGTCCTGGGTGTCGAGGCAGATCGGGAAGGCGTCGACCTGGGCGAACTCCTTGAACAGCATCGCCTTGCCCTCCATGACCGGCATCGCCGCCTCCGGCCCGATGTTGCCAAGCCCGAGCACGGCGCTGCCGTCGGAGACGACGGCGACGGTGTTCTTCTTGATCGTGTACTCGAAGGCCTTGGCGCGATCGGCGTGGATGTCCTGGCAGACACGGGCGACGCCCGGCGTATAGGCCATCGAGAGGTCGTCGCGCGTCTTCAGCGGGTACTTGTTCTCGACCGAGATCTTGCCGCCGCGGTGCATCTGCATCGTGCGGTCGACGTAGTCGAGCACTTTGGCGCCGCGGGTGGAGCCGATCGCCCGCAGGATCCGCTCCCAGTGCGGCCGGTCCTGGGCGTCGATCGTGAACTCGCGTACGCGTTTGCCCTCGCCGCCCGCGCCCGGCACGAGGTCGACGCCCTGCAGCTGCCCGCCCGCCTCGGCGATCGAGGCGGTCAGTTTGCCCAGGGGCTCCTGCCGCGCGTCGAGCTCGACCCGGATCGTGACGCTGTATTGGGCGCTCACCGCCATGGCGGCTATCGAATCAGATTCGGCCCGCCGCCCTGGGCGCGACCTATGATCTGCCGCAAATGGCGGCACTGGCGCTCGTTCTCTTCGGCTTCTCCCTGATCCTCACCTTCGGCGTGCGGATCGCTATACAGCTGCGCCGCACCGGCTCGACCGGCGTGCACGGGTTCGCCACCGACGCGACGCCGCTGGAGCGCTTCGCCGGTGTCCTCTTCGTAGCCGGCCTTGTGATGGGTGCGGCTGCGCCACTGCTGGCGTTGCTCGGCGTGCTCGAGCCGATTGCGACCCTCGACGGGACCGCCGGCCACGCGGTCGGCATCGTCCTCGGCGTCGCCGGCGTCCTGCTCACCTTCGGCGCCCAGCTCGCGATGGGAGACGCCTGGCGGGTTGGCGTCGATCCGGAGGAGCGCACCGACCTGGTCACCGACGGCCCGTTCGGCCTGGTCCGCAACCCGATCTACAGCGCGATGATCCCAACCGTGCTCGGTTTGGCCCTGATGGTTCCCAACGTCCTCGCGATCGCCGCATTCCTCACCCTCGTAACTGCGCTGGAGCTGCAAGTGAGGTTGGTTGAGGAGCCCCACCTGCTTCGAGTCCATGGCAAGACCTACGCCGACTATGCAGGCCGTGTCGGCCGCTTCGTTCCCGGGCTCGGCCTGCTGGATGGCGCCCGATGAGGGGCGGGCTTTGTCAGCGGCGGCGTTGCAATCGGATCGCGGCCATCGCGATCCTGGGGCTGTCCCTGCTAACGCCCCTCGACGCGGTGGCGCTCGACTCTGACCTCAAGGGCTCGGCGGTCTTCAGGCTCAAGGCAAGCCACGGCTACACGATCCTCGGCTTCGCCTCCTCTGAACGCATCGACGGGCGTGGGGACATCGGTCTGATCGTCCACCGCAAGGGCGCCGCGGTCTTCTACGCCGCGCCGGCCACCGTCACGCCGACCAGGCTCGAGGCGGACCTGGGAGCACTGGGGAGAATCTCCGCCGAGATCGTTCCTAGTGGGAAGAAAAAGCAGTTTCGCTCGCGCTGTGACGACGATGTTCTCAGGGCCGAACCCCACCTTTACCGAGGAACGTTCGAATTCAGGGGCGAGCAGGGCTATACCGAGGTGGTCGCGACCGATGTGCCCGAATACCCCCGGTTCTTCCTCGACTTCATTTGTCCGAGCGTCTCGAGCGAAGAAGTGTTGGGCAGGGGTCTACCGGGTGCGAGGCTGCGCGCCTTCTACCGGCACCAAGATCGCAGGTTGTCGCTCCAGCTCAACAAGAACCGGCCCGGCAAAGCGATGTTCTTCTCCGTGACGCTGGCGGAGGTCCGAAACGGGATCGATATAGAGCGCTCGGTCTCAGGTCGTCAGCCGGCCACCGCGTTCGATTACGACCCGCTGCTGCGGACGGCGACGGTCGAGCCAGCACCGCCGTTCTCCGGTGTCGCCAGCTTTCGCCGCGACGCTGCTCCGGTCAATCGCTGGACCGGCACCCTCTCGGTCGACTTTCCCGGCAAGGCCAACGTCCCTCTGACCGGCGGCGCCTTCTCCGTGCACGCTGTGCACGCGCAAAAGACCGGCTGATGGTCTATGACGAGACACTTGCCAATCGCGTGCGCGACGTACTAGCTCCTCGCTCGGATCTCACCGAGCGCAAGATGTTCGGCGGTATCGCTTTCATGGTCGCCGGCAACATGGCGGTCGGCGTGATTGGCGACGATCTGATGGTCCGCCTCGATCCCACCGATGCCGAGCAAGCGCTGAGCGAGCCGAATGTGCGCCCGATGGATTTCACCGGCAAACCGATGAAAGGCATGATCTACGTCGCCCCTGCTGGCACCAAGGCCAACAAGGATCTAGCCGGCTGGGTCGAAGCGGGCGCCGACTTTGCCACTTCGCTGCCTCCCAAGTAACGCCGCTGGGTCCGGACAACGCCGGCATCCGAGCGCTGCCAGTGCCCTTAGAGTGGGCGCCGATGCCTCCGGATTCACCTGATTCAGCCGGCAAGCCCGAGCTCTTCCTGATCGACGGCAACTCGCTTGCCTACCGGGCGTTCTTCGCGCTGCCGGAGTCGATCGGGACCAGCGACGGGCGGCCGACCAACGCGATCTACGGGCTGGCCTCGATGCTGGTCAAAATCATCGACGAGCATCACCCCGCCGGCGTGGTCGTGGCCTGGGACGCAGGCATGTCCGGGCGCGAGGTCACCTACGACCTCTACAAGGCCCAGCGCAAACCGCGCCCCGACCTGCTGCGTGAGCAGTGGCCGCACCTGATGCCCCTGGTCGAGGCTTTCGGCTACACCAACGTCAAGGTCGAGGGATATGAGGCCGACGACGTGATCGCTTCGCTGACCAGGCAGGCGCGCGAGGAGGGGCTGGCGGTGATGGTCGTGACCGGCGATCGCGATGCCTACCAGCTGGTCGGCACCGGCGTGCGGGTGATGAGCACGTCGCGTGGCATCACCGAGACCAAGATCTACGACACCGACGCGGTGGTCGAGCGCTACGGGGTGCCGCCGGAGCTGATCACCGACCTGATGGGCCTGCGCGGCGACACCTCGGACAACATCCCCGGTGTCCCCGGGATCGGGGAGAAAACCGCGACGCAGCTGCTGCAGAAATTCGGCTCGCTGGAAAAGGTGCTGGCGAGCGTCGAGGAGATCTCCGGCGCCAAACGCAAGCAGAACCTGCTCGAGCACGCCGACGACGCCCGTATGTCGAAAGAGCTGGCGACGCTGCAGTACGAGATCGAGATCGGTGTCGACTTGGCCGAGGTGATGGGCTCCGAGCCCGATCGCGGCGCCCTGCGCGACTTCATGCGCGAGTTCGAGCTGCGGGCGGTGATGGAGCGGCTCGAAGAAGCGCTGCCCGAGGGAGAGGCGGTCCCGGGCCGCAGCGTCGAGAAGGAGCTTGCGATCGAGGTTGAGGAGGGGAGGCCCGGCGACCTCGGCGAGGGCCTGGCCGCCGTGGCGATCGACGGCGAGCGCTGGGCCGCAGCCCAGGGCGAGCGGATCGTCGCCGGCGCTTCGACCCTGGACGAGCTCGCCGTCGAGCTCGCCGGCAGGCCGCTCGCCGCCCATGACGCCAAGTCGCTCGGCGGCGGCCGCCACGGCCTGCTTGCCGCTGCCGCCCGCGAGGGGGTCGAGCTGGCGCTCGACCACGACACCCTGCTCGCCGCTTACCTGCTGGAGCCGCAGCGCCGAACCTACGAGCTGACCGAGCTGGCGGCGGACGCGGGTATCGGCCTCGCCGAGGGTGCCACCGCTGCCGAGCCCGACGAGGACGACGGCCAGCTCGCGCTCGGCGAGGAGGTCGAGGCCGGTCTCGACCCCGGCGAGGAGGCGCGCCTGGTGGCGGCGTTGACCGAGGCGCAGCGACCGCGGCTCGAGCAGTTCGAGCTGGAGCCGCTGCTGCGCGACGTCGAGCTGCCGCTCGTCCACGTCCTCGCGGCGATGGAGCGGGAGGGACTGAAGCTTGACGCCGAGCGGCTGGCAGAAGTCGGCGCCGGTTTCGGCGAGCGAATCGCGACTTTGGAGAAGGAGATATTCGAGCTGGCGGAGGAAGAGTTCACGATCGGCTCGCCGCAGCAGGTTGGACGCGTCCTCTTCGAGAAGCTGGAACTGACCCGCAAGCGCCGGGGGAAAACCGGCTTCTCCACCGACGCCCGCGTCCTCGCCCAGATTCGCGACGAGCACCCGATCGTCGAGAAGATCGAGGCCTGGCGCGAACTCTCGAAGCTCAAGAACACCTACCTCGACTCGCTGCCGGATCTGATCGATCCCCAGACCGGCCGCGTCCACACCACCTTCAACCAGGCGTCGACGACGACCGGCCGCCTCTCCAGCACCAACCCGAACCTGCAGAACATCCCGATCCGCACCGAGATCGGCCGCCCGGTCCGTGCCTGCTTCGTCGCCGAGAACGGCGCCCGCCTCCTCTCCGCCGACTACAGCCAGGTCGAGCTGCGCGTGCTCGCCCACGTCGCCGAGGAGGAGGTGCTGAAGGAGATCTTCCGTGCCGGCGAAGACGTCCACGCCGCCACCGCTGCCGAGGTCTTCGACATTTCGCGCGACGACGTCGACGTTGGTCAGCGCTCGAAGGCGAAGATGGTCAACTTCGGCATCGTCTACGGGCTGACGGGGTTCGGCCTTGCCGATCGGCTCAACATCCCGCGTAAAGAGGGCGAGGAGTTTGTCGCCCGCTACCTCGAGCGTTTCCCCGCTGTTCGCGCATTCCGCGAGCAGGTGATCGAGCGGGCGCAGGAGGAGGGCTACGTGCGCACGCTGATGGGCCGACGGCGCTCGATTCCCGAGCTGCGGTCGGGCAACCCGAACACGAGACGGCTGGGAGAGCGCCTCGCCGTCAACACGGTGATCCAGGGAACCGCCGCGGACATCATCAAGGTCGCGATGGTGCGCTGTCAGACGGCTCTGCGCGATTTGAGAGCGAAGACTCGCTTGGTGCTACAGATCCACGACGAGCTGCTCTTCGAGGGCCCGCCGGAGGAGATGGAGGAGGCGACCGACCTGGTGCGGCGCGAGATGTGCGCTGCCTACGAGCTCGATCCGCCGCTCGAGGTCGACGTCGGGGTAGGGGTGGACTGGCTCGACGCCAAGTAGGTCGGCTCAGTCGTCTGGCTCGTCGTCGCCCGAGCTGCCGGAGCCGCTGGAGCCCGAGCTATCACCGACGTCGCCGGAGCCGGACCCGCTGCTGCCGCTGCCGGAGTTGCTTTCGAGCGGCTCGCCCCCCGAGCCTGAGCCGCTGCTCGAGCCGTCGTCATCGGTCTCGAAGTCGTCGTCCCCGGGGCCGCTCCCGCTCGAACCGGATGAACCGGAGCCGCTGTGCCCGGATCGGCTGCCCGAGCCCGAGCCCGAGCCGGAGCCGGAGCCGCTGTTGCTCCCGGAGCGGTCCTCGCTGCCATCCAGGTTCTCCTGGGAGCCACCATGTCTCGGACCGGAGCGATCGGAGCCGGACGAGTCGCGACCCTCGTCGCCCCCGCCACGGCCGCTGCGCTCGCTGGGCCCGGCGGAGTCGTCGCGATCTTCGTCCGAGCTGTCCTTGCCGCTGTTGTCCTCGCGACCCCCATCCTCGTCACCCGAGCCGTGGCCCTTGCTTGATCCGTCATCGCCACTTGATTCGGCAAGCGGTGCAGTCGGGCCCTGGGTGTTGACGTTCTCGCGCGTGGGCGGCGGAGTGGCGCCGGCGTTGCCCGTGCGCGACGCCTGGTCGATCACGGCCCCGGTACCGACGGCGCCCGCAACAAGCACGGTGGCCGCCGTCGCCTTCAGCGCGACGCTCGCGCCGCCGATGCCGGCGGCACCCACAGCCGCCTCGGCCGTGGCCGGTCCGCCGCCCGCGAGCAGGGACTCCAGCAGCGGTAGCGGCAGCAGCATGCCCGCTCCGTTGCGCAGTGCCCGCCGCGCCCGGTGGATCGCCTGCCTGGCGGCGCCCCCGGTCATACCCAGCGCCGCGGCGATCTCCTCGTGCCCGAGCCCCTCGAGCTCGCGCATCACGATCGCCGCCCGCTGCGGCTCGGGCAGTGCCTGTAGGCGCTTCATCAGGTCGGCCAGCTCCTCGCGGTGCTCGAGCTCCTCGGCCGGGTCTTGACCGCCGGCAAGTGCCTCTGCCAGTACCGCGGGGGTGGGAGGGCTGTCGCGCAGATCGTTGAGCGCGGTGTTGCGGACGATCCTGAACAGCCACGGCCGCAACTCGATCTCGGCGTCGTCGCGGCGCAGCGCGAGCAACGCCTTGGAGAAGGCGTCCTGGGTTACGTCTTCTGAGCGACCGCCGACGATCGAAGCGGCGTAGCGAGTCAGCGGCCGGCCGTAACGGCGGACGATCTCCTCGAAGGCGACCTCGTAGCCGTCGCGGACCAGCTTCACCAGCCGGCGGTCGGGCTGCGTACGCAAGGCCGGGCCGACGAAGTGGCGTGAAGCGAATCCCTCGGCTGGCGGTGGCATCTTCAAATGATGCAACACGACCGGTCCCGGAAAATCACGCCGACTGAGAGGATGCGCCGATGGACAAGGGCCTCGCGGTTCTGCTGACTGCCGCCGCCGGCGGCCTGATCGCCCTGCAGGCGCCGATCAACGCTGGGCTCGGCAAGGCGACGGGTAGCCTCCCCGCCGCGCTGATCTCGTTCACGGTGGGCACGATCGCGCTTGCCGCGATCGTCGTCCTCAGCGGCAAGGCCGGTGGGCTCAGCTCGACCTTCGACGTCAGCTGGTACTACCTGCTCGGCGGCCTGCTCGGCGCCATCTACGTCACCAATGCGCTGATTGCCGTTGCCGCCGTCGGTGCGGGCGGGGTCGCTGCGGCGACGATCGCCGGCCAGCTCACCGCCTCGGTGGCGATCGACCGGCTAGGCCTGTTTGGTCTCGACGAAGTCCCGCTCAGCCCCGAGCGGGTGATCGGTGTCGCCCTGCTGATGGCGGGCACCGTTCTGGTCGTTCGCTGAGCGCGCCGGAGGCGGCGCGATCTGCAGGTAGTGGTCGAAGGACCACTTGACGAAGCGCCTGGAGCCAAGCAGTCGGATCATCGGGCCCAGCAGCCGTGGCGGGATTCGTGGCACGAGCTTCTGCACACGCAGCATCCAGCGGAATTTCCGCCCGTGCGCGTCGTGGAACTCGGTGTAGCGGCTCGCGGCCCGCTCGCGGTCCTGGCGACCCTCGTGCACGGAGCGCAGCTCCTGCCCCAGGGCGACACCGAAGTAGAGCGCGGTCCTGATCCCCTCCGCCGTCAGCGGCAGGCAGTGGCCGGCGGAGTCGCCGGCAAAGAAGACGCCGCCCTCGGTGGCGCGGCGCAGCTTGTGCGGTATCCAGTTGCCCTGGTAGCGGACGCGCTCACTGCCGAGATCTTCGGCGAGCAACTCGGTCGTCTCGCGGACGTGGAAACGTGGGTCGAAGGAACCGACGCCGATCCGCAGCTCGTCGCGGGCGGGAAACGACCAGCCGTAGCCCGCCGGGACGTAGCGGCGGTCGATCCAGATCTCGAGGTCCTCACTGCTGCCGCCGGGGTGCACCTCTAGACCGCGCGAGAGTGGCGCGTCGGGGGGCTGGTAGCCGTCGCCGGAGGCGAGCATCCGCCGCCAGCCGAGCGCGTCGACGACAAGCGGCGCCGAGAGCACGCCGCGGTCGGTCTCGACTGCGATCCGGCCGTCGCCGTTGGCGGGCCGGGCACGGCCGTTCACCTTGGCGGTCTCGAAGCGGGCGTCGCACTGGCGCCAGAGCAGCTCGCAGAGCTCGCGGTAGTCGAAGGTCGAGAGGGTCCAGGGAAGCTCGTAGCGCTTGCTGCCGTGGGGCGTGTGGATCAAGAGCGAGCTGAAGCGCTGCCGCTCCGCCTCCATCAGCCCGGTTGCCCGCAGCCACTCGGTTGGGATGCCGCAGGCCGAGGTCTGCCGCTCGCCGATCTCGTAGCGGTCGACGATCAGCGCGTCGGCGCCTGAGCCGGCCAGCTCGCGGGCGACGGCGAGCCCGGCAAAGCTGGCACCGCAGATCAGCACGTCATACTCCCCGGTCAAAGGGGTTCGCTCGTCGCCGCGCTTGGTAGCTCGAACCGGCACGACGTGGAGCGTATCCACTCTGCAATTATCCCTCGCTGTGTCCGTGACCGATACGACCTTGACCCCTGCTTCGACCGGCTCCCCCGTGGAGGGATCCAACGGCCTGCTGGTCGAAATCGACGGCAAAATCGTGCCGAACTACGCGGCGACGATGGTCTCCTTCGACGAGGGCGACGTTGTCAAAGGCAAGGTCGTGCGGATCGACAAAGACGAGGTCCTGGTCGACATCGGCTACAAGTCCGAGGGGGTCATTCCCTCGAATGAGCTCTCGATCCGCAAGTCGGTCGATCCGGGCGACGAGGTCGAGCTGGGCGAGGAGATCGACGCCCTCGTCCTGACCAAAGAAGACGCCGAGGGGCGTCTGGTCCTCTCCAAGAAGCGCGCCCGCTTCGAGAAGGCGTGGCGCCGCATCGAGGCAGCGGCGGAGTCCGGCGAACCGGTCGAAGGCAGCGTGATCGAGGTGGTCAAGGGCGGCCTCATCCTCGACCTCGGGGTGCGCGGCTTCCTGCCCGCCTCGCTGGTCGACATCCGCCGCGTCCACAACTTGGACGAGTTCCTCGGCCAGACGCTCGAGTGCAAAGTGATCGAGCTCAACCGCAGCCGCAACAACGTGGTGCTCTCGCGGCGCGCCGTGCTCGAGGAAGAGCGCAAGGAGGTCCGCGAGCAGATCCTCGGCCGGCTCGAGCCGGGCCAGGTGGTCGAGGGCAAGATCTCCAACATCGTCGACTTCGGTGCCTTCGTCGACCTCGACGGGATCGACGGCCTGATCCACATCTCCGAGCTTTCCTGGAGCCACGTCAACCACCCCTCCGAGGTCGTCTCGATCGGCGACACGGTGCGGATCAAAGTGCTCGACATCGACCGCGACCGCCAGCGCATCTCCCTCGGTCTCAAGCAGACCCAGGAGGACCCCTGGCAGCGCGTGATCAGCACCCACCGCTCCGGCGACGTGCTGGAGGGGACGGTGACCAAGGTCGTCGCTTTCGGCGCCTTCGTCGAGATCCTGCCCGGCGTCGAGGGCCTGGTCCACATCTCCGAGCTCGCCGACCACCACGTCGAGAGCCCCAGCGAGGTGGTCGAGCCGAACTCGACGCTCAACGTGAAGATTCTCGAGATCGACGAGGAGCGGCGGCGGCTCTCGCTCAGCATCAAGCGGGTCGAGGGGCAGAACATGCCGATGGGGGACCTCGGCGAGCAACTTGAAGCGGCGGGCTCGGGGGCTGAGGGACAAGAGCCTCAGGCCGCGGGTCCTGGCGCGGCGGAGGACTCCTCGTCCTCGCAGGCCGCGGGCGAGGAGTCCTCCGCCACGCCACCCACGGCAGAGGAGCCTGAGGAACCGGCCGCCGAGGCCCCCGCTGAGCAAGCTGAGGAGCCCGCGGCGGAGGCGTCTGAGGAGGAGTCATCTGAGCCCGTGGCCGAGGTGGCGGAGGAGCCTGCTGCCGAGGTCGCCGCTGAGCAGCTGGCTGAGGAGCCCGTGGCCGAGGAGGCGACTGCCCCGGCCGATGAGGCTGTCGAGACGCCTGAGGCTGAGGACGATGGCCCTGTGGAGGATGAGGGGTCGGAGGCTCAGGAGGGGGAATCGGTTGCTGACCGTCCGGACTCTCCTGATGACGTGGATGAGGCTGCCGGCGATTCCGAGCCTGAGCAGGACGGCGACGCAGAGCAGGACTGAGTGGGGCTTGGCCCGGCCGCTGACCATCGGGCTTACCGGTGGAATTGCGGCGGGGAAGTCCGAGGCGCTTGCCGCTTTCGGCAGGCTGGGGGCGGTGACGATCTCCAGCGACGCGGTGGTGCACGAGTTGCTCGAGACCGGGCCCTTGCTTCCACGCTTGGTCGAGCGCTGGGGGGAGGATGTGGCGCCCGACGGGCGGGTCGACCGCAACCGGATCGGCTCGATCGTCTTCGCGGACCCCGATGAGCTGAAGTGGCTCGAGGGCCAGATCCACCCGCTGGTCGGGGAACGGATCGGCGCTTGGCTGACCTCGCTCCCCGGCGACGCAGCCGTGGCGGTGGTCGAGGTCCCGCTGCTGTTCGAGTCGGGCATGGAGGGTGTCTTCGACACGACCCTTGCGGTGATCGCATCCGACGAGGTTCGGCATGCTCGGGCGGCGGACCGCGGCCATGCGCTGGTGGATGAGCGCGAGGCACGTCAGCTCGCCCAGGACGAAAAGGCGACCCGTGCCGAGCATGTGGTCGAGAACGACGGCAGCATCGAAGACCTGGAACGGGAGCTGTCCGCTCTTGTCGAGAAGCTTGAGCGATGAAGAAAAGGGCGCGCCGTCGCCGGCGTCTGCTCGCCGCCGGCACGGCCGTTGCGGCCGGCCTCGCGGCCGGGCTGGCGCTCGGCGTGTTCGGCAGTTTCGACGACGTGATCCAGGAGCTGACGCTGCCCTTGCGCCACGAGGACATCATCCGCCAGCAGGCCGAGGAAAAGGACGTCGACGCCGCTTTGATCGCCGCCGTGATCTACGCCGAGTCGAAGTTCGACGACCGCACCTCGAGTGCCGGTGCGCGAGGGCTGATGCAGATCACCCCGCAGGCAGCGGCCGACATCGAGCGCCACAGTGGCGGCACGACCTTCGAGCTCGGCGACCTCTCCGATCCGGAAATCAACATTCGCTACGGCACCTTTCTCCTGCGTGAACTCCTCGACCGCTACGACGGCGACGTGATCGCCGTGCTCGCCGCCTACAACGCCGGACCGACCAACGCTGAAAGGTGGGGAGGCAGTGAGCTGAGCATCGAGGGCATCCCGTTCCCCGAAACCCGCGCCTACGTCGAAGACGTGCTCGACAAGCAGCGGGCCTACCGCGAGAAATACGCGAAGGAGCTGGGCTATTGAGCGCGCCACGCCCTCGCGTCGCGTCTCTTGCGATCGCTGTCGGCCTGGTTCTGGCCGACTCCTCGATCGTCGTTCTCGCCCTGCCCGAGATCTACCGCGAGCTTGACACCAGCGTTGCCGGGGTCACCTGGGTGCTCATCTCCTTCAACCTGGTGATGGCCCTGGCCGCGGTTCCCGCCGCTCACCTCGCCCGTCGCATCGGGCCCGGCCGCGCCGCTGCAATCGGCCTTGCCGTCTTCGCCGGCGCCGGCCTTGCCTGTGGTCTGGCCGCCGAGCTGAGCACCCTGATCGCGGCACGCTGTGTGCAGGCGCTCGGCGGGGCGATCGCGATCACCGCTGTGCTCGAGCTTTTGCCGGCGACGGTTGGCAGCGAGCGCCGCGCGGTTGCCGTCTGGGCGGCCGCGGGTGCCACCGGCGCGGCGCTGGGGCCGGCCGTCGGCGGGGTGCTCACCGAGCTCGTCTCCTGGCAGTCGATCTTCCTGATCCAGGCGCCGATCGCGATTGCCGTCGGCGTGCCGGTGTTGGCCGTTGCCCGGCACGAGGCGGCGACGGGGATCATCGCCACCGAGCTGCGTCAAACCGGCCGTCCCCACCTGCTCGCCAACCTGGCGCTGGCGATGATCTCGGCGGCGATCGCGGCGGCCCTGTTCCTGCTCGTGCTGCTCTTGATCGAGGGCTGGCGCCTGAGCCCGATCGGGGCGGCGATCGTCGTCTCGGTGATGCCGCTGGCGGCGCTGCTCGGCTCTCGGCTCGGCCCTGCGGCAGGAAGTGAGCGCGCCCGCGCTGCGGCCGGGGCGATCCTGGTCGCGGGCGGCCTCGGCGGCCTCGCGCTGCTGCCCGACGCGGAGGTGATCCTCACCGTGCCGCCGCAGCTGCTCGTCGGTGTCGGCCTGGCCCTGGTCCTCTCGGCCCTGACCGAGACGGCGCTGGCTGGACGGGCGCCTCAGGCGATCCACGGTGGTTGGACGATCTCCGCCCGCCACGCCGGAGTTGCAATCGGCCTGATCGCACTGACGCCGCTGTTTACGGCCGACATTGCGGAGCAGCGCCGCGACGCGATCGATGCCGGCACCGCCGTCGTGCTCGACTCGCGGGTGGAACCGCTGCTGAAGCTCGAGCTGGCGCAGCGGATCGAGGACCGGCTCGAGGGCGAGCGGGGCAAAGTGCCGACGATCGGCCCCGTCTTCGAGCCGCTGCCCAGCGACCCCGCCGACCGTGAGGACGTGATCGTCCTGCGCGAAGAACTGCAGGACCAGCTCGATCGTGGCGCCACCCACGCCTTCAGCCCATCGTTTGGCCTCGGTGCCCTGATCGGCCTGCTGGCCCTGATCCCGATTGGTCTCGCGCGGAAGGTTGAGCTGTGAATTCCGTTGTCCGGGGGAACATGCTCGTCGGCGTCGCCATCGTCGCTTCGCTGGCACTGGTCCTTTCCTATCTCGCGGCGGGCGGATCCTCCTACGCGCCGGCCAAGGTCCAGGACCCCTGCCAGGACCGGCCCTGGCGCGACCCCGAAGGTCTGCAGCAGATCGCCGAGCAGTTCTCGCTCTCGGCGCTCGACGGGGCGGCCTGTGAGCTCGGCGTCAGCCGCGAGACCCTTGCCCGAGCCCTCGCCACGCCCGCCTCGCGTGAGCGTTTCACCGAGCGCTACGACGTCAGTGACGCGGAGCTGGCACGAGCGATCCGTGCCGGCCTCTTGCGCGCGATCGACGACGCAGAACGCGCCGGCGCAATCCCCCCATTCCTCGGCGCCCCACTAAGAGCCACCGTGCGCCAAATCCCAATCGACCAAGCAATAGAACTGATCAACAACGCCAGCTCCCTACTGGACAACCTAGAAAATTTCCTCGGCCCAGCACAAGGCCTGCTGGAACAGTTTCTGCCTTAGGAGCGGGCAGTCCCGGTAGGGGTGAAGCGTCTTGTACTTTTTCCGCGGCGGCAACCTCGGACGGCCACAACCTGTCTTCGGAAAAAGTTAAGCGGAACCCCTGCCGGGACTGCCCTCAACCGCTATTTCTTAAATTGGAATTTCTGGCCTTTGACGCTCCAGGAAATCCCGGTGCAGAGCTCTTCCGGCGTCACGTTGAGCGCGCTGGAGAGCTTGATGATCGTGCCGAGCCGTGGCTCGCGCCCGCCGCGCTCCAGCAGCGAGATCTCGGTGCGGTGCAGGTCGCAGCGAAAACCCAGCTCCTCCTGGGACAGTTCGGCTTTCTGCCGGGCTTTGCGCAGGCTGACTGCGAATCGGTCGCGTGGTTTCATGGACAGGATTCTCTGTGCTTGACGACAGGTGTACTACAGACAGCAGGCTTCAAAAAGAAATCGGCGCGTTTATCCTACTCGGGCGTCAGCTGCGGGTGGCCCGCCAGACCCAAAGCATCGCCAGTGGCTGCAGGGGTAGACGCGCCCACAACGTCCAGCGCGGAACCCGGTTCAGGTCGAGGCCGCGCACCTGCTCGGGGTTGAGCGCCATATGGACGTTGGCCGGAAAGACGGCGAGCAGCAGGGCGAGCAACCACCAGCGGGCAAAGTGCCGAGTACGGGCCGGCAGGACGGCGGCACCACCGACGATCTCGGCCACGCCACTGACGACAACCGCCTCGCGGTGGGCCGGCAGCGAGGGCGGCATGATCGCCTCAAAGCTGCGCGGGATGACGAAGTGCATCGTCCCCATGAAGCCAAAGAAGCCGGCCAGCGCTTTCTGCGAGCGGGTCACGGTCCGCCAGGCTACCGCCCTGGCGACTTAGCCCCCTATATAGGACGGTAAGTCGCCACGCTAAGGTCACCCGATGCCGGATTTCAAGCTCAACCCCGCCTACACGCCGACGGCCGATCAGCCGAAGGCGATCGCGGGGCTTACCGAGGGGCTCGCGGCCGGGGAACGCTTCCAGACCCTGCTCGGCGCGACCGGCACCGGCAAGACCTTCACCATGGCGGGGACGATCGCGGCGGTCCAGCGGCCCAGCCTGGTGATCGCCCACAACAAGACGCTGGCCGCCCAGCTCTGCAACGAGTTCCGCGAGTTCTTCCCCGAGAACGTGGTCGAGTACTTCGTCTCCTACTACGACTACTACCAGCCCGAGGCATACGTCCCCGCCCAGGACCTCTACATCGAGAAGGACTCCTCGATCAACGACGAGATCGACCGCCTTCGCCACGCCGCCACCGCAGCCCTCTTCGCCCGCCGCGACGTGATCATCGTCGCCTCGGTCTCCTGTATCTACGGCATCGGGTCGCCCCAGGTCTATAACGAAAAAATGCAGCTGTTCAAAGTCGGCGACCAGATCGATCGCGACGAGGTGCTGCGCAAGCTGGTCAAAATGCAATACCAGCGCAACGACGCCGTGCTCGGCCGCGGTGCCTTCCGGGTGCGCGGCGAGGTGCTCGAGATCATGCCCTCCTACGCCGAGTCGGCCTACCGGATCAGCCTCTTCGGCGACGAGATCGAGGGGGTCCAGCACTTCGACCCCCTGACCGGCGAGATCCTCGACACGATCGACCATGTCTCGGTCTGGCCGGCGTCGCACTACGTGACCCGTGACGAGACCCTGGACCGCGCGGTCGAGGAGATCCGCCACGAACTGAACTCGCGCACGGCGGAGCTCGAGGACGAGGGCAAGCAGCTCGAGGCACACCGCTTGCGGCAGCGGACCGCCTATGACCTGGAGATGCTGAAAGAGCTCGGCTTCACCTCGGGGATCGAGAACTACTCGCGCATCCTGGACGGGCGCCCGCCGGGCAGCCCGCCGCACACCCTGATCGACTACTTCCCCGACGACTTCGTCGTCTTTGTCGACGAGTCCCACCAGACGATCCCGCAGATCGGCGGCATGTACGAGGGTGACCGCTCCCGCAAGTCGACGCTGATCGACTACGGCTTCCGCCTGCCCTCGGCGATCGACAACCGGCCACTCAAGTTCCAGGAGTTCCTCGACCGCGTCGATCAGCTGGTCATGGTCTCGGCAACCCCGGGGCCTTTCGAGCGGGCCGAAGCGACGCGCACTGTCGAGCAGATCGTTCGCCCGACCGGAATCATCGACCCCGAGATCGAGGTGCGCGAGACGAAGAATCAGATCGACGATCTGATGAACGAGATCAAGCTCCGCGCCGACGCCGGCGAGCGGGTGTTGGTCACGACGCTGACCAAGAAGATGGCCGAGGACCTGACCAACTACCTGCTCGAGTACGGGATCAAGGTTCGCTACCTGCATTCGGAGATCGACACCCTCGAACGGATCCAGATCATCCGCGAGCTGCGCCTTGGCGAGTACGACGTTCTGGTCGGGGTCAACCTGCTGCGCGAGGGCCTCGACCTGCCCGAGGTCTCGCTGGTGGCGATCCTCGACGCCGACAAGGAGGGTTTCCTGCGCGGTGAGACCAGCCTCGTGCAGACGATCGGCCGCGCCGCCCGCAACGTCAACGGGCGGGTGCTGATGTACGCCGACAAGGAGACTGACGCGATGCGTGCGGCGATGAGCGAGACCGTTCGTCGCCGGGCAATCCAGCTCGCTTACAACAAGGAGCACGGGATCACGCCCGAGACCGTGCGCAAGGGCATCTCCGAGATGGCCGAGTTCCTGGCGATGGAGGACCGGACGCCGAAACGCCGCCGGCGCAAAGCGGGCGGCGACTTCGCCACGCCGGAGGAGCTGGAGCGCACGATCGTCTCGCTGGAGGAGGAGATGCTGGCCGCCGCTGACGACCTCCGCTTCGAGGAGGCCGGCCGTATCCGCGACGAGCTAAAGGAGCTCCGCCGCGACTTGGACGGCCTGACTGCGGGCGCCTGACCGGCGCCCTGGCCGGCGCATATCGGCGTCCTCCCTCGGTCATGTGCGGAGCACACTCCCTCGGTCGTCCTTGATCTGCTTGGCCAGGTCACCGCTCAGGCGCCCAGGGCTATGTCGCTCAGGCGAGCACCTTCGCTGCCTTGGCGCTGTCGGCGTAGAACTCTCCGCGCACGATCTGGCCGTTCTCGAACTTCATCAGGTGAGCGAACGGCGCCTCGAAGCTGCCCGCGTCGTTGCCCGCGCGTTGCGTGCCCTTCACGACCACCCAGTCGCCGGCGTCTATGAACTCCTCTGGCTCGACGCTGAAAGACGACCAGTAGTTGGGAATCTGGGTGAAGTTGGAGAGGATCGCGTCACGGCCTTGCGTTTCGCCCCCGAGTGGTAGCTCGTCCGAGGTGAGCCAGGTCCCGTTCTCGCTCAGCATTTCGCTCAGCGTCTCCATGTCGCCGCGGCCGAAGGCCTCATAGGCGGACCGGGCGGTGTCGACGTTCGACATGTTTCCTCCTTCGGTGGAAATTCCCCGCCCAAGAAGACCGTACGCCGATAGGCGTTGATCCGCATCCGGGGATCGCCGCAAATTAACCTTCGGGGCATGGCAATTGACGTAACCGAGGCGACCTTTGGGCAGGATGTGATCGAGCGCTCGCGGCAAGTCCCGGTCGTGGTGGATTTCTGGGCGGAGTGGTGTGGGCCCTGCCGGACGCTGACGCCGGCACTCGAGGCGGCCGAGAAAGCAAGGGACGGCAAGGTTGTGCTGGCCAAGGTCGACGTCGACTCCAATCAGGGGCTTGCGGCCCGCTACGGCGTACAGGGAATACCGGCGGTGAAGGCGTTCCGCGACGGGAAGGTCGCGAGCGAGTTCGTCGGGGCGGTGCCGAAGGTCAAAGTCGAGGAGCTGTTCGACTCGCTTACTCCATCACGGGCCGACGGGCTGTTTGCCAAGGGTGATGAGCTCTCGCTGCGCGAGGCGGCCGAACTCGAGCCGCGCCGCGCCGACATCGCGGCGGCCCTCGCCAGAGCGCGGCTGGAGCGCGGCGCAGAAGGCGAGGCGCTGGAAGCAGTTGAAGGGCACGAGGGCCACTTCGGGGCGGAAGGGATCAAGGCCAGGATCGGCCTGGCGAGGAAGGGTGTCGGCACGGAGGCCTTTGCCGCTCTCGACCGCGGTGATCGCGAGGCCGCGCTCGACGCCCTGCTGGGTGAGATCGGGAAGGCCGACGGGGAGGACCGCGAGGAGCTGCGGCGCGCCATCGTTGGCATCCTCAGCGAAGTCGAGCCTGCCGATCCGCTGGCGCGCGAGTACCGCAAGCGCCTCGCCGCGACTCTTTATTGAGGCGTTGCAGAAAGGTTCCAATGTGCGCGCCATGCGCGCGTTCTGGACCCCTACGGTCGGTGCATGTTTTCGTCTGCGGCGCTTCCGAACCTTGCCGAGCCCGGCGTCATCGCGATTGGGGCGGCGCTCGGCGCCGTGGTCGGTGGAACGGTCGCCCGGGCGCTCCGTTACACTTCAGACAATCGTATGCACTGGGCTGTGGAAGGCAGCTACTGCGGAGGTGGGGTTGCGCTGGTCGTTTACCTCGTCGTCAATCTCTTTGGGGTGGTCTCATGATCATCATTCGGTTGATTCCTTTTTTCTTGACGTTGGTTGCTGCGGGGGCGGTGCTCCTGTTTTCCGAGATGCACTCGTGGAGTAGCGCAGCGACCACCTGGGCGCTAACGGCGGTTCTCGGCGGCTCGACGGTCATCGATCTCACCTTGTCGCGTTGGTGGGAGCGTTCGTCGCGGTGCCGTGACAAGCGTCGAAGAGCTGCACATCCTGTGAGGTAGTACCTGCTCACAGGGCTGACCGGCGGGGTCGCGAACATACGTGCATGAGCGCCCCGCCGCCCCGCAAGCCCCGTCCGCCGCTGCCTCCCGGGCCGTTCCTCGTCGTTGGCTTGGCCCGCTCGGGGATCGCTGCCGCGCGGATGCTCGCCGCGCGGGGGGAAGCCGTACGGGGGGTTGATGCCGGGCACCCCGACGGTGCGGCAGGGCTTGGCGCCGATGGCGTCGAAGTTGTCCTGGATACGGATGGACTGGCGCAGCTGAATGGAATACGGACCATCGTCAAGAGCCCGGGCGTGCCCCACGAGGCGCCGGTGATCGCTGCCGCGCTGGAGCGGGGCGTCGACGTGATCGGCGAGCTCGAGCTCGCCTGGCGGGCGGTTCCCAATCGCACCCTTGCCGTCACCGGCACCAACGGCAAGACCACCACCGTCGAGCTGCTCGGCCATGTCTACCGCACGGCCGGCGAGCCGGTCGCCGTCGCCGGCAACGTCGGCACCCCGCTCTCCGCGCTTGCCGGCACGATCGACGCCGGCGCAACCGTCGTCTGCGAGGCCTCCAGCTTCCAGCTCGAGGACACCACGGAGTTTGCCCCGGAGTGCGCGGTCTTCCTCAACCTCGCGCCCGACCATCTCGATCGTCACGCCGACCTCGATTCGTATCTGGCGGCGAAGCTGCGCATCTTCGCCAACCAGGGCAATGACGACATCGCGATCTACAACGGCGACGATCCGGCCCTTGCCGGCACCGACCTCGGCGGCTGCGCCCGCCGCATCGCCTTCTGTCGTGGCGGCGGTCCGGAGTGCGAGGTGGTGCTGGCCGAAGGGACGATCTTCTACGGCGACGAGCCGCTGCTCGCGACCGAGGAGCTCGGGCTCTTCGGCGAGCACAACGTCGCCAACGCGCTCGCCGCCGCGAGCGCGGCGCTGGCGATGGGGCTCGACCGCGATGCTGTGCGCGAGGGCCTGCGCAGCTTCGCCGGGGTCCCGCACCGGCTCGAGCTGGTCGCCGAGATCGAGGGCGTCCGCTACGTCAACGATTCGAAGGCGACCAACGTCGCCTCGGCCGTCGTCGGCATCAGTGCTTTCGAGGGGGGCGTCCACGCGATCCTAGGTGGCAGCGAGAAGGGCGAGGACTTCGCGCCGCTGCTCGACCCCGCGGTCGAGCACTGCACCGCCTGTTACCTGATCGGCGCCACCGCCGACCGGCTCGCGACCACGCTCGCCCCGGTCCTCGCCGAAGGCGTCGAGCTGCACCGCTGTGAGGACCTCGAGGAGGCCGTGCAGCGCGCCGCCGCCGCCACGTCGGGGGAGGTCGTGCTGCTCTCGCCCGCCTGCGCCAGCTTCGACGCCTTCGAAAACTTCGAACGGCGCGGCGATCGCTTTCGCGAGATCGTCGGAGAGCTGACATGAGCTCGCGGGCGCTCACCCTTCCCTGGTTGGGGTCGATGGGCAAGAAGAGCAAGAAAGGCAAGACGAAGAAGCGGCGCGTTGCCAGCCTGCCGGCCGAGTACAACCTGCTGCTAACCGCGACCCTCTGCCTGCTCGCCTTCGGAGCGGTGATGGTCTTCTCGGCCAGCTCGACCACGCGCGTGCTCAGCGACGGCGGCCTCTCCGACAGTGCCTTCTACCTGAAGCGGACCCTGCTCTTCGGCGCGGTCGGGCTGCTGGTCATGCACCTGACCGCGCGCCACGGCCTGCAGCTGTTCCGCCGACTCACCCCGGTCATCCTCGGCGTCTCCTTCTTCCTGCTGCTCGTCGTGCTCGTCGCCGGCACCACCGTCAACGGCTCCAGCCGCTGGATCGGCTCCGGCTTCCTGCAGATCCAGCCCTCAGAGCTGGCCAAGGTGGCCTTGATTCTCTACGCCGCTGACCTGCTGGCGCGCAAGCCGAAACGGGCCCGCTCGCTCGAGGGACTGATGCCGTTCCTGCTCGTCGTCGGCGCCGCCGCCCTGCTGATCGTCGCCGAGCCCGACCTGGGCACGACGATGGTGATCACCTTCGCCGTCGCCGCTACCCTGATAGCAGCCGGCGTGCGCGTGCGTGACCTCGCCTTGATCGGCGTCGTGCTCGCCACCTTCGCTCTGCTGATGACGGTGATCGAGCCCTACCGGATGGCTCGCCTGACCGGCTTCCTCAACCCCGGCGCCGACGCCGGCGGCGCCGGCTTCCAGGCGGCGCAGGCCAAGATCGCGCTCGGCTCGGGTGGGCTCTTCGGGGTCGGGATCGGCAACGGCGTGCAGAAGGCCTTCTACCTGCCCGAGGCGCACACCGACATGATTTCGGCGGTGATCGGCGAGGAGTTGGGCCTGGTCGGAATCCTCGGCGTCGTCGGGCTCTTCTCCCTTTTCGGCTACGCCGGCCTGCAGGTGGCGAAGAAAGCCAAGGACAACTACGGCAAGCTGCTCGTCGCGGGCCTCACCTCGCTTGTCCTCGTGCAGGCGACGATCAACCTCTTTGCCGTGATGGGACTGGCGCCGCTGACCGGGGTGCCGCTGCCATTCGTCTCCTACGGAAACAGCAGCCTGATGACGACCCTCTTCGCCGTGGGCCTGATCCTCAACGTCGCTCGCGGGGGGACCGCCCGCGCTGGCAAACTGCGGGTCGTCGAAGGTGGCCGTAAGCCCACGCGCGCAAAAACCCGATCGAGCAGTGTCGCTGGAAGGAGCCGATCGAGCAGTGCCAGAAGCCGTAAAAGTAGTGGTGGCAGCCGGGGGAACGGCCGGTCACGTCGTACCGGCCATGGCGGTCGCCGACGAGCTTCGGGCTAGCGGCGCCACGGTCTCCTTCCTCGGCACGCGCGAGCGGATCGAGGCTGACCTGGTGCCCTCTGCCGGCTACGAGATCGACTTCCTCGAGGTGCGCGGCATCGACCGCGGCAACCGCTTGCGCGCGGCGCTGGCCGGGGTCGAGGCGATCGGCGCAGTCGGTACCGCGCTGCGTGTTTTCCGCCGCCGTCGCCCCGACGTGGTGATGGGCGGCGGCGGTTTCGTCGCTGGGCCCGCCGGCCTCGCCGCGGTGTTGAGGCGAACGCCGCTGGTCCTGACCGAGGCCGACAGTCACATGGGCCTTGCCAATCGCCTGCTTGCCGCACGGGCACGGCGGGTCTGTCTCGCCTTTCCGATTCCCGGCCGGGAGGGAAAGCGCTACACGGTTACCGGCCGCCCGGTGCCGGCGGCAGTGCTGGCGGGGGACCGGGCCGCCGCGCGGGCGCGGTTCGGGATCGATCCGGACGCTCGCTGCCTGCTGGTGATGGGCGGCAGCCAGGGGGCGCGCTCGATCAACGAGTGCGCGATCGCGGCCTTCGCCGAGCGGGCCGGCCGCGACTTCGATGTCCTCCACATCGCCGGCCGGCGGGATTTCCCTGCGCTGGAGCAGCGCCTCGCCGCCGCCCCGCACAGCCAGCGCTACACCCTGCTCGCCTACGAGCCCGACCTCGGCGACTCCCTCGCGGCTTGCGATCTCGTGCTCGGCCGCTCGGGTGGCTCGATCTTCGAGCTGACGGCGACCGGGCGCCCGGCGGTCCTGGTTCCCTACCCGCACGCTGCCGGCGGCCATCAGGAGGGCAACGCCGCCTGGATGGCCGAGGCCGGCGCCGCGACGGTGATCAGCGACGACGAGCTCGACCCGGAGGGCCTTGCTGCCACGGTCGGCGGCTTGCTCGGCGACGAGGCGCGGCTCACCGCGATGGCTGCAGCATCGGCGGCGTTGGCCAAGCCCGATGCGGCGCGCCGGATCGCCGACGAGGTCCTCTCGGCGGTGGGTCAATGAGCGGTTGGGGGGAACGCCGGCTTCACTTCATCGGCATCGGTGGTGCCGGGATGAGCGGGCTGGCGCTGGTCTGCAAGGAGCTGGGGGCGGCTGTGACCGGCAGCGACCGAGCGGACTCCTCCTATATGGGGCGGCTGCGTGCGGCCGGCCTCGAGCCCGCCGTGGGTCACGACGCCGCCAACCTGCCCGAGGGCGCTGAGGTAATCGTCTCGACCGCGATCGATGAGGCCAACCCCGAGCTGTTGTTGGCGCGAGAGAGAGGTCTCCCGGTGCGCCACCGCGGTGAGCTGCTCGCCGAGCTCTGCGCCGGGAAGCGCCTGATCGCGGTCGCCGGGACGCACGGCAAGACGACTACGACCGCGATGCTTGCCTGGGCACTGCGGCAGATCGGCGCCGACCCCGCTTTCTTCATCGGCGGCGAGGTTCCGGGGCTGGGCCTGGGCGGAGCTGCGGCCAACGCCGGCTGGGGCGCGGGGGAGTGGGTCGTCGCCGAGGCAGACGAGAGCGACGCCAGCTTTCTCGAGCTGAAGCCCGATGTCGCCGTGATCACCAACGTCGAGATGGACCACCACTCGCGCTGGGGGTCGCTAGCCGAGTTGCGGGACGCGTTCGCCCAGTTCGCAGCCGGGGCGCAAGCTGCCGTGCTGCCGGAGGACGAGCGTCACATCGACCACCTCATGGGTGGCAAAGGTGACGTTCGTGGCTTCGGCATGACCGCGCCCGGTCCCTTCGAGCTTTCGCTTGCTGTGCCTGGGGCGCACAACGCGCTCAACGCTCGTGCGGCGCTGGCCGCTGCCGAGCTGGCGCGCTTCGACGTCGACGCCGCCGCGGCGGCGCTCGCCGACTTTCCCGGCGTTCACCGCCGCCTCGAGTTGAAGGGCGAGCGCAACGGGGCACGCATCTACGACGACTACGCCCATCACCCGACCGAGGTGCGGGCAGCGCTCACGGCGTTGCGCGAGCTCCAGCCCTCGCGGCTGATGGTTGCCTTCCAGCCGCACCTCTACTCGCGCACCAAGGCGTTCGCCGAGCAGTTCGGGGCTGCGCTCGCGCTGGCCGACGAAGTCGTCGTGCTTGACGTCTATCCAGCCCGTGAGGAGCCCGTCGGCGATCTGGCCGGCATCAGCGGTCTCGACGTCGCCCGTGCCGCGGCCGACAGGATGGGCGGCAAGCCCGTTCTCTGGACGCCGACCCTGGCTCAGGCCGAGGCGGCGCTCGGACCCCGACTCGAGTCGGGGTCCGTCCTGGTGACCGTCGGCGCCGGCGACGTGTTCCGGGTCGGCGAGGCGCTGCTTGCGAACGGAGCTGCCGGGTGAGCGCCGTACCGCCCGGGGTCGAACGGGACTTTTCGCTGGCGCGGCTGACCACGGTCCGCACCGGCGGCAACGCGGACTGGTTCGCGCGCCCCGCCGACGCCGGGCGACTGGGCGAGCTGCTCGCCTGGGCAAGGGGGGAGGGGGTCGAGATCGGCGTCGTCGGCTCCGGATCGAACCTCTTGATTGCCGACGACGGCTTTCGCGGTCTGGTGCTGAAGCTCGACGGCGAGCTGACGGCTGTCTCCCATGAGGGCGAGCAACTGCTCTGCGGCGGCGGCGCGCGCCTTCCCTCGGCTGCCACCAAGGCGGCCGCCTGGGGGCTGTCGGGGATCGAGTTTGGCGTCAACATCCCGGGCACCGTCGGCGGGGCGGTGAAGATGAACGCCAACGCCTACGGCGGTCAGCTGGCGAAGGTGCTGACCTGGGTCGACGTCTGCACGCCGGCCGGCAGCGAGCGCCGTACCCCCGAGCAACTCGGGTTCGCCTATCGCAGCTCCAACCTGGCCACCGACGAGATCGTCGCGGCGGCTTCGTTCGAGCTGGTGTCCGCCGCGCCGGAGGAGGTCAAGGCGACGATGGCGGCGATGCGGGAGCGCCGCCACGAGGCACAGCCCTCGGGGATCAAGACCTTTGGCTCGACCTTCAAGAATCCCGAGGGAGAGGAGGCCGGCGAGCGCACGGCCGGGCAGCTGCTCGAGGAGGCGGGATGCCGCGGCCTGCGGGTCGGCGGCGCCCGCTTCTCCGAGAAGCACGCGAACTTCGTCGAGAACCTGGGCGATGCGACCACGGCCGACGTGCTCGGGCTGATGGCGGCGGGGCGCCGCCGCGTCCACGAGCGCTTCGGGGTGGTGCTCGAGCCGGAGGTGCAGTTGCTGGGCGACGTGCGCTGGCCGGAGGGTTGGCAGCTGTGAGGAGGTGGCTGATCGCGGCTGCCCTGGTCGTCGTCGCCCTGGGCGCCATCTATTGGGTCGTGATCCGGGACTCAACCGTCGCCGCCAAGCTCGATGCGCCGCGGGCGACGGCCACGATCGGCACCGGCTCCGACGCGGTCGCGGTTGGCCCGAACGGGCAGATCCTCGCCTGGCTTCGGCTCCCCGAGGATACGCTGTTGCCCTATCTGCCCCTGAGCTCGGTGCCAAAAGGAGGGCGCCTGGCCGGGCCCGTCCTCGAGCAGGCGCGGGTGCTCGGCGCCGCTCCGGCCACGCTGCGTCCCTATATAGAGAGCAGCTATTACGGCGAAAGCGGGGTGGACGTGAAGCTGCGCTCGGGGATCGAACTGCGCTTCGGCGATGCCTCCCAGGCTGCGGCGAAGTGGAAGGCCGCAGCCGCCGTGCTCGCCGACCCCGCGATCACCGCGCTTGATTATGTAGACCTGCATGCTCCCCGCAGGCCCGCCGTAGGTGGCTCTGGGCATGCTCTTCCGCCTATCGAATGAACCCTCGACCGTAGGGTTAGACTGGGCTAACCCTCAAGTAACCATCGAGAGTTGGCGCTTGCAGGATGTGTCCCGGGGGTTTGACAGAGCCCCGGAAATGCCCTACGTTGAGCGCAATTTCCGTGCTTCAGGAGTAAGCTTGAACCCTTAAGCCTTGCTGAAGCGTCGGACGGAATGAAGGCTCAACTCAAACGCCAGCCCTCGATGGGCGGCGAGCTGGAGAAATCGGGAGATGGAATCCACTTACCTGGCCGTAATCAAGGTCGTCGGAGCTGGCGGCGGTGGCACCAATGCCGTAAGCCGTATGGTCGATGCCGGTATCCGCGGCGTCGAGTTCGTTGCCGTCAACACCGACGCGCAGGCGCTGCAGGCATGTGACGCCGACATCAAGCTTTCAATCGGCCAGGAGCTGACTCGCGGCCTCGGCGCCGGGGGCAACCCCGAGGTCGGGGCTGGCGCCGCGGCGGAGAGCCGCGATGAGATCAAGGAGGCGCTGAAGGGTGCCGACATGGTCTTCGTCACCGCCGGCGAGGGCGGTGGCACCGGCACCGGCTCGGCCCCGGTGATCGCCGAGATCGCCAAGGAAGAGATCGGCGCGCTGACCGTCGGTGCCGTCACCAAGCCTTTCGAGTTCGAGGGCAAACGGCGTATGCAGCAGGCGCTCGAGGGGATCGAGAAACTGCGCAACAACGTCGACACCCTGATCATCGTCCCCAACGAGAAGCTCTTACAGGCCGTCGAGCGGCGCACCAGCGTGCTCGAGGCCTTCCGTCAGGCCGACGACATCCTGCGCCAGGGCGTGCAGGGCATCACCGACCTGATCACGATCCCCGGCCTGATCAACCTCGACTTCGCCGACGTGCGCACGATCATGCGCGACGCCGGCTCGGCGCTGATGGGCGTCGGCTCCGCCTCGGGCGAGTCGCGCGCCATCGATGCCGCCAAGGCCGCCGTCACCTCGCCACTGATCGAGGAGTCGATCAAGGGCGCGACCGGAATGCTGCTCAATATCACCGGCCCCGAGGACCTCGGCCTGTTCGAGGTCAACGAGGCCGCCCAGCTCGTCCAGGCCGAAGCCGACGACAACGCCAACATCATCTTTGGCTCGGTTGTCGACCAGTCGATGCGCGACGAGGTTCGCGTCACGGTGATCGCCACCGGCTTCGAGGGCTTCGAGTTGCTGGCCCGCTCGCCGCAGCGGGTTCGGCGCCGCTACGAGAGCCGGCCGCGGATCTCGGCCGAGGACACCGACATCCGCAAACTGCGGGTCTCGGATGACGACATAGACGTCCCTGGCTTCCTCAAAGAATGAGCACGGCGGGCGCAGGTAGCCTGCCTGCTCCGTGACGGACCTCCGCCGCACCCCTCTCTACGAGCGCCACGCCGATCTCGGCGCCAAGCTCGTTCCGTTTGCTGGTTGGGAGATGCCGGTTCAGTACGAGGGCGTGCGGGAGGAGCACTCCGCGGTGCGGACGCATGCGGGGATGTTCGACGTCTCGCACATGGGCGAGGTCGAGGTCGAGGGGCCGGGGGCGTTGGCCTTTCTGCAGCGGGTTCTCTCCAACGACGTCGCCGCGGTTGGCCTGGGTGGCGCTCAGTACTCCTGCCTCTGCAATGAGGAGGGTGGGGTGCTCGACGACCTCTTCGCCTACCGCCTTGGCGGCGACCGCTACCTGCTCGTCACCAACTCCGCCAACCACGCCTCTGACCTGAGCTGGCTCGGCCGCTGGAGCCGTAACTCCGACGTCTCTGTTCGCGATGTCGCCGACCGCTACGCGATGCTCGCCGTGCAGGGCCCGCACGCCCGGGCGATCCTCAGCGCGGCCCTGGCAATCGAGCTGCCGCCGCGAATGCGCGTCGCGACGGTGCGGATCGGCAACCGGCCGGCCCTCGCTTGCGGCACCGGCTACACCGGCGAGGACGGGGTCGAGCTGCTGATCGACCCGGAGATCGCGCCGGCAATCTGGGCCGAGCTGCTCGACGCCGGCGTCGTCCCCTGCGGGCTTGGCGCCCGCGACACGCTGCGGCTCGAGGCCTGCTTCCACCTGCACGGCAACGACCTCAGCCCGGAGCGCAACCCGATCGAAGCTGGGCTCGGTTGGTGCTGCGCGGAGGCGACTGGCTTCATCGGCTCTGAAGCCGTGGC
This sequence comes from uncultured Solirubrobacterales bacterium, assembly GCA_963718755.1. Taxonomy (GTDB): domain Bacteria; phylum Actinomycetota; class Thermoleophilia; order Solirubrobacterales; family 70-9; genus VRUE01. Next base: position 2,395,388 of record OY970376.1, read on the forward strand.
CCGGGCTCGCGCCGAAGGCCCCGCCGAACGTCTGGCCCCGTTCAAGATCGAGGGCGCCGGCATCCCCCGCCAGGGCAACCCGGTCCTCGCCGGCGGCGAGGAGGTCGGCACCGTCACCAGCGGCAGCTTCTCGCCCTCGCTCGAGATCGGCATTGGGTTGGCCTACCTGCGCAGCGACCTGGCCGAGCCCGGCACCGGGATCGAGATCGACGTGCGCGGCAAGCGCCGCCCCGCGCGCATAGCCTCCAAGCCTCTGTACGAGAGTCCCTCATCCCGAAAGGAAAATTGACTTGGCGGACGCCAACTACCCCGACGATCTGCTGTACCACGACCAGCACGACTGGGCCCGCCTGGAGGGAGACGAGCACGCCGTCCTGGGGATCACCTGGTACGCGCAGGACAGCCTCGGTGAGGTCGTCTTCTACGACCCGCCCGAGGTTGGCGTGGCAATCGACAAAGATTCCTCCTACGCGGAGGTCGAGTCGGTGAAGGCGGTCTCCGACGTGATCGCGCCGCTCTCCGGTGAGATCGTCGAGGTCAACGACGCGCTCGCCGACGCCCCCGAGAAGATCAACGACGATCCCTACGGCGAGGGCTGGCTGGTCAAGGTGAAGCTGACGGCGCCGAGCGAGGCCGAGGCCCTGCTCGACGCCGGCGAATACCGCAAGTTGCTGGAAAAGGGCTAGCGAAGCCCGCCACCCGCTTGCGTAGCCTTACGCAGGTGAGCCGCTACACCTCCGCCACGCCCGAGGACCGCGCCGAGATGCTTGCTGCGATCGGCGTCGAGTCGACCGCTGCCCTCTTCGAGCAGATCCCCGAGCCGCTGCGCCTCGACCGGCCCCTGGCCCTGCCGGCGGGGATGAGCGAGGCCGAGGTCTACGAGCGGCTGGCGGCGCTGGCGGCGCGCAACGCCGACTGCGAGGAGCAGGTCTGTTTCCTCGGTGCGGGGATGTACGACCACTACGTGCCGGCGATCGTTGACGCGATCACCCAACGCAGCGAGTTCCTCACCCCCTACACGCCCTACCAGCCGGAGATCTCCCAGGGCGGCCTGCAGGCGATGTTCGAGTTCCAGACCGCGATGTCGGAGCTGACCGCGCTGCCGGTCTCCAACGCCGGCCTCTACGAGGGGCCCTCCTCGGTCGCCTCGGCCGCCTACCTGGCGATCGGGGCGACCAAGGGCCGGCGGCGCTTCGTCATCTCGCGCGGCGTCCACCCGCACAGCCGCGAGACCCTCGCCACCTACTCCGAGGGGTTCGGCGCCACGATCGAGGAGGTCGGGCTCGAGGCTGGCCTCACCGACGCCGCCGCACTGGCCGAGGCGGTCGATGGCGAGACCGCTGCCGTCTTCTTGCAGAGCCCCAACTTCCTCGGCGCGGTCGAGGACGTCGAGGCGCTGGGCGCCGCTGCCAAGGAGCACGCCGCGCTGCTGGTCGTCGCGGTCGACCCGATGACGCTCGGGGTGCTCAAGCCGCCCGGCGAGCAGGGCGCCGACATCGCCCTCGGCGAGGGTCAGCCGCTCGGCAACCGGCTCGACTTCGGTGGCCCCTCGTTCGGCTTCTTCTGCGGCAGCGAGGAGCTGATCCGCCGTATGCCTGGCCGGATCGCCGGCCAGACCGACGACGTCGACGGGCGGCGCGGCTTCGTCCTCGCCCTGCAGACGCGCGAGCAGCACATCCGTCGCGAGAAGGCGACCCACAACATCTGCACGGCGCAGGCGCTGAACGCCCTGGCGGCGACGATCCACCTCGCCTGGCTCGGCCGCGAGGGCTTCCGCGAGCTGGGTGAGCTGCTGGTCCGGCGCGCGGCCTACGCTCGCGAGCAGCTCGTGTCGGTACCCGGAGTCGAGCTTCTGCACGGGGCCCCGGTCGCGCGAGAGCTCGCCCTCCGCCTCGACGCGCCCGTCGATCGGGTCCTCGAGCGCTGCGCCGAGCGCGGCATCGCCGCCGGCTACCCGCTCGGCCGCGAGTACCCCGAGTACGGCGACGGCCTGCTGGTGGCGATCACCGAGCGCCGCAGCCGCGAGCAGATCGATGCCCTCGCCGAGGCGCTGGGCGCGGCGATCGCGGCCGAGGCGGTGACGGTGTGAACCAGCAGGACGAAGCGGTGCGGACGATCTTCGAGAAGTCGAAGCCGGGTCGCCGCGCCGCGGTCCTGCCCGCCGCCGAAGTGCCGGAGCCGCCGCTGGCGGAGCTGATCCCGGCGAACCTTCTGCGCGCCGAGCCGCCGCGCCTGCCCGAGGTCGCCGAGCCGGAGATCGTCCGCCACTACAACCGCCTCTCGCGCCGCAACTTCGACCTCGACACCGGCTTCTACCCGCTCGGCTCCTGCACGATGAAGCACAATCCGCGGCTCAACGAGCGGGTCGCGGCGCTGCCCGGCCATGCCCGCCTGCACCCGGCCCAGGATCCGAAGCGGGCCCAGGGGGCGCTGGAGCTGATGTGGCTGTTGCAGGAGTCGTTGGCCGAGATCTGCGGCCTGCCGCACGTCAGCCTGCAGCCCTCGGCCGGGTCGCACGGTGAGCTCGCCGGCCTGCTGCTCACCCGCGCCTTCCACGCCGACCGCGGCGAAGCGCGGACCAAGGTGCTGGCGCCCGACACCTCGCACGGCACCAACCCGGCCTCGGTGACGATGGCCGGCTACGAGATCGTCAAGGTCGCGACCGACGAGCGCGGCGGCGTAGAGATGGACGACCTGCGGGCCAAGGTCGACGACGAGGTCGCCTGCCTGATGCTGACCAACCCCAACACGCTCGGCCTCTTCGACGAGAACATCGCCGAGATCGCCGGCCTGATCCACGAGGTGGGGGGGACGCTCTACTACGACGGCGCCAACCTGAACGCCGTGATGGGCCACTCGCGGCCCGGCGACATGGGCTTCGACATCGTCCACGTCAACCTGCACAAGTCGTTCAGCCAGCCGCACGGCGGCGGCGGCCCGGGCGCGGGGCCGATCGCCGTCTCCGAGCGGATCGAGCCGTTCCTGCCGCGGCCGCAGGTCGTGCGGCGCGAGAGCGGCAACGGCAGCGGGCCGACATACGACCTCGACCACGATCGACCGAAGTCGATCGGCCGCCTGCGCGGCTTCCAGGGCAACTTCGGCGTCTTCGTCCGCTCCTACGCCTACATCCTCAGCCTCGGCGCCGACGGCCTCGCCGAGGCATCGGAGATAGCGGTGCTGAACGCCAACTACCTCAAGGCGCGACTTGCCAAGGGCCGCGCCGGCAAGCACCTGCCCGTCGCCTTCGACCGCCACTGCATGCACGAGTTCGTCCTCTCCGGCAAGCCGATGAAGAGGGAGCTGGGGATCGCCACCCTCGACCTCGCCAAGCGCCTGCTCGACTTCGGCTTCCACCCGCCGACCGTCTACTTCCCGCTGCTGGTCGAGGAGGCGCTGATGATCGAGCCGACCGAGACCGAGGCCAAGGAGAGCCTCGACGCCTTCGCCGAGGCGATCGAGCGGATCCTCGCCGAGGCCGAGGACGACCCGGAGAAGGCGAAGAAAGCCCCCTACACGACCCCGGTCCGCCGCCTCGACGAGGTCAAGGCGACCCGCAAGCCAGTCGTTCGCCAGTCGCTTTCTGGCTAGGGCGAGCTAGCCGCGGATCGACCGCGGTCGTCAGGTGCCGGACGCGGAGCCGAAGAAGCCGGCGAGGAAGGCGAGGGCGCCGATCCCGATCGCGATCCAGGCGATCCCGACGATCCACATCGCTCTCGTGCGGGCCTTGCTGGCGAGGGTCCGGTAGCGCCAGGGGGTGCCGACGTGGGTCGCCAGCATTCGCTGCTCGATCTCGCGTGGCTTAGCCATCGCCGCTTCGCTCGGCGCGCCGACGCCTTCCGCCCAGGACTAGGTGTAGTCGAGCGCCTTGCCGGTCGCCTGGACGAGGGCCCCGCCGCCGCGGAGGAGCATGTAGGCGGCGGCGCCGGTGAGGCCGGTGACGATTGCAGTTTTGGCGCCGGCGCCGGCTTCGGTCAGCGCTCCCGTCGCGCTGGAGGCCAGGCCGAGCACGAGGACCACTGCGCTGGCCGCCTTTAGCCCGAGCAGCGTTTTGCTGAGCTCGATCAGGACCGATTGGCTCGTCTGGTCGATCTTGGCGATCGCCGTCTCGGTGCTCTCGCCGCCGTTCAGCTTCTTGACGTAGCTCGTCAGCGGCGCGAGTTCCTCCTCGGTCACCCCGACGCCGTTCCCGCGCAGCTGATCGACGGTGAAGTTCGCCTCCAGCCGCAGGGTGCCCAGCCCGATGTCCCGCTCCAGCGAGTCGTCGATACGTTCGATCGCGTTGCGCGCCTCCTGGTAGCCGGTCCGCAATTCGGTCGCGGCGACGTGGAGGTCAGCTGGCTTGGCGGGTTGGGCCGGCGCCTCGGTCGCGGGCGAGACGGGAGCCGCCACGCCCTTCGCCCGTAGTTCGTCGACGAACCCGCCGAGCGTCTTCGGGTTGGCGCCGGTGGGCGGGCCGCCGATCACGTCGATCCGCTCGACCTCGCCGTCGCCGGGGTGGACCGCGATTTCCCCGCCCCGCGGCCCGAGCTGTCGCCGCGCTTCCGCGATCGCCTCCTCCCGGGTCTCGCAGGTGGAGATTCTGCCGTCCACCCGGACGACCCAGCGATCCATGAAGAGGGTGATCGAGGCAGAACCCATCCAAAAACCCTAACCACTGAGCGCGATCCGCGCTGCGCGGGCCCCCTGGTCAGAGTTCGGGCAGCTTCTGTTTCAGTTCCAACACGGGGGCGAAGAGGTCGCCGTGCTTCTCGACCCGCTCCAGCACCTCGCCGGCCTCGAAGACGAGGGCGTCCGCGTCGTCCTTCTCCAGGGCGCTTTCGATCTCATCCCACGCGAGGGGGGTGGAGGCCGTCGGTCGTTCGCGCGCCCGCAGGGAGTAGACGGCGATCGTCGTTTTGCGTTCGTTGTTCTGGTACCAGTCGATGAAGACCTTGCCGCTGCGGTCGGTCTTTTTGCCCATTTTCGCCAGCACCTCGTCGGGGGTCTGCTTGGCAACCAGCCGGGCGATCGCCTGGGCAAAGGGGCGGGTCTCCTCGTATGACGTCGCCGTGTTGAGCGGCACGTAGAGCTGCATTCCCTTTGAGCCCGAGGTCTTGGCGAAGCTCTCCAGCCCCACCTGGCCGAGCAGCTCGCGCAGGCGCAGCGCCACTCGCGAGCAGTCGAGGATTCCGGCGGGCGGTCCCGGATCGAGGTCGAAGGCGAGCACAGTCGGCTGCCCGTGCTTTTTACCCAGTGAGAGCGAGGGGTGCAGCTCGATCGCCGCCAGCTGTGCCATCCAGATCAGCGTCGGCCGGCCGTCGCAGACGCAGAAGTCGATATCGCCGGCGTTCGGGCCCGCTTTCACCCGGGTCGTCTCCACCCAGTCGGGGCGGTGTTTGGGGCAGCGCTTCTCGAAGAAGGCGGAATCGAGGTCGTCGACGCCTTCCGGGAAGCGCCGCAGAGTCACCGCGCGCCCGCTCAGGTGGGGGACCATGACCTCAGCCGCCTTGGCGTAGTAGTCGACCACCTCGCCCTTGGTGAAGCCCGCCTTCGGGTAGAGGACCTTGTCGAGGTTGGTGAGCTTCAGCTCGTGGCCGTCGACCTCGACCTGGCGGCTCGTGGCCACGACCTATTTCGAGGCTTTGGCTTTGGCCCGCGAGCCCGAGCTTTTCTTCGCCTGGGCCTTGCGCTTTTTCGTGACCGCCGGTTTGGCTTTCGCCTTGGTTTTGCCCTTGTCGCCGCCCTTGACGGCGGCGATGCTCTCCTCCAGTGCCGCCATCAGGTCCGGGGCCCTGGTCGGCTGCGGCTCCTCGGTCTCGGGTGCGGTGAGCACGTCCTTGCCCTCGGCCTTGCGTTCGATCAGGGCCAGCAACTGCTCGCGGTACTCGTCGCGGTAGGCGCTCGGGTCGAACTCGGTGGTCAGCGAGTCGATCAGCTGCTCGGCCATCTCGACCTCGCGCCCGGCGACTTTCTGCTTGCCATCCGGCAGCACGTCCTCCAGATCGGAAGGCGGCACGACCTCGTCGGCGAAGCGCATCGTGGTCAGGGTGAGGACGCCGTCGCCTGCCCGCAGCGCCGCCAGGTGCTCCTTGTTGCGGAAGACGAAGCGGGAGATCGCCACTTTGCCCGATTCCTCCATCGCTTTGGCGAGCAGCGAATACGCTTTTTCGGCACCCTCGGCGGGGGCCAGGTAGTAGGGGCTGTCGAAGTAGATCGGGTCGATCTGATCGAGATCGACGAAGTCCTGGACCTCGATCGCCCGCGTCTTTTCAGGGGCGAATGCGGCCATCTCCTCTTTGCTCAGCGGCACGTACTGATCGGGCGTGATCTCGAAGGCCTTGACGATCTCCCCGTAGGGGACCTCCTCGTCGGTGCCCTCTGCGACCCGCCGGTGTTTGATCCGGGCGCCGTCGGACTCGCGGATCTCGCGCAGGGAGATGCCGCGGCGCGCCACCGCGCTGTAGAGCTTGATGGGCACGTTGAGGAGCCCAAAGCTGATCGTCCCGCTCCAGATTGCTCTTGCCATTAGCGAATCACCTACCCGGATTCTGGCAGCCATGCACCGATCGCCGCCACCGCGGGCGCGTCGCGGGAGGCTTCTTGCGAATTGGTGCGGGATCATCCGCCGGTGCTCTTCGTGCTCGACGACGTCAGCCTCTCCCGTGGCGACCGCCTCGTACTCGACTCGGTCAGAGCCAAGATCCACGAGGGCGCAACGGCAATCGTCGGACCGTCGGGCAGCGGCAAGTCGACCCTGCTGCGGCTGCTCAACCGCCTCGCCGACCCCGACCTTGGCACGATCGCCTACCAGGGCCGGGCGCTGGCGGATTACGACCCGCTGGAGCTGCGGCGCGAGGTCTCGTTGGTGCCGCAGCTGCCGTCGTTGCTGGAGGGGACCGTCGCCTCGAACCTCGCCTATGCCGCCGACCTGGCCGGCAAGGAGCTGGACGCAACCCGGTGCCTTGGCCTTGCCGGCCTCGACGAGGGGTTTGCGGAACGTGACGTCAGCAAGCTCTCGGTCGGTGAGCAGCAACGAGCGATGCTGGCCCGCGCATTGGCCCAGGAGCCGCGGGTGCTGCTGCTCGACGAGCCGACCTCAGCGCTCGATCACGATGCCCGCGATGCGATCGAGGCGACCCTCGCTGGGCTGCGAGGGGAGCTGGAGATATCGCTGGTCATCGTCAGCCACGACCCCGAGCAGGCACGGCGGCTAGCCGATCGCGCCCTGCGCTTGCAGCAGGGCCGCGTCGCCGCCTGCGGCCCGCTCGAGGAGGCACTGGCGTGACCACCTCGATCGACGTCTCGCTTGGCCAGGTCATCGCGTCTCTGGCGCTTGTCGCCCTCGCCCTGGCGATCTCCTTCTGGCGTCGCACCGATCTCGAGGGGGACATCGCCGTCGCGGCGGTGCGCTCCTTCATCCAGCTGACCGCGATCGGCTACGCGATCAAGCTGATCTTTGAAGCGGACACGTTCTGGCTGGTCCTGACGCTGCTCTCGGTGATGGTCCTGTTCGGGGCTTTCACGGCCCGCAGCCGGGCGAGGAAGGTCCCCGGCGCCTTCTGGCCACTGCTGGTCGGCTTGGCGATCGCGGCTGCGTCGACTCTGGGGCTGGTCGTCGCGCTGGGCATCTTCGAACCGACGCCGCGCTACCTCGTCCCGGTCGGCGGCATGGTGATCGGCAACGCGATGACCGCCTCTGCCGTGGCGCTCAACCGCCTCGGCGACGAGGTCGGCGATTCACGCGCGCGGATCGAGGCCACTCTGGCTCTCGGTGCGACCGCGCGGGAGGCCGTGGCGCCCTTCGTCCGTCGCGCCCTGCGCTCCGGCACGATCGCCCTGATCGACTCGACCAAGACCACCGGCCTGATCTTCTTCCCGGGCACGATGGTGGGGATGCTCCTCGCCGGTGCCGACCCGACCGACGCTGTGCGCCTGCAGCTGATCCTCCTTTACGCCTTGCTGGGCAGCACGGCGATCGCCGCCCTGGTTGCCACCGGCCTCGCCTATCGCAACTTTTTCACCCCGGCCCAGCAGCTGCGCGAGCTCGACGACCTACACTGATCTCGTGTCACGCCGGCAGCTCCTGACGCTGGTTGCGACGATCCTCGGCTCGACGGTCGTCTTCCTCGACTCGACCGTGGTCAACGTGGCGCTGCCGGCGATCGCAGGCGATCTGGACTCCGGTCTGGCCGGCCAGCAGTGGGTGGTCGAGGCCTACATGCTCACCCTCGTCTCCCTGCTGCTCGTCGGCGGCTCGCTGGGCGACCAGTTCGGCCGGCGCCGGGTCTTCGTCATCGGCCTGCTGGCCTTTGGCGCCACCTCGATCCTCTGCGCGGTCGCGCCCACGGTCGAGCTCCTGATCGCCGCTCGCGCCCTGCAGGGAATCGCCGGCGCGCTGCTGGTGCCCGGCTCGCTGGCGATCGTCGCGGCGACCTTCGAGGGGCCGGCGCGGGGCAAGGCCGTCGGCACCTGGACCGCCTGGACCGGGATCGCGACCGTGCTCGGCCCGGCCGGCGGTGGCGCGCTGATCGAGGCGCTCTCCTGGCGGGCGATCTTCTGGGTCAACATCCCGCTGATCGCGTTTACCGTGGCGCTCACCCTCCACGCGGTGCGCGAGAGCCGCGACCCGGAGGCCTTCCGCGGCATCGACTGGCTCGGCATCGGCCTCTCGGCAGCCGGCCTGGCCGGTCCCGTCTTCGCCCTGATCGAACAGCCCAGCCACGGCTGGGGGGACCCGTTGGTCTGGGTGCCGATGGTCGCCGGCATCGCTTGCTTCGCCCTCTTCGTCGGGCACGAGGCGCGTGCCCGCCACCCGATGCTCGACCTCGCTCTGTTCAGGATCCGCAACTTCTGGGTTGCCAACCTGACCACGCTCACGGCCTACGCCGGTCTGATCGGTGGGCTCTTCTTCGTCACCCTCTTCCTGCAGCAGGTCGGTGGCTACTCCGCGATCGAGGCCGGGCTTGCGACGACGCCGGTCTCCCTGCTGCTCTTCTTCCTCTCGCCCCGCTGGGGCAGGCTCGCCATGAGCACCGGTCCGCGGCTGCCGATGTGCGCTGGTCCGATCGTCGGCGGGATCGGATTGATCCTGCTGCTCAGGGTTGGCGCCGACGCGGAGTACGTGACCGAGGTATTGCCGGCGATTCTCGTCTTTGGCCTCGGCCTCTCGGCGACCGTGGCGCCGCTGACGGCGACCGTGCTCGACTCGGTCAAGGAACGCCACGTCGGCATCGCCTCCGGCGTCAACAACGGCATCGCCCGGGTGGCCGGCCTGCTGGCGATCGCCGTGCTCGGCGCCGTGATCTCAGCCAGCTTCGGCTCGACCCTCGACGAGAACCTGGGCAACCGGCCGCTCGGCCCAAGGGCGGAGCAGGCGATCTCCGAAGCAAAGAAGCAGCCACTGGCGGTCCCCGATGCTCGGCGCTTGCCCCCACCTGCCGCGGATCGGGTCCAGTCCGCATCCGCCGACGCCTCGACCTCCGCCTTCCACCTCGGCGTCCTCATCGCCGGCCTGCTGATGATCTCCGGCGGCATCGTCTCCGGCCTCTGGATCGAAAACCCCCGCCGCCGGATCGAAGCTCTTCCGAGCCGAGGCTCTGCTCAAGCAGGCGAGTGCGGCCACGGCGCCGACGCCGACTGCACCGATCAAAAGCAGCTCCCCCCAACCGGTGAGGCGGAGCCAGAACCGGCTTAAGCGCCTGGGCGCCCGCATTGGAAGCCCCTCGAGGCCACGGGCGGGGTGCCCCTCGAACCGGCGGATACTCAAATCGTCGGTCTCATTAGACCGACGATTGTCGGAGCGAGGGGCACCCCGCCCGTGGCCCCTAATAGGCTCCGCCCCGTGAGCGCCTCGATCATCTTTTCCGGCATCCAGCCCACCGGCCGCAAGCACCTCGGCAACTACATCGGCGCTATCCGCCAGTACGTCGAGGGCCAGGAGCGAGGCGAGCCGGCGATCTTCTGCATCGTCGACCTGCACGCGATCTCGGTCGCCTTCGACCCGGCCGAGCTGCGCGAGCGGCTCTACGACACGGCGGCGATCCTGCTCGCCGCCGGGCTCGACCCCGAGCGCTGCATCCTCTTCCGCCAGTCCGACGTCCGCGAGCACACGGAGCTGACCTGGCTGCTCTCGGCGGTCACCGCGCACGGCGACCTCAACCGGATGACTCAGTTCAAGGAGAAGTCAGGCAAGCAGCGCGAGCTGGTCTCGGCCGCGCTTTTCCTCTACCCGGTCCTGCAGGCCGCCGACGTGCTCGCCTACAGGGCGACCGAGGTGCCGGTCGGCGAGGACCAGAAACAGCACATCGAGCTGACGCGCGAGATCGCCCGCCGCTTCAACGAGCGCTTCGGCGAGACGCTGGTCGAGCCTGAACACCGCATTCCCGGGGTCGGCGCGAGGATCATGGACCTGCAGGAGCCGGACCGGAAGATGTCGACGACTGCCGGGACCGAGGCAGGCAGGGTCTACGTGCTTGAGGAGCCCGACGCGATCCGCAAGAAGTTCGGCAGCGCCGTCACCGATTCCGGTCGGGAAATCGTTCGGCGTGAGGACAAGCCCGGGGTCACCAACCTGATCGATGTTCTCGCCGTTGCCCGCGGTGTCGAGCCGGCCGAGATCGAGCGCGAGTTCGAGGATGCCGGCTACGGCGACTTCAAGCAGGCCGTCGCCGAGGCCGTGGTCGAGTTTCTCGCGCCCGTGCGCGAGCGCTACGCCGAGCTTCGCCCCGATCAAGAGGCACTGGAGGGAATCCTCGCCGCCGGGGCCGAGAAGGCGCGGACGATTGCCGCGCCGACCGTCGCCGAGGTGCGCGAGCGGATAGGCATCGGCGCGCCGCGTTAACTTGGGTTGATGGCCGTCGCCGACCTCGATCTGGAGCTCGACGTCTTCGCCGGGCCGTTCGACCTCCTGGTCGCGGTCCTGCTGCGCGAGGAGGTCGATCTGCTCGAGGTCGAGCTGGGCGAGGTCGTCGTCGCCTACATCGAGCACCTCGAGCGCGAGGGCGAACTGGAGCTCGAGGTGGCGACCGAGTTCCTGGTCCTGATCGCCTCCCTGCTGGAGCTGAAGTCGCGGTTGCTGCTGCCGGGGGCTGATCCGGAGCTGGAGGAGATGGGCCCCGAGGAGGCGGTCGAGGAGCTGCTGGCGCGGTTGCTCGAGTACCGCCGCTACCGCGCCGCCGCGGCGGCGCTGGCGGAGCGCTTCGAGGCGGCTCGCGGCTACCTCTACCGCGCGGCGCCGCTGCCGCCCGGCCTGCGCCGGGTCGCCGTCGACGCCGCGACGGCCGCCTATGACCCCGACCGGCTCGGCGCGGCGCTCGGTGACCTGCTCGTCGTGCCGCCGCCGGTCGACATCAGCCACATCCGCCCGACCGTCTCGCTGGAGCGGCGGCTGCGCGCCCTGCGCGACGCGCTCTCCGGCAGATCGAGCATCGATTTCGACGAGCAGTTCGGCGGCGAGGACCGTCTAACGCAGGCGGTGACCCTCTTCGCCCTGCTCGAGCTCTATCGCAAGGGCGAGGTGACCTGGAAGCAGAGCGAACCGCTCGGCCCGATCGAGATCCGCCGCCAGCAGGCAGGTACAGGGTGAGCGATCTCAGCCGCACGATCGAGGCGCTGCTCTTCCTCTCGCCACAGCCGGTATCGCTGCCCGACTTGGTCGAGGCGACTGAAGCGACGGAGGGCCAGGTCGCTGAGGCGATCGACCTGCTGCGCGAGGACCTCGCCGAGGGCCGCCGCGGGGTCGTCCTGCGCGACGTCTCCGGCGGCTTTGCCCTGGCCAGCGATCCTGCCAGCGAGGACGCCGCGCGGCGCCTGCTCGCCAAGCCGCGCACGCCGCCGCTGACCCAGGCGCAGGCGGAGACGCTGGCGATCGTCGCCTACCTGCAGCCGGTCTCGCGCCCGGAGGTTGCGCGGATTCGCGGTGTCTCCTCGGAGTCGGCGGTGCAGACGCTGGCCGAGCGCGGCCTGATCGAGGAGTCAGGTCGCTCCCAGTTCGGCGCCGCCCTGTTCAAGACCACCGAGCTGTTCGAACGCCTCTTCGGTCTCACCGGGCTCGACCAGCTGCCCGATCCCTCACAGTTCGACCCGACTCCGGAGGATGAGCGCGAGCTGCGCGAACGGCTGCTCAAGGCCGGCGAACAGCGCGCCGAGTAGTGCGCCTCGCCAAGTTCCTCGCCCACGGGGGCATAGCTTCGCGGCGCAAAGCCGAGCTGATCATTTCCAAGGGGCGAGTGACGGTTGGCGGCGAGGTCGTGCGTGATCCCGCGCGGGACGTGGGGGAGGGCGACGACGTGCGGGTCGACGGCAGCCCGGTCGGGGCCGAGCCGCGCGAGGTCTGGGCGGTCAACAAGCCTGCCGGCGTCGTCTCGACCGCGCGCGAGCCGGGCAGCCGGCCCGCCGTGGTCTCGCTGGTCGATTCGAAGGTCCGGCTCTACCCGGTCGGACGCCTCGACGCCGACTCGACCGGCCTGCTGCTCTTGACGAATGACGGCGAGTTGGCAAACCACCTGACCCACCCCCGCTACGAAGTGCCCAAGGCCTACCGGGTGCAGCTGCGGCGACCGCCGGCCGAGGGCGACCTGCGCCGGTTGGCGAGCGGGGTGGAGCTGGACGACGGCCGCACCGCCCCGGCCAAGGCGAGGCGGCTGGGTGAGCACGAGATCGAGATTGTCCTGCGCGAGGGCCGCAACCGCCAGGTGCGCCGCATGGCAGAGGCAATCGACAACGAGGTGGTGGCGCTGCGACGGGTCCGCTTCGGCCCGATCGAGCTGGGCAGTCTTCCGGAGGGCGACGCTCGCCTCCTCTCCAGCGACGAGGTCGAGGCTCTGCGGGGGGCTGGGCTCAAGAGGTGATCTGGACGACGACGGTTCGTTCGCGCGGACGGTCGTCGAAGTCGATCAGGACCAACTGCTGCCAGGTGCCGAGTGCGAGGCGGCCGTCGATTACCGGGACGGCCTCCGAGGGTCCGACCAGGGTCGTCCGTTGATGAGCATGCGAGTTGGAGTCGTGGTTGAGCCGGTTGTGCTCGTACTCGCCCTGCGCGGGGATCAGCCGCTCGAGCATCGCCCGCAGGTCGTGCACGCCACCGGGCTCGAACTCCATCGTCGAGATCGCCGCCGTGGAGCCGCGCACGAAAGCCAGCGCCTGGCCTGCGCCGGCCCCGGCCTCTCCGACCACCCGTTGCACCTCGGCGGTGATGTCGACGACATCCGAGTCACCGCCGGTGGAGAACCGCAGCTCGGCGGTATGAACGTCCATGCCCGCACACTAGACGTGCCGGTGCTGCGAGGTCCATATGGGCACCGCAGCACCGGCACGTCCCCGTTTGGGAAGATGCGCTGTCGTGAGCGCTAACGGGGACCAGCGGCTCTTCGCCGTGCGGGGGGCGGCGCAGGCAGAGGCCAACGAGGCCGAGGCGATCGTGCATGCCACGACGGAGCTGATGCGGGAGCTGCTCGACCGCAACGAGCTGGAGCCCGCAGCGATCGTCAGCTGCATCTTCACGACCACGGATGACCTCAACGCTGAGTTCCCCGCGGTTGCCGCTCGCGACCTCGGGCTCGAGGCTGTGCCGCTGCTGTGCAGTCGTGAGATCCCGGTGCCGGGCTCGATGCCGCGGGTGATCCGGGCGATGGTCCACTACTACGCGCCGGTCGGGCACGCGACAGCCCATGTCTATCTCGGCGCCACCCAGGACCTGCGCTCGGACCTGCACGCAGCCCAGTAGTCCTCCCCGTCCAAACGACAGCCGCGTAAGCGACAATGAGCGCATGAGCGTGACCTTCGCCGAGAAGCTGGCCCGCATTCCGGGCTACCAGGCCGGGGTGCCGACCGGACAGGCGCCTGAGGCGATCGCGGCGGGCGGCATCGCCCAGCTGGCCTCGAACGAGTCGCCCTCCGGCCCGCACCCGAAGGTGGTCGAGGCGATTCGCGGCGCCGCCTCGGCGATGAATCGCTACCCGGATCCTGACGCAACCAAGCTGCGCGGCCGCATCGCCGATCGCTACGAGACCGAGCCGGGCCGGGTGGCCGTCGGCAACGGCTCCTGCGAGATCCTGCTCGCCGCCGCCGAGGCCCTCTGCGAGCCGGGGGCCGAGATCCTCTACGCCTGGCCCTCGTTCTCGATGTACCCGCACCTGGCGGCGCTGACCGGCGCGCGCGAGGTCCGCGTGCCGCTCGCCGAGGGTGACGTCCACGACCTCGAGGCGATGGCAGCCGAGGTGACCGCGGCGACCCAGCTGACGATCGTCTGCAACCCCAACAACCCAACCGGCACCCACCTGCCGGCCGCGCAGATCGCCGCCTTTTGCGAGCGCATTCCCGACCACGTCACGATCGTTCTCGACGAGGCCTACGTCGATTTTCAGATCGACGACGACCCCGACACGACCGTCGATCTGCTCGGCGACTTCCCCAACCTGGTCGTCCTGCGCACCTTCAGCAAGGTCTACGGCCTCGCCGGCCTGCGCGTCGGCTTCGCCCTCGGCTCGGCCAAGTTCCGCGCTGCGGTCGATGCCGTGCGCCAGCCGTTCAGCGTCAATGCCCTTGCCCAGGCCGCGGCGGCGGAGGCCATCCTGCACCAAGACGACGTCGAGCAGCGGGTCGAGCGCACGCTGGTCGAGCGGGTGCGGGTCGAGGAGGGCCTGCGCGAGCTGGGCCTGGCCACCGCCGAGACCCAGGCCAACTTCTCCTGGATCGACCTCGGCGACGCCGATGAGAAAGAGGTCGTCGCCGGTCTCGCAGAGCAGGCGATTGCCGTCCGCCCCGGCACCCCGCTCGGCGGCCCGGGCCACATCCGCGCTAGCTACGGCACCCCGGCCGAGAACGACCGCTTCCTTGCCGCCCTCGCTCAGATCCTCGACTAATCTCGCCTCGCCTGCTACAAAGTCAGGCGAAGTGAAGCGAACAGGTGACACCGCCAGCAGCATGTGCGCAAGGCGCGCTGCGGTTGCCCCTGCCCGCTATTCCTATTTCTGGCGATTTAGCTAGGCGTCCGGCCTGGCGGCATCGCGCCGCTTCCATAGAGCGTTTGGCCGGGCGCCGCCAATGAATTGGTTCGCGTGTTTCGCGATGCCCGCGCTCGCATGGCGAAGCCCGCACGGAAAGTAGAGTCTCAGGCAATGGGGAAGGACGACAGCAAGATGATCATCGGAATGCGAGACGAGGCGCGGGACCGGGTTCGTGACCAGCGGATCGAGCGCGTGGTGGAGCTGGTGCCGCCGGAAGCATTGATCGGCGACCTGCCGCTCGGCGAGGAGCGCGAGCGGGTGGTCGTCGAGGGACGGCGCGACGTGGAGAACGTGCTCGAAAGGGTCGACGACCGGCTGCTGGTGGTGGTCGGGCCGTGCAGCGTGCATGACGTTGAGGCGGCTCTTGAGTACGGCGGCCGCCTCGCCGGCCTGGCTGGTGAGCTCG
Organism: uncultured Solirubrobacterales bacterium; assembly: GCA_963718755.1. Taxonomy (GTDB): domain Bacteria; phylum Actinomycetota; class Thermoleophilia; order Solirubrobacterales; family 70-9; genus VRUE01. Next base: position 2,410,778 of record OY970376.1, read on the forward strand.
GCGACGACCTGCTGATCGCGATGCGCGTCTACTTCGAGAAGCCGCGGACGACGACCGGCTGGAAGGGCCTGATCAACGATCCCTACCTCGATGGCTCCTGCGACGTCAACGCCGGCCTGCGCATGGCCCGCGCCCTGCTGCTGCAGGTGCTCGATCTCGGCCTGCCGATCGGCTGCGAGTTCCTCGACCCGATCACCCCCCAGTACATCTCCGACACGGTCGCCTGGGGCGCGATCGGCGCTCGCACCACCGAGAGCCAGATCCACCGCCAGCTCGGCTCCGGCCTCTCGATGCCGATCGGCTTCAAGAACCGCACCGACGGCAACGTCCAGGTCGCGGTCGACGCGGTGCGCGCCGCGGCGGCGCCGCACGCCTTCGCGGGCATCGACGACGCCGGCCGCCCGGCCATCCTTCACACGGCCGGCAACCCCGATGGGCATGTGATCCTGCGCGGGGGGCGGAAGGCCCCAAACTGCGACCCCGAGGGCGTCGCCGGCACCCTGGAGATGCTCGCCGGTGCCGACCTCGCCGAGCGACTGGTGATCGATGCCTCCCACGACAACAGCGCCAAGGACCCGGAGAAGCAGATGCTGGCCGCCGCTGAGATCGGCGACCAGGTGGCGGCGGGCAATGCGGCCATCTGCGGCGTCATGCTCGAGTCCTTCCTGGTCGAGGGCCGCCAGGACCTTGGTGGCGGTGACTCGCTCACCTACGGCCAGTCGATCACCGACCCCTGCATCGACTGGGAACACACCGTGACGGCACTCGAGGGGCTGGCGGCGGCGGTCAGGACACGGCGCGGCCTATGAGCGCGGAGCGACCAAGCGTGCATCTCTGGTTCTTCGCGCCGGGAGCGAAGCGGGAATCTTTGTGATGAGCGCGGAGCGACCAAGCGTGCATCTCTGGTTCTTCGCGCCGGGAGCGAAGCGGGAATCTTTGTGATGAAGGTCGCCGTGCTCGGGGTGGGCCTGATCGGAGGCTCGATCGGGCTCGCCGCGAGGGAGCGGCTGGGTAGCGAGGTCGTGGGCTGGGGGCCGAACCGCACGACCGTGGATCGCGCGACAGAGCTCGGCGCGATCGACCGGGCGGCCGCCTCCGTCGAGGAGGCCTGCGCCGGGGCCGACATCGTCTTCTGCGCGTCGCCCGTCGCCGTCCTGCCGGAGCTGGCCCGGACGGCGCTTGGCGCCAGCGGGCCCGAGACCGTCGTCACTGACGCCGGCTCGACCAAGCGCGAGCTCGTCGGCGCGCTCGGCGGGGACGAGCGCTTCATCGGCGGCCATCCCCTCGCCGGGGCGGAGACCGCCGGCGTCGCCAACGCCCGCGCCGATCTGTTCGAGGGCGCCCGCTGGTACCTGACCCCGACCGAGACCTCCAGCGGCATCCTCTACGACCGTCTGCAGCGGGCGGTCGCGGGCCTTGGTGCGCGTCCGCAGGCGATCGACGCCGAGGCCCACGACCGCCTGATGGCGACGGTCAGCCACCTTCCCCACGTACTCGCCAACGTCATTGCCGCTCAGGCCGCTGCTGAGCTGACGCGCGATTCCGAGCGACTGCCGGAGGTGGGCCCGAGCTTCCGCGACGCGACCCGGGTGGCGGGCTCGAACCCCTCGATCTGGGGCGACATCTTCGCCGCCAACAGCGACGCGATAACCGCGGCGATCGACGCGACCATTGCCCGCCTGGGCGAGGCGCGGGAGCTGATCCGCTCGGGCGAGCCGAAGGCGGTTGCGGCCTGGCACGCCGCGGCGGGAGCCGACCGGCAGCAGCTGCTGGAGGCCGATCTCGCCGGCGGCCAGCTGCATGAGCTGCGCGTCGTCGTCGCCAACCGTCCCGGCACCGTCGCCGAGCTGGCCCTGGCATTGGGTGAGGCCGGGGTCAACATCGAGGACATGGCCCTGCATCCGGCCGCGGACATGAAATCGGGCGCGATCTCGCTCTGGGTAGCCGGTACAGAGCGGGCCGAGCGCGCGGCGACACTGGTCCGCGAGCTGGGCCACAGCGCGACCGTGCTGAACGGGAAGTAGTCGTCTTGAGCACCCGTTTCGACCCCTTGGGCTCACTGCGCGGATCCCTCGTACCCCCCGCCGACAAGTCGGTCTCCCACCGGGCGGCGCTGATCGCCGCGATGGGCGAGGGGGAGACGACGATCGAGAACTACCTCGACGCGGCCGACACCCGCTCGACCTTGGCAGCCGTGAGCGCGCTGGGCGCCGGCGTCGAGGGGGTGAGCACTGAGGCGATCGAGCCGCGGCTGAGGGTGCGCGGCGTCGGATTGCGTGGCGCTGCCCCAGCGACGATCGACGTCGGCAATGCCGGCACCCTGCTGCGTTTGCTGCCAGGTTGGCTGGCGGGACAGGAGACGGGGGCTTGGACGGTCGACGGCGACGACTCGATCCGCCGCCGTCCGATCGACCGGGTCGCCGTGCCGCTGCGGCTGATGGGGGCGCGGCTCGACTGTCGCGAGGACCGCCTGCCTCCGCTGGGGATCGAGGCGGCGCCGTTGCACGGCGTCGACTACGAGCTGCCCGTCGCCAGTGCCCAGGTCAAGTCCTGCCTCCTCTTCGCCGGCCTGCTCGCCGACGGCGAGACTCTGATCGGCGAGCCGCTGCCCAGCCGCGACCATAGCGAGCGGATGCTCGCCGCCGCGGGCGCCGAGATCGAGCGCGGGAACGGCACCGTCTCGGTGCGGCCCGCGGCGCGATTGGAGCCGGGCGAGATCGTCGTCCCCGCTGACTTCTCATCCGCCGCCTTCTTCGTCGTCGCGGCACTGCTCGCCCCTGGCAGCGAGGTCACCATCTCCGCTGTCGGCCTCAACCCGACCCGCACCGGACTGCTCGCGATCCTCGATCGGATGGGGGCTGAGATCGAGGTCGAGCCCGGGGGTGAGCGGGGCGGTGAGCCCGCCGGACGGCTGCACGTCCGCTCCTCGCAGCTGCGCGGGACCGAGGTCGGCGGCACCGACATACCGCTGGCAATCGACGAGCTGCCCCTGGTGGCGCTCGCCGCCTGCTTCGCCGAGGGCGAGACGACGATCCGCGACGCGGCGGAGCTGCGGCGCAAGGAGAGCGACCGGATCGCCACCGTGAGCGAGACCTTGACCGCGCTTGGCGCCGAGGTCGAGACGAGCGAGGACGGGATGCGGATAAAAGGCACGGGCGGCCTGCGCGGCGGTGCGGTGGACTCCCACGGCGACCACCGCATTGCGATGCTCGGCGCGATCGCCGGCCTCGCCTCGCGCGATGGCGTCGAGGTAGACGGCATGGACGCCGCCGCCGTCAGCTACCCCGGCTTCGAGCTCGACCTCGCGTCGCTCCGCGGTAGCTGAGCCACGCGCATACGCTGCCGCGCATGGTCATCGCCATCGACGGTCCCGCCGGGGCCGGAAAGTCGAGTGTCGCCCGCGCTGTCGCCGAGGCGCTTCGGCTCACCTACCTCGACTCCGGAGCGATGTACCGCTGCGTGGCGCTGGCGGCGATCGAGCGGGGTGCGGACCTCGACGATCCGGAGAAGATGGGGGAGCTTGCCCGCTCGCTAGAGATCGCCCTCGATGGCGAACGGGTCGGCCTCGACGGGGAGGATGTCAGCGCTGCGATTCGCGAGCCGGTCGTGACCCTGGCGTCTTCGCGCGTCTCCGTCCACCCCCCTGTGCGGGACGCTCTGGTCGCGAGACAGCGGCAGCTGATCGACCGCGGGCGCTACGTTGCCGAGGGGCGCGACATCGGCACCGTGGTCAGCCCCGACTCGCCGCTGAAGGTCTTCCTCACCGCTTCGCCCGCCGAGCGCGCCCGCCGCCGCGCCGCCCAGACCGGCGAGGACGAGGCCTCGGTTCTGGCGGCGCAGCGCGAGCGCGACGAGCGCGACGAGACCCGCGAGCACAGCGCCCTGCGAGCGGCGGACGACGCCATCGAGGTCGATACGACGGGGCTGGCGTTCGACGACGTGGTCGCTCGAGTGGTCGAGCTGGCGCGCGAACGGGGCCTGGCGTGAGCCGGCTGCCGACCGTCGCCGTCGTCGGCTTCCCCAACGTCGGCAAGAGCACCCTGGTCAACCGGCTCGCCGGCGGCCGCGAGGCTGTCACCCATGCCGAGTCGGGGGTCACGCGGGACCGTAAGCGGGTGCCCTGTGAGTGGAACGGCGTTCCCTTCGAGCTGCTCGACACCGGCGGCATAGACCTCGCCGACGAGGCCGAGCTGGCCGGGGACGTTCAACGCCAGGCCCGCATCGGCATCGCCGAGGCTGACGCGATCCTGCTCGTGGTCGACGGCAGGGCCGGCGTGCGGGGCGGCGACGTCGAGCTGGCGAAAACGCTGCGTGGCAGCAAGATCCCCGTCCTGGTCGTCGTCAACAAAGCGGACCGTCCCGGCGACGAGTATCTCGGCGCCGAGTTCCATCAGCTCGGACTCGGCGAGCCGATCACTGTCTCCGCCACGCACGGCCTCGGCAGCGGCGACCTGCTCGACCGCGTCGTCGAGCTGCTGGGCGAGCTGCCCCCGGTGGCGGCCGGCGAGGAACCCGTCCACGTCGCCGTCGTCGGCCGTCCCAATGCCGGCAAGTCCTCGCTCGTCAACGCCTTCCTCGGCAGCGAGCGGGTGATCGTCTCCGAGCGCGCCGGCACCACTCGCGACGCGATAGACACCGCGCTCGAAGTGGACGGGCGCCCTGTGCTGCTGGTCGACACCGCGGGCCTGCGGCGCCGCTCGAAGGTCGCCGGCACGGTCGACTACTACGCCCAGCTGCGCTCCGAGCTGGCGGTCGAGCGGGCCGACGTCGCGATCGTCGTCTGCGACGCCGCCGACGGCGTGACCGCGGAGGATCTGCGCATCGCCGAGCTGGCGATGCGGGCCGGCTGCGCGACGCTGCTGGTCCTCAACAAGTGGGACATCGGCATGACGGACGTCGATGACGCGCGCGCCCGGGTCGAGCGCAAGCTGCGCCTGCGGCCCGAGGTCGTCACCTGCTCGGCTCTGTATGGGCGCAACGTCGCCAAGGTGCTGCCGAAGGCCCTGCAGCTCGCCGACCGGGCGGCCGAGCGCATCCCGACCCCGGAGCTCAACCGCTTCGTCGGTGACGTCGTCGCCACCACGCCGCCGCCTTCACGTCGCGGCCGGCGCCTGCGGCTCTACTACGCGGCGCAGATCGGCGAGCGGCCGCCGCGGATCGCGATCCAGGTCAACGACCGCAAGCTGATCGTGCGCGACTGGGCCTACCACCTGGAGAACCGGATGCGCGAGACCTACGGTCTCGAGGGGATCCCGCTCGTGATCGACTTCGTGCCGCATACCGGTCGCCGACGCTGAGATTCGTTCACTAATCTTGCTGCATGCCAGATATCGAGCCGCTCGCCGAGGGCGAGTACCTGTTCACGTCCGAGTCGGTCACCGAGGGTCATCCCGACAAGATCTGCGACCAGATCTCCGACGCGATCCTCGACGCTGTGATGGCCGGCGATCCGCAGGGCCGGGTCGCCTGCGAGACCCTCGTCAACACCGGCATGGCGGTCGTCTCCGGCGAGATCTCGACCGACGTCCACCTCGACGTGCCCGAGCTGGTCCGCGAGACGATTCGCAAGATCGGCTACGACCACGGCGACTACGGCTACAACTGCGACCACATCTCGGTCCTCGTCTCGCTCGACAAACAGTCACCAGATATCGCCCAGGGCGTCGACGCCTCGCACGAGACGCGCACCGGCTCCGACGCCGACGACGAGCTGCTCTTGGCCGGAGCCGGCGACCAGGGAATGATGTTCGGCTACGCGACCGACGAGACCGAGGCGCTGATGCCGATGCCCGTCCACCTCGCCCATCGCCTCGCCGAGCGACTGGCCGCGGTGCGCAAGGACGGCACCCTCGACTACCTCGGTCCCGACGGCAAGACCCAGGTCACGGTCCGCTATGCTGCCGGCCGCCCTGTCCGGGTCGAGAAGCTGCTGATCTCCACCCAGCACGCGGACGGCGTCGAGACCGAGGCGACGATCAAGCCGGAGCTCTGGCAGCACGTCGTGCTCCCGGTTCTCACCGCTGAGGCGGCGGGGATGTTCGACGAGGGCACGCTGCGCGAGAGCTTCCTCGTCAACCCGACCGGCAAGTTCGTGATCGGCGGCCCGGTCGGCGACGCCGGCCTCACCGGCCGCAAGATCATCGTCGACACCTACGGCGGCATGGCCCGCCACGGCGGCGGCGCCTTCTCCGGCAAGGACCCGTCCAAGGTCGACCGCTCCGCCGCCTACGCCGCTCGCCACGTCGCCAAGAACGTCGTCGCGGCCGGCCTCGCACAGCGCTGCGAGGTCCAGGTCGCCTACGCGATCGGCGTCGCCCACCCGGTCTCGCTGATGGTCGAGACCTTCGGTACCGGCACGCTCCCCGACATGGAGATCTCACGCCTGGTCGAGGCCGAGTTCGACCTCCGCCCCGGCGCCTTCCGCCGTTACCTCGACCTGCACCGGCCGATCTACCAGAAGACGGCCGCTTACGGTCATTTCGGGCGGGATGACGACGACTTCACCTGGGAGCGGACGGACAGGGCCGACGCTCTGCGTGCCGCCGCTGGATCTGCGGCGGCAACTCCCGCTTAAGCCGGCGGCTGGGCCTCTCCCAATCCGTGGGTACCGGGCGCACCGGTGCCCGTCGCCTGGTCGACCCGGTGAACCACTTCACTCGGATCGGCTACCCCGGCGAAGACGAAGTTGTAGTCGTCGGTTGCGGCGGTGTCGAAGTCGACGTCGCCGATTTGCATGAGCCGCTGGTAGACGGTCTGGCGGTAGTTGACGTTCTGGACTCGCTCCAGCCGCGTCTCTTGGATCTCCCGCGAGATGATCCCGCGCTTGATGTTGAGGCGGCGGCTGGTGATCGTGTAGGTCGTGGCAACGCGCTTGATGAAGCCGGCGAGAACGGTGACGCCGATCACGACGAGGACGATCAGGAAGACCGTCGCGCTGCCGGCCCCGGCCAGCTTCGCGATCACACCGATGATCGCCGCGACCAGGATCCCTTTGAGATAGAAGCCGAGGATGGCGCGCCACGAGGGGTGTCCCTGGAAGATCACCTGCTCGCCGGGGCTGAGGTTGAGGCTCATCGCTGCGGAGGATATCCCGGCCGTCCGTCCCCCTCCATAACTTCAATCGGATGGCCATCGCCAAAGTCGAGCCGCTGACCACCGCCCGGGCGTTGCGCGGGCCCTTCGATTACCGCCTTCCCCCGGCGATGGCGGACCTCGAGGTCGGCAGTGTGGTGCGGGTGCCGTTCGGTCGGCGCCGGGCGCTCGGGGTCGTCGTCGGCTTGGCCGAGAGCTCGGAGCTGCCGCCAGAGCGCCTCGCCGAGCCGATCGAGGCGCTCGAGGCAGGAGTGCCGGCGGAGCTGGTCCGGCTTGGCCTCTGGGTCGCCGCCGAGTACTGCTCGACTCCGTCGCGCGGCCTGCAGCTGGTGCTGCCGCCGGGAACGGGTGCGGGCGGGCAACGGGTCCGCTCGCGGACCGAGTTGCGGGCGGAGATCACTGTCGCCGGCGAGAAAGCGCTGGCCGGCGCCGGCCGCTTGGGCTCGAAGCAGCGCGCCGCGCTGGAGGCGCTGGGTGGGGGGGAGATGTCGGCCAGGGGCTTGGCGGCGGCAGTCGGCTCCGATCGCCAGGTCCTGCGGCGGCTCGAGGAGCGTGGCCTGATCGCCACCCGCAGCTCCCGCCTGCGCCGCCGTCCTGGCGGCGCCGAGTTGGTCGCGGCGGCGGACCGGCCGCAGTTGCTCGACGAGCAGGAGCATGCGGTTGCCGAGATCGTCGCCGCCCTCGATGGCGAAGCGGAGACGCCGCGGAAGCTGCTGCTGCACGGCGTCACCGGCTCGGGCAAGACCGAGGTCTACTTGGCGGCCGTCGAGGCGGCGCTGGCCCAGGGTCGTGGGGCGATCGTCCTCGTTCCCGAGATCGGCCTCGCCCCGCAGGCGGTGGCTCGCTTCCGGGCGCGGCTCGGCGACCGCTTCGCCGTCCTGCATTCCGCCCTCTCGCCGGGCGAGCGCTACGACGAGTGGCGCCGCCTGCGCAGCGGCGAGGCGAACGTCTGCGTCGGGCCCCGCTCGGCTGTCTTCGCCCCGGTCCGCGACCTCGGCCTGATCGTGATCGACGAGGAGCACGACTCCTCCTACAAGCAGGAGGGGGACCCCTGCTACGACGCGCGCACGGTCGCCCGTCGCCGCGCCGAGGAATGCGGCGCTGCGCTGGTGGCCGGCACCGCTACGCCACGGCCCGAGGCCTGGCTGGAGCTGCCGCGGCTGGAGCTGCCAAGCAGGGTTGACGGCCGCCTGATGCCGCCGGTCGAGGTGCTGGACATGCGCGAGGCGGACCCGCGCTCGGGGCCACTGCACCCCGCCACCTGGGAGGCGCTCGGAAAGGTGCGGGACGCCGGCGCGAAGGCGATAGTGATGGTCAACCGGCGCGGTTTCGCCCCCTGGCTGACCTGCCGTTCCTGCGGGCAGCACTGGGGCTGTCCCAACTGCGACGTCTCGCTGATCGTCCACCGCAACGCGGGGCGGATCGTCTGTCACCACTGCGTCCACTCGGAGCCGCTGCCGCGGGCCTGCTCTGAGTGCGGATCGACGACGCTCTCCCGCGCCGGCGCTGGCACCGAGCAGCTCGAGGCCCTGCTGGCCGAGCAGCTCGAGCCGATGCCGGTCTTCCGGCTCGATTCCGATACCGCCGCCGGCCGCGGCGCCCACGCTCGCATCCTCGCCGGCTTCGGCGAGGCCGATAGCGCCGTCCTGATCGGCACCCAGATGGTCGCCAAGGGCCACGATTTCCCCGAGGTGACCCTGAGCGCGATCGTCGACGCCGACGCGACCCTGCGCTTCCCCGACTTTCGCGCCGGCGAGCGCACCTTCGCGATGGTCGCCCAGCTGGCGGGCCGCAGCGGCCGGGGCGATGCCGGGGGGGAGGTGATCGTGCAGACGCTGGCGCCGGAAGCGGCGAGCATCGCCCACGCCGCCCGCCACGACTCAGCCGCCTTCCTCGCCGAGGAGATCGAGCGCCGCCGCCTCCTGCGCTACCCGCCGTTCTCCCACCTGGTCCGGGTGGTGCTCAGGTCGGAGTCCGAGCCACGCGTCGACCAAGCGGCCTCAAAGTTGGCGGCAGCCCTCGCCGAGACCCTGCCCGACGACACCGACTTGCTCGGCCCGGCGCCGATGTTCCGCGTCCGCAACAAGTACCGCCGCCGCCTCCTGACCAAGGCCCAGGACCGCGACTCAACCGTCGCCGCGATCCGTACCGCGGTCGAGCGCCTCGCCGCCGACCGCAGCCTCAAGGACGTGGCGATCGGGGTCGACGTCGACCCCCAGTAAGCGACCCGGGGCGATCCATACAATCGGTCTCGTGAGTGACGAAGGCGCGGTAAGAGACGAGACCGAGCGCGAGCGGCTCGAAGCGGAGCTGATTGAGCGGCGCGAAGCGGCGCTGGCCAAAGTGGTCAAGTTCGGCGATCCGGTGCTGAAGAGCAAAGCCTCGCCGGTCACCACGTTTGGTCCTGAGCTGCGGGCCGAGGTCGACCGGATGATCACGATCATGCGCGAGGGGATGGGGGTCGGGTTGGCCGCGACCCAGGTGGGCGTGCTGCGCCGCCTGCTCGTTTTCCAGTCCGGATCCGACAGCGTGCCGAGCGCGCTGGTCAACCCGACGATCGAGTGGCTGTCGGATGAGGTCATCCTCGCCGAAGAGGGCTGTCTCAGCCTGCCCCGGGTGGCGATGGATGTCGAGCGGCCCTTGTACGCGCGCGTCTCCGGCTTCGACGCCGAAGGCGAGCCGCAGATGATCGAGGCCTCGGGTCTCGAGGCCCGCGTCCTCCAGCACGAGATCGATCATCTCGACGGGGTGCTGATCCTCGACCGAGCGCCGCGCGCTCAGCGCAAGGCGGCCTTGCGTGCCCTGCGCGAAGGCGGCAGCTACGCGCCCGCCGCCGAGGAGCAGGAATCGCGGGATGGCGACGAGCACCGCGAGCCCCGCACCGACGCGTGAGGACCGTCTACCTCGGCACCTCGGAGTTTGCCGCGACGGTCCTGCGCCGTCTCGCCGACTCGCGCCATCGCCCGCTGCTGGTCGTCACGCCACCCGACCGCCCGAAGGGTCGCGGGCGCAGAAGCGGCCAGCCCCCGGTGGCCGAGGCTGCGACCGAACTGGGCATCGAGCTCCTCCAGGCCGAGGACGTCAACGAGGACGGCGCCCTGGAGCGAATCCGGGCGGTGAACCCAGAGGCGGTCGCGGTCTGCGCCTTCGGCCAGATCATCCGCGAGCCGTTGCTCACCGATTGGCCCCTGCTCAACGTCCACCCATCGCTGCTGCCGCGCTGGCGGGGTGCGGCGCCGATCGAGCGGGCGATCATGGCCGGCGATGCTCGCACCGGGGTCAGTTTGATGCAGGTAACCGCGGGGCTCGATTCAGGCCCGGTTGCCCTCAGGGAGGAGATCGCGATCGGAAACGAAGACGATTTCGAAAGCCTTTCCGCGAAGCTTTCGACCCTGGGCGGAGCGTTGCTGGTTGATGCCCTCGACCTTCAGGCGGACGGACGCCTGGCGTTCACCGAGCAGGATGAGGAGGAGGCGGCCTACGCGGAGAAGATCGAGCCTGATGATCGTCGCCTCGATCCTGGCCGCCCGGCGCGGGATCTGGCCCGCACCGTTCGGGCCCTTACCCCCCATATCGGCGCCTACCTCGAGCTGGGTGGCGAGAGCAGGCTTGGCGTGAGGCGGGCGCGGGCGGTCGACGTCAGCGTCAAGCAGGGTGAGCTGAAGTCCGAGTGGGGGGCGCTGCTGCTCGGTTGTGGCCGCGGCGCGCTGCGCCTCGAGGTGGTGCAACCGCCGGGCGGCAAGCCGATGGCAGCGGACGCCTACCTGCGCGGCCACCCCGTGCCCGTACTTTGATCACGCCGGCCCGCTTGCTTGCTTTCGAGACGGTTCGGGCGACCTTCGAGCAGGAAGCCCACAGCGAGCGCTTCTTCCGCGAGGCTGCTGACCGGCTGGACCTGCCCGGGCGCGAACGCGCCCAGGCGCAGCGCCTCGCCTTCGGCGCCGTGCAACGTCGCGGCACTTCCGACACGGCGATCGAGAGGTTGGCCGAACGCTCGCCACGGCTGCTCGACCCGCCGGTGATCGCGGCTCTGCGCCTCGGCCTCTACGAGCTCCTCTTCGCCGACGGGACGCCTGACCACGCCGCCGTCGACCAGGCGGTCGAGCTGGCTAAGGGGGCGGGCGCCGCCCACGCATCCGGCCTGGTCAACGCGGTCCTGCGCAGAGCGGGCCGCGAAAGGGACGAGCTGACCGCATCTCTGCTGGAGGACGACTCGACCCCTGAGCGGGCCGCCGTCGCGCACTCGATGCCCATCTGGCTGGTGCGAATGTGGTGGGAGGAGCTTGGCGGGGAGACCGCTCGGAGCCTGCTCGCTTCCTGCAACGAGCCGGCGGAGCTGGCGCTGCGCGTCAACTCGCTGCGGGGCGACCGCGAGTCCGCGCTGGCGGCGCTGCGCGAGGCCGGCCTCGACGCCAAGCCGGCGCAGGGCGGCTGGCCCCTGGCAGCGGCGGAGCAGATCGTGGTCGAGGGTCGCACTGGCGCCGCCGTGCCAGAACTGATCGCGGCAGGGAGCCTGGTCCCGCAGAGCCGGGGGTCTGCCGCCGCCGTCGAGGCGCTCGACCCCCGTCCCGGCGAGAACGTGCTGGATCTCTGCTCCGGCCCGGGCATCAAGGCCGGCCAGATCGCCGCCCGTATGGGCGATCGCGGTGAGGTCATCGCGGTCGAGCAGGAGCCGACCCGGGCCGCTGAAGTGGCTGAGCAAGCGCAGCGGCTCGGCCTGCGCAGCATCGCCGTCATCGAGGCTGACGCGGCCACGCCCGCGCTGGGCCCCGGCTTCGACCGGGTGCTGGTCGACCCACCCTGCTCGGATCTCGGCGCGCTGGCCTCGCGCCCCGATGCCCGCTGGCGCAAATCGCCCCGCGCGATCGAGCGCCTCGCCAAGCTGCAGAGCGCGATCTTGCGGCGCGGGGTGGAAGCGCTGCGGCCGGGCGGCACGCTCGTCTACTCGACCTGCACGATCTCGCGCCGAGAGGGGGAGGATCAGATCGCGGCCCTGGAGGCCGCGCCCGGCGAGGCGGGGGCGTTCGAGGTTGAAGACCTGGGAGCGCTTGCACCGAGCCTCGTCTCGCCCCACGATCCACGCTGCTTGCAGCTTCGGCCCGATCGCGATCGCACCACGGGTTTCTTCGTCTGCCGCTTGAGAAAGGATGATTGACGCCGATGGACGCCAGGAGCAAGATAGTCATTGGAGTCATTAGGCGATGTTGAAACGCGCCAAGTGCCCGAGCTGCAGCGAGCCCTGGCTGCGTCCAACCCAGCTGCCGGGACGCTTCCGCTGCGTGTACTGTCTGCACCGCTTTGAGCTGGTCTCCCAGTGTCCAAACTGCGGCGAGCACCAGACGATCGCCCGGATGAGCACGACCGAGGACATGACCTGCCAAACCTGTGGCGACTCGATGCTGAAATCCGTATGAGCCCAGAACGCTGCAAACCTGCGCATCTCGGGGTCTTCGGTCGTCCTGTTCGGGTCACGCACGAAAGTGCGCTCCCCTCACAGTCCTCCCTGCATCCCCCGACCTGCTTGGTTTTCGCGTTCTGGAGAGGTCGCAGTGTCTGAGCGGATGGCGGAGCTGCTGAAGGAGCGGCGGGTGGCCCCTTCGATCCTTTCGGCCGATTTCGCCCAGCTTGGCGCCCAGGTCGACGAGGTGATGGCGGCCGGCGCGCGGGTGATCCACGTCGACGTGATGGACGGGCATTTCGTGCCCCCGATCACGATCGGTCCCCTGGTCGCCGCCTCGATCGCCGACCGCGTGCACGAGGCGGGGGGCGCGATCGACGTCCACCTGATGATCGAGGCGCCCGAGCGCCACATCGAGGCCTTCTCCGCCGCCGGTGCCGACTCGATCACGTTTCACGAGGAGGCGACCCCGCACGCGAACCGAACCCTGGCGGCAATCCGCGACCTGGGCTGCCTGGCTGGGATCGCGGTCAACCCCGGCACGCCGGCGGAGACGCTCGCCGAGCTTCGCGGCTGTGCCGACATCGCGCTCTGCATGACGGTGAACCCGGGCTGGGGCGGCCAGGCGTTCATCGAGGGCTCGATCGACAAGGTCTCCCGCCTCGCCGCCATCGTCGGCCCGGCGAAGATCGAGGTCGACGGCGGCATCGACACGACGACGGCGAAGCCGACGGCAGAAGCCGGCGCATCGATCTTCGTCGCCGGCTCGGCGGTGTTCGGCGCCTCCGACCCCGCCAGGGCTTACACCGAGATCGCCACGACAGCCGGCGCCGCTTAACCGCGCGCTATAAGCGCACCGATTATCTCCTGCCACCAGGCTCTCTCTGCGGGGTCGTCGCCGGCGCGTTCGGCGCGGCGCTCGCACCAGCGGGCCAGGGCCTGGCGGCTTCCCAGGGCCAACACCGTTTCCGTCGTCACCGCGTAGCGGCCGTCGGCGAGGGCGGCCAGGGCGCTGCCGCGGTCGCGGCGGCTGCGCAGGATCGAGACCACCGCAATCCCATCGATCTCGCGCGGCGCCGAGGGGTCCTCGATCTCGCCCCCCGGCCGCACGGTGAAGACAAGAGAGGCGCCGCGGGGCGGCAGTTGCGGCGGCGGCTGGATGCCCACCGGCCCCTGGTGCCACTGACGGGTCAGCTCCTCGACCTGGTCGCGCAGCTCACCGCGAACCAAGATGTGCAGCTCGTCGCCCTCGCGCAGCTCGGTCGAGCCGCGCGGCGGGATCGCCCGGCCGTCGCGGACGATCACGTTGACCAGCGCCTCTCGCGGCAGGCCCAGCTCGCGCACCACATGTCCAGCGGCGGCGGCGCCATGGCGGAGGCGGTAGGAGACGACGTCGCCGCCCATGCGGCGGATGCGGCCGGACTCGAGCAGGCGGCGCGGCAGGGACGGCTCGTCGGTGGTTAGGCCAAGCCGAGTCGCCAAGGGCTCGAAGCTCGCCCCCTGGATCAGGGTCGAGGTGACGACGACGAAGAAGACGATCGAGAAGAGCTCCTGGCCGGCGCCGACGCCGGCGACCACCGGGAAGGTGGCGAGCCAGATCGGAGCTGCGCCGCGCAGTCCCGCCCAGCCGAGCATCGCGCGCTCGCGCAGATTGAGTGGCGAGAGCAGCGTGGAGGCAAATGCGGCGAGCGGGCGCGCAACCAGGATCAGGGCGGCGGAGAGCGCCAGACCCTCGACCGCCACGTCACCCAGGGTGCTGGGGAAGACCAGCAGGCCGAGCATGACAAAGAGGCCGATCTGGGCGACCCAGCCGACGCCCTCGTGGAAGGCGACCACGGTGCGTCGCGCCGGGATGTTGCTGCCGCCGAGGGCGAGGGCGGTCAGGTAGACCGCGAGGAAACCGGAGCCGTGCGCCACCTCGGCAAGGCCGAAGGACAGCGCGGCGATCGCGATCGTGGCCACGGGATAGATCCCGTCGGTGGGTAGCCGCACACGGCGCAGCCCCTCCACTGAGAGGCGTCCCACGGCGACGCCGATCGCCGCCCCGATCGCCAGTTTGAGCACGAGCAGCACCGCCATGTCGGCCAGGCCGTAGCCGGGTTCTTGGATCCAGTCGATGAAGCCGATCACCAGCAGCAGCGCAACCGGGTCGTTCATCCCCGACTCGCCCTCGAGTGATCGGGCCAGCCGCTTCTCCAGGGTCGAGCGGCGCAGCACGGCGAAGATCGCCGCCGAGTCGGTGGCGGCGACCGCCGCGCCGACGAGCATCCCTTCCAGCAGGCTGAGGTCGAAGATCCACTTAGCGGCAAAGCCGGCGATCGCGGCAGTGACGACCGTGCCGACGGTGGCCAGCGACGCCGCCGTACCGAGGACAGGGCGGATCTCCGACCAGCCGGCGGTCAGGCCACCCTCGAAGAGGATCAGGACGAGGGCAATCGTCCCCAGCGTCCGCGCCAGCTCGGTGTCGGTGAACTCGATTCCGCCGATTCCCTCCGACCCGGCCAGCATTCCCAAGCCGAGGAAGAGGAGCAGGCCGGGGATGCGAACCCTGTCAGCCAGCAGCGCACCGACAATCCCCGCCGCGAGCAGGCCTCCGGCGACGAGGATCAGCTCGGCGTCGTGTCCCTCCATCGTGCCTAGGCGCTCTCGTCGGCGGCGGCGAGCTGGGCCTCGAGCTCCTCGCTGGAGCCGGCGGCCGGGATGTCCTCGGGGCGCTCGTGCGGGCGTCGGTAGATCAGGTAGAGCAGGCCGAGCAGCAGCAGCGCGGCGACGGCGAAGCCGACCTCGACCCGGCGGAACTCTTCCGCGATCGGGGCGAAGAAACACCACGCGACGAAGGTGGCGGCGCAGAACGCCCAGCGGCCCGAGGCGCGTCGCACCTGGCCCTGCGCCAGGCAGGCCTGGTTGACGGTCACCGAGGAGAGGTAGAGGCCCATGCCAAGCGTGACCAGCAGCAGGCCGGCGCGGTCGTAGCTGAACTTGTCGCTGAAGGCGAGCTGCATCAGCTGTGGCCCGGCGATCAGCACGGCGACGGCGACCACCGCGGTGAAGGCGGCGACCGCCGCCAGCACCATCCGCACCGAGCGGTGGAACTCCGCCTCACTGCCCTCCGCCTCGCTGGCGTGGAGGCTGGTCAGGTGGGGGAGGATGCTGGTCGAGACCGCCTGGAAGAGCTGCAGCGGCGCCCGCGCGATCATCAGCACGTTGAAGATGAAGCCCGCGGCGGCCGCCCCCTCGAGTCCTCGCACGATCAGTGGCCCGGCGTTGAAGAGGACCTGCTCACCGAGCATGATCACCAGCACCGCGGCGACGAAGCCGGTGCCATGGCCGAGCGAGAACTCAGAGGCTTTCTGGCGCGCGGGTCCTGTCGCGGCGGCGGGGACTTGCCGGGATTGCAACCCGAACGCGATCGGTACGACCAGCAGGCTGAGCGAGGGGGCGGCGACGATGCCGATCGCGACCGCCGACTGGCCGCTCAGCAAGCCGACCGCGACCAGCACGGCGAAGCTGGTGCGGAAGACCGACTCGGAGAGGATCATCGTCGCGAAGAGGCCGAAACGGCGGTGGCCGGCGAGGTAGCCGCGGGCGAAGTAGCTCGCCGCGTAGAAGAGCACCGCGAGCAGGAAGACCCAGTAGAGCGTTTCGTTGCCGCCGAGCAGGCCGTCTTCGATCGGGCCACGCAGGATCAGCGCAACGGCGGCGAAGCCGGCGGCGAGGCAGAGCTGGATCTTGGTCGCCACCAGGGTCGGCTCGCGCGGGGATTCGCCCTTCGCCAGGTTTTCCGAGATGTGACGGGAGAGCAACTGGTCGACGGGCCGGTAGAGGGTCGAGACGGTAATGAAGACCGCCGACCAGACGACGGTGATCTCGCCGTAGTCGGGCTTGGAGAGCACATGCGAGGCGATGAAGAAGTAGACGTAGGTGATGACGCCCGTGAGGCCGACGCCGATCGCGAGGAAGCTGGCGGTCTTGCCGTATTCGGCCGAGCCGACGCCGCCGCCATCCGCGGCGCCCTCTTTCTGCGCGCCTGCCATCAGTCCCGCGCGCCGCGCTCGTAGTGCGACGGCTCGACCCCGAGCGAGAGCTCGACCCGCCGAACCCGCTCGAAAACGCGTTGGGTCATCACGCGCTGGCCGGCGAGCAGGTCGCCGATCACACCCAAAGCCAGCAGTTGCAGGGCTGCGATAAAGAGCACGGCGCCGAGGATCAGTGACTGGATGTGGCCGCTCGAGTCGCCGTTGAAGATCCAGTCGATCAGGAACGGCATCCAGGCGCCGAGGGCGAGGATGCCGACGACGGCGCTGGCGCCGGCAAACACCCGCAGCGGCTCGTATCGGGCGTAGATGCGCAGGATCGAGCCGGCGTTACGCCGCACGTAGGCGCCGGTCGAGTCGAAGAGTCGCGACTCGCGCGTCTGCGGGTTGGTGGCGATCTCGACTCCCTCGACGGCGACCAGCATCTTTCCCGCTTGGATCAGGCTCTCGAGGGTGTAGGTGAAGTTGTCGGTGACGAGCAGGCCCAGCGCCGCCTCGCGGTTATAAGCGCGGAAGCCCGAGGTCGTGTCGGCGATCTCGGTATCCGAAAGCCGGCGCACGACCCAGCTACCGATCCGCTGCAGCGCCTTCTTGGCGCCGGAGAAGTGCGCGATCGTGGCAACGCGGCGGTCGCCGACGACCATGTCGGCCTCGCCGGCGAGGATCGGCGCCACCAGCTTCGGCACGTCGGCGCCGCTGTACTGGTTGTCGGCGTCGGTGTTGACGATCAGATCGGCGCCGAGCTTGAGGCAGGCGTCGAGCCCGGCCTGGAAAGCGGCGGCCAGGCCCCTGTTGTTGGTCAGGCGGACGATGTGCTCGACCCCACACTCACGCGCGACCTCGACCGTGCGGTCGGTCGAGCCATCGTCGATCACCAGCAGCTCGACCTCGTCGACGCCCTCGACCTGGCGCGGCAGGGCGGCGATCGTCTCCGGCAGCGTCGCTTCCTCGTTCAGGCAGGGGATCTGGATGATCAGCTTCATAGAGGGCGCCCAGGGTATCCCCGTGTCCGGCCCGACCGTCCGCGAGGTACCATTGACTGACTCGTCAATCAATATGGCTGCCTCGCTTACAACTAACGATCGCGAGTACCTGAGACGAGCTCTTGAGCTTGCGGAGCGCGGACGTGGGCGAGTCAGTCCGAACCCGCTCGTCGGTGCGGTCGTCGTGCGTGACGGCGAGGTCATTGGCGAGGGGTTTCACGCTGAACTGGGGGATCTCCATGCTGAGCGTGCGGCGCTCGCGGATTGTCGTCAGCGGGGGGAGGATCCGGCGGGGGCGACCATGTACGTGACGCTCGAGCCCTGCGCGCACAAAGGGCGGCAGCCGCCGTGTACCGAGGCGATTCTCGAGGCGGGGATTGGACGGGTGGTGATCGCCTCCGATGATCCGAGTGAGAAGGCGTCTGGGCGGGGACCCGGAATGCTTCGCGATGGCGAAGTGAACGTTGAGTTCGCAGCCGGCGTGGAGGCGACCGCGGCACGTCTCCTCAACCAGCCGTTCCGCAAGCACGCTCGCACCGGCCTGCCGCTGGTGACGCTGAAGCTGGCGATGTCGCTCGACGGCCAGACCGAGACCCCGTCGGGCGAGTCGCCCTGGATCTCAAGCGGTGAGAGCCAGGCGCTTGTCCACCGCTGGCGCGCCGAATCGGACGCGATCGCGGTCGGCATCGGCACCGTGCTCGCTGACGATCCGCTGCTCACCGCCCGGCCAGATCACAGTCCACGAGCTGCGCGGTCGAGCCTTGGTTCGGATAGCGGCTCAAACCTCGACCGCGCTGCGAGGCAGCCGCAGCGGGTTGTTTTCGACCGGCGAGCCCGGTTGCCGCTGGGCTCCCAGCTTTTGGGCACGCTCGAGCAGTCGCCGGTCCTCGTCGTCGCTGGCCAGGATGCCGATTCCGACCGCACCGCAGCCCTGCGTGAGGCGGGTGCCGAGGTGCTGATCGCCGACGGGATCGAGTCGGCGCTCTCGGCGCTCGGCCGGCGCGGTTTCACCAGTCTCTTCCTCGAGGGGGGGCGAATGCTTGTCACCGCTTTTGCCGAGGCCGGTCAGATCGATGAGTCGCGCGTGTTCATCGCACCGATCCTCCTCGGCGGCGGCCAGCGCCTAGCGCCAGTGGACCCGAACGCGGAGGACACCTTGATCACAACTCGCTTCAGGGAGTGGTGATTTGTTCACCGGCTTGACCCAAGACGTCGGTGAGGTCCGGTCCCTCGACGCCGGCGCCGACGGCGCCCGCCTTGAGGTCGCAACCGCGCTTGGCTCGGAGATCGGGCTCGGTGATTCGGTTGCGGTCAACGGGATCTGCCTCACGGCCACGGCGGCTGACGCTGCCGGCTTCGAGACCGAGGCGATGAACCAGACCCTCGAGGTGACCGCGCTGGGCGGCGTTGAGGTGGGCGACCGGGTCAATCTCGAGCTGGCGATGAAGGCATCGGACCGCCTCGGCGGGCACATCGTGCAGGGGCACGTCGATGGTGTGGGAGAGGTCTCCGAGGTCAGCGACGACGGCTTCGCCAAGCGCCTGCGGGTCGCCCTGGACCGCGATCTGTTGCGCTACGCGATCGACAAGGGCTCGATCGCCCTCGACGGCGTCAGCCTCACCGTTGCCGCGCTGGGCGAAGATTGGCTCGAGGTCTCACTGATTCCGGAGACGCTGGAGCGAACCAACCTTGGCGAGGCGAAAGCCGGGCGCAAGATCAACGTTGAGTGTGACGTGATCGCTAAGCATGTGGAGCGGTTAGTGGCACCATTGGCCCGAAAGGAGCAGGGGTGAACGGAATGACCGAGACGAAGAAACAGGCAGGCAGCGGGCAGGTAGCGGGCGAGGGCCCCTTCTCGACGATCGAGGAGGCGATCGAGGAGATCCGCGCCGGCCGCATGGTCGTCGTCTGCGACGGCGAGGATCGCGAGAACGAGGGCGACCTGGTGATGGCGGCCCAGTTCGCCACCCCAGAGGCGGTCAACTTCATGGCCAAGGAGGCGCGAGGCCTGATCTGCCTGGCGCTGACCGCAGAACGCTGCGAACGGCTCGGCCTCAACCTGATGGCGGCCAAGAACGAGGCGCCGCTGCAGACCGCCTTCACGGTGACGATCGAGGCCGCGGGCGGGGTCAGCACCGGCATCTCGGCCCACGACCGCGCCCACACGATCCAGGTCGCGATCGACCCCAACTCCGGCCCGCGCGACATCGTCGTTCCCGGCCACATGTTTCCGCTGCGGGCAAAAGACGGCGGCGTGCTCGAGCGCACCGGCCACACCGAGGCCAGCGTCGACCTCGCCCGCCTCGCCGGCCTCACTCCCGCGGGGGTGATCTGCGAGGTGATGAACGACGACGGCACGATGGCGCGGGTGCCCGACCTCGTCCCCTACTGCGAGAAGCACGGGCTGAAGATGATCACCGTCGCCGAGCTGATCGCCTACCGGCGGCGCACCGAGAAGCTGGTCGAGCGGGTGGTCGACACCGGCCTGCCGACCGCCTTCGGCGACTTCACCGCGGTCGGCTACCGTTCGCTGGTCGACGACAAACACCATGTGGCAATGGTCAAGGGCGAGGTCGCGGGGGCCAAGGACGTCCTGGTCCGCGTCCACAGCGAGTGCCTCACCGGCGACGTCTTCCACAGCATGCGCTGCGACTGCGGCGAACAGCTCGCCTCGGCGCTGGCGATGATCGAGCAGGAGGGCCAGGGCGTCCTGCTCTACCTCTCGCAGGAGGGGCGCGGGATCGGCCTGCTCAACAAGCTGCGCGCCTACAAGCTGCAGGAGGAGGGCGCCGACACGGTCGAGGCCAACCTCAAGCTCGGCCTGCCCGCCGACCTGCGCGATTACGGCATCGGCGCCCAGATCCTCGGCGACCTCGGGCTGACCAGCATTCGCATCCTCACCAACAACCCGAAAAAGATCGTCGGCCTCGAGGGCTACGGCCTCTCGGTCACCGAGCAGGTGCCGATCGAATCGTCACCCAACACGCACAACGAGGCTTACCTGCGGGTCAAGCGCGACAAGATGGGCCACACCCTTCACCACCAGGGTTTGGCGTTCGACGAGGAGATGATCCACGACGAGGAGGAACGCGACGCCGCGAGCGAGGTGGCGGATGGCTGAGCCGGGCGCCTTCCTGGAGAGCTTCGACGAGGGCGAGCGCCGGGTCCTCTCCTCGCTCAGCTTCGCCGTCTGCGTCGGCCGCTTCTACGAGGACCTCGCCCAGCGGCTGCTGAGCGGCGCAAACGAGGGCTTCGAGCTGGCCGGGGTGCCGGCGACCTCGGTCCGCCACGCCTCGGTCCCGGGTGCCTATGAGCTGCCATACGCGGCCAAGCTGCATGCCGAGAGCGGCCGGTTCGCCGGGGTCGCCTGCCTTGGCGTCGTAATCCGCGGCGAGACCGACCACTACGACTTCGTCTGCGCCGAGGCCGCCCGCGGCATCCAGGACGTGCAGCTGGTGACCGGCGTGCCCTGCGCCTTCGGCGTGATCACCTGCGACACGATGGAGCAGGCGCTCGAGCGAGCCGGCGGCGGCAAGCGGGATCAGGGCCGCAACGCGGCCCTGACGGTGGCGCGGATGGCGCTGCTGCAGCGCCAGCTCGCGTAGTCAGACCGCAGGGAAGATCGAGACAGGGTAACGCCGTATCTCTCGGTCCGAGGTGACCAGGGTCAGGCCCTCGACCTGCGCTTGGGCGATGAGCATGCGGTCGAAGGGGTCCTTGTGATGCTGGGCCATCGACCTGATCAACTCGACGTGGGGCAGAGCCACGGGGAGCAGCTCGAACCGGTTGCGCTTGAGATGGGCCTCGAGATCGCCGTGGGTGCTGAGCCTGCCCCGTGCCTCGGCTATCGCCAGCTCCCAGGGACTGACGACGCTGACGAAAACCTTCGAGTCTTCCGCCGCAATCGCCGCCGCCGCGGGCGCTGCTAGACGCTCCGGTTCTTTCAGGGTCCAGAGCAGCGTGTGGGTGTCGAGCAGCAGTCTCAATCTCCCCTCCACAGCTCGTCCTCGCGGGGGATGAGCTCGCTTTCCTCAAGGTCCTTGGCGAGTTCTTCCTTGAACTCTCGCCATTCCTCGTCCGTGGGCACCTCGATGCTCTCCCAGCCGCCGAGCTTGCGCTTGCCGAGCTTTTTCGGTTGCTCCACCGGCACCAGCTTCGCCGCCGGCTTGCCCGCCCGGCTGATCACGATCTCCTCGCCCCCTTCGACCCGCTCGACGAGCTTTGAGAGATGGGTCTTGGCCTCGTGCATGTTCACGCTCTCCAAGTCCTCAGCGCTCATTTCTCTCCCCACCCATCTCCTTAGTCGAGTTAGCTAACTAACGATCACGGTAGCATGCTCGACCCGATGGCCAAGGTATGCCACAGCTGCGGCAAGGGACCGGCGTTCGGCCAGTCCCGCAGCCACTCGATGGTCGCGACCAAGCGGCGCTTTGACCCGAACCTGCAGAAGGTGCGGATCGAAGAGCAGGGCCGCAAGCTGCGGACCTACGTCTGCACGCGCTGCCTCAAGGCCAACAAGGTCACCAAGGCCGCCTAGCTCGCTGCGGTTGGTGGCGAGGGTCCGGTCGTCCTTAAGTCGAATTGACGTCGCACGCGCTTCGCGCTTAGCGACTGTGTTGGTGCGCGGCTGACGCCGCGCAAGAAGCAGATTGCATATCGCGGCCTTCGGCCACATTCGACTTAAGGACGACCGGACCCTCGTCCACAGACGCGTGTCGCGACACGCAAGCTTCCGTCTCACCAGCGCCGGCGGCGACAGCTGGAAGCTTCTTCTCAATGGAACGCTCGCGATAGCTGGACGCTCGTCTCCCCAACCGCGCGGTCGCTTACCGGGAGAGCTGGGACCCGTGAGAAGAGATGTCGATGTCCTTCCCGGGAATGTCGCGAAGCGGCGAAATGCAATCTGTCCTCTGCGCGGCGTAGCCGCGCTCTTCCTCAGTCGCTAAGCCCGCAGGGCGTGCGACATCAATTCACGGGAAGGACATCGACATCTCCCCTCAGTCGGGGACGACAACCGGATGCTCGCCCGTCGGCGCCGGATCGCCCTCAGCCGGCTCTACGTGAAGCCTGGGAAGGATTCGGTCCAGCCAGCCCGGCAGCCACCAGGCTCGCTCGCCGAAGAGCTGCATCAGGGCAGGCACCAGGACCGAGCGGATGATCACGGCGTCGATGAAGACCGCTGCCGCCAGGCCGAGGCCGAAGAGTTTGATGATGCGGTCTTCGCCGATCATGAAGGAGGCGAAGACGGTGACCATGATCGCCGCTGCGGCGGTGATTACGCGGCCGGTCAGGGCGAGTCCGCGGGTGACGGCTTGGGTTGCGTCGTGGCTGTGCTCCCACTCCTCGTGGATCCGCGACATCAGGAAGACCTCGTAGTCCATCGAGAGGCCGAAGACGATCGAGAAGAGGAAGATCGGGAAGAAGGAGATGATCGGGCCGGTGCTGTCGACGCCGATCAGGCTGGCGCCCCAGCCCCACTGGAAGACGGCGACGATCAGGCCGAAGGCGGCGCCGATGCTGAGCAGGTTCATCACGATCGCCTTCAGCGGCACCAGGACCGAGCGGAAGACGGCCATCAGCAGCAGCGCCGAGAGCAGCACGACGACGCCGATGAAGAGCGGCAGCTTGTCGGCGATCGCGGTGCCGAAGTCCTCGAAGATCGCGGTGATGCCGCCGACGTGGACCTGGGCGCCGGTCTGTTCCTCGACCGGCGGGATCACCTCGTCGCGGATGTGGTCGAGCAGTTCGGTCGTCCCCTCGCTCTGCGGCGAGGTCGTCGGATAGACCTGGAAGACGCCGGTGTTCTCGGCCGGGTTGAGCATGACCGGCGTCGTGTCGGCGACGCCCTCTTCACCCTCCAGCGTCTTGCTCAGCTCGGTCAGCGCCGTGTCATCGCCCTTGCTCGGCAGCGACGCGACGATCGAGAAGGGCCCGTTGAAGCCGGGGCCAAAGCCCTGCGCGAGTAGGTCGTAGGCCTCGCGCGTCGTCGTCCCCGCCGGGTCGGTGCCGGCGTCGTTGGAGCCGAGGCGGAGGGAGAGGGTCGGGATGCAGAGGAGGAGCAAGAGGCCACCGGAGAGCAGCGCCGAGAGGACCGGCCGACGCTGGATCTCGCGGCTCCAGCGGAACCAGCGCGTGTCCTCGGCGTTTGACGGGGTGCGGCCGAGGCCGGGGATGCGCAGCCGGTCCACCCGGCGCCCGGCGATCGTCAACAGGGCCGGCAGCAGGGTCAGCGCCGCGATCATCGTGAACAGCACTGCGATTGCGGCCGCCATCGCCACCCCGTAGAGGAAGCTGAGGCCGAGCAGCATCATTCCCATCAGGGCGATGATCACCGTCACCCCGGCGAAGAGCACGGCGCGGCCGGCGGTATCGACCGCGGCGATCGCCGCCTCGCGGGACTCCATCCCCTCGTCGAGGCCATTGCGGAAGCGGGTGAGGATGAAGAGCGCGTAGTCGATGCCGACGCCGAGGCCGATCATCGCCGCCAGCTGTGGCGCGAACTCGGCGGTGTCGAAAACGTGGGTGCCGAGCGTGACGACGCTGAGCCCGACCCCGAGGGCGAACAGGGCCGTGACGATCGGCAGGCCCATCGCGACGAGTGAGCCGAAGGTCAGCAGCAGCACGATGACCGCCGCCAGTAGCCCGATCGCGAAGGTGGAGTCGCCGCCTTCCTGTTCGGCGCGCACTTCCTCGATCGGCTGGCCGCCGATCTCGACCTGCAGTCCGTCGCCGGCCGCCCCCTGTGCGGCGTCCATCACCCCTTCGATGTCCTCCGTCTCCAGCTTTTCGGTGGTCGTGTCGAACTGGACCGTCGCGTAAGCGACCTCGCCGTCCTTGCTGATCGCCGCGGCGCCGCCGTCCTCGTAGGGGCTGGCGACTTCGCTGACGTGCGGGACCTCCTCGACGGTGGCGAAGACGCCCTCCATCTCGCGCTTGACGCTTGGCGCCTCGACTCCGCCCTGTGCCTTGTAGACGATCGTCGCGGTGTCGCCGGACTGCGCCGGAAACTTGGTTTCGAGCAGGTCGAAGGCTTCCTGGGAGTCGGAGGCGGGCAGCTTGAAGTCTTCGGAGAAGTCGGAGCCGACGGAGCCGGAGAGCATCCCGATTCCGATCAGGGCAGCGACCCAGGAGAGGATCACGGTCTTGCGGTGTCCGGTGCACCAGGTGGCGAAGCGTCTCATTGAGCGGCGCACGCTAGCGAACGCCGTCGGTCGCCTCCGTGAGGAGTATCCGCCCGCGGCAGCTAGATTCTGAGCTGATGCCCGATCCCTCGATCGCGCGCTTCCGGCGCGTCGTCACCTCTGCTTACGCTCACCTCGACGAGCGCCGCCAAGAGGTCAACGACCTCAACGTCTTCCCGGTTGCCGACGGCGACACCGGCGACAACATGGCAATGACGATGCGGGCGGTGATGGAGGAGCTCGACCACCTCGACGGGCTCGAGGTCGACGAGATCGGCCGCACCCAGCTGGTCCAGGCGCTCGCCCGAGCAGCGCTGATGGGAGCACGCGGCAACTCCGGCGTGATCCTCAGCCAGATCGTCCGCGGCGCCGCCGAGGAGCTGGCGAGCCGCCCGGGCGAGCTGGTCGATCCGGTCCTCGTTGCCTCCGCCTTTGCCAGCGCCGCCGATGCCGCTTACGCCTCTGTCCGCGACCCGGCCGAGGGCACGATGCTGACCGTCTTCCGCGAGATGGCGCACTCGATCGCCCGCCAGCTCGCCCACCTCGAGGCCGAGAAGCAGCGCCTCGACCAGGGGGTGAGCGACGAGCAGCAGGACGCGGTTCTGGCGGAGGTCTTGGAGCAGGCGATCGCCGACGGTCAGAAGGCAGTGGAGCGCACGCCCGAGCAGCTCGAGGTCCTGCGCGAGTCAGGGGTCGTCGATGCCGGCGGCTACGGCCTGGTCCTGATCCTCGCCGGTGTTGTCGCCGGGCTGCGCGGCGACGGGGCAGCGGTGCCTGAGGTCGCGCACCACGACGCGCCACCGCTCAGTCGCCCCCACCACGAGGACAGCCGCTACCGCTACTGCACCAACTTCATCGTCTCTGGCAGTGGTCTTGCTGCACGCGAGTTCCTGCCTCGTCTCGAGGGTCTCGGTGACTCGGTCCTCGTCGTCGGCGACGAGGCGACCCTCAAGGTTCACGTCCACACCGACGAGCCCGAGGCAGCTGTAGGGCTCTTCGAGGGTGCCGGGGAGGTCACCAACCTCGACGTCGCCGACATGCGCGAGCAGATCGCCGAGCGGCAGGCGAGACTGGCCGGAGGGCGCACTGGCGCCCTCGCGGTTGCTGCCGGCGAGGGGCTCGAGCGGCTTTTCACCGAGCTCGGTGCCCACGTCGTGCCCGGAGGGGAGACGCTCAATCCATCCACGTACGAGCTGCTCGCCGGGATCCATGAGGTGCCGGCCGAGGAGGTCCTGGTCCTGCCCAGCTCATCGAACGTGATCATGGCCGCCGAGCGAGCCTGCGAGCTGTCCGAGAAGCCCGCCCAGGTCGTCGCCGCGACTTCGCAGCAGGCGAGCCTCCTGGCCCTGATCGAGCTCGACCTCGAGGCCTCGGCTGAAGAGAACGCCGAGCGGCTCGTATCCGCCCTGGAAGGGATTGTCTCCGGGGGGGTGGCCCCGGCGGCTCGCGACGATGCCCAGGGTCGCTTCCGCAAGGGCGACGCGGTCGGTTTCGTCGGTGAGGAGATAGTCGCCTGGGGAGGAGCCGGCTCGACTCTCGCGACAACGATCGAGCGGCTTGCGACCGAGGCCGAGATCGTCACCGTGCTTGCCGGCCAGGACGCGCCCATTCCCCTCACTGAGATCGACGCCCACGTCCCAGACGGCGTGGAGATCGAGACGCACGAGGGAGGTCAGCCGAGCTGGTGGTGGCTGCTAGCGGCCCAGTAGCCCGCTCCTTCGCCGGCGCTTCGGAGCTGACGCGTGAGCAGCTCCTGGGAGCGCCTATCCACTGGCCTCGGCCAGGTGCCCTTGATGTCTCGCTGGAGATTCTCGGCGGCGTCGGTCCCAAGCTTGCGGAAGCTGCCGCGGATGCCGGCATCGGCACCGTGGGCGACCTGCTGTTGCGCTTCCCCCATAGCCATCGTGACCGCACGGTTGTTCCCGTTGCGACTTTGGAGCCGAAAAAGCAGGCGACCGTTCTGGTCGAGGTACTTGGATCGCCGAGCAACTTCCGTCGCCGCGGTCTCTCGATCCTCTCGGTCAAAGTCGGCGATGACTCGGGATCTGTGCGGGCGACCTGGTTCAACCAGCCCTGGGTGTCACAGAAGCTGACCCCTGGGTCGACCTTCCTGCTCACTGGCTCGCGGGACAAACGTGGCTTCCGGGTCAGCGAATACGAGCCGATGACGGGAGGTGGGGGTGCCCCTCCGGCGCAGCGGCGTCCTGTTTTTCGCCCCGGCGACGCCGGCGGACAGCCGCACGACTCTCCAGGCGAAAAACCCAGCAAGACGGAGGGGCACCCCCACCCCCCGCCCAACAGGCAGCTGGTTCCTGTCCATCCGGCGACGGAAGCGCTGAAAGCACAGCGGATTCGGCAGTGGATTGAGCAGGCGGTGCCGTGGGTTGGCAATGTGATCGAGCCGTTGCCCGTGGATCTGCGGATGCGGCGCGAGCTGGCGGGGGCTGCGGATGCGGTCAAGGCTGTGCACTTCCCCGAGGCGGAGGATGACGTCGAGAAGGCGCGGGAGCGGTTGGCCTTCGAAGAGCTGTTCCTCTACCAGGCGCTGCTCACCACCCGTAAGCAATCGCATCGCACTGCCAGGCCGGCGCCGAAGCTGGGGAAGCCTGGGGATCTCGTCGGGCGATGGATCGAGTCATTGCCGTTTGAACCGACCCGGGACCAGCTCAGAGCCTTCGATGAGATCGACGCCGACCTCGACTCCGGGCAGCCGATGCAGCGCTTGTTGATGGGCGAGGTGGGGTCGGGGAAGACCGTCGTGGCGCTGTACTCGATGCTGCGGGCGCTGGAAGCGGGGTTCCAGGCGGTGCTGATGGCGCCGACCGAGACGCTTGCGGAGCAGCACGCCGTCACCTTGGGGAAGTTGCTGGCGGAAGACGCGACGCCGTTTGCATTGCTCACCGGGGCGACGCCCGCCGCTCGAAGAAGGGAGGCGCTCGAGCGATTGGCGACCGGTGAGCTGGGGCTTGCGGTCGGCACCCACGCGCTGATTGATCCGAAGGTCCGCTTTGCTCGCCTGGGGGTCTGCGTCGTCGACGAGCAGCACCGGTTCGGGGTCGAGCAGCGGCGCGCGCTGGACGAGAAGCGGGTGGAGGGGATGGTTCCTCACGTTCTGCACATGACCGCGACGCCGATCCCCCGCACGCTCTCGCTGACCGCCTACGGCGACCTCGATACGACCGCCCTGCACGAGCTGCCGGCCGGCCGCAAACCGGTCGAGACCCGCTTGGTCGAGGACGATGATCGGGCGACCGCCTACGAGTTCATCCGCACCCAGCTGCGCGAGGGCCGGCAGGTCTACATCGTCTGCCCGTTGGTCGAGGAGTCGGAGAAGATCCAGGGCCGGGCGGCCGAGGTCGAGGCCGAGCGGCTCGCCCGTGAGGAGCTGCAGGGATTCTCGATCGGCGTCATCCACGGCCAGATGCCCTCGGCGCGCAAGGCGGAGGCGATGGAGGCCTTTACCGCCGGCGCCACGGATGTTCTGGTCGCGACCACGGTGATCGAGGTCGGCATCGACGTGCCCAACGCGACGGTGATGGTGATCGAGGGCGCGGAGCGCTACGGCGTCTCCCAGCTTCACCAGCTGCGGGGGCGGGTCGGCCGCGGCGCGCACAGCTCCCACTGCTTCCTCTTTCCCGAAGACGCCGGCGGGATGGCGCGGCGGCGGCTGAAAGCTGTCGAGCGTGAGCGCGATGGCTTCAAGCTCGCCGAGGTCGACCTGACGCTGCGTGGCGAGGGTGAGGTGCTTGGAACGCGCCAGCACGGCCTGCCGCGCTTCGCCGTCGCTGAGCTGCCCGAGGAAACGCCGACCCTGGTCGCCGCCCGCGACGAGGTGCTGGCGCTGCTGCGCGAGCACGGCTCGCTCGCCGCGCCGGAGCTGGGCCCGCTGCTCGATGCCGCCTACCGTCGTTTCGGCGCCGGCGCCTCCGATCCGATTCCGCTCTGATGCAGGCATGAGGGTCATCGCCGGAGAGCTGAAGGGACGGCGCCTGGTCGCACCGCGCGGTTGGAAGGTGCGACCGACTTCCGATCGCGTCCGCGAGGCGATCTTTTCGGCGCTGGGCGACGTCGGCGGTGCCCGCGTCCTCGACCTCTACTGCGGCACCGGCGCGCTCGCGATCGAGGCGCTCTCACGCGGCGCCGCTACGGCCCTGCTTGTCGACCAAGACACCCGGCCGGCCCTGGGCAACGTCGAGCGCCTCGGCCTCGGCGGGCGGGCCGAGCTGGTGCGCTCTGAAGTCGGGCGGTGGCTGGCCGCCGGCGATAAGAGCCCCGATCCGCCCCGCTTCGACCTCATCTTCGTCGATGCCCCCTATAGACTCGCCGATCGCGTGGGGCAGGAACTGAATACACATCTTCCGCGTCTTCTCGGTACGGGAGGGCGGGCAATCGTCGAGAGCGGAGCTCGCCGACCGTTGCGGATCAATTCCCTCGAATCGCTGCGCCAACGCCGCTACGGCGCTGCCGACGTTTCCTTCTACGGGGCGCGCCACGATGGCTGAGCGCGACGGCACCGTCGTTTGCCCGGGCAGCTATGACCCGGTCACCAACGGCCACCTCGACATCATCACCCGCACCTCGCAGGTCTTCGAGCGAGTCGTGGTCGGCGTCGTCAATAACCCGATCCGCAAGGAGAAGACCTTGTTTACGGCCGAGGAGCGCCAGGCCCTGATCGGCGAGGCGACCGCCGACCTCGCCAACGTCGAGGTTCAGATCTTCTCCAACCTGCTGGTCGAGTTCGCCCGCGAACTGGGTGCGAAGTCGATCGTCAAGGGTTTGCGGGCGATCTCCGACTTCGAGTACGAGTTCGAGATGGCCCAGCTCAACCGCAAGCTCGACCCCGGGATCGAGAGCATCTACATGATCTCCTCGCCGCACTACAGCTTCCTTTCCTCGACCGGGGTGAAGGAAATGGCGACCTTTGGAGGCGACGTTTCCGACCTCGTTCCGGCGCCGGTGGCGGTCGCGATGGCGGGCCGCCTGGGCGAGAGGTAGGCTTTTGCCAACCGTTGCCCGCGTGGGCGAGAGTTTGCAAAAAGCCGAGGAATTCACGGCTTCTTCACCGAAAATGCCTCTGACACGTAGGCTTACGCCCTGCTAATGGACGTTCTCGTTCTAATAGACAAGCTGGACGATGTCGTCCACAACGCCCGGCCCGTGCCCCTCACGGATCAGGTCCGCGTGGACCGCGAGGAGATCTACGACCTCCTCGACCAGATGCGCGCGACGATCCCCGAGGAGATCAAGCAGGCGCGCTGGATCGTCAAGGAGCGTCAGGAGATGCTCGCCGAGGCCAAACGCGAGGCGGAGCGGATCGTGCGCGAGGCGCGTGAGCAGCAGGCCCGCCTGATCTCCGACGAGGAGGTCACCAAGCAGGCCGAGCGTGCGGCCGACGAGATCGTCGAGGACGCCCGCACCCGCGAGCGTGAGATCCGGCTCGGCGCTGAGGACTACGCCGACGAGATCCTCAACACGCTCGAGGTCAACCTTCAGAAGTTCCTCGCGGCCGTGCAGCGCGGCCGTGACCGGCTCGCCGGCCGCGACGAAGAGCAGCAGCCGGTTCCCGAGCTGGACGAGCAGGCTTAGTCGCGGATTGCTGGGGGAGGGGTCGGGGGTGTCCCTCCGCCTGCTGGGTTTTTCGCCAGGGACTGCCGCGGCCGTCCGAGATCCCCATTGGGGCGAAAAAGAGGACGCCGCGCACTCCGGGACACCCCCGACCCCTCCTCAGTAGACCGCTCGAACTACAGTTAGAGCTTCGGCTTGCCAGGTGATTTCGCCGTCGCACCACGCGACGAGGTTCTGCAGCTCGTCATCCTCGAAGGCATCGCCTATGACCAGGGAGCGGGAGTGGTCTTTTACTCGGCGGAATAGCGACTTCTTCTGATCGTCTTCAAGGTCGTTGACCGAGAGCACTGAGATGACCAGGTCCCAGGGGCCGTCTGGGAGAGGGTCCTCCATGCGGGCCAGCTGGACGTCGTCGTAGGTCTGGCGGGCGCGGAAGACCATGTCGGGGCTGGCGTCGAGCCCGACTACCCAGGAGTCGGGGTACGCCTCGATCAGGCGCCGCGTCGTCTCGCCGGTCCCCATTCCCAGCTCCAGGACCCGCTCGGGCGCAAACGGAATCGCGGCGATGGCCTGCTCCTGCAGCTCGTCGTAGCGCGGCAGCTTGGAGCGGATTCGCTCCAAGTACTCATCTGGCGTCCAGTCGAATTGACCCATTTCGTAACCTCGTTAGGAAGAGTGCCATCGTAAGCGGCAGGGCGGAGGAGCTCGCAAATGGCGAAGACGCCGACCATGATCATCGACCTCGCACGGCTTTCGCTGACCCATGGTCAGGGTGCGCGTCTGGATCTCTCGGTTCCGCTCGAGGCCTTAGAGCTCGGCGGTCAGACTTACGCCCCGCAAGGCGAGTCGGCTGAGGCGAGAGTCGACGTCTCGCGGCCGAGTAATGGCTATGCCTTCAGGCTGCGCTTCCCGCTTCAAGTTGAGGGGCCCTGCATGCGCTGCCTCGAAGATGCCGCGGTCGAGACCGAGGTCGATGCGCGCGAGGTCGACCAGAGCAGCACCGAGGACGAGGAGCTGCGCAGTCCTTACGTGGACGACGATGAGCTCGATCTCAGTCGCTGGGCGCACGACGCGGCGATCCTGGCCTTGCCGACTCAGATCCTCTGCCGGCCCGACTGTGCCGGCCTCTGCCCTGTCTGCGGCGAGTCGTTGAACGACGCCGATCCAGCCGACCACGCGCATGGCTCCCGCGGAGATCCGCGCTGGGCGAAGTTGAAAGAGCTCGAACTGGAGTAGCATTCCGCGACTTATGGCAGTCCCGAAGAAGAGAACTTCCCGCACTCGCCGCGACAAGCGGCGCGCGAACCACAAAGCCGGCAAGGCGCGGCTGAACAATTGCCCGCGCTGCCATAGCCCGCGTTTGCCGCACCGGGTTTGCCCGACCTGCGGCACCTACAGGGGTCGCGAGGTGATCGAGCACAAGATCGCCGATCCGACCGCGCCCGCGCCCGACACGGAGTAGCGATGCGCGACGGCGTGACCGTCGCCCTCGACGGCTTCGGCGCCGAGCAGGGGTTCGACGTGCTGGCGGAGGGCGCCAGGCTGGCAGCGGCCGACGGCGTCCAGCTCCGTGTCTTTGGACCCAGGCCCGAGCTGGGGCTCGACGGCGTCGACGGCGTCGAGGTGATCCAAACGAGCGAGTGGATCGGCAACGACGAGGATCCGGTGCCCGCGGTACGGGCGAAGAAAGAGGCCTCGGTTGTGAGGGCCTCCCGCGACGTCGCCGAGGGCCGTTCGGCGGCGATGGTCAGCCCTGGCTCTACCGGGGCGACGATGGCCGCGGCGACCTTCGGCCTACGCCGCTTGCGCGGGGTGCAGCGCCCGGCGCTCGCGGTGCAGCTGCCGGTCCCCGGCAAGCCGGTGCTCTTTCTCGACGTCGGCGCCAACGTCGAGGTGCGCGCCCAGCACCTCGTTCAGTTCGCCTTCCTCGGCGCCGCCTTCAGCGAGGCCGTGCTTGGCGTTGAGCGTCCCCGCGTGGGCCTGCTCTCGGTCGGCGAGGAGGGCGGCAAGGGGAGGGCGGAGGTGGTCGCCGCGCACACCCTGCTCGCCAAGGCCACGGGGATCGAGTTTGCCGGCAACGTCGAGGGCGGTGATCTGCCGGCCGGAAAAGCCGACGTCGTCGTCACCGATGGATTCACCGGCAACGTCTCCTTGAAGCTGATGGAGGGGACGGCCCGCACCGTGACCGCCGCGATCCGCGCCGTCGCTCGCTCCAACCCGCTCGCCGCGATGGGTGGGTTGATGATGCGGCCAGCCCTGGGTGGCCTGCGCCGCGAGCTGCATCCGGACACGACCGGCGGTGCGATTCTGCTCGGTTTGCGCGGTATCGCGGTCGTCGGCCACGGCAGTGCCGGCGCCGAGGGAATTGCCAACGCGGTACGCCTCGCGGCGCGCAGCGTCGAGGTCGAGGCGGTCGGCCGCACCGCCGCCCTGCTCGCCGAGGGCGGCGCCACGCGAGGGGCGCTGGCCGCGGAGGAGGGCGCGTGATAGGAAGTCGGGCATGAATCGGGATGAGGTTTTCAATCTGGTCCGCGATCACCTCGCCGAGGAGCTCGAGGTCGACCCGGCCAAGATTGCCGAGGAGACCCGTTTCAAGCAGGACCTCGACGCCGACTCGCTGGACCTCTACGAGCTGGTGATGGAGCTCGAGGATCGCTACGGCGTCTCTGTCTCCGAGGAGCAGGCGGCACGGATCGAGACCGTCGGCGACGCCATCTCTTTCGTCCTGGAGCGCGCCCCATGAGCGCGGAGCGAGCAAGCGTGCATCTCTGGTTCTTCGCGCAGCGAGCGAAGCGCGAACATCGTTCATGAGTGCTGAGGGGCTGGCGGAGCTTGTCGCGGAACTTCCCGACGACCTGCGGCGGCTTGCGCTCACACACTCCTCCTGGACCGAGCAGCCGGCGCACTCATACGAGCGCCTCGCTTACCTCGGCGACAGCGTCCTCGCGCTGGCCATCGCCGCGGGCATCTACGAGCGCTTCCCCGAGGTTGCCGCGGGAGGGCTGACCAAGATCCACAACCACGCGGTCAGCGGCGTCTCCTGCGCCGAAGTTGGCCGCGAGCTGGGCGTTCCCTCGATGTTGGTCGAGGCGGAGCCCGAGGCCGAGGAGGCGATTCCGGCAAAGGTGCTGCTGGCGGGCTCACGGCCGCTGCCGGAGGTGACCGAGGCTTTGATCGGCGCCTGTTTTCTCGCCTTTGGCTTCGACCGCGTTGCGGTCGCGGTCGGCGCCGCCTTCGAGGCGCAGATCGAATTTGCCCTGGAAGCGCCGGTAGATGCCAAGTCGGCGCTGCAGGAGTTGCTCGCCCGGCGAAGGGCGCGCGTAACCTACGTCGTCATTGGCGAATCGGGCCCCGCACACCGTCGTACCTTCGAGGTGGAAGCGACTGTCGACGGCGAGCGAATCGGCGCCGGCGCCGGACGGAGCAAGAAGGCCGCGGAGCAGATGGCGGCCGAGGCGGCGCTCGAGCACCTGGATGCTTTGGGGAGCTGAGCGGAGGTTGCGTCCGACGCAGACGCAAGCCTTCCGAGCGAGGACGAGATGTATCTGAGATCGATCGAGATGAAGGGGTTCAAGTCGTTCCCCGGGCGCACCAAGCTGGAGTTCTCTCCAGGTGTCAGCGTGATCGTCGGCCCCAACGGCTCGGGCAAGTCGAACATCACCGACGCGGTCCTTTGGGCGCTTGGCGAGCAGAGCCCAGGGGCGATTCGCGGCGCCTCGATGCAGGACGTGATCTCGGCCGGAGGCCAGGGTGTGGGCCAGCGCCGCGCCGCCGAGGTCGAGGTCGTGATCGACAACTCGGAGGGCCGGGCCGCTACCGACCTCTCGGAGATCGCGATCCAGCGCACCCTCGACCGCTCCGGCGACGGCGTCTACCGGCTCAACGGCGCCCGCTGTCGTCTCGTCGACGTCGTCGAGGTCCTCTCCGACACCAATCTCGGCCGCGAGATGCACTCGGTGATCAGCCAGGGTCGGGTCGAGACGATCATCCATTCCAAACCGCGCGAACGGCGCCTGCTGATCGAGGAGGCGGCGGGTTTGGGCAAGCACCGCAAGCGCCGCCGCCGCGCCGAGCTGAAGCTGCGTGCTGCGCGCGACAACCTCGATCGCGCCCTCGATCTCGAGCGCGAGGCGCGGGCGCGGCTGCGGCCGTTGAAGCGCCAGGCGCAGGCGGCGGAGTTGGGCGCCCGGATCGAGCGCGAGGAGCTGGAGCTGCGCGGGCGCCTGGTCGCCGAGGAACTGCGTTTCGGTGCGGATCGGGCAAAAGCCGCGGAGGCGGCTGCCGAGAAGGCTCGCGCCAAGCGGGCGGCAGTGGAGAAACGCCTCGCCGAGGTCAGCGAGCGTCGCCGCGCTGCCGAGGAGCGCTTCGCCAGCCGTGACCGCGAGCGCACCCAGGCCTGGGGCATGCTGACCAAGCTGCGCGGCGAGCAGCAGCGGATCGCCCTGCGCGCCGCCTCGCTTGCCGATCGTGAGCCCGAGCTGGAGCGCGCGCTGGAGGGATTGCGGGCGGAGTTCGGCCCGCTGACGCTTGACCTTGGCTCAACCGAGGGCGCCCCGGCTGAGCGCGCGCGCAAGCTGGAGGACGAGCTGGGCGAGGTCGACGCCGGGCTTGCCGAGGCTGTCCGCGGCCTGCAGCGGGCACGCTCCTCGGAGGCGGCGGAGTCCCAGCGCGAGACCGCGCTGGGCGAGGTCCAGGCCGGTGCGGAGCGGGCGGTGCGTCACGCGCGCCGCGCCGAGGGACTGCTTGGTGAGCGCCATCGCGAGGCGCTGCGGGAGCGGGTCGCCGCCGGCGAGGCACTGCTCGACGACGTTCGTGCTTCTGCCGCAGCGGCCGCAGCGGCAGAAGCGGCGATACGCGCTCGCGTCGAGCGAATCGAAGCGAAGGTGGTCGGCAAGGAGGGCGACGGCGACGCGATCGCCGAGGAGATGCGCGAGTGCTCGCGCCAGGAGTCCGAGCTGCAGGTGGAGATGAAAGCCGCCTCCGACGAGCTGACCGAGGCCCAGGTCGAGGCTGCGCACCTGGGCGACCGCCGCGCCGAGGCGGCCAAAGAGCTGGCCTCGATCGCCGAGAGGCTGGGCGAGGAGGTCGAGCCGGCCGAGCAGGCGCTGAGCGACGAGGAGCGGGCCGACATCGATCGCAGGCTGCATCGCCTCGAGCGCCGCCGCGCCCAGATCGGGCCGGTCAACCCGCTCGCGGAGCAGGAGTACGAGGAGGCCCGTGAGCACGTCGAGGCCCTGCAGGCCCAGCGCGAGGACACCGAGCGGGGCATGCACGAGCTCGAGGCGCTGATCCGCGACATCGACCGCGAGATCGAGCGCGCCTTCGAGCAGACCTTCGAGGCGACCGCGAAGAACTTCGAGGAGATGGTCGAACACCTCTTCCCGGGCGGCCGTGGCCGTCTGCGCCGGGTGAGCCTGCGCCCGGTAAGCGACGTCGAGGAGGGTGGGGCGGAGAACGAGGACGACGAAGAGTCAGAGGAAGAAGAGCGGCAGGAGCTCGGCGTGGAGATCGAGGTCACCCCGGCCGGTAAGTCGACCCGCAAGCTCTCGCTGCTATCCGGCGGCGAGAAGTCGCTGGTAGCGCTGGCCTTCGTCTTCGCGGTCTTCCTCGCCAGGCCGTGCCCCTTCTACATCCTCGACGAGGTCGAGGCGGCCCTCGACGACGCCAACATCGACCGCTTCCTGCAGCTGATCAGGCGCTTCTCCGATCGCGCCCAGTTCGTCATCGTCACCCACCAGAAACGGACGATGGACGCTGCCGACGTCCTCTACGGCGTCACCATGGGTGGCGACGGAGTGACCAAAGTCGTCTCCCGTCGCTTGCCGCGCGAAGCCGAGGAGGGTGAGAGCGATCTGGAGAGTCCGCCGCCATTCGCCGGAGTCGGCGCAGCGCAGGACGAGGCGGCGCCCGGGATACTCGGCCAGAAGCCGCCCGGCGAGCCCTCCGCCCGCGACGACTCCGCCGCCGCGGCGTAGCTCACCATGGCCACCTCCTGGCAGGAGATCTTCGATCTCGGCGCGCGCGATGCGGTTGCCGCGGACACCGAGCCCGAGAGCGAGGAAGGTCGCCGCGGCGTCTTCCGCCGCCTGCGCGAGAGCCTCTCCAAAAGCCGCCAGGCGCTGATCGAGGAGGTCTCGGCCAGTCTCTTCGACCGCATCGACGAGGAGACCTGGGAGCGGCTCGAGGAGGCGCTGATTCTCGCCGACGCCGGCGCCCCGACCACCGCCGAGGTGGTCGAGCGGCTCGAGCAGGAGGTCGAGAGCGGTGCCGTCTCACCCGATGGCGAGGCGGTCCGCGAGCGCCTGATCGAGATCCTCGCCGACGTCGCCTCCAACGGGCGCCGGCCGATCGACTTGAGCGGCGAGCCGGCGGTGCTGCTGATGGTCGGCGTCAACGGCACCGGCAAGACGACGACGATCGGCAAGATCGCCTGGCACCTCTCCAAGGAATTCGGGCTCTCGGTGGTCCTCGCGGCCGGCGACACCTACCGCGCCGCCGCCGCCGAGCAACTGGCCGAGTGGGCCGAGCGGGCGGGGGCCGAACTGATCCGCTCCGAGGAGGGCGGCGACCCCGGTGCCGTCGCCTTCGACGCGATCGCCGCCGCCCGCGCCCGCGGCGCCGACGTCGTGATCGTCGATACCGCCGGCCGCCTTCACACCCAGGGCAACCTGATGGACGAGCTCTCCAAGATCCGCCGGGTGATCGCGAAGCAGATGCCCGACGCCCCGCACGAGACGCTGATCTCGATCGACGCGACGACCGGCCAGAACGGGCTGCGCCAGGCGAAGATCTTCTCCGAGGCGGTCGAGGTCGACGGCGTCGTCCTGACTAAGCTCGACGGCACCGCCAAGGGCGGGATCGTGCTGGCGATCGCCAACGAGCTCGAGATCCCGGTGAAGCTGATCGGCACCGGCGAGTCGCTGGAGGACCTGCGCCCCTTCGATCCCAGCGACTTCGCTCGCGCGCTGCTCGCAGACTGAGCGCGGTCGAGGTTTGGTTCGGATAGCGACCCAAACCTCGACCGCGCTCCCCTAAGCTCCGCTGCAGTGTTCGACCAGCTCTCAGACCGGCTCCAGGCCACCCTCTCCGACGTCCGCTCGCGCGGCAAGCTGAGCGAGTCCGATGTCGATGCGGCGATGCGCGAGATCCGCCTCGCCCTGCTCGAGGCAGACGTCAACTTCAAAGTCGTCAAAAGCTTCACCAAGACGCTGAAAGAGCGCTGCCTCGGCGCCGACGTGCTGGAGAGCCTCGATCCCGGCCAGCAGGTGGTGAAGATCGTCAACGAGGAGCTGACCGGGTTGATGGGCGGCACCGGCCGCGACCTCGCCTTCGCCTCGAACGGCCCGACGGTGATCCTGATGGCCGGCCTGCAGGGCTCGGGCAAGACGACCGCCTGCGCCAAGCTTGCCCGTCACCTGGGCGAGTCGGGCAAGGACGTCGCCCTCGCTGCCTGCGACGTCTACCGGCCGGCGGCGGTCGACCAGCTGATGACGGTCGGCGAGCGCGCCGGCGCCCACGTCTACCAGCAGGGAACCGACGCCGATCCGGTCGAGATCGCCGCCTGGGCACTCGACCGCGCCCGCGAGGAGGAGCGCGACGTCCTCATCGTCGACACCGCCGGGCGCCTTCACATCGACTCGGACCTGATGGACGAGCTGGCGAAGATCCGCAAGCGGACCAAGCCGCACGACGTGCTCTTGGTCGTCGACGCGATGACCGGTCAGGACGCGGTCGGCGTCGCCGAATCGTTTGCCGAGACCGCGGAGTTCGACGGCGTGGTGATGACCAAGCTCGACGGCGACGCTCGCGGCGGCGCCGCACTCTCGGTCAAGGCGGTCACCGGCAAGCCGATCCTCTTCGCCTCGACCGGCGAGAAGTTGGAGGCTTTCGAGCGCTTCCACCCCGACCGGATGGCCTCGCGGATCCTCGGCATGGGCGACATGCTCAGCCTGATCGAGAAAGCCGAGCAGCAGGTCGACGAGCGCCAGGCCGAGGATCTGCAGAAGAAACTGGAAGGCGATCGCTTCACGCTCGAGGACTTTCTCCAGCAGATGAAACAGGTCCGGAAAATGGGCCCGCTCAGCGGCTTGATCGGGATGCTCCCGGGGATGGGGGCGATGAAACAGCTGAAGGACGCCGAGGTCGACGAGGGCGAGCTCGACCGGGTCGAGGCGATAATCCTCTCGATGACGCCGCTGGAGCGGGCCAACCCGGCGCTGATCAAGGGCTCGCGGCGAAAACGGATTGCCGATGGCTCGGGGACCAAGATCCAGCAGGTGAACCAGCTGGTCAAGCAGTTCGACCAGATGCGCAAGATGATGCGGATGATGATCTCCGGAGAGCAGCCGAGCCCGCAGCAGCTGGCCCAAATGACCGGTGGCGCGGGCGGCGCTCCGCGCCCCAAGTACCGCAGGCGCTGACGTCAACCGGCGCGTCCTCAACTCCGCGTCCGGGCGTGCCGGGCTAGTCCTGTAACCTCTCGCGGCCGATGGCTGTACGAATAAGACTTAGGAGGGTGGGTTCGAAGAAGAACCCCATATGGCGGATCGTCGTCGCCGACAAACGTTCCCCGCGCGACGGGCGGACGATCGAGACGATCGGCCAGTACAACCCGCAGACCGAGCCCTCGACGATCGAGCTCGACGAGGAGCGCGCGCGCCACTGGCTTGAGCACGGGGCGCAGCCCTCGGAGACGGTAGCGACGCTGCTGCGCACCAAGGGCATCGCCGCCTCCGGAACCTAGCGCGGTGACCGAGCTACTGGAGTTCCTCGTCAGAGCCTTGGTCGAGGACCCCGACGCAGTCGAAGTCGAGGAGCTGGAAGAGGACGGGGACCTGATCTATGAGATCAGCGTCGCTGAGGACGACCTCGGGCGGGTGATCGGCAAAGGCGGCCGCGTGGCAAACGCGATCCGCACCGTCGCCAAGGCAGCCGCCGTGCGGCTCGATCGCCGTGTCATCGTCGACATCCTCGACTGACGCTTGCGGCTCGACGTCTTCACCCTCTTCCCGGAGGCCTTCGATTGGTTCCAGTCGC
This sequence comes from uncultured Solirubrobacterales bacterium, assembly GCA_963718755.1. Lineage (GTDB taxonomy): Bacteria > Actinomycetota > Thermoleophilia > Solirubrobacterales > 70-9 > VRUE01. The sequence continues at coordinate 2,450,067 of OY970376.1, forward strand.
AGCGCTCGGTGCAGAATGCGCTCGGCAAGGGCAACGAGCTGCGCTTCGTCAACTACCGCGACACGACGCCACTGGGGGCGGGGCAGGTAGATGACGCGCCCTACGGCGGTGGGGCCGGGATGGTGCTGCGGGTCGACGTCGTCGATGCTGCTTTGCAGGCCTCATATGCCAATGGCGAGAACCCGCGGGTCGTTTTGCTATCGCCGACCGGGCGCCTACTCGACGATGAGCTCGCCGACGAGCTGACCCAGGAGCCACACTTGGCGCTCCTCTGCGGACGCTACGAGGGCTTCGACGAGCGGGTCCACGAGCACCTCGCCGACGACGAGGTCTCGATCGGCCGCTACGTGCTCGCCGGCGGCGAGCTGCCGGCGATGGTGCTCGCCGACGTCCTCATGCGCAAGTTGCCGGGGGCGCTCGGGCACGAGCAGAGCGCCGTTGAGGAGTCGTTCAGCCGCGTTCTGGAGGGAGCGCCGGAGTACCCGCACTACACCCGTCCGCCGACGTATCGGGGCTGGGGTGTGCCAGATGTTCTCGTCTCCGGCGACCACGAGCGGGTGCGCCAATGGCGGGCGGAGCAGAGCAGGGCGCGAGCCGAGCAGTTCGAAAAAGACTCCGAGTAGGTACGATTCCGCCACCGCGCGGCAGCCGAACCCCGGCTCCGGCGGTTTTTTCTCGCCCAGCGAGACGAACGAGATCTCCGGTGATCACTAGCGTGAGCGAGCAATTGAGATGAGCAGCGTAATCGACAGCATCGAGCGTGGTCAGCTGAGGAAGGGCATTCCGCCCTTCGCTCCTGGCGATCGCGTGCGCGTCCACTTTCAGGTGGTTGAGGGCACTCGCCGCCGCACCCAGGTCTTCGAGGGAATCGTCCTCAAGCGCCAGGGCTCTGGCGTCCGCGAGACCTTCACCGTGCGCAAGCAGTCGTTCGGGGTTGGCGTCGAGCGAACCTTCCCGCTGCACTCGCCGAAGATCGAGAAACTCGAGATCGCCGCCCGCGGCGACGTCCGGCGAGCGAAGCTCTACTACCTGCGCGGCCGCATCGGCAAGGCGGCGCGCGTGGCCGAGCGGCGCTGGGGGATCGACGAGGAGATGATCTCGACGCCGACTGCTGCGGTTGACGCGGAGGGGGTCGCTCAGCCTGAGGACGAGACCCCTCAGGATGAGGCCCCCCAGGAGACCGCTCAGGACGAGACCTCGCAGGACGCGGGTCCTGTCGGCGCAGGGGACCCACCTCCCCCTGCGGTAGCTGAAGCTTCCTCGGGGGAGGTCCCCCCTACGCCGCCACCCGCGTCAGAGACGTCCGGGGATGACGCTGGGGAGCCTGCGGCCGAGGATGGCGGGACGCCGGAGGACGCTGCGCCCGCCGAGGAGGAGCAGCCGGCGGCGGGTGAAGCTGAGGAGACTGCTGTCGAAGCGGAGTCGGATTCCGATGCCGAGCCGGAGGCGGCTGCCGAGGAGTCCGGCGACGACTCCGGCGAGAAGTCAGACTGACCCCGCGAATCCCCAAGCCGGAAAGTCGCGCCGGCGGGTTGGTCGAGCTGGTCGTGATCGTCGCCCTGGCGCTGGGCCTGGCGCTGGCGATCCAGGCCTGGCTGGTCAAGCCCTACCAGATTCCCTCGCAGTCGATGGAGCCGACCCTCGACGTCGGACAGCGCGTCCTGGTGAATCGCTTCCTCTACCACTTCGCCGATCCCGGGATCGGCGACATCGTCGTCTTCCACCCGCCCAAAGGCGCCGACCTCGGGACCGAGTGCGGGGAGCAGCACGGTCCTGAAGAAGCCTGCCCAGCGCCGACGCCCGAGGAGTCGAGCCAGAACTTCATCAAGCGGATCGTCGCCGGGCCCGGCGACACGCTGGCCGTTCGCAACGGCCACCCCGTCGTCAACGGCGTGGCGAAGACCGACGAGCCCTACACGATGCCCTGCGGCAGCAGCGGAGCCTGCAATTTGCCCAAGCCGATCACCATTCCACCCGACTACTACTTCATGATGGGCGACAACCGTGGGGCAAGTGACGACAGCCGTTTCTGGGGACCCGTCCCCCGTGACTGGATCATCGGCAAGGCCTTCGCCACCTACTGGCCGCCCGACCGGGTCGGGATCTTCTAAGGCGCACAAGCGCCGCCTGGCGCGCTCGCGCCGCCTCTTCGCCTTCGACCGCGGTCTCGGCAGCCGCATGGTGGCTGGTGCAGACGAGGCGGGACGGGGCTGTCTGGCCGGCCCGCTGGTAGCCGCGGCGGTCCTGCTCGACTACGAGACGCTCTCGCGCTCGGATCGGCGCGCCCTCGCCGGCCTGCACGACTCCAAGCAGATGAAACCCGAGCGCCGCGAGGAGCTGTACCCGGCGGTGCTGCGCGCCGCCAGCAGGGTCAGCGTCGTCGTCCGCTGCGCGCGCGGGATCGACAAGCGTGGCCTGCATGTGACGAACATCGAAGCGCTCGCGTGTGCGCTTGAACGGTTGGCTCCTGGCGAGGATGTGACCTGCCTGGTGGACGGGTTCTCGCTGCGCGACTGCACGGTCCGCCACCGCGCCGTGATCGAAGGCGACGGGACCAGCGCCGCGATCGCCGCCGCTTCGGTGATCGCCAAGGTGAGCCGCGACCGCTACATGCACGGTGCTGCGGCCGAGCACCCGGGCTGGGGCTTCGAGGAGCATGTGGGTTACTCGACCCCCGAGCACCGCGCCGCGATCGAGCGCCTCGGCATCTCACCGCTCCACCGCCGCTCCTTCCAGTCGGTCGCGTATTCGCAGCTGGAGCTCGCCGGCTAGAACGCGCCGAAGATGTGCTCGTAGTCGGCGATGCGGCCCGCGCGGTCGTAGGTGACGCCGATCGCGTCGAAGCGGATCTCGGTGTAGCGAGGTAGGTCGCGGTGTTCGCCCATCCACGCGACGGCGAGGCGGCGGATGCGTTGCTGCTTGCGGAAGTCGATCGAGAGGACCGGGCGCTCTGGTCCGTAGGTTGAGCCGGCCCGGCCGGCCTTGACCTCGACGAAGACCAGGGTACGGCGGTCGAGGGCGACGAGGTCGAGCTCGCCGTGGCGGCTACGGGCATTGCGCTCGAGGACCTCCCAGCCTGCAGTGGCGAGGCGGGTCGCGACGAGGTCCTCTGCGGCCCTGCCGAGTCGCTGTCGGGTCCCGGTCACGCGGCGAAACTAGGGCAGCCGCCGACCGCATGCCTTCGGTCACATAGTCGGTCCTGAAGATTTTCCTTCTGCGCGCCACGCGCGCGTCGAGGCAGGCCAGCGTGGCCGCAATGCTCGCCACGACGCGGACATTCACCCTCGATGGCATCGCGGCCAGGCCCGTGCGGGTCGAGGTCGACGTGCACCGCGGCCTGCCCGCCTTCTCGGTCGTTGGGCTCCCCGATACGGCGGTCCGCGAGGCGCGCGAGCGGGTGCGCGCCGCCCTTGCCAATTGCGGGTTCGATTTCCCGTTGCGACGGATCGTCGCCAACCTCGCCCCGGCCAGCCTGCGCAAGGCCGGTCCTGGCCTGGACCTGCCGATCGCGGTGGCGCTGCTGGTCGCCTCGGGGCAGCTCCAGTGGGAGCGCCTGCCGCGGTTGGCAATGGCAGGCGAGCTGGCCCTGGACGGCACGGTGCGGCCGATCCCTGGAGTGCTCGCGATCGCCGAGGCGGCACGCGAGCAGGGCGCCGATGCCGTGCTGGTGCCGGCCGAGAACGGACCCGAGGCAGCCCTCGTTGCCGGCTTGGAGGTGCTGCCCCTGGAAAGCCTCGTTCAGGTACCGGCGCTGGCGACCGGTTCCTGGCTGCCGGACCGGCCTGAGCCGCTGTCCCTGCCGTTGAGTGCCCAGTCGGGAGCGCTCGATCTCGCCGACCTGCGCGGCCAGCCTCACCTCCGCTACGCGCTCGAGGTGGCGGCGGCCGGCGGCCACAGCCTGCTCATGGTGGGGCCACCAGGCGCCGGCAAGTCGCTTGCCGCGAGCAGACTGCCGTCGATCCTGCCGCCGCTCGCCCCCGATGAGGGTCTCGAGGTGGCGCGGATCGCCAGCGCTTGCGGCCGCCTCGGCCCGGCCTTCGGCGGCGGCAGGCCGTTTCGGGCCCCACATCACACGGTCAGCCCGGCCGGGGTCGTGGGCGGCGGCAACCCGCCCGGGCCGGGCGAGGCGACGATCGCCCATCGCGGCGTCCTCTTTCTCGACGAGCTCTGCGAGTTCCGCCGCGACACGCTGGAGGCGCTGCGAGGGCCGCTCGAGAGCGGCTGGGTGACGATCTCCCGCGCCGGCAGCAACCGGCGTCTGCCCTGTCGCTTCATGCTGGTCGCCGCGTCAAACCCCTGTCCGTGTGGACGCGGTGAGGCCGATCCGGAGTGCAGCTGCGCACCGCTCGAGGTGCGTCGGTACCAGGGCCGCCTCAGCGGTGCGCTTGCCGACCGCCTCGACATCCTCGTCGCGATCCGCCAGCCAAGCGCGGCGGAGATCGGCGGGCCGCCCGGCGAGGCCTCTGCTGCCGTGCGCGAGCGCGTCGCCGCCGCGCGCCTGCGCGGGGAAGCGCGGCTCGGCCCTGGCCGCTGCAACGCCGAGATGACTCCGGCGGAGGCACGGGAATGCGTGCTCGAGGAAGACGCCGCGGCGCTGCTCGCCGAGACCTACTCGCGCCGCCGGCTCAGCGCCCGCGCTCACGATCGCGTGCTGCGCCTGGCGCGGACGATCGCCGACCTGGCCGGCTCCGACTCGGTCGGGCGCGAGCAGGTTGCCCAGGCACTGCAACTGAGGAGGAGGGATCGTGATTAGCCGGCTCAACCCACAGGCCTGTCCGGAATGCCTGCGCCGCGCGCGCTTACTCGCCCACCTTGCCCCCTACATCGAGAAGATTGCTACCGGCGCTGTCGGCAGACGCTCACCCGAACTGCTCCGCCTCGGCAACGAGGACCTGGCGACGGTGGCGGCGCCGCAGGTAGCGGACCAAATCCTGGCCCAGATCGCGGCACCCCCGGCGGAGCGCCTGTACGCCGAGCTCACCGCGGCACAGTGCTGGGGCTGCTGTCGGCACGACCCGCTCTTCCCCTCGGGTCTCCACGATGCACCCGATGCCCCCTTGGCGCTGATCGGCCGCGGCGATCCAGTCCTGTTGCGGCAGTTGAGCCCGGAGAACGCGGTGACCGTCGTCGGCGCCCGGCGAGCCAGTACCTACGGACGCGAGGTCGCGCGGGAGCTCGGGCGGGAGCTGGCGTCGACCGGGATGGTGGTGGTCAGCGGCCTCGCCTTCGGCATCGACGCCTGCGCCCACCGCGGCGCGCTCGACTCGGGGCTGACGGTTGCCGTGCTCGGCTGCGGCGCCGACGTTTCCTATCCGGCCGCACATCGTTCGCTCTGGCGGCGGATCGGCGAGAGCGGCCTCGTTCTCTCCGAGCTGCCGCCCGGATGCGGCGCCTGGCGCTGGACGTTTCCCGCCCGCAACCGGATCATGGCGGCGCTGTCGGGGATGACGGTGGTGGTCGAGGCGGCGGAGCGTTCCGGCTCGCTGATCACCGCAGATCTGGCTGCGGACCTGGGCCGGGACCTGGGCGCGGTCCCGGGTCCGGTCGGGTCGCGCCTTTCCGCCGCTCCCAACAGCCTGCTGGCCGGTGGCGCCTGCCTGGTCCGAGGCGCGCAGGACGTGCTCGACGCGATGCTCGGTCCCGGGGCGAGACGGATCGAGCGAGCCGGCCCGCGGCTGGATGCGGCCCAGCTGGCCGTCCTCGAGGCACTGGAGCGGGGCGCCGAGACCTGCGACGCGGTCGCGGTTGACCTGCAGCTCGGAGGAGGCGACGCGGCAGCGTCCCTGGCCGATCTGGAGTCGGCCGGCTACGTCAGCTGCTCCCTCGTCGGCGTCTACACGCGCACCGCTCTGCAACCGCCATCCGACATCTAGGCTGGGAGGCCCGATGAACCAGAAACGTGTCCCAACCGCCCTCTCGATCGCCGGCTCGGACTCCGGCGGCGGTGCGGGTATCCAGGCGGACCTGAAGGCCTTCGCGAGATGTGGTGTGCACGGGATGACCGCGATCACCGCGATAACGGCGCAGAACACGCGTGCGGTCGAGTGGGTCGAGGCGGTTTCGCCGCAAGCGGTCTTCAACCAGATCCTGGCGATCGCCGAGGACATGGGGGCCGACTCGGTGAAGATCGGCATGCTCGGCTCGACGGCGACGATCGACGCGGTTGCTGTCGGGCTGACCTACGCCGGAGTCGCGCTCGCACCCGTTGTTATCGACCCTGTGATGGTGGCTGAGAGCGGAGCGGCACTGATAGACGACGAGACCAGAGCGGCACTCGTCGACGTGTTGCTGCCGCGCTGCTCGGTCGCCACCCCAAATATCCCCGAGGCTCGGGAGCTGACCGGTTTGGGGAGTGGAGCCACGCAGGAGGAGCTGGCGCGTGGGGTCGCAGAGCTTGGCCCGAAGGCAGTGGTCGTCACGGGCGGCCACAGCGAGGAGCTGATCGACATCTTCTTCGACGGAGAGCGGGTCGTCGAGATCCCCGGCGATCGCCATCCCGTCGGCGCCACCCATGGCTCCGGCTGCACTCACTCCGCGGCCCTGGCGGCGTTTCTCGCCCATGGGGCCGCGCCATTGGAGGCGGCCAGGCGGGCGCGCAAAGTTGCCTCCCAGGCGGTCGCCAATGGCCTGCGTGAACTCGGCTCCGGCGCGGGTCCGGTCGACGTCTTCGGCCTCGCTTCGAAGCCACCGCAGTAGATTTCTAGTGATGAGCGACAACGGATCCACCTCGACCAAGCTCCCGCGCCCGCGCTCCAGCGTTGTCTTCGACGGCCCCGAGCGCGCCCATGCCCGTGCCTACATGAAGGGCATCGGCTTCGACGACGACGCGCTCAGCCGGCCGACGATCGGTATCGCCAACACCTGGACCGAGGCGATGCCCTGCAACTTCCACCTGCGCGGGCTGGCCGAGCACGTCAAAGCGGGCGTGCGTGCCGCCGGTGGCACGCCGATGGAGTTCAACACCGTGGCCGTCTCCGACGGGGTGACGATGGGAACCCAGGGGATGAAGGCCTCGCTGATCAGCCGTGAGGTGATCGCGGACTCGATCGAGCTGATGGCCCGCGGCTACCAGTTCGACGCGATCGTCGCCGTCTGTGCCTGCGACAAGACGATCCCCGGCTGCGCGATGGCGCTGGCCAGGCTCGACGTGCCTTCGGTCCTGCTCTACGGCGGCTCGATCGCTCCCGGGCGCTGGCATGGTCGCGACGTGACGATTCTCGACGTCTTCGAGGCGGTCGGGGCTCACGCCGCGGGCGACATGACCGACGAGGAACTGAACGAGCTGGAGGGAGTGGCAAGCCCCGGCGCCGGTGCCTGCGGCGGGCAGTTCACGGCCAACACGATGGCCTGCGCCTTCGAGGCGCTCGGCATCAGCCCGGGCGGCTCGGCGATGGTGCCCGCCGAAGACGACGAGAAGGAGACCGTCGCGGAGAAGATCGGCGAGCTGGTGATGCGGGTACTCGCCGAGGACCTCAAGCCGAGGAGGGTGATCACCCGCGAGTCGCTGGAGAACGCGATCGCATGCGCCTGTGCGTCGGGCGGCTCGACCAACGTCGTCCTGCACCTGATCGCGCTTGCTCACGAGGCGGGGATCGAGCTGGACATGGATGACTTCGAGCGAATCTCGCGCGCGACCCCGCTGCTCGCCGACCTGAAGCCGGGCGGTCGCTTCGTCGCCACCGACCTCTATCGCGCCGGCGGCGTGCCGCTGATCCTCAAGCGGCTGGCCGAGGCGGGCATCCTGCACGGCGACGCGATCACGGTCAGCGGCCGCACGATCGGCGAAGAGGCCGAGGCCGCGAGCGAGGCCGAGGGTCAGGAGGTCGTGCGGCCGCTCTCCGACCCGCTCAAGACCGAAGGGGGTCTGGCGATCCTGCGCGGCAACCTCGCCCCCGAGGGCGCGGTGGTCAAGCTCGCCGGCACCGAGCGCCGGAAACAGGTCGGCCCCGCGCGCGTCTTCGAGTCCGAAGAGGACTGCTTCCGGGCGGTCAAGGACCAGGCGATCAAGCCAGGCGACATCGTGGTGATTCGCAACGAGGGGCCAACCGGCGGACCGGGGATGCGGGAGATGCTGCAGGTTACGGCGGCGATCGTCGGCGAGGGCTTGGGCGAGACCGTGGCGATGGTGACCGACGGCCGCTTCTCCGGCGCCACCCGCGGCCTGATGGTGGGCCACGTTGCGCCCGAGGCGGCCAAAGGAGGCCCGATTGCGGCAATCCGCGAGGGTGATGAGATCAGCCTCGACATCGACGCACGCCGTCTCGATCTGGCGCTCTCGGACGAGGAGATCGCCAAGCGCGTGGCGGAGTACGAGTCACCGCCCCCGCCCTACGAGCGCGGCGTGATGGCGAAGTACGCGGCCACGGTGTCGTCAGCCGCCCAGGGTGCGGTTACGTCCTAGCGCGCTCGTCAGGCAAGAAACTCGTCGAGTAACGCATTGAAGCGTTCCGGCCGCTCCATCTGCGGCACATGTCCGGTGCGCTCGAACAGCTCCAGGCGGGAGTCAGGGACCAGGCGGTGGTAGCCGATCGCGGCCTCGACCGGGACGACATGGTCGTTGAGGCCCCAGACGACCAGGGTCGGGATTTCGATCTCGGTCAGGCGGTGGCGGCTGTCATAGCCGCCGATCGCGCGGATCGCATCGCCGAAACCGGGGCTCTGCAGCCCGGGCTCGATCTGCTCGCGCAGCAACTCGGGGCGAATGCGGTTTGGGTAGTGGAAGACGCGCCCGAAGGCGAACTGGCGGCCGCGGGGGCGGTTCAGCCAGGCACGCCGCGGCCCCGCGAGGAAGGGGAAGCTCGCTTCGAAGAGGTTCACGCCGGCTTCAAGACGGCGGCCCTGCGCCTCGGCGAAGCTGATCCCGGCCGCCGAGACCAGCACCAGCTTGTCGAAGCGGGAAGGCCGTTCGATCACGGCCTCGGTGGAGACGAAGCCACCCATCGAGTTGCCGACCAGCGCCGCCACCCGGTCGATGCCGAGCTTCTCGCAGAAGTCGTGAATCAGCCGCCCGTAGGCGGGCATGTCGATCGGCCAGGAGGGCATCGGGCTCTCGCCGAAGCCGGGCAGGTCGAGGGCGATCGCGCGGTGGGTTTTGCCGAAGTGGGGGAGGTTCTCGAGCCAGTTCTGCCAACAGCCGGCGAGGCCGTGGACGAAGAGGATCGGCTGGCCCTCGCCAATCTCCGCGTAGTTGACCTCGGCCCCGGGCAGCTGCACGCGGTGCAGGTGCTCGCGCCAATCGATCTTCAGCCACTCGGGGTCGGGATTGCCGTAGTCGGTGGCCGGGAAGTTGACCGACCCGCTCATCACTGACTGGGTGTCCATCAGGCGTAGCCCATCCTTTCCAGAATCGGTATCTCGCGGATCTGCGGCGGCTGCAGGTGATCCCAGAGGATGCCCCGGGGGCGTTCGTCGGTGCGCTCGACCTCGATCACGGCGCGCGGCGTCGCGATCAGGTCAACCGGAAGGTCGTGCGAGACGACGGGCAGGTGGCGGCGCATGATCTGAATCGGGTGCACGGTGGTGGCGATGGTGGTGTGGTCGTCGATCTTGCCGGCGTCGATCAGGATCCCGTACTCGAGGTCGTTGTAGCCGCCGCCCTTGCCGATCCTCGCCCCGCTCAGGTTGACCGCGACCGAACCGGTGAGGACGAAGTCGATCTCGGGCAGGTCATCGAGGGCGACGACGCGTCCGTGCTTGAGCGCACCCTTGATCGTCGCAGCCTCTTTCATCGCCGCCTTCGAGAGTCGCTTCGGGTCGAGCACACGGAACGGATGTGGATCGCGAAGCCGAGGCACGGCCATGATCAGCGTCTTCCCCTCTTCCAGCGCCATGCGGCGGGCCTGCGTCTGGGGGGAGTCGGGATTTGCCTTGATCGCCCGCGCGCGCTTCCAGAGCCGGTGCCCGGCGAGCTTCTCGGCGGCTAGCCTCGCCCCGGCGAAGTTCGGGATCCGGCCCTCCGCGCCTGGGAACCGAGAAACCCCCTCGCGGTCCATCGCCTGCCAAATCTCCTTGCGAACCTCATCCTTGGAGCGCACAGTGTCGAAAGATATCCGTCAGAACGACCGGACCGTCTGCCTAAACTTTCCCGAATGGGGCGTAAGACCAAAATCGCGATCGCTACCTGCGTCTGCTTGCTGGCGCTTGGAGCTGTCGCGGCTTATGCCTACGACAGCTCCCAGGACGACACGATTGCCGACGGTGTGACGATTGCAGGTGTCGATGTCGGCGGCATGAACGCGAACGAAGCGGAGCGCGCGGTGCAACGACAGCTGCTGGCGCCGTTGCGCCATTCGCTCAAGGTCGGCTACGACGGCGAGAGCTGGCGACTCCCTGGCAAGGCGCTGAAGGTCCACGCTGATATCGACGGCGCGGTCGAAGAAGCGCTTGACGCCAGCCGGGACGGCAGCCTGCCGGAGCGAGTGGTTCGCTACGTCAGCGGCGGTGAGGTCGACGAGAGCGTCTCCGCCGACGTCACCTACTCGCAGCCCGCGATCAACCGTTTCGTGCGCGAGGTTGCCGGCGCGGTCGACCGTGAACCGCAGGACGCCTCGGTCGAGGCCGACGGGGCCGAACTGGTTGTGCTCCCGGCCGAGCATGGCCGCAAGCTGCGTGACAACCTGCTCACCCGCCAGCTGGGCGCCGCGGTCCTCAACGCCAGTGCCGATCACACGATTGCCGCCCGCACCCACTCGGTTGCCCCCGAGGTCACCGGAGAAGAGGTCGCCTCGGAGTACCCGACCTACCTCACCCTCGATCGCGCCAGCTACACGCTGCGGTTCTGGAAGGACCTGAAGCTGGCGAAGACCTACACGGTCGCGGTTGGCCAGGAAGGCCTGGAAACGCCGGAAGGGCAGTACGCAATCCAAGAAAAGGAAGAAAACCCGACCTGGCATGTGCCGGAATCGGACTGGGCTGGCTCGCTCGCTGGCCAGGACATCCCACCGGGGCCCTCGAATCCGATTAAGGCACGCTGGATGGGAATCTTCGAAGGCGCTGGTATCCACGGCACTGAAGAAACCTCTTCGCTGGGCACCGCCGCCTCCCACGGCTGCGTACGGATGGCGATCCCTGACGTCGAAGAGCTCTACAACCTGGTCGAAGTGGGAACTCCGATTTACATCGGCTAGGCGCAGGCTCCGGTCGCCCCGCGGCGAACTCCTCGGCATGACCTGGGATGAGGCGCTGACCGCCTATGACCGTGACCTGCGGGCGCGGAGCATGGCCGAGCGGACTCGTAAGGCCTATGCCGTGGATCTCGGCCAGTTCGTTGAGTGGGCGGCCGCGCGGGACGCAGAGCCGGACGACATCCGTCACCGCGACGTGCGGCGGTATGGCGCTGGGCTCTCGTCCGCCGGAGCGGCGCCGACCACGGTGGCGCGCAAGCTGGCGGCGATCCGTGGCCTCTTCGACTATCTCGTGCGGACCGAGCGAATCGGCCAGAACCCGGCTGACCTCGTCTCCAGCCCCAAGCGGGAAGAAAAGCTGCCGCGGGTATTGAGCGGCGAGCAGGTTCGGTCCCTGCTCGAGCGAATCCCAGCTCGCACGCCGCTGGAGCTGCGCGACCGTGCGATGTTCGAGCTGGCCTACTCCTGTGGCCTGCGCTGCGAGGAGATCATCAACCTCGATGTCGGCTCGTTCGATTTCGAGACCGAGCAGCTGCGCGTGCTCGGCAAGGGCTCGAAGGAGCGGCTGCTGCCGGTCGGCGAGCCGGCGCAGCGCGCTCTTCGCCGCTATCTGGAGGGTGGCCGGCATGTGCTCGCAACCGAGCCGCGGGAGGGGGCGTTGTTTCTCTCCAAGAGTGGTAAGCGGCTCTCCGGATCCGACGTGACCCGGCGGCTGGGCCTCTGGGTTCGCGAAGCGGCGCTCGCCGCCGGCGTCTCGCCGCACTCGCTGCGCCACAGCTTCGCCACCCACCTTCTGGAAGGGGGCGCGGACCTGCGCACGATCCAGGAGCTGCTCGGCCACGCCTCGATTTCGACGACTCAGGTCTACACTCGTGTCGACGCGGCTCGCCTGCGGGAGGCCTACGCGGCGACTCATCCGCGCGCCTGAATCCCAAAAGATGCCCCAGCGACCATAGAATCGAGCCGAATTCCATGGAAACCGGCGTAAAAGAGGTGGAGCTGCGCGACTTGTGGCGCCGCTACAAGGACGATGGCGACAAAGCCGCGCGCGAGCGACTGGTCGTCGCCTACTCGCCGCTGGTCAAATTTGTCGCCGGCCGGCTCGGCGCGGGGTTGCCCTCCCACGTAGAGGACGCCGACCTGATCTCCTACGGCCTGATGGGCTTGATCGGCGCGATCGAGCGCTTCGAGCCCGAGCGCGGGATCAAGTTCGAGACCTTCGCGATGACGCGGATCCGCGGCGCGATCATCGACGAGCTGCGCTCGCTTGACTGGGTGCCCCGTTCGGTCCGCTCGCGCGCCCGCGAAATCGAGGCGGCGCAGTCGAAACTGGAGCACGAGCTGCAGCGGGCGCCGACCGAGGCCGAGCTCGCCGCCAAAGTCGGCCTCACCGAGGAAGAACTGCAGACCTCGCTGCTGGAGATCGCCAACTCGTCGATCTACGCGCTGGATGAGCTCTGGACGATCTCCGACTCCTCCGGCGACTCGGTTTCGCTGCTCGACACGATCTCCGACCCGCGCGCCGAAGACCCGCAGGAATCACTTGCCAGCAGCGAGGTCAAGGACCGGCTCACTGAGTCGATCGCCGGCCTGCCCGAGCGCGAGCAGCTCGTCGTCGCGCTCTATTACTACGAGAACCTCACCTTGCGCGAGATCGGTGAGGTGCTCGGCGTGACCGAGTCGCGCGTCTCCCAGCTGCACACCAAGGCAGTGATGCGGTTGAAGTCCTCGTTGCAAGAGGTCTAGCCCGGGTCTAACCTCGTTTGCGTGCCGCACAAGGCCGCAGACCGGATTCGCAATGTCGCCCTGATCGGGCACCGGGGCTGCGGTAAGACGAGCCTGCACGAGGCGATGTTGTTCGAGGCGGGGGCGACGCGCCGGCTGGGCAGTGTCGAGGACCGCAGCACCGTCTCCGACTCAGAGCCCGACGAGCAGGCGCGCGGGATGTCGATCGGCGCCGCCGTTGCCGGCTTCGAGTACAACGGCCGCGAGATCAACCTGATCGACACCCCAGGCGAGCCGAGCTTTGTCGCCGATGCTGCTGCTGCCCTGCGGGTCGCCGACGCCGCGGTCGTCGTCGTCAGTGGAGTCGCCGGCGTCGAGGTGCAGACCGAGCGCCTCTGGCGGCGGGCAGATGCTGAGGGCTTGGCGCGCCTCGTCTTCGTCAACATGCTCGACCGTGAGCGAGCCGATTTCTTCGCCGTGCTCGACGCGCTCAAGGATGCCTTCGGCCCGCATGTGGTCGCCACCGAGATCCCGATCGGCAGCGAGCAGGGCGTCCGCGGTGTGGTTGACCTGATCGACCTCGAGGCGTTCGTCTACGAGGGCGCGGGGCAGGGAAACGCGACGCAGGTCGAGATCCCGGAAGAGCTTCGCCCCCAGGCCGAGGAGTACCGGGAGAAGCTGATGGATGAGGTCGCGGAGAACTCCGACGAGCTGATGGAGCGCTATCTCGACGGTGAGCAGATCGACCACGCGGAGATCGTCACTGTCCTCAAGCAGGGAGTTACGGCTGGTCGGCTCTTCCCGGTCACCTGCGGCGTCGCCACCCGCAACCTGGGCACCAACCGCTTGCTCGGGGCGCTGGTCGAGGATCTGCCATCGCCGGCGATGCGGGGCGCGGTGGGGGCGTTGGGCAAGGACGGCGAGGCGATCGAGATCGCCCCCGACGAGGACGGCCCGCTCGTCGCCTACGTCTTCAAGACGCTCGCCGATCCGTACGCGGGCCGGATCAACCTGCTGCGCGTATACCGCGGCACCCTGCGCTCGGACTCGCAGGTCTTCAACGTGGCCAGGCACGAGAAGGAGCGGATCGGTCAGCTCGGCCGCCCTCTGGGCAGTGAGCTGAGCCCAGTGACCGAGCTGGGGGCGGGGGAGATCGGCGCCGTGGCGAAGCTGAAGCAGACCCAGGCGGGGGACGTGCTCTGCGAGCGCCAGGAGGAGGCCGCTTTTCCACCGCTTGACCTGCCGGCGCCCGTCATGGCCTTCGCCTACGAGCCGAAGTCGAAGGGTGATGAGGAGAAGGCGGCGATGGCGGTGCGGCGGCTGAGGGAGGAGGACCCGACGCTCGACGTCCACCGCGACGCCCAGACCGGCGAGCAGATCGTCGCCGGCCTGACCCAGATCCACGTCGAGGTGATCGTCGAGCGGATGAAGCACCGCTTCGGCGCCGAGGTCGAGCTGCACCCGCCGCGGGTGCCCTACCAGGAGACGATCCGTCGGCCGGCCGAGGCACACGCCCGCTACAAGAAGCAGTCCGGCGGGCGCGGTCAGTTTGCCGACTGCCGGATCGAGATCGAGCCGGCGGACGACGGGTCCGAGCTCGAGTTCGTCAACCGGATCAAGGGCGCGGCGATCCCGGGCTCCTTCATCCCCGCAGTCGAGAAGGGCGTGGTCGAGGCGATGCGCCACGGCACCGTCGCCGGCTACCCGGTGAAGGGCGTGCGGGTGCGGCTCGTCGACGGCAAGCACCACGACGTCGATTCCTCCGAGATGGCCTTCAAGGTCGCCGGCTCGATGGCCTTTCGCGAGGCGATGGAAGCCGCCGACCCGGTACTGCTGGAGCCGATCGTGCGGCTCACCGTCAGCTGCCCCGACGACGTCGTCGGCGAGGTGATTGGCGACCTCAACTCCCGCCGCGGCCACCCGCTCGGGATGGAACCGAAAGGCGCCGCGACCGAGGTCAGGGCCGAGGTGCCGATGGCCGAGATGCTCGACTATGCGCCCGACCTGCGCTCGATCAGCGGCGGCCGCGCCGAGTTCACGGTCGAGCTCGAGCGCTACGACCCGGTTCCGGCGCAACTCGCCGACAGGATCGTTGCAGCATCGGGTCAGGGCAGCGCAGCCGCCGCGTAGGGCGGCGGGCCGTTGGTAACTTGAGCCGGTGAGCCCTGACGAGACCTGCGCGGTCTGCAATCGAACGATCCTTGCCGGGGAGCGCACCCGCAGTTACATGAGTCCGAAGGACGGCCCGCGCCTGGTCTGCGATCTCTGCCGCGGCCGCGCCGAGACGCTCGGCTGGGTCGATCCCGCGGCCCCCGGCGCCAACGTCGGCCGGCGCCCCGCGCCGGAGGCCACCGAGTCGCCGCGGGGGCGGCTCGAGCGCGCCGCCGCCCGCTTCAACAACAGCGACGCCTCGCGCACAGTCGCCGGCCTTACACGGACGCTCGGCGATCCGCGCATATCGATCGGCGCGGCCGCCGGCTCGCCCAGCGAAGTGCGGATCACCGTTGCCTGGGAGCTGGGCTGGTACCAGTGGGGCGTCGACCTCGGCGACGAGCTGCGCCCCGTCTTCCAGCTCGGCAAGGGCGACGAGATCGACCAGCTCGACGGTTCGGCGCGGCAGTGGAACGCGCGAGCCGAGGAAGGCGGTCGGATCGCGCTCGGCGTGGAGCGCCGGCAGCAGAGCCGCGACGGCGAGCCGGTCGGCTAGATGTCACTGAAGCTGGTTGTCAACGTCGACGGCGGCGCCCGCGGGAATCCCGGGCCGGCCGCGATTGGGGCCGTGGTTCAGGACGCCAACGGTGAGGTGCTGGAAGAGCACGGCGAACGAATCGGTGTTGCGACCAACAACGTCGCCGAGTACCGGGCGCTGCTGTTGGGGATCGCGCGGGCTGCCAAGCTGGGCGCCGATGAGCTCGAGCTGGTCGGGGACTCGGAGTTGATCGTGCGCCAGGTAAAGGGTGAGTACAAGGTCAAGGACGCGACCATGCGCGAGCTGCACGGTGAGGTGAAGCGAGCGCTGCGGCCCTTCGACAGCTGGTCGATCCGGCACGTACGGCGCGAGCTCAACACAGAGGCCGATCGCCTCGTCAACGCGGTCCTGGACAGCGCGAAGGCATGAGTCATGGCTGAGCCGATCGATCCCCGTGTCGACATCGGCCACGTCCACCTCAAGGTGGCCGACCTCGACCGGGCGCTCGATTTCTACTGCGGCGTCCTCGGCTTCGAGCTGCAGCACCGGATCGGCGATGATGCGGCCTTCGTCTCGGCTGGCGGCTACCACCACCACATCGGCCTCAACACCTGGCACTCGAAGGGCGCTCCGCCACCGCCCGCGCACAGCACCGGCCTCTTCCACCTGGCGATCCGCTATCCGGACCGGCGCACCCTCGCCGACGCCGTGCGGCGGCTCTCGGCGGCGGGCATTTCGCTCGAGGGCGCCTCCGACCACGGCGTCAGCGAGGCGCTCTACCTAAGCGATCCCGACGGTAACGGCATCGAGCTGTACTGGGACCGGCCGCGCGAGCAGTGGCCGCGCTCGCCTGGTGGTGAGGAGATCGCGATGGTCACCGAACCACTCGACCTACCCGACCTCCTCGCCGAGCTCGACTCCTGACGCCCTTAAGAGCCGAGGATGGCGCCCACCAGGTTTGGTTTGAAGGGCTCGGTGCCCTGAACCAACTGCATCCCTCCGAAGCCCGTGTTGGCACGCATGTAGGCGAGCGCTTTGCCGAGGTCGCTGACCCCATTGGTTCCGGTCAGCGGCGCGATCTGCAGCGTGCTGAGCACGCCGAAGGCCTGGCCGGAGTCGTTGAAGAAGCCGCTGCCCGAGTCGCCGGGGATGCCGGGGGTGAGGGTGATCACGATGTGGCTCCAGTCGCCGCCTTCGTTCTGAACGACGACGCCCTGCTTGGGGCTGAGCTTGGTGATGCCGGCACGCAGGGAGGAGTTGCCGTAGGAGTGGACAGTCGAGCCGAGGCCGCCGACTGCACCGACGCCGGTCGGCCCGCCGAAGCCGGGCACCGAGGGGTTGACGCTGGCGACGTCGGCTGGGTCGAGCCTGATCAAGGCAAAGTCGTTGAAGGCGCAGGTGTCTGGGTCCGTCTCGCCTCTTGCCTGCATCATCAGCCAGGAGCTGTAGGCGAGGGTGCCCGGTTTGCTCGCACCGGTCACTTCGACCGGCGTGCCGAGCGGCAGCGAACCGCTGCTGCAACCGTCGGTTTCGGTCTGCCCGCCGGTTCCCGAGCAGTGGGCGGCCTGGCCGAGGTAGGCGCTGGAGCCTTCCTGGAAGACGAAGTTCGACGTGCACTGGGCACCTTCGGTAAAGGTCTGCACGCCAGGATGGATCGTCGCCGTTTTAGCCGGCGCCCAAGCAGCGGAGCCGGCGGGGACGATCAACGCAATCGACAGGGCCAGACCAGCAACGAGCATGGCGATCTTGCTTCGTTTCACGGGAGCCTCCTTGGGAATTGCCGGGGCGCGATCGCACCCACTTGAGAGCCGAAGGGTCGCTACCCATTAATCGGTAGGACAAACAGACCCGCTTACATTTCCGCTGCCAACAACGGACACCGACAAGGCGAAGCCAACCCACCCGCCTATAATCCGCGACCGATGCGGCTGTAGCTCAGCTGGCTAGAGCGTCTGCTTGCCATGCAGAAGGTCGAGGGTTCGAATCCCTTCAGCCGCTTCGCATCGAATCCCCTGCACGTGGGCGGGTTGGTTCCGGCGATGGCTGCCGAAACAAGATCGAACCATCCCCGCATATCCCCTCCATTCCAGGCACTAGTGCCTGGAATGCCATGGATGCGCGCGGATTAGCGCCGATTTCGGCCGATTCCGCCTTGCATTGGTCCCGCAGACGAGGTAGCGGGTGGGCGGCGAGGTACGCTTGCCCTATGGCCCAGGAGCGAATCACCGTCGATCCAAATCGGATGCGCGGCCTGCCCAGCATCCGCGACACTCGCGTCACCGTCAGCGCGGTGTTGGGTCAGCTTGCCGCTGGCGCCAGCATCGACGAGTTGCTGGCCGACTTTCCCTACTTGGAACGCGAGGACGTCCTCGCCGCGCTCGAATACGCAGCAGCCGCTGCGCAGGAGCGCGAGCTGGCAGTTGTAGCTCCGGCAGCGTGAAGCTGCTTCTCGACGCAAATCTCTCGCCTGAGCGATGAGCGCCTTCTCGAGTCCGACCGGGGCGCTATCGCTGTCGCTTGGTGTGCGGCCGCCGCGACTCGGCCTGCTGGTGCCGATTGTCAAAGGACTGAGCTGGCCACTCGTCGTCGAGTGCGCGCTTGCGAGCCAGGCGCAGATCTGGGGAGGACAGGCGAACCTGCCGTTTCCAATGACTCCCGGTTTCGAGGAGAGCGAACTCTTCTGGGCCCTGGCGGATCGGCTGGATGCCGATACCTACATCACCACCGGTCTCTCGGTCGCCGATATGGAGGAGGTCGAGCCGAACTGGTACCAGCGGGAACGGGCTCGTTTCGACGAGCAATTCGCTGACTACGACGACGAACAGATCGCCGACCACCTGACTGACTTCCTCCGCCAGCCGGCAGTCCAGGCCGAGGTGAACCCCGATCTCCAGGGCCAGCTCTCCGATCGCCTTGGTGTCGTCGACGGCCGCAGTGGATTCTTTCCATTCACCTCGATGGACGAGCCGCGTTGGCCCTGGGGAATGGACGTGTCGAAGCTTGGCCGAGTTCCCGAGGAGATCGTCGCCCTTCAGACCGACCGAGCCCTTGGTCCGGTGCGAAAACTCCTGACGACGACGGTCTCGGGACGGCTTCCGAACCGCCTCCAAACGGCCCTCGAAGCGAAAGGGGTGGCTGTCCGTCCCCAGATGATCTGTGATCGGGGACAGTGGGCGCAGGGGGTGACCGGCGGCCAGGGCGACGATGGCGGTATTTCTCCGTGGGGTCCGAGCGAGGCCGGCCTCGCGTGGTATCGAACCGGGCATTCGAGCCGGGGTCCGGCGACGCTCGTGGTCGGCAACAACCCATGGGACTTCGCCCTCTTCTATGCGCTGCGACGCTGGACTTCACTTGCCTGGTGGCTGCCCTCCTGGCTGATGCGAGACCGCGGCTACGTGCGACGGCTCGGGATAGAGATCGAGCGTCTCGCCCGCCACGACGCCCGCGAGGTCGTCGTCACGACGACGTCGACGATCAGCCAGCGCGATCGCGTCGCTCGGGAGATCGCCGGATTCCGCGGACCGCTGGGCGCTGCGGTCGCTGACTGGCGAGACCTCCTGCCTGAGGAGCCGGGCCGGTACTTCGAGTACGAGCACATGGGTAGGCCGACCCCGGTCCTGCTCTTGGGGGAGGAGACGCCGGAGCTCAGTACCCCGCTTCCCCAAACCGCTCCTGAGGGCGACGATCACCAGATGCGGTGGATGGTCGAGGCTCGGGTCGACGGCTGGTCGCCGATCCGCGCCTCGAGCGAATTGGCAGCGAAGTCGTTCCTCGCGCCCAGCTACGAGCACGGAATGGTCCGTGCGACCCGGTACGGGCTCGCGTACTTCAACCCGAACGTGATGACGTTTTCCGGCCAGGCCCTTGCCAGCAACACGGTGCGGCCGAAGATCCACCCGCTATCTCTGCTGGCGCAGTTGCAGGCACGTCTTGAGCCGCACGGCTGGAGCTGTGAGCTCTCAGACAAGGGGATCTACGCCGCGCAGACCATCACGCTCTTCGGTGGCGTCGAGACAACCTGCCAGGCGCTCCGCGATCCCCTCCTGCGCCCCCTGCTCGATGTTTACCAACGGGTCGAAAAGGGCGACCAAGTCGTTCCCGGCCGTTTCCTCAGCCAAGACCAGCGCCGCTACCTCAGCCTGCGCGACGTCAGGACTGTCGTTGGCAAGAAAAACGCAGGCGCCGCCCTTGAGCGGCTCGTTGAGAGCGAGGTCTTGATCCGGGGGCTGAGTCTCAAGTGCCGGCGCTGTCGCCAGGAGGGCTGGTATGGGCTGGACGAGTTTTCCCGCAGCTACCTTTGCCGACGCTGCTCGCTCGATCAGCCGATTCAGAAGGGTTGGTGGCTCGGCGACGACGAGCCCGCCTGGCTCTACCGACTGGCAGAGGTCGTCCACCAGTTCTTGGTCGCCGACGGCGATCTTCCGTTGTTGGCCGCTTGGGATCGATTCGGACCCGGCGGACGACCGCTCGACATAGCGAACGAGCTGAAGTTCAGCCGCGGAGACGGAAGCAGCTTTGAGACCGACATCGTCCTCAGCAGCGGCCACGAACTCTGGCTCGGCGAGGCGACCAGCTCGACTGATTTGCAGCCTCTCGACCGCTTGGACCAGTTGGGGGAGCTATCCGACCTGCTGTCGGCCTACGGGGTTATGCTCGCGACCTCGACCTCGGGCTTCAAGAAATCGGTCCGGGAACGCTTCGGCGAGGTCTTCGACGGGCTCTGGCCGAAGGCGGAGATCGTCAACGAGGTAAAGCGAGCTGCCTAAGTCACACCCGGCGCGTAGGCGTCCTATCCACGGACGTTGTGAACACGGCTGATCGGCGGCCGGTTTCTCAGAGAAGCTTCAGGAACTCGGCGCGATCCAGGCCGGAGGCGTTGACGATCTGGTTGAGCGTGCCCTTGGCCAGGTCGCGGCCATGCATCGGGACGACGACTCGGTGAGAGTGATCAGGATGCCGGAAGACGTGGTGGCTTCCCTTGATTCGATCAAGCTTCCAGCCACAGCGCTCCAGTGCGCGGATCGCTTGGCGCGACGTGACGGCCGGGAGCCGCGGCGTCACGCCGCGACGGTGACTCGCTCGATCTCGACCGGCCCGGGAATGGGGTCGCCGTGCGCGACGAGGGATTCGATGTAGACCTCGATCGCCTCGCGAATCATTGATAGGGCCTCTTCGCGGGTCTCGCCCTGGGTCGTGCAGCCGGGGAGGGCGGGGACGGCGACGCTGAACCCACCCTCGGTCTCAGGCGTCAGCACGACCTCGTACTCGCGAGAAGTAGACATCGGTTCAGCTTACTGACCTGGGTCAGCAGACTACGGTTGTCGGCGTCAGGAAATGAAACCGCCACCTCGGATTTCGGGCACTCACGCGCACGAGTGCCCGAATGGCTGCATATCGGCGCATATCCGCACGCATTTCCGATCGCGGCCGCCTGCGGTGCCGCTACGAAATCCCTGCAAATAGGCGTATTCGCTGTCAGTTGGGGTCGGAGACGGGCCTAATTGCCATGCAGAAGGTCGTGGGTTCGAATCCCATCAGCCGCTTTCCTCGTCCGCGAGGCGGGTGTTTCGTTCGCCGACGAGGCGTCGGCACCTTGGCGGAGTGGCTACGCAGCGGCCTGCAAAGCCTCCTGTTTTTCGCCCATTTTGCCTCTATAGAGCCAAAAAGCGGCGATTCGACCCTTTCGACCGGGGTCAGACCACGCGGGGATCACGCATGATCGCGCACTATTTCGGCAGGTTTTGGCAGTGACTGCCAATTGATTTTCGTGTCCTTCGCTCCTCGATCCGAACCAGCGAGACCATCATCTGGCGGCCGCCACCCCGCGGGAGACGACGGGGCCACCGCGCCCTCTCCGTTCGTCCTCGCAGAGCTCGACTCTCCTCGCAGGCGGACTACCCTCCCACGGGCCGTTTTGAAGTTCCACCGAATGTAGGTCGGCATCCGTTTGTTCCTCCACCCGTCCTCCTCGTCCACCACTACCGAGTTCTGGATGGTTTCTCCGACCAGCTCCCAGCCTTCGGCCCAATCTCTTGGAGGAGGTCGAGCCCCCAGATGCTGTCCTTCAGATCTGGATCGGACGAGTCGGTGGACCGGCGTGTCTCGGTCCCCTTGCCGGCTTGTGGATGTCGAACCAGCTCTTCCCGACAAATCGCCGGGCGGTCCGTCTGGCGGAGGCACCCATTCCCGCGTGTAGCGGTAGGAGACGCTCATGTACTCCCAGCGGATGGACGGACTCAGGCGCCCAGCCTATTCCGGACCGACCCAGCCCCACAGAACGAGGTTGAGGATCTGACACGCAGGTCAGGCAGCCACGATGAGCGTGACGATGAGAATGACTCCGCCGACGAGCAAGCCGCCGACAACCGTGATCGTCCACGGGTTGTAGAAGAACTTATGGAGCGGCGACTCGCCCGATTTCTCGACGACGGGCTCCGGCGCTCGGGGCGGCGGGGAAGCGGGCATAGGCTTGGGTCGAGTGTGCAGTCCTAGCCGCCCGCTCCGTTCCTTTTCCCGCTGCTTCTCTGCTCGGAAGATCGCACCCGCCGCGTCTCCAATTCCCGCCGCCGCCTCCTGTCGTTTGAAGTCGGCGTCCGCGTCAGCTTTTGCCTTGGCCTCGAGGAGTCGATCCTTTCGAGCTTTGAACCGCGCGTCGCCCTCAATACGCACTTCCGTCTTAACCCACTGGACCCGCTCTCTGTCGGTGCCGGTGATCGTCACCTTCCCAGTCTGGTCCCCGAGAATTGAGCTTTGCAAGTTCAACGTCAAGCTCAGGTCGGTACCCGCCTCGCGCAACTCCAGCGATGCGATAAAGATCTTGTCGAACGGAAATTCATCAAAACGTTCGCGAAATTCATGGAGGGGGATCGTTGGTTCGCGGTCACGCGAAAGTAGGTCGATCTCAAACTTGGTGTCGGGGGTCATGCTGTGATGGGTCAGGAGGTCCACCAACCACTCCACATAGTCCGCCAGCTCCTCCGTGGACTCGACCGGCCAGGCCGACATTTCGTAGTGGCGGATGTAGGTCTCGGGGGTTGGCTCGCCCACTTTCTGGACCCTAGAGGAATCGCCTGTCAGCGCAATCGAGCCTCGTGTGGCTTTAGTAAGTGCGAGACGACGTTGCCAAAACGGCACGTAGACTTAATCTTGTGACTCTCTTATTCGATCTCCTCGCGGCCCTGCCGGCCGGAGCCTCGGAGGCGGTGGTCTCTCAGGGCCTCGATTCGCTGATCTCTCGGCTTCGCAGGGACCCTGACGGCAATGCCAAGCTTGCCGAGGACCTGGAAGCAATCGCAGCGGAGGCAGAGCCTTCGCGTCCACTTGCCGAGATCGCCGCCGACCTTGCTGTCGTCATCAAAGTTGAGACCGAGGTTCACAGCGGCCCGAGGATCGAGCAGCACGCCGAGGGCCAAGCATCGCAGCTGGCGGTCGGCGAGGTGGGGGGCGACTTATATGTGAACCACCCTCGCGGACCCCACCGTCGATAAGGGAGGACCTCGGTGGGGTGCACGGCGATCCGCCCCACCAGAGTGTCGAGCTGGTCGGCCGCGACAAGTCTCTGGCCGAATGCGCGGCAAGCCTCGCGTTCAGCAACCTCCTCGTCTTGGCCGGGGTCCCCGGAGTCGGCAAGACGCGGATAGCGCTGGCGCTGAGCTCTGCCAACGATCCCCAGTACCAGTTCGTGTGGTGGTTGCGAGCTGCTGATGATGCCCAACTGGAGGCATCCATCGGCAGGCTCGCCGATGCGGCCGGGGAGTTGCCGCGAGGAAGCTCAGAGCAGACCCTGCGCGCTCTGGTCGGCGCCATGCATCAACCGGGCCTGATCGTCTTCGACGACGCAGAAAGCCTCTCGGCAGTCGAAAAGCACATCGATTCATGCGGGCCGGCCAAGGTCCTGGTCACGACCGCGACCGCCTCACCGCAAGCCCGGTTGGTGCGGGGGCTCCACTTGGATGCCGAGCTCGAGGAGTTCATTCGTTCGCGCAGCGGAATCTCGGGTGAGGAGGTTGAGGATCTGGTCGAGGCGGTGGACGGCCTACCGCTGCTCTTGTTGCACGCTTGTCAGTTCATCGGGTCCAATAACTCGAGCCTCGCCGAGTACCTCAAACTTCTCGACAGTCCCGGCTCGATCTTCAAGGCCTGGCCTTTTCAAGCCTCCGACTACGAGCGAGCCCAAGAGAGGATTATTCCGCTGAGCCTCAGCGGGCTGGTGAAAGGCTCAGAGCGATGGCGGGAACTCTGTGAGCTCTTGGCACTCCTTGCCCCCGCACCGATCCCGATCGGCCTCCTCGAAGCGTTTGACGACAAGGCCAATGACTTCCTCCAAGCCGCCCAGGAGTCATTCGTGGTGATTCGAAACCCCGACTCGCAGACTGTCGAGGTGCCGAGCTTGATTCGCGCCGCGATTCGGGAATTGGCGGGGGCTGAGGCGGCAACCGAGTTGAGAGAGCGCGCGTGGGCAGCGCTGAGAGCGATCACCGCAGAAGAGATCCCCGAGGGCCAACGCGACTACCTGGCCGAGCACATCACCCACCTCGGAATCGATCCGAACGGGATTTCGGCAGCAGCCGGACTGGCGATCGACCTTGGCGAAAGGCCCTTGGCGGTAACGATGTGGCGCCATGCCTATGCCAGTAGGGGGCCCCTGGCCCCCGGGCGCCACGACAAACAGCGAGTCGCCTTGGCCAATCGACTGGGATGGGCTCTACTCAATGAAGGCCTATATAGAGAGGCCGAGTGGACGATCAGCCGCGAGCTTGCCAATGCCAACGAGGCGGGGTGCATTTCTTGCAGGGCACCCCTACTGCGCCTGCTCGGCCATCTCGCCAAGGCCCGCCGTAAGCCAGAATTTGAGGCGATTCGCATGTATCGGGCTGCCGCGGTGGCGACGCGGATCCTGGGCGGAGAGGATTCAGAGCTTTGCCTGCTCCTCGCCGACATCCTTTTTGCCTGCGAGGTCGAGGTCGAGGAATGGCTCGACAGTGAGCAGACCCCGGAGGTCGGCGAAGTCATCGAAGTGGGAGAGGACGCATTCCTGGAGCTGAAGGCCTTGCGGAGAGGCCTTGCCCCGGAGCGCTCAGCGGGGATCAATCCAGAGTTGTCGGCGCATTGGGACGGGGCGGAAGAAGTCTGGTCAGAAGCAATCGAGAAGCTGAAAGCCTCGCTGGCGAAGAGCGAGGACGAGGAAGGCACGGATGGTGATGGCGCCGATTCACCGAGCGGGATCCCCTGGTCGCCAGGCCTTGCATTTAAAGAACTGGCAGAGGTTGTGCTTCATCGCGAGGCCAATCACGAGACCCTGGTCGAGATCAGTGGACACATGGTCGGACTACGAGCGCGGGTCCAAGCGAGAGAGGAGATGGGGGATTGCGCAGCGACGCTGGACGCCGATTCACGCTCCTTACGTGCATCTCTCGTTGACCAGTACGGCGCCGAAAGCCACGCGACCTCACTGGCCGATTACGTCGAGATGATCGCCGCGCATCTGGGCCAGGAAGGTGAGCGGGCTGCTAAGGCCTGTAGGCGGTTCTTGATCGGCGCCCTGGAAGCCACGAACACTTCTCAGGCGGTCGCCCTTCTGCACAAAGGACTTTCATTCGCTCTTCAGCCGACCCCCGATGAGGGGTCGACCGACGGCGACCGCACGATGATCCGCGCGGCACCCTGGCTCACCAGCCTGCCCGACGTGGAGGCATTTCTTTGGCTCGCCTTTCAGCAGTGGTCCTCGAGCAAGGAGCTGCCGCCTCGTGCCAGTGTCTACCGAGCACTGCACCACATCCGCCGGCTCGGTCAGCCTGGCCCCTTGGTTGCGGCCTACCTGGCCCATGCATTCGGACATCGGGAGCATCTTCCAGTCGGGGAGTCGCTGCGTTATCACCGCATCTCCGTGCGCATGTATCAGCAGATCGGGATGCCTGTATCTGACTGGGGATACGGACTCTATTGCTATGCACACCGCCTGCTCGAGATGCAGCGGCCTGAGCCCGCGACCAGGCGTTTTGAAGAAGCAAGGGAGCTGCTGACCTCCGTGGATCACGGTCGCGACGCTGTCCTGCATATCGACGCCCACCTCAACAGCAGCATCGCCCCCTATCTCGAGGGCGAGTAAAGGGGTGTCACAGCGGTCGTGTTCGTGCTGGTGTCGACCGCCTCGATCAGGGAAATTGCGCCCCCGGCACGCGCTCCTCACGCCTAACCGCTATCCAAAGCCGATGGAGCAACTCCTCGGCGGCGATTACAGCAAGTGCGCAGATGTTTGCGTCCATAGGTGTAGACCGCCTCGGTGAGGGAGAGGCGCGAGTCCGGGGCCATGTTCGCCTCACCGCCGAAACGCTATGCAAAGCCGGTGAAGCGGCCCTCGAAGCCCGCGGGCGATGATCGCAGTGCGCAGATGCTTGCGTGCCGAAGCAGGCGGCCTCGGTATCGGCGAAGCCGACTTCAGGCACGAAGTGCATTTCACCCGGAAGCCGCTATGGCAAAGCCGATGAAACGGCCTCCGAACCTCGAAGCCGTCTATCTTGAGGGTTCAAGCGGACCTCGTCTGGGCGCCCTGCCGACGACCGATCTGGGAGTTTTGGCAGGGAATTGGCAGTAAGTCCCAAATAGCATTTGAGGAAACCGCCTGAATTTGGCTATATAAGCCAGCTTGGCGCCTTGGCGGAGTGGCTACGCAGCGGCCTGCAAAGCCGTTTACACCGGTTCGATTCCGGTAGGCGCCTTCGGCCCTGGCGGGCCGTTTGCGGCTTGCCAGAGCGGTTACGTGGCCCTTTCCTGCTGCGCCTCTGTCCGGTTGAAACCGGTTGCGAACCGGTGCGACTGGCACCCGATTGGCACCCGAGGCACGACTGGCGCGGCCGGTGGCGCATGAGAGCCGATGCGGGGAAACGTTTCCGCCGCCACTGAGGCTACCGTCGCGCAGCCGATAGTCGCGGCCCCTGTGCTGTGGAAGCGTAATCGGGGCGGTGACCCTCCTTGGTCATCTTGACCTGGTGCTCTATGGAGTTGACCGCCCGCATCCACATCGAGGAAGGCAGCTACTGGGCCGACGTCCCAGAGCTTCACGGCTGCTTCGCCTCCGGCGACACCCTGGACGAGTTGTTTGAGTCCTTGCAGGAGGGCGTCGCGCTCTACCTGGCGGACGAGGGCGAGCAGAACGGCCCGCTACACGTTGCGACGGCGACCCTGACGGACAACCACTGACGGTGGCGTAGGCAAAGTTGTCCATGGCTGGTGGGCCGTCGGGCCGGGGGGTACGACTAGTGACTGCCGTCACTTCTGCAGTGAGGCTCGCCGGGCTTTTCATCGTGGCCTTAGTGTTTGCTGTCGGTCTGAGTGGCTGCGATCCTTTCGGCTTCACGTCCGAACCAGCGGCTCATTCCCCCGGCGAGCGGCTGGGTCGGGACATCGCAGCGGCATCCGATCCCGGCCCTGTTGCTGGCGCGACTGGCGGTTGACAAGGCGGTCCCGGGCAGGGGAATCGGAGCCTTTCTCCTGAGAGACGCGATGAGCCGGGCGCTCTCGGTGGCCGAGCGCGGGCATGCGTCTACTACTCGTTCACGCCCTGACTGACGAGACCCGTGCTTTCCACGAACACTTTGGCTTCGAGCCTCGCGCAGCGATGCAATGAACTTGCAGTTTGTGGTCAAGGACATAAGGCTCGCGCTCGACAGCGCGCTGGATCGGAATCCCGGAACGGAAAAGGGCCCCGTATAGGGGCCCTCTGTTTCCGAAGGACGTGCCGCCAGATCGCTTGATACTGGCTCGTCGGTCCTCAAACTTTTGGAAGTTCGCCGCCCCCTGCTGGCGGCTTGTATAGAGAAACACGCCGTTCGGGGAAAAGTTGCACGGTCTTGCATCGGCTATTGCAAGACGAGTCTTTAGGCCGCGTGTCTGTGCCTGTGGTGCTTGGCTGCCGGGCGGGTTTCCCGGCGCGCCTGCCGCCTCGCCTCGCTGCTAGATTCAGCTTTCCCCTGGGGCGCATAGCTCAGTTGGGAGAGCGCCAGCTCGACAAGCTGGAGGTCACAGGTTCGAGCCCTGTTGCGCCCACTCCGTCATCCCCCGAAGGAGCGACGATGGCCCATCGATTGCTGCGTGTCGAGGACGCCTTCTGGCGCGAGTCGAACCAGATGCGCGTGCTCAACACGGACCTCGCCAAGCAGCTCGAGGCCACGCGCCTTGGGGCGCGGCTCTGGCGGCTGCGGCCGGGTCAGGCGTCAACCTGGCACCGGCACGAGCAGGAGGAGGAGCTCTACGTGGTGCTCAAGGGGCGCGGACGGATACGGGTCGACGACGCGACGCTCGAGCTGGGCCGGCTCGATTCGCTCCTGGTCGAGCCCGCCTCGATGCGGCAGATCTTCAACGACACCGACGCCGAGGCGCTCTGGCTCGTGGTGGGCGCCCCGCAGAGCGCGGCGAACACCCTCGAGATGAGCGAGGCGCAGCTGCGCCAGCTCTATCCCGAGGGGCCGCGAGTGCTGCCGCCGGAGCTCGGCGGCGGTGAGTTCAGACCGCCGCCGGCAGCTGAACCTGAGTGAGGCGGAAGCTGTTGCCCGAGGGGTCGCGGAAGCCGGAGTCGATCCCGTAGGGCCGTTTTTCCGGCGTCTCGGTGAACTCGACGCCGCGCGCCTTCAGCTCTTCATAGGAGGCTTGGCAGTCGTCGGTGGTGAGGAAGACGGTGCCGGCGAATCCCTTCGCCATCAGGTCGCGGACCTGGCCGCCGGTCTCATCGTCCATCACCGGCGCCCCCGGTATTGCCATCAGCACGATTGAGACCTCGTCCTGGTTGGGCGGGCCGACGGTGAGCCAGCGGAAGCCGTCCATCTCGGCCAGGGTGACGTCGGCCTGCACCTCGAAGCCGAGCTTCTCGGTGTAGAAGGCGAGGGCCTCGTTTTGGTCGTGGACCCACAACTGGGCGTTTGCGATCTTGATCATCGGGTTCTCCTTGCTGGTCGGAACAGTTCGTCGCCGATGCTAGGCGGGCACTTCGGAGTTGTCTTCTCGAAACGTGCGGTGTTGGGGCCGGGTGTGAAGACGGACGACGCAGGCGGGGACGCGGGCAAAATGCGATGCAGGCGGATGGCTGGCCCGATAGGCCGTGGGCGACTGTCCGTAGGTGCGGGTGAAACTGGTCGTGAAGGAGCCGATGCTCTGCAGGCCGACGGCGAGGCAGATCTCGGCGACCGAGTTGTCGGTGTTGCGCAGCAGCGCCGCGGCGCGCTCCAGCCGTCGCGTCAGCAGGTAGGCGTGGGGCGACTCGCTGAAGGCGCGGCGGAACTCGCGGCTGAAGTGGGCGCGGGAGAGACCGGCGGCACCGGCGAGATCGTCGACGCTCAGCGGTTCGAAGTAACGGGCGTCGGCCAGGTCCTTGGCACGCAGCAGATGCCGAGCTGGCGGGACATGCGCCATGCAGGCAGCATAGGCTCGCCGCCCTGTGATCGCGACCTACGCAGCCGTGCTCGCCGTCTGCGGCGCTTCCCTCGTAGTCGGGCAGACGGCGATTGCCCTCTGTGGTGTGAGGCAGTGGTCTTGGCTATCGCCCGCGGCCGGGCTCGGGCTGGTCTGCGCATTCGCCTGGGCGACGGTGCGGATGCCGGGAGACGGGCTGGTCGCGGCGATCGCGATCCCCCTCTTGGCCGTTGTCGCCGTGGTCTATCTGCGAGGCAGGCTCGAAGGCGGGGGGGAGGCATTGCTAGCGGGCCTCCCAGTTGCGTTTGTGGCGCTGCTGGCAGCTTCGCTTCCCTTCATCGTCGAAGGCCACTTCGGCATCCTCGGCACCGGCTTCAACCCAGATATGTCGCAGCACCTGCTGGCGACCGACAGGTTGGCTGACAGCGCCGGCTCGCAACTGCTGCACCAGGGTTATCCGCTTGGCCCGCACGCGGTTGTCGTCGCACTCGACAAGGGCCTCGGCATAGGTCTAGTCCAAGGCTTCAGCGGCCTCACGGTCGCCGTGGCGATCCTCGCCCCGCTGACTGCCCTCGCCGCCTTCACCGACCAGCCCCGCCTGCGCGGCATCGCCGCAGCCCTGGTCGTCGGCCTCCCATACCTGGTCGCCTCATACTTCGCCCAAGGCGCCTTCAAGGAGACGATCCAAGCCCTCTTCGTCCTCGCCTTCGTCCTCGCCCTACGCGAGAGCACCCGCACCTGGCAAGACCTCCCCCTGTGCTACGTCCCGGCCGCGCTCCTAGCAATCGGCTCCGTCTACGTCTACAGCTTCCCGGGCCTGCTCTGGCTCGGGGCAATAGCTGCGATCTGGGCTTCAGCCGAATGGGCCCGGGGCAAATACTCATCTCCCGCGGGTGGCGTCGGGCCGGGGGTGTCCGGCCAGGCGCGGCGTCCTCTTTTTCGCCCCACCAGCCCATCGAGCGAGTTAGACGCATCTGGCGAAAAACCCAGCGCCAGGCCGGACACCCCCGGCCCGAGGACAGGACCCGCGGGCCGACGAGCAATGTCCCTCGCCGTAATCGTCTTCCTGATCGGCGCCCTCCCCGAGCTGGGCCGCATGATCGACTTCCAGCAGTTCGAGACCTTCGACCCGAGCGGTCCCGGCCTCGGCAACCTCTTCGGCCAGGTATCGCCCTTCACCGCGCTGGGGATCTGGTTCTCGGGCGACTTCCGGCTGGCACCCGGAAACGGCGCCGTTTCCGCGTTCGCCTACTTTGCCGGCGCCGCCTTCGCCGCGCTACTGCTGATCTACGGGCTGATCGTCAGCTGGCGCCGGCGGGAGACGACGATCCTCGCCGGTGTCCTGGCAGTTGCTCTCCTCTATGTGGCAGCCCGCCTCGGCGGCACGCCATACACCTCAGCCAAGGCGCTCGCGATGGCGGCTCCTCTCGCGAGCCTGGCAATCGTCCTGCCGCTGCTGCGCCGGCCGGTGGCGGCGCTTTACCTGGCCCTCGCCGGCCTCTGCTCGCTGCTCGCCTTCGCCAACGCTCCGGTCGGCCCGACCTCCTACTCGCCCGCGCTGACCGGGCTGCGGCCGCTGCTCGCCGACGGCTCGACCCTGGTGCTCGCGCCCGATTCCCTGCTCGCCGACGAACAGGGCGAGCGCTACATCGTCTGGGAGCTGCGCGGCGGGCGCGTTTGCATCGAACCGGAGAGTGCCGCCGGGGGGCGCCCGCCGGCGGGGATCAAGTACGTCATCACCAGTCGCGCGCCCGGGCGGCCGCCGTTCGGCCGGCTGACCCTGCGCGCGGGTGCCGGCCCCTACACCCTCTGGGAACGCCGGGGGGACGTCGGCGGGCCGAGCCCCTGCCCGCTGATCGCCGTGCGCCAGGCGCGTGCCGGCGGATAGTGGACTTTTGTGTCCCTCATAGGGGTTCCAATGCTTCACTAAACGATGTGGGCCCTGCCGCGTAGCATGGGGGCGATGGAGGCCGCGACCAAAATCACCGCAAAGCTGCCCGACGGCACGCCGCTCGAGCTGCCCGAGGGCTTGACCGGGGCTGATGCTGCGGCGGCGATCGGGCCGGGCCTGGCCAAGGCAGCGCTGGCAATTCGCGTCGACGGCGAGCTGCGCGACCTCGGCGCGGCCTTGCCGGACGGCGCCGAGATAGCGATCCTCACCGACCGCGACGCCGAGGCGCTGGAGCTGATCCGCCACGACGCGGCTCACGTCATGGCTGAGGCGGTGCTGGAGCTCTACCCCGGGACCAAGGTCACGATCGGCCCGCCGATCGAGCAGGGCTTCTACTACGACTTCGAGTTCCCCGAGGGCACCAGGATCAACGAGGACGACCTCGAGCGGATCGAGGCGGCGATGCGCGAGCACATCGCCGCCGACGAGGCATTCGAGCGCCGCGACATTCCCGTCGCAGAGGCGATCGAGATCTTCCGCGCCCAGGGCCAGGACTACAAGGTCGAGCTGATCGAGGACCTGATTCGCGACGAAGGCGTCGAGACCGTCTCGCTCTACCGCAACGGCCCCTTCGAGGACCTCTGCCGCGGCCCGCACGGCCCGTCCACCGGCCGCATCGCCGCGGTCAAGCTGAGCTCGCTCGCCGGTGCCTACTGGCGTGGAGACGAGAGCCGGGCGATGCTGACCAGGATCTACGGCACGGCCTTCTTCTCGAAGAAGGACCTCAACCTGCATCTCGAACGGATCGAGGAGGCGAAGGCGCGGGACCATCGCCGCCTTGGGCCCCAGCTCGGCCTCTTCATGCTGCGCAAGGAGGCGCCCGGCATGCCCTTCTGGCTCGACCACGGGACCACGCTGCTGCGCCTGATCGAGGCCGAGGTGCAAGAGCAGCTGCGCAAGCGCGAGTACACCGAGATCAAGACGCCGCACCTGATGGACGTCGAGCTCTGGCACCGCTCCGGCCACTGGGACAACTACCAGGAGAACATGTACTTCACCGAGTCGAAGGAGCGCCAGTACGCGATCCGGCCGATGAACTGCCCTGGCGCCTGCCTCGTCTTTGACGCCGACCGCCACTCCTACCGCGAGCTGCCGCTGCGCATCGCCGAGTTCGGGCAGGTTTCGCGCGCCGAGCGCGAGGGCGTCCTGCACGGCCTGCTGCGGGTCCGCGCCTTCACCCAGGACGACGCCCACATCTACTGCACGCCGGAGCAGATCGTCGATGAGGTGACCGGCGTCTGCGAGGCGATCGACGAGCTCTACGCGCGCTTCGGCTTCGAGGACGTCCACATCGAGCTCTCGACCCGGCCGGAGAAGTCGATCGGCAGCGAGGAGCAGTGGGCGCAGGCGGAGGAGGCGCTGCGCGGCGCGCTCGAGAGCCAGGACCGCGAGTACACGCTCAACCCCGGTGAC
Source organism: uncultured Solirubrobacterales bacterium (assembly GCA_963718755.1). Lineage (GTDB taxonomy): Bacteria > Actinomycetota > Thermoleophilia > Solirubrobacterales > 70-9 > VRUE01. Next base: position 2,482,372 of record OY970376.1, read on the forward strand.
GGCGCCTTCTACGGACCGAAGGTCGACTTCCACATCACCGATGCTCTCGGCCGCTCCTGGCAGTGCGGCACCTGTCAGGTCGACTTCTTCATGCCCGAGCGCTTCGACCTCACCTACACCGACCAGAACGACGACCCGCAGCGGCCGGTGATGATCCACCGCGCCCTGCTCGGCTCGATGGAGCGCTTCGCCGGCATCCTGATCGAGCACTACGGTGGCCGCTTCCCAGTCTGGCTGGCGCCGGTGCAGGCGACAGTGCTGCCGATCTCCGACCGGCACGTCGAGTTCGGCAACAAGGTCGCGACCGCACTGCGCGAGCTGGGCGTCAGGGTCGAGGTGGACCGTCGCTCGGAGTCGATTGGGAAGAAGGTCCGCGACGCCGAACTGGCCCGCAACCCCTACATGCTGGTGGTCGGCGACCGCGAGGAAGAGGGCGGCAAGGTTGCCGTTCGCTCGCACGCCGACGGCGAGCTGGGCGCGATGGAGCTGGCCGATTTCGCCGACCTCGTGCACCGCGCCGAGCAGGTCGCCTGAGCGCCGCCGACCGTGAATCGGCCCTGTCCCTATACTTCCGGACACTTGTTCGCAGGCATGCCAAACACACCGCGCCGCTGAGCGTCCCGTGGCCGCCTCCGCATCCCTCGTCCTCTTGAAGTCTCACCTCTCCTTTCACTAGTGCCTGTTCCGCGCAGGTTCGATCGTCGTCCGCCCGAGCGCGATACCACGCGTATCAATGAGCGGATCCGTGTTCCAAAAGTGCGGCTGATCGGCGCCGAGGGGGAGCAGCTTGGGATCGTCGAGATTGCCGAGGCGATGAAACGGGCTCAGGACGCCGAACTCGACCTGGTCGAGGTGGCTCCGGGCTCAAAGCCGCCGGTCACCCGCCTGCTCGATTACTCGAAGTACAAGTACGAGCAGGAGCAGAAGCAGAAGGCTGCCCGCAAGCACCAGACCCAGGTCAACGTGCGCGAGATCAAGCTGCGGCCGAAGATTGCCACCCACGACTACGAGACCAAGAAGGGCCACGTCGAGCGCTTCTTGCGTCAGCGCAACAAAGTCAAGATCACGATCATGTTCCGCGGCCGTGAGCAGGCGCATCCGGAGCGCGGCCGCGACCTGCTCAAACGCCTCTTCGAGGATCTCGATGGGCTCGCCACGATCGAGTCCGAGCCACTGCAGGAAGGGCGAAACATGAGCATGATGCTGGCCCCCAGCAAAGAGGCGGTGGCCGAGGCGGACAAAGAGAAGACGGAGGGCGAGCAGGACCCTCCCGACGGGGATTCCACTTAACTTTTTCGGTGAATCGCCTCGGGGCTGTCGCCCGGAGACCCGTGGCGAAAAAGTACAAGACGTTCCATCCCCGTCGGGAGGGTCCTACGTCAGCGCGTCGGCAATTCTCTCTGCCGCCTTGCCGTCCCAGAGAGGCGGCGGCTCGGATGGTTTTGCTGGCCTCCCGTTGAGCGCCGCCGGGACCCCGGCAATTGCTGCTGGATCCAAGCCGAGGAGGGTGTTGGTGCCGGCACGGATCGTCACCGGGCGCTCGGTGTTGTCGCGCAGGGTGAAGCAGGGGACTCCGAGGTAGGTCGTCTCCTCCTGAATGCCGCCTGAGTCGGTGAGGACGGCGCCGGCATCGGCGACCAGCGAGAGGAAGTCGACGTAGCCGAGCGGCTCGGAGAGGACCAGGCCCGGGTGCTCGGCGGAGATCGCCTCCATTTTCACGCGGGTGCGCGGGTGGACCGGGAAGACCACCGGCATCTCGCGGGCGAGCTCGGTCAGCTGCCGCACGGTCTCCGGCAGTAGGTCGCCGTCGACAAGGGCGGGGCGATGCAGGGTAACGAGCATGAACTCACCCGGCTCGACCCCGAGCTTGCTCGCCGACCCGGCGGCGCGAAAGCGCCCCTCGAGGGCCACCAGCGTGTCGATCATCGTGTTGCCGACGAAATGCATGCGCTCGTCGCCGATGCCCTCGGCGCGCAGATTCTCGATCGCCTCGTCGCTGTGCAGGAACAGGTACTCGGAGAACTCGTCGGCGACGATTCGGTTGACCTCCTCGGGCATCGTGCGGTCGAAGCTGCGCAGGCCAGACTCGATGTGGGCGAGCGGGATATGCATCTTCGCCGCCGTCAGCACTGCCGCCAGGGTCGAGTTGACGTCACCGGGGACCATCACCAGGTCCGGTTTCTCCTCTTCCAGGACCGGCTCGAGCCGGTCCATCGTGCGCGCGGTCTGAGTGGCATGGCTGCCCGAGCCGACCTCGAGCATGTAATCGGGTGCCGGCACGCCCAGCTCCTCGAAGAACACCTCTGACATCGCCCGGTCGTAGTGCTGACCGGTATGGACGATCGCGTGGCGGCCGTCGGGCAGGCGCTCGCGCATAGCCGCGATGACCGGCGCCGTCTTGACGAAGTTGGGCCGGGTTCCAATCACGTAAACGATCCGCATGGCCGCGGCAGCGTACCGGCGCCGTCCGCTGCCGCGGCGTCACCGCTCGCCGGTCTGCTTCAATACCCGTCCGATGCCGAAGATGAAGACCCATTCCGGCGCTAAGAAGCGCTTCCGCAAGACCGCCAAGGGCAAGCTGCGTGGGCGGCGTGCGTACTCGAGCCACATCCTCGAGAAAAAGTCGCCGAAGCGCAAGCGGCAGATGGGGCGTCCGGTCGTAATCGCCAAGGCCGATGAAAAGCGCGTGCGGACCCTGCTTGGAGGCGGAAAGTGAGCCGGGTCAAGCGCTCAGTCCACGCCCGCAAGAAGCGGCGCAAGGTGCTGAAGGAAGCGAAAGGCTACTTCGGTCGCAAGCACTCCTCCTACCGCTTCGCCAAAGAGCAGGTGCAGCGGTCGGGGATGTACGCGTACAGGGACCGGCGCAACCGCAAGCGCGAGTTCCGGCGGCTCTGGATCACCAGGATCAACGCCGCCGCGCGGCTCGAGGGCATGAGCTACTCGCAGCTGATGCACGGCCTCAACGAGGCCGGGGTCGAGGTGAACCGCAAGATGCTCGCCGAGATCGCGGTTTCCGACCGCGAGGCCTTTCGCCGATTTGTCGAGCTAGCCCGGGAGGGTGTGGCCGCCTAACCGCGACCCCACACACTTCACTTTCCCGGGCGGGCCTTTTTCAAGGCCCGTTTTTTTGTTGTCAATTTTGCTTGTCGGTTATTGATCTGGGTGTTCCAGGAGAAGATTCGACCGAACCGAACTGAGACGAGATGATTTCCAGCCCCCACAACGAGAAGCTGAAGCTGGTCCGCAAGCTGCGCGAGCGCAAGCACCGCGAGCGCGAGGGCCTGTTTGTGACCGAGGGCGAGGACCTGGTCGAGGCCGGGCTGGCGGCCGGCGCCCGGCCGCGCTTCGTGCTCAGCGCCGCGGGCAGCGGTCTGGGCGGCGAAGAGATTGAGCGTGATCTGCTGGATGAGGTCTCGGCGCTTGGCTCCGGGACGCGGATGATCGCCGTCTGGCCGCTGTCGTGGGCCAGCGAGGCGAACGGCCCCTGCGTCTACCTCCATGGCGTCGCCGATCCCGGCAACGTCGGCGCCGTGGTTCGAACCGCCCATGCCCTGGTAGGGGGCACGGTCGTGCTCGGCCCCGATTGCGCCGACCCGTTCGGGCCAAAGGCGGTTCGAGCGAGCATGGGATCGATCTTCGGCCAGCAGCTGCTGCGCGGCGGTATCGATGCGACGCCCCGGCCGCGAGCGGCGCTGGTGCCGCGAGGCGGCGAAGCGCTGGGAGCGCTGGAAGGCATCACGACTCTCTGCCTCGGCGCCGAGCGCGAGGGGCTGTCGGCCGAGCTGGTGGGCGAATGCGATGTCGAGGTGACGATCCCCTTGCGCAGCGGAGCGGCGGAGTCACTCAATGTCGCTGCTGCTGCGGCAATTGGCATCGAGCGCGTAGCGAGCGCGGCGTCCATATCTGACTCTTCGCAAGCGGGCGGAGCGGGAGACTTGACGTCCAAGCGGTTATCGTCGCCCGCCATGCAGGAGGCAGCCGACGATGCTTGAGCGGATCGAGGAGATCGAGTCAGAGGCAACGGCAGCGATCGAGGTTGCCGCCGGCACCGCCGAGCTGGAGGAGCTGCGGGTCCGCTACCTCGGCCGCAAAGCGGAGCTGACGACGATCCTGCGTGGCATCGCCGAGCTGCCGGCGGAGGAACGGGGGAAGGTCGGCGGCGGCGCAAACCGGACGCGGCAGGCGCTGGAAGCCCTGCTCGAACGCCGCGCCGCAGAGCTCGACGCCACCGAGCTGGAGGCTCAGCTGGCGGGGGACCGGATCGACGTCACTTTGCCGGGAGCCCCTGTGCGCCCCGCCGGCCACCTGCACCTGATCACCCGCACGACGCGGCAGATCGAGGACGTGATGATCGGCCTCGGCTACCAGGTGGTGGAGGGCCCTGAGATCGAGCATGACTACTACAACTTCACCGCGCTCAACCACCCGCCGGGACATCCGGCGCGGATGCTTCAGGACACCTTCTATATCCAGTCCCACCCCGACGTACTGCTGCGCACCCACACCTCACCGGTGCAGATCCGCGCGATGGAGGTTCAGCCGCCGCCGATCTTCGTGATCATGCCCGGCAAGGTCTACCGGCGCGACTCCGACGCCACCCATACGCCGATGTTCCATCAGGTCGAGGGGCTGGCGATCGGCGAGGGGATCACCCTTGCCGACCTTCAGGGCACGCTGGAAGAAATGCTCAAGGCGATCTTCGGTTCGGGACGCGAGGCGAGGATGCGGCCGCACTTCTTCCCCTTCACCGAGCCGAGCGTCGAGTTCGACGTCTCCTGCTTCCAGTGCGAGGGCACGGGCCATCTGGTCGGCGGCGAGCGCTGCAATCTCTGTAAGGGGCAGGGTTGGATCGAGGTCGGTGGCGCCGGCATGGTCGACCCCAATGTGCTCGGCTTCGTCACCGATCACGGCTACGACCCCGAACGGGTCCAGGGCTTCGCCTTCGGGATGGGGGTCGAGCGGATCGCGATGCTGCGCCATGGTGTGCCGGATTTGCGGCGCTTCTTCGACAACGACGTGCGGATGCTGGAGCAGTTCCCCTGAGCCAATGCGGAACGAACGTCGAAATCTGACTCTGCGTGAGTGGAGCATTGGCGAGGCCTTGATATGAAGGTGCCTTACTCGTGGCTGCGGGAGTACTGCGATCCGGGGATTGAGCCCCGCGAGTTGGCCGAGCGGCTGGCGATGACCGGGACCGAGGTTGAGCGGGTCACCACGGTTGGCCCACCCGCCGCGGAGGGGTTCGTCGTCGGCAAGGTGCTCGAGCGCGAGAAGCACCCCGACGCCGACCGGCTCAGCGTCTGCAGGGTCGACACCGGCGACGGCGAGCCACGTACGATCGTCTGCGGTGCCCCCAACGTGGCCGCAGGGCAAACCGTGCCGGTGGCGCTGCCCGGTGCGACCATGCCGGGCGGAGCCAAGCTCGGCGAGGCGAAGCTGCGCGGCGTCAAGTCCTCGGGGATGATCCTCTCGGCTGCCGAGCTGGAGATCGCCGAGGAGTCGGATGGGATCCTGGTGCTCGACGACGGGCCCGTCCCGGGCGCTCCCTTGGCCGATCTGTTGCCGGTCGCCGAGCCGGTGCTGGAGCTGGAGGTGACCCCCAATCGGGTCGACTGCCTCGGCGTCTACGGCGTCGCCCGCGAGGTCCACGCGATCGAGGCTGCCCCACTTGCTCCCGAGCCCTGGGCGGAGGACGCGCCGGCGGAGGGGCTCGGCCAGGTCAGCCAGTTCGCCTCGGTCACCGTGGAGGTGCCCGCGCTCTGCCCACGTTTCACCGCCCGTGTCTTCACCGACGTGAAGATTGGCCCGTCGCCGCCCTGGCTGCAGGCGCGCCTCAGCGCCGCGGGCCAGCGCCCGATCAACAACGTCGTCGACATCACCAACTACGTGATGCTGCTGACTGCGCAACCGCTGCATGCCTTCGACCTCGACCAGGTTCCCGGCGGCGCGCTCACCGTTCGCACCGCCGGCGAGGGCGAGAAGATGAGCACGCTCGACGGCGTCGAGCGGACTTTCGACGCGGAGACGGTGCTGGTCTGCGACAGCCGTGGACCCTCTGGGATCGCCGGAATCATGGGCGGCCAGGCCTCCGAGGTCTCAGCGGGGACGACGCGAGTGCTGCTCGAGGTCGCCAACTGGAATGGCACCAACATCTTGCGCACCTCGCGCCTGCTTGGCCTGCGCTCCGAGGCCTCCTCGCGCTTTGAGAAACAGCTCCACCCGGCTCTCTGCATGCGGGCGCAGCGGATCGCCTCGCGGCTGATGGTCGAGCTATGCGGGGCAAAGCTGGTGCCAGGAACAATCGACGTCGCAGCCGAGACCCCGGCCCCACCGCGACTCCGGTTGCGGGGCAAGCGGGTAGAGGATCTGCTCGGCATGCGGATGGCCCAGACCGACGAGGTCGTCTACTTGGAGCGGCTTGGCTTCAGTGTCTTTCCGGAAGACGGCGACGTTTTGGTGGAAGTGCCCCCGGACCGTCACTACGACGTGACCCGCGAGGTGGACCTGATCGAGGAGGTTGCCCGCGTCCACGGGCTCGACGAGCACCTTCCGTCGACCCTTCCCGCCACCGCTGGGCAAGCCGGCGGCCTGAGAAGGGACCAGCGACTGCGCCGCCGCGCCGAGGACGCGCTGCGTGACCTTGGCTTCGACGGGGTCGTCGGCTGGAGCTTCACCGACCCCGGTGAGCCCGAACGGCTGCGCATTCCCGCCGACGATCCCCGGGCGAATGGAGTGACGATCGCCAACCCGCTCTCCGAGGATCAATCGGTGATGCGCACGACGTTGGTCGGCTCGCTGCTTGCTGCCGCCAAACACAATCTCTCTCGTGATGCCGAGAGCGTCGCCCTCTTCGAGTCAGGTCGTGTCTACCTTGATATCGGCGCCGGCGTGTCCCCTGCTGGTGGCTTTGCCGGCGAGCTGCCCCCACCCTTTACCGAGCCCCACCGGCTCGGCTGCCTCGCGGTCGGGCCGCTGTCGCCCAAGTCATGGCGAGGCGGGGGGGAGCAGGCCGATTTCTTCACGCTCAAGGGCGTGCTCGAGGGGCTGGCTGCCCGGCTCGGTGTTGGGCTCGACTTTGAGCCGGGCAGTGAGCCTTTCCTGCACCCCGGTCGCGCCGCACGGATCCGCGCGGGCGAGAACGAGGTGGGCTGGCTCGGCGAGTTGCACCCGCTCGTCTGCCGGGAGTGGGATCTGGACGCGGCGGTGGGGTTCGAAGTCGGCTTGGCCGAGCTCCTCGTGGCCGCCAGCGTTGGCGAAGAGACCTTCGTGGACCTGACGACCTTTCCGGCGATCCTGCAGGACCTGGCCGTCGTCGTGCCGACCGACGTCTCAGCAGCGGAGGTGCGCGACGCGGTTCTGGCCGGTGGGGGCGAGCTGCTGCGGAGCGCCGAGGCCTTCGACTACTACGAAGGCGAGCAGCTGGGGGAGGGGCGGAAGAGCCTTGCCATGCGGTTGGAGTTCCGCGCTGAGGACCGCACCCTCACCGACGAGGAGGTTGCCGCCAGGCGCGACTCGATCGCTTCCCGGCTTGCCGAGATAGGGGGGGCGCTTCGTGAATGAGAAGCCAAGAGTCCTCGTCGCCGGCGCGTCCGGCTTCACCGGTGCCCTCGCCGCCCAGATCGTCTGGCGTCATCCGTGCCTGGAGCTGACTGGCGTCACCTCGCGCAGCGACGCCGGCACCAGGCTCGACCGCCTGTACCCGCGCTACCGGGTGCCGCTGGAGCTGACCGAGCTCGACCTCAACGACCTCGAGGGCATCGACGCCGCGATCGTCGCCTACCCGCACGGCGCCTCGGCGCCGACCGTCGCCGCCCTGCGCGAGCGCGGCATCGTCGTCGCCGACCTCTCGGCCGATTTCCGCCTGCGCGACCTGCCGACCTACGAGCGCTGGTACGGGGAGCACGGCGCGGAGGAGCTCTTTGGTAGCGCGATCTACGGGCTGACCGAGCTCTACCGCGAGCAGCTGCGCGAGGCGAAGCTCGTCGCCGTCCCCGGCTGCTACCCGACCGCGAGCGTCTTGGCGCTGGCGCCCCTGGCCGAGCGCGGCCTGCTCGCCGACGTCGTGATCGACGCCAAGCAGGGTGTCTCTGGCGCGGGGCGGGGCGGCGGCGACGCGATGCACTACGCCTCGATGGACGAGAACGCCTTCCCGTACAAGACCGAGGGTCATCGCCACCGGCCCGAGATCGAGCAGGAGCTCGCCGCGCTCGGCAGCGAGACTCCAGTCACCTTCGTCCCGCACCTGCTGCCGCTCGACCAGGGCGAGCTGACGAGCTGCTACGTGCAGTTGAGCGAGCCGATCTCCAAGGACGAGCTGCAGGCGCTCTACGCGGAGCGGTACCGGGACGAGCCGTTCGTCCACGCGGTCGATCGGCCACCCGGTTTGCGCGACGTGCGCGATACGAACGAGTGCCACGTCTACGTGACGGTCGAGGAGCGTGGCCGGGTCCTCGTCTTCTCGGCGATCGACAACCTCTGGAAGGGAGCTTCCGGCCAGGCGGTTCAGTGCCTGAACCTGATGCTGGGCTTCGAGGAGACGGAGGGTCTGACGTGAGTGCGCCGCCCGCGGACGCGAAGCAGAGCAGGCGGCCTGACCAGTTCTTCAGATCCCGCTGGGTGGACACGCCCGGCGGTGTCGAGCAGCTCGACCCCGCGCAGCTCGCGCCGGGCTTCCGCGCCGGCGCCGCCCACTGCGGCCTCAAGGGTGGCGGCAAGACCGATGTCGGCGTGCTCGTCTGCGATGCGCCGCAGGTCACCTCATCCCTACTGCTTACCCGCAACGCCTCGGCCGCCGCGCCGGTCCGGGTCTGCCGCCGGCGCGTCGAGAGCGGCTTGGTTCGGGCCGCGGTTGTCAACGCCGGCAACGCCAACGCGGAGACCGGCGCGCAGGGCTTTGCCGACGCTTGGGAGATGTGCGAGAAGACGGGCGCCGAGCTGGGTCTCGACCCCGCCGCGGTTGCTGTCGCCGAGACCGGAGTCATCGGCGTGCCGCTGCCGATCGACGCCGTCCTCGACGGCATCGCCGAGGCGGCCGGATCACTTTCCGCGAACGGCGGCGGGGCTTTCTCCGACGCGATCCTGACCACCGATCGCTGGCCCAAGAGCTGCACGCTGCGGGTCGGTGACGTCACCCTCTCCGCCCAGGCGAAGGGGGCCGGAATGATGCAGCCGGACTTCGCGACGATGCTCTGCTTCGTCCAGACCGACGCTGTGGTTGAGGACGCCGATGCGCTGCTGCGCAGCGCCGTCGCTTCCTCCTTCGAGCGGATCAGCGTCGACGGCCAGATGAGCACCAACGACACCGTGTTGCTGCAGGCGACCGGCGAGGCCGGCGCGCCGCTGCCCCCGGGGCTGCTGGAGGCGGTCTTGCTGCAGCTTGCGATCGAGATCGTCGCCGACGGCGAGGGCGCCGTGCGGGTCGGCCGCGTCCAGGTCGACGGCGCCGCCTCCGCCACGGAGGCAGAGCGAGTCGCGCGGGCGATCGCCAACTCGCCGCTGGTCAAGACCGCTCTCTTCGGGCGCGACCCGAACTGGGGCCGGATCGCCCAGGCTGCCGGGATGGCGCTCGCCGGCGAGGACCTGGAAGAGATCGGCGCGGATTCGATCAACGCAAGCGAGCTGGGCGAGGACGTCGCTGAGGCTGAGATCGGGCTGCGGCTCGATCGCGGCGAGGGCGCGGCCCACGTCTGGTTCTCGGACCTGGGCTATGAGTATGTCCGGATCAACGCCGAGTACACCTCATGACGCTGCAAACCGGCGCATCTCGGGGTCTTCGGTCGGTCGATTCGGGTCACGCACGAAAACGTGCGCTCCCCTCACCGCCCTCCCTGCATCCCCCGATCTGCTTGGTTTTCGCGTCATGAGGAACGCGGAGCACAAATGAACGCACCCAAGAACAGCAACGTCGACACCCTGCTGGAGGCGCTCCCCTACATCAGGGAGTTCCACGGCCGCACCGTCGTGATCAAGTATGGCGGCTCGGCGATGCGCGAGGAGGCGCTGCGCGAGGCCTTCGCCACCGACGTCGTCCTGCTCAAGTACGTCGGCCTCAACCCGGTCATCGTCCACGGCGGCGGCCCCGAGATCACCGAGTACATGGAGCGGCTCGGGCTCGAGGTTCGCTTCCACGAGGGCCTGCGGGTCTCCGATGCCGAGACGGTCGAGGTCGCCCGTATGGTCCTGCTCGGCAAGCTCAACTCCGACATCGTCCAGCGCCTCAACCGGCACGGCCAGCCCGCGGTCGGCCTCTCCGGCCAGGACGGGACGCTGTTCGAGGTTGCCCCGGTGCCCAACGCCGAGCAGGTCGGCTTCGTGGGCTCGATCGAGCGGGTCGACGTCGACGTGCTCAACCACATCGCCGAGGACTACATCCCGGTGGTCGCCTCTTCGGCGTCTGATCGCGAGGGCCACGCCTACAACGTCAACGCCGACGAGGCCGCCGGCAAGGTCGCGGCGGCACTCGGCGCCCACAAGGCGGTCTTCCTCACCGACGTTGAGGGCTGGCTCGCCGATCCGGACGACGCCGGCTCGCTGATCTCGCGGGCGACGGTCTCCGAGGTGGAGGGCAGGCTGGACGACGTTTCCGGCGGAATGCGGCCGAAGCTGCAGGCCTGCCTCGATGCTGTCCAGGGCGGCGCCCAGTCGGCGCACATAATCGACGGCCGCAAGCCGCACAGCCTCCTGCTGGAGCTCTTCACCGACGCCGGTATCGGCACGATGGTGACGTCGTGAGGCTGGAGGAGCTGCAGGCGCTCGAGCAGCGCTTCCTGATGCAGACGTACAGGCGCGCCCCGGTCGAGTTCGTGCGCGGCGAGGGCGCCGTGCTCTGGGACGCCGAGGGCAGGCAGTACCTCGATTTCCTCGCCGGGATCTCGGTCTGCTCGGTCGGGCACTCTCACCCGGCCGTGGTCGAGGCTGTGCGCGAGCAGGCCGGGACCTTGATGCACGTCTCCAACCTCTTCTACACCGAGCCGATGGTGCGCCTCGCCGAGCGGCTTTCCAAGTCGAGCCTGGAGGGCAAGGTCTTCCTTTCCAACTCCGGCACCGAGGCCAACGAGTGCGCAATCAAGGTGGCCCGCAAGCACGCCCACCAGCGTGGGGTTGAAAGCCCCGAGATCATCAGCTTCGAGCGCGACTTCCACGGCCGCACCTACGGGGCGCTCTCGGCGACGCCGAAACTGGCCGAGAACCCGGCGCTTGGCCCGATGCTGCCGGGATTCCGCTCTGTGCCCTTCGACGACGCCGGCGCCCTGTGCGACGCCGTTGGCGAGAACACCGCGGCGGTGATGCTCGAGCCGATCCAGGGCGAGTCGGGGATCTACCCACTCTCCGAGGAGACCCTGCTCGCCGCTCGCCAGGCATGCGACGAGGCCGGCGCGCTGCTGATCTTCGACGAGATCCAGACCGGCATGGGACGGACCGGCTCGCTCTGGGCCTACGAGCAGACCCCCGTCCGGCCTGACGTGCTGACCAGCGCCAAGGCGCTTGGTGGGGGCCTGCCAGTCGGCGCCTGCGTGATCGCCGAGGGGCTCGGCGACGTGCTCGAGCCTGGCGACCATGGCTCGACCTTTGCCGGCGGCGCGGTTGGCTCGGCCGCGGCGCTTGCCGTCCTCGACATCGTCGACGATCCCACCCTGCTGCGCGGCGTTCGCGAGCGGGGCGCGGCGCTACGCCAGAGCCTACTGGCGATCGACGGGGTCGTCGCTGTGCGGGGGCGGGGGCTGATGCTGGGGGTAGCGCTCGAGGACGGGCTCGATGCCGCCAGGCTGGGCGGCGAGCTGCTCGAGCGCGGCCTGATCGTCAGCGTGCCCGAGCCGGGCACGCTGCGCCTGCTGCCGCCGCTGACGGTCGATTCGGCCCAGATCGAGCGCGCCGCTGGCCTGATCGCCGAATCGCTCCTAAGCTACGCGGCAGGATGAGCAGCGAAAAGTTCCCGCGAGAGCCAGGACCTCCCGTCTCGGCCGCCGATGCCGCACAGCGGCTGGCGCGGATTGTCGATGCCGCCGAGCGGGCAGCCGCGAGCGTGATTGACGATGCCGAGCAGCAGGCCCAGCGCCAGCTCGACGAGGCCGGCGAGCGCGCCGACCGGATGGTCGCCGAGCGCCTGCGCGAGCTGGCCGACGAACTTGATCCACCCGAGTCGCAGGGGCGCCGTACCGTTCACCTGAAATCGGTTGAGCCTGCCGGTGCGGACTCAGACGGGGACGCGGAGCTGCTTGCCCCGCGCCGCCCGGGCTCCGCCGCCGCGCGCCTGCTCGCAACGCAGATGGCTGTCTCCGGCGCCGATCGGGTGGAGATCGAAGCGCGGTTGCGCGACGGCTTCGAGATCGAGGACACCAGCGAGATCCTCGACGCGATCCTGGGCCCGGAGGCCTGAAGCCGATGCATGACGACCCGACCCGCGTGATGGGGCAACCCGATCCCGGCGGCGGACGCCCCCACGGCAATATGCGCCTGCTCATCGCCGGCTTGATCGCGGTCATCGTCGGCCTCGTCGTGGCGATCGTCGTGATCGCCTCCGACGGCAGCAGCGAGGAGACGACCTCCTCGGCGCCGACGGTCACGACGGAGCCGACTACCGAAACCACCGAGCCGACGACGACGGAAACGACCGAGACCGAAACGACGAAGCCGACGACCGAGGAAACCACCACCGAAACGACGACCGCGCCGCCGACGACCCCCGAAGAAGAAGAAGAAACCGGCAGCGGCGGGATCCCCGCCGAATGACGAATTCAGTACCTGAGGGGGTCCGCACTGCGGGCTATGAGGCCGACCCCGCCGAGGTTCGGCGGGTCCTGCTGCTCTACTCCGGCGGCCTCGACACCAGCGTGATGCTGAAATGGATCCAGGACCGCTACGGCGCGGAGGTCGTCTGCCTCACCGTCAACCTCGGCCAGCCCGGGGAGGACTACGCGGTGATCGAGGACAAGGCGAAGCGGCTCGGCGCGCTCGAGTGCCATGTGGTCGACGCCCGCGAACGCTTTGCCCGCGACTTCGTCGTCCCGGCGATCAAGGCGAACGCCCTCTACGGCGGCGGTTACCCGCTCTTCACCGCGCTCGGGCGTCCCCTGATCGCCGAGCTCGCGGTCGAGTACGCGCGCAGCAGCGGCTGCGACACGATCGCCCACGGCTGCACCGGGAAGGGCAACGACCAGGTCAGGATCGAGGCGACGGTGGCGACGCTGGCACCGGAGCTGAAAACGATCGCGCCGGTGCGCTCCTGGCAGATGGGCCGCGAGGAGGAGATCGCCTACGCACGCGAGCACGGCATTCCGGTCAAGGGGGGCACCGAGGTCGCGCCCTACTCGATCGACGACAACCTCTGGGGCCGCTCCTCCGAGGGGCGCTGGATCGAGGACCTCGGTCACGCCCCCGAGGACGACGTCTTCCAGCTCGTCACCCCGCCCGAGCGGGCGCCGGACGAGGCGGAGACGGTGGCTGTCGAGTTCGAGGCAGGCGTCCCCGTGGCGCTGAACGGCGAGCGCCTCGACATCGTCGAGCTGCTCGAAGCGGCTGCCGAGATCGGCTGCCGTCACGGGGTCGGCATCGTCGATCACATCGAGGACCGCATTGTCGGCCTCAAGGTTCGCGACATCTACGAGGTGCCGGCGGCTGCGATCCTGCTGCCCGCTCACCAGGAGCTGGAGAAGCTGGTCGGCACGATCCATCAGAACCAGTTCAAGCCGGGCTTGGACCAGAAGTGGGGCTACCTGGTCTACGCCGGCCTCTGGTGGGAGCCGCTGCGCTCCGACCTCGATGCCTACATGGACGCGGTCAACGCCCAGGTGAGCGGGACGATCGGCCTCAAGCTGTACAAGGGCGGCGTTCGGGTGATCACCCGTTCCTCACCCAATGCGGTCTACGACGCCGACCTGGCTTCGTTTGCCGAGTCGGGCGGCCTCTTCTCGCAGGCGGCTTCTCCCGGGTTCATCGAGCTCTGGTCGCTGCAATCGCGGATGGCACACCGGATCAGGCAGCGCGAGGGAGGGGGAGGGGACTGATGTACAACAAGCTCGGGAAGACGGCCCTGCGCTTTGGGGTCACCTACCTGCGCCGCCGCTACCGGCGCCAGATTCGCATCGGAACCGGCGTTGCTGCAGTTGCGATCGGCGTTGCCGTCTACCTCGCCAACCGGGACGTTCCCGAGGGCTGAGGTGCTCGCATGCGCTGGAAGCCAGCAGTCGCCCTCTGCGCCGTAGCCCTGCTCACGGTCGCATCGGCCCGCGCGGCTGACCTCGGCGCTCTGCGCGACAAGGTCGCGGGGGCAAGGAGCGAAGCAGCCTCGCTTGGGGCAGAGATCCGCGCGACCCAGGAAAGCCTTGCGGCGACCGAAGCTGAAGCGATGGAGGCCGCGGCACGAGAGCGCCAGCTCAATGATCTGCTCGGTCACGGACGTGAACGGGCAGCCCGCCTGGAGGCGAAGGTCAAGCAGTCCGAAGCAGAGTTTGAAGCGGAGCGCAGGCGCTTGCGCCGTGCCCGCAGCGCCCTGGCTCAGCGCCTGGTGGCGATCTACGAGAGCGGCTCTCCGAGCACGGCCAGCGTGATCCTCGGCTCCGGCGACTTCGACCAGCTCGCCACCCGCACCGAATACCTGCGGCAGATCGAGGAGTCCGACGCGCAGCTCGCCGCCAGGGTCGAGCAGGTGCGCGACCGGGTCCGCCACGAGCTGGAGCTGGTCGCGGCGCTGAAGGCGAGGGTGGTGGCTTACAACGAGCGCCTCGCCGCCGCCCGCTCGGAAATCGGCGCGGTGCGTGACCGCGCCGAGGCGGCCGCCGCGCGCCTGGACGAGCTTGCCGCAAGTCGCGCCGCCTCCCTGGCCGAGCTCAAAGATCGCATCGGCGAGTGGGTGAGCGAGCTCGAGGCGACCGAAGCCGCGAGTCGTGCAGCCGCCGAAGAAACCGTCGGCCGCTGGCTGGGTGGCCCCTACTCGATCCCTACCTACATCGTGATGTGCGAGTCAGGCGGCAACTACGGCGCCCTGAACCCGAGCAGCGGCGCCGGCGGCGCCTACCAGATCCTTCCCTCGACCTGGGATCTCTACGGCGGCCAGGGCGCCCCCCACGAAGCACCCAAGGCCGAACAGGACCGCATCGCCGCCGAAATCTGGGCCGACTCGGGCGGCGGCGCCTGGGTCTGCGCCTGACGCGCGCCTTCCGCGGCGAGTAGGCGCGACACATTTTGCATTCGGCGCACCATCCGCGCGTCACGACCACCTAGCGTGGCATCATGCAGACAATGAGACGAGCCTGGACCGACGAGCGACTGGACGATCTCAACCACAAGGTCGATGAGATCAACCGGGAGATGCACGCCGAATTCCGTTCGGTGCGGGGCGAGATCAAGTCGATGCAGATGGTGATGATCGGCGGTTTCGTGACGATGTTCGCGACCATGATCGGTGGCTTCGTCACGATGCTCGCCCAGATCTAGGCAGGGGAGCCGCGGCAGCCGTCGAAGCGAGTGCCGTGTTCGTGCGCAAGAAGCGAGGCTCGGCCGCGCGCCGCAAGCCCAAAGGGAAGGCGAAGGCGAAAGCAAGGTCGCGGTTGCCGCGGCTGCATCTCCCCGAGGGTCTGCAGCAGCGCCACCTCGATCTGATCGGCCTCTTCCTGATTGCGGCTGGCGTGTACCTCTGCTTTGTCCTCTTCTTTGACTGGGACGGCGGCAAGGTCGGTTATGGCCTGGAGACCGGGCTCGAGTACCTCTTCGGCCAGGTCGGAGCACGAATTGCCACTGTCCTGATGCTGGCGATCGGCGCGATGCTGGTCACCGGCACCTCGATCTCGACCGTCTTTCGCGGTGTCGGCCGTGGTGTGCGCCACACCGTCGCAGGGGGCCGAGGCGTGGCTCAGACGGCAATCCAGCATCGCGAGGAGCGCCGCAGCGAAAGAGCCTCAGCCTTCGAGACGCAGGCCGGGCCGACCGACGTGATGAGCACTTATCCTGAGGACGACGACTTCGAACCCACCGTGGCGATCGCCGAGGACGGGGGGGAGGACGAGCCCGCGACGACCGAGTTCTCCGAGGTCGAGGACGCCGAGGGGTCCCCGGCCGACGTCGCCGACGACCTTCAACCGCACGCTTATGAGGTCGAGGTCCGCAGTGAGGAGGGCCTCGGCGTGGGCACGGACTCCGAGACCAAGCAGGCGTCCCTGACCCCGATGGGGCAGAAGCGGGGCGTCACCGAATCCGAGCAGATCGATTACCGGCAGCCGCCGGCCAAAGTCTTGGAAAGGGGCAAGGGCGACAAAGGCCCGGACCCTCGCGATCAGGAGGTGATCGGGCGCAAGCTGGTCGAGACGCTCGGCCACTTCGGCGTCGAGGCCAAGATCGTCGGCGTCGTCAGCGGCCCCCATGTCTCGCGCTTCGAGCTGCGCCTGGCGCCGGGCACCAAGGTGAAGAAAGTCACCGAGCTTTCCAACGACCTCGCCTACGCGCTCGCCTCGACCGACATCCGCATCCTGGCGCCGATCCCGGGCAAGCAGGCAGTCGGGGTCGAGGTGCCAAACACGCGCCGCCGTTTGGTTCGCCTCGGAGACATCTACGCCGGCCGGCCCGAGAAGACCTCGCCGCTCGTCGCCTGGCTGGGCAAGGGGATCGACGGGAACGCGGTCTGGACCGATCTGGCCAAGATGCCGCACGTCCTCGTCGCCGGCACGACCGGCTCGGGCAAGTCCGGCTGCGTCAACGCGATCCTCTCCTCGATCCTGATGCACGCCTCGCCCAACGACGTGCGCCTGGTCTTGGTCGACCCCAAGCAGGTCGAGCTCAACCACTACGAGAACGTCCCGCACCTCTTGACCCCTGTGGTCACCTCACCTCGCCTCGCCGCCAACGTGCTCGCCAACCTGATCGGTGAGATGGAGAGTCGCTACGGGATCATGGGCGAAGCCCGCTGCCGCAACCTTGCCGAGCTGAACCGCGCTCGCGCCAAGACTGGGGAGGCGCCGCTGCCGCACATCCTCTGCGTGATCGACGAGCTCGCCGACCTGATGATGGTCTCGCCGGCCGAGGTCGAGGATTCGATCATCCGCCTGGCGCAGAAGTCGCGGGCGACGGGCATCCACCTGGTGCTGGCGACGCAGCGTCCCTCGACCGACATCATCACCGGCACGATCAAGGTCAACATCCCCGCCCGGATCGCCTTTGCCGTCTCCTCGCAGACCGATTCGCGCGTGATCCTCGACCAGGGTGGGGCGGAGGCGCTGCTGGGTCAGGGCGACATGCTCTTCCGCGGCGCCGGCACCTCGAAGATGGCGCGCGTGCAGGGTGCCTTCGTCACCGAGGAGGAGATTGCCCGCATCACCAGGCACTGGGCCAAGCAGGGCGAACCGGAATTCGAGGCCGAGTTGCTCGAGGCGCGCGAGGACCCGGCAGCCGATGGAGGCGACGGCGACTTCGATCCCGATGCCGACGACCTGCTCGACGAAGCGATCCGCACCGTGGTCCAAACCGAAACCGCTTCCGTCTCGATGATCCAGCGGCGCCTGCGCGTCGGCTACACCCGGGCAGGGCGCCTGATCGACATGCTCGAGCGGCGCGGGGTGATCTCCGGCTATGAGGGGTCGAAGCCCCGCCAGGTGTTGATCACCGAGGCCGATCTCCCCCGAGTGCTCGGCGGTGGAGGGGGCGCACAGCCGGTGGCTGTCGAGTCCGAGGGCCCTGCCTAGCGCTTCTGCGTCGCCTGGTTCCTTAATCACCGAGTACGCGAATAAGGAACCACGCCGTTGGTTCATTCGCTTTGGGGAGGCGCAAGGGACACAATGTCAGTGTGGACACCGGTATCGGACCCACGCTGCGCGAGGCAAGAAACCGCCGCAAACTCGATCTTGCCGAGGTCGAAGCCGCGATCAAGATTCGCGTCCGCTACCTGCAGGCGATCGAGAACGAGGAGTGGGATGCGCTGCCAGGTGGCGCCTACACGCGTGGTTTCATCCGCACCTATGCGTCCTACCTGGGCCTCGACGGAGATCGCCTTGCCGACGACTACCGCCGGGCTGAAGCGTCGCCTGGGGGCGAGCAGGTACCGAAGCGAGTTGAGCCGGTACCGACGGGGATGCGCAGGAGCGGGTCACCACTTTCAGGGCGGCTGCTTGGTGCGGCCGTCTGCCTTGTCCTCATCGCGATTGTCGTCGGCATCGCCCTCGCCGGCGGCGAGGGCGACTCCCCCAGTGAGCCCTCGGCGGCAAAGAGCGGCCAGGGTGAATCGACGAAAGCAAGCCGGGACATGACCGTGGCCAGGCCCGGAATCGCGATGCGCTTGGAGGCCACGGCCGAAGTGTGGGTTTGCCTGCTGGGTGCCGACGGGGCACCGCTGGTCGACGGGCAGATTCTCCAAGAAGGCGCTGAAGCCGGCCCATTTCGTTCCAGGGATTTCGAAATCGCCCTCGGCAACGGCTCGGTGGAGATGACGGTCGACGGCGAGCGAGCCGAGGTCGCGGAAAGCTCGAGCCCGGTTGGCTATCGGGTCGAAGCGGGCGGCAGGCTGATCGCGCTTGAAGAAGGCGAAAGGCCCGACTGCGAATGACATACAACGCCGCCTTGCCTGCTGCCGCGAATGACTAAAAGGGCTGAGATGGAGGTGGATTCGCTCCCGCGTCCGGGGGCGGCTACGCCGGTACGGGCTGGGATCGTCGTCACCGGCACCGAGGTCCTGACCGGGCGCATCGCCGATCGCAACGGCCCCTGGATCTCCGAGCAGCTGGCGGACCTCGGCGTCGAGGTTGCCCACATCATGGTGGTGGCCGACCGCCCCGAGGATCTCGAGTCCGCCTTGCGCTTCATGGCCGCCGAGGGGATGGACCTGATCGTCACCTCCGGTGGGCTCGGCCCGACCGCCGATGACCTGACGGCCGAGATCGTCGCTCGCTTTGCCGAGCGCGAGCTGGTCCTTGACGAGGAGATGGAGGAGAAGATCGCGGCGATCCTGCGCAATTTCGCGCGCCGCTTCCGCTTCGACGAGGAGGCGGTGCGGGAGGCGAATCGCAAGCAGGCGATGATTCCCGAGGGCGCTCTGGCCCTTGACCCCGTTGGAACCGCTCCCGGCCTGGTCGTGCCGGCGGAGGACCGAGTCGTGATCGTGCTGCCCGGGCCGCCGCGGGAGCTGCAGCCGATGTGGCCGCGGGCGATCGAGTCGCGGCCCGTGCAGGCGATCCTGGCGCGGGCCACGCCGCTGCTCGCCTACACCGTGCGCATGTTCGGCATCCCCGAGTCGGAGATCGCCAAGAGCCTGCGCGAGATCGAGCAGGGCGGCGTCGAGCTGGACGCGGTTGAGATCACCACCTGTCTGCGCCGCGGCGAGATCGAGATCGACGTGCGCTACCGGGCGGCAGCAGCGCCGGTGGCGGAGGCGGTGCGGGCGGGGCTCGTCGACCGCCATACGCGGCACCTGTTCAGCCTCGACGGCGAGACCGTCGATTCGCAGCTGGCCCGCCTCCTGCGGGGGCATCACCTGGCCCTTGCCGAGTCCTGCTCAGGCGGCCTCCTGGCCGCCCGAATCACCGACCTGCCCGGCGCATCCGCTTACTTCTCCGGTGGGATCGTGGCCTACTCCAACGAGGCGAAGGCCGAGTTGCTCGGCGTCGACCCGTCGCTGATAGACGCCCATGGCGCGGTCTCGGCCGAGGTGGCGGAGGCAATGTCGCGCGGGGCGCTGGAGCGCTTCGGTGCCGACGTCGCCGTCTCGATCACCGGCATCGCCGGCCCCGACGGGGGCAGCGAGGAGAAGCCCGTCGGCTACGTCTGCTTCGACGCCCGTCTAGCCGACGGCACCAGCATTGCTCGTGACCCTGTCATCCCCGGCGGCCGCGAGGACATCCGCGAACGCTCCGCCCTGGTCGCAATGCACCTGCTGCGAACGCTGCTCGGCGAGCACGACGCGCCTATTTGACGAAGTCGCTGCTCACTTTCTACATTTGTGCTGTATCTCGCGCGTCGTGATCCCGTAGCGTCGGCGGTGTGACCAAGGAGAGGCTCAAAAGCCCGCGGGCGAGGTTGTTCGTCGCCCTCGATTTGCCCGACGCGGTGCGGCAGGGGATTGCTGCTTGGGGCCGGAAGGCGCTTGCCGATCCCGCGCTGCGCCCGGTCCGTCTGGAGTCGCTGCACGTCACCCTTGCCTTTCTCGGCTGGCTGCCGGAGAAGGAGATCCCGCGCTTGGGACAGATCGTCGCGGCGAGCACGGCTGAGGCGCCCTCGATCCAGCTGAGTGGCCCGGTGCAGCGCCCCGAGCGTGGCCGACCGCGCCTTTTTGCCCTGCCCGCGGAGTCGCCCGGGGTAATCGCTCTACAGGCCGGGCTGCGGGAGCGTCTGCTTGCTGCGGGACTGTATGAGCCCGAGAAGCGCCCGTTCTGGCCACATGTGACCGTCGCCCGGGTACGGCGCGAGGAACGGGGCACGAAGCGTCCGGCGCTGGTTTCAAAGCTTCCCCAGGGGCTGCCGCAAGGGTTGCTGCAACCTGCGGTTTGCCGCCGGATGACTCTCTACCGTTCTGAACTCCAGCCGCAGGGTGCGCAGTACACCCCGCTGGCGCAAGTCGAGCTGCCCGCAGCCGGGCGGCAGTGAGGTGGATTAGATGGCAGACAAGAAAGCGGCTTTGAAGGACGCATCGGCCAAGGAGGCCAAAGCTAAGAACACGGCGCTGGAAGCGGCCGTGACCGGGATCAAGCGAGAGTTTGGCGAGGGCTCGTTGATGCGCCTCGGCGCCGACGCGACGATCAAGATCCCGGCGATTCCGACCGGGGCGCTCGCGCTCGACCTCGCGCTGGGCATCGGAGGGGTGCCGCGCGGTCGCATCGTCGAGATCTTCGGCCCCGAGTCCTCGGGCAAGACGACGCTGATCTACCACATCATCGCCGAAGCCCAGAGTCGCGGCGGCATCTGCGCCTTCATCGACACCGAGCACGCAATCGACCCGTCCTACGCGCGCAAGATCGGCGTCGACACCGACGAGCTGCTGGTCTCTCAGCCCGACTACGGCGAGCAGGCACTGCAGATCGCCGACCGTTTGATCGCCTCCGCCGCGATCGACGTGGTTGCGATCGACTCGGTCGCGGCGCTGACGCCGAAAGCCGAGCTCGACGGGCAGATCGGCGACACCACCGTCGGCTTGCAGGCACGCCTGATGTCGCAGGCGATGCGCAAACTGGCCGGCAACCTCAACCGGACCAACACCGTCTGCCTCTTCACCAACCAGATCCGCGAAAAGGTCGGCGTCCAGTTTGGCTCGCCGGAGACCCAGCCGGGCGGCCGCGCGCTGAAGTTCTACTCCTCGCAGCGCCTCGACATCCGCCGCATCGAGACCCTCAAGGAAGGGACCGAGGCCGTCGGCAACCGGGTGCGGGTCAAAGTCGTCAAGAACAAGGTCGCATCGCCCTTCCGGCAGGCCGAATTCGACATCGAGTACGGCGTCGGCATCTCGCGCGAGGGCGGCCTGCTCGACTTTGGCATCGAGCACGACCTGGTGCAGAAATCCGGCTCGTTCTTCTCCTACGGCAAAACGCGCTTGGGCCAGGGACGCAACAACGCCAAACAGTTCCTCGCCGAGAACCCTGAGATCGCGAGCGAGCTCGAGGCCAAGATTCGCACCGCGCTCGGCATCGGCACCGAGAACGTCGTGCCCGCGGCTGAGTCCCCAGCTGAGACCGAGGAGACGCCACCCGCGGTAGCCGAGGCCCAAGCGGCTTAAGCGATTAGACAGGCGCGTCTATAGGAGTAGCATGCTCCATAGATGAAACTCAGCTTGCCGCCGTGGAATTGGTCACGCGGCAACGGTTCGCAGCCAGATCTGGTGCTGAGCCGGCTGGAGGCGCTGGACGCACAGCTCAACGAGCTGGAGCGGCGTCGCGACTCGCTCGATGCTCGCGAGCGGGGCCTTGATCGACGCGCCGCCACCCTGGCGCAGGGTGAGGCCCTACGGCAGGGCGAGCTAGAGCGACTGGCCGGTCTGAGCGCACCCGAGGCTCGGCAGGCCCTGTTGAGGGAAGTAGAGGCAGATGCCCGCCGCCAGGCCGGACTTACCCTGCGCCGGATCGAGGAGGAGACCCGGCATGAGGCGGACCGCCGAGCCCGCGGAATTCTCGCCACAGCGACGCAGCGTCTCGCCGGGCCTCACGCGGTGGACGCCACGACGCAGCTCGTGCAGCTGCCCAACGACGAGATGAAGGGCAGAATCATCGGTCGGGAGGGGCGCAACATCCATGCCCTGGAGCAGCTGACGGGCGTCGACATCATCGTCGATGACACTCCCTCGGCGGTGCGCCTCTCCAGCTTTGACGGTATGCGTCGGGAGGTGGCCCGGCGTACGCTCGAACGGCTGATTGCCGACGGCCGCATCCACCCGGCTCGTTGCGAGGAGGCCTTCGAGCAGGCGACGCGGGAGATCGAGGATCGGATCGTCGAAGAGGGGGAGCGGGCTGCGCTCGATGCAAACGTGAACGGTCTCCACCCTGAGCTGATCGAGATGCTCGGCCGGCTGCAGTTCCGCACCAGCTACGGGCAGAACGTGCTCGCCCATCTGCTCGAATGCTCATACCTGGCGGCGCTGATCGCGCTCGAGCTCGGCGCGGCTGCTGATATCGCCCGGCGAGCGGCCCTGTTGCACGACATCGGCAAGGCGGCCGGCCAGGAGGTCGAGGGAACACATGCTCAGGTCGGCGCCGCGCTCGCCCGTCGCTACGGCGAGAGCGAGGCGGTCGTGCATGCGATCGAGGCCCATCACGACGAGGTGGAGCCCGGCACCGTCGAGGCCGTTGTTGTTCAGGCAGCCGACGCCCTCTCGGGGGCTCGGCCAGGGGCGCGAGGCAACACTGTGGAGGCGTACGTGGCGCGCCTGCACGATCTGGAGGCGCTTGCCTCGCGCCATCCTGGAGTTGAAAAGGTCTACGCGATGCAGGCCGGTCGCGAGATGCGGATCATGGTCGATCCTGGCGAGGTCGATGACGATGGGGCGGCATTGATCTCGCATGAGATCGCCAGCGCGATCGAGCGCGAGGTCTCCTACCCGGGCAGGATCAAGATCACCGTGATTCGCGAGAGCCGCACGACGAACTACGCCCGTTAGGGACGGGTTCTGGGGTCGTCGGCAATGGATAGGATGCCGCCGGCATGGACTACGAACTGATCTTCTACCTCTCCGGCGGGGCCCTCACTGTCTCGGCCGTGATCATCAGCATCCTCGGCCTGCGGCTGAAGAATTTTCCTGGGCGCCTCGGCCCGATCGTGGCCCTCTGGTTCGTCGCGCTGATCGGGATGACGACCACCTTCGCCGTGCTCCACTCCCAGCACGAGGAAGAGCACCACGAGGAGGAGGTCGGGTTGCCGCACGCAACGGAGGAAGCCGAACAAGAGGAGAACCAGTAGGGCTTCCTGTAGTTCGGCTTTACCGCGTTCTGGCCTAGTCTTCGGCTATGCCCAGCTATCACGTCACCACGTTCGGCTGCCAGATGAACGTGCACGACTCCGAGCGGATGCAGGGGATGCTCGAGTCGCTCGGCTACGAGCAGGCGGCGAGCCGCGCCGACGCCGATCTGATCCTCTTCAACACCTGCTCGATCCGCGAGTCGGCGGACAACCGCTTTGTCGCCCACCTGGGCGAGGCGAAGCGGCTCAAGTCCGAAGACCCCGAGCGCGTGGTCGGCGTCGGTGGGTGTTGGGCCCAGTCCGTCAAGGAGGAGGTCTTCGAGCGCTTTCCCTTCGTCGATGTCGCCTTCGGGCCAGGGCAGATCCACCGCCTGGCCGAGTTCCTCAACTCGGATTCGCTGACCGCCCAGGGTTACTTCGAGTTCGAGGACTTCTCCGGGCATCTGCCGGCGCGCCGCGAGCGGGAGTTTCAGGGCTGGCTGCAGATCTCGCAGGGATGCAACTGCAAATGTGCCTACTGCATCGTCCCCTCTACCAGGGGGCGTGAGGAGAGCCGCAACCCGGGCGAGCTGCTGACCGAGGCGGAGGCTCTGGCCGCCGACGGAGTGCTCGAGCTGACCCTGCTCGGCCAGAACGTCAACAGCTACGGACGCGATCTGCCGCGGGAGTCGCGGACCAGCTTTGCCGAGCTGCTGGCGCGGGTCGACGCGGTCGAGGGGATCGAGCGAATCCGCTACACCAGCCCGCATCCGAAGGACATGAAGGAGGACGTGATCCAGGCCCACGCCGAGCTGCAGGCACTATGCGAGCACATCCATCTGCCGCTGCAGTCGGGCTCGAGCCAGGTTCTCAAGCGAATGCGGCGCACCTACGATTGCCGGCGCTACATGGATCGTGTCTCGCTGATCCGCGAGCATGTGCCCGACTGTTCGATCACCACCGACATCATCGTCGGCTTCCCCGGTGAGACCGAGGCCGATTTCGAGCAGACGCTCGAGGTGGTCGAGAAGGTTGGCTACGACAGCGCTTTCACCTTCGTCTTCTCGCCGCGGCGGGAGACCGAGGCGGCGACGATGGGGGAGCAGGTGCCGCATCCCGTCAAGCAAGAGCGGATGGAGCGGCTGGTCGAGCTGGTGCAGCGGCGCGCGACCGAGCGGGCGCAGCGGTTTGTCGGGCGCGAGGTGGAGGTGCTGGTCGAGGGCCCCAGCCGCACCGATCCGACGCGGCTGCGGGGTAAAACCCGGCACAACAAGACGGTCAACTTCGACGGAATCGCTGGGGCAGGGGAACTCGTTGACGTTCAGATAGACAGTGCTACCTCGACGACCTTGAGTGGGGTGGCGGTGAAACCCCTCACTCAACTTTTTCGGTGAGTCGTCTTCGACGGTCCCAGGTTCCGCTGACGAAAAAGTACAAGCCGTTCGGGGCATCACCGCCACCCCACTGATGCGCGTTCTGGGAATCTTCGGTCCGACTGGCGTCGGTAAGACTGGCGTCGCGATCGCGCTTGCCGGCGAGCTTCGGAAAGCCGGCGAGGACCCGGTTGCGATCTCCTGCGATGCGTTGCAGGTGTACGAGGGGCTCGAGATCCTCACCGGGGCTGCCACGCCCGCGGAGCAGGGGATGCTCGAGCACCGGCTGTTGAGCTTCGTGCCCGTCACCCAGCCGTTTTCCGTGGGCGACTACATGCGGGTGGCGCACGCGGAGGTCGATGGGGCGTTGACGGCTGGGCGGCGTCCGATTGTGGTGGGGGGGACGGGGCTCTATCTGCGGGCCGCCGTTGCTGAGCTGTCGCTTGAAAAGGTGCCCTCCGGCTCCGAGGACTCCGAGCTCTGGTCCCCTGAGACGCGGTTGCCGACGACGATTTTCGGGCTCGACATGGACCGGGCCCAGCTGTATGAGCGGATTGATGCACGAACCGAGGCGATCGTGGCGGGCGGGGCGGAGGACGAGGTGCGGCGGGCGGATGCCCTGGGTCCCTCACGCACGGCGCGCAAGGCGCTCGGCTTCGACGAGCTGCTCGCCGGCGACATCGAGCGGCTGAAGAAGCGCTCGCGCAACTACGCCCGCCGCCAGCTGACCTGGATGCGCAAGGTGCCGAACCTGTACACGATCGACCGCACCGCGCTCAGTGATGCCGACGTCGCCTCCCAGATCGCCGCTGCGCTGGGACGTACCGGTGGGTAGAGGTCCATATGGACCTCTACCCACCGGTACGTCTGAGTAGGGTGCGGCGATGCGATTCGAGAAGTGGCAAGCGCTGGGGAACGACTATGTGATCCTCGAGGCGGAGGCGCTGCCCTGGGCGCTGACCGGTGCTCGGGTGGAGTGGATCTGTGACCCGCATTTCGGGGTCGGCTCCGACGGCGTGCTGCTGCTTGCGCGCAGCGACGACCCTGAGTTTGTCGCCGAGCTGCGCATCTTCAACCCGGATGGCTCCGAGGCCGAGCTGTCGGGAAACGGGGCGCGTGAGGCGATCCTTTACCTGCGGCGGCACGGCTGGACCGATGAGGACACGTTCGCGATTCGCACGGTTGCCGGGCCGATTACGCCCACGATCACCTCGGAGTTGACCTGCTCGGTGGACATGGGCAAGGCCTCGACCACGTCGAAGGACTTCCCTTCGGGAGAACCGGACGGCCGGGGCACCCTGAGCGCCGGCGGGCGCGAGTGGGACTTCCAGCACGTCTCAATCGGTAATCCACAGTGCGCGATCGAGGTCGGCGAGGGGCTCGAGGGGCTCGATCTGGCCGCGATCGGCCCGGAGATCGAAGGCCACGCGCTGTTTCCCAACCGCACCAATGTCTCGTTCTTGAGGGTTGACGGCAGCCGGGTGCGGGCGCGGATCTTCGAGCGCGGAGTGGGGGAGACGCTCTCCTCGGGGACGGGGGCAAGCGGCGCCGCGGTGACCGCCCTCCTCCGCGGAGCGCCGAGCCCGATCGTCGTCGAGCTGGATGGGGGGGAGCTGGAGGTCGAGATCTCCGAGGACCTCGACGTTCGACTCAGCGGCTGGGCCGAGCCAATCTGCTCGGGCGAGTTCTCCGCCGAGCTGGTGCAGGCGCTGTCCGACCTCAGCGGCTAGATTTCCGCGCCCGTGGGAATCGCAGATCCTTCCAAGCGCCTGGAGGCGATGCCTCCGTACATGTTCCAGGAACTGGAGCGGCGGATAGCCGAGAAGCGCGCCGCCGGCATCGACGTGATCAGCCTCGGGATCGGCGATCCCGACGAGCCGACCTACCCGCACATCGTCAAGGCGATGCAGGAGGCCGTGGCCGACCCCGGCACGCACCAGTACCCCAGCAACCGCGGCCGCGAGGAGTTCCGCGAGGCCTTCGCCCGCTTCTACGAGCGGCGCTTCGGGGTCGAGATCGACCCCGCCAACGAGGTGATTCCCGCGATCGGCGCCAAGGAGTGCATCTACAACCTCTGCTTCGCCTTCCTCGACCCGGGCGGCGTCGCCCTCGCCTCCGACCCCGGCTACCCGGTCTACACCGGCGGTCCGATTCTCGCCGGCGCGACGCCGGAGCTGCTGCCGCTGGTCCCGGAGCTGGGCTTTGCCCCGGACCTGGGTGCCGTGCCGGCCGACGTCGCCGCGAAGGCGCGGTTGATGTTCATCAACTACCCCAACAACCCGACCGGCGCCGTCGTGCCCGAGGGCTTCTTCGAGCTCGTCGTCTCCTTTGCACGCGAGCACGAAATCCTGGTGGTCCACGACAACGCCTACTCGGAGACCACCTACGACGGCTACGTTGCACCCAGCTTCCTCGCCACCCCAGGCGCCAAGGAGGTCGGCGTCGAGGTCTTCTCGCTCTCCAAGGGCTTCAACATGACCGGCTGGCGCTGCGCGGCGATCCTCGGCAACGCCGAGGCCGTGCAGACCTACTGGCGGTTGAAGACCAACGTCGACTCGGGCCTCTTCGAGGCGGTGCAGCTGGCCGGCGTCGCGGCCCTGGAGGGCCCCGAGGGTCCGCTCGAGCGGATGAACGAGACCTACACCCGCCGCCGCGATCTGGTCGTCTCGGCGCTGGGCGAGATCGGCGTCGACGTCACCGCGCCGAAGGGCACGATCTACGTCTGGGCTCCGGTTCCCGAGGGGCACACCTCAACCTCATTCGCCGAGCTGGTGCTCGAAGAGGCAGCAGTCGTCGTCTCGCCCGGCTCGATGTACGGGCCGAGCGGCGAGGGCTTCTTCCGCATCGCCCTGACCACCCCGGACGAGCAGATCACCGAGGCGGTCGAGCGGATGCGCGAGCACCTGGCCTGAGTTTCGCCGTCCGGATATGGGTACGCTGACTCGGATGGCAGCTCGGCAGGGCTATTTCCTCGGTGCGCTGATCGCTGCGCTTCTGGTCGCGACGACCAGCTTCGCTGCGGTCGCCGAAGCGCCGGCGGGGCCGGACCCCGTTGTGGAGAAATGGCCTCAGTGGCCGTACAAGACGAGCTGCGGGGAACTGGAATTCGATCCGGCGGCTGTGTTTGGCGGTCCTACCGGGGCTGAGCGCGGCTCGCGGCCGAGTGAGAAAGCGCTCAGTGCTTTCCTGAAAAGGGAACGATGGGTCAGCGATTATCTGCCGACTCGCCACTGGCGGCTATTGGCTGAAACCGGGAATGCCGCGGAGTTTGCCAGCGGACGCCTCTCGTACGGTAATGGCCCCACCACCGTGTCGTTAGAGCGCAAGGCTGGAATATGGAAATTATGGGGGCTGAGCGACGGCTGCGAGCCGACCTCGATCGTGGACGGCTTCCACGCTGTTACCTGGACGCTCCCCCTCGACAAGCCGAAGCCGCAGAGCACCGACCGGCACCTCTGGATCAACCTGGGGCCCGGTCCCTGCAACGGCGGAAGGAGTCAAAACGCTATGGCGCGCGCACCGGTCATTTGGCGTATCGACAGGAAGCTGATGATGGCGATGACGCTAGAGCCACTGCCGCCGGGGGGCTATACCTGCCAGGGCTTGATCGAGCCACCATTGAAGGTGACGTTGCCGGAGCCGGTGGGCGACTATCGCCTCTTCGACGGCGCGACGTACCCGCCGCGCGACGCGCTGAAGACGTGGACCCGCGAACGCGCGGCACGTACCCGTGCCGCGCGTCGCTAGCCAGACTGGCTATTTCACCTCTACTTCGTCGACCATGCCCTTGAGGGCGTGGGGCGGGCCGCCCTGGCGGTCGCTGATGAAGCAGAGCAGGGCGTAGCGCCCGGGCTTCAGGTCGAAGGTGACGATCTGGTCTTCGCCGCCTTCGAGCACGGCAGTGTTCTGGGTGCCTTTTTCGTCGATCGGCGGTTGGCCTTTTTCGGATTTGATCGCCTGCTCGACATCGGCGGCGGTGGCATCGCCTTTCAGCGGCGCGGCAATCAGGTGGTGGGGCTGGGCGCCGCCGTTCTCGAAGTCGATCTCGACTTCGCCGGAGGGAAGCTCTTCAGCTTCGAAGCCGTACTCGATCGCGGTCACCGTCCCGTCTCCTTCGGAGAGCTCCTCATCGGACTCCTCGCCCGTGACTTGGACCGCGGCGATTGCGTCGGCTTTGGGCTGCCCGCCTTCGGTGTCGATTCCGTAATAGGTCCCTGGTTTCAGCACCTGCGTCACGGTCGCGCTCTCGCCGGCAGGGAGAAGGCCGACACCGCCGCCACCGAAGAACCACTCGGGGAAGGCCTGGCCTTTCATCGCTTTTTCGAGGCCTTCGAGGACTTCTTCCGCCGAGTGATCACCCTCGACCCGGATCAGCTGCATGTCGCCTTCGCCGTCGGATTCGTTCTCGAGGGTGATTTCGGCGAGGCCGGTCTCGGCGCTGCCTGGGCCGGTGACCTTCGTCCCTTTGCCTTCCTGGGTCAAGGTGAAGGTCAGCTCCTGTGCCTCGCCCTCGCCGCAGGCGGCGAGGGCGACGGCGGCGAGCGCGACTGCGATGTAGGCAAGGACGCCCTTGCTTGCGCGGCTGGCTCTGAGTTTCAAGTCAGTTCCTCTCTCTGATTGGACGGGACGACGGCCGAGCGATACCCGGCGTCGTGGCAAGCTAACGCTTGCTCCAGTAGCGATCGAGTCCTCGCCACTGGTACTCGGGTGGGACACAGTGGATCAGCTCCACGGCGGCCTCAGGGCTCGACGCAGCCTGCGCGACGCGCCCACGGTGGTGCGCCTCGTACTCGACCTCGCTCAGCTCGCGTGCGAGCTGAGCCTCCTCGCGCAGACGTTCACGGACGGCGGCGAGGTGCTCGGCCGGGTTGTCGACCTGGCCGAAGTGGGTGAGCGCGAGTCGCTCCGGATCCCAGCTTTCGACGATCCCGATCGAGTCTTCCCAGGTCTCGACGTCGATGTCGGGCGGCGGCGTCGGCGGGACGATCAGGTTCGCGCCAGGGATCGAGACGGCGGCGACGTCGCCGACGAAGGCGGTGCCGGTCTCCTCGTGTAGGTAGCAGACGTGATGCGAGGCGTGGCCGGGGGTGTAGGCGACCCGCGTGCCGAGCACCTGCTCACCGCCGGCCAGCGGCTTTACATTCTCCTCCGGCACCGGCACGATCTCGCCCCAGAGCCGATCCATCTGGTCGCCGTAGAGGCGCCCGGCGCTGGCCAGCAGCTTTCCGGGGTCGATCAGGTGGGGCGCGCCGCGCTCGTGCACGTAGACCTCGAGATCCGGCCAGCGACGCACGAGCGCGCCGGTCGCCGCGGCGTGATCGAGGTGGATGTGGGTGAGCAGTAGCGCCCGCGGGCGCTCGCCCCCAAGCGCTTCGAGCAGGGTAGGCAGCGAGGACTCGGGCCCGGGGTCGACCAGCGCGTCATCTACCTGCCAGCAGCCGATCACATGCCGCCGCCCGAGGTGCATGACATCTATCGCGCGCACTCGCGGCAGCTTATGGGAGTCGGGGGAGGACTCGGTGGAGCCTCCCCAGTTGTTGCTCCGGCGAGACCTCCCCCGACTCCCTCAGGCGACTGGGGAGGGAAACCGCGCGTCCGCTTCGAGCGTCTGCCGCAGCCCCTCTTCCATGCCGCGCGGGCCATAGCCGAGCTCGCGGCTGGCCTTCTCGTGGCTGGCCCAGAAGGTGACTCCGTCAGCGGAGCTGATCAGCTCGCGCAGATTTGGTGGCTGGCCGAGCATCTTGCCGACCAGCGGGCCGATCGGCGTCATCGCCTTCATCAAGGCGACGGGCATCGCCCGCTTGGGGGCCTTGCGTCCGGTGGCGGCGGCGACGGTCTCGATCGCCTCGCGCATCGTCGTCGCCGGTCCGCTGAGCACGTAGGTCTCGCCAACGCGGCCCTTGTCGATGGCGAGGAGGATGCCGCCGGCGATGTCTTCGACGTGGGTGAGGCAGATGCCGAACTCGGGGAACGGCATCAGCACCAGTTTTCCCGCGAAGAATTCCTGCAGCAGGTCGGCGACCTGGGAGGTGTCGTCAGGGCCGTAGACGCCACCGGGCTGGACGATCACGCCGGGGAGCCCCTCCTCGATCATCCGCTTGGCGATTCGGTGTCCCTCGAGCTTGGTCTCCTCGTAGTAAGAGGTGAATTCCTTGCCGGGGTGCTCGTAGGTCTCGTCGACCACCTTGCGGTGGGTATTGCCGAAGACCCCCACCGTCGAGACGTAGACGACCTTGGCGACCTTGGCATCGCGGGCGGCTTTGAGCACGGTCTCGGTGCCCGCGACGTTCGCCTCCCACATCGCCGGGCGCTGCTTGGCCGGTATCCCGACCTCGTACATAGCAGCGGCGTGGACGACGGCGTCGCAGCCATCCATCCCGCTGCGGATCGCCTCGGCATCGCTGAGATCGCCGCTGACGATCTGGCAGCCCAGCGCCGATGCCTTGGTCGCCTTATCCGGATTACGGGCGAGGCAGACGACGTCGTCGCCGCGCTCGCGCAGCTGGCGGACGACCTCGCCGCCGATGAACCCGGTTCCTCCCGTGACGAAGACCTTCATCAGCCGCTAAGCCTATCCGGACTGAGTCGACGCCTACAATCGGCCCGAGTGGATAGATCCAGGAACGGACGGAATCAGCAAACCCGATACACGGCAAACGGTGCCGGCGTGTCGAAGCGCCGTGCCCGTCAGCGGGCGCTGGCGATCGGCATCGTCGAGGGCGACACGGATGGGAACCCGCTCGCCGAGCTGAAGGAGCTGCTGCGCACCGCCGGGGTGGCAACCGCCGGCGAGGCGGTTCAGCAGCGCAGCAAGCCCGATCCCGATCGCTATCTGGGCCGCGGCAAGTTGGAGGAGGTAAAGGCGCAGATCGCCGCCTGCGACGCCAACCTCGTGGCCTGCGATGACGAGCTGGCGCCGCGCCAGGAGCGCAACCTCGAGGCTGCTCTGGGGGTGCCGGTGATCGACCGCACTGCGGTGATCCTCGACATCTTCGCCGACCATGCCCACTCGGCGGAGGGCAAGCTGCAGGTGGAGCTGGCCCAGCTCGAATACAACATGGCCCGCATGCGGGGGCTGTGGACCCACCTCGAGCGCCTCGGCGCCGGCCGCATGGACGGCGGAATCGGCACCAGGGGCCCGGGCGAGAGCCAGATCGAGACCGACCGCCGGCTCGCCCGCAACCGGATTGCCGCACTGCGCCGGCGGCTCGGGCGGCTGGAAGGCAATCGTGGCGTGATGCGGGCGGAGCGGCAACGTTCCTCGTTGCCGCGGGTCGCCCTCGCCGGCTACACCAACGCCGGCAAGTCGACGCTGCTGAACGCGCTGACCGGGAGCGAGGAGGTCGGTGTGGGGGACAGGCTCTTCCACACCCTCGACCCGACCACGCGCAGCGTCGCCCTCTCCGGCCGTGACTTCCTCTTCACCGACACGGTCGGCTTCATCGAGAAGCTTCCCCACCAACTGGTTGAGGCGTTCAAGGCGACCCTCGAGGAGACGGTCCTGGCCGACCTGATCCTGCAGGTGGTCGACGCGGCGGCGCCCGAGCAGCGGCGCCTGGCCGACCTTGCCGCAGTCGACGCCGTGCTGGAGGAGATCGGCGCCGGAGAGGGCCCGCGCCTGCTGGTCCTCAACAAGGCCGATCTGCTCGACGAGGACGATCGCTGCGAGGTGCTGCTGCGCCACCCCGGGGCGGTCCTGGTCTCCGCCCTGACCGGCGAGGGGCTCGAGGAGCTGAAAGCCGCGGTCGAGCGGGCGTTCCTCGACACCCTGGCCGAGGTCGAGCTGCTCGTGCCCTACAGCGAGGGCGCGCGGCTGCACGAGCTGCACGAGGTCGCTGGTGAGCTGGAGCGGACCGAGCGGGAGGACGGCGTGCTGGTGCATGCGCGGGTGCCACGGGCTGAGCTGCATCGGTTTGACGATTTGCGTACTGCTGGCGCGGCGTAGGCGAGGGCGGGGGTGTCCCTCCGCTTGCTGGGTTTTTCGCCAGGAACTGCTGCTGCCGTCCGCGGGCGCGGGTGGGGCGAAAAAGAGGACGCCGCTGCGCGGATGGACACCCCCGCCCTCGCGCACGGGGCGCTGTAGGGTGCGCGCGATGGAGATGCGGGTTGCGAAGCTGAAGGACGAGGCGACTGTGCCGACGCGGGCTCATGCTGGGGATGCCGGGCTAGATCTTTATGCGTGCGAGGCGGCGCATCTTGGGCCTGGGGAGCGGTGGAGTGTTGGGACTGGGGTCGCTGTGGAGATTCCCGAGAGGCATGCGGGGCTGGTGCTTCCGAGGTCAGGGCTTGCGCGGGATCATGGGATTTCGTTGGTCAACAGTCCCGGGTTGATCGACTCGGGGTATCGCGGCGAAGTGCGAGTGCTGCTGCTCAATACGGACCCGGCGGAGGTTTTCCGGCTTGACGTGGGAGAGCGGATTGCCCAGCTGGTGATTGCTCCGGTGGCGTTGGTCGAGCCGGTCGAGGTCGAGTCGCTGAGCGAGTCGGCGCGCGGCGACGGCGGTTTCGGCTCCAGCGGGCGTTAGCGGCGGCGGACCCGCAGCCTGAGCAGGGCCGGCGTGCGGTCGCGGTTCCCGGCGCGATCGATCGCGAAGACGCGGAAGGCGTGCGGGCCGGGCGTCAGGCGGTAGACGCGCGGCGAACGGCAGGGCCTGAATGGCTTGCGGTCGACCTTGCAGCGGAAGGTCGCGCCCGGCTCGTTCGCGGCAAAGGCAAAGCTGACGGCGCGGCGAGCTCCAACCGCGAAAAGGATCTTCGCCGGTCGCCGCAGAAGCTGGGTTTGCGGTGGCCGGCGATCCCTGGGCCGCGGTCGAGGGGTGACCACTGGCGCCGCCGATGCGTTCGCCTGAGGTGGACCGAGCGGGGTGTTTGGCGGGCGGAAGCTGTTCGGGGCGCGTTCCTCTACGTCCTCGCAGCCGATCGGCGCGGCGTCGGGCCCGTTCTCGGGGAAGTCGATCTGAGCGGTGTCGAAGCCCTCGCCGCAATCGATCACCGGATCCGGATCGTCATTGGGCGTGCCGGAGTTGGCGAGGATCGTGTCGTCGCCGGCGGCGGCGAAGTAGGAGTCCGGTCCCGGCCTGCCGAGCAACTGGTTGGAGCCGGAGTCGCCGATCATGACGTCGCCCAGGCTAGTTCCCTCGGTGTCCTCGATAGCTGCCAGCTCGGCCGGGGGCCCTTCTCCGGCGCAGGTCAGCTGCCCTCCCGGGCCCGCTTTGCCGACGAGGGCGGCGCCCATGTCGATCGTGACCGCGAAATCGAAGTTGGCCCAGTTGGCGTTGTCACGATCGGGACCGCCGTCGAGCAGTTCGCCTTCGCAGACGGAGTCGGAGACGAAGAGGTCCTCGCCACTTCCCGCGTGCAGGGTGTCGTCTCCCTCGTTGTTGGGCACGGCGTCGTCGCCGCTGCCGGCATCGACCGTGTCGTCGCCGTCGCCATCCACCACCGCGTCTTCGGTATCGCCGCCGGTGAGTTCGTCGTCGCCGGCGCCGCCCAGCACGATGACCGAGGTGCTCGGGGGGAAGCCCGTGGCGGAGAGGTCGTCTTCTCCGGCCAAGCCAGCGAGGACGATCGAGTCAGGGTCCCCTGCGACCGGGCAGACGACTTTGCCCGAGGCGGGTGGGTCGCAACCGCCGGCGACGGCTGGATCGGTGTCGAATGAGCCCTCCGACCCGGCGCCGAGGGCGAAGGTGACGGCGCCTGCCGCGTAGCTCGCAATGACCACGTCATCTTCGTCGCTGCCGGTCAGGTAGAGCGCCGAAACAGGTGCGTTGGGGACCATCGATCCGACCGCGATCGCGCCGGGATCGCGCGGGTCCACCTCCTCCGCGCTCGTCTCGCAGTCGCTGGTCGCGCCCAGCCCTGCGCAGCTGTCGCCCTCGGCACCGCCATGCAGCTGGTCGGCGCCTCCGCCTCCCAGGATGACGTCGGCGCCACCGCCGCCGTAGATCGTTTGCACAGCTGAGGTGCCGACGATGTAATCCGGAAAGGCGGAGCCGATTACGACGTCGAAGTCGGCGCCCTCGACTTTTTCATCGTAGCCGCCGCCGTGTGGCGCCCGGCCGTTGTCGCCACGGCCGGTCTGCAGATTGACGTAGGCACCCCGCCCGTCGACCGCCTGCGGAAAGTTTTCGTAGGCGGAGAAGTCCGGGAACCCCGCCCTGTCGAAGAAGCCCGGCGTCACGCCGGTCGCGTAGCTGAGCGTGTCGAATCCGCCACCGGTGTTCTGGATGTGGTCGATCGTGGCGTCGCCGCGGACGAAGTCGTCCCCGGCTTCCCCGTCCAGCAGGGAGTCGGCGCCGAAGCCGCCCGAGAGGCGATCGTTACCGAGCTCGCCGCGCAGCTGATCGTCGCCGATGCCGCCATACAGCCGGTCATTCCCGGGGCCGCCGTTGAGCCTGTCGTTGCCGCGCTGGCCGTAGATGGTGTCGTCGCCCCCTTCGCCGTTGACGACCGTGATGCCGCGTGGGGCGCGGATCGTGTCGGGGC
This sequence comes from uncultured Solirubrobacterales bacterium, assembly GCA_963718755.1. GTDB lineage: Bacteria > Actinomycetota > Thermoleophilia > Solirubrobacterales > 70-9 > VRUE01. The sequence continues at coordinate 2,517,564 of OY970376.1, forward strand.
AGGGGCTGCCGATCATGGTCGTGCCGACGATTTCCGGCGGCTCGCCGCAGGCGGGCGCGGCGGTGGCGATCGTGGGCACAGCAGCGAGAATCGCAAGCGTTGCCAGCACGGCCCACAGGGCATGCCAGGGCTTGCGTTTCGACCGCATCTCCACTGCCTACCCGAACACGGCCTTGGCCACTCAGTTGCCCATCGCGACCCGGCGGGCGCATTGCTCGGCGGCAAGCTCGAGCTCGTCGTCGAGCGGCTCGAGCTCCGGTGCGCTGCCGTAGCGCCGCTCCAGGGCTAGAGCGGTCAGGTGGTCGGCGAGCCAGGCGTTCTTGGGCAGCAGCGGGCCGTGCAGGTAGGTGCCGATCATGTTGTCGCGGCGGACGCCCTCGAGGCCATCCTTGCCGTTGTTGCCGAAGCCTTCGAGGACGCGGCCGAGGGGCGTTGCGCTGTTGCCGAGATGGGTGCGCCCACCGTGGTTCTCGAAGCCGGCGATCGTCCGTGGGCCGTGGCCGAGGTCTGCCTCGATCGCGACGTTGCCGATCAATCGCTCGCCCTGCTCGCGCACGGTCTCGAGGTCGGCGAGGCCAAGTCCGGGCAGCCGCTCGTTACCGAGCTGGTAGCTGTGGCCGAGCAGCTGGTAGCCGCCGCAGACAGCGAGCATCACGGCGCCGTCGGTGACCGCCGCGGCGAGGGCGTCGCGCTTCGTCGCGACCATGTCCGCCGCGACGGCGTGCTGGTCGCGATCCTGGCCGCCGCCGAGGTAGATCAGGTCATGCGCAGCGGGATCGAGCCCCTCGCCGGGGCCGGCGGCAGCGTAGGAGAAATCGATACCACGCCACTCGCAGCGCCGCTGCAGGAAGACGATGTTGCCGCGGTCAGCGTAGATGTTCATCTGGTCGGGGTAGAGGGCGAGCAGGCGCAACTCCATCGTCACTCTGCCTCCTTGCCGAGGACGACGACTGTCGAGCCGACGTGGATGTCGGTCGGCCCGATCCGGCGGCGCTCGACCGGCGCCAACCCCACCGTCGTCGCCTCCTCCTCGAGTTGTGCTGCCGAGAAGGTCTCGATCCGGACCCGATTCGGCTCCTCGCCCAGCTCGCCGGCCGGGGAGACGGTCTGGCGGAGGCGGTGGATGACGATTTCGTCCGGCCCGACCGCGGCCTCGACTGCGAGGCTCGAGTAGACCCAGCCGTCAACCTCGCGCACGTCGGGCAGCGGTGGCGGCGAGTCGTCGGACGGCGGCATCTCCTCCAGGATCGCAGCCGCGAAGCGTCCTCCGGGCGCCAGGGCGGCGGCCACGCGGCGCAGGCAGGCGATGCGGTCCTCGGTGCCTTCGAGCAACTGCAGGGTCTGCATCGGCGCCAACGCCAACGCCACCGGGCGGTCGAGCACGAACTCGCGGGCGTCGGCGTGGACGGGCTCGACCGCCAGCTCGCCGGCCCGCTCGCGCAGTGCCGCCAGCAGCGTCTCGTCGCGATCGACGCCGATGACCTCGTGACCGCGGCGAGCGAGGTGCAGCGTGACCCGGCCGGTGCCGCAGCCGAGGTCGAGGACCGCACCGCTCCCGGCTGCCGCGAGCTCCTCCCAGAGGGGCAGGTCGGCACTGTAGGAGGCGCACTCGACGTCGTGCCAGATCGCCTCGGTACCGAGCGCCGCGCTCATCGCCAGAACTCCCGCGCGAGGCCGCGTCCCGAGAGCAGCCTGTGCAGCTCGAGCAAGGCGGTGTAGGTCGGCAGGGCGAAGAGATGCTCGTCGGCTGCCGCGAGTGCCGAGTCGAGCGAGGCCTCGATCCCGGGCGAGACCACGATCGACTCGCGTGGCCAACCCGCGTATTTGAGACGCAGGGCGATCTCCGGGGCTCGGGTCCCGGCGCAGGTGACCCTGCGGACGGCACCCGCCAAGAGCTCGAAGTCGGCATCCCAGATCCAGGAGACGTCGCGGCCGTCGGCGATGCGGTCGTTGAGGGAGATCCAGAGGTCGAGCGGGCGATCGGCGGCCTCCAGCTTCAGCGTGCGCAGAACCTCGTTGGTCCCCGCCGGGTTCTTGATCAGCAGGATCGAGACACGCTTGGTGCCGACCTCGACCGTCTCGACCCGGCCGAAGGCGCCGCGCATCTCGCTCAGCGCGGGCCCGATCCGCTCCAGCCCGAGCCCCAGCTCCAGCCCGGCGGCGATCGCGGCAAGCGCGTTGTAGGCGTTGTATAGCCCGGGGAGGGGCAGCTCGACCGTCATCTCGCCCTGTGGCGTCCGCACCTGGAGCGAGGAGCCGCGCATCCCGTGCAGCTCGATGCGGGTCGCGGTCACGTCCGGCTTTGGGCGCTCGGCTCCGCAACTACGGCAGCGGTAGTGACCGAGATGACCGACGAAGGCTCGCTCATAGGCATACGGGTGGCCGCAGCGCCGGCAGTGCTTTGCGTCGAAGGCGTGCTGCAGCTCGGGCAGCGCCTGGCTCTCATCGTCGATCCCGAAGTAGACGATTCCCTCGCGGCGCCGGTTCTCGCCGTCCCTGCCGAGGTCGGTGATCAGCGGGTCGTCGGCATTGAGCACGAAGCGCGTGCCGCCGGCTCGCTCGCCGACGGTCTTGGCCCACTGAGTGGCCAGTGCCTCGGTCTCGCCGTAGCGATCGAGCTGGTCGCGGAAGAGGTTGCCGAGCACGATCAGCGAAGGATCGAGTTCGGCGGCGACGCGCGGCAGCCAGGCCTCGTCGACCTCGAAGAGGCCCTCGCGGCCCTCCTGCTCGAGCAGCGCCGTGGCGACGCCCCAGGTCATGTTCGAGCCGGCGCGGTTGTGCACCGGTTTGCGTCCGTCGGCGGCGAGGAGCGCGGCCAGCATGCCGGCGGTCGTCGTCTTGCCGTTGGTGGCGCTGACCAGGGTCACACCCTGGTCCAGATCCGAGCCGAGGCGGGCGATCGCATGCGGATCGAGGCGCAGCAGCAGCCGCCCAGGCAGCGTCGTGCCGCCGCCGCGCCCGCTGACGCGGCTGGCGCTGCCGGCAGCGCGGGCAAGCAGGCGCTTGGCGCCGAACAGCGCCCCGCGGCGTTCCCGGCTCACTCCTCGGCCCGGTGGGGGACGATCACGCTCAGGGCCCGGGGCAGGAGGCGAAGCGTGGCGGGTAGGTCGGTGAGGTGCTCGCCGTCGGCGTATACCGGGAAGGGCCGGCTGGCGCTCAGTTCGAGGCGCGCCGCGCGAAACACCCGCACCTCGTCCTCCTCGACGTGGGTGCCCTTGAACACCTTCGGCAGGTTACTCAGGAAGCGGAGCTTGCCGACCTCGCCGACGGCGACGATGTCGAACTCGCCGTCGGCCAGGTCGGCATCCGGGGCGATGAACATGCCGCCGCCGAAGGCCTTGCTGTTGGCGACCGACACCGAGTAGCCGCTGAAGCGCTCGCGAGCCTCGCCGACGCGGACGGTGAAGCGGGCCGGCTTCCAGCCGAGCAGGGTGCGCACTCCCGCGTAGGCGTAGACGAGGTTGCCGCGCAGCCACCTGGTCTCGTTTGCGAGGCGGTTCGCTTCTGAGTCGAAGCCGACGCTGACGATGCCGAGGAAGCGTTTGCCGTTGACCTCGCCGACGTCGATGCGGCGCGTGTGGCCCGCTTCGAGCATCGCAGCCGCGGCCTCAGGCTCGGACGGGATGCCAAGCACCCGGGCGAGGTCGTTACCGCGGCCGCCGGGGATGATTCCCAGCGGGGTCTCGGCACCGGCAAGGGCGCCGCCGACCGCGCCGATCAGGCCGTCGCCGCTGATCACGACCGGGATCTCGTTTGCTCCGGCGGCGCGCAGCGCTCGCTCGACACCGTCCTCGAGTCCGCGCGTCCGCTCGACGCGGAAGGGGATGCGGCGGGCGTCAAGGGCCTGCTCCAGATGCGGCAGCAGCTTGAGCGTGTGCCCGTGCGCCGAGGCAGGATTGACCAGCAGCGTCAGCGGCATCCCTTCGACTCTCATCGCCTGCGGCAGCCTATTCGGGTGCCGGCTCGATCGTGTGGAGGCGCACGACGTGGAAGCTCTCGCCCTCTACCTCGCCGCTCTGCACGGGCTCGAAGCAGTGTTTTCTCAACCGCCAATCGAGCCAGCGCCACTCGCCCACGAGGACGAGGCGCCCATCCGGCTGCAGCACGCGCGCGATCTCGGCTGGGTGCAATCGACCTCCCGCCTGCGCGACGAGGTCGAAAAAGCCATCCGGGTAGGGGAGGCGCTGGGGCTTGCCCGGCTTGAAAGCGACCCGACCCTCCGGGTCGAGGCCGACTCGCGCCACCGCCGCTTCGATTGCATCGGTCGAGGCGTCGACGCCTCGTACCCGAGCGGCGGGGAACTCGCGGGCGAGGAAGAGCACCCCGTCGCCTTTGCCGCATTCGACCTCGAGCACACGTTCCGGCCTGGGGGGAACGTGGAGCACGGCCGCAGCGAGCGCGGTGAGCGAGGGCGAGGGCACCGGCCGATGATCTAGGATCGCGGCCGTGGAGGGAGCCCAGGACCGGACCAAGCTGATTGCACTTGGCATCTTCGCCTTGATCGCGGTCGCCGTCGTTGCCGCGATCCTGATCGGCCGCAGCGGCGGTGGTGACGATTCGGCGGCGACGGCGAGCAGCTCGGGCTGCAAACAGGTCGCGGCGCCGAAGCCGAAGAACGTCAGCTACAGCGCGCCCAAGCAGACCGTGACCAAGGGCGAGAAGTTGACTGCCGTCGTCGAAACCAGCTGCGGCAGCTTCCAGATTGCGCTCGACTCCGAGCGGGCGCCGAAGACGGTCAACTCCTTCGTCTTCCTCTCCGAAGAAGGCTTCTACGACGGGCTCGGCTTCCACCGTGTGGTGCCTGGCTTCGTCATTCAGGGCGGCGATCCGCTTGGCGACGGCACCGGCGGACCCGGCTACAGCGTCGACGAGAAACCGCCGGCCAACCTCGCCTACACCAAGGGCATGGTCGCGATGGCGAAGAGCTCGGCGGAGCCGCCCGGCCGTTCGGGCAGCCAGTTCTACGTCGTGCTCGCCCCAGATGCCGGCCTGCCTCCTGAATACGCCCTGGTCGGCAAGGTCGACGAGGGCCTCGACGTGGTCGAAAAGATCGGCAAGCTCGGCACCCCGGAAGAAAAACCGAAACAGACCGTCCTGATCGAAGGGATCTCGATCGAGAAGGGCTAGGCCCGCCGGTCACTCGGCGGCGGCCTGCGGGGTCCCTGCACTAACCTCGTCGCATGGCAAAGGTCGAGGTGGGTGACGTTGCGCCGGACTTCGAGCTGCCCGGAACCGGCGGCGAGGTCTACAAGCTCTCCGACCTGCGCGGCAAGAACGTCGTCTTGGCCTTCTATCCCGGTGACGAAACGAGGGTCTGCACCGCGCAGTTCTGCTCCTACCGCGACAACAGCGATCGCATCGATCAGCTCGACGCCGAGGTGCTCGGCATCTCTTCGCAGTCGGTCGACTCGCACGAGCGCTGGATGCAGGAGAAGAGCCTCAACGTGCCGCTGCTCGCCGACGAGGATCTCGCTGTCAGCAAGAGCTACGGCGTGACGGGCTGGGTCGGGCCGCTCGGCAAGCTCGCCGGGCTCAAGGAGGGGGCGCCGGGCGGGCGCTACGTGATGCGCTCGATATTCGTCATCGACGCCGAGGGGATCGTCCGCTACAAGCACGTCTCGCGAACCGGCTCGAAATTCCAGACGGTCGACGATCTCGAGCGGGCCGTCGCCGCCCTGGCTTGATGCCGGCCGAGCCGCGGCTGTTCAGCGCCGGCGAGCGGCCGGCGATTCGCGGTGAGGTGGTGGGGGAGGGCCCCCCGATCGTGCTCTGCCACGGCATCACCGCTACGCGTCGCTACGTGGTCCACGGCTCGCGGGTGCTGGAACGCGCCGGGCACGAGGTCGCCTCCTACGACGCGCGCGGCCACGGGGAGTCAGATCCTGCCCCGCCGGAGGGGGGTTATGTATACCCGGAGCTGGTCGGCGATCTGGAACGGGTGGTCACGGCTGCGATCGGGGAGGAGCCGTTCGTCCTCGCCGGGCACTCGATGGGTGCTCACACGGCCGTGGCCTACGCGCTGCGGCGCCCAGAGCGCCTCGCCGGGCTCGTCGTCATCGGCCCGACCTATACGGGCGAGGTCTTGCCCCCGACGCTCACTTACTGGGACGGGCTGGCTGCGGCGCTCGAGGACGGCGGCGTGGACGGCTTCGTCGACTACATCGACCGCAACCAGGAGACCGACCCGGCCTGGCGCGACTCGGTCCTGCGCTTCACCCGTGAGCGAATGCTGCGGCACCGCCACCCTGAGGCGCTGGTCGAGGCGCTGCGGCAGGTGCCGCGCTCACGCCCGTTCGAGTCGATGGAAGAGCTGGAGTCCCTCCAGGTGCCAACGCTCGTCGTCGCCAGCCACGACCAGGCCGACCCCGGCCACCCGCGCCAGGTCGCCGAGGCCTACGCCGAGCGCCTGCCCCGCGCACGGCTGACCGGCGAGAAGGAGGGCGAGTCGCCGCTGGCCTGGCAAGGCGGGCGGCTCTCGCGTGAGATTGCCGCCTTTTGCGCCGAGCTCGGCGACGCGTCAGAATGAGCGACATGCCCGAGGACCCGCAAAGCATCGACGAGGGGCACGCGATCCACTACTCGGCGGTTCAGCCGGGAACTCCGGTCTACGGCTCCGATGGGGTCGAGGTCGGCCGCGTGCGTTTCGTGCTCGATAACCACAAGGAGCACATCTTCGATGGCCTGGCGTTCGAGGACGCGAACGGCGAGCTGCGTTTCGCCGACGCGCCCGAGGTCGCCCGCACGGCGGAGCGGGCCGTGACCCTGGTGCTCGACGCTGAGCAGGCGCTGCAGCTCGGCCCGCCCGAGCAGGGGCCGCCGAAGTTCGTTCCAAACGCCCGCGCCGGCCGTCTCGGCCGTCTCTTCGGCGGTAGCTGGCGACGCCACTGAAGACGTACTGCGCTTTTAGCCGGGGCAAAGGCTGAACCCATAGTCTCCCGCCGCATGTCGGCACCGGCTGAGGGAACGCTGCGGATGATCGCGACCTTCGTCGCGGCGTTCGGCATCGGCGTCGCCAGCTACATCGCGATCGAGGCCGCCGGCGGAGACGCGCCGGCCTGCATCGCCGGCAGCAGCGGCTGTGAGACCGTCGCCAACAGCTCCTACTCGCACCTGCTCGGGGTCAACATCGCGGTCTTCGGCGTCGTCGGGTACGTGCTGCTGTTGGCGACGGCCCTGCTGCGTGGCGATGGGGCCCGCATGGCCGGCTTCGGCCTCGCCCTGGCCGGCTTCGGCTACAGCGTCTTCCTGACCTATCTGGAGCTGTTCAAGATCGAGGCGATCTGCCAGTGGTGCGTGGCGAGCGCCATCTTGATGACGCTCCTCTTCGGCCTCAACGCGGTGCGCATGGTCGGCTACGTCGGGAGGCCCGCATGAGCGGCAAAAGCTCCAGGGAGGCGCGCCGCGAAGAGCGCCTGCAGGCCGAAGGCACGGGCAGGCAGGAGGAGCGGCGCAAACGCTTGCTCCAGCTCGGCAGCGCCGCGGTCTTTCTGGCTGTCGTCATCGTGGCCGTGCTGATCGTCATCAATCAGAGCGAAAGCGACGGCGGCGATACCAGCCTCGAGAGCGTCGCCACGGTCCGCGGCGAACTGCGGGGAATCCCGCAGAACGGGATGACGCTGGGCGATCCGTCGGCCAAAGTGACCTTGGCCGAGTTCGGCGACCTCCAGTGCCCGGTATGCAAGGGATTTGCCGAAGAAGTCATTCCCGAGGTGATCGACTCGAAGGTGCGCAGCGGTGAAGCGAAGATCGAGTTCCGTAACTTCACGATCATCAACGAGGAATCCGTCCCCGCGGCCGCGGCGGCGATCGCGGCTGGCAAACAGGGCCGGGGCTGGAACTTCGTCGAGCTTTTCTACCGCAACCAGGGCCTGGAGGCCTCCGGTTATGTAACCGACGAGTTCCTCACCGAAGTCGCCAGGGGCGCCGGTGTGCCGAGCATCACCCAGTGGAACGAGGACCGCAGGAGCGCCTCAGTGCTCGACCGGGTGCAAAGCGAGACCGACGAAGCCGAGAGCCTCGGGCTCAGCGGAACGCCTTCGTTCGTCATCACGGGCCCAAATGCGCAGGGCAAAGAAGTACTGGGCACGCCCGGCTCGGCAGAGGGGCTGGAAGAAGCGATCGACGCCGCCGGCAAGGTCCTTTCTAGCCCAAGTTGACATAACCACCATTATCGAAGCGTTTCCCATAATCCGGGCGCGAAGTTGCAGGATTTGGCGCTAGAGAGCGGAATGGGGGGGGGCCGAGACAATTGTGTCGCACTCAACGTCGTGCCAGCGCGATAGGTTGTGCTACACGAGAGAAGGGTGTGGAGACGACCGGACTCGAACCGGTATCGAGCGCACTGGGGCCGACCTTGTGAGAGGGCCACAGCACACATACGCGGACTGACAATCCGCCGCTCTGCCAATTGAGCTACGTCCCCACATGAGGGAAACGCTCGCAGGCGAAGCGGCGGATTCCGCTTTGTAGTGCGGAAAACTGCCGACCGGAGCTACAATTACAGGTGGGGAATTGCGCGTCTTGAGAGGCTGGTAGAACTTTGGGCGCGGGGGCACCATCTGCCACTACCCGGGGCGAGGGGTCCCTAGAACCCCTCGCCCCGAAACTTGTTGTCAACGCACGATAATAGGACTTATGACAACTAGGTCCTCTTGGGCCTGCTGGATGATCTGGCGACATTGCCGCTGGAGACCTACCCCTCGAATCACGCCCTCGCCAGCGCTGTAGAGAACACGGGGCCAGATGCGCCGGGACAATGCACAGCGCGCATAGATGTCCGCGAATCGCTCATCTTCGTAGTGGCGAAAGTCGGGATGCTCGAAGGCGAAGACGTGGCCTAGCTCGTGGTAGAGGGTCATCACGACTGGTTCCCCCGGCCAGACCATGATCCAGATGGTCGAGCCATCCGTGCATCCCAACGAGGGTTCAGAGCAAGGCTCGCTGGACTCCACAACCTGCACGGAGCGATTGGGCGTCGGCACCTTGGCCCGATCAACCCACTGCTGGTAGGGATAGCTCGCATTGGGGGGCGCGATGATCGTCGTTTGCGCCTGGGCCGTGCTCACCCCAAGCGCCAAGATCGCCGCTAGGGCGATCAGCAGGCGCTTCATGGTACTTCCGAGGATTCAACGTGGCTGAGGCAGCCGAGTTCCTGCGCTTCTGAAACGGCCCCTTCGCAGTATTCCTGTACATCGGTTGGCGCTTCTTCGGCCCGTTCAATGTCGTCAGGCTCGAATTCATAGGATTCGGAGCCGTCCATCTTTTCGGGCGTCGGATCGAATTCTGACCCTTCGATTTCACCTTCTTCGCGTTCTTCTTCAAACGCTTCTTCGGCTTCTTCCCAGCCTTCATCCCACCCGTCTTCGAGACCGTTCAGATAGACGTTGTGACGGGTTTGGCTGAAGCGATTCTTGGCGGCTACCGTGGCATTAGCCGCACCAATGTATTCGCCGCGCTTGCGAGCTTGGGCGAGTTCTTCATCGGTTGCGCCAAGATCGCCGCAGGCCGCTAATCCCAGCGCAGTACCGGCAAGCAGCAACCCGATTAAACTTTTGAAGTGCATAGGAGCTGTATCTCCTGTGCCAAGGCCCCAGGCGTTCCGGCGCGCTGGGGCCGCTCTGTACGGCGCTGACTCTACTCGAAAACTTGACGGTGCGTCTCTTGGCGCAGGAGGCCAGAGCGATGAGGCTTTCGGGTCGTGGACCATCTGGAGCGCTTTGCGCTCAATATGAAGGCGCTACGGGCGGAACGAGGCTGGTCCCAGCACGACCTCTCCTACCACTCGGGCCTGCACTACACGGCGATCTCCAAGCTGGAGAGATGCACTCGCTCACCGGAATTCCAGACGGTCGTGACGCTTGCTACGGCGTTCGAGGTTCCGGCTGGGCGTCTTTGGGATGGGATTCCTTAGCGTCCCCCCTCTGCGCTTCAATGAGCCGATGCCCAAGCAGCACATCAAAAGCTTTGACAACTGGCTAGGAAGGGGTCTTGTCTTCGAGGTCCCGGACGGTGACCGAGAGGTCGTTTACCTCAGCTTCAAGGACGAGGACTTTGCCCTGAAGTTTCTTAAGCTCTACGGAAAGCTCCCGGATCGCCTCGTTGGGGTCTAGATCGGTTAGCTCATTGGGGTTGATGAGGAAAGCCTATCGAGACCGCTCAGGAAGGGTAGAGCGGTAGGTATAGCCACCATTATCGTGCGTTGAAGCCGTGACCGAAGGGTCCGGCGCCCTCTACCGCACGAACGCAGATATAGCGCGCCCCACCTCATGTGCAGTCAGCGGGCCGAAGCGGAGCGTCCACGAGTCATCGAGGTTCTGCGCGAGCGAGCATTGAACTCCGGCCGCGGTTAGTGCAACGCGATGCTCCTCGCAGCGTTCGAAGCCCGATGCACCCTGAAACACGGCGTCGAGGCCGTAGCGACCGTCATCGACCGGCCAAAGGGTCAAGCGATCGGCGACCGGTCCTGCGGGGAAGTCGACCTCGGAGCCCAAACGGAATGCCTTGGTGTCGCGCGGCGTCGACTAGGAAGCGAGCCTGGCCCTGCCCCAGACCAGCGGTTTGGTGATCGGCGGGGACTTGGGCAACTCTCCGCGCTCGACCGACTCGAGAGTAAGCGGCGAGGCTTCGATGTTGGCCACGGTGTCGCGGTTGCAGCGGCAGCCGTCGGCGAAGACCTTCCAGGGCCGCTCTAGGCGGTCCTGCCAGCGGGCGACGCTGGGACTCTCGGCGCGGACGTGCTCGACGAAGAGCAGCTGCCCGCCGGGTTTCAGCACCCTCGCGGCCTCGGCCAGGGCTGCGCGAGGATCGGGCACCGTGCAGAGGACCAGGGTGAAGACCGCGGTATCGAAGCTCGAGTCCTCGAAAGGGAGCTCTTCTGCACCGGCTTCGACCAGCTCGACCTCGGAGCTGGACTCGGCGATCTTGCGTCGCAGCCGCTTGGTCATATGCGGATCTGGCTCGGCCATCACGATCTGCTCGAGACCCTCTGGAAAGAGACCCAGGTTGGCGCCGGTCCCTGCGCCGATGTCGATCGTGTGCCCGCGCGCCGCCGCGAGCACCTCGCGCCTCCGCTCGCGCAGCCCCGCCTCCTCGGTCCCCTTCAGAAGCGGGTCATAGATCGCGGAGAAGACTCGCCCCCACGTTGCGTTGTAGATCCGCCCCATCGCCTCTAGTGAAGCATTTGTGGGCCTGGAGACCCCCAAATGCTGCCGTCAGGCGGCGTCTCGCTGCGGCGTGGGCTCTGCTTTTTGTTCGAGTCCTGGCTCGCTGTGGGCGGCGCGATCCTCGTAGGCACGGCGAGCGCTGTGGTCGACTTCGGTCATCAGTTTGTCGACCTTCATGAAGCGTCCCAGCGCCTCGCGCCAGGGGCGCGGCATCAGCGCTACGACCTTGAAGAGACCACCGTTGGCGCGCGGCACCCAGACGTCGAAGCGCGGCACTTCGAGCGCATCGACGATCTCGTTGGCGACGTCCTCCGCCTCGACGGCTTTGATCATCTTCTGGCCGACGCCCGAGGTCAGCTCGGTGTTGACCACGGTCGGCATCACGCAGGCGATCTCGATGTCGGTGTCGCGCAGCTCGGCCCGCACGGCCTCGCTGATCCCGACCACGGCGTGCTTGGTGCCGGAGTAGGTGGCGATCCCGGGGAAGCCGCCTTTGCCCGCCTGCGAGGCGAGGTTGACGATGTGGCCCGAGTTGCGCGGCCGCATCCGCTCGATCGCCAGCTGCATGCCGGTGATAACGCCGAAGACGTTGATGTCGAGCTGGCGCCGGATCGAGTCCGCCGACTCCTCGGCGAACGGCGTCACCGGCATGATCCCGGCGTTGTTGACGACCACGTCGAGCGGGCCCAGCTCGCGCTCGGCGGTGTCGAGGAAGGCGGAGAAGGAGTCGCGATCGGTGACGTCGAGCGCGACGGCGATCGTGCCGCCGCCCAGCTCCGCCGCCGTCTGCTCGGCGAGCGCCAGGTCGAGGTCGCCGATCGCGACCCGGCAGCCCTTGCGGACCAGTACCGCCGCCGTCGCCTTGCCGATCCCCCGGGCCCCCCCGGTGATCGCCACGACCTTGCCGGGTAGAGCCTGTCGCTGCTTCGCCATGCCGGTCCTCCTCCTCCGGCGAACCCCTAGGCCGCCGGCTTGTAGACGGTGACCACGGCGGCGCCGCCGAGGCCGATGTTGTGCTGGAGGGCGGTTTTCGCGCCCTCTACCTGTCGCTTGTCGGCTTCCCCGCGCAGCTGCCAGGTCAGCTCCGAGCACTGCGCCAGGCCGGTCGCGCCGAGCGGGTGGCCCTTGGAGATCAAGCCGCCGGAGGGGTTGACGACGACCTTGCCGCCGTAGGTGGTCGCCTCTTCCTCGACCAGCTTGTGCGCCTCGCCCTCGGCCGCGAAGCCGAGCGCTTCGTAGGTGATGAGCTCGTTGGCGCTGAAGCAGTCGTGCAGCTCGCAGACGTCGACTTCCTCGGCGCTGATGCCGGCCTCGGCGTAGGCCTTCTCAGCCGCGGTCTTCGACATGTCGGAGCCGACGATCTTCATGCAGTCGGTGTCCTCGGCGAAGGTCGAGCTGAGGTCGGTGATCATCGACTGTCCGACGATCTCGATCGCCTGGCCACCGAGGTCGTGCTCTTCGACGTAGCGCTCGGAGGCGACGATCGCGCAGGCCGAGCCGTCGGAGGTCGGCGAGCACTGCAGCTTGGTCAGCGGGTCGTGGATCATCTTCGCCGCCTTGATGTCCTCGATCGTGTACTCGTCCTGGAACTGGGCGTAGGGGTTGTTGACCGAGTGCTTGTGGTTCTTCCAGCCGATCCAGGCGTAGTGGTCGGGGTTGGAGCCGTACTTCTCCATGTGGTCGCGGCCGGCGTTGCCGAACATCTGCGGTGCCGGCGGCGACTGCTCGGGGTCGCGGATCTCGAACATCTTCATCGCGTGCTTGTCGAGCGCGTTGGTGCGGTCGGTGTACTTGACGCCGAGCGATCCCTTCTCCATTTTCTCGAAGCCGACCGCCATCGCGCAATCGACCAGACCGCCCTTGACCGCCTGGCGGGCGAGGAACAGCGCCGAGGAGCCGGTCGAGCAGTTGTTATTGACGTTGACGACCGGAATTCCGGTTAGACCGAGCTGGTAGAGCGCCCGCTGGCCGTAGGTGGAGTCGCCGTAGCAGTAGCCGGCGAAGGCCTGCTCGACGTCCGTGTAGGGAATGCCGGCGTCGGCGAGCGCCTTCTCCCCCGCCTCCTTGGCCCAGTCCGGGTAGTCGCCCTCCTTCGTGCCGGGCTTCTCGAACTTGGTCATCCCGACTCCGATTACGTACGTGCGGTTGCTCAAAGTTTGCTCCTGTAGTCGCGCCGCCTCCGCGCGGCGTTTGGCTGGCTGGCCAAGAAATCTACCGGGCGGCAGCTTTCGGCGGGGAGAGAGCATCACTGGACGCCTCCCCCTCCCCCCTCCGCGGATTCGACCAGAGCAGGAATGCGGCCGCGGCGATTGCGATGCCGATCGCGGTTCCGTAGGCGCGCTGGCCGGCTGCCTCCAGGGCGGGCTCGCCCAGGGTGTCGGCGAGCAGCACCGCGTAGGTGGTGATCCCGGTGGTGAAGATCGCGTACTGAACCGTCAGCGTCCCGTAGGCGACGGCGGTGGCGACGGTCAATGCGATCGCCAAAGCGATGCCGTCGTCCTCGAGCCAGAAGGAGAGCGCCGTGGCGATCACCAGCCCGACCGCCGTGCCCGCGGCGCGCCAGATCAGGCGCTGATTGGTTTCGCCGACTTCGGGCCGCAGCACAAAGAGAATCGTCAGCGGGATCCAGAACCCGTGCTCGTGCAGGCCGAGAAGCCAGTAGGCACCGACACCCGCCGCCATTGCCGTACCGAACCTGAGGGCGTGCCGGGCGGCGGTCGAGTCGAGGCTGAGGTTGGTCGAGAGGCTGCGCCTGGCTGCGCCGGGATCCCAGCGGTTCTCTCCCACCTCGGCCGCCCGGTCGCCGGCGGCGTAGACCGCGAGCGAGAAGGCGACCTGGAGCACGCCGCCGAGGCCGGCGAACAGCAGCGCCTCCGGCGCGTGGGAGACGGGGATCTCGAGGCCCTGGGAGATCAGCAGCGAGAGGGCGACGGTGAGACCGGCGATCGCGAGGCGCGGCGAGACCGCGAAGCCGTAGCCGGCGATCGCGCCGACGAGGCCCATCGTCGGCACCGCCAGCGCCGGCGAGTGCCCGGTGAGGACGCCGAGGGCGGCCGCGAGCGCGACGAGCGGCGTCACCGCCGCCTGCCACGCTGCGCGGGTCCGTGCCGGCGCATCCAGCGCCGCGAAGCCGACGAAGAGCGCCCCGGTCGCCACCGCGCCCTTGCTCGAGCTGTCGACGCCCAGCTCGTAGAGCAGGGCCGCGCCGACCGGAAGCGCGACCAGAGCGCCGCGACGCAGCGTCGGGCCGGGCGCGCTGGGGCCGATTGCGAGGAGCGAGGACGCTTTCAGGAGGCGCAGTCTAAGTACCCTGGGGGGTCGTGATCCTTGCCGAGCTGAGCACCGACCCGACCGCCGGGATCGGCATCTTCGCCGCCCTCGCCGCGGGCGTCGTCTCCTTCCTCTCCCCCTGCGTCCTGCCGCTGGTCCCCGGCTACCTGTCGGCGGTCAGCGGCGTATCCCCCGCCGAGCTCGACAGCGCCGGCTGGCGCCGCGTGCTGGGCCCGAGCCTGCTCTTCGTCGCCAGCTTCTCGGCGATCTTCATCATCCTGGGATTGACGGCGACCGGGCTCGGCTCGGCCCTGCAAGACCACCAGGAGCTGCTGAGCAAGATCTCAGCGGCGCTGATCATCGCGATGGGAGTGCTCTTCGTCGCCTCGCTCTTCGTCACCCGCCTCAACCGCGAGTGGCACGTCGATGCGCTGCTCGACCGGGCCGGCAAGGGCGGGCCAGTGGTCGCCGGCGCCGCCTTCGCGATTGCCTGGACGCCGTGCATCGGGCCGACGTTGGGCGCGATCCTCTCCGCCGCCTCGCTCTCGGGCTCGGCTGGCCGCGGCGCCTTCCTGCTCGCGGTCTATTCGGCCGGCCTGGCGATCCCCTTCCTTCTCACCGCCGTCGCCTTCTCGCGCATGACCACCGCCTTCGCCGTGGTCAAGCGCCACTACCAAGCGATAGTCGCCGCCGGCGGACTGATCCTGATCGCGATGGGTGTGCTGATCTGGACCGACCAGCTGACCCAGCTCAACATCGAGGCTCAGCGCCTGCTCAGCGAACTGGGCTTCGATTTTTGGAATTCCGTCTAGTTCTTCGCCGATGAGTCAATAGCCGATCGGCGGCAGGGCCCGGCGGGCCGGCCGTGCCGGTCGCAAATTGCGAGAAGGCTCTGCTCGACCCGGCGAAGGCCGTCGGCAGACTGATCAGGCGCCGTCGTGCGGCAGGTTCTTCTTTGCGCCGTAGGAATGGCCGGCGCGGGCGGGCGGCAAACTAGATTGCGCCCTCGCGGGGCATAGCTGTAACGCCGTCACCGCCCACGCCGATGCCGAGTCCGAGCGTAGCGCTCCTCGTCGAAGGGCTGTTGAGTTCGAAGCATCCGGTGGCAGAGCCGGCAGGCATGGCGGGCGAGGGCGACCCGGGCCTCGATCGGCCGCATGCCGCGGGCGCGCAGTTCGCGGTCGCGCTCTTTGAAAGCCACGCAGTGTTGGGAGAGTCCCCAGGCGATCCCCATCAGCGCATCGCGCCGCTCGCCCGGGGCCTGGCGGGAGATCGCCCTGGCTTTGCGGATCGTCGCCGACTCATAGCGCGCCGGAGCAAGGCCGGTGAAGGAGTAGAGGTGCTCGGCGGTGGGGAAGCGCTCGATTGGCAGGGCATGGACAGCGAAGGCCGCTGCCCGGGTGCCGGCGACCCCCGGCAACGTCGTCAGGATCTGCCCGGCGCTCTCGGCCAGCAACGCGGCGATCTGGGCCTCGACGGCCATCACGTCCGCTTCGAGCGCCCGCCAGCGGGCGACATCCCGCCTCAATCGCTCGGCTCGCAGCTCGGCGTCGGGCGGGGGTGCCAGGCAGCTGCCCCAGCGCTCCGCCCAGAGCTCCGCCGTGGCACGGGAGAGCCGACGCGGCGCCCTGGCGATCAGCGAGCGAGGCGCCGGTGCTCGCCCGGCGAAGTCGACCGCGCAGGCGAGCACGGCCTGACCCGTCGGGGTCTCCAGGCCGAGGACCCGCCCGTGGCCCGCCGGGGCTGAGAGCCCGGGGCAGAGGCCGTTGAGCTGGTGGTGGAGGTGCTGGCGGACGATCGTGCGAGCGGCGATCAGGCGGCGCCGGTGGCGCACGGCGTCGAGCAGTGCCTCCAGGGTCCCGTCCTGGACGGGACGGCCGCGGCCCTGACGGGCGAGGGAGACGAGCGCGGCGCAATCGCGGTCGTCGTCCTTGAAGCGGCGCGAGCCGAGCTGAGTGCGCGCGGCCTGGGTCTCTGAGGGGGCGAAGAGACGGGTCGAGCCAGGTAGGCGTCGCTCGAGCTCGGCGACCCACGGCAGATGCAGCGAGCCGGTCGCCTCGATTGCGATCACCGTGTCGGGCGCGCCAGCGTCCTCGATCAATGCGCAGAGCCGCTCGATTCCTTCGCGCAGAGTCGGTAACGAAACGGGCTCCCCGATCAGTCCCTGTTCGCCGTTGGCTAACAGCACCCGGTTGGTGGCCTTGCCGGGGTCGATCGCCACCACCAGCGTCTTTGCAGGAAGCTCTGCGCTCACCAGGTCCATCGAACAACCTCCCTCTTTATAGAAAGAGAAAGACCCTCTCCGACCGGCAGAGAGGGCCTTATCTCAGGCCGGTTGTTCGACGGCTATCAGCTGTTGGCCGGAGCGACGGTCTCGACCTCGCGGCCGATCGCCTCGGTCTCCTCGAGGCCGGTGTCGTCGAGCTCGCGCGAGCAGACGATGCGGAAGCGCCCCGTGCCGATCGCCGAGTCCGGCACCACCGGCAGCCCGCGGATCTGGTCCCACCCGAGCCGTTCGACCTCGAACGGATTCATCCGCACCTCGGCCGCCGGGAAAGGGCAGCTCTGGTTGTGCTGATCGATCGCCTTGGAGATCGCCTCCAGGTTCTTCGCCTCGGGGGAAGCCACGGGGGCTCAGGATTGCAGACCGATGCCGTCCCGGGCCCTCCCTACGATCGGTGGGTGGCCGCTACGCGGACGATCGCGCATCTGGATATGGACGCCTTCTACGCGTCGGTTGAGCTGCGGCGGCGGCCGGAGCTGAAGGGGAAGCCGGTGGTGGTCTGCGGGTCGGGGCCGCGGGCGGTCGTCACCACCGCCAGCTACGAGGCGCGCAAGCTGGCTGGGATCCACTCGGCGATGCCTGCGGCGGTTGCGCGGCGGCGGCTGCCCGATGCCGTCTATCTCCAGCCCGACTTCAGCGTCTACCGCGAGGCCTCCCGGCAGGTGATGGGGATCCTGCGGGCCAACGCCGAGACGGTCGAGGTCGTCGGCCTCGACGAGGCCTACCTCGACCTCACCGGGCTCTTCGCCCCCAAGGCGACGATGCGGCGGATCTCCACCGAGATCCGTGGGGACACCGGCCTTACCTGCTCGGTCGGCATCTCCGAGAACCGGCTGCTGGCCAAGATCACGAGCGAGCTGGGCAAGCCCGCCGGCTTGGTCGTCCTCTCGCGCGCCGAAGCGCTGGAGCGGTTCGCGGGCGACTCGCCCGGGCTGGTCCCCGGCATCGGCCCGAAAACCGTGATCCGACTGGAGAAGATGGGGATACGGACCCTGGCCCAACTGCGGGATCACGACCCGGAGGCGCTCGAGCGCGCATTCGGCCCGCGTGCCGGCCGCTGGCTGCCCGCTCGCGCCCGCTTCGAAGACGAGACCCCGATCGCGGTGGAGCGCGAGACCAAGTCGCAGTCGACCGAGATCACCTTCGACGTCGACGTCGCCGACGACACCGAGATGGCTACGCACATCACCTCGCTCGCCGAGGAGCTTTGCCGGCGTCTGTGCGCCCGCGATCTCGCCGGGCGGACGATCGGGATCAAGGTGCGGCTCGACGATTGGACCAACGTCACCCGGGCCCACACTGTCGGCGAGCCAACCAACGACCCCCAGCTGGTCATCGCCGTTGCCCTGGACCTTTTGCGGGCCTACTCTCCACCGCGCCCCGTGAGGCTGCTCGGCGTGCGGGTGGCCGGTTTCGGCAGCGAGGAAAGCGCCGAGGAGCCGGCGCAGGAGAAGGCGCAGCTGCAGCTCGCAGTTGCTGATTGAACTCCCGCCTCGGTCTGCGAAGATGGAGCGGTGGATCGACTGACGGGACTCGACGCTTCCTTCCTCCATATGGAGCGCGCCGGCGCTCACATGCACGTCGCCTCGACGATCCTCTTTGAGGGATCCCCTCCCTCCCACGAGGAATTCCGCAACCACATCGAGTCGCGCCTGCACCTCGTGCCTCGCTTCCGTCAGAAGCTGCGCTTCGTCCCCTTCGACCAGGGCAGGCCGGTCTGGGTCGACGATCCGTTTCTCAACCTCGATTACCATGTGCGCCGAACGGCGCTGCCGGCCCCGGGCTCCGAGGAGCAGCTGCGAAACCTCGCGGCGCGGATCTTCTCCCAGCAACTCGATCGCACCAAGCCCCTATGGGAGCTCTGGCTGGTCGAGGGTCTCGAAGACGACCGCTTCGCCGTCGTCGGCAAGAGCCATCATGCGCTCGTCGACGGCGTCTCGGGTGTCGACATCACCACCGTCCTCTTCGACCTCGAGGAGGAACCCGACCATCCCCCGGTGCGGCCGCCGAAGTGGGCGCCCCGGCCCGAGCCCAACGACCTCGAACTGCTTAGGGACGCCTGGCGCGAGCGGGCCACCAGCCCACGCGAGATCGTACGCGGCATGCGCGCCGCCCTGCGCGGGCCGCGACAGGTGCTGCGCGGCCTCGCCGACACCGGCAAGATGCTCGAGGTGGCGACGGCGGCGCCGAGCACTCCCTTCAACGTCGAGATCGGCCCCCATCGCCGGCTGGCCTTCGTCCGCGCTGACCTCGGCGATTTCAAGCGGGTCAAGAATGCCCACGGCGGCACGGTCAACGACGTCGTCCTCTCGGTCGTCGCCGGCGCCCTGGGTAACTACCTGCGAGCCCGTGGGCACGAGACCGACGAGCTGAAGATGCGGGCGATGGTGCCAGTCAGCGTTCGCGCCGAAGAAGAACGTGGAGCGCTCGGCAATCGCATCTCAGCGATGATGGCCCCCCTGCCGGTCTCCTCCCAGGACCCGATCGAGCGCCTGCGCCTGGTGACCGAGACGATGGGCGACCTGAAGGGCTCCGGCCAGGCGGTCGGGGCGGAATTGCTGACCAAGCTGACCGACTTCGCGCCGCCGACGATCGCTTCGCAGGCAGCGCGCCTGCAGCCCGCGCAGCGTTTCTTCAACCTCGTCGTCACCAACGTCCCCGGCCCGCAGTTCCCGCTCTACCTGTTGGGCCGCCGGATGAGCTCGATCTTTCCCCTGGTCCCGCTCGCCCGCCGCCAGGCCCTTTGCGTCGGGATCATGTCCTACGACGGTCAGATCGACTTCGGCCTGGTTGGCGACTACGACGCGATGGCCGACCTCGACAGCTTCGCCCTTGACCTCGAAAGGGCGATCGCCGAAGCGGTGGCCACGGCGCCGCCGGCGGACGACGGTCAGCGCACCGACCGGACCCGGACCCGGAACGGCGCCGTGTCGGTCAAGTAGTTCCAGTCCAGCCGGCGGGCGCTGAAGCCCTCTGCCCTGGTATCGGCATTGATCACCACCGCGGTGATCCGCCTGAATCGACCAGGCCCCGCTAGTCGCACCGTCATCCTGCCGCCCTTTCGCCTGAAGCGCAGCCGCGATACGACCTTGCCGCTGCGCTCGTTGCCGGTCCGCCCCACCAGCGCCAGGCCGGCGGCGACGCCCGCCGGTGCAACCGCCTCTGCGACGACCGCCCGCCCGTCACGGGCGTGGACTCGCAGCAACTGGAAGGTCGCGTGGTTGAGCGTGCGCTGGAGCGGCCTGCCATTGCGCGGCAGGCTTCCCTGGCGCGGCACGTCGGGGTAGAAGGGGCCCTCGCGGAATCGCTCGCCGGTGCGCCACTCGGCGACGTCGCGGGCGAAACGGGCGAGATCACGGCTCAGGTCCGAGCCTCCGGCGGCGCGAATCGCCGAGTCGTAGCTCGAGACCGAGAAGCCGCCCGGTTTGGTGTACAGGGCACGGGCCCAGGCATTGCGCAGAACCTTGAGGCCGTAGCGGCGCACCAGCCACTCGTTCCAGACCGCCGAGCCGTACTCGCGAATCGAGCTGGCGGTGAGCGGCGTCCGGTAGAGGCGGACCCAGCGGCGCACGTAGCGCACGTAGTCGTCGATGCCGTCGTAGACCTGGTCCTCCATCCAGACCGCGGTCGACTCGGCCATCCAGGCGTCCTGGTAGGCGTCGTAGCCCATCTGCAGGATGTGGCAGTACTCGTGAGCGAAGGTGACCGCGAGCGCCGCCCCTGGCTTGGTGCCGGGGTACTGGGAGCTGTCGTAGTCGTTGTCGAGGACCAGGTAGCCGTGCAGGCGGCGGGGAAGCCGGTCCCCCCTCGGGGTCTGACCCTCGTCGGGCGCGGCGTAGCCGAAGAGCAACCGGCCCAACTCCTTCAGGTAGACGTCGGTCTTTCCGCGACGGCCGCCCCGCCGGCCGTCGGAGCGGGGCTCGCGCCAGCCCAGCTTGCCGTTCTCGATCGCGTGCACGCGCGCTCCCACGCCGAGCACGCGCTCGACGTAGTCGGGGACGCCATCTCCGTCGCCGGCGCCGTTGGCGTCGATCTTCGCGGGTGCGTCGAGGCCCTCGGCGACCCAGTGCACGCAGAAGCGGCCGGCGCAGGCCGGGGAGCGCGGCGCCTCGGGCACGGTGTAGGCGTTGCGGGCCGGATCGGGGCGATCGGTCGGCCGCGCCAACGGCTGGCGGAAGGTCCACTGATCGCCGGCGCTGGCGACGCTCGGGAGCGCGACGAAGGCCGCGAGCAATGCGAGCGAGGCGCTGGTCAGCCGCAGTCTTGCCCGCATCGGCGCCAATCTACAGGCAGCGAAGGCCCTTCCCGCCCGCTTCGAAGGCGATACTTCAGGCGTGAACCCGCGGAGGCCCGCTTGCGCGTAGCCCTGGCCCAGATCAACCCGACGGTTGGCGACATCGCCGGCAACGCGGCCAAGATCGCCGAGTGGATCGGCCGCGCCGAAGCCGAGGGCGCGGACCTGGTCGTCTTCCCCGAGCTCTGCCTGCCTGGCTATCCGGCCGAGGACCTCTACCTGAAGCGCCATTTCGTCGCCGCCAACCAGGCCGCGATCGAGCAGCTGGCACGGGGCGTTGGAGGGACCGCGGCTCTGGTCGGCTTCGCCGAGCCGGTCGCCGGCGGAGGCGACTACCGCCATGCCCACAACTCCCTTGCCCTGCTCGCCGGTGGTGAGGTCAAGGCGGTCTATCGCAAGAACCGGCTGCCCAACTACTCCGTCTTCGACGAGCAGCGCTACTTCGTTCCCGGGCGCGAGCCGTCGGCGGTCGAGATCGCCGGCGTCAAGGTCGGCCTCACCGTCTGCGAGGACGTCTGGGACGAGGGACCGCCGGCCTCGATCGAGGCGGAGGAAGGCGCGGAGCTGATCGCCAACCCCTCCGGCTCCCCCTATCACCGCGGCAAGGGCCGCGAGCGGGAAACGATGTTTGCCGATCGAGCGCGTGCCTACGGCACTCATCTCGCCTTCTGCAACCTGGTCGGCGGCCAGGACGAACTGGTCTTCGACGGCCAGAGCTTCGTCGTCGACCCCAGCGGCACCGTGGTCGCCCGCGCCGCCCAGTTCGAGGAGGAGTTGCTGATCTGCGAGATCCCGGCGAGCAGCGCCGCGAGGATTGCAGAGCCGCTTGCGGATCTGGCCGAGGTCTATGACGCGCTCGTCCTCGGCTTGCGGGACTACGTGGGCAAGAACGGATTTCGCCACGTCGGCCTCGCCCTCTCGGGGGGAATCGATTCCGCCCTGGTCGCGTTGCTGGCCGCCGACGCGATCGGCGCCGAGAACCTCAGCTGTGTGGTCATGCCCTCCCCCCATTCCAGCGATGAAACCCAGGCCGACGCCCGAACTATCGCCGCCAACCTCGGCACCGAGGCCCTCGAGATCCCGATTGAGGCCGCGATGGACGCATATGCTGACTCCCTGGCCGGCTCCTTTGACGGCAGCAACGACGGCGCCGAAGCGGCCGAGGAGCCGCTGCCGCGCGACCCGACCCGACCCTCGGAGCCCGACCTCGCGGCTGAGAACATCCAGGCGCGGATCCGCGGCAACCTGATGATGGCGCTCTCCAACAAACACGGTTGGCTGGTGCTGACGACCGGCAACAAGAGCGAGATGTCGGTCGGCTACGCGACCCTCTACGGCGACATGGCCGGCGGCTTTGCGGCGATCAAGGACGTGCCGAAGACGCTGGTCTACGAGCTGGTCCGCTATCGCAACGAGCAGGCCGGGCGCGAGCTGGTCCCCACCACGGTGCTGGAGCGCGAGCCCTCCGCGGAGCTGCGGCCGGACCAGCTCGACAGCGACAGCCTGCCGCCCTACGAGCTGCTCGACCGCGTGCTCGAGGCCTACGTCGAGCGGGATCTCGGCCGCGAGGAGATGGTTGCGGCGGGGATGCCGGGCGAGGTCGTGGACGAGGTCGTGCGGATGGTCGACCACTCCGAGTACAAGCGGCGCCAGGCAGCGCCTGGGATCCGGATCACGCCGCGGGCGTTCGGCCGAGATCGGCGGCTGCCGATCACCAACCGCTTCGGCGGTTAGGTCAGACCGCCGCAGACCGGCATCTGACGGCGTCCTCGGTCGCTCGCGTGCAGAGCACGCCACGCTCCCTGCGTCCTAGTCAGTCTTGGTCTGCAACGGTCTGACAGCGATGGTCATCTGTGCCAGGGCGCAGAGCTTCCCGTCGGCATTGACGACTTCGGCCTCCCAGACCCAGGTCGTGCGGCCGCGGTGGCGGGCCTCCGCCTTGACTTCGACGTGGCCCTCGGTGACGGGGCGCATGAAGCTGACGCTGATCGACTGCCCCATCGCCGCCATCCCGTCGCCGCGCACCGCGAGCGCGGTAGCCCGCGAACAGACGCTCTCGATCAGCAACGACATCACGCCCCCGTGCATCAGGCCGACCGGCTGGCGCAGCTCGTCACGCACGGGGACCCGCGCACGGGCGTGGCCAGGGTCGTCGTCCAGCCACTCCGTGCCGATCAACGAGTCGAAGTTCGAGACCAGGCCGCCCGGGTCATCCGCCATCGCGCGGACCTTACCCGGCGGGGGGCGCGGTCGAGGTTTGGGTCGGATAGCGAACCAAACCTCGACCGCGCCCGCCGACCAAAGGGCACAGGTGCGATTTAGATGCGTCGCATAGTGTTCGCGGCCGGCATGCCGCTCAGCGACGATCAGAGAGCGCTCCTCCGGCTGCTCGCCAAACGCGAGGAGGGCTACGAGGACATTGCTGCCCTCAAGGGCCTCAGCGTTGAGCAGGTCCGCGCCGAGGTCAAGGACGCTCTGGCCGAGTTGGATGCGGCTGGCGAACCCCCGGCTCCCGCCCCAGCCGCCAAACCACCCGAGCTCGGGCCGCGGGCCCAGGCCAAGAAGCCCGCTCCCGCTCCCCGCTCCCGCCCCGCCGTTCCTGCTGTACCCGCCGAGCGCCGCCGACTCCTGGTTCTCGCCGGGGGTGCGCTTGGGATCGTCGCCGTCGTCCTGATCGCGATCGCCCTGATCGGCGGCGATTCGGATTCCGGCTCCGAAGGCACGACCGACTCGACTACGGAACTGACCGCTGCCGAAAACAGCAAAGTCACCCAGGCGGTCCTCTCCGCGGCGGACGGCAGCGACGCGAGCGGGCGCGCCGTCTTTGGCCGCGTCGGCAAAGAAGAAATCGTCCTCCAGGTGACGGCCGAGAACCTCGAGCCGACCGAGCCCGGCCAGTCCTACACCGTCTGGCTCTACCGCTCGCCCAAACTCTCGCTGCGCGTCGGCAGCGCCCCGGTCAGCGATGAGGGCCGTCTCGGTGCCCAGTTCCCGATCCCGGCCGAACTGCTTGCCTACATCGCCGGGGGCGCCTTCGATCAGGTCTACGTCTCCCGTCTCGACAACGCCGCCTACAAACAGGAGGTCGCGCGAGCGAAACAGAGCAAATCGCTGCCGCGCTACTCGGGCGAAACGGTTCTAACCGGCGAGATAACCGGCCCGATCTCCAAATGACGTGACGCGGCGCAGGTCGGCGTCCTCGGTCGCTCGCGTGCAGAGCACGCCACGCTCCCTGCGTCCTTGACCTGCTTGGTCACGTCATCCGGAGACGAGCTTGCCCGGATTCATAATCCCGGCCGGATCCAACGTTTCCTTCACCGCCCGCAGCGCCTCGATCCCCAGCTCCCCCACCTCGGCCCTCATGTAAGGGGCGTGATCGCGGCCGACGGCGTGGTGGTGGGTGATCGTGCCGCCGCTGGCGACGATCGCCTCGCAGGCAGCGTGCTTGATGGTCCGCCACTGCTCGATCTCCTCGCCGCGCCGGGCTCGGGAGATGAAGGTGAAGTAGAGCGATGCCCCGTCCGCGTAGGCGTGGGAGAGGTGGCAGAAGACCAGGCCAGGCGTTCCCTGGGCGCCTTGCGCGGCACGGATCGCCCCGCCGACGGCTGCGTAGAGCTCTGCCAGCCGCGACCAGGTGTGCGAGGTCTCCAGCGTCTCCACCATCGCCCCCATGCCCATCAGTGTGTCGCGCAGGTAGGGACCCTGGTAGCGGCCGTGCTCCCAGGAGCGTCCCGCGGCCTGACCCAGATAGGCGGCACCGCCGTGGCGCAGAGCACGCACGGTGAGAGCCCGGCGGCGGGCGATCGACTCCTCATCTCCCTCGAGGCCGATCACGACCAGGCAGCCGGCTCGCCGTTTGCGCAGGCCCAGGTAGCCGCCGAAGAGCGTCCCCGCGAGCCCGCGCGGACCGGACAACGCCAGCGAGACCTCGGTCTCCTCCTCGTCGGAGATGCGGATCACGTCGGGGAGGCCGGGTCCCTGCGCCAGCGTCCGCACGATCTCGGCGCCCGCATCGAAGCTCTCGGCCATCCAGGCCTCATAGCGTCGCCGGCGCGGCTGGGGGCGGACACGCACTGTCACCTCGGGGATCACGCCGAAAACGCCCTCTGAGCCGACCACGAGCTCGCGCAGCGACGGTCCGGCGGCCGTGTGCGGCGTCTCCAGCGTGGTTAGGTCGCCCGCCGGGGCGCTCAGGCGCACGGCGGTCACCAGATCGTCGAAGCGGCCGTAGCCGCTGGAGGCCTGGCCGGCGGAGCGGGTTGCGGCGAAACCGCCGATCGTCGCGTACTCGAAGGACTGCGGGTAGTGGCCGAGGACGACTCCCTCGGCGCCGAGGGCGGCTTCTGCCTCGGGCCCACGCAGGCCGGCGCCGAGGCGGGCGGTGAGCGAGCGATGGTCGACCTCGACCTGACGGAGGCGGGCTAGGTCGAGGCTGACGAGGCGCCCGTGCGGTCCGCGCAGCGGCTCGACTCCGCCGACGACGCTGGTGCCGCCGCCGAAGGGGACGACGGCGATTCCCTCCGCGGCGCAGACCTGCAGGACGCGACGGACGGCGCCGGCATCGGCCGGCAGCAGCACGGCATCGGGCGCGGCCTCGAGCCGGCCGCCCCGCAGTCGCGCCAGATCGGCGTAGCCGCAGCCGGTTGCGTGACGGAGGCGGTCCTCCGCCCCGCTGAAGACGTTGGCCTCGCCGATGGCATCGATCAGCTTCTGCGGCAGCGGCTCGGGCTCGGGCAGCTCAAAGCGGTCGAGCTCGGCCGCCAGCGGCCAGGGCTCGAGATCGCCGATCCGCTCGCGTAGCACCGCCAGCGCCTCGCCGTCCAGCTCCGGTTCGATCGCAGGATCGCCCCACCCCCACCACTTCGAGTCTCGTCGCGGCGCCTCCATCAGGTCAGCGCCGCTTCGATCCCGTCGAGGGCCTGGTCGAGGATCTTGCGCTGGCCGCCGCGCATCATCGGCGAGCCCAGCCGCGACATGCCGCGCAGCTTCTGCTCGGAGGCGAGGCTGACCTCGGTATCCGCCCCCTTCTCGCGCAGGCCGATCTCGATCACCGAGCGGCGCAGGTGGCGCTCGAAGGGGCTGCCGGCGAGCTGCTGCTCCCAGACGTAGCGCTCGCGCTCGGCAGCGCTGAGACAGCGGTAGTCAGCGCGTACGCCGCGCCCCTCCGTCGTCTCCAGAACCTTGGTCCACTGGCTGCGCTTGCCGCCCGGCTTGCGATCGACGCTCTCGACCCGGCTCGTCCGCGGCCACCAGCGGGGCAGGTTGTAAGGGTCGGAGATGAGCTCCCAGACCTCCCCCGCGGGCGCAGCGATCGTCCGTCGGCGGGTGACTCGCGGCACCGGTTCGCCGCTCAGTCCCCGGCGAGGCGGCGAAGGTCCCGGACCAGCAGCAGATGCTTCAGGTGGCTGACGGTGGCGGCCAAGCTCTCGAGGCTCTCCAGGGCCTCCTTGCGCCGCTCCGGGTTGCGCGAGCGCAGCGAGGGCCCCAGCAGCGCTTCGAGCAGGTTGGCCTCGCGATCGGCGGAAGAGCGGAAGACGCGCAGGTTGCGAGCGCCGACGCCGACCCTGGAGAGCTCGTTGGCGGTGCGGACTATCTCCCTGTCGGTCTCGTCGTAGACCGTCTTGCCGTCCCGCCTCTCGGGCTGGACGATGCCGAAGTTCTCCAGCTCGGAGATCAGCTCGGTCCTGGCGCCGGTCTCCTCGATTACCTCCTCCAGGGTCAGATACGCGCTCGAGGTGTTGACGAGGATCGCTCGGCGCACGGCGCCGGCGGCCGGGCGTCGATCGCCGCCGCTGTTGCCGCCGAGATCGATGTCGCCCCCGGCGGCTAGCTCCTGGCGGATCACCCGCAGGGGCAGGAACTCGTCGCGCTGCAGGCGCAGGATCGTGCGCAGGCGCTCGACGTCGGACTGGCTGTAGAGGCGGTAGCCACCCTGGGTGCGCCGCGGGGTCAGCAGCTTCTGGTCCTCGAGGTAGCGGATCTTCGAGATCGAGATGTCGTCGAACTCGTTCTCGAGGATCTTGCAGACGGCGCCGATCGTCAGCGCCTTGCGCGGCCGCGAGTCCCGCTGGCGGGTCTGTTGCTCAGAAACTGCCACGACGCTCCTCACTTCTCCAGGTAGCTGAGCTTGTACTTGCCGACCTGGATCTCGTCGCCATCGGCGAGCCGGTGCGACTCGATCCGGCGGCGGTTGACGTAGGTGCCGTTGAGCGATCCGAGGTCGTCGATGTAGAGGCCGTCGCGCCGCCGGACCAAAAGCGCGTGGTTGCGGGAGACGGTGACGTCGTCGAGGAAGACGCCGGCGTCGGGGCTGCGGCCGATGCTGATCCGGTCCTCGGTCACGGTGAAGCTCTCCCCCGCCCGCCCGCCGCCGGCTCGAATCACCAGCGCCGCACCGTTTGCCTCGACGACCTGGTCGATGTCGATCGGCTGCATCTCGCCGGTGTCGTCAACCGTGTAGGTCATCGTCGTCGGCTCGTCCCCGTCGTCTTTCGGCCCACCGAGGTAGGCGCCGCACTTCTGGCAGTAGTTCGCCCCCTCGGGGTTGACGATGCCGCACTCCGGACAGTGGATTGCCATCGTGCGCTCCGGCCTCAGGCGGCCGCGTCGTCCTCCGGCGGGCTCTGCTGCGCCTTGCCGGCGAGGATGTCGGTCAGCTGCGCGACGTCGTCGCCGGAGATCAGCGAGTCACCGCTTTCGCGCTTCTGCCGCAGCCGGTTGACCAGCTCGGCGCGCAGGATGTCGATCTTGCCGTGCAGGACCCGGCGTTTGTAGGAGATCTCGTTCTCCTCGCTGGTGAGCTTGTCGATCAGGTCCTTCAGCTCTTCGTCGCTGAGCGAACCGAGATCGGGAAAGGTGTCCTCCATCTCACTCCTTGATTAAGGAAGGCTTTGCCTCCGGTTGCCGCTGTCTGGATTATAGGTTGCCCAGCCAAAGGTTCAACTCTAGGTTGAAGGTTATGGAGCCTGGGCGCTCGCTTGCGCTTTCTGGGCCCGCACCTCCCGTATGCCGGTGCGGGCGTAGAGCGCGGTGGCGAGGAGCGCCAGGGCGACGCCGAGAACCAGCAGCGCCGCCGGCACCCAACCGGCGAAGACGAGGGCGAAGAAGATCCCTCCCATGATCGGGAAGACCGAGATCCGGCCCGGCCAGTTGACGGCGATCGCGACCCCGTGGCGCAGCCCGTACTGGGCCAGGACGAGCATCGCGACCTCGCGGGCGACGAGCAGCGCCAGCGCCCAGCGTGGCAGCAGCTCGAAGTGCCAGCAGACGACGGCGCCCGAGAGGATCGTGAGGCGGTCGATCAGCGGATCGAGCATCGCCCCGAGGCGGCTGTACTGGCCGGTGACCCGGGCGAGGAAGCCGTCGAGGTAGTCGCCGGCGGCGATCAGCCAGAAGAGCGTCGCCGAGGCAACAGTGCGGCCGTCGCCCGACTCGAAGGCGAGGTAGAGGAAGACCGGCAGGCCGGCCAGGCGCAGGTAGCCGACGAAATTGGGCAGCGTCCAGGGATTGAGCGGTTCGCCCTCGCGCGTCTGCCGCGGCGGCGGGCCGCTGCGATCCAGCCCGAAGAGGCGGCGGATGCGGCCGCGGCCGAATGGCGCTGCGTCAGGCATCCTCGCCCTGGAGCAGGGCGAGGGCCCGCTCACCGGCCTCCGCGACCGGCAGCTCGTGCTCGGCGCCGCCGGCGCGCTCGCTCGCCTCGACCACTCCCTTGGCGAGGCCGCGTCGCCCGACGACGACTCGCAGCGGGCAGCCGAGCAGCTCGGCGTCGGTCAGCTTCTCGCCGGGGCCGGCGTCGCGATCGTCGTAGAGGACCTCCGCCCCGGCCGCGCTCAACTGCTCGTAGAGGTCGTCGGCCGACTCGCGCTCCGCCTCGCCGGCCTTGGCGAGCGAGACGAGCTGAACCTGCCAGGGAGCGAGGGCCGCCGGCCAGACGATGCCCCGGTCATCGGCCCCCTGCTCGATCACCGCGGCGACGATCCGGGCCGGGCCGATGCCGTAGCTCCCCATCACGATAGGTCGCTCCACCCCGCTCTCGTCCAGGTAGGTGGCGCCAAGGGGCTCTGAGTACCGCGTGCCGAGCTTGAAGATGTTGCCGATCTCGATCGCCGGCTCGATCTCGATCGTGCCGCCGCCGGGGACCGTGTCGCCGGCCTCGACCGTGCGCACGTCGAGCTGCTCGAACTCGAAATCGCGACCGGGCTGCACGCCGCGCAGGTGGGCATCTGCCTCGTTCGCCCCGGTGACGAACGAGTCGCCCTGGATCGCGGAGTCCTTGAAGATGGGGACGTCGACCCCGACCGGGCCGACGAAGCCGACCGGGCCGAGCTGGGCCTCGATCTCCTCGCTGCCGGCTGGCCTGAAGTCGGCGCCGAGCGCATTGCGCGTCTTGATCTCGTTGAGGCGGTGGTCGCCGCGCAGCAGCACCAGCGCCATGCCGCGCCCCTCGATCACGATCGGCATCGCCTTGATCAGGGCGCCGGCGGGGACGCCGAGCGAGCCGGAGACCTCGGCGACCGTGGTCAGGCGCGGGGTGTCGACACGCTCGGGAGCCGCCAGTGCCGGCGGTAGCTCCACCGGTTGCGGCTCTGCCGAGGCGACCTCGACGTTGGCCGCGTAGCCGGGCGCCAGCGCCACCTCGTTCTCGCCGGCTGCGCAGGGCGCCATGTACTCGTGGGCACCGGAGCCGCCCATCATCCCGACGTCGGACTCGACCCGGTACCAGCGCAGGCCGCAGCGGTCGAAGATCCGCGCGTAGGCCTCGCTCTGCAGCTCATAGGAGCGCGCCAGGCCCTCCTCGTCGCGGTCGAAGGAGTAGGCGTCCTTCATCGTGAACTCGCGCGTGCGCAGGACGCCGGCGCGCGGGCGCGGCTCGTCGCGCTCCTTGGTCTGCAGGTGGAAGAGCATCAGCGGCAGGTCGCGGTAGGAGCGGATCTCCCGCGCGACGTGGGTGGTGACGCACTCCTCGTGGGTCATCGCCAGCACCATCGGCGCGCCCTTGCGGTCCTCGAGCTTGAAGAGCTCGTCGATCTCGTAGCGACCGGTCTTCTGCCACGGCTCAGCGGGCTGAAGGACGGGCATCAACATCTCCTGGCACCCGATCCCCTCCATCTCCTCCCGGATCACGGCTTCGACCTTGCGGTGCACGCGCCAGCCGGTGGGCAGATAGGTCCACAGGCCCGCCCCCAACTGACGGATCAATCCAGCTCTGACCATCAGCTTGTGCGACACGGCCTCCGCATCCGATGGCGGGTCCTTCAGGGTAGGAATGAAGCTCTGGCTCAGCCGCGTCACTGCAGGAAACCTATCCACTAGTCGGGCGGACAGCGTCCGACAGGAGATTTCGGCTGAGCGGTCCTAGGCCCGGGTAAAGCGGCGCCCCGCCGTCGGCGAGGCCTCCTCGTCGAGGAGCACCTTGTCCGACTCGCCCCGTTCGACCGCTTCCTTCTCCATCTTGGCGATCTTCTCTGGCGTCAGTTCGCCGGCGTTTTCCTCCTCGATCTTCGCCAGCCACTTGGCTCCCTCGCGGGATTCCGCCTCATCGAACTCGACTTTGCCGCCACGGTCGAGGGATTTGTCGATCTCTTCGAAGAGCGTGTCCACTAGCTGAGCTTGCGGCACCTTGCGCAATGGCTTGCCGTGGGCATAGATCAAGCCCTCGTTCTTGGCGCCGGCGATGCCGAAGTCGGCGTGGCTGGCCTCGCCGATCCCGTTGACCGCACAGCCCAGCACCGCCACCTCGACCGGCTCGGCGTAGCTTTCGAGCCGCTGCTCGATCTCGGCGACGACCGAGTCCATGTCGAACTGGAGGCGGCCGCAGGTCGGGCAGGCGATCAGCACCGGTCCGCGCTCGCGCAGCTGCAGCGCTTTGAGGATCTCCCAGGCGACTTTGACCTCCTCCTCCGCGTGGAAGGTCGAGAGGCTGATTCGGATCGTGTCGCCGATGCCGTCGGCCAGCAGGGTGCCCAGTCCGACGGCGGATTTGAGCGAGCCGGCCCATTTCGTCCCCGCCTCGGTGATGCCGAGGTGGATCGGGTAGGGGATTCGTTCCGAGAGCAGCCTGTTGGCGGCAATGGTGTTGGGCACGTTGGTCGACTTGATCGAGACCTTGAAGTTCTCGAAGTCGAGGCTCTCCATCAGCTCGGTGAACTCGACCGCGGCGGCGACCAGGGCCTCGACCGGCTCGTCGCGCTCGAGCTCGTGCAGGTGTTTTGGCAGCGAGCCGGAGTTGACACCGATCCGCATCGGCACGTCGGCGGCGTTCGCCTTCGCGGCCACCTCGGCGACTTTCTCCCGCCCGCCGATGTTGCCCGGGTTGAGGCGGATGCAGTGAGCGCCGGCGTCGATCGCCTTCAGCGCCAGGGTGTGGTTGAAGTGGATGTCGGCGATCACGGGGATCGGCGATTCCACGACGATCGTCTTCAGCGCCTCGACGTCGTCGTCGCGCGGCACCGCGACCCGGACGATGTCCGCTCCGGCATCGGCGACCTTGCGAATCTGCTCCATCGTCGCCGCCAAGTTGGCGGTCTCGGTCTTGGTCATGGTCTGGACCACAACCGGCGCCCCACCACCGATCGGGACCCCACCAACGAATATCTGCTGCTTAGAAGCCATGCCTACAGGCTATCTGGGCGCTCCTCGCCGCCTGGTTACCGGGCGTTAAAGCCTTCGCCGGTCAGGCGGCCGATGTCATTGGTCAGACCCAGGAAGAAGAGCATGATCACGAGCACGAAGCCGATCGCGCCGGCGCGCTCCATGACGCGGAAGGGAACCGGCTGCCCGCGGACTTTCTCGACCAGGCTCCAGAAGATGTGGCCGCCGTCGAGCGGTAGGAAGGGAAAGAGGTTGATCAAGCCGAGCGAGAGGCTGACCAGCGCGAGCAGGAGGAACGACTCCCTGGCGCCGACGTCGATCTGTTCGTTGGCGACCGAGCTGACCCCGACGACTCCGGAGACTTCCTTGCGGTGGTCCTCTTCGAAGAGCTTGGCGAAGACGGTCACCGTCCGACTCGAGACGAGCCACATCATGTCGCCGGCGCGGCTGGCGGCCGCGCCGGCGCCAAGCTCGGCCGGTTCGTACCCGTAGCCGAACCCGACCAGCGCCCGGTCGGCGTCACGGTCGTACTCTGGCCGCACGACCACCTGGCGGACCTCGCCCTCTCGCCGGACCGTCAGCGTCACCGGCGTTGCGGCTTGGCAGCCCTCGACCTGCTTGCCCGCGCAGCGATGGGCGCCGACCTCCTCCTGAAAGCGTTCAAGGCGCGCCGTTCCCTCGAGGTTCAGGTGCCTCTTGCCGTCGACGGCGAGGATCTCGTCGCCGGGCTTCAGGCCCGCCGCGGCCGCCGGCGTGTCTGGGAAGACCTGGCCGACGCTCTGGTTCGGTTGCTCGGCGCTCAGCGCCAGGACGAAGAGGATCGCGAAGGCGAGGACGATATTGACCGCCGGCCCCGCGCCGATTACGACGATCCGCTTCCAGACAGGCTGGTCGTAGTAGCCCCGCCCCTCGGCCTCGGGCGGCAGCTCTTCGTCGGGGTTCATGCCGCTGATTTTCACGAAGCCCCCCGCCGGGATCGCGCCGATTCCGTACTCCGTCTCACCGCGTTTGATTGAGACCAGCTTCGGCGGAAAGAAGAGGAAGAAACGCTCAACCCGCATCCCCGTCGCCTTGGCGGCGAAGAAGTGGCCGGCCTCGTGCAGGATGATCAGCAGCGAGAAGCCGAGGAAGATCAGCACCCAGTTCATACCTTCGCCAACCCCCCGACCTGCTCTTCGGTGCGGCGGCGCGCCTCGGCGTCAACTGCGAAGAGGTCGTCGAAGTGGGTGACCGGCTGTGCTGGCATCTCCCCCAGGACCATCTCGATCGCAGCGCCGATCGCCGTGAACTCGATTCGCCCGTCGAGAAATGCCGCGACGGCCACCTCGTCGGCCGCGTTGAGCACGCACGGCGCCGTCCCCCCCGCCCTGCCGGCCTCCAGCGCCAGCCGCAGGCAGGCGAAGGTCTCCATGTCGGGCTGCTCGAAGCTCAGCTCGGCGACGACGGCGAGGTCGAGGCGCGGTACATCGACGTCGGCGCGCTCGGGGAAGTGCAGGGCGTAGGAGATCGGCACCCGCATGTCGGGATAGCCGAGGTGCGCCAGAGTGGCCCCGTCGTTGAGGTCGACCAGCGAGTGGACGATCGACTGTGGGTGGACGACGACGGCGATCCGCTCGTAGGGGATGCCGAAGAGATGGTGGGCCTCGATCGCCTCGAATCCCTTGTTCATCAAGGTCGCCGAGTCGATCGTGATTCTGCCCCCCATCTTCCAGGTCGGGTGCGCGAGGGCGTCGTCGACGGCAACCCCGGAGAGGTCCTTGCGGCCGCGGAAGGGACCGCCGGAAGCGGTCAGCACGAGTCGCTCCACGGTCCCGGGCTGCTCTGCGCCGATCAGCTGGAAGAGCGCCGAGTGCTCGGAGTCGACCGGCAGCAGTCGCGCCCCGGTCGCCTCGGCCAGCGCCGTGGTCAGCTCGCCGCCGATCACGAGACTCTCCTTGTTGGCAAGGGCAACGTCGATCCCCTCGCTGAGCGCAGCGACCGTCGGCCCCAGGCCGGCAGCGCCGACCATCCCGTTCAGCACCAGGTCGGCGCCGGAGTCGGCAACGAGCTCGCGGACACCCTTCTCGCCTGACAGCACCCGCCCATCCCACTCAGATCGGGCTCGTTCGGCCGCATCAGGGTCAGCCAGCGCCACGGTCGCCACGCCGTGTTGTCGCGCTTGCTCCAGCAGTTGCTCCCAACTCGAGCCAGCCGCCAGGCCAACGACCTGCAGCTCCTCGCTTGTAGCGACGATCTCCAGCGCCTGGACTCCGATCGAGCCGGTGCTGCCGAGGATGACCAGCTTCTTCATCTACAGCAGTTTAGGTGGGTCAGTAGACCAGCTGGACGGAGAGGTAATAGCCGACCACGATCGTGAAGAAGACGGCGTCGAGGCGGTCGAGGACACCGCCGTGCGGGCCGAAGAGCTTGCCGGTGTCCTTCGTGCCGAGATCACGCTTGACCATCGAGGCGAAGAGGTCACCGACCGGCCCGACAGCGGCGACCGCTGCACCGATGATCAGCGCATCGACCCCGGAGAGCCAGTCCTGGTAAAGGCCGGCGAACCAGAAGGCCATCGTGCCGATCAAGAAGCCGCCGATAAGGCCCTCGATCGTCTTGTTCGGTGAGAGCTCCGGGGCAATCCGGTGGGAGCCGAACATGCGGCCCGTCGCGTAAGCGCCGGTGTCGGTGGCGAAGGTGCCGACGAGGACATCGATCAGCAGCGCAGCACCGTGATCGGGCAGCTCGCGCAGGAGAACTGCGTGGACCAGCGGCAGGCCGATCCAGACGGCGCCGAGGACGGTGACGCCCATCGAGACGACGATGCCCTCGCGCGGCCGCAGCCTCGCCCCGAAGAGGAAAAGCAACGGGAATGAGGCGGTTGCCAGCAGGAGCACGTTGAAGGCGGTGCCGAAGTAGGCGGCGGCGATCATCGCCGGCACGGCGAGGTAGGCGGCCATCTGGATCGGGCGCAGCTCTGCGGTCATCAGGAAGTACTCGCGCAGGCAGAGCAACCCGATCGCGACCATCGCCAGGGCGAAGACCGGGCCCCCGAGCACGGCGATCGCGATCGCGAAGACGATCCAGGGGATCGCGATGAGGATCCGTCGCGACGTCTCGCCGCGCAGGGCCGGGGCACGTCGGCGTCGCGGCCGGCGCGGTGGCCGCTCGGGCGGCGGCGGCTCCTCCGCGAACATCTCGTCGTCGAAGAGGTCTTGGACCATCAGATCCGCTTTCCGAAACGGCGGCGGCGGTCCTCGAACTCGTGCAGGGAAGCCTCGAACGCCTCCCGGCCGAAGTCGGGCCAGAGCTCGTCGCGGAAGACCAGCTCGGAGTAAGCGCATTGCCAGAGCAGGTAATTGGAGAGCCGCTGCTCGCCGCTGGTCCGGATCAGTAGGTCTGGATCGTGCATCTCGGCTGCGTAGAGGTGTTGACGGAACTCCTCCTCGGAGCTCCCCTCGAAGCTTCGCGCCGCATCGACGATCTCCGCCCTGCCGCCGTAGTTGAAGGCGACAAAGAGTGTGATGCGGTCGTTAGTCGCAGTCTTCTCCTCCGCCCATTCCATCTTCTCGACCAGGCCCGGCTCGACGCCCTCGCGGCGTCCGATGAAGCGCATCCGCACGCCTTCGGCGTCGAGCTCGGGGGTCTCCGCGTCGATCCTCTCGCCGAACATCTGCATCAAACCCTCGACCTCCTCCGCCGGCCGTTCCCAGTTCTCGGTCGAAAAGGAGAAGACGGTCAGCTCCTCAATCCCCAGCTCAGCCGCATCGCGCAACCGCGCCTTGACCGTGTCCGCACCGGCCCGGTGCCCTTCGATGACCGGCAGGCCGCGCCGCTCAGCCCAGCGCCCGTTGCCGTCGGTGATGATCGCGACGTACCGCGCGGAGGCGCTCACACCTCCAGAATCTCCTCTTCCTTCCCCTTCAGCGCCTCGTCAATCCCGGCAATCGCCTCGTCGGTCTGTTTCTGCAGGGCTGCCTCGGCGCGCCGCTCGTCATCCTCGCCCGCTTCGCCCTCTTTCTTCAGGTCGCGCAGATCCTGCATCGTGTCGCGACGGATGTTGCGGACGGCGATGCGGCCATCCTCGGCGACCCCGTGCACGACCTTGACCATCTCGCGCCGTCGCTCCTCGGTCAGCTCGGGGATCTGGAGACGGATCACATTGCCGTCGTTGCTTGGCGTCAGGCCGACGTCGGACTCCTGGATCGCTTTCTCGATCTCACCGATCGAGCCCTTGTCGAACGGCGTGACGGTGAGCAGGCGAGCATCGGAGGTGGCGACGTTGGCGAGCTGCTTCAGCGGCGTCTGCGAGCCGTAGTAGTCGACCGTGATCCGATCGAGCAGGTGCGGTGAGGCGCGGCCGGTGCGCACCGTGGCCAGCTCGCCGCGGTTCGACTCGACCGACTTCTTCATCCGATCTTCGGCGTCCTTGAGCAGCTCGTCGATCAGCTCCACTGGGTCCTCTCTCCCTCCTTCTTCAGGCGGCGCTGGAAACCAGCGTGCCCACCCTCTCGCCGCCGACGATCCTATCTATGTTCGTCTCGTCGCCCATGTTGAAAACGTAGATCGGCAGATCGTTGTCCATGCAGAGTGAGAGCGCGGTCGAGTCCATCACTTTGAGCCCGCGCTCGATCGCCTCGCGGTGGCCGATCTCGGGGATGAACTTTGCGTCGGGGTTGGTCGCGGGGTCAGAGTCATAGACGCCTTCCACCCCGTTCTTGGCCATCAGGATCGCGCCCGCATGGATCTCCAGCGCCCGCAGCGCCGCCGCAGTGTCGGTGGTGAAGAACGGGTTGCCGGTGCCGGCGGCGAAGATCACCACGCGGCCCTTCTCGAGGTGCCGCATCGCGCGCCGGCGGATGTAGGGCTCGGCAACCTCCTTGACGTCGATCGCCGACATCACCCGCGTGTGCTCGCCGATCTTCTCCAACGCGTCCTGCAGCGTGAGCGCGTTGAGCACCGTTGCCAGCATGCCCATGTAGTCGCCGGTGGCGCGGTCCATGCCGGCGGCCGCGCCCTGCAAGCCCCGGTAGATGTTGCCGGCGCCGACGACGATCGCCACCTCCACTCCGCGCGCCCGCACTGCGGCCACCTGCTGCGCGATCCGTTCGACCTCCGCGCCATCGGTTCCGTGATCCCGCTCTCCCATCAGCGCCTCCCCCGAAAGCTTCAGGAGGATGCGGCTGAATTTGGGCTCCGCTTCGGTCAATCGCCGACGCGGAAGTAGGCGAAGCGGGCGATCTGGATGTTCTCGCCGGTCTTGGCGGCGAGCTCCTGCCGCAGCTCCTCGATCGACTTCGAGTCGTGCTTCTCGGCGTTGACGTGGGTCTGGTCAAGCAGCGCTACTTCCTTTGCCCACTTACTGAGTTGGCCCGCGACGATCTTCTCGACGACGTCGTCCGGTTTGCCGTCCTCACGCGCCTTCTCCTCGAAGACGCGCTTCTCGGCCTCGCGCTCCTCAGCCGGAATCTCATCGATCGTCACGTACATCGGCGCCGTGGCGGCGACATGGAGCGCGACCTCGTAGGCGAAGGCCTTGAAATCCTCGTTGCGGGCGACGAAGTCGGTCTCGCACTGGACTTCGACCATCGCCCCGACCTTGTCGTTGGCGTGGATGTAGGAGGCGACGACCCCCTCGCTCGTCCCCCGTCCTTCCCGCTTTGCGGCTGAGGCCTGACCCTTGACCCGCAGGATCTCGATAGCCCGATCGACGTCCCCCTCAGACTCCGAGAGCGCCGCTTTGCAATCCATCATCGCGGCCCCGGTCCGATCCCGCAGCGCCTTGACATCAGCAGCAGTAACGCTCACTTGGAATCCCCCTCCTTAGCGGCCTCTGCGGGCGCGGGAGGTTTCTCTGCCTCGGCCGGAGCTTTCTCAGGCGCCGGAGCGGCCTTCTCTTCGGCCGGGGCAGCCGTCTTCTTGGGCGCCTGGGCGGTGGCCGAATCGCCCGATCCCTCGGACTCAGACTTCTCTGCCGCGGGTGGCGGCGTAGGGGGGACCTCCCCCGAGGAAGCTTTAGCTACCGCAGGGGGAGGTGGGTCCCCTGCGCCGACAGGACCCGCGGCCTGAGGGGCCTGAGCTTTCGGAGCTTGAGGCGCCTGTGGGGCCTGTGCCTGCGGCGGTTTGGGCTGCACCGGCGGCGCTTCAGCCGCTTTTTTCGCAGCCGCTTCTTCGGCAGCTTTTTTCTTCGCCTCCTCCGCCTCAACGCGAGCTTTCTCTTCCTCCTCGCGCTTCTTCCGCTCTTCCTCCTCCTTTTTGCGCCGTTCCATCTCCTCGGCGAGGCGCCTCTCCTCCTGCACGCGCCAGGCGCCGGCACCCTCCTCGACCGCCGACCCGATCGTGCCGATCACGAGCTGGCAGGAGCGGATCGCGTCGTCGTTGCCGGGAACCACGTAGTCGATCTGGGTCGGGTCGCAGTTGGTATCGACCAAGCCGATGATCGGGATTCGCAGGCGGACCGCCTCGCGAACGGCGATCTCCTCGGTTTTCAGGTCGGTGACGAAGACGGCGTCGGGCAGGCGGTCCATGTCGCGGACGCCGCCCAGATTGAACTCGAGCTTGGCCAGTTCGGCCTGCATGCCCATCCGCTCCTTGGTCGGCAGCAGATCGAGTTTTCCCTCCTCCTGCCAGCCGGTCAGCTCGTGCAGGCGGGAGATCCGGGCGGAGATCGTGTTGTAGTTCGTCAGCAGCCCACCGAGCCAGCGCTGGTTGACGTAGGGCATCTTGCAGCG
Organism: uncultured Solirubrobacterales bacterium; assembly: GCA_963718755.1. Lineage (GTDB taxonomy): Bacteria > Actinomycetota > Thermoleophilia > Solirubrobacterales > 70-9 > VRUE01. Next base: position 2,555,874 of record OY970376.1, read on the forward strand.
TTCGGCCCATTCCTGGACCGGCCCGCGGGCCTGCTTCTTGGTGCCGACGAAGAGCATCGTGCCGCCGCCGCTGGCGAGCTCGCCGGCGAAGCGGCGCGCGTTCTCGAGCAGCGCCTCGGTCTGGATCAGGTCGATGATGTGAATCCCGTCCAGCTCGCCGAATATGTAGCGGCGCATGTTCGGGTTCCAGCGTCGCGTCTGGTGGCCGAAATGGACTCCGGCCTCCAGCAGCTCTTTGAGGCCTGCCTCTGGCATGGTTGAACCTTCTCCTTGAGTTTGGGTGAAAGCCCCGGCGCCCTAGCCGGGGACTCTGCCTTCTGTAGGCGGAGTCAGGATCCGGGGCGGCACGGCGGGGGTCGGTTTAGAACGGAGGAATTGTAGTGGGGCCTGGCGCCTCAGGCGGTGCGAGCCGAGGCCAGTGCCACAGCGAGATCCGTCGGCAGCTCGGAGTGGAAGCTCATCGCCTCGCCGCTGACCGGGTGGGCGAAGGCGAGGCGGTGCGCGTGCAGGAACTGGCGCCCCAGCCCGTACTTCTCCTCGCCCCCGTAGGTTGTGTCACCAACCAAGGGGTGGCCGATGGCGCCGAAGTGGGCGCGGATCTGGTGGGTGCGGCCGGTCTCCAGCTTGACCTCGACGTAGCTCTCGGTGCCGAGCAGCTCCAGCACCTCGAAGTGAGTCCGTGCCTGCCGCGAGGCAGCGCCGGAGACCGCCATCCGGTGCCGCTGGCGGGAGGCGCGGCCGATTGGGGCGTCGATCGTGCCGGTGCGGGCGGCGAGGCGCCCGCTGGCCAGCGCCAGGTAGACCCGTTCAACCTCGCGTTCGCGCACCTGCGCTTGCAGTGCTGCGTGGGTGGCATCATCGCGAGCGACGACCAAGAGGCCGCTGGTCTCCTTGTCGAGCCTGTGGACGATGCCGGGGCGCTCGGGGTCCCCCCCGCCGGCGAGGATCTCCCCCAGCTCGTCGACAAGGGTCGGCCCTTCGTGCGAGGGAGCGGGATGGACGACCAGGCCGGCCGGCTTGTCGACCACGGCAAGCGCGTCGTCGAGGTGGACGATGCGCAGCTCGTTCAATGCTCGCCCTCAGTGAGATAGCTCAGTGCCAGAACGAAGACGCCGAGCGTGATCGCGACGTCGGCGAGGTTAAACGGCGGCCAGCTGAGCACGTCGAGGTAATCGGTGACCTCCCCCGCCCGTACGCGATCGATCAGGTTGCCGAGGGCGCCACCGGCGAGCAGGCCGATCGCCACCCACATACCGGGTCGAGTCGGGTCGCGGGCGAAGAGGACCCCAACGAAGATCAGCGCCGCGATCGTCAGCGCGACCAGAGCGGTCCCGCCACCGCTGGCCAGCCCGAAGGCGACACCGTCGTTGTGGGCGAGGGTCAAGCCGATCGGGCCGAGCACGTCGACCTTCTCGCCTGGGACCAGATTGGCCTCGATCGCCGCCTTGGCCGCCTGATCCAGAATGACGACCAGCGCGCAGAGCGCTCCCGCCAGGCCCCAGGCCCGCGAGCCCAAGCCGCTCACCCGGCGATCAGGGCGACGACCAGGCCACGCAAGATGACCAGCACGATGATTCCGATCATCGGGCTCAGGTCGAGCCCGAACCCGCCACCCCCGATCGGCGGGATGATGCGGCGGAAGAGGTTGAGGTAGGGATCGGTGGTCTCGGTGATGAAATCGAGCACCGACCGCAGGGTCGGGTTGTAGGGCATCCGCGGTATCCACGACATCAGCACTCGGATCAGGATCAGGATGATGTAGACGAGGAAGAGCGCACCGACGTAGTCGGCGACGTCCTCGCGCGTGATCGCGAATGGAATCACACCCGCATCCTCTCCAATGAGGCGCGAACGGCGGCTTCAAACGCGTGACGGGCGCCCTCACGGTTAAGGGCCTCGAGCCCGGCCTCGGTACTGCCACCGGGGGAAGCCACAGCCGTGCGCACGTCGGCGGGACGGCGGCGGCGCAACAGCTCGCCGGTACCGACGGTCGTCTCGACGACCAGCTTGCGGGCCAGCTCTGGATCGAGCCCGTCGGCAGCCCCGGCGTCGGCGATTGCCTCCACGGCAAGGGCCAGGTACGCGGGAGCGCATCCCATCACCGCCGTCGCCGCGTCGAATTCCGCATCGAGCAGCTCGACGACATGCCCGAGGACCTCGAGCTTCTCGCGCACGACAGGCGAAGGCGGACCGGACAAACAGAGCACACCCCGTCGCACCTCAACCGCGACGTTGGGCATCACGCGATGGGCCTCGGCGGTGGGTATTGCGGCTGCGACTCGCTGGAGCGACGTCGCCCCAAGCAGCGAGAGAACCACTTTGGCCTTACCGACATCTGCGGCAACCTCACCCAGCTTCGCAGGCTTTATGGCGAGCACGACGAGATCGGCGCGCTCGCCAATCTCCGTGTTCGACGCGGCCTCCCCGCCAAGCTCCCGAGCCAGCTCCACAGCGCGCCCGGATCCAGAGTCCGAGAACAGCATCTGCTCGAACTCGCCCTTCCACCCGCGAGCCATAGCCGCAGCCATGCTTCCCGATCCACAGAAGCCAACGATCACGCAGCGCAGCCTAGCCGTCCCGGGTCGGGAGGGTCGGGTGTCCCTCCCGCGCAGCGGGGTCCTCTTTTTCGCCCCGAAAGCTCCCGCGGACAGCCACCAACTCCCCAGGCGAAAAACCCAGCAAGCGGGAGGGACACCCGACCCTCCCCAAGCGCCACGAACTAAGACTGGTTAAAGAACCCTTTGTCGAGCAGCCGAGCCTTCTCCTCAGCAGAAACCTCAACGTTGCGAGGAGTCAGCAAAAAGATCTTCTCGGCGATCCGCTGCATGCCGCCATCGAGCGAGTAGGTGAGGCCGGAGCAGAAGTCGATCATCCGCTTGGAGAGCTCGTGGTCGGTGGTCTGCAGGTTGAGGATCACCGGCACCGAGCGCTTGAACTGATCAGCGACCTGCTGGGCGTCATTGAAGTTGCGCGGGATGACGAGGTGGACTTTGACGTCGGAGTCCTCGCCGACGGGCCGCAGGGTGCGGGTGCGCGAAGCGGAGATCGGCTCGTCGTCGGCGAAGATGTCGTCGATCTCATCGCGGCGCGAGCGGCGCGAGGTGGGCAGGCGCCGCACCTGGCCGGATTCGCGCCGAGCCTCGATCTCCTCTTCGGAGGTCTCGGGGAAATCATCGTCGTACTCGGGGCCGTACTCGTGCTCTTCGGCCAAACCGAAGTAGACCAGCGCTTTATGCCACGTGTCGCGTAGTGCCATGCGTGCGTGTTTCGGCTCTTTGCAGCCGAATCCTCCAGGGAAGTATCGCCTAAATGTAGAGGGCGGTACCGAGTCGGACGATCGTCGCCCCCTCCTCGACCGCAACGGGCCAGTCCTGGGAGGTGCCCATCGAGAGCCGGCTGAGGCCGTGCTCCCCGGCGAGCTCGGCCAGGCGGGCGAAGTACGGCCGCGAGTCCTCCGGCTTGGTGCTGAAGGGCGGCATCGTCATCAGGCCGCTGACCCGTACCGGGCAGCGCTCGATGAAGGAGGCCAGCTCGCCGGGCGCGATTCCGCTCTTTCCCTCCTCGGCGGCGACGTTGACCTCGACCAGGACCTCAGCCCCGGGAGCGGCGTGCCTGCCGAGCTGCTCGAGCGTGGAGTCGGTTGCGACCGAGTGGATCAGCCGGCAGAGCGGCAGGATGCGCTTCACCTTGCGGCTCTGCAGGTTGCCGATGAAGTCCCAGGTGAAGGAGTCGCCCCACTCGGCGTGCTTTGACTCCAGCTCCTGCAGCCGGTTCTCGCCAACCAGGTCGACCCCGGCCTCGACGAGCGCACTCATCTCCTCCAGCGGCACGTACTTGGTCGCGGCGAGGATCTCGACCTGCGCACCGGCGCGTTCGCGCACCCGCTTGAGATTCGACGCGATCTTGACCGGATCGAGGCCGTGGATCAGGCCGGGCATCCTCAGCCAACCGCCTCGAGCCAGGCGACCCCCGCTTGGCGACCGGGACCGCCGTCGCGGCGGTGGGAGAAGAAAAGCTGCTCTTCACAGCAGGTGCAGAGCCCGGCGGAGTCGATCTGCTCGACCCCGGTCTGGCGCAGGAGGCGCCGCGCAACCTCGGACAGGTCGAGCATCCTGCCCGAGGCCACTCCGTCCCCCGCTGCCTCGAACGCGGCGAGGACCTCGTCGCCAACCTCGTAGCAGCAGGGCCCGATCCCGGGCCCGATCGCCGCGTGCGTGGCGTCCACCGCGGCGGCACCCCGCCCGACGATCCCAGCCGCCAGGCCGCGCCAGCCGCAGTGCAGCACGGCGATCCCAGCCGGTCCGGCCACAGCGACCGGCAGGCAGTCGGCGGCGTAGACGAGGCCGGCGATGCCCGGCTCGGCGATTACGTGACCGTCGGCTTCGGGTGTGTCTACCAGGGCCACCTCGCCATGGCTCAGCTCGGCGCCGTGCACCTGCCGGTTGATCGCGATGCGGCTTGGGTCGAGGCCCAGTGCCCTCGCGAGAGGCGCATGGCTCTCCTTTGCCGAGCCGGCGGAGCGGGTCGAGAAGGCGGCCCGCCCTCCCGGCAAGGCCGCTTCGAGCCACTCGATTCCTTCGGTCTGGCGCCACTCCATCAGCTGCTTCCCCTCCTGGCGACCGACAGCGCGACCTCGAGCTCCTCGACTTGGCCGGAGATCTCGCCGTCGAGCTTGCGCCGCAGGGCTGCGGCGAGGCCGAGTCCGACAGCGGGCCCCTGCGGCACTCCGGCCGCGATCAGATCCTCGCCATCGATCTCGAGCGCAACGGCTCGCCACTCGCCCAGGTAGCGGTCGAGCCACTCAGCGCCCAGAGCGCGGGCGAGGACCAGTTCGACCGGACTGGCCGCGCGGGCCAATCGCACCGCGTCCGATGGCCGTTGGGGCTCCTCCCCTGCCAGCGCTTCGGCACCGCCCCAACGACCCAGCGCCGCGGCAAGGACCGCGCGATCTCGCCGGACCACCTCCGTCCAGGGCGACTCCGAGAGCAATCCCGCGACATGGGCGGCCAACTCCTCGCCGTGCTTGGGAAGCTCGACCAGGCCCCACTCGGCGAGCAGGGCAAATCCACGCGCAGCCTCGGTCTCACCGGCCAAGCGCAGCAGCTCCGTTTCGCGGCGATCCGCCGACACGGTGCCCAGGTCGGCTTCGCGCAACAGGTCCGCGGTGTCGGGCTCCAACTCGAAGCCGAAGCGAGCCGCGTAACGAGCGGCCCGCAAGGCCCGCGTCGGATCGTCCTCGAACGAGGTCGCGTGCAGGATTCTCAGCAGGCCGGATTCGAGATCCTCGCGCCCACGGTGGGGATCGATCAACTCCGGATCGCGACGCAGGGGAATCGCCATCGCGTTGATCGTGAAGTCGCGCCGAGCAAGGTCAGCGGCGATACCGGCCGTCGGCTCCACCTCGGGCAGCGCTCCGGGGTGAGGATAGGTCTCGGCCCGTGCGGTGGCGATGTCCACGTCGTGCTCGCCGAGGCGCGCCTTGGCGGTGGCGAAGCGCTCGTGCTCGACGACCTCGCCGCCGAGCCGTGAGGCCAATGCAGTTGCATCACCCTCGACGACGAGATCGATGTCGGCTCTGCCGTGACCGAGGAGAAGATCGCGGACCGCTCCGCCAACCAGGTACACCGGTTTCCCTCCGGCTGCGTCGTGTACGGCGGCGAGCTCCGGATAGACGTCGCGCAGGGGCTCGCCGAGGTCGTCGATGGGCAACAGCTCAGGCATCGCTCGGTGCGAGCCTACGCGCGGACGGGGATGCCGGCTGCCGCCAGGTGCTGCTTCGCGTCGCGTACCCGGTAGGTGCCGTAGTGGAAGATCGAGGCGCAGAGGACGGCGTCGGCACGGCCGTCGGCTATTGCCTCGCTGAGGTGCTCGAGCGTGCCGGCACCGCCCGAGGCGATCACCGGCACCGAGACCGCCTCGGCAACAGCCCGGGTCAGCTCGATGTCGTAGCCGTCATTGGTGCCGTCGCGGTCCATGCTGGTCAGCAGCACCTCCCCCGCTCCCAACTCGGTCGCCTCCTTGGCCCAGCCGACGGCGTCACGGCCCTCGACCCGCTTGCGGCCCCCGTTGACGTACACCCCCCAGCCGTCGTCTTCGCGCTTGGCGTCGATCGCGATCACGACGCACTGGGCGCCGAAGTGGTCGCCAAGCTCGCTCAGTAGCTCGGGGCGGGCCAAGGCCGAGGAGTTGACCGAGACCTTGTCCGCGCCGGCGTCGAGCACTGCCTGGGCGTCCTCGACGGAGCGAATCCCGCCGCCGATCGTGAAGGGGATGAAGACGTTGTCCGCGGTGCGCCGGGCCAGCTCGACGATCGTCTCGCGCTTCTCGTGCGAGGCGGTGATGTCGAGGAAGACCAGCTCGTCGGCACCCTCGGCGTCGTAGCGCTCGGCAAGCTCGACCGGATCGCCGGCGTCGCGCAGGCCGACGAAGTTCGTGCCCTTGACGACGCGGCCGGCGTTTACGTCGAGGCAGGGGATTACTCGCTTCAGAACCATGGGACACAAGCGTAGGAGGTAGAGGAGCCGGGTGCCCCTCTCCATGAGGCCGTCGCGCAGCTGGGTCGCTTGTGTGCTTCGGGGCGCCTGTCCGGAGCCTCCTGGAGAGGGGCACCCGGCTCCTCCCGGCATCGCGCGGTCGAGGTTTGAACCGCTATGCGACCCAAAGCTCTACCGCGCTAGTCGGCGAGGGCCGCGATGGCCTCAGCGACGGTGAAGCGCTGCTCGTAGAGCGCTCTGCCCACGATTGCGCCCTCGACGTTGGCGGGCGTCGAGCTTGCGAGGGATTCGAGGTGGGTCAGCTCTCCGACGCCGCCGGAGGCGATGACTTGGGCGTTGGTTGCTGCTGCAATTTCGTTGAGCAGGTTGAGGGCTGGGCCCTCCATGGTGCCGTCGACCTCGATCGAGGTGCACAGGAACCTCGCCACGCCTCTCTCGCTCAGCGCCGCCACGGCCTCGACCACCCCCTCCTCACCTGCTTCAGTCCATCCCTCGAGAGCGACCCGGCCGTCGCGTGCGTCGACCGAGACGACGACTTGATCGCCGTATGCGGCGAGCGTCGCGTCAAGGAACTCGGGGTCCTTGAGGGCCGCGGTGCCGATAACCACTCGATCGGCGCCGGCGTCGAGCACGGCCTGTACGGAGTCAGCTTCTCGCAGCCCCCCGCCGACCTGGATCGGACACTCGACCGCCGCCGCGATTCTCCGAATCGCCTCCAGGTTCTGCGGTTCCCCGGCCTTGGCTCCGTCGAGGTCGACTACATGCAGGTACTGCGCCCCTTCGTTCGCCCAACGCACCGCCGCGTCGACCGGGTCGGCGTCGTAGGTCGTCTCGCGTGCGTAGTCGCCCTGCAGCAGGCGCACCGCTTGGCCGCCGCGGATGTCGATCGCCGGGTAGAGGATCACGCCGCGGCGGGCGCCTTTGCACAGACCCCGGCGAAGTTCGAGAGCAGGCGCAGGCCGGCGCTGCTCGACTTCTCGGGGTGGAACTGGACGCCGAAGACGTTGTCGCGCTCCGCTGCGCAGGCGAAGCGAGAGCCATAGCCGGCGCTGCCGAGCAGGTCGCTCTGATTTGGCCGAGGCGCGAACGAGTGGACGAAGTAGAAGGGCGTCTCGGTCTCGATCCCCTCGGTCAACTTCGACTCTCGCTCCCAGCGCACCGGCGACCAGCCGATGTGCGGGACCTTGAGCCCGTCCGCGTCCAGCTCCGCCGCGCCGCCGGGCAGCAGGCCGATCCCGGCCGCTCCGCCCAGCTCGGTGGTCGAGTCGAAGAGCAGCTGCAGGCCGAGGCAGATGCCGAGGATCGGCACGCCGGCGTCGCGGCGCTCGGCGATCAGCTCGTCGAGCCCGAGCTCGCGCACCCGCTCCATCGCCTTCGGGAAGGCGCCGACGCCGGGCAGGATCACGCCGTCGGCGGCGCGGACCGTCTCCGGGTCGTTGGCGATCGTCGCCGTGGCGCCGACGTGCTCCAGCGCCTTCTCGACCGAGCGCAGGTTGCCCATGCCGTAGTCGAGGATGCAGATACGCGTGGTCACTCGCTCAGCGTTCCCTTGGTCGAGGGCACTCCGCTCTCGTCGGGATCGACCGACACGGCGACGCGGAGCGCTCGCGCGAAGGCCTTGAAGCCGGCCTCGATCATGTGGTGCACGTTGGTCCCGCGGCGGACCGAAACGTGCAGGGTCAGCTTGGCGCCGTTGGCGACGGCGCGGAAGAACTCCTCGGCAAGCTCGCTGTCGAAGCCGGCGATCGAGGTGGCCGGCAGCTCCGCGTCGAAGACGCACAGCGGCCGCCCCGAGATGTCGATTGCGCACTCGGCCAGCGACTCGTCCATCGGCACGAGCGCAGAGCCGTAACGGCGGATGCCGGACCGGTCGCCCAGCGCCTCGTCGAGGGCCTGGCCGAGCACTATGCCGACGTCCTCCACCGTGTGGTGGGCGCCGGTCTCCAAGTCGCCGCTCGCCTCGACAACCAGGCCGAGCTTGCCGTGACGGGCGAGCAGGTCGAGCATGTGATCGAGGAAGCCGACGCCGGTTGCGGCGCTCGACTCGCCCCCGTCCAGGTCCAGCGAGAGCCGGATCTGGGTCTCGGCCGTACCACGCTCTCTCTGTGCGGTTCTGCTCATCGTCTAATCATCGCCGACTCGCCGTGGACGGGGAACCCCTCGGCGCGGGCAAGAGCATCGACATGTGGGGCCAACTTCGCCGCGGCCTCGGCAGGAACCTCCACGGTGGCGATCTTGCGACGGAAGGTGCCTGGGCCCAGGGGTCCCGAGAATCGACCGGCGCCGGTCGTTGGAAGGACGTGATTGGAACCGGCGGCGTAGTCGCCGAATGCGGTGGCTGCGTAGCGCCCAACGAACACGCATCCGGCGGTCGCGACCCTGTCGGCAAGCAGCCCCGCATCCTCCTCGATCAGCTCGAGGTGCTCAGGCGCGTAGGCGTTGGCGAGGTCGATCGCAGCCTCGGCGTCAGGAACATGAACGAGCGCGAGCGGCGCGTCGGCGACACCGGGACGGGACTCCGCAGACCGCTTGGCGGCTGCTTCGATCGCATCGAGGACGTGCTCCTCGACGGCGGCGACGATCAGGGGGCTCTCGTCCCCGTGCTCTGCCTGTGCGCAGAGATCAAGGGCGATCCAGTCCGGATCTGCGTCATGACCCGCGATCACCATCAACTCGGAGGGGCCGGCATAGGAATCGATCCCCACGAATCCGAAGCTGATTCGCTTCGCCTCCTGCACCCAGGCATTGCCAGGCCCGGCGATCACGTCGACCTGGCGCACCGTCTCGGTGCCGTATGCCAGAGCAAAAATCGCCTGCGCGCCCCCCATTGCGTAGATCTCCTCGATCCCGCAGAGAGCGGCCGCAGCCAACACCAGCGTGTGGACATTCCCATCCCGGCCCGGCGGAGATGCGAGCGCGACTCGTTTCACACCCGCCATCTGAGCCGGGATCGCGCACATCAAAACGCTCGAGGGGTAGGCGGCCCTCCCGCCCGGTGCGTAGATGCCGGCCGCACCGACCGGCGCCTCCCGGATGGATACCGACTGACCCTGCGGCAGCGCGACGCTGCGGGACCCTGTATCCACCTGCGCTTCGGCGACCATCCGAATGTTGCCAGCGGCGACCTCGAGTGCTTTTCGCAGCGAATCGTCGAGGTTCTCCAGAGCTGCCTTCGCATCGCCTGGGTCGACTTGCAGGGAGTCTGGCGGCCGCTCGGTTGCGTCGAAGCGAGCAGTCAAGGCGAGCACCGCGGCATCCCCACCCTCGCGAACCTCTTTCTCGATCGGGAGAACGTCGACAGGCTCGACTGATCCCTCGACCCATCTACGTGCCGCCCGGGCCGTTCCCACCGCTCCCTCCCACTGAAAGCGCTCGACCCTCATCGTGCCGTCGCCTCTCGCAACCGCGTCGTCAGCTCGTCGATCTCCTGCGCCCGCAGCTTGTGCGCCACCCGGTTGGCGACGAAGCGTGCAGTGCACTCGACGATCTCCTCGCGGACCTCGAGGTCGTTCTCTTCCAGGGTGCGCCCGGTCGCGACCAGGTCGACGATGCCGTCGGCGAGGCCGATCAGCGGCGCCAGCTCGACCGAGCCCTTGACCTCGATCGTCTCCACCTGACGGCCGGTCGACTCGAAGTGGCGTTCGGCGATCCGGGGGTACTTGGTCGCGATCCGCATCATCCCCAGGCGGCGCTGCGACTCGCCGAGGCTCTCGTCGCCCTGGCGGCCGGCGAGCACCATGCGACAGCGCCCGTAGCCGAGGTCGAGCAGCTCGTAGACCATGCGATCCGCCTGCTCGAGCAGGACATCCTTGCCGGTGATGCCGACGTCGGCAGCGCCGGCCTCGACGTAGGTCGGGACGTCAGAGGGGCGCATCGTCACCAGGCTGATCTGGGTGCCGGGGAAGATCAACGCGCGCGACTCGCCGCGGACCGCGGCGGTATCGACGCCGGCAGCGTCGAGCGCGTCCAGGGTGCCCCCGAGCAGCGCGCCGCGCGGCACGGCCAGCTTCAGCGGGCCGTCCGCCTTGGCGCCTGCCATCCCTGCGACTTCGACGCTCACGGTGAGACCTCTCGCCGCGACTCCTCCATCTGGGCAACGTGGACCCGCTCGAGGTAGAGGGCGAAGCCGGCCGCGGGCAGGTCGAGGCCGAAGCGCTTCAACAGCTGGTCGTAGCGGCCGCCGCCGCCGAGGACGTGTCCCAGGGCGGGGTCGTAGACCTCGAGGATGGCGCCGCTGTAGTAGCCGAGGTCGCGCAGCAGGCCGAGGTCGACCTGGACGCGGCCGGCTGCGTCCCGCTCCTCGAGCGCCTCGAAGGTCTCGCCGATCCGCGCCGTGGCCCGCTCGACCGCCTTGCCGCCGATAGACCGGGCTTGGTCGAGAACCTCGCGGCCCCCACGGAGCTGAGAGAGGGCGACGCAGGTATCGACTTGCTTGGCGTCGATGCCGGCTCGAGAGAGCTCGACCTCGAGGCCGACCAGATCGTGTGTCGCGAGTCGGGACAGGATCGCATCGCGCTCCTCCCCTTCGACCCCCATCTCGGCCAGTAGCTGACGGAAGAGATCGGCGTCGCCGAGGCCGATCACGGCCCGGTCCAGGCCAGCCGCGTCGAGCGCGGCACCGAGAACCTCGATCACCTCAACCGTGCCGTCGGGGGCCGGTGCGCCGATCAGCTCGACCCCGGCCTGGGCGAACTCCCGCATCTGTCCGCGCTGCGGCCGCACCGCGCGAAAAGCGTTGGCGAGATAGCAGAGGCGCAGCGGCGTCTCAGCGCCGGCATAGCGCGAGGCGGCCAGGCGCGCGATCGGGATCGTCATATCCGAGCGCAGGGCGAGCAGGTCGCCGCGCTCGTCGAAGAAGCGGTAGGCGGAAGCGGCGGTGCGGCCGTCGCCCCGCGCCAGCACCTCGTCGTACTCGATCGCCGGCGTCGCCACCTCGCCGTAGCCACGGCCCTCGAACACCTCGACCAGGGCGAGGTGCAGGCGCCGCAGCTCCCGCATCTCGTCCGGGAGGATGTCGCGCGTCCCTGGGGGGATCGGGTGGATCATCGGAGGGACCTTACGAGAGGACGGGCGAAAGCCCTACTAAGCCGGGATCTCTGCAGAGACGCGTTCGATCTTGGCGCCGAGCCCCCGCAGCCGCTCGTCGATCGACTCGTAGCCACGATCGATCTGGCGGATGTTGCCGATCTCAGACGTCCCCTCGGCCGCCAGGGCGGCGATGAGCATCGCCATCCCGGCCCGGATGTCGGGGCTCTCGACGCGTTCGCCGTGAAGGCGGCTCGGACCGCTGACGATCGCCCGGTGGGGATCGCAAAGCGTGATCCGAGCGCCCATCGCGACCAGCTTGTCGACGAAGAAGAGGCGGTTCTCGAACATCTTCTCGAAGATCAGGATCTCGCCGTCGGCCTGGGTGGCGAGCGCCAGCGCAATCGAGGTCAGGTCGGCGGGAAATGCCGGCCAGGGCCCGTCCTCGATCTTGGGAATCGCGTCGCCGACGTCAGCCTTGATCCGCAGCCTCTGCTCCGGCGGGACGAGGACGTCGTCACCCTCGATTGTCGACTCGAGCCCGAGCCGGCGGAACTGGCGTCGCACCATGACCAGATCCTCTGGGGCGGCGTCGCGGATTCGCAGCTCACCACCGGTCGCGGCGGCAAGCGCCATGAAGCTGCCGACCTCGATGTGGTCGGGCGAGATCGTGTGCTCGGCACCGCCGAGGCGGTCGCGGCCGTGGACCGTCATCACGTTGGATCCGATCCCGCTCACCTCGGCTCCCATGCCGCTGAGCAGGCGAGCGAGATCCTGTACGTGCGGCTCGCTGGCGGCGTTGGAGATCGTCGTCGGGCCCGGCGTCAGCGCCGCCGCCATCAGGGCGTTCTCGGTCCCCATCACCGAGGGCTCGTCCATGAAGATCGCGCAAGGGCGCAGCCCGCCACTGGGCGCGTGCAGCTCGATCCAGCGATCGCCGTCGATGCCGGCCCCCAGGTCGGCGAAGGCGTCGAGGTGCGCGTCGAGGCGGCGACGGCCGATGAAGTCGCCGCCGGGGGGCGGCATCCGCGCCTCGCCGAACCGGGCAAGCAGCGGACCGGCAAGCAGGAACGAGGCGCGGATCTTCTTCGAGAGCTCCTCGTCGACGGCGACGTCGGAGACGCCGGCGGCGCAGAGGCGCAGGCTGTTGTCGCCGACCCAGGCGGCATCGACCCCCAGCCGTTCGAGCAGGGCGATCTGCGCTTCGGTGTCGCGGATCCGCGGCACGCGGTGCAGGATCAGCTCCTCCTCGGTGAGCAGGCAGGCGGCGAGGATCGGCAACGCGGCGTTCTTGTTGCCGGCCGCTGTCAGCTCGCCCGAGAGGGGCGCCCCTCCGTCGATTATGAACTTCTCCATAGCTGCGGTTAGGGTACCTGCGTAATGGGACGGGGCTGGAAGATCTTGATCGGCGCGGTGGCCGCCTTGGTGGTCTTGACCGGGGTCAACGTCCTGGTCACCGACGGCGAAACCAAGGCTGCTGAGACCACTATGCCGGGGGGTCGTATCGTCAGCCTGCCGGGCGGCGATCTCCAGTTGATCGAACGGGGCCCCCGCGGCGCCAGCCCAATCGTGCTGGTTCATTGCTTCACCTGCTCGATCGACTGGTGGGACGGGATGATTCCGCTCCTCGCTCGTGAGCACCGCGTGATCGCGATGGATCTTCTTGGGCACGGTGGCTCAGAAAAGCCGGCCTCCGGCTACTCGATCCCCGAGCAGGCGGATCTGGTCGCAGCGGCGCTCGGTCGACTGGGTGTGCGCGACGCCGAGGTGGTCGGGCACTCCCTCGGCGGCCCGGTTTCGATCGCCCTAGCCGAGCAGTCGCCACAACTGGTCAACCGCCTGGTGGTAATCGACAGCATTCCCGACACCTCCTACGGCGACGTCGGCTTCATCGGCGAGCTTCCCTTCAGGCCGGTCATCGGCCAGACCCTCTGGCGGATCAAGCCCGACTTCTCGATCGAGGACGGCCTCGAGGTCGCCTTCGCCCCGGGCTTTGCGGTCCCAGATGCTTTTGTCGAGGACGTCAAGCGGATGACCTACAGCTCCTACTCGGGCTCCCACGACGGCTTCGACGATTACACCAGCGAGGTGGCGCTCCCCGAGCGCGTTGCCGCGACCGGTAAGCCAGCCTTGGCGATCATGGGTGCCGAGGAGCAGATCGCCGACGACCCAGAGGCGGCGCTCGCCGCCTACCGAGCTGCCGATCCTGGTACCCGGACGAAGCTGATCAGCGGCGCCGGTCACTCCCCCAACGTCGAGAAGCCGGCGCTGACGGCGGCGCTCGTGCTCGCCTTCCAACCGCGTAAAAAGCCTGCAAAACGGATAAAAGCCGGACAGGCCATGCAAGCCGACATGCAAAAACCAGAAGCCGTCCGGACGCAACCGTAGAGTCGAACCTATGTTCGATACGAAAAAGACCAGCAGCGACCGCATCGCAGACGCCATCGACTTGGCGATCGACTTCGCGACCCTCGGTGAGTACGGTCTCGAGCCGGTCGACCAGCCCGCCTCCCGCCCCTGTGAGGGCCGCAGGCGCCTCGCCACCCCTCGCAGCACCGGCTCGTGGAGCTCGGCGATCGATCGCTTCGCCACGCGCTCCTAGCGTCGACGCCAGAAGGGCCCGGAACGACAAAGGGCCGCCCTCGAGGGGCGGCCCAGAGTCAGAAGAACCGGCGGCGACCTACTCTCCCAGGGGGTTGCCCCCCAAGTACCATCGGCGCAGAGTGGCTTAACTGCTCTGTTCGGAATGGGAAGAGGTGTTTCCCACTCGCTATGCGCCACCGGAATTTTGCGAGACCGCGCCCCGGTGGAGCTTGAAAACTGCACAAGGCCGTTAATCAAATGGGTAAGAAATAAATATCCGTCAAGCCCTCGACCCATTAGTACCGGTCGGCTGAGTGCATCACTGCACTTGCACCGCCGGCCTATCAACCTGGTGGTCTACCAGGGGTCTTACTCCCTCGAAGGGATGGGAGAGCTCATCTCAAGGACGGCTTCCCGCTTAGATGCCTTCAGCGGTTATCCGTTCCGTGCGTAGCTAACCTGCGATGCCCTTGGCAGGACAACAGATACACCAGCGGCACGTTCATCCCGGTCCTCTCGTACTAGGGATGACTCCTCTCAACTCTCCAACGCCCACAGCAGATAGGGACCGAACTGTCTCACGACGTTCTGAACCCAGCTCGCGTACCGCTTTAATGGGCGAACAGCCCAACCCTTGGGACCTACTCCAGCCCCAGGATGCGACGAGCCGACATCGAGGTGCCAAACCGTTTCGTCGATGTGGACTCTTGGAAACGATAAGCCTGTTATCCCCGGAGTACCTTTTATCCGTTGAGCGACGGCGCTTCCACTTGCTACCGCCGGATCACTAAGCCCAACTTTCGTTCCTGCTCGACCCGTCGGTCTCGCAGTCAAGCTCCCTTATTGCCTTTACACTCTACGCACGATTTCCAACCGTGCTGAGGGAACCTTTGGGCGCCTCCGTTACTCTTTAGGAGGCGACCGCCCCAGTCAAACTGCCCACCTGACACTGTTCACCACCCGGATCACGGCATGGTGTTAGAAGCCCAAAACATCAAGGGTGGTATCTCAAGGACGACTCCCCGGCAGCCAAAGCCGCCGGTTCACAGTCTCCCACCTATCCTGAGCGAGATACATCAGACTCCAATATCAAGTTGCAGTAAAGGTTCACGGGGTCTTTCCGTCTAGCTGCGGGTACTCGGCATCTTCACCGAGACTTTAATTTCACCGAGCCTCTCGTTGAGACAGCGTCCAACTCGTTGCGCCATTCGTGCAGGTCGGAACTTACCCGACAAGGAATTTCGCTACCTTAGGACCGTTATAGTTACGGCCGCCGTTTACCGGGGCTTAGCTTCATTGCTTCGCGCCGAAGCGCTAACAAGTCCGCGTAACCTTCCGGCACCGGGCAGGCGTCAGCCCCTATACGTCGTCTTGCGACTTAGCAGAGGCCTGTGTTTTTGGTAAACAGTCGGTTGGACCAATTCACTGCGGCCCCCTCAGGCTCCCTCCGTACGGAGTTCACCCTACCGGGGCGTCCCTTCTCCCGAAGTTACGGGACGATTTTGCCGAGTTCCTTAACGAGAGTTAGCTCGCTCACCTCAGTATGTTCTACTTGTCCACCTGTGTCGGTTATCGGTACGGGCACGTGAGTCCTGCCTAGAGGATTTTCTTGGAGGCATGGGATCGGGGACTGGCCGGCGGTCAAGCCAGCTGGCATCGCACCTCGCGTCAAAACGCCCCTGCGGATTTTCCTACAGAGACTGGCTACGTGCTTGCCCCAGGACGACCATCGCCTGGGTTCCCTTACCCTTCCCCGTCCCCCCATCGGTCATAACGGAAACGACGTGGTACAGGAATATCAACCTGTTGGCCATCGGCTACGCCTTTCGGCCTCGCCTTAGGTCCCGACTAACCCTGAGCAGACGAACTTTACTCAGGAATCCTTGGACAATCGGTGGAGGGGAGTCTCACCCCTCTATCGTTACTCATGCCGGCATTCTCACTTCCAGCCACTCCACGGATGCTTACGCAGCCGCTTCACGCAACTGGAACGCTCTCCTACCGCGTGCAGAGCCCGCAGGCCTGCACACCCATAGCTTCGGAGACTAGCTTGAGCCCCGTTACATTCTCCGCGCCCGAACACTTGACCAGTGAGCTGTTACGCACTCTTTCAAGGGTGGCTGCTTCTAAGCCAACCTCTTGGTTGTCTCTGCACTCGGACATCGTTCACCACTTAGCTAGTACTTAGGGTCCTTAGCTGATGGTCTGGGTTGTTCCCCTTTTGCGTACGAAGTTTATCCCCCGCACACTGACTCCCGCGCTAACCGTGACGGTCTTCGGAGTTTGCCTGAAGTCGGTAACCTGGTAGGGCCCCTAGTCCAAACAGTGCTCTACGGCCGCCACGCAAACACGCGAGGCTATACCTAAATATATTTCGGAGAGAACCAGATATCTCTGGGCTTGATTAGCCTTTCACTCCAATCCACAGGTCATCCGCCCAGTTTTCAACCTAGGTCGGTTCGGCCCTCCACGAGGTCTTACCCCCGCTTCAGCCTGCCCATGGATAGCTCGCCCAGTTTCGGGTC